>OY968773.1:0-2990000 GCA_963695315.1 uncultured Gammaproteobacteria bacterium
GCGATCCGATTATCTTCTACCCGTTAGCAATTTCAGCGGCAAATCGACTACGCCGGTCGGAAGCCTTCCCAACTTGAGCACATTCGGAGTGTACGATCTGGCAGGGAACGCGCGGGAATGGCTTCTCAATCAAAGCAGCGGCTCTGACCAGCACTTCATTCTCGGCGGCGGATGGACGGATCCCTCCTATGCGTTTAATGACAGTTTCACGCAGCCGGCGCTCGATCGAAGCGAGTCGAACGGCTTCCGCTGCATTATGGAGCTCCCCGACGGTTCGGCCGATGGCTCACTCAAGCAATCAATCGCGATGGCGTTCAGGGACTATTCCAAAGAACAGCCCGTTAGCGATGCGGCCTTCGCGGGTTTCGCTCGCCAGTTTGTCTATGACAAGACGCCGCTCGGCGCAGTGCTCCAAAGAGCTCTCACGACCGATGCGTGGAAGGAAGAAGTCGTTACGATTGATGCGGGCTACAATAACGAGCGATTGGTGCTGCACATTTTCCTGCCTACTAATTACACGGGCCCACTGCAACCAGTCGTTTTCTTTCCGGGCTCCGGTGGACTACATGAAAATACATTTGACTCCAGCGTGGTTAGTCGGAGACTTCAGTTTGTCATCAAAAACGGGCGCGCACTGATCTATCCGATCTATAAGGGTACTTATGAGCGCCGTGACGACCAAAAATCCGACTCGCCGGACATGAGTGTTCGGTACAAAGACCACGTGATCATGTGGGTCAAGGAATATTCAAGGGCCATCGATTATCTGGAGACACGAAAGGACATGCAGGCAGACAAGGTCGCGTATCTCGGGATCAGCTGGGGCGGCTATATGGGCGGAATAATTCCGGCTATCGAGACGCGCATTAAAGTGGTCATCCTCAACGTTGGTGGGATGGTAATGGACAAGTCCTTGCCGGAAGTTGATCAGATCAACTACCTACCCAGAGTCCGGCAGCCCGTTCTCATGTTGAATGGGAGCTATGACATGTACTTCCCTGTTGAAAGCTCCCAGAAGCCCTTGTTTCGTTTTCTGGGAACTCCGGAAAACCAGAAGAAGATGATTGTCTATCCGTCTGGGCATGTCGTTCCTCAAACGGACTTTATAAAAGAAACGCTAGGGTGGCTTGATACGTATCTCGGGCCTGCTCATTGAAGCGCATGCCGGTCGCTGCGACCGTGCAGTTGCGCTAGGCCTCGGCGGCGCGAAACAACGTCCCTCCCGGGAAGTCAGGACGTCGGCTTTGGCAACCGTTCGATAGAAGGCCATCTCCGGTCTGCATGGAGCCACAGTTTCGCCCTCGATAAGCGCCTTGGGAAGTTGACCGTCTCTCCCCCGTACCGGGGCCGATCAAACCGGCACCTGTCGCGCGCGGAGGTTGCGAACCAGGGGGCCGGAACGAAGCGTTGATGGCTGTGGCGGAAAATGGAGGCGGACAGCCTCCAGTCGCACATCCGGTCGAGCGCGCGATTTGCGGTGCAAGTGACGTGAGCGCATGCTTGGCGCGGGCTGTTCGGGCGCCGATTAATGGCAACTCAGCAAGACCGTGGACCGCCGTCGACCAAAGTCGATCCGCAATCCTCAGCCCGTTCCGACCCCGGCGTCCAAGACGGCAAGCCCATCGAGGGATCAGGTGAATCTGGCACCGCCGCGCACGGCTCTCTGCCGATCGGCCACATGCTTTCCGGTCGCTACCGCATCGAGCGTGAGCTCGGTGAGGGCGGCATGGGGGTGGTTTATTTGGTTACCGATGAGCAGGTCGCTGGCGAGGTCTTCGCGATCAAGCTGCTGAAGGAAAGTCTTGAGCCCGAAGCGCTCAGCCTGCTGCGCGAAGAGGTCCATAGCACTCGAAAATTGAGCCATCCGAATATCATCAATGTGCATTCGGTGAACGTGGACAACACGAAGCTCTACGTGCTCATGGAATATCTGGAGGGCAAGTCACTTAATGCACTCCTGGATGAGGAATTTGGCCGCGGCATGCCTTTGAGTCGCGCTCGGCCAATCATCGAAGACGTAGGAGCAGCACTCGGCTACGCGCACGACCACAACATCATTCACAATGATTTGAAGCCGGCGAACGTTTTTGTAACGACCTCGGGGAGGACGAAGCTGCTGGATTTTGGGATTGCGCGTGCGTCGCGTGGTCCGCTACTGCATAAGCGGTCGGGGGCGCTTGTTCTCACTCCGGCTTATGCCAGCTGCGAGATGCTAGAGGGAAAGGAGGCGGACCGGCGCGATGACGTCTATTCCTTCGCCTGCGTGATCTACGAAATGCTCAGCGGTGAGCGCCCGTTCGGCAATCGAACCGCGCTTGAGGCTCGTGCAGCAGGGACTCACGTGCCGCGGCTTCCAATGCTGTCGCACAAACAGAACGGAGCGCTGGCCCTGGCACTGGCCTTCGACCGTCAGAGCCGCACCGAATCGGTGGAACAGCTCCTTGCTGAGCTTGTGGCCGACAATGCGCCCCCCATTCGCCGGAATGTGCTTATTGGAAGCATCATCATCACGACCGTCGCTGCGATGGGCTTTGTTTATCTGGCGGTCGACAAGCTCTGGATCTCCGGGCGCTCCGTTGTGGTTCAGTCCGTGGGATCGGACGCTAAACAGGCGGTGACGACTCCCAAGTCCATCGCCGTGCTGCCGTTACTGGATCTCAGTACGGGACACGAACAGCAGTATTTTGCTGACGGCCTCACAGCAGCGCTGATCGATCGGCTGACGCTGTTCCCAGGGCTGTCAGTGACGGGACAGACCTCGAGTTTCGCGGTGAGGGACAGCAAGCAGGACGCACCGACACTTGCGAGACGCCTGCATGTTGAATACCTCTTGGAAGGCACGGTGCGCGGATCGGCCGAGCAGCTTCGCGTCAGCACTCGATTGATCCGGGCTGCGGACGGCTTTGAGCTGTGGTCAGAAATCTTTGACCGCAGCGGCAGCGAGATCCTGAAGCTGCAAGACGATATCGCACGCGCCGTCGCCGCGGACCTCCGCGGTAGCCTGGATATACCGGTACCCGTCGTGCCGTCGACGCGCTCGCTCGAAGCGTACCGACTCCTGCTGCAGGCGGATCAAGTCTGGCGACAGGAGATCGGCACGGATCACGAGCGCGCACTGATTGAGACCGCGCTCCAAAAGGACCCCGGCTACACGGACGCTTGGATCCAATTGGGATTCTGGTGGTACGACTCGATGCTGATCGGCAGGGTCGTCCCGGAAACGGCCGCCCCCAGAGCGCGGGCGGCGTTCGACCGGGCGCTCGCCGTCGACAAGAATTCCAGTTACAGCTACATCGGCTTGGCGTGGCTGCAGATGAGCCAGCTTGATTGGGTGGGAGCGCAGCGCAGCATCACGCGCGCCGAAGTCCTCGATCCCGCAAGCTTGTCCGTGCTGACGGCGCGTGGCGAGCTTGCGCGCAGCGCCGGGCGTTGGGGGGACGCTATACGTCTGGAGGATGAGCGCTTGCAGCGGGATCCGCTCAGCGTCGGCGCGAAATTCATCCTCGCGCAAAGCCATTTTTGCGCAGGGGAATACGCGGACGCCGAGGAGATACTAAAGGAGGCGATCACGGAAAACCCCAGGTATCCAGGGGCCCACGCATTGTTCGCCCGGTCGCTCGCGGCGCGCGGTGAAGCAGTTTCCGCCCTCAAGATCCTAGCGCTTGATCCCGACGAGTCAGCGCGCCTTGCGGGGATCGCAAGCGTTCAGTCCGACCTGGGCCGCGCCGATGCGTCCGACGAAGCGATCACTCAGCTGCGCACAACATACGGTCAGACATTGCCGGGACTGATCGGACTTGCATACGCGTATCGCAACGAGCTCGATCCTGCGTTCCAATGGCTGCAGCGAGCAGTCGACACGCGCCAACCGGAGTTTGCTGCAAGCCTTGCCTGCACACCGGAGCCAGCCTTCAGTTTCCTGCACGCTGACCCGAGGTTTGCCGCATTGCGCAACAGCCTCGGAATTAATCGGTGATGAAGTTCGATTCCTCGGCGATTAGACACACGTAACGTTCGGATCTAGACTTGGATGAGGCAGTAGTTCCCATCACTGCTAACCCGAAAAAGGGCTAAAAGCCATGAAGAAAAATGACAACGGCATGGGAGAGCTGCTAAGCCTACTTAAGGCTCGCCCAGAGCTCATCAGCGCTCTCGTATTTGACCCGACGAGCATTAAGCGCCTGCTTAAAAGCAAGGCCGCGCGCCGTTTGGCCCTCGGCGTGAATACCAGGGCCTTTCTAAGCTATGTTGCTGGGTCCGAGGACGGTGGCCCGATCGCTCTGTGCCTCAAACGGACAAGCGTACTGTGTCCCAAAGGCACGCACGTTCCGCCTCCGTGTCGCAAAGGTACGCGCTGTCCAAGAGCCACGCGCTGTCCGGGTGGTACAAAACCTCCCAGGCCAAAGGGTTGAACACGCGCAGCGCTGATGCTGGTCAATCAGCGCCGCAGCCGAGCGCTTCGTCGCATTTGATAGGCGTTCCCAGATGCGCGCGGGCGCAACCCGTACAAGGGTCCGGCACTGATGACTGGCGCCGCCACTGAATTCACGACCCGCCTGCGTGCGCTCGGAGTCACCCCTGAGCGCAAGGATCCATGGCTCATGGTCGGCACGCCGACGCATGCGGCGGGCTGGAAACTCCATGTGTCGGCGACTGTCACCTGCGTCGACCTGCTGTTCGAACGCGTGCTTCCCTATTTGGCGCGCCATGGCGCGCATTTCAAGATTGCGGCCGAGCGCGCCGCGATCGTGCAGCTCAGCGCGGGCGATTTCGGCGACGCACAGATCGGTAAGGTCATTACGGTCTATCCGCCCAATGACACCGAGGCTGTCGCTCTGGCCCGCGATCTCATCGAGCATACACGCGGAATCATCGGGCCCCGCATTGCGACCGATCTGCATCTCGGTGAGGCGGTTTACGCTCGCTATGGCTCCGTGTGCCCTCGAATTACGTATGACCGGTTCGGTGAGCCACTCGAGCTCATCCCCGATGGCTGCGGCAACTGGATGCCGGATCTGCGGCCGATACCCTTCAGCTGCCCGCAAGGCATCGCGATTCCCTTCCCTACAGTAGCCTGCGCACAGCCGCCCGAGCGACCTAACGCGCCGGGGCTGCTGGGTGGACGGTATTACATCACCGATGTGCTGCGACCCGGTATTGCCGGCAGCGTGTTCCGCGCAATCGATCTTCGTAATGTAAGAAGACCAGCGGCCTGCGTGCTGAAGCAGGCCCGGCCGCATTGTTCCGCGGACGAGCTGGGGCGTGATCACCGCGCTCGGCTGCGACACGAGGGCGCGGTGCTCGCGCGACTCCGTGGGCTTAGGGGTATTGCGCCCGCGCACGAATACTTCGAAGACGAGAACACCGGCTATTTGCCCATTGCCTACGTGCCAGGTCAAACGCTCGCCGAGCTTGTGTACCAACTGGTTACGGGTCGCTCATGGCTGCGTGTGGGGGTGCAGTCCAGAAACCGCTTGCTGCGCTACGCGGCGCAACTCGTTCGTCGCCTGCGTTCCGCGCACGCCCGCGGGGTTATTCATCGCGACGTCGCGCCCGCCAACGTGTGGATCGGCGATGACGATCATGTCTACCTTCTCGACTGGGAGTGCGCGCACGTTGTGGGGAGTCGGATACCGGCGTTTCGCCTCGGCACGCCGGGCTTCAGCGACCTGAGTCAGGAGCAGCGCGCACCAACACGCCAGGATGACTGGCAAGCTTGCGGACGGGTGCTCGCGTTCATGCTCACGGGGCTCGATCCGGCAGCTGTCGTGCACGGTCGGCCGCTTGAGCTGGGCGCGCGGCTCGCCGAGCTGACCGAGCTGCACGACGCGACGCTCATCGAGCTGTTGGCGCGCACGCTCGCTGATGAGCCCTCGGGCGAGCTAGATGCCGCAATGCTGCTTCGCGCGCTCGCTTCGACGGCGCACGGCAGATCAGCTGCCCGACAACATTCCAGTGCTCCGCTGTTCGCTGTGGCGGGACATGAGTCGGTGTTGGCCGCGGGATTGGAGATGGTGACAGCGGGATTCCGTTCTCGGCTAAATCAGCTGCAGCGTCGGCGCATGGCATGCGATGCGACCGTGATCGATGCGCACGGTGGGATTGCCGGGCTGCTGTACGTGCTCGCTGCTGCGCACAGCGCAAAAGTTGCTCACCTTGACACGACGCTCGGCGAACGAGCGGCGCGGATATTGATGGCGTGCACGCCGGTAACGCCTGACTTGCCCGGCCTCGTCCACGGGCGTGCCGGCCGCGCGCTGGCGCTCGTTGCAGCGGTGCAAGCCGGGTGCGTTGCCGCGGATGATGTGTTGTACACGTATCTCACTGGCGCTCTCGCCGGGCGCCTTGATTGGCCGGATTTCACGCACGGTGCTGCCGGTCAAGGGTTTGCGGCGCTTGCCTGCGCCCGACGTCTCGCCGTGCCCCGACTTGCGGCCGGTGCCGCCGCGTGCGCTGCCTACCTTGTGCGCACGCAGAATCCCGAAGGCTCCTGGACGCTGCCGGAGGGTGCCCCAGGCGCAAGCGGTGAGCGCTACACCGGCTTTGCACACGGAGCAGCCGGCATGATGGGCTTTCTTGGCAGTTATGCGGCGCTCGCCGGTGATGCAGAAGCCGATGCCGCGTGGCGCCGGGCCGAGGCCTGGTTGGTCAGTTGCGCTCGGCGCGGCCGCGCTGACAGGTGGCGCTGGCCACTTAGCGATTCGCATCCGACCACGTCCAATTGGTGGTGTCACGGAGCGCCCGGCATCGCACTCGGCTGGCTGTGCGTCGCGCAAGGTCAGGGCACTCGTGCCATAGCGGAGGAATACCTGCGAAGAGCGCTCGGCGCCTCCGCTCCGAAGCGCAGCGACAGTCTTGGTCAGTGCCACGGTCTCGCAGGCGTCGGCGAGGTCTATCTCGAGGCGTATCGCGTGCTGGGTGAGCAGTGCTGGCTTGAGCACGCCGCGGACATTGCCAATGTGCTGGTGGCGCTTTTTCGCAGGCGCAGTCGTCAGCCTTGGCACTATCTGCAGGACGAGCCCGCGGCCGAGGCCGGCGGACTCATGCTTGGCACGGCCGGCATCCTGCACTTCCTTCTGCGGTATCACCATTCGACGGCTGTGACGAGCGTACCGCTACTCATGTGAGTCATTCGGGGGCGCGCGGCTGCAAAGGCGATCAAGGCCACGCTCGCGCTCCTCATTTCTTTGGCAGCGCATCACCCGATTTTTTCTCGGCGTCGATCTTGACGGTAAGCGCCGACCGATTGCGCCTTCGTACCTGCAGCAGCTCGCTGCCGAGCGCCACTTCATCTCCTGGCTTAATTGGTGACGGCCCACAAATCGGTGCCCCGTTGACGCGCGTGCCGTTTGTGCTATCAAGATCCTCAATTGTTGCCACTCCCGAGATGACCGTAACGCGTGCGTGACGTCGAGATACGGTACTGGCGTCGATGATGATGGAACACTCAGCATCCCGCCCTGCAATGTGCTCACCGCCGGTAAGGGGCACCACTTGCTTGTTCCAAACGACTTCAATCGACGCAGAAGAATCCCTCTCCGGAGCGCAAATCACCTCGGCGCAGAACGCATATCCGGTCTTGTAGGCTGTTCGAATAATTTGCGAGCCCTGCGGCGTATCACCAAGCGCGGCGCGCAGCTCCGATACGAGGCGCGTCAGGCTCGTGCGCGCGACGTAAACTTTCGGCCAGAGGAGCTCATCGAGTTCGTCGCTGGTAATGACCGCAGGTCGACGGCTGATCAGTGCCTCGAGTAGCTTGAACATCTTGGGCTCGAGCGACACGATTTCCCCCTGACGCTTGAGCTCTCGTGCGCGCAAATCGAGAATGCAGTCGCCGAATCTGAACTTCATAGTTTCTGATCAGAGCACGAGCGGGGACCTCTATCAATCATTACTGGCCTTATCAGCCTCACGAGCCCGCCGTCGCGTGGCGCGCAGAGAAAAGGGTCCGGACATCTTCCCCGTCCGGACCCTTTATACCGACTTATCGACTAGCACTAACCGTTCTCATGGAATTGCCGGTCTTGATCTCATAGTACGCCGTGAGCTGAGACAGGCCCAGATCCGTGATGGCCTTAGCCTCTGCTTTCTTCGCGCAGGCGGATGCGGCAACCTGCCAGACTGGGTCAGACTCAGAGCAAACGCGCTGAGCAGCCGAGTGAATGCGCCCGTACAGCGCAACAATGCCGGACGGTGAGTCTAAGTTCAGGTCGTGAAACTTCACGGTTTCAGTACGGAACTGATCGTCGGCAAAGGCGCTCGGCATGACCCAAGAGCTCGCCAGCAACAGTGCGATCGAAAACGCGAAGGGAACGCGCTTACTTGTTTTGATGTTTGATTTCATGGTGATCTCCTCAGTGTAGTTAACAACTTCATTCCGGCTTAAGACTGTGTTCGACCCGGTCTTCAAGCCTCGGCTGTCACTCTAAGGGCCGACTTGCAGGAGATCTTTAGGGACTTCTTAGGAAGTTGTGATATCTGTGATTGGCTTTCCTCTCGTTGCAAGCGCTAGCTTGAATCCCTCGGGCCGCAGCGAATATGCGGCATTGGAGTCTGGTGGCAGCGCTCCATAGGGCCAATAGGGGCTTTCGAGCGCGACAGAGCCCCTGGTTACAAACCAGGGGGTCGGCAGCCGGGATCTTTCCGGGCGCGTGCGTCGGTGACGTCGTAGATGGCCGCTGTCAGCCGGGGTCAGAGCCAGTGTGTGCGCAAGTCAAACGAGAGCTGGCGGTGGTGGCGAATCGAAAGCAGAAAGAGCATCGAGTCACGGATGGCATAGAGAAACACATAGTCATCGGTGATGTATTCGCGCACTTCAGTATTCGTTCCACTCTTCATCTTCAGTGCATGCAGCTTCGCCTTGCCTTCGTCCGAGAGTGGTTCCCTAACCAGAAAGTCGCGACCCATTTTGGGGAAGCGCTCAAGGTTCGGAATTACCTCGTCGAATAGGCGTGTTGTAAGGCCATCGAATGCTGCCTCGGCCTCTTGTTGAGTCAAAAACTCTCGGATCGAATCCAGATTCGTTAGAAAGTTCGCTGTGATGCGGACGCGCGAACGCATGGGCTCTAGCGTCGGCGCTTCGGCGAACCCTTGTACTTGGCGCGGGCCTCAGCGACGCCCATGGTGCGCTCGGCGTCGAGATCCGCGATGCCACGTGTGGCCTCACTAATCAGTGTCAAATGAATGTGCTCGCGCTCGAGCCGGTGGTAGTAATCAAGCCGACGCGCGTCAACCAATGCGACGTAGCTCTCTCCGTTGCGGGTAATTATCTTCTCCCTGCCACTCCGCACTTGTTCGGCTAAGTCAGTGAAACTGGCTCGAACCTGATTAATTGGAACGATGTCTTCGCTGTTAAAGCCCATGACATAATCCGTTAATGAATATATTAATATTTATACCCTGGAGCGACGTAAGATTCAACGCCCTCGCTGCGAGACAGCGACCTCCGCTGCAAGCTAGAGGTCAAGAGTTCGAATGACTGCGGGCGCGCTCAGTACGTTTTGCGAAGCCGGGGGTCGGCGTCGGCGCCAAAGGACCTGAGCCGTCAACCCTCTCTAGAGATCAATGCAGGTGTAGGCCCGCCGGGTCAAGACTCAACGCGGACAATCAATAAGGTCTTACGGCATTGAGATGCCGTTGCGGAACGTGACTTCGTGCGTCCTACGGCCAGTGTGTCGCGGCGATGTCCTGCTGCTTGGTCCGTCTCTTCATGTCGCTCGATAGCTTGCTCAGAATCGATAGCCGACACCCCATAGAACTACATCGGTGTCACGATTGTAATCCGTGACGATTCGATGCCAGATGAAGCGGATGTCCAGGTTCTTTATGGGTTGCAGGCTGGCAGTTGCCGAAACGACGTCCGAGACACGACGTCCGGGCGATGGTCGATACTTATCGATTGCAGAGTACCCGCCAAAACCGGTGCCAATCGACCAGAGGCCTGAGTTAAAGCTAGGTTCTAGCCAACCGCTCAAAAATAATGCCGTTCCGGCGGATTAGTTGGGCATCTCCTTCGTTGAGAAAACCAATAGAAGCGCGTACTTCACTCCAAATCTTTCGACGATACTCGATCTCTTCGGCGCGAGCCGTCTGCGATGAGAAGCTGTTAACGACCGTCTTCCAGTAAGACGCGACGATTTCGTTAGCTGCAAAGCCGCCGACGGCCGATGGGTTGGCATTGTCGTGTGCTTCGGCAGCCTCGTGTACATCAGAGAACCCGCGATAGCCTATCCCAAGGCCAATGGAAGTCGTCTCTATGCTCCTGGTGGGCGCCGTGTGATCGAGCCGCGCCTCAAAAAATAGATGTTTCTCCCAGCCAGAGAGCCACGGTTGATAGATAGCATCAAGACTTGCCATCCAAGCCCAGCCGTGCGCGTCTGCATATCCTCCAGTGTTGCGGGCCTCGACCGTATCGTAATAATAAAACGGACCACCACCAGCGCTGATGCTCAGGTGCCGCGAGATGTTGATCGGCAGCCAAACTTCGCCAGTTACTCCATCTCGGTGATGCCCTGGGAAGTGACCATCGTTCAGGTAAGCGAGACTCGCCGCAAAATAAGGGGAAAAAAGTTTGCGATAGGAAATACCCCAAGCGGAGGAGCGTGGCCACTGGCCCTGACTGCTTACCGACTCACCGAAGTACGAAATCTCATCGGGCGGGGGATCGCCGTCCGCGGCGAGCACGGGCTCGGCATTGGCAGCCGTTAAGGTTAGCAGTACGAATACTGCTACGTTGTAATTCTTCGCTAACACGTCGTTTCCCAGTTCTCGCGCGCCTGCGCGCGCTCCTGCTAACGGATCATTGCGGCGACAGAGAATGCATCGTAGCCGAATCTCCAAAAGCCCTTGAGAAGGCGTCTTCTGGTATCTGGAGGCTCTGAAACTTTTATCTCGGTGTTTGGTCGTCGCACCTCCAAGGAAGCCCAGCTGCGCACCGGCTTGAGTTCACCGTAAACTCTTATGTCGCTGGCTAGCATGATTCGTACCGCTGAAAGCTGCAACGGGTGTCAGATCTGAGCGAGCTGGCTGCCGTCAATTAGGACTGGCGCGCTTGGGTCGATCCGCTCAAGGTGTGGAACGTTGTGTTAAAGCAGGGCAAGACCAAATGTGCGCCATCAAATACGACGAGGCGATCACGCCGAAGTGGGAAGAGAGCTTGGTGAACGATTGTCAATTTCTATGAAATGGGAGGATCAAGGTGCTCGTTCAATGAGGGCGAGTTCCGAGTTTTCCTGCACCCGATCCAATAAGATTTCGGAGCCGTCAGGTGAAACATCGAAGTCTCCGATGATGAAGTCCGCCGGCAGCTCGGAGAGTATCCGCTCAGAACCGGTCCGCAGGTCGATGAGCGAGAAGTTCTTGTGGCCAAAGTCGCCCCGCAGGGCCACCAGCGACTGCCCATCGGGCGAGAACGCCACCCGTCGCGCGCCCCGCGTCATGAAGAGGTTTGGCAGCGGATACGGCCGGCCGTCCCGGGCGGCGGCTCGCAGCGGGGAGATCGTACCGACGTCGGCGCCTGAGTACACGAGGAAACGGCCGTCTGGGGACCAGACAGGATCCAGGGAATACTCGGCCACGAGAGCCAGGGGTTGCGCACCATTGAGGAAGAAGGTTGTGAGATGCGGCTCCTCGTTACGAAGCACGGCAGTGACAATCGATTGTCCGTCAGGTGCCCAGGCGGGATTACCCCGCAACGCAAACGAATCAGCGACGACTCTTGGGTGCGAACCGTCCCGGTCGATGACGTAAAGCAGTGTCTTGTCGTTGTCTCGTGCGATGAACGCGATGTGGCGTCCATCCGGCGCGATGGCCGGAGCGCCGGCGATCAGCGAGTGCGTGCTACTCCAAATCTCCCGGCTAGCGGCCGCCTGGTCTAGAGCCCAGATCCCCTTCTTGCCGTCTCGCCAGGCGACGTAGAGGATGTAGTCGGGACCCTGCCGCGGAGTGGCGCCATCCGCGCGGAGAAATGATGGGGTTGGCGAAATTGAAGGCTGATTGCTCTTTGAGTCGAGCGTCAAGCGCCAGAGACTGCTGCGTGGGTTGGTAACGGTCGCGACCAGACGCTTCCCATCCGCGCTTGCCCCGAGCGACGTGTAGCTTTCGAGTCCAAAGCTGACGCGCTGCGAGACGCGCCGATCGGTATCGAGTGAGTACAGCCATGGTCCCGCTCCGTCGCCCGAGGTCGCAAGATAGAGCAGCGTGCGCCTGTCCAGGACGGCGGGGTAAGCCACGTATGAATTGTGGGTCGTGAGACGCTCGAGCCCCCCGCCGGAGGGTCGAACGCGCCAGATATCCCAGACACCATCGGCGGGTATTCCGCGGACAAAATAGATGAAGGCATCGTCAGTTGACCAGGTAGGAAAATGACAGTGCACGCCCGCAGGTGCCACGTAGATGAGCCGATCGGGGCTTCCCGATTCGCGCACAAAGATTGGATCCCCCGGAGCGGTCGTGTGGAATGCCATCCTCCTGCCATCGCGCGACCAGTCGTACTCGCCGATTTCCTTGAGATAAACCTGCAGCGGTCCTCCGCGCGTCGGCACGGACAGAATGTTGATATCTTCCGGCCTTGAACCATCTGAGCTGCGTACCCAGACCGATACCAGCGACGAGTCCGCAGAGAAATCCAGCGTGCGGATCTCTGGGTTGTTAGTGAATTTGTGCTGGTCGCCGCGCGTGAGATTGCGGTAGCTGTCGCTGCCGAATTCGCTGACCCAGATGTCATCGCGGCTCTCGCGGTTCGCCAGGAACGCCACGAAATTTCCGTCTCGGGAGATCGCTGCCGCGCGAGCCGCACCTACGAAGCCGGCGAGGTGGTTGAACTTCGCGTTAGCCAGCGGATTAAATGCGGCCTCGTCTCTTCTCGCGGCCCACCACGTCAGCACAACTGCGACCAACAACAACGGGACCGCGAGTAACAACCACGTGGGTGCTCGACTAACGGCGCGAGCTTTTGCGGAAGCGCCCCGCGCGTCGCCCGGGAGCGAGGCAGTCGCGGCAGCTGCAGCCGATGCCGCCCTGGGTGGATTCGCGCTTGCTTCGGTAGCTGTGGGCTGCGGCGAAGCTGGGCGCTCCTCCGGCGAGAGTAAGCGGAGGACCCGCTCTACGAAGCCCGGAGACGGCTGGCCTAATGGGAGGCGAGCCCATTGCACGGCCGCAAAGGAGTCCGGGACCTCCGCGTGCAACTCCGACGTGTCGTCGACGCAAACCGGAATCAGGAACGGACGGCTTCTCGCCATCAGTTGTGTGCGCTGATCGGCGAGGTGCCACTCGAGCCTGAAGTACCCCTCCGTGCGTGCCTGCGTGTTCCGGGAGATAATCGGAATGAACAGAGCGCAGGTGCGAATCTCCCGGCGAATCTTCTGATCCCACGCATCGCCGGTCTTCAGCTCGCTCTGATCGAGCCATACCTCAATCCCAGCCGCCCGCAGGCCTTCGCCAATTCGGCCGGCGGCTTCGGCGTCTTCGGACGCGTAGCTTAGAAAGACGGCCCGCTCGCCGCTAAACGATATTTGGCCTTCGCTCTGATCCGGTTCGTTCGTCAAGCGCGTAGGCTTCAAGGTCGAATTCCGGGAGAGCAAGAATGGACCATCTAGCCTGAGCGCGCAAACTGCTCGGCTGCAGACCATGGCCTGACTCGCGGAGCCGCGCTGTCAGTCGTGATCCTTGTCCGACTTCATGGTTGCCGGCCGGCGCCGCAGCAAATCGGCATGCTTTGCGAGTTTGGGTAGGCGACTGCTGAGCGAAGCCGCACCACCGGGAAACCATCCCGCGAGCATGTACAGATAGGGATCTGCGGCGGAAAGCGTCTCGCCCAGCACATAGGGAGACAAAGTGTTGTGAACCACTTCCAGATGACGGTAGTAGTCCATCAGAGCTTGTTCCTTAATTCCTTCGTGCGCGACCGTACCGGCTGTGGAATAGCGCTCAGGGTAGAAGTAACGAAGAGCAGTCTCGTACACATTCGCCGAGAGAAAGACCATCCATTGCAGAAAACGAGCGTGTGCGGTGCTGCCGACAAGTGGTGCGAGATGCGCCGCGGGATGCGCAAGGGTGAGGTGAATGAGAATTGCGGCAGACTCGAATACGGACGTGCCATCGGGCGCCACCAGCACCGGCACCTTTCCTAAGGGGTTGGTACCCTGGGAGGGCTCAAGGTCCTGCGCGGCTTTGCCCACCCAGATCAATTCGTAGGGCGCGCCGATCTCTTCGAGCACCATTTGCACAGCGAGCGAGCCGGCGCCCGACCGACAGTGTAACTTGTATGTGCCGTCAGTCATGGCTGCTCACTTATTTGTTGCCCCGTCAGAGACGAATAATCCGCATCGAGATGAATGCTTAGGCGGCAATTGCAATATCCTCACCCCTAAAATCATGGTTCCTCAAATTGGCGGGAAAAAGATAGGTCGACAAAGGGTAGCTCGTCCGGCCGCGACGTTCGCCCCAGTATGATATTGCGGTGCGGAAAGCGTCCAAATCGGTTAATGATTGTCTGGTGAGCTAACGCGTAACGAGTCCACTCCTCGTTCCCCAGCTGTCCAATCAGACGGACAGAGAGTGCTTGATCTTCCCGATCCTCGCTGTGTTCGAAGGGTAGATAGACGAAGTAGCGTTCCTCCGGACTCATAGCGACGTCGCAACCGAGCGCGATGGCTCGTCTTGCTAAGGAACGTGCAATGGAATCGGCGGCAAATGCGCGCGAATTTCCGCGAAACATGTTACGGGAAAACTGGTCCAAGACGATTACGGCGGCGAGCAGCGCGCGCGGTCCGCTGTCGTTGGGCACCGCACTATTAACGATCCCTGCGTGCAGCGCCTGGTACCTGACGCGAATTTTGCTGTCCACTTCGTCGTCCGTTGCGAACCACAGAGTCGGCCCCAACTCCTGAAACCAGAAATGTAGTACCTCTTCGACCCAAGGCAGTTCAGTGTTCACCGAGGTTTGGCGCAACGCGCGGTATCAGTGTTTCCGTGCGCTTCGGCATCGCAAGCGGCCATCATTCGGGCACACCTGCGGCGCGCAGCGATCGCGATAGCTGGCTGGCGTCGGCTGTCATCTTGAAAGGCTCTTTTTTTAACAGCTGCCGAACGGAACAATCCGGCCGCAGAGATAGACACGACGCGACGCAAGCACGCGCGCTCTCCATGTCGCCAAGTTGTGCATGGCAGGCTGCTACTAAGGCAAAGTCCCGATAGGTGCGCACCGGGATGTGGGCATATGAGGCCAGGGCGTCGCGGTAGCGACCTACAATTATGTTGGCGAGGCCAGCATAGCGCCAGTACCACGGTGGATCAAAATACGGGTCGATTTGCCGGGCGCGCGTGAACCACGCCAGCGCCTCCTCGGCTTGACCTGCGTACAGCATAATCATCCCCATGTCTCCCTGGTTCCACTGATTGCTTGGATTGATCTCAACCGCACGCCTCATGTGCTGGAGAGCGAGCTCGTATGAACGGCGATATAGGCAGACTTGTGCTAACAGAGAGTGGCAAGTGCTCTCGCCGTCGTCGAGAGCCACGGCACGCATGCCCAAGCGGTATGCGTCATCCAGTTCTACATTGGAATCGCCCGGGTCATCGTGCCATGCCGCTAGACGCATCGTGGAGAGTAAGGCGTACGCCATGCCGTAGGCGGGGTCGATCTCAACGGCGCGTTCGAAAAGTCGCGTTGCCTCGGCCCTGCCTTCCGGATCGTCCCAGGGAAGTGCATTGCCATTAAGAACGCATTCGTAGGCTTCAAGGCTCGAAGGTGGTTTGCGGCGCGCCCGATCGACATCGCTCACCTGGACGCGGCCGACCAGAGTACTGACGATCGTCTGGACGACCTCGTCCTGAACCTCAAAAATCTCCGCCTGCTTGCGGTCAAAACGGTCGCCCCAGACCTGAATGCCGGTTGTGGCGTCGATCAATTGCACGTTTATGCGCACGCGATCGCCGATGCGCCGCACGCTCCCCTCGACGACGAATCTAACGTTTAGCTCGCGTCCCAGCTTAGCGAAATCCACGTGATCGCCGCGGTACTTAAAAGAGGCTGACTGCGATCGCACCGCCAGGAGCCGCCAACGCGAAAGTTCGGTGATGATGTCTTGCGTAATGCCGTCGCTAAATGCCTGTTGTTCGGGATCGGCGCCAAAGTTGGTCAACGGCAGCACGCAGATTGCTACGCGAGACGGTGCGGGTGTCGATGCTGGAGTGGCGACCCGAGACTCCGGCATTACAGAGTCACCTTGTGTCGCGCGCCGCCGCGCAATCAGCGCACCCAGTGCCTGAATGACCTCCTGAAAATTCGGGTTATATGTCGGATCGGCCGTCTCATCGAGATCGGTGGTATGAATAGCGCGAAAATCGATTGGCAGCGGGGCACTCCCCAAGCGTACTGGTACGAGTAAGCCGCGATCGGCCCCATCGCGGGCCTCGCCGCGCACCCAGCGCGACTCGACGGAGTTTGACGTCCAGACCACGAGCACCGCGGAGGTATTCTTGAGTTCTGACTCGATCTGGCGGTCGAATTCCTGACCGGGCGAGATCGCGGAATCCCACCACACTGACCAGCCCTGCGCTTCCAGCGCGGCAACCAGTGGCGCCACGCGCGCTTTGTCAGCGCGGGCGTACGACATGAAGACATCGGCCACGTATTTAGAACCCCTTGGCGCAATAGTAACTGGCGAGCTGCTACGGCGTCAGTACTGTCTTGCACATTACCCCCCAATTAGCACTTTTTAGGCTACGTCAGATCCGATATTGTCGGGGCACCCATTGGAATCAAGGAAAAATGCCGGGCTTCCCTTTCATGTTCGTCCGCATAGCGCCTTATTTTGGGGCTTTGAGCCTTTGATTACTTCGGCAATTGCCGAGCAGTCTCGAAAGCTGCCTTCATGGCTGCCTCGCTGCCATTTCTTCCTTTGGTGGCACGCTGACTCCTTTTAAGAGAAACCACAAGCCAAGCGGCACCTCAAAGAAAAACATAGGGATCATCGCGGCCGTCGAAAGGTTGGCGAGAAACCAGGGCGATAGGACGCCCGCTAGCGAACTGATGGCGAGGAGCAACGAGGCGAAGATTCCCCAGCCGGCTAAGAATTTTGGGACGAAGTGTGACTTGAACAATAGGTAGGAGAAGATGGCTGATCCAAGCCCTAAGAACACGAAGCCAACTTCGAAGCCGAAGCCGCGAGCGCTCACGAACAGTCTCGCGAGACTTTGCAGCTGACTCGTTTGGAATGTACCTAGGTAGTCCGCGCCGCTCAGTAGCCGCAAGGTCATGAGCGCATCGAAGGTTGTAACTACAAGAACGGCGGCGTCGGCAAGCCGAAAGAAGGCGCCCAGCAATGCCAGAGGTCTGTCGATTGATTTTAGTAGCTCGTAGAAGGCCCATCCGATCACGACGTCGCTTGCAAACGTGATGATGTCGATGCCAATTCCAAGGCGAAACAGACTCTCGTGAGTTGCAATATTGCCCGCGGTAGCTGCAATGTTCCCGGGCAGTACAATTCTGCCGAGAATAAACACTTGCGAAACAATCGACAGAGCCATCGCTGACAAATAAATAATGCCGGCGACGCGGGCATAAAAGAGTGGCGATCGTTCGTCTAACGCATTCCTCACTGCGGCTGCTTACTCCCTCGTTCTCTTACCAGCGGGTTCTTCGCGGACGACAATTCAAAGATCGATGATAGAGCACGAAGCTGCCACCGCAAATTCGACTCGTCGTATTTGCGTGCGTTATCGTCTCAAGCTTAGCGCCCCTGAAGGGCAGGGGCGGTGTCTTAGCGTAGGAGCCATTGGACGTCTCTGCGCGTCTTGGGCGTGGAGATTCGCGCTTTTCGCGTCGTTATCTAGGAGTCTCGGCCGGCACCACTCCTTTTAATGCCTCAAATTGGCCAAAAGCCAGCCTCAGCAATATGATAGCGTCGGAACGGGTCAGCCATCGATCATGCAGAGGGGGTGTCTCCCAAGCCCCGCATGATGATTGGATGGCAGACAAAGGCTCCGCGAGTACCTGGTTACCAACCAGGGCCTCGTAGCCTTCAAGCCTTCAAAAGCGGAGCGTTTCGCTTATCCGGGTGTCTCGATGATAGGGCCAGTTTTGGTTATGCGATGACCGCTAATGAGCAGATTGATTACGCTTCAGTGAAACTTGTAAGTCACATCGATGCCTGCGGTGAGCGGCTGAGTGATCGTGTAGCGCGTGAACGCCGACGTCTGCACGCCCTGCTGCGGCTGGGGATCGAGCAGCACCTGATTGTTCGTGAGATTGTTCACGAACAGCGCCGCCGTCCACCTGTCGCCTCCATTTCGTTCGCCGCTTAGCCCGATGCGAAGATTGACGATGCTGTAGGCGGGCATATGTACCAGGATTTGATTGATGTTCTGCACCGTGGCGGTCAGTCCCACCGGCTCGTCGGTTCTCGTGCCGACATAATTCTCTTCGAGCGAACCGAACATGGACAGGTGGTTGGGCAGGTCGTGTGCCCAGTGCAGGACCGCGGACGCTGTGACCTTCGGAGTGTCTGGAACTGCCAAGCCTTCCGGGAAGCCGATAAGCGTACTGGTCTCGACAAATTTCGCATCGGTGTAGGAGGCATTTAATGACAGATCAAAGCTGAGCGGCAGCAAGGCTTTTAACTGGCCCTCGACGCCTTTGATGTCGGCCTTGCCGCCGTTGGCGTCGAGATAAAAACCGGCAATGTTGGTGGGAAGCTGCGGATTATTCCAGGTCTCGTAGTAAGCGTCGATGTCGAGAAGCATACGGCGCTCGAAGAAGGATGATTTCTGGCCGAGCTCGTAGCTCCACAACGTATCCGATTGGAAAGTGGTCGGCGTCGGCAGGAATATGTGCGGGTTGCAGGTCGTGGTCAGCAACACTTTTGCCTGCAGCCCACACTCTATCGCCACCGGGAATGGGTTGTTGGTAGTGCCGGGATCTGCTGCGGGTGCTGGGTTATTCGCGCCACCCAGGCGGATTCCCTTCGACGCCTTCGCATACAGCATGTCGTCTTGGTCAATATTGTAAGTCGAGAGTGAAACTCGGGAGAGTTCCGCTGGCTTCGTTCGAAAACGATGCGCTAAACGGTACGCTGTTGCCGAAAAATGCGTTAGGGGCGAATACCCCGTACTCAGTATCTGAATTGCTCAGGCTGTAGTGGTAGTGGCGTAATCCGGCCTCGACATTCAAGTGCTGCGAGAGCTGCCAGGATATATCGCCAAAGAACGCGTTCTGCGTGATGACCTGAGGCTGGAAAGCCAGGAACATCCAGGGAGGGTTGCCGACAATGGGCCCCGCCTGCGGACTGATCAGGTATTGATTAAACTGAGAATGCAGATCCTGATAGAAGTAGCCGGCGACCCACTGCAAGGGGCCCGGGGCGGTGGAGGTGAGCTCGGAATTCCTCGCTGAGCTGCCACTCGGCGTCCTGCTCAGTCGCGCCCGGACCGTTAGGCTCGGGCCCCAATGGCCCGAAGCCCCCCGCCGATGGGTCGTTTGCAGGGATGCCGAACACGGAGTTGACTTCCTCCGTGGCATCCTGGATGACGAGCGCGTTGCGGTGCCAGAGCCCGGTCGCAGAAGTCACAGAGAACGTCGGCAGCTGATAGACGGTTTTCAAGCTGCCGAAGGCGAAGCTGTCATGTTGCGGCTCGGGAGTGTCATAGATCTCCCAGTGCGCCTTTACAGACGGCGTTTGGGGATAAGTCGAGTCTCCATTGACGTCAACCTCGGGAGGCGCACCGAGCTCGGTCAGCTGGTACATGGCCATGGGCTCGATCGTGAGGTTTTCTGTGGGCTTCCAGAGAATCTGCGCGCGGATCGAGTCCACCCGGGTCGTGTTCACGCCGCTCAAGTCCTCCTGCAGCGGCGCCGAGTAGAAATTGCTCGGCCGCGACACGTTAGGGTAGACGCCGGTATCCGTCGTCACTGCGCCATCGGCAATCACCCGACGCTGGATCCAGCCGCTGTTGTTGGTGGATGAACCGACGATGCGCACGGCCGCGGTGTCTGTGCCCAGCGGAAAATTCATCATCACGTTGGTCTGGTTGTTAATGTCGCCGCCGGAAGCCGTATAGGAGAGCGTTTCCTCCGCGCTCGCCGCGTAGGTGTTCAGCTCCGGTGGGCTTGGAATGAGCCGCACGGTGCCGCCAATGGAGCTCGATCCGTACAGCGTTCCCTGTGGGCCGCGCAGCACCTCGACCCGCTCGAGGTCATAGAGGTCAGGATTGATCACCGTCTTGCCCAAGTTGGAAAAAGCGGGCGACGCTAGCGGTATCTCATCTATATAGAAGCCCACCACGGAGGAGTTGCCGCCCGAGCCGTAGAGCCCGCGCATCTCAAACTCACTCTGGCCGGGACCCGCGTCACGGATGGCAAGACCCGGCACCGAGCGGGCGAGGGTTTGAAAGTCCACGATTCCCCGCGAAGCAACCTCGTCGCTCGTGACCGCGGTGATGCTGATGGGGGTGCTCTGGACCGTGGTTGCGCGCTTGGTTGCGGTCACCACCACGGTCGAGAGCTCTTGCGGCGCCGCGGGATTGGTGCTTGCGCTCGCTGCCGGCGCAGGTCCTTCAGTCGAGGGAGTATCGCTGTCGCCTGCATGCACGGTGAATGGCGGCAGAAACATTCCCACGGCTGCCGCAAGGAGCAGGGCCCTCGACTTCTTTGCTTCGGTGCTTACCTTCATGTGTTTCTCCCGCCACGGCCTCCGACCTGCACGGTCGAAGATGACATTAGGTGTCTGATCAGGCTCTTCTCGGCCGGTTGCACGATCAAAAATTCGCTGCGAAGCCTTTTTATCTACCGCAATTGGGCCGACGCCAGCCGCCAACCATAACTGCTTGATTTTGCGTGGAGACCAGCGACGCACTAACGATTTCTCCGTGGATCGATCGTCGTGTTTCGTTAAAAATCACAATGGGCTAATCAATGGACATTTGATCACATAAAAGCAAATCTGGCAAACCCCGAGGCGGCGGCGGCGCCGCGTTCGGGCGGTGGACGCTCTCTGCCCTCGGAAAGGAGCGGCCGGCCCGCAGGCAGTGTCCGCAGCGTGCGCGATGCAGCAACGCGATCGATGGGGCTCCTGAGCTGAGTTCTTAAATGCTCGGCGCTGATGCTTTTGTCGTCGAGCGGTTCGATAATGACCCATCGATCTCGCCGATCATTGCTAGTGCAATCCGGGCCATGACGAACGCTCCACGAGAGACTAAAACCGATCCGCGTGCCGCGGGCGCCGCGCCGCTCGCGGGAGGCGCTTCCGAGCCGGATGCTTCAGGGCACCGCGATGAACCGCATTCCACGCACGAACATCAAGACGTCCCGACGGACGTTGCCCTGCGCGTCATGGCGCTGGAGTCGCTGCTCCTTGAAAAGGGACTGGTCGACAAGGGCGCTCTCGATGCGCTGGTGGACACCTACGAGCACAAGGTCGGGCCGCGCAATGGCGCTCGAGTTGTCGCGCGTGCTTGGAGTGATGCCTCGTACAGGGAGCGCTTGCTAAGCGATGCAGATCGAGCGATCGCCGAGATGGGTTACGGCGGCATGCAGGGCGAGCACCTGGTGGTGGTCGAAAACACGCCGGCCGTGCATAACGTCGTGGTATGCACGCTGTGCTCCTGTTACCCATGGCCGGTGCTGGGCCTTCCGCCGGTGTGGTACAAGTCAGCGCCGTATCGTTCGCGAGTCGTTATCGATCCGCGTGGAGTACTGCGCGAGTTCGGGGTCGAACTGCCGGCTGACGTTGAAATACGCGTCTGGGACAGTACCGCGGAGATTCGTTACCTGGTACTTCCAATCCGCCCGCCCGGAACCGAGCACCTGAGCGAAGAGGCGCTCGCAGCATTGGTGACGCGAGATGCGATGATCGGGGTCGCCCGCGATTTGTCCGCGCCATGAACGGTATTCATGACATGGGCGGGATGCACGGGATGGGGCCTGTCCGGGCCGAAAGGAACGAGCCCGTGTTCCATGCGAGTTGGGAGGGGCGGCTTTTCGCGCTGCGCCGTGCGGCGGGGGCCTGGGGTAAGTGGAATATTGATGCGCTTCGTTATGCCGTTGAGCGCGTTCCGCCGATCCAGTACTTGCAGGCAAGCTACTACGCCAGGCAGTACCTCGCCTTCGTCGAACTGCTGGTGGAGCGAGGCCTCGTGAGCGCAGCGGAAATTGCCACCGGCCGGCCGGCGGCTGGGCAGCGCAAACTGACGCCGCCGCTGACGGCGGATCAAGTGACTGCGCTGGTCTGCAAGGGCTTGCCCGCCAGCCGTGAGGTCGCGATTGCGCCGCGCGTCGCAATCGGACAGTTGGTGCGCACACGACAGATTCAGCCGCTTACCCACACACGACTGCCTCGGTACGCGCGCGGCAAAACCGGAACTGTCGTTCGCGATCACGGCGTTTTCGTCTTTCCGGATACGAACTCCCAGTTCCTCGGGGAAAAGCCGCAACACTTGTACTCGGTGCGATTTGCGGCCCGGGAGCTGTGGGGCAATGAGGCAGCAGCCACGGATGCGGTTTACCTCGATCTGTGGGACGACTACCTTGAATCCGCCTAAGGCGCGCGGTGCCGGCGCATATGTCGCACTTATCATCCGTGCAAGCATCTGCGTTACGGCCTGCCATGCCATACCTGCCCATGCCGGTACGCGGGGCGGGGCACTCGCGGTGTCCGACAGCTACAGCGCGGACGCCGCGGAGCGCATCTTGTCGCAGGGTGGAAACGCGGTGGATGCCGCAGTGGCTGTGGCATTTACGCTTGCTGTGACATATCCGGAAGCCGGAAACGTCGGCGGTGGGGGGTTCGCGACGGTCTACTTCAAGGGCCAGCCGTACTTTCTCGATTATCGCGAGTGTGCTCCGCGCCGGGCGCGTGCCGATATGTATCTCGACGCGTCGGGAGCAGTTGTTCCTGGGGCGAGCACGATCGGAGCCGCTGCCGCAGGGGTTCCGGGAACCGTCGCGGGAATGTGGGAGTTGCATCGGCGCTTCGGCCGTCTGCCCTGGGGCTCGGACCTCGCGCCGGCGATACGCTACGCGCATGCGGGTTTCGTGGTCAGTCCCCAGCTCGTGGCACATCGCGACGACACGGCAACGAAGCTAGCCGGACGCACGAACTTCGAACGCTACTTCGGCGCCTTGAAGAGCGGTCAGACATTTCGTCAGCCCGAGCTTGAAGCTTCGCTGCGGCTGATCGCTGCAGCGGGCCCGCGTGGCTTCTACGCGGGACGCACTGCCAATCTCATTGCCAAGGATATGGCGCGCAACGGCGGCTATATCACGGTGAAGGATCTCTCTGACTACCGTCCTGTCTGGCGAGAGCCTCTCATCGGGGAGTGGGCGGGCTACAAGGTGATCACCGCGCCGCTGCCGAGCTCGGGCGGCATCGCCTTGCTGTCACTTCTGGAGATGAAGCATGACCTCGCGCCCGCTTTCTCGGGCGTGCCGCAAAATTCGCCCCAGTATGTGCATTTGCTGGCGGAGATCGAAAAGCGTGTATTTGCCGACCGTGCGCAATACCTCGGGGATCCGGCGTTCTATCCCGGCCCGGTCAAAGAATTGCTGGACCCGAAGTACCTCGCCGGCAGGGCGGCGCTCATCAACGTGGACCACCCGACTGCCACCGAAGATGTTAAGCCTGGTCTCATCGACCATCACAACACGACCCACTTCTCCATCGTTGATCGCTGGGGCAACGCGGTCTCGAACACCTATACGCTCAACGATTACTTCGGCTCAGGAGAGGTCATTACCGGTACCGGTTTTCTCATCAACAACGAAATGGACGACTTCTCCGCGAAGCCCGGCGCACCGAATCTCGATGAGGTTGTTGGCGGCGATGCCAACGCCATCGCGCCCGGTAAGCGGCCGCTCTCGACGATGACACCTACGATTCTCACCTCCGGCGGCAAGGTGGCCGTGATCATCGGTACACCGGGAGGCTCGCGCATCGCGACCTCGATATTTCAGGTGCTCACGAACTGGCACGACTTTCACATGCCGCTCCGGGATGCGGTTGCGCTACCCCGCATTCACCATCAACTCCTGCCGCCAGACACGCTCTTCGAGGAGCCTTATGCAGGCCTCGATCCGGGCACAAAGCAGGCACTCATCGAGCGCGGCTACAAGTTCACCGTTCAGGGATGGAATGGCGATATCCAGGTGATTGCGATCGGACTGGAGGAAACCACGGCAGTTGCCGATCCGCGCGGCCGGGGAGTCGCGCGCGTCCTGAACTAAAGGTCGGCGGGCTCTTTACCCGCCCCTTGCAGGCCCGCAGCCAGTTCGGTTATTGTGCTCTTTGAGTAAAAGATCATTCATTAGACCATTGACAATAATGCGAGCGGATTAAGCCGAACCTATGAGGTCGCGCTTGGCCGTGAGCCAGGCGACTGGCCGTAGCGATGGGCGGGGCCGCGCAACTTAAAGTTTCCGGGGCCATCGTTTGCAACCCGGGTGAATCCCGGCTCAAATGGCCGAAAGACGGCAAGGAGCGGCAGGGTGTCCGCAGCAGTCACACAGAATCGATCGGACGTCGCGCACATCAGCTATCTCGAGGCGGTCATCCAGGCGCAGATCGAGGAGATGGAGCGCGACGAGACGGTAATCCTCATGGGGGAGGACATCGCGGTCTACGGCGGCGGCAAGATCGTCGATCGGTTCGATGCGTCGCGGGTCTGGAGCACGCCGATTTCTGAAGGCTCGTTCACCGGCGTCGGCATCGGCGCGGCGATCGCCGGACTGCGCCCCATCGTGGACCTCGGTATCGCGAGCTTCATGTACCTGGCATCCGATCAGATCATCAACCAGGCATCGAAGCTGCGATACATGACCGGTGGCCAGATCCGAGTTCCGATCGTCTTTCGCTGCTGCATGTACTACGGCAGTGCGCTCGCGGCGCAGCATTCGGATCGACCGTATCCGCTGTTTCTCAACATTCCGGGCCTGAAGCTCATCAGTCCGACGACGGCGGCAGACATGAAGGGTCTGCTGAAGTCCGCGGTGCGCGATGACGGTCCGGTCATCGTTTTTGAGGACACGAAGCTGTGGCCCATCAAGAGCGACGTGCCGACTGACCCCGATTTCCTGATTCCCATTGGCAAGGCGGACGTCAAGATTGTCGGCAAGGACGTGACCATCGTCGCGATAGCCGGTGCGATGCGCGCCACGCTTGAGGCCGTCAAGACGTTATCTTCGGAAGGTGTCAGCGTCGAGGTGATCGACCCGCGCACCCTGAAGCCGCTGGACATGGAGACTATCCTTAGGTCCGTAGCAAAGACGCGGCGACTGGTGATTGTCGAAAACGTGCACCGGATCGCGAACCTCGGCAGTGAGATTGCCGCTGAGGTCTGCGAACACGCTTTCGACAGCCTCGCGAAGCCAATCGTGCGTCTGAGCGCGCCCGATGTTCACGTTCCCTTCAGCCCTGCGCTCGAACGCCTCCTGTATCCTAATAAGGAGAGGATCGTGGCGGCCGTGAAGTCACTCCTCTGATGGTCATGAACTTAGTGTGCCGGGCTAAGGAACACGCATGACAACCAAGGTGAACTTTCCCAAGTCTGGAATGGGCATCGAGGAAGGCACCGCCAAACGGTGGCTCAAGTCCGTCGGGGACAAGGTGGCCAAGGGCGACGTCCTGGTAGAGATCGAGACGGCGAAGGCCATCCAGGAAGTCGTGGCTCCGGTCGGCGGCACGCTTGCGGACATCCTGCTGCAGGAGGGCGAGACCGCGGCGGTCAACACGGCGATTGCCGTGATCGAAGAAGATCGTGCCTGAGGCGTACACGGTAGCTCCGCTGTCGCCCATGCGCAGGGCGATCGCAGCGCGCATGAGCGAATCCAAGCGGACCATTCCGCACTTCAGACTCGTCGCCGACATCCAGATCGACGCGCTTCTCGCGCGGCGCAAAGAGCTTCTTGAACGAAGAGCGGACCAGCCCCTCTCGCTGAACGACCTCCTGATCAAGGCCTGCGCGCAGGCGCTCACCGACGTCCCCGACGTCAACGTACAGTGGGCCGAGAAGGAGCTGCACCGCTTCCACAGCGCTGACATTGCGGTAGTGACCGCCGTGAACGGCGGTCTCACGACGCCCATTGTGCGTGCTGCGGACGCGAAGTCCGTGTGGCAGATAGCCGCCGAGGTCAAAGAGCTTACCTCGCGTGCGGCGCGCAATGAGCTGCGGATGGAGGAAATTGTCGGCGGCTCGTTCAGTATCTCGAATCTGGGCATGTACGCCGTCGACCAGTTCGACGCCATCATCAATCCGCCGCAGTGCGCGATACTGGCTGTCGGACAGGGCAAGCCCCGCTGCGTCGCATTGCAGGAGTTGCGCATGGGTATTGCAACCGTTGCGCGCATGACCCTGTCGGTCGATCACCGGGCCATTGACGGCGTGCTCGCAGCGAAATTCCTGTCTGCCTTGAGGGCGCGGATCGAGACGCCCTCCGACCTTGAATTGACACGGAGCAGTGATGCAACGTCTGGCTAAGAAAGTTGCGCTCGTTACGGGAGGCGCGTCCGGCCTGGGAAAGGCGATCGCCGAGCGCTTGGCTGCGGAGGGCGCCCGCGTCGTGATCTCGGATGTGGATCGCATCGCCGGGGCGGCTACGGCTGCGAGCGGCAGCCTGATTTTTCTCGAGCAGGACGTGTGCGACGAGCAGCGCTGGATTCAAGTCGTTGACGAGATCAAACAGCGCCTCGGACGGCTCGATATCCTGGTGAATAACGCGGGAATCCTCGGCCCCATGAACGCGATCAGTCCGGTGGATACGCCTCTGGATGTGTGGCGGCGAATCTTCGCGATTAACGTCGAAGGCGTGTTTCTCGGGTGCCGGACCGCGATCCCCGCGATGGCTGCGGCGGGCGGCGGGTCGATCGTGAACATC
Source organism: uncultured Gammaproteobacteria bacterium (assembly GCA_963695315.1). Taxonomy (GTDB): domain Bacteria; phylum Pseudomonadota; class Gammaproteobacteria; order Steroidobacterales; family Steroidobacteraceae; genus PALSA-1196. The sequence goes on from OY968773.1 coordinate 26,864, forward strand.
TCGTCCATTGCGGGCCTGCGCGCCACACCGTATGCGACGGCCTACGGTGCCAGTAAGGCGGCCGTTCGTCAGCTCACGAAATCAGTTGCGCAGCACTGCGCCGAGAAGAAGCTCAACATCCGCTGCAACTCGGTGCACCCCGGGGACGTACGCACAGCGCTGTGGGACAAGGCCGCGGCGGAGCTTGCGCAAATTCGCCAGGTTCCGGTCGAGGCAATCATTGAAGACGGCCGCACCGACTCGCCGATGGGAGAGTTCACGCTGCCCGGGGACATCGCCGCCGCGGTGGCGTTCCTCGCTTCGGATGAGGCGCGGCACATTACGGGGACCAAGCTCATCGTGGATGGCGGCACCGTAAACTGCGAGTCCTACCGGAAGCAGCCACCGCATGCCTCCCGGGCAGGCCGTTAGTCCGCGCCGGTCAGCACCCGATGATTACCGGATTCAATCACGTCGGAATTTCAGTCGCGAATCTCGAGCGCTCGATCGCGTTCTATCATGATCTGCTCGGTATGCAGGTGATCCAGGAAGTCCCTTTCGAAGGCGAAAGGTACGAGGCGATCCTTGGACTCAAAGGGGCGAAAGGGCGGATTGCGATCCTCCGCATCGGCAATCTCGAGCTCGAGTTCTTCGAGTTCGTGCGTCCCGCCGGGCGGGCGGCAGATCCGCATCGCCCGGTCTGTGATCAGGGGATCGCGCATGTCGCCGTACAGGTTGAAGACCTCGCGGGGCTCTATGCGCGGCTGCAGGCTGCCGGAGTCGTTTTTCATTGTCCACCGATTGATTTTGGCTGTGCGATCGCGACCTACCTGCGAGATCCTGACGGCAACGTCATCGAGATGCTGCAGATGCCCGCTGCCGCCTAAGCATGGACAGTCCCGCAAAAATCAAAGTCGACTGGGTCGCAAGGGCCGCGGGCCTCACGCTTGCGGTGCGCAACGTGGTGGGCGGCCAATCCATCCCTGCCGGCGGCGAGGACGCGATCCGCAAGCTGAGTCCCAGGGACGGGCAGCTGCTCTGCCAGTTCGGCTCTGGCAGTCAGCAGGATGTCGATGCGGCCGTCGCTGCGGCGCGGCGCGCTTTCTCGGACGGTCGCTGGTCGAAGCTGCCCGCGCAGCGCCGCAGCGAGGTACTGAACGCGCTTGCTGGACTGCTCGCCGCAAACGCCGAGGAGTTCGCGCTGCTGGAATCGCTCGATACCGGAAAACCGATCAGCGACGCGCTGGGATTTGATGTCCCGCATGCGGTTGCGACGTTAAGGTACGCGGCAGCGGCCGCAGACAAGCTCGCAGGTCAGGTCTATGGCGTCGATGCGCACAGCCTCTCCTACCAGTCGCGCAGGCCCCTGGGAGTTGTGGCAGGAATTATCGGCTGGAATTTCCCGCTGGTGCTCGCGACCGAGAAGATCGGCCCCGCTCTTGCCACCGGCAACTGTCTGGTGCTGAAGCCCTCCGAGCTCACCTCCTTGTCGGCGGCACGACTCGCCGAACTGGCGTTGCAGGCGGGCGTCCCCGAGGGCGTCCTCAATGTCATCCATGGAGCCGGGAACGTAGGTGCGGGGCTCGCGCGCCACGGCGATGTCGACATGCTCACCTTTACGGGCAGCAGCCGCACTGGGAAGGCACTGCTGGTCGCATCGGGCGAATCGAACATGAAGCGTCTGATGCTCGAATGCGGAGGGAAGGCGCCCAACATTGTTTTCGATGACGCCCCCGATCTCGCGGCCGTCGCCGACCAAGTTATCGCGCGGGCCTTCTGGAATCAGGGGCAGGTATGCACGGCAAGCTCACGCCTGCTGGTTCACAAGGACATCAAGGACGAGCTGCTCGGGCTCGTGATCGAGCGCGCATCGGCCCTGGCGCCGGGCGACCCGTTGCAGGGGGACACCCGCTTCGGCGCCCTGGTGAGCGCGGGCCACAAGGAGAAGGTGCTGGGCTACATTGCCACCGGGGAGCGCGAAGGGGCACGCCTCATATACCAGTCGACGGCCCGCGCGCCACTATCCGGGGGCTATTACGTTGCCCCGGTCATTTTTGACAACGTGACTGCCGAGCACAAGATCGCTCAGGAGGAGATCTTCGGCCCGGTGCTGTCGGTTCTGACGTTTCGCGATGAAGAGGAGGCGCTCGCCATTGCGAACGGCACCATGTACGGCCTGTCTGCGATCCTCTGGACGAAAGATCTGGCACGGGCGCACCGGGTCTCGCAGGGAATCGATGCGGGATGGATCGTCGTCAATGCAACCGGGCGTCCGAGCGGCGGACCCGGCCCGGGAACCTTGTCCATCGGTGGTCACAAGCAGTCCGGTCTCGGTACGGAAGGCGGACTCGACGGTCTCAAGTCCTACACGCGGGAAAGTGCAATCCAGTTCTTCGTTTAGAACTCGGCGGAACAAATCATGGACAAGCTCGACGGCAAGATCGCGATCGTGACCGGCGCCGGACGTGGGATCGGCGCCGGGATCGCACTTGAGCTGGCGACGCGCGGAGCCACGCTTGCTCTCATGGGGCGCACGGCAGGGCTACTGCAGGAGTCGGCCGAGAGTGTCCGTCGCAGCTGTGGCGGAGAGGTGTCCGTGCACCCGGGAGACGTGACCGACGAGAAAAGCGTCGAAAGCGTCCTCGACTCCGTGCTGCAGAAATACGGGCGGATCGATGTGCTCATCAACAATGCCGGCATCGTCGACCAGGCGGAGTTCCTCGACATCGGCATGGCCGGCTGGAACTCCGTGATCGCGACCAATCTGACCGGCGTGTTCCTCATGACGCAGCGGGTGGCGCGGCGCATGCGTACCACGGGTGGCGGTGCAGTGGTGAACATCGCATCCATAGACGCGTACGGAACCGACGGGCCACAGGCGAGCTATACCGTGGCCAAAGCCGGGGTGATCGGTCTCACCAAAACCGCCGCCACCGAGCTCGCGGCCAATCAAAGTGCGGGTGAACTCGGTGAGTCCCGGCTGGGTGCACACGCAGATGGTGGAAGATTTCGTGAGTGCGGATGCGATGCAATATCTGCGCGGCAACTTCGCGCGCGTCCCCATGCAGCGCCTGGTCGAGATCAATGAGGTGGCGCGTGCCGTGGCGTTTCTCGCCGGGCCGGGCAGCTCGGCAATCACAGGCATCGACCTGCCGGTCGACTGCGGCACGCTCGCCAATCTCTTTGTATTCGAGACACTGCCCAAATGACGGGCAGGCAGGCGCGTCGCAGGAGTCAGAAAGGCGAACACGCCCTGAGGTGCGCGCCCGGTCAATGCCAGTGTATGCACTGAGATAGAATTTCCTCTTATGAGCACATCCAAGCATCTCGGACCCATAAAAGCCATCGCGACCTATGAGCTCGTGGCGAACCAGATTCAGCGCGCCGTGCATCTGGGTCTGCTCGTGCCGGGTGACCGCCTGCCGGCGGAGCGCGCGCTGGCACAGCAGCTCGGTGTCGCGCGTATGACGGTACGTGAGGCAATCCGGATTCTGGCTCATGAGGGCCGTATCACCGTCCGACGCGGTGCGCACGGCGGCATGTGGATCCGCGCCCAGGACGTCACCAAGCGCGAGCTCGTGCAGCTCGCGGCTGACACGGATCGCGCGATCGGGGACGTGTATGAGTTCCGGCGTCTGGTCGAGGGCGCCTCCGCGCGCCTCGCGGCTGAGCGCGCGAAGCCCAAGAACATTCAGAAGCTGCGCATGCTTTCCTCATCCATGGCGAAAATCCTCGCCGCGCACCTCAAGAACCCGGACATCTCGGCCAATGTCTCCAAGTTCCTAGGGCTCGATTCACAGTTTCATTCTGAGATCGCCCGCATTTCCGGCAACCACTTCATCATTGAATCGATCGAGCGGGGACTCGCGGCCCGCTATGCACCCTTCGGCGCGGTTCTTCGCACGCTGACTCCCGGGGCCAACAATGGACACAACGATCTGGTAGAGGCCATCGCGGCAGGCGACGGGGCGCGGGCCGAGAAATTGATGCACGAGCACGTGGATGGCGCGCGCAACACCATCATCTCGAGACTTAACCGTCACGTGCGCGCGCAGACCGGTGAGTAGGCTGTCGCTCGCCCTGAGGTCCAACTCATATAGCGAATGGGATTCCCCGGCCCATGCGGCTAGCCCCTAGGGGATTGCGCTCGTGACCCCAGGCGGTGAAAGCGCACTTGCCGCGCCGCGCCCCGCGCTCGCCGGCACTCGGCTGCAGAAAAATACGATCAGCCCCGTCGGGCTTGCAGCCCTTGCGATCGGAATCACCTCGCCGGCCATGGGGCTCTTCGCCCTGTGGGGAACCATGGAGGCCGCGACCGGCCCCGTTACCCCGCTGATCTTCCTGTCGGCGATGCTGGTGACGCTGCCGACCGGAATCTCCTACGCCGTGCTCAACAGTCGCTTCCCTTCAGCGGGTGCCGCATCAACGTGGCTGTGGCGCTCGGTGAGCCCGGTCGCGGGGTTTGTTGCCGGGCTGATGATGACGACCTACTTTCTGATGGCGACCATTTCCGTGCCGGCGATGTTCGCGATGTTCTTCGCGGACTTCGTGCGCATCGTGCATATCCCGCTCTCCCACCTCAATGCGCTCTATCTGGGGGTCGTACTCTCGACGGGGCCGGTCGCGTTCTATTCTCTGCGCGGCGCAGAGGCGTCCGTGAAGGTGACCGTGCGGTTGATGTTGATCGAGACCTTTGTCGTTCTGGCGCTGTCCGCCACCATTCTTATCTTCAGGTCGCATGAGCCCGGTGGCATCAATCTCGGGCCCTTCAACCCGAGTCATGCTACCCAGGGGGTAACGGGGTTCTGGTCCGCCATGGTCGTGGGCATCTTGGGATTCTGTGGCTTCGATGTCGTGTCAACCGCGGCCGAGGAAGCCCACGCGCCGCGCACGCACCTGCCGCGAGCAATCTTCATCACGCTCGTCGGCATGGCGGTCTTCTGGGCCATCAATGCGTGGGCGTTTACGCTCGGTATCCCCCTCGAACGGGTGATCGAATACACGCGCGCGGGGGTCCCGGCAGTGACGGGCATTGCCGAGCGGTACTGGGGCTTCGGCAGCCTGACGGTCGATCTCATCGCCTTTACCGGCGTCACCGCGGTTTATCTCAGCTGCGTGCAGGGCGCCTCACGGATCGTATTCGCATTGGCCCGTCACCGGCTCCTGCCGCGGATTTTCGGCCGGGTTGGCGGCGAACGGCGTGTGCCCCGCAACGCGGTGCTGGGGGTGCTGGCCTGCGCCGTCGTGGTGGATCTCGTGACGCTGTTCGTGCTGCGAAACGGGCTCGATACCTTCAACTGGTGGTCATTTGCCCTGGTGTTCTTTGCCACGCTCACTTTCATGGCCGTCAACCTGGCGAATGCCATCTACTTCTTCCGCTTTGCGCGCCGGGATTTCAAGCTCATGAACAACCTGCTGGTACCGGTGATTGGATTCCTCGTGAACGCATACCTGCTGTATGCCGCGTTCTTCTCGGCCCTCTGGTCGAGCGACCTGCCGACCGGTCGCAGTGTGGTCGTGGGGTGCCTGCTCGTCCTGGTGATCGAGATTGCCGCCGTGATTTATATGCGCGCCTTCTCGCCGGAGCTCTTCCGGCAAGATGCCCCGATCAACGCCGACGGGTCGTAACGGGTGTCAGCGCAAGCAGGCGCGACGCGCTACGCGAAACTTGCGGCGAACTCCTTCTCGGCCTCCTGCAGGGCCGTGGTCATGCGCTGAATCCACTCGGCCTGGCCGGCGCTCGTGCTGATCAGGTCCTGGCGCACTTCGACCTCGACGCTCGGGATCTCCCGGGCCTCGCCGTGGTGTGGTGAGGTGAAACCGATCCGCTGCTTGCCCGAGTACGGCTCGTTGTCGCCAACGATCAGCCCTGGCTGAGAACGCAGGGCATCGAGCAGGCAGCCAGCGAAGCGCCGGTCGTGGTCGTAAAGCACCGCGGCATGCATCTCGCGCCGCACGCCCATGAATACGTTGGTCATGCTGTGTTGCACGATCAGAATGGTCCGCCGCCCCGAGCGCGCGCGTGCATCGAGCACCTCACGCAGATGGCGGTGGTAGGGCTCGAAGATCTCGCGCTGGCGGGCGGCGATTTGATCGTCCGGTAGGTCGACATTGCCAGGAATCGAAGTGGACTCGCTCGCAACCGGGATGGAGGCCGGCTCGCCGGCCCTGCGATTGCAATCGATGACGAGGCGCGAGTAGTTTTGTGCCACGAGCGGCGCATCGAGAGCTTCCGAGACGCCTTCGGCGACGGCGAGCGCGCCGATGTCCCACGCGATGTGCCTCTTGAGGTCGACTCTCGGAGAGTCCCAGTCTGCCCAGGCATCGCGGGATGCGCCGACTGGCATGGTCGACCGCGATGACATAGACAGAGCTGCCGTCGCGCCGCCTTGCAAGGACCGGTGGCGGCTCATCCGGTGCAAGGATGCGCAATGTCATGCGGCGCGGTTTCCGTCGAAAGCGCGTCGCCGAGGAGCGTAGCTCTGGATACGGATGATTGTCGTAGTCGCTCGCATGGACGGATGTCAGGACTGCACTTCTTGTTGCTCGCGGCGCGCTCGGCGGCCAGCTTAGGATGGCTTAGTTGCTGGCGGGTGAGGGCACCGGGCTCATTCGAGGCATGTCAAAATGCTTCCGTTGCTGTGATTTTCATAGTGGTCTATAGTACAGACCTTTAAAAAAGTAACAAGAGCAGATGCAGCCGGCAGGCTGTCGCGGCGGCCTGCGCACCGTGTCGCGCACGTGGAAATCTGAAGGAGGCCCAGGGGATGTCTTTCTTTTCGAAGGCGGCGCTAGCCCGCCGCAGCGCCGAGGTCCGACCGCTCGTGGAGCGTCTCAGGAAAGCGGGCTGCCGGTTCGTGCAGATGGAGATGCCGGAGAACAACGGCTATCTCTGCGGCAAGCTCGTGCCGCTCGAGAAGGGCCTGGCGCCCTCGGGAACCGGGATCGCGACCCTGATTCTCACCTTCAAGAGCGGTGGCAATATCTGCTTCTCCTCGCCGTTCTCGAACTATCGAAAATGGGTTCCCGAAGTTCGTCGCGATGCCGGATTACGCCACCGCCGTGGCGCTGCCCTGGAAGGGCGATGTCGCGGGCGTCTTGTGCGACTACTACATGGATGACGGCACACCGTGCGGATTCAGCCCACGGCAGATCCTGAAGAATGCCGAAACGGACCTCTTGAAGCTCGGCTATTCGAGCCGGGTTGCGCTCGAATACGAGATGTACATAGTCCAGGAGGACGATGCGCTCATGCGCGCCGGCCGCTTCAGTGAGCTGCCGTCGTTCGGGCGCGAGTGGGACGCTTACAGCATCTCCCGAACGCCCTCGTTCGAGAGTCTCGCCACGGAGTTCATGCGTCGCTGCGCGGCTGCCGGGATCCGCATTGAAGCCTTTCACACCGAACTGGGTCACGGCATGTTCGAGTACACGTTCGAGCCGCAGCCGGCGCTGAAGGCTGCGGACGATGCGGTGCGCGCCAAGCTGTATCTGCGGCAGCTATGCGCTGAGCGCGGCCTGGTGGCGACCTATATGACGGCCAAGTTCGTAAACACCGGAGACTCGTACTGCGGCTGTCACCACAACATCAGCCTCGCGCGCGGCAAGAAGAATGTGTTCTGGGACGAGACTCAAGGGGACTTGAGCAAAATCGCGCGCCATGTGGCCGCCGGCATGCTGAAGACTCTGCCCGCCTATAACATCATCTTCCGTCCATGGGTCAATTCGTTCAGAAGAATGGATCGTATGCTGTGGAATCCCGAGAACGCTTCGTGGGCGAAGGATAACCACACTGCCGCAGTGCGCGTGGTCACTGGGGCCGTTCCTGAGAAGCTCACGCGCTTTGAGCATCGCGCTCCGGGCTCGGACATCAATCCCTACCTTACGGTTGCGGCATTGGTTTACGGCGCCATCGAAGGACTGAAGGACGCGAAGGAACCCCCGCCCTACGGCAAAGGGGATGTGATGCTGGAAAAGCGCTGGCCGCTGCTGCCGCATTCAATGCCCGAAGCGATCAATGCCTGGTGCGCATCGCGATCGGCGATCGAGCATTTCGGCAAGGACTACGTGGAGCATTATGCTTACCTCAAGCGCGAGGAATGGAGCGACTTCACCGCTGCGGTCGAGGGTCCGGAGAGCGCTCTGAAGCAGGCTCCGGTAACGCCGTGGGAATTCACGCACTATTTCAACCACGCTTGAGCGCAGCATTACGGGAAAGCGCAGCGAGAGCAAAATGCCACTCACAACAGCTCAGCAGTTCGAAGCCTACCGTCGCATGCTGCGCATCCGACGATTCGAGGAGGAGGGCACCCGGCTCTTCAATGAAGGCGCCATTCCCGGCGCCTACCACGGCAGCATCGGGCAGGAAGCCGCCATCGTCGGGGCGTGCCTCGCGCTGCGCGACGATGACGCCATGACCGGTACCCATCGCTCGCACGGCCATCCCATCGGTAAGGGCGCGGATCTCAAGGCGCTCATGGCTGAATTGATGGGCAAGCAGACCGGCATCTGCAAAGGCCGGGGCGGATCGATGCACCTCGCCGACAACAGCGTCGGGATCGTCTCGGAGTCTGCGATCGTGGGCGGGGGAATTCCGCTCGCGACCGGCGTCGGTCTGAGCGCCAAAGTGCGCAAGACCGAGCAGGTGTGCCTGTGCTTCTTCGGTGATGGCGCGGTGAACCAGGGAACGTTCCATGAATCCATCAACATGGGCGCCCTCTGGCAGCTTCCCGTGATCTATTTTTGCGAGAACAACGGCTACGCGATCACAACTTCTCTTGCGCTCAGTCATGGCCAGCCCAGTATTGCGGCCCGCGCCAGCGCTTACGGCATTCCCGGCGTGCTGGTTGACGGGCAGGATGTCACGGCGGTCTTTGCAGTGACCGACGAAGCGGTGAAGCGAGCTCGTCGCGGTGACGGTCCGACTTTGATCGAAGCCAAGACTTACCGCTATGACGAGCACAACGTGGGCCTGCTCGTTCCTGGCAAGCCCTATCGGCCGCCCGAAGAAGTCGAGGCCTATCGCACGCAGCGTGATCCCGTCGCTCTGTTCCGGCGTGTTCTGCTGCAAAGCGGTGTCGCCGACGGCGACCTTACGTGCATCGAGAACGAGGTGGCCGAGGCGGTTGAGGAGGCGATCCGCTTTGCGCAAGAAAGTCCGCTGCCGCTACCCGAGACGCTCTTCGATTACATGGACAGCAACCCCCAAGACACCCCGAGCCGCTAAGGCAAAGTGTCCCCGCATGATGCAACCCACCGGATCGGAGGACAGCAAACCCGGGAGTGACGGGCTCACGCGTGAGGCTTCGCTCACCGGGTACCGGCGCATGCTGCGCATTCGCCGCTTCGAGGAAGAAGCCATGCGGCGCGCGACGGCCGGCGAGTTTTCGGGCATGCACTCGAGCAGCGGCCAGGAGGCCGCAATTGTGGGCGCGTGCCTCGCCTTGCGCGACGATGATTACATCACGGGTACCCACCGCTCGCATGGCCATCCGATCGGCAAGGGCGCCGACCTGAAACCTCTGATGGCCGAGCTCTACGGCAAGTCGACCGGCATCTGCAAGGGCCGCGGCGGCTCGATGCACCTTGCGGATCGCAAGGTCGGTATCATCGGCGAGTCAGCGATCGTCGGCGGCGGGATTCCGCTCGCCACGGGGGCGGGACTCAGTATCCAGGTCCGCGGCACCGACCAGGTGAGCCTGTGCTTCTTTGGAGATGGCGCGGCCAATCAGGGCACCTTCGGCGAGTCACTCAATCTCGCGGCCATCTGGAAGCTGCCTGTGATTTTCTTCTGCGAGAACAATCTCTACGCCATCTCGACGTCGGTCGCCAAATCGCACGGACAGCCAGACATCGCGCGGCGCGCTGCCGGTTTCAATATCCCGGGTGTCATCGTTGACGGGCAGGACCTGCTACGGGTCTATCAGGCGACTGCGGCGGCCGTAAAGCGCGCACGCTCGGGTGAGGGGCCGACGCTCATCGAAGCAAAGACCTACCGGTTCGACGAGCACTGTCTTGGCCTGCAGGTTCCGATCGCGTATCGCAGCGCCGATGAGCTCGAGCACTACAAATTGCAGCGCGATCCGCTGCGTTTGTATCGCGCGGAGCTGCTGCAGCACGGCGTCGCGGAGGCCGCGCTGGCGCGCATCGAGCAGGAAGTCGCGGCCGAGGTGGCCGATGCCGTCGTCTTCGCCCGCGCGAGCCCAACGCCAGATCCGAGCGAAGTCTATGACTATCTCTTCAGCAATCCCATTCACTATCCGCCGGAGCCCGTGCCTTGAGCGCGCCGCTCCCGGGCCCACCCGCTCAAGATCTCACCTACCTCAATGCCATCGTGGAGGCGCAGCGCGAGGAGATGCTGCGCGACGAGCGGGTCATTTTGATTGGGGAGAACATCGACATCTACGGCGGCAGCGCGCTATTTGACACCTTTGACGAGAAGCGGCTGCGCAACGTGCCGATTTCCGAAAACGGCTTTGCGGGCATGGGCATTGGGGCCGCTCTTACGGGCCTGCGTCCAATCGTGGATCTCACCATCGCAAGCTTCGTGTATCTCGCAGCCGACCAGATCATTAACCAGGCGGCCAAGCTGCGCTACATGACCGGAGGGCAGCTGAGTGTACCGATCGTGTTCCGCGCCTGTACGTACTACAACATCTGTAATGCCGCGCAGCACTCGGACCGCCCATATCCCTTCTTCATGAACGTGCCGGGGCTGAAGATCGTGGCGCCGGCTACGCCGAGCGACATGAAGGGACTGCTGAAAGCGGCGATTCGTGACGATGATCCGGTCCTGGTGTTCGAGGACATGAATCTGTGGACGAAGAAGGAGCCGGTCCCTACTGATCCTGAGTTTCCTGGTTCCGATCGGCAAGGCCGAGGTCAAGCGCACCGGAAGTGAGGTAACCCTCGTTTCTATCGCAGGCTGTTTGCCCAGGGTAATGGCCGCAGCCGATGCTCTGCTCGCAGAGGGAATCTCGGCGGAGGTCATCGACCTGCGTACGCTTGTGCCGCTCGACACCGAGACGCTGCTGACGTCGCTCGCAAAAACGGGGCGTGTCGTCATCGTTGACAACTCCCACCGCACCGGCAGCGTGGCCTCCGAGGTGTCCGCGGTGCTGTCGGAGGAAGGCTTTCACCGCTTGCGTGCCCCAATACGGCGTGTGACGACGCCGGCCGTACAGATTCCTTACAGTGCGGCGCTCGAAAGGCCCCTGTATCCCAGCAAGGAACGCATCGTCGCAGCGGCGAAGAGCCTCATGTAAGGGCGTTGAGCTTCACGTGCAGCCTGCAACTACCGGCACAACAAAGAGACAGGATCAACGGAGCCTTATATAAAGATGAGTACCCAGCCGCTATTTCGTAAGGTTCTGCAGGTCGGGCTCGTTGTGAAAGACAGCGAGGCCACCGCACGACGCTATTGGGAAGAATTCGGCATCGGACCGTGGCGTTTCTATACCCTCGACCCGGCCAACACGTCAAACATGCAATTCCGTGGCCGTCCTGTAAAGCACGCGTTTCGCGCCGCGCTGGCGACCCTTGCTGACCTGACGCTGGAGCTCATTGAGCCACTGGATGGCGCGAGCGTCTACAGCGAGCACCTGCAGCTTCATGGCGAGGGGCTGCATCATTTGGCCCTCGCCGTGGACGATTACGACAGTGCCCGGCAGGAGCTTACCAAGCGCGGTTTCGCCGAATTGCAGGCCGGGCGGCCCTATGGTGTGAACGACTATTCGTATTTCGATACGGTGGGAGTGCTCGGGTTCATTACCGAGCTTTATTCGAAGGACGCCCCAGGCAAATCATTTCCGCCACCCGAGCGGACCTTGCCGCCGTCATGAGTACTCGCAAGCGATCAGCGCCCGGCGCCTTGGAGCTGCTCGCCGAGCAGCGCAGCCATGTGCTCTTCGTCCTCAGCAACTCGCAACCAGGTTCAGACCGTGAGTTCCGTAAATGGTATCTCGGCATTTGCCAGCGTGCCGTTCTCAAACTCACGGGTGTGCTACGTGGACAGCAGTACGAGGCTCACGAGGTTGACATCTCCGGCGGAAAATACCCCGGACTGCCGTATCACTATCTCGGCGTGTACGACATCAGTGTGGATGGCGCGCCGAGCGCCAATGGGATTCTCGATCACATCAGGGACTTGCACGCTCGCGAGCCCAGCGCTCAACCGCCAGCGCTCTGGCTTTACTACCCTGTCAGCGAACGCGTAGGCCGCTCTCCAGTTTCGCGACCCTCGCTCCTCACGGTCGCATTTGTAAACTGCATTGCCGGCCGGGAAGACGAGTACCGCGAGTGGTATGCCACGCGCCATATTCGTCATGCGCTGCAGATCCCTGCGCTCGTGAGCGGCCAGTGTTTCGCGCGCAGCGAGTTTCAACGTCCCGGTGCAATGGACGCGGATTTCAGCATGATTGCTGTCTATGAGCAGGAGGGCAGTCCGGAAGAGATGCGCAAGAGCTTCGAGACACTACCTGCGGGAGCGCTCGACTTCCCGGCCATGGACCTCACACGTTTTGCGGAATGGGTCTATCAGCCCTGCGCGCCGCAGATTGCCTAGATTCGTCGATGATGCGTCATCCGGCATGAATGCGCTTGCGAACAAGGTCGCGCTCGTGACCGGGGGTGCCTCAGGCATTGGCAAGGCCATCGCCGCGCGCCTTAGCGCCGATGGCGCTCGGGTCGTGATCACGGACATCCAGCAGGCAGCGGGTCGGGCGCTTGCGACAGAGCAGCGCTATGAGTTCTTTGACCACGATGTAACCGACGAGCATCAGTGGATCGCGCTCATGAAGCAGATACGGGCCAGCTGTGGCGGGTTGCACGTTCTCGTCAACAACGCCGGAGTCTTAAGTCCGCCGAGCGAGAAGGCAAATCCGGAGACATCCACGCTCGGCGACTGGAGGCGGATATTCACAGTGAACGTCGAAGGCGTCTTCCTGGGTTGCAAAAGCGCGATACCGTTGATCCACGCATCGGGGGGTGGCTCGATCATCAACATGTCATCGGTTGCGGCACTGCTGGCAACGCCTTTCGCAATGGCGTACGGAGCCAGCAAGGCTTCGGTACGGCAATTGACCAAATCCGTCGCGCAACATTGCGCGGAGCACAGACTCAACATTCGCTGCAATTCTGTTCATCCCGGCATCGTCCGTACTGCCGCGCTCGACAAGGCCTTCGCGGAGGCGGCAAGCCAGCGCGGCGTCGCGTTCGACGCGATTGTCGAAGAACGTCAGGCCGCAGTGCCCGCCGGTGAGTTCGCCCGCCTGGAAGACATTGCTGCAGCCGTCGCCTTCCTGGCCTCGGACGATTCGCGCCACATGACAGGTGCACAGCTCATCATCGACGGCGGGCTGGTCGACTGTGATACTTACCACAACACGGGGCTGACAGATCGCAAATGAAGGCCGACGGTCGTGTGTAGGCTCGAGGGTTCGACAGCTCTCGTCACGGGGGGTGCCCAGGGGATCGGGCGCGGCATCGTCCTCGAGATGGTCCGTGCGGGCTGTCGAGTGGCGATTGCCGATCGCAATCTCCCCGACGCGCAAGCCGCCGCGGAGGACATGCGTTCGTCGGGGCACGAAGTCATCGCGCTTGCGCTCGACGTTACGGATGATAGGACGGTTGCCGAATGTGTGGATCAGGCAATCCGGTACTTCGGGCAGATTGATATTCTCGTCAACAACGCGGGCATCCATTGCGAAAAACTAAACGAGACTTCGACGGTCGAGCAGTTCAATCGATGCTTGGACGTCAACCTACTCGGAGTGTGGCGGATGAGCCAGGCGTTGATTCCGCACTTTAGAGAGCGGCGCAGCGGCAAGATCGTGAATATCGCCTCCATTAACGGCCGCAAGCCCTGGGTGGACACACCCGCCTACTCGGCATCGAAAGCGGCGGTGATAAATCTCACACAGGCGCTTGCCATGAAACATGGAGCGGACAATATTAATGTCAACGCGGTGTGCCCCGGTGGGGTGATGACCGCGATGGCGCACGCATTCACCAAGGATGGGAAAACCCTGGAGGACGAATTGATTCAGTCGCGCCTTCTCAAGCGATCCCTGTTGCCCGAAGACATCGGGCACGCCGTGGTGTTTCTGGCATCACCGCAGGCTCGCAGCATTACCGGGCAGGCCATTAACGTGGATGGCGGCGCGGTTCTCAGCTGAGCGAACCACCGCAACTGATGTCATGACGAGCATCATACGTCCCCTTAAAGGCACATTATCGGCCCGGCGTTTCAAAGGAGGGGGGCGCTGCGGATTTGTCCTCCATACCGCCAACACCACGAGGCAGTTCAATGGTGACCTACGCTGGTAGCTGCCACTGTGGCGCCCTGCGCATCGCATATCGGACCGATCTTCTGCCAGATCGCTGGCCGCTACGCGAGTGCCAGTGCAGCTTTTGCCGCAAGCACGCGATGCTCAGTACGTCGGATCCAGACGGCGACGTCGTCCTCACACTAAGCGATCCCGCTGCGCTGAACCGCTACCGCTTTGCCACCGGTGTAACTGATTTCCTGATCTGCGCGCGCTGCGGCGTGTATGTGGGCGCGACAGTAGTGGAAGATAGCTGGATGGTGATCAACGGTCGCGTGATGGACTGCGCCGCGGCACTCCTCGCACGTTCCGCAGAGCCCCGAATCTTCGACGCCGACTCCGCCGACGAGCGCATCGCGCGCCGCCAGCGAATGTGGTCACGTTGTCGGATCGAAAGCCAGCGCGCGTAGCCAAGGCAGAATGGACGATTTCCCCCCGCTTACGATGGCATGGTCTTGCGAGCGCCAACTAAGTCCATAATTTCATTAGGCCGAGAAGCTGGTTTCTACCCAGGGGCTTGGCGCTGCGATGCTTAGGGTGCGCTCCTATGAATGCCTTATTGCGATTATCGGGTGCGGGGAAGCGTGACCCCATCATCGATGAGTGGCTAAACAAGACAGATGCATTGACCGCCGTTGCGCGCACCTGGTTCAAGACAATTCGTGCATGCGGCGAGGACGTTCTGGAGCTGATGCACGACGGATGCCCGGTCGCGTGCGTGGAAGATGCACCGTTCGCCTACGTCAATGTGTTCAAGAGCCATACCAATGTGGGCTTTTTCTACGGTGCGCATCTGGACGACCCCGCGAGGCTCCTGGAAGGCACTGGGAAAAGCTACCTTGCTCCAGCCTCTCCCGCCAAAATCGCGCGAGACTAACTTCCGAGTACTTTCAGGCCGTGGGCTTTAGCGGCCAGACCCAAAGCTGCATCATGGGTCACCATCGTCGGATCAATATCCATTGCGCGTTGCCAAAGGAGTGCAGAAGCGAGATGGATCGCGTCGAGAGTTCCCAGCTCGGTCGGCATCGGTTGCGCGGCACGTTCTAGCACGGTGGCATCGACATCGATCAGCTCCAGCGAGTCGATGAGCTGGAGAATCGTCGCGCGCCGTTTCGAGACTTCGACGTCCGACAGGCTGGCACGGATGCGCGCTCGATCCAAAGTACGCAGGCTCTCGGTCGAAATCAGAGCTGAGGAAACTCCTCGATCGATTTGTCGCCACTCTGCCAGGGCATTGGGTTGGCCAAACGCCAGCCGCAAGAGAACCGAGGAGTCTACATAGGCAATCATCGATGGCTCTGGCGCTCTGCAAGCAGCAACTCCACGACATCGATATCTTGCGGCGCGGGCTTCGGTAGAGGCACTTTGTTCGGCTTAAGTGTCCCCGGCGCTGGTTTGCGAACCCGGAGGCCGCGGTTCTCGATAATGGGGACGATCTGCGCAATAGGTCGGTTGCGATCCAAGACCGCTAACGGCTCACCACTCTGCACGATTCGTAGATATTCGCTTAGCTTCGCCTTCAGTTCGGCAATCTTGACAGTTTTCATGCCTATATGTGACCAGATATGGTCACAAAGCGCAACTAGGCGCTAATTCACCCCTACCTGGTCCACCTCGACTACGTGCGCTTGGGTCAATGAGACAGCGTATTGACGGTGGCTTGGACAACACCGCGGGCCCGCTAGTCGCACGACCCGCTAGTTTGTCAGACTTCGCGCGCAACGCACGCCGGCCGCATTACCTTTGCCTGCCGCGAGTTGAAACGACCCGCCGAGGCTGAATTGCTCCAGCCATGCGATAGGGCCCGGCTGGGCCGCCCACTCGGTCGAACTGAAGTAATACCCCGAGGGAACGTTGCTTATGCCGGCCTGGACCAGATTGGAATCTATATTTTGGATCAGTGGGCTAGAGGCGCTGCCGCAGCCAGAGCCGTCTGAGGAATCGTCGGCGCCGAGCTCGCAAATCGCGGGCAAATACCAGTCCGAGTAGCCGCCGATGGTGGCAAGACAGAGGCCCGCCGCATAAGACGTCGGCGCGGAAGCCGCATAGTGCGCAGTGATTTGAGCGCTGTCGCAGGCACCATCGGTGTTGCCAGCACAAGGCGAGGTCGAGGTCTCGGTGATTCCGGGAATATCGAAGAAGTCGTTGTTGGGACTCCATGCCAAACCGTTCGGAAACGCTGCCGCCTGATCGGTGAGAGCGGCGACCTTGCCGGAGATGCTGCCGGTGTTTGCCGTGGTGTCGTCAATGGCAAATACGTAACCGCCTTGATAGATGCAACCGTAACCCACGACCGTGACCGTGAAGAGACTCGAGCCCGATTCATCCGAAGTTATCGAGACCACGCCGGGCGTGGGCGCGATTCCACTCGTGCAAGCGGAGGTGGCGTTCGGGCCCGGAGTGACGGTGATGCTGCAGGTCGCGGCCGGCGCGAGCGTGCTGCCGCAGGTCGAGGAAGCCGTTGTACCGGATGGCCACGTCGGATAAGAGATCGACACATTCGTTGCGGGGATGGACCCGGTATTCGAAACAATGACCTGTCTTGCAGTGCCCGTCAGGGCGGCATTGAGGCTCGTGTCGTTGATGGCGAGCGCCAGTGCGGCGAGGCTCGGTGTCAGGGTCGTCTGCGCGAATGTGACCCGCACCGTGTGATTGGCACGAACGTTAGACAAGATATAAACGTCGCCGCCGGTTTGCACCACGGAGCCATCGAGCATCCACTGATAGATGCCATAACTTGCGCTGGGAGTGGCCACGAAGCTTTGGCTGCCCCCGCTGTTGACCTTGATGGATCCCGTGGGAGCGATCGATCCATTGGCCCCGCTAGAGGCGGTCAGCGTGAACATCGGAATAGCCGCGCAACTCACGACGATATCGGTGACATCGGTGGTCGCCGTGCTCGAACCATCGGCCACCGAGCAGGTCTCGCCCGCCGGTTGTGCCGATACGGTGACCGCATAACCACTCCCCGACGCGATCGGAGTTGGAAATCTAAAGGTGGTGGCATTGGCAGCGATGGTCAGATCGTCCGCACCATT
Organism: uncultured Gammaproteobacteria bacterium; assembly: GCA_963695315.1. Taxonomy (GTDB): domain Bacteria; phylum Pseudomonadota; class Gammaproteobacteria; order Steroidobacterales; family Steroidobacteraceae; genus PALSA-1196. The sequence goes on from OY968773.1 coordinate 44,202, forward strand.
GTCTTGCAGCACCAATCCCGATGCAGTAAGTCCAGTAATCGTTCCCCCGAGGACCACAGTGGCCGGGCTGCAGGTCACACGGATGCTGTCGACATTGGCGCTGATTTTGCTTCCCACGCCGTCACTGACCGTGCAGGTGAGGCCCGCTGGCTGCGTGGAAGCTACGACTTTATAGCCACTACCTGCCGCGATCGGCGTCGGGAACTGAAAGGTCGTGGCATGTGCGGTGACCGCCAGCAGGTCGGTGCCGTTGTTTTGCAACACCAAGCCGTCTGTGGTCAGGCCACTGATGGTGCCTGCGAGGGTGTAGGTGTGGGCACTGCAGGAGACCATCATGTTGTTGTTCATCAGCGCCTGGACATTGGCCCCCGAGCCGTGGCTGACGGTGCAGATGAGACCCGTCGGCTGCGCGGCGACGGTCACATCGTAACCGGCGTTCAGGGGGAGTTGCGTCGGGAATTGAAAGGACGACGCCGCCATTGGCACCGTCAGCTCCTCGCCACCGTTATTCCGCAGCACCAGTCCGCTGGCACTCAGGCCGCTGATGGAGCCGGACAGTATGTAGCCGGACCCACCATCGCAGGCGCTGAGCATCAGAGCTGCAGTCATCGCCAAACAGCTCAATAGGCTCGTTCTCATACATAAGCTCAATACGTTTCTTGTCATAACGGCGAGTGTAAGCGCCGCTATTGCGCAGCCGCCGCGCGACGCACGGAAATTGTGAACTGCTGCTCGCTAATGTTTTGAACGCGGCGTCGAGCGAGAGGAGGCCAGCGAGCCGGAATGCAATTCGATTAGGCGGGGCGACCTGCGAACTGTCTAGTTCGGGCTTTACCCGAAGCAAGCTTCCGACATACACGGCACTTAAGCCGGCGATCCGCGATCTGGCTTTTCACGCACGACTGGGATTTCGGTTAACCGAGCGATGTGACGATCGTGTTGTTCGCAATGAGTGTGGCGCTGGTGATTCTCCTCCAAGTCCTGAACCAGAGGCGGAGATCGTGTGACTACGGTACAGGGTCCACGATGGAGTTGATGCATCGGATCTTGATTCCTCGCTCCCAGCGAGACTGCGTACCCATGTAAAGTCGGCATGGATGTTGCGCAGCCTTCTTGAGAAATAAAGCACTACAATCCCGGCCAGCTGGCACTGAAATAGGAGTAATCAATGGACACAATCAAACCTTTATTTACAGCTGTCGCTTCCGTCACCGGTGGCCGCAATGGGCACGCCGAAGCTGAGGATCATTCGGTATCAGTGAACCTGTCCGTGCCGAAGGCGATGGGAGGTCCGGGCAAGCCCGGCACCACGACGCCTGAGCACCTCTTTGCTGCTGGCTATGCAGCGTGCTTTGGCGGTGCGATTGATTACGTTGCTACTCAGCAGAAGAAAAGCGCCAAGAACGCAACGGTTACCTGTAGCGTATCGATCGGACCGCGCGATAAAGGCGGGTTCGGATTGGCCGTCAAGCTGCATGTCAAGGATTCGAGCCTGCCTCAGGCGGAACTATCAGCATTGGCGCGCGAGGCGCATGAGAAGATCTGTCCCTACTCACACGCCACGCGAGGAAACGTTCCGGTAGAGCTGACCGTTGAGGGTGCCTAGCGGGCTTGATGATCTGACGCAGCAGGAGGCACGCGAGACTCGCCCGCGGCAGCAGATCATGGAGCGCATCCGTTTCACGCGGTACGCACGGTTCCCGCAATGAACGGCTCTAGCGATCGCCTCGCGAAGTTCGGCAACTTGGCATCGCAGGTCGAGCCCCTGGTTACTAACCAGGGGCTCGGCGAGCTACGCAGCTATGCGCTGCTAGTGGCCGCACGACCAGCCATCGTTCGGTAGACGTTGGCGTCAATTCACCGAAATTCGCTGCGTTTTTCCGCGCCTCTGGGAGCCGGTGGTCCGACCTCTGAAATGGTTTGCGGCATCGCAGCCGCTAGGTTTATGCTCAATTCAAGCGTAACCGAGCGCGCGTGAGCCGCGCGGCGGGTGGCGAGTGCCGAGAGCAACTCGGCATCGCTCAAAATAAGATCGACACAAAATGATCCGGGAGCCAGCCACATGCTGAACAAACGCATGCTGCGCAGATTCAATGGGAAATCGATGCTAGCGGCGTTCTCGCTGGCAGGCCTCCTCGGCCCGGTCATCGGTTGGGCCGAGCCCGTTGCCACGCAGGCAACCGCCATCCCGGAGCTCGTGGCATCACACACTGCGGTGCTCACCGGTAGGCCGCCCGCTGACGAGGTCATGCATCTAGTCGTGTCACTACCCTTGCGGAACATGGGGCAACTCGATGCGGCGCTCCATGACATTTACAACCCCGAGAGTCCCAATTACCGCCATTACCTCTCGGTCACGGAATTTAGAGATGCGTTCGGACCCAAGGTTGAAGACTACGACTCAGCCGCCGCGTTCTTCTCGCAGAACGGATTCACCGTGAGCGCCGCCGCCGCGAACCGCTATCTCATGGATCTGGACGGGAAGGTCTCTGACGTCGAGCGCGTATTCCACGTGACGATCGGCCTCTACCAGCATCCGACCGAGGATCGAAACTTCGTCTCCCCGGACCGACTGCCCACGATCGATCTGAAAACACCCATCCAGGAGGTGATTGGACTCGATGATTTTGTGCGTCCGTATCACCGGCTGGTGCACAGCGGCGTTGTGCCGCAAACCACCGGTTCCGGCCCGGGAGGAAATTTCATCGGCAGCGACATCCGCGCCGCCTATTACCCCACGGGCACGCTCACCGGTAGCGGTCAATCCGTCGGACTCATGGAACTCGAGGGCGTCAATCTTGCTGACGTCAGTACTTTTTTTGCGAATGGCTACGGCCCTCCCAATGCCGTGCATATCGAACGCATCAAGACGGACTCCGCAGGCCTCAATTGCAACCCCCCGCACTGCGACGACTCCGAACAGGCGCTTGACATCGAGTACGCGATATCTATGGCCCCAGGTCTGAGCAGCGTGCGCGTGTACATCGGGAGCAACGCAGAGGACGTGCTTAATGCCCAGGCCAGCGACAACGTCAGCAAGGTGCTGAGCACCTCCTGGGGTTGGAACGAGCATTTTGCGACCGACGATGCGCTGTTCAAAGAATTTGCGATGCAAGGCCAAACCAATCTTACCGCGAGCGGCGACTACTCTTCGCTCGCGGCAAGCGGTCCCTGGCCGGAAGAGGACGCCAACATCATTGCTGTCGGAGGAACTGACCTAACCACGACCTCGGCGGGTGGCCCGTGGGCGAAAGAAACGGGTTGGTCGGGTAGCGCCGGTGGCCCCTCTCTCGATAAGCGGATCAAGATCGAGTCTTATCAACTCCCTTTCATCAACTCGGAGAACCATGGATCCACGGAGCTCAGAAACGTGCCCGATATCGCCGCGAGCGCCAACACGGATATGGAAATCTGCTCGGACGGCGGGTGCAGCGGAGGATGGGGTGGAACCAGTTTCGCCTCGCCCATATGGGCGGGATTTATCGCCTTGGCCAACGAACAGGCGGTAGCCGATAGCAAGCCGGTGGTCGGGTTCATCAACCCGGCACTCTACGCGCTAGGGCAGACAGCCAGTTACAAAAAAGGATTTCACGACATCATTGCGGGCAGGAGCGGCAAGTACCGGTGCACCGCGTCCTATGATCTCGTGACGGGCCTGGGTTCACCCACGGGGCAGGAGTTGGTTGACCTGCTCGAGTAAGTGCAGGCGCGGCGCCGGGGCTGGGGCAGTTGCGCCCGATGCCCGGCTTCGCTCAATTCGGAAATTTCAGCGCCCGCTCAATTGCCTGATAACGGGGCTCCTTTCGTAAGGGATCGAAGAAAGGGTTGGCTTTCGTGTACGCGAGATACGGGTCGCGGTTGCGCACCGCCGCTTCGAGCCAATCGAGCGCACGGGCGGTATCGCCCCACTGCGCGTAGATATCGGCGTACCCCTCTGCAAATCGGTCGCCTCCCAGAGCCACAACCCTGGCGAGCATGGCTTCTGCCTTGGCGTGCTGCCCAAGCTTGTCGTATATCATCGCCAAGCACCAGGGCCCGTTAATGTTCCCCGCCTTCTCGCACGGAATACGCGCGCTTTGGAAGTCACCGCTTAGGTAAAAGGAGATTCCAAGCCACATGTTGACGGCGGGGTCCTGCGGCGTACGCGCCTGCGCATCCGCGAAGGCCGTAATGGCCTCGCCGTAGCGCCGCGCGAAAACAAGCGAGACACCGAGCCCGAATTGATTTGCGGAATTCAGCGGATCCAGCACAAGCAAGCGGCGTGCAGCCGCCAGGCCAGGCTCGGTTCGTCCGATCAGGACGGCGAACGCGCCGTACTCTCTTAATATTCCAGCGTTGCCCGGTGCAAGTGCCAGTGCACGCTCGTATTCCTGAGCTGCGCTCGCAAAATCGAGCGTACCCACGAAAAAATTCGCCAACGCCAGGTGCGCATCGGCAAGCTCAGGCGCCAAGGCAATCGCTTTGCGCGCATCAACCTCCGCCCTGTTAAGGTAGTTTCCAACCTCGGGGCCCTTTACCAAAGCTCGGGCGAAATCGGCGAATGCTAGCGAACGGCCGGCGTAGGCGAGGGCGTAATCGGTATCTTCACGAATGGCTTCGGTGTAAGCGGCGATGGCTTCCCGCAGGCCTTGTTCGTTCAGAGCTCCGGCCGCGAGGTTCATCGGTCCAAAGCGCCGGTAGGCATTCGCCGCGCGCAGATGCGCGTCGAATGCCGTCGGGTTGCGCGTGCCGCCCACCTCGATCTTTGCGGCAACGTCGCCGAGCAAAGTGACCCTGAGGGCACTGGCTACGGCATTCGCAATATCCGTCTGCAACTTCAGTACGTCCCCCAGATCACGGTCATAAGTCTGCGACCACAGGTGATAGCCGGTTACCGCATTGTTGAGCTGTGCGGTCACGCGGATCGTATGCCCCGAACGTCGCACACTCCCCTCAAGAACCGAGGCAACATTTAGTTTGTGCGCGATGGTCGCAAGATCCGCGTGCTCGCCCTTGAAGTAAAAGGATGAGGTGCGCGCCGCCACCTGAAGTTCATTAATGCGCGCGAGGGAATTGAGCAGTTCCTCCGACAGGCCGTCGGAAAAGTAGTCTTGCTCCTTGTCCCCGCTCATGTTTACAAACGGTAGCACTGCGATCGAATGCGGCGGCGGGGCGAAGGCAGCGGCGGCTGTTGTGGGCGCACGGGATGCTGTCTCTGAAGTTGGGTAGATCGTCAACTCATGAGTTGAGCCGTGCGTGGGAATCCAGATCTTCTCAATGAGAAAATACGCCAGCGCCATTAACACCGCCACGCCGACTAGCAACGGCAGTGTGTGCGTTGACCGCGGCAACACATGAACCGCGCGCCCGGTTCCTCCGGCGAGCGCTCGGGCTGAATCTGCCGAGGGTCGATTCCCCACGCCTCCGCGAAGTCCTTCCGGTGACATCAGTCGCCGTACATGCTCAACGAAAGAAGGCGGTGTCTCACCGTCGGGCAAGTGCGTCCACTGCACTGCTTTGAAGGCATCCGGGACAACTGCTTCTTGATCCCGCGTGCCATCTACAATGACGGGCACTAGGAACGGGCGTTCAATCGCCATCAGATGAGAGCGATCGACGGCGAGTCTCCATTCGAGCCGAAAATAGCCCTCGAGCCGTTCTTGGGTGTGCCGGGAAATAACCGGGAGGAAAAGAGTACAGTCGCGTATCTGCTGCCGGATTGTGCGGTCCCAAACATCTCCGCCGCGCAGCTCGCTCTGGTCGAACCACACTTCGGCCCCGTTTGCCCGGAGCGCGTCGCAAATCCTTCGGGCAGCCTCGGCATCCTGCGACGCGTAGCTTAGGAACACAGCTCGAGCCTCGGTGCTTGACCGAGCTTCAGATTCTCCGCGCATCGCCGCCCTCTGAGGAAAACCGGCCCAGCATGCACCGCCCGGCCGAATCCAAGCAACAGAGGTTTCGGTCGCGATGCAAATTCCTACGTTCAGGACTTGCAGTCGCTTTTGCGCGTTGACCGCTCGACCATTAGGCAGGGTACGCTACGACGAACCTGCGCCGTTGTTGACAAACGAAATGCACAAGAAGAATACGGCTCGCGATGCGGAACTCTGTGAGCTTAAGGACCAACGGGCTTGTATGCAGAAACAGGTGGCGGTTGAAGATGCTTAGCGAAGCGACCCAAGTCGCACTGATGCCTGCGCCACCGTCGGCCCCGGGAGCGGGCGACCTCTGCGGGTCGCCCGCTGGAGCCTGCCGTGACATCGTGACGGCTAACCCTGGCGCAGATGGGCGCGGTTGAGGGCCGCAAGCTGCTGACTGTGCGCAGCGCTCACCGCCTGCGTGATGGCATTTGTCTCGCACGCCTGGGCAGCGCGGAAGCGTTGCAGATCGCGAATGTCGACGTCCTGACTGTTGCACACCTGCCGGGCGGCCGACACGATACGTGCGTACAGAGCGCTGTTACCCTGCGCGGTGGCAAGGTTGAGGTCGCCGTACGACACTGTGATGGCGGGCGCGGCATCAGTGGGTTCGGCGGCATACGTTGCGCCTGAGGCGCCAGCGATCAGGAGCGCGCCGAGTGCGCTCAGTGCCGCGGCGCGCCGGAAATTGCTGAAGCGGGATGTGAGTGAGGTCATGTGTGTCTCTCCGTTATGCTGGGTTGATCGTTTCAAGTTGCCCCCTAGTGGGCGCGAGATATGAGACTACGGATGGCGCGACGCGCTAAGTCCCCGGACAGCGTGTTGATCCCTACGGTTGACGGACTCGTACCAGGCCACGCGCAGGCGGGCTGTGCTGGGACGCTTCGTACCATGCTCATATAAAGATGCAGCGGGGTGTTCGCCGGTCGCAGTAGCGCTGCGGATTCGTCCCTCGGAACGACGACCTCGTCCCCGGATCGCCGCGAATGCCGCACTCCACGAACGCTTGCGAGTAACCTATGCGACGAAGTGCCCGCGGCTTGCGACTAGAGGAGACTGAGGGCCAATGAGCGCATCATCGTTTGAGGGAGTCACACCGGCGCCTACCGTTATTGCCGTCGAGCGCGCTGCAGCGGCACCGGACGCCAGCATCAGCCGCGAGGATTTTCATCCATTGCTGGGCGTGCTCACCGCATTCTGGGTCTACGTGGCGCTCTCGAACGTCATGTACGCCAACAACATGCAGGCGAGCCTCTCGGTGCAGAACATCGAGCATGTGTTCGCTGCTTGGGATGCGCGCATCGTGCAGCACCTATTCCTCTATCCGTTCTTTATACTCGCGATGCACGCCTCGCTGCGCACTGGATGGCAGCCTCTGCGGCGCGCCGTGCCGCTGCAGTTGTTGTGTGCGCTCGCCTTCGCCGTACTTGCCTCTCCCGCGCTCGCTCTCGGGGAGTACCTGACGGGCCTCGGGCACGCCGAGCACCCAATGCATGACCAGTGGGCCTCGGAATGGGGCAGCTGGCAGGCGTTCTCGAACCATGAGATCCCGATCTGGATCGCAAGCATCACGAGTTTCCTTGTGACTTACGGCTTCGGCCTGGCGCTGATCATGGGCTTCAGCTTCTATCGGCGACTGCGCGACTCGCAGCTGCGCTCGGCGGCGCTCGAGCGCGCTCTCACCCAAGCGCACCTCGCGGCGCTGCGCATGCAGCTCTCGCCGCACACACTGTTCAATCTGCTGCATACCATCCGCGGCCAGATAATCTGGGACCCGCCGGCGGCGCAGGCGATGGTGGTGCAGCTCGGCGATCTGTTGCGGCGGCTGCTGAGCGCCGGCGAGCGGGAATTCTCGCGCTTGGCGGATGAACTGCAGTTTGCGACGCTCTATCTCGAGCTGCAGCAAAAGCGCTTCGCCGACCGATTGACGGTCCGTGTGCCGGTGCGTGAGGACCTGCCGCGCGCCTGGGTGCCGAGCCTCATCCTGCAGCCGCTGGTGGAGAACGCCGTGGTGCATGGACTTGCCGGCCATGAGGGTCCGGTTACGATACGTGTGGAAGCCTGCGTCAGCGATGAGCGGCTGACGCTGAGAGTACTGAACACGATGGCTCAAGGCCGGGCTGCGGGTGCCGTCGGCGTCGGCCTGACGAACGTGCGCGAGCGACTCGACGTGCAGTTCGGCGCGGCGGCGAGCTTCACCGCGGAACCCGCCGAGGAGAGTCTGTGGCTCGCGGAGATTCACATACCGCTGCTGCGTGATGGACCGGGCGGCGCGCCGCGCAGCGAGGCAGGTGAGCGACCCTGATGGATGTCGTCATCGTCGACGATGAGCCGGCGGCCCGCCGCACGGTGCGCGAATGCTGCGAGCGCGAGAGCGACTTGCGGGTGGTGGGGGAGTTCGGCGATGCCCTCGCTGCACTCGAAGCAATACGCCGCGAGCAGCCGCAGGTGCTGTTTCTTGACATTCAGATGGATTCGATGACCGGCATGGCGCTCGCGCGCGCGCTCGATCCGGAGAACCTGCCGTTGATCGTCTTCGTGACTGCCTACGACCACTACGCGCTGGAAGCCTTTGAGCTCAGTGCCGTCGACTACCTGCTGAAACCCTTTGACGACGCGCGCTTCAAGGCGACCGTGGCGCGGGTGCGTCGGCGCCACGAGGCGGCGGCGAGCTTCGACCGCCACGCCGCGCTCACCACGCTCCTCGAACAACTCGAGCGCGGCGCCCGAGCCGATGTCCAGCCGCGCGTTCTGGCAGAAGCGGGCAGTCGCATGCACATGCTCGATGTCTCGCAGGTGGAGGTCGTGGAGGCGGACCGCAACTACGTGCGCCTCACCATCGGCCGCGACAGATTCCACGCCCGCAGCACGTTGCAGCAGGCAGAAAAATCGTTCCAAGGGCAGCCGATGCTGCGCATCAGCCGCTCTTGCCTGGTCAATATGCAGCACGTGAAGGAGATCAGCCGTACGCCGCGCGGGGATTTCATCCTGGTAACGGCCGGTGGCACGACGGTGACAAGCAGCGAGGGCTTTCGCGAGCCGGTCAGGCAATACCTCGGGCGGCTGAAACTCGCTCCCGCCTGAGAGGCTGCGGTAAGGCGCCGCGCGGACTCACGGTGAAGAGCTGCTCCGCCGCTCTGGCGTTTCGGACAAGTAGGATGCGGCGATCTTTATCTCGGCTCTCTGGTATTAAAATCTGTCTGTTCACAGGTGTTTAGACGGCGTGAGGAGAGGTCATGATTTGTCGCATGTGGCATGGGCGTACTCTGCGTTCAAAGGCTGATTCTTATACGAGATTTCTGGAGCAGCGGGCCATTCCCGACTACCGGTCGGTTCCAGGCAACCTGAGCGTTGCAGTGCTGCGTCGAGACGAGGATGGTGTGAGTCATTTCCTTACCGTGACGCATTGGGAGTCTGAGAGCTGTGTTCGCGCCTTTGCGGGCGATGATCTATTAAGAGCCAAGTACTACCCAGAAGATAAGGACTTTCTTTTGGAGTTTGAGCCGCACGCCCAGCACTACACCGTAATGGCGACCGAAAACGCCGTCTAAAAGACGGCGTCTTCGAGAACGGACATTGAATCTGTTCGCGGCCTAACGATGAGATTAAGCGGCCTGGGTCAGGTCGGCTCTGCGGATCGCGCCTCCGCCCGAAGGCGCTCCAGCTCGTGCCGGTAGGCGTCGCCGTCACCGTAGTCCACGAAGCTGCCATAGCGCGCGTGGACGCCGAGCACACGCCGCGCGTGCTTGATCGGGCACCAGTATTGCTCAGTGCGCGACGCGACCTCGCGAACGTACGCGAACACACCGTTCGCATAGGCGCAATACGCGCAATTGAGCTTCTCGATGGTGTTGAGATAGGCGAGCTGCTCGCGGTCGAATGCCAGGTAGTCGCGGCGGCGCACGCGCGGGATTCCGTAGACCGGGAAGCACACCGTCTGGTACACGGCGACGAATAGATCGAGAAGCAACACCGGAATCATGAGTGCATAGATCACCGGTGCAGTCAGGATCATGGCCGGGCGCGCCCCGAAGACGTAGGTCAGCAATCGCGCTTTCAGAAGGCGATGCTTCGCTAGCACTAACTGCTCGAAATGAACGATGCCGTCGTGCACTTCATAGTTCAGCTCGATGCGTCGCTTGGCGAGCGCCGCCTCAAGCTGTCGTTCCAAGGCGCGAATCGATCCAGCCAACTGGATAATCTCGTCGCGTACGGTTTCGGGCATGGTGAATTCATCCTCTTGTCACTCTGGAGACATATTCGCCCACTTATGCCTTGGTCGCTTAAGGGTGCTTCGTGGGCGGCGTCGCCGGATATTCGACGTGGTTCGCATTTGGAAGCCCGCGGCTCAGAAGATTGGCTTCAGAACCATCCGGCCGTACGTGATGAACGCCATCAGGAGGCCCAGTACGCCGCTCAAGATCATGGGCGTGATCTCGCGGTACTTGACGTGCACCCCCACGAACACGAGGCTCTCGACCGCCAAGATCGCGGCAGCCAGGATCGTCAGCGGCGGCTGCCAATGGAACGCGGCGGGGACGATGAGCCCGACCGTGCACACGAGCTCCAGGATGCCCAGCGTCATCCAGGCTTCCCGCGGCAACGCGCCAAAGGACGGGACGTCCTGGCTTACCTTGTCGAACATGAAGACCTTCATGACGCCCGACGATCCGTACAGGAGCGCGGCGAGGACCTGCAGGACCCATAACAGTATGTTCATCGTGTACCCCTTGGCTTCCGCTCCATCCTGACAAAAGGTGTCCCGGCCCCTCGAGGTCTTTGTTCGCCTAGTAGCCACCGAAGAAAACTTTGCAGCCGGGTGCGCTTCAATCTTCTCTTTGAAGACTTGTGAATACCGCTTCCCCGCTTCGGGCGTATCCAGCTGGTCGAGTGGTGTAGAGAGGACATATTCGTTGGCGGCATCGTAGATCACCAAACGTAGCATGACACTACGCGCATGTTCGGCGATGGCACGGAGGCACTCCGCGGCCGTCGAGTGTTGCGCTGCAGTGAGCGTGGCGACATCGATTTCGCCGGACGGAGTCTTAATTGGCTTGACTGACTTGATCTTGGCCGGTTTCCGCGCTGGGCTGCCATAGCCGGCCTTGCGGTGCTGCAGCGCACGACCGACCCAGCGCTTGTGGGCGCGGGATCGCACGCGCATATTCTCCGTCCGCGTCCGGGACAACCGGGCCGGGCTGATCACCATACACCGCCAAGATATTGCACTGGAGACGGACCATGACGCGAATTGTAACGATCGCTCTGCTCGGCACTCTCTTCCTCGGCGCGACCGCCTTCGCGGCCGATGCCGTGGTTGGGACCTGGAAGCTCAACGTCACGAAGTCGAAGTTCAGCGGCGCCGCGCCGAACAGCGTGACGCGCGTGTACGCCGATAGCGCCGACGGCACGACCCTCGATCAGAAGAGCGTCGGCGCCGACGGCAAGGAAATGTCAATGCACACGACCATTAAGTACGATGGAAAGGATTATCCGGTCACCGGCAATCCCGACGGCGATAGCGTCGCAGCCAAGGTGATCGACGCGCGCACCACCGACTTTAAGATCAAGAAGAACGGCAAAGTGGTTGGCAACGTGCATCGCGTCGTGTCGGCAGATGGCAAGACGCTCACCATTCACAACAAGGGCACACACACCGACGGCAAGGCGTATGACGATACGCTGGTCTTCGACAAGCAATAAGGCCGCGTCCACGCCGGGCGGGCGCGAGCGAGACTCACGCCCCGCTACCATCTGCAACGGTTTGCACCCACGTGCAATCGAATGCGGGGCCGCATAATAGCCTCGGCCGTGTGCCGCCAGTTCTATAGAGCGCTGCTATTGGACCTGGAGCGGAAGTACGACTTTCCCGGAAGCTGCCATTCAAGAGCAACAGGGCGGATGTTGACCGCGCCGCCGGTCGATTCTGACCCGTTGTCCCCTCAGTCGGGCACCGGGCTCGGCCAAACTTAACCACTTGCGCTAAGCTGCTGCCCGCGGAGGCGATGAGAAAACCTCCGACGGCCTGTCAGGGGTAATCGAGCCGGTGACTGAGCCCTCGCACGCGGTATTTCTGAGCTACGCCTCACAGGATGCGGAGGCTGCCCAGAAGATTTGCGAGGCACTGCGTGCGGCCGGCATCGAGGTCTTTCTCGATCAGAGCGAGCTGCGGGGCGGGGACGCGTGGGATCAGAAGATCCGGCACGAGATCCACGACTGCGCGCTCTTCATTCCGGTCATTTCGGCCAACACGGCCTCGCGACATGAAGGCTATTTCCGCCTTGAGTGGGACCTTGCCGATCAGCGCACCCATATGATCTCCCGCAGCCGTGCGTTTGTTGTGCCGGTATGCCTGGACGCGACTACCGAGGTAGTGGCGGACGTTCCAGAGTCGTTTAGGCGGGTGCAGTGGACGCGCCTACCCGGGGGCGAAACGTCTCCAGCATTCGTCGAACGGATCAAGCGCCTGCTGTCGCCGCAGCCGTCGTGAGCGCGGTGGCCGGTTCCGCACCGGGACTGAGGGAGCCGGTACGCGCATCCCGAGGGACAAAGCCGGTACTGCTCGCGATCGTTGCTGTCGTCGTCTGTGCCGCGGTGGCATACCTGGTGGCTGACAAGCTCCGGGTCTCCACGCACCCCGGTACATCCACTGCGGACACGGCATCGCGGGCCAGTCCGGAACCCGCCGCAGCCGCGTTCGATCCGCCGGCGCACTCGATCGCGGTGCTGCCGTTTGTGAACTTGAGTGGGGACAAGGAGCAGGAGTACTTCTCCGACGGGCTCACCGAGGAGCTGCTCAATTCGCTCGCCGAGATCAACGAGTTGCAGGTCGCCGCTCGCACCTCATCCTTCTATTTCAAAGGCAAGGACGTTGATCTGGGTACTGTCGCCCACAAGCTCAATGTTGGCGCAGTCCTCGAAGGCAGCGTCCGGCGCTCCGCGCACACCATCCGCATCACCGCGCAGTTGATCAATGCCATCACGGGCTTTCATTTGTGGTCGAAGACCTATGACCGAGACTTAGGAGATGTGCTGAAACTTCAGACTGAGATTGCGACCGCAGTGGCGAGCGCTCTCAAAGTCACGCTGCTCGGCGATGTCGCGGCCAGAGTCGAGCTCGGCGGGACGCGTAATCCGGAGGCATTCGATGCCTATCTGCGCGGGGGAAAGGCGTACAGCTCGAGACACGAAGCCAAAGACATCCCAGCCGCGATTACCGCGTACACGGAAGCGATTCGCCTCGATCCGCACTATGCGCTCGCGTTCGCCGCCCGATCGATCGCGCTTGCCGCCGCCGCCGGAGAGGCTGCGACCACAACGGCGATGCGTGAAGGCTTTGCTAAGGCGCAAGCGGATGCCCGCCAGGCGCTCGCACTTGCGCCGGATCTGGCCCAGGCCCACCTCGCATCGGCAAACGTTGCGGAACTGGGGACTCTCGATTTCACGCAGGCGAGTGACGCGTACAAGCGTGCCCTTGCGCTCGCTCCGGGCAACGCAGACGTCTTACGCCTAAGCGGCAAATTTGCAGCCTACATGGGGCAGTTCGACGCGGGCATTGCGGCCGCTCGCCGCGCCGTCGTGCTCGACCCGCTCGCTCGCGCCAGCCACAGTGTGCTCGGCCGGACACTGTATGTGGCCCATCGCTATCAGGAAGCAATTGACGCTCTTGCGGAAGTCCTAAGCCTTGACCCCGACTACAAGGATACCTACACATATCGCGGGTTTGCCTATTACGGGGCTGGAGATCTGCAGAGCGCGCGCGCTTCGTGCGAGACACGGCCGGACTATTGGGGCAATCAATATTGCCTTGCAGTCACCTACGACAGGCTGGGCCGGCACGCGGATGCGGAAGCCGAGCTTGCGAAAATGAAGGTGGTAATCGGCGATAGCGCGTCGTATCAGTACGCCACGGTCTACGCGCAGTGGGGCAATCGGGCCCAGGCGCTCGAATGGCTCGAGACGGCGCTGCGAGTGCGGGATCCGGGCCTGGAGCTGCTGAAGACCGACGCGCTCCTGGACCCCCTGCGCAAAGAGCCGCGCTTCCAGGCGATCGAGCGGGAGTTGAAGTTTCCCAGCTAAGTGGCGGTGCGGTTCCGGCGCAGTTCCTTCGGTCCCTCGAAGGTCGTGCCAATGCCCGCTGTGTAGAAAATTGAGGGTTCTGCTTGAGTGGCCGGAGTTGGCCTATTCTGTTGAAAAACTAAATTCCTGCGCGTGGGGAATATTGCATGTAAATCATTTTGTGGCTTAAAACCAGCCATAGATGCGCAGTGTGGAACATTGTGCCGGGTTGAGCCTGGCGATCGTAGGAAAGCCGTGGTCCCCCGGCTCATTCAAATTGCGGCCTTTCTAAAGCCTTAGAAATTTCTGACTAACTTCTCGCATGGAGTTTTTCAACAGAATAGGCCGGTCAGCGACCGTCGATTGCAGCCCATCCGCCGACGGTCGCTTCGTGCCCCGAAGCTGCCCCATCCCACCGTCCGGTTTCGGGTTACAGAATTGCTTTGGCCACCTGCTGACGCTTAGTTGTGAGCAGCTTCAGGCATGGTGTGCAGGTAGCTGTACAGGGCGGCAATCTCTCCGTTCGTGAGCAGCGACAGGTGGCTACGTGCATACTCACTCATCACGCTAACCTTCCTCCCTCCGAGCGCTACGCCCGTTCGCAACAGCTGCGCGAACGATTCCGCGGAATAGGTGGTGACCACCTGCAGACTCGGACTGGTGAAAGCGGGCGTGGAACTGCCACGCAGTTCAGTCCCGTGGCACTGTGCGCAAATGGTTCGCGCAAGGTAACGTCCGTAAACAGCCTCTTCGCTTGTTGCTTCGGGAGGCGGGGCGGATTTGGCGACGAGCTGCGCCGCGGTCTTGAATTTGCCGGTGGCGACGCCGATGCGCCCGAGTGGCCCTAGCGAGAGACTCGGATTCGCCCCCGCGACCTCTGGCAAAGACTTCAGAAACGCGATGATGCTGCCCAAGTCTTCGTCAGTAAGCCCCGCGAACACCTCCGACGGCATCACCATCGTGCTTCGCCCCCCCGGCCGCACGCCGTTCCTAATGATAACGGCGAGTTCCACATCACTGTATTTGCGGACGGCGGCCGTAAGATTGGGTGCGACGACACGCCCGATCAATGGCTCGTCGAACAAAACCCGTCCCTCGGCCTGCTTGCCATGGCAACCGCCGAGACAGCCGTGGATGGTCGCCAGGCGCCGCCCCTCGACAATCGATGCAGGATCCGTTGGAATCGATATTGCGACTGCAGGGACTTCGTAGGTGCGTCGCAGCACACGCTCAGACAGAACGTACACGACGGCGTATGCGATGATCCCCAACGCCACCAAGCTTCCCAAGGCTATGCCGATCCAGCGTAGCAGGCGCTGCATGATCACCTCGCCTCGTGGTTATGGCTGGAGTTTGATTGCGATTTGGACCTAATGCAACGCCGCAGGATGAACGACCGCTGAGCGGCAGTCATTTGAGCAAGCTGTACTTCGGCTTTTGGACCGTCTGCTGACGGATTGGCCTGTTGGCTCGCAACTTGCCGTCCATCCCCGAGTGTTTCTCAGGGGCTTTCTAGCCACGCACCCTCAGGACAAATGAGTCATTAAAGTAAGCTGATGCGCCAATGAAGTAATTCTATTGGCGCATCAAGGTCAAGAACCGCCCGCTTCGGGCCGCGGTCGTTCCTAACGACGACAGCCCTCATCGCCGTTGTGATTGTCACACCAATGAGCTTCGCGGTTCCCATCGCGATCGATTCTGTCGCCGTTCTCATAACGATAAGGCCCATGCCCGCTAGGGCCAGAGGCGACGACGCAGCCAGAAATGCTCACCAGTGTAGTGAGCGTACCTAGCACAGCCATCCGATAAAATGTATTCATTAGCTTGTCCTATTGGAGTTTATCGGTCGCAGGATTTCACACGTAGCATTCCGGCTTACGCGATCAAAGTAAACTGCGTCCGAAGGCGCGCAGCGCAGCCGATGCCGACAGCGCGAACGGCAGCGTGTGCCCAAACCCGAGTGACGTCTGTGCGTTAGCGAACGAAGAATTTGCGCCCACTGCGGTGCAAGCCACCAGAGTCAAAGGCGACGTGTGTCTGACCGTGTCAACCGCGCCTGGGATGAGATGCGCGCGGCTGCTCCGGGAGGCACTCTTTTGCCGGCGCGTCCGAAGGAGATTCGAGCTTCGTACCCCAAGCTTGTGGCGACGTGCTGTCATGGTGGCGTCTGCGCTTGCCCTCGGCCCACCACGCAGCGGCCCTTTTGTGTTCGTCACTCAACACATCATTGTTGTAGTTGCGGGACGTCGTCAGGAGCGACTGGCGTCAGCCGCTGTAAGCGGTACTAACCACGTGAGCATCAAAGATGACGAGATCGATGCGGCGCTTAGCACTCGCTACTGTGCGCCAAATGGTTTGCCACGTACGGCCGTGTAAACGGCATCAAAGACCCCCAAGCTATCGATATTGGCTACCCCACCAACGGTGATCGGATCCGCAATATAGAGGACGTGGCTATCCGCCTTTTTGAACGCTGGCCATGGGGGCAGGCCCAGGGCATTTGGATTGCCTGATCTTGCAAAGTTGACCCAGTAGCTGGCCATTTCATTGGCCACTTTGCGATCTGCGATGCTCCAAGGCCACGGCGCCTGGTCCAGATGGTCGAAGACGTACCAGAGTTCGGCGAAGTGGCTCGCGCCCCAACCTTCGTACACTGAACCGACCGGGAATGGTGGTCGCTGCCTAAACGAGTAATAGTAAATGCGATTGTGTCCGGTTCTGACTTGCAACCTCGCCCAGGCCCACATGTCCCAGCCGAAACGCAAATCGCGCTCGAGGTCGAGCCGCGCCTGCCGCGCCTCTTCGTCCGTTCCGTGGGGATAAGCTGCGACAATCTGGGGCGGCAGCGCCCCGAAACTGCGCTCAAGGTCGGCAGCGAACGTGGCTGCCTTCACCTGGGTTACGTCGACGAGCGACCGGGCCTCCTCGGCATTCGATCCTATAAGCAGCGGGACATCATTCTGCTGCCCTGAGGTGAATGCTTCGTAGGGTGTAACGGGAAGCACATAGGGTTCGATGACCGGGTGGGTGACACCACCGGCGTTGCCGCCACCGAGGAGGGCTCCCGCCGGTAGCCGGCGCAGTTCCGCGAGCGAGGTTACGCCCAGCGAAGCGGCATACTTCTCTCCGTCGCGTTCGGCATTGGCCAGCAAATAGTTTGGTGCAAGCTGGAGCGGCTCAAATAGTCCGCCGCTCTCACCGATGGCGCGCTGAAACAGGCCCTTCGCTCGAGGCGAGGCCATCAGCACGCTGACCGATATTGCGCCGGAGGATTGACCGGCAATTGTCACGCGTTTCGGATCGCCGTCGAAGGCGGCAATGTTCCGCTGAATCCATTCGAGCGCGGCGATCTGGTCCATGAGACCGTAATTTCCCGACGATCGGTGCGGGGACTCGCGCGTCAACTCGGGATGCGCAAGAAAGCCGAGCGGACCAAGTCGATATGCGATGCTGACAACAATCACGCCCCTGCGCGCGAGCCGGTCACCCCAGTACAAGGGCATCGCGGCTGACCCATTCCGGTAGCCACCACCGTAGATCCACACCAGCACCGGTAAGTGCTCTTGCAAGTGTCTCGACGGAGTCCAGACATTAAGGTAGAGACAGTCCTCGCTAACTGCTGGCGGCGCCTCGCCCGGCATGGACACACCCTCCTGCATGCAGGCGGGAGCAAACGCATCCGCCTTACGCGTAGCCGTCCAGGGTTGTGGGGCTGCCGGAGGCTGCCAGCGCAAATGACCGATCGGTGGAGCAGCGAACGGGATACCTTTATAGACAATCAAGCCGGGTTCGGGCACTCCAGATATTGCGCCCGATGTGGTGAGAGTCACCTCCGCGCCATTGGCGCTACTCGCCAGAGCTATGATGCCGAGCGCACTGAGTAGTAGTCGTTTATGCATTGAATCCTTCAGTCCCCCCGTGGGGAGCGATATCCATCGGTCTAGTGTGCAATTGCCTTGGATCATCCAATGCGGAAGACTTTCACGATCAGAGGGGCATCAACAAGCACATGCGGCGCAATGGCGTGATAGCTGATTGCGTGAACCCATGCGTTGCCTGTCCGCAGCGTCAGAACGCTCTTGATCATTCCAGGGCCAAAATACTGGTACAGAACGAACATAAGCGAGAGCGCTACGTGCTGTGGCGAGTCGAACGCCGACCACCCTTCGACGATATGCATCATTGCGTACGTCAGTCCGCCCAATAGCACCGTACTAATCGCCGATCCTGTGAGCTTCAGATAGCGCGGGAGCAATATTGCATAAATCAGGACCATGGTCGGCAAGACCGTCCCGACAAAGAAGACTAAGAAGGTCAAAGGGGCACCGAGAATGATCTGATGCAGGTTCAACCGCAGGATGTTGTTGCCAAACGTGGCAAGTTCGACCGCGGATTCTGTGACAAGGACCACGAGGATCACGAGCGCATCATTGCGCGGATTCGTCGAGCGCAGATTAAGCTCAGTGTCGCTGTAGCGACGGCGGAAATAAACGTATGGCAGTACGGCGAATATTAGAAAATTGTATAGCGCCCACACGCAAAGCTCGGTGCGTGTGGGCAGCACCGTACAGCCAAAGACGGTGCCGGCAATGTGAAAGCTGAATGGACGATATCCGAGTGCCGGACCCACAACCCAGCCGCCGATTTGCCCGAGGGCCGCGTAGAGGAGCAGGCCGACCGTCTCGCGCAACGCGGTGCGGCGCTCCGGGGCGCGAGCGACCATGTCGGGTACGCTGCGCGTACGCGTCAGCAGAAACGTCAACGTCATCAGGAAGAAGACCTCAATCATCCCAATCGTTGGCATCGCCAGCTGCAGCGGGAACGACAGTCGCGTGACCGCGGGACGATCAAACGGCAAAGAACCGTGTGCAAGCCAAAGTACGACTAAGTAGCCGCTGACCCACAATATGACGGCGCTCTGGACACCGCGATGGCTCACGAGCGCTCGCAGCAATGCGCCCAGCGGCGATATAGCCTCGGCGTTCGTCGGTGGCGATTGATCTCTAAGACTTATGGCAGGCCTCTTCGGGTAAGCTGACGAGCAGCGCTGGGTGGAGGTCGTGCGCCCGCCAATCTCGAGTCAGCCGCGCTCAGCGGCTCTTCCGCATCGGTACTTACGAACGCTCTCAGTATGTACGAGGCCGTACAGACCGGATAGCTTAAGAGCGCCAGGTTGGCGGCTAGAGCTTCCTGGCGGTCGGATCGACGCCGCTTTTCATGTTCCGCGACCTGATGCACCCAGTGCGCGAGTAGCAAGGCATCCTTTGAAGATGCGGCGGCGCGACAACCTGGCTAGCAACCAGGTGCTCGATATTTATTCGATAAGCGTCGGCCGGTCCGCAGATCTTCAAAGGCACGGGCTCGCGTGTTAATGAATCAGATCCGAAGCACGCCAATTTCTGGCGCTTGGCCGATGTCCACGGTATCGTTCTGCGGTTGTTGGGCAGATGGAAGAGCTTCTTGGAAGATTTGACCACACGATCGCAGCAGCACGACATAAATAAAGCTTGTACAGCTTAACTGGCGCACTTGTTAGAGTGCGAGAACATGGGGGACCCGGCGAAACCGGGCAGTGGCATTAGTGGGCGATCGACTCGAACTCAGGCGCGACTTGAATCTCGTGCCGGCGATAGCCGTCAACGTCGGCAACATGATTGGCACGGGGATCTTCCTCAAGACTCGCGTCATGACCTGCAACGTCGGCGCATCTTCTACGGTGCTCGCCGTGTGGGTAATCGCCGGGTTGCTCGCGCTCGCCGGTGCCTTCGCGTACTCGGAAGTCGCGGCCATGACGCCGGAGGCGGGCGGGGAATACGTGTATCTGCGTCGCGCCTACGGTCGACTGGTGAGCTTTCTGTGCGGCTGGACCTTTTTCACTCTGGCGCGCTGCGGGTCGCAGGCGGCGCTCGCGGTCGGCTTTGCGATTTTCATGAATGTTGCCGCCGGTGGCGCCCTGAGCAGGCCCCTGTTTGATATTGCGATTGCTGGCCACACGCTGCAGGTGACACTGCTCACCGTTGTCGCGGTCGGAAGCATCTGGATCATTGCCTTTCTCAACAGTCGCGCGGTTGCCCGCGGCGGCCAGACGGCACTCGGTCTGACCGGTATCAAGGTACTGTTTTTGCTTGGTCTTGCCGGCGCGGCACTCCTGTTCGGTCATGGCGATTTTCATCACTTCGTCGAGCGCAACGTGGGCGGTGCGTGCGAGAGCGTTGCCGACAGCGCGCGCGGCGGCCTCGCCGGGCTCGGTGCCGCCATGCTGGGAGCGCTGTGGGCCTACGATGGCTGGAACAACGTCGCCCCGCTGCTTGGCGAGATCAGAAACCCGGAGCGGAACGTGCCGCGCGTGTTTCTCGGCGGCATGTTTGTCGTCCTTGGGTTGTACCTGCTCGTCACCGTGGCCTACTTCTACGTGCTGTCGCCGACCGAGATTGCGAACATTCCCGCCGCATCGTCGGTGGGTACGGAAGTGCTCAGGCGCTTCGTCGGACCCTACGCGGTCACGGCGCTCGCGCTAGTACTGATGCTTTCGGCTTTCAGCTCGCAGCAGGCTAGTGCGCTATCGAACGCACGCATTCCTTTCGCGATGGCCCGTGACGGGCTGTTCCTACGGAGTCTCGCCACTCTCTCTCCGCGCAGCCACGTTCCGGTTAAGGCGATCCTCGCTCAAGCGGGCTGGGCGACGGTACTCGCCGTGAGCGGGAGCTTCGACACACTGACGGATGCGGCGATGTTCGGCTCCTGGATCTTTTACGGGCTCACGGTCGCCGCGGTGTTTCAGCTACGAAGGCGCGAGCCCGAAGCGCGCCGCCCGTACCACTGCTTCGGCTATCCCCTGGTGCCGGCGGTGTTTCTCGTGCTAACCGCCTTCATCGTCATAAACGCCTTCGTGGCGACACCGCACCAGGCGTTGCTCGGAGCAGGGCTTATCCTGCTCGGCCTTCCGGTGTATCTGTACTACACGCGCCGCAGTTAGCTCGCGGAGTCGAGGTTGTGGCATCTGGAACTTGAGATGCCCGGAGATTTGTGTGCCAGGGTATCGAAGGTTCGGTTGACGCGATGACTGTGGCAGACGACTGTAGGAAAACCAACCAACGGATCAGGATCTCAGCGCAGAGCGCTATCATCTCTCGCAGCGAGGCGCTTCTCGGCAGCCGCAACCATCGCTTTAAAACGCGGATCCTCACGGAGTGGATCGAGATCCGGATCGGCTTTGGCGTGATTCAAAAAGCCAATGGCCAAGGTTTCGAACACTGGACCGAGCAGTGCGAGTGCGGCGTCTGATTCTTTTAGATAGGTCGTCAGAATGCACGCGAAGTTGTAGCGCGCATTCATGTTATCCGGATCAATGAGCAGGGCTCGGCTGATCCAGTCCTTGGTCCGCTCAGCTTCCTCGAGAGCCGCTAGAGCTACGGCTCCGTACGCCATAGCTGATCCGTTATTCGGATCCTGCGCCAGCACCTTTTCCACTCGGGAGAAGGCGATTTGCGCGACACGTTGCGCCTCCCTGCGATTTCTGACTGACGTATAACAGGTAAGCAACATGGCCCCGGAATTCAGATCCGTCTCCATGAGATTCATTGACTTCTCGTAATAGCGAATGGCTTCGTCAATGCGATGCTGCTGGAATCGCAAATACGCGGCTGCCCTGTTGACCTCGTAGGATTCCCGGTCCAGGCGCAGCGCGACATCAATTTCAGCGGTTGCCTCATCGTGACGACCGTGTTGGGCCAGAATTCTGGCCTTGACCGCGTGGGCCTCAGCCAGATTTGCATCAATCGCGAGAGCCCGCTCGGCTGCGACCAAGCCGTCATCCGTATTTCTGCCGTGGACGAAGCGCATGATCATCTGTGCAATGGCCATCAACGCCCAGGCGCGCGAATAGCTGGGGTCAATCTCGGTGGCGCGCTTGCAGAGCCGAATGATCGCTTCTGCACGCCGAGCGTCGGCCTCGTGACCGGTCACATAGGACTGACGCGCCATGAGATAGAGATTGTAGGCCTCGACATTGTCCGTGCCGCGCTGCTCAATCGCCTTCTTCTCCTCCGGCAGCAGTTTGAGTTTCAGTGCCTTAACGATGGCTTCGGAAATTTCGTCCTGCAGCGTGAAGATGTCTTTCAAGTCGCGATCGTAGCGCTCCGCCCAGACGTGATCGTTGCTCGAGCCGTCGACCAGCTGCGCGGTGATGCGCACACGGCCGCCCGCCTTGCGCACGCTACCTTCGAGGACGTGACCGACTTTGAGTTCGCGTGCGACCTTGGCGACGTCGACATGGGTACCCTTGTACATAAAGGCGGTGTTGCGGGAAACCACTGCCAGTGCAGATACCTTGCTCAGATCGGTGATGATGTCTTCGGTGATGCCGTCGCTGAAGTACTCTTGCTCCTGATCGCCACTCATGTTGGAGAAGGGCAGGACGCAGATACCGACGCGAGGGGCGGCGGTTGCGGGTGACGCTGCTGTCGCTGCCGACTTTATCGATTGCGACGCGCGTCGACGCTCGATCACGGCGCCGAGCGAACGAAGCAGTTCCTGAAAGGGTGCGCTCGCCGAGTCCTCCCCCCACTTGTCAAGATCGGTCGTCTGGATGGCGCGCACATCGATCGGCAGGCGAGCTCCTTCGAATCGCACCGGGACCAGAATGCCGCGCTCAGCGGCATCGCGTGCCTCGCCGCGCACCCAGCGCGAGGCTACGGAAGTCGGGGTCCAGACGACCAGGACAGCGCTCGCCGCCTGCAGCTCCGCGTCGATCTGGTCGTCGAACTGCTGGCCAGCGTCAATCGCCGGGTCCCACCAGACCGACCAGCCCTTCGCTTCGATCGCGGCCACGAGCGGTGCGACGCGCGCCTTGTCGGTACGGGAATAGGAAACGAAGACGTCAGCCATGTCTCATAAGCCTCAACCGGGAACTCTCACCGCAAGCCAACGGTTCGGCATCGTTAGTCTAGCTCGGCTCAAGCGGCGCTTAGATACAATCATAAGCCTCCGGCGGGCAAGATGCAGGTAGCGAGTGCAGGGCGCGCTTACCACGCCCCAATTTTGGAGGGCGCTGGTTCTGGCAGGAACCAAAAGGAGGTGTACTCCAGCTCCGCCGCCTTTGTCGCCGATGAGCTTGCTTAGCAACCCTGCGTTATGTGCGCTCGTCTCAACAGGCAACCGACCGCTGCCTTTGAGTTTGAGAAAAGCCTGGTAGCACTGCGCTAATCGCCGAACCCCTCGGCACGAACGGCGTTGGGCGCAGCCGCACGTCGGCCGCTAATCGGGCGGGGAGTGTGAGTCTTCGTACGGCGGTTCTTGGCCCATCAGGGACTTTCCGGACTACCCACCGGTGGCCGTTTCGTGACCCAAAAGAGCCACCGGGAATGTGGCCAGTCGCTACAGCTGCTTGTACATCACCAAGGCGTCGATAAAACCCAGCGTGGGGTGATTGAATGCCGAGGGCAGTCTGCCCACCACACTAAACCCATATGTTTCCCAAGTCTTAATCGCGCGTTGGTTTGAACTCACGACGAAATTGAACTGCATAGCGCGAAAGCCTCTGGCCCTTGCTCTCGCCAGGGAGTGCTCAAGCATTTGGCGGGCAACTCCCCGTCCCTGAGCAGCGGCGGCGGTCACGTATCCGCAGTTTGCGACATGATCTCCACCTCCCAGTTGATTTGTGCACAGAAAATACGTTCCCAGAATTTCTGCATTTTGCTCTGCTACAAACGTTTCGTGCGTTGGACCGCACCAGTAAGCAAGTGCATCTGTTTCGTTGATGTTGCGCGGTAGTGTGTAAGTTTCGCCCGCGCGAAATACCGGTTTGAGGATGGACCAAACCGTCGAGAAATCTGCAGTGGTCGCCAGTCGAATGATCGTCATTTTGGAGAGTCCCAGCGAAGGGGGCCTTCCAGAGTCATTTTATTGGAACGTTGGCTACGATGCTCGTTTTCGAACCGTTGTCAATGTTTGCTACTATCGGTTCGGTGCGACCGGCTCGATCGGATTGCTGCTACTGAGCCGTTGCCGCCGCTGAGGAGTGGCCACTGCCGCAGGAATCCGCACAGCCAGTTTGTTTCTCCACCGCTGCACAGACAACAGCGCACTCTTTGCCATGCCCTCTCTCCAATGTACAAACAAGTTTTTGCATCGCGGTCCGAATGTCGATTGCGGTCGCCGGTACGTTGGCGCTCGAATCGGTGCATTCTTCCGATGAAAGTCTCTGTAGACAATCGATGTGAGTAGCGTAGGATAAAAAAGCGGCACACGGTCCATGGCGCCGCGCCGCGGGATAGGCCAAATGAACATTCTGCGGCTGCGCGCTGATGATCGAATTCCAACATTGATCCCGGCGCAAGCTAAGCATCACGCTCACGCAGTGGGATCGATCGCGGCAGTTCCTGGGCGACCCTGGCGAAACCGCGCACCCTGCGCACTCATCATCATTCTGGCCCTCGCCGTAATGACGCTATCCGGTTTTGGAGGGGGTCGAAGCCTGCGCACGCCGAATCCGGTGCCATCCGTCGCTTCGTTAGCGCCGTCGCACGTCAGGGCAGGTGCCGCGGCATTTACGCTGACGGTCAATGGAAGTCACTTCCTTTCGACTTCCACCGTGCAGTGGAACGGCAGTAACCGCTCGACATTCTATATGAGCCCCACTCAACTCACCGCTGCAATCGCTGCCGCTGACATAGCTATACCCACCTACGTGGCGGTCACGGTTGCAAATCCGCCTCCGGGCGGCGGCCCTTCGGCAAGCGTCGGAATTACGCCCTTGTGGGCCGAGCCTGCGCATGGCGCCGACGGCCTGTTAGTCGATGCATCCACCGATTTGACGTCGCGCGCGCAGTTAAATTCCTTCGGCGGTCCCCTCGTTGCCGCTTGGAATCCGAACACGGCGAACGCTATCGGACCGGGAATGCATATTTTGATGTTTGGAACGCCGGTCGCTTCGTGCCCTGCGCATTCGCAAGGGCCAATGTCGAGCTTTTCCGATGCCGTGCTCACTGCGGACGGATATCCTGGACAGGCTTCGGCAGTGCCCGCAGACATGCGCTTCGAACCGACAGCCATGCCCGCCTGCGATTCGGGCGCGACCGCGGATCGCGGCCCCGAGCTCGTCTTTTTCGACCGCTCGCAGGTGTGGTCCTATACCGCGTCACTTGGAAACCCAAGCGATCTGTTGTTGCTCTTTTCGTCGAACGGACAGAATGGGCAAGGAGCCAACGCCCATATTGTCACTTCATCGGTGAGCTATCGATTGCCTAGCCGGGGATCGACGACCCGCCCGTGGGCACTGAATGGTCGCGCAAGGCTAGCGACATTGGCGCAAGTGGAAAGCATTCGAGCGCAAGACGCCACCGCACTCACTCAAACCAAGCAAGAAATGGCAATTTATTTCATCAATACCGCCTGCTTCGCTTCGAGCCCAGAGCGGCTTTGCCAAATCTATTACCAATTTTCTCAAGTGCTTGCGCAATCCGACGTTGCTGACTGGACATCTGCTGCCGCGTATCAAGCCCCCAATTTCTTCTTGGATCCCGCGCAGAATAATTTGCCTATCATTGACGTCGCCCTAATTCCAGAGGCGGGGAGAACGGTCACTACCGGTAAGTCCGGCCTTCCTCTGTTCACCTCCCGCGGCCAGCCGACTCAACACGCCGGTTTTGCGCCCACGCAATTCGACGTCGAGATAGATTTCAGTCAGTTCGAGAACGCGCTGCGCATAGCGAGCGCCTTGACGCTCGGCCAGCCAGTCGGGACTGCCACGGCTTGTGCTCAGTGTGTTCAAGTATTCGGCACATCATGGAACGACCCAAGGTCATGGGTGCTGCTCCAGTTGGCGTCTAATCAGGAGATCTACGATGCATCAGGGAAATCGGGCCAAATTTTGGGCAGCTACTCGTGGATATACGGCGGAGCTGCACCCTGATCGTTTGAATCCATAGTTGTGCATGAGTCTGGCGCAAGTCGAGACTTAGCTCCGGGCGGTGCGGCGTTTGGTCACGCTGCGGCTACCCGGTCCTCCCGGCGTATCTGGACTCATCTCGCCGGGGGTCCATGGTCGCCCAAGGCGCGTCTCGATATACCCGCGAATCATGCGGCGCATGACTTGCGAGGGCGTGAGATCCTCTTCGACGCATAGTCGCTCGAACACCGCTTTCTTTCGCGGATCGATCAGAATCGTCAGACGGGCAGTGCGCTCTTCCAGGTGCACGACGGTGGGATTCTTCATTTACATATGAATCACATCGTAGGATAATCAAACAATAATCCGAGTGGAATCATTGCGCAAGGACCCAATCGCGGTCGGCAGGTTTCACTTTTGTAGCGGTCGACGGAGCGCCAGGCTGGTTCGGGCCTACTGCGTGAGAAGGGAAATGAGCCACCCGGCACGAGATAAGTGATGGCGCTCGCGAGCCCCTACGGCTCAAGCCAGCTGGCGGCCAGCGGCGTCGGACTCTTGCTCGCGCTTTCCTTGTTCGGGATTTTCGCGGCGCGCCGCCCTCTTGGA
Source organism: uncultured Gammaproteobacteria bacterium (assembly GCA_963695315.1). Taxonomy (GTDB): domain Bacteria; phylum Pseudomonadota; class Gammaproteobacteria; order Steroidobacterales; family Steroidobacteraceae; genus PALSA-1196. The sequence continues at coordinate 70,650 of OY968773.1, forward strand.
AGCCGGTTCATCTATGCGGCCTGCATGCTGATCTGTGCGGCGCTTGCGAGCGTAGCGCTAGTCACACTGCTTGCGCCGGCCACGAGGCTCGCGTCCGTCGAGATTCCCATCGGGCTGCCGCTCGGCCGAACACTCCTGGGGCTCGATCCTCTCAGCGCCGCATTCGCTGTCATCATCAACCTGGCCGCGTCGATCGTGAGCTGCTTCGCAATCGGCCACGGCGTACACGCGCGCGAGCCGCAGCGGATCGTGCCGTTCTACCCGGCGTTCATAGCCGGCATGAACCTGGTACTGCTGGCGCAGGATGCGTTTTCTTTCCTGGTCAGCTGGGAATTCATGTCGCTCGCATCCTGGGCGCTTGTGCTGAGCGAACACCGTTCCAGCGAAAACCGGCGCGCCGCCCTCGTCTATCTCATCATGGCAAGCGGCGGAGCGCTCGCGCTGTTGCTCGCGTTCGGTCTGCTCGCCGGGCCGCAGGGCGCATACGCATTCGAAGCGATCCGACGCGCATACGTACCTGGTGCCGGCCCGATCATTCTGCTGCTGGCACTGGTCGGAGCCGGCTCCAAAGCAGGTCTCGTGCCGCTGCACGCATGGCTCCCGCTCGCGCATCCGGCCGCGCCGAGTCACGTCTCAGCATTGATGAGCGGCGTCATGACGAAGGTGGCGGTCTACGGGTTCGTACGACTCGTCTTCGACCTCGCAGGACCGCCGGCGTGGTGGTGGAGCGTTCCCGTTCTTTTGATCGCCGGCATCACTACCCTGTTGGGTGTGCTGTATGCGCTCATGGAACACGATTTGAAGCGCCTGCTGGCATACCACACCGTGGAGAACATCGGAATCATCTTCATCGGCCTGGGGCTCGCGCTTGCGTTCGAAGCGAGTGGGCTGCGCGCCGCGGCCGCATTGGCGTTCGCAGCCGCGATCTTTCACGTATTCAACCACTCGCTATTCAAGAGTCTGCTATTCCTAGGTTCAGGCGCGGTGCTCAGTGCCACCGGCGAACGCGACATGGAGCGCCTCGGCGGATTGATCCACCGGATGCCCGTGACTGCAGTAGCGTTTCTGGTCGGATGCATCGCCATTTCCGCACTGCCGCCCCTTAACGGCTTCGTCTCCGAATGGCTTACTTTCCAGGCGATTCTGCTGAGCCCGCAACTGCCTCAGTGGGTTCCACGACTCCTGGTCCCTGCAGTCGGCGCAACGCTTGCCTGTTCCGCCGCGCTCGCTGCGGCATGCTTCGTGAAGGCATTTGGCATGACGTTTCTGGGCCGCCCGCGTTCAACGGTGGCATCCGCCGCGGCAGAGACCGACCGCTGCTCGCAGATCGCGATGCTTGCGTTCGCGCTGCTGTGTCTGCTCGCCGGCATCCTGCCCGGCTTTGTTCTCGACAGTCTGGGCGCGGTCACACAGTTGGCGGTAGGTACCCGCCTCGCGCCGCAGTCCGCTCAACCGTGGTTGCGGATCGTGCCCGTTGACATTGGCCGCAGCGCATACAGCGGGCTCTTGGTGTTCGTCATGATTCTGCTCGCCGCGGGAGCAACTGCCTTCGTGGTGCGTCGGGTTGCCTCGCGCGCCCTGCGGCGCTCCCCGGCGTGGGACTGCGGATTCCCCGATTCCAGTCCGGCTACGCAGTACACCGCGGGCAGCTTCGCGCAGCCCATCCGCCGCGTGTTCGGCAGTGTGGTATTTCGAGCGCGCGAGCATGTCAGCATGCCAAAGCCGGGCGATACCGTTGTGGCACGGCTGCGCGTTGAGCTTCGTGACACGCTGTGGGACAGCCTGTATGCGCCCGTCATTCAACTGGTGGAGGCAACCGCCGATCGCCTGAACAGGACGCAGTTCCTGACGATCCGCAGTTATTTGACACTCGTGTTTGCCGCGCTCGTCACGCTGCTGATCATTGTGGGGACCTGGCGATGAGGTACGCCTGGCTCACCCAGCTTGCGCAGATTGTCCTGGTGCTCGCGCTCGCGCCGCTGCTGTCCGGCCTGACGCGCAAGATCCGGGCGCGGCTCCTTCGCCGCCAAGGACCCTCGGTGGTGCAACCGTATCGCGACCTGTTGAAATTGGCCCGCAAGGAAGCCGTTGTCGCCGCGAACGCCTCCTGGCTTTTCCGTGCTGCTCCCTACCTGATCTTTGCAATCACGTGGGTGGCAGCCGGATTGGTGCCGACGTTTGCCACCGGTTTATCACTCAGTGCGGCCGCGGATCTCATCGTCATCGTCGCCCTTCTCGGAACTGCACGCTTCCTGCTCGCGCTTGCGGGCCTCGATGTCGGCACGAGTTTTGGCGGCATCGGTGCGAGCCGCGAGATGCTGTTCGCCTCACTCGCCGAGCCTGCCATGCTGATGGCGGTCTTCACGCTTTCGCTATTTGCAGGCTCGACGCAGCTCTCGTCGATTTCTGAGTACATGGTTGGAACCGGCGCCGGGATCAACATCTCGCTGGCGCTCGCGCTGGTGGCGCTGATTATCGTCTCGCTCGGGGAAAACGCACGCATTCCGGTCGACAACCCTGCGACCCATCTTGAGCTGACGATGGTTCACGAGGCAATGATTCTCGAATACTCCGGCCGGCACCTGGCATTGATCGAAGCAGCTGCAGCGTTGAAACTGCTGCTGTACCTGTCGCTGATCGCGTGCGTGTTTACCCCGTGGGGCACGGCCGTCGCCGGTGCCGGAGCTTTCGCCTACCTTGTCGGGCTGAGCGCTTACGCTGTGAAGCTCGTGGCGCTCGGCTTTCTACTGGTCCTGTTCGAGACCGCCATCGCCAAGATGCGGGTGTTTCGCGTGCCCGATTTTCTCGGCATCGCACTGATGCTCGGGCTGCTCGGCACCATACTGCTGTTTGTCGCCAAGGTCTCGAAATGAGTCCGCTTGACGGCGATATTGCCCACCTCCTTGCAGGCTCGATGGTTCTGTTGAGCTTCCTGCTGCTGTATCAGGATCGGATGTTCGCGCTACTCAACGTATTCGCGCTCCAAGCCTATGCGCTGGCGTGTTCGGTTGCTTGGCAGGCCTATCAGCAGCACGCACCGCATCTGTTCATGACGGCGCTTATCGCGCTGCTTTTCAATGGTGTGATAATCCCCGTGGCGTTACGTCGAATCGTCGTGCGCCTGGACATTCATCGCAGCATCGAGACAGCCGTCAGCGTCGGGCCGACGATGCTATGCGGAATTGCGCTGGTAGGACTTTCCATTGTCGTTATGCTGCCGGTGACCCAATCCGAGGGTGCATTCGTGCGGGAAGATCTCGCCTTCGCACTGGCGGTCTTGCTGCTCGGTTTTCTAATGATGGTGACGCGACGCAATGCCGTGAGCCAGGTCATCGGCTTCATGTCGCTCGAGAACGGCCTGGTGCTCGCCGCGAGTGGCGCGCGCGGCATGCCACTCGTGGTCGAGATCAGCGCCGGATTCTCGGTTCTCATCGCCTTCATCGTCATTGGAATCTTTCTGTTTCGAATCCGCGAGCGATTCGACACGGTGGATCTGCAGGCTCTGGATATGTCGCGGGGCGAAGCGCCGTGAACCTCGCGGTCGGCCAAATAGCGCTCGCCGGACTGTTGGGCACTCCCGCACTGGGCGCGCTGCTGCTTGCAGCCATTCCGACGTACCGGATTGCAGCGCTCCTCAACGTGACGCTGTGCGCGCTCACGCTGGCAAGCGCCTGCGCGTTGTTCTGGTACCGGCCGCCGCCCTCTCTCTATCTCCTCGTCGACGATGTCAATACTGTGTTTCTGCTCGTCGGCTCGCTGGTGGGCTTCAGTACCAGCGTGTTCAGTGCGGGTTACATCGCGCACGAACTGCAGACGCGCCGCTTGCGGGCGAGTGACCTGCGCTTCTATCACGCCATGTATCAGCTCCTCATGTTCGCCATGAACGTTGCGCTGGTGTCGAACAACATCGGACTGATGTGGGTCGCTATCGAGCTTGCGACGCTCACGACGGTGATGATGGTCGGAATCTACCGCACCAATGCAGCGCTCGAGGCCGCATGGAAGTACTTCATCCTGGGTTCAGTCGGTATCGCTCTCGCGCTCTTCGGTACCATCCTTGTGTATCTCGCTGCGCAGGAGCGTCTGGGGCAGGGAGTGCTTGCGATGGCCTGGGATCGGCTCGCGGCGCGTTCGGGAAGCTTCGATCCTTCACTGCTGAACCTGTCCTTCGTCTTCCTGCTGCTCGGCTACGGGACGAAAGTAGGCCTCGTCCCCGTGCACGCTTGGCTGCCTGATGCGCACGCCGAAGGCCCGACGCCGATCTCGGCGGTGCTCTCCGGACTGCTGCTCAACGTGGCGCTGTTCGCGTTGTTGCGCTTCAAACTGATCATGGCCGGCAATCCCCACGTGCTCTCGCCGGGTCCGATGATGGTGACGATGGGCCTGACCTCGCTGCTGTTCGCTGGCTTCATGCTCTATCGGCGCCGCGACATCAAGCGCATGTTTGCCTATTCCTCGATCGAGCACATGGGCATCATCACGCTGGCGTTCGGCCTGGGCGGACCGCTAGCAAGCTTCGCAGGTCTCCTGCAAATGATCATGCACAGCCTGACGAAGTCCGCCATCTTCTACGGCGTTGGCTACGTCTCCCAGCTCGAGGGAACGCAGCGCATCGCGCAAATCAGGGGCCTTACCTCGAGCCAACCACTGCTTGGCTGGCTCTTGGTGTTGGGTGTTGTCGCAATCGCGGGGATGCCCCCGTTTGGCATTTTTACAAGCGAGTTTCTCTTGGTGACCTCGACTTTCGCGCGCGCGCCGTGGCTGGCAGTTGTGATAGTCGCGGGCCTTCTGATTGCGTTCAGCGCGCTTATCCTGCGGCTTCAAGGCCTCGCCTTCGGCGATACCGACAAGCAACATGCGCTGCCGGCCTGGCGTCTGGCACCGATGGGGCTGCATCTGTTGCTGGTTGCGGCGGCGGGCATTTATCTGCCCCAACCGATCGTCGCCTGGTTCCGTCACGTGGCCAGGCAACTGGGGTAGGGGGCTTAGGTGTTCAAGGCCCTGTTTGCAGGTTTTTCAGCCGATCCCGCGCATCACGGTTGGCCGCGCATGGCGGTCGACTCCGTCGCATGGCGCGCAATCGGTGAGGCCTTGCGCGAAGGCAAGCTCGATCTGCTCGCATTGTGGGGGGATGTCGGCGCCGTGCAGTGCGTACTGTACGAGCCTGCTACGCGGCAGGTAGTGAGCTGTTCCCTCGATGCGCGCGCCGGCACTGCCCCTTCGCTTGCGATGTTCCACGCGCCGGCTTCCCGCTTGGAGCGGGCGGCCAGTGATCTATTCGGCATCGAGTTCGTGGGACTTCCCGATCGACGGCCGTGGCTCGACCATGGGCGCTGGCCCTTGCAGCACCCGCTAGCCGAAGGCCCGCGCCCAGGCGTTGCGCTGCCGCCCTACCAGTTTCTCGCGGCTGAAGGCCCGAGTCTGCATCAGATCCCCGTCGGTCCGGTGCATGCAGGAATCATTGAGCCCGGTCATTTCCGGTTCACGGCGAGCGGAGAAACGGTGGTCCGGCTCGAAGAGCGCCTCGGTTACGCCCACAAGGGAATTGAGAAGCTGCTATGCGGCAAGTCGATCGGCGAAGCCGCCCGACTTGCGGCACGTGCGTCCGGGGACAGCACGGTGGCGTACTCCTTTGTCTTTGCGCGCGCGGTTGAAGCCGCGCTCGAATTTCAGCCGCCGCCGCGCGCGCTCTGGTTGCGTGCGGTGATGGCGGAACTCGAGCGGCTCGCGAATCACCTGGGCGATGTGGGAGCTATCTGCAACGATGCGGCGTTCTCGATCATGCACGCGCAGTGCGGAATCCTGCGCGAGCAGACCCTGCGGTGCTGCGCCGCCGCTTTCGGTCATCGCCTGATGATGGATTGCGTCGTACCAGGCGGAGTCGCCGCGAATCTGCAGCCCCCCGGCGTGCAGGCGATCCTCTCTCTGACCAAACACTTGCGCCGACAATTGCCCGAGTTGATCGAGCTCTACGAGAATACGGCCTCGCTGCAGGATCGCACCGCCGGCACGGGCGTCGTGTCCGCGGCGCTGGCGGCCGAATATGCTGCACCCGGTTGCGTCGGTCGAGCATCGGGGCGCGAATTTGATGCGCGGACCTGCCTGGCTTATGCCCCCTACGATGTCGCGCCCGTTGAAATCGCCCTGCGGCGCGCAGGGGATGTCGATGCGCGCGTTTGGGTGCGAATCCAGGAGATCCAGTACAGCATCGCGTGGCTTGAGCGGGCGCTCGCTTCTCTGCCAGACGGTCCGGTGCATCTGCCGATTCTCACGGAGCCCGTGTCGAGCGTCGAAGGCGCGGCGCTCGTCGAGGGCTTTCGAGGCGACATTCTCGGCTACACGCGCCTCGGAGTCGGACAACGCATCGAGCGCTGCCACTTGCGCGATCCATCATGGTTGCAGTGGCCGCTATTGGAGGCAGCGATCGAGGGCAACATCGTCGCGGACTTCCCCCTGTGCAACAAGTCATTCAATTGCTCCTACTCCGGACATGATCTGTAGCTCCCCCTGAGGCTTCGCAATCCACCATGCGCCGACGTTTGCTCAAGAATCTGATCACGGCACCGTGCACCGAGCCCGTGACCGCAAAGCCGGATCTCTTCGAAGGCGTCGGCGCGCAGCTGCGAGGCGCCGTTGCGCGCAGCCTCGGGCGAAGTCTTGCAATCCGCGAAATCGATGCCGGCTCGTGTAATGGCTGTGAGCTGGAAATCCACGCCCTTGGCAATGCTTTTTACGATCTTGAGCGCTTCGGCATCCGCTTCGTCGCTTCACCCCGCCACGCTGACATGCTGCTGGTGACGGGTCCCGTCACACGCAACATGCGCGAGGCGCTCGAGCGCACTTTCGCGGCAACGCCCGCTCCCAAATGGGTTGTGGCTGTCGGAGACTGCGCGGCCGGGTGCGGGGTGTTCGCGGATAGCTATGCCTGCGTCGGTGCGGTCTCGAAAGTGATTCCAGTCGACCTTGTGATCCGCGGCTGTCCACCGACCCCGACCGACTTGCTGCGGGGATTGCTCTGGCTCCTCGGGGGCTCGGACGTGTCTGCCGCTGCACACGCCGAAATACCAGGTAGTTGAACATCTTGTAGTCACCTGGCTTCAATGCTTCGCAGGCCGACTGCGAGTCACCAACAGCTGGATCTAACCGCCTATCCCTCGCACGACGGCACGATCACGACCGCCGCCTGTCCGACCGCCGAGACACTGTGTACGGTGTCGCACGGACCGAGCTGCGCCGAAAGCGTAGCCTTTCTGACTGGGAAGTGCAGCGCCGCGCGCAGCGCCGCTGAGGACTCACGTGAGCCGCTTCACGAGTGCCAAGGATCGGCTTGGACGCGGGAGAACGCCATGCAAATCCAATCTCGGTCGACTCATGAAGCGATCGCCGTCAATCCAGCACTCATCTGCCGGCCAATTGAGCTCGAAGCCAAGCGTTTGGGGCGTATCGGTCCCATGTCGAAGGTTGCACGTCAGTGCGTGCGACGCTCGCAGCTGTTCCTCGCCGAACAACTCACCCCTAGCTACCGCACCAGAGACGATCGGCTGGCAGTGATTGCCCATGAGCTGCGGAACTCCCTCAGTGTGGTGCGCAACGCAGCCCAACTTTTCGGCACGCAGCAGAGCGGATCTGAGGTGATCGACAGTGCGCGCCGCCTGATCGAACGGCAAGTTGGCCAAATGAGCAGGTTCATCGAGGATCTGCTCGACGGGTCCCGGGCCAACGGGCCAGAATCCCTGCAGCGCCAGCGCATCGATTTGCGCGTTCTGCTCATGCATGTCGTAGAGGGAATCGAATTGGACTTCGGCAGGCGCGCGCTCCGGCTCACGGTTAACCTGCCGAATTACCCCATCTGGCTGGACGCTGACCTGGGTCGATTGGAGCAGGTGTTCTCAAATCTCCTCATGAACGCTGGGAAGTATTCCCACGACCGTGGCGATATTAAGCTCACGGTGGAGCGGCGGCTCGAGCACGCCAGCGTGCGCGTTGGTGACGCAGGCATTGGTATTGCGGCGGAAATGTTGCCATGCGTTTTCGGGCTCTTCGTGCAGGCAGACCCGTCCGCGCCACATTCCGCAGCGGGACATGGCATTGGCCTCGCCGTGGTCCGCAACATAGTCGAGATGCATGGCGGCTGCGTGACCGCTGCGAGCGACGGGCTGGGTCGCGGGAGCGAATTTACCGTGCTTCTGCCCGCGCTGTGGACGTGATCGAACACGTCCGGCTTCGGCAATTTCAATCGTCTAGCAAGAGGGGAGAACGAAAATGCTTTGGACAATCGCGGTCATTCTGGTCGTTCTTTGGCTACTTGGATTGGTGTCCTCGTACACCCTTGGCGGGTTCATTCACGTCCTCTTGGTCATTGCGGTCGTGATTGTCGTCATCAATCTCATTCAAGGTCGCAGGGGGCTGTAGCCCGTCGTAGCGATGGAGCAGCCGAGTGCTGGGCCTTTGCCGGGCCCGGCAAGAACGGCCCCGTATGAGTTCGGCCAGCCCGGATACGCGCGCGCTAGGTTTTCGTGGTGCTTGCATTTGATGTCATATGCGCCTTCGAATCGCGCGCCGCGCGGACTTACTCGTCACCTGCTTGGATCTTACCGGCGAATCGTAAACCCCAAGACGTCAGTTTGTCGGTGCGCTCTGGCACGAGCGCCACGTGTCCTGCGATTTTGCGTCCGCACATGAAGATTGCACCGTCGCCGTGGTGGATTGCTCGCAAGGGATTTGCCCACGATTCTTAATGTCTCCCTAAGCGCTCCGTTCGTTGCCGCACAGACTTTGCAGCGGCGCGCGCCCACATTTGGACGATTGGAAAGATCATGAGCGATCATCTAAATCCACTCGCTACACCGACATGAGTTTTGAACACGTTAGCAAGAGTGATGACTAGTGCCAACGCTGCCTCAACGGCATCGGCACCGTGCGATCCAGTCGCGAGGTATTGAGACTGTTCGGCAGCGGCAGCTCTCTGCTAGCCATCGAACACCAGAGGACACATATACATGAATACGATTCCCCTCCAATGGTTCATTATTGCCGGCGTTGTGGCCTTTGCATTGCTTGCACTCGCGGCATGGGTTATCTCCCAAAGGAAAAAGCAATCCGCGAGGCTCCAGCAACGGTTCGGCGCGGAATACAGCCGAACTGTCGGCGAGCTCGGAGGGCGAACCAAGGCCGAATCCGAACTCAAGGCCCGAGAAAAGCGCGTTGACGAGCTTACTATCACGCCGCTAGAACCTGCTGATGCCGCTAGGTTCAACCAGGCTTGGAACGATTTGCAGGGCCGCTTCGTCGATAACCCCAAGGGGGTTGTCGTTCAGGCGGACCAGCTGGTTCGTGAGTTGATGCTTAAGCGCGGCTACCCTATGGGCGATTTCGAGCGCCGCGCGGCCGACATCTCAGTCGACCACGCCGCCGTCGTCGAGCATTACCGGGCGGCGCAAGCGATTGCAGCGCGCGGTGAGCGCGGCGAAGCCGACACCGAGGAACTACGCAAAGCAGTCGTGCATTACCGCGTCCTTTTCGATGAAATGCTCGAGGCAACGGAAGTCGAACAAGTGGCTGCATAAACATGAACACGATGGAGCAGGGTAGGCAGGCCGCTCGGACAGTGCAGCAGCCCAGAACTGGGCGAAGGCGGATTGGAAGATCCGGAAGGATCTAGCCAGATGCGCACCTCCTGGCGAAATCACGGCCGCGCCCAAGGCTGAAGTCAAGGACCAATCGCGGGCCCGTAGCCGAATTGGAACCGCGGGCCCAAACCAAGGCCGCGCCAAGAACTGCAAGGTTCCGATCATCGCGCTCCGTCTGGGCTCGGGCTGAAAGCAAGATGCAATGTCATTTCCTTAGAACAGCGACCGCGTGGCGTTGGTTTGCCCATCTAGCCTTCGTTCTGTGTGCATTCGTTCCCTGGCCGGCGTTCTCGCAGACACCGTCGCCACTGCAGGAATGGCAGTATCCGGGCGGCACGATTTTGGAAAAGCTCTACGATCCCAATCTGCAGGATTGGCGCGTCGTGCTCGGCGCAGCGGTGGCGGCACTGCCCCGGTACGACGGCGCGCAGTCGTACCGGGAGTCGCCCGCTCCCGTCATCGTCATTCTTTACCGAGACATCGCCTTCGCCTCCGTGGGAGAGGGCTTGGGCGTAAACCTGGTGCGCGGTGCGAACTATCGCGCGGGAGTCTCGATCGGCTACGACCTCGGTCGTCCTATGTCGGACGAGTATCAGCACCTTCATGGCCTGGGGGACATCAGCGCCGCGCCGGTAGTCAAGCTGTTCGGTTCCTATGTGATCTCGAAGGCGTTCCCGTTGGTCCTGCGTGCCGACCTGCGGCGGATTGTGGGTGGTGCCAATGGGCTGTTGGGTGATCTGGATGCTTTTGTGCCCCTGCCCGGCAGCTCGAAGACTTTCTTCATGTTCGCCGGCCCGACGATCACGTTCTCCAATGGCGAATACATGCGCAAGGTCTTCGGTGTATCCGCCGCTCAGGCGGCGGCCTCCGGGTATCCGGTCTACGATGCTCATGGCGGCTCTACGGCCTATGGCCTGGGCTTCAGCGCCAGCCGCTTCATGACAGCTCACTGGTTGATCAGTACGGACGTCGCGTGGAACCGCCTGACCGGCAGCGCCAGTGGCAGTCCGATCACACAATCGACTGTGCAGGGTATCGTCGAGCTGTCGACCGAATATCGCTGGTAGTTCAGCGTTCGCTCGAATTCCGGCGCTGCGGCGCGCATTTCAAATCAAAATAGGGGCGGTCTGGCTCATACGCCGACGTGCTGGGCCAGGGAGGCACTGATTTCATCCTCCACGGGTCCGTGCCGTATAGGATATTCGCAAGATCCACGAATCTGCTTTACAAGGGGGTTTTCGTGTTTAAAGCAATCCTGCTCCTCGGCCTTTCGCTCGCACCGCTTCAGGTGTGCGCGCAGACTCCACCGCCACCTACGCCGGCGAACACGGCAATCACGGCATCCCCAACGCTCACGGCGATCCGCGCCGGCCGGTTCCTGGACGTTGAGTCCGGGCGCACGCTTTTAGACCAGGTAATTCTAGTCGCCGACGGGAGAATTCAAGCCGTCGGTACCGGCATCGCGATACCGGAGGGCGCCAAAGTCATCGAGCTTTCCGGCATGACCGTGCTGCCCGGGCTCATCGATTGTCATACCCATCTTGCTGATCTTGCGGACGCCGAACCACTGATGGTGCTGCAAAGATCGGCGGCCGAAACCGCATACGCGGCAATCCCGAACGCGCGCGTCACGCTCATGGCTGGTTTCACCACCGTGCGCGATGTCGGCGTCTATCGGGCATTCAATGACGTCGCGATGCGTGATGCGATCGCCAAAGGCCTAATCGTCGGTCCGCGCATGTATGTTGCTGGTGCGTACATCACAATCAGCGAGGGAGCCGGCGCGATGACGGGTTTGGCGCCCGATATTCAGCTTCCCATCGACTTGCGCTACGGGGAAGCGAACAGTCCGTGGGAGGTGCGGCAGAGGATTCGCGAGCTTGCGCATCGCGGCGCCGATCACATCAAGATACTCACAACCGGTGCTGTGCTTACGCACGGCAGCAACCCCAAGTCCATCGAATTCACGCCCGAAGAGGTGCAGGCCGCGGTCGATGAAGCGCGCCACTTCGGCTTGCGCGTCGAAGCGCACGCGCATGCAGCCGAAGGCATCAAGAATGCCATTCGCGCAGGAGTTGCCTCGGTCGAGCATGCGACCCTCATCGACGATGACGGGATCGCATTGGCCAAGCAGCATGGTACCTACCTCGATATGGATATCTACGACGAAGAGTGCATCCAGTCATCGCCCAAGACGCCGGCCGATTTCCTCGCGCACGATCGCGATCTGGGCGAAGCGCAACGCCGTAACTTCACCAAGGCGGTACGTGCGGGCGTCAAAATGGCCTTTGGAACCGACGCGGGCGTTTGCCCGCACGGAATCAACGCCCGCCAGTTCGCGTTCATGGTCAAGTATGGAATGACGCCGCTGCAAGCTATACAGGCGGCCACCGTAAATGCTGCGGATCTGCTCGGGCACTCCGATCTAATCGGCTCGATCAAAGCCGGCAAGTCGGCGGATGTGATCGCGGTGAATGGTGATCCCCTCGTGGACGTCAAGTTGCTGGAAAATGTCGCCTTCGTGATGAAGGAAGGAATCGTGTACAAACACGAATAGCTCTGTCTCGCGGTCGAGCAAGCGCTCGACCTGCGAGTGTAGTTTCGGAAATAGGTCAGGCCTGTCTAACTCGAAGCTGTACCGCCGTATGGGCAACGGCGTCATCCTTGAGCCAGTCCGTGAACCGGACGCGGATGATCCAGAAGATCAACAAACCCAACGGTATAAACTGGGGCAAGAAAAAGAGCGGCGGCACATGATGGGGGCCGGGCAGCAGCCGCGAGAATCCGTTGGTGAAAGCGGAACCCGTAGTCAGAGTCAGCGCCAGGCACATACGCCACAGATGCCGCGCTATGCGCGGCGCACCCGAGCTGCCGCCGGCCAGGACAACCTTGGCGTCGCCAATTACCGCGAGGGCGAGCACGGCCGTGAAACTATATATCGCGATGAGGACCGGGCCCTTGAATGGAACAGCACTTTGGAACAGCGGAGGTAAGCCGGTCGCCAATTGGAAGCTCAAAATCGCAAAGGGCGCGCAGAGACACAGAGCGATGCCCAGAGCGAATTTTTCCGAAAGACCGGCCGTGCGCTCGTTACGGTGCACTGTCACCCAGGCAGTTGCCACGAGATATAAAGTAAAAGCGGCGATAAATAGATTAACGATCTGGCCCGGGACTGCGACGGCAAGGTAGCCGGCGAAGATCGCCATAACAACCATGGAAAGAACGAAAACGGTCCCGCCCCTGCGGTGCAGATAGCTGCCTTTACGGGCGAACACTGCTACGGCACCCGAGGCGAGGGCAATCATGCCTGCGCCTACGTGAAGAACATAGGCGAGCACTGTCATTTCGTGCAGCAAAGGGCCTTTCTTCGCGCGTGAGGAATCTCGCGCCACTCCCGATATCGACGCCACTTTATCATTGCGGGTAGTGCGAGTATTGCTCCCAGCGTCCAGCCGAGCGCCTAATGCGTCCAGCCGCCCACCCAGGGGATTACTGCACCAACCAATAAGCCAGACGGTGGTACGTTGCGAGTTAGCATCGCTTTTCAGAAAGGGTTCAAACTGCGCGGGCGGCGTGCGCGCTGGATGCGCGGCACTGAGCGGCAGGCACCTGGGTCACAGACCAGGGGCTCGGGACTTCCAATCTTTCCGGGGGCGCCAATCCATGATTGCGAACCAGACGGCCAGGAGGCCGAATTTCCCGGGGTTTACGCATTGATGCGCAGCGACACCAAACACTTATATCTATCCTGCCTTGCGCCGTGGCCAGGTGGTTGCGGAGTGTTGCAGGACCCCAAATCACACACACACACACACACACACACACTCTCTCTCTCTCTCTCTCTCTCTCTCTCTCTCGGCTGCGTCGATGAGGCTAGTAAGCTCAGCCTGAGAGTAGTCAGTGGTGATCCGCCCGCTGTTGTGACCCAGCAAATCCTGGCGATCCTCAAACGAAACGCCTGCGGCTATTAAGCGCCGTCCAAACGTGTGCTTGAGATCATGCACTCTGACTCCTCAAGAAGCTCCCCGCACGAGTGGCGCGGTGTGCGCGTGATCTGCTCGAGCACGCGTACCACCTGACGAGCAAAATACTCGAGTACGAGCGCGAGATCCGCATGAGTGTGCAGGACAACGACCTCGCATGCCGTGCCCAACCGCGAAGGCGTCGAACCCATGACTGCCTCGGCGCAAATATGCGAGCGTAGGATGAGCTGCTCAGTCGCCACTTAGCGTGTTGCGGCCGTCGCCATCGCAGCCGCGTGGCCGTCAGGATCGCGTATCACAAAGCAGCGATCGAGCCCGAGCGCGGGTGACTGCAGCGCGACGACCCCACTCGAAACGAAGATTCCGCGCGAATGTGCGAGGGTTCTGGCGAGCATTTCCGGGCTACCAGTGAGAAAGTTAATTTGCCAGTACCAGCGATCGTTCGCTTGCGAGTCTGGCGGAATTGGGCGCCCGGTCCGTGGTACAAGATATTCAAGCAGTTCGACGCCGGGCCCATGCGCGGCGCGCAGCGACGTGATTCGCAGGTGCGCGCCGAACACATTATTCAGATGTTCCTGCTCGGTACCGAGGTTTTCGCTCTCGCCGGCGATCGTGAGCCCAAGCAGGTCATGATAGTAATGCAGGCTCGCGGCGGTGTCGGCGACGACAATCGCGGTGTGATCGATGCCCAGAAAGAGGGCGCGGCTCGATTGCCAGCGCTGTGCGCCTTTACCCTGCGGAAAATGCAGCAGCTCCAAGAAATTGCCGTCAGGATCGCGGAAATAAAAGGCAGAGATACCCCCGGCACTCAGGTTCGAAAGCGGTAGCACCTGCGGCGCGGTCGATGCGTATTCGACGTGGCTCGCTCGCAGCCACGCATACGCCTGGTCCATGTCGCTCACAACGATCGCTACGTGCTGAAAAGCCTGGTCGTTGCTCTTAAGGTCGACAGGCAGAGGTCGCCCCCTAGGCGTCATGAACTGCATCAGCTCGATCGTTTCTTCGCCAAGACTGAGACGCGCCACACGTACACGAGCGCCGAACACCCCGAGCAGATGCTCATAGTCACTGCCCGAGGCCTCGCTGTCCGCCACAAGGCGAAAGCTCAGTACGCGCGTGTAAAAGTCGATCGCTCGATCGACGTCAGATACGGGTATCGCAATTGAATCAACCGCGGTCACCGCTTCCAGTCCCGCGGTCGCCGTGGTGGCGACACCAAAAGCGAGCGCCCATCCGAGCAGAATACATTTGGCCGCTCGAGTCACCCTTCGCGCTCTCCCCGTCGACGCCCTCAATGCTGAGCCTCCCTCACCCGAGCTGCGGCAGATGCCGAGCCCGCAAGCGCGCTCGCAACACGCAGACTCCACGCGAAGATCGTCAAGGCCGGGTTGACCCGGCTCGACCTCGGCAGGACGCTTCCGTCGAGCACGTACAGTGAGTCAAGGCCATGGACACGCCCGCTAGGATCGACTACCGATTTTTCCGGGTCGGTACCGACTGCGAGCGTGCCGCATGCGTGCGCGGTCCCGTTAAGGCCGATGCGCTGCGTGAAACTTACCATTCCAGTGCCTAACAGCGCCCGCTGGAAGCCTCGCACGAAAGCGCGATGTTCGTGGGCCGCGGCGGGGATCCGCATTTCCGAGTAATCGAACACGCGTTGAACGCCTTGCGCTCCGGCGACTTCCAGGATCCGGTTGTCTGCGGCCGATCCGTCTTCGGTCTGCAGAAAGAATCCGTAGCTTCTGGCTCCGATCGCCGCAGCGAATTGGCGCGGGACTAGCTGCGGAACCAGGGTGCCGATCAATTCGCCGTCGAAACCGAGCGGCTGGACGCTACTGTGCGGGTAGTCCGAGTGGGTGAGCAGCACGGTCTTGCGAAGCAAGTCATTCTTCTCACTTGCAGATAGCGCCACAAGTGCGGTGAGGAGGTGCAGTTTGAGATCGCGGCCTACCTGAAGGCTCGCGGGCAGGCGCGGCGCCAGATTGTATCGGTCGATCAATCGCTGCAGGAGCCGCGGAGAATGCAAAGCGCCGGCTGCGAGAAAGATGCGTGTGCCATCGAATACCCGACCATCCATCAATCGCACGCCGCTGACGCGCATGTGATTCGGCTCCGCCATCAGCAGCTCCTCAACCTCGGAGACCAACTCGACGCGCAGGTTCGGCAGCGCGGCGACGGGCTCGAGAAAGGCAGTGTTGGCATCGTGCTTGAGTCCCGCGACGCTCGCGAAGCCGTCGAAATGCGTAGCCTCGTGCGCGTTCGCGCGGATGGAGTCGGAAAGACCCATCGGCAGCGGCACACTCATCCAACGGGAATCTCGACTTTGCAGCCGCTCAAGAATGCGTGCCAGTGCGGGTTCGGCGCCGAATTGGCGTACGCCGACCAGCTGCTCCGCGCGCTCATAATACGGCGCCAGGTCATCATAGGTGAACGGCCAACCGCGACATCCGTGGGCTGGATCTGCGGCAAATTCATGCGGCGCAAAGCGCAGTAGTGCGGCACCGTACCAACAGGTCTTGCCGCCGAGATTGAAGTGTTCTTCGGGGACGAGCGACCCCCCTCGGCCGTCGCTCCACGACTCGCGGCTCAGGAATTCCCGACGCCGCACAACGCGGTCGATGTCGAGCGTCGAACCGTCGCGGGGCAGCCGCTCGCCCTTTTCAAGTACTAGCACCGACCAGCCAGCTCGAGCGAACTCGTACGCGGCCGCAGCGCCTCCCGCGCCAGAGCCGATAATAATCGCATCGAAACCCCGGCTGTTCACGACTGCGCTCCGACTGGATCGTATCCACAGTGGATACAGCGCACGTTCGGCAGATGCGCAAGCTTCGCGCAGCCGGCTGCGCCGCGCGCGGAGAGCCGACGGTGAGCGAGTGCCACAGTTAACATCCCTAGCACCGGCGCGAGCAGGTAGATCCAAAAGTGTTGCCACAGGCCCGCAGGCACCGCCGAGGCGAGTGATCGAGCCGGATTCATGCTCATGCCCGACAGCGGCGCCTCGAACGTAATGAAGCAGGCAATTAAGATGCCAGCGCAAAGTCCGGTAAAGGGCGCGATCCGCGGCCGACTCAATGTCAGTAATACTGTCAGCATCAACAGCGCCGAGATGCCGAACTCCGCGACAAAGGCCACCGTAGTGCCGGCGACGCCCGGGAGGGTCGCGACAAAGTTGACCTCCGGAGTGGCGAATGCCTGTCCTGCGATCACCCAGACAAGCATCACCCCACTAATGCCCCCCGCCGCCTGCGCCGCGCAGTAGAAGAGCGCGTCCCAAGCGCGGATCTTGCCCAGTAGCAAGAACGTGAGTGTGACGGCGGGGTTCATATGGGCGCCCGAGCGCTGCCCCCAAGGCGAGTAGATCAACGCAACCGCTGTGCACCCCATAGCAAGGCCGGTCATGGCCCGGCGAAGGTCGGCGTCCACGAATACCGAGTGCAGCAGCGACCCCTTGGATTCGAGGAGCAAGGTGACGACTCCGGCACTGACCATGAACATTCCGAGCGCCCACGCCTCGATCAGGTACTCGGGCCAATGCATCCGAAGCGCGTCGCGGGCCGTGAAGGTGGCCAAGTCGAGCGTCTCGCTGCCTCAGCCGCCGGTGTCAAATCCGGGATAAAGAGTCATCCCGCCGTCGACAAAGATGCTCTGTCCGGTGATGTAGTCCGCGTAGTCAGAGGCGAGCCACGCCGCGACACGTCCGATCTCACTCGGCTCACCGATGCGCTTATAGGGGATGAGCTTCATCAGCTCCTGGTATGCCTCCGGCGTATCCCAGGCGCTCATGTTGATCGGGGTGCGGATCGCTCCAGGAGAAATACTGTTCACGCGAATACGGTACGGCGCAACCTCTTGCGCCAGGCTCTTCATCATCAGCATTACGCCACCTTTGGAGGCGGCGTAATTGACATGACCAGCCCACGGAATGACTTCGTGAACCGAACTGATGCAGATGACCTTACCGGCGGCGCAGGAGATTTTCTTGCGGACGCCGCGGCTCTTGAATTCGCGAATCGCCGAGCGCGCGCACAGGAACTGCCCGGTGAGGTTAACGCTGATCACGCGGTTCCACTGGTCAAGCGTCATCTGGTCAAAGGCGGCGTCCTGTTGAAGTCCCGCGTTATTGACGAGGATGTCGATCGTGCCGAATGCTTCGAACATCCGGGCGAACAAGGCTTCGACCTGTGACTCCTCCGAGACGTCCGCTTGCAATGCGATCGCCTGGCAGCCCGCGCGCCGGATTTCCGCGACCGTCGCCTCTGCGCCCGCGGGTGTGGACACGTAATTCACAACGACATCGGCCCCAAATTGCGCCAGCGCGATGGCAATCTCTCGGCCGATGCCAGATCCGGCCCCCGTGACGAGCGCCTTCTGGCCGGCGAGCCAGGTCTGCACATCGCAGGTGGGCATGATCGGCTCCGAAAACGTTGACGGTTCCTTGGCATGATTCATGATCGGTTTTCCGTGTGGCGGCGTGGTGATCGTCAAGCGGGTGGGGTCGTGGGCTCCGATGCGAGACGGGGCGTTGCATTACTCGAATCGCGCGCTCTGGGCATCAACAGCTTCGCGACGAGCCCCGTCCAGCCCGTCTGATGCGAAGCACCCACGCCCCGACCCGAATCACCATGGAAATACTCATAAAATAATAGGTAGTCGCGAAAATATGGGTCCGTCTGAAGCCGTGGATCCGATCCGAAAACCGCGCGCTTGCCAGTCGCGTCGCGCAGGAACAGCCGCGTGAGGCGAGCGGACAGCTCCGCTGCGACAGCCTCGAGCGTCATAAGCCGCCCTGAGCCAACCGGGCACTCGATAGTAAAGTCCTCCCCGTAGTAATGGTGGAACTTCTGCAGCGACTCAATCAGGAGGAAATTCACCGGAAACCAGATGGGGCCACGCCAGTTGGAGTTGCCACCGAAGACCCCAGAGTCCGATTCCGCCGGCTGGTAGTGCACGGTAAGATCGGTGCCGTCGACATTGAAGACATAGGGGTGCTCGGCATGCACACGGGAGAGGGCACGAATGCCATAGTCCGACAGGAACTCAGTCTCATCGAGCATGCGATGCAGCAGACGCTTCATGCGATGACCTCGCAGCAAAGACAGCAGCCGTCGCTGTCCTCGTCCCATATCATTCCAATGCGATACGAGCGCCGCGAGATCAGGTCGATAGGCTAGAAACCACTTAAGGCGGCGCTTGAAGTTCGGCAGCCGGTCGAGCAGTTCCGGCTCCAGGGTCTCGACCGCGAATAACGGAATCAGCCCCACCATCGAACGGACTTTGAGCTTGACCTGATGCCCGTTCGGCAGGTGCAGGACGTCGTAGAAGAATTTGTCCGCCTCGTCCCAGAGCTCAACGCGTTCACCCCCCATGCTACTCATCGCCTCGGCAATGTGCAGAAAATGCTCGAAGAACTTCGTCGCGATGTCCTCGTACACCTGGTTGTGGAGCGCAAGCTCAAGCGCGATGCGCATCAAATTGAGCGAATACATAGCCATCCAGCTGGTACCGTCTGACTGGTCGATGTGCCCGCCGGTGGGTAGCTGAGCGCTGCGGTCAAAGACTCCAATGTTATCGAGACCGAGAAAGCCGCCCTGGAAAACGTTCTTGCCCTCCGTATCTTTGCGATTCACCCACCAGGTGAAGTTCAGCATCAGTTTGTGAAATACGCGCTCGAGGAATTCGATATCCCCGCGGCCCCCTCGGTGATTGCGATCGATCTGGTAGACGCGCCAGGTCGCCCACGCATGCACCGGAGGGTTGACGTCACCGAAGGCCCATTCATACGCCGGCATCTGCCCATTCGGGTGCATGTACCATTCCCGGGTCAGAAGCACGAGCTGCTCTTTGGCGAACTCGGGGTCGATAAGCGCCAATGGCAGACAGTGGAATGCGAGGTCCCACGCGGCGTACCAGGGGTACTCCCATTTGTCCGGCATCGAAACGATGTCGGCGTTATTCAGGTGGGTCCATTCGGCGTTACGTCCGCGACGGCGCTGCTGCGGCGGCGTTGGCTGCGCAGGGTCTCCGCGCAGCCACTCGGGGATGTCGAAGTAGTAGTACTGCTTGCTCCAGATCATCCCGGCGAAGGCTTGCCGTTGCACGAGGCGCGCGTCTTCGCTTTCTATACCGTTTTGAAGGCTGCGATAGAACTCATCCGCCTCCTCACGACGACGCGCGAGGAGACTGGCAAATTCCTCGAAGGGTTGCTGCAGATGATCGCGGCTGATGCGAATGCACGTCTCAAACGTACCGTGCGCAGCACCCTCGCTCTGATACCACGCCGCAGCCTTGGTGCCTGAGCCGGCGGGATTGACAGCGCCTGTGTCGCTATTGACGACGCGCGCATTGATACTGTCCTTCGGATAAGCGGTCGAGGCTGAAGCGCCCCACAGAAGAGGCGCGTTGCTCTCGTTATCGCAGAACAGAATCGTCGGCGCACCATCACAGTGGACGTAATATTCGCCGAGCGTTGCATGCGTCGCCTTGATGCACGTGCCTTCAACTTGGGTCAGGCGTGGCCTTTCCTGCCTGTTATTCCAGCTCCAGGTGTTGCGAAACCAAACGCCAGGCAGTACGTGCAGCGGTGCGGAATCCGGGCCGCGATTATTGGCGGTGATGCGCAGCAGAATGTCACCGGGGGTGACTTGCGCATACTCGACGAATACATCGAAGTAACGCTCATCATCGAAAACCCCAGTATCAAGTAGTTCGAACTCCGTGCCCCCGATTCCCCGTCGCCGGTTTTCCTCGATGAGGAGTTGATAAGGGAAGGCAGCCTGCGGGTACTTGTACAGCATCCGTAGATACGAATGGGTCGGTGTCGCGTCGAGGTAGTAATAGAGTTCCTTGACGTCCTCGCCGTGGTTGCCCTCGGAGTTCGTCAGTCCGAAGAGTCGCTCCTTGAGGATGGGGTCGCGTTCATTCCAGAGTGCGAGCGAAACACACAGTCGCTGCTCGACATCGGAGAATCCGGCAAGGCCATCCTCGCCCCAACGGTAGGTGCGGCTGCGCGCGTGGTCGTGTGGTAGGTACTCCCATGCGGTGCCGGATGCGCTGTAGTCCTCGCGCACTGTGCCCCACTGTCGCTCGCTAAGGTACGGACCCCAGTGCTTCCAGCTGCGGCTACCCAAGCCGTCGTTGCGAAGTCGCTCGGCCTCGACCGAGTGTTGTGCCCCGGCAGGCCTCCGAGTTCCAGTCACTTTCTGCTCCGCGCGCGTGAGCGGTGCATGTTTGAGGAGGAATGCTGCGCCGCAAGCGCGGATTCGGCGCTCGAACGGTTGAGATCCGTCCAAGAGCGCAAGATTTCCGCGACGCTCCAGGCCTGGGCGAAGCAGCCCCGTGGCACGTGCGGCGGATTGGCGTCGAAGATCTCGCTGATCTGTCCGACACAGGCGTCGCTCAAATGGTGCTCGACAGAGGCCAGGTAAGATTTTGCGTAGCCAGGGTTAGCGTGAACGGCAACGTGCCCTCGGATAAACGCCCCCATCAGCCACGGCCAAACTGTTCCCTGATGATAGGCACCGTCACGCTGCCTCTGATCCCCGCCGTAGTACGGGACGAACGCGGGACTGCCCACGCCGAGTGTCCGTAGTCCAAAGGAGGTCAGCAGTTCCCGTTCGCACACCGCCAACACGGATGCAGCGCGCGATGCATCGATGAGTGGATGCGGCAGCGCGAGGGCCAATAGCTGATTGGGCCGCAGCGAGCTGTCCGGGCCTGATCCCTCGGGGCCGTCGATGACGTCGTACAGGTACCCGCCCTGCTCAAACCAGAACCGCGCCGCAAATGCGCGATGCACATGTTCTGCCGCCGCCTCGTACGCGAGCGCGCCCTTTAGATCGGCGAGCTGACGTGCGAACGAGGCAAGAATCGCGAGCACATTGCACCACAGAGCATTGATATCGACCGCTTTGCCGATGCGCGGGGTAACGACCCAGTCCCCCACCTTGGCGTCCATCCAGGTCAGCTGCACGCCCTGTTCACCGGCGCGGAGCAATCCGTCTTGGGGATCGACGGAAATTCCGTGGCGCGTGCCGCGGCGGTGCCAGTCGACGATGTCTTTGAGGATCGGATAGAGCTCGCCCACCAGCGTTAGATCGCCGGTGGCGCGCAGATACTCGTGTATGGCGATGAAATACCACAGCGTCGCGTCGACGGTGTTGTATTCGGGCGCCTCGCCGGCGTCCGGAAATCGATTCGGCAATAGACCCTCGCTCACGTTGCGGGCGAAAGTGCGCAGGATGTCTGCGGCAAGCAACGGGCGTCCAGTGGAGAGCGTCAGCCCCGGAAGCGCGATCATCGTGTCGCGGCCCCAATCGCCAAACCATGGATAGCCGGCGATGACCGTGTGGCCGCGTACCCCGTTGGAAGTGCGCGACGGAGATGAACTTCGGGTGGCGATGAATTGGTCGGCCGCCAGCAGCAGTTGATCGATCCAGGCGGGTCGATCGCCGCGCACATTGCGGAGGAGTTCGCTCTCGTGACGCCGAAGTCGTGTCAGGGCAGCTGATGCTGTTGGGGCTTGCTTCTCGGTCGTGGCGGTGAAACTTACCGTCGCGCCCGGTGCGAGGGCAATTTCAAAGGTCCCCGGTACATACAAGTCCTCGTCGGCGTCGAGCCCGCGCGCCGCCTCCTCGCGGTGGTGAAGATTCCAGTGCATATTCGGGGCGAGCGCAAATTGACCCGCATCCGCAGTGAGCACCATAGGGCGTGCCACCCCACTCGCACTCACTGAACACCCGCGCTCAACGAGTTCGGTCCTGAACCCCTCGTTTCCTCGGCGATGCCAGTGAAAGTCGCGTCCCGTGCACAAAGGACGAATCCACAAAGTGAGCGGCGCAGGGGAGCGCTCCAGAGCATACGTCACGTACGTAGTATTTGCCTCGCGGCCCATAAAAACTCGCTTCACGAACCGTGCCGGACCAAGTGCGTACGTCCACGTAGGCACGGTGCCGTCGAGACGGAAGGATTCGATCAGAACGTGCCCGCGCGGATGGATGGTTCCATCCGTGTATTCATGGCAGGCGAGCTCGTAACGGTGATTGAACAGCTGCGCTTCAACGTCGAGATCCACCAGCCGCGCTGTGCGGCCGACCGGCGGCAGCATGGCGGCGACCAGCAGTGCGTGGTAGCGACGTGTTTGGCAGCCGGCGATAGTGCCCGCGCCGTAGCCGCCGATGCCGTTCGTGACTAGCCACTCCCGTCCCAGTCCCTGGCCGAGATCGCCACAGATCTCAGGTCCGAATTCTATCAACGGACTCATGGCCGGCGCCCTTCCAACGTCCGTCATCATCGATCGCTGCTCCTTGGTGTGAGCGCCACTACGAGGCGTGTATTTGTGACGCCAAACTGGCGCGCTTCATGCTAAGACCGGGGTTTGAGCGAGATCATTTCGCCGCTTCCAACTAGAGTGACACTCGCAAGGCCGCCCATTCGAAATCACGCCGCCCGTGTGAAGGTTTGCTGCCCGCGTTCGCATTTTAAATAGCGCGAGTGCACATCGCCTGGCAACCGCTAGAGGGCCGCTAGAGGCCCCTTGGGGATGCCTCCTCATATGGAGGGCCGCGAGAGTGCCAGATGCTGTTGCCGGCTCCACTCGGTGAAAGCATTTGGTATGTGAACCGGTCTACCTAATTGATCCTGCGGTGCAGTGCAGCGCCACTGGTGCATATAAACGGGGACCCACCGAATCCCACGACCTCGGCATATTGACGCAAGTATAGTAAGGAGGCTGCTACGCAATCGGCACCCAGACCAGAAACGGACTCCACTCTCAAATGAACGCGCTTAGAAAGCAAACGATGCTGCTACAACTGGTGCAACGCACTCGGTTGATTACAGATTTTCTCGTCCGCTTGCTGAGAGGGTTCCTGTGGCCGACGGTGGACTTATTGATTCGCTTGTGGCTCGCGAAGATCTTTGTTGTCTTCGGCATACTTGAGCTAACCCAGTCGCAAAGCGCCTTCGGGTTGGCAGCCTATGTGCATGCTGTCAGATTTCTCTCGCCGCTTAGCGCAACCGATATTGGCGCGGCGATTGAAGTGCTCGGCCCGGTTTTCCTGGCGTTAGGCTTCATGACTCGCTATGCAGCGGTTGCGCTGCTCGGTTTGTCACTGGTGATCCGTCTTGGAGGCGAGCCCTTTGACAGTCAGTTGTTCTGGGTGGCGTTGTTCGGTTGGTATGTAGTAATCGGCGCGGGATCGATCTCAATTGATCGGCTGCTGCGCCGCGGACTTGCCAACAGTGCACTGCTCGCTGTACCGCGAATCGTACGTGCGTCCGAATGGACCAGAGTTAATCTAGGTCCTATATACGTCTCGGGTCTGCGAATCTGGATCGCGCTTGCACTGATAGCGGGTGACTTGCTGACGCCAATGCGGACTCTCAGCACGAGCGTATCGCTCTCATCGTGGCTGCCTCTTGATGTAGCAGCCCGCGTTTCGGGAAGCTTTGGATCGTTCCTCGGCATATTCCTGTTAATAGGATTGGGGACGCGCTATGTCGCAGTAGCGATAATTCTGGCGCTGTTCGCTGATGCCATGACGGATCCGCGCATGACAGATGCGGTTTATTTGTTGATGATTTGTTGGATTTTAATACTTTGCGACGGCGGTGCACTTTCGGTTGATCGACTGATCGCAAGGCTGCTGACCAAATACTTTCCGCAATTCGACGCGCGCGATCCTCATCTTTTGGAACGCTTGCCTCGAGTGGTCATTGTTGGCGCGGGATTCGGCGGTATCGCGTGTGCAGCCTCACTGCGCAGCGTGCCGGTAACGGTCACTCTTATTGACCAAACGAATTATCATCTGTTTCAGCCTTTACTGTACCAAGTGGCGACCGCCGGCCTCTCGCCAGGCGATATTGCAAGTCCGGTTCGACCGCTGTTCCGGAACGACTTCTGCACTCGCGTACTTCTGGGAACGGTTACCGGCGTCGACACGCGCAGGCAGGTGGTAATGATTGGCGCACAGGAAATTGCCTATGAGTACTTAGTGGTCGCTACTGGGGCAACACACAGCTATTTTGGTAAGGAGGAATGGGCGCCGTACGCCCCTGGATTGAAGAGAATTGAGGATGCGATCGAAATCAGGCGCAGAATACTTACGGCTTTTGAGCATGCAGAGGCAACGATTGATGTTGCCAAGCGAGCTTCACTATTGACGTTTCTGATCGTTGGCGGCGGCCCTACGGGTGTGGAGCTCGCGGGCGCTATTGCAGAGTTGGCACGCTTCGGCATGGACAAGGAATTTCGAACGTTCGATCCCGCTGATGCGCGCGTGATTCTGGTCCAAGCGGCGTCGCGTTTATTGCCCACCTTTCCTGAGCCTTTGGCGCTCATCGCACAGCGTTCACTCGAGAAGCTGGGTGTCTCCGTGCTCTTAGGCAGTCGCGTCGAGGACATTGATGCGCTTGGCGTTGTCGTAAGCGGAAACAAAATTCTGGCAAGTACCGTGCTATGGGCAGCCGGCGTGAGGGCCTCGCCTGCGGCTCAATGGTTGAAGGCCGATTGTGACAAGGCGGGTCGCATCCGAGTCGGGGAAGATTTGGGCGTGCCGGGAGTCAGCAACGTGTTCGCCATTGGCGATACTGCCTTGAGCAGCGGCTGGCATGGACAACCAGTACCGGGGCTCGCGGCCGCCGCGAAGCAGGCGGGTACTTACGTTGCGGGTCAGATACGCAAGAGAGTCGAAGGCCGGGCGCCTCGTGCGGCGTTTAAATATCATCATCGCGGAAGCCTTGCTACCATAGGTCGCAAAGCCGCAGTTGCAGATTTCGGGTTCGTCAAACTCTGGGGCGAGCCGGCTTGGTGGCTGTGGGGTATCGTTCACGTAAGCTTTTTGGTAGGAGCGAGGAACCGCATAGCGACGCTGATCAACTGGTTTTGGGCCTATCTGACTTATGGTGCCGGCGTTCGGTTGATTACTGGCGGTGAATCTGTTCGAGAGCAGAACGTGTAGCGAAGAATATTGTCGCCAGGCATCCTTGCCCGAACACTTGGCACTGCCTAACTCCAGACTGCTAAGCGCCCGGGTTCAAACCAGTGGGGTCGGGGAGTTCGAACCGGCGACGCTTGGTCAGCGCTGACAAACCCACATGGAGATGAGATAAGCATGTATATGAAAACATTCCTCGCAATTGTGACGATAGCTCTGATTATAGTGACGGTACCCGCTGGTGCGGGCGAACAGCCGTTTAGCACCGCCGCGCTCGACCAGCTCCTTGCGAACGGGCAGCCCGTCGCGGTCGATTTCCATGCCGACTGGTGCCCGACCTGTCGCGCCCAAGCGCCGATAATCAGGCAACTGCTGTCGATGCCGGAGTTTAAGAACCTCACCATACTGGTCGCCAACTACGATACCGAGCTGGCGTTGCGCAAGTCCCTAAACGTCGCCAAGCAAAGTACCCTGGTCGTGTTCCGCCACGGCAAGGAAGTGGCTCGCTCAACGGGAGATACGAGTCGCGATGGGCTCGCCGCCCTGTTGCGACAGGCGGTAACCTGACGCAGAGCCGGCGTTCCGTCATGAGCTTCGGGATCGGGACCTACGGGATCGCCCTGGTAGCCGGGCTACTCACGACGCTATCGCCATGCGTCCTGCCGCTGATCCCGCTCCTCATGGGTTCGGCCGTCAGCGCACACCGACTCGGGCCGTGGGCTCTCGCCGTCGGCGTCGCCTTGTCGTTTTCCGTGGCAGGTGTTCTTTTGGCAAGCGTCGGTGCGTCGCTCGGTCTGGATGGTGAGACGTTTCGCCGGGTGGCGGCGCTGCTGATGACCGCCTTTGGGCTAGTCCTGCTTTCGGGTCGTCTGCAGGCGTTGTTCGCCCGGGCCATTGCGGGTCTGAGCAATTCCGGACACGCACTCCTGGCCCGATTCACGCTCGATGGGCTTGGCGGCCAGTTCGCACTCGGACTCCTGCTCGGGATTGTCTGGAGCCCCTGCGTCGGCCCGACGCTCGGCGCCGCCACGACGCTCGCAAGCCAAGGCCGGAATCTCGCACAAATCTCGCTGTTGATGGCCGTCTTCGGGGTGGGTGCAAGCCTTCCTTTGCTTCTGATCGGGTCTCTCTCGCGGGCCGCGCTGCTGAAGATACGTGGTTCACTCAAGACGACAGGTGAGCGTGGGAAGCAGGTGCTCGGCCTCGCGTTGCTCTTGCTCGGGGCGCTGATTCTCATCCACGCCGACCATCGGCTCGAGACATGGCTGCTCGATCATTCGCCCGCTTGGCTTACCGCGCTCACGACGCAGTATTGAGGGCACTGTGCGGCATCGGAGCCAGCGGTCCCCGGCAATCCAACCGGGCTTTCAAACCTCGCAGAGCACGGGCGAGTTGCTGACACTTTGTGTGAAGCCGATGCGCCTATGGGACACGGCGATCCAGAGTCGTTAATAGTCCCCCCAGCGCGTCTAAGTGTTCACGATCCCGTGGTACCGGCGGTGTAAAAAGAAAGAGGCCAAATTCTTGCGCAAGTCGTCACCACGTTTTGATCTGGCCAGGTGTTTGGGGGACTTTTGCGTGTTTTGTTGTGCCCGGTGGTGCCAAGTGCAACGGGCGCCACGCGGAAGTTGTTAATAAAATCAAAGCTCTATTTTAATGGTGCAAGTCACAGACCAGACGCCTGGCGCTAGAGGCTGGGAGCCGTCACAATTTATCCGCTCGACCTAGGTGGCAACTCTTGGCCGACCTGAAACATTGAGGAACAATAGCGGAGTTACAACTGGATGTGTTCAAACCAAATTACAATGCGCGAGCTGACAGCTGCATGCTTGGTGCTGGGTATACAGACTATGGCGCAAAGTGCAATGGCAGCCGTGCCTAGCGACGCGTGCGCATTACTGTCGCAGCAAGAGGTTACGACAGCGCTTGGCGTCAGCGTCGACGCTGGAAAGCACAAGATCAGCGCCGGCGATTGCCGTTGGACCGAGTCGGGAAAGTCTGTTGCGGATGGCGCAGTACTGCAGGTGAATGTCACAGAAGCGCAGGCTTTCGAGATTGGGAAGACACCGCTGTCAGGCTGGAATAAGAAACCCGAGACCGGTCTGGCTGACGATGCGTATTTTGTGGATAGCGGCAAGGTCTATTTCCTTGTTTCCCCTACCCTGAGCGTGAAGAAAGGCCTCGTATTCTTTGTGGTCGCCGCCAAAATCCCTAATGCTTCTCTTGAGCAGACAAAGGCCATAGAGAAGACAGTTGCCGTTAAAGTACTTGGGAGGCTTTGAGCACGGCCGATAGAAAAAACGCGATATCATACTTCGCGTACCCAAGCGCGCTTATGCAGCGCTTGGCCGCAGGCTTGCCTAAGACTTCTTCGGCTTCTCCGCCTTCTTCGGCGGGGCTACCTTCTTAAATGCTCGCTCAAACCCTTTCGCGTCGCCCATTTCAGCCTTTTTCGCAGCTTCTCGGAATGCGGCAGATTGCTCCGCCGCAGTCATCTTGTGCTTTGCTTTCATTCAACTTTGGGTGAAAAACGAATCATGAAAACTAAACCAAGGACTATTGCTTCTGATTTGAAGAGGGAGGCATCATTTTTAAGATCCCCTGTTTCTCCAACCCCGCCAGTGTCTGGTTTAGAATTTCTCGCAAATGCACGGCAGTTTGCACGGGCAAGACAACGCGGGCGGAAGTACAAACCTTCGCCTTCGGATTTGCGGGATCAAATTCCGGCCCAGACAGGATCGGTCTGGAAACTGAGAACTCGATTCGCAAACAAGTACCGTCCCAATGAACGTTTTGAATTAAGTCTGCGTATCGTTCTTGAATCTCAGGCAAATCGGTGTACGGGACTGCTTCCTGCTGCTGGACAATTTTAAGTTCCATGAGTCAACCCCTTCTTCTGCGCGCCCGTCGCCCTTTAGCTACAGGTGCGAACTGCTTCGAAGCCATCGCGCTCGAGGAGCTTGGCCAAGTCCTTCATCGGCAACAGCTTCTTGCCGAGGACATTGATCCCCCGAAATGGCGCTATCCACGTCTTCACGGCACGACGCTACCATCACCTGTGCGACGCGTTCAATGGCTGCTTGGCGGCGGCCTCTTGCGGACCCATTTCACCAAAACGCGAGGCTGCTGACGGCGCCCACTCGGAGTATCAAGCAGAGCAGGTTGTCCGACGGGCGCGGTGGCCGTAGCATTTGCTCAATGAACATCAGCGCAGCACGGCCGAGCAACACCGTTGCACCGGTCATCGAAACGCAGCGTCTTCGCCTGCGCCCCCATGAGTCCGAGGATCTCGCAGATTGCGTGGCCATGTGGTCTGATCCTGCCGTCGTCCGCTACACCATAGGCGATCCTTCGCCACCGCAGAGAACGTGGATTAGGATATTGGCCTACCGTGGACACTGGGCGCTACTGAGCTACGGCTATTGGGCGGTGGAGGAGAAAACTTCCGGCCGCTACGTCGGTGAGCTCGGTTTCGCGGATTTCAAGCGCGCTATCGTGCCGTCGATCGAAGGCGTGCCCGAGCTGGGCTGGGCGCTGGTCCCGCAATTTCATGGCAAGGGCTATGCAACGGAAGCTCTTAGGGCTGCGGTCGCCTGGGGTGACCAGCACCTCGCGCAGCGCCAAACCGTCTGCATTATCCACCGGGACAATCATCGCTCGTTCCGTGTCGCCGAGAAGCTCGGTTACAAGGCAATATTCAGTAATGCGGGAAGCGCGCAGTCCGACACAGTTCTCGCTCGCCCTGCGTAGCAGGGTTGCGCGCCGACTGCATGCGGCCGGTCTGCGATTTTTGAAGGCGCAAACAAATCTGAGCGATGTTTTGCGGGCAGCTGTAATCGCAGGTGCATCGCAAGATCGAGTGGCGTCAATTGATCGGCTTGGGCGAAACGTGCAATCTGCCGGGTGCGATACCTTCATGAATATCGGGGACGCGAATGCACCTTGCCAGACTCCTGATATAGCTCGGTAGCGCATGCTCGGGGATGGAAAGCTGATCGGAAGCGCGGTCGCCCTAGTACTAGTTGCCGGGCCGTTACTGCTTGGGCTCACGGGATTGCTGCGCGCGCGGCGCGAGCTAGCAGACGCAATCTCCGCGCCCGCCATGCCCTGGAACTGGAAACTGGCGATCAATTCGGCGCTGCTCTATGCCGTTGCCTTCAATCTGACTTTCTTCATTCAAGAACTGTTTCTGGTGTTGCCGAAGGCGTTCACTCCTGGCCTGCGGCCGACCCTTTTTCACAACAATCACATCTGGCAAGGCGAGAACCCGCTGGCGAGCTTGTTTCAAGGAACGGGCGCGCTGGCGATCCTCGTCACTGGCGTCGCTTGCGCTCTGTTCCTGCGGCACGGGCCGAGCCGTTCGGCCACGACCCGGTTGTTTTTCATCTGGATGACATACAACGGATTCTTCCAGTCGCTTCCGCAAGTCGTCGTAGCAGCCATAAGCCCTCGCAGTGACGTTGGTATGGCCATGGAGTACCTAGGCCTGGGCGCGATGGCGAAGATGGTGACGGCACTACTAGCGCTCGTCGCGATGCCACCGATCGCGTTGTCGCTCATCCGACCTCTGCTTAGCCTCGCCGAACACCCGGCCTTTATTGCCAGTGCTCGAGCGCGGACGCGCTTCGCTTTCCAGATTGCGACTCTGCCGGCTTTGTGTGCGATCCTGCTGATTATCCCGTTTCGCGTACCGCGCGAGTTGATCGAGGTCGTCATTTTGCCCGTCGTGGTGACCGTGATCGGGATTGCTTGGCTGCAGGCAGGGGCCTGGCGCGTCAGCGCGGTGAAGACTGGGGGCGGTTCGGCCATGGCGCCGATCATTTATCCACTCGGCGCGCTTCTCATCCTGCTGCTGGTGTTTCAGCTCCTGCTGAGACCGGGCGTTCGCTTCTTCTAACGTGTTGTGCGCGATCGAAGGCTGCGGCAGGTCGATGTCCTTCGGAACCTTTAGCTTTACCGTCCATTCTTCCATGAGCGTCAACACGACTCCATGGCAGAACGAGGCCATACACATGCGAAGAGGACTCATGAGCAGGGAAATACTTTGGGCACTCAGCGCTGCAGGTCTTTTGGCCCTCGGCGGCTGCAATAAGGCCGCATCGCCCGAGACAGTTCAAAACGACGTCGCCAAAGCAAGCACTTCGGCCGAAGAAAAAGATGCCAAGGCTGCTCAAGAGCAGGCAACCGCGGAGGCGTCAGCGAGCAAGGACGTCCAGTCCGCGCAGGAGAAGGCGAACGCACAGACAGCCTCGGCAGCTGCTGACACGGCTCTCACCGAGGCCGAGGGCAGGAACAAGATCGCCCTCGCGCAGTGTGAAGCACTGTCCGGGGATCTTCAGCAAGCTTGCAAGGACAAGGCGAACGCAGAACTCGATTTGGCAAAAGCCAACGCCAAACGGATGAAAGCCGACCGTTCGTGAGGTGCACTCGACCGTAGCGGTATCCGAGGGATTGCTGCCACTTAGCCGCCTTCAGCGCACGTTCCAGCGTATCCACATCGAGCGCGGCTTGCGGAACTCGTAGCCACTCGGGCAAACCAAGCGCTCGCGAATCAAGCGCATGTCAGGAAGCTCCGCCAGCAAATGTTCGAGTGCGATGCGACCCTCCGTCCGGGCGAGGTGTAATCCCATGCAAGCGTGTGCGCCCGTTGCGAAGCCGAGATGTCTATGCAGGTTCGATCGGTCGATATCGAAGCGCTCAGGGGATGCGAAAACACTCGGGTCCCGATTGGCCGCGCCGAGCATGCAGTTGACGGTATCGCCAGCTGCAAAGCACACGCCCGCGTGGGTGCAGTCATTCACCGCGTAGCGCGTTGCCGACTGCACCGGAGCGAGCCAGCGAACCGTCTCGTCGACGACTTTGGGCAACAGGGCAGGCGTTGTCTGCAGGCGCTCATACGTTGCCGGATGCTCAAAGAGCGCCCAGAGCGCATTCAATATGAGCGCCTCAACTGTGGAAATGCCGCCGAAGAAAAGAATGTCCAGGTTGCGCCGGATCTCCGCGTCGCTTAAACGTTCGCCGGGTGGCGCATTGACCAATATTGCCAACAGGCCGTGCTCAGCACCGACCGCAGCGACGATGGCCTGGTCGAGGCACTCGTGGAACTCGCGCAGCGCATGATGTGCGCTGCGCCGCACTTCGGCGTCGCGCCCAAAGTTGGCGAGCGCCCGCTCGAAGGCGTCATACCAGCGGCGCATGTGGGCCGCGAGCTCGATTGGCATGTCGAGGACCGAGAGCATCGTCAGGATCGGCAAGCGCGCCGCGAAGTGCTCTCGTAGCTCGATCTCGCCCGTGTCCTTGAAAGCTGCGATCAGGCGCGCGGCCGTCGTATGAACCGCCGCCTCGTACATCTGGCGCACGCAGCTGGCCGTGAATCGAGGCTGCAACGCGCGTCGGTACCGGTCATGCTCCGCGCCCTCCACGGAGAGCATCTGCGCTCCAAAAGTATCGCGGATCGGGGAGCGTTCGCACGCGGTGGTAAAGCGTGTGTGATCGAGAGCGATCGCGCGCACATCCTCATAGCGCGTGACATACCACATGCCGAGGACATCCACCCAGCTGATCGGCTCGAGTGCCTGCAGGCGTGCGTAGATCGGGTAGGGATCAGCCTCAAGCTGTGCGAGCGTGATGGAACTGCCGACTGGAAAAGCGTCGCCATTGCGGTGTGCAGCCATCTGCAAAGTCTACCCGCGCACGAGCGCTCCTTCATCCTTCAGCTAACAATGAGCGGCCG
This sequence comes from uncultured Gammaproteobacteria bacterium, assembly GCA_963695315.1. Taxonomy (GTDB): domain Bacteria; phylum Pseudomonadota; class Gammaproteobacteria; order Steroidobacterales; family Steroidobacteraceae; genus PALSA-1196. Next base: position 102,928 of record OY968773.1, read on the forward strand.
CCTCTTTGCTCTGCCGCCTGTCCAGTTAGGGAAATGCGGCCTTGTGTGCCGTTCCATTTAGTCGAAGGCTCGAGCGGAGAATAAGTCCGAGCATTGCACGCCAGAAGCGGTATATTTGTGCAGTGGAGACTGAAGTCTAGATCTCACCGTCTGAGGCCTTCAATGCGGCAGTGCCAATCAAGCTTTAACTGGGTTCCCTTGGCTCGCGTTCTTTCAGTAGTGCTCGTGCTTCTCGGCGCACCGGTTAGCGTCCTCGCGGACAAAGCGGGCGATGTAGTGGCGCTTGAAGCCCAGTGTGAAGCCGAGCGGGAGGCGAAGATCAAGCCGCTGCGCGATACGGAAATCGCGAAATGCAAAGCAGACAGCCATAATGATCCTGCGTACTGCGAGCGATATTGGAAGGACTACGGCAATGGGATGCGTGGCGCGGATGGCGTCATGATTCCGCGTATGTTCAGCGATCTTCCCGTTTGCGTCGCGGCATTCAAGGCCCGGAAGGAGCTCGCTGACGGCAGCCGATAAGGCTAGCTTGCCGCCGCCGGCCTTTGTCCGCTGGGCTACCTAGCGAATAGTTGCCGTCCCACTTGAGCGTCATTTCTCCGCGATGCGTCTGACAATCTTGCCGGATTCGTCCATGAATTCAATGGACGCGATTCCAGAGGCCGTGACGGTTAATCTCAGCCGCGCAAGACCTTTTGCATCCCTAAGAACAACGGCCGAATCGCGCTCCTCCGTCTTGCCAATGAACAGGCGCGGGTGACCAAAGCCGCCAGATGCCTCCAGATTGTCAAATTCGGCACTACCTTCAGGTGTGTTCACCCTGTCGATCAGCTCCAACGGAATCGGCGTGGCCGGCCGGTCGAAAAACGTAAGGCTTGCGCGGCGGCGGCCGTGATCCTCGGTCTGATCGAGGGAGATTACCTGGTCTTGTTCATACTGGTCGAAGCTCAGATGGCCACCGCTACTCGCATATTGGCCTTTCTTTGCGCCGCCAAAAAGCAGGCCGCCGTTCTCTGTCCCTTCATCATTGAAGAAGAGGATCCCGGCCGCCAGCCGGCTTGGGTATGGGTGTTCCTTGCCTTTAAAGATGAGTCCAGGTGCTTTTGCCATGTTAGAGATAACCATGCGCAACGTTCCGTCAGGCTCGCGCACGTTGATCCGCTGAACATCGATCTCGTCAAATTTCATCACTTGGCGCTCAATCTCAGCCTGCCCTCGAGCAATGAAGCAGAGGAACACGCTGATTGCAGCAAGCCACATGAAGACTAGATTCTTACGAACGAATATGCTCGCCATGCCCCTTCCTCCGGTTAAGCGGCTTCCGACCGACCAATATACTCATGCGTACACTAAGCCAAGTGTACGAAATAGTGCGCAGTGTGCGGCGGTAAGCTACTAGAGCGTCAATTGCGGGCCAAGGAAAAGAGGCGCGCCGAAACGATTCTGCTGCCGGTTTCGCCTCCATTCCGAGCGACTTCCGGCGGTGGTCAACTGGTCAGGCTGTGACACCGGCGCGCGGCGTCTGCGAGCGTCTGGAGCGCATATCCGATAAGAGAGACTGCGTGGCTGGTCTTGCGCGGGCAACGGTGCAGATCGATGTGTCACTTACGGGTTAGTCTTCGGCGGCGAATGGCTTAAGCAAATCACGCAGATCGACCACGGTATCGCGAATGCTGGTCGCTTCGGCCAGAGCAGCTGGCGCCACAACGCTTCGCAGGTTGGGGTCGAGTAGGGCGAGTTCTTCATCAGCCGTCGTGACAAACGTCTTCACTATCGAACCGAACTGCTTTTGTGTGAAACTGAAATCGTCGGGACACTTCATGCCGCTAGCGATAAAAGCCACCGTGAACACTTTAACGGCCGCGGCAAAAACGGCGACATCGGCGTCTGTTATGTTGCGCACCGCGTCCCTTTCTTGAGCGTCACCGTGAGCTTCAAGTTTCTGAAGGTTTTTGCGTGTCGTATTAAGCGCCGTCATGCGCAGCTTCATCGCACGCATGGCGTGATCTAAATCCGCGACGCTCTGGGCGCACGTGGTAGTTGCAGTGGCGAGTTCAAGTACTGCAAGTAAGATCGCTGCAGCTAGCGTTCGATGTGGCATGGCGGGTAACCTCCTGACTGTCAAAGCCTAAACGGCCAGTGACAGCTATGCCAGTGAGAACGCGCCGGCAGCAGTGGGCGGTGCGCTAGGCCGACTTTCCACTGCTGTACCTTAAGGTGAGCCAGGCTATCTGCTCGCCTGGTGGTCTGCTTTGATGTGGCGAAGCGTCAGCGCAAGTCGGTTAGCAGCTGCAAATCGCTAATGTCGACCTCATAACTACCAGCCAGGCCAGTTTGCGTGGCGTGGAGCTCCTGCTCGAGTTCGTTCTAGAAGGCAGGCGCGCTCGTGTTGTCTGCATCGGCGCTGAACAAAAACGGCAAGACGTTTATCTGCTCATCGCGTACGGCCGCGAGCTCGTTGGGGTCGAAGCCGAGCGCCTGGATGATGGTGGCGGCGACCTGTTGATTTGTCACCGTCGATTTCACAGTCGCGGGCGCAAAGTTGTCGAATGACACAAGCAGCGCCGTATGCACGTCGTCTTCGTTGAATCCGCCGTGTTCGGAGATCTTCGTGCCGCCAGTGAAGATTACGCCGGTATTCACCTTCAGGATGATGTCCGGAGTGCGCGGGTCCGCGCCAGGATCGTTGAACTTGTTGCGCAGCGAGGGGCCCGCGAAAATCTCCTGAATACCCAGAGCCTGTTGGCTGGCGTTCGTGCTAAGCAGAGGTACAACCCCGGCGGTGAGGGCGGGGTCCTTAAGCCAGATCAGCGAGCCGTCGTCGGAGATGTCGAAGGCTTCGGCGGCGCCGATCGTAGCTGCCGGTTGGCCACCACCAATCCCGCGACGCTTCTTAACGTCGATGGGAGACTGGCCGTGCTTGGCGCAGATAATAATCAAAGTCGAATCGAACAGCCCCTGCTTCTTGAGCTCACTGACCATGGTGCCAAGCGACTGGTCAACAAAGTCAAGCTCTTCGGCCAAGCCTGGGCCGGGTGTTCCAAGCACATCGGTGTAGCCACCCTTTAAGCCAGTAACAGGGTCGACTGCAAGCTTTTCGCCGACGCTGACAGCTTGAAAGTTGGTCCCAAAGAGAGTCGGAACACCGACCCACTTCGATCGATCGTGGGTATAGCCGTCGATCTGATTAATGACCGCCCGCACATGCAACGAATCGTAGCATCGGATGTCCGCGAAGCTGTTGGTCCAGCCATCATCAGGTGTGGCATCCGCGTAAGGTACCGGCGAGCAGCCCGAAAACTGCGGCAGCGCGACCGGGACGGAATTGATCTCAGGCCCATAGAAGTCATCGACGCCCGCGCCGCTCGGCCCGTTCGTCCACTCGTACGACGGGTGCTTGTCCGTCCATGCAGTGCGGCCACCGTGGGACTTGACGACCTCGAAGATGGTGTTGACGCGCAGATATTCGTGCGGCAGAACGGGTTTGCAGCCGTTGTTGGGGTTGCGCGGCAGGTAAGCGGGGTTGATGCTGCCGCCGCCATCGAGTTGGGTCAGCTTTGTGTCAATGCCTTCGTCGAATTCCACTATTCCGCCAATGGTTCCGGGACAAAGTCCCCCAGAGGTGCCGATATCCGGGTTGCTGGCAGCCTGCGGGGACAGCTTGCGATTCCAGGTGACGTCATACCAGAAACCCGTCGTGGTCGGTGAGCCCCCGGTTACGAGGGATGCTAGGCCTGGAAATGAGTCCGACGGTGTCGACGTGGAATTGTTGGTGTATGTCACGCCTTGCCGAGTCAGTGCCGCAAGCGTCGAGTCCTGATGCGTGGCTACGTAGTTGGTCAAATCGAGAGCATGCAATCCGTCGACACTGATGAGTAGAACGTGCTTCACGTCATGCAGGTTCGCGGCCGGCTCGGTGGCGCGCGCGGAAAGTACGGCACCAAAAAATACGATGCTTACGGTGGCGAAAATGCGCTTGAGCATGATGCTTTCTCCCGCTTTCATTTTTTAGCGCGAATGGTAGACGGACCTGTGTGGCCGGCAGAATAGGTCGGCATTGTTACAAGTTGGTGAACCGAATCCTTGGAGGAAGACTCCATCGATTCATGGACATTCACCGTGTCAGCCCGGATGGACGCCTGCGCACACGTCCCGCCCTTCGGGCCGGGCATTTCAAGCTGAGGACAGATCTGTTGTCTCGGGATCTAATGTCCCGCTACCCAATAGCAGCACGGTTTACCAAGGGGCCGGTTGCGAACCACGGGCTCGGGAGTGCGAATCTCTCCGGGAGCGCGATGGATTCGAATCGTTAGCACTTATTTGATAGCCAGCACCGGTTGCCCCAGCACCTCGGCGCGCGGCGCAACACCGAGGCCGGGAGCCATGGATGCCTTCATCCGTCCGTGCGCGCGCTCCGGCGCACCGGAAGCGATGCTCACCGAAACGTAGCTGTTGAAGTCCGTACTGGTGAAGCGCAGCGCTTCAGGCGTGCTGTGAGCCAAATGCGCGATGGCGGCCGTGACGATGTCGCCGCCCCAGGTATCTTCCAGCGTTAGGGCGATTCCAAGGTCCACACACAGGTCGCGTGCCAGTTTGATCTTAGTAAGTCCGCCAAATTTAGCGATTTTGAGATTCACTACATCCATCGCTCGATCGGCCTGCGCACGCAGGAGGCTTGCGGTATCGTTGATCACCTCATCGAGCACGAACGGATGATCGCAATGGCGGCGTACGCTCAGGCACTCTTCGTAACTTGCGCAGGGCTGCTCGATGTAGACATCGATGTCCCGCACGGCGCGAATGACACGCATCGCTTCGTGGGTGAGCCAGCCCGTGTTCGCATCTGCGATCAGGCGATCACCGGATTGTAATTGGGCGGATACCGCACGAATTCGCTCGATGTCAAGATCGGGATCCTCGCCGACTTTGAGTTGGAAGCGCGTGTAGCCTTCGGAGCGGTAGCCTGTGACTTTCTCCGCCATAACCTGTGGTGATTCCTTCGAGATCGCCCGATAGAGCGTGATGGCCTCCCCGTAGCGGCCGCCGAGCAACGTGCACACGGACTGGCCGGTCGCCTGACCGAGAATGTCCCAGCACGCGATGTCCAGTGCCGATTTGACGTACGGATGACCCTTCAAACGCGAGTCCATGAGGTGATTGATGCGCCCGAGCTGTGTCGGATCTGCACCGATCAGGTGCGGCGCAAGCTCGGCAAGTCCTGCGCGCACTCCGCCCGGGTAGGAGGGCAGATACACCGGTCCCAGGGGGCAGCATTCGCCATGACCGAACAGTCCCGCATCCGTCTCGATGCGAACGACCGTCGAGTCGAAGACCGACACCGACTTGCCGCCCGACCAATTGTACGCGCCCTCATAAAGAGGAAGATTGACTTGATAGGCAAGAATTTCTGTGATCTTCATGTGCGCAGGATAATGCCTGCGCAATCAATTTGCCGATAGCATTTTTGTATCGCAGGAGCGAAAGAATCGATTGGTTCAGGAAGCTTGCGTGAACCATAGTCTGCCTTAAGCGAGTCGCGGTTACTGTATCCAACGGGGCTCTGTTTAAGAGCTTCACTGTTTGCAGGCTTTGAGCTTTTCTGAACGGCTCGCGCTCTGGATCGATATCTCCTTCGCCGCTGAAATGCGCCCGAAGCGCCGCTGCCGGCGCGTGTACTCCTCGAGCGCCCGTGCGAGCGCTGCTTCGTCGAAATCGGGCCACAGACAGTCGAGAAAGACGAGTTCCGCATAGGCGCACTCCCACAGCAGAAAATCACTGAGGCGCTTCTCGCCCGCAGTGCGGATGAGCAGATCTACCTCTGGCGCTACTGGATCTGAGTGAACCGCATTGGACAAGAACCGCAGGTATTCGGCTGGTGTGACGCGAGCGGCATCCTGCAGCTGCCGGCCGGCTTCAATGATGCTGAGACGCGAGGAATAATCGACTGCAAGTCGCAGATGCATGCGTGAACAATTCGCGGTAAGGTGTTCACTCTGTTCGATCTGAGCTTTCAGAGCGGAACTCAGTCTGTCGCGTCGGCCAATCACGTTAATGCGAATCGACTCCTTCAGACATCGATCTGTCTCGGTGATGAGGTAGCGGCGCAGAAGTCCGAAGAGAGCTTGAACCTCGGCTGTCGGGCGAAACCAGTTGTCGGACGAAAACGCATAGAGAGTGAGGGTGCCCACGCCGTGTCGTGCCGCCGCACGTACCACCGCATCTGCGGCTCTGGCGCCGGCGCGGTGACCCGCCTGTCGATTCAGATTGCGGAGGCTGGCCCAGCGGCCGTTGCCGTCCATGATTATCGCGGTATGCATAGGGTACTCTGGGGCACAAAGTGAATTAGAAAAAAAATCAGACGGCGCGAGTTGCCTTGATGACCATCTCTACATGGTTAAGGTATCGGTTAAGGGCGGCACGTCCGGCGACGGTCAGGCGATAGACCGACTTTGGACGTCTGCCATCAAATGACTTAGTGCATTTCACGTACTTGGCGTCCTCGAGCTTGCGCGCGTGGGCGCTGAGGTTGCCATCACTCACATCGAACAGGGCCTTCATCTCGCTGAACGTCAGCTCGTCGCGAACCGCGAGCGCGCTCATCATCCCCAAACGTACGCGCTCATAGACGAGCCGATCAAAACTGAAATTACCGTTGACCTTAGGCGCGCTCACCACGAGGGCAGGCCGTTTGGCGCGCTTGGGCGCCGATACTTCAAGGTGTGCGTGTGCACTAGGCTTCGCGAGCACGGGTTCTGTTCCTGATCACTATGCCGAAAACTAGATGTAGTCCGCCAAAGCCGGCGCCTAACGCGACAAGTTGCAGGCCTTCGGGAATCCAGAACGCAATCAGCCCTAACAACGAAAATAAGCCGCCGAGCAGTCCCACCACCCTTGTCGTTGAGGCACTGGTTGAAATTAGAGCGCAGCCATACAGAAGCAGCCAGGTGCCCGGGAGGGTGTGCAGGGCATTGGCTTGCCACTGCACGAACGTCATCACCGCGCCGGCACACAGCCCCGGCGCCAGCCCGAGAATGAATCTGCGCACTGGGGTCCCGAAGAGAGTGAAGCCCTGTCGTGAAGCCTGCCGGACCATAATCACGCCTCCGGCAGGCGCAGCTACGAACGCCGCGAGTAGCCAAACGGCGGGCCAATCCGGCCGAATCGTGGTCATAGAAGTCAGCACGGCAGCGAGCAAGCCAACCACGCCCATGGTCATTCCTGCGAATCCGGGCACCACAATGGTCCCCGCGGCTTCCATCGACGCACGGATGTAACGCAACGTGGCCGCCGCATGGTCGCCGAGCATGACGGCATTAGCCTGTCGCATTAGCGAATGATAAGGTACGCACCGTGCAACAACAAGTACTCTGCAGAACAGAGTAATCGCGAGCAGGCCATCATCATTCGAATATCGTCATGGCGACATGCTGAGCGGCCAACACCCTAAATTGCGCGCCCGGGAAGCGCGGCGGGTTGGGGCCAGGACAGAAAAAGTGTGCCCACGGAACTGGCAGGGGTCCAAAGTGCTAGTTGGTGGGATACTTAGGGTATGAAAAGGCGGGTTGTGATTTCCCTGCTGCTTGGCGCGAGCGTGACCGTCGCGGCCGCCGCGCAAGGGTTGCCTCCGCAGGACTGGCCCATGTTTGGCGGCGATGTGGAAAGCACTAGCGCCAATCCGAGACCCACCGGCATCACTGCTGCTAACGTCGCCCAACTCGCGCGCCGGCAGGTAAAGCTGGACGGCACCGTGGATGCCAGCGCCATTTACCTGCAGGGCGTCACCGTCCACGGCGCCCGCCACAACGCCATCTTCGTCACCACCACCTACGGCAAAACACTGGCGCTCGATGCCAATAGCGGCGGCGTTTTGTGGGAATACACGCCGTCCGGCTACGAGGCCCTGACAGGAACGCCCCAGATCACCAACTCCACCCCGGTGGCCGACCCCGATCGGCAATTCATCTATGCCGCCTCGCCTGACGGCTATATCCAAAAGCTGGCCGTCAGCGATGGCCGGCCTGTCTGGCGCACCTCTATCACTAAGCTGCCACGGCGAGAGAAGATGGCTTCGCCCCTGAAGTTCTTCCAGGGCCATGTGATTGCCGTTACGGCGGGCTACATCGGTGACCGCCCGCCCTATCAGGGCCATGTCGCCATTCTCGACGGCAATTCCGGCGAGCTCCTGCAGGTGTGGAACTCGTTGTGCAGCAATCGCACCGGGCTGCTTGAGCCTCTCTCCTGCCCGCAATTCAAATCGGCCATCTGGGGGCGTGCGGGCGCTGTGATCGATCCCGCTAACGGCGACATTTTCATCGCCACCGGCAATGGCGACTGGAACGGCACGACCGACTGGGGCGATTCGCTCATTGAGATCAATGCCAGTGCCACGAAAATGCTGGGCAACTACACCCCGGCCGAGACTGAGGAACTGAATGCGCGTGATCTTGACCTGGGCTCGACCTCGCCCGTGCTGTTGGGCGGCGACTTGATCGTCCAAGGCGGCAAGGATGGCAAAGTCCGCCTGCTTAGCGGCAACGCCATCGCCGGCACCGCTCCCCACAAGGCCCACGAACTACAAACCGTCTCAACTCCGAGTGGCACCGATTTGTTCGCCCAGCCGGCGCTATGGCAACACGACGGCCAAACCTGGATGTTCGCCGCCGACAACGGTGGCACCGCAGCTTGGCAGCTGGAAAATGTCAAGCTTCAGGCAAAATGGAAAAATCGTAACGGCGGCACCAGTCCGTTCGAAGCCGACGGCCTGCTGTTCGTCTACGCGCGCGAGGGTCGACTGAACGTGTATGAGGCGACCTCGGGCCAACACATCGCCACGCTCCCTTGTGGCCCCGGCCATTGGAACAGCCCCATCGTGCTGCAGGGTGAGATCATTCTTCCCGAAGGCAGCGCGAACGATCACGCCACGAGCGGCGTGCTGGATATCTGGAGCCTGCCGGGCGGTCGCTAGCTGCCGCCGTTGTATTTGTGTGGCCGAAATCCGCGGGGTCGGCTGGGATACCACCCTGCGACGGTGCCTCTCTAGGTCAATCGGCGCGCTTCACGCCGTCATGCTAATCGCCTGCTCGAGCTCGGCCTCCGCTGCAACCATGCGATTGCGCCCCAAGTGTTTCGCTCGATAGAGGCATTGATCGGCTTCCATGATCAATTGCGCGGCGCTGTTGTTTCCGTTGTGAAGCAGGACGGCAATGCCGCCGCTGATGCTGACATGGGGCGCAGTGGGGGACTTCTCATGCGCGATCCCCAACCGCGCCACTGCTTCTCTGGCGGCTTCAGCGACTCGCAGCGCATCGCTCATCCCGGTCTCCGGGAGGATTATGGCGAACTCCTCGCCACCGTAGCGGGCCGCCATGTCCGCCGTACGCCGGCAACAGGATCGCAGCGCGACAGCTACGCGCTTCAAACACTCATCCCCTGCCTGATGCCCATAGTGATCATTGTAGGCTTTGAACGAATCCACGTCGCACAGTACAAGCGCGAGCGGTCGCCCGTAGCGACGCGCGATGGCTACTTGGTCGCCAAGATGCGTATCGAAGAAGCGCCGATTGTGCAAACCCGTGAGCCCGTCCTGCTGGGACAGCAATTCGAGTGCGCCGTTGACTAGTCTCAATTGAGAGGATACTTGTGAAAGTTCGTGCGTACGTTCCCGCACCCGCAATTCCAGTCCTGCGTTGAGCCTTAGGATCTCCTCTTCACCGAGCTTGCGGATGAGATCGACCTTGTGAAGAGTAGTTGCGGTCCATGCAACCGCGATGACGCAAAAGATGCTGCTCAGCAGCACCATCAATGCTGAACCGAAGCGGGTGTCATACAGCCCGAGCTGTTGCCCTTCCAAGCGTACCCAGCCGAGTACAAATATCATGATGGGAATCGACGGGAGCAGCCGGCGCGAGACGAGTCCGCCGGCGCTGTCGCTAATAGCGATGCTTGCGAAGCCGTACGTTTTGTCGGCCGCCAGCACACACAAGTTCAGAACTAGCAATGATGCTGCCGTGTGTGCGGCCATGGAGGTGTATGGCCTCACTGCGTACAGTGAGGTGGCACCGTAAGCGTAACCGAGAACGGCAAGAGCCGAGACGAGTAGAGGCGGAACTACCAGCCAATGGGCGCACGCGGCAAGACTTGGCCGCCGAGCCTTGAGCGTCAACAGAGCGAGACCTAGAAACGTCAGGATGAATGACGTAGCGGGTGACACTCGTCCGAAATGTGCAGAATGCGCCGACAACTGGCCGCCGGACGGAATATGCTGATCGATGCCAAGTTCCAGTCCGAAGAGATGTTCAGACAGCGTAAGGCTACCGAGCGCGACCAGCAGAACGGCAAGGCCGCGTGCTACGCGAACCCACGGCGACCCCAGTTGGCGCGTGTGCAGAAGCCAGAGTGCGATGCTCGCCACGAGCAGGGCGCAGGCGGTGTTGATTTTCATGAATGCCAGGCCGGGCAGCAAGCGCGTCAGTCGCGGGATGTCGAATATCCAGCCGCACAGCACCGCGAGCCCAACGCACGCAACCAGCACACACCCGATTTGGGTAAATCGAGCCAGCAGCAACTGGAAGGATTTTCCCGACGTTACGAGTAGCTCGCGTACGCCTTCTTCTTTCGAATCCCTCGGGGAAATGGCCATAGTTTCCGGCATTTTTGCAGCATCCGCGCATCTTTAAGCATTGTCTGCGCTCTATGTCGCTTATTGGAAGGATAATCTACAGCGCTGAGCACACTACTTGCGGGCGGCCCCGTGGGGGCCGTATGCGCGCTCAAGCGCAGCCGCCGACCTGCGTTGGCGAAGAGCGGCTGCACGCAGCTTCGCATGATCATGCTTGCTTGCTCTCCGTCGTCGCTTTTCGGAGCTTTGCCAATCCGGGAGTGGAGGCGGGCCGCGCCATGCGCGGTACTGTATGGATCACGTCATGAACAGAGCGGAACTGCTCCGGATGCGTCAACAACATATGCGCCATGGCCAACGCGCCAGCCTCGCAATCACTGCGCAGCGCGGCATCTTGGATGCATTCAAAGTCTATGACGTGAGCGAACCCAAGGATCCGGCGGATCATCTTGCAAGCGCCGAAACCGAGCATGTCAGCAAACAAGGAATCTACAAACGCGTTTTGCGCCGCCTGTAGGTTGGCACTGTCTTCGGTAGACGAAAACATAGCGCGCGGGAATACATCACCGTTCGCATGCGCATCCCAAAGGGCAAGAAAGCATTGGCGGAATGTCTCCCAGAAGATCTTCGCTTGCTGAAGAATCCATTCCTGATAAGCGATGCGGTTGTCGTCAGGCGTCGAGTGCGCTGGCTGCGAGTACCAATTCAGCAGGAGATTGCCGAAAAACGCGCCCAGGTCGAAGCCGATTGGTCCGTAAAAGGCAAACTCCGGATCAATCACGCGACTGTCACTTTCCGTGACCATCACCGAGCCGGAATGAAGATCACCGTGAATCAGCGCTTGAGGCGCATTGAGAAATTTCTGGCCGAAGCGCGCCGCGGCAACTTTCAGCGGCGCGTCACACCGAAGCTTCCGGACAATCTCGTCGAGTTGCGGGGAGGTATGACGATTGCGCGCGCTAACGCAGTAGGGGTCCGAGAAAATAAGATCTACGCTGATGCGCACCAAAGACTTATTTGCGGCGAAGAGCGCAATTCCATCCATCTTGTGCTCGAACGGACGCGCAAAGTCTGACGTAAAAAAGCAAGCGCGGGCGATATACTCGCCGATATCGCGCGCGACATTGGGGTAACGACGCCCTGCGAGCAACCCTTGCCGGAGGATGATATGGGGCGAAAGGCGCTCCATAATCGTGCAATAAAGCGCAGCTTCGTAATGGAAGATCTTGGGTATCAATGTACCCACATGCGGAGCTACGGCAAGGTAGTAGGAAGTCTCGAAGAACGCTCGCTCAGGCGACATGGGCCACGAGGGCCCAGCGGCGCGGACATAGGGCAAAGCTTGCTTCACGCAAACCGAGCCGTCCGGTCCCTCCACGATGAAGACGAGATTGAGATTCCCATCGCCAACCTCGCGAATGTGCCAATTATCGGGCCCAGCACCGAGAAGTATGCAAACCTTTTCTAGGTTTGCGAGTAGTGCGCGCAGACTCGTCGAATCGAGGATTCGATACTCAAAGCGTGCCGCTTCAATGGCCACAGTCAACTGCCTCTGTTAAGTCAAGGCTGAATGTCGGCTCCGCCGAAGATGAGATCGGCGTCAGGCGCGTCTTGCGTTCCATAAGTGCGGAATTTCTCAACGACTCGGCGCATCTCGAGTTCAGACAGTGTGCGGACTTCGCCAATTGTCAGTGCCGAGCAATATTGAACGGCGAGATTTTCGATCTCGGCAGCCAGCGCTAGCGCGGCCGGCAGGTCGGCACCGGTTGCGATGACGCCGTGATTGGCTAGCAAACACGCCCTACGACCCGCCAGCGCCGCAACGGCGGCGTCGGATAGCTCCTGAGTCCCGAAGGTGCAATACGGCGCACAACGGATGTCGGGGCCACCGGCGACCGCGACCATATAGTGAAATGCAGGAATGCCACGACCGGTGCAGGCGAGGCTCGTCGCTCGCGGGGAATGCGTATGAACGATGGCGCCGACGTCATCTCGGGATCTGAATATATCGCGGTGAAAGCGCCATTCGCTCGACGGACGCCGCCGGCCGAACCAGCGGCCGTCAATGCCCATGAGGGGGATATCCTCAGGTTTGAGGACGTCAGACGGCATTCCGGTCGGGCTAATGAAAAAACACTGCTCATCCCGACGTACACTAACATTGCCGGATGTGCCATGGGCCAGGCCGCACTGCACGAGCCTGCGACACGCGTCGATCAACGCTTGGCGTAACGTCTCATCCGTCAGCGCAGCCTTCGGATCCGTCATTGTGGAGCTCACCGGTCGGGGAAAAGGCTTTGCAAAGCGGCGAGATTTGCTGGGCAAAGACCGCGCTCCGTGATTAACGCGGTGACCAACCTGGCAGGCGTAACGTCGAACGCCAGGTTGAGGGCGGGACTTCCTTCCGGCACCACTCTCACACTCTCCATTGCGCCGGAGGAGTTCCGGCCAGTAACGTGCGTGACCTCCATCGCCGATCGCTCCTCGATTGGAATAGTGCATCCCTGCTGCAGCGACCAGTCGATGGTGCTGAGTGGCAGCGCCGCATAGAAGGGCACCTCGTTGTCGCGCGCGGCAAGCGCCTTGAGGTAGGTGCCCACCTTATTGCAGACGTCCCCTGCCGCGGTGGTCCGATCGCTGCCGACGATAACCATGTCCACTTGGCCCCGTTGCATGAGATGACCGCCAAGATTATCAGCAATAACGGTGTGCGGGACCCCGTGCGCGCCAAGCTCAAACGCCGTCAACGCGGCGCCTTGATTCCGTGGTCGGGTCTCGTCCACCCACACGTGCACGGCAATTCCAGCGTCATGAGCCATGTAGATTGGCGACAGCGCCGTGCCCCAATCGACGCAGGCGAGCCAACCCGCATTGCAGTGGGTCAAAATGTTTACCACGCGGCCCACCGTATGGGATAACCGCCGGATGACATCCAAGCCATGGAGACCGATTGCCCGGCATTGTTCGACGTCCGCGTCGCATATCAAAGCTGCTTCCCGAAAAGCCAAAGCATTGCGCTCTGCCGGAGCGACTCCTGCAAGCACTCTGCGCATTCTCGTCAGTGCCCACTCTAGGTTATGCGCTGTCGGACGCGTAGCTCGCAACATTCGTGATGCTGCTTCAATATTCGCGTCGGACGAATCTGAGTTCATGGCGAGCGCTAGCCCGTACGCGGCAGTCGCTCCGATCAGCGGAGCGCCGCGAACGACCATGCTCTGGATTGCGCGGCTGGCGTCATCAACGGTTTTCAGATCGAGAGTCACGAATTCAAACGGCAGGCGAGATTGATCGATAACCGTGACCGAACCGGCTGCGGTGGGCCAGATAGTGCGGTAGTGCCTGCCAGAAATTTTCAATGATTGGCTCGCGATTGATTCGTTATTGTAGTGCAAACATAATGACTGAACGACCGCAAGCGGCGGGCCGCCCCGTCACAAGAGGGTTCCGGATGAGCAACTGGCAGCTGCTCGCTTGGTTGGCGCGCGTAACACTGAGGCTCGGCAAAGCTAACTGCCACCTGATGTCTTGTCCATGGCGTGACCCGCCTTAAGCAACCTCTACGATAGCAAACTTGTGAACATACCCCTCCTGTTGCGCGCCGCCGTTCAGTCCCTGCATAGCGATGCTCTCAGGCCTTTCTTCGGTCAGCTACAGCCCGAGCCTGGATGGGTGCCGCCGGACGTGGATTTCCTCTTGATCTGCTTCACGAACCGATGCGGCTCCAACTACCTGGCGCACCTGTTGGCAACAACGGGTGCGTTCAACGTGGCCGGCGAGTTTTTCAACGCGCCGACCGTAGCGCAGCATGCGATGGCGCTAGGCCTGCGCTCGCTGCCGGCCTATTTCAGTCAACTGCCGACGATAGTGCCGAACTGCGGCCGCATCGCCGCAAAAGCAAGCATCGACCAACTTATCATGTTGGCGGACGCAGGCATTCTCGACGCGCTGCGTGGCCGCGCGACGTACCTGCTAATAGAGCGGCGGGACCGGCTCGGCCAGGCGATCTCGCGCGTGATTGCAGCACAAAATTTTCGCTGGAGCACGGGGCACGCGGCCGCGGTGCCGGACAGTGCACTGGTGTTCGACCAAGCGTGGATCAGGAGGGAGTTGGCTGAGATTGCTGCGATGAACGCCGCGTTTGCTGAATTCTTCTCAGCCAATGAAATTGTGCCCATTAGCACTACTTATGAGGCGCTGCTGGTCGATCCCGGGCCGGCCGTGAGCGCTGTGGCGGCGACGATGCGCCTCACAAATGTACGTGCGCGACCGGAGAATGTTGCAATTCGCCGCCAAGCGAACGCGATAAACGCCGCTTGGCGTCGCACCTATCTGGGAAACCCCTGAGTCGCGCGCAAGGCGCATTTGCCGCAACATGGCAACTGCAAGTTCAATGTTGTCGGCGGCAAGCGCTGCGTACCCCAGTCAGCGCTGCGGTTGGGGTGCTATATCGAGGGTACCTGCATTACGCGCAGTGAGAAGCGGCGGGATCAGAATCGCCGCCCGTGTTACGGCGCCCAATGAGTAGCCCGTACCGGGCTCGCCAATCTTTATATAGAACGTCTCCGTGCGGACCCGCGTCGGATTCGGAACGATCCTGATGTAGAGCTTGGCTAGATGCCTTCCGTCCAAAAAAATGTGCCTCGTTCGCTCCTGCGCGACGAAGTCACGCTCTGGCCTCGCTGATGCAGCTTCGGTCCACCATGCAAAACTGCCGCTACCACGCGAATCGCTCGAGCGGCGCACCGTAATCTCGGCAAAGGCCTCGCCGGAAGGCACGCGATAAGTATCAGTAGAAAGTGTTATTTGGCTTGCTATTGGCGTGCCCGCATCGCGAAGTTTCACAGCATGCGTGGCAGCCTCGACCGCGGGTTGTTCATGGGTTGCGTACGGCGTTGGTTCGGCGGGTTGCAACGCAAGCTTGCCATCAAGCTCCATCCCGATTGGCGCCAAAGACTCACCTATATTCGCAAGCTGCAACGGATTATCGACGATGGGTGCAGCGCCGCTGTGCGGCGGATTTGCTGCCACAAGGGCAGTGCCGACACCTTTGGCTTCGTGCTTTGCGTAGAATACAGTCCACGCGCTTAATGCAGCGAGCAAAGTCGCCACGAGCGCAGCAGCCGCCACACCGCGCGGTCGCCAGGAGCGCGCGGCTATCACCGCGGGGGCGAACAGTGTTGACAGTCGCAGGGGTGCCGGCTCCAGAAGAAACATCTCCAGCCAAGCGCGGACCGATACGGAGCGCGTCTCGCGGCGCCAGGAGAGTCCAAGTTCTAAAGCCTGCCACTGCTGATTCGTCAATCCAGACGGCCGCGCGGGTCGCATCCCAATGTCACGGGCCTCGGTAGAGCGTAGCCTTTCAAACGGATGTCTACCTGCAAGCATCTCGTATGAGAGGCACGCGAGCGCGTAGAGATCGTCTCGTGGATCGGTTTGCTGACCGTCCAACAGCTCGCAGCAGGTGTAGGCGAGAGTAACCGCTGGCGCGCGATTGCGTTGCAGTGCATCTGCGGTAACCCACTGGCGAGTGGCAGTTCCTGAGGCGCCAAAATCAAGTATTCGCACCTCATCGGCATCAGTGATCATGATGTTGTGAGGCTTGAGGTCACCGTGTACGACATCGCGCGAGTGGGCGTGAACTAGAGCAGCGCCGACGTCCCGAATGATGGCGAAGGCCTGCGCGCGGTCAAGCGGCTGTGGTCGGTGGCGCTCAATCACGGCGCTTAGGAGCTGACCCTCCAGCAGCTCCATTGTGTAGAAGGTTGGTTCTTCCTCGCAGTACAGCTCAAAGACCTTCACGATGTTGGGGTGCGCAAGCGCCTGTGCGCAATAGAACTCGCGCCGCAAATCCGCAACAGCGCCGGGTCGCGCCAGAGTGCTTGCGTTCAGGATCTTGAGTGCGACATGACGGCTCTTTTGTGGAAGGTCGGCGCGATGTCGATCCGATGCCCTGTATACCGCGCCCATGCCACCCCGCCCGAGAAGACCCTCCAGCGCGTAACGATCGCGCAAGAGCTTGGTCTTGTGCGCCACGCTTGGCGAGCTCGTATCGATCGGCGGGCATGGCGCGCAGCTTTGCACCTCCATAGGCGGCGCTTCCTGGGCGGGCACAATTTGCGCGCCCTCGACATTGGGGACGTGCGATTCGGAAGCAGGAGTTTCGGCTGTCACAACCCCGAGCGGTGTGGGGGGGATCTCGGCAGCAGGAGCCGCAGCCGTAGACGGATTCAGCTCCACCGTCTTGTCGCATTCGCTTTGCTCTACGGCGCGACGGGACAGCTTTGATTTAACGGAGCGGAAAACTTCTTCTCTCAAGAGTCCGCGCCGGTAGCGCTGATCGACCATTGCGATAATGGCCCAAACGGAATCGCGCAGAGGCAACACCTCGCGCATGAATTCTGCTTCGGTGCAATCCCCGGCTTGTAGTGCATCGATTCGCGCCCGCAGGTTGAAATCCCCTTGCGAAGCAGGCGCGTCAGCGATGCCTATCGAAGACTCGCTCATGGGCGATTAGATCCAAAGATATAAGGTATCCATCAATCAGCGGCGCGCAGCATTATGTAATGTTCTGTCACTACTGCAGTTCATCCGGTCATCCAATTTATACGTCGAACCTCCATCCTTGCCAGTGGTCACTTCCCGCCGCCAACGTTTTTATTTGCAGTGCGTCAGCAGCGGCTGCAGCCCGGGCCGATTTCGTACATAACGCCGCCGCAGTCATTCGGTTGCCTCGATCCGCCCCCAAGTAATGAGGCAAGCTTAAGCCCGGCAAAGCTCCATTGCTCGAAGGAGGGCCAAGAGCTCGTGCTGAGCTTGTCGTTCATGATTTCTAGGTTGGAGGCCGGGGGCCAGTTGATTGAATTTTAACTGCACCGAGAGCCCTCGCTATTGCGAGCGCTCGAGCCCCAGCTGTGCACGGCGCTGACGCGTGCCGAGGCATAGCGTCGAATGAAATTGGCTCTCGAAGTGCATCGTGCGCACTAAGCAGGACGAGGGTGAAACAAAGATCGCGCGGCGTCACGCGAGGCGACACCGTGCGCGTGAGCGGACCCTTGCGTTTGACCGGTTACATGCGTTTGGTGAGTACAACGGTGCAGGGGCGCCCTTCCACCCTATGACCAGTGCCCGATGTCGTGGTGAGTTTCGCTTCAATGTGATACCCGTACGCTGTGCCAGCGGGACGTTGCCCTACTGCGAAGGCGGCGGCACCGACTAAGCCCTTGACGTACAGGCTGGCCGAACCATCCGGCGCTATATTGCCATCGAGCTGCAGCCAGCCAGGTTGATCTTTGACGCCTTTTTCGCCGTGCAAAGTGCTATTTCTCACAGTCGAATCAAACTCAAACGAATAGCCCAGCGCGCCGTTTGAGTTGTTGCAAGAAAGCACGGTATCCCAGACTCCGTCAAAGGGATTCTCACTCCCGTACGCGCGCGCACTTCCCAGATAACACAGTACCAGGCACGTGGTCGGGACAAAGAATTTCTTCACGCGGCCATCCGTCGAATGCGAAGTCTGGGACATGATACTCGCTGCCGCGCGAGCAGAAGGTATTGCACCGTCTGGAATATAGGTCATCAGGTCGGCGTAGTGACGGGGTCGGATCGCCTGCTCAGCGGCAGCGTAAAACCCCGGGGATTAGGTCGGGACCTAAATGGATAAGTCGGCGTTCCCCTCCAGTACTTCTTGTGACAATTCGGGGCGCTCGCCGCGCGCCCACAGGCGCGACCTGTGAACCACTCGGTACCGCAGGGGGCCGCCATCGATTCTGTCAGAACGTTCCAAAGGCCTATTTATGCAGACAAACTCGTGCGCAGCTGAGCGGCGGCGGCCTCGGCGTCGCGCTCTGCCAGGCGCGCGAGGGTATCCGGATCAGGCACGCTGAAGTGCCCTTTCCCGTGCAACAAGACGTCACCAGGCTTCGCCGCGAAGCGGCCGGCAAAGCCTGCCTCTTCAAACGAACCCGCGAGCACCACGGTTGCGTAGCCGTTGGCATGCCGATGGCGCGGCAGTACTAAGCCCGGTTCGAGTGTTTCGACCCCGAACTTGACCGGCCGATATCCAAAACGTCGTCCGCTGGCCACATAGGCGAGTCTACGCCAGTCGGCGGGGAGGGGAGGTACGGCTCTCTTCGCGACGTTGACAAGCGGGAGGGGCGCATCGTTTGGATGGCCGGCAATCCCCCACACTGAGAAGTACTACCGTACTCGCAAGCGCAGGTTCGCTACGATCGCACGAAATGGCGGTACTTAGAGGATGAAATGTCCAGCCTAACCGAGGCACAGGCCAAGACGCACATCATTAAATTGCTGACCGCGATGAGCAAGGCAGGTGGGTCAGATCTCTTCATATCCAAAGATTTCCCGCCCAGCATAAAGCTGCAGGGTTCCATGCGTCCCCTTACCAAGCAAAAGCTCAACGGGGAAACCACTCGCGAGCTCGCCAATTCGCTCATGAATCAGATTCAGCGCGAGGCCTTTGCTAAGGATCTTGAGTGCAACTTCGCCATCTCGGTGCCGGGCGTTGCGCGCTTTAGGGTCAATGTGTTCCTGCAGCAGCAGAACGTTGGCATGGTGATCAGAACGATCGTCAATGAAATCCCC
Organism: uncultured Gammaproteobacteria bacterium; assembly: GCA_963695315.1. Classification (GTDB taxonomy): domain Bacteria; phylum Pseudomonadota; class Gammaproteobacteria; order Steroidobacterales; family Steroidobacteraceae; genus PALSA-1196. The sequence continues at coordinate 122,147 of OY968773.1, forward strand.
AGCTTCGACAAGCTCGGATTGCCGGAGAGTCTCAGGGAAATTGTGATGACCAAGCGCGGCATGGTCCTCGTGGTCGGCGCGACGGGCTCCGGGAAGTCGACGACCCTCGCGGCCATGATCGATCACCGCAATCGTTCCCAAAGGGGCCATATCGTCACGGTAGAGGACCCGGTCGAATTCGTGCATCAGTCACATAAGTCGCTTATTACGCATCGTGAGGTTGGCATGGACACGCATTCTTGGCACAACGCGCTCAAGAACACGCTGCGCCAGGCGCCTGACGTCATCCTGATCGGAGAGATTCGCGACACAGAGACTATGGAGCACGCCATAGCATTCGCCGAGACTGGACACCTGTGCCTTGGAACGCTGCACTCAAACAGCGCCAACCAGACCATTGACCGCATCATCAATTTCTTTCCTGAGGAGCGCCGTAAACAGTTGCTCATGGATCTTTCCAGCAACCTGAAAGCGATCATTTCACAGCGCTTGGTACGCACGGCCGACGGCAAAGGCCGCAAGGCGGCGATTGAAATCCTGATCAATACGCCAATCGTGGCCGACAAGCTCTTGAAGGGTGAGTTTCACGAGATTAAGACGATCATGAGCAAGTCGCGCGAGCTCGGCATGAAGACGTTCGACTGGTCGCTGTTTGAGCTTTATAATGAAGGCACAATTTCGTACGACGAAGCGATACGCAATTCGGACTCAGCAAACGAGCTACGCCTGAACATAAAACTCAAGGGCACGCGGCAAGAGGTCGAGCCTGCAGGCGAAGAACCTTCACTTGAGACTGAGGCGGAGCCGGACGCTGAAGAGGCTGCTTGAGCGGGCCGGACTGTCTTAAACCGGCAAAGTTGTTTTGCCTCCAGGCGACTTCGTCGCACGGCTGATGGCCGGCAATTCAACCAGACAGCAAATTCCCCTCGCTTGCCGATTCGGGCACTTGGATTAGCAAGCCCGCGGATCGCGACGTCTGCGTGTAAGCAAACCTATGCCATTGGGGCCGGCCGGGGGCCATGCGTTGTTATTGACGCTACGCAGCAAAGCGCTCCGACGCGCTGCGTTACAAGCACGTCCGCGTTGCAACTGTCATACACCGCTTGCGGCGCGGTGGGGCTGGCGTATGCTTTCGCGCAGTCGGCGTGTTCGGGTGTTGCGCCGCACACTAAGAATTGTCGGGGGAGTCATGAACAAGAAATTCATCATCGCCTGGATTGTGCTGTTTGTCGCCTGGTTCGTCGGTAGCTTTGTCGTTCACGGATTGCTACTGCATTCCGACTACATGCAACTGACCAGCCTTTTTCGAACCGAAGGCGATCAACAGAAGTATTTTCCTCTGATGATACTCGCGCATGTAATTTTGTCCGGCGCCTTCGTCTGGATTTATGCGCGCGGCGTTGAGCCCAAGCCCTGGATGGAACAAGGCGTGCGCTTTGGTGTCGCGGTCGCGCTGTTGACGATTGTGCCAACCTACATGATCTACTTCGTTGTACAGCCTATGCCGGAGAGTGTGGTTATTAAGCAGATCGTCTTTGACGGTATTCTGACGGTAATACTCGGGATGATTGTCGCTTGGCTGTATCGAGACAGGGGGCCATCGCTGCAGGCCAGCTGACACAAGAGGGAAATACGAAGGTCTTGCAGGAGAGATTTGAAGTGTTCACACGAATTGGTAGCGTTGTTTTAATCGCTTCCTTTGCGGCGGTCGCTGGTGCGCAAACCGGAGGTACCTCGTCGCCGACCCCTGACAGTGCTAAGGAGCCAGTTGCAGCGACGGGCAAGACTCCTCCCGGAATGAATAGTAACGGCGAGGTAATTGATGCCTCCAAGGTGGAGCGTGGTTACGGTCAGACCGTGAAGGGTATCAACGACTATGAAGGGGAGATCACGGGGATACCTTCGCCCAATAGCAAGTTCACGCAGGTACAAATTGGCATGAGCATGAAGCAGGCAACCGATATTGCTGGTCAGCCCACTGATCAGGGCGCGTACATCACGGGCAAAGCGTTCATTCCGTTCTATTTTGGGGGCGATCGACATCGCTTCGAGCTTGTTTACAAGGGGGAGGGCCGCCTGGTCTTTGCCGGCGGTTCCTTGGGCAATCTAACCGGTGGCAATCTGATCTGGATTATTCACTGCGCAACGGAGCCGGGTTATCGCTAGCATCCTGCGGATGCCTGCCAGGTATGCCGGAAAGAGAATGCGGGCGTCCGCAAGCCGGTGCAACCAAGCTCGAAGCCGGCTAGCGGCGGGGCTTTGCAGGACGCGTCTACTTACCGTGTCCTCCAGAGCAACACTCGTCAAGATGCTCACGCGCTACTCGGACCGAGCCTCGCCTGAGAGTTTCATGCGACGGCCGCCGAAGTGAGATATGTCGATTCGAAGAGAACGCTCGGAGCGGGTCTGCCAAATAAGTAGCCCTGCAACTCATCGCAGCCCAGAGTCTGCAGCAGAGCCGATTGCTGCTTGGTTTCCACGCCCTCAGCGACCACCTTGAGCTTGAGCGAATGGGCCAGGCTAATGATCGTTGAGACAAGGACCGTTCCCTGCCCCCCCGTTTGCATGTCATCTACGAAGGAGCGATCAATCTTCAATGTGTCCAAGGGCAGTTTCGAGAGATAGCTGAGCGAGGAGAAGCCCGTGCCGAAGTCATCGATGGCAATGCTTACACCCATGGCCCGGATGGCCTGAAGGCTCGCGCCGCTGTGCCGCACGTCCTCCATGATCACGCTCTCGGTGATCTCCAGTTCCAGCCCAGAGGCCGCGACCGCATCGATTGCGAGGGCTTGCTTCACATCATCGATAAACGTGCGGCTGCGCAACTGCAGCGCCGATACATTGACCGCGATGCGCACGGCAGGCAGGCCCGAAGAGCGCCAGCGCAAGTAGTCTTTGATGGCCCGGTGCAGGGCCCAGCGTCCGACCTCGTGGATTAGGCCGGTTTCCTCAAGGACGGGAATGAACTTCCCCGGTAACACCAAGCCAGTTCGCGGATCGTTCCAACGGATCAGTGCTTCCGCGCCGGTGAGCTTACCGCTCAGCAGGTTCATCTTCGGCTGGTAGTAGAGTTCGAATTGCCCCTTGTCGAGGGCCTCGCGCAGCAGATTTTCAAGATTGAGCCTACCCACAACCGTTTCGGTCATCTTCTGCGCGAAAAAGAGATAGCGATCACCGGCCATCTTGGCCTTTCTGAGTGCGGCCTCGGCATTTCTGAACAACATGTCGGCATCGGCGCCATCGTCCGGATATAGGGCTATGCCAACCTTGGCGCCGATATGAAACACCCTGTCGTCGAGGCGGAACGGATGGCGCAGAAAGGCTTCCATTGTGTGTTCGATAAGCCTTCCCAAGTCTCCTTCCGGCTTGACCTTAGGGAATACGACGGCGAAATGGTCCGCACCGATGCGTGCCAAGAGGGTGGCATCGCCTAGGGTATGCGTCAGCCATTCTGCCACCTGCCTCAGGAGCGCATCGCCACTAGGCCGGCCGAGGCTTTGATTGATGTTCTTGAACCGCTCCAAGTCAATAATCCCCAAGGCCAGCCGGCACTCATTCGACGGGACAGCGCGGATGTATTGCGCCGCACGCTCAAGAAACAGGCGGCGGTTAGCGAGCCCGGTGAGCTCGTCGTAGTACGCCAGGTAATTGAGACGCTCCTGCTTCTCCAGATGATCGAGCGCAAAGGAGATGTTGCCGGCGAGTTCCGAAAGCAGTCGTGCTTCTCCCTCGTCGAAGGCATTCGGCTCGGACGCGTATAGGACCAAGATTGCCGTGGGCCGCCCGGCCACCGTCAGAGGAAAACATCCGAGAGACTTGTGCTCCCTCGCCAAAAGCTCATCGCGCAACTCGGCGACCGACGGATCGGTTGCAATGTCATTGCAAACTACGGATTGCGATTGCCCTAGCGCACGACAGGCTGGGGGCCAACCATTAGACGTGTCCTCATTGCGCGCAGTCAGCTTGATCTGACTGATGTAGTCTTCCTTTCCGCCGTACCAGGCGACGACCTTGCCCTCCAGGGTGAGGGAGTCAATGACACCGATCCAGGCCATTGCGAACATGCCGGCGTCCACTGCAATGCGGCACGCTTCGCTGAAGAGCTCTTCGCGGTCCGGTACACGAACTATCAGAGCATTGATCTCGCTGAGTACCGCGTAGACGCGACTCAGGCGCTTGAGATGAATGTCCGAGCGCTGCTGCTGCGTGACGTCCTCGCCGATGCTTGCGATGCCAATCACGTCGCCCCGGACAGAGCGCAGCACGGAATTGTTCCAGCGAATGAGCCGATGCTCGCCCGAGCGCGTGAGGATGGAGTTCTCGTGATGCCGGGAGCATGGAAGATTGGCGAGCATGGCCGCATAAATCGCCCTGAGTTCCTGGTGGTGATCGGCCGGTATAAACAGGTCGAAGAAACTCTTACCGAGCACTTCCTCGCGACCCCAGCCCGTCAACTGGAGGAAATAATCATTGCAGTAGTCGATGGTCGCGGCTCGATCGAGCATGACCGCCACGAGCTCGACGTTGCTCAACAGGTCGCTTAAGCGACGCTGGCACTCGCGCAATTGGTCGGCGGAGCGTTGGCGCTCGCTGAGGTCGCGTAGCATGGCGGTGAAATAGCGCCGTCCGTCGGCGTCAAACGTAGAGATGGAAGCTTCGATCTGAAATGTCTCGCCACTCTTGCGCAGGCCTGTGACCGGGCGCACTGCATCCATCTTGCGGCTGCCGCTGGCATCGGCCGACTGCGCAGTGTCGAGCGAGTCTGCGGCGCGAAACGGATCGGGAACGAGCCGGTCTAGCGGCAGCCCCCGCAGCTCAACGCTGGTGTAGCCGAACATGGTCTCAGCGGCAGGGTTGCTCAGTACGACGCGCAGGTACTCATCCACTGTAATGATTGCATGCGCCGCTGACAGGACCAGGCTATTCAGGCGTTGCCGACTATCGTGCAGTGCCTGCAGCGCGTGTTTTCGCTGTGTGATGTCCTTGATGGCGCCGGCCACGCGCACCAGTAGCCCAGCGGCGTCCAAAACCGGAGAGCCGTTAACCTCGATCCATCGCATCGAGCCATCCGGCCGGAGAATCCTGCATTCGTATTCGAACGTACCCCCAAGCACCCCTGTCGCATACTTCTGCTGGATAGACGCCCTATCGTCCGGATGTACGCCGGCGCTCCACGGCGCCGGATTTGCATAGAGGCTCTCGCAACTTAGGCCGCAGATTGCCTCATACGCGGGACTGATGTAGAGAACGTGATGACTCACCGCGTCAACGAGGAAGAACACACTGCGGATGTTTTCCGCCATTTGCCGAAACCGCAATTCGCTGGCGCGCAGAGTATCCTCGATTCTTCGTTCGGCCGTTATCTCCCTGTGCATGACGATGGCGCCACGTGTTATCGCATTGCCCAGTGGGGTTACGGTTAGTGTGAACCAGCGCTGCTCCGTAGAAGAGCCATACGTATAGTTCATTGAGAAGATCTCTACGGTACCTGCCAATACTGAGCGAATGCCTGCCGCAATCTGATGCGCACCGGATGAGTCAGCGGTTGGCGCGTTGCCGCAGATCTCCACATAATTGCGACCGACTTCTGGTCCGGGGGCATGCATCGGCTCTGCAATGCCAAACTGTCGCCACCCCTCGTTCGCCGACGTGATCACGCCCTTGCTATCGAGCACGGCGACGCATGCGGGCAACGCGTTGAGAAGGTCCGCCTGTTGACTGGATGCGTCGTGACGCAGCCAGTCCTGAGCCCGTCGAAACACAGATATTCCGTTTCTGCGGTCCGGGGATTCCATGTTTATGCCCCGCGCCGTGAAGAATGCACGCGGTTCATGCGGCGGAGTGTGAAGTGTTGGAGCCTCTCGGCAAAGCGCGCAGAAGGCCTGAGGGAAGGGGACACAGCCGCTTGAGCTTAGGGAATTTGCCGCTGTTTTCACTCACCGTGTCGCCGAACTGGCTGCTGTTAGCTCCGATGCCTCCTTCCCTAGTGTCGATCATTCAGGCGCACGCTGTGTCGGCGACATCGCATTCCAATAATCGACCGAAATCCTCGCCCGGCATAGGCCGGCTGAAGTAGTACCCTTGAGCCTGAGGGCAGCCGTGCGCGTGCAGGATCTCCACCTGTTGCTGCGTTTCCACTCCTTCGGCCACGACCTGCATATGAAGACTCTTCCCCATACCAATCATGGCGGTGACAATGCTGGCGCCATCTTCATCCGTAGCCAGATCGTGCACAAAAGACTGGTCGATCTTCAGAGCGTCGATCGGAAAGCGCTTCAAATGGGTCAAACTCGAATAGCCGGTGCCAAAATCATCCAGCGCCAGCAGCACGCCGAGCGCTTTTAGTTCCTCAAGCACATCCGCAATGGAGCGCGAATCGTCGATCAGCGCGGTTTCGGTTAGCTCGAGTTCCAGGTAGTGCGCCTCAAGGCCCGTCTCTTTCAAGACTGCCCGCACGCCTGCTACGAATCCCGGGTCGCGCAACTCCACCGGGGAGACATTTATCGAGATGCAGAGCGAGGGCATCCCGGCAACCTGCCAGGCCCGCAATTGCCCGCAGGCTTCGCGCAGTACCCATCGGCCAATGGGCACGATGAGACCGCAACTTTCTGCAATCGAAATGAATTGCTTTGGGGAAACGAGGCCGCGCTCTGGATGTCGCCACCGAATGAGGGCTTCGGCGCCGACGATTTTGCCGGTCGCAAGACTCAGTTTCGACTGGTAATGCAGCACCAACTCCCGCCGTTGGATCGCACCGCGCAAACTGTTTTCGACCGACTGTCGTTCGATTGCGCGGGCGTTCATGTCCGGCCTGAAGAACTTATAACTGTCGCGCCCAGCTTCCTTCGCGTGGTACATCGCTACATCGGCCCTCTTCAGCAATGTCTCGGCATCCATTCCGTCCTCGGGGTAGGTGACAATGCCGATGCTTCCGGTGATGTGTAGCTCATGCTCGTCGATGCGGTGAGGCCTGCGTAACGCGTCGAGTACTTTGGTCGCCGTGAGGGCCGCATCCTCGGCGTGCTTTTCCTCCCAGAGTAGCAAGACGAACTCATCACCTCCCTGACGGCTGACGGTGTCAGAGCTGCGCACGCAAGAAAACAGTCGCCGCGCCACCGATTGCAATAACCTGTCGCCTACGACGTGCCCCAACGAATCGTTGATGTGTTTGAAACGATCAAGGTCCAGATACAGTACCGCGAGCTTTCGGTGGTACCGGCTTGACAGGTTTATGGCTTCGCACAATCGATCGACCAGCAGAACCCGATTGGGCAAATCGGTGAGGCTGTCGTGCTGCGCCAAGTATGACATCCTGAGGGTCATCGCCCGCGCGACACTGACATCGTGAAATACCATGACAGCACCTGTAACTGCTCCACGACGATCGTGGATCGGTGCGGCAGAATCTTCGATGGCGGCTTCGACGCCGTCGCGACGAATCAGCACACAATTTGGGGTAAGGGCCACAGTCTTGTTGTCCCGAATCGCGAGCAACATCGGATTGGGTGCTGTTTCGCGTGTCGTAGCGTCGACAATTTTGAAAACGTCTTCTAGTGGATGGCCTACCGCTTCCTCGAGGGACCAGCCTGTCAACTCCTCAGCGATCACATTTAGGTAGGTCACGCATCCCGCAGTATTCACGCTGACGACGGCATCGCCGATGGAATTAAGCGTGACCTGCGCGCGCTCCTTTTCTTCAAACAGCGCCTCGAAATATGCGGAGCGCTCAATCATGCTGCCAAGGGCCTTGGGCAACAGGTAAGCGTCTAGACGCGCTTTAAAGAGATAATCCTGTGCTCCACACTGTACTGCGAGCTTGGCAGTGGCCTCATTCTGTGGGTCAATCAATATCAGGATCGGAATATTGGGGGCCGCTCGAAAGAGGCGATCGAAAGTTTCTATTCCGTGACTGTCGGGCAGATAAAGATCGACCAATATCGCATCGATGTTGTCCAGTCTCGCAAGCCCTTCAGAGCACGAGCGGACCCATTCCACTTTGAAGGACGCATCAGTGGATGCGGCCAGAGCGTCTATGACGATCTTAGCCGCGGCCGCATCGTTCTGGATCAGAAGTATGCGTTGAGACATGAACTAGCTTCCGTGCGTCCCACTTTCTGGGGTGATGATTGCAACATGCCTAGCGGGACGTCTTATGTTCGGTAGCGCACTTAAATAGGCTTATCGGGCGCGCCGGATTGGCTTTTTGAGTAGTGCGTCACATCCAGAAGGACCCCCCTCGCTGGTGCGCATTGCGACGATAGTTGGGAGATGCAACAGGCCAGGCGGTCGCAATGACAATTCTGCGGCGCTATGTGTGACTGCGTACCGACAGGAGCGGCAAGCGGGGATCAGAGTGCGAACTGAAAGGGCCGTTCGGGGCCGGACTCGCCGGGAGGCCCGTGGTCGCGCAAGAGATTCCATGATGGCGAAAGAGCTGCCGTTGTTCGACGGGCCACAGATCGCGTCGCAGTTGAACTGCATGTCCGATGGCGAGCTCGATGCGTTGCCATTCGGCGTGGTCGAGATGAATCACGCTTAGGTCCGGCACGCGCGGGCCAACGTTGCTACTCTTCGCTGATATGAAAACCACCGATGCCTTCATCGCCCAGAAGACTCAACAGGCAATCCGCGCGTTGGAGAGCGCACGAATGCGAGGCGCGAGCGAGCGTACGCTACTAGCGTTGGCGTTGGTTGTAAGGCGCGTGCAAGTGAATCCTCTCGTCAAACCCCTGCTAAGCGTTAGAGCTGCGATGGTTCGCTTTCGCGCGGAGACGGATCGTCATGCCGCGCAACTCGCTGCCGAACAGGTGCTTCACTACGCAGCCGAACCACCCTCTCAGCAGAGTACACATGACCTGTACGAAACGATGCGCGCTTGCTGCGGGGTGTTTCCGCGCGAGGAGGCTGTGCTGCGTCGCGCCCTTGGCGCCGAGCCGGCCGGTATTGGCAGCGCCGAAACCACCCCACTCGAAACCTAAAGTCGGCCACAGCCGTCGAAACGGATGGCTGATATACGATCGCCTAAGCGGATCCGAATTCTGCAGACCGAATGTCGTGGGACCGGCTGCCTATTTAGCGATTTATTGGAAGATTGGGCGCCGCTCTTCGTGCCTGAATTCGCGATCCTTGCTGAATCCCGCGGTGCTGGACCGGGCGGCAGCGTCGTTGAGTCCCTGGTTGGGAACTAGGAACTTGAGGGCATTTGGCTCTAGCGTAATAATGCGCTCGTCTACTAGCAACGCCGAAGCGTTGCTGAGTACTTTCTCTTCCGACTTCTGTATCGACGCGGACACGGAGCTGCTCAAGCGTATCTCGCATGTTCCAGAATGAACAAACGAGGAGAAAAAAACATGAAGCCCTTTACAGCCATGGCTGCTCTACTATTGGCGCTGATTGCCCTACTGCAACTACTTCGCTTCATTCTCGCGTGGCCGGTTTCTGTGAACGGAGTGGACATTCCCGTTTGGGTGAGTGCGCTCGCCTTTGCTGTGGCGGGCGGTCTTTCCGTCATGCTCTGGCGCGAGCGGTTCCGCTAGGCGCCTGCGTTGACTACTGCCAGCCACTATTAGAAGGCTCGGCTTTGGAACGTCGTGCGCCCTTATCGCTATGGCGGGCGGGCTACCTTCTCCCATACAACGGCGTAATGCGACTCCGTGTCACTGGCTGGGTCCGTGATGCGCGTTGTGAGCGTGAGGGTGTCCCCGTTCACCTCAAAGAGTCGAATTTGATCGGTACCAGTCCAGACTTCGTTCCAGGAAACATCGACGTGGTGGATCACCTTCCCGGCCTCTACCGAGTATGTGCCCGCGTACGCGAACATCGTGTCGAGGAGCGCCACTCGCTCATTGTCCGGCGGAGTGGGGTCGGCCGGCACCATCCGGCCGCTCGCGGCTCCGATTACCTGCATGTGACCATCGGCTGAGTAACTGAGGTAACCCGTTGGGTTCTCTCCGTATGGAGTTGACCGCACGCCTGCTGCCGTCGTTACGACGTGGGACTTCAATTTCCATGTGCCTAGCAAGGGATTCCCATCCACACTGACCGGCGGCTTGTTAGCAGGCATTTTCATGTGTCCAACATCGCTTGATGGCGGTCAGCGACTTTGCATCCGGAGTCACCGGCGACGGTCGCTTCTGACCTGAGCCGTGAGTGGTCGCTGTCGTTTGGAGCATTGCAAACCCAGTAGCCGGTTAGGTAAACGCACCGATCAGCGGAGTGATTTCTCGTAGCGCCAGACTTCGAGCGCAAAAGTCCCGACAGGCACTTCTACATTGTCTATCACCGTCCCAGTCCGGATCCAACGACACTTTTCATAGAACCTGGCAGCGCGATCGTTGCCAATAGCGCACGCGAGCCAAGCTGTATGAACGTCGCTTTCGGTGAGGCGCGCTTCAGCATCGGCCATCAGAACTGCGGCAACGCCGGAACCTCGCGCGTTGGCAGAAACATAGAATTGATACAGCTCGGCACCCTTCAGAAAGTAAAAGCCGACAGGTGTACCTACTGCTCCGACTACCCGCACGCCGGTCGAAGCAACTCGAAGTCTTTCCTCGAAGCTCTGCAGCGTACGCACCCGAGCAAGTTCCGCCGGTACGATTCGGGCATGAGCATCTTGCCAGCCGTCGAACCAGATCTTTGCCAACTGCCCGATCTCCGCTAACTTGGCGTCTCGTATGTTTGTAGGCATTCACCTCTGGCCGCTCTTGGGAAGCCACAAGCCGGACGGCCGCGACCGCTCGCATCGGTTACACGCGGCTTGTCAGGTGCTAGATTCATTCCCCAACTCGACAGGCTTGCCGTGCGGTGTCCGTCGATAGGCCTCGGTCCAAGCGTCTTTGCGCGCCATTAACACGGCCGCGTCAGATAGCCGCTTCGCTACTACGAGGCGCTCCAGTGCTGTCAGCCAGCAGTGGTAGTAACGCGAGCCATCGTTTGGCTCACCACGCTTTGAATCGGCTTTCAATTCGTCAGCGAGGATGGCCGCCCATTCCTTCCAGGTGAAGTGACCTTGGGCAGACAGCTGAACGGCCAGCGCGAATGCTTGAGCCTGCCATGGTTCGGCAAATACCGGTTCGCCCGCATCGCGGCGGACCTGCGGTAACGCCTCCAGATATGGGGATCGCCAGTCAGACTGGCTCAAGGTAACCCTCCCAGATAGCGACACAGTGACAGAATCGAGCCGGTTTCCGCGCGGCCGCTTCTGCCGCCGCCGTCAATGCGGCGGTCAATATCTCACGGCGTGTTGTCGTCATGGGATGTTCCGCGGACCCGCCCCCCACAGTCCCCTGTTTGAGACATGGTGCGCCTGCACAGGCACGGCAGCAACTCTAGCACTCCGCACCTACTTTCCGAGGACGCGCATGCTGCACTACCAGTACCGCATTACGGCGCAAGCCCTCCGCGAGTGTCCGCTCTCGCACGGGATTCCCGAACGGCCGGTGTTGAGCCCTCTGAACGGTCGCCCGGGGGCCGAGTCAAAGTTATTCCGCGCAGCCAATCAGAGCGGCTGCTTTCCGCATCTATTGGGGTCTGGAGGGTCACCCCTAGCTGCAGCTGAGGAACGTCAGCTTTCGCGTGGGCCCCACGCGACCCCTCGTCACTTTCCCCGCTAGAGCGCATGCAGTGGCACTCCATTCCTCAGTTCACCGCTTTCTTCACGAGCACGCAGATCTTTGCCTCTTCGGCGGCGGTCTGCTCCTTTAGCGCGAAGGCGGTCGGCCACATGTAGCCTTCGTCGAGGTTCGCCTTGCCGCTAAAGCCGAGCGTCGCCGTACCTCGTCTTGAACGTCTGCGCGCTTTGGAGGAAGCAGACGACATTGCATAGTCAAGAAACGTGCGTTGTTTCTGCAGACACGCAGCTGCAACTCACAGCATCGTTGATGCCGTTTTTTGTTAAACACAACGAAAGCTACGCGCCCACGCCGCCTTGCGGTGGGCTCAGCCCCGGCTTTGGGGTGAAGGCGGTTTCCCGCGCAATTGCTACGCACATCACTGTTTCGGCAACTGCCGAGCCCGGTAGGTGGTTTCCGCCATTGCCCAGCCGTCGCAGTCGCGGTTTACTACACGTGTTCAAGGGCAAACCCGTCGCGAGGCGGGGACGCAAAGCTTCCGGTCTTGAGAGCCTCAGCGGCTTGTGAAGACAGCGGGGTTGCCGGTAAAGCGCTAGAAATTCCGCGGCGTTCACCGTCAGTTATTCCGGTGTTATTCGTGAACTCAATGATCGCGCTCTGCGGCCCGCAGGCTGTCATCAGGGTGGTTCACGGATGATCAAGAAATTCCCGCTCCTCGGTTCGAAACTCCATCGCCTTGCATTCTGCGCGATGGCCGTCCTAATTCTCGCCGCGTGCGGCGCTGACAACACCGGCAGCATGACTGCGCAGTCGACCGCGACGACGAGTGTAGCCGGTGGCGCTTTTTTCGTCAGCGGCCTACCACCGGGAACCTCGGTCCGCGTCGGCGCGATGTACCGATACGTTCCCGTGCCCTCCAGTCAAACCGGGCGCGTGCTGTCCTACCAGATCACCAACAGGCCTGAATGGGCGACGTTTGATGAAACGAATGGCGAGCTCTCCGGAATTCCGGATACAGCAGATATCGGCACGAGCGCCGAGATTCAGATTGACGTGTCGGATGGCACGCAGCTCGCCACGGTCGGCCCCTTCCGCATCATAGTGAGCCCACAGCCGACACTGCCGCCCACTCCGAGCACCCCGACGATTACCGGGACCCCGGCCTCGAGCGTTACGGCAGGACAACTCTACAGCTTTGTGCCTTCCGTAACTGACCCGAGTGGCGAGAGTTTGAGTTTCTCAATCGTCAATCGACCGGCGTGGGCGACTTTCAATCCCGCAACCGGAGCGCTCTCTGGCACCCCCACCACCGCGAACGTGGGAAGCTTCGCCAACATCCTTATCAGTGTCGCTACCAGCGGTGTACCCGTCTCGCTGGCCGCCTTCTCCATTCAAGTACAACTCTCCCCCGACGGCGCGCCGATGATCTCCGGTACACCTGCGGCAACGGTGGCTGCCGGCGGCCTTTATTCATTCACGCCCGCCGCGAGCGACCCTGACGGCGATGCGCTGACGTTCAGCGTTCTGAACGCCCCCTCGTGGGCAGGCTTCAGCGCCAGCACTGGCAAGCTCTCAGGAACGCCGCAATCCGGCGACGTGGGGAGCTACTTGAACATCCTCATCACGGTGAGCGACGGACACGCGAGCGCCTCATTACCGGCGTTCGCCATTCAAGTGACCTCTGTTGCAGTGGTCACTCCGGCGCAGAAATTATTGAACTATATGACGGGGCTTACTGGCAAAGGGATCCTCAGCGGCCAGTACGCTAACTACAATGTCGTTGGCATGATGGATCAGGTGCCACTGATCACCGGCGCCACAGGGCAGACGCCCGCCATCCTCGGCACCTTTCTTTCGTTGGAAGACGCTACCTTTAACGCCGATCCAATCGCGTTATCGAACGAGTGGCTCGCGAAAGGCGGCATCGTCCTTGCAATGTTGTCGCCCGGCAATCCAACTCATAGTGCGACGATCATTGGCGGAATCACGCAGTCGGCGCAACGACCGCATGGCTATCCGGTGAATTTCAATAACCTTCTTATCCCAGGAACGGTGGAATATACGCGCTGGCAGGCGTTTCTTGCCCTGCTGGTTACCGACTTCAAGGCAATCAACGGCCCGATCATCGTGCGGCCATTTCCGGAACTGAACTCGGATTGGAAATGGTGGGGAGCCCAGCCACCCGCCCAATTCATTGCGGTCTGGCAGCAGATGGTTACGTACGTTCGCAATGCCGGTGTGACCAACGTCCTGTGGTGTTTGAACTTCGGGGCGACCGCGCTGCCAGCTGGCTATCCCGACCTCGGAGCTGTCGTCAGGGCGTATTATCCGGGCGACGCATACGTCGACATCGTGAGCTTGGATTCGTATCCGCCATCGCCCTCTGACAGTGCGGCAATCGCCAGTTTGACGGCAACTGGCAAGCCCGTCATTTATGCAGAAATGGGCGCCGTGGTAGGGCCGATCCCTGTGCAAGAATTCAGCGGCGACACGAGTACTGCGCTTGCAACGCTCATTTCAAATTACCCGCAAGTGGTCGCGGCAGTGGTTTGGCCCGGCACCGAAGCATTGCCGGTGCAGAACGGGATGGATGCCTTCATGACTAACCCGAAGATCGTCAACTTGACGGGCTTACCACCTTTGTGAGTGTTCTCGCCAGGCGAAGGACCACTGTCACAGCGCGACAATCGACCGGGTTCCTCTCGCGCGTAGCTTTCTGCATAGCAGTGCCTCCGTCCATCAATTGATGGCGGGCATCTCCTCGCTCGTGGCCTCCGCCCGCAATTCCTTACCTGCTCGCACGTTCGGTTTTTTCGAGTCCTTCGTGCGCGGCGCCGCAGGCTTGGCGCCGCAGGCTCGCGAGGCAATAATCGCAAGTCCGCTTGTTGACCCGGCGCCAGTCAGGAGTAGGAGAGCAGATCCGATGCATGCGGGACACATAGGCGGTTCTCCGAGTCAGGAGCCGGCGCAGCAGGAGGGGTTCTTCGGCGTGTGCGGCCACTTCCCAACGCCGCCCGGCAACAGATCGAAGAAGTGCCACAGTGCGCAAAAGTCGTCGCCAGGGCTAAAGGTAGTGTCGGAAACCCGCAAGATAGCATCGCCTTCACGCCGGAAGACGGAGACGCCCGGCATCCATCCACCTTTCGCGGAAACGTAGCCCATATCCGCAGCGAAGGTCGATCCTGCATGACTCACCATTGGGAACTTCCACCCGCGACTTTCCGCGAATTGCTTCTGCACCGTGGGCCGGTCCGGGCTTGACACGACGAAGGCTGCGCGCGTGACCACGTGTTGATGAATGCCGTTGTAACCGTCGGCCCACAAAGTGCAGTAGGAGCAGGAGACACCCATGTTGTGGATGAGAATAAGATCCTCGTGATGTCCGAAGAGTTCGGACACGCGCACCGGGCCGTCGATGGTCGTGAACTCGTAGTCCCGCACCTCCTGCGGCTCAACGCTGGCCATTGTCTCCCTCATCCTTTCCCGTATTGCGGCGATCTGCCGACGATAGTCGGCGAGCTTTCCGTTCACATCCGCGTATTTCATAGATGGGTTCTCCAGCATGCGTCAAGTCAAGTCTCGTAGGCGATGCGGTGCCTGACCCAGGCCATCGGGTAGGGCAGGCCGTCCTCGTCACGTCCCTTCGGCGCAAGGTCGAGGTAGTGATACGTCGTGTTCAGCATGTCGATGCCGCGCCCGTAGGTGGAATACGTGTGGAAGAGCTGGCCGTCGTCCCTGAAGAACACGCTGATGCCCGGCCGTTCCGTGCCGGTATCTTTTTGTGTGGTGTAGTTGTAGACGCCTTCGCCCCGGGCGACGGTCTCTGCTGAGAAGGAAACGTTGTAGTCGAAGTTGAAGTCGCTGGCAGCGGAGGAAACCCACTTGAATGTCCAGCCCAAACTTTGCGCCTGGGCCTGAAGCTTTTGCAGCGGCGCGCGTGAGACTGCCACCAGCGCGACGTCCCGCTGTTTGAGGTGCGGGATGATGCCGTTGAAGTTATCTGCCCAGAAGGAGCAGCTTCGGCAACCGATTTCCCAATGTGGGTCGAACATGAAGTGGTAGACGATGAGCTGACTACTCTTGCCGAACAGGTCCGCGAGCGTTTGCTTACCGTTCGCGCTTTCGAAGACGTAGTCCTTTTCTACCCGCTCCCAGGGCAGTTCGCGCCGCTCGCGGCTGAGCTCATCGCGCAGTCGCGTGAAATCCTTCTCCTTCACGAGAAAGCGGCGGCGGCTGGCGATCCATTCATCGTGAGTCACGATCTGATGGCTAATCATGGCCATATCTCCTAGTCATTTGCGGCGGGCTGCGCGTTTGCGCGCCCGCTTTGGTACCGATCCTGACGGCTGCGGCGCGCGCGCGTCGATGTCGGCAAGCGTCGCGGCGAGCATGTCGAACTGCTGCTGCCAGTACTTGCTGTAGCGGTTCATCCAGACGGCCGCATCGAGGAGGGGACCCGCGTCCAGGCTGCATCTGCTGATGCGGCCGCTGCGCTCCTGCTGGATGAGTCCGGCTCGCACGAGGAGCTGAATGTGCCGCGACACCGCCTGGAGCGAAATGTCGAACGGAGCGGCGAGCTCGGAGACGAGGAGGGCGTGACCGTCCAGCCGCTCGAGGATGCTGCGACGGATAGGGTCCGAGAGCGCGAAGAACACTGCGTCGAGCCGGCGCTCAGTCGCTACGGGGGTAGCCATCGAATCGCCGACGACATGCAGATGTGCGCCGATACTCATCATGTGCATTTAATATCAATCTTATGGTTGAATGTCAACTAATACATTGAGTATTGGGATGCGCGGTGCTCCGAGACGCCGGGGCGAATTACGGCAGTCATTTGGCTGTCGTTCTGTAGCTACGCCCTGGCATCTCAGATTCGATCCTGCGCGTGATCAAAAAGCGTGGCGTTGGTCCGAGGCCAGACACAAGTCTAAGGGGAGGCCTGGAGAGGTGCGCCAGCGTCCTCCGATGCCGAGCAATTGCGGGCGCCGCTGCGCGCGAAGCAATGATGTGCACCTCGTGAGTCAATGAGTTACACTACAACTTGGCGTTTGTCGAATGCGTGGTTCGGTCCGCGCGCCGAGGTCTTCAGCGTCCCTATAGGGCTATCACGGCCCATCCGCGGGACCCTATCGCCCCTCCTGCAAGCCCACCGTAGCTTCCGTCGTTAGGCGGGACCGAGTTAGTTTTATTTTTTGACGAGTAGCCGACGGCGCAGCCTTCAGGCAGCCGATTCGTCTGGAGCCTTATTTTGTTCAATGATTTTAATTTGAGGCCGCAGTTGCTGCAGGCCGTGACCAAGCTTGGGTACGTTGATCCCACGCCGATTCAAACGCGCGCGATCCCTGTCGTGCTGGAAGGGCGCGACCTGATGGCGGCCGCACAAACCGGCACCGGGAAGACCGCGGCCTTTGCGCTGCCGATACTTGAACGGTTGATGATGAGTCCTTCGTCACAGCGCACTCCGCGCGTCTTGATTCTGGTGCCAACGCGAGAGCTGGCGTCGCAGGTCAGCGACTCCTTTCGCACGCTGGCAGGAAATCTGCCGTTGCGTGTAACGCTTATATTTGGTGGTGTGAGTCCACGGCCGCAGATCGATGCCCTGTCTCGTGGCGTGGACATCATCGTCGCGACGCCCGGACGACTCCTGGATCACCTGCAGACGCGTGCGGTCGATCTTTCGCACATTGGCATGCTGGTATTGGACGAAGCCGACCGAATGCTCGACATGGGATTCATTCGACCCATTCGTCGGTTGATCGCTGCGCTGCCTGCGAAGCGCCAAACGTTGATGTTTTCGGCTACTTTCTCCGATGAGATCCGTAGCCTGGCAAAGTCGTTGCTGCGCGATCCCGTCAGCATCGATATCTCGCCGCGCAACACTCCGCCAGAACTGGTGGATCATCAGGTATATCACGTCGACAATGCAGGCAAACAGCCGCTTCTGACGCGATTGCTTGCCGACGGAGACATTAAACAATCGTTGGTGTTCACCCGCACCAAGCACGGTGCTAACCGCCTTGCAGAGCGATTGGCCCGCGATGGTCTCGCGTGCGTCGCTATCCATGGCAACAAATCGCAAGCGGCGCGTACGCGGGCGCTGAGCGATTTCAAACAAGGTCGCGTGAGAATACTTGTCGCCACCGACATCGCAGCGCGCGGACTGGACATCAGCGAGTTGCCGCACGTTGTGAATTTCGAACTGCCACATGTACCGGAAGATTACGTGCACCGTATCGGTCGTACCGGCCGCGCGGGTTTACGTGGCCGAGCGGTGTCGCTCGTCAGCCGCGATGAACGTGACCGGCTGCGCGCGATCGAGAAAATGCTCGGCCGCCGGATACCCGTCGCCGCGTAGTCCGTACTGCCACCTTCCGTGGTCAAGTCCGCGAAGAATCGGATCGTGAGCTCGCTCGGCCTCAACGCTGGCGGGGAGCAGGGTAGAGCAAGTCCAAGACGAAGGCTGAGTAAAAGCCCACTCGCTGCACCGATTTGGGCCGCCGCCAGCCGCGTCTCAGCCGTGCCACAGCGGCGGAATCAATACGAACTTGCCCGTGTGTCTTTTCTCGAGGAACTCGCGCTGTGCGTCCGCGATCCGTTCCAGTGGAAATGTCTTTGCTAACAACGGTTGCAATTGGCCGCGCTCTATATAGGCAACGAGTCGCGGGAAAACCGACTCGTCCCACGCGGTGCAACCAATCAGCATCAAATCCTTAAGATAGAAGGTGCGCATATCGAGCGTCACCAATGGACCGCCGATTGCGCCGGAGGAAACGTAGCGTCCGCCCCTGCGCAGAACGTTCAGCATGTCGCTAAAGGCGGATCCGGCCACGTTGTCAACTACAACGTCGACCGAGTCTTTGCCGAGACGGGCGACGATATCATCGTCGCGAGCAATGACGCGATCCGCTCCAATTGAGCGTACGTGATCCAGCTTCATCTTGCCCGCAATCGCCGTCACGGTGGCCCCGCGCAGCTTCGACAACTGCACCGCGGCCGCGCCAACGCCGCCTGACGCCCCGGCGATCAGTACATGTTCAGCGGCGGTCACTTGCGCGCGATGTAGCATGTTCTCCGCTGACCCATAGGCGCATGGGATCGTACCCAGTTGAACGTCGCTCCAGTCGCATTTGACGGCGAAGACCTCGGTAGCCGGTACTTTGACGAACTGCGCGAATGCGCCGTCAAAATCCGAGCCCAACCAGATATTCTCCATAGACCCAAAACCGGCTGGGCGCATGCAGGGACGCACCAGAACGCGCGCTGCGAGGATGCTGGCATCATCGCCCGGACCGACCGAAACCACGCGGCCGCAGCAGTCGGTGCCTTGGATAAACGGGAATGGTGTCGCGGCATTCCAGCCGCCATCCTTCTTTGCCAATGCCTGTTTTTCTTCGGCAGCGGCCGCGCTCGCCGTGTCAGTCGTGACGGTCTTTGAGTACCAGCCTAGGCGCGTATTGATTTCGGTGTTATTGACGCCGGCGGCCAGGACCTGCAACAGCACTTCGCCCGGCAACAAGTGCGGCCTTGGGACCTCGCAATACACGAGTTTGTCGTAGCCGCCGTTGCCGGTGGTGACGACTGCCATCATCGTGGACTCGCAGCCCGCGAGGTCAAATCGACCGTGTGCTAGACCTGCGGGTGATTCAGAACTCATGTGGCTGCTCGCTTTCAGCGCCGGCCCGAATTGAAAGGTGTCGTGCGGCGTCCCGACAGGCTGGGCCGCGGTTCCCCTAGCCGACGCTCAATGATGCTACTCCTGGCCGTCGACTGCGCGGTCAAACCGGCAACTGTCCGTGCCGGGTCGGCAAAGCGCTCAGTCGAGCAACTTGTCCGTGCGCAACCCGGCGCGCTCGATATGGATGGGAAGCACACGGCCATAGAGTTGTAGAGTACGCTCGGGGCTGCCGACCATAGCTGGCTCCTCCACAAGACTGAAGATCGCGACATAGCGTGGCCGCGCGCCCGTGAGCGGCGTCACGCGGTGCAAGGAATAACGTCCCTTGAAAATCTGCAGATCGCCCGGTTCCAGACGCAGGGTGCGGATAAACCTGCGGTCGTCGTCAAGGACGGCTGCGACGCCTGCATAGTTTTCGTCCTCAGGACTGCGCAGACGTGGGCTGTATTCAAAGTCGCCGCCCGATTCGGCGTTCTGGATCGCGAGTGTCACGGTGTAGTTGTTGGTATCGAAATGCCACGGGAAGCCGTTGCCGGCCTCGGCCAGATTGACGATGACGTCGGCCAGCGGATCAGCATAGCGATAGAAGCGCGCCTCACCCAAGGTCTCCTGCACGAACCGCGCGAATGCCGGCCACTCATAAATCGCGCGCAAGATGCTCGACTGGCCAAAATTGTCGGCAGGCACGAAAGCGTTCGACCGGTAGTAGAATCTGCGCAGCGGGTGACTCGCCGGTAGGTCCGGGCGGTCCTGTGTGAAATAGGCGTTGGTGCGACTGAAATTGCGGTGGCCGTGGACTGCGACCCGGTCGCATTCAGCGACCAGTTTGCCGACGTGGTCCGCCCGGATAAAGCCCGTGAGCACTGTGCACCCATCCGCCTCCAGTGCGGCGTGCAAACGCTTGATGAGCGCAGCGCGCGCTGGACCGTTGGTGGCGATCGGATAGTGCTCAAGATCAATGTAGTCGCTGGCGTCACGGTTCAAAGCCTTACCTTCCCTTTGAGAGCGGCTGGCAATTATAAACATCTCGCTGGGTCGCCGCTGGCAAGCCGGCGTCTCTTAGCCAGTCCGCGACGTGATTTCAATCTTCACGGGCGGACCCCGACGACCACTCCTGCCGAGTCGCGCCATCACGCGCTGGCGGTATTCAATTGCGCTATTACCGCTTGATCCAGTTGCAATTGGGTGGCGGCGACCAGTTCATTGAGTTGATCTAGCGTTGTTGCGCTTGCGATCGGCGCGCTGATGCTGGGGCGCGCGATTTGCCATGCGAGCGCCACACTTGCGGACGAGGCGCCGTAGCGGTGTGCCACATCGTCAAGTGCTGCGAGAATTCTCAAGCCACGGTCATTGAGGAACTTCGCGATCACGCCATTGCCGCGCGTACTTTTCGCGGCATCCTTAGGCGTACGATATTTCCCACTGAGGAATCCGGAGGCGAGGGCAGAATAGCTCACGACGCCGACTTGCTGCTCGAGGCACAATGGCTCGAGGGTAGATTCGTAGTCAGCACGCGCATATAAATTGTACAGCGGCTGCAATACTTCATATCGGGGCAGGCGGTGTTCGCGACTCGCCTCGAGTGCTTCGGCCAAGCGCGCTGCCGTGTAGTTCGAAGCGCCGATTGCACGGACCTTTCCCTGCTCAATCAGCCTCTGATAAGCACCGAGCGTCTCCTCGAATGACACGCTTGGATCGTCACGGTGCGCAAAATACAGATCGATGTAATCGGTCTGCAACCTACCGAGCGATTCCTCGACAGATTGCGCAATATGAGCAGCAGAGAGCCCCTTGCGATCAGGCGCCATCTCCATGCCCACTTTGGTGGCAATCACGACCTCTCTGCGCCTGGCGCTCCGCCTCAACCAGTTGCCGAGGATCGTTTCGGATTCGCCGCCGCGATGTCCAGGCACCCACGTGGAATACACATCGGCCGTATCGATGAAGTTGAGTCCTGCAGCGACGAATGCATCGAGCACCTCAAAAGATGCTGCTTCGTTTGCGGTCCATCCGAATACATTGCCGCCGAGACACAGCGGAGCGACCCGCAATCCGGAACGCCCTAATGTACGAAATTGCATTTGGCACCTCTGGATAAAGAAACCATGATACGAAAGTCGACTTCTTAATGCCCGCCGCCGACCCGCAACAAGCAGTTCATAGCCGCTGGCGCAAAGTAAGTTCCTGCTCGGACGCGACAGTCGGCGGCGCGATACCCAAACTGGCCTAGCTTGAGATAGCTCGAAACGAACTCCAAGAGCCGACGCAACGGTTGGAAAATGAATGCGAGCTAGGTCATTACAAAGGAGCACCGGAACTGGCATTGAAGATCGGCTCCTTTACCCACCGAAGCGCACATCAGGAGAGCGTTACGTTGAAATACAGCCTCTGCGGCTACTACGTATAGCCGCCGCGCGTTCCCAACATTAGGCTCCAACATCTATTTGTCGACACTTTGGGCAACCCTACCCAGTCGAGCGATCCTGCTGGGTCGGCACATTTATTCGAGGGTCCAAACCACAGGAGCCGGTGGTGAGTCAAACTCTCGCAACGCAGTTGATCATCGCCACCGTAATGGCCGGCTTGAGTGTGGTTATCCATCTTCTGGGATTGAGCGTGCTGATTGCCGCTACCAACCGCCATTTTCGGAACGTGCACGCCGCTCACGACCGGGCTCTGCCGCGACAGATATTGGTGCTGGTCGGTATCTCTTTCGGTCTGTTCATTCTGCACAGCGTCGAGATTTGGTGCTACGCGACATTGTATGCCGCAGTCGGCGCCATTCATTCGTTCGAAGATGCACTCTATTTCTCAACCGCGACCTATGCCACGATCGGCTACGGGGACGTAACGTTGTCAAAGAGCTGGCGATTGCTGGGAGCCATTGAAGGGGCTAACGGCGTGATCTTACTTGGGTGGTCGACAGCTTTCTTTGTGTCCATCGTCGCGCGAATTCGGGCCCTGGAACATAACTGGTCGGGCGTCCTGAGTGAAAGCCCATTGTCACGAGTGCGACCGGATGTGAAGTAACTCTGAGCGGCGCGCGACGATTGGACGCAGGCGTCGGCGACCCAAGCACCGGCGCTAATTCCAAAGCTGCCGCAACTCTTTGGAGAGGTGGCCCGCTATCCGCCAGGACAGGCGGACATAAATCACTGGCACCGTGATGTCTCAGCGCGCGTCGAGCCGCTATTCTCGTGTATCGGTCGCGATCCAGTTCACTTCCCAAGTCTTGCCACCATCATCGGAATACGACTGCTCGAATCGAATCGCTGTCGGCGCGATCTCGAAGATCACAAATCGCACCAAAATCGTGCGAGGACCGAGAGTCTCCTGATCGATGAATTCGCCGCGGCCAGCACTGAACCTACCAACGGAGGGCGTGCTGACGGTGCCCGCGACGCTGTTGGCGAAGTTGAGGCTCCACTGATGTGCGGCCGGATTGTAAAGGCGCAGCGACAATGCTTCGATGTGGCCCTTTGGGCCATCGACCTCGAGTTCGACCAGGTTGGCCCGGCCATTCCAGACCGGCGTGACTTTAGTCGTACCGTCATACGCGACCCAAGTGGTCGAGCCCGTTAGCGGGTTCAGCAGCCGCTTCAGGTGAGTCTTCCAAGTGCCGAATTCGAAATCGAAGGCGTGTTGGCCATCGCCTTGCCCCTCGCGGCTGCTAGCAGCGCGATCCGGACTTGAGTGCATTTTCTCTGGTGCGAACGATATGAGCGGTCGTCCGAGCAGAAAGAGCGCACACAGCATAATGCCGGCAAAACGGTGCTTTAGTAGGGTCATAGCGGGTTACCCGTAGATTAGATGCCCGGCGCCTTCGACCACTACCTCTACCGGCTAGCGGTCGAGCCCGAAATAGGCGCGCACCTTAGCTGCAATCTGTCGAGCGGTCATTTTGTCCGCCGCTTCTACCGCGGCAATACATGAACCACGCTTCATTTTCACCATGCGCTTATGCAATTCGTTCTTCGCTTCGCCCGGGCCGAAGAGAATCAAAGTCTCGTAACTGCTGAGCGTCGCGATTACCGCATCGTAGTAAGTGTTGAGTTCCCGCGTGAGCGCCCGTTGACGACTATCGTCGGCTGGAACTTGGAGTGCTTCATACGGACCTTTTAGCGGGGAGTCGCCGCTTCGTTCCGAATGCTTCTCGACCTTCGATAGGATGCGTGTCGAAGCTTCGCCTTCGGGGGTAAGCGCCACGATCGATGCTTCCCGATGATCAATCCAAACGCCGGCTTTGCCGCCCACCTGATTTTCCTTGTGCTGGAGCGTTGATCTGCGCCGTCACGAATGACAACAAATTCGAGCCTCGCGAGTCGTCCTCAGTTGCCTCAAGATCCGCTGGGGAAGTGCGTCCCGCTCGCGGTCTACATTACAACACTCACGCGGATTTTGTCCGATTGGTATTGCTCAGCCACGCGAGCGATGTTCGTTCGGCGCAAAACTCTCTTAACAATCGCGGGATGTGGCGTAGGCGGGCGATCTACCGGCAGCCTTGGCGACTGCATGGGACGCGCGGTCCGAAAGGTCCCCGGATTGAAAACGCCAGGCGCCAAGCGGTGGCGTTTCGGTCGAGCCGGGCGCAAGTCCCTACCCTCAGCCCGGGCGGCGCGTTTTGGAGCGTGCCGATAAGTGCCCGATGTGCGGTGTGCCAAGACATGGGAGAGCCTATCACTTAGTCATGGCAGCTAGCAGCCTTGCCTTTTTCTCGGTCGACCTGCATTGTTTGCTCCCATGGTATTTAGGCGCATGCCTGCGCCGTTGCGATTAGTGGGGCGCTCGATAGATTCGATTCTCAATTCTTTGATTGGCGCCCCAGAGTTTCACGCGCAACTTCACAGCGTGGATTGGTGCTTCAGGCCCATGATTGGCTGGCTTGTGCCTGCGCGCACCACAGCGATGCTGAAGCGTCGATCGAACAAGTGCATTACCGACGCGAGATAGACGGCCTCCGGGCCTTGGCTGTCCTAGCCGTCATTCTCTTTCACGCGGGGCTGCGGGGTTTCGGCGGCGGGTTCGTCGGTGTGGACGTTTTCTTCGTAGTCAGCGGCTATCTCATTACCGCGCTCATCCTCGCCGAAAAGCGCGCCGGCATATTCACGCTTGCGGGATTTTATGAGCGCCGAGCCCGGCGAATACTTCCCGCGCTCTTGCTCGTGATAATCGTCTGCTTGCCGTTTGCCTGGCTGTGGATGCTGCCGAGTGATGCGCGAGACTTTTCCGAAAGCATCGTCGCTGTGTGCGCGTTCGTATCCAACATCTTATTCTGGCGCGAAAGCGGCTATTTTGGCTCTGCCACGGACCTGAAGCCACTGGCACACACGTGGAGCCTGGCGGTCGAAGAGCAGTACTACCTGCTCTACCCGCTCTTGCTGCTGCTGCTCTGGCGGCTGAAGAACGGCTGGATGAGCAGAGTTCTCGTTGCGGCGGCATTGATAAGCCTCGCCGCAGCCCAATGGGGATCGCGGTACCATCCACAAGCCGCCTTCTATTTGCTGCCGACGCGCGGATGGGAGCTGTTGCTTGGCGCATTCGGGGCGCTGTACACGCTGAGCGAAGAGCCAAGAGTTGCCACATCGCAACCCGCTGGACTCGCGCAGCAGTCGGTCAGCCTCGGCGGGCTGCTGCTGATCGGCTATGCAGTATTCTCGTTTGACGAAAACACCCCCTACCCGAGTGTTTACGCATTAGTCCCCACGGTGGGGACACTGCTTGTTATTTTGTTTGCGAGGCCGCTGACGGTGGTGGGCCGACTGCTCGGCAGCAGCGTATTGGTCGGTCTTGGTCTCATAAGTTACAGCGCCTATCTGTGGCACCAGCCGCTTTTTGCCTTCGCCAGACATCGCAGCACGAGCGCGCCGAGCGTGGCGTTGCTTCTAGGGTTGTCGCTGGCTGCGATTGCGCTCGCCTTTTTCAGCTGGAGATACGTCGAGCAGCCGTTCCGGAACAAAAGGCTGATCGGTCGAGCACAATTGGTGAAATGGATGGGATTCACAACCGCCGTTTTGGTTTCCTTGGGATTGATCGGCTACAGCTCGAAGGGACTTGCGTATCGGTACGCCCCCGATGACCGCTACCTGGTCGAGCTCGACCCTTACGCGGCACGCAGTTACGTCCCCGCTAGGTTTACCGAGCTCATGCTCAGACCATTTGATACGTCCGACAAAAAGAAGGTCCTGATCATTGGTGACAGCTACGCCGAAGATCTTGTGAACGCGGTCTACGAAAGTGGACTGACGGGGCGTATTCAGCTGTCGACATATCTCATTCCGGCGGCTTGCGGAAACCTGTTCGTCCGCGAGGACGTGACTGCGCAGATCCGGGCCGCCGATCGCCCGATCTGCGTGCAAACAGATTGGTACAACAATGAGCAGCTCCGGCATTTGATGCATGACGCAGACGCCATCTGGATTGCTTCGTCGTGGCTACCGTGGCAGGTGAACCTGCTGCCAGAAAGTGTTCAGCGCATTGATAGCGATTTTGGGCCAAAGGCGCTCGTGTTCGGCGATAAGGATTTCGGCACGTTCGCCATAAAGGACCTGCTGCGGGTGCCCGCAAAAGCTCGGGTCCGTCTCACGAACCGTATGAGCAGCCAACACCTGCAAGTGAATGCACGGATGAGATCTCTATTGCCGCGGGGCGTGTTTGTTGATGTATCTCGTCTTCTGTGCGGCGTGGGAGTCGACTGCCCGCTTTTTACCAGCGATGGAAAGCTGATTTCCTACGATGGTGGGCATCTGACCCAGGAGGGCTCAAGGTATTACGGCCAGAAGCTGGTGGAAATTCCGGCCATCCGTCGATTTTTGGATATGCCGCCAGAGAGCCCATCGAATTAGATCGAGCGCGCTAGTCTTGCGCCGATGTGAGCGACGAACACGGAAACAGGTGGGGGCCAGGGCGTTCGGTGATGCCGCGGAGATCCTGCGGCCCCTCTGGAAGACGCTTACGTCGGAAACTGCAGCGCTTTCTCCATGGCCTGGAAACGGGGGTCATTGCGGACTGGATCGAGAAGCGGGCTGATCTTTGGGGGTCTCTGGGCCCGGATCCCGCAGTCGAAAGGCCGCCTCAGGTGCCCGTCCGCGCCATTAGAGGGCACTAAGTGGAACTAACCTCACTGCCACGCCTTAGTAGCTATGACAATCCACTGAATCGCTTGGATTCTATGGGCCGCTGGGGAGGCGGTGAAAAGACTTAACAGCGCGTGACATGAAATCCATTACTCCTGCAATCAGGCATCGAGTCGCGGTCAGCATCCTGCTTGCAGGCAAATGTGCACTTGGGATCGCGTTCGCGCCTGCTTCGGCGGCGGACGCCAACTCATCCTACGCTGCAAGCCAAGACGGCAGTGATCAATCTATCCAACTATGGGGGGCAGCTGACGGCAAGAGCTACTGGGTGCCGGTTGGCGACATTATCGCGTTCGAGTTCTTGCTCAATCAGTATGACCGTCACGTCATCAGCGAGTCGGTATACGGGACTAACTTTTCAACGTTTCGACACAACCTCGGCAGCGGCTGGGTTATCGATACCGATCCATTCGAGGTCAATCAATTTCTGCATCCCTATCAGGGATCCGTCTTTCATGGCTTTGCTCGTTCCGCAGGCTTAACTTTCTGGCAATCGATGGCATATGCGTTCGGTGGCAGCCTGCTCTGGAAGGAGGCGGGGGAGACCGACAAACCATCGATTAACGACCAGATTACGACAACCTTTGCTGGGCCCATGCTTGGTGAGCCGCTGTTTCGCATGGCGAGCCTGCTGCTCGAAGATAGCGGCGGCCAACCGGGTTTTTGGCGGCAACTCGCAGCCGCGGTGGTCGCGCCCACGATGGGATTCAATCGGCTGGCTTACGGGAATCGGTTCCGGGGCATTTTTCCAAGTTACGATCCTTGGTACTACACGCGCTTGCAGGTCGGCGCAGACGTTAACTCAGGAGTCAATTCCAACGTGAATGTAAATCCGGACGTTCTGGGAGTGCCGATCGGCCAGACCTTTAGCAAGGCAAACTACATCGCTGACTTTTCTATGGCGTATGGCGTTCCGGGTAAGCCCGGCTATACCTACGACCGTCCGTTCGACTACTTTAACTTCGAGTTTCAAGCCACGACTGCCAACGTATTCGAGAACATCGATACCAGAGGCCTGCTTTATGGAAGTACTTACCAGGCAGGCGACAGCTATCACGGTATCTGGGGCCTCTACGGCAGCTATGACTACATCGCGCCACAGATATTCCGCGTTTCAAGCACAGCTGCATCATTCGGCACTACCGCGGTGTGGTGGGCGCCTCAAGACATTGCTTTCGAAGGGACACTGCTGGGCGGCGTCGGGTACGGCGCCGCAGGCGTCATTCACGGCAGCGGCCAACGGGACTATCACTACGGGCTTACTCCGCAGACTCTTGCAGCGCTGCGCATCATTTTCGCCGACCGCGCGGCGCTGGAAATCGACGCACGGGAATTTTACGTCAGCGGGGTTGCATCGACCGAAAAACGTGGCGCCGAGAATATCTTTCGTGCCGACGCTGCATTGACCGTGCGCATATATGGGCGGCACGCCTTGGCTGTTGGATACGTAGCTACTCGCCGCGATGCGCACTATCCGGACATTCCAGACACTTACCAACGGGTTGGTACGCTCAGTGTGTATTACACGCTATTAGGCAGCACCGGATTTGGATTGGAGAGTTGGCGGCCGAATGAAACTGACGACGCCGCACGCCCGCTGTGAGCGCAACGGCCAAAAACGGCCACGGGGTGCATTGCAGTACGCTGCGCGACGCCGCACGCGCGTCGACTGCATCGTGGTTGAAGGCGAGCACGCAAACAACCGACCTTAGTAGCCAAACCTGTAATGGAGTTCGGCGTAGATCTCGCGAGGGCTGTCCCAGTGAAACCCATCGAACGTGAGACTATTGTCGACCAGCAGGTGGCGATTGGTCAGGTTGAGAGCCGTGACAGACGCCGTAAAGTTCCTGCTGATAGCCCTGCCTAAGCTCACATCGAGGCTCGCATGACTCGGCAGATGACTGGGCGGCGGGTTGCCGTTCGAAAATCCCGACCCGTAGTAAAGATTCATGGATGCAAACCCACGCCAGGGAAGCTGAGCGTCCACACCGGCGTTGATGGTGTTGCGCTGGTCATGGTCGAGAGCGTAATAGCCCATGGGCGGCGAGAAGTCCGTAAGACCGCCCGTGATCGTGCCGATGCCATCCGCGGTCTGGTTGGAATAGGCAACGTGCGCCTGCAGGCCGCTCCAGAAGCGCGGCGAGCGCACCGTAAGCTCCGTGGCTCGTATCAATGCGCCGGTGATCGTGATCGGCAGGAAAACATCCGAATTGCCGACCGGATTATGATCGAAGAAGTTGCGCACCGCGTTGCGGAAGTGGTCAATGTCGATGGTCCACCCGTGCACCGGGACCGTGATGCCGTATTGGAATTCCTTGTCGCGCTCGCCATGCAGCGGCAGAAAGGCGAGATCGCTGTTCTTGGCAAACGCCAGCAGTGGCCCGGAAAGCGTTTCAAGCGGCGGTGCCTGATAGAACTTACCCCAGAACGCGCGCACGACCCAATTCAGCCCGGGAAGTGTTACGGTTGAACCCAGTCGGGGATCAGTCGCATTTTCGCTGATCAGCCCTCCGAAGCGTGTCTGCCGTACGCCACCTGACAGCGTTAGCCACGGCGTTACCTTGTAGTTGTCCTGGACGTACGCAGCCTCCAGGTTGCCAGACAGCCTGAGAGACTGCACGACGGGCGAACTTGCGCCGTTGTTGAACAGTACGCTGAAAAACTGATTATCGTCCTGACCGAAGCCGAGGAAACCCACCTCAAGAGAGTTGGGGCCGGAGATCGTGCGCAAGCTCTCTTGACCGCCGAAGTAACTCGAGGAGCGCTGGGCGGTGGTGCTGATCGGATAGTCCCATGCAGCGCCGTCGAGGTCAGCGCGATTGTAGTGGTAGAAGAGAGAGCTCGTCAGCACGACTGCACTGTTGAACGTGCGTACCCAGGAGAATATCGTGTAGGCATCGGCCTCCTGCTGCACATCACCTGCGATCTGACCTGGAGTATTGGGAATCTCGTAATTATCGCGGCGCGCGGAGCTGATTAGACGTAACTGGTCGTCGGGCGTTACGTTATAGAGAAGCGTCGCAAATCCACCATAGCCATCTGCAGCATCGTGGATAATTTGCTCGGCCGGTGTCATCAGGCCAAGATCACTACGATTGCCATTAACGCTGGCATAGTACGCAAAGTCATTGGTGTGACCACCCACGCTCGCAGCATCGTTCGTCTGGCCAAAATTGCCGGCACTTAAGACTAGCTCGCCCTCGTTGTTGCGCTCGAAACCCGTGCGCGGGACGACATTGAATACGCCATAGGTTCGATCACCCTCGTCGGCCCCGTAGCTACCACGCTCTACCTCCAGGTAATCGATGTCCTTCGGGTCGATCTGTGGCCCAAGATTGCTAGCGATGTTTGTATTGGGAATCTCAACGCCATCAATCTCCCACGTGACCTGATGCCCGCCACGCACGTGCAGCTGGTCGTGCACGAAATAGGCGCCGGGCACGTAGTCGGTGATCATCGCGAGGCTATTGGTGCGATCAGCGCCAGGCGTGAGCGCAATGTCCTGCCGATCCACCAGCGTGGTCGGCGTGAATGTGTCCGCAGTTGCGGGTGCGGTTGCACTGACTGTGACCGTCTGAGTGGCAGTGGGCGTCCGTGCGCGCAGCTGAACGTGCGTAACGGGGGCGGCGCCCGACTCAACTGTCAACTTCAAGACTGCAATCGCAATACCAGTCTGCGTGACCTTCAGCTCATAGTCGCCAACGGGTACGGATGGGAAGGCAAACTCACCGGCAGCGTTGCTCCGCGTGCTGCGCGACCAATCGGAACTTGCGGACTTGAGCTCCGCCTCAGCCGCTGCGATGGGTCGATGGTCGGCGTCGTGTACGACGCCGTAGACATCGCCGACGCTTGCCGCAAGGACGGTGCAGGGAAAGAGCAGTGCTGCCAACCTGACGATGCCGACTATTCCGCATCGGGCGCACCTGGCGCGTTCCGCAAGTGGACTTGAATGTAACGCGACGCGTGCCGATATGACGCTCGCTGAGTTCGGATGTGGATGCGCCATCGAATCTCTCTCCAACGCGAAGCGAACGCAGCCGCGTGCGCGTCGTTCTCAGGAACGCGCTTTGATGCTGCGGGTGCTGGACGTTAGTCCAGCCGACGGAGATTCCGCTCAGGCGGGCGCCGGCGGTCCGCGAGCGTGCGGGAGAAAAACGAGCTGAACGCGGATCGCGACCGAGCTAGCCCGCGCCGCAGGCGCGCGCTGAGCGAGCGCAGGAGAGGTGAGCGGCTCAAGGTACGTTACGGGCCCGCCAGCTGAGCCACTACCGAACACACAATGCTCGGTATTTGAATGGCCGGGCACGTGATGGTGTGTCGCATGCCCCAGCAGCTGCACCGGAAATCCATCGGGACAGATCTCAAACGAAAATGACTTGTCGCTCGCGGGCATGAAGCCCTGCGGAACCAGCGCACGCGCGACGAACGCAAGCAGCATGATGCTGACGATTAGCGTGCGCGTGGACTTACTGGGCAGCTTGAATCGCATTGTCCGCGGGAGTGTTACTCTGCGCTCAGACCGTTACCCATAGTACATCAGAGCTCGAATGAACCCAGTGGTGAGGTCAGTGAACGTGACCAAGCCAGATGATCAGGTGCTCTGCCGACCACTCGCGTTTTGAACGGTCACCGCCACGCTGGTCGCTGCCGACGTCGATTAAAGGGATTCCGGTGCCGCTGCACCGGATGGGCAGCCGCCTTGCGGTCTGTCCGAGCGCGGCGAGCCGACATCGGCTCGCCGCGACGATTGAGACCACACGTCTGGCTGAAATAGAATGAGTCCACTTGATCTTGCGGGCTGAAGACCATGGCGATTCCCACCGAGCCGATCGGGAGCATTCCGCGTCCTCGCGCGTTAATCGATGCGCTCACGGTGGCGGATGACAGCGACGATCCGAGACTTGAGGATCTCTATGATGCAGCGCTTCGGGACACCATTCAGCGCTTTGAGGCGACAGGGTCACCCATCATCACCGATGGTGAACAACGCAAATATCACAACTTCTGGACTTATACGGTGCAGGGACTGCCGAACACAGCGCCCGACGGTTTCAAGATCCCTTTTGCGGCCGGACACGTGCGCCGAATGCCGCGGCTGACTGCGGGTCCTTTTCACTACAAGCGCTATGCCGACAGGTACGTGGATGGCGCCAGGCGGTACACCCATCTACCGTTGAAGCAAGCGGTAATCTCACCTTCGGCGCTTAGCCTGCTATACCCACCGGAGGGCATCGCAGGCTATCCGCGCGCGCGCTTCATCGAAGACTTGATTTGTGAGCATGTCGCGGAAGTGCGTCGGTGCCTGGAAAAGGGTGCCGCCAAGGTTCAGATTGATTTCACCGAGGCGCGTCTTGCGGTCAAGATCGATCCTTCGGGTGAGCTGCTTGCGAGCCTCATCGATCTCAACAACCTTGCGCTGGCGCGCTTTTCGGCCGTTGAACGCGCGCGGATTGGGGTGCACACGTGCCCGGGCGGCGACCGCGACTCGACCCATAGCGCTGACGTCGATTATGCAGATCTTCTGCCGAGTCTCTTCCAGCTCAACGTCACGCACTTTTACGTCTCTCTCGCCGCGGAGCAAGATCGTCGGCGCACCCTTAAGATGATTCGTGCTCATCTGAAGCCACACCAGCGTGTATTTGTCGGCGTGATCGCGCCCATCGATCCACGGATTGAGAGTCCCGAAGAAGTGCGTGACCGCGTCCTCGAGGCCGCCGACTACATTCCCATCGAACAACTGGGGACGACCGACGACTGTGGCTTCTCGCCGTTCTGCGACGATGTTTCGACGACGCGCGACACAGCCTTTGCGAAGATCCAGGCACGCGTGCTGGGAACCGTCCTTGCGCAACGCCTACTGCTGAGAATTTGATGGGCGACGAAGCTGAAGCGGCACAGCTGCGCGAGACGGCTCTTAAGAATGTAGAAAGCATTCTTGAGGCCCGCCAGCGCGCAGAGCGCGAGCTGGTGGCAACGAAGAATGCCCTGCAACGCAAGACCGAGGAGTTGGGGCGGCTGGCAGCCGCCATAGAGTTCTCGAACGATGCCATCATCACGAAGAGTCTTGAGGGTGTGATAGTTACGTGGAATGCGGGTGCTGAGCGGGTGTTTGGTTATTTGCCCGAGGAGGTCGTGGGCAAACCTGTGACGATCTTGATTCCGGAGGATCACATAAATGAGGAGCCCGACATACTCGCGCGGTTACGACGCGGCGAGAGGGTCGATCACTACGAAACCATCCGCCGGCGCAAAGATGGAACTTTGATCAACATCTCGCTCAGCGTCTCCCCAATCAAGGACGCGAGCGGCAGGATCATCGGAGCGGCAAAAATCGCTCGCGATATCACCCGGCAAAAGCAAATTGAAGAAGCTCTGAGCGCGAGCGACCGCCGCTTTCGGGTAATGGCGGACTCTGCGCCGGTCCTGATCTGGATGTCCGATACCACTAAGGGATATACCTGGGTTAATCGTCCTTGGCTGCAGTTCACGGGGCGAGAGCTCAGCCAGGAGCTAGGGTTCGGCTGGACCGAGAACGTGCATCTGGACGATCTCGACCGCTGCGTGCAGACCTACACGCGGTGCTTCGATGCGCGCGAGGCGTGCCGAATGGAATACCGTCTACAACGGCAAGACGGTTCGTGGCGCTGGGTAATCAACACCGCGGTCCCGTTGCTCGAAGGGTCGGCGCAGAGTTTCTCCGGCTATATCGGCAGTTGTCTCGACATCACCGAATTCAAACAAGCGGTTGATGAGCGCGAGGCACTGCTGCAGTCCGAACGCGCGGCGCGCACCGAGGCGGAACGCCTGGGCCGATTGAAAGACGAGTTTCTGGCGACGCTCTCTCATGAGTTGCGCACGCCGCTCAACGCGATTCTCGGATGGGCGACACTGCTGCGGCGTCTGCCGCCCGGCAGCACTGACCACTCCAAGGGTCTGGAAACCATTGAGCGAAATTCGCGCGTGCAGGCGCAAATCATCGGTGATCTGCTCGACATGAGCCGGATCATTTCCGGCAAAGTGCAGCTCGATGTGCAATCGGTAAGCCTGAACGAGGTGATCAACGCTGCGATCGATGCCGTTCGACCCTCGGCTGACGCCAAGCGATTGCGATTGCGCGCGACGCTCGACGCCAAGCTCGCTCCGATCCGGGGCGATCCGAACCGTCTACAACAGGTCCTGTGGAATCTGTTGACGAATGCCGTGAAATTTACACCGCCCGATGGAAGGATTGACATCACCTTGGAGCGGCTCAACTCGCACGTGGAGATTTCGGTCGAAGACTCAGGCATTGGCATCAAGCCGGAATTTCTCGCTTTTGTTTTCGACCGCTTTCGCCAAGCCGACGCCTCCACAACTCGTAAGCACGGTGGCCTGGGGCTGGGCCTTTCCATCGTCAAGCACCTTGTTGAGCTGCATGGAGGCACCGTGCGGGTCAAGAGCCCCGGCGAAGGGCAGGGCACCACCTTCATCGTCGCCTTTCCGGTCTCCGTGATCCGCACGGAGCAGAGCGCTCGACCAGAGCGCCCGGCATTCGAAGAACTGGGCCCGATATCGTTGCAATTACCCAGCCTTACAGGAGTAACGGCACTGGTTGTCGATGACGAGTTGGATTCGCGCACCCTCGTTGGACGGCTGATTGAGGAGCGCGGCGGCCGTGCGATTCTCGCAAGTGGCACCGCGGAGGCTCTCGAGGTTCTCTCCCGCGAGCGAGTCTCCGTGATCGTGAGCGACGTGGGCATGCCGGATCGGGATGGCTATACCTTCATTCGCCAGGTGCGTAAGGCGAATCTCTTAGGCTTGGGACGCATGCCCGCGATTGCCCTGACGGCGTACGCGCGCGCCGAAGATCGACAGCGTGCGTTGTTAGCGGGTTACCAAATGCACCTGGCGAAGCCCATTGAGCCGAGCGAGCTCATCGCCGGCATCGCAAGCTTAGTTATTCTACCGTCCGCGCAACTCTAGGCGG
Organism: uncultured Gammaproteobacteria bacterium; assembly: GCA_963695315.1. GTDB lineage: Bacteria > Pseudomonadota > Gammaproteobacteria > Steroidobacterales > Steroidobacteraceae > PALSA-1196. The sequence continues at coordinate 156,491 of OY968773.1, forward strand.
CGATCCGTGGCATTGGGAAACCAGCAGCCGCGCTACCCGAAGCAGTACCGATATTTCCGAAATCGATAGGCAAATGGCACGGACAGCGGCCGAGCCTCACGTCTTACGTGCTGCGCTAGCCCTCAAAGCTGCATGGATCCCTTGCGCAGGAAGCCACGGTAGCAGGCGCCAAAAGCTCCAGTTTTGGAAGAACGCCTTTAAGTCACTAGACCGAGGATTAATCGGGCAACTGGTTGAAAACTAGAGGCTTGGGGCGAGAATTCTTCCGGCCAGGAAGTCCCGCGAGCTGCCGGCGGTGGACCTTTCCCCTGTCTTGATCATTGTATGATCCTGGCGAGGTCCCGAGACTTCAACTTGTCTGTTGCGCACTCATCCCCTTCACGGCATCGCATCTTGGTGGTCGATGACGATGCGGATGTAGCTTGGACAACAGCAGCTTTGCTGAAGCTGGAGGGCTACGATACGTATATCGCCAAGGACGGCGAGGAGGCGATCGAGCTTGCGCGGGACCTGCACCCGTCGATCGTATTAATGGACCTCGGAATGCCGAACGTAAATGGCTTCGAGGCAGCAAGGCGGATACGCAAGCAAGAAGGCGGAAGCAAAATTCTGCTTTGTGCCATTAGTGCTTACGGCAGTGCGGACATCATCAAGAGCGTCAAAGAGGCTGGATTTGACCGATACCTTCGCAAGCCTGCCTCCTTCTCCGAAGTTAGTGCGATTCTTGGTGATGCACCCGATCAATTGCCTTAACTGAACCGTCCATTCGATTACCCCTGGCCCGCAATGAGGCCGACAGGGTAACCACGCTCTCGAATCCTGCGGAACAAGTGACAAAGGCCTGTACCGAACTTGTGAATGCGCAATGAACTGGGGCGGAGTGACGGTGTGCGCTATGCAGGGCACGAAGTAACATGTTCAACGACTTTCGAACTCCTGGGGTAGTCCGCGGCATGGCGGCGCGGGTGGCATTATGAAGATCTGGATCGCATTAATCCTGCTGGGGCTCGTGCCCGGCATGGCACCAGTGGTCTCCCGTGCAGCCGTTGAAGCACAGCTCAGCGCACATACGCGCCAGGCCGTGGTCACGCAGGTCCGAGAGTTCGTATTTGGAGGTAGCGCAAGACGTGACGCAGCATGGACCGACTGTTTGGCGCGCTCACTTCGTTTCGACGCCGCAGTTCTTCATGGCCGTAAACGGGCAGCTGGCGTTCGCTGACAGCGATGCTGCAAGCCGGGGGATTGCCGCACCACCTGCGAGAATCAAGCGCATCGAGCTCAATTGGGGTAACGATCTGCGCGTGGATCCACTGACATCACGCTTCGCGGTGGTTGCAAGCTCCTACAGCGAGTTGCAGACGAAGCCGGACGGGACACAAATCATGAATCGGGGCTATTTCACTGCAATTGCCGGGCGCGGCGCGTCAGGTTGGATGTTTCGCGATGCACATTGGTCATCAGCCCGCTCCACTGCCGCGCCCTGAGTCCAACAGCGATACCTGGGGCCTCCGGCGGCATCGCGCGTTTAATTGCGAGCGGGCTCTTCAGGTGGTTCCAGACAATAATTGGCCCAGGTTTAGCGCTTGGTTGCGAGCCAAGGCTCTTCTTCAAACGTGCACACTTGGCGCCCTTCATGCTCGAGAGGGAAAAAAGCTGTACAGTGCGCTCATCGCGCGCGACGCGGGTTCTTCGCACCGACTGGTCTGAAGCGATCTACGCCGGGGAATCGATGGCTCACTCTCGCACCTTGCTGCGGCTCATGATGCTCTACGCAGTCGCAAGTTTGCTGCACTTTGCGCATAACGCCCGGTACATCAATGCGTACCCCAACTTGCCCGCGTGGGTTACGCCGCTTCGGATATATCTTGCATGGTGCGGTATCGCCGCGCTTGGCGTGTTGGGCTACTGGCTACACCGGAATGTATCCCGAAGCATCGGGCTGCTGGTCATCGCGCTCTACGCGCTGCTCGGGTTTGACGGACTGGATCACTACGCAATAGCTCCGATCCGGGCACACACAGTGGCAACGAACGCTACTATCTTTGCGGAAGTCGCAGCTGCCTCGATCCTTCTCGTATTTGTCGTGTATTCCTCCCTGTCCCGTCGAAGACTAGAACCTATCTCAAAATCATTTCGTAGCGGCATGTAGTGCCGTAAAATCACCTGTGTGCTGAGACTGCGCGAAGAGCAATGGCAACGGATTCGCGAGCACTTTCCGGAGGAAAATGTTCCGGACAGTCGTCCCGGTCGCAAACCCATCCCAACGCGTCGAGTCCTCGAAGCGGTGCTGTGGATTCTCAACACTGGTGCCCAGTGGCACATGCTTCCGCAAGGCTACCCGAACTACAAGACTGTGCACCGACGCTTTCAGCAGTGGTGCCGCGAAGAGGTATTGCGCAAGGTGCTGACGGATCTTGCCAACACGCTGCGCGAGGCAGGGGAGATTGACGAGTCGGAGTGCTTTATCGATGCCACCTTCGCATCGGCCAAGGGCGGCGGTGCACAGATTGGGCCGACGCGACGCGGAAAAGGCGTGAAAATCATGGCGATTGTCGATCGTCACGGGTTGCCCCTGTCGGTGAGCACTTATGCTGCAAACCACCATGAGGTCACCTTGGTACAGCTGAGCTTCGACTTCTACATGATCGAAGCGAAGCCCGAGAACCTAATCGGCGATCGCGCGTACGACAGCGATCAGCTTGATGCGCAGCTTCGCAGTGAAGGCGTTGAGATGATTGCGCCTCACAGATCCAGCCGCAAACGCAAGACCCAGGATGGCTGACGGTTGCGCCGCTACGAGCGGCGCTGGATCGTCGAGCGATTCTTCGCCTGGATTCAGTGGCGTCGTCGCCTGCTGGTGCGATGGGAATTCTACCCACGCAACTTCCTCGGCTTTGTGCAGCTAGCGTCCATCTGTATCCTACTTCGGCACTTTTGAGATTTTCAGATAGGTTCTAGTCTGATCGCTTCACTAAGTTATTGCTTTGACAAGGGGCTATTTCGGTCTTGAGCGTAATCCATTATAATGGATATAGTGTCCATTAAACAGCGCAACGCAGGTCCTGCCGGACAGGGCATCAATGCGCGCATCGCGAAGCGCGTGCGAACCTTACGAACAGAGTTGGGTATTAGTCTCGATGCTCTGTCCGGCAGGTGCGGCGTCAGCCGCTCGATGCTCTCGCTGGTAGAGCGCGGAGAGAGCAGTCCGTCGGCGGTCGTGTTAGAAAAAATTGCGACGGGTTTAAGCGTGTCACTGGCCACGTTGTTCGAGGATGCGGACGGGCCGCGCAGCCCAGTTTCACATGCTGTGGATCGGCGCCTTTGGCGAGACCCACAATCTGGCTACGTGCGGCGCAACATCTCGCCCGCCAACTTCCCATCGCCTATACAAATCGTCGATGTTGCCTTGCCGGCTGGCGCACGCGTGGCTTATGAAACCGGGCAACGCGAGGCAAACATTCATCAGCAAATTTGGATACAGCAAGGGAGCATAGAAGTAACGGTCGGCCGTGACACGTATTGCCTCGCACAGGACGATTGCCTTGCCATGAGGCTCAATGAGCCCACGGCATTTCGGAATCGGACTCGCAAAGCTGCGCGCTATATCGTCGTCCTTGCCTCCGCTCTTGCGCGCACGCACAGATGAAGCAGTCAAGCGCAATAGCTATTCGGTGTCTGGAGTATCTGGGGGAGCGCGAGGTCCAAGGCCTAAGCGATGTGTTGCTGGACTGTGTTGAAGGCAGAGCATCGGTTAGTTTCATGCTGCCGATTACGCGCGGTAAGGCCGAGGCTTTTTGGCGGGACACCGCCGCGAGCATGGCACGAGGCGAGCGTGTGTTGCTCGTAGCAGAGGATGCCGCCGGCACGATCGTAGGTACTATTCAGGTCATCTGGGCGCAACCGGAAAATCAGCCACATCGCGGAGAAGTCGCGAAGATGCTCGTGCATCAGCAGGCGCGGCGGCAGGGTGTTGGCGCGGCGCTGCTAAGGGCTGCCGAGCAGCGCGCGATCAGTGCCGGTAAGACATTGCTGGTTCTCGATACGGCGAGTGAAGATGCCGAACGGCTGTACGCGCGACAGGGGTGGCAACGCGTCGGCGTCATCCCGGATTACGCTCTATGGCCACAGGGGGGATTGTGTTCGACCACGATTCTTTTCAAGTCCTTGCGGGGGGGCCTGAAGCGCCACGGAGGTCGACGGTGATCGCTGCCGAAATTCGTCCGGCCGCGCCAGAGGATTTACCGGCGATTACGGCGATTTACAACGACGTAATCGCGCATTCGACCGCGGTGTATTCACTGGCGCCCACGAACCTGGATGAGCGGCGCGCCTGGTTTGAGTCGCGTGGCACCGCACGTTTCCCGATCCTCGTGGCCGAGAGTAGCGGTGGCGTCGTCGGGTTTGCCTCATTCGGCGAGTTTCGCGGCGTATGGCCAGGCTATCGCTATTCGGTTGAGCACAGCGTGCACGTCCACCGCGAACAGCGTGGTAAAGGCGTGGGCAGTCTGCTCGTGCGGGCGCTTTTTCCGTTGGCAAGCGCGATGGGCAAGCACGTCATGATCGGCGGCATCGACGCGGCCAATGCCGGCTCGTTGCGCATGCATGAGCGGCTCGGCTTTCAACAGGTCGCGCATTTTCGCGAGGTCGGGCGCAAGTTCGGACGCTGGCTCGATTTGGTCTTCGTCCAGCGATTCCTTGACCCTGCGGGGAGCCAACGCAGCAACTAAGGTGCGAAGCAGGCGACTCGCGGCAGGCCGTACGCCGCTTCAGCGCGTCAAAGGCCTATCTGCCGAGCATCCTTATGAAGATCCAGCCGGAGCGCTTGCGACGCCAAGGTCGAACAATCTGTGTCGGCAGCTTGCGTGAACCGCTTTCTTGTGCGCGGTGCGGCACTGCGCAGCCCCGCTACTGCATATGCTGCCCGCCGTTGATCGCGATATTTGCGCCGGTTACGAAGGCAGCCTCCTCGCTCGCCAGGTAAGCGACAAGTCCGGCAACCTCTTCAGGCTTGCCGAGGCGGCCCATCGGAATTTGCGGAATAATCTTCGAGTCGAGGACATCTTTTGGTATCGCGGTGACCATCTTTGTCCCGATGTAGCCAGGTGAGATTGTGTTGACGGTTATGCCCTTGCGTGCGACTTCCAGCGCCAATGCTTTGGTAAAGCCGTGCATGCCCGCCTTGGCGGCAGAGTAGTTGGTTTGCCCAAAAGCGCCTTTCTGGCCGTTCACCGAAGAGATGTTGACTATCCTGCCCCAACTGCGCTCCACCATCCCATCGCAGACCTGCTTGGTCATGTGGAATACCGAGCTCAGGTTTGCGCACATCACCGCATCCCAATTGATCTTGTCCATCTTCTTGAAGGTCATATCGCGCGTAATGCCGGCATTGTTCACAAGCACGTCAACTGGGCCGATCTCCTTTTGCACTTTCTCGACACAGCGCTGGCAAGAGTCCCAATCGGTTACGTCGCACTCGTATGCAAAGAAGTGATAGCCGCTCGACTGCATCGTCTTGAGCCACTCCTGCACCCGGGTATTGCCCGGCGAATACGTCGTGACCACGGTGTCTCCGAGCTTCGCCAGCTTCACGCAGATCGCCTCTCCGAGGCCGCCCATCCCACCCGTTACGAGTGCGATTCGTTTTGTAGTTGCCATACAGCGCTAACTCCTCAAATGGTTTCGGTTCTGCCCGGGTCGACGGGTGGGGAATACGAAGCCGTCGCGCGGTCGATTGTTGTGCATAGTATGAACGACCAAAACCGGCGCGACGAGGGCCGCCGGCCTCTGTCGCGCCCGGTCGACCCGGGATTTGCTGCCAGACTCGCACCGTTCGTGCCCGCGGCGCCTGCCGATTTGGCGCTACCGCGGCGGCGGAGCCTGCCTTGACGCTGCACCGTTGCTAGCGGGTTGCGAGCCAGCTGGCAATAGCCGTCGGCACCTCACGCTGAGCGCGCGCACTGACGTACATGCCGATGTGCCCGAGGTCGAACTCGAGGGTGGTGAAATCGTCGCTTCCAACCAGGCTTGCCAGGGCGCCCGAGGCATCTGGCGGAACCAGGTGATCCTTTCTGCCGATCAGGTTCAACATTGGCAACTGCAAAGCGCCCAGCTCAATCCTGCGGCCACGGATCTCAAGCTGATTCTTGACGAGTCGATTCTCCTGGTAGCACCAAACCACGAATTCGCGAAAGGCAGCGCCCGCCTGATCCGGGCTGTCGAATATCCACGATTCGACGCGCATGAAATTCTCGACTCGCGCCCGATCGACACTGCCCCGAAGCAGCTCAGCATATTTTTGATGCGTCAGCCGAAACGGCATCAGCGCAAGAAACAGTTGGTTCAGCAAGTCGCCTGCAACGTTGCCATCGCCCACCAAGGCGCCGACGTCGATTTTTCGCACCCATCTTGAGAGCAGGTCCCCCGCAGTATGAAAGTCGACAGGCGTGACCATCGTGATCAGGTTGCGGACTTGCTCGGGGTGCAGTGCCGCATAGCACAAACCCAGCACACCACCTTGGCACACGCCGAGGATATTGAGCCGCTCCAGGCGCTGGCTCTGCAGGATCCGCTGTACGCAACCGGCGAGATAGTCATCGATATAATCAGCAAGGGATGTAAAGCGATCGGCGCCGTCGGGGTAACCCCAGTCGATCAGGTAGACGTCCACACCCTGGGCCAACAGGCCGCGAATGAGTGACCGGTCCTCCTGCAGATCCATCATGTAGGGGCGATTGACCAGCGCATAAACGATCAGCAGGGGCGCGGTGCCGTTCGACTTGGCGAGCGCGCGGTAGCGGTACAGCCGCAATTTGCCCGACCGCCAGACTTCGTGTTTCTGCGAACACCCCGCGTCACAACGCCGCGCTGCCGACAGCGCCGCAAAAAGTTCCGGATCTGTCATGGCTTTGATTTGCGACGCGCGCGGGCCTTACGCTTTTTTGGCGGCGGTCGACGGCGTTTCGAGGCCTTGGCGGCCGCCTGCTTCGTGGACTTTGCATTTGGCCGCTCTTCGAGCGCCTTCAGGCGCTGCAGCAAGGTGTTGATCTCGGCGCGGGTGGGCAAATCAAGCAGCTTGGCATACTGCTCAATTCCCTCTTTCAAATTGCCACGCCATTCGCTGCTGGCGTTGACAAACTCTGCCATCGCCTCGGAAAACTCATCACTATGAGCGGCGCGTGCGTAGGCCTGTTCCGCGCAATCGATCCAATTATCGTAAAGCGCGTGCAGCGCTTCATTGCTAGGCGGCGCGCGCGATGCTGCGGCAAGTGGCCCGGCAAAGGCGCTGGCGGCCTCCTGCAGCACGTCGGACCACAGCCGCTGCAGCCGATGTTGCGCTGCGCTCATCCGCGACCAGGCTTCGAGCGTCCTCTGCCAGCGCAACTGGTGTTCCCGGTTGAGGCCCAGGGCAGGCATGTCGGTACCGGTCGACCACGCCGCGGCCAACGGACCCGACTTGGCATCCATGCCCCAAAGCTTCGGGAAAAAATCCGCAAACTGCTCGCGCAAGGAGTCCCCGAAGGCTCGAGCGGCTTCACCCGGTGGCGTCGCCGAGTCATGTACGGTTTCGAAAAAGCGCCGCGCCTCGCTCGCGAAGCGCTCGGCAGCGCCGGCGTATGGCGCGAACCAACTAGCAGGTTGCCCGAACGCAGATGCGGCGCCGGGGGGCAACATCAGTTCCGCATACGCCTGCCATTGCCGCCACAAGTCCTTATCCATGGGTATTCTTCTCTATGCAGTGCAAATATAAGAAACGCACCTGCCCACGCAACATCGAGGATCGCCTCGCTTCATGTAACTACTTGTTTTATATGGTGCCAGTGCGCCCAACTGAGAACGCCGTCGCGGCATGAGTTTGATGTCGTTGTGCATTGCGAAAGGTTCGAATACGATCATCTTCGGCATTGCGCATCAAAGAAGTCGAAATCATGCAGCAAGAGCGCCTGATCCGAAAATACTCCAACCGCCGCCTTTATGACACGGCCGGCAGCCGCCATGTGACGCTCGATGATCTGCGCCAGCTGATCATCGCCGGCGAGAAGATCAAGGTCGTGGACGAAAAGTCCGACGAGGACCTTACGCGTGCGGTGCTGTTACAGATCATCGCCGAACAGGAGCATTTCGGCCGGCCGGTGCTGAGCGCGGAGCTGCTTGCCACCATCATTCGTTTCTACGGCAGTCCGATGCAGGCGCCCCTCAGCCGCTACCTGGAAGAGGCATTCACCTCGGTGTTGCATCAGCAGGAAACGATGCAGAGCGAAATGACGAAAGCGCTGCAGGCGCCTTTTGCACCTTTGGCGGAACTCACCCGCAAGAACATGGAACTGTGGAATCACGCCTTTGGCGCACAGAATCCACAGCCGACGGGTTCGGCTCCGGAGCCCGGCCGCCCGGGCCGCCAAAGCAGGAAGAAAAAGCAGGGTAGGTGACGAATGCAATTGCAGAACAAGACAATCGTGGTTACAGGAGCGGGCCGCGGCATCGGCCGGGCCATTGCGCTGCAACTAGCGCAGAGGGGCGCAAACCTGGCTCTCTTCGATTTGAATGCCGAGGAGCTCGCGCAGAGCGCTGCGCAGTGCGGAAATGGATCGCAGCCGGCGCGCGCTTACCAAGTCAACGTCGCGCAGGAAGGCGAAGTCAGCGCTGCAATGGCGCGCGTCAGGACAGATTTCGGTCGCCTCGACGGCCTTGTCAATAACGCCGGCATCGTGCGCGACGGTTTGCTCGTGAAAGTGAAGGACGGTCACGTTGTCGGTCGAATGACGCGGGAACAGTGGGATGCGGTCATCGGCGTGAACCTGACTGGGGTTTTTCTGTGCGCACGCGAAGCGGCGGCACAAATGATCGAATGTGGTAATGGCGGGGTGATCGTGAATATCTCGAGCATTTCGCGCGTGGGAAATGCGGGCCAGACCAATTACAGCGCCGCCAAGGCGGGCGTCGAATCCATGACGGTGGTGTGGGCGAGGGAGCTGGCGCGCTACGGCATTCGCGTGGGGTCAGTGGCCCCTGGGTTTACCGACACGGAAATTGTGGCGTCCATGCGCCCCGAGATGCGCGACAAGCTCACTGCACCGGTGCCACTAAAGCGGCTGGGCAAGCCCGAAGAGATTGCAAACGCGGTGCAGTTTATATTCGAGAACGACTTCTTTACCGGCCGCTGCCTGGAGTTGGACGGGGGTTTGCGGCTTTAAAGCTAAGCGCGCCCTGATTCGAGTGCGTCGCAGATGCGACGGCTGGTAGCATTGACTCGTCTTACGGACGCAAGCAACAGGCCATCCGTTGGATTGGCGTTCTCGAAGGCTGGTGTAGCGCATTGCGGGCGCTGCATGCCGAGATGATCCATCACGAGAGCCTCTACCGCCTCCGCCTCATACTCGAAAACCGTACCGTGGGCGCTGCTTTCCTCGGCCTCGCGATGCGCCAGCCAGTGCGTGACTTCATGGACCAGGGTCAGCAGCTCCTCCTCCGGGTCCAGATCCGCGCGCAGCACGATGCGATCACGAAGAGTTCTTCCCTGGACGGACCCCGGAAGCTTACAGCGCACGACTTGGGCCCCTCTGCTGCACAAGTAGAGCTCAAGGGATCGGATGTAATTCGAGATGACTGTCGACATGGGTAGATCGTCGGCGGCGCTTGCGCGCGCGTTTCCTTATGTCGGGGCGGGACGGTAGCCACGTGCCGAGTGCGGCTGCAGCCGTGGGCGCCGGGTGTATTGCGACGCATACTTCCGCGCTTTAGATTGCAAGAATGATCCAGAAATATATGTCATAAAAACAATCACTTATATCGGATTAGAGGGTCTGCAACGGATGTATGACTTTCTTTTTGCACTGCATACAAACTGTGTTATGATAGCGCCCGTGACAAGATACTCATTCCCTAGGAGCAGATCATGAACGATACACATTTCGACGCGAAGGCTTTCTCCGAGAGCTATCGCAGCGCGTTCGCGCCCGCGCTCAAGGCGCAGCAGGAAGGCGTCAAGACTTTCGACCGCTTCGGTCGCTATCAGCACGCCGTCGCTGGCGACTATTTGGACTGGAGCGTGGCCCAGGCCAAGGCGGTTCTGGATGCCAAGACTCCGGCCGAGCTCTTTTCCAAGCAGATGCAGCTTACGACTGCACTCAGTGAGACGATGCGCGTTCGGGCGCAGGAGTTCCTCAAGCTCGCCACCGAGGCTCAGAACGGCTTGACCGACGTGGTTACCGAGATGACCGCGAAGGCGGCTGCAGAGACCAAGAAGGCGGCTGCAGGGGCCAAAAAGCGCGCCGCGTAATCATTATGGAGAGAGCGGGGCACCCGAGTGCTCCGTCTCTCCAGCTCTTTAATCCTAACCAGCCATAATCGCGCTTTGCGGCAAAACGCGTGTCCAAGTCGCCGGATTCAAAAGACCAAGCCGAAGTCGCACGTGCATTGCGTGCGCAGCTCGCCATCGCAACGGGTGGGCTTGCCCCCGAGGACTATCTGAACGCGTGGTGGGATTGGTATCTGAATCTCGCCAAGCAACCGGACAAACAATCCCAGATCCTGCAGGACGCTTTGTCCAAGGCGGCCGAGAGTTGGAGCTTTGCGGTACGCGCCACAAGCGGCGAGCCGTTGCCCCCGGCAACTGGTGATGCCCGCTTCAGCGCCCAGAGCTGGAACCAGTGGCCTTTTAACATCTACGCGCATAACTACCTCAATGTCGTCGACTGGTGGCAGAAAGCATGGTCGACCGTGCCGGGCGTGGCACCCAGCAGCGCGCGCACGCTCGATTTCATGGGCCGTAACAGTCACGAGACTTTTTCTCCCGCCAACTATCTGACGACGAATCCCGAATTGCTCGAGGCGACCCGGGCCGAGGCGGGCGAGAATCTGGTGCGCGGCTTCAAGAACTGGCTGGAGGACGCCGGGCGCGCCGTCGATGGGAAAGGGCCGGCAGGAGCCGAGAAGTACGTCGTCGGCCGCGACGTCGCCGCGACCCCCGGCAAAGTGATCTTGCGCAACGATTTGATCGAGCTGATTCAATACTCGCCGATGACCGACAAGGTGTATGCCGAGCCTGTGCTGATCGTTCCGGCTTGGATTATGAAGTACTACATCCTTGATCTCTCTGCGCACAACTCGCTGGTGCGCTACCTTGTTTCGCAAGGGCACACCGTTTTCATGGTTTCCTGGAAGAATCCGACCGCGAGTGACCGCGCGCTCGGCATGGACGACTACCTAACGCACGGTGTGCGCGCAGCGCTGGAAGCGGTTGCCAAGGTCGTGCCGGGCCAGGCTATCCACGCGGTGGGTTATTGCATCGGCGGCACACTGCTGTCGATTGCTGCGGCATCGCTTGCGGCCGAGCGCAAGAAGCCGCTAGCCAGCGTGACGCTCCTGGCGGCTCAACAAGATTTCAGCGAAGCCGGGGAGCTATCGGTCTTTATCAGCCCCAGTCAGCTCGACACGCTGGAGGCGGTCATGAGCCGCGATGGCGTACTCAAGAGCGAGCAGATGAAAGCAGCATTTTCGCTGCTGCGGTCGCGTGATCTGTTATGGACTCCAGCTGTCAATGCATACATTCGCGGCAAGCGCGAGACGCAGAATGATCTGATGGCCTGGAATGCAGACGGCACACGCATGCCGTGCCGCATGCATGCTGAATACTTGCGCCAGCTCTATCTCAACAATGCGCTGGCGCAGGGCGAGTTCGAGTCCGGCGGCCGGCGGGTCGATCTCACTAAGATTCGGGTGCCGATGTTTGTGGTCGGCACCGAAACGGATCATGTCGCGCCGTGGAAGTCGGTATACAAAGTGCGCGGACTAACGCGTTCCAATGACTTTACATTTCTGCTGACATCAGGCGGCCATAACGCCGGCATCGTCAGTGGGCCGGCTCATCCGCGCCGGCGCCATCGTGTCCGCAACTGGTCAAACGAAACCCAAACACTCGCGCCACAAAGCTGGTTTGAAACGACCGAGGAAAAGGCCGGTTCCTGGTGGCCAGTCTGGCAGCGCTGGCTCGCGGAGCATTCAAAGCGCAGGCTTGTGAAGCCACCTTCTATGGGCAAAGCGGGTACGCGATACCGTGCGCTAGGCGATGCGCCGGGGCAGTACGTGCTTCAAAAGTAGACAGTTGAGCGGCAGCTGCTTAGCGCAATTGACTGTCTTTGCTGCCGCGACGGTTGTAGCCGCTGAATTGATCCGTGCTGCGATCGCGGGCTTCCTGGCAGGCCAGACACAACCGCACGCCAGGGATTGCGCTCCTGCGCGCCTCGGGAATTTCATTGCCGCATTCGGCACAGTGACTCAGGCTCGGCCCGTGCGGTAGCTGGCTCTTCGCCCTTCTGATTCCATCCTTGACGGTCGCATCGATCTGATCCTGCACGGCGCCGTCTCCTGCCCAACCGGTAGCGATGGGAATCTCCTTAAGTAATGTTTGCAGCCACCCTCGAGGCTGCCGACACATGTATATGATATTGCAGCGAGCGCCTACAAGTCACCGCCCGCCCTGAGGCGTTTTAGGTTGCCAAAGCTGCGGCCCGTGCCGCTCGCGTCAGCGTTAAGCGCTTGCGGCAAGAGCTCGCTTTGCGCATTTGCGCCGGAACGAGCCGCAGGCGCGTAATTTCAGAAGGCGCACCAAACCGATTGGGTATACCCCAGTATCCGGTACCGCGGCTTACATAGATCCACAGATGCTCTAGGCGGTGCAGACCCGCGGTGAATGGCTGCTGCAATCGCACGAACAGGTTCCAAGGCCAGAATTGACCACCATGGGTATGGCCAGATAGCTGCAGATCGAACCCGGCGCTTGCCGCCGCCGCCGCGGAACGCGGTTGATGGGCCAGCAGAACTCTCACGCTCGCGGCCACCGGCGCGCCCGCAAGGGCGATGTGTGGATCGCTCCGTTGCGAAGGATCAAAATGATGCGAGCTGAAATCGGTCACGCCCGCGACGACCAGCGAGGCGCCTGCATGCTCAATCACGGTATGCTCGTTCAGCAGCACTCGCAGCCCCAGGCGTCTAAATTCCGTCGTCCAGGAGCGCGCCCCGGAATAATACTCGTGATTCCCGGTTACGAAGAATGCTCCATGCAGCGCGCGCAACTCAGCGAGCGGCGCGGTGTGCGCAGCCAGCTCGCGCACCGGTCCATCAACGATGTCACCGGTCACCGCAATGAGATCGGGCTTTAGTGCGTTCACGGCTTTAACGATTCTTTGCACGTAGCTCTTGCGGATGGTAGTCCCCACATGGATGTCGCTGATCTGCACGATTGAGAATCCATGCAGTGCGGGCGGCAAATCGTGCAGTGGCACATCGACGTTGACGATGCGAGCTCGGCGTCGTGCTGCCACGAGCCCTGCCAATGTGGCAAAGATCCCCAGGCCAAGGACGACGGTTGCCGATATGGAATCGTACGCGCGCACCTGGGGTTGAGATAACAGGAGCGCGACGGGTAAGAGCACAACATCACGCAGCAGCGTTAAGACCAGCACCGAGGAGAAGAAACCCGCCATGAAGAATCCCGGCGCCGCCATCTGATCCGCGAGCGGCCTTGACCACAAGGAGCGTGCCACCAGACTCAATGCCATCAACCCGCAGGAAAGGACGAGCAATGAGGTCCCGCCAAGCCGAGCCGGAACTCCCGGCAGCGACGGCAGAATGCGAATCCCGATGTACAGGTGCAAGGCTCCAAGGAGGAGCGGGAGCCCTAGATTGCGGCGCAATGTCATTCGATTACACCCGAGCGCTGGTGGAAGGCAAGGTCTTGCGTGGATACCAGTTAGAGTACTTGGGGCGCGATCCGAAGCTTTAAAGGCTACGAACGCTAAAGACAAGTAATTCCCTGGGCACACGACAGGCTCGGCAATCGTCGCCGAGAATACCGAGGATTTGATTTTAGGGTCAGGCAGTTGCCGAAGGCGCCTAAACACACAAGGATGCGAACGATCAGTTGCCCTTTGTGCCGGCGCATTTCGTTTCGGCGGCCATAAATGGGCAAGTGTCAGTCACCGATCGGCGTGCCAGTCGCGAGCGCCGGGTGGTGAGCATCCCCCGCGGGTGCCGAACCGCGATTGTACGGTCGCACTGCGATCATGTAGAGCACGCCGCACGTGACGATGCCGATAGACGTCACGATCACACCGTAATTGCTGAACCAGGGATCTTGCGGGCTGCGTGGCCACGACATATTGACGATGGCGCCGATTCCATAAACCAGCGCCAGGATGTTCACAGGCCAAGCCCAAATACCGAGCGTAAACGCCCCGGCGGGGTGCCAGCCACGACTGCGCGCGACCAGCGCCGCGACTACGATCATCTGGAATGCTAGGTAGATGCCGACCGCCGCAAAGCTGATGATCGTCGCCACTGCATCCTGCAGCCAGGGCGCGGCCAACGCGATCAGCGCCGGGATGGTACCCGCCACGAGCAGAGACTTCGCCGGGATGTGTCGTCCGGGAGAAAGCTGTCGGAGCTCATGGCTGCCGATGATCATCTCGTCACGGGCATAGGCGAATAGCAGCCGGCTGGCGGCGGCTTGCAAGCTCAACAGCGCGGACAGGAACGACACCGAGACGACGGCGATGACAAGTCTTAGGCCCGAATCGCCCATTGCGCTCTTAAGCACCGTCACTACCGGGTCTTTGTCCTTTCCGGACATCACCGCGTGGACGTCGGGAACGGCGAGGACGAACCCAAGGCATACCCAGAGTGCGGCCACGCCGCCCACGTAGATCGTTAGCCGCATCGATTTCGGGATTGTCCTGGCCGCATTCGGCGTCTCCTCGGCAACATCGCCACACGCTTCAAATCCGTAATAGCACCACATTGCTCCGAGCGCCGACGCTAGAAAGGCGGGCAAGTAGGAGCCGTTGATGTGCAGAGTACTCGTATCGACGAGTGCGGTGAGCGGCTGGTGGCGCGCGAAGATCAGCAAATAGCTGCCGACCACGAGGGCACCGATTAGCTCGCAAATCAAGCCGAACATGGCCACTCGCGCCAGCAAGCGTGTGCCGCTCAGGTTCACCACGGTTGTGATAGCGATCAGAATGAGCGCAAGCGTCGTTGTTACGAAGGCCGTCGGCTCGAGCCCAAGAAGTTCGGCGATGAATGGCGCTGCGCCGGTTGCGATCGCTGCGAGCGTGACGAAGAGAGCCCAGCCATAGATCCATCCAGTCATCCAGGCCCACCGCTTGCCGACCAGGCGGCGAGCCCATGGGTAGATTCCACCGGAGATCGGGAACTGCGAAACGATCTCACAGAAGACGAGGCATACCAGCATCTGGCCGACGCCAACAAACACGTAGGTCCACCACATCGGTGGTCCGCCGGCGGCGAACGTGGTCGCAAAAATTGTGTAAACGCCTACTACCGGCGATAAGTACGTAAAGCCGAGTGCAAAGTTTTCCCAGATCGACATACTGCGATCGAAATGGGAAACATAGCCCAGCGATCGCAGTTGCTTTGAGTCTCGATCGTCGGGACTGTCCACTATGTCAGTCATCCGCTCTCACGTTTCTGCAGACACTAGAATCGCTGCTGCCCAAGGCGTATACCGCGGGCACCGGTTGTCGGCCGCCGCTACTCATTGCGCAGAAGCAGGTCGAAGGAGAAGCAGCCGTGTACCGGGAAAAATGCCGTACCATATAGTACTCTCGCATCGGCTTTTCTTGAGGAGAACTGTCAGCATGATAAGCCGGCGCGATTTCCTGAACGGCACCGCGCTCGCGATCGCCGCTGGAATGACTCCGCTTGCGCAGCTGCGCGCCGAGCCCAGTCGTTATTATCCGCCGGAGCTGACTGGCCTGCGGGGAAGCCATCCCGGTTCGTTCGAGGTCGCCCATCAGGTCGGTCGCGAGGGCAAGTCGTTCGACACCACCGGCCTTGCGGTCGATGAGCGTTTCGATCTGGTCGTCGTCGGCGGGGGCATCAGCGGTTTGGCGGCAGCGTGGTTCTATCGCGAAGCGCATGGCCCCGCTTCGCGCATCTTGATTCTCGACAATCACGACGATTTCGGCGGGCATGCCAAGCGTAACGAATTCAGGGTCGGCGATCGATTGCTGCTCGGTTACGGCGGGTCCCAGTCACTGCAATCGCCCAAAGCGCTATTCAGCAAGACCGTCAACCGGTTGCTCCAGGCGCTCGGTGTCGAAATGAGCCGCTGGGATACCGCGTACGACCGCAACCTCTACGGGTCGCTCGGCCTCACCGAGGGTGTGTATTTTGATCGCGAGACGTTCGGCGTGGACCGGGTGGTTGCCGGCAATCCGATCGTGACTGGCGCCGCCGACTCGAGTGGAGTCGAGGCCAAAGGCCGTCACGTCGAGGCGGCCATCGCCGAGTTCCCGATGTCGGAGGACGCGAGGGCACGGCTCATCGAATTCTTCAAGCATCCGAAGAACTATCTGGCGGGAAAGTCGAAGGCACAGAAGATCGCCTACTTGGAGAAGCTCAGCTACCGCGACTATCTGCGCAAGGATTGCGGACTCGGCGACGAGGCGGTGAAGTACTTCGATGCCGTGACCCAGGACCTTCTCGCCATGGGCGCGGATATCGTGCCAGCGCTCGAGGCGCTGGGCAGCCGCTTCCCTGGTTTCGCCGGTCTCGGCCTCAAGGACCTGGAGGAGAAAGGTCTTGATGAACCCTATATCTACCATTTCCCCGACGGCAACGCCTCGATTGCCCGGCTGCTGGTCCGCAGTCTAATCCCCCCTGTGGCGCCGGGTCATACCATGGACGACGTGGTGCTCGCCGAGTTCGACTATGCCAAGCTCGATGTCGACGCAGCGGCCATTCGCCTGCGCCTGAATAGCACTGCGGTGGCCGTCGCCAACGCCCGCGCCAAGGGCGGGCCGGTCGACATCGGCTACGTCCGCGCCGGTGTGCTGCATCGCGTCCAGGCGAAGCACTGCGTACTCGCGTGCTACAACATGATGATTCCATACATCATGCCGGAATTGCCTCCAGCGCAAAAACAGGCGCTCGCCTTAGGCGTCAAGCTGCCGCTGGTCTACGTCAATGTCGCGGTGCGCAACTGGCAGGCCTTCGTCAAGCTTGGAGTCGATAGGATCTACAGCCCCTATGGCTACTTTTCGAATACGTTGCTCGATTTTCCGGTGTCGCTCGGCGGCTATCGCAATTCCCGCGACCCGAACGAGCCGATGGTGCTTCACCTGACGCGCGTTCCGCTGACGCCGAACCAGGGCCTCTCAAATGTCGAGCAGTTCCGGCTGGGCAGGCAACAGCTACTGGTGACGCCGTTCGAGGAGTTCGAAAAGCGCATCACCGAGCAGCTCGATCGTATGCTGGGTGCGGGAGGCTTTCAGTCGGCGCGCGACATTGCAGCAATCACCGTCAATCGCTGGCCGCACGGCTATGCGTACGATCCGAACTCACTGTTCGATCCAGATACCGCAGGGCCACCGCCCTACGAGATCGGCCGTAAACGCTGCGGCAGCGTCACGATCGCAAATTCCGATGCCGCCTGGAACGCCTACGCGCACGAGGCGATCGATCAAGCGTGGCGCGCGATTGGGGAATTAAAGGCAGTCTGAAACGGGGCTGCGTCTCGCGCGAAGCGGTTGGCGGCCTCGGTCGGCGCCTGATAGCGCCTAGGCGCGCGCCGGCGCATCCGCACATCCTTGTCTTTGACGGGTTTCGGCGTCGTCCGAACAACCGCAGCTATTGGTGCCAGGTGAACGTCACGCCGTAGGTGCGCGGACGAAACGTAAAATCGCGTACCAGACGGCTGTTGCCGGTTCCCGGGTCGATGGAGAAATTGTAGTTGGTCACGACATGCGTGTCGGTGAGATTATCGATGAACGGTTCGATCGAGAGGGCATTGAAGATCATGCCCGCGCGTATCGACACAAAGTTCGTCGCCGGCAGCATGTAGTTCATCGCGTCGAACTGCAGGGTGTTGGGGTCCTGCTCGGGCGGCAGCCACTTACCGCGTCCCTCGTACTCGTAGTCGATCCGCGCGAACGACTCGTGTTGAAACGCTGCAAAGCGATACTCAAGGCCTACGGAGGCTGTAAACGGCGGGTTGGGCTGACCACTCTGTCCGCTGATGGCGTCGCCCGAGGAGACGACGGGGGTAGACTGTGCCGCTGAGAACTTGGAGTCCTGCGTATAGCGGGCATCGGTATAGCCGGCCGTGGCCTCCGCCGTAAGGGCATTCGTGACCTGAAACTCTGCCTGGATGTCGGCGCCCTTGGCGACGGCCGAGCCGAGATTGGCGATGAAGGAGATCTGGCAGATCGGTGGGACCACGGTCTGCTGGATATTTTTCCAGCGCACGTAGTACACGCTTGTGGCGATGCGGATGCGGTTCGCGAAGCTGTTCTTGGCACCGATTTCGAAGCTGTTGACCGTGTCCGAGTCGTAGGTCGCGGGTGATTCGCTGATCCCGAAGCTCTGGAAATCTGCGGCGCATGCCGCCTGCGGCACCGGATTGTTGGCGCCACCCGGGCGAAAGCCCTTGGCGTACGTCGCATAGAAAAGATCGTTTGGATCCATCTGATAGGACAGGTCGACCTTCGGCGTGAAGGAATTCTCCTTCTTGTCGCCGCTGTTTGCGATGGGCTCGTTAAAGAGCTGCGGACCGCCCGTGTACGTGTCGAATGAAAACTCGGTGCGCGAGAAGCGCACGCCCGCGGTCGCCTTCAGGCTGTCGGTGAGCGAGTAGGTCGCTTCACCGTACCCGGCGAGCTGCGTATCCTTGGAATGCGTCTGCAGGAAATACGAGTCAGTGGGGAAGCTTGCCACGTACGGCACTGGGTTGCCGTTGTTGTCCGTGAAGATGGCGGTATAGGGCATGCCCGCGACCACCTCCCAGAAGGTGTTCAGCATCGGGTCATGGATCTGCTCGAGATAGTGCTGGCGATTCTCGCTATAGAAAACCCCCGTGGTCCAAATGAGCTTGGCGTTGGGGTCGCTCGACACGAGCCGGATTTCCTGCGTGAAGTTCTCCTGGCCGTTGTCGATCGAGGCGGGCGAGCGGTAGTCGGCGATGGCGGCGGGCAGATGGATGCCGTTACCGTCGATCAGCGGAAAAGATACGCCGGCCTGGAACGGCACCAGCGTCTGGTAGAAGCCCAAATTGTACTCGGTGCCGTCGTAGCCGGTCTGCTCCAGGCGGTGATAGAAAGAGGTGTTCGAGATCAAGTGGAAGGCGCCGAGGTCGCCGTCGATTTTCAATGCCGGCAGATAGAACTTGTCAGGCACCGGCCGTCCGGTGGGATCGCCGTTGACGAAACGGTTCTGGCTCGGGTCCGAATAGATCGGCCAGTAGGCCGAAACATTGTGCAGCTCGCGATTCTGGTAATAGATGCTCGGCGTCACCGACCATTTATCATTCAGCGCCCAGATTCCCGCCAGGCGCACCAGCAGCGTCTCGCCATAATTCGCGTTCGAGTCCACGAGCGCGCTCTGCGGGTCGGCGGCCGTCGGATCGACTCGATCGATCCAGCCGCCATCGCGCCGATACCAGACCGTCGCGCGCGCCCCGAAGGTGCCATCCACGATGGGTCCGCCCGCAGCAACGCCGGCCTCGTAACTTGGCGCGCCCCCTTCCGTGTACGAGATTTCGCCGCGGCCATAGATGCTGGTCTTGGTGAGGCTCGGCTGCGCCGTAATGTAGCGCACCGTGCCGCCCTCGGAGCCGGCGCCGAACAGCGTACCTTGCGGACCGCGCAGAACCTCGACGCGATCGATGTCGAAGGACTTCGGTAGTGTCTCGTCGGGATTGAACGCAAGCGCACGCATCTGGATCGGCGTGTCGTCAATGTAAATGCCGGTTGTTCCCGCCCCGCCGGAGGAGGAGATGCCGCGTATCGAGATGTTATTGGTACCCGAGTTGTCGATGTATACACCGGGCGTAAAGCGTGCAACATCGGTGATGTCCTTGATGCCCTTGGTGTCCATATCCGCTTGGGTGAGCGCCGTGACGCTCAGCGGCACCTTGCTCAGATCCTCTTCGCGCCGCGTCGCCGTGACGACGACCTCCTGCATCGGACCTTGCTCGGCGGCTGCCGTTGAGGTGTCGTCGGCGCGCGAGGGAGCCGCGATCCCATAAGCGATCAGTGGAGCGATCATCCAGAGAACCCTGTGGGTGCATCGCATCGACGGTCCAACGAGCGGGCGCATTTTGGCCGATGGCATTGATCGATCTCCCCTAAAGCCGCTTGAGCAACCGTGTCGCCATGCGAGATCGATCCCTCGAAACTCGTGCACCCCAGAAAAGTGCATGTCGGCGCTGTGCTCTTTATTCTTTGGGACGGCGACCCCCGAAGTCGTCGCACCTGACTTGATACTGTTCCAGCGTATCCTAACCGCTGCCCGCGAGCATCTCACATTCTGCGTGCCGCTTCATCTGATCGCGATTCCTGGCCGAGCCGCGCTATGAAAGGGGCGCTGCCGCTCTTGAGCGGGAAGGAAGCGCCACACGTCCGGACCTCGGCGCGCTCAAGAGCTCGGACGACTGCCCGGGTGCATCACACGGCGCTAACCGCGCTCTTTAATCGTCGGTAACAACCTGCCGTCAATGACGCTGATCTCGAGGGCGAGTGGATCGAGGCCTTCGACGCAACCGAGGTTTATTCGGTAACCGTCCGCGGCGTTCTTGCCGTCGCCGATGTACGTAAAAATTCCGCAGGTCTTGCAGAAATAATTGCTCAAGACCTTTTCGTTCCACGCGTAAACCTCGAGGTCGCGCAAGTCATGGTGCGGTGTAAAGTCGGCAGCCGGAATGTAAGTCCACGACAGGACGGCGCCCCTGCGGATACAGAGGGAGCAGTTACAGCGTTTTCCAGCGGTAATCTCGCGGCTGCGGAATGAGAAGCGCACGCGTCCGCAATGGCAACGAGCCTTGTACTCCATGGGGTCACCTCCGACGTGAGACTTGGCGATAGGGAGCGGCGCGTCAAGGACGAGCGTCCGAAGGTAGCTTCGACCGACATCGGGGCGAGTTCGGCGCCGCCGCAGCGTGCAAGTGCCCCGAATTGTTCGTGTGGCGCAGCGCCTGGACAAGGTATTGGGTTGCGCAACAGCAGCGCCAGCGTATGCTTTCGGCGAGCCGGCAATTGTCGTGCCCGACGCTCTAAGGGGCAAACTGGAATAAGAAATCTATCGTCGCCTGGACAGTGCTGTTCGTCGCATGGTTCGTGGGCGGCTTTGGCGCACACGGTATGCTGCTATGGGCCGATTACATGCGCCTGAGCAACCTTTTTTTGGGGGAAGGGCGATGAAGGGAGGTATTGCCCGCTGATGGTACTAGTGAATGTAATCCTGTCTGGCGCCTTTGTCTGGATTTACGCACGTGGCGTCGATAAAGCAGGTTACCTTCGACGCCGCTCTGATGCGGCAGCCGTCGCTTGGCGGTATCGAAACACCGCAAGGCCGGTCGGGTAACGCAAGACAGAAGTGCAGTGGCTAGTGAATAATGCATTCTATGGGCTGATGTGCCTGGTGTCGGCGTGATTCAGGCGCGCGTCGCGCGCCTTGCCGACTCCGTTCCATTGAGTACGGCTCTTGGCGACGGCTGGCAGGAAGACGCCGAACGCAGAGTCACTACAGGTCCCATTACGCAATTACTCTGAAGGAGAGTCGCGCATGCAAACGCGCGTGGAAAAGAAGAAGTGGAGCACCACCCGGCGCATGGTCGTCATGGCAGTGCTGGTGTTGTTGCTGATCGCAGTAATCGCCGGCTTCAAAGTGATGTCGGTCATGAAGATGATCGCCGGCATGAAACCACCCCCGCCGGCCGTTGTTAGCACTGCAAAGGCCACGTACCGGGATTGGCAGCCGGAGTTACGTACGGTCGGCACATTGCGCGCGGTGCGTGGTGCCGATCTGGCGCTCGACGTTGCCGGACTAGTGACGCGAGTGAACGTGCAATCCGGCCAGGAGGTCCAGGAGGGCCAGGTGTTACTGCAGTTGCGCGACACTGAGGATGTCGCTGAACTGCGTCAGCTTGAAGCCGCCGCCGCGCTCGCCGACGTGACCTTCGGTCGTGCGCAAAAAGAATTGGCGGTGCAGGTAATCAGCAAGGCCGACTATGACCAGGCAGGGGCGGACCTCAAAGTCAAGCAAGCGGCCGTGGTGCAGCAGCAGGTAAACGTCGCCAAGAAACAGCTGCGCGCGCCGTTTGCCGGCCGCGCCGGCATCGTCACGATCAATCCGGGCGTGTATCTGAATTCCGGTACGGTGATCGTGACTGTGCAGCAGATCGATCCGGTGTTTGTTGATTTTCATCTGCCGCAGAAAAATCTTTCTGCACTCAAAGTCGGTCAGAAAGTTGCTCTCACACTAGACGCGTTCCCGGGCAAGGTGTTCGAAGGCGAGCTTAGCGCGATCAGCCCCAAGGTCGACGACGATACCCGCAACGTGCAGGTCGAGGCGAGAGTTCCTAATCCGGATCGGTTGCTCACTCCAGGGATGTTCGCCAGCGTCAATATCGATGTCGGTGCAAAGCAGCGCTACTTGACGCTGCCGCAGACCGCGGTGGTCTACAATCCGTATGGCGAGACTGTGTTCGTGGTTATGAAGAAGAGCGAGGCGGACAAGAGGCGGGCTGCCGAAGCTTCGCAAAACGCTGATCACAAGGCTCAGCCAGCGACTACGAAGGACGCGAGCAAGGATAAGACGCCGCCGCTGCCCGCGGATGCACTCGTCGTACAGCAGACGTTTGTGGTGACCGGCGCGACGCGCGGCGACCAGGTTGCGATCGTCAAGGGCATCGATGAGAGCGCCGAAGTGGTCACCAGCGGCCAGATCAAACTCAAAAGCGGTGCGCCGATTGCGATCGATAACAGTGTGCAGCCA
This sequence comes from uncultured Gammaproteobacteria bacterium, assembly GCA_963695315.1. Taxonomy (GTDB): domain Bacteria; phylum Pseudomonadota; class Gammaproteobacteria; order Steroidobacterales; family Steroidobacteraceae; genus PALSA-1196. Next base: position 179,279 of record OY968773.1, read on the forward strand.
GCGAATAATCCTAACCCGACGCCGCAGGAGCAATAAAGTTGTTGCGTAGGCTTTGCATGGCGCCGGATGCGCCCAGCCATCGAGCGGGTCTGCGGTTGGTTCGGCAAATCGCGCCAACATTCCCGGCCATGCGCACCGAGCACTGAGTACGGTCATGAATTTCACCAGTACTTTCATTAACAAACCTGTACTCGCGATCGTCGTCAGTGCGCTGATCCTCGTACTTGGGCTACGCGCGGTCGCTGATCTTTCGGTACGCCAGTATCCAAAGACCGAAAACGCGGTCGTGACGGTGACGACTGCCTATTACGGCGCCGATGCGCAAACCGTGGCGGGCTTCATTACCCAGCCGTTGGAGCAGGCGATCGCGCAAGCTCAGGGCATCGACTATTTGTCCTCGACGAGCGTCAGCGGCGTATCCACGATTACCGCGACGCTGCGCCTCAACTACGACGCGAACCGCGCGCTGACCCAGATCCAAACCCAGGTGAGCTCGGTGCGCAACCAATTGCCACCGCAAGCGCAGCAGCCGGTGCTGACGGTGCAGGTCGGCGAGACGATTGACGCCATGTACATGGGGTTCCGCAGCGACGTGCTGCCGGCCAATAGCATCACGGACTACCTCGCTCGGGTGGTCAAGCCCAAGCTTGATGCATTGCAGGGGGTGCAGACCGCCGAAATCCTCGGCGGCCGCCAGTTTGCGCTGCGCGCATGGCTTGACCCGGCGCGCCTTGCGGCACACGGCGTCACCGCAAGCGATGTCTACAACGCTTTGTCTGCAAACAACTATCTCGCCGCAGTCGGCACGACGAAGGGCCAGATGGTCAGCGTAGACCTCACCGCCGCGACCGATCTGCACTCGGTAGACGAATTCAAAGAACTCTCCGTGAAGCAGAAAGATGGCGCAATTGTGCGTCTTAAAGATGTCGCCAACGTCGTGCTCGGGGCCGAGGACTACGATTCCAACGTATCTTTTAGCGGCAAGCTCGCCGTATTCATCGGCATCAAGGTCGCCCCGGATGCCAACGTTCTTGACGTAGCCCAGCGCGTGCGCGCGGCGGTGCCGGAGATTCAGTCGGAGCTGCCAACCGGCCTATCAGGCGAAGTCGTCTACGACGCCACCGGGTTCATCACTGCATCGATCCACGAGGTCGTAAAGACCCTGGTCGAGGCGCTGCTGATCGTCACACTCGTGATCTTCTTGTTCCTCGGCAGCTTGCGCGCCGTGATCATTCCGGTAATCGCGATGCCGCTGTCGCTCGTCGGGACGTTCTTCGTAATGCTTGCGCTTGGCTACTCGATGAACCTCTTGACGCTACTCGCACTGGTGCTCGCGATCGGCTTGGTCGTCGATGACGCAATCATCGTGGTCGAGAACGTCGACCGACATATGAAGGAGGAAGGCAAGGCTCCGCTGGAGGCGGCTCTGGTCGCCGCACGGGAACTTGGCGGACCCATCCTTGCGATGACCGTCGTGCTGGTCGCTGTGTACGTGCCGATTGGTTTCCAGAAAGGCTTGACCGGCGCGCTGTTCACCGAATTTGCCTTCACGTTGGCAGGCGCGGTGACCGTCTCGGCAGTCGTAGCGCTGACCCTGTCCCCGATGATGTGTTCGCGCTTCTTCAAGACCAAGCATGGCAGCGGTCGCTTCGTGCAATTTATCGACCGACAGTTTGAACGCGTTCGCCAAGGCTATCAGCACGCACTTCATAGCGCGCTTACGACGTGGAGCGTCATCGTAGTCATGGGACTGATGCTGTTCGGTGCCACCATCCTGCTTGGCATGACCTCGAAAGCCGAACTTGCGCCCGAGGAAGACCAGGGCTTTTTGTTCTACCAACTGAAGAGTTCACCGAACTCGACGGCGCAGCAAATGATTGGTTATTCCCAGCAGATGTTCGCGATCGGCAAAGCCCTGCCGGAATACGCAATGATGTTTCAGATCATCACGCCCGGCACGGGTTTCGGTGGCATGTTATTCAAGCCCTGGGATGAGCGCACCAAGAAAGCCAGCGAACTGCAGCAGGAATTGCAGAGCAAATGGAGTGCGATAGCCGGCGGTCAGATATTCGTGTTCTCACTGCCTGCGCTGCCAGGCGCACAGGGCGCGCCCGTGCAGGTGGTGATCAATACCACTGAACCGTTCCAGAATTTAAACGAAGTCGTACAAACGGTGCTGAAGAAAGCGCAGGCGAGCGGTAAGTTCTGGTTTATCGATTCCGATCTCAAGATCGACAAGCCGCAGTCGACGGTGGTGGTCGATCGCGATCTGGTATCGACGCTCGGGATGACCCAGCAGGACGTGGGCAGTGCACTCGGCGCCGCGCTTGGCGGCGGGTATGTCAACTATTTCTCGATCGCTGGGCGCTCATATAAAGTGATCCCGCAGGTGCTGCAAGTAGATCGCTTAAATCCGGAGCAAGTGCTCGACTATTACGTTCGTGCGCCGAACGGTTCGGTGATTTCGGCGTCGACCGTTGCGACGTTGAAGAGTGAGGTCGTGCCGCAATCGATCAACCGCTTCCAGCAGCTCAACTCGGCGACCCTTTCCGGCGCAAGCGGCATGTCGCAAGGCGAGGCGCTGCAGTTTCTGCGCACCGCCCTCAGAGAGGCGGCACAGAGCGGCTACGCGATCGACTATGCGGGCCAGTCGCGGCAATTTGTGCAGGAAGCCGGCGGTTTCGGCACGACTCTGCTGTTCGCGGTCATAATCGTGTTCCTGGCGCTCGCGGCGCAGTTCAACAGCCTGCGTGATCCGATCGTAATACTCATCTCAGTGCCAATGGCGCTGTTCGGCGCGCTGATCTTCGTTAACCTGATCTCCAGCCTTAATATCTATACACAGGTCGGTTTGGTCACGTTGATGGGCCTCATTTCCAAGCACGGCATTCTTATCGTGCAATTCGCGAATGAATCGCAGCGCAGCGGCATGAGCAAACTCGACGCGATTGAGCACGCCGCCGGCGTGCGCCTGCGCCCGATCCTGATGACGACCGCCGCCATGGTGCTCGGCGTGATTCCGCTGGTTATCGCCTCGGGGGCCGGCGCAGCCGGCCGCTTCGCGATGGGCCTGGTGATCGCGACTGGCCTTTCGATCGGCACGCTATTCACGCTGTTCGTGGTGCCTGCGTTTTACATGCTGCTTGCTGCCGAGCACTCGGGTGCTGAGGCGAGCGCGTCGTGAGGATGTAGGCCTGCACTTTCGCGTCGCCTGACGCCTGAGCTACGCGGTATACGGCCGCCGTAAAGCGCAAGTCGCGCCAATGGCAGTTGCCTTGTCCCTCCAGTAAAGTCGAAGGCCGCGCTCGGCCGAACCGATCATCGGCCGCCGTGGGAACTCGCCGCGCGTGTGCGCCTTGCGATGGCGTTGCAGCAAATGCGAGCAATCGCGATTGACATGGCCGGTGGTTATTACCGTTGCTGTGTAATCACGGAGTAACCTATGAAGCGCAACGCTTCGTTAAGGTCGGCGGTCGCCGTGTGCGCAGCGAGCAGCTGGCTTCAGATCCGAGGAATCAAGTCCATGGCGAGACCGCAGCGGTTGCCCTGTAGAGCCCAACACGGCAGGCAGTGGCTCCAGGACCTTATGAAAACACCACGATGGGATTGCATTTATGGGCGCTGATCGTCTCGACGCGGAGCTCCTACGCAAGATGGATGCGTATTGGCGCGCCGCCAACTATTTGGCCGTCGGGCAGATTTATCTTTGCGACAATCCGCTGTTACGCACGCCTTTAAGGCTTGAGCACATAAAGCGCATGTTGCTAGGTCACTGGGGGACCACGCCCGGTCAGAATTTCATCTATGTGCACCTGAATCGCGTCATTAAGAAGTACGGCCTCGACATGATTTACGTCAGCGGGCCTGGCCATGGAGGGCCCGCGCTGCTCGCTAACACCTATCTCGAGGGCACTTACAGTGAGACCTACCCTGAGGTGAGTCAGGATGAAGCGGGCTTGAAGAGGCTTTTCAAACAGTTCTCCTTCCCGGGCGGCGTTCCCAGTCACGTCTCTCCAGAATGCCCAGGGTCGATCCACGAGGGCGGTGAGTTAGGTTATTCGCTCAGTCATGCCTTTGGAGCTGTGTTTGATAATCCTTCGCTTCTAGTCGCCTGCGTTGTAGGCGACGGCGAGGCAGAAACCGGCCCTCTCGCCACGGCATGGCATTCCAACAAGTTCTTGAATCCAATCTCCGACGGCGCCGTGCTGCCGATCCTGCACCTAAACGGTTACAAGATCGCAAATCCGACCGTGCTGGCGCGCATCAGCCGGGAGGAGCTCAACGAGCTTATGCGCGGATACGGTTGGACGCCTTACTTCGTGGATGGCGCAGTGCCCGCAGCTGCTCATCAAGAGATGGCTTTGACGCTCGATGTCGTCATTGAGCAAATAAAGCAGATTCAAAGCGAAGCTCGCTCGAGCGGCAATCCACGTCGGCCACGCTGGCCCATGATTGTGTTGAATACTCCGAAGGGCTGGACGGGTCCGAAGTTTGTCGATGGCAAAGCAGTGGAAGGTACATTTCGCTCACACCAAGTCCCGATTGCGGTCTCGGCGCAACATCCGCAGAACTTGAAGCTGCTCGAGGAGTGGCTGCAGAGTTACCATGCCGAGGAGCTCTTCGACGATCGCGGCACTTTGCGCCCAGACCTTGCTGCGTTAGCGCCCACCGGCACTCAGAGGATGGGCGCGAATCCCAACGCCAACGGCGGCGTGAAGCTGCGTGACTTGAAGCTGCCCGATTTTCGCGACTACCAGCTCAATGTGACCGGCCCGGGGATGTCAGGTCCCGGTGACACTCGTGTGCTGGGTCCTTTCCTTCGCGACGTTGCGAAATTCAACTCTGCCGAGCGTAACTTTCGCATCTTCGGCCCCGACGAGACGATATCAAACGGCTTACAGGCAGTTTTTGAGGCGACTAGCCGGCAGTGGAATGCCGTGACGTTGGATAACGACGAGTTCCTGGCGCCCAGCGGCCAGGTAATGGAGGTGCTGAGCGAGCATCAGTGTGAAGGCTGGCTTGAGGGCTATCTACTTACCGGGCGCCACGGCCTATTCAATTGCTACGAGGCATTCATCCATATCGTAGATTCGATGTTCAATCAGCACGCAAAATGGCTGAAAGTCACGGCGCAGATACCTTGGCGACGCAAGATCTCGTCCTTAAATTACCTGTTGGCCTCGCATGTCTGGCGGCAAGACCACAATGGCTTCACTCACCAGGATCCGGGATTCATCGATCATGTCGTCAACAAAAAGGCGGAAATCGTCCGCGTCTATTTGCCCCCGGACGCCAACTGCTTGCTCTCCGTTATGGACCATTGCCTGCGCAGCCGTCACTATGTCAACGTTGTGATTGCCGGTAAGCATCCGGCGCCGCAGTGGTTAACCATGGATGCTGCTGTAGCCCACTGCAGCGAAGGCATTGGGATTTGGCAATGGGCCAGCAACGATGAAGAGCGCGAGCCTGATGTCGTAATGGCGTGCGCCGGTGACGTTCCGACGTTGGAGACGCTCGCCGCGGTGTCGATTCTGCGCCACGAACTGCCCGAGCTTGCAATTCGGGTAGTAAATGTCGTGGATCTAATGAAGCTTGAGCCAAGTACCGAACACCCGCATGGGCTCAGCGATACGGATTTCGATTCGTTATTTACAACCGGCAAGCCGGTCATTTTTGCATTTCACGCATATCCCTGGCTCATTCACAGGCTAACGTACCGACGTACCAACCACAGCAACATTCATGTACGCGGTTACAAGGAGGAGGGGACAATTACAACGGCATTCGACATGACCGTTCTCAACGACATGGATCGTTTTCACTTGGCCATGGATGTGATTGACCGCCTGCCCCAAACCGGCAGCAAGGGCGCACATTTGAAGCAGCGGCTACACGATGAACTCGTCAAGCATAAAAGCTATATCTACCGCTATGGGGAGGATATGCCCGAAATTCGTGATTGGAAGTGGGGGAGCGGCAGCGGCCTATCGGGCAACGGGTGAGGCGCTTGCTGTGACGCCGAGTCGCTCGTGAAGCAGCGCGGTGTGCGATAGAACTGTATGCGTTTTGCAAGCGGCTCGCTATGCACGAGCCGCCTGCGTGATCTTACGGCTGCCCTTGTCCGCCGCCGGAGCCATATATATTTCCGGTTGCGAAGCTGGCATCGCTGGCAGCGAGTTGCACGTAAATCGAGGCAAGTTCCGCAGGTTGCCCCGGTCGCCCGAAGGAAGTTGTGCTGCCGAAAGATTCATATTTTTGCGTCGTGGCCCCACCGCTAATCTGCAGTGGGGTCCAGATGGGACCTGGCGCAACACCATTTACGCGAATGCCCCGGCTACCAAGCTGCTTTGCTAACGACTTGACGTAGTTCATGGTCGCAGCTTTGGTCTGGGCGTAGTCGTACAAGTCCGGTGACGGATCGTAGGCTTGTTCAGAGGTCGTGGCGATGATGCAGGATCCAGCCTTCAAATGCGGGAGTGCCGCCTTGATGATCCACAATGGTGCATAGATATTGGTCTTCATCGTCGCATCGAAATCCTCGGTTGTAATGTCGAGAATGGACGCCTTGGTTTGCTGGCGGCCGGCGTTGCAAACCACGATATCGAGACCGCCAAGCTTTTGAGTTGCTTCTGCCACCAGTTTTCTGCAAAACCCTTCGTCTCGCAAGTCACCCGGAAGAGCGAGCTGCATGTACTTGATGGCTAAACTTTGCGCCGCCTCGCCGTCGTGAGTCAGGTCTAGGGCAAATCGATCGCATTGCGTTCCGCGTTTCGCATCAGGGCATTGACAGGCGGAGTCGTCGCCAGTACGACACGAGTCATTGACTTATTCCAGCTTTAAGGTTTTCGAAGCGTTTCCCGGGCATCTGCGTCAGTCAGAAAATACGGATCTCTCTGGTAGCCCATTATCGTCATGTTATTGACAATCGCTTGTCCACGATGCGCATGACCCAGCCGGTCGAAGGCTGCCTCGGCCCGCACTGCTTCGCGCTTTTATCTCACTGGGTCGGACAGCTTGCGCCGACCCACTTACCGGTGTACGTCGCGACGCCATGCATCGTTTGGCCGTTGCCAGCTAAAGTAACTATCATTGATCCTGTGCCGTTTTCCGAATCCAGGATATGAATCTGTCCGTGGATTTCCGCCGTCATCCCAGAGTTCCTGCCGAACTCACACCCACTTCCCTTCAGCTCCATGTCGGTGCTCGTTGATTGCAGGACAGTCCAAGTACAGGTGTCGTCAGATCCGTTCGCCCATGGATTGGTATTCAAGTCTTTTGTGGTTACACAAGAATTGTAGCTCACAGTCTGTGGCGCTGACTTCATCAGGGCCGCCATTTGGGGTGGAGCATCACTCCATTTGATAGTTTTCGTCATGTGCCAAAGGCCAGTCTTGACGTTGAGGGACTGGACCTGCAGGGCGGCTGCCAAAACGGCGGAAGCCGCGGAGCAGATTAGAACAACCAAGAGTTTCGTTCGCATTTTATTCTCCATGGGAGTTGTGGGCCGCGCCCCGTGGTTTGTCCGCTGCATGTCAACTCTGCGTTCAGGATTGATGACAATGGTGGTCCTCTTACCCCTGTACCTACCTACATCTTGGTAGATGGGTTGATCTCTTTATAGCCAATTCAACGTTATGATGCTCCGTCCGCTCCTGCTCGGCAACGAGGCCGGCGCATCGCCACAGCAGCTCCTGCTTATTGGCGATTGCGCACATGGGCGCCCGGTCTTTGCGGGATCAACATTACACAGGCAACAATAAAAATGGCAAGAACTGCCGATGCGACTGAGCGACTCAGCGCTAACCCGCCATGATCTACAGGCTTATCGAGAAAGTCGCCAACGGTCGCGCCCAACGGCCGCGTCAAGATGAAAGCTGCCCAAAACAGCAGTACGCGAGAGGTTTTGGTCCAGAAATAAGCGGCTGCGACTCCAGCAAGAGCGGCACCAAACACCAGTGCCGCGCCATCATAGCCAAGCCCGGTATCGTCGGCCGCCCAGTCACCCAAGGCCGTACCGAGCGTTTGAGAAAATGTAATGGTAGCCCAGTAAAACAGCTCCACGTTGGGTGTCTTGACCGTGTTGACCGACACCGAGCCCTGCGTCCGATACCAGACGCCCAGAGTCGCGAGCAGGCACACCAGCAATACGGTCGTACCGCCGGCATAGCCGATCCCCAGGGAGCGATCAGCGAAGTCCGCCATCGTCGTGCCGGCTGTCGTCGAGGCGATAATGGTGGCCCAATACACGAAGGGATGAAACTTTTTTGCCAAAACCTGTAGTAACACAAGCACGACTAGGGCCGATAGGAATATGGCGGTACCCACGAGGTAGCCCAGATTCATCGTCATGGTTACCGTGTCTCCGCCCGTTTCGCCCAACGTTGTCGCGAGAATTTTGATAATCCAAAATCCGAGCGTGACTGCGGGTACCTTGCTTACCAGTTGATTATTCAAGCGGAATCCCTCGTCAAGTTCCTATGTGCCTGAGCCGCGAGCCCGTGCCGGTGAAAGCCGAGAGCGCGGGCACCGAAAACCAGCTTATCAATGCGAGAAGGCGCGTGCATCCCGGCTCGTCCGTTGTCGCGGCGCCATAAGTGGAGCCGAGAGTCGGGCTATGGCGATCAATTTCACCCCACCGCACTTGCTAGCCCGCCGCAGGCGGAACTCCGTCGAAGAACTCTACGACACCAGTATCGAGCGAATATTCCGCGCCGACGACCTGAAGCCCATCTTTCTGGATCAATTCCTCGAGGATTTCCGATCCATGTCGAAGCTGATTTGCTGACATGCGGACATTCGCGCGAACGCATTGGTGCATTAGAGCGTCGGGGTCGCTTCGGAGTTCCGTCCGAAGCAGCGGTTCCACTGCAGGACGGATACGATCGACGATTGAATGTAGAGTCCGTGACTGATCTTCCGACCGTCGCTCGAGCTGCTCCAACGTCGCTAGAACAGCTCCGCACCTGGAGTGTCCCAGCACTATTACGAGTCGTGTGCCAAACCGCTCCGCGGCGAATTCGACGCTAGCAATTTGAGAAGGAGCGACGATGTTGCCAGCAACGCGGATGACAAACAGATCACCAAGGCCCTGATCGAAGACGATCTCCGCCGGCACGCGCGAATCGGAACATCCGAGAACAATGGCGAACGGCTCTTGGCCTGCTGCCAGCGCCTGGCGGCGTGTCTGGTTCGTTAGTGCGTCGCCGGCCCGGTCCTCAGTTAGGAATCGATGATTACCCGCGCGCAAGCGTTCGAGTGCATCCCGCGCTGCGATCATTAACGCTTTCGCCCTCATCTCGTTAGCGCCTTTCATTATTACGCCCATGACCGATAACTGGCCACTGCTGCATGGTCAAAGCCAACCACAGCAGACGCATAGGCTCATTGGCGTAGGGTTTGAGTTCGGCTGAACGCGCACCTCTATAGATTCGCATGGGTCATGCAACTCGGTTGGTGGAGACAGGCATGACATCATGCGACCACTGCCGGCGCGAAGCAGCGGTCAGGCTTGGGCGTGCGTGACGGATGCCTCAATGTCCTTATTGAGCATTGCGTCGACATCCGCGACGAACCCGGGAACGAAGCCCACATGTTTAGCACTGCGCCACCAGACCGCACCGCGCGCGGTCCTGAGCAGATCACGCAGGAGCGCACCGCCCGTGGCTTCGGAGGTTCCCTTTGGAACAATACCACGTTGTGTCCTATCCCAAATGTGAAAAGCTGCCCACGCGTTTTCAGCTAGCAATTGCTCCAGCCTGAGCTGATCGGCAGCATCCATGGGGATCTCGCCGCGAAGGCCAGCGGTCATTAATTCAGCGATGTCACGATTTCGAGCAACTGCCATTCGAATCACCGTCCATTGTGCCATCGTGGAGTTGTGCTCGCTGCGCTGCAGGGCGGCGGTATTCGCTTTAATCTGAACGGCGATAAATCCCAAGGATACGATGACGCCAACGGAAGCAATAATTTGCGCGAGGTAAAATAGCTCTTCGAGTGTCATGAGTTTGCCCACCATATTTTGAAGCAAATCGCGCCGAGTCGTATGCCCATGTGCGGCACGTCTTGGCGCGCCCAGATCGCGCCTCGGCTCCGATTCTTTGGAATCCCCATACAACAATAAAGGTCACCTCGACGTACTGAACCTCTGCTTCTGCTCGAGCTTCGCCAGAACCCGGCAGCGATGCTGTACTGCTTGACATCATACCGTCTAGTCGGTATGGTGCTTATCAGACGATCCGCACAGGATTTCCCCATGACGAGCACGGCTGCACACGACTCGAAAACCCAACTACTGAATGCTGCGCTTCAGGCGATCCGAGCGAAAGGCTATGCCGCAACCACGGTCGAGGACATCTGCAAACAGGCTGGCGTCACTAAAGGCAGCTTCTTCCATCACTTCAAGAGCAAGGATGAACTCGCCTTGAGTGCAACCGCGCACTGGGAGGCCATGACGGAGAGCTTTTTTGCTTCAGCGCCGTATCATAAACACTCGGACCCTCTTGAGCGTCTTCTCGGCTACGTGGCCTTTCGGGGTGCGATCTTGACCGGGGAATTGCCGGACTACACGTGCCTGTTGGGGACCCTCGTGCAAGAGACTTACGCCACGCACCCAGATATCCGCGCCGCGTGTGACCGCGGCATGTCGCGCCATATCGCCGCGCTGACGCGCGACATCGAGGCGGCCAAGAGGCGTTACGCCCCAAAGGCTCGTTGGAGCCCTGAGAGCGTGGGGTACTTCATTCAGACTGTTTTGCAAGGCTCCTTTATATTCGCGAAGGCTAAACAAAGCCCCGAGGTCGTTCGAGACAACCTCGCGCACTTAAGCCGCTATTTGAAGACTCTCTTTACTCAATCCCCAAACAGCGACCGAAAGGAGAAGTAGTCATGTCGACGACGAACACAGTGCGCCTGCATCGCGTTCTGACCGCGAAGCCCGAGAAAGTATATCGCGCTTTCCTTGAGCCGGATGCGATGGCGCGATGGCTGCCACCGAATGGCTTCACAGGCAAGGTGCATCACCTGGATGCAAAGGTCGGCGGCACATACAAGATGTCGTTCACCAACTTCGCGACGGGCGAAAGCCACTCATTCGGCGGGGAATATCGCGAGCTCGTGCCGCAAGAGCGGCTGCGCTACACGGACCGTTTTGATGATCCGAACCTGCCCGGCGAAATTCAAGTCACGGTCATCTTGAAAAAGGTGTCGGTCGGCACGGAATTGAGCATCGTGCAGGAAGGTCTGCCGGACGTCATTCCCTTGGAGGCTTGTTATCTCGGCTGGCAGCAATCGCTGCAAAACTTGGCGAAGCTGGTTGAGCCACAGAATTCCAACTAGGAGCGATGGCTGCTCGAAAAGCTCAACGTATTTGGATTGAATTGCAAGGCAACTTTGTATCAATCACCAAAGACGCAAGAATGGAGAAGTCATGACTACGTCAACCCTGAAGAAATTTTTGGTTCTATACCTTGTACCGGCCGATGTGTTGACGAGCTGGGCCAAGAGCGATCCAGAGGTGAAGAAGGCCTCCGAAGAGAAAATGCGCGACGAATGGCAACGCTGGATGGGTGATCACGCAAAAATGATCACGATCACTGAGGCTGCCGGAAAAACCAAAGCGGTTACCTCTGCCGGTATCGGGGATACTAAGAACGACATTTTGCTGTATTCGATCGTCGAGGCGGAAAACCATGACATCGCCGCGAAGGCATTTGCGCATCATCCGCACCTGCAGATTCCGCAATCCTCGGTCCAGGTTACAGAAATTCGCGCGATGGGCGGCATGTAACGAACGTTGGCCGGTCAGCGGCCGCAGGAGCTCGGGAGTGCGCGGAGCTAAAAGGCGCCGACTTCTGGCGTTTCCATCTTAGGCAGCGCACTATGTTCCTTCGCTTACTCGACTCGAATGAGCCATCGCCGATCTTCGAGTACGGCCGTAACGGGCGATCCGTTTTCGTAATTGCCGTTGACCATGCGGGGCGGCGCATTCCCCGGCGGCTCAAAAATCTTGGATTGCCGGTTGCCGAGCTTGAGCGACACATTGCATGGGATATTGGAGCACTGGAAGTTGCCCGCGAGGTTGCCGCGGCCCTCGATGCGCCGCTAGTAGCTCAGAATTACTCGCGCCTTGTAATTGACTGTAATCGCGAGCTTCGACAGCCTTCATCGATACCTACGGTAAGCGAGTCCGTCGAGATTCCTGGAAATATCGGACTCGATGCGCTGGAAGTAGCCGCTCGCCGCGAGGAGATCTTCCAGCCGTACCATGATCATTTGCGTAATCTGCTCGATGAGCGCCAGCGGGCGGGGTGCCCGAGTATCCTCGTCGCCCAGCACAGCATGACCGATAACTTTAAGGCGGTGCGCAGACAGATGCATGCCGCGGTGCTCTACAATCGAGATCGGCGTTTTGCGGGGCTTGTGCTAGAGAGACTGCGAGAGGAATCTGCTCTAGTAATCGCGGATAACGAGCCATATTCGGGCAGCGATGATCTGGATTACACCATTTCCGTTCACGCCGAGCTGCGCGGCATACCCTATGTCGAGCTTGAGATTCGCCAAGATCTCATACGAGATCAGGAGAGCCAAAAGGCATGGGCACGCAGGGTTGCGAGCGCTCTCTCGGAAGCTGAGCAGATATTTTTCAGCTTATATCCGCACACTGCGCCATAGCCTCGGCGGCCGCGATCCGGCGCCCCAGTCCCTCTTCGCACGCAATCCCAGAGGCGCGGTGCAGTAAGCGCTCACACCGATCTCAAACCGGCCATATTCGCTTAAGGACACCGTCGCGCAAGACGAAATGGTGCCACAGGGCGGCGAGCGCATGCAGCCCTGCAAGCGCGAACAGCGCGTACGCCAAATAGCCGTGAATATCTTCAGTGGGCTCAAATATTGCAGGATTCTTCTTAACGCCAAAGTTGATGTCAAAAAGACCGAAGCGCAAAACGCGGCCATGGTAAATGAAGGTCACGACGCCGATGATGGGGATGATAAACATCAACCCGTACAGTGCCAGGTGTACCGGGCTTGAAAAGCGGCGAGAGAATGCATCGATATCCGTTGGCAGTGCGGGAGGGGAATGGCGCAGACGGTACCCGAGCCGCGCGACGAGCACTGACCACAGCAAAATGCCGATCAGCGCGTGTACGTTGATCCAAAACGCCTGGGTTTGCTTCGGCCAGGAATCGTGCAAGAGACCCAAGACGCCCACAACGACGACGAGCACGAACATGACCCAATGAAATGCGATGGCCCCGGAACGGTAGCGCTCCGGTGGCAGCGGCTGCGCGGATTCTAAGGGCTCAGTGGCCATTATTTTACTGCTCCGTTCGTGTACAGCATCTCCGGCGCCTTATATGAACCACGCTAAAAGCGTTTGGAAAAGCCAACCGACAAGCCTCCCGGTAACAGCTGCACCGACAGTGGTATTGCGCGGGTGGTGCTCCAATAGCCCAGCCCCGTTCCCAGCGCCCAGCCGGCGATGACGTCAGTCTGCCAATGCGCTTGATTCTTCAATCGCGCGAAGGCGTCGTAAACCGGGAGCGCTTCGAGAGCGAAGATCCACGGGTCTTGCCGGCCATAGTTCACGATGAAAGGGGTTACGAAGCTTGCCTGCAGCGTGACTTCGCCGCTTGGGAAGCTCTGGTAACCGTGGCCTTTAAACCATTCATCGGGATTGTTACCTTGGTTGGGGCGTGGGCGGCTGAACGCATACTTCAGTCCCGCCGCACCGATGCCCGAGATCGCTGACGCATCGATAGTTTGCCAGAAGGTGTGTCCTAACTCGCTATCGTTTCCGAACCACAGGCTTCCCGCCACCTCGACGGCGATGACGCCGTCCGCAAGTCCGGTCTGATACTTGCGCGCCCAGATGCCGCTCTGATCGAGCGGCAATTCATGATCGAACCCGGCGAACGCATGGCTAGATGTGAGCGTTACCAGCAGCAGACACCGTTTTAACAACCCGTTCACGAAAAGGCTTTTAAATACACCGAACGGTCGGCGTGACATTCTTGCCAGACTCGCTGGCCGAGCGACCCATCTGCGCGCAAAGCAAGCCGTGCACTCGGCGCGCACTTGCTTCAGCGATGGCTTCGCAATTGACGGCAATCCGGCGTGTGCGCGCTTCCTCTCGACGTCCGTAAGAAATCCGTGCATCGCCAAGCACCACGAGGCAGATAACTCTGTAATGCAAAGCGTAATGTAGCTAAGCGCTATCAGCGATACAAGATCCGTTTCTTGCGAACTGGAGTGGAAATAAGAAGAATTCGCGTCTGCGGGCAAGTAGCGCTCCGCGATCGTGGCGATACGAGGCATGGGCTGCCATGAGGCAGGCGACGCAAGCATTCTCACTTTCTAGAGAGCTAGCCCCCTTGGGCTTGAACTAGGGCCGTGGGGGTCGCCGCTCGCAAGCGCCGTTGCCAGGCTATGGGTCGCACTACAACCCTGGTCGATTGCAGAGCCCGTGGTGTTGCTCTAGTACCTCGATACCCGCCTTGGAGCTCAAAACCGAAGCCTTGCGGTGAGCTTTAGCGCGCCCTTGGCGAACAGGAAGGGATCTCGCGCGTTTACTGGTAATGATGAGGGGGCCAAGGATCACACGCGCGCCGCTCAAGTGGCCAATTCGAGCGCTACTGGCGTGCGTTGCCGCGCTAATCCTGTTCGTTATCGCCTGCCTGGTCGACGCGAACTTTCTTCGCGGCGTCCTTACTCGTTACGCCAGCTCTCGAACCGGGCGATCCATTCGCATCGACGGCAATTTGACCGCGCATCTCATATCCCTCGAGCCGCGCCTGAGCGCGGAGCGCGTTTCGATCGGGAACCCGCCTTGGATGCCTCCTGGCCCGACCGCAGAGATCGGCAGGCTGTCGTTTTCGATTGAACTCGTGTCGGTCTTGTCAGGCTCGCTGGTGCTGAATCGGCTGGACCTGGCTGAGACGGCGCTTCATCTCGTGCGTACCGTCGATGGCCGCGCGAATTGGCAAGCACACGCGCCTGGCGCGGCGCCTGGTCACGGTCCACCGCTTATGCGGGCGCTGTCGGTGCCCAACGCGCACGTCGAGTTGCATGATGATCGCCGCCACCTGGACTTTGAAGGCACGGTCTCCGCCGGGGACACGCAAGGCAATCAAGATTCGCTGCCCTTTAAGATCAAAGGCGAGGGGCAACTGAACGGCAAGCCGATGACCTTCGCCATCGCTAGCGATCCACTTCTGACCGTGCGTCGCAAGCAGCCCTACCACTTTGAGTTTTCGGAAGAATCAACCGGTTCGCGTCTTACGGGCCGTGGCTTGCTGCTCCAACCATTGGATATCCGTTACCTGGACACTACCTTTGATGCTCAAGGCGCGGACCTCAAGGACCTGTACTTTTTGATAGGCATCACGTTTCCAGACACCGGTCCTTACCGCTTTTCCGGCAAACTTGAGCGTCGAGGTATGCAGTTCAAGTACAGCGACCTGCTTGCAGCATCCGGCCAGAGCGATTTGCACGGGACGCTGCTGGTTGATTCCTCGAGCGGGCGCGCGAATTTCGACGCGCAATTATATTCGCAGCGCATGCGCATGTCGGATCTTGGCGCGAAGGCCGCTGGCCGCGAAGAGTCGCGATCTGCAGAGGGCTTCCTGTTGCCGGACAAACCGCTGCGCCTTGTAGGCATTCGTCGCAGCGACGGAACTGTGACCTTCACAGCGCGCGAATTCGCTGCCGGGCGCATCTTATTGCACTCGCTCAATGCAAAGCTCAGCACCGGAAACGGCGTTCTGGACGTGCATTCTCTGACGGCGAATCTTCCGGACGGGAAGCTTACCGGGCACTTGAAATTGGATGCGTCGTTTGAGTTGCCGAAGGCCGAACTTGACCTGCGTGTGACCGACCTGCAGCTCAGCCAGTTCAGTCATAAGGGTGCGGCGTCTGCGCCGATTGATGGTCTATTGCAGGCGCGTGTGGTGCTCAACGCGCGCGGCCGCTCGCTTCATGAGCTTGCGGAGACCTCGAATGGAACCGTGACGGCAGTGCTTCCGCATGGCACCGTTCGCGCCACGTTCGCCGAGCTCACAGGCATCGATGTCACGAGGGCGCTCGGGCTCGCGCTACGAACGGACAAGGGGGAGGTCCCCGTTCGCTGCGGCGTGGCAAGCTTTCACGTGCACGACGGGGCGGTTACCTCTCAAGAGCTCCTTGTGGATACGGAACCGGTCCGCATCAGCGGCAACGGCGAGGTGCATATGGATTCGGAAACGCTGGATTTTACGGTGACTGGCCAGCCAAAAAAGCCGCGCCTCGTCAGAGTGCAAGCCCCCGTCTTGATCCGAGGCACGCTCGAACATCCCAAGATCGGAATTGAGGCTGGCAAGTCGCTTATTCAAGCCGGAGCCGCGGTCGCGCTCGGTGTATTGGCGAGTCCGTTTGCTGCAATTCTTGCGTTCGTGGATCCCGGCCTCGCCAAGGATGCGGATTGTGCGACTTTGATCGGCGAAGCTAAGACCAATGGCGCGCAGCCAGCCGCGGCGCCTGCGGCCAGATAGCATGCTCGGCGACAAAGCGAAAGCAAACGCGCATAGCGCTGACTTCGCTTGGGGATGGCTCCGGAAGCGCACGACGTTTTTCGCTTCGACAACGAACCGCCCGGTGATAATGTGCCGTTATGCGGATTGCGACTTTCAACGTCAATGGCATTAGGAGCCGCTTATCCCACTTGCTCCAATGGCTGTCGACGGAGTCACCCGACGTCGCCTGCCTCCAGGAACTCAAGGCGCCCGATACTGGCTTCCCAATAGCGGCAATCCGCGCGGCCGGTTACGGCGCTATCTGGCACGGTCAGACCTCGTGGAATGGAGTCGCGATACTCGCAAGAGGCGTAGACCCAGTGGAAACCCGTCGCGGTCTACCGGGCGATCCCGATGATACGCACAGCAGATATATCGAAGCCACCATAAATGGAATCTATGTGGGCTGCTTATATTTACCAAATGGCAACCCGCAACCGGGCCCGAAGTTCGATTACAAGCTCAAATGGTTCGAGCGGCTGATTGCGCACGCCGCGAGCCTGCGCGATGCCAAGCGCCCGACGGTGCTGGCTGGCGACTTCAACGTAGTGCCGACTGATTTCGATATCTATAATCCGGCGAACTGGCGCAAGGATGCGCTGTTGCAGCCCGAGTCGCGGAAAGCGTACGAGCGCCTCCTCGCTCAAGGTTGGACCGATGCGCTTCGAGTGCGCCATCCGAAAGAGCAGATATATACTTTTTGGGATTATTTCCGTAATCATTGGCAGAGAAATTCTGGCCTGCGCATCGATCATATATTGCTGAGCCGCGATCTTGCGCCGCGCCTAGTCGAAGCAGACGTAGATCGCTGGGTGCGAGACCTGCCAAAAGCAAGCGATCACGCCCCAACTTGGGCGAATATCGCCTTCGAGACCTGATACGACTGCTGGTATGCAGCAGCGGCGTCACGGTCGTTTCGTGCGCGCCATGGTAACCGCAGCGCATTGATTACAAGAATCTAGCTGTTGGCAGGAGCGCGCTCATGCCAGAGCGCAACGGACGTCGTGCTTCTCGTGCCACGCCGTGGCCGAGGGTGCTTTCCAAATGACGGATCCCAGAGATACATGACTGCGTAGGCGCGCCATGGCCGCCACACCTCCGCGCGCCTTTCAATTTCGCGTGCATTTGATAGTTGCAGAGCGCGCTGCAGCGTCAAATCAGATGCTGGCAAGGCGTCGGGTTCTCCAAAAGCGCGCATCGCTACATATTGCGTGATCCATTCGTCGAAGCCCGGCAGCGTGCGCAGCCGGGTGAGCAGGCGATCTATATCCACGACCGCCTGGAAACTTATTTCGCCTTGGATTACCGCTTGCGCGAGCGAGCGAATAGCGATGGCGCGCTCCGAAGGTAAGCCTATGCTTTTCAAATTCGCGTCGGCCAAGGCCGCGGGCGATGGAAAGAGATGAGTAAGGCGCGGTTCTGCGTCAATCGGCTCTCCAAAGGCGTACACCAGAGCCGCTGTCCAGGAAGCGCTCTCCTCGAGCGCAATCTGGTGCTCAAGAATTGCGCGCACGGTGAGTTCGAAGCCACTCCAGCAACCCGGCACCCGCAGGCCCGGATAAGCCTCAACCGAACCAATCAAGGCATGGTCGGCCTTGAGGGTTGCCATGATGGCGCTGCAATCCGCGTTCAAATCAAACAGCGCCCGGATGCGCTCGATGATGAAGAACAGTGAGCGCGGCTCAGCAAACTGCAAGCGCACGATGAGCGTGCTGTTAGCCGCGTCTTGCGATACCTCGAAGTGCCCGGAAACGCCGTTGACCTCGATCGAACGCCGGTAGCTAGCCTGTTCGACCGCCTCAATCCCCGGGACGGCTCTAGCGGCCAGAAATTCCAGCATGCCTTTCCAGTTGTACGGGGGTCGATATCTAAGGCGCAGTACGTACAGGTTCTCCTGCTTCGGCGATGCTTGCCGAGAGAGTTGTCGGATTTGACTCGGGGTGCGCCCGTACACTTTGCGAATACTGGCATTGAAGCGCCGAACACAACCGAAACCGGAGGCGAGCGCGATCTGGGTCATCGGCAGGCTGGTTTCATCGATCAGCTTTTTCGCAAAGTGTAGACGGCGCGTGTCGGCGACCGCCTTCGGGGTTGCTCCCAAATGCTTAAGGAAAAGGCGCCGCAGGTGCCGGGAGCCAACACCTAACCGTGACGCAAGCGCTTCGATCCCGCCCTCCTCGAGGCCACTTTCGCTTATGAGGCGCAAGGCGCGCGCAACCGTGGTACGGGTTCCCATCCAGGCCGGCGTGCCCGGTGCGCATTCCGGCCGGCAGCGCAAGCACGGACGAAGGCCGGCCGCCGCAGCCTCGGCGGCCGTTGCGAAGTAACGAACGTTTTTCTCCCGAGCCGTTGGCGCACGACAGATCGGGCGGCAGTAAATACCCGTCGTCAACACACCGACAAAAAACCTGCCGTCGAAGCGCGCATCGCGCGACAAACGCGCGCGTGAGCAGATGCGCCAATCAAGCTCCATAATTTCCAAGTTCATGGCCGGCAAGTTTCTAGGATAGTTCATTCGTCAATTCCGATTGGACGTTTTCGGACGGTGTTATCGGGCTTGATGCGCTGAGGCGATGGCCATTTAACAGATACCGGCAGCCGTGAGCTTGTGACTTCGAGCGCCACATTGCTTCGTGCTGGAGCGAACGACGTCCGCCAACGTCCAACTCCGTTTGCGTCGGTGTCCTAGTCTCCCGCGAGCGCGCAATGCGCACCACAGGCCAAACCTATAAATAAGGAGACAGACATGAGCCGCCAGATGCTCGCCAGTCTGATTGTTTTTGGTTTCAGCAGCGTCTCGATTTCATCCACCGAGCTCCTTGCCGCCGATCAGGGCGCGCAACCAAGCGTCCTTTATCTAGTTAACCTCGGCACGCCATTTGGTGGCGCCTCGAGCACGGCCGCCAGCATCAATGATCGCGGCTGGGCCACAGGCGGAGCGGTGATGGCGGATGCAAACGTACATGCCACGTTATGGCTGGGTACGGCGCTCGACTTGGGAACTCTCGGCGGCCCGAACAGCAACATCGCGTGGCCCAATCCCAATGAGTATGGCGAACTTGCGGGAATTGCCGAGACCGCGAAGCCGGACCCATTCAACGAGAACTGGAGCTGCTCCGGGTTCTTTCCGGCCGTCACACACAACGTCTGCCTAGGCTTCACATGGCAGTGGGGAGCGCTGACGCCACTTCCGACGCTCGGCGGCACCAATGGCTATGCCGCGAGCCTCAACAACTGGGGCGAGGTGGTAGGTTGGGCCGAGACTAGCAAGCACGACGCAACCTGCGTCGCTCCACAGGTTTTCCAGTTTGAAGCGGTCATTTGGGGTCCTGCGCCGAGCGAGATCCGGCAGCTCGCGCCATATCCGGGCGATCCTGACTCCGCCGCCACAGCAATCAACGATCGCCATCAGGTCGTTGGCATCTCAGGCAAGTGCGACAACGCGATCGGCGAATTCAGTGCCAAGCATGCGCTCTTGTGGGAGAACGGTCAGCCGATCGATCTCGGGAACTTCGGCGGTGTGGCCTGGAACACACCGACGGCGTTGAACGATGAGGGCACGGTCGTCGGGTTCGCCGACCTGCCGGGCGATGAGAGTGGTGCGCTAAATCCCATCGGTTTCATCTGGACCAACGCACACCACATTCAGAAGCTCGCGCCGTATCCCGGCGATGCGAACAGTCTTGCCTGGGGCGTCAATGAGCGCGGCCAGGTCGTGGGCCAGTCCATCGACGCCAATGGCAATTCGCGCGCAGTGCTGTGGCAGAACGGCCAAGCAGTTGATCTGAACGCGCTCATTCCAGCCGATTCGCCCGTGTACCTCACTCTCGCGAACGATATCAATGATCGCGGTGAGATCTCGGGGCAAGGTTGTCTCGTGGAGAACGGCGCGTGCAGCAGTGTGACGCCCGCCATACTCCTGATTCCCACTGAGGGTCCAGGCGAGATTCCACCGACAGCCGCCGAGTCGACTGCGCGCAGCATCGTGCTCTCAGAGAGCGTGCGCCGCCTGGCGTTAAAGCGGCTCGGCGTTGATCACTTAGGCGCAAATCGATAACGTGCCTTCCTTGTACTTCACGGGGCGATCGGCGCGCGGCAGGCTCGGCGAGGTGTGACAGACATGCTCTTGCCAGCTGCCCGCGCGCCCGCCGTTTTGAGTGAGGCAATCGCGATGGTAGGCTCGGTAAATCCAGGCACAGCCGTGTCGATTCCGGTTACCAGATGATGCACAGCACCCATTACAGAGCGCTCACCGGCGCTGTCTCGTGCGCATTGATCATCGCGTTGGCAGCGGCGGGCTCATCGTCGTTGGCCGCCGATAAGCCGAGCCCTCCGTGCACGGCCCCGACCTACCATGCTTTTGACTTTTGGATCGGCGACTGGGACGTGTTTGATGTTGCCGATCCGGGCAAGCAGGTGGCGCGTGTTCACGTCGACGCGATCCTGAACGGCTGCGTCCTACGCGAGGATTACAAAGCAACCGATGGCCATGCCGGAGAGAGCTTCACGATCTTCGATGCATCGCGCCAGGTGTGGCATCAGACTTGGGTAACTGATCACGGGCGCCTACTCATGATCGAAGGCGGGCTCGAGGATGGCGCGATGATTCTCGAAGGCAGCGACCGCGCATCCGACGGCAGGAACAGGCGCGTTCGTGGGATCTGGAGGAGTGCGAAAGATGGCGTGCACGAGCGCGCGATGACCTCGCTTGACGATGGCAAGAGCTGGACGCAGTGGTTCGATCTGGTGTTTCGCGCGCATAAGGACTAGCTCTCAAAGCTGCTGGCGCGCCGACGCCCGGCGATACGCGCAAGGCGCACACGCATAGCTGCTTCGCCCGCGCTCGATCGGGTGGCCCTTCTATGGCCTAATGCGCAAGCATGAACTCCGCTTGCCGCATTGATGTCGGCGCCCACGCTGACGTGCCCGAAATCCTCGTGCTCATGAGGCAGTACTGGACGTTCGAAAACATCACAGGGTTTAACGCTGCCCAGCTGTCACAGCTCCTGAAGCGGATCGTATCGCTGCCGCAGCTGGGCTCAATGTGGGTCGCGCGCGAGGGCGAGGTGATGGTCGGCTATCTCATCGCCGTGCTGGTGTTCAGCCTTGAGTACCAGGGGCTCGTGGCTGAAATCGACGAGGTCTTTGTGGTGCCGCAGTCCCGTGGACACGGCATCGGCGCAGCGCTCGTCGACGCCGCGGAGTCCGCGTTGACTTCAGCCGGCTGTACCTTCATTCAGCTGCAACTGGGCGTTGGAAATGCCAGCGCTCGGGCGTTTTATGACCGCCGAGGCTACGCTCCGCGCAAGGGCTTTGAACTACTGGGGAAGGCGCTCGCTGCAGGTGTCGTCCGGCAGTCTGATCGCTAAGACCGTCCAAGGCCTCTCGTATATAAGGAGAGCTGCCCTAACGCCCTGCAAGAGAGGAAATCCGCGGTCAATCCGCGTCGCGGGCGACAGGCGAAGTCCCGGAACGCTAAACTCTAGGCTCTCACCCGATGGCTAAAAGACTCTCGCAGTGCCCTTCGTAACTCCCGAGCAGATCAGCGAGAAGTACGACGTCATCGTCGTCGGATCGGGCGCTGCGGGCGGGCAGAGTGCTTACACCCTGAGCATGGAAGGGGCCAAGGTCCTCATGCTCGAGGCCGGGCGCAAGTACGATCCGCGAGACCGAAACGCCCATGTTTCAGACGCCGGACCAGGCGCCGCTGCGCGGGCGCCTCGACGCCGGACAAGCATTTCGGCTTCTACGATGCCACGGTCGATGGCGGCTGGCAGCGTGCCCGGTGAGCCGTACGTGCAGACGCACCGAGGACCCGGCTGGGACGTTTTGACTGGTGGCGCGCACGGATGCTCGGCGGGCCGTACCAACCACTGGGGGCGCATATCGCTGCGCAACGGGCCGTACGATTTCAAGGGTCACAGACGCGTGACGGCCTGGGGTTCGACTGGCCGCTGTCTTATGCGGACGTGGCGCCGTACTACGACAAAGTCGAGCTGCTGGTCGGCGATATACGGCAGCAACGACGGCCTGGAGAACACGCCCGATTCGGCGCCGGGCTGTCTGCTGCCGCCACCAAAGCCCATCGTCAGCGATCTGCTGATTGCCCAGCGCGCGCGGCGCATCGGTATGCCCGTCATCGCCGGCCACCGCGCGGTGCTGACGCGGCAACTCGACTTCAAGAACTCTCCCGCGCGCTTGCACCCGGGCAATCCACGCGCGCAGAAGCATCATCGCGGAGGACATGCGACAGCGGCGCCGCGTGCTTCTGGGCGACGCCTTGCGGGCGCGGCTGCGCGATCCGCGCCAATTACCAGTCGACGACCGTACATCTGCCGCCGGCACTAGCCACCGGCAATCTCGACATCATCACCGACGCGATGGTCCATGAGATCACTGTCGGCAAGGACGGGCGCGCCGACGGCGTGAACTTCATCGACAAGCAAGAGCGGCAGGCAGCGCCGCGCCGCCGCGCGCGTCATCGTGCTCGCCGCAGGTTCCTGCGAGACCGTGCGGATCCTGCTCAACTCCAGGAGCGCCTCTTTCCCCAGCGGGCTTGCGAACTCAAGCGGCAAGGTCGGCCGTTATCTGATGGATACCGTCGGCAGCGAGCCTCGGCGGGCAGATTCCGCTTCTGGAGAGTCTGCCGCCGCTCAACGAGGACGGGGCGAGCGAAGTCGCACGTGTACACGCCGTGGTGGCTCTACAAGGAGCAGCTCGCGGGCAAGCTCGGTTTCGCGCGCGGCTATCACATCGAGTTTGGCGGCGGGCGCCGCATGCCGGGCTGTCGACCTTCGCGAGCCTCGAGTGGCTCACCGGCGGCAGCTACGGCAAGAAGTTCAAGGAGGATGCCCGGCGCTACTATGGCTCCTTCGTCGGTTTCGACGGCCGCGGCGAGATGATCCCCAACGACAGGCTCCTACTGCGAGATCGACCCGCAAGGTGAAGGACAAGTGGGGCATTCCCGTGCTGCGCTTCCACTGGGAATGGTCGGAGCACGAGACGCGCCAGGCCGCGCACATGCAGAAGACCTTCAAGAACATCATTGAGGCGATGGGCGGGCGCGTAAATGGCGCGCGCCCAGACCGACGGTGCCAAGGCAATTCAGACCGGCGGCTCCATCATCCACGAGGTCGGCGGGGCTATCATGGGAGCGGATCGCGCCAGATCGGTCACCAATCAATGGGGCCAGACCTGGGACGTCAAGAACGTCTTTGTGACCGACGGCGCGGTGTTTCCATCGAACGCCGACAAGAATCCCACGCTGACGATCATGGCGCTCGCTTGGCGCGCCTGCGGATCACATCCTCGATCTCATGCGCCGCAGGGAGCTTGTGATGGACCGCCGCACGACGATCAAGTGGATGCTCGCGGCCTCGGCATCGATGCCACTCATCGCGCAGCGCGCGGCCGCGGATGTCGTGACCTCTAAAGTGCCCGTCCTCAAGGGTTACGGTACTGATCCGGTGCTCACCCGCGCCTACCGCCGCGGTGAGCTCTGGCCGCTGCTTATGACGCGATGCGCGAGCGCCGCACGGCGGCTGCACTTTGCGACGTCATTCTGCCCGCGGATGAGGTCTCGCCCAGCGCCTCCTCAGTCGGCGTCGTGGATTTTCTCGCCGAGTGGGTGAGTGCGCCGTACCAACAGCAAAAATACGATCGCAAACTGATCCTCGGCGGACTTGCCTGGATCGACGCCGAGAGCGAACGCCGCTTCGGCAAGGCCTTTGCCGTCCTTCAGCCGACCGAGCAGCATTCGATCTGCGATGACATCTGTTCGGAGCAGCAAGCGCGGCCACGCTTCGCCAAAGCGGCGAACTTCTTCGCGCGCTACCGCGATCTTACCGCCGGCGGCTACTACACCACGCCCGCCGGCCGCAAGGACGTGCAGTACATTGGCAACGTTCCGCTGAACTCGTTCGAAGGTCCGCCCCGATCCTTGCTGCAGAAGCTGGGGCTCGTTGACGTCGTGATGCAGGCACCCCTGCAAGGTAAGCTCACATGAGGCGCGCCCGCGGCGCAGCGCCGCGACGACTCGGGGTCGGGTTCGTGGGCAGCGGCTTCAACGCGCGCTTTCACATGCAGGCGTTTCGAGGTGTGCGCGATGCGGACGTGTGCGGGGTGTGGAGCCCCAACGTCACGCGCGCTGCAGCCGCGGCCGCGCTCGCGCGCAGCTTCGATATCGGTCGAGCGCGCTCCTACGCCTCAATCACTGACATGATCGCCGATGCGGCGATCGATGCGCTTTGGCTCACCGGACCCAACCACACGCGCGTTGAGAACATCGAGGAGATCGTGCACGCGCTTGAGAGCGGCAAGGGCACGCTGCGCGGCATTGCTTGCGAGAAGCCCCTGGCGCGCACCGTAAAGGAAGCCCAGCACATCACCCGCCTCATCAAACGCGTAGGGATCACGCATGGTTATCTTGAGAACCAGGTATTTGCACCGCAAGTGCAGGCCGGGCGAACGCTGCTGTGGACTCGGGCAGCCGCGACGACCGGCAGACCGTACCTTGCGCGTGCGGCCGAAGAGCATAGCGGTCCTCATATGCCATGGTTCTGGCGGGGCGAACTGCAGGGCGGCGGGGTCCTGAGTGACATGATGTGCCACTCGGTCCTGCTCGTACGACATCTCGCTAAGTCCGCCGGGCAAAGCTCTCGCTGCCCTGCGTCCGGTACGCGTGACTGCGCACATAGCCAGTCTCAAGTGGACGCATCCGCGTTATCGCAGGCAGCTTGCCAAGACTTTCGGCCGCGCCGTGGACTATGGCAACGCGCCTTCTGAGGACTTCGCCAGCGCCACGATCGAATTCTTAACCGATGAGGGCGCGATCGTAATCGGTGAGGCGTCCACCTCGTGGAGCTTCGTCGGCGCGGGCCTGCGTGTGTCGGCCGAACTTCTCGGCCCCGAATACTCCATGTCGTGGAATACGCTCGACAGCGGCCTTAAGGTGTTTTTTTCGCGCGCGGTGCGCGGCAAGACGGGCGAGGATCTCGTCGAGAAGCAAAATGCCGACATCGGCCAAATGCCGGTCGTGGCGAACGAGGCTGCCGCGTATGGCTACGAGGCGGAGGATCGCCACTACGTGCGCGCGTTTCTCGGTAAGGAGGCGCCGCTGCTGACGTTTGATGATGGGCTCGACGTGGTGAAAATTCTCATGACCGCTTATCAGAGCGCTGAGACCGGCAAGACGCTCGCTTTTCCCCCACGTGGGCTTGAGAAATTCGTGCCGGCTGTGGCGCGTGGCAAGTGGCAGCCCGCGGGCAAGCGCTGAAGATGGCCGAATCCAAGGAGCGCACGCGCCGCGAATTCGTTGCCGACGCCGGCAAGGCGACCCTCGGTACGATGGTCGCGGCAAGCGCACCCCTCATCGTTCCGCGCCGCGCGTCGGGGCGCGAGCGGCACTCTGCCGGCAAACCCGTCAACCTCGCCATCGTGGGATTCGGCGGGATGGGCTCGCAAAATGCCTTCGCGCTCGCCCAGAGCGAGCACATCGCCGCGGTTTGCGATGTCGATCTCGCCTACTGCGAGCATCACATGCAGGCAGTTCTCGAAGGCCGTGACGGCAAGCCGCGAACGGGCGCCACGCAGGCCCAAGCGCAGTTCGCGAAGGCGAAGCGTTACACGGATTTTCGCGAGCTCCTCGAAAAGGAGAAGCATGTCGAAGGCGTCGTGGTTGCAACGCCCGATCATCTGCACGGCATCATCGCCAAGGCAGCAATGGAACACGGCCGCCACGTCTATGTACAAAAGCCCCTGACAGCTTCGGTGCACGAGGCGCGGCTGCTGCGCGAGATGGTGCGCGCTCGGCCGAAGCTGGTCACGCAGATGGGCAACCAGGGTCACTCGAGCGACGATGCCCGGCTCATCAATGAATGGATCCAGGCCGGGATCATCGGCGAGGTGCACGAGGTGCGCGTCTGGACCAACCGGCCGATTGTTTACTGGCCGCAGGGCCTGCCGCGCCCGACGGGACTCGCGCCGCCCGCAGCGCCCTACGGCGAATACAATCCCTGGACCTATCAGCACGTGCAGGACGCGCTCGCCGGAGCTCTGGGCGGCGGCGGCGATCCGCCCGCAACCCTCGACTGGAATCTTTATCTGGGGCCGGTTGCGGAAAATGTGCCCTTTCACCCGATTTACCACCCGTTCAACTGGCGCGGCTGGCTCGATTTTGGCGCCGGTGCGCTCGGCGACATGGGCGCGCATCTCATCGACCATCCCTTTTGGGCACTGCAGCTGGCACTGCCGAGGAGTATTGAAGCGACCTCGACGCCCTGGGGCACGATGACCATGCCGCCGCTGGACCCCGCAGCGCCTGCCAATACACCGGCCGGGCGCCCGCAGCACCGGCCGGTATCGTTTCCAGTCTCAACCAGCGTGCATTACGAGTTCGCTGCGCGCGGCACGCATCCAGCCGTCAAGCTTCTCTGGAGCGACGGCGGGATCTATCCGCCGCGCCCAGATCAGCTGCCCGATGAGGTGGAGCTCAAGAGTGAAGGCGGCGTGATCTTCATTGGCGACAAGGGCATCCTGCTGCACGACACCTACGGCGCGAATCCACGCCTTTACCCACAGGAACTGATGGCGGCCGCGGCCGCTGTGCCGCAGGGCATGCCGCGCATCCCCTGGGGCCACGAGCAGAACTGGGCGAAGGCGATTCGCGGTGAGGCCGAGGCAAGCTCGCCCATCGAGTACGCATCTCGGCTCACTGAGACCATGCTGCTCGGCATCGCGGCGCTGCGTGCCGGACAGGGCAAGAAACTCTTGTACGACGGGGACCGCGGCGAGTTCAGCAACGCGCCGGAGGCGAATCAATATCTGACGCGCGAGTATCGCGCTGGCTGGGCGATTTGAACGTCAAGTATGCAATCCTGGCTTCTCTCTTCGTCGTCGGCGCGACGCCGCATCCGGATATTGCGGGCGCCGCCGGTGCCTGGCGTCAACTCCTGCCGGGCGAGGATCTTTCGGCCTGGCGCGGCTGGCAGGCAGACGGTGTTCCTGCGGGCTGGCATCTCAGAGCCGGGATGCTGACGAAGCAAGGCGAGGTTGACGATCTGGTGACGCGCGACGAGTTCGGTGATTTCGAGCTCGAGCTTGAATGGAAGATCGGTGAGGGCGGCAACAGCGGCATCTTCTATCGGGGCACGCGCGAATACGATCATATCTACTGGAGTGGCCCCGAGTATCAGCTTCTCGATGACGCTCACGCCCGCGACGGCAAGAATCCGCTCACCGCCGCCGCCTCTGCATATGCGCTCTACGGGCCGCCGCGCGGCGTCGTGAAGCCGGCCGGGCAGTGGAACACGACGCGTATCGTGGTGCTGGGCTCCCATGTCGAGCATTGGCTGAACGGCCAGAAGGTCGTTGCATACGAGCTTGGCGGTGACGACTGGAAAGCGCGCGTCGCGGCGAGCAAGTTCCGCAAGTATCCCCACTACGGCCTTGCACAGAAGGGGTACATCGGCATCCAGGGCGATCACGACGGCGCGCTCGCGATCCGCCATGTGCGCATCCGCGAGTTGCCATGATCGGGGCGCGGCTCGCTGCGATGATGTTTCTCCAGTACTTCATCTGGGGCGTGTGGTTCGTGACCATGGGCACGTATTTGGGCCAGACGCTGCATTTCACCGACCGCGAAATCGGCCTTGCCTACGGTGCAACGGCGATCGCAGCACTCGCGTCGCCGTTTTTCATGGGGATCATCGCGGACCGCTTCTTTGCGAGCGAGAAGCTCCTGGCGCTGCTGCATCTCGTAGGCGCGGCGCTCATGTGGGCGGTTGCGCAGCAGACGACGTTCGGGCTTTTTTATCCGCTTCTCATCATCTATGCGCTCTGCTACATGCCGACACTGTCGCTAACCAATTCGATCTCGTTTCATCACGTCACGGACTCAACGCATTTTCCCTACATCCGCGTGCTGGGAACGCTAGGCTGGATCGTCGCCGGAATTCTCGTCGGCAAGGAACTGCACGCCGATGCTCTGGTGCTGCCGATGCGCATCGCGGCCGGCGCGTCGCTCGTCATGGCGATTTACTCCCTGTCGTTGCCACACACGCCGCCGCGAGCCGCAGGCGCGCCCTTCAACGTACGCGATGCCCTGGGGCTCGACGCGCTGCAGCTCATGAAGAACCGGGATTTTTCGGTGTTTGTCTTGGGCTCTTTTCTGCTCTGCGTGCCGCTGCAGTTCTACTACACGTTTGCGAACCCATTTCTGAACGAGATCCACGTCCCCGAGGCTGCCTTCATTCAGACCTTCGGCCAGATGTCGGAAGTCGCCTTCATGCTGCTGCTACCGTGGGTGCTGCGCCGCTTTGGCATCAAGGTCATCATGCTCGCCGGCATGCTCGCCTGGTCGCTGCGCTACTTTGCTTTCGCGGCAGGCAACGCCGGCTCGGCAATGGCGCTTATCTACATCGGCATTCTGCTGCACGGCGTGTGCTATGACTTCTTCTTCGTTGGCGGCCAGGTCTATACCGATCAGCGTGCCGGTGAGAAAATCCGCGCCGCGGCGCAGGGGTTCATCAACTTTGTGACCAACGGTCTGGGTTACTTCATCGGTGCATTCGTCTCCGGGAGCGTCGTCAATCGATTTGCGTTCGAGAATTCCACTTGCAGCGATGCGGCTGCGGCCGCGCATGCCTGCCTCAGGGTGCTGCACGAGTGGCGGGCGGTATGGCTGGTGCCGGCCATTGCCGCGCTTGTGGTTTTCATCCTCTTTGGCATCGCGTTTCGCCCGAAGCGCAGCCTGCCGGCAGGGCTTGCCGATGCGCCGGCGTGAGCTCTTGGGCGCGCTCGGCGCGCTCTCGCTTCCGTCATCCATTCTCGCCGCCGCGCTGCGGCATCAAATCGACAGCATTGGGTTACAGCTCTATACCGTGCGCGCGGCTTTAGCGGCCGACTTCGACTCGACCCTCGCGCGCGTCGCCGCAATCGGTTATCGCGAGGTGGAATTTGCCGGGTATTTTGGCCACATCGCCCGGCAAGTGCGCGCCAAGCTCGACGAGGTCGGCCTTGTTTCACCATCCGCTCACGTGTCGCTCGATGCCACCGGTGCCGGATGGGAAGAGTTGCTGCAGGATGCGCATACGATTGGTCAGCAATATCTCGTCGTCGCCTCAGTTGGCAGCGTGCGCGAGCTTGACGGTTATCGCCGTATTGCCGAGCGCTTCAATCGCGCCGGCGAGATCGCAAAGAAGGCCGGCATCCGGCTTGCCTACCACAACCATGACTACGAGTTCTCGCCGCTGCAGGGCAAGCTGCCGTATGACGTCCTGCTCGAGGAGACCGATCCCGACTATGTCTGTTTCGAGATCGATCTGTATTGGATCTTCAAGGGCGGTCAGGATCCACTGACGTATTTCACACGCTGGCCGGGGCGCATTCAGATGCTGCACCTGAAGGATGCCAAGCGATCCCCCCCGCATGACATGACCGAAGTCGGCGCGGGAATGCTCAACTGGCGGCGCATTCTTGCGAGCGCGCGCAGCGCAGGTGTGAAGCACTACTTTGTCGAGCAGGACAACGCGGCCGATCCATTCGCGAGCATTAACGCAAGCCACACCTACCTGCAGCGGTTGCGTTTCTAGAGCGCCGATAAATCGCGCCGAGGCTCATGCCAAGATCGCTCGCTCGGCGTTTGGCGCCGGCCGATGTCGCCTGAGCGCCTGAGGCGCCGCCAGCTACGGGTCGTCGCTCGCTGCCTTGGCCGCGAGCGCACCGAGCGCCGCGATGTTGTTTTCAAGCCCGGGGGGGAAGTGATGCCGGGCTTGCAGGTAGCTTGATTCGTTGTAGCCCACCCACACGTTATGGTCCGCGTCCTGCCATGCAAGAACCTTGAGTGGCAAATCGATGGCCACGGTCGGGCTCGCCACCATCAGCGCCGTACCGGCGGCCGGATTGCCAAGTATCACAAGGCCCGTCGGGGACATGACAAGTCCGGCGCGTGCCGCATCACCGCTGAAATCTATGCGTGAGAAGACGGTAAGGCCCCGAGCGCGTGCCAAGACTTCAAGCCGCGATAGCACCTCGGGAACGCTATGTCGCGTGGGCAATATTCGAAGGCCCGGGACGGCGTTTGTGCTCACGGTTGCTTCCTACGCATATTGCATCGCTCTCACGCAAGGTCAGACGCCGCGAGTACTCAAAAACGCGCCGCGCTCCTCAATTCTCGAGCTCGCCCAACCTAGGTTAAGTATACGCGCCAACCGGTGCGGTGAAAAAAACCCGCAAGACGAATCTGAAATGCAAATCTGTCGACATGCAGATACGTGACATTTGCCGTATCAGGCGGATGAAATTCTCTCACGCGTCCCCACAGTTAATATCGCTTGTAGCTAAGGGTTCGGCTTCATAGAGTTGCTCGCGCGAATTTGAGGCGGCAAGTTCTAACTCAGGAGGAAGCGCGATGAGCTCAAAGTCCTTGACTGCTGCCGTGCTGCTGATGGCTGCAAGCTTTGGTGGCATTTCCGTGCGCGCTCAAAATGCCGCTGTCATCGAGCAGGTCATGGTGAATATCTCTATGCAGACCAACCGTCTCGACAGGGCACTCGAAAACCTTGGCGTGATCGGCAAGAGCCTGCACGGCGCAGAGGCGGGGCGCGTCGGCGAAGTGACGAACGCCGCACGTCAATTCACTGGCGCTGTCGGCGAGGCGGCACCCGTGAGCCTCATCCTCAGACACATGACGGCGCCGGATGACATTCGCTTCACGCGCGCCATGCTCGCAGTCTCCGCCAGCAAGGCGGTGCTGCTCGCTGATTCGGATACTCGACTCATCAACCGCTATCTGCCGCATATGGCGGCGCCCGAGGCGGTTGCCGAGTCGATCAAGATTCGTGACGCGATTGTGCAGACGCGCAATCTCCTCGCCGCGGTGGCGCAGGCACCCGAGAGCTGACGGGCGAGCTCGAAGCTTGAATGCCAGGTGATCGTGCACGAGAATGCACGGGCGATGGCGTTGAGAATCCAATGAAAATAGTGCGCTTTGGGAAGGCCGGACAAGAGCGCCCCGGTGTCATCGACTCATCCGGGGTCCTGCGGGATCTGTCCGGCGCAGTCGACGATTGGACGGGCGCGCGCCTTGCGCCGAGCGAGCTTGAGCGCATTGCCGGCCTTGCCTTCGATCGTTATCCGGCGGTGAGTGCGGGGACGCGCCTAGGCATGCCGCTCGCCGCAGTTCGCAAGTTCATCGCGATCGGTCTTAACTACAAAGATCACGCTGAGGAGGCGAAGCTGCCAATCCCGAGCGAGCCTGTGATTTTCTGCAAGGCGACGAGCTCATTGTCCGGTCCCAGTGATGATGTAGTTTTGCCCAGGGGATCCCAGAAATCCGACTGGGAGGTGGAGCTCGGGGTGGTGGTCGGCACGACGTCGCGCTATGTCGATGAGAGCCGGGCATTGAAGCACGTTGCGGGCTACTGTCTGGTCAACGACCTCTCCGAGCGGGAGTTTCAACTCGAAAGGGGCGGGACCTGGGATAAGGGCAAGGGCTGCGATACGTTCGGTCCGATTGGTCCGTGGCTCGTAACGAGCGATGAGATCCGTGACCCGCAAGACATTGATCTTTGGCTGGAGGTGAATGGGATTCGCCGCCAGGACGGCACCACGCGCAATATGATCTTCAGCGTGGCGAAGCTTATCGCCTACACCAGCTGTTTCATGACGCTCGAGCCCGGAGACATTTTGACGACCGGCACGCCCAAGGGCGTCGGCATGGGAAACAAGCCCAATCCGGTATTTCTGAGAGCCGGCGATCGAATCCGGCTCGGTAGTACTAAACTTGGAATTCAGGAATACGCTGTCAAGGCGGGAGCCTAAGGAGGAGGCCGTGGGAATACACCACGTCTCTGGAGTGAACTGCTGCTACTGCTGCGTCAGCGGCGCCTTCTTCGGACGCATTATGCACATTGATCCGCGGACGGTCCGCACGAAGGCCATCGCAAGCCGAAAGGCGTAGCGGTCATGTGCGGCCGCGCTTCTCAGCGTCTGGCCTCGAGCAGGCTCTCTATGAGCGGGCGGAAATCTGCAAGGTTCGGGGTCGCAAGGCCGGCAATCTTCCCGCGATCGTCCCAGACGCGCACCCGCAGCGCGTCTCTGAAATGGGGTTCTTTCTCAAACAGCGCCACCTCGGACGGCGACATCGGACCGCCTTGCAGAGCCAATGTGTGCACGGACGCGGAGCTCAGTTTCGCAAAGTAGGCCGCGTTGGTCGCGCACAGATAGCGTTTGGCGGGGACGTGCAGCCGCACGGGCTCTGCGACCTCGGGGCCGAAGCGCTGCGCGAGCCAGCGACTTCCCACCTCCTCGTGGCGTGCATCTTCAGTCCATTCGCCAATATCGTTGGGGACCTCCTCGATGAGATGCCCCACATCGTGCAACAGAGCGGCGATCACGAGCGCGGGCGCGGCTCGCGCCTGCTGCGCAAACAACGCGGTTTGCAGCGAGTGTTCCTTCACCGACACGGGCTCGCCGATGTAGGCTTCGGCGCCGCCGCGCGAGAAGAGTGCCACTACCTCCTCGTAAACCCGGGACGCTTCATGGGGCATGTTGCCCCCTTGCGGCTGCCCGCGCGTTCATCACGTAAAGGACGCCAGCCCCGATTGCCGCGAGCGCACTCACTACGGCGAGCGCAATGAACACGCTGCGCCAGCCGAACGCGACGGCAAGTCGCGCGACGCTGTCGCCGGCGAGTACCCCACCGAGGTAGCCCACGCCATCGATGATCCCCGAGGAGACCGCGCTTGCCTGCTTGCCGCCAAAATCGAGCGCGAATGCGCCGCCGAGATAAGAGTAGGGACCCAGAAGGCAGAACGCGATGATTCCGATGGTGACGAGCGGCAGCCAGGAGGCCGCAGTGTCCGGGCGCATCGACATCAACAACAGCAGCGCGAGCGCGGTTGCGGCAAGCCCAAGAAACATGATGAGCGCGCGGCCATTGACACCGAGACGGTCACTCAAGTATCCGACCGCGAGCACCGAGACCGCCCCGACCGCCGGAAAAATAGCACTCATACTGGCGGAGTTGCTCAGGCTGTAACCGATATATTCGTGCAGGTAAGTGGGGGTCCAGGTATTGAACGTCTCGCGCACGATCGTGCATCCGAGGGACAGCAGGCACACGAGCACGAACGCGCGGCTGTGCACGAGAGGGCGCAGCAGCTCACCGATGCTGCGCGGCCGCGACTCTTTTTCCGCGTAGAGGTTGAGTGGATTAGGCCGCGCCTCCGGGTAGCCCGCCTCGGCGCGCGACTCGCGCAGAAACAGGAGATTGGCGAGGAACAGGATTGCGGCTACGGCGCCCGCGTATATAAAGAGTGCGCGCCAGCCGTAGCCCTGCGCGAGCAGCCAGCCCATGGATTGACGCGCAGCAGCATCGCCGACCAGATAGCTAATACTCAGGATGCCGATAATCGTGCCGTAGGAGGAATAGTCGAACCATTTGGAGGAGACCTTGATGAGCCCCGCCCAGCCGATTGACTGGGTCAGCCGGTTGCCCACCCACGCAAACGTGAAGAGCGGCAGCGCACCGCCCATAGCAAATAGCAGCGTGAAGAGCGTCGCGCCCCCCACGCCGATCACGAAGTTGTTACGTCCGCCCCAGAAGTCGCCGAGCCCGGTTAGGAACAACTTACCAAGCGCGTAGGCGAATACTCCCAGCGAGGTGATCGTGCCGATGTGCACGATCGCTTGCGCATGGCTCATGCCGTGCCTGCCGAGCTCCTCGGCCAACAGCGGCGTCGCCACGGACAGGTCGGCGCGGCAGAAATAACACGCCGCATAGCCGCTGAACAGGAGCACAATGACCTTCAGCTGCCGGTACGCGAGCGAGCGCTCTCGACCCGCCGCGATCTGCGCGGCATTCGTCTCAATGGCCACAGGGTCGTTGCTCGCAAATCACGTCGTTGATTCTCATCTGCGCTCGTTACAGAAATTAACTCGAGCTTTGCCTTTGGGCATGGTACTTGCTCGCACAGGATGTGGTCACGTGGCGGCGCGTGCCTAAGGAGAAAAGAATGGATCTGCTCTTGATACTCATCGTCCTTCTGCTGCTGTTCGGAGGCGGGGGAGGCTTGTACTGGGGAATCGGCGCAGGCTGGGGGATCGGCCCCGTCGGCCTCATCATCGCGGTCATCATTATTGCGTATCTGCTGAACGGGTATCGCGGCAGGCGCGGCCCGCCACTCTAGCGGCCTTCGGGGCTGCGCGTAGGGGCGCACGGCCGCGCGCGACGCGCCTACCGGAGCTCCTTGCGGATGACGAGCCGCAGCCCCGACCAGACCTCATCGATCGCGCACACCTTGTTGTCGACGAGCCCGGTGGGCAGCGCAACCTCGCGCACCACATCTTCGGTGACGTCGGTTGTAACGCCGGAGGATTTCTTGGGCCATGCGATCCAGAAACCCGCCGCGGCAGTCATGTGCGAGCGGGCCACCGTGATCTCGCGCTTGAGCTGCGCGCGGCTCGTCACGAATGAGACGATGACATCGAATTGCGATTGGATTGAGTATTTGGCCTTGACGATAACGCCGCTCGGCAAGGCGCCCAGACTCTTGATAAAGCCATTCGGGGCAGAAATGGCGGCAACCTTGTGGCCTTCCTTGATCCCGAGCTTTTTCGGCAGCGGTGTGCCCGAGTAGCCTGCCATATTAGATCGTAGCCATGCGCCCTCGGGCCGCGCCGATCAGGGCGGCAAGCGCGTCAGCGTCAGATCGGCAAACGACGTCCATTTGCCGGCCTTGTCCTTCTGCTCCATCAGCCAGCGCCATGAGTTGCTCTGCGGCAGCCAGCGAAATACCGTATGGAAGGGGCCATCGGGATATTCGAACACGAACCGAATGGAGTCGCCATCGCGCGTGCCGTAGCCAAGCGTCTCGGAAAACCGCGCGCCGAACACATCGATCAAGTGCATCACGTAGCGATCGCTCACGCTGTCGTACCCCAGGAACCAGTTTGCCTGGTAGCGATGCTCCGCCTCGGGTGCGCTCGCGGCGGTGCGCTCCTGGATATTGAGGAACTGGTGATTGAGAATCCAGCCTGCCCGGATGTCATGGTGAGCGGCGTGGCCCATGACGGTGCCTTCGAGCTTCCACGTGCCGGTGAGATGCTCAACGAGTTCGTCGTTCCACTCGTTGGGGCTTTGCGCACTGGCGGGGCCGGCAGAGAGCGCAAGCATCGTGACCATGAGACGCCACGCCCCGCGGCCCCTTCCTAGAATGTTTTGCAGTTCCAGCACGAAACTCCTCCCGTTTATGAAAGCCAAGCAACGCGGTACGCCGTGCCCGTAACGGCCTCAGCGCGGTGCGCCATCAGGGCGTGCTCGAGCGCTCCTGGGTGCCTGAGCATGTGCGTCGGCCGCGAGCACGAGCGCTCCCAAGGGTCCGGCGAGTGATTCTAGAGCAGGCGCAACGATGTAAGCCGCGAGGCCCCCGGTCAGCTCCTCGAGGTCGAGGTAACCGTTCACGCTTTCGAGCAGGCGGCGACGCACGAGCGCGAAGAGCTGCGGTCGACCCAATGCAACGCCGCCGCCGATGAGTACGCGCCGTGGCGCAGTGGCGAAGAGCAGCGCCTGGACGAGCTGCGCGAGCGCGTGTGCGACGAGCTCCCAAACGGGATCGTCGTCGGAAACGCTTTCGGCGGGTATTCCCACGCGTGCGGCAATTGCAGCTCCCGAGGCCAGGCCCTCGATGCAATCACCATGGAAAGGGCAAAGCCCAGGCCAGCGATCCGTCGCAGCACGCGCAATGCGTATGTGGCCCAACTCCGTGTGATTGCAGCCGAAGGCGGGCTTGCCGCCGACGATGAGGCCCACGCCGACGCCGGTACCCACAGTGATGTACGCAAAGTCTGCAAGGCCGCGCGCGCCGCCCCAGCGAGCTTCCGCGAGCGCAGCGGCAACCACGTCGGTGTTGAACCCGATGGGGACGCCAAGCGCGCCGCCGAGCCGGCGCACGATGTCGATGCCGCTCCAACCCCGCTTGACCGTTGAGACGATGTGGCCAAAGCGCGGCGACTTCGCACGCAGATCGACCGGCCCAAACGAAGCAAGCCCGAGGGCGCTGAAGGGGCCGTGGCGATCTTGCCAGTGGGCGAGCACGCTTTCGATCTGCCGCAGCGTCGCATCGGCATTAGTGCCTGTCGGCAGGAGAGCCCTATCAATGATGTCACAAGGTCCCGTGCCGAGGAGGCAGACGCATTTAGTGCCTCCCAATTCCACTCCGGCAAAGAGGAGCTTCTCATCCATCACACCGTGTTCTCGCCCATCCGCAGCGCTCGGCGCGACATCATAGCCCGCTGACTGCCCCGAAGGTGCAGCGCGGGCGAATACTTACAGGCAATTTGGACGCGCCCGGCGCGCGTCATCTATAGTTACCTCAATGAACCTGAAGCATGCGGCCGCCGCTCTTGCCGTCGCGCTCGCAACGGAGCAACAGGTAAGTTGCGACCCCGGTGGGACGATTGCGCAGCAGAGGAACCCGGAAAAGTCGACGAGTTCGAAGGCCGTCTCGTTGCCGCGCAAGCTGCCGAGGCAAAAACGCGAGCAACTCTGCAACCGTAATATCTGGCGGTTTTCGCCAATTATGGAGCTCCAGCTTGCAGCGCGAAGGAGCGCAGAATCGGCACGTCCTACCGCACCAGGTGACAGCCGGTGCGATGGTTGCGCCGCATCGGGAGCGAAGGAGACGTGACTGATTCGATGCCTGAGGTGTTGATATGCAGCCTGCGCTTGAAGGTAAAGAAGGATGCCTACCGGTGGCTCGAGGCCGCCGCTACGGAGGTCAACCAGGTATGGAACTGGTGCAACGAAGTGAGCATGGATGCAGCGGATCGGTGTCGCCGCTCGCAGCCGCGATTTCTGAGCGGCTTTGATCTTGACAAATTTAGCGCAGGAGCCGCTGAGTGCTTCGAGCACATTGGTTCAGACACCATTCAGCGCGTGAACCATGAGTACGCATCGAAACGTCGAGCGGTGAGGCGGGTGCGGCTGCGATGGCGCGTGAGCCGAGGCGCACGAAGAGCTCTGGGGTGGCTGCCATTTAAGGCGGCGAGCTTGAAGCGCAAGGGAAGGGGCGTGCGTTTCTGCGGTAAGCGCTTCAGGGTGTTCGAGAGCGATCGGCTCGAGCAAGTGAGGTGGCGCGATGGCTGTTTCGCCCAGGATGGAGTGGGAGAGTGGTGGCTGTGTTTGCCCGTATTCGTTGCGAGGAAGGAAGCTATTGCCTCGTGCCACGGCGTAGGAGTCGACCTGGGATGCAAGGATGCCGCGGTCACCAGCGGCGAGGAGCGGCTGGAATCGGGCTGCTATCGCAAGCTTGAGCGCAAGATCGCTCAAGCCCAGCGCCGTGGTCACCGGCATCAGGCAAAGCGCTTGCACCGCAGGACGGCCCATCAGCGCCGCGAGGCGCTGCATAGGTTCTCAACGCTGCTCGTACGCCGGTACGGACAGATTTTCATCGGTAACGTGAGTGCTCCGAAGCTTGCCCGTACGCGGATGGCGAAATCCGTGCTCGATGCGGGCTGGGGAATGCTCAGGACTCAGCTCGAATATAAATGTCAGCAGGCATCGAGAGAGTTTGCAGTAGTCGATGAGCGATACACCACGCGAGTATGCGGAAACTGCGGAAGCCTGACGGGTCCTGCAGGAGTAGGGCAGCTTGTTGTAAGGCAGTGGGAATGCGCGGACTGCGGTGTGGTCCACGATCGCGACGTGAATGCCGCGAGGAACATTCTGGCTGCCGGGCTCAGGTGGCGAGCCTCCGTGAGCGGGAACGAGCTACCTCTGCTGAGCGCATGCCGAGCCAGGCACTCTCGCCGATGTGCGGCAGGGATCAGCGCACAGCGGAGGACGGCATGAGCACCGGAACTCTCGCGGCGCTTGGCGCGAATGATGAGCATCCTGAAGCGGTGGCGCAATCGGCAGCCGTCGCGTGGCTGGCACTGGTGGATGCGGGCAGTTATGCGGCAAGCTGGGATGCAGCGGCGTTGCGCTTTCGCGAGGCCATCACGCGTGAGGACTGGCAAACGCGCGCCGCGCGCCTGCGCGCCCCATGGGCGCACTCCAGTCGCGCAACTTCAAATCCGAGACCTTTACCCGTTCTCTGCCCGGCGCGCCGGACGGCGACTGCGTGGTCATTCGCTTCAACTCCTCCTTCGCGGATACCGGTTCTGCTATCCAGACTGTCACACCGATGAAGGATGTTGATGACACCTGGCGCGTGGCCCGCTACTTCATCAAATAAAGAGGGTACTAACCGCTCACGATGGCCGGAACCGTATTTGCGCTGCTGCTGCTCGCCGCGCTGCTAAGTGCCACTTGGAATGCGCTCGTCAAGGGTGGCGCCGACAAGTACCTGCAGACGGTCCTGATCGCGAACGGCGCGGCGCTTATCGCGCTCTGTGTCATTCCGTTCCTGAAATTGCCGGATGCGCACTCCTGGGTCTACCTCTTGATCTCGGCGGTGCTGCAGGTCATCTACTACAAGTACCTCGCACAGGCCTTTCACGCCGGCGACATGAGCCATGCCTATCCCATCATGCGCGGAACGGCCCCGCTCCTGGTTTCTCTCGTGAATGGCCCCCTGATCGGCGATGCGCTCTCCTTTGGCAAATGGCTTGGCGTAGTGCTGATCTGCGCAGGTGTCGTGGGGCTCGCCTGGGAAGCGCGCTATCGATTGAGCGCGCATCGCACGCTCATTGGCCATAGCCTCATAAGCGCTTCGCTCATCGCCGGCTACACCATTTTCGACGGCATCGGGGTGCGCGCATCAGGCTCGGCGGCGAGCTACGCCATGTGGAATCTTCTGGTGGCTGCAGTCATTCTGACAGTCTGGACCATCGCCACTCGCCAAGGTGAATTCCTCAACTATGCCAAAGGGCGCCTCGGCAGCGCGCTCGTCGGCGGCCTTGCGGCGGTGGTCGCCTACGGCATCGTCCTGTGGGGCATGACTCAGGCGCCCGTTGCAGCGGTTGCCGCGCTGCGCGAGACGTCCATGGTATTTGTGCTCGCGATCGCCGTGTTCGTCTTCAAGGAGCGCGTGGGGCTGCGGCGCTATGCGGCCACGGCGCTCATCACCTGCGGTGCGGTCGCGATCCGCCTGTGGTGACCGGCGTGCAGATTCACGGCGCCGCAAAGCTCAGGCGCAGCACCTCCGCCGGCTCAACCGTCACGGATTTAACGCACCAGGACTCCTCTGCCGGAATGAGGAGCGTGTCATGGAGGTTGAGCCGGAAGAAGGCTGCGCGCGCCTGAGCCGACGGGGTGCTGCCGGGCGACTCTGCGCTCATGGCGCCGCGCACGACAAATAGCAGCAGTGTTCGGGCGGCGGGACTCTTGAGGTCCTGCTCGCTGCCGATGGCAAGCAGGCTCGCGTGATCTATGATCCCGGGCTCGCGCACGATGAGACTCAGGTCCGTGCACGGCCCGTCGAGCAGTTCGCATCGCGTCGCGGCTGCGCCGTCAAATAGCACGTGATTGCCGGCCGTGCGCAGCTCCTGAGTCTGGCCAGCGCCGATGTGCAGACGAAACCCGCGACCTGCGACGAGCGCAACGCAACGCTGATAGCCCGCGTAAGAGGAGAACGGGCCGCTTACTTGCAATGATGCAAGACTCAAACGCCAGCTGAAGAGCTCGCCCTGAGCGGGCTCCCTGGCAATCTCGTGCGTGATGCCGGCGCCGTTGCGCCACCGCATGGCGGTGTAATTGGCGCGTGCAAGATAGCGAGCTTGTTTGAGCACTGCGGAAAGTCTTGATGATGTGCGCGCCTCGCCAATCTGCTCCCACTCAGCAAGGATTTCAAGAAGCGCTCGTGCGCACCGGTATGATATGCGGGTAACAGATCGCGCAGGAATGTGCTCGATGTACACACTTTATATCGCCAATAAGAACTACTCCTCCTGGTCGCTGCGCGCCTGGGTCCTGATGCGTGAGTTTGCACTGCCGTTCGAAGAGCGCCTCATGGTCTTTGGTGATGCCGCAAGCTGGCGGGGCTACGAGAAGATCTCACCCACGGCGCGCGTGCCGTGTCTCGTCGATGGCGATCAGGCGGTGTGGGATTCGCTCGCCATCACCGAGTACCTCGCCGAGCGGCATCGCGCGCTCTGGCCTGAGGATGCAAGGGCACGCGCCTGGGCGCGCAGCGCCGCCGCCGAGATGCACTCCGGCTTCGCCGATCTGCGCAACGTGTGCTCCATGAGCTGCGGCGTGCGGGTGCGCCTGAAGACGCGACCGGAGCCCCTGCGGCGTGATACGGAACGCATCGGCGCGCTGTGGAATGAGGGTTTGCGGCGCTTCGGCGGGCCTTTTCTGGCCGGCGGCGCCTTCAGCGCCGCGGATGCGTTCTATGCGCCGGTTGCGTTTCGCATCCAGACCTACGCCCTGAAGCTCGATGCAGCAAGCGCCGCCTATGCCGAGCGGCTCCTGCAGCTGAAGTCCATGCGCGCGTGGTACGCCAGCGCGCTTGCCGAACCGTGGCGCGATGCGACTCACGATGCTGACACGCTCAAATTCGGCAGCGTGCTGCAGGATCTGCGCGCGCGGTGATGCGCGCCTGTCAAGGCGGCCAAAGCATCGAGCCGAGCCTGACGGGGGCAGAATCCATTTTCTCGAGAAACTCAATGGACCTGCCAGTACTTTAGGGGAACTTCCCGGGCGGGCGAATGGCCGAAAGCATCGGAGCGCGTTCTCCTTGTCCTTGATTAATGAAAACCGCGCCTGCATATGGCGAGGGGATTATCCTTAGGAACAGCCATGCTTAAGAATTTCAGCAGTTTGCTCGTGGTCTCATTCGCGCTCCTCTGCGCCGCGCCCGCTTTTGCGGACCCCTCGGTTGAGGACATCTACAATGCCGCCGATGCGGGGCATTTGGGCGAGGCGCAGCAGATGCTCGATCAGGTGCTGCAGAGTCATCCGCACAGTGCCCGGGCGCACTGGATGGCGG
This sequence comes from uncultured Gammaproteobacteria bacterium, assembly GCA_963695315.1. Lineage (GTDB taxonomy): Bacteria > Pseudomonadota > Gammaproteobacteria > Steroidobacterales > Steroidobacteraceae > PALSA-1196. The sequence goes on from OY968773.1 coordinate 220,755, forward strand.
CGGAGATGTATGCGCGCAGCAGCAACTTCGATCGTGCCCGCCAGGAATTCAATACCGCGCAACAGCTTGCACCGGGTCTGCCCTTTGTCAGGCCCGAGGCGGTTGCGCAGCTGCAGCAGCAGTTAGGCGCGACGCAGGCGGCAGCACCGCCGGCAGCCGCGAGCCGGGCCGCTGCCCACCCTGTACGCGTGCGCCCGGTGTTTCCGCTGCGCACGATTCTTTTCGTGATCGGCGCGGTCATCGTGCTGTGGCTCATTCTGCGGCCGCGTACCCCGCGAGCCGCCATGTATTCGCAGTATCCGGGCGGCGTACCCGCGACCGGTCCCATGGTGGGCCCCGGTATCGGATCCGGGATTGGCGGCGGCCTTGCAAGCGGCCTTGCAGTCGGCGCGGGCGTGGTGGCAGGCGAGGAGCTGGCGCATCACTTCCTCGGCGGCAACCGGAGCGAAGGCGGCGTGGCAGCCGCGAGCGATGCAGCCGCAGTGCCCGACAACAGCGACATGGGTGGCCGCGACTTCGGCATCCAGGATACGAGCACCTGGGGCGACGACTCCTCACTCGATGGCGACGTCGGCGGCGGTGGAGACGATTGGTCGACGTAATGCCTAGCCGCTCAGATGATGCGCAGAACTGGCTTGCGTGAGCGCACTTCGCGCCTGTGATCTTTGATGTCGACGGTACCCTTGCCGAAACCGAACGGCAGGCTCACCGGCTTGCCTTCAACACGGCGTTTGAGGAAGCTGGGCTCGACTGGCGCTGGGATGAAGCGCTCTACGGCGAGCTGCTGAAGGTTACAGGCGGCCCGGAGCTGTGGAGTTGTTTGGCAAAGCCATCGAGGCCGAGGCGCATTTCAACCGAGGCAACATGCTCTCGGCGCTCAAGCGCTTCGAGGGGGCGCTGGCGAGCTATGACGCGGCCATCAACGCCAAGTCTGACTACGCTGAAGCCTACAGCAACCGCGGCCTGGCGTTGGCGGGGCTCAAGCAATGGCAGGCGGCGCTGGCGAGCTTCGATCGCGCCATAGCGATCAAACCCGCCTTGGCCGAAGCCCACTCCAACCGCGGCAATGTGTTGATGGAACTGGAGCAGCACGATGCCGCGCTGGCGAGCTTCGATCGAGCGATCGCATTCAAGGCCGACTACACCGAGGCCCATTACAATCGCGGCAATGCATTGTTGGCGCTCAAGCAGCCAGCCGCGGCGTTGGCGAGCTATGACGCGGCCATCGGATTGCAAACAGACAATGCGGTGGCCTACTGCAACCGCGGCCTAGCGCACGGGGAGCTCAAGCAATGGACTGCGGCGCTTGCCAGCTTCGATCGGGCCATCGAGTTCAAATCCGATTTTGCGGAGGCGCATTCGAACCGCGGCAATGCGCTGACTGCGCTCGAGCAGTGGCAGGCGGCACTCGCCAGCTACGACCGGGCCATAGCACTCAAAGCCGACCTCGCCGAGGCCCATTCGAATCGCGGCAATGTGCTGACCGCGCTTGACCGATGGGATGAGGCGCAGCAGAGCTACGAACGCGCCGTTGCGATAAAGGCCGATTTTGCGGACGCCCACTTCAACAAGGCTTGCCTGAAATTGCTGCGCGGGGATTTGCAGGGCGGATGGATCGACTACGAATGGCGCCGACGGAAAGACGGATCCGGCGTCGCCAAGAAGCAGGGGCCGCAATATTCCCAGCCGTTGTGGTTGGGCCAAGAATCCCTATCCGGCAAAGCGCTCTTGCTCCACAGCGAGCAGGGATTGGGAGACACGATCCAGTTCTGCCGGTATGCGAAATTGGTGGCCGCTCTGGGTGCGAGGGTGATTTTGGAGGTTCCAAGGCCGCTCGTCCGATTGCTGTCTTCACTGGAGGGCGTCTCGCAAATCATCGCGCAAGACAGCGCGCCGCCGGAAGTCGATTATCAATGCCCCCTGTTGAGCTTGCCGCTGGCCTTCAACACCAGCCTGGATGGAATACCGCAACCGACCAAGTATTTGAGCGCCGCCGGCGCTGCCGTGGAGCGATGGCGGCTGAAGCTGGGGGAGAAGACCGGCTTGCGCGTCGGGTTGGTGTGGAGCGGCAACCGAGCCCACAAGAATGACCATCGCCGCAGCATTGCCTTGGCCGAATTGATCACTGCCCTGCCCAATCAATGTGAATACATCAGCCTGCAGAAGGATCTGAGCGCGACAGACCTGCAGACGCTCAAGTCCAATCCGCAGATACGCAATTTTGCCCGCGAGCTGAATGATTTCTGGGATTCAGCGGCTTTGTGCGAATGCCTGGACGTCATAGTCAGTGTGGACACGAGCATGGCGCACTTGAGCGCCGCATTGGGCAAGAGTACCTGGATTTTGCTGCCGCGATATTCCGACTGGCGCTGGCTCACGAACAGAAGCGACAGCCCGTGGTATGCAACGGCCACGCTCTATCGACAAGACAGGTCGGGCGACTGGAGCGACGTCTTGCGACGTGTCCACGCGGATCTCATCAGGGCCGTCGGCGCTGCCGAGGATGCGAATTCAGCCGCCGTCAAAGCGGCGCGCGCGCCGCTGTCTGAAACTCTGCGACAGGCGCTCGCGCTTCACCAGCGGGGAGAATTGGCGCAGGCGCGAGCGAAGTACGAAGAGATCCTCGCTATTCAACCCGGGCATTTCGATGCGCTGAATTTGCTGGGTGTGATCGCCCTGCAAAGCGGCACTCCCGCAACGGCGCTGGAACTCCTGGATGGAGCCATCGAGATCGACCCCAATAATGCCGCGGTCCATTTCAACCGAGGCGCAGTGCTGCAGCAGCTGCATCGAGCCGAAGAGTCTCTGGCAAGCTACGATAAAGCGATTGCAATCAAACCGGACTATGCAGAAGGTTTCTGCAATCGCGGCCTGGTGCTGGCCGAGCTCAAACGCTGGGATGCCGCATTGGCCAGTTACGATCGGGCCGTGGCGATCAAACCGGACTTTGCGCAAGCGCATTTCAATCGCGGCATCGTGCTCAAGGAACTCGGGCGGTGGGACGAGGCATTGGCCGGTTATGAGCGAGCGGTCGCGCTTGAACCGGGCTTTGCGGAAGGCTACTGCAACCGGGGCCTCGTGCTTGCGCAACTCGATCGCTGGGAGGCTGCGCTTGCCAGCTACGATGAGGCGATTGCCATCAAGCCGCAGTTCGCCGAAGCGCACTTCAACCGCGGTCTTGTGCTGTCGAAACTCGAGCAAGCCGATGCGGCGCTAGCCAGTTTCGATCAGGCCATCGCCCTCAAAGCCGATTTCGCCGAAGCCTACTACAACCGTGGCCTGGTATTGGCGCACCTGATGCAGGTGGATGCGGCGCTCTCGAGCTACGAGCGCGCCATCGCGATCAGCCCCGATTACGCGGAAGCTCATCAGAACCGCTCATGGATGCTGCTCCTGAGCGGCGATCTGGCGCGCGGATGGATTGACTATGAATGGCGCTGGAAGGAGCCAAGCGGAGCGGACATCAAGCATAAGCGCGATCTTCGGCGGCCCCTGTGGCTGGGTGACGCAGCGATCGCGGGCAAGACTATTTTGCTGCATGCCGAGCAGGGCTTGGGAGACACGCTGCAGTTCTGCCGCTATGCGCGGCGGGTCGCCGAATTGGGTGCAAGAGTGATTCTCGAGGTTCCGCCGCCGCTCGCGCCATTGCTGGAGAGCCTGGAAGGCGTAGCGACATTGCTCAGGCACGGCAGTGCCTTGCCCGATTTCGATTTTCAATGCCCGCTGTTGAGTTTGCCGCTGGCTTTCAACACAACGCTTGATTCAATCCCCGTCTCACGAGGCTACCTCAGCGCCGCTCCGGTCAAGGTTGCGCAATGGCGCGCTCGGCTTGGGCAGAAGAGCGGCGCGCGCGTTGGCTTGGCGTGGAGCGGCAGCACTTTGCACAAGAACGACCATAATCGCAGCATTCCTCTTGCGCAGATCCTCGAGCATCTTCCGCCTGGATTCGAGTATGTCAGCCTGCAAAAGGATCTGCGGGACATCGATCGCCGGGTGCTCGAAGCCAATCCGAACATCGTGAATTTTGCCGATGAGCTGATTGACTTCAGCGATACGGCGGCCTTGTTTACATGTCTGGATGTAGTGATCAGTGTGGATACGAGCGTGGCGCATCTCGGCGGTGCATTGGGTAGGCGGACCTGGATCCTGCTGCCGTACCATGCCGATTGGCGCTGGCTCACCGCTAGAGACGACAGTCCCTGGTATCCGTCGGTCAAGCTTTATCGACAAACCGCTGTCGGCGACTGGATTGGCGTATTGCCGCGCGTCCGCGCCGATTTGATCCGCTGGCCAGGGACGCAGGACGGCGCGCAAAACTAGTAGTCGAACTTGACGACGTAGTCGAGCTTGAGCAAACCACGCCGCTCCAGCGCCCGCAGGGCAATGTCCGCGGCGGCGTCCCAGCTGAAGCGTTCGCGCAGCGCAATGCTGTTCGTGCGCGCCTGCGCCAGATAGGCCGGATAATTCGTTTTCATATCGCTCATGCAGCGCGCAAGACTCGCGATCGACGGCTTCGCCCAGCGGCCGATGTCGCCGTCTTCAGATGGCCACGCGCGGTGCATCTCGGGGTCATGGATGGGTTCTAGGATGAAATCCACCTTCAGCAAGGAGCTGTCGATGACTTCAAGAAATTCGCTCTGCCCGCTGTAGAAGGTGCTGATGACCGGCATCCCCGTTGCGGCGGCTTCCAGCAGCGGCAACCCCCATCCTTCGGCGCGCGACGGCAAGATGAACGCATCGCAGCAGTTGTACAGCGCGACCACGTGCTCCCGCGCCCAATTACCCCACAATGGCTTGATATTTCGCACGCCGAGCGCCGCGATTCGCTGCTCGAGCTGCTGTTTTTTCCGCTCGAAGTCCAGGAAATAGTCCGCCTTGACGACGAGCTCAACGGCGTCGGAGTTGCCGAATGCCTGCTTGAACGCCTCCAGAACTTCCGGGTATGCCTTGCGCTCCTCGTACTTGCCCACCATCAGAAATCTGAACGGTTGACCGGAGCGATTGAGTGCGCTGCGCAAGTACGGATGGAATGTGCTCGCGGCCACTCCCTCGGGGACCACATCGATGACGGTGCGGTCGATTCCGTTCGCTTCGAGGATGTCGCGTCCCCAGCGGCTCGGCACCCACATAACGTCTGCATGGTCACGGAGAAATCCGACGAAGCGGGCCGGCAGCTTTTCGACTTCGAAGATGGCCCAGACGATGTGAATGCCCTTCAGATGCTGGATCCGCGAGTCGATGCAGAACCAGATGTTGACGTCGGAAGCGGCGCTCGAGCGGGCGGCGTCGGTGAGCTCAGCTACCTTGAATGCGTCGATTTCCTCGATCAGGGCGTCGAAAAAAAAGATCGCCCTGAGCGCATCGGCGAAGTTGGCAAAATGAGTGCCAGGACCCAGGTGATTGCGCTGGCCGATGAGCCGGAATTTCACGCGCCAGCGCGACCGCGACCCTCTTCAGCGGCCCTCTGTGCCCGCGCAAGCCGTTGGGTCATGGATATTGGTGTTCCAACCATTGTCATTCGCCAGGATATTGTCCTGGATGGCCGTGCGGAATCCGTTAAGCGTGACCTGGTCGAGTGTGACGAAACCATTGGCGTTCTGGATCGCCCGATAGGCTTTGTTGTTGTAGTGGTCCTTCAGAAACGCGACCATGCCGTTGCCCAGCGCGGCGCTGTGGTAGCACTGGGCCAGCAGGAATTCCGTATAACCGACGATCGGATAGCCAGTGGAGACCACCTGAGTCAAGGGAACCCACAGGGTCGGATTGACGCCTTCACTCGCGGTCGTCGGCGGAGTCAAGTTCGATCCTGTCACTGGATTGAGCAGCCCCTTGGCGACATTTGCGTTGGTCGGTTGGAATTTCGCACCGCCGTTTTCCAAGGCGGCGACCAGCAACGCACTGTGCGTGCCGTTGGACAGCGCGGTCTGTGAATCCGGATATAGCGAGGTCCACCCCGTCGAGGTATAGCCGATTGCCTGCGGCACCGGGTCGGGGAGCCCCGACAGGTAATTCGCCACCCCCGCATCGCCCGCTTCGCCGACGGCGTTCGGAATCCACGTATTGATGCCACCCGGAAACAGCGTGGCGAAGGTCGTGGTAGCGGTGAACGTAAATCCGGCCGGGGTGTTTGCGGAATCGCAAACGCTGGCGAGGTGATCGGTGAGCAGGAAGCTCAGGCCGCTGGCATCGCTTCGATAGACCAAATTGAACTGGCCTGGCGCCGGTGCAGGCCTGGTGTCGGTAATCTGGCTGAAGTCGGTAATCAGGCCTGAGAATATGCCGCACAGGTCATTGTCGCTGAGCTCGAGCTCGCCGTTTTTCGTGATGTTGGTATCGTTCACGACGATGGCCGGTGCGATGCCAAAGGCGGGAATCTGGATCAGGTTCCCGGCCTCTGCTTGGCCAAATGAGCTCGTTGCCCAGCTTGAAATTTGGGAAGCGAATACCGTGTCCGCGGCAAGCGCGTAATCAACGGTATTGTTTGGAGCGCCGTCCGGGCCCACACACGCTCCGGCGTTCGCGCCCGTGACCGCGTCGATGTCACAGGTCAGATCATCGTAAATAAAGGCCTTCTGCGCCGTCGCGCTTCCCGCCGCCCAAAAGGTGCCGAACACCGCATGGGCAGAGGAGGCATTGAACAGCGCAAACTCACCGCCGGCTCCGGCCAGGACCTCGCTACCCAAGGTATCGCCGCCCCCGTTCATTATGGCAGCGGGAGCATCGACCGTGGCTCCGGCCGGGCTCGCGGGAGCGGAGCTCGCCAGTAGCGCGCAGGTCAGTACCGCTTCAGGACGGTTGGATAGGCGGCGTTTGTCGGCGCTCATGATTTCCCCAGCAAATTTTCTGTGTGTACGCCGCGAGGCATCGGCTCGAGTTTATGTTTAGTTTCTAGCAAATCCCGTAGATGGCGTCAAAGGTATCTGGCGATTGGTCCGCGCTATGTAATACCGCGCCCGGGCGACCCATTGCGAATCCGGCAACGATACCCGCGGATTCGCCCGCGGCGCGAACCTGCGCGAGGCGCTGGCAAGCGAAGAGCAGTCGCTTGCAAGCGCCCGGCAAGAGATCTCTTCGAAAGGATTGCCGGGCTCGGTCTCGCGCCCGGCTATTCAGGTGACTGCAAGATTCGGCTGAGAACGACCGTTAGTCGAGCTTCGCGGATTCGAAGCTTCGCTCGCGCTCAGTAATTGATGTGCTCCAGGGCGCACCTAGGTCGGCAGTACCGGAGGCTGGCGCAGGCCGATCGTGAACACTTAGCGTAGAAAGTCGCTATCCTGTTGCCGACGCCACGTGCTGCTCACAACACCCGGGAAAAACGGGGGCGAGCGCTTGCCGGATTAGGGGAAATACATGAGCGAATTGGCTGATCAATCAATTGCCACAGTGTCGCTCGAAAGTAATCTTGCGGAGCATCTGGCGCTTTTTCGAACACTGTCGGAGCTTGCAGAGCCGACACGGTGCGTTGCGGACACGATCGTTCAGGCGCTGCTAAATGGCAACAAGCTCATGCTTTGCGGCAATGGCGGTTCCGCCGCAACTAGCCAACACCTGGCGGCGGAGTTTACGGGACGATTCAGTAAGGATCGAAAGCCTTTGGCGGCCCTCGCATTGTCTGCTGATAGCTCGGCGTTGACTTGCATCGCCAATGACTATTCATTCGATGAGGTTTTCGCAAGGCAGGTTCTCGCACTTGGTCGGCGTGGCGACTGCCTGCTCGCGATATCCACATCCGGCGATTCGCGCAATATGATCCGCGCTGCCGAAGCGGCCCGCACGATTGGAATTCGCACACTGGGTCTTCTGGGCTGCGAGGGGGGGCTACTGCGCGGCCTGTGTGATCTTGCGATAGTCGTCCCCAGCACCACTACAGCGCGTATCCAGGAAGCCCATATTCTTATTGGCCATACGCTGTGCGCCATGGTCGAGTCGCGGTTGGGCTTGGGGTAATTCGTAGCCATGCATAGGGAGCAGATCAGACAGCGGTTGGATAGCGCCCGTGTGCTCGTAGTTGGCGACGCCATGCTCGACCGCTATTTGTTCGGCAGCGTCGACCGTATCTCGCCAGAGGCGCCGGTTCCGGTGGTGCGAGTCACCCGCGAGGAGGAGCGGCTCGGTGGGGCCGCCAATGCAGCCCTTAATGTTAAGTCGCTCGGCGCTGATGTCATGCTGATCACGGTTATTGGAGGCGACGAGGCGGGGCAGCGCCTCCAGGAGCTGCTCGAGGCGAGCGGCATTAAGAGCATGCTAGGCCGCGACGCCAAGCTGCGTACATGCGTAAAGCTGCGCGTCATTGGTCGCGCGCAGCAGCTGGTGCGGGTGGATTTCGAGAACGCTCCTGACCACGAAGTGCTCGCCAGCATGCTGGCCGATTTCGAGCGCGTGGTCGCCGAATACGACACGGTGCTGTTCTCGGACTATGGCAAAGGTGGCCTTACGCATATTCCGCGAATGATTGACGCGGCGCGAGCGGCCGGCAAGCTAGTGCTCGTGGATCCCAAGGGTAGTGACTATCGGCACTATGCAGGGGCGAACGTTATCACGCCCAATCGCGCCGAGTTGGCGCAGGTGATCGGTGGCTGGATCGACGAGCGTCAGCTCTTGGAGCGGGCGCAGGCGCTACGTGCGAGCCTGAAAGTGGACACTCTTATTCTCACGCGCAGTCAGGAGGGCATGTCGCTGTTCGATGCCTCGGGTCATGTACAGGTTCCGGCGCAGGCGCGCGAAGTATTCGACGTGACCGGTGCAGGCGATACGGTCATCGCAACGCTCGCGGCGCTGCTCGCAGCGGGCTTGAGTGCGCGTGAAGCTCTGCCGGCCGCCAATCGAGCCGGCGGCCTGGTGGTGGAAAAGTTTGGCACCGCCAGCATTAGCTGCGAGGAGCTGTTTGAATGAGAATGGTGGTCGCTCGCTCGAAGGGTGAATACGCGGCAGTAGCGGGGCACGTCCGTCGCTACACTTCCTGACCGTCGACAGCGTCGCGTTTGCAACGGATTCGATTTACATGGGTAGTCTTCCTGAATCGCTGCTGAGTAAGCTCATTCCGGCGCGCCAGATCGGTGGGCACGAATGGCACGTTGCGCGGCCGCTGGTCTTCACGAACGGTGTATTCGATGTGCTGCATCGGGGCCACGTTGTCTACCTGGCATGCGCCCGCACCTTAGGAGCGGCCTTGTTGGTGGGCGTCAACACCGATGCCTCAGCGCGACGGCTCGTCAAGGGACCCGGGCGCCCCGTCAATTGCGAGCAAGACCGGGCCCTTATGCTCGCGGCACTGCAGAGCGTTTCATACGTGACGTTGTTCGATGAGACAACACCATGCGAGCTGATTGGGCGCTGCCGACCGGACATCTACGTCAAAGGCGGCGACTACGATGTGGAAGCGCTTGAGGAAGCGCGGCTCGTGCGCAGTTGGGGCGGCCGCGCGCTTGCAATTCCGCTGGTGCCCGGATACTCAAGCACAGCTGTGTTGCAACGCCTCCGCGATGCATGCAGTGCCCAGCCAAGCGAGGACAGCCTTGAGCCCTGAGCCGCCGTCGATGCAGCGCAAGGCAGCCTTTATCGATCGTGACGGCGTCATCAATGTCGAATCGGCCTACGTCTACAGGATCGAGTACTTTGTGTTTCTGCCCGGCGCTATCGAGGCCTTGCGCCAGCTGCAAGCGGCGGGCTACCTGCTCGTCGTCATCACGAATCAATCGGGAATTGCACGCGGCATATATACGGAAGCGGATTACTGGCGCCTGACACGCCACATGCAAGCCGAACTATCGGCCGCCGGAGTGCAGCTTAGTGCCGTGGGGCACTGCCCGCATCTGCCCGATGCGCAGATCGAACGTTACCGGCTGGATTGCTCTTGTCGCAAGCCTAAACCAGGCCTGCTTGAACGAGCTGCCATTGCGCTCAGCATCGACCTGGCGGGCTCGATTTTGGTGGGGGACCGTGCTTGTGATCTTAAGGCGGGGCGCAACGCCGGCGTGGGGCGCTGCTGGCTCGTGCGCAGTGGTCAGCCCTTGTGTTCGTCGGCCATCGAGCTAGCCGACGGCGTCTACGATGATCTTAGTAGCTGCGTGCAGCAGACACTGAAGGAGCCTGCAGCGCGAGCGTCCGGTGTGGCGAGACCGACGGTGCGCTAAAGGCGCCGCGCGGGTCGGCAAATCCGCTCCGATGGAGCTTGCCCAAGCTATGCTCTACCTTGAGCGAGCTATCGGGGCTTGCATGCAGAGTGAGAGGTTCTCAATTCTGAGCGCTCTCGCCGAGAGCTCCCGGAGTAAGTGCCAGCAGTGCAAATGTCGCGAGCCAATGCGCTCCCATGTAATCGACCGCGAGATACGGCAGGCTCGCAGCCAAGTGGCGGTGCGCGGCGGCGAGTGCTCTTTGGCTCACCGGATGCGAGGACGAAAAGGCGCGCGCGATCGAGCGCCAGCACCACGCACGGCTCAAGTTGAGTCCATCAAGATGCGCAATCTTGCCGTCGCTGCGATCGGTGACGGTGGCCGGCGTGAACAGGGTGCGCGGCTCCTCGGTTGCCGCATGCGGCAGGAAGCGCATGAACCACGCCGTGAATTCCTCGCGAAGCATGACACGCCGCATGCATTCCGCCTCCATCAACGCCGAGGATAGGAAGTCATCGCCGCCGGGTTCCCACGCCTGGCAGAGCTCATCGGCGCCAAACCAGCTCTTGGCGCGCTCGCGGATGAGATCACTCAACGCTTGCTCGGCGTGCGTGCGCGCGTAGTCGAGCGACAGCGCGAGCGCGAATGCGCTATTGAAATGGGTGCCGACCCGGATCGGGTAGGGCAGTTTTGGCAGGTGGGTACCCAGGCGCTGCGCGAAGAGCTGCGCAAGCGGCATCAACGCCTCATGCCAGCGCGCCATGGCGGGGCCACCGGCGTGCAGCTCAGCGCTCAGCATCAGCAGCCACGCCCAGCCATACGGGCGCTCAAAGCCGCCATTGTTCGGCCGGGCGAGATACGCACATTCGCCCGCGACGTTCTGCACGGTCAGCTGCGAATCAAAGAGCGTATCGATCTGCGCACGCACCGCAAGGGCCGGCACCGTGCGGCGCAGACGTGTCAGGAGCCAATAGCCGTGCACGCAGCTGTGCCAGTCGAAACTGCCATAGAACAGCGGATGCAGCGCGCGCGGCGATTGCCCGGCTGCGGCATCCGTTAACACATGGTCGAGCTTGTTGGGGTACTCGCGCGTCACGTGTGCGAGCGCAATCTCGGCAAATTGTTTTGCAAGATCCGTCGTCAGCGCGAATGCGGCCACGGCAGTCATCAATGCCGGTAAACGCACAGCGCCATCAGCGCTGTGTTGGCGATGAAGAGCAGGGCGCCGGTCGCGATCTGCACTTTGATGACGCCATTACGGTCCGGCAGCTCGAGCAGCGCCGCCGGCACAATGTTGAAGTTGGCTGCCATCGGTGTCATCAGTGTTCCGCAAAATCCGCTGAGCATGCCCACCGCGGACATGATCACCGGATCGCCGCCGAAACGGCCAACGATGAGCGGCAGGCCGATGCCAGCGGTCATGACGGGGAAGGCGGCGAACGCATTTCCCATGATGACGGTGAACAGCAGCCATGCCAAGCGTGTAGGTTACGACCGCGACCGCTCCCTGGGTCATGGGAATCGCCTGGGTCAGCAGCCGCCCCACGACCGTGCCGACGCCGGCGGCAGCAAACAGCGCCCCAAGCGATGCCAGCGTCTGCGGCAGCACGGCCGCCCAGCCGACTGCTTCCATGAGGCGGCGGCCCTCGGTGAGCGGCGCGGACAGGGGTACGCGCAGCAGCACGTATCCGAGGACGAGCGCGACCAGCACGGCGACGGCGAGCGCAATGAGCGTCGTATGCGCCGGGTCAATCAGAGGCTCGGTGCCGACGCGCAGGTACTTGAAACAGAGGCTGCCGAGCAGGACCAGCGCCGGAATCGTCAACGCGGGCACGAAGAGCCGGTTGCCGTTGCGCAGCGCGGCCATCAGCCGCTCGCGCGGCGGTGCGGCATCATCGGGGCGCGCCAGAGCGCCGGCGCCGAGCACGATGAGCACCGCAAGCAAAATGCCGTTCGCCAGATCCGGCAGGTGCGAGCCGGCCAGGAACGACACGGCGTAGGTGCCCCAGAATGCGGCGCTTCTCCAGCGGCGCGGGTGCACCCGATCGCACGCACGACCGCATGCAAATGCCGCAAACATGAGCCCGGTGAGGATGTAGACGTGCTCGAGCGTAATCACGGGTGTAGCGCCTGCGCGCGCTGCACTCGGCGCCCAAAGAGCACCAGCCGCCCGCCGTGAATCGCAAACGCCAGGATCGCCGTCGGGATGGCCCAGCGCGCAAGATCAAGCGGGGCGACTCCGATGCCGTTTTGTTGCAGGAAGCCCTTCATCAGCAGGACCGAGCCGATGGCGACGAAGACGTCCTCGCCGAAGAAGTTGCCGACGTTGTCGGTGGAGGCCGCATAGGCGCGGATCTCCATGCGGGTGGCGTTCGTGATGGGCCCGGTGCGTTCGGCGGCGGCTTCGGCCATCGGCGCAATGAGCGGGCGCACCATCTGCGCATGGCCGAAGAGCGCATTTAGGCCGAGAGCGGCGCTGATCTGGCGCAGCAGCAGATAAGAGATGAGCACGCGTGCCATCGTAACGGCCTGCAGGGCAATGATCACGGCCTGCAGGCGTTCGCGCAGACCGGCGCGCTCGAGCAGCCCGATTACCGGCAGCACGAGCCATACGATGCCGACGTAGCGATTCTCGGCAAACGCGTGACCGAAGGTCTCGACCACCCCCTTAAGGCTCGCGCCGCCGGCAAGTCCGGTGACGAGCCCGGCGACACCGACGACCGCGAGTGGGTTCAACCGCAGGGCAAATCCGAGAATGACGATGGCTATGCCCGAGAGCACGAGCATCGCGGAAGATGCCTAGCGCGCTTGCGCCGGGCAGAGAAGTTGCCCCGCTTTGAAGTGTGCTTGCACCATGCGAGTCTAGCTGATCGATGCGGCGGTTGTAGACTGGAGAGATAGCGGTGGGCTGGCAGTTCTGGATCGATCGCGGCGGCACATTCACCGATATCGTGGCACGCGCTCCGGATGGGGCGTTGCGCACGCTTAAACTTCTGAGCGCGGCGCCGGAGCGCTACCGCGATGCGGCCGTCGCCGGGATCAAGCAGCTGCTCGGCATCGACTACGGCGCGCCGCTGCCCGAGGGCAGCGTCGATGTCATCAAGATGGGCACCACGGTTGCGACCAATGCACTCCTCGAGCGCAAGGGCGCGCGCACGCTCCTCGTCATTAATCATGGTTTTGCGGATCTGCTCAAGATCGGCACGCAGGCGCGCCCGCGGCTCTTTGATCTCAACATCCGCCTGCCCACGCCGCTCTACGAGCGGGTCTTTGAAACCTCCGGCCGCGTGAGCGCTCAGGGCGCCGAGCTCTGCGCCGTCGATGAGGCCGCCGCGCGCGCCGCCTTCGCCCGCGCACGCGCGGATGGCATCGAGGCGTGCGCGATTGCACTCATCCATGCCTGGCAGTTTCCCGCAGCAGGAGCGCACGCTGGCGCGGCTTGCGCGCGCCGCGGGCTTCGCACGCGTGTCGGTGAGCCACGAGGTGAGTCCTCTTCTGGGGCTGGTTGCGCGCGGCATGACGACCGTGGTCGATGCCTATCTGTCGCCCGTGCTGCAGCGCTATGTGGACGAGCTGGCAGCGGCGCTCGCCGGCACGCGCCTGCTGTTCATGCAATCGAACGGCGGCCTTGCGGAGGCCGCATCGTTCAGCGGCAAGGACGCAATACTGTCCGGCCCGGCGGGCGGCATCGTCGGCGCAGCGCGCACCGCCGAACAGGCCGGCTTCAGTCATATCATCGGTTTTGACATGGGCGGTACATCGACGGATGTGGCGCTCTACGCCGGCCACTTCGAGCGCACCTTCGATGGCGAGGTGGCCGGAACGCGCGTGCGTGCACCGATGCTCGCCATCCACAGCGTCGCCGCGGGCGGTGGCTCGATCCTGCGCTTTGACGGCGCGCGTTTCCGCGTTGGTCCGGAAAGCGCCGGCGCGGATCCGGGTCCGGCATGCTATCGGCGCGGCGGTCCCCTCACGATCACCGATGCAAATGTCTGTGTCGGCAAAATCCAGCCGCGACACTTTCCCTCGATTTTCGGGCCCGCTGCGGATTTGCCACTGGACGCCGAGATCGTGCGTGCGGGCTTTGCCGCGCTCGCTGCCGCGGTATCCGCCGCGAGCGCTGCCGTGATGGAGCCGCGCGCGGTGGCCGCCGGCTTTCTGCGTGTGGCGGTGTCGCACATGGCGAACGCCATCAAACAGGTGTCGCTCGAGAAGGGGCACGATGTGGGGCAGTTCACGCTGCAGTGCTTCGGCGGCGCCGGCGGCCAGCACGCCTGCCTCGTCGCCGAGGAGCTTGGCATGAGCCGCATCCTGATCCATCCGCTCGCGGGTGTGCTGTCGGCGTACGGCATGGGGCTCGCCGACCAGAGCGTGCAGCGCGAGCGTGCCATCGAGCGCGCGTTTGAACCTGAGCTGATGCCTTATCTTGAGAGCGCCGCGGCCGAGCTTGCCGGGCAGGCACGCGCGGCGCTGCTTGCGCAGGGACGTGCCGACGGGCCGATCGAGACGCGCTGCGAGGTGCACCTGCAGTACCGCGGCGCCGACTCGGCTTTGCCGGTAGCGCGTGCGAGCTTCGAGGAAATGCGCGCCGCCTTCACCGAGGCTCATCGGGTACGTTTTGGTTTTGCGACGCCGCAGCGCGCGGTGTCGGTGGCGCTCATCGCCGTTGAGGCCACCTGCTTGAGTCCGCGGATCAAGGATACTGAGCTGCCGCGGCGCGCGCGGTGCTGCGCTGCGGCCCATCGATGAGGTCGAGCTTTTCACGCGCGATCGTGCAGAGCGTGCGCCGGTGTTCGAGCGCCAAGCGTTGCGTGCCGGCGATGCAATCACCGGGCCCGCACTGATCGTCGAGACGATCGCCACCACGGTGATCGAGCCCGGCTGGAGCGCCGCGGTCAATGCATTCGGGCATCTGTTGCTCGAGCGCACCGCCGCGCATGCCGCGCGCGGCAAATTGCGCGCGCACCCCGTCGATCCGGTGCTGCTCGAGCTCTTCCACAATCTTCTCATGCACGCCGCCGAGCAGATGGGCGCCGTGCTGCAGAACACTTCCACCAGCGTCAACATGCGCGAGCGGCTCGACTTCTCCTGCGCCATCTTCGACCGTGACGGGCAGCTCATCGCCAATGCACCGCACGTGCCGGTGCATCTTGGCGCAATGGGGCAGAGCGTGCAGACGGTGATCAAGAGTCGCCTTGCGACGCTGAAGCCCGGCGACGCAGTGGCGCTCAACAATCCCTTCAACGGCGGCACGCACCTACCGGATGTCACGGTGATCTCGCCGGTATTTGATGAGGCGGGCCGCGAGCTCCTGTTCTTTGTCGGCAGCCGCGGCCACCATGCCGATATCGGCGGGCTCACGCCCGGCTCAACGCCGCCCAACTCGACGCGACTTATTGAGGAGGGCGTCATCATCGACGACTTTCTGCTGGCCGAAGCGGATGTTTTCCACGAAACGGCGTTTCGTGCGCTGCTGACGAGTGCGCCCTATCCGGCGAGGAGTCCGGACACCAACATCGCCGACATCAAGGCGCAGCTGGCCGCCAACACCTGCGGCGGGCACGAGCTGCGCAAGCTCGTCAGCCGCTACGGCCGTGACGTCGTCGTCGCCTACATGGGACACGTGCTCGCGAACGGCGAAGCAAGCATCCGCAGCGCCATCGATCGGCTCTGGGATGGCGCCTTCGACTACGTGATGGATGATGGCTCGCCCCTGCGGGTCGCCGTGCGCATCGATCGCGCGGCGCGCGCCGCGACGATCGATTTCACCGGCACCGGTGCGCAGCACGCGGGTAACTTCAACGCACCGCCGGCGGTGGTGCGCGCGGTGGTGCTGTACGCGTTTCGTTGTCTCGTGGGCCAGGACATTCCGTTGAACGAGGGTTGCCTGCGGCCGCTGTCGATCGTGCTGCCCGCGGGAACGTTTCTCTCCCCGGCTCCCGGCAGCGCGGTGGTGGCGGGCAACACCGAGGTGAGCCAGGCGGCCTGCAACGCGCTTCTCGGCGCCTTGGGGGTGTGCGCCTCAGCGCAGGCAACCATGAATAACCTCTTGTTTGGCAACCAGGATCAGCAGTACTACGAGACCATCTGTGGCGGCGCCGGCGCGGGGCCGGGCTTCGATGGCGCATCCGCCGTGCACACCCATATGACCAATACGCGCATCACGGATCCGGAGGTGCTTGAGCTGCGCTACCCGGTGCGCGTGGAGAGCTTCGCCATCCGGCGCGGCTCGGGCGGCGCTGGCGCGAGCCAGCGGCGGGGACGGCGTGGTGCGCAGGATCCGCTTCAATGTGCCCATGACGGTGGTGCTGGTTTCCTCGCGCCGCACGGTGCCGCCGCATGGTCTTTCCGGCGGCGCGAGCGGCGCGGCGGGGCGACAATGGCTCGAGCGCGCCGATGGCACCATTGAGATTCTCGCGGGCGTGGACCAGCGCGAGCTTGCCCCGGGCGATCAATTCGTCGTGGAGACGCCGGGCGGCGGCGGATTCGGCGCGGCGTAACAGCATCCGCCTGCTAACATCAAGCGCAGGTGCAAGGAGAGGTGTCGTGGCACGCGCTGAGGTCAAACATTTAATTGCCGTCGTCGCGGCAGCTCTCATGGCGCACGTGGCACAGGCCGCCGCTGACTGCACGGGCTTCAAAGGGGATGTCTCGCACGAGCTGGCGCTGATGCAGGGTACGGCGCAAGCACTGGTGGCCGCACGCCAGAGCGCCGGCGGTGTGCCGCAAATCAAAGTCGACGTGCTCTATACGCTCAAACTCTCCGCTCAGGCTGGCGTGAGCTTTGCCGCGCCGCCGGGTAAGAGCAGCAATGCGGCCGACGCGCAGGCAGGACTTGTGCAGTTTCGGATGGATAGTGCAGGCCGTTACCGCATTGCCATCACGAGCCGTCACTGGATCGACATCGTGAGCGACGGGCAGCTCGTGCCGTCGGTCGGCTTTCAGGGGCATGCCGGCTGCGCGCGGCCCCGCAAGCTCGTCGAATTTGACCTGCCAGCCGCTAAGCCGCTCGTCCTGCAGTTCAGTGGCGCAAACGATCCGGATGTGACTTTCGCCATCACCGGGGTGCGAGCTGCAGACTGAATCGCTGCCGGCCTTAGTCGTCGACGATCCGGTCGATGATTGCCTTCATGGCCTCAAGCTCCGCGGGCTTGACGAGATGGTCTTGAAAACCCGCGGCGAGCGCCTTAAGCCGGTCCTCTTCCTGGCCCCAGCCGGTCAGCGCAACCAAATGCGTGTGCACTCCCCAGTCGCGCTCGCGTATCTGCCGCGCGGTCTCATACCCATCGAGAAGCGGCATCCCTATGTCCAGGAATATGAGCCGCGGCGCGAACTCATCGCCCATGGCGAGCGCCTCAATGCCATCGTGCACGGCGCGCACCTCGTGCCCTTCGAGCGTGAGGAGCATCGCAAGCGTGTGCGCCGCATCGCGGTTGTCATCGGCCACGAGAATGCGCAGGTGCCGTCCGGTTGCCGCGGCCGGCGATGCGCCTCGTTCGGCATCCATCTCGCCACGCAGGTCACCCTTGGGCAGGCGCACGGTAAATGCGCTGCCTAGTCCGTGGCCGGCGCTGACCGCAGTGACTTTGCCGCCATGCAGCTCAACGATACGCTTCACGAGGGATAGGCCGATGCCGAGTCCATCGTGCGTGTGCTCATCCACGCGCTCGTTGCCGAAGAGGTCAAACACCCCACCGAGCTTCTCGGCGTCGATCCCCACGCCCTCATCGTCAACCTGCAGGATGAGCTCCTCTTGCTCTGCGCGTGCGTTCATGCGGATGCTCGATCCCATGGCGGAGTACTTTGAGGCGTTATGCAACAGATTGGCGAGTGCATGCGCCAGGTGCGTCTCGTCCGCGGCCAGGTAGAGATCGTTGGGGACCTCGATCTGCAGGCGATGCTGTTTGCTCTCGAGCTGCGGGCGCGCGATGGCGAGCGCGTGCTGTACGATGACGCCGAGTGAGGTTCGACCCTTGCGCAGCGCAAGCTTGCCCTGGGTTACCTGCGCCATGTCTAAGAGATCATCGATGAGGCGCGTCAGCTGTTTCAGCTGCCGCTCGATGATCACGCGCGCCGCCGAGGTGGTCGCGCCGGAGTCCTGTACGACTTGCATGATCTGCAGCGCATTCCTGATCGGCGCCAGCGGATTGCGCAGCTCATGCGCAAGAATCGCAAAGAAATCGTCCTTGGCCTCGACAGTGCGCGCCTCTGGGGCGGTCAAGGCCTCGGGATTGCCGCGGCGAAACGTCATGACGATCCCGCCAAGCGCATCGCCCGAGCGTATCGCCCCCGCGCATTCATCGATCGGCACGCGGCTGCCATCGGCGCGCACCAGAATGCGGCGGTGCACGGCCGCGGCGCCGTTGGTCGCGCTGCGCACACGCGCCAGGGGGTCGAGCTCCGCGGGCTCACCGCTGGCGCTTTCCATCAGGATCACCTCGCCCAGGGGCTGATTCAGCGCATCCTCGGCGCTGCGGCCGGTCAATTCCGCCGCCGCCGCGTTCATAAAAGTCACGCGACCAGACGAATCGGTGACGATTACTGCATCGCCGGTGCTTGCGTGGCTCATCCGCGGTGCCTTATGTGCCGCCGAGTCAATCTTTCAGCTCATCGGGTTTCGCAGGTTTCTCATTCACAGCGACCACCGCTGCGACCAATCTGGCTTTGCCGGAGTTCAGCGCTGCCTGATTGGCCGGGCGCACCTCTGAGGCCATGAAGTCGATCGGCGCAAGATCGCGGCTGTATTTTGGATTACCGATCTCCCATCGTTCAGAATTGACTTCGGCCAGACTGTTATTCTTCAAGAGAATGATTCTAATTGACAGGTTATGGGCAACCGCGGTGCTGAGCTCGGCCATAAGCATGGCGAAGCTATCATCCCCGTCCACGGTCACCGCCCGGCGATGGGGATAAGCAGCCGTTGCGTAAACTTCCGAGACGCAAGCCGACATCACGCGCCAGCCATACCCCTCCCACGAGTCCCGCTCCGACTGCGGCAAGCTGAATGAGGCCGCGGCGATCAAGCGCGCCGCCGGGCCTTTGCTCTGTCATGGGGAAGCTCCGCTGCGCCGCATTCCATTAAACCCGCGCTCACCCCTAAGGTTCCCGCAAAAGCACGCGGAGCGCGCGCGCAGGCGCAAATGCGCCGTCGCCGCGGTTGCGATCTTTTGGTTTAGGAGGTCTTAGTGCGCGCCACGCGCACCGGCCCTTGACGGGTCGCGGCTTCGCGCGCCGCGGCGGGCGCCACGGCTCTGGGCGCAGGCGCGCTCAGCAGCAGCGATTGCAGGTGCTGCGGCATCTCCTTCACCATGCGCGGCACTGCCTCCGCCGCAAGAGGCGAGCAGATGAGATAGCCTTGCAGGCAAACCGAGGGCATGTCGAGCAGCAACGCGAGCTGCTCCGCGCGCTCAACGCCTTCGGCGGTCACTTCGAGGCCCAGGCTTGCGCACAGGCCCACGATGGCACGAGCGATGGCGAGCGCGCGGTCGCTCGCATCGATGCTTTGCGTCAGGCTGCGATCGAGCTTGACGCGGGTCAGCGGCAGCTGCTCGAGCGAAGAGAGCGATGAGTAGCCGGTGCCAAAGTCATCAAGTGCAATGGCGAGCCCCAGGGCGCGCAGCTGCCTCAGCGTCTCGATGGTCGCCGGTCCGGTCTGGACTACATTCTCGGTGAGCTCGATCTCGATGCAGCGTGCCGGCAGGCGGAACTCGGTCAGCAGCTTCTGGATCTGCTCGACAAAGTGCGGGTCGAGCAACTGGCGCGCCGAGACGTTAACCGCCACGCGCACGTCGGGCCAGGGCCCGTAGTGCCACTGGGCCGCGTTCTGTACTGCCGAGCGAAACACCCAGTCGCTGATATTCATGATGAGGCCGGATTCCTCGGCAACGGCCAGGAAGTCTGCCGGCGACACATGGCGCCCATCGGGCAGGCGCCAGCGCAACAGCGCCTCGACGAGCTGCGTGCCGGGGCCGTCGAAATTTGCCTCGGGCTGGAAGAGGAGCTCAAATTCGCCGCGCTCGACCGCACGGCGCAATTCCTGCTCGATGCGGAATTTGAGCGCCGCCGCCTCGAGTAGCTCCGCGCGAAACATGCACAGGCGGCTGCGCCCGAGGTTCTTGGCATGAAAGAGTGCCGCATCCGCTGCGCGCAACAGTGCGTCCGCGTCGCGCTCATCGTGCGGGTAGACACTCGCGCCGACACTGACGCTGATCAGTAGTTCGCGCTCTTGTACGATCAGCGGCTTTTGAAAGGCGCACACCAGGGCGCCGCCGGCACGCGCGATCTCCTCGGTGCTGTTGGCATGTTCCAGGATGACCGTAAACTCATCGCCGCCGAGGCGCGCGGCAAAGCCACCGAGCTCGGTAGCTTCGCGCAAGCGCCGCGCGATCGCCTGCAGCACAAGATCGCCGAAAGCGTGTCCCATGCTGTCGTTGATGTTCTTGAAATTGTCGAGATCGAGAAAGAACACGCCGACCAGAGTGCCGGCGCGCGCCGCGCTCTTTAGCGACAGGTTCAAATAGGATAGGAGCTGGCGGCGGTTCGGCAGTGCCGTGAGCGAGTCGTGCTCGGCAAGATGCTGCAGCTGCCGTGTGCGCTCATCGACTCGTGCCTCGAGCTGACTCTGGTATTCGAGCGTGGTCGCCTGGGCGTCGGCAAGCTTATCCGCCATTTGATTGAAGGCGAGAGCGAGAGCATCGAGTTCCTTGATGCCGCCACGCGCTACGCGCGCTCGCGCGTTGCCGCTTGCGAGCTGCGCGGTCGTGGCCATGAACTTGCGTATCGGGCCGACGATGCTGCGCACGGTCGCGACGGAGATGACGAGCAGCAGCGCGAGCACCGCGGCGCTGATCACGGCGATGATGGTGCGCTCCGGGCCCGGCGGCCGTACTTTGCTCGTGGTCGTGGTCGTGGTCGGAGCCGCCACGGATGCAGTCGCCGGCACGAGGGGTTCGGCGGCGACCGCCTCGGCGGCTTTCAGCCGTTCGGTGACCTTGGCTGCTTGCACGGCGGCGGCAGCCTTCGCCGCGCTGAGCGCCGACGCCGCTGCGCGTCTGCGTGTGGTCTCGGCTACGGCGCGCACCGCGTCCGCGAGATCCTCCGCATCCTTCTGAAATTCCGCGAGCACATGTGTCGTCTGCTGATCAAGCGTACCCAGCTGCTCGCGGCTCGAGATGACGTTGGCGAGGTCCTCCTTCAGGCGCGCCACCCATTCCTCGCTTTGCGAGCTTGCCAGCTCGTGCGAGTTCTCCTCGAGCGTGGTCGCAAAGTGGGCCTGGCTTTGCGCCAGCCGTTCGAGCATCGCGGGGTCGTAGCCGCCTGCCGGCGTGAGAGGCTCGGAGCGGCGACGCAGATCATCCAGATCGCGCCCGAGCGAAATGAGCGATTGCCGTGCAATGACACGGCCAAAGATTTTGAAGCTGCGGTCCACGGAGCCTTTCATACGTCGATCGACGTTTTCAAAGTGCTCCCAGTATTCGGCGACCATACCGCGGCGGGCATCCGCATCGCGTAGCAGCTCCTTGCCATCACGCGACAACATCGCGGCGCGCGCGGAGAGCTTCTTCAGATTGGCGCGATTTTCGGCGGGTTCCGCCTTGTCGGCGAAACTCGTCTGTTCTTCCTGCAGGTGCTGCTGGGTGCTACGCACCAGCTCCGTGTTCGTGCTGTTTGACGCCTCGCTGCGCCGCTCGACGGCGCCCTCATATTCCACGATGGCGCCGAGGAGTGGCTCAGCGCGCGCTGCCGTAATCACCTCGAGGGGCGCGGCGCTTCCGGTGAGCTCTGGCGGAATGACTAGCGCGGTTGGCGCTGCCGCTCTCTTGACGATGAGCGCTGGTGGCGCAGCGGTTTGAATCGTAGTGGTCGTCTCGATGATGGAGACGCCGTGCTCGACGATGAGATTTGCTGCGACCGCGAGCAGCGCCACGACCAGGAACGCGATGGCGAGTCGTGCGGCGATGCCGGGGCGGCGCGCATGCTGCCAAAGAGCGCGTGCGGTGTGCTTCACGCGCGGCCAGTCCCATCCTGCGCGCAGCCTGCGCACTCGTCCGGGCACAGAGGCCAGCAAACCTGGCAGCGCGCGCATGCTGCGCACTCGTCCCGATACAAAGCGCAGCAAACCTGGCGGCACGCGCATGCTGCGCACTCGTCCGGGCACAGAGGTCAGCAAACCTGGCAGCGCGCGCATGCTGCGCACTTGTCCCGATACAGAGCGCAGCAAGCCTGGCGGCGCGCGCACGCTGCGCACTCGTCCCGGTACAGAGCGCAGCAAGCCTGGCAGCGCGCGCAGGCGCAATACGACGTCGCGCCGCAACTGCTCGGCGCGTGGTTGCAGTCCGCGCAAAATGCGCTTCGCGGCGCTCATATTCATGCGCTTTTGTACTGATCTTTAGCCGCTGCCGTTGTGACCTGTACGGCACCCTGTGCAACTTCATTGGGCAAAGCGCAAGCGTGGCCATGAGAGGGGCAATTTTTGACGTGAACGGCGTCGCACTTTGCGGTGCGGAGTGCACCCACGCGAGCCCAGGCTCAGGGCAGGGGCTCATTAAGTTTCGCTGTTAAAGCATCGGCGTGCCGCCGGTTACCCGCAGTACTCCCCCTATGAGATAGCTTGCCTCGACGGAGGCGAGGAGCACGTACGCGGGAGCGAGTTCAGAGTGTTGCGTGGGCGCTCAGGTGGTGTGTGGTTGCCGAGACTCTTTACCTTCTCGGCGGGTGGGGCGCAAATCGCTGCGCACTTCGAATTTCCGCATTCCACAGGGCTACCAAAGTCGGGGCAGCGCGCTGCGCGCCGTAAGGCCTTAGAGCGCGTTCAGTCTGCTAGCATCGATCATCCCCTGAAGCCCGGTCGCAAACGAGCGCTGGCGATCTTGCGCGAACCTTTCGCGCCGGGAGTGGAGGTGACGCATTCGGCTAAAGCAGCTCGTTGGAAAGAATCGATTGTCAGCAAGACGGTTGCCATGTCTGGCGTTGCTGCTTGTGGCTCTCTTGCCGGGCTACGCTGCAACGCCACCATCCTGGTTTGCGGAAGCTCGCGGCGCAGAGACGACGCTCATTGTCGTTCGCCGGGGCTGGCATATCGATGTGGGTTTCGATACCGCGCAAGTCCGTGCTCCGCTGGATGCGATCGGCGCCTCATTCGCAGGCTCGCAATATCTGCTCTTTGGCTTTGGCGATAAGCACTATCTGGTGGCGAGGCACAAGAGCCTTCCCCAAATGCTCGGTGCGTTGTGGCCCGGCGAGGCGCTGATGCTCGTAACATCGCTTGACACATCGCCGGAGCAGGCTTTCGGCGGCCAAGAGCAGGTTATTCGGCTCCCGGTGAGCGCCGCTCAGGCGCAGGCCGCGCGCGAGTTCATCTGGAATTCTTTCTTAAGAGAAGACGCCGAGCCCGCGCGCTACGCCAGCGGCCCGTACGCAGGAAGCGCGTTCTTCTTATCGACTTATCGCTACTCGGCCTTTCACACGTGCAACACCTGGGCGGCCGAGGTGCTGCAAGCGGCCGGACTTGCGGTGCGTCCGATCGGCGTCATGTTTGCGTGGCAGCTCTGGTCCCAAGTACGGCACATTGACATCGCACGGCAGCGTCAAACCAGCGCATACGTGCCGCGACGTTCCACGTTCGCCTTACGGCCCTGATCTGAAGCGGCCAAGGGTTTGCCTATTGGCAGGGCGGATTCGTGCCGATGGGTGGCGGGTTCCTAAGCGATCAGGGTGGTGGGCTCGCCGCAGCGGTCGCCGCCAGTGCGGCAAGGCGCCGCTCGTCCCAAATGATTGCCAGCCCGCAGCCGATTACCACGGTCGCGCCCGTGATCACGAATACGCTCGGCAGCACCGACCAGAACACCCAATCAAGCGCGAAGGCCCACAGTATGGCGGAGTATTCAAATGGTGCGACTACGGAAGGTGGGGCACTGCGAAAAGCCTCTGTCACCCAGTACTGCCCAAGCGCCCCACTCACGCCGATCAGCGCGATCCAGCCCCAGTCGCCGGGGTCGACCGCCCGCCAAGCGGGCGCCGCAAGGATCGCCGAGCCCACACCCACCAGAACCAGAAACCACATGACCATCGCTGCACTTGAGTTGGTGCGCCCCAAGGCGCGCACGCTCACCGCACTTAACGCATAACAGCAGGCCGAGCCCGCAGCAGCCGCGGCGGCTATCGAGATGAAGCCGTTTGATCTCGGCCGCAGCATGATTAGCGCGCCGCCCAGCCCGGCGGCAATGGTGAGCCAGCGTCGCGTTGGCACGCGCTCGCCGAGGAGCGGCACGGAGAGCGCGGTTACCAGCAGCGGCGCGCACAGAAACACCGCATAGGCCTCCGCCATCGACAGGCGGCGCACTGCGTACACGAACAAACCGAGCATGGCAATTCCGAGCGCGGCGCGCGCAATGTGCAGCAGGGGATTTGCCGGGCGCAACGCGCGCCATGAGCGGGTGAGCGCGATGGGCAGCAGCAGGAAGACGATCGAGGCTACGCAGCGCAGGCACGCTATCTCGAACGCGCCATAGGTCTGCGAGAGGTGCTTCAGGGAAGCATCCATGATCGAGAACACGAACACCGCAGCCAACATGGCGGCGATGCCGTGCAGATTCTGCGTGGTATGGCGCGCGCCGGGCATCCCTTATTATGGCCGGGCGGGGCAGCCTGTCGCACATTGCGCCTCGCGCGGCGCGCGCTAATCTCACAGCAACGCTGCTTGCATAACGAGGAGGGGCGGCGCGAACCTGTCGCCTCGCCCGCCCATCCTTTTTATTGAGAGCCAGTTCCGGGCGATGCGGGCGCTGCAGGGTCATATTCGAGGTTCGGAAAGTCATGCAGTTTGAGACTGATCGCATGCGGAACACGGCTGATGGCACGGTCCTCGAGCGGCTGCAACTGCCCCGGGGTGAGCGGCTGATCTACTTCGCGCCTGCGATGTTCTTCGCCTACCTCGCGCTACTTTGCAGCGGGCTCATCCTGACTTCGATTTTTCTTGTCAAGGTGCGCAATCCCGAGGCCATCGCCGGCGCCGGAATTTTCGGGCTCCTCGTGACGGTGGGGCTGGGGGCGCTGCTGATTCGCACGCAACTCAACGACCTGCGCTACATGCGCCTGCCGACTCGTATGGACGCGAAGACCAACTACGCGATCGTCCTGAAGAGCATCAAGGATGCCGGCTGGACCGTGACGCGCAGCAAAGAGGATGAGCTCATCGACGCGCGCGTGGCCGATTCGCTGCTGAGCGCGGGCGAATGGGTCGCGGTACGCTTTACCGGTGCCGATGTGTGGATCGCGAGCATCTGCGATCCGCGCGTGGGCTTTTCCCTGGTCGCCCGGCAGCGCTGCGCGCGCTACAAAGAGCTCGTCAAATCCGCAGTCTGCGCGGCGGCGTGAGGACGTAGCCCGCGCGAATTGTCAGCGCGGCTAAAGCCGACGATCATAGGCGCGTCCCAGTTATCCGAAGGACGCGATGACCGCAATTTCCGAGCCCGTCGGTACACTCGAGGTTGCCTTAGCGCATGCGATGCGCCTGTTGGCGAGCAATCCCGCGCTGGCGGCTGCGCAGGCTGCGGAGATCCTGAAGGCGGCTCCGAATCATCCGGCCGCGCTGCTGATCCAGGGCGCAGCCGCGCGCGCCAGCGGCGATCCCGCGCGCGCGCTTGCGATTCTCGAAGACGTCGCGCGCACGCGCCCGAACTGGTCGCCCGCGCTCTACGAGCTCGGGCTGGCGCACTTCTTCGCCGGCAATGCCGATGAGGCTATCGCGGCGCTGCGCGCGGCGGTGCGGATCAAGCCCGACTTCACCCAGGCTTGGCTGGCGCTCGGCGATGCGCTCACGAGCACGGGCGATGCGAGCGGTGCGGATGAGGCCTACGCCTGGCATATCAAGACATCCACCCATGATCCGCATCTGGTCGCGGCCGCTGCCGCGCTGGTGCAAAACGAGATTCCTCGCGCCGAAGCGCTGCTGCGCGCGCACCTGCAGCAGTTTCCGAGTGACGTCGCGGCGCTGCGCATGCTGGCGGAGGTTGCCGCGCGACTACGCCGCTTCAAGGACGCGGAGACACTGCTCGTGCGTTGCCTGGAGCTCGCGCCGAGCTTCGCCGGCGCGCGCCATAACTACGCCGTGGTACTGCACCGTCAGAATCGCCCGCTCGAGGCGCTCGCCGAGGTGGAGAAGCTTCTGGCGCTCGAGCCGCACCATCCCGGCTACAACAACCTGAAGGCGGCGATTCTCGTCAGGATCGGCGAATACCAGCAGTCGATCGAAATATACGAGGCGGTGCTTGCGGCGTATCCGCAGCTGCCGAAGATCTGGATGAGCTACGGTCATGCACTCAAGACCAAGGGGCGCGAGCCCGAAAGCATTGCCGCCTATCGCAAGAGCGTCGCGCTGCAACCCACCCTCGGTGAGGCGTACTGGAGCCTTGCGAACTTGAAGACCTTTCGCTTCAGCGCCGAGGACCTCGAAGCGATGCGGCGCGCGCAGGCACGCACCGACCTTTGCGAGGAGGACCGCCTCCACCTGCACTTTGCGCTCGGCAAGGCGCTCGAGGATGCGCGCCTGTACGCGCACGCCTTCGATGAGTACGCGCGCGGCAATCGCATCCGCCGCAGCGGGATCCGCTACGTCGCGAACGAGCTCAGCGAGCATGTACGGCGCAGCAAGGCGCTCCTTACCCGGGAGTTCTTCGAGCGGCGCCGCGGCTACGGTGCCGACGCCGTCGATCCGATCTTTATCGTCGGCCTGCCGCGCGCGGGCTCGACGCTTCTTGAACAGATCATCTCCAGCCACTCGCAGGTCGAGGGCACGATGGAGCTGCCGGACATTCCCGCGATCGCAAAAAAGCTCTCCGGAGTGCCGAGTCGCGCGGGCTCGAGCTATCCGGAGGTGCTTGCCAGCTTGAGCGCGTCAGAGTGCCGCGCACTCGGCGCAGAGTATTTGAGCCGCACCCGCATCCAGCGCAAGACCGACGCGCCGCGCTTCATCGACAAGATGCCGAACAACTTCACGCACGCCGCGCTGATCCATCTTATTTTGCCGAACGCCAAGATCATCGACGCGCGGCGTCATCCGCTGGCGTGCTGTTTTTCCGGCTTCAAGCAGCACTTCGCGCGCGGTCAGCATTTCAGCTACGACCTCACTGACATCGGCCGCTACTACCACGACTACGTCGAGCTCATGACGCATTTGGATGCCGTGCTGCCCGGCCGCATCTATCGCGTCATCTACGAGTCGTTGATTGCAGATACGGAGCGCGAAGTGCGGGCGCTGCTCGCGTATTGCGACCTGCCCTATGAGGAGGCCTGTCTGCGCTTTTACGAAAATGAGCGCGCGGTTCGTACCGCAAGCTCCCAACAGGTGCGCCAACCGATCTTTCGCGACGCGCTGGAGCACTGGCGCAATTTCGATCCGTGGCTTTTACCCCTCAAGCAGGCCTTGGGGGGCGTGCTCGATGCCTACCCGGCTGCACCGGAATTTTGAGTATCCGCGTGGAATGGCATACCCTGCAGACTGGGGGCCTAGATAAAACCCGGGGAAAACAAATGACGCGTAGCCGCCGTCGAAAACTAGCGCGTATCCGCGCTAAAACCACCAGCCACTACCTTCTCAGGGCGACACCTGTTGCGTCGGCGCTACTAGCGTGCCTGCAACCCGCGTACGCGCAGGAGCAGACGCAGGCACAGCAGCGCACGGCCGAGAACGCCGGCTTGGAAGAAGTCGTCGTCACCGCGCAGAAGCGCGTGGAGAACCTGCAGGACGTGCCGATCAGCATCCAAGCCCTCGGTACGGCGAAGCTCGAAGAGCTGCACGTCCAGAATTTCGATGACTACGTGAAGTATCTGCCGAGTGTCACCTTTCTCGGGGATGCCACCGGCGGTCCGGGTTTCGAGCACGTTTACATGCGCGGCGTGACCGCGAGCGTCCTTGAGAATCACTCCGGCTCGCTGCCGACCGTCGGTGTGTATCTGGATGAGCAGCCCGTCACCACGATCGATGGCGTGCTCGACGTGCACATCTACGATATTGCCCGCGTCGAAGCGCTCGCCGGACCTCAGGGCACCCTCTACGGAGCAAGCTCGGAGGCGGGCACGATCCGCATCATCACGAATAAGCCCGACCCGACGCATTTCTCGGCGGGCTACGATCTGGAAGCCAACGACATCAGCCATGGCGGCGTCGGTGGCTCGATCGAGGGCTTCGTCAACATTCCCTTAAGCCCGATTGCCGCCATTCGCTTGGTCGGCTGGGATGAGCACAAGGCGGGCTTCGTCGACGTCGTGCCGAAGACCGTCGTCTTCCCAACCTCCGGGATCGCGTTCTCCGATGCGCCGTTCGTGAAGAATGCTGCCAACTATGTCGACACGCGCGGCGGCCGCGGGGCGCTGAAGATCGACATCGGCGACAATTGGACCGTCACCCCGACCTTCATGGGGCAGGTCATCACCACCGGGCCCGGCCCGTTCGCCTACAACCCGGCGGTGGGCGATCTCGAAGTCAACCAGTGGTTTTCCGATTCGACGCGCGATTCGTGGACGCAGACCGCGCTCACGGTCGAAGGCAAGGTCAGTGACTTTGACATCGTCTATTCCGGCGGCTGGCTGACGCGTAACGACCACGAGTCGGAGGACTATACGGATTACTCGCTCTTCTACGATCAGTCCTCCGCCACCGGCCAATACTTTCTCGACAGCGCCGGCAAGCTGATCAACCCCGCGCAGCACATCATTGGCCGCGACCACTACACCAAGCTCAGCAACGAGCTGCGCGTGTCATCGCCCAAGGATTGGCGCCTGCGCTTCACCGCCGGTGCCTTCCTGCAGCGTCAGGTGCACGAAATCGTGCAGGACTATTTGGTGGAGAACGGTGGCACTGCGCTCGCGCCGAGTCTGTCGGTGGCCGGCTGGCCGGGGTCGCTGTGGTTGACGGATGAAGAGCGCGTTGATCGCGACGCGGCCGTATTCGGCGAGGCGTATTACGACATCACCTCGAATCTCACCGCGACCGCCGGCATCCGTCACTACACCTACGACAACACGCTCTACGGATTTTATGGTTTCGGCTCGGGATTCGCGTTTGCCTCGGCGGAGGGCGTGGCGACCTGCTTCGCCGGCTCCCGTCCCTTCCACGGCGCGCCCTGCGTTGATCTCAACGGCAAGAGCGAAGACTCAGGCAACTCGCCGAAGCTGAGTCTCGCCTATAAGTTTGACCCGGATCACATGGTCTACGCGACCTGGTCCAAGGGCTTCCGTCCAGGCGGTGTCAATCGTAATGGCGGCGGCACGTTGCCGCCTTATCTCGCCGACTATCTGACCAACTATGAGATCGGCTGGAAGACGCAGTGGTTGGACCACCGGCTGCGCTTCAACGGCGCGATCTTTGATGAGGAATGGAAGAACTTCCAGTTCTCCTTCCTGGGGCCGAACGCCCTCACGATCATCGAGAACGCGGGGCAGGCGAGGATCCGCGGCGTGGAGACGGATCTTGAGTGGGCGCCGGTCACGGGGCTCACCTTCACGGGCGGCGCCTCGTATACGGATTCGTACCTGACCGAGGCGTATTGCCCGGGCGGTCCGGCCGTGTGCCTGCTGCCAGACACGGAGAACTACGCGCCAGCGGGCACCCAGTTGCCGGTCACTCCGAAGTTCAAGGGTGATCTCACGGCGCGCTACACCTGGGGATTCGGCAGCGGCTATACGGCAAATCTGCAGGCGGGCGTCGTCTACGTCGGCGCTCGCTGGGCGGATCTGCGCATCATCGCGCGCGACGAGCTCGGCGAGATGCCCTCGTACACCACCGCGGACTTCAGCGCTTCGGTGGAGAAGAACGGCATGACGCTACAGCTCTTCCTTGATAATGCGTTCGATGAGCGCGGCGTGACGAGCCGCTATGCCGAATGCGACATCCAGAAGTGCGGGCAGATCGCTGTCTACAATCTGCCGGTGCAGCCGCGTACCGTGGGGCTGAAGTTCAGCCAGCGATTCTAAAGCGCACGAGGGCTTAGGGCTTCGGGCCGTAGAGCGTCATGAAGGCGCTCACGGCCTGCGCGATCTGCATGCGGATCTGCTCTTCGGTGAGCGGCGGTATCAGGTTCAGCAGAAACTGCAGATGCGTGCGGCCCTTGCAAAGGGACAGCAACTGCTCGGCCGCAAGCGCGCAATTGGGAATGCTGAGTGCGCCGCGCGCATGGGCGGCCTCCAGATACTCCTGCAAGGACCTCTGGCCGCGAGCAGGCCCCACTTCAAAGAACACCCGCGCGAGCTCCGGGCTGCGCTGCGCCTCGGCGACCAGGATACGGAACATCTGCGCGTTGGATTCGGTGTAGAGGTGCTGCAGGTACTGCTCGCCCAAGCGCGTCAGGGTCTCGAGCGGCTCACCGTCCGGCAATGCCTTGAGGATGCGCTCGGCCGCCTGGCCGCAACTGTCGCGCACCTGCGCCTCGAATAACTCTTCCTTGCTCTTGAAGTAGTTATAAAGCGTGCCCTTGGAGCCGCCGAGTCGCGCGGCGATCGTCGACATTGATGCGGCGCTGTAGCCCTGCTCAAAAAACACCTCGCGGGCAACCTTGAGAATGTGCTCGCGACGCTCGTCGCGGGTAGGGGCTCGTTGGGCAGCTGCGGCAGGTGTCATATCAGTGACCGTACAGTACGGTTATCCCTTGACCTAGTCCAAAAGGTGGCCTATTGTAGCACAGTGATGACCGTACCGTACGGTCATCTTCATCCCGCGGTCTCGCCATGTATCGCCTTAAGTTAAATAACATCTGGGTCTTTGGCTTGACAGGAATGGGCCTGGTGGCGTGCGCCGCAGTGCCTGACCTCGGCAAAGAGCCTGCCCCGCGGGCCATTGCGCAAGTATCGCAGAGCCTGGGGGCACCTCGGACGGACTGGCCCTCCGATGGCTGGTGGCATGCCTATGCTGACCCCCAGCTCGATGCGCTCATCGACGAGGCGCTGCGGGGTGCCCCCAGCATGGCGCAGGCGCAAGCCCGCGTTGCGAAGGCGCAGGCGCTCGCCGGCGAGACACGTGCGACGCTCTATCCGACTCTCGAAGCTGACGGCAACTATGCGGAGGTTAAAGAAAGCCTCAATCAGGGCTTCCCTCCGCAGTTTTCTCAGTATCTGCCGCGCGGCTACAACTCCTCGGCCTATCTGGCGCTCAAGTTCGGCTACGAGTTTGACTTCTGGGGCAAGAATCGCGCCGCGATTGCCGCGGCCAGTTCAGAGATGCGCGCGTCGCAGGCGGATGCGGCCGAAGCGCGCCTTGCGCTCTCGAGCGCGATTGCGCTCGCCTATGCCGATCTCGGGCGTCTGTACGCCGAGCGCGATGTCGATGCGCGCTCGGCCGAGGTCAAAGAAGAGACCGCAGCTCTGGTGCAGCGGCGCATGGACAATGGCCTCGACACCCGCGCGACGTTGAAGGAAGCCGAGGCTGGAGTGCCAGCGGCACGCGCGCAGCTTGCGGCGGTGAATGAGGACATCGCGCATGCCAGGAATCGCATCGCGGCGCTGCTCGGCGCGGGCCCCGACCGCGGCATCGAGATCATCGCCCGCTGGCCGCGCATCTGAAGGCATTCGGCATGCCGCAGGAGCTGCAAGCGCAGCTCCTGGGTCGCCGGCCGGACATCGTCGGCGCACGCTGGCGCGCGGAAGCGGCTGCAAAGCGCATCCACGTTGCGCGCGCGCAGTTCTACCCCAACATCAACCTGTCCGCCTACGTGGGTCAGCAGGCGCTGTTCGCGCAATCTGCTCTTCAAGGACAACTCCCAGATCGGCAGCGTCGGTCCGGCGGTCACGCTGCCGATCTTTGAGGGCGGCTTGCTGCGCGATCAGTATCGCGGCGCGCGCGCCGACTACGATGCCGCGGTCGCCAGCTACGATGCGACGCTCGTGCAGGCGCTGCAGGAGCTTGCCGACGCCGCGGTGAGCGAGCGTGCGCTCGGCGTGCGCCTTGCCGAGAGCCGCGCGGCACTCGCCGCGGATGAGGAGGCTTACAGGCTCATTCGCATGCGCTACGAAGGTGGCCTTGCCAACTATCAGTCCGTGCTGATCGCCGAGGATGCCGTGCTGCAGGCGCGGATCATCGTCGCCGACCTTGAGGCGCGCGCCTTCACGCTTGATGTGCAACTCGTCCAGGCCCTCGGCGGCGGCTACGTCGCGAGCTGACATCTCTTACCTTCAGGATCGCTGCTATGTCCAACTCCAATACGGCCCGCAATTCACCCGTCAAACTGCTCGACAGCGCGCCTGCCGCCGCCGAGCCTGCTGCGGCGGCCTGCATCCGAGGATGCCACGGCGGCGCGCGCTACCAGCATGGCCGCGAGGCGTAAACGGCTCTTTCTGATTCTTGCGCTGGTGCTCGCGGCCTGGCGCTTGGCACGCTCAGCTGGTTCTGGATCACGGCCAACGACATCACGACCGACGACGCCTACGTGGATGCGGATGTCGCGCAGGTGACGCCGCTCTATCGGCGGCCCGGTTGCGGCGGTCTATGTCAGCAACACCGACGTGGTGAAGAAGGGCCAGCTGCTCGTGGAACTTGACAGCGCCGATGCAAAAATCGCGCTCGCGCAGGCGCAGGCCGAATTGGGCGAGGTGCAGCGCAAGGTGCAGGGCTACTTTGCGAACGACGCGGCGCTCGGCGGTCAGGT
Source organism: uncultured Gammaproteobacteria bacterium (assembly GCA_963695315.1). Taxonomy (GTDB): domain Bacteria; phylum Pseudomonadota; class Gammaproteobacteria; order Steroidobacterales; family Steroidobacteraceae; genus PALSA-1196. The sequence continues at coordinate 253,501 of OY968773.1, forward strand.
GCTCTCGCGCGACGCGGACATCGCGCGCGCCAATGCACAGCTCGCAAGCGCACAGGCCGATTTCGAGCGCGCGCGCGTGGATTTGCAGCGCCGCCAGGCGCTTGCGCGCCTCGGGCGCCGTGTCGGGGGACGAGCTCACGCAGGCGCAGAACGCCTTCGCGAGCGCGCAGGCGGCGCTCGCAGCCGCGCGGGCCGCGCGCGCGCAGGCCGCTGGCGCAGAAGAGCGCCGCGGAGGGTGAGCGCTCCGTCAACAACGCGCTCATCGAGGGCAGCGAGCCCCGATGACCAATCCGGAGGTTGCCGCCGCGCGCGCCAAGGTTGCGCAGGCCGCAGCTTAACTTGCACGCACGCGCATCACGCGCGCCGATCGATGGCGTCGTCGTCAAGTACTGCCGTGCAGGTGGGCCAGCAGGTGCAGCCCGGCCAGACGCTGATGACCATCGTGCCGATCGAGGCGGTGTACGTGAACGCCAACTACAAGGAGGCGCAGCTGCGCAAGGTGCGCCTCGGCCAGCCGGCCGTGCTGACTTCGGATCTCTACGGCCGCATCGTCAAATATCACGGCAAGGTCGCGGGCATCGGCGGCGGCACGGGCGCTGCTTTCGCGCTCATTCCCGCGCAGAACGCGACCGGCAACTGGATCAAGGTCGTGCAGCGCCTGCCGGTGCGCATCGCGCTCGATCCGGCGGAGTTGCGCGCGCATCCGCTGCGCGTCGGCCTGTCGATGAACGCCGACATCGACGTCGCGCGGCGCTAGATCCGGAGCAGCGCACATGGCCGAGCCGGCAGCGACGCCACTCCCGCGGGCAGCGATTTCTCGCCGATGAGCGGCGCGTCGCTGTGGTTCGCGGGCAGCCTGCTCGCGCTGTCGAATTTCATGGTCGTGCTCGACACGACCATCACCAATGTCTCGGTGCCGAACATCGCCGGCGGCCTTGCGGTCTCGCCGAGCCAGGGCACCTGGGTCATCACTTCGTACGCGGTCGCCGAGGCGATCATGGTGCCGCTGAGCGGCTGGCTCGCGCAGCGTTTCGGCGCGGTGCAGGCTGTTCGTCGCCTCGATGCTCGGCTTCGGCATCTGCTCGGCGCTCTGCGGCCTTGCCTCGTCGCTGGGATTTCTGGTGCTGTTTCGCGTCATGCAGGGCCTGTGCGGTGGCCCGATGATGCCGCTGTCGCAGACGCTGCTGCGCCGCATTTTTCCGCCGCAGCAGCAGGGCGCGGCGCTCGGCCTGTGGGCGATGACGACGGTGGTCGCGCCGATCGCGGGGCCGCTGCTCGGAGGGCGTGCTGGTGGACGGCGCGGGCTGGCCGTGGATCTTCTACATCAACGTGCCGGTGGCGCTCGTCGTCGCGGTGCTGGCATGGCGCACGCTCGCCGCGCACGAGACCGCAACCGAGCGCACCCCGGTCGATTTCGTGGGGCTCGCGCTCCTCATCACCTGGGTCGGCGCGATGCAGATCATGCTCGACAAGGGCAAGGATCTGGACTGGTTCGGGTCGCCCTTCATCGTGGCGCTCGCGCTGGTTGCAACGGTCGGCTTCATCGCGTTTCTGATCTGGGAGCTCACCGAAGAGCACCCCGCGGTCGACCTGCGTGTCTTTCGGCATCGCGGCTTTGCCACCGCCGCGGTCGTGATTTCGCATTGCCTTCGGTGCGTTCTTCTCAACCGTCGTGCTGCTGCCGCTTTGGCTGCAGACGAATCTGGGCTACACGGCGACCTGGGCGGGCAGGGCGACCGCTTTTCAGGGCGTATTCGCGGTCGTCATGTCGCCGATCGTTGGACGATTGAGCGTGACGCCGCGATCCGCGGCTGCTGGTGTGCATCGGCGTGCTGCTGCTTGGCCTGACGACCCTTTGGAGAAGCACGTTTACGACCGATACCGACTTCTTGCGCATCGTGATGCCACAGCTTCTGCAGGGCTTTGCGCTGCCGTTCTTTTTCATCCCGCTGATGATGGTGGCCCTCGGCGCGGTGTTGCCGCGCGAGACGACCTCGGCGGCCGGGCTGCTGACGTTCATGCGCTCGACCGCGGCCGCCTTTGCGACCTCGATCACCACGACCAACTGGGAGAACATCGCAACCGAACGCCGCACCGATCTTGTCGGAGTGCTGAATGGCAGCCAGGGCGTGCTGGATACCTTGATACGGGCCGGCGCCAGCGCCGGCCAGGCGCTGCGCCAACTTGATGCCATGGTGCAGACGCAGGCGGTGATGCTGGCGACCGACCGCGTGTTCTTTGTCACCTCCTTTGTTTTCGTGCTCGCGGCACTCGCCATCTGGGTTGCTCCGCTGAGCAAGCGCCCGGCCGCGGCGGCAGCGAGCGCGGGCCACTAGCGCGCTCAACGCGGTCCGCACTCGGAAATCCCCGCCGTGCGCGGGCCATTCGTGGCACCGGCTTTCGTCAAAAGCGTACGCGCAGTCCTGCCCAGATCCCACGCGGCGCGCCCGGCGATACGGCATTCTCGTTAGTCCAATCGTTCGGGTTGGTGCGCAACGTGCCGTTCGGATTGAAGGCATTGCTGGTGAGGAAGCCGCCGGTGGCGTAATTCACGTTCAGCACGTTGACGATGCGCGCGAAGATCTCGGCATGTTTGGAGATGTGATAGGTGCTTTGCAGATTGACGAGCGTATACCCGGCAAGCCAACCGCTGCCTTCGCTGAACGCGCCCTCGCCGTTGGTGCCGCCGCCCTGATTGGCGTTGTTCTCATTGCCGTGCAGGTATGAGCCGGAGATGTAGATGATGTTCGCGCCGACATCGAGGCGCTTGCTGACCGCGTAGTCGAGCAGCGCTCGTGCGGTGCTGCGTGGCACGAGCGGAATCCGGTCGCCGGGCGAGACGCTGATATTGCCGTCGGCATCGGCGGTGCTGTTGGACTCTGCGCTGACCTCAAAGCTCGATTGGTAGGTCGCATCAACGAAGCTGTATGCCACGCGCCAGGTAAGCTCGGCTGCCTTGCCGCCGAGCGCAAGGTCAAATCCCTGCCGGCGCGTACTGCCCACGTTGTCGAAGTAGCCCGCGTTGACGGCGCTGGCAATGAACTGGATGTCATCGCTGTTGACCGTGCGAAACACATCCGCGCTCCACGTCAGACGTTGATCGGCAGGAGTGCTGCGCGCGCCCACCTCGAGGGTGCGCGCGACCACTTGCCTGAGGTCCGGATCGCTCGCGAAATCATTGGGAAGCCCGCAGGGCGAGGCCGGATTCGCGCAGCCGAGCTCGATGACCGTCGGGGCGCGGCTTGCCTCATTGTAGTCCGCATAGAAGGTGAGCGAACTCGTCGGCGTTACCGTAAAACCGAATGCCGGGTTGACGCGGCTAAACGTATGATCTCCGGCGAGCGCGCTCGGCTCGTCAAAGCCCATGCCGACATCGCCCACGTCGGTGTCCACGCTGTAGCCGTGGAGCGTCTCGGTGTTGCTGGTGTAGCGCACCGACGCCGTGAAGTGCAGCAGGTCGCTCGGCGAGAGCGTGTCGGTGACGTACAGCCCGAAGATCTTGTTGCTGCCGCTCAATGAAATGACGGTCTCATCGTTGAGCGGGCTGTCGTAATAGATGAGCGCATGATCGCGTCGCCAATGCGCCGTATTGGAACGCCTGTGCGAAGCCGTCGTTCGAGTCATCGTAGCTGACGCCGAGGATGGCCTGGTTCTTGAAGCCGAACACGATTCTGCGAATCGGTGAGCTGCGCGCCGAAGCCGGCGCTGCGCTGGGTGAGGAGCGTGGTGGCGTTCTGTCCCGGCGTCGCAGTAAGCAAGCGCCGCACGCGTGGTGAATGCCGCGCTGCAGTCGGTAGGTGCGCCGCTGAAGGGCTCAAGATAGCTGTCATTGATGTTGCCGTTGATCGCATCCGTCACCAGGCGCCGGTAATAGGCATTGGCGGACAAGCAGCAGCTGAGCCGTCAGGAACTGCGTGCCGGTGAGGTTCACGAAGTTCAGATGATTGTCGGTGATGTCGGGCGTGTAGGTTGCAGCGCGGCGGTAGTCGAGCATGGACATCGGCGTTGCGCCGTCGCCATAGAGGTCGGTGTCCGCATAGGTGTAGCTAAGATCGATGTCGGTCTTGTCATTCTGCCAGCCGACCTTGCCGAAGCCCTGATAGACCCTGCTCGGGGAGTGGTCGCGCCAGCCCGTCTCGTCAAAATAGTTGGCGGTGAAGAAATAATCGAACGCGCCCGCCTCCCCGCCGGTCTCACCCTCGAAAGCGCGCCGCCCAAAGGAGCCGCCATAGCCTTCAAGTTCGGTGCCCGGATTCTCATGTCCGCTCTTGGTCTGCACCGAGAGCGCCCCGCCGAGGGTGTTGAGGCCGAAGACGGGGTTCGAGCCCGACATGAGTGTCACGTTCGCGATCGCCGATTCGGGTATGAGGTCCCAGTTGACGGTGTCGCCGAAGGATTCATTGACGCGCACGCCATCCACGTAGACCGACAGGCCCTCGGGGGTGCCGAGCAGCGGCGACGCCGTGAACCCGTGATAGTAGATATCCATCTGATACGGGTTGTCGGCGCTCTCGCTCGCGTTGACGCCGCTGAAATTGTTGTTGAGATAGTCGCCGATGTCGAGCGTCTGCTGGCGGCTGCATATCCTCGCTGTTGCCGGTCTGCACGTTCGCGGGAATCTGATTCAGGGGCAAACCCAGGCCGGGCAGCGGCGCGTTGCCGATCACGACCACCTGCGGCGCCTCCCGTGCGGTCGCAGGATTGGCGGGGCCGCTGTCCTGGTCGTCGGCCCATACCATGGCGGGAAACACCGCGAGCGCCGCCCCTATAAAGCCGCCGATGCGCAGCGCACGCAGGGCGCGCGCGGCGCGGCCGCCGGCAGTAACGGCGGCCAGCGCAACCGCCCAGCAGCGGCTATGATTTGCGTCGGTGGAGCTCGGCATCGGGGGGCTGGTTGGTGACTTGCGCCGCAAAATGCTGCTTTTCGGCCTCGCGGCGACGATACGCGAACAGGCTCGGGAAGATTTCCCGTTTTAGCCGCTAAAACCATGAATCAGCACCGCCCGAGCGAAGGCTTGACTCGTATCACCCTGCGGGCACGGCTGATTGCGCTGGTGGCATTGGTGCTCTTCGTGAGCGTGCTGCTCGGCGGCATGCTTGCCTGGTGGCATGCCGCGCAATCATCGCGCGCGGAAATGCAGGCGGCGCTTGCATCAGGGGGGCGCCGGGTGCGCGACGCGCTCGCGTACCTGCCTGAGGTGGCGGATCGCGAAGGCGAACTGCGGCGCCTCATCGCAACCTTCAACGGCGACCGCCACGTGCGCGCCACGCTCGTTGACGCACGCGGCGGCAGCGTCGCGCGCTCCACGCTGTCGACGTCTGCGAATCCGACGCCGGATTGGTTCTACAAGCTTCTCGGTGTGCGGCCGACGTCAAGTTTGATCGCGCTCGCAAGCGGCATCGCCGCCGAGCAGACCGTGGCGCTGGCGACCGATCCACATAATGAAGTGAGCGAGGTGTGGATCGAGTTTCGCGACGGCATGCTGATCGTGCTCGTGTTCTGCGCATTGAGCTTTGCCCTCATCTACTGGATGGCCGGGCGCAGCCTGCGGCCGCTTGAGACCCTGGCGGGTGGTTTTCGCAAAATCGGCACCGGTGACTACCGCACGCGCGTCAGCGCCGCCGGTCCGCCGGAGATCGAGGCGCTGGCGCATGCCTTCAATCTCATGGCCGAGCGCCTAGGCGCGCTCGAGGAGCGCAACGAGCGCCTGCACATGCAACTGTTGACGATCCAGGAGGAGGAGCGCGCGGATCTCGCGCGCGATCTGCATGATGACGTGGGACCATTTCTATTTGCGGTAAACGTCGATGTGGCGAGCATCGTGCGGCTCGCAACCGAGCGCGCCGATGCCGAAACACTCGAGCGCGGCCGCTCGATACGCGAGGCCGTGAGTCACATGCAAAAGCACGTGAAGGCGATCCTGGGCCGCCTGCGCCCGACCGGCGTCGCCGACATTGGCCTCGCGCAGGCGGTGAGCAACCTGGGCGTCTTCTGGCGCCGCCGGCATCCGGAGATTGCGATCGAGTTTGACATGGGCTCGCCGGAGGTGAGTTTTGGTGACGCTGCGGATGCAACGCTGTACCGGCTGATTCAGGAAAGCCTCACAAATGCCATCCGCCATGGCAGTCCGCGCAATATCAGGGTGCGTATCGCGCTTGAGGACGACGGCGATGTGGTGCTGCAGGTGGCGGACGACGGCGTGGGGCTCGACGACTCTACGGAGCGCACCGGCTTGGGCCTTGCGGGCATGCGCGAGCGCATCGGCGCCTTGGGTGGCAGCCTCGCCGTGCGCAACCGTGACGCCGGCCGCGGCGTGTGCGTGAGTGCGCGTCTGCCGCGCCAGCCGCGCGCGCATGTACCGGAAACCGAAGCCCAATCATGAAGGTTCTCGTGGTCGACGATCATGCCGTCGTGCGCGACGGCCTGCGGCGCTTGCTCGCGCGCCTGCCGGATGTGGAGATTTTCGATGCCGCCACGGGCCGCGAGGCGCTGTCATTCGTGCAGCGCCAGCCACCCGATCTCGTGCTGCTGGATCTGCATCTGCCGGGCATCGGCGGCATCGAGCTCGTGCGCCGGCTGATCGGCACGCATGCCGAGCTGCGCATTCTGGTTTTCAGCATGCACGCGGAAAAGATGTATGCCGCGCGCGCCTTGCAAGCAGGTGCGCGCGGCTATATGAGCAAGAACGCGAGCCCCGAGGAGCTGCACACTGCCGTGCAGCGCGTGCTCGATGGCGGCAGATATGTGGAACGCGAGATCGCAACCGATCTTGCCGTGCGCGGCCCGGCCGATGAAGATCCCTGGGACCGTCTGAGCGAGCGCGATCTTGAGATTCTGCGGCTCTTGAGCGAAGGACGCAGTTTGGCGCAGATCGCCGCTGCCATCGGCATCAGCTACAAGACCGTGGCCAACACGTGCACCCAGATCAAGGCGAAGCTCGGCGTTACGCGCACGGCCGACCTGGTGCGCCTGTCGATTGAGATGGGGGTTTCCTAGGGTTACGAAAAAAGCGGCCGCGCAGGCGGCGCGGCCGCTGCTTGCGCTGACGCCGAGCGCGCTTTAGCGAATGCGCTGGGAGCGAGCTGCCGTTACCGCCGCACGCCAGGCTTTGCACTTCGCACGAGCGCGGGCGCGGATCCGGGTCTTGGGGAAGGCGAGCTGCCCAAGGCACGCCGCCAGCAGCGCGGCCAACGTCAACCACTCAAGCTCGCCACCACCACCACCGCTCGAACTTGCGGGCGCAGTGGCGGTCAATGTGACACTGGCGGCGCTCGATGGGCCTGCCGCGTTCGCGCAGGTCAGCGAGTATGTCGTCGCGCCTGCGGCCGATGGTGTCAGCGTCTTGGTGCCGCTGGTCCCAAGCGTGCCCGTCCAGCTGCCCGAGGCCGTGCAGCTCGTTGCGTTGCTCGATGTCCAGCTGATCGTGGTCGATGCGCCGAGCATGATTGACGGCGCGGCGAGCGTCAGGGTCGGCGCGGCCGGTGCTGCAATCGCCGTGAGCATCACCGAGGTCGCTTGCGAGGTGCCGGCCGTATTCGAACAGCTGAGCGTATAAGTCTTTGCGCCGGCTGCAGTCGCGGTAATCGTCTCGCTGCCGCTATTGTGCAGCGCGCCGCTCCAGGCGCCCGACGCCGTGCAGCCGGTTGCGTTGTTCGATGTCCAGCTGATGGTCGTCGTGTGTCCGACGCCCACCGTCGTTGCGCCGAGCATCAGGCTTGGCGCCCCGGGGGGAATCAGCGGCAGCGACGCATCGGCCTGAATGAAGCCGTAGCCGGAATTGAAATTGGGCGTACCGCCGCTCATCGGCAGAGCGCTGCCGCGCAGCGCGCTATAAATCTGCGTCGGCGTGACGCGCGCGTTGGTCTCCTGCATCAGCGCCGCGATGCTCGCCGCATGGGGCGTCGCGGCAGAGGTGCCGAAGAAGTTCGGGTAGGCGGGGACGTTCTGGCACTCGGAGATGGAAGTATTCAGAAGCCCGTTCGATCCGGTGATGCCGGCATCCGCCAGCGTGAAGCCGAGGAACGTCTCATTGCCACCGTCGGGCCCGACAAAGTCGGGCTTGATGCGCACGATCGGCGTCGTCAGGCGCGTTCCGGCCGTATTGAAAAGAATCGGCGCGCCACCCTGCGAGGTGAAGCCTTCGACCACCGCTGGACTTGTGCCGCAGCGCGGCGTCACGAAATAAAATGCCGCGCCCACGGTAGCTGCGCCCGCGGCACCCGAGTGGCCCTGCAGAGTCGGACTGTTGGTCGGGAAATTAGTGATGGTGCTGCCGAGGCCGTCGTCCTCGACCGCAACCACAATTCGCCCGGGGGCGCTGGTTCCATTGGCAAGGCCGACGGTAATATTGATGTTCTCGGGGCTCGTGGTGGCGCCGGAGTTCGCCGGGTTGGCGATGATCATGATCTGGTAGGGATCCACGCCCAGCGTGTTCGCGCCGGTGCAGCTCATCTGCACCCCGTCGTAATCGAGAATCAGGTCGCCGCCGCTGCCGGTCACGCACACATCAAGACTGCTGGTGGCGCCGCCGCTGTGGGGCGCGCCGGTCACGTACGGCTGATCCCATTGCACGACGATGGCCACGAAATCCCCAGGCGGGACGCCCGGAACCGTCACCGCCAGGTTGGTGGTGTTGGTGTTTCCAGAAGGGTCGAAGTTCAGCAGGAATTCATTGGCATTGTTGCCGCTGCTCTGAAACGTGGTGAACTGCGGCGCGGTGTTCTGATACGCGAGCGAGCCATTGTTGCCGGCGGCGGTAAAGTAGGCCACGCCCTGCGCCCATACGGCATCGATCGCCTCGGCGACGACGCCATCCTGGAAGAACGGTTCGTCAAAGTAGCCCACATCGTCGGCAATGACGGTGGCGCCGGCGGTCGGCAAGCGCGCCGATGCCGGTGGCGAAGTCGGCCTCGCTGTTGTCGGCGGTGCGAAACGCGAGCGCTGCGTTGGGGGCGATGTCGTGCACGACCTGCAGCATCGCGCGGCCTTCATCGGAGAACGGCAGCTGATCGGGCTGGCCGTAACTCATGCAATCGGCGTCTTCCAGGACGTGCACGTTCGACGGCAGATCGCCGCTTGCAACGTCGGTGGCATAATCGGCCGTGAAGCCATTTTGCGCGTAGCCGCCCTGGCCTGACGCTGGCACGCCATTGGCAGCATAGACCGCGTAGCAGTTGAAGCTGTCGGAGAGCACGCCGACGGTAACGCCGGCGCCGGACAACGCATAGGTGGCGCGCATGACGTCACTGCGCTGCGCAAAGTCTCCTTGGGTGGTGACCGCGCCGCTGCGCGTGCGCGGCATCGCGGCACGGATCGAGACCACCTCGGCGCGTGCGGCGGCGGCTTCGAGCTGATTGATCGGCAGCCAGCCGCCGACGTCATTGGAGAAGCTCGCCGCGTGTTCGAGGCCTAGCTCAACGAGCGCTGCCTGCAGCTGTTTGGGGTTGCCGCGTGTCGTGACATCGACGAGCACCAAAGGCGTGACGCTCGCGCTGTGCTGCGCAAAGCGCGCGGCGGGACTCAACGAGTGCAAGTCGGCAAGCATGTGCTCGGGACGGGCGCGCCCAGCGTGGCGCATCAGATCAGCGAGTGCCGAGTCAAGCTTGGCGGTGACGCCGCTGCGCCGCTGCTGAGCGCTGCGCGTGCCCACCGCGTAAAGGTGCGCGCTGCCGGGAGCCACGTTGGGCCTCGGCCCTTTCAGCTGCAGTGGGGCGACCGAGGAGGAAGCCGCGGTCGCCGCAAGTACGGCCGCCGTGCCGAGCACCAACAAACGTGATCTCATCATGGGGTACCAGAGTGCCCGACGCAGTGGTGTCGGGCCGCTAAAGGGGTCACAAAGTCTAACAGCCACGCATAATCGCGTAACTGCATTGTGAGGTTCACGGTTGATCGTGGCATTAGGGCGACAAGCTTGAGCCTTCTTTGCATAAGGGCGCTGCGGTACACCACCAAAAGCGCGCAAAGCTGAGACGCAGCGCACGTTTTCGTCGCCTGAATCTTGCGCCGCACAGAGGCGCTACACTCGCTGCCATGACCAACCCCGTGCGCGACAACAGCGCCGCGCAGCGCTTCGAGCTGGACGTTGGCGGAAAGATCGCATTCATCACCTACCGCCGCAGCGCGCAGGTGTTGACGCTGCTGCATGCCGAAGTCCCGCTGGAGCTTGAGGGCAACGGCGTTGGCGCGCAGCTCACCCGCGGCGCGCTCGAGCGGGCGCGCGCCGCGGGCGTCAAGATCGTGCCGCGCTGTCCATTTATCGCGCACTACCTCGCCAGGCACGCCGAGTTCGACGATCTCCTCGCCGCCGGGCGCTAGCGCACGCCGGCGATGCAGCGCTTCCTCGCAAGCGCAAGGTAAGCGCTCGAAATATCGATGCCGACCGAACGGCGGCCGAGGCGCTTGGCGGCCAGTAACGTCGTGCCGGTGCCGCAGAACGGGTCGAGCACGATCGCCTCCGGCAGGACAGGTGGCAAGAATGGGGATCAGGCACAGCTCGAGCGGATAGGCCGCGAAATGCAGCGCGCGCCGCTGGGTGTCTTCCGGCAGGATGCTCCAGACGTCGGTGGGCTTGCTGCCCTCGCGATGGTAGCGCAGAAAGTAGAAACCCTTGGCGCGCAGCTCCTTGGCGCGGCCGGAAAGCCGCTCGCTGTTCGAATGCGTGATGCGCTGCTGACCGCGGATGATCATTCGAAAATCCGCCAGCGCCCCGGCGCGCAGCTCGCCGAGCATCGCGGCGAGCGCGGCGCGCGCCGCGCGCTTTTCGCGCGGCGAGAGAGCCGTCGAGAGCTCGATTTGCCGCTGGTAGCGCACCCCCGAAACGCCGGTCGCGGATACGACGGCGCCATTCACCACGCGCGCCTGCCGGGCTTTGGTGCGCATCGGCGCGTGTTGCGTAGTAGTAACCGCGCGGGCTGCTGCACGAAATGGAACACGGTCTCGTGCACGTTGCCGAGCCGATCGGCGCTCGTGTCCATGCCGCTCTTGACCTTGTTCCAGATGACGCTGTTGCGCAGGATCCAGCGTTGCGTGTCCATGAGCTCAAGCGCGAGGCGCCACGGGATGCCAAGCGAGCGCCTTCTTGCGCGTAGCTGTCGCCGATGTTGAGCCATAAGGAGCCCTGCGGGCTTCAAGACCCGTTTGACCTCGAGAAACACCGCGGCCAAGATGGCGCACGTAGGCGCGGTGATCGCTCTCAAGGCCGATGCCGCCGTGCGCATATTCGCGCTTGCCCCAATAAGGCGGTGAGGTCATGACGCAATCGATCGATTGCGACGGCAAGGCCGTGAGCACCGTGCGCGCATCGCCCTTGAGCAGCAGCGGCGCGAACGATCGTGCGGTCGCATGGCGCTCGAAAGCCCGCAGGTGCGAGTGCTGCGGTAGCGCGCCGCGTTGCACTTTCATGCGATAGAATCCCCCGTGATTTTCCGTGGCATGGTAGCCATCGGTAAAAGGAAGGGCCAATGCCGCACGTCTAGCGTGAACCGTGGCTCGGCCATGCAGGCTCACGCTGCGCGAAATCCTTTGACCGTGCCCGTGCGTTGGCCCAGCAGCTTAGGAAGCCCGTGAAACCAATGGAATTGCCGTGCATTTATTCTTCGTCAGCTACCTTAACCTTGCGGCTGCTGCAACCTTCTTCGGAACCGGGCCGGGCGGCGTAGGCTTCATCGGAAGCATCCATGGTGTTTGCATTTGACGCGCCGTCACGGGGATCGCCGTGGAACAGCGAGGAGCTGCTGCGCTCGGAGCTCTTCAGCGTAGAGCGGCTCGAGCAGCACGGGCGCACTCTGGCCGCAGCACAGCCGGTAAGCGAGAAGCGCATGCGCGGGCGCGCGCTGACGGCGCGCCTGCGTGACAATGCGCGCGTCCTGCTCGCCGCATACCGCGACATCGCCAGCGCCGTGTCACGCCGGGCGACCGATTACGCCGGCTGCCGAGTGGCTGCTCGACAACTACCACGTGATCGAGGAGCAGATCCGCGAGATCCGCGTCGATCTGCCGCCGGGCTTCTATCGCGAGCTGCCGAAATTCCCGGATGGACCGTTTGCAGGCTACCCGCGCGTGTTCACGGTCGCCTGGGCGTACGTGGCGCACACCGACTAGCCGCTTCGATCCGGAAATGCTTGCGGCGGTTCGTGCGCGCCTATCAGAGCGTGCAGCCGCTCACGATCGGCGAGCTGTGGGCGGTGGCGATCACGTTGCGCGTGGTGCTCGTGGAGAACATGCGCCGCGCGGCGCAGCGCATCGTGAGCGGACGCATTGCCCGCCAGGAAGCCGATGCGCTCGCGGACCGGCTGCTCGGGGTCAATGGCCAGGTGGCCGATCCGAGTGCGCTCGTGCGCTATCAGATCTCCGCGCGCGAGCTGCCGCCGGCGTTCGTCGTGCAGCTCACGCAGCGCCTGCGCGATCAGGACCCGAAGGTGACGCCGGCACTTCTTTGGCTCGAGCATCATCTTGCCGTCCGGCAGACAAGCGCCGATCAGATCGTTCACGACGAGCATCAGCGCCAGGGCGCCTCCAACGTCACTGTGCGCAACATCATTACCAGCATGCGTCTGATCTCGGACGTCGACTGGGCGGAGTTCTTTGAAAGCGTCAGTCTCGTCGACGAGACGCTGCGCGTCGGCAGCGACTTTGCGCAGACTCGATTTCGCTACGCGCAATCTGTACCGCAGCGCGATCGAGAAGCTTGCGCGCGGCTCCAAGCTGACCGAGGTGCAGGTCGCGCAGGCCACGCTTGCCGTCGCCCAGCAGCAGGATCCCGGCGTCGAGGCGCGGGCGCGCGACCCTGGCTATCACCTGATCGCAGCCGGACGGCGCGCATTTGAAGAAGTCGATCGGCTTTCGCGCCTCGATCTGGGCGCGCGTCGGGCGCTTCAATACTACCATCGGCGCGCTCGACTACATCGGCGGCGTGCTGCTGACTGCTGCCATCGTTGCGATCGCGGCACTGGTGGCGCTCACCGCGAGCACGCACGTCGGCGCACGGCTGCCACTCTTTGCGCTCCTGGCCGTGATTCCCGCCATCGACAGCGCGGTCGCGCTCTTGAATCGCGCCGTCACGCGGCGCGTCGACGCGACGACGCTGCCGGCGCTCGCGCTGCGCGAGGGCGTGCCGCAGCGCCTGCGCACGATGATCGTTGTGCCGACGCTGCTGACGACCGCCCAGGCGCTCGAGGAGGAAATCGAGCGTCTGGAGATTCATTATCTCGCATCGCCCGAGGGCGATTTTCATTTTGCGCTGCTGTCGGACTGGGCGGACGCCGCAACGCAAACCGAGGCCGGGGATGATGCGCTGCTTGGAGGCGGCCGCCAATGGCATTGACCGCCTCAACGTCCGGCACGGTCCCGCTCCCGGCGGCCCGCGCTTTCTGCTGCTGCACCGGCGGCGCGTGTGGAGCGCAGGGCAGGGAGCATGGATGGGATGGGAGAGAAAGCGCGGCAAGCTGCATGAGTTGAACCGGCTGCTGCGCGGCGCGACCGATACGAACTTCGTGCACATCGGCAATCGTGCGCCGCCCGTGCCGCCCGGCGTGCGCTACGTCATCACGCTCGATGCGGACACGCGCTTGCCCCGCGATACCGCGCGGCGCCTGGTCGGCAAGATCGCCCATCCGCTCAATCAGGCGCGCTTCGATCCGGCGGCGGGACGGGTGGTGGAGGGCTATGCCGTTCTGCAGCCGCGCGTCACGGCGGCGTTGCCCACCGGCCGCGGCGGATCGATCTTTCAGCGCGTGTTCTCGAGCGCGAGCGGCATCGATCCGTACGCCGCCGCCGTCTCCGACGTCTATCAGGATCTGCTGGGCGAGGGCTCCTACACCGGCAAGGGCATCTACGACGTCGATGCCTTTGAAGCGGCGCTCGCCGGGCGCGTAGCCGACGGCACGCTCTTGAGCCACGATCTTTTCGAAGGCATTTTCGCGCGCGCCGGCCTGGTATCAGACATCGAGGTCGTCGAGGATTTCCCGGCGCGCTACGACGTTTCCGCCAATCGCCAGCACCGCTGGGCGCGCGGCGACTGGCAGCTGTTGCCGTGGATCTTCGGACGGCGGGATGTTGCGGCGCGCAGCGCCGCGAGCAGTCGCGTGTCGGTCATCGGCATGGTGGAAGATGCTGGACAATCTGCGCCGCACACTCTCGGCGCCCGCTGCGCTGATTGCCGCCTGCTCGCTCGGATGGACGCTGCCGCTGCGGCGCCGGCGGCCGTATGGACGGCCTTCATCGTGCTCACGATCGTCGATCCCGACTATTGCTGCCGGTGCTAGGCGCGCTCGGCGCCGCCGCAACCCCGGGGTGACCTGGCGCAGCCACCTGCGCGCGCTCGGCCAGGATCTTGGGACTCGCGCTCGCGCAAATGCTGCTGCTCATCGTGCTTCTTGGCGCATCAGGCCGCATTGATGACGGATGCGATCGTGCGAACGCTGTTCCGCCTTTTCGTCACGCGGCGCAATCTCCTGGAGTGGGTGCCGGCCGCGCAGGCGCGGCGCCGCCGCGAGCTGTCGATCGCGGCGCAGTATCTGCGCATGTCGGATGCGGTGCTGATTGCGATCCTCGCGGCACTTTGCGAGCGCGCTCTTCGCAAGGCACGTCGAGTTGTTGGCGTTGCCGTTTCGTGCTCGCCTGGCTCGCATCTCCCGCGATGGCGTTCTGGATCAGCCGCGCGCCACCGCCGGATGCGGCGCAGGCGCTCACGCCCAGGGACGTCGGCTCGTTGCGCCGCGTCGCGCGGCGCACCTGGCGCTTCTTTGAGACCTTCGTGACCGCCGACGACAACATGCTGCCGCCGGATAATTTTCAGGAGGATCCGAGTCCGGTCGTCGCGCACCGCACCTCGCCCACCAATATCGGCCTGTATCTGCTGTCGGCCGTGAGCGCCCACGATTTCGGATGGGCCGGGACCTTCGAGACGCTCGTGCGCCTGGAGGCGACGTTCGCGACGCTCGCGCGCGCTGCGGCGCTTTCGCGGGCACTTCTACAACTGGTACGACACGCGCGACCTGCGGCCGCTTGAGCCGCACTACGTCTCCTCGGTCGACAGCGGCAATCTCGCCGGGCATTTGATTGCGCTTGCCAACGCTTGCCGCGAGTGGATCGAGTTGCCGATCGCGCACGGCGCGCAGCTTCGCCGGCGTGCGCGACGCGCTGCATCTGACGCGCGACGCGCTCGAGGAGCTTCCCGACGACCGCCGCACGCACGGCGTCACGCGCCAGCATGTCGAGGATGCGCTCGACGCACTCGGCGACGTCCGTGGCGGACGGGCGACGGCGAGCGATCTTGCGGCGCGCCTGCGCGAGACTTGCGCACACACGGCCGTGCTCGTCGACATGGCGCGCACGCTTGCGTGAACGATCTTAGTGCGGCAGCCGCAGAGCGACCTGCTCTTTTGGGCGGAGGCCGCGCAGCGCGCGGTCGACAGCTGGATCGCGGATCTTGAGCTCTCGGAGGAGGCGGTGGCGACGCTGAAGCAGCGCTTGGCGAGCATCGAAGCTGACCGCGCGCGCGATGGCGCAGGCGATGGAGTTCGGCTTTCTCCTTGACCCCGAGCGGCGTCTGCTGTCGATCGGCTTATCGCGCGGCCGAAGGCACCTACGATGGCAGCTGCTACGACCTGCTCGCCTCAGAGGCGCGCCTTGCGAGCTTCGTCGCCATCGCCAAGAGCGATGTGCCCGCGCGTCATTGGTTTCGCCTCGGCCGTGCGGTGACGCCCGCTCGGCAACGGTGCGGCGCTCATCTCCTGGGCAGGCTCGATGTTTGAGTATCTGATGCCGTCGCTCGTCATGCGCTCGCCGACCGGCAGCCTCCTCGGGCAGACGCAATCGGCTCATCGTGCGCCGGCAGATCGAATACGGCGCGACGCTCGGCGTGCCGTGGGGCATATCCGAATCCGCCTATAACGCGCGCGATCTGGAACTCACCTACCAGTACTCGAACTTTGGCGTGCCGGGCCTCGGCCTGAAGCGCGGCTTGAGCGAAAACGCAGTGATCGCGCCTTATGCCACGGCGCTTGCGGCGATGATCGAGCCGCACGCCGCGGTGCGCAATTTCGCGCGCCTGACGGCGATCGGCGCGCGCGGCCGGTACGGCTACTACGAGGCGCTCGATTACACGCCGAGCCGCCTGCCCGAAGGGGCGGAGGTCGCCATCGTGCGCGCCTTCATGGCGCACCATCAGGGCATGACGATGGTCGCGATTGCAAATGCGCTGTTGAATGGCAAGATGCGCGATCGCTTTCACGCGGAGCCGCAGGTGCAGGCGACGGAACTATTACTGCAGGAGCGCACGCCGCGCGATGTGTCGGTGGCGCACCCGCGCGCCGAAGAAGTGCGGACGTGCGGCGCGCGTCAGGGATGAGGATCTGCCCGAGCAGCGCCGGCTGCAGAGCCCGCACAGCGCAACGCCGCAGACGCACCTGCTCTCCAACGGCCGCTATCACGTGATGCTGACCGGCGCGGGCTCCGGCTACAGCGGCGGTGCAGCGAACTGGCCGTGACGCGCTGGCGCGAGGATGCCACGCGCGATGATTGGGGCAGCTACATCTACCTGCGCGACGTCGACAGCGGCGCCGTCTGGTCCGCGGGCTACCAGCCGACCGCGCGTCGAGCCGGACAGCTACGAGGTCACTTTCACCGAGGATCGCGCCGAATTCATCCGTGTCGATGGCGATCTGACGACGACGCTGGAGGTCATCGTCTCGCCCGAGGATGATGCCGAGGTGCGGCGGGTGTCGATCGCCAACAGCGGCGGGCGCACGCTCGACATCGAAGTGACTTCCTTCAGCGAAGTCGTGCTCGCGCCGCGCGCGGCCGATGCGGCCCACCAGGCATTCTCGAAGCTCTTCGTGTCAGACCGAGTTCGTAGCCAAGGTCGGCGCGATTCTGGCCACGCGCCGCCGCCGCGCGGCCAACGACCCGGAAATCTGGGCGGCGCACTATGCGGTCGTCGAAGGCGAGGTGATCGGCGCCGCGCAGGTCGAGACCGATCGGGCGCGCTTTCTCGGCCGCGGCCGCGGCGTGCGCGCACCGATTGCGGTGATGGACGGCGGGCGCCTCTCGAACACGGTCGGCATGGTGCTCGATCCGGTGTTTGCGCTGCGTTATCGGCTGCGCATCCAATCCGGGCACAGCGCGCGCATTGCATTTTGGACGCTCGACCGCGGCTTCGCGCGCGAGGCGGTGCTCGATCTGGTCGATAAGCATCATGATCCGAATGCCTACGTGCGCGCCGCGACGCTTGCGTGGACGCAGGCGCAGGTGCAGCTGCGCCACCTCGGCATCGATGCGGAGGAGGCGGGCCTCTTTCAGCGCCTTGCAAGTCCGGTGCTGTACGCGAACGCTTCGCTGCGCCCCGTCATCCGAGACCATCCGCCGCGGCGGCGGCATCGCGCCGACGCTGTGGACGCTCGGCGTCTCCGGGGACCTGCCGATCGTGCTTGTGCGGATCGATGATGCCGCGGACGTCGCCATCGTGCGGCAGCTGCTGCGCGCGCATGAGTACTGGCGCTTGAAGCGCCTTGCGGTCGATCTTGTGATCCTGAACGAGCGTCGGCCTCGTACGTGCAGGATCTGCAGAATGCGCTCGAGGCGCTGGTGCGCACCGGCCAGACGCAGCCGCTCATCGGCGTTGAGGGCGCGCGCGGCTCGGTATTCGTGCTGCGCACCGATCTCATCGCCGCCGAGGCGCGCGCCTTGCTGCTTGCGGTGGCGCGCGTGGTGCTGGTCGCCGCCCGTGGCACGCTCGCCGAACAATTGAGCCGCGCCGTCGAGCCGCTCGCGCGTGCTCCGCAGCGCGCGCGCGCCGCCGAGCGAGCGTGCCGCCGCCGCCGCAACCGCGCCGCGCGGGCTGGAGTTCTTCAACGGTCTGGGCGGCTTTGCCAATGACGGCCGCGAGTATGTGACCATCCTGAACGCTGGCCAGTCGACGCCCTGTCCCTGGATCAACGTCGTCTCGAATCCGAGCTTTGGCTTTCAGGTTGCCGCAGAGGGCGGCGGTTACACCTGGGCGGTCAACAGTCGCGAGAATCAGCTCACCCCATGGTCAAATGACCCGGTCACCGATCGCCCGGGCGAAGTGCTCTACGTCCAGGATGCGGAGAGCGGGGAGCTGTGGACGCCGACCTCTTCGCCTATCAACGATGGGCACGGCCAGTTCACGGCGCGCTATCGGCCAGGGCTATAGCCGCTTCGAGCGAAGCGCGCACGGCATAGCGCTCGAGCTGTTGCAGTACGTGCCGCTTGAGGATCCGATGAAGATCTCGCGGCTCAAGATCAAGAACCTCTCCAAGCGCGCGCGGCTTTTGACCATCACCGCGTACGCCGAATGGATGCTCAGCACCTCGCGCAGCAGTGCCGCGCCCTACATCGTCGACCGAGGTCGATGCGCACACCGGCGCGCTGTTCGCCATGAATCCCTGGAACGCGATGTTTCGTGCGCGCGTCGCTTTTGCGGATCTTGAGCGGCCTGCAGACGAGTTGGACCTGCGACCGGCGCGAGTTCATCGGCCGCCACGGCGCGCTCGAGCGCCCCGCGGGCTTGAATGCCGAGGAGCCCCTCTCCAAGCACGTCGGGAGCGGGCCTTGATCCGTGTGTGGCACTGCAATGCACCGTGCGCCTTGAGCCCGAGGCGGTGAGTGAGGTGGTGTTCTTCCTGGGCCAGGCCGAGAGCGCCGCCGAGGCGCAGGCGCCTGGTGCGCCGTTACCGCACGGCCGACCTCGAGCAGCTGCTGCGCAGCGCCGTTGCCTTCTGGGAGGAGACGCTCTCGACAGTGCAGGTGAAGACGCCCGAGCGCGACATGGACATTGCGCTCAACCGCTGGCTGCTCTATCAGACGCTCGCCTGCCGCATGTGGGCGCGCTCGGCGTTCTACCAGGCAAGCGGTGCCTACGGTTTTCGCGATCAGCTGCAGGACTCCATGGCGCTCGTGCTGTCGCACCCGCACCTTACGCGCGCACAGGTGCTGCGGGCGGCCGGGCGGCAGTTCGTCGAGGGCGACGTGCAGCACTGGTGGCTGCCGCCGAGCGGGCAGGGGGTGCGCACCAAGATCTCCGATGATCGCGCCTGGCTCGCCTACATCACCGCCTACTACATTGAATCAACCGGCGATAGCGCCGTGCTCGATGAGGATCTGCCATTCCTGCGCGGCCGCGCGCTCGAAGCCGAGGAGCACGACGCCTATTATCTGCCGCAAGTCGCCGAGGAGCATGCGCCGCTCTACGAGCACTGCGCGCGTGCCCTCGATCAGAGCCTTGCGCTCGGCGAGCACGGCCTGCCGCTCATGGGCACGGGCGACTGGAACGACGGTATGAACCGCGTCGGCGAGGGCGGCAAGGGCGAGAGCGTGTGGCTCGGCTGGCTCCTCTACGCCGCGCTCACCGCCTGGGCTCCAATCGCGCGCGCACGCGCCCAGGCGGCGCGCAGCGACAATTGGTCCGCGCACGCCGGCGCACTCAAGCAAGCCCTCGAGGAGGGTGGCTGGGATGGTGAGTGGTACCGTCGCGGCTACTTTGACGATGGCACGCCGCTCGGGTCCGCCAGCAGCGTCGAATGCCGCATCGATTGCATCGCGCAGTCGTGGGCGGTGATGTCAGGCGCGGGCGATCCGGCGCGCGCCGAGCGCGCCATGGCGGCGGTGGCGAAGGAGCTCATCCTCGAGGACCTGAAGATCTCACTGCTCTTCACGCCGCCCTTCGACAAGACGCCGCTCGAGCCCGGCTACATCAAAGGCTATCCGCCCGGCATTCGCGAAAATGGCGGTCAATACACGCACGCCGCGACGTGGAACATCTACGCGTTCGCAGGGCTCGGACAGGGTGATCGGGCGGGGCAGCTGTTTGCGATGCTGAATCCAATCAATCACGCGCGCACCCGCGCACAAGTGCAGCGCTACAAGGTCGAGCCGTACGTGGTGGCCGCGGACATCTATTCGGTGGCACCGCACGCGGGACGCGGCGGCTGGACGTGGTACACCGGCTCTGCGGCCTGGCTCTATCGCGCCGGCATCGAGGCGGTCCTTGGGCTGCGCCTGCGGGGCGCCGTGCTGACGCTTGCCCCGTGCATACCTGCGCGCTGGCCACACTTTGAGATCGCGCTGCGCTTCGGGGGGGCGCGTTACGAGTTTGTGGTGGACAATCCCGAGCGCGTGCACCGTGGCGTTGCGCGCGTGGAACTCGACGGCGCTGCCGCGACCTGCGCAGTCGCAGCGGGCGCGGCGCGACTGACGCTCGTCGATGACGGGCAAATCCACCGGGTGCGTGTCGTGCTGGGCGCGGCAAAGTCGTAGGCCGCGCACGCCTGCGCGCGCACCGCTCACCGTGGCAACTACGCGCTTGAGCACTGTGCGGCCATGAGCAGGGGATGCTCGCGTCGCGCCGCGCTTCTCTTGGGGCTTGCCGCCTGCTGCCGGCCGGCGTGGCCGCAGGCGCCGTCGCCTTTGAGGATGAGGCAGGTCGCGCCGGGAATTTTCATGCGGCGCGGCATTGACGAAGATGTCAGTGCGGCCAACGACGATGCCATCGCCAATATTGGCTTCATCGTGGGCGCCGAGGCGGTCGCCGTAACGGATGCCGGCGGCAGCTTGAGCGATGGCCGGCGGCTGCGCGAGAGCATTCGCCGCGTGACGCAGCTGCCGATCCGCTACGTGCTGATGTCGCACGTGCACCCGGATCACGTGTTTGGCGCCGGCGCCTTCGGCGCGGATCATCCGGCCTACGTGGGGCACGCCGCGCTGCCGGGCGCGCTCGCCGCGCGCTGGGAGTACTATCGCGCGCGCACCGAGGCGCTCCTCGGCAAGGACACGGTGGGCCCGCCGGTCATGCCCACGATGCTCATCAAGGATCGCGCCGAGATCGATCTGGGCGGCAGGACCCTCGAGCTCCGCGCGCACGGCATCGCGCACACCGACTGTGACCTCTCCGTGTTTGACCGTCAAAGCGCAACCCTGATTGCCGCCGATCTTCTGTTCGTGCGCCGCGTGCCCTCGCTCGATGGCAGCCTCAAGGGCTGGCTGCAGCAGCTGACACTGTTAAAAAGCGTGCCCGCCAAGCGTGCGGTGCCCGGTCATGGCCCGACGAGCGTAAACTGGCCGGATGGCAGTCGGGATCTGGAGCGTTACCTCACCGTGCTGCTGCGCGACACCCGGGCCGCCATCAGGAAGGGCGTCGAGATCGATGCGGCGGCGAAGACGGTGGGTTTGTCAGAGCGCGGCCGCTGGGTGTTGTTTGATGATTACAATGGCCATAATGTACTGCAGGCCTTCAAGGAGCTCGAATGGGAGTGACTAGAGGAGCTCTCGCGGCGCTCATGCTGGGCAGCCTCGCGGCGCTGGTGCCGGCGCGCACGCCGGGCGCGGATGATTCCGCGGCGCTGATGAAGCAGCATGCCGCCGCGGATGCTGCCGAGCGTGCCGCGCGCTGGCAGAGTCTGCAACAGGCGGTCTTTGGTGCGCGTGCGCTGCAGGACGGCTCCGGTGTGATTCAGATCGATGCGCCCGAGCACGCGCTCGATGCAGCGCTCGTCCCCGTGACGCTCACCATGCAGCCGGGGACGCCCTTGAAAGGCGTGTACCTCGTGATCGACAACAATCCCTCGCCGGTGGCGAGCCACTTCACCTTTGGCCCGCGAGCGGATCCGCGCGTGCTGAAAATGCGCGTGCGCGTCAATCAGTACACATACATTCATGCCGTTGCCGAGGGCCGCGACGGCAAGCTCTATGTCGCACAGCAGTTCGTGAAGACGAGTGGCGGCTGTTCGGCGCCCGTCGGGCCCGACAATGCACAGGCGCTGAAGGATGTGGGACTCATGAAGCTGCATCTGCTGGGCGCGTTTCAGCCGGGCAAGCCCCTGCAGGCGCAGCTCATGATCCGCCACCCCAATTTCAACGGCATGCAGATGGATCAGGCGACACGCGTATTTACGCCGGCGCGCTTCATTCGCACGATTGATGCGAGCTACGACGGCGCGAGCGTGTTTCACCTGGATTCGGACATCTCGCTCAGCACCGATCCTGTGATCACATTTGGTTTCCTGCCCGACAGGAAGGGCACGATGCAGCTCGTGGTGCGCGACAGCGACAACGCGCTCTTCAATCACAGCTTCGACGTTCCCGCCGGCTAAGAGGCAGGGCGCGGTGCTGAGCCAAGGGCACAGGGTCCGCGGGCGAACCGCTTGCAGTTGCGCACTTGGCGCTGCGCTGCTGCTCGGCACGCCTGCCGCGCACGCCGTGCCGGAGCCGCAAGGCTACTGGATGGGCCCTGCGCATGGACCGATCACAACTACCTTGCACGGCGGCACGGTCATTCATGCGCGCCCTCTTGCGCGGCTCTTGCAGGCGGGCGGCGTGCTCGTCGTCGATGTTTCCGATGCGCCGCGCCGGCCTGCGAATCTCGCCGCGGGCGCCGTCTGGCTACCCGTGCCGCACGCGGTGATTCCGGGCAGCCTCTGGATTCCGGGCGCGGGTCTGGGCGCGATCGACCCCGGCATCGAGCGCCTATTGCGTGAGCGCCTCGCGCAGAGCACTGGCAACGATTTCGCGCATCCGCTGGTCATCTATTGCCATCGCAACTGCTGGCTGAGCTGGAATGCCGCCAAGCGCGCGATCAGCTACGGCTACAGCCACGTGTACTGGTTCTCCGACGGCATGGAGGGCTGGCGCGCAGCGGGATTGCCCACGGCGAGCGCCGAGCCCCTGCTGCCCTAGCGCGTTAGAAGGCGACGTACGGGCCATCGCCACCGGGCGTCGCCTGGTCGGCGATCGCCGTGAAGACGTTGCGCCCATAGAAGAACGGCAGCCCAAAATCGAACGAATCGCTGATCGAATTGGGCGCGGCGAGATTGACGAAGGCGACGCCGGAGGGATTGCTGTTGAAGAGGCTGTCGGCGTTCGCAACGCTGAAATCGACAGTCGTGCTTGCTGAATTGACGCCCGTGAGCATCGCCGTCAGGGCGAGTGTTGCGGTCGGGCAGTAAAAGCCCGAGCTGCAGGTGGGGATGGAGCTGTCGACGAAGTAATTGGCGTTCGAGCCGCTATCGAGGAAGCTCTGCCCCAAGGTCGCTCCTTGATAGGTGACGCTCAGGTTGCCGTCGCTCGGATCAAGAGCGTAGACCGTGGCACCGTTGAGCCCGTTATTGCTCTCCGTACCAATGCCAAAGACCAGTGAGCCCGTCAGTGAGCTCGCGCCGCTTACCCCGACGGACTCCATCTCCACGATGACGCCGTTGTTGTCGGTTGCGAACGAGGCGACGGGATTGGCCACCTCGAGGTTGGTCGTGAGCGTCGTTTGAGCGCAGACGCCCTGCGGGCAGGTGTAGTAGTCACCCTCGTCCGGCACGAAAGGACCCACGCCGATGATGCCGTTGGCGCCAAATTGCGAAACTGTATCCTCGGAGGAGCCGTGGCTCAAGCATTCTGCGGGGGGCGTGGTGAAGTTCGAACTGCCGATGATCTGCACCGGCTGGTTGGCTGCGGCCTCGCCAGATATGTGAATGTCGGCATTCACCACCGGTCCCCAGCTGATGCCGTCGGCGAAGATCGTGCATTCGACCACGGGGTTGCCGCTCGCGTCGTTCTCCTGCGGCAGCGTGAAGTTGGCAGGCAGCGCGGAGGCGAAAATGCGCAGACCGTACGAGCCGGTATCAACCTCGATGTGGTCGACCGTCGCGCAGTTGGTCGTGCTGCCCGGGCTGCACACGCTGAGCGATACATAAGCAGTGTTCACCGTGTTCTGCACCGGACCCGAGTCCACGGTAATCGGCGCGACATTGGCTCCGGAGGTGGTGATGGTATTGCCACCCGAGCTCGAGGTGCTGCCGCTGCTGAAGGCTGAACTGCCGCCGCCGCCGCCGCAGGCCGCGAGCAGCGCAACAACTCCAGCCGGAAGAAGAACGATCAGTCTCATCACGGCGCCCTCGCTATTGAATGTCGGTGACGGCCACATCCGCCGGCAGCAGCTGCGGATCGTAGGCGCGTCCGGAGTAGGCGCGCATATGACCGCTCGACTGCAGCACGAGGTTAGGCTGGCTGATGGCGAAATGCGCATGATTGGGATGCGCCGGCCGCGGCGCATCGCTGAATTGCGTGAAGTAGCTGCCGAGCGTCTGGCGCAGATCGGGCATTTTGGGCCCGCGCCAGGAAACCGCAAACACCACTCCCGTCGGCGCGACATACTCGCGCACCAGCGTGCCCTGCGATGTTTGAATCTCGTGCACCGTGTAGCGCTCCGCGACCGTGGTGCGCAGCGTGCCTTTCATCTTGAGTTGATCCTGTTCGATCGAACCCAAATTGCCGCCGAGCGCGGCGACGGCGGGCACAGAGATCGCCTGGATCAAGAGCAGCGCGGCGAGTGCCGGGCGCCAGGATCGAGTGGGCTTCATGACCTATCCTCTAAGGAGAGCTAAGCTTAAGGGCGGACACGGCGCTAGCGCCGCGCCCGGACACGATCCGCCATCCTAACAAACGCAGGTTCGTTCCCGGCGATGACGCCACCGGGGGCGCGCGATTTATGCAAAGAAGCGTCAAGATAGTCAATATCACGCGCGCACTAGGGTACTTAAATGTGAACGGCGCATCACTGCTTGTTTTTACGCAGCTCCGCCTGCATCTTGCGGTAGTCGACGGGCCGGATCTGGGTGATCTGACAGTGCTGATGCTCGAGGATCACCGCATCGAGATTGTTGCTCACGGCGCCGGCGGTACTCGTCAGGCCGATTCGTTGGGCGAATTGCAGATCGATACAGGGTGCTCGTACCGTAATGAGGTAAGGCTCATTGAAGGTTGTCCAAACGACGAGCTGCGTGTCGCTGAGTGACTGCCAATCATCGAAGTGCCCGAGATACGTGAAGCTGTCGACGGGCGCCTCGGCGTACTGCAGATATTGTTGCAGCTGCTGTTGCTTGCCGTGTTGCGCGACGCTGGCACATGCACCAAGGAGCGCAGGGGCGATACAAAGCAGAGCGCGTTGCTTGAGCACAGCTGAGCAAAGATGCGGTAAGTGGGTGACGCTAGGGCAACTATTGTAGTGCTCGCGGGTTCCCAAAGGTTGCGGGAACTGTACGCCGAGCGGGCGTGTCATAGCCAAGGTGAGGCCTCGAGCCGTGCATCATAATCGCTGGCGATGTTCGGGATAAACCAGCGTCAACCGATGAGCGGTCTCGTGCGTTTAAAGTTTTGACGCCTTGATAGTGGAGACGTATCTAATGATGAGCTCAAACCGCAGCATCCCCCGTGTGGCGCTTTTCGCAGCGGCGAGCCTCGCTGTCGGGCTGTGCGGATGCGTAACGCCGCCTCCGCCCCGGCCCGTGCGGCCGCCGCCGCCGCCGCCGGTACAGACCACCATCTACGCCTATCCGACCAACGGACAGAGCACCGAACAGCAGGATCGCGATCGCTACGACTGTTATCAGTGGGCGATCCAGCAGACCGGTTTTGACCCGAGCTCGCCCACCGTGCCGCCGCATGATCGCGTGCAGGTGGTCGGCGGACCGCCCGCCGTACCGCCCGGCGCGGGTGTGGCAACCGGTGCCGTAACGGGCGGTGTGCTGGGCGCGCTTGCGGCGGGACCGCGCGATGCAGGCGCGGGCTTGCTGGTCGGCGCCATCCTCGGCGGTATCGTCGGCGGCGCCGCGGAGAACGCGCAGGATCAGGCGGCCGCGCAGGCGCAGGCCAACGCGCAGGCAGCCGCTCAGCAGCGACAGCAGAATGTCGCGATCGAGCGCAAGGCGGCAGATTTTAAGCGCGCCGCCGCAGCCTGTCTTGAGGCGCGCGGCTACAGCGTGCGCTGAAGAATTGCAGGAGACTCGCTATGAATCGCAAATTTAGGCTGCTGGGCGTTCTTGCTGCGCTCGGCTTCGCGAGCGGCGCGGCGTTCGCGGCCGAGCAGTTCCACGACACGCGCTACCACATGGATCACTACTATCCGGCGCGCGGCGCAAGCGTGCGCGCGCTGCCTCCGGGGCGCGTGGCCGGTGTATGACCGTGCGCACAACGCCTACTACTTTCACGGCGGCGTGTGGTATCGCCCCTACGGCGGCGGCTTCGTCGTGGTCGGTCCGCCGATCGGCGTGTTCGTGCCGATTCTGCCCGCCTACTACACGACGGTGTGGGTGGGTGGCTACCCGTACTACTACGCCAACGACACCTACTACAGCTGGGATGCGCAGCAGGGTGAGTATCAGGTGGTCGCCCCGCCGGGCACCGACGACGCCGCCGCGACCGAGCCGCCCGCGGCTGCAAGCGAGCTCTATTCTTATCCGAAGAATGGCCAGACGCCCGAGCAGCAGGAGCAGGACCGCTACGAGTGCCATCGCTGGGCGGTCGAGCAGTCAGGCTTTGATCCGACGCAGACCGTGGGCGGCACGCCGCCCGGATGCGAGCAAGCGCCCCGGCCTATCAGCATGCGATGACCTCGTGCCTCGAGGGGCGCGGCTACAGCGTCAAATAGAGTTGTCGGATCTGCTCGCATCGCGGCCCGGCGCATCGAGCTTCTCGCCCGAGCAGGCGCCGGATCGCGACGTAGAAGACCGGCACCAGCAGCAATCCGAGGAAGGTCGCGAACAGCATTCCGCCGACCACGCCGGTGCCGATCGCGTGGCGTGCAGTTGGCGCCCGCGCCACTTGAGATGCGCGAGCGGCAGCACGCCGAGGATGAACGCAAACGAGGTCATGAGGATCGGCCGCATGCGCAGCCGCCCGGCCTCAACCACCGCCTCGCGCAGCGACTTGCCCTGACGCTGCAGTTCCACCGCGAATTCCACGATCAGGATCGCGTTCTTGGCTGCCAGGCCGATGATGGTGATGAGGCCGATCTTGAAATAGACGTCGTTCGGCAGGCCGCGCACCTCAGCGGCAACCACCGCGCCGAGCACGCCGAGCGGCACGATCAGGAGCACTGCGATCGGGATGCGTCCAGCTCTCATAGAGCGCGGCGAGGCACAGGAACACCACCAGGATCGACAGCGCGAACAGCATCGGCGCCTGACTGCCGGAGACGATCTCCTGCAGCGACTGGCCCGCCCAGTCGAAACTGAAACCCTTCGGCAGATCGTTCGCGATGATGCTCTCCATCGCGCGCATCGCCTCGCCCGAGCTCTTGCTCGGCGCCGGCTGGCCTTGGATCTCGATCGCCGAGTAGCCGTTGAAGCGCACGAGGCTCGGTGAGCCCATCACCCAGCTTGGATGCACCACGCTCGACAGCGGCACCATCGGCATGAGGCTGCCGGCGGCGCTCGTGCCGCCGGCCCCGCTCGTGGCGGCGCTACCCGTTGCCGGCGTGCGCGCCGGCAGGGTGCTCGGCAGGTAGAAGTCGCCGAGCGCATCCGGGCTCATGCGAAATGGCGCGTCCGACTGGATGACGACGCGCAGGATGCGGCCCTGGTAGAAGAAGTCATTGACGTAGACCGGCGCGAGCATCAACTGGATCGCGCGTGTATACATCGCTCGCCGTGAAGCCCATCGACTGCGCCTGCACGCGATCGAGCGCGAGCTGCAGTTCCGGCGAATCCTGCAGCCCGTTGGGATGCACGCCGGCGAGGCTTGGGTTCTGCGCCGCCTTGCCGAGCAGCAGGTTCTGCGCCTGCACGAGTGCAGCTGTGTCCGGCGCCGGCGCGATCCTGCAGATACATGTCGAAGCCGCCAAACTGCGAGAGGCCATTGACGGTCGGCAGATTGACGACGAAGGCCTGCGCGTCCTTCAGGCCCATGAAGAGCGCGCCGTTCGCCTGTTTGATGAACTCGGTGGCGTTGGTCTTGCGAGCGTCCCAGGGCTTCAGCCGTATGAAGGCGAGGCCGACGTTGTCGCCCTGGCCGATGAAGCTGAAGCCGCTCACCTGGAACACGTATTGCACCGCCGGGTTCTGCTTCAGGATCCCGTTGACCTGCGACATGACCTTGATGGTGCGATCGATCGCCGCGCCCGGCGGCAGCTGCACGAGGGCGAGCGCGTAACCCTGGTCCTCCTCGGGAAGGAAGCTGCCGGGCAGGCGTGCAAAGAGCAGGCCGCACAGCACCACGATGACGGCGAAGCCAATCATCCAGCGCGGCGCATGCCCCACCGCCTCGCCGGTCTGGCGCGTGTAGGTCTTCAAGCGTCCAGTCGAACATGCGGTTGAACCAGCGGAAGAAGGCGTTTGCTCCCGTGTGCGTGTCCTTGAGGATGCTGGCGCACAGCGCGGGCGTGAACGACAGGGCGAGAAACGCCGAGCAGGCAGTCGAGACCGCGATGGTGAGCGCGAACTGGCGGTAGATGACGCCGACGCTGCCGCCCTGCAGCGCGCTCGGAATGAAGACCGCGGCGAGCACCGAGGTGATCGCGACGATGGCGCCCGGTGATCTGTCCCATCGCGATGCGCGTGGCCGCCTGCCGCGGCGACGTTTCTCTTCGCGCATGATGCGCTCGACGTTCTCGATGACCACGATGGCGTCGTCGACCACGATGCCGATGGCGAGCACCATGCCAAACAGCGTGAGCTGATTGATCGTGAAGCCGAACGCATACATGCCGATGAACGCGCCCATCAGCGCCACCGGCACGACGAGCGTCGGAATCAGCGTGGCGCGCAGGTTCTGCAGAAACACCAGCATCACGATGAACACCAGGATCATCGCCTCGATCAGCGTCTTCACCACTTCGTGGATCGAGATCGAGGATGAAGTCGGTGCTGTCATAGGGCACGAACCAGCTCACGCCGGTCGGCAAGCCCGCGCCAAGACTGCGCATGCGCGCCTTCACCGCCTCGGCAACCGCGAGCGCGTTCGCATTCGGCAGCAGCTGCACGGCGATGCCGGCGACCGGCACGTCGTTGAGGCTGCACGTCGCGGCCGTACTGGAACGCGCCGAGCTCAACCCGCGCCACATCCTTCAGGCGCACCGTCGTGCCGTCGGTATTGGTGCGCAGGATGACGTCTTCAAACTGCGCGGGCGTGGTGAAGCGGCCCTCGGCGAGCACCGTGGCCGAGACGCCCTGCCCGGTGACCAACGGCTCCGAGCCGATCGAGCCGGCGGCGAACTGCACGTTCTGCGCGCGCACCGCATCGAGTACCGCCGCGGGCGCCAGGCCATAGCCCTGCAGCTTGCGGGGTTGAGCCAGATGCGCATCGCATACTCGGAGCCGAACTGCGTCGCGCTGCCGACGCCCGGCACGCGCTCCAGGGGATCGAGCAGGCGCGAGGCAATGAGGTTGTTGAGTGCGTAGGAGTCCTGGGAGCCGTCGTCGGAGCGCAGCGCGACCACCATCAAGAACCCGGGGTTCGCCTTGGCGACCGTCACGCCGAGCGCCGTGACTTCGGCGGGCAGGCGCGGCAGCGCGAGCGACAGGCGGTTCTGGGTCTGCACCTGCGCGATGTCGGGATTGGTGCCGGTGTCAAACGTCAGCGTGATGGTGGATCCGCCCGATGAGCTTGAGACGGAGCTGAAGTACAGCAGGTGATCGATGCCGTTCAGCTGCTGCTCGATCACCTGCGTGACGGTCTTCTCGACCGTGTCGGCGTTGGCGCCGGCGAAGGTGGCCGACACGACGACCTGCGGCGGGGCGATCTGCGGATAGGACTCGATGCCAAGTTCGC
This sequence comes from uncultured Gammaproteobacteria bacterium, assembly GCA_963695315.1. GTDB lineage: Bacteria > Pseudomonadota > Gammaproteobacteria > Steroidobacterales > Steroidobacteraceae > PALSA-1196. The sequence continues at coordinate 283,049 of OY968773.1, forward strand.
GCAGGCAGATGACGCCGGCGAGCGTGATCAGGATGGCGATCACCCACGCGAATATCGGCCGGTCGATGAAAAACTGCGGCATGCGCGCCTGGCTCGCCTAGTGAGTCGAGGAGCTGTGCTTGAGCCTTGGCCGGAGCGGGCGGCTGCCAGGGGCTCGCCTGCACGGCGCTTCCGGGCCGCGTCTGCTGCAGGCCCGAGACGATGACCCGATCGCCCTCGGCGATCGCCGCTCGTGACGATCCAGACGTCACCTTCGAGCCGATCGGTGCTGACGTGTTTGAGCGCGGCCTTGTCGTCGGCGCCGACGGTGATCACGAAGAAGCCGGTATCGTCGCTTTGCACGGCGGCGGCGGGTACGCGAAACGCCTTCTCGCGCGCCGCTCGTGACGCGCACATTGACGAACATGCCCGGTAGCAGCGTGCGCTCCGGATTCGGGACGATCGCGCGCAGCGATACGGCGCCCGTCGTGCTGTCGACCGCGGCATCGGAGAAATCGAGCGTGCCGGCGTGCGCGTAGCGCGAGCCATCGGGCAGGGTCACTTCCACCTGCGCCTTGTTCGGATCGACGAGCTGCACGCTGCCGCTCGCTTTGTGCGCGCCGCAGCCGATCGAGATCCGCCACCGCCTGACTGAAATTGACGTAGATCGGATCGATCTGCTCGACGGTGGTGAGCAGCGTCGCCTCGCTCTGTCCGACGAGCGCGCCTTCGGTGACCTGCTGCTGGCCGGCGCGCCCGGAGATCGGCGCCGTCACGTTGGCGTAGCCGAGATTGATGCGCGCGATCTCCACGTTCGCCTCCGCCTGCTGCACGCTCGCTGCGGCGGTGCGTTCGTTGGCATTGGCGTTGTCGAGATCGTTCTTCGACACATAGTGCTGGGGCGCAAGCTCGCGCGTGCGCGTGGCGAGCACCGCGGCATTGGCGGCGTTCGCGCGGGCGGAGGCGAGATTGGCAAGCTGCGCATCGAGGGCCGCCTTCAGCGGGGTCGGGATCGATGCTGAAGAGTGTCTGCCCCTGCTTGACGTCCTGGCCTTCGGTGTAGACGCGCTTCAGGAGCACACCCGGCCACGCGCGCGCGCACGTCCGCCTGGCGCGTCGCGGAGAGCCGCCCGACGAGCTCGCGCACCAGCGGCACGTCCGCCTGGTGCACCGTGACGACGGCCACCTGCGGCGGCGGCATCTGCGCGGGCGCAGGAGCTTTGGTGCAGCCGGCGAGGCTGAGGAGCGCAACAACACCAAGGGCAATCGTGGCGGATTTCATAACAGCGGGCATGGCGCGGGTCGTCACTGGAAGAATACGCGGCTCACCAAAGCGCGCGATCGTAGCATTTTGGCAGCGCGCCTCGACACGTTGGCAGGATTAGTGTGCTTGCATGCTGTGCCATGCAACGGCGCGGCATCACCTCGCCGGATCGCTCAGCCGAGCTTCAAATAGGTGAGCGGCAAGGCGGTGGTGCATTTGATCGTCTCGAGCGCAAAGCTCGCGCTCACATCGAGGAACGCCACCGACGCGATCAGGCGCTTGTACACCCCGTCGTAAGCGTCGATGTCCGGTACGACGATCCGCATCAGGTAATCCACATCACCGCTCATACGGTAGATCTCCGTCACCTCGGGAATCTCGCGCACCGCGCGCACGAACTGCTCGAACCAGGCGGCATTGTGGTGCGCGGTCTTCAGCGTGACGAATACGGTCGTGCCGAGGTTGAGTGAGTGCGCATCAAGGAGCGCCACCGTCTGCTTGATGACCCCCGCATCCTGCAGGCGCTTGATGCGGCGCCAGCAGGGGGCCTTGGAGAGCCCGACCCGGTCGGCGATGTCCACCGCGGTGAGGGAGCCGTCGTGCTGCAGGAGGTCCAGAATCTTCCGGTCTAGCTTGTCCATGGAACAAAATTGCTCAATATGGTAATACTGAGAAATATAGTTGCCCAATGGTGCGCCCTGCGCGGGCATTACGCAACCCTGTAGCCGAGGTTTGCGGCTAGCATGGCAGATATGAACATCCCGAAATTGTTCACCGCGCATCCGGCCGCAGTCGGCGAGAGCTACCTCGGCCATCTCTGCGCGGCGTGCTCCTTCGGGGTGCGCATGCTGGGCGCGGGCTTCGCCTGCATGGTGCATGCCTTTCTGCCCTTTCTGTTCGTCGATACGGGTAGCCGCACGATCGCGGAGCTCAACGAACACCTCGTGGCGCGGCGCCGCCCCGCCAAGTCGTCCGCACCCGCATTACGCATTGATCTTCTGAATTCGTAGTCGTGCAGCCGCTGCTGCGCGTCGCCTCCCCAACGGTTTCGTGGTTGCGCCTGGCATTGCCGGGCATCGCCGTCGCGGCGATTCTGACGCTGCTCGCGAAGGGCCTGGCGACGGAGCTTGCGGGCGGTATCGGCGGCTTGCCGAAGCTGCCCATCAGTCCCGTCATGTGCGCCGTCGTGCTCGGCATGCTCTGGCGCAACACGCTCGGTGTGCCGACGGTTGCGACCGAGGGCCTGCAGTGGGTCATGCGCGGGCTGCTGCGCACCGGCATTGCGCTCGTCGGTCTGCGGCTGACGTTGAGCGGCGCGACCGCGATTGCCGTTGACGCGCTGCCGGTCGCGCTCAGCTGCATCTGCGTGGGGCTCCTCGGTGCCACCTTCGATCGGGCGGCTCTTTGGCGTGCCGCCGCGGCTCGCGGTGCTCCTCGCCGTGGGCACGGCCGTGTGCGGTTGCACGGCGGTCATCGCGGTTTCGCCCGCGATCCGCGCGCGCAACGATGAGACGGCGTTCGCCGTTACCTGCGTCGTGCTCTTCGGCTGCATTGCGATGTTGACGTATCCGTGCGCTCGCGGCCGCGTTCTTCGGCGCGACGCCCATCTACGCCGGCATCTTTCTCGGCACGGCCATCCATGACACGACCCAGGTGATCGGCGCGGGCCTCATCTATTCGCAGCAGCATCAGCGCCTGCGGCGCTCGCCGCGGCAAGCGTCGCGAAGCTGCTGCGCAACCTGTCGATCATTGTTCTGGTGCCGGCGGCCGCGTGGTTTGCGCGCAGCCGGCGATGTCCGCAGCCGGCGAGCGGAGCAGCAGCCGAGCGGCGGCGGCGCGCGCGGTTGCAGCTCGTGCCGCTCTTCGTGCTCGGTTTCGTTGGCTGCGTGGTGCTGCGCACGCGTCGGCGATGTGCTCACCGAGCGGCACCTCGCTCGCGAGCGTGTGGCATGACTGGATGGTCCGGCGGCCAGAACGCCTCGGAGCTCTTTCTGATCTGCGGCATGACCGCCGTGGGTCTGATCGCGTCGCGTTCACTCAGATGTGGCGCATCGGCTGGCGGCCGCTCGCCGCCGGTTTTCTGGTCGCCTTGCTGGTGGGCGCGTGCAGCCTGTCGCTGACGCTTGGCATCGAGCGCCTGCTGCACTAGAGGGGCGGGGCGCCGATGTTGCGCCCAGGGTTAGCCTTGCGCGGAAATCCGCCCGGTCGGCGGTGCTGCGCACGATGTAGCCGCCGGATTTCTCATCGCGCTCGAGCGCGAGCAGGTGGCGCGCGGCCGCCTCTTCCAGCAGGCGGTTGAAAGAGCGAAAGCCGTAGTAGCTTTCATTGAAGCCCGGGACGGCGGCGCTTCAGGGCCTGCTTCACCATCGAGCCCCAGACCTTTTCATCCTCGCCGCGTTCGGCGACCAGTGCCTCGATGGTGGCGAGCACGAGATCGAAGGCTTCCTGCTGGCGGTCCTCTTCCTTTCTTTCTCCTCGTCCTTCTTCTTGTTGTCCTCGCCATCGCCGCCGGCGCGCGGTGCGCCGGCTCGCTCGCGGCGCTCTTCTTGCGCGGCGCGCGCCGCGGCTTCTGCTCGCGCACCAGGTCATCGTAGTAGATGAACTCATCGCAGTTGGCCATGAGCAGGTCGGAGGTGGAATTCTTCACGCCGACGCCGATGACGCCCTTGTTGTTCTCGCGCAGCTTGCTCACGAGCGGCGAGAAATCCGAGTCGCCGCTGATGATGACGAAGGTCTCGACATGCGGCTTGGTGTAGCACAGGTCGAGCGCGTCCACGACCATGCGGATGTCGGCGGAGTTCTTGCCCGACTGGCTGACATGCGGGATCTCGATGAGCTCGAAGCCCGCCTGGTGCATGCCGGATTTGAACTCGCGATAGCGCTCCCAGTCGCAGTAGGCTTTCTTGACGACGATGGAGCCCTTCAGCAGCAGCCGCTCGAGCACGCGATTGATGTCGAACTGGGCGTAGCGCGCGTCGCGTACGCCCGAGCGCGATATTCTCAAAGTCGCAGAACAGGGCGAGATTGCTGAGCTCGGCGTGCGTCGTCACACCTGCAATCCAAGGTCATTGTAGAGCGTGAGACGCTGTTCGCGCGGCACGCAGTAGATATCGATGGGGCTCGAGCGGCCGCGCAGCGTGATGGGCGGCAGCTCGAGCGCGCCGGTGTTGAAGCCGCGCGCATCGAGCGAGCGCTTCACGGCGCGCGAGAACAGCACTTCGCCCGCGCGCGCGCGCTGCGCGAGGCGCGCCGCGACGTTCACCGTGTCGCCGATGATCGTGTAGTTCATGTAGAGCGCGGAGCCGACGTTGCCGGCGATGACATCGCCCTCATTGATGCCGATGCCAAGGCCCGTCTCGATCGTGTGGCGCGCCTTCCATTCCTCGGCGAGCCGCGCAAAGCGCCCGAGCATCTGCTGCGCGGTTCGCACGGCGCGCTCCGGGCCGTCGGGCTGCTCGAGCGGCACGCCGAATCCCACCATCAGCGAATCCCCCGCCATGTGGAACACGGTGCCATCGTTGCTGAAAGGTGACTTCGGTCAGGACGCGAGAAGTATTCGTTGAGCAGCGGCACCACCTGCTGCGGAGTCAGGCGCTCGGAGATGGCGGTGAAGCCGCGCATGTCGGCAAACAGCACGACCGCGCGGGTGCGCACGTCGGCCGCGGCGAGGATGCTGTCGCGCAGCTGCCCGTCGCTTAGGATCTTGTCGGCGATGCGCGGCGAGAGGTAGCGGCGGAAAAGTGCGTCGCACTTCCTCGCCGCGCTCATGCTCGGCGGCGAGATGTGCCGCTGCCTGCTTGCGCCGGCCGGCGCCGGCGCGCACCAGCGTCTCGACGCGCGCGCGGAACGCCTCGGGCGAGGAGGCGCGCGCAACAAAATCGTCGGCGCCCGCGGCGAAGGCCTCGATGCGCCGCTTGGGCGAGCGGCTCATGCGCGATCACCGGCAGGAGCATGGTCATGGGATGCTCCTTCAGGATGCGGCACAGGGTGAGTCCCGAGGGCGGCTCGGCATCGGCATCGACCAGCAGCAGGTCGGGGGTCAGCTCATCGAAGCGTGCGAACGCCTCTTCGGCGGACGCTGATGGGCTGCACGGTGGCCCGGAATTCGTCGGGGTAGCGCGCCAAGCAGCGCCAAGCCTGCCGCGCAGTCGCCGGCTGTCAGCACGCAAAACTGCATTCCCTCGCCTGCCGGGATCATCTCCAAACCTTCCTCCCACGAGGTACGCCAACACTGAAGTCTATCACTGGCGGCAGCCCTTCCGTGCCCGCGCGTATCGGTTAACGGCTGCGCCGGGCGGCGGGTTGCACGCGCGCCGTGGCCGCAAGCCCGGCGCTATTGCACTGTAAAGCGCGGGCACGGACCGCAGCGCTCGCGCTAAACTCTCGCGCCTTCAAGCAAAGAGGTTTTGCCCGTGGCCAAGAGGGAATCCGCCAAAGTCTCGCGCGAGAACGCCGAAGAGGCAGTGCGCGTATTGCTGCGCTGGATCGGGGAGGATCCCGGGCGCGAGGGTCTCATCGATACCCCCAAGCGCGTCGTGGATGCCTATCAGGACTGGTTCGCCGGCTACGCCTCCGACCCGGCCGATTATCTGCGGCGCACCTTTGAGGCCGTCGCCGGCTACGACGAGATGATCGTGCTGCGCGACATCTCCTTCGAGTCGCACTGCGAGCATCACATGGCGCCCATCATCGGCCGCGTGCACATCGGCTATCTGCCGACCGATAAGGTGGTCGGCATCAGCAAGCTGGCGCGCGTGGTCGAAGGCTACGCGCGGCGCCTGCAGGTGCAGGAGAAGCTGACCGCGCAGATCGCGGCCTGCATCGCCGAGGTGCTGAAGCCGCGCGGCGTCGGCGTCGTCGTCGACGCCGCGCATGAGTGCATGACGACGCGCGGCGTGCACAAGCGCGGCGTGTCGATGATCACGAGCCGCATGACCGGAATATTCCGCGCGGATGCGCGCACGCGCGCGGAGTTTCTGCAGTTCATCGACATCCGCGGCGCGCGCGCGGTGTAAGCGCGTCTAGCGCTCGACTTTCTTAAAGTCCGCCGGGATCTCAAACACGCTCGGGTCGACGGCTGCGGTCGACACCGAGACGAGCTCCGAGCTCATGCGTGATGATCGGGGATCAGGCCATCCGCCGGGGCGGGCTGCCGGCGGCCGCGGCCGGCGTGCCGGCGGCGCTGCCGCTGCCGCTCTGCGCGCTTGCATCCGCCGGCGCGCTGCTCGGAGTTCTTCTTGAAGAGGCCCGCGAGCTTGTTGCCGAGCTGCGCGGCCGCCTCTGCTGGACTCGTCGGCGCAGGCGCGGCGCTCGGGTTCTGATTGGCGGCAGGCTCGCTCGAACTGGGCGGCGGCGCATTTGTCGCCTGAGCGTTCTGCGAATTCTGCGCGCTCTGGCACTGCGGGCCGCCGACGGCGAACGCAAACGTGGTCTTCATCGGGTAGCCCTTCATCTCCGCGCTCTTGCGCGGCGAGCTCGGTCCAGATGCCCTTGTAGCGGCCGAACATGGCTTGCGCGCGCTCGGCAATGTCGCGCGAGCTCGTGGCGGTCGTGCCCAGGCCGAGCTGCTGCGGCGTAGGCGCGCTGATATTTCAGGGCCTCGCCGCTGCTTTGAAATTTCGGCGCGAGCCACTCATCGAGCGATCAGCACGAACTCGCACACCTGGCCGCGTCTGCTTGTCCTTGCAGGCCTGCGAGGCCTTGAGACTCAAACGCTCGGCATCGTAGCCGGCGATGTTGGCGCGTCTCGCCGGTGCGCTTCACCTCCGCCTTGGGATCGGACCACTCGCACTGCGAATCGTCGATCGACGCTGGGAGTCGGGTCTCTGCTGCGCGCGGCGCTGCGCGCCGCCCGCGCCGCGCCATGGCGCTGCTGCATCTGCTCGCGCATCTGCGCGAAGGTCGTTTCGGTGTATTCCTTCTTCGCCACGTTGAGATGGTCGATCTTGCCCAGATCGAGCCGCACGATCTCGACGCGCGGGCCCGCCGCGCCGCGCGCCAGCATGCGCATGATCTTCGACTGCAGCTGCATATCGGTCTCGGTGCGCGAGCGCTCACCCGAGATGATCGTCGTCGTGGTCCCGGACAGATTCGCGATCTGTCATGCCGCCGATGCCCTCGATCGCGATGCGCTGCTGGGTGGTGACATCGGCCTGCGCGAGCGGCACGCCGGCGCCGAGCAGGCAGCCGAAGAGAAACGCGCGGCGCGCGCGTGGCAATGCGTTCATCGATCAGATCCCCCCTTAAAGGTTTTTCTCCGGCCCGTCTGCCTTCCTCAGGCGGCGTCGCTGCGCGCGGCGCGCTTGCGGTCGGTCTCTTTGAGAAAGCGCTTGCGGATGCGGATCGACAGTCGGCGTCACCTCGACGAGCTCGTCGTCGGCGATGAACTCCACGGCGTATTCGAGCGTGAGCTGGATGGGCGGCGTCAGCAGGATCGCATCATCCTTGCCCGCCGCGCGGATGTTGGTGAGCTTCTTGGTCTTGATCGGATTTACCACCAGATCGTTGTCGCGGCTGTGGATGCCGATGATCATGCCCTCGTAGACCTTCTCGCCGTGGCTCACGAACATGCGTCCGCGCTCCTGCAGGTTGAAGATCGCGTAGGCGACCGCCTCGCCGTTCTCGTTGCTCACGAGCACGCCGTTATGGCGATCGGCGATCTCGCCCTTCATCGGGCCGAAGCCGTCGAACACGTGGCTGATGAGGCCGGTGCCGCGCGTCAGGGTCATGAACTCGCCCTGAAAGCCGATGAGGCCGCGCGCCGGCACGCGATATTCAAGGCGCACGCGGCCATTGCCGTCGATAGCCATGTCGGTCAGGTCCGCACGGCGCGTGCCGAGCGCTTCCATGACGCGCGCCCTGATGGCGCATCCTCGATATCGACCGTGAGCGCCTCGTAGGGCTCGTGCAGCTCGCCGTCGATGATCTTCGTCAGCACCTGCGGCCGCGAGACGGCGAGCTCATAGCCTTCGCGGCGCATGTTCTCGATCAGGATCGTCAGGTGCAGCTCGCCGCGTCCGCACACGCGCAGCACGTCCGGCTCGTCAGTGTCATCGACGCGCAGCGCGACATTGCTCTGCAGCTCGCGGTACAGGCGCTCGCGCAGCTGCCGGCTGGTGACGAACTTGCCTTCGCGCCCGGCGAGCGGCGAGGTGTTGACCTGGAAATTCATGGCGATCGTCGGCTCATCGACGCTGATGGGCGGCAGGCCCTGCGCGTCCTCCGGATCGCACACGGTGAGGCCGATGTTGACGTCCTCGATGCCGGTGATGGCGACGATGTCGCCCGCAAAGGCCTCATCGACGCTGACGCGCTCGAGGCCCTTGTAGGTGAGCACCTGGCCGATCTTCGCAGTGCCCCGGTCCTCGGCGCCGAATAGCAGGCGCACGTTCTGCCCGGGGCGCACCGAGCCCTTGCGGATGCGGCCGATGCCGATGCGCCCGACGTAGGAGTTGTAGGCGAGGGTTGAGATCTGCAACTGCAGCGGCGCATGCGACTTCGGTCGGCGGCGGTGGCACGTACGCGAGGATGGCCTCGAAAGAGCGTGCTCATGTCCGGGCGGCGCTCGGTGTAATCGGTGCTCGACCAGCCCTGCAAGGCCGAGGCGTAGATCACCGGAAAGTCGAGCTGCGCGTCGCTCGCGCCGAGCTTGTCGAAGAGCTCGAAGGTGTGGTCGACCACCCAGCCGGGGCGCGCATTCGGGCGGTCAATCTTGTTGACGACCACGATGGCTTTAAGCCCGAGCGCGAGCGCCTTGCGCGTGACGAAGCGGGTCTGCGGCATCGGGCCTTCGACGGCATCCACCAGCAGCAGCACGCCGTCCACCATCGAGAGCACGCGCTCGACCTCGCCGCCGAAATCCGCATGACCCGGGGTGTCGACGATGTTGATGCGCGTGTCGCCGTACTCGATGGCGCAGTTCTTGGCGAGAATGGTAATGCCACGCTCACGCTCGATGTCGCCCGTGTCCATGACCCGCTCGCCGACCTTCTCGTGGGCGGCAAAGGTGCCGGATTGCTTCAGCAGGCAGTCGACCAGCGTCGTCTTGCCGTGGTCGACGTGCGCGATGATCGCGATGTTGCGAATGGGCTGTTCATAGGTCCGGCGCGCAAAAAAGGGTGCGCAGGGTAGCAGATTCACATGGCATCTGCCCCGCCGGGCGGCCTTGTGAGGAGCCTGAGCGCGGCCGGCCGATGCGGATGGCGGCGGTGGCGATCCGCACCTCGATGAGGAAGGCGAGAAATGCGCCGGTCAGCGAGAGCATGGCCGAGACGAACAGGATCGCGATCAGCGCGGCAAGGTTGGCGGCGAGAAAGGCATTGGCGAACAGCGCCACCACCACCAGGGCCACGAGGAGCGCGGAGATCGGCGCACATGGTGATCGCCGAGCTTATGTAACGTGAGCGCCGGGCGAGCACCTCGCAGGCGCTCATCGAAGTCCCCGGCGCGGTGCGGCTCCGGGCGGCCTCTGCCTCCCACGCCCGCGCCCGATCGACGATGCGCGCCAGGCGATTGATGAGCACGCCGAGCATCACGCCGACGCCGGAGATCAGAAAGACGGGCGCAAGCGCGGACTGAATGACGTGGGCGACGTCCATGGCAAGCAATGCCAGGCCGGGCGCGCTTAGGCGGGCGGCGGCGCTGGCGGCTCCTTGAAGTGCACCGCGGCCGGCGCCGCGGCGCGGGCGCACCACGACGGTGTTCGCCAGCTTGTCGTGCCAGCCCTGCTTGCGCGCATCAATGCCGATCCAGACGAAGCCCAGGCACAGGCGCAAAGAGCGAAACGTAGTAGGCGAAATAGCGGCCGATGAACTGTCCCGTCGTCGGCTTGGCGCCGGTGTCGGCATCGACGATGCCGCGCGCCGATGGCCATCTTCCCGGGCGTCGCCTGCCGGGCGACCCAGAAAAGGATGACCGCGAGGGCCGGCAGCACCCAGTTCAGCAGCTCCGCGCGCGGGTCGACGCGCGCGAAAACGAAGGTCGAGTCGGACCACGACCAGGGCCAGAAGTAATAAGATGTCGCTGCCGTAGATGCGCAGGATCGGCCACAGCAGGAATGACGGCCAGGATCGAGTCGATGATGAACGCCCAGAAGCGCATCCAGAAGCCGACGTATTCAAGTTCGGGGCTGTCCACGCGAATATCCTGAAAAAGTTGCCGGATGCGGTCGGCACAATAGTAGCCCAAGTGCGCGCGCGGAATATCGTTGCGCCCCGCGCACGCCTCAAGGCGTGCCCGTCTTGAATTGCCGCGGCGCGCACCTATGTCGTTAGCTAAGGAAGACCCTCGTGTATGCGATTCTTGATGATGCCGCGCGGCGCGCGCGCAGCGCTACCTCGATGGCCTGCAGGGCCGGCGCGTCGCGCCGGATGCCTGCGCGGTGGCGGCGCTGCGGGAGCTTGACGGGCCGCTGCCCGCCAAGCGAGCGGCGATGGCGCGCAGACGCTCGCGCTGCTCGACCGGCTGATCTCGCCGGCGACCATCGCCATCGCCGGCCCGCGGTTTTTCGGCTTCGTCATCGGCGGCGCGCTGCCGCAGGCGCTGGCGGCCAACTGGCTCGCGGGCGCCTGGGATCAGAACACCGGCCTCTACACGAATCACGCCCGGGCACCGCCTATCTTGAGACGGTCGCGCTGCGCTGGCTGCTCGAGCTCTTTGAGCTTCCCGCCGACAGCGGCGGCGCCTTCGTCACCGGCGCGACGGTGGCGAATTTCACCGCGCTCGCGGCGGCACGCAACGCGGTGCTCGCGCGCGTCGGCTGGAACGTCGAGGCGCACGGACTGTTCGGCGCGCCGCCCATCACCGTGCTGACCGGCGAGGAGGCGCATCCGACGCTGCTGAAGTCGCTCGGGATGCTCGGGCTCGGGCGCGCGCGCATCGTGCGCGTGCGCGGTCGATGCGCCAGGGCCGCATGCGCGCCGATGCGCTGCCGGCGATCCGCGGCCCGACAATCCTGTGTCTGCAGGCGGGCAACGTGAACACCGGCGCATTCGATCCCTTCGAGGCCCTCGATCGCGCGCGCGCACGCGCAGGGCGCCTGGGTGCACGTGGACGGCGCCTTCGGGCTCTGGGCGAAGGCGGCGCCCTGCGCGCGCGCCTCTGGCGCGCGGCCTCGAGCAGGCGGACTCCTGGGCGACCGATGCGCACAAATGGCTCAACGTGCCGTACGACAGCGGCCTTGCCTTCGTGCGCGACGCCGATGCGTTGAAGGCCGCGATGGCGATCACCGCCGAGTATTTGCCGACCGAGTCCGCCGAGCGCAATCCCTCCGACTTCACGCCGGAGCTGTCGCGGCGCGCGCGCGGCGTCGAGGTGTTGGGCCGCGCTGCACTCGCTCGGCCGCGCCGGACTCGCCGAGCTCTTCGAGCGCAACTGCGCGCCAGGCGCGGCGCTTCGCCGAGGGCCTGAGCGGCGCAGGCTACGAGGTGCTGAACGAGGTGGTGCTGAATCAGGTGCTGGTGGCGTTCGGCGACGCCGAGAAGACCCAGCGCACCATCGCGGCGCTGCAGGAGGAGGGCACCTGCTGGTGCGGCGGCACGGTGTGGCAGGGTCGCACCGCCATGCGCATCAGCGTGTGCAGCTGGGCGACGACGGATGCGGATGTCGAGAAGAGTCTCGCTCGCCATGCTGCGCTCGCGCGCGCACAGCCGGGGATGATGGGCGCATGCCGCATGAGCAACTCACGAGGAGCCTGCCGCCGGGCGCGCCGCGCGCGCCGTGCGTGGTCATCGTCGGCTGCGGGTTTGGCGGGCTTTTTGCGGCGCGCGCGCTCGCGCGCGCTCGCCGGTGGAGGTGCTGGTCGTCGACCGCAACAACTATCACCTCTTCCAGCCGCTGCTCTACCAGGTCGCCTCCGCCGCGCTCACCCCGGCGGATATCGCGCAGCCGATCCGCACGGTGCTGCGCGACCAGACGAACGCGCTCGTCATGCTCGCCGAGGCGAGCGCGCGTCGATCTTGCGGCAGGTCGCGTCAAGCTCGGCGACAACCATCTGTCCTACGACTATCTGATTCTCGCGCCGGGCGCGGTCGACAATTATTTCGGGCATGCGGAGTGGCACCGCTGGGCGCCCGGCATGAAGGAAGTCGAGGATGCGACCTTCATCCGCTCGCGGCTGCTGCGCTCCTTTGAAGACTGCGGAGATTGAGCCCGATCCGACTGCAGCGCACCGCGCACCTGACCTTCATCATCGTGGGCGGCGGACCGACGGGAGTGGAGCTTGCGGGGGCGATCAAGGAGCTCGCGGTCGATGTCATCGCGCGCGATTTTCGCATCGCCGACACGCGTCGCGCGCACGTGATTCTGATCGAGGCGGGGGCGCGCCTGCTGCCCGCGCTGCACCCGGTCATCCTCGCGCCATGCGCTCGCGCAGTTGCAGCGATCTGGGCGTCGAAGTGCGGCTCGGGCAGCCGGTTACGGAGGTGTTTGCCGACGGCGTCGAGGTCGGCGGCTGAGCGCCTGCGCAGCCACAATGTGATCTGGGCCGCGGGCGTGCGCGCCGCGGCGCTCGTCGGCACGCTCGGCGTCGCCGCCGGCTCCCGGCGGCCGCGTGCAGGTGAGGCCGATTGCTCGGTGCCGGGCTACCCGCACGTGTTCGTGATCGGCGATGCGGCATATCTCATCGACAGCAAATCGGGCCGCGCCGTGCCGGGAGTTTCGCAGGGCGCGCTGCAGATGGGCCGCTACGTCGCGCGCATCATCACCGAGGAGAGCGTGCAGGGCGCGAGCCGCACGCGCGCGACGCGGCTTTCACTACTGGGACTGCGGCTCCATGGCGACGATCGGCAAGTCGCGCGCGGTCGTTGAGATCGGCCCGCTGCGCTTCAGCGGCTTTCTCGCCTGGCTTGCCTGGATGTTCCTGCACGTCAGCGTGCTCATCGGCTTTCGCAATCGACTGGTCGTCATGACTCTCGTGGATCTACGGTTACGTGTTCTCGCGGCGCGGCTCGCGTCTGATCACCCGCGGCACGCGCCTCTCCTAGCGGCATGGCGAACTTTGCCCATCCCGCGGCCGCGCCGCGCGCGCGGCCGCCGCCGAGACGCCGCAGCCGGCGAGCCGCGCACGCTGCGCGGCGTTCTTCGGTGTGTTCCGCTACAGCCCGCGCGCGCTGAAGCTCGTGTGGCGCACGAACTCCGCGCTCACGATCTGCCCTGGGCGTCCTTACGGTCATCGCCGGCGTGTTGCCGGCCGGCGTCGCCTACATGGGCTCGCTGATCGTGGATGCGGTGGTCGCGGCGATGCAGCACGGCGCGGGTGTCGCGCGCGTCATCGAGCTTGTGAGCCTCGAGGGCGTGCTGGTGGCCGCAACCGCGGCGGCGCAGCGCGGCATCTCGCTTCTGCCAGTCGCTGCTGCGGGCGCAGCTCGGCCAGCGCGTCAACGTCATGATTCTCGAGAAGGCGCTGACGCTGGAGCTGCGCACTTCGAGGACTCGGAGTTCTACGACAAGCTGACGCGCGCGCGGCGCGAGGCCTCGAGCCGGCCGCTGTCGCTCGTGATGCGCACCTTCGGCCTTACCCAGAACGGCATCTCGCTCGTGAGCTACGGGACGCTGCTGGTGCGCTTCTCGCCGTGGGCGGTCGCGGTGCTGCTGCTCGCCGGACTGCCGGCCTTCATCGCCGAGGCCAAGTTCTCCGGCGATGCGTTCCGGCTGTTTCGCTGGCGCTCGCCCGAGACGCGCATGCAGACGTATCTGGAAACCGTCCTCGCGCGCGAGGATCACGCCAAGGAGGTGAAGCTCTTTGACCTCGGGCCGCGCTTTCTGCAGCGCTACCGCGACATCTTCACGCGCCTCTACGGCGAGGATCGCGCGCTCACCATACGGCGCGACGCGTGGGGCTTTGGGCTCGGGCTGATCGCGACGCTTGCGCTCTACGGTGCGTATGTCTGGATTGCGCTCTCGGCCGCGCGCGCTCTTATCTCGCTCGGCCAGATGACGATGTACTTGCTGCTGTTTCGCCAGGGGCAGGCCGCGGTGACCGCGAGCCTGTCGGCGATTGGCGGCATGTACGAGGACAACCTCTATCTCTCGACGCTCTACGAGTATCTGGAGACCGAGGTGCCGGCCGCCGGCGGCACCATCGTGCGCGGCCCGGTGCCCGCGGATGGCGTGCGCTTTGAGGATGTGAGCTTCGGCTACCCGGGAGCGAGCGAGCCGGCGCTCGAGCATGTGAGCATGCACCTGCGCCCGGGCGAGAGTCTGGCGCTCGTGGGCGAGAACGGCTCGGGCAAGACCACGCTCATCAAATTATTGACGCGCCTGTATGCGCCGACCTCGGGGCGCATCCTTCTTGATGGACTCGACCTCAAGGATTGGGATGCATCGGCGCTGCGCCAACGCATCGGCGTGATCTTCCAGGACTTCGCGCGCTATCAGATGCTGGTCGGCGAGAATGTCGGCGCCGGCGATGAGGCCTATTTCGAGGATGAGGCGCGCTGGCGCGACGCGGCGACGAAGGGGCAGGCGGCCGACTTCATCGAAACGTTGCCGCAGGGCTACCACACGCAGCTTGGCAAGTGGTTCCGCGATGGCCGCGAGCTCTCCGGCGGGCAGTGGCAGAAAATCGCGCTCGCGCGTGCCTTCATGCGCGCGCGCGCGGACGTGCTGGTGCTCGATGAGCCGACCGCAGCCATGGATGCGCAAGCCGAAGCCGACGTATTCGAACACTTCCGCAACCTCGCGCGCGGGCGCATCACGATCCTGATCTCGCATCGCTTCTCAACGGTGCGCATGGCCGACCAGATCGCGGTGCTGGAGAAGGGGCGCATCATCGAGCGCGGCAGCCACGCAGAATTGATGCAGCAGAACGGCCGCTATGCGCACCTCTTTACGCTGCAGGCGCAGGCGTATCGCTAGGG
The DNA here is from genome assembly GCA_963695315.1 of uncultured Gammaproteobacteria bacterium. Taxonomy (GTDB): domain Bacteria; phylum Pseudomonadota; class Gammaproteobacteria; order Steroidobacterales; family Steroidobacteraceae; genus PALSA-1196. Next base: position 298,148 of record OY968773.1, read on the forward strand.
CGCGCTTGCCGCAAGTGCAACCGGAAAATCGCTGAGCGCGTCGCTCACGGCAAGCCAGTTCGCCCCGTCGCGCGCCGTTGCGGAGAGCTCCTGGCCGCTCAGCACGTTGTGCAGGCGCGTGCCGGCAAGGCGCCGCGGCAGCTCGATCGCCGTGTCGCCCCAGACCGCCGCGCCAAGCGGCAGCTCGTCCGAGTCGTCCATCAGCCGCGCATAAAGGCGCGGCACGATGACGAGCGCCCATTCCTGTGAGGTGCGGCGCGCATACGCGCACAGGTGGCTCGCGTGGAGACCTGCGACGCGCGCCGGCAGATAATCGCCGTCGTCAAAGAGCGCGGCGTGAGCCTTTCTGAATTGCAGCGCCCGCCAGGTAACGTAGAGCTTCGCGCGGCCGTCCTCGAGATTCTCTAGCAGCGCGCGCGCCGCGGCAGGGTGCGGCGCGCCGTGCGCTTCGAGCTCAGCGAGCAGGCGCATGCGCTGCGGGTAGTCGACAGGTCTGCGGTTATCCGGATCCACCAGCGAGAAATCAAGCAGCTCATTGCCCTGGTAGATGTCCGGCACGCCGGGGGCGGTGAGCTTGCACAGGGTTTGCGAGAGCGAGTTCAGCATCCCGAAGCGGGCGATGCGCTTCTGCGCGCTCTTGATGTCGTGCAGGAAGAAATTACCCTCGCGCGGCTCGAGCAGCGCATAAACGAACTGCGTGAGCGCATCCTCATATTCCTGACTGCGATCCGACCAGCTGGTGCGGCTCTTGGCCTCGCGCGCCGCCTTCACCATATACGCCGCGAGCCGATCGGCGTAGGCGCGCAAGGCGTCCGCGTCGAGCTCGCCCGGCGGCCAGGTGCCGAGCAGGATTTGGTAGAGCAGATATTCCTGGTTCGGGCCCGGCGCCGGCCGGCCGTCGATCTCGCGCTTGCGCAGGCGATTCATGCGGCGCCAGCGCGAGAGCATCTGGCGCCAGGCTCCCGGCATCTCTGAGAGCACATCGATGCGCACGCGCGTGTCCTCGGAGCGCTTGGTGTCGTGGGTGGAGGTGGCGAGCATCTCGTGCGGCCAGTGCTTCTGACGGTATCTGGCATCCGCGTGAAAGGCGCGCACGCTCACCCCGAAGACATCCGGATCGCCGCCAACTTCGTTGAGCGATACGAGCCGGTGGTAGCGATAGAGCGCTGTGTCCTCGACGCCCTTCGCGGCCACCGGGGCGGTGAGCTGCTGAAATTTCATGGCGACGGCGCGCGCGTGCTCACGCTCCGAAGGTAGCGGCGTCTCCAGCAACAGCGTCGTGCGGATGAATTCGTAGAGCTCGAAGTTGATGCCCGAGTCGCGCCCCTTGGCGCAGGCCACCGCCCAGTCGATGAAGCGCCGGTCATCGGCCGACACCGACCCGGCGACATAGGTTCGGTACACCGGAAAGCAGGCGATGATGTCGGTGAGCGCCTGCCGCAGGCTGCGGAAGGTGAAGTCGCGCGTATTGCGATCGGCGCGTGCCACGCGCGCAAGCTGATTGGTCAGCACCGTGAGCTCCGAAGCAAGCGCGGTATCGAGGATCAGCCGCTTGGCGTCGTAGGCGATCTCCTTCCACTCGGTCGAATCGCCGATGAAGGAATGATAGGTGCGATCGAGGCGCGCCTTGGCGGAGGCGTCGACGAACAGGCCGTTCAGCTGGATTGCGAAGTTGTAACCGGTGCTGCCGTGCACCGGCCAGCTTGCCGGCAGATGCTCAAAGGTCGCCATGATCTTCTCGACCACGAGATAGATCGGCAGCGCGCGCTGCGATGCGCCGACGATGCCGCCGGCATCCGACTGCAGGCGCCGGAAGTATTGCTCGGGATCGTAGAGTCCGTCCGGATGATCGATGCGCAGGCCGTCGAGCTTGCCGGTGCGCAGCAGCTCGAACGTGAGGCGGTGCGTCATCTCGAGCACCGCGGCATTCTCCATGCGCAGCGCCGCCAGATCATTGATGTCAAAGAAGCGCCGGTAATTGATCTCGTCGGAAGCGACGCGCCAGGAGGCGAGGCGGTAGGGCTGCGCGTCGAGCAGTTCGTGCAGCGCGTCGGTGCCGGTTGCGGCATGGCCCTTGACGAGAAGCGCAGCAATGGATGCATCGATGGCCTGCGCGATGTTCTCGTAGGCGGCGCACATCCCCGCCAGGCGGCGCTTGTACACCTCCTTATCGCGATGGCGCGCTGCCGTCGCTTCGGGCGAGGTCTCGTTGCGCGGCGGCAGATGTCCAAAGCCTGCGATCAGGTTTTCAAACTCGGCGCGCGCCTCGCTCGGCAGCGCATCGGGGGCGAGACGCTCAAGCGCCGACTCCAGAATGCGCGGATAGGTGCGCGGGTCGAGCGGCAGGCAGTGTTCGTGATAATAGATGGCAAAGGCGCCGCGCTCGCGCTCGAAGCGCGGCTCAAGCTCGCCGCGCTCAAGCACCCGCCCGTAGGACTCGCCGAGCACCGGCACGAGAAGCTTGCCCGCCAGAGCGGGATTTGGCGGCTGCCAGTCGATGTCAAAGAACGCGGCGTACAGGGAGGACGGCCCGTTCTCGAGCACGTCCATCCACCAGGCGTTGTAGGAGCCCATGATGCCGACGTGATTGGGGACGAGGTCGAGTATGTGGCCCATGCCGTGCGCACGCAGCGCTGCGACGAAGCGCTCGAAATCCGCGGTATCGGCGATCTCGGGGTTGAGCGCGTTGTGATCGACCACGTCGTAGCCATGCGCGCTGCCGGGGCGGGCGCGAAAATACGGCGAGCAGTAGAGGTGGCTCACGCCAAGCCGCGCCAGATACGGAATGATCGCGGTCGCATCGCGCAGCGTGAACAGAGCGTTCAGCTGTACCCGGTAGGTGGCGCGCGGGATGCTGACGCGCAGCTCCCCGGCAAGCGCCGGCTCAGCGCCGCTCACGCGACTGCTCCAGGAGCCAGGTGACGCTCCACGGTTCAAGCTGCGCATTCGCCAGCGCCGTGCGCACCGCCGGATGGGTGGCAAAGAGCACCCGCCCGGCCGCGCCGGCGCCAATCGGCGCGGCTGCCGGTGCGGCGCTGAGATTTGCGAGCACGCGCAATGCCGCACCGTCCTCGGTCGACCATTCCACCGCGAAAGCGCCACGTTCGGCCGGGGTGCCGCAGGTGCCGCAGCGAATGCGGGGAATAAGCGGCACGATGTCGCGATGCCGGATGGCGAGCAATCGCCGGTACTCCTCGAGCCAGTGCGCGTGGGCACCGACGTCGCGCTGCGCCCAGTCAAGCCGCGCTCGGGCAAAGGTCTGCGCGGCGGCCGGATCCGGCAGATCGTGGGCGTCGGCAAACCTGGCAAAGCGTGCAAACTCGCGCCGCCGCCCTTCGCGGATCTTGACGCTGAGCTCGGGACTCATGTCGCAAAAATAGGCAAACGGCTCACGCGCGCCCCACTCCTCGCCCATGAAGAGCAGCGGCGGCTGCGGCGCAAGCAGCACCAGGGCAATCGCCGCGCGCAGCGCGGCGGCGTCCTTGACGAGCGCGCTGAGCCGCTCGCCGTGGGCGCGATTGCCGATCTGGTCGTGGTTCTGCAGGAAGGCGACGAAGGCGCTCGGCGGCAGCTGCGCGCTCTTCTCGCCGCGCGGCTTGCCCTCTGCATAGCGCGAAGGCTCTCCCTGGTAGGCGAAACCTTCGGCGAGCGCGCGGCACAGCAGCTCCTGCGGATGCGCGGCGAAATCGCCGTAGTAACCGTCGCTCTCGCCCGTGAGGATCACGTGCAGGCAGTGATGCAGGTCGTCATTCCACTGCGCATCGTGGGTGGCGGGCGCGCCGGCTGTGCCCAGCAGATGCGCCGCGTTGGCGTGGTTCTCGAGCACCAGGTAGATCGGACGCTCGCGCCCCGGGCCGGCGCGCACGCGCTGCGCCATCTCCGCGATGAAATGCACGCGGCTGTCATCAAACATCGCGTGCACGGCATCAAAGCGCAGCCCGTCGAAGTGATATTCCTCGAGCCAGTAGAGCGCGTTGTGGATGAAGAACTCGCGCACCGTGCGGCTCGCCGCACCGTCAAAGTTGATTGCCGCGCCCCACGGGGTGCGGTGGCGATCGGTAAAGAAGTCCGGCGCATAGCGATACAGGTAGTTGCCTTCCGGACCGAAGTGGTTGTAAACCACGTCGAGCATTACCGCGAGCCCGCGCGCATGCGCTGCGGCGACGAGCGCCTTCAGATCCTGCGGCGTGCCATAGGCAGAGTCGGGCGCATAGGGCAGCACACCATCGTAGCCCCAGCCACGCGCACCAGGAAAATCCGCGATCGGCATGAGCTCGAGCACGGTAATGCCAAGCTGCGCGAGATACTCGAGGCGCGGCACGATGGCCGCGAAGGTGCCCGCGGCAGTGAAAGTGCCGACGTGCAGCTCGTAGAGCACGGCCTCCTGCCACGGGCGGCCGCGCCAGGCGAGATCCGGCCAGCTAAAGGCACACGGATCAACCACCGCGCTCGGCCCGGCGGCATCCTGCGGGTTGAAGCGCGAGGCGGGATCCGCGACCTCGATTTCATCATCGATCCGGAAGCGGTACAGCGTGCCGTCTTTGGCATCGGCGGTCAGTGTTTGATGCCAGCCGCCCGCTTCGGCCCGCATGGGCAGGGTGCGCTGCGCGGCGCCGGCGTCGAGCACGAGCTCGACGCGCCGCGCCCCGGGTGCCCACAGGCGAAAACGCACGCCGTGCGCGGTGAGCTCCGCGCCGAAGGGCATGTCATGGCGCCGGCAGTGCCAACTAGCCACCGGGCGCTTCCACCAGCAGCACGGCCGAGCGTCCCTGCAGCGCATAGCTGACACCGCCCGCGTGGCGCTGAGTGCGGAAAGGATCCAAATCAAGCGCAGTATCGAGCACGGTGCTCCAGGTGCCTTGCGTGAGCTGCGGCAGCGTGAAGGGAATCGGCTCATGATGCGCGTTGCACAGCAAGAGGAAGTTGCTGTCCTTGACCGTGCGGCCGCGCCGGTCGATGCGGCGGATGGCGGTGCCCGCAAGATAGATGCCGAGGCAGCGCACAAATTCCTGGCGCCACTCGGTCTCGGTCATCTCGGTGCCATCCGGGGCGAGCCAGCGCACCTCCTTCGCATCCTCCGCCACCGTCGTCTGATCCTGCAGGTAGCGGCGGCGGCTGAACACGGGGTGCTCGCGGCGCAGCCGGATGACTTCGGCGACGAAGTCGTAGAGCGCCGCATCGTTGGGCTTGAGCCGCCAGTTGATCCAGGAGATCTCGTTGTCCTGGCAGTAGGCGTTGTTGTTGCCGAGTTGCGTGTGACCGATCTCATCGCCCGCGAGCAGCATCGGCACGCCCTGCGAGAGAAACAGCGAGACGATCAGGTTGCGTTTCTGGCGCTCGCGCAGCGTGGTGATTGCCGGATCCGCGCTCGGTCCCTCCACGCCGCAGTTCCAGGCGCGGTTGTTGTCGTTGCCGTCGCGGTTGTCCTCGCCGTTCGCTTCGTTGTGTTTGTCGTTGTAGCTGACGAGATCGTGCAGCGTGAAACCGTCGTGCGCCGTGACGAAGTTGATGCTGGCGTGCGGCTTGCGGCCGCTCGCCTCATACAGGTCGCTCGAGCCCATGAAGCGCTGCGCAAAATCCCCGATGAGGCCGCCGTCGCCCTTCCAGTAGCCGCGCATGGTGTCGCGGTACTTGTCGTTCCACTCGTTCCAGCCGGATGGAAAGTTGCCCACCTGATAGCCGCCGCTGCCAAGATCCCACGGCTCGGCAATGAGCTTTACCTGCGAGAGCAGCGGATCCTGACCGATGGTGTCGAAGAACGATCCCAGGCGGTCGACGTCGTAGAGCTCGCGCGCGAGCGCCGCGGCAAGGTCAAAGCGAAAACCGTCGACGTGCATCTCCATCACCCAATAGCGCAGCGAATCCATGATGAGCTGCAGCACGCGCGGATGCTGCAGGTTGAGCGTGTTGCCGCAGCCGGTGAAATCCATGTAGAAGCGTGGATCCTCCGGATTCAGTCGATAATGCGCGGCATTGTCGATCCCGCGGAAGCACAGCGTCGGCCCAAGCTCGTTGCCTTCGGCCGTGTGGTTGTAGACCACATCGAGGATCACCTCGATGCCCGCGGAGTGCAGCGTCTTCACCATGGTCTTGAATTCGCTGATGCGGCCGCTTGCGCAGTAGCGCATGTCGGGCGCGAAGAAGCCGATGGTGTTGTAGCCCCAATAGTTGCGCAGGCCACGATCGACGAGGTAGCGATCGTCGATAAAGGCGTGCACCGGCATGAGCTCGACCGCGGTGACGCCGAGCCGGTGCAGATGCTCGATCACGGGCGCGGTTGCAAGCCCCGCATACGTGCCGCGCAGCTGCGGCGGCACCTCCGGGTGCCGCATGGTGAAGCCGCGCACGTGCAGCTCGTAGATGACGGTGTCGTGCCAGCCCGTGCGCGGCGGACGATCGTCGCCCCAGGTGAACGCGGGATCAACCACCCGGCACTTGGGCAGGCCGAGAGCGTTGTCGCGCCGGTCGAAGGACAAGTCCGCGCGCGCACTGCCGACGCGATAGCCGAAGTGCGCATCGTTCCAGCGCAGATCGCCCTCGAGGTGCTTGGCGTAGGGCTCAATGAGGAGCTTGTGCGGATTGAAGCGATGGCCCTGGTCGGGTTTGTAGGGACCATGAACACGATAACCGTACAGCAGGCCCGGCCGCGCTTCGGGCAGGTAGGCATGCCAGATGTCGTCGGTGCGCTCCTGCACCTCGACGCGCTGCAGCTCGCGCCGCCCGGCGTCATCGAAGATGCACAGCTCAACCTTCGTCGCGTGCGTCGAGAACAAGGAGAAGTTGACGCCCTCGCCATCCCAGGTGGCGCCGCGCGGATGCGGCGTTCCCGGCCACACGGCCGTGATGGGGGCTCGGGTGCGTGCTGCGGGTGCTTCGGGTGATCTCATGGGTGAGGCTCGCCGCCTCTAGGCGCTCATGGCGGCGAGGGCGCGCATCGGAATGACCGCCCAGTCCGGGCGGTTACCGAGCTCATAGCGCAGCTCATAAAGGGCCTTGTCGATCTCAAACAACGCGAGCAGCGGCTGCATGTCGCGCCACGACTCGTAGAGGTGACAGGCACGCGCCACCTCATCGTAGGCGCTCACGAAACACTCGCGCACGCTGCGCTCCCACTCCGCGAGGAGGCCCTCCCACTTGGCGGCATCCTCCAGGCTCTTCGGTGCGCTGCGCTCGAGGGCCGCGCGCCGCGCGTACGCAAAGGAGCGCAGCATGCCGGCGACATCGCGCAGCGGCAGCTGCTTGGCACGGCGCTCGGCGAGCGGCCGCGCGGGCTCGCCTTCGAAATCGACGATCAGGAAGTCGTTGCGGATCAGGAGCACCTGGCCGAGGTGATAATCGCCATGCACGCGGGTCTTGAGCGCGCCGCGCGGCGCGCTTGCGCCGAGCGTCGTGAGTCGCTGCAGCAGCGCCGCGCGGCGCTCGAGGAGGGCGCGCGCCTGCGCGTGCGCCGACACTGTCAGGCGCTCGAGCGCGCCTTGCAGAAGCGCGAAGCTGGCGTCGATGGCCGCTGCGCTGCCCTCGCGCCAGCCGCGCACATCATCGGCAGTCACCACTTCGGCGGCAAAGGCGGGATCGGACGTTGCGGTTGCGAGCGCGCAATGCAGCTCGGCCGTGCGCTGCGCCAGGATGCGCACGAGCGCGAGAAAGCCGCCGTGCACATCGGCTGCGAGCACTGCGCCCGTAGCCTGATCCTGCAGAAAGCGCAGCAGATAGTTGACCGTATAATCCCAGCCATCCCCCTGGTTCATGACGAAGGTCTGCAGCAGCGCCACGGTCGCCGCATCGGCACCGTCGCGCTGATATTCCACCACGCCCGCCACGGGCGCGACGTGCGTGAAGTGCGCGACCTCCGTCAGAAAGCGTCCGATCTCGGCCTCCGGGCTCACCCCCGGGCGCAGCCGGCGATAGATCTTCAGCAGCAGCCGATCGCCGCAGCGCACCGCGGTGTTGCTGCCCTGAGTGATCGGTGCAGCCGCGGATACATCGGCCTCCGGGTCACCGCGCAGCTGCGCAAAGGCGGCCGTGGGTACGAAGCGCAGTGTGCCGTGGGCGGTGCGCAGCTCCTGCGCGGCGCCGATGGCGTCCACCACCGCGCGGCCAAAGGCTTCATCCGCCGCCGCGTCCGCGAGCACTCCGACCAGCGCCTGCTGGCGCACGCGCGCGATCGAATAGGGCTGCAGCTTGTGCCAGCGCGATTCGGGCACATCCTCGAAGGCGATCGCGAGCGGCATGAAGTAGGGCGTGCGCTCCGCGCCGCTCTCGACGTCCACCACCGTGAGCATCCATCGGCACTGCCGGCTTTCCCATTCCAACTGATCGGCGAGCTCGGCGCGCAGGCTCGTGCTGCCCTTGCCGCCGTACCAGCGTTGCGCGCCGATGAAGGCGGGCAGCAGCCGCTCTTCAAACTTCTTGCGCAGCGCGCCCGCCGCCGCGGCGCGCCAGGGCGACACGTGCTCGGGGAAGAAGCTCGCCCACGAACTGATGAGCACCAGTACCGGCAGCTCTTCGCGCGGCAGGCGCTCCGCATGCCATTTGGGCGCGGCCGCATCGCGGCTCAGGCGAAACCAGTAGAAGCCGTAGCCTGCGAGCGTCAGCAGGTAGGGCAGATCGCCGATCGGCGGGAACGGGGTTTGGCCCAAGAGTTCAATCGGCACTGCGCCCTTATGCGCCCCAAGATCGATTTCCACCGGCTGTGCCGAGCGCGCCAGGTTTGCAACGCACAGCAGCGTGTCATCGCCAAACTGGCGCAGATAGACCAGCACTTTGCGGTTGCCGGGGCGTACGAACTGCAGGCTGCCGCGGCCGAAGGCATGCGAGGTGCTGCGGATCTGCAGCATGCGCTTCATCCAGTTCAGCAGCGAGGCGCGATCACGGGTCTGCGCTTCAACATTCACCGCCTCGTAGCCGTAGATTGAATCCATGATGGGCGGCAGGTAGAGCCGCTGCGGATCGGCACGCGAGAACCCGGCGTTGCGGTCCGGGCTCCACTGCATCGGCGTGCGCACCCCGTTGCGATCGCCGATGTAGAAGTTATCGCCCATGCCGATCTCATCGCCGTAGTAGATGATCGGCGAGCCCGGCATCGACAGCAGCAGGCTGTTCATGAGCTTGACGCGCTCCGGATCATTCTCGAGCAGCGGCGCAAGCCGCCGCCGGATACCGAGGTTCAAGCGCGCGCGCGGATCCTCGGCGAACATCTGGTACATGTAGTCGCGCTCTTTGCTCGTGACCATCTCGAGGGTGAGCTCGTCGTGGTTGCGCAGAAAGATCGCCCACTGGGCGTTGGCGGGAATGTCCGGCGTCTGTTCCATGATCTCGACGATCGGGTGGCGATCCTCCTGCGCGATCGCCATGTACATGCGCGGCATCAGCGGAAAGTGAAACGCCATGTGGCACTCGTCGCCGTCGCCAAAGTAGTCGCGCACGTCCTCGGGCCACTGGTTGGCCTCCGCGAGCAGCACACGGTCCGCGTAGCGCTCATCGACGAGCTTGCGCAGCCGCTTCACCACCGCGTGCGTCTCGCGCAGGTTCTCGTTGCTCGTGCCCTCGCGTTCGATCAGGTACGGGATCGCATCCAGGCGCAGGCCGTCGACGCCCTGGTCGAGCCAGAAGCGCATGATGCGGCTCACCGCGCGCTCCACGTGCGCGTTGTCGAAGTTCAGATCCGGCTGGTGGCTGAAGAAGCGGTGCCAGTAGTAGGCCTTGGCGACGTTGTCGAACGTCCAGTTGGACGCTTCGGTGTCGGTGAAGATGATGCGCGTGCCCGCGTAGCGTTCCGGCGTATCGCTCCACACGTAGAAATTGCGCTTCGGCGAGCCCGGCGGCGCGCGCCGCGCTGCCTGGAACCACGGATGCTGGTCGGAGGTGTGGTTGATCACCAGCTCCGTGATGATGCGCAGCCCGCGACGGTGGGCCTCGTCGACAAAGGTGCGAAAGTCGGCGCGCGTGCCGTACTGCGGGTGAATGTTGCGATAGTCCGCGATGTCGTAGCCGTCATCCTTCAGCGGCGAGGGATAAAACGGCAGCAGCCAGATGGCGGTGACGCCCAAATCATGGATGTAGTCGAGCTTGCCCGTCAGGCCGGGAAAATCGCCGATGCCGTCGCTATTGCTGTCGGCGAACGCGCGGACATGCACCTCGTAAATGACGGCGTCCTTGTACCACTGCGGATCGAGTGGATGCGATGCGGCGGGCGTGTTCACGTCAGGCAAAGTAGTCGAAATCGCGTTCGCTGCGCACGTGGTGGCGGATGCGGAAGATATGCGCAGCCGCGTGGCGCGGCTCCAGGGAGAGGAAGTTGCGCGCTCCCTTCCAGAGGTAGCGCGCCCCGGAGAGCAGGTCGTGTGCCTGGAAAGTCTGCCCGTCCGTGAGGCCGATCGCACTCAGGTCAAGATCGACGAAGCCCGCCTGCGCGTGATGCGGGTCGAGGTTGACGACCATGAGCAGCGCCTGGCTCTGATCCTCGCTCGTCTTGCTGTAGGCGATCAGCGCTTCGGTGTCGACGGGATGGAAGCGCAGGCGCCGATTGCTCTGCAGCGGCGGCTGCTCGCGGCGGATCCGGTTCACGAGCGTGATGAGCTCGCGCAGGCTGTCCGCGCGCTCCAGATCCCAGTGCCGCAGCTGATACTTCTCCGAGTCGAGGTACTCCTCGCTGCCCGCTTCGCGCGCCGTGTGCTCCATGAGCTCGAACGGCGGGCCGTAGATGCCGTAACTCGCGCCAAGCGTTGCCGCGAGCACCAGGCGCGCCATGAAGGCTGCGCGGCCACCGTACTGCAGATACTCCGTCAGGATGTCCGGCGTATTCGGCCACAGATTCGGGCGGAAGTACTCGCTCAGCGGTGGCGCGCAAAGCTCGGTGAAGTACTGCGTGAGCTCAGCCTTGGTGTTGCGCCACGCAAAATAGTTGTATGACTGGCTGAAGCCGATCTTGGCCAGCCGATACATCGGCGCGGGACGCGTGAACGCTTCGGCGAGAAAGATCACCTCGGGGTGGGCAGCGCGCACTTCCGCGATCAGCCATTGCCAGAATTCGAAGGGCTTGGTGTGCGGATTGTCGACGCGAAAGATGCGCACGCCCTGCTCGATCCAGAATTCGACAATACTCCTCAGCTCCGCCCACAGCTCCCGGCAGGCCGTGGTCTCGAAGTTGAAGGGATAGATGTCCTGGTACTTCTTCGGCGGATTCTCCGCGTACTGAATGCTGCCGTCCGGCCGGCGCAAGAACCATTCCGGGTGCTCGCCCACGTACGGATGGTCGGGGCTGCACTGAAAGGCAAGGTCAAGGGCGATCTCAAGCTCGAGTTCCCCGGCTTTTGCCACCAGGCGCCGGAAATCATTGAGCGTGCCGAGTTGCGGGTGCACCGCCTTGTGGCCGCCGGCCGCGGAGCCGATGGCCCAGGGACTGCCGACATCATGTTCGCCCTGGCCCGGCTCATTATTGGGACCCTTGCGTTCGGTGACGCCGATCGGATGGATCGGCGGCAGATACACCACATCGAAGTGCATGGCTGCGATGTCGGCGAGCCGCGCCTCGCAATCCTTGAACGTGCCGTGCACGCCGGCCTTCTTCGCGGCGGAGCGCGGGAAGAACTCGTACCACGTGGAAAAGCGCGCGCGCTCGCGTTCCACCTCCACGATGAGCGCGGGTGTGGCGCGCGCCACCCGCGTGGGATCGGGATAGCGATGCGCAAGCTTGCGCAGGCCCTCGCTCTCGGCGAGCACCACACGCTCCTCGCGGCTGCGGTTCTTGTCGCAGATCGCATGCGCCCATTCGATGAGACGGCGCGCGTCAGTCTCGGAAGCACGCGCGGCGATCGCCTGGGCGTGTTCGGCGCCGACGAGATAGTCGATCTCGGTCTCCTGGTTGACGGCGTGGCGCTGCTTGAAGTCCCGCTGCCAGCTGCGCGCATCATCCACCCAGGCGGCGAGCGTGTACTCGTAGCGCCCGAGGCGCTGCACGGTGAACTCGCCGCGCCAGCGATCGTTGCCGAGCGCCACGAGCGGCCGCGTGTGCCATTCGGCCACCGTCTGCTCGCGATACAGCAATGCCGCGTCGATCTCGTCGTGACCGTCCGTGAAGATACGCGCCTCGACCACCACGCTCTCGCCGCTGACGCGACGCACCGGTATGGTGCCGCCGTCGATTTGCGGCTCCAGGTTCTCGATGACGACGCGGGTGTTACCCATGACGGGGGTCAGTCCGGCGTAAGAAAGAGCACGCTGAGAGGTGGCAGGCGCAGCGCGAGGGAGTGAAAACGGCCGTGCGCCGGCAGCGGCGCGGCTTCGACACCGCCGAAGTTGCCGATGCCACCGCCGCCGTATTCGCGCGCGTCGCTGTTCAGGCGCTCGCGCCAGTAGCCGCCGCGCGGCACGCCGACCCGGTAGTCGGGACGAACGACGGGAGTGAAATTACATACGACGAGCACCATCTCGCCGCTCGCGGTCTTGCGCAAGAACGAGAGCACGCTTGACTCGTAGTCGTTGCTGTCGATCCACTCGAAGCCCTCCCAGCTGAAATCGAGGGCAAACAGCGCCGGCGTTGCCACGTAGAAGCGGTTGAGATCGCGCACCCAGCGCTGCACCCCGGCGTGCAGCGGATACTGCAGCACGTGCCATTCGAGGCTTGAGTCGTGCCGCCACTCGGAGACTTGTCCGAACTCGCAGCCCATGAACAGCAGCTTCTTGCCGGGATGTCCCCACATGTAGCCAAACAGCAGGCGCAGGTTGGCAAAGCGCTGCCACTCATCGCCGCTCATCTTGCCGATCAGCGAGCCCTTGCCGTGCACGACCTCATCGTGCGAGAGGCACAGCACGAAGTTCTCGCTGAATGCGTACCACAGGCTGAAGGTCAGCTGGCCGTGATGATATTTGCGAAACAACGGATCGATCGCAAAATACGCGAGCGTGTCGTGCATCCAGCCCAGATTCCATTTGAGGCCGAAGCCCAGGCCGCCCAGATACGTCGGCCGCGACACCATCGGCCAGGCAGTGGATTCCTCGGCGATGGTGTGCACATCGCTATGATCGCGGTACACGGCCTCGTTCATGCTCTTCAGGAACGCTACCGCCTCGAGGTTTTCGTGTCCGCCGAATACATTGGGGACCCATTCGCCCTCGGTGCGCGCGTAATCGAGGTAGAGCATCGAGGCGACCCCGTCCACGCGCAGCGCGTCAGCGTGAAAGGTCTTGAGCCAAAAGAGCGCGCTGCTCACCAGAAAGCCGCGCACCTCGGAGCGCCCGTAGTTGAAGATCGCGCTCTTCCACTCCGGGTGAAAGCCCTGGCGCGGATCCTGGTGCTCGAACAGGTGCGTGCCATCGAAGTACGTAAGGCCATGCTCATCGTTCGGAAAGTGTGATGGCACCCAGTCGAGGATCACACCGACGCCGCGCTGATGCAGGCTGTCGATGAGATACATCAGATCCTGCGGTGAACCATAGCGCGAGGTCGGCGCAAAATAGCCCGTGACCTGGTAACCCCAGGAGCCATAGAAGGGATGCTCCATGATGGGCATGAGCTCGATATGGGTGAAGCCCATGTCGAGCGCATAGTCGCCGAGCTGCTGGGCAAGTTCGCGGTAGGAGAGCCAGCGATCATGTTCCTCGGGAACGCGGCGCCAGGAGCCAAGGTGCACTTCGTAGATCGACCACGGCGAGTGCAGCGTGTTCGCCTGCGCGCGCCGCTTGAACCACTCGCCATCGGCCCACGAATAGCCAAGATCGCAAACCACCGAGGCGGTGCGCGGCGGCTCCTCGCAGCGAAACGCAAACGGATCGCTCTTGTCGACGCGATAGCCGTTGTGCTGCGAGAGGATTTGGTACTTGTAACGCGCCCCCGCGCCCACGCCCGGGATGAATCCGGACCAGATGCCCGAAGCATCCGCGCGCACGCTCAGCGGGTTCGCCTTGCCGTCCCAGCCGTTGAAATCGCCGACCACGGCGACCGAGCGCGCATTCGGCGCCCACACCGCAAAGTGCGTGCCTTCGGCGCTGGGGTGCGCGCCGAGCTTTTCGTAGGCGCGAAAAAAGCTCCCTTCCTTGAAGAGATAGATGTCCTGCTCGGTCAGCATTTAGAGCCGTCCAGCAATTTCCATACCCATCAAATGCCTCTCGCTCAGAACGGCTCGCTGCGATCCAAATGCCAGCCGGACAAATCAGCCGCGATACCGATCCGCGGCAGTAAGGCTCCTAATTGTCCATGGCGGCGCGGCGCCGATCAAAATTCCCGGCTCTATCTGCAACCGGCTTGGCCGCGTGCCTTGAACAGGCGGCTGCGGCGCATCGGAAAAGTAATCCGCGAAACCATACACGCTTAGCGTGATCTCGTGTTGCTTTATCTTAAATCCCGTGAGGCGGCGCAACACAATGCCCTCGCGCAGGCGCACGCGATTGGCGTTCGGGGTGCGTGCGAGCTTGATAGATGACCCGGCAACGAGCATGTCGTGCAGCACGCGCGCGTGCGCTGCGCGCGCTTGTCAGTCGATAGCTGCTGCTCGTGCCGCACCCTAGCGCCAGCCATCAAATGGGCCGGGGGCAAAACCGCCGGCGGCGCGCGTACTTAAGCGATGCGCGAGTGCCGGTGCATCTTGCAGTCGGCGCAAAGCTGACGGGCGCCGCCATGGCGGGCGGCTGCGTGTGCACGAGCTCAATAGGCGAATAGTTGAGGTAAGCCGCGGAGCACTCCGGCGCAGCAGCGCGCGGCACCGGCAGCGTGCAGTCAATGGGCTGCCGGCAGACGAGCAGCGTGCGTCCCGCCGACAGCAGCGGCTTCCCGTGTGAGGCGCGGTTGCGAACGGCTAGCTTGCCGGCCCGCGCCGGCGGCGGGCTCGCTGGAGTGCTCGCAAGCGGCGCGTGCTGCATTGCCAGCAAAAGCGCAGGGCGCGATTGCGCGACGGGGCCGTTTGCGCATCGTTTATGATAGCCACCGTGCCCACCCCATCCGCCGCCACTGCTGACTCACCCAAGGTCGCTGCAACCGCGCCGCTCGTGATCGGTCACCGCGGCGCGTGCGGCTACGTCCCCGAGCACACGCTGACGTCCTACTTCATCGCTATCCAGCAGGGCGCGGACTATGTCGAGCCCGATCTCGTCATGACGCGCGATGGGGTGCTCATCGCGCGCCACGAAAACGAAATCGGGGCGACTACCAACGTCGCCGACCACGCCGAATTTGCCACCCGCCGCAAAGCGAAGATCGTGGACGGCGAGGCGATCGAAGGCTGGTTCACCGAGGATTTCACGCTGCCCGAGATCAAGACGTTGCGCGCCCGCGAGCGCATCGCCGATCTGCGGCCCGACAACGTGCGCTTCGATGGCCAGTTTGAGATCCCAACTTTTGAGGAGATCCTCGCCATGGTGCGCTCCGTGCAGAGCGAGCGCCGCGTGCGCGCGCAGCAGCTCGGACGGCCCGAACCGCCTCAAATTGGCGTCTACCCGGAGACCAAGCACCCGAGCTATTTTGCAAAGCTGGATTTGCCGATGGAAGCGGCGCTGGTCGCCTCGCTTGCGCGTTGGCACTTCGAGGGGCCGGACGCGCCGGTGTTCCTGCAATCCTTTGAGGTCGGCAATCTCAAAGCGCTGCGCGGCATGACGCAGCTGCCAATCGTGCAGCTCGTCGAGGCGCGCGGCCAGCCATACGATTTCACCGTGAGCGGCGATCCGCGCACCTACGCGGAGCTCATGAAGCCCGCCGGGCTTGCCGAAATCGCGCAATACGCGCAGGTCATCGGCGTTGATAGATTCCTCATCATTCCGCGCTACGCGGATGACTCGCTCGCACGTCCCACGCAACTCATCAGCGATGCGCACGCGGCTCACCTGAAGGTGCATGGCTGGACGTTTCGCGCGGAGAACGCCTTTCTGCCGCGCAAGCTGCGCTCGAGCAGTGCGCGCGCGCGGCGCGGCAATTTGGGGGCGGAGATTGCGGCCTATCTGGGCGCCGGCATGGACGGCTTCTTCACCGATCAGCCGGACCTTGGCGTGCGCGCGCGCGACGCCTTCGTCGCGACGCGCTAGCCGCCGAGTCGGCTCTTCAGCGCCGCAAGCTCGGCGCGCAGGCTGCGCACTTCTGCTTCGAGTCTGTCGAGGCGCCCCGCCTCGGGCGCGCCGGAGGGCTCAGCGTGCGCGGCCGCCTCTGCAGCGAGGCTCGCGGCAGCTCGTGCGGGCTCCTTGGTGAAGAGCTGTGCGAAGCGCACATCGCGCTGCCCGCTCGCGCGCGCCAGGCGCGCGACGAACGGACCGTCATCGCGCTCCATCAGGCCCTGGAGAACGCTTTCCACGGCGGCTGCGTCGGCAAAGGCGGCCATGCGGCTTGCGCGCGTGCGCAACTCGCCGGCGCTCTGCGCGCCGCGCAGCAGCAGCTCGCACACGATCGCAAGCTCCTGCGGCGAGAACTTGAGCGTGCCAAACTCGCTGTTGCAGAAGCGCTGATGAAACTTGGGCACGCGGCTGCCGAAGCCGGATTTTTCCATGATGAAGTGGCGCCGCGCGAGCGTGTCGACCGTGTGCTGCACGCTCGGCTCATCGAGCGTCATCAGCGGGTCGCGGTTGGTTTTTTGGTTGCAGGCGTTGGTGAGCGCGTTCAAGGAGAGCGGATATTGATCGGGCGTCGTGATCTGCTTCTCGATGAGGCAGCCCAGCACGCGCGCCTCCTCGGCGGAGAGCTCAATGTTCATGCCCGCATGATAAGCGGCTGCAGCTCAAGTGAAGCAAGGATCTGGCGGGTGCGCGCGGCCGCTCTTTCGGCGTCCTCGAGGACCGCATCGGCCAGCACGGGCTCGGAGAGCAGATATCCCTGCACGCCGACGGGGCCGTACTGCGAGAGCGCCGCAAGCTGCTCGGGTCGCTCGACGCCTTCGGCGACCACCTCCAGGCCGAGTCCATGACAGAGCGTAATGATGGAGCGCGCGATCGCCGCGGAGCGCGGGTTTGAGTCGATTGCCTCGACCAGCGTGCGGTCGAGCTTGACGCGCGTGATCGGCAGCTGCTCAAGCGACGTGAGCGAGGAGTAGCCGCTGCCGAAGTCATCGAGCGCAATCGCAACGCCGAGCGTGCGCAAGGTGCGCAGCGCCTCGATGGTGGCGGCCCCGGTCTGAAACACGGTCTCCGTAAGCTCAAGCTCGAGTGCGCTCGCGGGCAGCCCCGAGCTTGCCAGAGCTGCGGTCACCTGCTCGACGAACGCGCTTTCGAGGAACTGCAGCGAGGAGACATTGATACCGACCGATGCGTCGTGCCAGCCCTGCGCGCGCCACTGCGCCGCCGCTTGCGTTGCGGTGGTGAGTACCCAGCCGGTGAGCTCGTGGATGAGGCCCGTCTTCTCGGCGATGTGGATGAATTCGGTGGCGGTGGCGATGCGCCCGTCGGGCTTGCGCCAGCGCAGCAGCGCCTCCATGCCGATCGTCGCGCGCGTATGCAGTGCGACCTGCGCCTGGTACATGAGCATCAGGTCGCCCGCCTCGACCGCGCGGCGCAGGGACTGCTCGAGGCGGAAGCGCTGCGCGGCCGCGTCGTAGAGCGCCGGGCGGTAGAAGGCAAAACGGTTGCGGCCGAGCTCCTTGGCGCGAAACAGCGCAACGTCGGCGGCGCGCAGCAGCGCCTCGGAGTCGGAGGCATGATCCGGATAGAGCGAGGCGCCGATGCTCGCGCTCGTGGAGAGAATGCGGCCATCGACGAGCAGCGGTTGCTGCAGTGTGGTGACCAGCGCCGCGGCGCACTCCTCGATCTGCTCGCGCGATCGCACATCCTCGATCAGCACCGTGAACTCATCGCCGCCGAGGCGCGCCAAGAGCGCATGCGCGGCGGTGGCCGTGCGCAAGCGCTCGGTGATGGCCTGCAGCACGCGATCGCCGAAATTGTGGCCGAGCGTGTCGTTGATCGATTTGAAGTTGTCGAGGTCGACGAACAGCAGCGCCACGCGCTGATTGTGGGCCGCGGCGCGCGTCAGCGCCGCGCCGAGGCGCGCCGCGAGCTGGCGCCGATTGGGCAGCTGCGTCAGCGGGTCGTGATGCGCGAGGTGGTGCAGCTGCTGGGTGCGCTCGGCGACGTGCGCTTCAAGCTCAATCTGATGAGCGCGCAGCTCCCCTTCGGCCTGTGCGATCTGGTCTGCCATGGCGTTGAAGGACTCGGCGAGCTCGTCGATCTCGGCTGAGCCGCCGCGCGGCGCGCGCGCCGCGCGATTGCCAGCCGTCAGCTGGCGCGTTGCGGCGTTCAGCCGGCGCACGGGCACCGTGATACTTAAGGACAGCAGCAGCGAGACAACGAGCCCCACGCCGAGCACCACGGTGCCGGTTGCGTCGAGCGTGTGCTCGGCAAGCTCCGCGGAGGCCGCGGCGTGCGCGGAGGCATCGAGCAGGCGGCGGCGCGCCGGTTCCTGCAGATGCGTCTGCGCAGCGGCCATCAAGGAGGCGCCCGCATCCACGAAGCTGCGGCGGGCGGGTCCGTTTAGCGCATCGAAGTTCGCAATCGAATGGCGCAGGTGCACGCTTGCGGTGAAATCCTCGCGCGCAAGATCAAGCCACGCCTTGCCCGGCGAGCGCGCGAATTCGGCCGCGTGGCGCTCGAGGGCCGCCGCAAATTCATGTTCGGCGCGCGTCAGCGCCTCGGGCTCATCGAAGCTGCTGCGGATGCCGTTCAACGCCGTCGCAAGCTCCGCGAGCGACTTGCGCAGCACGATCTGCGAGTCGGCGAGCGCTATCCCGGAGCCGCCGGCCGAGGTGATGCGACGTTGCAAACCATCGAGCAGTGCGTGGCGCCGGGCGAGCCATTCGGCACGCTTGCCGGCGAGGCTTGCAAGCTTGCTGCCCTGGCTGATGTGGTGCGCAATCTCGATGCGCAGCTGCACCATGTTGTCCGTGGCGCGCGGCGCGGGCGGGTCATTGAAGTAGTGGTTGACCGCGAGATCGAGCTCATCACCCGCGAGCGTGGTCGAATCAAGCGCCGTCTGGTGATCGCCCTGCAAGTATTCGATCACGGCGCGATCGTAGCCTTCGAGCTTGGCAACCGCGGTCGCGGCGCGGCGCGCCTGGGGCTCGGTCTCGAGCTGCATGTCGCGCAACGCCTGTACCGCAAGGCGCGTGTTCTGGCGCGCCAGGCCCTGGCCGATCAGGATCACGGCGGCGACCGCCGCAAGCCCCAGCGCAAGACGCGCCCCAATTCCAAGGCGCAGTCGGGCACCGCGCCGCGGCGCCACGGCCGCGGGGGCTGTCAGGTCGTTCTTTTGCACAGTTCCGGGCCGCATAAGACATAAACCGCTTGCCAGGCTCAAGCCCGGCCGCGACGGTCAGTGTGAGACCCATGATGCCCGGCAGCGCGGGTCGCTTCCGTGGTGGACCTCGCAGAAGTGGATCAGGCGCAAGAAGATCGCGGCAGCCGTCGCTCGGCCGTCTTTCATTTATACTCAGGCTATGACCGAGATCGCCGACACGTTTGATGCGGCTTTCACCAAGGCGGTAGACCTGGGCAACCGCATCGCAGATAAGGATAAGGACGCCGATCTCTGGGACATCGCCGATGGGCTGCTCGCCGGTGCACTGCAATACTGGCTCTACTCTCGCCAGCCCTGCGGCGATCCGCGCTGTCAGGATTGCATGCCGATCAGTACCGCGCAGGGGCGCATGGCGGAGCTCAAGCGCCTCATGGAACAGCTCTCGGCCGAGAGTGAGTACTTCCACACACCCACAGATGCGAACGCCGGGCGCGCCTAAGGCGCAACTTCCCGTAGTGCCTGCTCCAGCAGGTTGAAGCCTTCCTTCAGGAGCGCATCCTCGATCGTGAGTGGCGCGAGAAAGCGAATCACATTTGAATAGATGCCGCACGCGAGGATGATGAGTCCGGCGCGACCGGCGGCCTGCACGAGCTTGGAAGTGAGCTCGGCGTCCGGCGCATCGGCGCGTCCGTGTTTGACGAGCTCCAGCGCCACCATCGCGCCCAACCCGCGTACATCGCCGATGCAGGGGAAGCGCGCCTGCAAGCCCCGCAGTCGCGAGGTCATGAAATGTCCGATGTGCAGCGCGCGCTGCGCGAGCTGCTCCTCGCGCATGACCTCGAGCACCGCCAGCCCCGCCGCGCACGCCAGCGGCGAGCCTGCATAGGTGCCGCCAAGACCGCCCGGAGTCGGCGCGTCCATGATGTGCGTCTTGCCGATGACGGCGGACAGCGGCACGCCCGCGGCGATGCTTTTCGCAACGACCATGAGGTCAGGCTCGATGCCGGAGTACTCCACTGCAAACATGCGCCCGGTGCGGGCAAACCCGGACTGGATCTCATCGATGATGAGCACGATGCCGTGCTGATCGCACAGCGTGCGCAAGGTGCGCAGGAGTTCCGCGGGCGCCGGGTAAAAGCCGCCTTCGCCGAGGACCGGCTCGATGATGATCGCGGCCACGCGCGCCGGATCAAGGTCTGCTTTGAAGAGCTGCTCGAGCGCCGCGAGCGAGTCCTCGACGCTAACGCCGTGATAGGGGATCGGAAAGGGCAGGTGATAGATCTCCGGCAGCATCGGTCCGAATCCCGCCTTATAGGGCATCACCTTGCCGGTCAAGCTGATGCAGGCGAGGGTGCGGCCGTGAAAGCCTCCGGAGAAGGCGATCAGCGCCGAGCGGCGCGTGTGAAAGCGCGCAATCTTGATCGCATTTTCCACCGCCTCGGCGCCGGTGGAGAGAAAAATCGTCTTCTTCGGCGTCGCTCCGGGCGCCGCCGCATTCAGCTGCTCGGCAAGCGCGATGTAGCTCTCGTAGGGCGTCACCTGAAAGCAGCTGTGCGTGAAGCGCTCGAGTTGCGCGGCGAGCGCGGCCTTGACCTTCGGATGCAGATGCCCGGTGTTCAGCACCGAGATGCCGCTGGCGAAGTCAACGAAGCGGCGGCCTTCGACGTCCCAGAGTTGGGCGTTCTCACCGCGGTCGGCATACACGGCGAGGGAGTTGGTGACGCCGCGCGGCACGGCGTTCTGGCGGCGCTGGTGTAATTCGCTGTTGGTGCTCATGAGACGCGGATTCTCAAAGGTGTCGGCTACAATGCCCCGGTTGTCATTGTACGGAAGAATCGCTTGAGCATCTCATCCCCCACTGCATCCGCGCCCATTACGGCGGACGTCCTCATCATCGGCGCAGGCCCCTGCGGGCTGTTTCAGGTTTTCGAGCTCGGCCTGCTCGGCATCAGTGCGCACGTCGTGGATTCGCTGGCGCACCCGGGCGGGCAGTGCGCCGAGCTCTATCCGGATAAGCCGATCTATGACATCCCGGCGCTGCCGGTATGCAACGCCCAGGAGCTGGTCGAGCGGCTGCTGCAGCAGATCAAGCCCTTCAATCCGCAGTTTCATCTCGGCCAGGAGGTGAGCGAATTCGCCAAAACCGCCGCGGGGCGCTTTCTCATCCGCACCGCCGCCGGCACGAGCTTTGATGCCGGCGCGGTCGTGATCGCCGCCGGCGTGGGTTCATTTCAACCGCGCCGCATCGGGCTTGAAGGTGCGCAGGCGTTTGAGAACGAGCGCATCCACTATCGCGTGCGCCGTGCGACTGACCTGCACGAGCAGCAACTGGTGATCTTCGGTGGCGGCGACTCGGCGCTTGATTGGACGCTGGAGCTTGCCGTGAAGGCGCGCGGCTTGACCCTCGTGCACCGCCGCGCGGAATTTCGCGCCGCGCCCGCCTCGGTTGCGAAGATGCGCGAGCTCGCCTCCGCGGGGCGCATCCGCCATCTTCAGGCGCTGCCGCATTCGCTCATCATCGAGGACGGCCGTTTCATCGGCGTCAACGTCAAGGCAACCGACGGTGCGGTACACGCGTTGCCCGCGGACAACCTGCTGGTGTTTTTCGGGCTGCACCCGAAGCTCGGACCGATCGCAGAGTGGGGCCTCGCGCTCGAGAAAAAAGCGCTGCTTGTGGATACCGAGAAGTTCGAGACCAGTCTGCCGGGGGTGTTCGCCGTCGGCGACATCAATTTCTACCCGGGCAAGAAGAAGCTCATTCTGTCGGGTTTTCACGAGGCGGCGCTCGCCGCTTTCGGCGTCCAGCACCATCTATTTCCGGAAAAAAAGCAATTCCTGCAATATACGACCACGAGTCCGATCATGCAGAAGCGGCTCGGCGTTGCCAGCTCTTGACACCACAATAATGAGGATAGCCACATGAAATTCACTCGCATTGCGTTCGCCGCGCTCATCGTCGCCGCCCCCGCGGCATTTCTCGGCACGCCGGCGCAGGCGGCCGGCAAGCTGTGCCAGCTCGCAATCAGCGCCAACGACGCGATTCAGTTCGACAAGAAGCAGCTGACCATCACCGCCGACTGCACCCAGGTTGAACTCACGCTGACGCATACCGGCAAGCTGCCGGCGACCAGCATGGGCCACGACTGGGTGCTGGTGAAGGCGGAGGACCTGGCGGGTGTCGCGAGCGATGGCCTCACCGCCGGCGCTGCGAACAACTACGTAAAGCCGAGCGATGCGCGCGTCATCGCGCACACCAAGGTCGTGGGCGGCGGTGAGTCGACGAGCGTGACATTCCCGACCGCCGCGCTGAAGAAGGGCCAGGCGTACAAGTATCTGTGCACCTTCCCGGGCCACAACGCCCTCATGAACGGTGATTTCATCGTCCAGTGATCCCGAGCGACCCGCGCATTGATGAGCTCCTGAGGGTATTCGAGCTCGAGCCCCTCGAGATCAATCTTTTTCGCGGCCAAAGCCAGGATATCGGCAGCCCGCAGGTGTTCGGCGGCCAGGTGTTGGGCCAGGCCCTGCGGGCGGCATCCGCCACGGTGCCGGACGGGCGCATGGTGCATTCGCTGCATGCCTATTTCCTGCGGCGCGGCGACTGCACCGCGCCCATCATCTACAACGTCGATCGCAGCCGTGATGGCAAGAGCTTCACCAGCCGCCGCGTGGTCGCGATCCAGCGCGGCGAGCAGATCTTCAACATGGCGGCTTCCTTCCAGATCGAGGAGGCGGGTTTTGATCACCAGATCGCGATGCCCGAAGTGCCGCCGCCCGAAGCACTGCCTGATGCGACGGCGCAGTTGCGCGCGCTGCTGCAGCAGATGCCGGAGCGGCTGCCGGCGCGCGTGCGGCGCTTTATCGAAACGCCGCGGCCCTTCGAGTTTCGCGTCGTGCAGGAGATCGATTACCTCAAGCCGCGCAAGCAGCCGCCGCTGCGGCAGGCGTGGTTTCGCGCCGTCGGGCGCGTGCCGGATGATGAGATGCTGCATCGCTGCCTGCTCGCCTACGTGTCGGATTTCTACCTGCTCGATACCGCAACCCTGCCGCACGGCACGAGCTTTCTGCATACCAAGCTCATCATGGCGAGCATCGATCATGCGATGTGGTTTCACCGGCCGCTGCGCGTGGACGAGTGGCTCCTCTATGCGCTCGACAGTCCGAGCGCCTCGGGCGCGCGCGGCTTTGCGCGCGCGAGCGTATTCGCCCGTGACGGGCGGCTCGTGGCGAGCACCGCGCAGGAAGGGCTGATTCGGCGCGCCTGAAAAGCGCTACGGCTTCATCAGCGAGTCGATCGCCTGCAGCAGGAGCGGATTGAAGCGCTCGGGTGATTCCATCATCAAGAAGTGACCCGTGCCCGGCACGACGATGCTGCGGAACGTCGGCGCGGATTTCTTGATGCGCGCATCATCGGTCGTCATGTGCAGATCGGAGTTGATGGCGATGATCGGCACGTGGATCTCTGCGAGCGCGGAGAAATCGTAACGGTAGAGCGCCTCGAGCGACGGCACGGCCACCTGTGGTGAGGCGTGTGCCATGTCATCGGCCACCTTGCGCACGAAGGCGGGAGCGGCGTCCTTGCTGAAGAGGTACTGGGCGACGAACTCGTGCATGTGCGCGATGAAGTCGCTGCGAAACGGCTTCACGAGCTCATCGAACTGCGCCCGCGGCATGGGCGGCTGGCCGATCGACTTCAGCGAATCGACGGCGATGATGCCGCTGACGCGCTCCCCGAGCGTGCGCGCGGCCTCGAGTGCCACGATCGCGCCCATCGCATGCCCCACGAGCACGAGGTGCTTGTGGGGGAGCGTGCGCGCCACCGCCACCACGTCGGCGGCGTAGTTGCTCATCGACCAGTCGGCGCGATTGGGCTCCGATGCGCCGTGGCCGGCAAGATTGAGCGTGACCGCCGTGTAGCGCGCCTTCAGGGGATCGAGCTGCGCATTCCAGTAATTTGCGTTGTTGGCCCAGCCGTGTATGAGAATGACGGCGGGCTCGCCTTGGCCGTAAACCTGGTATTCGATGTGCACGCCGTCGGCGGAGTCGACGATCTGCGGCGCGCCGTCGGCGCGCGGCGCAGGCGCTGCGGGCGCGAGCGTGGCTGAGGTGTGGCGCGAACATCCGGCGAGCAGCAGCAGCGCGAGCGCGCCCGCGGCGAGGCGCTGGCGCTTCATGCGCCGTCCCTGGCGAGCACTTTGCCGGGATTCAAGATACCGCGCGGATCGAGCGCGTGTTTGATCGCGCGCATGACATCAAGCTCCACCGGCGGCGCGTAGCGCGCAAGCTCGCCGGTCTTCAGCTGCCCGATGCCGTGCTCGGCGCTGAAGCTGCCGCCGAAATCGCGCACCAGGTCATGCAGCGCGCGTTTCACCGTGCCCTCGCGCGCGAGGAATTGCTGAGGCGCGGCGCCGGGTGACTGGTTGAGATTGAAATGCAGATTGCCATCGCCCACGTGCCCATAGGCGATGAGGCGGCCGTCGGGCACGTTGGCGTCGAGCCAGCCCGAGGCCTGCGTGACGAACGCTGCGAGCTTGCTGATGGGCAACGACAGATCATGCTTCAGGCTTGCGCCATCGCGGCGCTGCGCCTCGGGAATATTCTCGCGCAGCTGCCACAGCGACTGGCGCTGGCGCTCGCTCTGCGCGATCACCGCATCACGCACGAGGCCGCTCTCGAGCGCCGCGCCGAGCGCGCTCTCCAGCTGCGCGGCGAGCGGCTCCTCCGCGAGTGCGGAGGAGAGCTCGCAGAGCACGTACCACGGATGAGCTTCGGCGAGCGGATCGGTGATGTGCGGGATGTGCTGCACGGTGAGTTGCACGGCGAGGCGTGGCATCAACTCGAAGGAGCTCACGCGGTCGGCGCTGGCCGCGCGCAGCGCGGCAAGCAAGCTCACCGCAGCGTCGATGCTCGCCACCGCGACGAACGCCGTCGCGCTCGCGCGTATCTGCGGAAAAAGTTTGAGATTCGCCGCGGTGATAACTCCGAGCGTGCCTTCCGCGCCCACGAACAGCGACTTCACATCGTAACCGGTGTTGTCCTTGCGCAGCGCCTGCGCGCACGGCAGCACGCGCCCATCGGCGAGCACCACTTCGATGCCGAGCACCAGGTCGCGCATCATTCCATAGCGCAGCACGCTCATGCCGCCGGCGTTGGTCGACAGATTGCCGCCGATCTGACAGCTGCCCTGCGACCCGAGGCTCAAGGGGAAAAAACGCTCGGCCGCCGCGGCCGCCGTGTGCACCTCCTGCAGCGTGCAGCCGGCCTCCGCAAGCAGCGAATAGTTGAGTGCGTCGACGCCGCGGATGCGCGCGAGGCGTCGCAGCGACAGCACAATCTGGGTGCCGGACTCATCCGGAGTTGCGCCACCGCAGTAACCGGTGTTGCCCCCCTGCGGCACGACGCCGATGCGCTCTTCGTTGCACCAGGCGAGGAGCCGCGCGACCTGCTCGACGCTGCGGGGCAGCGCCACGGCGAGCGCACGCCCGTGATAGAGCTCGCGCTGGTCGACCACAAAGGGCGCGATATCCGCAGCCGCGAGCAGCAGGTTGTCGCGGCCGAGGAGCGCGGCCAGGTGCTCCTCGATCTGCGGCCGCGCAAGCGTCGTCATGTGTCGCGCGCGCGCCGCACGCCGCTAGCCGCGCCGCTTACGCGAGCGGTGTGGTGCGCAGCGCCGCAATGCGCTCATCCAGCGGCGGATGGCTCATGAAGAGCCGCGCAAGCCCGGTGGAGACCTTGCCGGTGGCAATGCCAAAGGCCTCAAGATGTGCGGGCAGCGCTTCCTCGTGCGCGCTCTTCAGGCGCTCGAGCGCAGCGATCATGCTGTCGGTGCCGGCAAGCTTGGCGCCGCCGCGATCGGCGCGGAACTCACGCTGGCGGGAAAACCACAGCACGATGATGCTGGCGAGCACGCCGAGCACCAGTTGCGCGACGATGACCGAGATGAAGTAGCCGGGCCCTTGGCCGCGATCGCTGCGGAATACGGCGCGGTCAACAATATTGCCGATGATGCGCGAGAGCACGATGACAAAGGTGTTCACCACACCCTGAATCAGCGCAAGCGTGACCATGTCGCCGTTCGATACATGGGTGATCTCGTGGCCGAGCACTGCTTGCAGCTCGCGCTCGTTCATGCGCGCCAGCAGTCCGCTGCTGACCGCGACCAGCGCGTTGTCGCGCCGTGCGCCGGTTGCAAACGCGTTTGGTGTCGGCGAGTCAAAGATGCCCACCTCCGGCATGCCGATGCCGGCCTGCTGCGCAAGACCGCGCACGGTGGTGAGCAGGCGCTGTTCGGCGGAGTTTGCGCTCTGCGGGTTGATGAGCACGACGCCCATCGTGCGCACCGCCATCCACTTGGAGATGGCGAGCGAGATGAGCGAGCCGGTGAAACCAAAGAACGCGGCGAATACCAGCAGGCCCGAGAGGCTGCTGCCCTGGGCTGCAAGCCAGCGATCAAGACCCAGGAGCTGCGCGACGACGGACAGCACGAGGACGATCGCCAGGTTCGTCGCGAGGAACAGAATAATGCGTTTCATATCAGGGTAGAGCTTCCAGCGCGGCACGCGACCCGGCCGCAGGCGGTGCTTCCAGCTTGGGGGCCCAAGCGCGCCTTTTCAAGGTATTGAGACGCGCGCGCGTCAATAGGAGTTGCGTTCCTCCTCCTCCTCGTCGAGATCCTCGTCATCCTCGTCGTCTTCATCCTCCTCATCCTCGTCCCAGTCCTCCTCATCCTCGTCGTCTTCTTCTTCGGCTTCCTCATCGGCATGGGAGGCGGCCCAGCCTTCGGGCTCGGCGATGCGCTCAAGGTCCATCTCGTGCCAGGCTTCCACGTCGAGCTCCTCGATGTCGCCATCGAGATATTCGATTTCGATGAGCTCCGAGTCCTCATCCACCGACAGGACGCGGAATGACTCTTCTTCTTCGATATTCTCGTACCACTGGGAGGGAACCGGTTCGTAGTCTCTGCTCACCGCGCAAATCCTCGATGCTCGAATGCTGGTAACCGCTGCAAGTTTAGGGGTTGGGATGATGGGAAGGCAACGACGCCGCGGCACCCAAAACGGGCCGGCATAAGGTCGCGGTGGCAGCGCTGTTTACGTATAGTTTTCCGCATGTCATCACCGCTTAGCGCCGCGCGGCGCATCGTCGTGAAGGTGGGCTCGGCGCTGCTCGTGGACCCCGCGTCCGGGCGCATCAACCGCACGTGGCTGAAGACACTGCTGGCTGATCTGCTCGCGCTGCGCGCGCGCGGCCAGCAGGTGATCCTCGTCTCCTCCGGAGCAATTGCGCTCGGGCGGCGCGAGCTTGCGCTGCCGACGGGCGCGCTGCGCCTCGAGGAGAGCCAGGCGGCCGCCGCCGTCGGCCAGATCCGTCTTGCGCATGCGTACCGGGAGCTGCTGGAAGAAAGAGGCGTTACCGTCGCCCAGGTGCTCCTGACGCTTGAGGACAGCGAGCGGCGGCGGCGCTACCTCAACGCGCGGGCGACGCTTGAGGCCCTGCTCGGGCTCGCGGCGCTTCCCGTCGTCAACGAGAACGACACGGTGGCCACTGCCGAGATCCGCTACGGTGACAACGACCGCCTCGCGGCGCGTGTGGCGCAAATGATTGGCGCGGACTGCCTGGTGCTGCTCTCGGACGTTGAAGGACTCTTCAGCGCCGACCCACGGCGCCATCCCAATGCGCAATTCATTGATACGGTTCGTGAACTCACGCCCGCAATCGAGGCCATGGCGGGCGGCTCGCGCTCGGGGCTCGGCGCGGGCGGCATGACGACCAAGATTCTCGCCGCCAAGATAGCGGTCAGCGCCGGCTGCCACCTGTGCATTGCGGCCGGCCAGCCCGAGCATCCGCTGCGCCGCATCGAGGCGGGCGCGCGCTGCACCTGGTTTGTGCCAACCTCCACTCCGGCCGCGGCGCGCAAGCAGTGGATCGCCGGCACCCTGAGGCCCGCCGGGTCGATCCTGATTGACGCCGGCGCCGTGAAGGCCCTGCAGGAGGGCAAAAGCCTGCTGCCGGCGGGCGTGCTGGCCACCGAAGGGCGCTTCGAGCGCGGCGATACGGTGAGCGTCGTCGGGCCGGATGGCAGCGAGTTTGCCCGCGGGATCTGCGCCTATTCGGATGCGGACGCGGCGCGCATTCTCGGGCGCCGCTCGGCGGACATCGAGCAGCTGCTCGGTTTTCGGGGCCGCGACGAGATGATTCACCGCGATGACCTTGCGATTCTGCAGGGGCGAACCGCGCTGGCGCCGCCTGCCGCGGCCACGCCCTGAGCGCCTCCGTGCTACCCAGCGACATTGCCAAGCTTATGCGTGAGCTTGGCCGTAATGCCGTGCGCGCTGCACAGGAGCTTGCACTCGCATCGACCACGGCTAAGAACACGGCCCTCGCCGCGGCCGCGGCGGCGCTGCGCGCGCGCGCGCGCGAGATTCTGAGCGCCAATGAGCGTGACCTTGCGGCCGCGCGCGGCGAGCAGCTTGCTGCGCCGCTGCTTGAGCGCCTGCGGCTCGATGCCGCGCGCATCGAGGCGATGGCGCGCGCTTTAGAGGACATCGGTGCGCTGCCCGATCCCATCGGAACGATCGCCGCCGAATGGCAGCGCCCCAATGGCCTGCGCATTCAGCGCGTGCTCGTGCCGCTCGGCGTCATCGGAATGATCTACGAGAGCCGACCGAACGTGACGGCCGATGCGGGCGCGTTGTGCCTCAAATCCGGCAACGCCGCAATCCTGCGCGGCGGCGCCGAGAGCCTGCATTCGAACACGGCCATCCACGGCTGCCTCGTCACGGGATTGCACCGCGCGGCGCTGCCTGCCGAGTGTCTGCAGCTCGTGCCGACGAGCGATCGCGCCGCGGTCGGCTGCATGCTCGCCGACATGGGCGAGTATCTCGACGTGCTCGTGCCGCGCGGCGGCAAGAGTCTCGTGGAGCGCGTGCAGCGCGAGGCGCGCGTGCCGGTGATCGGGCATCTCGAGGGCAACTGCCACGTATACGTCCATGCGGATGCGGATCTTGCAATGGCGCGCGCGCTCGTGCTGAACGCGAAGCTGCGGCGCACCGCGGTATGCGGCGCGGCCGAAACACTGCTCGTCGATCGCGCTGCGGCGCAGACTCACCTCGCGCCGCTCGTGCGCGCCCTGCTCGATGCCGGCTGCGAAGTGCGCGGCGATGCACGCACGCAAAGCGCGGACGCGCGCGTGCGCGCGGCCACTGAGGAGGATTGGTATCGTGAATTCCTCGACGCCATTATCGCCGTGCGCGTCGTGGAAGATATCGCGGCCGCCATTGCGCATATCCGCCGCTACGGCTCAGCGCACACCGAGTGCATCGTCACGTGCGATCAGGTGGCCGCGGAGCGCTTCTTGCGCGAGGTCGACAGCGCCATCGTGCTGCACAACGCCTCCACGCAGTTCGCCGACGGCGGCGAATTCGGCATGGGTGCGGAGCTTGGCATCTCGACCGCGCGCGTGCACGCGCGCGGCCCGGTGGGAGTGCAGCAGCTGACGAGCTACAAATACGTCGTGCGCGGCAGCGGCCAGGTGCGGCCCTAGAGCTCGGCGAGCGCCGCAACGCCCCCCGCCTGGGAGAACACCGCGCGCATGCCGCGCGCGCGCAGCTCGCTTGCAGCGGTGAGACTTCTCTGTCCGGCCGCACAGACGAGGAGATACTTGCCCTGCGGATCAAGCGCCGGCTCGCCGTAGAGCAAGGTGCGCAATGGAATGTGGCGCGAGCTCTTGCAGGGCGTCGGCCAGGCGATGAGCTCCTGGGGCTCGCGCACATCGACGACGGTGAAGCCTTGGGCGGTGGCCTCATCAAGTGAGTCGAAGGCGACTTCGAGTGATTCCTCATGCATGGCAGCACCTTCGGTGATATTGCTATGCGCACAGGCACCCTCGCGGCATTCGCTGCGGCGGCGCGTACGCAACTTGCTGGTCGCAAGCGTAATGAGATTAACGAGCAGCACCTCATCGCCGAGCTGGCCCGGCAGATCAAGCAGCAGTTTCAAAGCCTCGAGCGCCTGCAGCGCTCCTAAGGTGCCGGGCACCGGCCCGAGCACGCCCGCCTGCGCGCAATTGCCGACCACGCCGTCGCGCGTCGCCTCGGGCCACACGCAGCGCAGGCACGCGCCAGCGCGCTCCGCGCGCACCACCTGCAGCTGGCCCTCGTATTGATAGACGCTCGCGAAGATCGCGGGCTTGCGCAGCGTGAGAGCGACGTCGTTCATGAGAAAGCGCGTCGCGAAATTGTCGCTGCAGTCGATAAGCAGGTCGTACGGCGCGGCGAGCGCCGCCGCATTGTGCGCATCGAAGCGCACGTTGTGCGCCAGTACCGTGACTTGCGGATTGAGCGCCGCGACGCGCGCGGCGGCGAGGTCCGCCTTCGCCGCACCAACGTCGCTCAGCGCGTAGAAGGTCTGCCGATGCAGATTCGAGGCTTCGAGGCGATCGGAATCAACCAGACCCAGTTCGCCGATGCCGGCACCGGCGAGATAGCTGATCACGGGCACACCCAGGCCGCCGCAGCCGACCACGAGCACGCGACTTGATGCCAGGCGCGCCTGCCCGGCGGCGCCGACTTCCTTGAGCGCCATCTGACGCGAATAGTCGACCCGCATTGCCTGCGCCGGCGCTTGCGGCGCATCGTCCGCCGGCGCTTGCGCCGGCGCGACAGGCGCCGCGCAGCGCTCGCAATTTACCCAGCCGCTCGCGCCGCTCAGGTAATGTTCCTTCTTCCAGATCGGCAGGCGGTGCTTCACCTCATCGATGATGTAGCGGCAAGCGCGAAAGGCCTCGTCGCGATGCGGCGCGCTCACCGCCACCCAGACCGCAAGATCGCCCACGGCGAGCTCGCCGAGCCGGTGCACGCACGCGGCGTGCGCAACCCCGAAGCGCGCGACCGCTTCGGCGAGGATGCGCTCGCCCTCCTTGCGCGCAAGCGGCGCGAACGCTTCGTAGGCGAGCGCGCGTCACGCGCTCGCCCTCATTGTTATCGCGCACCCAGCCCTCGAAGGAGGCGTAGCCGCCGCAGCCAGGATCTTGCAGGCGCGCCCGCAAGGGCTCAATCGCAATGGGCTCGCCCGAGAATTCGAATATCAACATCGGGGCCTACCCGCCGGCCACCGGCGGAATGAACACCACGCGATCGCCGTCGGCGAGCTCTTGCGACCAGTCGCCGAACTCATCGTTGATCGCAACGCGCAACAGCGCGCTCGGCAGCGAGAACGGGTGACGGGACTTGAGCTCCTCAAAGAGCTCGCGTGGTGTTGCGGCGCTCGTGGCGAGTGCCTCTTCGCTACGGCCGGCCTCCTCGCGCAGCAGCGCGTAGTAGTGCACGCGGATCTGCTTGGCAGCGGCCGTCGGCCGCAGCGTACCGATCGCCGCCGCATATTCCGCGCGCGTATTGACGTTGTCGAGTGCGTGCGCGTCGGGCAACGCGATCAGATGCGCGTCGACTTCGCTCAAGAACCTGCGCGGACACTGCCGGCCGGACTCAAGGTACGTGGCGAGCGCGGCGCGGCTTGCGGGTTCGTAGATCGCGCACAGCGGTTCCGGCAGTGCGTCGTGGCTCGAGCGATACGCGGTCGCGAGGCGTGCCGGATCGCGCGCATGCAGCAGGTGCTTCAAAGTGCCGACGTTGAGAAACGGCAGATCGCAGGCGAGCACGAGCCAGGCGACCTCGGGATGCTCTTGCTGCGCCGCCATGATGCCGGCGATCGGCCCGACCTCGGCGCGACGATCGACGATCTGCGCAAAGCCGGCGCGCAGCGGATCATCCACCTGGTCCGCGCGCACCGAGACAAACGCGCGCGCCGTGAGCGGCGCGACGAGGTGCATGCGTCTCAGCAAGCTGCGGGCGGCCGTGATAAGCAAGCACCGCCTTGTCGGTTTGCATGCGCGAGCTCTTGCCGCCGGCGAGCACGAGCGCGTAGACGGGCGCGCTCATCGGCGCCGCACCGGGTGTTTGCCGCCGGACTTTTCCAGCAGCCGCACGCTCGTGATTTCGATGTCGTGCGAGAGCGCCTTGCACATGTCGTACACGGTGAGCGCCGCGACGGCGGCTCCGGTCAGCGCTTCCATCTCAACCCCGGTGCGGTGATGCACAGCGACGCGGCAGCGGATCACGAGCCCGCCGCGCACGGCGCCGATCTCGATGCTGCAATCGTCAAGCGCGAGCGGATGGCAGAAGGGCAGCAGTTCGTGCGTGCGCTTGGCCCCCATGACACCGGCGATGATGGCGGTGTCAAATACCGGGCCCTTCTTGGTGCGATGCCCGCTTTGCGACAGCGCCAGCGCCACCGCGCGCGGCAGCCGCATGCGCGCCTCCGCAAGCGCTACGCGCTGCGTGACGGGCTTGGCGCCCACATCGACCATGCGCGGGCGTCCCGCTTCGCTCAGGTGTGAGAGTCTCTTCGCCACCTCAGCCGCCTATGTAGTACATCTCGACCTTCGGTTGCGGCGCCACGCTCTCGCGCATTCGCGCCCGCAGCTCGCTGTAGCGGTCGGCGCGGCCGAGCCAGACGGCGCGGATGCGCTCCAGCAGCTGCGCGTCGCTTGCACCGCCGCGCAGCGCATCGCGCAGACTCGTGCCGGAGGTTGCGAACAGACAGGTATAGAGGACGCCGTCGGAGGAGAGTCGCGCGCGCGAGCAGCTGCCGCAAAAAGGCTGCGTTACCGAAGAGATGAAGCCAATCTCGCCGCCTCCGTCGACGAAACCATAGCGCTCGGCGACTTCCCCTTGGTAATTCCTCTCCAGCGCCTCGAGCGGCCAGCGCGCGCCGATCTGCGCCAACAGTTCCTTCGAGGGCACGACGAGCTCGGCGCGCCAGTCGTTGCGGTTGCCGACGTCCATGTACTCGATGAAGCGCACGATGACATCCGTGCCGCGGAAGTGCTCGACGAGATCGAGCAGCGTCGAATTGTTGACGCCGCGCTGGATCACGGCGTTCACTTTGATGGGCGCAAGCCCTGCGCGGCGCGCGTGCGCGATGCCCTGCAGCACCTCCTCGACACTGCCCAGGCCGCCGCTCATGCGCGCAAATACGGCCGGATCGAGGCTGTCGAGACTGACGGTGACGCGGTTCAAGCCGGCGGCCTTCAGCTCCGCGGCGTGCTGCGAGAGGAGCACGCCGTTGGTCGTCAGTGCCACATCTTCAACAGCCGGGATGGCGGTGAGATCGCCGATGAGGTCCGGCAGGTTGGCGCGCAACAGCGGCTCGCCGCCCGTGAGGCGCAGCTTGCGCACTCCGAGCTGCACGAACAGCCGCGTGACACGCACGATCTCCTCGAAGGAGAGCCGCTCGGGCGAGGCGAGAAAGCGGTAGCTATCATGATAGGTTTCGCGCGGCATGCAGTACGGGCAACGGAAATTGCAGCGATCCATCACCGAAATGCGCAGATCCCGGACTGGGCGGTTGCGGGTGTCGCGCGGGCGGCGCAGCTCTTCTAAGGGGATGACGGTTTCCGAGGGCGACATAGCCGACCAGTCTTACCACCGGTACAACCGTGTGACAAATCCGCGCGGGTAGGTGTTCGGCCCGGGCGGCAGCTCGGCAAAGCCGTGCGAGCCGGCAAGCGCGGTAAAGTCGCCCGAGCCGTTGGTCGGGCGCGGCTGCGCCCAGTCGTGACCCTCGGCGTCCGTAGCTACGCGCGCCGGCATGAAAACCGTCAGCGCCTGCTTGACCGTGACGGCTGCGCCGAGCGCGATCCGTTCCGCAGCGACAGCCGCGCCCATGGCGGTGTAGAGCGCAGGGAGCACGTAGCGTGCGACACACGCTAAGGTGGAGACCGGGTTGCCGGGCAGCCCAAATACGGCCGCGCCGCCGCGCGCTACGCCAAACCACAGCGGTAACCCGGGCCGCTGCGCCACCTTGTGAAACACCGTGCGCACCGCGCACGCCGCGAGCGCTCGGGGCACAAAGTCGAGCCGTCCCATCGACACTCCACCGCTCAGCACGAGAACATCGTGCGTGTCCAGATGAAACTTGAGGCGCGCCGTCAGCTCTTCAAGGTCATCGGCCACGTGATCATCGGCGACGCGTTGGAATCCGCGGCGCTTTAGAGCTGCGATGACCGCGTATGAATTGGAGCGCCGGATCTGGTGCGGCAGTATGCTCTCGCCGGGCTCGACGAGTTCATCGCCGGTTGAGATCACCACGATCGAGGGCTGGCTTGCGACGCGGATGCGCGCCATGCCGGCGGATGCCGCAATCGCAATCTCGGGCGCGCCCAGGCAGCCCCCGGCCTCGAGGAGGAGTGCTCCCTCGCGGGCATCGCTTGCGCGCCGATGCACATTCTGCCAGGGCTCGATGCGCAGCCCGGAAGGCAGATGCGCCGTGCCTGCGCGCACCGTAATCTGCTCGACCGGCACTACCGCATCGCAGCCGATGGGCAGCACCGCACCGGTCATGACTTCGATGCAACTCGCGGCACTTTGCAGCACGAGCGGCGCGGCGCCCGCGGCCTGCATGCCCTGGATGCGCAGCGTGCCGGAGGCTGCAGCCAGCGCGCGCGTATCGAGCGCAATGCCATCCATCGCGACGCGATCAAAGGGTGGGTGATCGCGCTCAGCGTGGATGCTCTCGCGCAGCACCGCGCCGGCGCATTGCGCGAGCGGCAATGACTCGACCGGCAGGCGCGCCAGGCTCTGCCCGATGAGTTGCTCGGCCTCAGCGGGAGTCAGCATGGGGGGCACGCGGCCGCGCGCGCGGCGCGCGCGCCTAGCCTTTGTTGGCGGACTGCTTCGACTTGAAGATGCGAATCTGCTCGTTGAGACGGTCCGCAAGAGCCTGGTCCGCATCGACTGCGGCATTGTTCTTCATCGCCTGCTGCGCCTGGATGGCCTTCTTCTGCTCGTCGGTGAGCTTATCGCCCTTTAACTGCGCGTCCTCTTCGAGCTTGATGCAGTTGGTGTACGCGGTGATTTCCTGGTCGAACTGCCTGACGGCCTTTTGCGCGGCCACCATGTCGGCAAGGGTGGCGGTTGCTCCATCGGGAATGCTCGCGGGTGCGGCGGGGTAGGTGCAGGCGGCGTGCACGGGCACGGCGGCGAGCGCGAGGACGGCGAGGCTGAGCAGGGCTTTCATGAAGGATCCCTCGTATTTTGAGGCTCTATATTAGTGTCGCGCAGGGTCGGCGGCTACTTTAGCGCGTCCCGGCGCCAGCGCGCGCGCTTACGGCGCACC
The DNA here is from genome assembly GCA_963695315.1 of uncultured Gammaproteobacteria bacterium. Taxonomy (GTDB): domain Bacteria; phylum Pseudomonadota; class Gammaproteobacteria; order Steroidobacterales; family Steroidobacteraceae; genus PALSA-1196. Next base: position 333,519 of record OY968773.1, read on the forward strand.
GCTGCTCGGGGGCGCGGGGCCGCCTTTGACGCCGCCGTCGTATTTCAAGTCCGCGGTGCTCCAGCCGCCGCCGAGCGCCTGGATGAGCGCGATGCTGGCGGTCAGGCGGTTCTCGCGCACGGTGAGCAGGGTCTGGGCGTCGCCAAGCGCGAGCGCTTGCGCCGTGACCACGGCCGTGTACGCCACCGTTCCCGCCTTGTACTCGTTCAGGGTCAGGCGCACCGCTTCGTTCGCGGATTTGACGGTGCGGTCCTGCACGGCGTACTGCTGCTCGAGGATGCGCAGCGCCGCGAGCTGATCTTCAACATTCTGCAATGCGGTGAGCACGGTCTGGCGGTAATTGGCGACCGCCTGATCGTAGGCGGCGCGTGCTTGGCGCACCTGTGCGGAGCGCGCCCCGAAGTCGAGCACGGTTTCGCTCAGCTGGCCACCGAACGACCACACATTATTCGGGGTGCTGATGAGTCCGTGCAGCACGGTGCTGCTGAACCCATAAGAGCCGTTAAGAGTCAGGTCCGGAAAGTAGGCGGAGATGGCGACGCCAATCAGCGCGTTCTCGGAGGCCATGGTGCGTTCGGCGGCTGAGACGTCGGGTCGCCGCTCGAGCAGGCTTGAGGGCACACCGGTCGGCGCGACGGGCACGGCGGTGCCAAATTTCGCGGGCGTGATGGCGAAGTCCGCCGGCGGCTTGCCGATCAGCACGGCGATGGCGTGCTCGAGCTGCGCGCGCAGCACGCCGGTGTTGATCTCCTGCGACTGCGCCCCCTCGAGCTGCGTTTCCGCGGTGATGACGTCGGCCTTGGCAACGATGCCGGCCTTGTACTGGTTCTGCGTGATTTGCAGTGAGCGCTGGTAGGCCTGCACGGTCGCATCGAGAAGCTGCGTCATCTCATCGCTCACCCGCAGCTCCACGTAGTCGGTGGCGAGCGTGCCCTGCGCGGAGAGTCGCGCGGCCGCGAGATCCGCTTCGCTCGCCTGGGCGCTGGCGACATCGCCTTCCACCGTGCGGCGGATCTTGCCCCAGATATCGGGCGCCCAGGTTGCATCCGCAGTCGCATTGAAATTGTTGACAACATGGGAGCTTGACGGAATGACGGCGCTTCCGCCGCCGCTCGTCGTCGCGCCGGTGCCCGTGGTGCCGGTTCCGGTGCCCGTGGTGCCGGTCGTGCTCGTCGTGCTGTTGTTGCCGATGGTGGAGCCGAGGCCTTTGCTGCGCGTGCCCTGGGCGCTCACCCCGAGGGTTGGGAAGAACTGCGCGCGCGCTTGGCTCACGACCGCTTCGGCCTCGCGGAATGCGGCCTCGGAGGCTTTCAGGGTCTGATTGGAGATGGCGATCTGCTGTTCCAGCTCATCGAGTACCGGATCGTCGTAAACCGACCACCAGTCGGTGCCGCTGGCCGCTTCCTGCGGCTGCGCGGGCTTCCACCCTTCGGCCTCCTTGAAGTGCCGCGGCACCGGTGCGGAAGGGCGGTGATAGTTGGGGCCGACGGCGCAACTGGCGAGCGCCGCCGTGACGAACAAGCTCAAGGGTTTGCGCGCGCTCATGTGGGCTGCGCCGGCGCCGCGGCGGGCGGCTCCTCGGGGGTGTGTGGATAGAGGCGTGTCCAAAGGTTGCTGCACCAGTGGCCGAAGCGTTCCAGATACAGATACATGACCGGGGTTGTGTAGAGCGTTAGCACTTGGCTCACGATGAGGCCGCCAACGATGGCAATGCCGAGCGGCTGGCGCATCTCAGCGCCATTGCCGCTGCCGAGTGCGAGCGGCAGCGCGCCGAGCATGGCGGCCATGGTGGTCATCATGATGGGCCGGAAGCGCATGAGCGAGGCTGCGTAGATCGCATCGCGCGGACTCTTGCCCTCGTGGCGCTGCGATTCGAGGGCAAAGTCGATCATCATGATGGCGTTCTTCTTGACGAGGCCGATCAGCAGAATGACGCCAATCAGCGCAATGATGCTGAACTCGGAGTGAAATACGAGCAGTGCCAGCACCGCGCCGACTCCCGCCGAGGGCAGGGTGGAGAGGATGGTGATCGGATGAATGATGCTCTCGTAGAGGATGCCGAGCACGATATACACCGCGGCGAGCGCCGCGAGGATGAGCAACGGCTCATTCCGCAACGACTCCTCATAGGTGCGCGCGGTGCCCTGGAAACTGCCATGGATGGTCGAGGGCATGCCGATCTGATCCGTGGCGCTTTTGATGGCCGCGGTCGCCGTGCTCAGCGATACATTGGGGGCAAGATTGAACGAGATCGTCGTGGCGACAAAGGTGCCCTGATGATTGACGGCGAGTGGCGTGTTGCCGGGCCCGTATTTGGAGAATGCCGCGAGCGGCACCATCTGCTCGGCAGCCGTGCTGTCGGCTGATCCGGTCGAGACCGCGCCGTGACCGGATTGCGCAAGGCTGTTGGTTGCCGCGTTGATGGCGGTGTCGGAGGCAAGCGCTGCGGCCGTGTTGATCGTGGCGGTTTGCGTCGAGGTCACGGTGCCGGCGACGGCGTTCGTTGACTGGCTGCCGCTCACCGTGCCGCCGGCGGTACTGATCCATACGTCCTTCAGCGTGTCGGGGCTTTGCCAGAATCGCGGCGCGACCTCCATCACCACGTGGTACTGGTTCAACGCGTTGTAGATGGTGGAGACATCGCGCTGGCCGAAGGCATCGTAGAGCGTGTTGTCGATGGCCGCAGGATTGAGCTGCAGGCGCGAGGCGGTGTCGCGATCGACGGTCACGTCGACCTCAAGCCCGTTCTGTTGCTGGTCCGAGTTGACATCGGTCAGCTGTGGCACGCTTTGCAGTGCATCGGCAAGCTTCGGCGCCCATTTGTAGAGCTCGGCGATGCTGTCCGCCTGCAGCGTGTATTGATATTGGGCGTTGCTCTGACGGCCGCCGACGCGGATGTCCTGCACGGACTGCAAGAACAGCCGGGCGCCGGCGACCTGATTGAGCTTCGGGCGCAGGCGACCGATCACCTGGTCCGCGGAGAGCTTGCGCGCGGCCTTTGCCTGCAGGGCGACGAAGATGAAGCCGCTGTTGGTCTGCGCGCCGCCGGCCGAACCGCCGCCGGTGAAGCCGACGACGGTGTCGACCGCCGGGTCCGCACTCACGATGCGCATGAATTGTCGCAATTTCTGCGACATCGCCTGGAAGGATATGGCCTGATCGGCCTGGATGCCGCCGGTCAAGCGGCCCGTGTCCTGCTGCGGGAAGAAGCCCTTGGGGATGACGATGTAGAGGTAGATGTTGAAAACCACGGTCGCGCCGAGCAGGAACATCACGAAGCCGCGATTGCGCAGCGCCCAGCGCAGCGTGCGCCCATAGCCGTCGCGCATGGCGTCGAAGATGCGCTCGCTGCGCTGGAAGAGCTTGCCCTGCTCGGATTTTTTCTTGTGGCTGATGAGGCGCGAGCACATCATCGGCGTCGTCGTGAGCGAGACCAGCAGCGACACCAGCACCGCAACCGAAAGCGTGATCGAGAATTCACGGAACAGTCGACCGACGATGCCGCCCATGAGAAGAATCGGGATGAACACCGCGACCAGCGACAGGCTCATGGAGAGCACCGTGAAGCCCACCTCGCGCGCGCCCTGGATCGCCGCCTCGAAGCGCGGCATGCCCGCCTCCACGTGCCGCGTGATGTTCTCGAGCACCACGATCGCATCGTCGACCACGAAGCCGGTGGCGACGATCAGCGCCATCAGCGACAGATTATCGAGCGAGTAGTTGAGGAGGTACATCGCGCCAAAGGTGCCGAGCAGCGAGATCGGCACGGCCACCGCCGGCACCAACGTCGCACGCCCGTTTCGCAAAAACACGAACACCACCAGCACCACGAGCGCGATTGCGACCAGCAGCGTGCGCTCGACGTCGTGCAGCGAAGCGCGGATGGTGATGGTGCGATCGTTTGCCACGATGACGTCGATGTCAGTCGGGATGGACGCTTTGAGAGCCGGAATCAGCGCCTTGACGCGATCGACGGTGTCGATGATGTTGGCATTGGGTTGGCGATAGAGGATGACGAGCACGGCCGGTTTGCCGTTTGAGAGGCCGAGGTTGCGCACGTTCTCCACTGAATCGAGGATTTCAGCCACATCCGACAAGCGCACCGGCGCGCCGTTGCGGTAGGCGACCACGAGGCTGCGGTATTCGGCGGCGTGGCTTGCCTGATCATTGGTGTAGATCTGGAAGCGCTGGCCGCCGATGTCGACTGAGCCCTTTGGCGTGTTGGCGTTGGCCGCGGCGAGCGCGGCGCGCACATCCTCAAGGCCGATGCCGTATTTGAAGAGCGCGCTCGGATTGAGCTCGACGCGCACCGCCGGCAGGGAACTGCCACCGACCGTCACCTGGCCGATGCCGCTCACCTGTGAGAGCTTCTGCGACAGGATCGTATCGGCGGCGTCGTAGAGCTGGCCGGCGGTGAGAGTCGCGGAGGTCAGCGCGAGAATCATGATCGGCGCATCCGCCGGGTTCACCTTGCGGTAGGTAGGATTGCTGCGCAATGCGGTGGGCAGATCGGCGCGCGCCGCATTGATCGCCGCCTCGACGTCGCGCGCGGCGCCGTCGATGTCGCGATCGAGCCCGAACTGCAGCGTGATGCGCGTCGCGCCCGCCGAGCTCGAGGAGGTCATCTCAGTGACATCCGCGATTTGCCCGAGATGCCGTTCGAGCGGCGTCGCGACGGTGGCGGCCATGACGTCGGGACTTGCACCTGCCATCTGCGCCTGTACCGAGATGGTCGGAAAGTCCACCTGCGGCAGCGGCGAGACCGGCAGCCGGAAATAGGCGATGGCCCCGGCGAGGGCAAGACCGACGGTGAGCAGCGTGGTCGCGACCGGCCGGCGGATGAATGGCTCCGACGGGCTCATCGCGCCGGCGCTCCGCTCGGCAGCGGCGGGGTGCCGCGCGCGCCGATGATCCGCTGCTCGAGGCGATCAAAGTAGAGATAGATCACCGGCGTGGTGAAGAGCGTCAGCAGCTGGCTCAGGATCAGGCCGCCGACAATGGTGATGCCGAGCGGATGACGCAGCTCATGGCCGGTGCCGGTGCCGAGCATGAGCGGCAGCGCGGACAGCAGTGCCGCCATGGTCGTCATGAGGATGGGACGGAAGCGCAACAGCGAGGCGTGATAGATCGCATCACGCGCGCTCATGCCCTGCTCGCGCTCCGCCACCAGCGCGAAGTCGATCATCATGATGGCGTTTTTCTTGACGATACCGATCAGCAGGATGATGCCAATGATGCCGATGACGCCAAGATCGCTGCCGGCGAACAGCAGTGCGAGCAGTGCACCGACGCCGGCCGATGGCAGTGTTGAGAGAATCGTGATCGGATGGATGAAGCTCTCGTAGAGCACGCCGAGCACGATGTAGACGGTGATGATGGCGGCCATGATCAGGAAGAGCTCGTTGCCGAGCGTCGCCTGGAAGGCAAGTGTCGCGCCCTGGAAGCTCGTTATGACGCTCGCCGGCATGCCAATGTCCTTCTCGGCCTTCTTGATCGCATCGACGGCATCGCCGAGCGCCGCGCCTTGCGCGAGGTTGAAGGAGATGGTGGTCGAGGGAAACTGGCCGAGATGATCAATCGACAGCGGTGCGGTGCGCTCGGAAACCTTGACCAGCGCTGACAGCGGCACCTGGCCGCCGACGGCGGTTGCGGACGGCAGGTAAATCGTCCCGAGCGCATCGAGCGAAGCGATCAGCGAGGAGTCCGCCTGCAAGATCACGCGGTACTGATTGGACTGCGTGAAGATGGTCGAGACGATGCGCTGGCCGAAGGCGTCGTAGAGTGCGTTGTCGACGGTGGCGGGCGTGATGCCAAAGCGTCCGGCGGTGTCGCGGTCGATCGTCAGATACGCGGCGAGGCCCTGATTCTCCTGATCGCTCGCAACATCCTCGAGCTGTGGCAGTTGCTGCAGGCGATCGACGAGCTTGGGCACCCAGGTATTGAACTCGGTGGGATTGGCGTCCTCGAGCACGAACTGGTATTGCGTGCGGCTCACCGTGTCGTCGATCGACAGATCCTGCACCGGCTGCAGGTAGATGGAAATGCCGGTGACATCCGCGGTCTCCTGCTGCAGGCGGTGAATGATAGCGCTCGCCGAATCGTGCCGATCGGACACCGGCTTCAAGTTGATCAGCATGCGGCCGCTGTTAAGCGTGATGTTCGTGCCGTCGACCCCGATGAACGACGTCAGGCTCACGACATCCTTGTCCTTGAGAATGGCGGCCGCCATGCGCTCCTGCCGTGCGGCCATGTCGCCGTAGGACACCGATTGCGGCGCCTCCGTAATGACCTGGATGACGCCCGTGTCCTGGACCGGGAAGAAGCCTTTGGGGATGAAGATGTAGAGCAGGATCGTGAGGATGAGCGTTGCGATGGCGACCGCGAGCGTGAGCGGCTGATGCTCGAGAACCCAGCTGAGCGCCTGCCCGTAACGATCGATCAGCGCCTGGAACTTCTGGTTCGACCAGCGCGTGATGCCTGTTTCCTCCTCGGGCGGCTTATGGCGCAGCAGCTTGGCGCACATCATCGGCACGAGCGTGAGCGACACCACCGCCGAGATGATGATCGTGACTGCGAGCGTGATGGCAAATTCGTGGAATAGCCGGCCGACGACGTCACCCATGAACAGCAGCGGTATCAGCACCGCGATCAGCGAGACCGTCAACGACACGATCGTGAAGCCAATCTCGCCTGCACCCCGCAACGCCGCCTCGAGCGGGGCGAGCCCCTGCTCCACGTAGCGCGAGATGTTCTCGATCATGACGATGGCATCGTCGACGACGAAGCCGGTGGCGATCGTGAGCGCCATGAGCGACAGGTTGTTGAGGCTGAAACCAAAGAGGTACATCGCGCCGAGCGTGCCCACGAGCGACAGCGGCACGGACAGGCTCGGAATGACGGTGGCGGCGATGCTGCGCAGAAAAAGAAAGATCACGAGCACCACGAGGATCACGGCAAGCGTGAGCTCGAATTCAACATCATGCACCGAGGCGCGGATGGTATTGGTGCGGTCGGTCAGAATCGCGACGTCGACGGCTGCGGGCAGCGTGGTCGAGAGCGCCGGCAACAGCTGCTTGATGCGATCGACCACCTGGATGACGTTGGCGCCCGGCTGGCGCTGGATGTTGAGGATGATGCCGGGTGAGTTATTCACCCAGCCTGCAAGGTAGCTGTTCTCGGCGGCCTGTTTGACTTCGGCCACGTCCGAAAGGCGCACCGGATGGCCGTTCTTGTAGGCGATGATGATGCTCTTGTAGGCGTCCGCGCTCTCAATCTGATCGTTCGCGTTCAGCGTCCAGGAGCGCGCGGGTCCGTCGAGCGTGCCCTTTGGGGCGTTGACGTTGGCGTTGCTGATGGTGGTGCGCAGGTCATCAATATTGAGCCCGTAGGCGGCGAGGGCGAGGATGTTGGCGACCACGCGCACCGCCGGGCGCTGACCGCCGCTGACGCTGACGAGGCCAACGCCTTCGACCTGCGAGATCTTCTGCGCCATGCGCGTATCGGCGAGATCCTCAAGTTGAGTGAGCGGCAGCGTCTGCGAGGTGATGCCGAGGGTGAGGATCGGTGCATCGGCCGGGTTGACCTTGGCGTAGATCGGCGGCGCCGGCAGATCCGCGGGCAGCAGATTGCCGGCGGCGTTGATCGCCGCCTGCACTTCCTGCTCGGCGATATCCAGGCTCAGACTCAAACCAAATTGCAGCGTGATCACCGAGGAGCCGCCGGAGCTCGTCGAGGACATCTGATTGAGTCCCGGCATCTGTCCGAACTGCACTTCAAGCGGCGCCGTCACCGCGGAAGTCATCACCTCCGGGCTCGCCCCGGGGTAGAAGGTCTGTACTTGAATCGTCGGATAGTCGACTTCGGGCAATGCGGACAGTGGCAGAAAGCCGTAGGCGACGATGCCCACCATCAAAATGGCCACCATCAGCAGCGAGGTGCCGACGGGCCGCAGGATGAAGATTCGCGACGGGCTCATCCGCCGGGCCTACTGCGCGGCGGGTTGATTGCCGGACTGCTTGCCCTGGGCGCCCTGATGCTGCTGGCGCTGCCCTGAGCCGGCAGCCGCGGTCTTGGTGTTCTGGTGCAGCAGCACCTTCGCCCCGTCCTTCAGCTTGTCGGCGCCGTCGGTCACGACTTGCTCACCGGGCTTCAGCCCCTGTGTGATTACGATGTTGGTGGGATCGCCCGGCCCAAGGGTGACCTTGCGGATGCTCACCGACTGCTGCGCGCCGATTACGTAGACATAGGTTCCGGGCGCGCCCCGCTGTACCCCGGCCTGCGGAATGAGCGTCGCGTTATGCAGCGTGTTCAGCAGCAGGCCAACATTCACGAACTGGTTCGGAAACAGCGTCTCGTCGTCGTTCGCAAAGATCGCTTTCAGCTTCACCGTCCCGGTCGTCGGGTCGATTTGGTTATCCACGGTCTGCAGCGTGCCGGTTGCAAGCTTGGTGGTATTGCTGCGGTCATAGGCCGTGACCGGCAGCGTGTTACCGGCGTGCAGCTGTTGCTGCAGTGCCGGGATCTGATCCTCCGGCAGCGTGAATACCACGGTGATGGGTTTCAGCTGGGTCACCACCACGAGGCCATTGGGCTCGGCGGGCGTTACGTAGTTGCCGAGCGTCACCTGCTGCAGACCGACGCGCCCGGCGATCGGCGAGACGATGTGGCAATAGACGAGATTCAACTTGGCGGCGTCGATCTGCCCCTGGTCGGTTTTGACATTACCCTCATCCTGCACGACCAGTGATTTCTGCGTGGCAAGCGTCTGCTCGGCCACCGAGTCCTGCGCGAAGAGCGTCTGATAGCGCGCGAGATCAATTTTGGCGTTCGCGAGCAGCGCCTGATCGCGAACGAGCGCGCCCTGCGCTTGCTCGAGCGCCACCTGATAGGGGCGCGGGTCGATCTGGATCAGCGCATCACCGGGCTTGACGAGATCACCCTCCTTGAACGGGATGGCGACAATCTGGCCGCTGATCTGGCTTTGCACGGTGACGGTTGCAATCGGCGTGACCGCGCCGAGGCCATTCAAAACGATCGGCATGTCGCCCGTGCGCGCCGGCACGGCAACCACCGGCATGGGGCCGCCCATGCCGCCGCGTCCTCCCGGCGGTGGCTTCGTGCCCCTGGGGGTCACGAGCCAGGCGAGCACCACGATTACGGCGAGCACGATGGCGATGCGCAGCAGCTGGCGCTTGGTGAAGAAATGCCGCCAGCCCGTGTGAGCCTGCTCGCCCAGCGCATCTGCGGGCGCATGATAGTCGGGGCGATTGACGTCGTTCATGAGGCGCTAAGGCACTGGCGCGGATGAGATTTTTGGGGCGGCGACATCATCAGAGGCTCCGAAGGCGCTGACAACAGTCAAGCTCACGATCTCGGCAGCAATGACATGAAGACTGCATCTTGCACGAAAGATTCAAGATAAAGCGTCAAGATTGTAAAAGTGCCGCAGTTCATTGACGAGCCGGCCGGATCGATCGGGCGTGGCCTCGCCGCGCGCTATGAAAGCTGGCTATCTATCCAGGCGGCGGCCGCGCGCGCCACGGCACCGATCTCGTAAACGCGCTCATCCAGACGGCGCACCGGCCACACCCCGATCAAGGCGTTGGAAAGAAAGATCTCGCTCGCGCCATTGAGTTCAAAGGGATGCATGTCGCGCTCGACGACCGTGCGCTCGCGTGCCCGCCAGGATTCGAGGAGTGCGCCGCGCATGGTGCCGGCCACACCGCAACGCCCCAGCGCGGGGGTGCACACGATATCGTCGATGACCGCATACACATTGGTCATCGTCCCCGATATGAGGCAGCCTTGCGCATCGAGCATGAGGCCTTCGGCAATGGACTCTGCGCTCCATTCGCGGCGCGCCTGCACCTGAGCGTTGCGCTCAATAAGCTTCAGGCCCGCGTACTGCGGAGCTATCGGCCAGCGCGTGCGGCAGGTGATGATGCTGACGCCGTCGCGCGGCCACTCGGCCGGACGCACGCGCGGCGGCTCCGCGCTCACCGTCCACTCCGCCGGCGCCGCCGCTGCAGCGCTGCTGCGTGTCACGCTGATTCTGATGACTCCGGTGCCGGGCAGCGCCGCCTGAGTGAAGAGCGCAGCGCGCAGCGCATCCACAGGGGGCGCTGCGATTTGCAGGCGGCGGCAACCTTCAAGCAGTCGCGCGAAATGTCGCTCAGGCCAGCGCGGCTTGGCGTTGATGACCGCGAGCGTCTCAAAAACGCCGTGCGCCGCGGCATTCTCGCTAGTGCTCGGCATCACTACCCAACACCCGCAGCAGACCGCGCGCCTTGGCACGCGTCTCCTCGAGTTCCCGCAGCGGGTCTGAGTCGGCGACAATTCCGGCGCCGGTCCGAAACACCACCTCATCTCCCGAGAGGGTTGCGGTGCGAATGAGAATGTTGAGATCGAGGCTGCCGTCGATGCCGAGATAGCCGCAGGAGCCGGTGTATGCGCCGCGCGCTTCACCTTCGAGCGCCGCGATGATCTGCATGCAGCGCACCTTAGGGCAGCCGGTGATGGTGCCGCCGGGATAGACGGCCCGGATCACATCAATCGGCGACACCCCGGGGCGCAGGCGACCGCGCACATTTGACACCAGGTGATGCACGTGCGCGTAGCTCTCGACGATTGCGTATTCATCAACTCTGACGCTGCCAGCCGTGGCGATGCGCCCGAGGTCGTTCCTTTCAAGATCGATCAGCATCACGTGTTCGGCGCGCTCCTTGGGGTGCGCGGTGAGCGCTGCGATGACTTCATTGTCGTTGCCAACGCGCGGGTGCGTGCCGGCGATCGGGCGCGTCTGCACTTCACCGTTGCGAGACTCGACCAGCCGCTCGGGCGATGTGCACAGCACCGACATCCACGGCAGGTGCACGATTCCGCCGAACGGACTGGGGTTCGCCCGGCGCAGGCGCGCATACAGCGCCGCCGGCGAGATGCCGCGCGCGAGGCGCCCGTGCCAGGGGCGCGACAGGTTGGCCTGATAAATATCGCCCGCCGAGATATGTGCCTGCGCCGCGCTCACGCGCTGCAGGAAACGCGCGGCTGGTTCCTCTTCGAGGCAGCTGAGCGCGCGCTCATTGGTGGTGCGCGGGTCGTGGGTCCGGGCAAGTGCCGCGGCGAGCTCATCGATCAGCGCCTCATGTCCCGCCTCGGCGATGAGCCAGGTGGTCTTGTCGGTGTGGTCATAAATGGCCGCGCCATGCATGCGCTGCGCCAGCGCGCGCGGTGCCGCCGACTGCGGCAGCTGCAGCGTCGGTTCGATCTCTCCGGCAAGCTCGTATCCGAGATAGATGAACCAGCCGCCGGTGAACGGCAGGTGCGAGCGTGCGCCCGGGCGGTGCTCATCGCGCCAGTGCCGCTCAAGGGTGCCCAGGAAATCCGCGTCGATGAGAGTCGCGCCGCCGCCCGCGAGCAGAATGTCGTAACGGCCAGCCGTGGCATGCGGCGCGGAGCTTTCCAGGAGGGCAGGGTAGCGCGCCGGCGCGGCCGCGTGCACACCGAGAAGCGGCGGGCGCTCACCGTGGGAATAGCGCTCGCAGCGCGTCGCGTTGGCGTTCATGGCGGTGGCGACAGCGCCGCTCCGATTCCTAGCTGGCAGCTGTGGCGGAATCGCGTCCGGGCATGCTCGCGCTCGCGGCAGGAATTCCCCAACGCAGCGGATCGTCGGGATTGAGCCGCAGCCGCGCCTCGGCGGTGATGTAGGCGGCGCCAATAATCGTCGGCTTGATGTGCCCGCGCGTTTGATCGAGCCAGCGATAATGCGCGACAAACGTGCTGCCGATGATACTTTCCTGAATCCAATCCTCGCCGGGTGCGAGCGTGCCGTCGGCTGCGAGGCACGCAAGCTTTGCGCTCGTGCCGGTTCCGCAAGGCGAGCGGTCGTAGGCCTTGCCGGGACACAACACGAAGTTGCGGCTGCGCGCGTTGCTGCCGTTCGGCGTGGCAAAGATCTCGACGTGGTCCACGTGGCTGAAGCCCTGTGCGTCGAGCGCCTGGCGAATGCGCCACGTGAGGTCCGTCAGCGCTTCGATGTTCTGCGGGGCAATGGACCATTCCGGCCGCTGCTCAGCTTCGATCAAGGTTACGAGAAAGAACCAGTTTCCGCCCCAGGCGATATCGCCGGTCACCCGGCCGACGCCGGGCACCACGACCGAGACGCCCGCATCGCGCCGAAAACTTGCAACGTTGTCGACCTCGACCCGGCCATCCATCCGCAGGCGCGCCTCGACGGGACCGACCGGCGTATCGATCCTGATTGCGCCGGGCGTGAGGCGCCCTAAATGCGCGAGCGAGGCGATGAGCCCGATCGTGCCGTGCCCGCACATACCGATGTAGCCGACATTGTTGAAGTAGATGACGCCGAGCTGACAGTCGGGCCGATGCGGCGTACACAGGAGCGCACCGACGACGATGTCCGAACCGCGCGGCTCATTGACGATAGCGGCGCGGTAACGGTCGAAGCGCTCGCGAAAGCGCGCGACGCGCTCCTGCAACGGGCCGGACCCAAGATCGGGTCCGCCGCTTAAGACCAGGCGGGTCGGCTCGCCGCCGGTATGAGAGTCGATGACTTCGATGGTTTGCACAGCGCCGCGCGGTGGTAAATCCGCTATGTGCTGACCGGCCGCGTTGAGCGTGCCTTTTCCACCATGGCGATGACCGCTGCGCGGCGCGCGCCTGCAAGCGGCAGCCGCGGCGCACGCACACGCTCGGAGCCGCGCCCCATCAGGTGCTCTGCGAGCTTTATGGACTGCACCAGATCGTGCTCGGCATCCAAATGCAGCAGCGGCATGAACCACCGATAGATCGAGCGCGCCCGCGCCAGATCGCCGCTGCGGATTGCCTCATAGAGAGCCAGGGACTCGGCAGGAAATGCGTTGGTCAGCCCGGAAACCCAACCCTTTGCGCCAAGAATGAGCCCCTCGAGCGCGATATCGTCGAGTCCGGCGAATAGTACGAAGCGCTCCGCGAAACGGTTGAGCACGTCTGTAAAGCGCCGCGGATCGGGTGCGGACTCCTTGATCGCGACAATGCTGGGCACCTCCGCGAGCCGCTCCAGCAATTCAAGTTCGATGCTCACGCGATAGGCGGGCGGATTGTTGTAGAGCATGATCGGCAATGCGCTTGCCTGTGCTACGGATTTGAAATGCTGCTCGAGCTCCGCGGCGCTCGGCACGTACACCATCGCCGGCAGCACCATGAGCCCATTGATGCCGATGCGTTCCGCATCGCGCGCAAAGCTGGCGGCGGCGGCCGTGGTGTTCTCGGACACGCCGGTCAGCAGGGGCAGCTTGCCGCCCACGGCAGCCACCGCCGCCTGCAGAACCGCGCGCTTCTCCTCGGCGCTGAGCGAATTGTTTTCCCCGACCGTGCCCAACAGCACCAGGCCATGAACGCCGTCGCGCACCAGAGCGGCCTGCACGGCCTGAGTTGCCGGAATATCAACGTTGCCGGCAGTATCGAATTGAGTGGTGGCGGCAGGAAATACCCCGGACCAGGGGCACACGAGTGGCGCGGGCATGCGATGAATCAGTCTTGGTGACGGGATAATGGATCGTATACGGTAGCGGAATGCAGGAGCAAGGATCGATCGCCGTGATCGGCGCAGGTGTCGTCGGCTGCGCGGCGGCCTACGCGCTCGCGTGCGAAAACCGCCGCGTTGTGCTCGTTGATCGCGCCGAGCCTGGCACGGGGGGCGCAAGCTTCGGTAACGCGGGCCATATCGCGGCCGAGTTCGTCGCACCGCTGCCATCGCCGCAGCTCCTGTTTGGGTTCTGGCGGCAGCTGTTCATGCTGGGCGGACCGCTCGACATTCCTTTGCGCCGCTTGCCCCACCTGATGCCATGGGTCGCGCAGTTCGCGGCAGCCGCCTGGCGGCAACGCGAGAACACGACGCATCTTGCGCCCCTCATCAGGGCAGCCCCGGCGATTCTCGACAAATGGCTGCAGCGATTAGGCCGTGCGGAGCTGCTACGTCGCAACGGTTTCTACGAGCTCTGGTTGACGAGCAACGCGGCGCGCGCGGCGCGCGCGCAAGCGCAGCTCATGGCGCGGCTCGAGGTCACAACTGCGCCCGCGCCCCACGAATTGGTCGAGTGCGTGCGGCGTGCCGCCCGCGCCTCCAGCGGCAGCGGACTGTGGTATCCCGACTCGGCGCACGTGATAGATCCGCTGGAGCTCGTGCGCGCGTTCGCCGCCGGTGCGCTCGGGCGCGCTGCGCAGTTTTGTCGCGCTGAGGTGAGCGCCATCGAGCCGCACGCCTCAGGTGTCAAGGTGATTGCCGGAGAGCAGAGCTTCACGGCGAATGCGGCGCTGGTGTGTGCCGGCCCGTGGTCTGCGGCGCTGCTCGAGCCCTTGGGCCTGCGCGCGCCACTCGAATCCGTACGCGGCTACCACGTTGAGCTGCCGCAGCAGCGGCCGCTCATTGACGCGCCGCTGTTGTATGCCGACGATCATCTGATCGTGACTCCAATGGTCGGCCGCCTGCGCGCCTCGACGTATCTGGAATTCCGGCCCCCACAGGCGCCTGCGGACCCGCGCAAGTTCGCGCGGCTACGTCGCAGGATCAGCGCCTTCGGTTATGACTGCGCCCCGGATGGACCCGGCTGGGTGGGTGCCCGGCCGGTCTTACCCGATTACCTGCCGGGCATCGGATGCGTACCCGGCACCGAGGTCTTCTATGCCATCGGCCACAACCTCATTGGGGTGACCCTCGCCGCGGTGACCGCAGAGCTCGTCGCCGCATTGGTGGCGCGGCGCGCGCCGCCGTACCCGGTTGCAGCATTTGATCTGCGCCGCTTTGGCGCGCGCAGGTCCACGCACAGGCAAGCGCAGACAACGACCGGCGTTGCTTGAATGCCCGCAGGCACGCGCGCCTACCGATTGCCGGGCAGCTGGCGCCAGATGTGATGTCGTTTGCAATTTTTGCTGACAGCGCGCGAGCCGACTTCAGCTCTTTGGAGATTTGTGGAAAATATCGCCCCTGATGTAAGACCGGCGTGGTCGATTCCGCAGCTATGAGATTTAGATTCAGAGCATGTGGCCTGCATCTGCTCGCAAGCGCCATCGTGCTGACACTGGTCCTCGGCACGCTCTATCTTGGCTGGTATCGCTGGCCGGGCTGGTACCTCGCCAGCGTCGGGCAGGTGGTGCTTGTGCTTGCCGGGGTCGACCTGTGTCTTGGACCGCTGCTCACGCTGATCATTGCCAATCCCGGCAAAACTCGGCAAGCGCTGGCGCGCGACGTCGGAATCATCGTGGCGGTTCAGCTCTGTGCGCTCGTCTACGGCACGACATCGCTGTGGAATGGCAGGCCGCTCTACTACGCGTTCTCCGAGAATGTCCTGCAGCTCGTGCAGGCCTACGATCTTGACGCGCACGAACTCGCCGTCGCGCGCGAGCAGCATTTGAAGCTCGCACCGCATTGGTACAGCCTGCCGCGCTGGATCTGGGCGCCGCTGCCCTCGGATGCCGACGAGGCCAAGCGCATCATGAATTCCGCCATCGGTGGAGGCGCCGACGTCATCTCGATGCCGCGCTACTTCAAGGAGTGGGACCAAGGTTTGCCGGCGCTGCGCAAGCAACTGCAAACGCTGGACGATTCCAAGTTCTTCGGGCCCAAGGAAAAGAGCACGCTCAAAAGGCGCATGCAGGCTGCCGGAGTCGCGGCGGATCAGCCGGACACGATTGCGCTGTTGGGCCGAGGGCGGCCGCTGCTTGTTGTATTTGATCTCAAGAGCCTAAAAATAGCAGGCATGTTCAAGCCGACTTGAGAGCAACTCTCACCCTATTCGATGAGCTAACTCGACGCGCGTGGGTAATTGGACATCCAAGTCATGCTGACGATGATGCGCCGCCGTGCATCAACACGAGGTGTTCACGCGGTGAACGCGCTGTAGATGCTCGTAACCGCAAGCATGAGTATGCCGCTCACCAGGTAGAAGAACGCCAACACGACAAGTTTGCTCAGCGTGAGCCAACGGCCTTGCCCATAAACCACACGCATGGAGCGGTAGCTATACCAGGCAATGTAGAGCGTCACTGCGAGGCCAACCCGGTTCGATCCGATCGGCAGCAGGCTCGACGTCAGCCACGCAAGCATTACCAGCAGAAAGACAAAGGCGTGGTTGTGCACAAACAGCAGCAGGTGCTCAACGTAATAGCGCCGCGGTCGCCAATACATGAGCATCATGGCCGCAGCGAGCAAGGGCAGGAACAAGAACATGGCGCGCGGCGTATTGTGGAGGAATGCCTCGCGCAGTGAGCGTCCGTTATCCGCAACCGCCCTGCGACAGGCAGCGCGCGCCGCCGGTGCAATCCACTCCTTCCAAGGACCATCGTAGCGTGTGTTGCACCCAAAGCCGGCGCGTTCCTCCGCCGACGCTGCAGTGTGCGCCGCATCGAACGGCGTCGTATTTGCGCCTTCCAATGGCGTGAGCGTGGTTGTGGACGTGCCACCCTCGGAGCGGCTGACCTGAAGCACCTGCATCTTCTGGGTCGCGGAAACGAACAGGAAAAACACCACGGATAGCACGAGATACAGCCGCACGGGCGGCAGAAAACGCGCGCGACGGCCCGCGAGAAACTGTTGCGTCAAATATCCTGGCCTGAAGAGGAGGGCGCCAAGAGTGCGCCACAGGCGTGAGTCGGCGTGCGTCAGGTCCTCCGTCGCTACCCGAGCGAAGCGGCCCAAAGAATGCACGGGGGGCTCGAGACGCTGACCGCACACGCCGCAGTACCGCTGTGGTACCGGAGCGCCGCAGTTCTCGCAGTGCACGGGACCTGGGAGCGCTGCGGCTGCGCTCGCCGTCAGAGGATTGGCCACGTCCGCCGGCGTTGCGGGCGCCTGCGGGGCTGGGTCTTGGGAGTCAGGGCCCATTTGAAATGCAATACATGGCGGTCATGCACACGAACGTCTGATTGATCAGCACTCCGACAAGGGCAAGGCCCGAGGCGATGCAGCTCGCAACGACGGCCGAGTACTTCACACGGTCCCGTAGTAGAAGCGTGGCGACGATGGCTCCCACTGCCGCTCCGGGCAGAGAGAATAGATAGCCTAGCCAGATCAGTCCCGCTCTGTCCGGATGCAAGGCGAGCCAAGCGGCGAAAGCGCCCAGATAAACGGCGAGGGCAAGCGCGCCGCCGCCAATAACGGCAGGTCGCGGGCGAAACGGTAGCGCCAGCGCCAGCACGGCAAGCTGCGATAACCAGAAAAACGCCAGGTTCGGCAAAAAGTTGGCTCCCTTTTGCGCCAGCATGGCCGACACGCAAATTCCGAGGACGAGCCCAATTATTGCGAGATTTCGTTCCATGTAACTCTTGCCATCCGCACAGGGTTCGAATCATCCCCTTTGAGGTTCTCACGCATGTCTTCGGCTCAAAAGTACTGACCATGTTCGATACCGACACGGGGCAGTGGCGCGCGCCCGGAGAGATTCGAACTCCCGACCCTCAGGTTCGAAGCCTGATGCTCTATCCAACTGAGCTACGGGCGCACCGCTGGAAACGTAACGGGCGTTCGATTCCGCCGTTAGCGCTTAGTGCTAGCCATCATACGGGCAGGTTCTTGCCGCGGCGACGGGGAACATCTATCGGGACCGCAGGATTGCCCCAGCACAGTAGGAAATCCCGCAACATATCGCCCTTCTCGTTGACCCGCGAGACGCGCACGCCTTGCTGATCTCTCTGGCCCTCAAGCATCCCGCAGGCTCGCAGACGCACGGCATGCGCGGTTTCCTCGGCGGAACGCTCCGACTTGTGAAAGACCACAGGGCCGGTGGTGGAGCGGTTACTGACATCGTTGAGCACCTTGAGGGCGATGGCCGGATCGAATGATCCGATATTTACGGCCTTGGTGAGCGTTTCGCGGATCTGCATGTAGTTTTGGATGGTGGCGTTCGCGGGTGCTTCGGTGCCCTGCAGCTGAGCGACCATGGAGTCAATCGCGGCGGCCATTTGCTGGCAGTCTTCGTATGAAAGCGTAAACGTTGGCATGCCGCGCTCCGTGACAGCCGCAGAAATCAAGGTGCATTAAATGGCGAAGCGGGGCGCCGATCAAGGCAGCGCGCAGCCGCGCGCCGCCTGGATCGGCACAATCAACACGCACGCATTTGCGTTTGCGCCCTCAGGAGCCGCCGCTGGGCTTATGACGTATTTCCGCAGCGGCGCGCCGCAGAATTGCGGCGATGCGCTCTTCTTCCTCGCGGGTGTTGGTCGCTTCGCGCAACGAGGATTTCAACTCGCGCCGCGCACGCTGCATCTCCTTGGAGCCGCACAACTCCGCGCTCAGATCCTCGTAAGCCGCAAAGGCGCGGCGCAGGTGCTCCATGCGCTCGCCGACGCGCTCGAACTGGGCAAACATCGCATCTACGATGCTGCGGTTCTCATCGAGCTGCGCCTTGCCGCTCTCGGTGATGTGGTAGCGCTTGCGTGAGCCTTCGGCCTCGACCGTCGCATAGCCGATCTCCTCGAGGTACGTCAAAGCGGGGTAGACCATGCCAGGACTGGGTGCGTAGAACCCTTTGGAGCGCTCGTCCAGCTCTTTGATGATTTCGTAGCCATGGCGCGGCTTCTCCGCCAGCAGCGCCAGCACGAGGAGCTGCAGGTCCCCCGAGGCGAGCTTGCGGCCGCTGCTGATCCCACGTCCGCCCGGATCGCTCT
The DNA here is from genome assembly GCA_963695315.1 of uncultured Gammaproteobacteria bacterium. GTDB lineage: Bacteria > Pseudomonadota > Gammaproteobacteria > Steroidobacterales > Steroidobacteraceae > PALSA-1196. The sequence continues at coordinate 352,176 of OY968773.1, forward strand.
CGTCCATGAACCCGCCTCTGAAGCGCCCGAAACCATGGCGGCCATAATGGTGATGGCGGCCCATCGAATGATGCCGGGGGCGAAAGGCACCGCCGAAATCGCATCTCATTTCTATCTCCAGACATGTTATAAAACGTATCTTACGATATACTCAAATAAAGAGCACCGTCAAGATACCTGCATCGATGGTACGGAAGGCCCAAGCGCCATACAGCTTAAGGGGTCGAGGCGCAGGCGCCCGCTCCTGCAGGCAGCGGGCGGGTCGTTAGTGAACGCCTAGGATATTGAATACGAACAATAAGCCTGCCGCGAACAGCGTCGCCCCGAGAATGACGCATACCGGCAGCGTCAGCACCCAGGCGAGGATGATGTTGCGCACCGTGGGTCCCTGGATCCCGGAGCCGTTGGCCACCATCGTGCCGGCAATGCCCGAGGAGAGGATGTGAGTGGTGCTGACCGGCAAACCCAGCAGGTCCGCCGCTTCAATGGTGCCGAAGGCCATGATCTCAGCCGCAGCTCCCTGTCCGTAGGTGAGATGCGCTTTGCCGATCTTCTCGCCCACGGTCACGACGATGCGCTTCCACCCGATCATCGTGCCAAAACCCAACGCGAGCGCGACTGCGACTTTGACCCAAATGGGAATGAAGGCAGTCACGCCCTTGAGATTTTTCTGGTAAGCGCCAATCGCGCTCAGCGTCCAGTCCGGCGGGCAGCGTCTTTGCCTTGATCATGCGCCCCAGCGTCTCCGACACCAGATACAGGTTCAGGCGCAGATTGCGACGCTCCGCACCCGGAATCGAGCTCAGATCGGTGACGCTGCCGAGGCTCGCGACGACGCGATGGTTGACGGCTGTCAACGCCGGCAGGGTCTGCGGCAGTAACGGTTGCCCTTGCGCAGATAGAGCGTGAGGGCCTGATTGGCGGCGCTGTCAGTCGGTGTCGGGCGCCTTGAGCCCGGTTTGCTCGAGCGAGCGTTCGAGCGCTGCGCCGCCGCTGCGCATCTGATCGAGCGTTGCGGCAGAAGTGCGCAAGGTTGAGCGCGTAGCCCGCCGGCACAATGCCGACCAGGATGAGGACGATGAGACCCATGCCCTTCTGGCCGTCGTTTGAGCCATGCGCAAAGCTCACTCCAGTGCAGGTGAGCACGAGGAGGCCGCGGATCCAGCCCGGCGGCGGTGCCTTGCCCTCCGGCGCCTTGAAGAGATTGGGATTGCGCAGCAATGCCTTGGCGAGCAAGCAGCAGCAGCGCGGCGCCCACAAAGCCGATAATGGGCGAGAAGAACAGCGCCTTCACGGTATCGGCAACCTTGGGCCAGTTGACGCCGTCGCCAAAGGCGCTGTCGGGACTTAGATATGAGTTCATCAAGCCCGACGCCCACGATGGAGCCGATCAACGTGTGCGAGCTTGAGGCGGGCAGGCCGAGATACCAGGTGCCGATGTTCCAGATGATCGCCGAGAGCAGCAGCGAGAACACCATGGCGAAACCGGCGCCAGAGCCCACGTTGATCACGAGTTCCACCGGCAGCAGTGCAACGATGCCGAAGGCTACGGCGCCTGAGGAGGTAAGCACGCCGATCAGATTCCACGAACCCGACCACACCACGGCTGTCGTGGGTTTCAGGGTATTGGTGTAGATGACGGTCGCGACCGCATTTGCCGTATCGTGAAAGCCGTTGACGAATTCGAAGCTCAGCGCGAGGAGCAGGGCGAGACACAGCAAAATGCCAGTCGGCACATCAATGCCCAAGCTTGCAAACATGGAGTAGCTCCGCTCTGTTCTCGTTAATTAGGTAGAACTATCGAGAGCGTATGACGGTCACATGACGTTCATGTGACGGCGGTGTTATGCAGAAAAAAGCCCGCCAAGAGGCGGGCTTTTATCAAATCCAAGAATTACCGGACTTCTTACACGGAACGATTTACGCCCTCGTGCGAATGCCTTCTGTGATGATGATGCCGGTGGTGGTGCTTCGAACGCGCGGTCGAATTGTGGGCGCTCGCTGCCGAGGCATAAGCGCTCGAAGGGGCGGTGGCGGCGAGCACCGGTCCTGTGAGTAACAGCAGACTAATGGCTGGAATCAATCGTCGGAACATGCGGATCCTCCACTTCAAAAACAGGAATATTAAACATTTATGACGCGGACTCAAGGTTGGCGCGGGCAGAGTCTACCGGCGCGCGCATGATGGCGTCGCGAATCTTGGCGAGCGGTGCATCCGCGCGCAGCTCAACCGTGCCGTCGGCAGGTTCGATCCCGAGGCTCTTCCACAGGGCCGGCAGATCAGTGGCCTCGGGTGAGTCTTTGGCGCGGGCGTACAGATCCTCGAGCACCCGCGTGCCGACGGCAGCATCGCCCACGGCGAGCACGCGCTCGATCGGCCAGCTTGCGACCAAACCACCGCTTTGCTCGGCGATGGTGCGCAGCGCAGTCTGCAGCCCGCTGCGATTGCCGGTCTCGCGCCGGATCTGCACGTCTGCCAGCAGGCAAAAGAGCGCGCCGCCCCAATAGGTGCGTGCCCACGTGTGCGTGTGGTCAAGACCGGCGTCGCCGGCCTGTGGCAGTCCGCGTGGCATGGAGCGCATGTCCTCCGCCCACACTTCGCGCGCGGGCCGGTTGCCGGCCTGTGCGCGCGCCACGCCCTCGACATAGACGGCCACGCCTTCCGAGAGCCAGGCGTGCTCGTCGCCCACATCCGGCAGTGCAAGGTGCGTCATCTCATGCACCAGCACCCAATCATTGAAAAGCTCCGCGGAGGTGACGTCGCGGCCGACCATGATGCGGATGAAGCCGCCGTGCGCGCCATAGGTCGTGCCGTGACGCACGCCGGCGCCGTCGGCCGACACCACGCGGATGCGCAGCTGCGGCACCGGGAAGTGTCCGTAGTATGCGGCGACGATACCGGCGGATCGCTTCACCCAGGCGATGAGCGGCTCGGTGCCGTGCGCGAAGTCCGAATCGGCAAACTCGAGCGCAACGCCGACGCCATCGACGTTGAACTGCTGCGCATCTGCGGAGCGCGCTGCGGCACAATGCAGCGCCAATCCCAGCGTCGCGATGGGCAACCAGCCAGGAATGCGGCGGCGAGACATAGGTGATTGACGCATATCGCGCGCGCTAGTTCCAGATGCTTGCGGGCGAACTGCGATCAGTGGTATGTGGCGCAGCGACGAGCCGCCGCCGTCAGTAATCGACACCCAAAGCGCGCATCGGAAGCGCTGAGCCAAGGAAAGTCCATGCAACTACGCGTTTCGCTGCTCCCGTTGAGATGGCTTGCGCTTGCACTGTTTGGCGTGCTGCTCGTTGGCGGAACGGACCGTGCGTTCGCCTGGGATGCGGCGGGTCACGAGAGCGTCGCAGCGATCGCCGAGCAGCTCATCTCCGGGCGGCGCGCGGCAACCAAGGTGCACGAGCTCTTAAAGCCCGGCGAATCCTTGCAGAGCATCGCCACTTGGGCCGATTGTGCAAAAGGACACTGTGCAGAGCCTACCGCGGAGATGCGCGAGTTCGTGCGGCGCAATCCCCATCATGCCCATTACCACTACACGGATGTGCCGTTCCAGGCGGCCGAGTACGCGGAGCGCGGCGTCGGCACGAGCGATGAGGATATCGTCCACATCCTGCGACAATGCATCTTCGTGCTGAAGGGGAGCACGGGCCCCGACACCAACCCGCACGGTTTCACGCCGCGCGAGGCGCTGCTGCTGCTGACGCACCTCATCGGGGATCTGCACCAGCCGCTGCACGTCGGCGTGGCCTATGTCAGCGATAAGAATACGTTCGTCGTGCCCCAATCGGCACACGCCATTGATGGCGTCACGATCTTCAGCACTTACGGCGACAACGATTTAGTGCTGCACGACCGGCCCCTGCATGCATTCTGGGATACGCGTGCGGTGGAGGAGGCGATGCGTCATGCGCAGGTGCGCACCCCAGGGGAATTTGCGACGTTGCTGATGCGCGCGCCGCCAGACATGCCTATCGTGACAGGGGACGTCACCAAATGGCCGGCACGCTGGGCGACGGAGACACTGGGGATCGCCAAATCCGCGCATGCAGGATTGAGCATCGACGCCCGCACCGCCGAACGCCACAGATCGCGCGAGGCGCATGCGCAATGGCTGGTCTCGGCGCCTGCCGATTATGAAGCAACCGCGGCGGCGCTCACTGCCGCGCAACTGACGCGCGCCGGGTATCGGCTCGCAGCCGTACTCGAGGCGCTATGGCACTGAAAACCGTCAGCGTATGACGGCGAGTCGCGCGAGATTCGCTTGCACGATGTCATCGCGAGCAGCGTGGCGCGTGTACCAGCGATTAGCGGCATCCGACAGAAGCGTGCACACCTCAACCGCTTGTATGGCGTCGGCATCGGTGGTCTTGGGCTGCAGCGGATGGCAACCGGGCGACATGGGGCGCGCGAGGCGGCGCAGTCGCAATTGACGCAGCGCGCGCACCGGCACGGCGAGCGTACTCTCCTGTTCCGCCTTGCCGGCGCGCTCGCACCACATCCGAAACAGCCGGGCGCTGCATGCCGCTGCATCGGTGCTCGCGCCGCGCACCCATGTCGTGCACCAGGCCTGATAACGCTCACCGGAACTGCGGCGCCGTACGTCGCCCAGCGCGACCGCAATGTGCGGCAGCGCGAGCGCATCGGTAAGTGCGGTCGCCCAGATCTGATGATGCAGCAGTTGTTCGATATCTGTCAGATAGGTATCGAACATCTTGGAGCTTGATGCGCGAGTTTCTCTGCGTCGCGGATTCGGTGCGGCTGGGGTGAGTTCCTGTTCTGAATCGTGCGGGATCGACATGATGCCTGTTCCTCAATGCATGCAGAGTCAAAGACGGTGAATGCCTGGGCCAGTGAATTGTTCTCGTGGCCGTGCCGATTCCGTCGATCTTTATCTAGCGCGACTGCGCCGCCGAGCACCATTCTCGCCTAACTGGTGCAGCCGACGCTAGCGGGATGAGAGGATTTGCAGGCGCAATCTAGAGCGCAAGATTATCCCCAGAAGCTGTGCATAAATCTGCGCTGAGATCGGAAAAGAAGCGCAAGTTCCCGCTCCACCACGGAAAAATTGCTCGCAGTCATGAGGTTGGCCATGTGGGCAGACATCCTGTGGACAAGGTGAGCCGCGTGCTGCACGGCAGCGGTGCTTATCAGGAAAACCACGGCAGCGCGTGCGCAGCCGCGGCTGCCTGCGGCGGCGGGGTGCGCGCGCCACGCCTCCCGCGGGCGCGTCGGCATTGCCTGCGCGCGATTTGCGACTCATGTCTTTGCGTCCGACCGAGTTGAGGGTAAATCCGATGAAATTCATTGGGCATGTCGCTTTGCCCGCGCAGCGCTTCAACGAAGCGGTGCGCGACGGCAGTGCGGGTAAGACGATCGCGCGCATCAGGTAGGGGACCAAGCCCGAAGCCGCCTACTTCACAGCCAAAGATGGGCAGCGCGGTGGTTATCTCATCTTCCATATCAAAGATGCGTCGGAAATGCCGCGGCTCGCCGAACCGTGGTTCTTGAGTTTCGAGGCAACGGTGGAATTCATGCCGGCCATGAGTGCTGAAGAGCCGAAGGCGGCTGATCTCGAGCTGCTCGGCAAGAAATGGGGATGAGCAGGTCGCGCCGCGCTCCGGCGCCCTGTTAAGGAGATCTTGCGCTCGCCGGACTTCAGCCTTGGCAACCCGTCAGGGGTGGACCTTGCTCCGCAAGCAGTTGATGCGTGAAGATTGCACGTTCGACCTACGCCATCGCCTTGAGGTACCTTGGAAGATCGCCGGAACGGTACGGCTGCAGCCGATCAGCCGCACAATCCTGCGCTGGCAGCGATTGCGATCTACAAGTTCGCCAAAGCGACGCTGTCGGTTTTGTCGGCGGTCGTTGCCTGGCGGCTCATGGATCCGCATCTGGAGGCGGCGATGCACGCCTGGGCGCAGAGCCTCCCGGTCGGCGCTTCCGAGCATCTCATCCGCGAGGCCCTGGCGCAGGTGAGCGGCGTTCCCGCTTTTCGCTGGCGCCAGCTCGGCATCGTGTCACTCACCTATGCCGCGGTGTTTTCGCTTGAAGGCGTTGGCCTGTGGCGCGAACGGCGCTGGGCGGAGTACCTGACGATCGTGACGTCATCGCTCCTGCTGCCGTTTGAATTTATGGCCGTGCTGCACCACGCGACGCTCGTGCGCACCGGCGTACTGCTCGCGAATGCCGTGATCGTCGCGTATTTGATCGTGGTCACGACACGCCACCGACGACCGCCGCCGGCCGTCGCAAGCTCTTGAGCGTGCGCTGCTCTTCAACCTGACTTTGTTGCGCCGTTGCGCGCGATCCAGGTCGCGAACGCCTGCAGGAACTTGCTCAGCAGTTCCCTGGTGGTATCGCGCGTGAGCTTGCCCTGCGCGTCGAACATATCCGCCGCGCCGCCAATATAAGCCTCGGGCTGCTGCATCATTGGCACGTTCAAGAAGACCATCGACTGACGCAGATGGTGGTTGGCACCGAATGCGCCGATGGCGCTGGGGGAGACGCTCACGACCGCGCCAGGTTTGCTCATCCAGACGCTCTTCCCATACGGGCGTGATCCCACGTCGATCGCATTTTTCAGGCAGCCCGGAACCGAACGGTTGTACTCCGGCGTGACGAACAGCACCGCGTCCGCCGGCCGCACGCGCTCGCGGAACTCGAGCCAGCTCTTCGGCGGCTGTCTTTCGGCATCCTCGTTGTAGAGCGGCAGCTCGCCAATCTCGATGACCTCAAGCTGCATCCCAGAGGGCGCCGCCTCGGCAAGCGCGCGCGCCATCTTGCGATTGAGCGAGTCCTTGCGCAGGCTGCCGACGAATACGGCCACGCGGTAGTTGCCTGTCATGCGGCAATTATGACACGCGTGTGAGGGTGCGCTGCAGTCATTTGACGCTCCGTGACGCTTACTGTACGATCGTTCAGTAAGAGTTTTATTACCCTGAGCGACCCTCATGCGTGAAGCCCGCAAACTGGATCCGATCGACTCAACCTTGGCCGCGGAAGCGGACTCAGCCGATCTGAGCCTGCCGGGATGGATCTACCACGATCGCGAGTTCTTCGAGCTCGAGAAGCATGCGATCTTCCGCAGCAGCTGGCAGATGGTGTGCCACATCAGTGATGTGCCGCGCGCCGGAGACTATTACACGCTGGATTTTCTCGGCGAGGCGATCATCGTGGTGCGCGGCGATGATGGCTGCGGTGCGCGCCTTTCACAACGTCTGTCGGCATCGCGCCTCGCGCCTGCTCGAAGGATCGAGCGGCCACTGCGGCAAGCGCATCACCTGCGGCTATCACGCCTGGTCGTACGCGCTCGATGGCCGCTTGGTCGGCGTGCCGAACCGCGCGCAGTTCAAGGCACTCGACGTCGCCCGTCACGGCCTTGCGCCGCTTGACCTCGAAATCTACATGGGGTTCATCTTCGTGCGCCTCGCCCCGGGGCTGCCGAGCGTGCGCGAGATGGCGGCGCCGTATGCCAACGAGCTTGCCGCCTATCGGATGGAGGAGCTCGTGCCGCAGGGCGGCCGTGTGTCGCTGCGCCCTCGGGCGGTCAACTGGAAGAACGTCGCCGACAATTTTTCCGACGGCTTGCACATCCCGGTCGCGCACCCAGGGCTTACCCGAATCTTCGGTCAAAGCTACGGCATCGAGGCGCAGCCCTGGATCGACAAGATGTGGGGCACGCTGCGCGATGTGCCGTCGAGCAATTGGTCGGAACGGCTGTACCAGAAGATTCTGCCGCCCATCGATCATCTGCCGCCGGAGCGGCAGCGCCTGTGGACCTACTTCAAGCTTTGGCCGAACGTCGCCTTTGATGTCTATCCGGATCAGGTGGACTTCATGCAGTTCCTGCCGATCTCGGCAACCGAGACGCTGGTGCGTGAAATTGCTTACGTGCATCCGGACAGCCGGCGCGAAATGCGCGCGGCGCGCTATTTGAACTGGCGAATCAATCGACGCGTGAGCCTCGAGGACAAGGTGCTCATCGAGCGCGTGCAGGCGGGCATGGCCTCGAGCAGCTACACGGTCGGCCCGCTGGGCGACAATGAAGTGTGCCTGCGCAGCTTCGCGCGCCGCATGCGCAGCCTGATTCCCGAGAGCCGCCTGTGCCGCAAAGCAGCGACGCACTGATCATCGGCGCGGGCCACAACGGGCTCGTGTGCGCCGCCTACCTTGCTGCTGCGGGCCTGAAAGTCACAGTGCTCGAGCAGCGCGGTGTCGTCGGCGGCGCCGCCGTGACCGAAGAGTTCTATCCGGGTTTTCGCAATTCGGTGGCCGCGTACACCGTCTCGCTGCTCAATCCCAAGGTCATCCGCGATCTTGAGCTGGCGCACTACGGGCTGCGCGTGGTCGAGCGCAAGCTTGCGAACTTTCTACCCACGGAGGATGGCCGCTATCTGAAGATCGGCGCGGGCGTAACGCGTGCCGAGGTGGCGAAGTTCTCCGCAACCGATGCCGAGCGCCTCGATGCCTACGCAACCAAGCTCGAAGAGGTCGCCGATGTGCTGCGCGATCTCGTGCTCGAGACTCCGCCGAATGTGGTCGCCGGCAGCTGGCGCACCGCGCTGCCGGAGTTGCTGCACGCGGCGCGTCTTGGCGGTCGCCTGCGCAAGCTCGACATGGGCATGCGCCGGCAGCTCCTCGGCCTGTTTGCCAACTCCGCCGGCGACTATCTTGACGGCTGGTTCGAGAGCGCACCTATCAAAGCCGTCTACGGGTTCGACGGCATCGTCGGTAACTACGCGAGTCCTTACTCACCCGGGTCCGCCTATGTTCTGCTGCACCACGTATTCGGCGAGGTGAACGGCAAGAAGGGCGCTTGGGGCCATGCGGTCGGCGGCATGGGCGCCATCACCCAGGCGATGGCCAAGTGCGCCACCGCCCGCGGCGTTGAGATACGCGTTGCCACGCCGGTGCGCGAGGTGCTCGTCAACGAAGGCCGCGCAACGGGAGTCGTCACGGCCGGGGGCGAGACGCTGCACGCCTCGGCGGTCATCTCCAATCTGAATCCGAAGCTCTTGTACTCAAAGCTCATCGCGCCGGCACACCTGCCGACGGATTTCAAAGAGCGCATCGAGCGCTGGCGCTGTGGCTCGGGAACCTTCCGTATGAATGTGGCGCTTGCCGAGCTGCCGAGCTTCAACTGCCTGCCGGGCAAGGCGCCGGCCGATCATCACACGGCGGGCATCATTCTCGCGCCGACGCTTGCCTACATGGAGCGCGCCTATTTCGATGCGCGTCTGCACGGCTGGTCGCGCCAGCCGATCGTGGAGCTCGTGATCCCCTCGAGCATCGACGCGAGCCTCGCGCCGCGCGGGATGCACGTCGCGAGTCTTTTCTGCCAGCACGTCGCGCCACAACTGCCTAATGGAGACTCCTGGGATATGCATCGCGAGACGGTGGCCGACCTCATGATCGATACGGTTAACTCGTACGCGCCGAATTTCAAAGCGGCGGTACTCGGGCGGCAGATCATGAGTCCGCTGGATCTTGAGCGCACATTCGGCCTCGTGAACGGCGACATCTTCCACGGCGCATTGAGCCTCGACCAGATGTTCTCTGCGCGTCCGATGCTGGGGCACGGCAATTACCGCGGTCCGCTGCGCGGCCTCTACATGTGCGGCGCAGGCACGCATCCGGGCGGGGGCGTGACGGGTGCACCCGGACACAATGCCGCGCGCGAGATTCTCGCCGACTTCAAGCGCCGCAAATTGCGGCGTGCCGCCTGATCCGGCCATACTCAAACAGTGACACCGCGCAAACCCCGCTTCGAGCGCCAGCTGCCGCAGGAGCGCCGCCAGGCGCTCATCGAGGCCACGATCGCGAGCTTGAAGCTCTACGGGCACGAGGGGCTTTCGGTGCGGCGCATCAGCGCCCAGGCGGGCGTCTCCATCGGCCTCATCAATCATCATTTTCCCAAGAAAGACACGCTCATCGCGCAGGCGTATCGTCATTTCAACGCCGAACTGGTCGGCGGCGTGCGTATCGCAGCCCTGCAGGCCGCGCCCTCCGCCCGTGCACGCCTGCGCGCCTTCTTCAAGGCGACCTTCTCGCCGCCAAACCTTGATCGCGACGTGCTCACCGTGTGGGTCGTGTTCTGGAGCCTGTATCGGCATTCGCCGGAAATTCAGAAAGTGCACGGCGAGACTTATCGCGAGCACGTCGATCTGGTGCGCTCGATGCTGGCGGATCTTGCAGCCGAAGCGGGCAAGTTGCGCTTCTCGCTGCGTCTTGCAGCCATTGGTCTGACCGCGCTCATCGATGGGCTGTGGCTCGAGTGGTGTCTTGATCCGGGCAATTTCCGGCCCGCGGAGGCGATCGCGCTGTGCGAATCCTGGGTCAACAGCCTGAGCAGCGCAGCGCCCACTGAGCTTGCCGTTGACGCACTGACGATGCCCCGATAGGGTCGCGGCCAACTGCGTCGCGCGGCGCCGCCGCCGCGCGGTATCTAGAGTCTCAAATGGACATATTTGCCGCCAAACAGCTTCTGAAAGGCGTTGTGCTGCCGCCCGCGGGGCCGCTCCTCGTCGGCGCTGGCAGGCCTTGCGCTGCTGAATTTCACGCGCTGGCGGCGCGTGGGCACGGCACTGTGCGCGCTCGGGACTTGCGTGCCTGTGGCTGCTCGCAACGCCGGTCATCGCCGATCGATTGCTGCGCGCCACCGAGCGCTACCCCGCGCTTGATCTGCAGCATGTGCCGGTAGCGCAGGCGATCGTGATTCTCGCCGGCGGTGTGCGCTTGGGCGCGCCCGAATACGGCGGGCCGGCACCGAGCCTGACAACCCTGCAGCGCCTCGCCTACGGCGCGCTCTTGGCGCGCACCCAAAGCTGCCGGTACTCGTGTCCGGCAATGGCAAGGAAGCCGCTGCCATGCGCGACTCGCTGCAGCGCGACTTCGCAGTCGAAGCGCGCTGGATCGAGAATCATTCCTGGGATACCCAGGGCAATGCACAGCTGTCGGCCGCCATCCTAAGGAGCGCCGACGTCGACACGATCCTGCTCGTGACCAGCGCCAACATATGTACCGCGCGGCGACGGACTTTCGCGCGCAGGGACTCACCGTGGTGCCCGCTCCGACCGGGCTGTGGACGCAGCAGGACTTTCGGATGCGCCGCTGGGTGCCGAGCATCGAAGCGCTGTGGCGCTCGCAGACCGCGCTGTACGAGGATCTTGGCAATCTGGTGCTGGCGCTGCAGGCGCCGCGCGCGCCGGGCAGCTGAGCGCGGCGGCAGTTTCAATGAAAGTCGCGTGACTCGGTCGGCAGAGGGCCTAGCCAGGTCGTGTAGTCGCGGATTTTTTCGGCGATCACGTGAGTAACGTTGGAGGCACTTTGCAGCTCGCCTTCAACGATGACGAGGCGTGCGCCGAACAACGCGTCGCGCTGTGTGGGCTGGATGCTTGGGCCAGACGATCAGATTGCTGATTCCCGTCTCATCCTCCAGGGACATGAAGATCACTCCTGAGGCGGTTTCCGGGCGCTGCCGATGAGTGACGATGCCGGCCACGCGCACGCGACGTCCGTTTTGCAGATGCGCAAGATCCGCCGCGCGATGTACGCGCAGCCGCTCGAGGCGCGGACGTAGCAAAGAGAGCGGATGTCGACCGAGGCTCATGCCAAGGCCTGCGTAGTCCGCGGCAATTTCTTCGGCTTCGCTGGCGCGCGGCAGAGCAATGCGCGGCTCAGGTGCCGAGGTTCCCGCCAAAGCACCCGGCAAGCGTTCAACTCCGTAAGCCTGCCAGTGAGCTGCGCGCCGGTGTTCGGCGAGGGATTCAAAGCGCCGGCGCGTGCCAGGGCATCGAGCGAGCGGCGCGTCAATGCGGCGCGATGCGCAAGCTCATCGACGCTCGCAAAAAGCCCATGCGCGCGCGCCTTCACGATGGCGGCGCCTTCTTTCTCCACGAGCCCCGTGATCAAGCGAAGCCCGAGGCGCACGCCGGGCTGCTCCGCAGTCTCGCGCTCCAAGGTGCAATACCAGTCGCTCGTTTGCACATCGACAGGAAGAAAGCTGACGCCATTGCGGCGTGCGTCGTTCACCAGTTGCGCGGGGGCATAGAAGCCCATCGGCCAGCTGTTCAGCAATCCCGCAACGAAGGCCGCCGGCTCATGGCAGCGCAGCCACGCGGAAATGTAGGCCAGCAGGGCAAAGGAGGCAGCGTGGGATTCGGGAAAGCCATAGCTGCCGAAGCCCAGGATCTGCTGATAGATCTGTTCGGCGAACTGCGGCGTATAGCCGCGCGCGAGCATGCCCTTGCAACAGCTTGTCGCGGAACTGCTCAAGTCCGCCACGGCGCTGCCACGCCGCCATGGAGCGGCGCACCAGATCCGCCTCGCCGGCACTGAAACCGGCGGCGACGATTGCGATCTCCATCACCTGCTCCTGAAAAAGCGGGACGCCGCAGGTGCGTCCCAGTACTTTCTCGAGCGCAGGGTTGGGGTATTCGACTTTTTCCGCACCCTCCCGGCGGCGCAGATAAGGATGCACCATGCCGCCTTGAATCGGACCCGGGCGGATGATCGCCACCTGGATCACGAGGTCGTAATAGCAGCGCGGCTTCAGGCGCGGCAGCATCGACATCTGCGCCCGCGACTCAACCTGGAAAACGCCGACGGACTCGCCACGGCAGAGCATGTCGTAGGTGGCGACATCACCGTCCGGGAATGTCCTGCATCCTGAGGGGCCGGCCGCGAAACAAGCCGATGAGATCAAGCGTGCGGCGTATGGCGGTCAGCATACCGAGCGCGAGGCAGTCCACTTTCAGCAATCCCAGGGACTCCAGATCATTCTTGTCCCACTGGATCACGGTGCGTTCGGGCATCGCTGCGTTCTCGATAGGCACGAGCGTGGATAAGGGATGTTGCGAGATCACGAACCCGCCCACGTGTTGCGACAGATGCCGCGGAAAGCCGATGAGCTGCCGCACGAGCGCCACCAGATGCCGCGCCACGCGCGAGCGCGGCTCAACGCCCAGTTTCCTCAGCTCCTCGGGCAGCTGCGGCATCTCGTCAAACCACTGCAGGGCTGCCGCGATTGCCCCCACCACCTCGAGCGACAGACCGAGCGCCTTGCCGACATCGCGCACCGCCATGCGGCGGCGATAACAGATGACGGTTGCGGCGAGCGCGGTGCGGTGCCGGCCGTATTTGTTATAGACGTACTGGATGACCTCCTCGCGGCGCTCGTGCTCGAAATCGATATCGATGTCCGGCGGCTCGGCGCGCTCTTTGGAAACGAAGCGTTCGAAGAGCATGTTGACCCGTGCCGGATCGACCGCGGTGACGCCTAGGCAATAGCACACGGTGGAGTTGGCTGCGCTGCCGCGGCCCTGGCAGAGAATGTTCTTTGAGCGTGCAAAGCGCACCAGGTCCTCGACGGTGAGGAAGTAGTGCTCGTAACGCAGCGTGGCAATCAAGGTGAGTTCTTTTTCGATCAGCGCGCGAATCTTGGCAGGTATGCCTGCCGGCCAGCGGCGCGCGGCGCCTTCCAGAGTGAGTTTGCGCAGATGCTGCAAAGGCGTGACATCCGGCGGCACGAGCTCCTCGGGGTACTCGTAGTGCAGTGTGTCGAGCGTGAATGAACACTCGGCGGCGATCTCGAGGGTCGTCGCGAGGAGCTCGTGCGGATAGAGCTTGCGCAGTGTGCTCATGGGGCGCAGATGACGCTCGCCATTGGCAAAGCCGGCGCGCCCGATCTGCTCAACCGTGGTGCCGAGGCGGATGGCTGTGAGGACATCGTGCAAAGGCCGGCGCTCGCGCCGGTGATAGTGCACATCACCCACGGCGAGGAGTGGCAGGCCGCTCGCGACGCCGAGTTCGCGCAGCCGCACCAGGCGCCGCTCGCTGTCCTGCGCAAGACCATGCGTGAAGGCGAGATAGCGCCGCGCGAGCGCCAGTCGCGCGAACCAGTGCACGACCATCCGCATCGATGCACGCCGCCGGCATGCACACGCCGATGCAGTGCGGCACGCTGCCCGCGAAGGCTTCGCGGGAAATGGCGTAGCTGCCTTTCTTCGAGGCCCGCCGCAGCTGCGTAATGAGCTCGCAGAGCTCCGTATAGGCCGTATGATCGGGCGCAAGCAGGACCACGCGCTCCTCGGCGGCAAAGCGAAACTGACTGCCGATGATCAATTTCAGTGCCAGCATCCTTGGCGCTCTCGTGCGCGCGCACGATGCCGGCGAGTGAGCACTCATCAGTGAGCGCCAGCGCCGCATAGCCGAGCTCTGTGCGCACGCTCGACGAGCTCGTGCGGATGCGAGGCGCCGCGCTGAAAGCTGAAATTGCTCGTGCACACGAGCTCCGCGTAGCTCATGCCCAGATGCCCTGCAGAAACCAGCGCGCCGTGGCGGCTTCGCGATACAGCCACCAGCGGCTGCCTTCGGCTGTTTGCGCGATGTAGTAGTCGCGGCTCGAATCCTCTCCGCTCCACCATCCCGCTTCGATCCGCTCCGGTCTGCCAAGCAGCCTCGGCAGATGCTCGATGGGCCGCGGCGGCAGCAGCCACAGGGGCCGGTCAGGAAAGGCTGGCGGCAGTTCTGCGCAGGCCGCTTCGCTCTGCACGCACCAGGCTTTCTCGGGACGATGATCGTTGCGCAGACCTAGGCGTCGCACCGCCTGATCACCGAGGCGCGCGCGCAGCTTGTCAAGAAGCTCCGCCCAGCTGGCATCTTGACGCTGTTCCTCGTCCCACAGATGCAGCTGGGTGTCGCGCAGGGCAACGCAGTGCTCGACACTCAGGCGGATTTGCACGACGGCGTCGGGTAGCTGCGTACGCTCCAATTTTTCACGCAGCAGCGCAAAGAGCCGCAGTGCATCGCGCTGCGGATCGGTGGTGCGCAACGAGAGCACGGTATCCGCGTGATCATGGTGGCGGAAGGCGACGCTGAGCGCCTGCAGCGCAGCATCCCTGCCACGCAGATAGCCCTGCAGCTCGTACAGGATGCGCCGCAGCGGAAAAAGCAGCCCTTCTACCGTCTGCACGGGGTCTGCAAAGTCGAAGCGGCGGTGGTAGCTGTGCGGCGCGCGGTATGGAATGCGCAGCTCCGCCCGCTCGCCGAGCAGGCGCTGCAGGTAGTTCGTCATCTGCAAACCCCAGCGTCGTGCCAGAGCATCGCGGGGCAGCATGAGCAGCTCGCTCTACGCGACTAAGCCCGCTCGCCTGCAACCCCGCGATGGCCGCAGGCGGCAGGGCAAGGTGGGTGATGGGCAGCGCGGCGATCGCTGCGCGCAACTCACCCAGATGCAGAACAGGCGGCGCCTGCGGCTGCTGCGCCAGAAGCGCAGCGGCTTCCACGGTCGGCGCCACGGCTGTCGTAGCTGTGAGAGTCAGCGCCTCTAAGCCTGTCGCAACTCTTGCGACAAGCGCGTCAAGGCCGCCGAAATAGCGCAGGCTCGAACCGATCTCGAGCCACAGCAACTGTCGCTCGGCATCCAGAAAAACGCGGCTGCTGAACTGCCCGGCCCAGCCGGCGAGCGCCTTCAGCGCATGCTTTTCCTGAACGCCAGAGACGATGCACAGCCACAGCACGGCAGCACCTCATCAAACATGCGTGTCGATGGGGAGCAGCACCGCGCCGCTGTGGCCGCCGCGCGCCTTCAGCACTTCTACGTCGAGCGCACCAGCAGTCGGACGCAACACAATGCGCAGCGCCGCAGGCGAGGCATTCTGAAGCGTTGCGACAGGACGATAGATAAAGGCGAGGGATTCGCCTGTCTCGGCGGCAAGCTGCAGGCGGCGCAGGGGCCGGTCAGCCAGCGCCTGGCTCCACAGCAGCACCGCTCCCGCCGCTCCCTCGCGCAAAGTCTGCTCAGCAGCCCAATGCGCATCCTCATCGTCGGGCGCATCGATCCACAACACGCGCGGCAGCGGCAGGCCGGCGCCGAGCAGAGCCGGGGCGTACGGAATATACGGCGGGTGCACGAAGACGATGTGCCGCTTCGCAGCGCAGAGTCGTTTGAGCGCTCCGTGCAGCACGGCGACTTCACCGATGCCCTCGATGACGGGGATGAGCTCGGTCAGCGCTCCGAGCGGCCAGCCGCCTCCGGGCAACAAGGCATCAAGCTGTCGATGGCCGGTGGAGCAGGCCTTGATGGGCGCGAGCTCATGTGCGCGCCATAAGCCGGGAATTTCCCGCAGCAATACCGGCGGATGAAGAGAGGCAATGGAATTCGGTGCGGGCATACCCACAGACTATATAAATATACAGTACTAGACAAATACACAGTCTTTGCGGTCCATGCATCGCTTGTGTATCAACAGCTTACGAGGGGCTCTTGATAACCCGCCCGAGCGACTTCGGTCTTAGGGGATAAAAGGCGCCGCTTATAATGAAGGCGTGATTTCTCAAGCAAGAACACGCGCGGGCAACAACTCCTGGCGGACTGCATGGGCCTGACGCTCGCGCTCATCCGCGAAGCACGCGCGCGCATCCAGGACAAGATCAATCGCACCCCGGTGCTGACGAGCGCCACGCTTGACGCCGCGGCGCACGCCCAACTTTTCTTCAAATGTGAAAACTTCCAGAAAACCGGGCGCTTTCAAGGCGCGTGGTGCCGCCAACGCGGTTTTTTTGCTCACGGATGCGCAAGCGCAGCGCGGCGTCGCCACACATTCCTCGGGCAATCATGCGGCCGCGCTCTCGCGGGCTGCAGGCTTGCGCGGCATTCCCGCCTACATCGTCATGCCGAACAATGCTTCGCAGGCCAAGCGCGCCGCAGTCGCCCGCTATGGCGGGCAGATCACGCTCTGTGAGCCGACACTTGTCGATCGCGAGCGCACGTGCGAACGCATACTGGCCGAGACCGGTGCAACACTCATCCACCCCTACAATGATCTGCGCGTGATGGCGGGCGCGGGCACGACGGCAGTGGAGCTTCTGGAGCGCGTGCCCGATCTTGACGTGCTGCTGTGTCCAGTGGGCGGCGGCGGGCAGCTCGCGGGTGTCGCGGTCGCGGGCAAGAGCATCAAACCGGATCTGCGTGTGCTGGGCGTTGAGCCTGCCGGAGCCGATGATGCGTACCGTTCTTTTCGCGCCGGACACATCATTCCGAGCGTCAATCCGCAGACGATCGCCGACGGACTGCGCAGCTCGCTCGGCGATCTGTCCTTTGCCGAGATCCGGCGCTACGCTGATGAGATCGTCACGGTGTCCGAGGAGGCGATCGTGCGTGCGATGCGTACAATTTGGGAAGTACTGAAGATTATCGTTGAGCCCTCCGCTGCAGTGCCCTATGCAGCGCTGCTGGAGGACAAACTCGACCTCGTCGGGCAGCGTGCCGGCATCATCCTGAGCGGGGGCAATTTGGATCTGGATCAGCTGCCGTGGAACCGCGCGCGCCGGTGAGCGCGGCGACTCAACCAGGTGCGGCGACGCTGATTCGCCGCGCAAGCGCAGCGGATGCTGAGCAAATCGCGCGGCTCGGCGCGCAGTTTGCAGGGCCGGTGGAGGTATTGAAGCTGCGTGCGCGAATTGCCGAACTGCAGGCCCTGCCTGCGTACTACCTGGCTGTGGCCGAGGAGTCGGCGGCGCGCCTGCTCGGCTGGATACAGGTTGAACGGCGCTTGATCGTGGCGGAGGCGCGGGAACGCGCCGAGATCATGGGTCTCGTTGTAGATGCGGCGGCGCGCCGCCGCGGCATCGGCACGGCGCTCGTGCATGCCGCGCAGCAGTGGGCACTTGCGGCGCATTTACCGCAGCTCCTGGTGCGCTCCAATGTCGTGCGTGATGCCTCGCACGCGTTTTATGCCGGGCTCGGATTCAGCCGGGTCAAGACTCAGCACGTCTATGCCAAATCTCTGCTTGCGTAGGCCGAGCGCCGACATCGCGGGCTGAGCGTGGAGCGCGCGCCGCCGGCCAATCGCGGCGCATGGGCACGAACAAACTGCTGTTGCGCTGATGGACGCGATACGCCGCAAGAGCTTGCGCGCTGGTAGCCGCCGCCTCACGACGCGCGCTCCGGCGGCGCGCCGAACTCGGCAGACCTAAACTGTGCGAGCGTCCATTCGGTGATCGCGATGACCTCCGGCTTGTGGGCATCCGGCAAGCGGCTGACGACGAAGTAGCAGTCATCCGTTTCGAGCTGCAGTGAGAAAAGACGCACCAGGGCGCCGGAGCGAAACCACGCCTCGCACAGGATTTCCGGCACGAGCGCAATACCAACGCCGCGCTCCGCGGCACGTACCACGGAGAACATCGTGTCGAGCTCGATGACATTGCGTGCCTCGGGCGTATCAAGGCCGAGCTCATTCGCCCAGCGCGTCCAGGCGAACGGCCGTGCCTTCTGCACGATGAGTGCGGTTTCGCGGAAGGCTTCGCGCCCCAAGCGGGCAACCGCTGGCGCAAAGTCTTTGGCGCACACGGCCGCGAGCTTCAGAGGGAATAGCGCTGCGGCCTTGAGCCCTTGCGGTTCGCGGGGGGTCAGCAAGACGGAGACATCCGCGGTCAGCGGATGCTCGCAAGGCCATGGGTCGACGGTATCGACCTGGATGTCGATTCCGGGATGGCGCGCGAAGAAGCTCTCAAGACGCGGGACGAAGAGTTCGCTGGCGAAGAACGGTGGCAGCAGCACGCGCACCGTGCGCCGCCGATTGCGCCGCGAAAATTGCGCGAGGCTGCGCTCGAGCGTATCGAGTAACGGTGCAATCTCGTTGACGAGCCTGTGTCCGGCGGTCGTCAGGGCGAGCGCGCGCGTTCTGCGCTCGAAGAGCTGCACGCCGAGCAACGTCTCGAGTTCGCGCATCTGATGGCTCACCGCCGAGGGCGTGAGCGCAAGTTCCTGCGCCGCAGCTTTGAAGCTGCGGTGGCGGGCGGCAATGCAGAATGCACGCAGGTTGCGCAGGGCAGGTGCCCGGGATAGACGCATGACTTCCAGGAGCTGACGACACCGCCCGGCCTCATGCAATAGCCGTGCCTTGCGCGCCGTGCACCATGGCGACGCGTGCGCTTGCAGTTGCGCGCGTGCGCGGGCGGTTGCGGCTGCACACGTGCCTCTGCGGGCGAGCTGCGTGCGCCGTCGGCGCAGGCAGCTGCTCGAAAGTAGTGCGCTCGCGAGATTCCCGCCGCGCGTTTATTGCTTCGCCGGCAGCGTGAATTCGGCCGCGCCCGAGTGCGTACCGGGCCAGCGTTGCGTCACGGTCTTAAGGCGGGTGTAGAAACGGACGCCCTCGGTACCGTGGATGCTGTGATCGCCAAACAAGGAGGTGCGCCAGCCCCCGAAGCTGTGAAACGCCATCGGGACCGGAATGGGCACGTTGACACCGACCATGCCGATCTCGATATCGCGAGCGAAATCGCGCGCGGCCTCTCCGCTGCGCGTGAAGATGGCGGTGCCATTGGCGAGTGCGTGCGCGTTGATGAGGCGCGCGGCGGATGCGCGGTCGGGCACGCGCACGATGCACAAGACTGGCCCGAAGATCTCCTCCTGGTAGATGCGCATCTCGGGACGGACATCATCAAACACCGTCGGTCCCAGGAAATATCCGCTCTCATGCCCGGCGACGCGCAGCGCGCGCCCGTCGAGCACCAGCCGTGCGCCTTGCTCGACTCCGATGTCGATGTAACGGCGTACCCGCTCGAGGTGCGCCTGTGTGACAAGCGGCCCCATCTCCACCCCGGATCCATCGGCAGGCCCTACTTTGAGCTCGCGCGCGCGCACCAGCAGTTGCTGCACGAGCGCATCCGCGGTCGGCTCGCCGACCGCGACGGCAACCGAGATCGCCATGCAGCGCTCGCCGGCAGACCCAAACGCGGCGCCGATCAGCGCTTCCGTGGCGGCATGCAAATCCGCATCCGGCATGACGACCATATGGTTCTTCGCACCGCCCAGCGCCTGCACCCGCTTGCCGTGCGCCGTGCCTTGCTGGTGGATGTAGCGGGCGACTGGAGTTGAGCCGACGAAGCTGATTGCCGCAACGCGTGGATGCTGCAGCAGCGCATCAACGGCAACCTTGTCGCCCTGCACAACGTTGAACGCGCCATCTGGAAGGCCGGCATCCTTCAGCAGTTCGGCGAGCAGCAAGGAGACGGACGGGTCGCGCTCTGAAGGCTTCAATACAAATGTGTTCCCGCAGACAAGAGCGATCGGAAACATCCACATCGGCACCATGACCGGAAAATTAAAGGGCGTAATGCCCGCCACCACGCCGAGCGGCTGCCGCAGCGAATAGCTATCGACGCCGGCACCAACGCTGTCACTGAACTCGCCCTTCAGCAGCTGCGGCGCGCCGCAGGCAAATTCCACCACTTCGATCCCTCGGGCGATTTCAGCCTCGGCATCGGGAAGCGTTTTGCCGTGCTCTTCGCTCAGGACACGTGCGATTCGCTTGGTGTTCTGCGTGAGCAGTTCCTGGAAGCGAAACATGAGCCGAGCGCGCCGCGGCGGCGGCACATCTGCCCAGGCGCGAAATGCATCCGCGGCGCTCTGCACTGCCGCGTCAACCTCGGCGGCCGTTGCGAGCGCAACCTCGCGCACCTGACGGCCGTGCGCGGGGTTGAATACCGGGCTGTGGTGCCCGAGTGCAGCCGCTGGCCGACCGCCGATCCAGTGAGTGACCAGCGCGTGCGCGCCATCAGGCTTCGACATTGGGGCGGCATTCAATTTACGTACTCCCGGGGGCAAGTGCGGCTCACCAGCGGCTCAACTGGTGGCAGGTCTGATTGCGACCATAGGTTAAGGGTGCGTGACTGCGGGACTTTGCGCTAGAGCCCTGGCATAACGAGGTTCTGGCGGCTGTGCGCTCCTGTCCAAAAAAATCTATCAGAATCAACGCAATGCGTGATAACGGCAGGCCCCGGCAGGAACTTGGCGGACGCTCGCAAGTTTTACCGGTGAGGATTCTTTTTGGATGAGAGGTATTGTTATGAGCGACAAGAAAGTGTGGGTCACGGCCATCATGAGTTTGGGGCTCATCGCCGCTGCCGCATTGGCCGATGAGACCAATATGAAGAGCGATCAGCCGGTGACGGACTCCTACATCACTACCAAAGTGAAGGCCGAGCTCGCCAAGGACACCGCGACCAAGGCGCGGCACATTCATGTCACGACGAAGGACGGCAACGTCATTCTGAAGGGCATGGTGGCGTCGGACGAGGAAAAGCAGAAGGCTGAGCAGGATGCCACTGGTATCAAGGGCGTGACGCACGTCGACAACCAGCTGACGATCAAAGCTGAGTAATTAGGCCCGTTGCTGCGCTCCCTGGCACCAGGGAAAGGTGCAGCCTTGAAGGCGTGCTCCGCGGGCGGAGCACGTCTACTTTGCAACACTTGTCCGACGATACCTGACATTGCATTCGTCAGCCGTTCGGCAGAGCTGAGCGCATTTTGCTGGCGCGAAGCGCAACATAGTGGGAGTTGCTCAGCATAAGGAGGCCTCCATGAGCACGTCAAAGCAGCCGGGTTCAGGCAAATCAGAAACACCTGAGCCGCCAAGTACTCCCACGCCCGCGGATCCGCGTGAGCAGCCAATGCAGGATCCGCCGGTTCAGCCCGATCATGACTCAGGCGAGGGCGCCACTCGTTTGATGAATGCGTGAGGCACACATCGCCTGCCTGACGCTAAGCAACCTCTTCAGATTCTGAAATCACGCAACGCTCCAGCGGCAATCGGGTGGAGCGGTTTTAAGTAGCGCAAGCTCATTGTCTGCGATCGGTAACCTTGAGTTTGCCGTATGTCAAATGGCCATCATGCGGCGCCGGATTGCGTCGTGCGACGCATGTCACGAGTGTCAAGGTCGGCCTTTGATACCCGCATCCCGCGCCTGTCGCGCTCTGACCGAGCGGCCTTTATGCGATCGGCCGGGATGTGAAGATCCCGCTGGCGTGACCGTTTTCGGGGACGTCGAACTTAGTATTCAACGGTTACGAAGGCGGCCAGGACTATCGAGGCGTGCTACCTTGGATTGAGGCGCAGACTCCGGGGATATATTCGCCCTCAGTAATCTATGACTACGCGATGAGTGGTGCGACCTCTCTAGGGCGGTGCAATGCGCCCGAGCTACTTTGTCTGGGGCTTCGACGCGGGCTATATGGGACCCAAGGCTTTCACCAACGCCCAAATCCTGGCGTTCATCTCGTCGGTCGACGGCGTGGTGAATTCCACCAAGCCATCGACCTACGAGCGTTGAACCAATCAGCGCCGGCGATAGCCGCCCCAGCCGCGGTAGCCGTAACCCGGATGGCCGTAGCCCCAGAAGCCACGGCGATAGCCCCAGTAGCCACCGTAGTAGGCCGGTGCGCGCCAATACGGTCCCGCGCCCCAGTACAGCGGTGCAACCGGCGCGGGCGCAACCCAAGGTGCGTACACCGGCGCGGGAATTCCAACGCCAACCACGACGGCAGCCTTCGCGCTCGGCGTATACACGCTCGCGGCCACACCGATGGCCGCTGCGAGTACGAGAGCGATTGTCTTACGCATGACTGAAAACTCCTCAAGAATCTGTCTACAACCGGTTAAACGGCGGGATCGAGCTGCCGTTGACCTCGAACCCATTAAGAGAAATCAATGTCCAAGCTGCGGATGCGGCCATGAGGTCAACTCACGTCGGCCCGGCCCCCCGACCGGCGGCTCGCAGGCCTGCAGACACGCAACGCCTGAGTCGGCGCTAGCGCATGCTCTGCAGCACGGTCTTGATGCTCAGCGCAGAGCCGTGGGTCGGCGCTACGCCGCTGCCGCAGCGCGCCAATGTTTCCGGGTGCATGTGGCCATCCGCCGCCCATGTGTGATCACAGATTCTTGACGCGCGGCGCGTGTGCCGGTAGCGTGACCTGCATGCAAACGCACCTCTCGAGCGCCGAACTTGCCGAACTGCGTCGTCTGGATGTGGCGCATCACCTGCCGGCGCACACCGATTACAAACTGCAAACCGAGCAGGGCGGCAGCCGCATCATCGTGCGCGCCGCAGGCTGCATGATCTACGACGCCGAAGGGCACGCCATGCTCGACGGCATGGCCGGACTGTGGTGCGTGAACGTCGGCTATGGCCGTGAGGAGCTGGCGCGCGCGGCCTACGAGCAAATGCTGCAGCTGCCCTTCTACAACACGTTCTTCCGGACCGCGACGGCGCCCACCATACGCCTGGCGGCCGAGCTTGCTGCCCGCCTCGGGCAGGATCTGACGCATATCTTCTTCAATAACTCAGGTTCGGAGGCCAATGACACCGCGTTTCGCGTCGCGCGCCATTACTGGGCGTTGCGCGGCGAGCCGCGGCGACAGATTTTCATCAGTCGCTGGAATGCCTATCACGGCTCGACGGTCGCGGCCGCGAGCCTGGGTGGCATGCGCCCCATGCACGCTCAGGGAAAGCTGCCGATTGCCGGGATCGAGCACGTGATGCAGCCCTACAGCTTTAACGAAGGTTTCGGCGAGGCGGCGGCGCAGTTCGCCGCGCGCGCGGCCGACGCCATCGAGGCGCGCATCCTTGAAGTCGGGCCGGAAAACGTTGCGGCGTTCATCGGCGAGCCGGTGCAGGGCGCAGGTGGTGTCATCATTCCGCCGGAAGGCTATTGGCCGCGCGTGGCTGCCATCTGCCAGAAATACGGGATCCTGCTCATCATCGATGAGGTCATTTGCGGATTCGGGCGCCTGGGACGCTGGTTTGGCTTCCAGCACTACGGCATAAGACCGGACATCGTGTCGATGGCGAAAGGGCTGTCCTCGGGATATCTGCCGATTTCGGCCACGGCGCTCTCCGCGCGTATCGTCGCGGAGTTCAAGCGCGCAGGTGGCGATTTCGTGCATGGCTATACGTACTCGGGCCATCCGACCGCGGCCGCGGTCGCGCTGAAGAATCTCGAGATCATCGAGCGTGAGGGACTCGTCGAACGCGTTGCGCAGGATGTTGGCCCTTATCTCGGGCGCGCGCTCGCGCGGCTGAACGCTCATCCGCTGGTCGGTGAGACGCGCTCGCTTGGGCTCATTGCTGCGGTTGAAATCATCGCGCGCAAAGGCACGAACGAGCGATTCTGCGGCAAGGAGGGTACGGCCGGCCCCGTGGTGCGGGATGCCTGCATCAGAAATGGACTCATGGTGCGCGCGATCCGCGATTCGATCGTCATGTGCCCGCCGCTCATCATTACGCACGCCGAGATCGATCGGATGGTCGATATCCTGGAGCGCTCGCTCAGCGAAGCCCAAGCCATACTCGCGACGCTCGCTGCGGCCGCATAGACGGTTGCCATTGGATCAAAAGCGTGCAGGCTCGCTGTTGCATGCGAACGTGCATCAGGAGCTGCGTCGTCGCCTCATCACCGGCAAGATCACACCCCGCAGCACGCTCTCAACCCGCGGGCTGGCGCTCGAGCTCGGCGTCAGCCAGACACCGGTGCGCGAGGCGCTAAGCAGGCTCGCCGCGGAGGGCGCGCTGCAAATCCGCTCGAAGCGCAAGATTGTCGTGCCGTCCATGACGGCGGATCGATTCCGTGATCTCTTGCGCTGTCGCGAACTGCTCGAGCCCGCGGCGGCTCTCGCGGCGCTGCCGCTGATCGACGCACCCCGACTCGAAAAGATAAGGGCTGCGGACGAGTCGATCGAAAGAGCTCTCAAGAGCGGCGACGTCAACGCCTACATGCAGGGCAATTTCAATTTTCACTTCCTGATCTACACGGCACAGCCGCGCCGCACGCTGCTGCAGCTCATCGAGACCTTGTGGCTGCAGTTCGGACCCTTCATGAGCGTCGTGTACGTGCGCTTCGGCACCGCTAACCTCACCGATCAGCACGAGCTCATGCTGCGCGCGCTGCGCAGGCGCGATGCTCGCGGCCTGAAGAAAGCGCTGCTCGCGGACATTCGGGACGGCATGGGGCTGATCGGGGCAAGCGGCTTCGAGACGCCGTAGCACGCCGCAAGCTTGGCGGCCCTGCAGCGCTTAGTGTATCCTCGCATCAACAATCTGTGATCACACTTTGAGCGGCCGCCGCTCAGCCGCGTGCTTGCGCGGACTTGTCTCATGCTGAAATCTCAATCAAACGCGCTCGTTCCGAGCTCCCATCACGCGCCGTCGTACTACGCCGCCACCGTGGCGCAGCCGCTCACGGCAACGCCGCTGGGTGGTCGCCATACCTGCGATGTGTGCATCATCGGCGGTGGCTTTACGGGATGTGCGGCGGCGCTGCACCTGGCAAAACGCGGCCTGACGGTAATTGTTCTCGAACAATCCCGGTTCGGATGGGGCGCATCCGGTCGCAATGGCGGCCAGGTGCATGTCGGGCTGCGCCGCGACCAGAACTACCTCGAGAAGAAGATTGGCGCGACCGCTGCCCGTGAACTCTGGGAGCTGGCGCTCGCGGCGCGCGCGCACCTCGATGAACTCATTGCGACCTACGAGATCACGTGCGACTACCGGCCGGGGCTGCTGCACGCAGACCACAAAGCCCGTTATAGCGCCGCAACGCGCCGCTACGTCGCGTACCTGCAGGAGGCGTACAGCTATGCCACATCCGTTACGTCGAGCGCGAGGAGCTGCGCGCGTTGGTGGCGACGGACGGCTATTACGGCGCATCGCTCGACATGCGCGGCGGACACCTGCATCCGCTCAATCTTGCGCTCGGCATCGCGCGCGCCGCGCAGAGTCACGGGGCGCAGCTGCACGAGCAAGCCGAGGTTGTAAAGGTTGAGCCCGCCGGCAGCGGATTCGTGGTCGCGACCGCCGCCGCCGAAGTGCACGCGAGCCAGGTGATTCTCGCCTGCAACGGCTATCTACGAGGCATCGCCCGCGAAGTCGAAGTCGCACGTGATGCCAATCAACAATTTTATCGCCGTGACCGAGCCGCTCGGAGCGGAGGGGGCGGCGGCGCTTGTGAAACGTGGCTACGCCGTCGCCGACTCGCGCTTTGTCGTGAATTACTTTCGCACCACGGTCGACCATCGATTGCTCTTCGGAGGCGGCGAGAACTACAGCTATCGCTTTCCCGCCGATATTGCGCAGTTCGTGCGACCGCACCTGCTCGGGGTGTTTCCGCAGCTGCAGGGCGTGCGGCTCGAGTACGCATGGGGCGGTACTCTAGCGGTCACCCGCACGCGCATGCCGTTCATTCGTGAGCTTGCGCCCGGATTTTTCAACGCGAGCGGCTATTCGGGCCTCGGTGTCGTGCTCGCGCCGTACGCCGGCAAGATCGTCGCCGACGCGATCTTGGGCGAGCGCCGTGCGTTCGAGGCGTTTGCGCGCGTGCCGGTGCCGCGATTTCCGGGCGGCCCCGGCATTGCGCGCGCCCACGCTGGCGGCGGCGATGGTGCTTTACGCATTGCGCGATCGACTGTGAGCGGTTACACCACATGACAGCGACTCATCGTGCATCAGCGTCGCTCGACGAATGGACTGAGTTTGTGCGGACTCATCCACAGTTGAGCGCGCTTGATGCGTTCGTCATCGACGTCAACGGCAACACGGTCGGCAAACGCCTGGCGATCGAAGATGCGCATAAGGTGTTTACCGACGGCGTGCAGTACTCATCCTGCGCGCTGATCGCCGATGTGCGCGGTCTCGGTCACAACGTGCAGGGCATGGGCGGCTCGGACGGCGATCCTGACGGTACGGCGCTACCCATCGCAGGCACTTTGCGTGCAGTGCCTTGGGCACGCGCGCCGACCGCGCAGGTGCTCTGCAGCATGCGTCATGTGGAGCAGCACGGTTTGCTGTGGTTCGATCCGCGCGAGGTTCTGCAGGCGCTGCTCGACCGCTGTCAGCGGGCGCACATCCACCCGGTCGTAGCCTGCGAACTTGAGTTCTATCTCGTTGACCCGCGCCGCACCGCGGATGGCGGCATTGCGCTTGCCACCTTGCCGGGGCGGGGAAGTCCGCCGCGGCGCGCTGCAAATCTTTCCATGGACGCGGTCGAAGCTGCTGCGGATTTTCTCAACCGTGTGTCCGCCGCCGCGGCTGAGCAGGGCGTGCCCGCGTGCGGCGCCGTCGCCGAGTACGGCATTGGTCAATACGAGATCAATCTGCGCCACGTCGCGGACCCGTTGCTTGCCGCGGATCATGCAGTGCTGCTGAAACGCATCATCAGTGGGGTTGCCCAGTCGATGGGCATGCTTGCGACGTTCATGGCGAAGCCCTTTGCGCATCAGGCGGGCAGCGGCTTGCACGTGCACGTCAGTATCAATGACGAATCCGGTGCCAACCGCTTCGGAGGTGCGCGGCGGGGAGGAGTTGTTGCAGGAAGCAATTGCAGGCATGCAGGCCTTGATGTTCGACTCGCTCGGCCTTCTGTGCCCCCAGCTTCAATTCATATCGTCGCTATCTCGGCCCGTTCGTGCCGACGACGCAGCGACTGGGGACACAACAATCGCGCGGTAGCATTTCGCGTACCGGCGGCGCTCGGCTCGGGCCGCCGCGTAGAGCATCGCGTCGCAGGCGCGGATGCAAGCCCGCATCTCGTGGTCGCGGCGGTACTGGCCGCGCTCTTGCATGGCGTGACGCATCACTTGAAACCCACGGCGCCTACCGCGGGCCGCGTCCGGCGCGCAGCCGCTGCGGCCGCACCGGACAATCTGCTCGCTGCGCTCGAGCGCTTGGAGCACTCCAGTCTTCTCGCGCAGTACATGCCGGCGAAGTTCCTGCAGCTGTTCGCGGAGCTCAAGCGCAAGGAATACGCCGCGTTGATCGACGAGCTTTTCAGCCGCGAATACGACTTCTATCTGTAGCGCGGCGCACGGCACGTGCTACGCTGAGGCTTGGTCGCGCCCGAGCGCCGCGCCATTGCAGGAACGCGACCTTCGCTACAGGTGCAACGTGGCCGTGATGCCGAAGGTGCGCGGCCTGAAGGTGTAAAAGTTGTACTGCGGGCCAGGCGGCGGATAGGTTCGGATTGTTGCCGTCGAGTAAAGCGTTCGCTCGTAGTTCGTCGTCACGTGCGTATTCAGCAGGTTGTCGATGAAGAACGATACCTGCCAGCCGTTCAGAACTCGTGCCGGTGCGAAACTGCACGAACGTGGTCGAGGGCAGCGTCGGCGAGATCGGGGTACGGAGATATGGCGTGTACTGCGATGAGCGCGGATCCTGAATTGCCGCAAGCCACGGGTTGCGGCTTGCGAATTCATAGTCGAGGCGCGCGAAGCTCTCGTGCGCGTGCACGGCGAAGTTGTACTGCGCCCCGAGCGACACGTTCCACGGCGGATTCGTGCCCGGGCTGCCGTTGATCGCGGCCTGTCCGGAAATTGCATCGCCGTCGATCGCAAGATCATTCTTGGAGGTCGCGCACGTAGCGCGCATCGGTGTAGCCAATGGCCGCCTCGAGCGTCATCGCGACCCAGCGCGGCATCAGCCTGCAGATCAAAGCCCTTCGCGACCGCGGTGCCGAGATTGTCCGTGAACTGCAGTCCGCAGTTGCTGTTGACGTAGACGTTCTGTTGAATGTCGTTCCATTTGATGTAGTAGACGCTGGATGCGATCTTGAGGACATTGTCGAAGTTGTTCTTCGAGCCGATCTCGTAGCTCTGCGTCGAGTCGGACTTGTAGGTCGCCGGCGCCTGACCGCTCGTATAGCCTTCCTGAATGAGACCGTCCATGCAATACGTCGGCAGCGGCGCATTCGCGCCGCCGACACGGAAACCCTTGGCGTAGGTGAAGTAAAAGAGGTTATTGGGGTCCATCTGATAGCTTAAGCCCGCCTTCGGGGTAAAGGGGGTTTCGCTCTGCGATGCGCTCGACGCGCCGACCGGGATCGGGCCTTCATTCTGCGGTCCGTCGGTAAAGTGAGTGATGTCGAACGAGGTCTTCGCCACGCGGCCGCCGAGCGTGAGCTTCAATTGATCCGTGATGCTGTAAGTCGCCTCGCCGAAGCCGGCGATCTGCCGGTCGTGCGCCGTGTTGGGGTTGTAGTAGGAGTCCCCGTTCGGCAGCAGCGCCTCGCCGAAGATGTCCAAGGCATTCTGGCCGTAGAGCGTTTCGAGCAGATTGTTGAGCATCGGATCATGGATTTCCTCAAGACTGTATTCGCGACTGAGCTGCCAGAAGGCGCCGACGGTCCAGGTGAGCCGGCTCGTGGGGTCGTTCGACTCGAGGCGAACTTCCTCCGTCTCGCTGCGCTGCTGGTTCTCGACCGTGGCCGGGGCGCGGTAATTCTGCAAGTCCGGCCGGCAGATGGATGCCGGAGGTGTCGATCAGCGGGTAATCCGCCGGGTTGAGGAACGCGACCTCCTCGAAGAGGCTCGACGCGGCGGCCGGCCAGCCGAGCGTCTGGTAGTAGCTCAGGTTATAGACGGTTCCCTCATAGCCCGTCGTCTCGTCGCGGTGGTAATAGGAGGTATTGGAGACGAGCCGTGCCTTGCCCAGATCCGCCTCGATCTTCAGTGCGGGCAGGTAGAACTTGTCGGGAACCGGAAGGCGATCAGGATTGGCATTGATTGAAGTGGCCCGCGGCTGGATCCGAATACGCGGGCCAGTAGGTCGAGACGTCGTGCTCCTGCTTATTCTGATAAAAAATGCTCGGTGTCACGGTAAGCGCGCTCGATCGGCCGCCAGACGGAAGCCAGGCGCACCACGAAAGACTCGTCGCTGTTGGCATCGTGATCGACCACCGCCAGGGTCGTCGGGTCCACGCGATCGATCCAGCCGCCGTCCTTGCGGTACCAGATGCTGGCGCGGTACCCCAGCACATCGTCGATGATCGGGCCGCCGTGCGCGATGCCTGCCTCGTAGCTCGGCTCCCCGTACTGCGTGGATGAGACTTCGCTCTTCACGTAGGTGCTCGCGGTTGTCAGGCTCGGCTGCGTCAGGATGTAGCGAACCGTGCCGCCCTCCGAGCCTGCGCCGAACAGCGTGCCCTGCGGCCCGCGCAGCACCTCGACGCGATCAAGGTCAAAGGTCTTCGGCAGCGTGTCGTCGGGGTTGAAGCCGAGCGAGCGCATCTGGATGGGCGTGTCATCGATGTAGATGCCGGTGGTGCCGGCACCGCCGGAGGAGGAGATGCCGCGAATCGAAATGTTGTTGGTGCCGGTCTGATCGATGGAGACGCCGGGCGTGTAGCGCACCAGATCGGTAATGTCTTTGACGCCGCGCTGGTCCATCGTTTCCTGGGAGAAGGCGCTGACGCTGATCGGTACCTTGCTGAGAGATTCTTCGCGCCGTGTGGCCGTGACCGTGATTTCTGCCAACTGCGTCGGACCCGCCGCGCTGCTTGGATTTTCGGCGCTCGCCTTTGCGGCTGCCGCATCATCGCTGGCCGCGTCGGCGGCACGACTCACCGGCATGCTCGCCGCGCCCAACACCGCCAACATCAGGAGCGCAATGTGGCGTGTTGCATTGAGGAGCACGCGCGAAGGACCCGTTAATCTCTCGGATGACATCATGAGTTACTCCGAAACGTAGCCTGACCCCCGGTCCTCGCGATGCAGCGGTCTTTTTTATCTGTCCATACAAATTAGCGGGCGGCCGCGAGATAAGCAATGTGTTTCTCGCGCGCCACAATCCAGGTTCGCGCATTCGTAGTGGATGCTCCTCGGGTGCGCTTGGGTCAGCGAGCACGCACACGGCAGAGGAGGCTCGGGGCGCCTGGATTTCTTCTCGGCAGGGCGGCTGCGCCGCCTTTTCCTTGACGCCGCGGCGCTTCGAATTTGCATGCGCTCGATCGCCTATGCAGTGGAGCCCGCACACTTTTCGAACAACAGGCGGGAACACCGCTGGCCGTCGGGCGATCTCTAGAGCCATGCAAGGTGAAGACGCGGTCGGCGCCGATTGAGTGCTTGCGCGCGGGAAAGCGCTGGGCGGGACCCGAACCTGCCGGGTCTTGCAACGGAACATGACGCTGTGTATTTATACAGATTGTGACTTTTGAGCCACAGGCAGGGGATAAATTATTGATTAAAGGCCCTTTTGGGTGCGATCGGATGGCGCTGCCGCAGCAGGCAGTCGTAGAGCGATGTTGGGCAACCAACAACGCACGCTGCCTGCTGCGCGTAGGCACGGCCGGGTGGGCGATTCCTTCGCCGTATGCCCGTGAATTTCCTGTCGCCGGCACGCATCTGCAGCGTTACGCCGCGCATCGCAGCTGGTTTACGGCGCAAGCCGACAATCTGCTTGCGGCCCAAGGGATCGCACGCGTCGCTGCCGATCCGCCGCGCTCACCCGGTGACGGCGCACCGGGCGGCGCTCGCGCGCTCGCCTACTATCGCCTGCACGGCGCCCCGCAGACTTACTACTCCAACTACGACAGCAACGCGTTCGCGCGCCTCGGCCGCACGCTTGCAATGAGCCGCCTGCAAGCCGCGCAAACTTGGTGCATATTTGACAACACAGCGGCGCACGCGGCACTGGGCAATGCGATTTCGGTGCAGCGCATGGCAGCGCACCTCGTTTGAGCTACGCGACGATGGCGAGAGCTGCAGCGAACAATTCAGCGCCACAGGCGGAGCTCTTCGCAGCAGCGCACCTGCCGGACATACCGGGCCTCAAGTATGAGGCGAACTTCCTCACGATCGCCGAGGAGCTGGCACTCCTCGCGCTGGTGCGCAGCTTCGCGCTCACGGAGGCGCAGTACCGGCAGTGGCAGGCGCATCGGCGCACGGTCAGCTTCGGTGGCAGCTATGACTTTGCCGCCAATGAGCTGCTGCCGGCGCAGCCCATCCCGCCATCTCTGTTCGAATTGCGCGCGCGCGCCGCGGCATGGTGTGGCATCGATGCGCTGAAGTTCAATCATGCGCTGATCGCGGAATATCGGCCGGGCACGCAGCTCGGCTGGCATCGGGACGTTCCCAACTTCGAGGCGGTCGTGGGCATCTCGCTCGCGGGCGCGGCGCGCATGCGTTTTCGGCCCTATCCGCCGCGCGCGGGAGCGCGCCGCACGGCGTTCGCACTCGAGCTTGCGCCGCGCTCCATCTATGCGCTCGCAGGCGCCGCGCGCTGGCAGTGGCAGCACGCGGTGTCGCCAACCAAGGCGCTGCGTTACTCGATCACCTTGCGCACCTTGTGCGCGCAAGAAAGACGCGGCAGCTTCCGGGACGCGCTAAGCTTCGGCGGCGCGGTCATGGCGGCAGCGCCGTCCGCGCCGACGAGTCAAGTTGTGTACGATAGTGCGGGTGAAAGTTTCCATTGCCGTCCCCGACGGGCATCAGAAGCGCTGGGTGCTGATCTGCGCGGTGCTCGCCTCGACGATGGCGTTTGTCGACGAGTCCGTGGTCAACATTGCGTTGCCGCGCATGGAGGCCGACCTCGGCACCACGCTCTCGGCCATGCAGTGGGTCATCAACGCCTACACATTGTGCATGTCCGCGCTGCTCTTGATCGGCGGCGCAGCGGGCGATCGTTTCGGGCGGCGCCGGATTTTCATGATCGGCGTCAGCGTGTTCACGCTCGCTTCACTCGCGTGTGGACTTGCGCCGAATTCGGACGCACTGATCGGCGCGCGCGCTCTACAGGGCGTCGGCGCGGCGTTTCTGATTCCCTGCGGCCTTGCGCTCATCAGCGCCGCCTACGACGAAAGCGAACGCGGCGCAGCCATCGGCGTGTGGTCGGGCGCTTCGGCGATTGCCGCGGGCGCAGGGCCGATCATCGGCGGCTGGATCGTCGATCATCTTATCGTGGCGCGCCATTTTCCTGATCAACCCGATTCTCGCCGTGCCGACGCTCTGGATCGCTCTGCGCTACCTCGCCGAGAGCCGCGAGACCGAGAACCATACGCGCCTTGATTGGCCGGGAGCGCTCAGCGTATTCCTCGGCCTGGGAGCCATCGTGTACGGTCTGATCGCGGCGGCGGCACGCGGCTGGGGAGATGCCGCCGTCAGCGGCACCATCGTCGCCGGCACGGCCCTGTTGCTCGTGTTTCTGTGGATCGAAGGAAGGAGTCTGCGCCGATGGTGCCGCTCGGGCTTTTCGGCTCGCGGCAATTCTCTGGCGTGAATCTGCTGACGCTGCTTCTCTACGGCGCGCTCGCCGGCTCGTTTTTCTTCGTGCCGTTCCTGATCATCCAGGTACACGGCTATTCGGCCGCCGCGGCCGGCGCGATCTTCGTGCCTTTCGCCGTGATCCTGGGCGCGCTGTCGAAGTGGTCGGGGCGCTTGATGGACCGCTTCGGCGCGCGCTGGCCGCTCATCATCGGGCCAACCATCGCGGGAGATCGCGCTGTTGCTCTTTGCGATGCTGAGTGCCGACGGCCGCTACTTCTCTTTCGTTCTGCCGATGGTGGTCCTCGCCTTCGGCATGGCCATCACGATTGCGCCATTGACGACCACGGTGCTGAATGCGGTGCAACAGGAGCAGAGCGGCGTTGCCTCCGGGATCAACAATGCCGCGGCGTCGGTTGCCGGACTTCTCGTGATTGCCGTTATGGGCACGGTAGCGCTGCGCGTACTCGATCTTGAGATTGATGCGCAAGTGCGGCAGGCGCAGCCCAGCACGGAAGTGCGCCGCGAGGTCGACGCGGTGCGCGGCGGTTTTGTCGTGCCGCGGGCGCCCGCGCAGATGAGCGCGGCGGAGCGCTTGAGCCTGGAGCAGATCGCAAGAGCGTCGCTGGCTGGAACGATCCACCTCGTGCTGCTCGTGATGGCCGCGCTCGCCTTTGCGGGCGCTTCGGTTGCAGTGCTGATGATTGAATAGGCCACGGGGGGAGAAGAGGAGGGGACGGAGACGCCCCGCCGGAAACGCCATGCCCAATCTTGCGATAAATCACGTGCGGCTGTGGATTGCGGTGATCGCCGCGATCGCTATTTTCTTTGCGTGGCCCCATCAATGGTGGGCGGTGAGCCGAATTCTTCTGTGCTGGAACTTCGGCGTGGTGCTCTTTCTGGTATTGCTGTACACAAAAATGACGCGGCTCAGTGCCGAGGCGATGTGCGCACGCTTCATCGAAGATGACGAGACGGCGCCGGTCATTCTATTCTTTGCCGTGCTTGCTCGCTGCTCAGTCTGGTGGCCATCGTCGAGATTCTCTCAACGATCAAGCAGTCTCCGGGCCGGAGCGCGCGGCGCACTTGGTGCTTGCGGCGATAACGGTTGCGAGCTCGTGGACTCTCGTACCGACGCTTTTTACCATGCACTACGCGGATATGTTCTACAGCGTCATTCCGCCGGGCGAGCGGCCGCTGCATTTCCCGAAAACCGCGCAGCCGTTGTTCTGGGACTTCGCCTATTTTTCCTTCACGATTGCGGCGGCGTGCCAGACCGCGGACGTGGCAACCAACGACATCGGCGTGCGCAAAGTCGTGATCGCGCATACGGTGATCTCGTTTGTTTTCAACGCCGCAGTGCTCGGCTTTGCGATCAATGTCACCGCCGGACTCATCGGTGGCAACTGACAGCGCCGCCGGAGGCGACGTCTGCGCGGTTTTGGTCACGTACCATCCCGACGGCGGATTTGCGCAGCGTTTGCGCGATATCCTGCAGCAGGTAGGCGCTGCCGTCGTGGTCGACAACGGCTCGGCTGGCGCTCAGCTTGAGATGCTGCGCGAGCTCGCGAGCGAGCAGCGGGCAGCATTGGTTCTCAACGGCGCGAATGTCGGCTTGGCGCGTGCACTCAATATCGGCCTGGAGCATGCGGTCGCGCTCGGATTTGCCTGGGCCGTGCTGCTCGATCAGGACAGTCGCATTGACGCCGATATGGTTAAAACCTTGCTGGCAGTGCGCGCGAGCTTCGCGGATCAGGCGCGTCTTGCGCTCATTGGCGCCGGCTTTCGCGAACAGCACCGGCAGTCCCCAAAGATCGCGCGGTTGGAGCACCGCGGCAACGAGTGGCAGGAAGTCGAGACCGTAATCACCTCCGGGTCGTTGCTGTCGCTGAGCGCATACGAGCACATTGGCCCGTTTCGAGAAGAGTTTTTTATCGATCACGTCGATACCGAGTATTGCGTTCGCGCGCGCGCGCGCGGCTACCGCGTCCTTAAAACCCTAAGACCGATCATGACGCACTCGATCGGCAAGCCGACCCAGCACCGGCTGCTGTGGATGCAGAAATGGACCAGCAATCACTCCGCCGAGCGGCGCTACTACATCACGCGAAACCACGCGGTCATGCTGCGCGAGCGTGGCGGACCCATTCCAGGATCCTGGGCGCTCATGGCACTCGTGAGCGGTTTGAATGCGTGCAAACGCATCGCTTTCTATGAGGAAGCCAAGCGCGAAAAGATTGCGGCCGTCTTCGCAGGCTGGCGGGATGGGATCCAAGGCAAGATGGGGCCGCGCAGCAGGGAGCGCCGGCCGACCTCAAAACCGCACTTAGACTAGGGCGCGGAGGCTCACCCGAGCGGCAAGTGGTGCGGGCGCACGAGCGTGTGCCAGTCCTGATGCTCTTCGATAATGACCGCAATGGCCGCTTGGATCGGAGGCCTTCAACGTCTGCGGATCCGCAGCGCTGCGAATTCTGTCGATCGCTCCCTGCAACTCGTCCACGAGCCGCTCGGAAGTCGCGCCCAGTCGATAGGCTTCGGACTGGGCAAGGGCACCGTGCAAGCCCGCGCCGAGCGCAGGGAAAAAGGTCGTGATGAGCGACAGCCACAGCGTATGCATCGCAAGATGCAGCAGCGCCCCACGCGCAGTCAGGCCGAAGAGCCAGATATTGACACGGTGCACCCGATGCAGCAGCGCACGCTGTCGAATCGCGACGCGATGATGGTAGTGCCGCTGTCCCTCGAGGATCTCGATGGTCCAGCGTACATAGCTTGAGACGAACTCCGGTTCGCTCGAGCGCGCCTGTGAGCAACTGCGCGCGCGAGGGACTCATTCTTCGCGCACAGTGCTGCAAGGTCATCCCCGCCCGCGAGCTCCTGGCCCGGATCGAGCACGCGCGCGTACCAGTTGTCGGCGACGCCCTGGGTGAAATCGACGAGCGGCGCGATGAGTGGCAGATACCAGGTCAACTCCG
Source organism: uncultured Gammaproteobacteria bacterium (assembly GCA_963695315.1). Lineage (GTDB taxonomy): Bacteria > Pseudomonadota > Gammaproteobacteria > Steroidobacterales > Steroidobacteraceae > PALSA-1196. The sequence goes on from OY968773.1 coordinate 387,959, forward strand.
CGGTCGTGCGCGCGCGCAGCCACTGGCCCTGCCAGTCGCTGCGATGTCCTTTCCAGTAGATCGCAGCCACGGTGAGAATGATGCACAGTTCGCCGACTGCCCAAAGTCCGACGTACGGATGCAGCATGTGGCGGCTGTCATCCCAGCCGAGGGCCAGCGGCACGACCGCGAACAGCACGGCGACCGCGCTCAGCAGGTAGATCGCCCAGTAGCCGCTGCGGTAGCGATGTCCGAAGAAGATTGCGCGCTGATCAAAAGTGTCGTGCGCGGGCGCGATGCGCGGCAATCAGAGGGCTCGAGGCGCTCCGGTGGCTGCGGCGGCGGGCGGCGCGGGCAGCGTCTGCATGCGCACGCCGACCAGCAGCACGCGCTGAATGATCTGGTGGAATGCCATCTTCGAGCGCTCGTCGAGGATCTCGTAGGTGGTGGCGAAGATCGCTTGCGTGACGATCCCGAAACTGCCATCGCCATAGTCGACGAGCCAGTCGCCGGCATGGCCGTTGAGGTGCGAAACGCCATCCGCGAGCATCACCTCAAAAGGCTCGTGCATCTGCAGTGCAAGGATGCGATTGCGGCAGGCTCTGGTAGGCGCCGGCTTCGCCGTCCTCGACGGGCGGCACGGGCCGGTATTTCGAGCGAAAATGCGACTGCGAGACGCGCCAGGTTTCGCCGTGCGGTGCCGGTGAGGATCGCGTCGCCCGGCTTAGCGTGCACCAGCCCTTCCTTGGTCTGCACGGTGCAGGCGTCCGGCGCGAAGCGCGCGTGGATGACCTGCTCGAGCTTGCGCGCCGCGATGTGGCGCGGATCCTCGCTGACGAGTCTTCGAGAAGCCAGGCAGTCCGCTCGAGCGGAAGAGTCGCGGTGGTCGCAGGCTCACCCGGACGTCCGGGCAGTGCGCGGCGCGCGGCGGCCGCGCGGAAGTTAACTCCCTCGCGGATCCGATCGCGCCACAGGCGCACGCTGTGCAGCTCGCCCATGGCCGCGGGCACACGTGCGACGAGCGCGCTCGCTTCCTTCAGGAGCGCCGCGCGATCGCGCTGGATCGGCAACGGCTTTTGCATAAAGCGCGCTCGCGAGCTGCACGTGCTGCCATTCATCGCCGTGATTGCGCGCCGCGAGCCCGCGGTGAAACTTCAAGACCGGATCAAGAAGACGTGGGGCCTCCGCGGTTTTGCCCTCGCGGGCGAGGGCAGGGCGAGGAGAATCGAGATGTCGGCATCATCGCGCTGGTCGAATTCGTTGTGAAGAGGCCAATGCTTGTGCGCATCGAACGCCTCGCGCCCGGCGCTTTCCGCCGCGGGTAAGTCGCCCAGCAGATAGGACGCCTGCGCCGCCGAGAACGAGGCGAACCAATTGCAGGCGGTCTGCCAGAATTTCTCGAAGTCGCTGTGGGGATGATCCCGTGGGCAATGGCTGACGACCTCGCGTTCCGCTTTTTGCGCTGCTCGCGGCATCGCCCAGCAGTAGCTGCATGATGCCCGCGGTGTTGCGCTCGATGCAGCTGCGCCGCTTGCTCGGCAAACCGATTGTTGGAGCGTCTGCCGCAGCGCGGCAACCTCCTTCGCCAAGGCGAGGGCGAGCGTGGCCGTCGCGCCCGCCTTGTCCCCCACATCCGCCTCGTTCATGGCCAGGATCGCTACGGGAAGCAGGTAGTTTTGCAGAAGCCAGCCCACGCCGGAGCTTCTTGATGCTGCCGGCAGCTTCGAGCGCGTTGACGGTAGTATCGCGATCGCCTCGCGGGGACGGCCTGCGGCCCAATACGCATCCCCGATCAGTCCGTCGCGTGAGATCCGCATTGGCGCGCGAGACCGTGTTGTTGGGGTCGAGCCTCATCAGAGTGACTGAACGGCCTCGGCGCGCTTGCCGGCGTCAATCGCCTCAAGTCGGCCGCAGCTCATTCAGATCCATGTTGGCGAAGCTGTAAGTTAACGATGCCCTTGGCATGCAGGGCGAGTAGATAAACCGGGCGTACGGCCAGCACCTTGTCTGCGACCTGCTCGGCATCCGCGGCGACGCGCCGCGCGTCTTCGGAATGTCCCCCTAGCCCACAAGTGTTTCGTTGATGCGCCCGCCTGCTTCCGCGTAGTAGGCGGCCATTTCGATGTTGGAGAGATCCTTCGCGCCGAGATCTGTTGCCATTCGCTGCGCGAGGCGAAGGGCCGGCAAGGCCCCCTTGTCGCCTGGCGAGGTTTCGCCGCGCTCGTAGCCGAAGTCGACGAGCACCTGTACGTAGGTCGCGCGCACCGCGGCTGAGGCGTTGGGACGCCTCGGCCACCGGTTTGAGGAGCGCCACGGCACGCTCTGCCGTTGGCACCGCCGAGGGGTTCGCCTGGTTGTAGAGCACGCGCGACTGCACGGCGAGCCCCTTCGCGAGCGCAATAAGAGTCGCCTCGGATGCATCGCCGCCGTGACGCAGTCGCTCGAGGATCACTACGCCTTCGGTCGCGGCGGCATTCGCCGCATCTGGATTGCCGACAATGCGCATCGCGATCGCGTAGTGCACGAGGGCCCGCGCCTCATTACGCAGGGTATCGGACTGTTGTAGCGCCGCCGGCAGAGCTTTGAAGTAGTCGATCTGCCGCTTGGCGAGATCCGCGACCACATCCATCCGCCCGAACGTTTCAAGCTCGCTCGCGAAATCATCCGTCAGGTAGGCGAGGAGATGCTCGGCCTGACCGCGTGCCTGCTCGGCGGCGGCGCGCGTCTCCTCGGCCTGGCGCTCGGCGCGGTGAGCGCGCTGGTTACTGAAATAGGCGAGGACCGCGGCGGCGAGCGCGGCAATGGCGAGCACCGTAGCAGACGGCGGCGACCTTGCGCGCGCGCACCAGCGAGCGGCGCGCCGCGAGCTCGCGCTCGTGCTGCTCGGCGAGCAGCCGCTCGGTCGCATCGCGCGCCTCGCGCTCGCGCCGCAGGTCGCGGCTCCTGCGCACGACGCTGCACAGCACGTCGTGGGTGAGTTCGACGCGGCGGATATCCAGCCGCTCCTCGATGCGCAGCAGGCGACGGTTGACGAGCACGGCGAGCGTATCGGGCGCGGCGCCGGCGGCTCGCGAAACTTGCGAGCAGGCGCTCCTCGGCGACGTTCTCGCGGAAACCCGGAATCCGTCAGCAGCTCATCCTCGATGATGTGGCGCACTGCCGGCTGGCTGGTCGGCGAGCGAGCGCTCATAGAAATTGCTCAGGATGCTGGCGTGCGATCCGGCGAGAAGATCGAGGGAGATCTCATTGCGGCCTGCGCGATGCGCGTGTCGTTGAGCTCGCGGCAAATGAGGCTCAGCAGCGACGGCTCAACTTCGGCATTGGCGATCTCGGCGCCGCCGGCGACGAAGCGCACGATGGCCGCGGCAACCTCCTCGGAGACCAGGCGCTTGCCGGGCTGCATGACCGCGGCGAGCGCCTGCTGGCCCGTCATCCGCGCAAGGCGCAGCCGATTCTGCGTGATGCTCGGCATCGCCGCCTTGAGACCCTCGAGCGGCGCGAGATAGTCTTCGCGCAGCGCGATCAGTACCCGGTAGTCGCTGCGCGCAAAATCGAAGCGCTCCGCGGCCGACTCGTCCTCCTCGAGCTTCGCCTCGAACTCCTTCGGTGGCCGGTTCTCAACGAGATCGGCAAGGTCCGCGATGAAGCGCGCGGCGCGTGCCCGCCCGAAGTCATCCGACTGCGCGAGCGTAAAGATCTCTTCGAACTGATCGAAGATCAGAAGCGGAATGAGCGTTGCGCCGGACTCATCGCGCAGCACATCGTCGCGATGATGCAGAAATTCCCACAGCGACTCGCCTTCGACGGCGACGCCGGCCTGGGTCCACTCGCCCGCGCGGCGCGCCGTGCGGGCAATCGCCTGCTTGATCTGCACGGCGGGCTCCGGGGCCGCGCGCGCGTAGTCGATGCGCACATAGACCGGGCAATAACCCTGCGCTGCGCAGGCGCGGCACGAGCCCGGCGCGCAGGATGGAGGTTTTGCCCGAGACCCGATTGCCCAAAGAGGACGGTAAGCAGCTTGCGCTGCACCCGCCGCGCAAGCTCGGCGACCTCTTCTTCGCGCCCAAAGAAGTAGGCGCGCGTCTCCTCGGTGAAGGAGGCAAGGCCGAGCCACGGATTGCGCTCGTCGACGGCTCGGGCGCTTCGAGCCGTGCGGGGTCTCGCATGCACTCGCTTGCGGCTGCGCGTTCATTGCTGGCGCGGCTGCATGAAGTCGCGCAGGCGCTGCGCGAAGTCTGCCCGCACCTCGCCGCCCGGCAGATGCGTGAAATGCAGCGCCTTGAATTTGTCCGGGCACCAGCGCCTGCGGCGGTGTCGGTCCCATCGATGGTGACCGGCAGGATGAAGAGCGCGCCGTCGGCCATGTTGCGCACGCGGTCGATCGCGTAACTCCATTCACGGCGGAAGTAGCCTTCGAGGCGCCGCTGCGTGGTGGCCGACACCACCGGAATGAAATACGAACAGCGGGCGATATTGCGCTGGATCTTGCGATCGTAGTCGTCGCCGCCTTCCAGCCGGTCCATGTCGAACCAGGTGGTGATGCCGGCCGCTTCGAGTCCCGCCTTGATGAGCTGTACCGCGGGCAGATCCTCGCGCGCGTAACTGATAAACACCGCGTTGTCTGGCATTTCGCGCGCCGGCGGCAGGAAGCGCACTGTGGCGCCGGCGCAGGCAGCGCTGCGGCTTTGTGGCGCGCCTGCCAGCGCCGATACAACTCCTCGACAAAGCGCTCGGCGCCGACGTAGATGCGGGTGCGCACGCTCACCTGCTGCAGGAACGCCACGAGCCGGTCATCATCGCCCGAATGGTCATCCGCCAGCACTTCGCCGACGTCGCGCGGGTCGGAGAGCCGCTGGCGCTTCGCCATGCGCAGAAACAGTCGCGCGAGCCAGTTGGTGAAGTTGCTGCCGATGAAGAGCAGGTGATTGTGTTCGAGCTCGTGAAATAGCTTTTCGGGCGCCAGGTGTTCGCTCTGCAGGGCGCAGATGAATTCGAGCAGATCCTCATCCGAGATCACGTAGGTCGGCGAGGCGGAGACGCGGCCGAAGAGGTGATAGACGACCGGGCGCTGCAGCCGATCGCGCTCCGATGGCAGGTCCGCCACGCGATTCGGGGAGTAGGAGAGCACCTCGGTCGTCGGCGAGCCGCCGAAGCGCTGCAGGTTGATGGCGTTCTCGAGCAGCGAATCAAAGGTCGTGGAGACAAAGAGGTCGAAGTCCGTGATCGCCGCCAGATGGCGCAGCGCCATCGGCGGCTCGAAGTTGGCATCCTTCAGGATGCTGCGCACCCGCACGTAGGCTTCCTCGCGTCGGCCGCGCGCCGCCAGGAACCAGCAAACAACGTCGTTGAGAGTGTAGGGCTGCGGCAAGTGCGGCGACGTCCACGTTGAGCCGGGCGGCGAGCTTCTCCGCGAGCCAGTCGTACAGCAGTCGCGGCCCGCGATCGGTCGCGACCTGCAGCAGCTCGGGCCCTACGATGGGGATGACACGCCGCTCTTCGATGAAGCTCAAGCAGATCATCCCACGCATCATCATCGAGCGTGGCCATCGGCAGCTGCAGCGCCGCGGAAGTGCTCATGCGCAAGCCGTCGCGCGCCTGGCGCGATTTGGAATGGCCACCAAGATTATCCCCCGGTCGATTATGAATGGCGCACGGATAAAGTGTACCACCGGTGCTGCATGTTATTGATTAGCAAGCATGCGCCAGCCCTGGGACCTCGGCAAGCGAACTCCTGGGGCGCCATTTAACCGCGCCGTCTATCCGGGCTGGTGGCAGACCGCCTCGACGTTGTTACCGTCAGGATCGAGCACAAAGGCCCCGTAGTAATTGGCGTGGTAGTCCTTGCGAAGACCCGGCGGCCCATTATCGCGGCCGCCGGCGGCGATGTGCATCCCGGTGAAACAGCTCAACGGCGCTGCGACTTGGTGCGCTAAAGGCGATGTGGACAGTGCCGCGCGGCTGGGCACCGTCTCCGATCCAGAAAAACGCCTTCTTGTCGCGGCCAAAGCCGACGTGCGCATTGGCGCCGGTATCCACCGCCGTCAGCTCCTTGATGACGATGATCGAAAGCGGCGCGAGTGCTTTCTTGTAAAACGCGACGGAGCGGTGAAAGTCCGCCACGGTGATGCCAAGATGGTCCAGCATGGTCCCCTCCCGGCGAAATCGGCAGGCTCTTCGGCAGGTGAGCGCCGCTGCGGATCAGCGCTACAAATCTCGCCGCCCGGGTATTGTTAAGTATTCGGGCCCTTCTTCAAAGGCGGCGCACTCTGGTCGGCGATGACGTCAAGCAGGGAATCCTCGTCGGAAAGATCCTTCGATCCCTGCAATGGCGAGCTGTCCTCCTCCGGATCGCGCACCTTCTTGGTGAATCTGCCTTCACCCTGGGTGCGATTAGCGAAGGGGTTGGCGTCTTCGGAAGCGTCAAGGCTTGGTTCCCACGGCTTACGATCCGACATGGCGATACTCCTTATAAACATCTACCCGAAAGGGTGGTGCAGCAAGCCGTGTTCCCGGCAGGTGCCCCCAATGCCTCCGAAGGGTGAACGATCGGCGGTCGGATCTCAGTCGCGCAGGTAGGTGTCGGTGCCGGCGAGCCAGTCCTCCCGCGGCGGACAAAAGATATCGATATTAAGGGTTTCCTCGAGTGCGACTGCGCGATGCGGCAGTTGTGAGGGGATGACGAGGACTTCGCCCGCGCGCACGATCAACTCCCGCTCGTCATGTGCGCCCAGCCAGAAATGCAGTGCGCCCTTTAGCGTGTAGGCCAGTTGCTCATTCTCGTGCGAGTGCCGCGGCACATCGTCGCCCTTTTGCAGATGGATGTGAGCAATCATCATGCGTTCGCCGGTGATCACGCGCCGGGTAATCGTGCCTTTCAGGGGTTCGACGGGTATGTCGTCCCACCGGAAGTGATGGGCATTCGCCGGATCGATGTCGGTCATGGGTGTGTCCTTTAGTGGCGGTGCGCTGCGCAAAAAGCGAACCTCGATAGCTGGCTCACGCAGCAGCGCGCAAGGCTAGCACGCAGCCATCGCGCGCGATCCCGCGCGCGACCGCCGCGCTTCACCGGTCCAGCTGCGGGTAGTGCCGGAAGAGATCCTCGTTGTTGAAGGCAATCCGCCGCGCGGACGCTAGATACAGCGCAATGCGCCGCCGGGCGAAGACCTGGTCATGCAGCGCTCGCAGCTTCGGCCGGGCGCGCAACGCCTTGCGAGCGGCAGAAGGAAACGCATAGCGCAGCCCGGCGATGACCTGTGCCATCGACAAGTCCACGTACGATAAATGCGTGCCGATGATCCAAGGCCCACCGGCACCATTGCGTTCGAGCACACGCTCAAAATACCCGAGGAACTTCGGCAATCGCGTGGCATGGAAATCCTTCGTGCGCCGCCGTGCCGCTGCCTGCTGTTCTTCATAGGCGTAGGCGTCGCCGAGCGGGTGATGGGTGCTGAAAATCTCCAGATAAAGATCGGCAATGGTGAGCTGGAGCTGATGAGCCCAAAGCTCGCCTGCCCGGTCGCGCGGTGCAAGCTTCAGCTGCCGCCCCAGAAACAACAGGATATTGGCAGTCTGCGCAATGTACTGCCGCCCGGCCTTGAGAATGGGGGGCGCAAAGGGAGGTCGCCTGAGGTGCGCATCGCTCAGCACCTTTACGAGGGCTGCGCTTCCGCCGCCTTTTTCCTCGGGCTCGAGCGCGACATCGCGATAGGAAACGCCAGCCTCTTCAAGGGCGAGGCGAACGAATTCGCCACGCCCCTGAATGCCGGGCCAGTAGTAGAGCTCATAGTTCACGATGTGCTCCCTTCTGCGGCAGCGAAGACCAAATTGCCGATGTCAAAGGCATTGAGTCAGCGCGGTGTGCGACCTGGCCTTCAGTTGCGGGCTCCTGGCGGCGCGGCGTATGCGTTCGGCTGCCACTGCGGCAGACCCGCCTGCCAGAATACAAACGCCATCCAATCAGCGGCAAGCGCATCGGTTTGCGTCTTGTTTGAGCCGATGCCATGCCCGGCCTCCTCATCGATGCGCAATAGCACTGGCTTTGCGGAGCCGGAGGCCTGCAGGGCGGCTGCAACCTTCGCAGGCTCCCACGGTGAGACGCGCGGATCGTTGAGGCCTGTGGTGACCATAACGGCGGGGTACTGCACGTCTTTCTTGATGTGCTGGATCGTGTCCATGTCGTAGAGATTGGCGAAGCCCACGCGGCTGGTGATCGTTCCAAATTCGGGAATATTCGGCGGTCCGTTCGGCGAGAACTCCGCTCGCAAGGTGTTGCCGGCCGGCACAAGATCAATCGCACCGGCGAAGAGATCGGGCCGTTCCGTGAGCGCGCGCCCCATCGTGATGCCGCCCGCTGATCCGCCGAGAATGAAGAGTTTGCTCTTCGATGAAACGCTCTGGGCCACGAGATAGTCGCCGCACGCGATCAGATCTTCCCAGGTATTGTGCTTGTTGGCGTCCTTGCCGCCAAGACGCCAGGCCTCGCCCAGCTCGCCACCCCCGCGCACATGGCACACGCCATACGTGATGCCGTGACGCATGGCGGCGGCGCGCCGCACGCTGAAATCGGCAAGCTCCGAGATGCCGTATGAGCCATAGGCTTCGATGATCGTGATCTGCGGCCCGTTCGCATTCTTGGGCTGGATCAGCGACAGCGGCACCAGCACACTATCCTTGGCAGGAGCATTGAGATCATGGATCACAAAGCTGCCGGGATTGATGTCGCCGTGCGTGCCAATCTTGAGGTCGGTGAAGGATGCGCCCGGTGCGTACGCAAAGATTTTCGGCGGCACGACCCAACTCGAGAGCTCAATCGACACGCCGGGCGTGCGCGGATCGCTGAAGGCATCGCCAACGTGGCCCGCGAAGGGCAGCACGACCTCCTCAATATTCTTGGTGCCCGCCGGAATGCGCAGTAGCTGCGAATAAGCGCCGTGGCGCGCGAGCACGTAGAGTGCGTCGGACGCCGCGTGAATCGTCTCAATCACCCGATCGGGTTGTGCCGGGAGCAACGTTTCTGCCGCAGACAGCGACTGGCCGGCGTGCACCTCCAGCACCTTGAATGTGGGCGCATCCTTGTGCGACAGCAGGAAGATCTCCGCGCCGCGCATATCGACGTTAGTCACGTCATCGTCGCGGGTGATGAACTTGGTCCACGTCGCCTTGGGATCGCGCACTTTCGCAACGGGCGTCAGCCACATGGCGAGTTCGTTCTGCACCCCGTTGATCGAGAACGCCATCGCGACCGGTGCGCCATAGCTGAGCGAGATCATCGGAAACTCGGCCGGCTTGATTGGCGGCCCGTGCCCCACGGTGGCGCCGAGTACGGGAACGGGCTCAGATTTCAGGTCCCAGACATCGGCGGTCGCGTCCTTATACTTCTGTGTGGGCGCATCGTTGGCTGCGGGTTTCTTGAGCCGGATGAAGTAGAGGTTGCGCGAATCATCGCTCCAGGCCGTAGCCCCAAATTGGGCGCGATCGATTGGGCCGGCGAGCTTCGCGCCGCCTGCTGCATCGTAAACCGTAAGGTCGGCATCCTCCGAGCCGCCCTGGGAGATGCCAACGGCGACCTTGCTGCCGTCGGGAGACGCCAGAAAATAGTTGATGGCGTAGGGCTTGCCGCCATTTGCGGCACGGAGCGCTGCGACATCGACGATCTTGCGGGCGCCCGCCTTGTCCTTGACGATGAGATCGAAATTGTCGGAGCCGGGGGCGCGCTCCTGATAGAAGGCGCGTCCGCCGAGAAACACATATCCCTGAATCAAACCGAAGCTCGCCGAGAATCTCGCAACTTCGCTCTTGAGCTGCGCGCGCGGCTTGATCTCATCAAGCAGCGAACGCGTATACGCGCCCTGTGCTTTCATCCATTCGAGTGTCTTCGGGTCGAGCGCCTCCATGTAGCGGTAGTTGTCCGTGACCTTGCGCCCCCACAGGGTTTCGGTAACCGGCTTGATCTGCGCGACCGGCGGCGGCGCAGCTTGCACGGCCGCGTTGGCATTGCTGCTCGCCGGCCATGCGAGATGACCGTAAAGCACTGCAGCTGCCGGGAGGATCACTTTGAGTGGGTGCATGACAGTCGTCTCATCGCCAGTCGGCGGGCGCGGGGGCCGCATCATACGTGCGCTCCGCCCGGAAGCGATTGAATTTCCTGGGAGGAATGCAGGCCGCGTCCATAGTAACGAAGCGGATGAGCTGCGCACCCTGTGGCACGTCGAATCGTTGGATTGATAAGACGAAGCGAAATGCGCTTCACGGCCGAGCGCGTCCTGCGTCGCCGCGCATGGCAAGGTAAACTAAACCTCTTGCGCGGCCCGGGAAACGCTCTGGGGGTCGTCGCTTCACCAGACGTCGAATGGTAGAGGTCCCGTATGCGCGCCGCCTTGCTCTGGATCGGCTCATCGCTCTGCCTGCTCGGATCTGCTGCTGTGGGTGCGCCCGAGACTAGCGCGCCCGGCGCCTACTTCGACTCCAGCGGACGCGATGACATCCTCGCGGGCGGCGTCAAACTGATTTCGATTCAGACGCCCAAGGGGTCGTTTCGCGTCTGGACCAAACGCGTCGGCAATAACCCAAGAGTGAAGGTCCTGCTGCTGCACGGCGGCCCGGGCGCGACGCACGAATATTTCGAAGCCTTCGACAGCTACTTCCCGGCGGCCGGCGTCGAGTATTACTACTACGATCAGCTCGGCTCCGCGTTCAGCGACCAGCCGGATATTCCCGAACTGTGGGAGGTGCCGCGCTTCGTCGAGGAGGTCGAACAGGTTCGTCAGGCACTCCATCTCGATCAGACTAACTTCTATCTCTTTGGCCACTCCTGGGGAGGAATACTCGCGCTCGAATACGCTCTCAAGTACCAGAAGAATCTGAAGGCGCTGATTATTTCGAACATGGTTGCAAGCATTCCGGCCTATAACCGCTATGCCGAATCGGTTCTGATACCGGCCATGGATCCACAGGCAGTCGCAGAGATCAGGCAGCTGGAGGCAGCCGGTAAATTTGCCGATCCCCGGTACGATGAGTTGCTGCTGCAGAATTTCTATGTTGAACACATTTTGCGGATGCCGGCTGAGCAGTGGCCCGACCCTGTGCAGCGGGCATTCAATAAGCTCAACAAGAAGATCTACGTGCCGATGCAGGGGCCGAGTGAGATGGGCGCGGGCGGCAAGCTTGCGCTGTGGGATCGAGCCGCCGACCTGCCGCGCATTTCCGTGCCAACCCTCGCCATCGGCGCGCGCTACGACACGATGGAGCCTGCGCAGATGGAAAAAATTGCGAAGCGCGTCAAGCACGGTCGCTACCTGTACTGTCCTAACGGCAGCCATCTTGCGCTCTATGATGATCAAGAGACTTACATGGCGGGCGTCATCAAATACATTCGCGACGTTGATTCTGGCCGATTTTGAGGGGATTGGATTTGGGCGTTGTGCAGTAGAGGCGTTGCTGGAAAATGACGCTGATGCGCCTCACATGAATCGCTTGCGACCGTCAAAACTCCTGGGCAGGGCGCGGTGGCGCTCTCAGCTTTGTGACCTGAATTTATTGTGATGCCTCAAGAGCGAGAGGAGCATCGTGAAGAAAATAGTTGCGCTGATATCCTTGCTTCCGGCGGTGACGTTTGCCGCAGATCTGTTTGACGGCACATGGCGGGCGCGCCTTGATTCGGTTCGGGTATCGGGCAAGCCTGAGGTCTTTGAGCTCAGTGGCGGCATCTTCGAGTGCAAGAGTTGTGTTCCGCCTTACAAGGTCAAGGCGGATGGAACCGACCAAGCGGTACCGCCCCAGGAGTACCGCGATCACGCGGCGGTTAAGATCCTGAGTGCCGCGTCGATTGAAGTGACGGAAAAGAAGGGCGGTAGGGTCATGGTAATCATGACGGAAAACGTTGCCGCCGACGGCTCGAAGCTGACCGGCACCTTCACCAATTACTTTGGCGCCGCACCGGTCACGGGTGCCTATACGGAAAAGCGCGTCGCTCCAGGTCCGCAAGGCGCACATCCTATTTCCGGGGCGTGGATGCAGGACAGTATTGGCAGTATGTCTGATGCGGCGCGCACGATCACTCTGCAGTCGACCCTTAACGGCTTGAAGATGAGCTGGAACGGACAGGTCACGGACGCGAAGTTCGACGGCAATGCCTATCCGACAAATGGGGATCTCGGCAATACCATGGTCACGCTGAAGAAGCTCAGCGCCAATCAGTTCGAGGAAACGGATCGCCGTGGCGGGAAGGTCGTTGACGTTACTGTTTGGACGGTGGCCGCCGACGGCAAGACGCTCACCTCGGTTGACAGTGACCTGAACCACGAAACGAAGACCAGCATGGTTTTCGATAAGCAGCCCTAAGCCAAGCGAGCGGCGCCTGACGTCGGTGTCGCTGCCAGCCGCGGGCTACTCAATTGGGTCGTTTGGGCGGCGGGTCGACGCACGATGCATGCGCGCTCATCGGATTGACAACTGCCTTACTACATTGCGCGGCGCCGGTGCTCCACGCTCGAGCGAAGCTTTCATTTTGCGCGCTGCGGCCCAGGGTTGGCAAAAGGGCAATTCAATGCGCTGTGCTGGCACGGTCAAGGACTGCGTAGCCGGCCGGGCATGTTGCTGAGCGGATTCATTGTCGCTCGCTGTGCGGAAGGTCGCGAATGTCGGTGACCCAGGGCAGTGCGGAGCGATACCAAATTTGATGCCCTGGGCGCAACTCGGCACGTTGCTTCAAGGTACCCACACGGATGCCGTAGGTCCGTGGTGCATGCGGTTCCGTCGCGTATAGCGGCGTGCCGCAGTTGGGGCAGAAGGCGTGAGCGCGTTTGTTGCCGCTTTCGGCCGTTTTGATGTAGATCTTGGGAGTTCCGGATCGCAGCACGAAACTGGCTGCGGGCGCTGGCACATTGACTCGATAGGCCGAGCCGGTAAGCGTCTGGCAATCGGTGCAGTGACAAATGCGCACGGCGCCCGGGTCGATTTCGGCTTCAAAGCTAATCTGGCCGCAGTGACAACTGCCTTCGACTTTCATGGCTGTGCTCGTGAGCGCATCAATGTGCTGCAGCAAGCACGGATTATAGGACGTCGCCTATGCCGCATCACGAGCGACGCCTTGCGGGCGCTCCTTTCCAGGCCGCCGAGGCTGCACTAGCGCGTCCGCCGCGCGAGCGAGTCCGCCACTACCCAGGCCGCGCCGGTCAGGGCGAGATTCAGGGCGTTCTCGGCCCAGTTTATATGGCTCGAGGGATCAGCGAGGAGCATGGGCACGTGTACCAGCGGGGTGAAGGAGGCGAACATGGCGGTCAGCAGAATAGCGGCGAGGCGGGCCTGCACGCCCGTCAAGATCGCAATGCCCGCGGCGATGTGGCCTAGCCCGCACGCATAAGCCCAGAACTCTTGCGTAGGCGGCAGCCATTTGGGAACCAGTGGGACGGTGAGATTCAGATAGAAGAAATGGGCGCCGCCGAATAACAGCGCACACACCCCGAACGCCAGTTGGCCGAGGCGCGTGAGGCGTGCGGCCAGAGCTGCATCGATCTTGGCGCTGGTGGCGTAGACGATCAGCCCGGCCGCCGCTAGCGCGAGTTGCTCGGCGCTGCCGCTGTAGGTGCCGTACTCGGCGTAATGGGTGAGCAGCAGGCGGCCGTTCATCAGGATGACGACAATGAGTGCGTAGTAGGCCGTGAGCGCCGCTGCGGCCCAGGCCGTAGTCCGCCGCCACTCGACGGCCGCGCCCGCGACCAGCATGAACGCCGCGGCGGCATAGGCCAGGGCGGTGCGCCCGGGAAAGTTCTTGGGCACCGGCTGTCCGGGATCGAACCCCCCCCACGCCAGGCAGACCATGCCCAGCGCGATCACACCGAGGCCGTAGACGCGCCAGCCGAAGGCCATCGTCGGTTTATGTGCGGTCATGACTCTTCCACCTTCAATTTACGAACGCGCGGTCCGACCAGCAGACCAGAATGCGCATCTGGGGTCGCAGTGTCGGCTCTGAAGGCTGAGATCGCAGTAGCGCCGCGATACTTTACCCCGCCGCCCAGATACCGATAAAAATTTATTCGGGGCGGCGCAGAAGGCGCCCACTGCGCCGGCTATTTGATGGTAACCAGCGCGAGCTTGCCCACGCCGCTTTCAGCCAGCACCAGTTGGCCATCGCGGGTCGGCATCATGTTGCGCACCACGCCGCCGCCGGACGGAATCGCCCAAGTCTGGAACTTCGCGGATTTCGGGTCAAAGCGCACGAGCGTGTTTGGGCGGACACCCGATTCGCTGTACCAGATGGTGCCGTTGAGAACGGTGATGCCGTAAGGCTGCGATTGCGGGCCGCCGGGAGACGCCCAGTCCTTCGCTGCGCCGGTCGTGGGGTCAAAGCATCCGAGATAACCGCGTGCGTAGTCTGTATACCAGATCATGTCATCGGCGCCGATGCCCAGCCGGCGAGGCCGCGAACCCGCATTCGGCAGAACGTGCTCGTGGATCACCAGGGTGTGCGGATCGATGTCGCCGATCCGATTCGTCCCAAATTCGGCGAAGAACGGTACGCCCTTTGAGCTGACGACCATACCGTAGGGCAGCGCGTGCGTCGTCGGTACGACGATCAGCTTCACCTCGCCGGTGCGGGGCACGAGCCGGCCGATCATGTTGGCGCCCTGCACCGTGAACCAGAGTACTCCCTGGTGATCGAAGATCGGCGTGTGCGGGTCGCGCGCCTTGGGATCGGGCATCCTGTATGCGGTGATCGCGCCGCCTCTTGGGTCGAGTTTGCCCACGTACCCGGCCGAGTTCGCCGTAAACCAGATGTTACCCGCCGCATCCTCAGTCAGCCCGTGGGGCCCGGAGTCCGGGATGCTCGTCGGGTACTCCCTGATCGAGCCGCTCGCCGGGTCGATCCTGCCGAGCAGGCTGGCGCGCTGACCTGTGTACCAAATCGCGCCATCTGTCGTGGCCAGCGGATCGTGTGGGAATGCCCCCGCCGTCGCGACGGCCCATTCCCTGAACGAGACTTCTACGCTGCCAGAAAGGAGCTGCGCCGCGGGTTGCGGCCTCTGCGGGAAAGTGCGCGCAAGGTAGTCGGTCAGGACGGGCACCTGGTCGGGCGCGAGCGTGGCCCCGATTTGCATCATCCGACTGACGACGTTTTGCCAGCCGTCATGGCTGTAGCCAGGGGTGACCAGGCGACTGGCGTCGTGGCAACCGATGCACTTTGCCGCAGCGATGTCGCGGCCGTTGCCCTCGGGCAGCTCCTCGCCCCGATCAACGACGCTCTGACTCAACGCAGATGCCGGCAGCAGCAGAACTGCCTCGGTGGCGATAACGCACAGCGTCCTGAACACAGGCGTGCTCCGTCGGCTTACATCGCCGGCACAGGCGGTTGCCGGCAACGAACTTTACCGCAAAGGCCGCCCGTGATTGGTCGGGTCATGGCCGAATCGCGCCTACCACACGCCGCCGAGAGCCACGGTGATCGCCTCGCCGTTCACGCCCCCGGCAGCGTCGCTGCACAGGAACGCGATCACCTGCGCGACCTCCCGCGGCTCCAGCACTCGATTCTGCGGGTAGATGGCGGCGCGCTCGCGCCACACCTGCTCGACGCTGATGCCGCGCCGTTCGGCCTCCGTCTTCGCCGAGCGCTCAGCCATTGCCGTTCGCACCCAGCCAGGCAGCACTGCGTTGGATGTGACTCCGAATGGTCCAGCGTCCTGGGCGACCGCGCGTGCGAGCCCGATGACCCCATGCTTGGAAGCGGTGTACGCGCTGCCGGAGCGTTCCGCTTTCTCGCCGGCGGTCGAACTGGTGAATACGAGCCGGCCGAAGCCGCGCTTGCACATGCCGCCTACCGTCAGCCGCGCGAGCTCGAACGGACCGTCGAGGTTGATGCGCATCGTCTCGCGCCAGACCTCCGGATCCTGCTCCCACACGAGCCGCTCGTGGGCCGAGCCGATGCCGTGATTCACGACCAGCACGTCAATCGGGCCCAGTCGTCGTTCGGTCTCGGCAACGGCCAGGGCGCAGCCCTCGGCCGTGCCGAGGTCGGCCGCGACGTATTCGAGGCCAACGGCCGCCAGTTCCGCCGCGCTGCGCGACACGACCATCACGCGCGCTCCCGCTGCCGACAGCAGTAGCGCCGCCTCGCGCCCGATCCCTCGGCCGCCGCCCGTGACCAGCGCCACACGTCCGTTCATCCCCTGGCTCCTCATGCGTGTTCGCGGAATCGTCTCATGCATGGCCATTATGTTTTGTCTTTGCCGACTTAGCGAAGGTGTCAGCCTCCGAGTTGAACTGAAGAATTCAGTGGTCGGGGTGAAGCGTATTGCGCTCCACCGGTTCCCGAAAAAATGGCTTTGGCGCTCCTATAGCGGGCCGACCAGGGGCGGGAGCAATGCGCGAGATTTTTTAATCGAATTACCTTGATGCACAGACGCTGACCTAAGAACCACACCGCGGCTCAATGAGCACCTAACTGCTGCATCATGTTGTTCTTGATGTCGTCCCGGGAGGGGGTTCGGCCGAGGCCCGTATTTCGGTAATACAGTGCCTTCAAGAACGCAAGATCACCAGCAGTTACGGCGGTGGGTCGATCGCGAGAGGCGCAGCTTGGCGCCATCAGGTCCAGAATGCTCGGCAGGGGATCGCAGTGGTCCGGCGATTGCACGAGCGTGAGGGCGGCCACTGCCAAGTAATCTGCAATAGAATCGATGCTGTAGCCTGCGACTTTACTGGTGTCGACCGCCAGGAAGACTGCGAGAATGCTTCTGCCGCCGCCATTCACATATGCGCTCATTGGGATGACCCGTGGCCAAAGCGCTTGCAGATCGATGCCACCGACAAATTGCGGGTCCATGTTCAAGACGGTCGATCCGCCTCCAGCAGTGACGTACCAGCCCTGAATTGCGTGTTGGTTACTGATATCCAGCTCCTTCTCGATTTGATGAGGAAACTTCACGCCGAGCATGTGAGCACCCCGCTCGAGTACCCACTGCATCGCTCTGCGCGGATCGGTCGTGAAGAGAATGTGGACGTTTGATACGCAGTGTTCGGCCATTTGCACCGGCGCGCCGACAAACGCGGCCACCGCGCGCACTCGAGCCGAGACAAAGGCGCTATAGTCTTGATCGAGCCCGTAAGTCTCGGGACAGACGGTTTCCGACCGCCCGCCGCGCCAGCGCAAAAGACCACCCGTGGGTGAGCCGACCGAGGAAGAGTAGCGCGTGCTGGCGTGATGCACGATGAACTGGACAAGGCTGTCAGTCGTGAGCTCCTGCGCGGTCGGCGCACGCGGGGCGAAGACGGTCACATCGGGAAAGCGCAGTGAACGCTGAAAGCTGGCGGCGGAGTCGTGTGCGGGCGACGACGGCGAACCTGGTCCGCTGTCGTTCGGTGAAGGGTTGCCACTCAGCTCGGCAACCAGAGGCCCACCCGCGTCGGGGACGAATCGCGACCGCCGTCGCGCCCACCCGGACAAAGGACAGGCCCGTGTCCTTCAGGAGCGCCTGCAAGGCATCGCGGATGGCGTATTCTCCACTCAAGCCCTTCGACTGCAGATGCGCAACGTCGACATCAGCGACGGCAATTTGGATGCCGCTTTCGGCAGAGAGCTGCACGAGCGCGTTGGCGAGCGGTGCCGGTGCGATCTCAAGGCGAGCGGTTTTCTCGAGCGCATCATCGGCGCGGGCAGCGCAGCTCCAGGCGACAAGAAGGACCAGCGCCGACAGCGCGAGTCGGTGGATTCGTCGATCAGCCGGGGTTTTGTGTTGCATAAGCGCCGCGCAACTGGATATGGATTTCATCAGCGCCCTCGTCGATGACCTGTACGGACCGCCCCTGCGAGTCAGCCACGATGCCATTTGGCTCACGGATTATGAAGCATGAGACATAATGCGGATTCGCCGCAATGAGGCGCGCTGCGTGACTGCACCGGCTCACCCGCAGCTGTGTCTCAGGAATGATGCTGCGGATGCTTTGGCTGCCTGCGAGTGCGGCGATGAGCCTTGTCGGGCAGTGGCAATAGGCACAGCCGCGCCTCTAAAATCTTACCACTGGGGATGAATTCGTTGGGGGCGCTATGGACAAGAAAAAGAGGCGGAGCGGCACACTGGCCGGCGAGTGGCCGCGGCAGCTTCTTGCTGCGCTCCTAATGGTTCTATCCTGCGCCGCGGCGGCTGCAGCGCCAACGTACAACGACGTCTACACGTTCGAAACGACCGGACCTTACGGGCCGTACGCCAATGTGACCCAGGGGCTCGACGGAAACTTGTACGGCACGACGGCCTATGGCGGCACAAACGCTAGGGGCACGGTTTACCAGCTCACCCCGGGAGGAACCCTCAAAGTCATCTACAACTTCTGCTCGCTCGCGAGTTGCGCCGACGGTTCGGCGCCACAAGCACCGCTTGTGTTCGGCGCGGACGGAAACCTGTATGGAACAACTTTGTTCGGTGGTACCGGCACGGCCTCTTGCGGCTCAGGCTGCGGAACGGTTTTCAAGCTTACGACCAAAGGCGTTCTCACCACCCTGCACAACTTCTGCTCAGTGGCGCCCTGCGATGACGGCTCGCAGCCTAGCTCCGGACTCGTGCAGGGAACTGACGGCAGCTTCTTCGGTGTCACTTCCGCCGCCGGCGGCAGCTACCTGCAGGGTACGGTGTACAGGATCACTCCCAAGGGAGCGCTCACGACGCTCTATGCATTCTGCATTCAGAGCGGTTGCGCCGACGGTGAAAGTCCGAGAGCCGGGTTGATTCAAGGAACGAATGGCCGCTTCTATGGAACCACGGAGTCGGGGGGAGCTAATGGGTACGGCGAGATATTTGAGATTACGCCGGCTGGCAAGCTGACCGTACTGCACAGCTTCGATGGCACAGACGGCGAAGGGTCTTTCAGCAGCCTGCTGCAGGCGAGCAACGGCGAGTTTTATGGCACGACCCAGACCGGGGGGTCCACAGAGTGCGGCTTAAATCTGTGCGGGACCGTGTACAAAATGAACCTGGCCGGGATGTTCAATACGCTGGTCGACTTCACTGGCACAAATGGGTCGAATCCGGAGGGCGCACTGGTGGAGGGCGGCGACGGCTATCTCTACGGAATCACCAGCGGCGGCGGCAGCAACGGCAACGGCACGTTTTTCAAGATGAGTCTGAGTGGCAAGCTCTCCACGCCTTACAATTTTTGCGCAGCGCCGTGCACGAACGGCTGGGGTCCCAATTACGGACTCTTCGAATCCACCAACGGCCTCTTCTACGGAATTGCCGCGAGCGGCGAGGACGGATACTCCGTCGTGTATAGCATCGCCACCGGATTGGCGCCTTTTGTGGACACACTGCCGACCGCCGGCGCAGTCGGCGCCACTTTGAAGATCCTAGGGAACAATCTGACGGGCGCGACCGCCGTCAGTTTCAACGGAACGAATCAGCCGGATTTTACGGTCGTCTCGTCCACGGAGATTACAACGACCGTGCCCACCGGCGCGACGACGGGGAAAGTCGAAGTCACGACCGGGAGTGGCGTCCTGTCGACGATCGCGTCATTCCGAATTCTCTAAAGACGGGGCAACCGGAGGAAGCGAAGGCCTGACTGCCGCATACGCAACGAAGCAGTCTCCGCAGGCGACGCAAGGTGAGCATGCCGATCAGGAACGATAGGGAGACCGAATCGAACGCCCCGCCACCCGACTTGCCGGTAACGACGACTGAAGTGTCGGTCTGCTGCTTTTGAGAGCCCACGGTGCAGCGCACTCCGTAGGAATACGTTCCGGCAGTGGATTCCGTAACCGCCCGCGATGTGACCGCTGGCATTAATCGCATTTAGCCGTTTGCAAACGCGGTGAGTGTGCCTTGACTGTACCAGTAGTTCCGCAGCACCACTTGGCCGCTATTGTTGATGCCAAGCCCGGGAGCCACCGCCCCGAGATCGATCAGATTGTCTTCCGCTTGTGCCGTCGCGATTGGCGAGTCCAGCAGTATCGAGCCAACGCTGATAATCGCCGCGATGATACGTACGGGTTTCCACGACATTGATCGTCTCCCTTGTCGGTCATCGTGTCCTTTTGCCGCAGCCTGCGCCAGCCAGTAAAGCATTGCACTGACCGAACACCTCCTTACAAGTTGGAAAGCTCTCCGGCTCCGCGCGGTGGATCGGCGTCACCAACCTAGCGGTCCTGAAAGTCACCCGACCGACGGTCGATTCCTGACCCGTTGCGGGCGGTCACGAACGGCAGGGGATTGGGGATCGTGAAGTGATCGCAGCGGCGAGCTTACTGGCTCGCCGCGACGAATCTCTCATTAGTGAGTATTGCCATTCGGTCCGACGAAGTGGCTGCTTTTCAGTTTGACCTGGTTGTCGCTGGCTGCAGCCTGCAGGGTTAGGGTCAGGGTTTGCTCCGGCGATTCACAGAACAACGCCTTGGTCGGTCTGGAGCCAACCGGGTCCAAGGTTGGGCTGTACGTGGTGATCGTGCCGGTAGCGGTTTGCCCGTCGAGGGCGAACACAAGCCTGAGATCAAAGGTGAAGTAATTGTCGGTCTCGGAAAATCTCCCGGTCTTTCTATCGATGATGTCCTGCGTAAATTCGAGACCCCAGCCACTGTTGAACACGACGGTGCTGTTTCTGCAGGGCGCGGAAAAAGAGATACCCGCCGACGTCAGCGCGAGATACCCGGTGGCAGTGTCATTTCCAACCACGAAAGTCAAACTTTGTCCATCAGCCGAGGTGCCAGTGTAGGTGCCCACCTCCTGGGCGGCGGCCGGGGTTGCGAGCACAGCCGCAATAATGGCGGCGGCGCCGCCGACGTTGATTATTCCCCTCATCTTCATGCTCCCTTAGTAGATATTTCATCAGTGGATATTTCCCGGAGAATCCCAGGTTCACGGCGATCCTATCTTTCTCTTGAGGCCTGTACAATCTTCGTACACCTCATCGATGTCGCGACGATCAACCAACGCGCGCATAGGGATTTCACAGCGGGTGACGTCGTAGCTTCGTGTTGATTATGTAAGACGCAATTCGGAACTGGAACCCGGCGCGATCTGGAGCAATACAACATCACAGAAGCTTCGTCTTACGGGAGGGAATGGTTCCATAAGCGAACGACCATCATCCCGGCGACGCCGACAAAAGGTCCGGCCCGTTCGGTTGCTCTCGATAGGTGCCCCGTTCCTACGAACGAGTAAACCACCACAATCAACACGAGAGCGTCTGCCGCAATAGGCAATACCAAATATCCAGATATCGTGTTGGTCGCGCGTCGCCACGACGATTCGAGGTTGACAGGCCGCGAATGGCCGCTGCAAGGCAACCATTTCAGTACTGCCTGTGCCTGATATGGGCCGGGAGCCGCCTATCGGCCACGGTGCACCCATGACGCGTCCCAACGTCGCTCTTTGAGGAAAAAATCTCGGGGTGAAGGCCCGAACCGGTCGGTTGCGTTTCCGGATAGCGGCCGCTGAGGCGGCGCAAAGCGGACTCTCACACTGCGACATTGCCTGAACCAGCCGCTGAGGGCATTCTCCCCCAGCCCACATAAGACAAGAGGCGCGGATGGAGGGAGAGTCGCCAAACCGGGTGACCGCACCGGCCGGGGCCGTGTTCCTTAGCTACGCCTCACAAGACGCCGACGCTGCGCGGCGGATTTGCGATGCGCTTCGGGCTTCAGGCATCGAGGTATGGTTCGACCAGAGCGAGTTGCGCGGCGGGGACGTCTGGGATCGGAAGATCCAGCGTGAGATCTACGACTGCGCCTTATTCATTCCGATCGTCTCCGAGCACACGCAGGAACGGCTCGAGGGCTACTTTCGCCACGAATGGAAGCTCGCAGTCGAACGTACACACCACATGGCCGAGCAGAAGCCCTTCCTTGTGCCGGTCGTCATCGACAGCACCCGCGATCAGGACGCGATAGTCCCGGACCTCTTTAGAGCCGTGCAGTGGACGCGCCTGCCCGCAGGGCAGACGCCCCCGACCTTCGTTGAACATGTACGGCGCCTGCAGACCGAAGAATCGGCAACATCGGCCCGACAGACCGCTAGGGCGACACACGCAGCCGCGCCGCCGCTACCGGCGACTACCCTTGAGCATAGGTCGCGAGCGTGGCGGCTAATCACTGTCGTGCTCCTCGCGGGTTTGCTCGCTTACCTCGCCATCGATAAATTCTGGCTGTCGAAACACGTACGGGTCTCGCAACCGTCCACCGCGGCGGTACCCGTAACCCTGGCAGGAACCGCAGAGAAGTCCATCGCCGTCCTGCCTTTCGTGGACATGAGCGAAAAGAGGGACCAGGAGTATTTCGCCGACGGCGTGGCTGAAGAGGTCCTTGATGAGTTGGCGCGAGTGCCAGGGCTTCGCGTAATCGGTCGTACATCCTCGTTCCAGTTTAAGGGCCAGAGTCAGGACCTGCGGGCGATCGGACGTACCCTCGGCGCGGCTTACATCGTCGAAGGCAGTGTCCGTCGCTCCGGTGACCGTCTGCGGGTCACGGCGCAACTCGTCAATTCCGCAGACGGGTCGCACCTCTGGTCCCAAACCTACGACGAGGCCGTCACCGACGTCCTGCGTGTGCAGGACCGCATTGCGACGAGCCTGGCGCGTGCACTTGAGGTTACGTTCGATGCCACCGCGTTCAACGCGCGCCCGACATTCGCGAGCTCTGACGCGTATGAGATGTTCTTACGCGGGCGGCTCGCCCAAAATCGGTACGACCGCGAAGGGTTCGAGGCTGCGGCGGATTACTATCAACAAGTGCTCCAGATTGATCCTCGCTCGGCACCTGCCGCCGAGCAGCTTGCGTTTTCCCTCGAGCTCAGCGCCGAGTGGGGCTACGTACCGCCCCAGCAGGGCTTCCAACGAGCGCGCCTCGCCGCACAGCACGCACTAGGGCTTAACCAACGATCGAGCATCGCCTACGCGACGCTCGCAAAGGTGGACCTTATCTACGACTGGGACTGGGGGGCGGCCGAGCGTGATGTCAAGCAGGCGCTTCGCTTCAACCCCCGAGATCTTGTCGCGATTGGAGTACAGGGTCAGCTCGAGGCCGCTCTTGGGCGATGGGAAGAGAGTGTTCGGATCTTTAATACAGCGTTAGTTCTCGATCCGCTGGAAGCTGGCTGGCGCGAGGTGCTCGGAAATCTCCGATATCGCACAGGTCAGCTCGCCGAAGCGGAGAAGGAACTTCGGACGGTCTTGCGTATCAGCCCAATTTATGGCGAGGGCCATTTCTACCTTGGGCAAGTGCTACTGGCGCAAGGGAAACTGGATGCCGCGCTTGCGGAGATGAACCTCGAACGCCCGGATTCCGGACGCGACACTGGCCTGGCGATCGTCTTGCACGCGATGGGGCGACGATCCGAATCGAATGCTGCTCTGGCGCGGCTGACCAAGGATCGAGCAAACGATACCGCATTCGAGATCGCTCAAGTGCATGCCTACCTTCATGAGCTGGACCAGGCCTTCGACTGGCTGGATCGGGCGTACCGTCAAAAGGATGTAGAGCTCTTCTGGATCAAGGGCGATCCGCTCCTGAAGACCCTCGAGGCAGATCCGCGCTATAAGACGTTCCTCCGCAAGATGAACCTACCCGAGTAGCAATCGCAGAGGGTTCGATTCTCGGTCCTGCGAGAGATTCCTTTAGGCGCGCAACGGCGAGTGACGACTGACGGAGTGGACTCACCAGCCATCCGCACTTGGTCATCTCCTAAGTGGTCACCCCGCCACTAACCGGCGCGCGTTGCCGATGTAGTGCGTGCAACGAATATTTCAACAGTGTCACCGCCTTCGATTACGGGTCGATTTCGTCACGGTGGACTTGCTGTGGACTTGGGTGGTCAGTGCATGCCAAATGCCGGGTAGCTGCTATGGCATAAATGATTTTAATGGTCGGGGTGACAGGATTTGAACCTGCGACCTATACGTCCCGAATTCTAGTCCGCTCGATCCGCTTGCGTTCGCAATCGTAGCGGAAATACCTACAAAACCAGTATAATTATAGCAGGCCTAGTGCGTGCTCGTTCGCATCCGTTCGCTGTGTTCCGGGACGAAATTGACACCCCAACTGACACCCCGTTTTTGAGAGTGACACCCAGATGCACAGGTTAAGGGACGTTGCCCTACGGGCGGCTGTGAAGCGACCGCGACAGGAGCGGGTCGATTTGTCTGACGGAGCAGTCCCTGGTCTGGAGCTGCGATTAGGACCGCGCCACGCAACGTGGTCTCTCACAGTCCGGGTGAGCGGCGAGGGAGGCGTAAGTCGCCGCGGTCATGCCAAGAAAGGTAAGCGGGTTCGGATCAGTTTGGGGGAGTATCCAGAAACCACGCTGGAGGCTGCGCGAAGCCTGGCTAGCGCATACCTTGATCAAGCCAAGAAAGGTGTGAATCCAGCGCGGGCGCTGGAGCACTCGGCAAGCGCTGGCGGCCTTACCGTCCAACAGCTCAGCGAGCGGTTTCGGAGCGAATACATAGAAATGAAAGAGCTGCGAGCGCTCGGCAAGTACACGGGTGCTCTGCGTGTACACATCATTCCCCGCCTCGGGGACACCTTGGCCGACACATTGACTCGTGAGCAGGTTCGCCGGCTGCTGAAAGAGGTCATGGTTCGCGTGCCGCGCAAAGCTGGGCCCCGGGGGCGCCGCAGAGGCGGCAAGGAGGCCGCTCGCACGGTTGTCGCCGTACTCCGCAAGATGATTTCATGGGGAATCGCCGAGGAGCTTCTCCGGAGACGAGACAATCCTGTCAGCGGCATGGAGAGCAATCTTCCGAAGAAGCGCAAGAAGGAACGCGTGTTATCGCTGGAAGAGGCGAGAGGCGAGAGTAGTGTGGCGAGCGGCTGAAACCTTGGGGTATCCGTTCGGCCCGGCGTACCAATTGATTCTGTTGACGGGTTGTCGTCCCGGGGAATGGGCGAGGGCGCGCCGGGAGTGGGTCGATCTGAAGCAAGACCTCTGCATCATTCCTGCTGAAGGGTACAAGTCCGACCATGTGCACGTCGTGCCACTGGTAGACGAAGCCGCGGGGATCCTGACTCATGTGTTGACGGCGTTTGAAGGAAGAAGTGGCGACTTCATTTTTAGCGGCACAGATGGCAAGAAGCCGATCGCCGGATGGCCGAAGGCCCAGGCGCGGATGATGCGGGCGATCTGCGCAGTCAGCGGAGATCTTCCCGTGGATCGGTGGACACCGCACGACTTGCGGCGCACGGTGGCGACGCGAATCGCGGAGCAGCTTGGAGTCGGCGGAGAGCAGCTAATCAAGCGCGTGCTCGGTCACACCGACGGAAGCGTTACGGCAATTTACAACCGCTATGGGTATGTGAAGGAGATGCGCGCGGTCCTGGAGCAATGGGCGGCAGACTTAACCCTACGGGAACGGAATTCCCAGCTTGCCTCTCGTCGTGCAGGGTCGGGGCTCCCGACGACCGAATCTGCTACCAAAGCCGCCTGACCTGCAGTTCTGGCTGTTTAATTGGGCCACGCTTTCACGCGCCAATCACAAGAGGCGGCGTCGGGTTTCGTTGCTTGGGGCTTCGGTGCCGATAACTCACCCGGCCCGGGCCGGCCGAGACTGCATAAGTTCATCGGGGGACCTGATTGACAGCGCAGTGCTCGCGTTGATGCGTGCAGTAAGCCACGCTTGAACTTCCTCCTCGATCCATCCAACTGAATGAGTTGTTATCTGAACTCGCATTGGAAAGCGACCTTGCGCCTGTAGCTGGTAGATCTTGGTCTTCCCCAGACCACTTATTTTGATGACTTCTTTCAGGCGTATGAATCGAATTGGCTGGGTGCGGTGACCGTCGTTGTCCGAGGAGCATAGTGTGTGATCGCGTCGCGTCGGAGGCCCGTTGAGCTCAGTGGTGACCGACCTGCTTGGAAAGTTCCGCTTGCAAGTAACCATGTTTGTTTAATCCCTGTGCCCGTCGCCCATAAGCGAAGTCTTTCTAGAATGGAAAAGACTCCCGCTCATTCAGGAATGATTGACGTTCTTCGGGCTTAAGTCACTCGGAGTATTGGGTGTGTTTCCCCCCAATAAGAAATAAGAACGGCCTGCAACTCAAGCGAACAACGGCGGAATAGGCTACTACCCCAAAGCTAACCGTCATAATGAACAACGGATTGCCAGACGGCGTGCCCGCTCCTTGGCACTCCGCGCCACTCACAGCCGCTGAGTGCAAGTCTTTGTTTTCTACAGATACGGAAGGGCACGCCTTGCGACGCGATGGGTGTCAGAGAGTCGCTCCGAGTAAATGACTGCACTGAATTTGCACGGAATGACCAACGAGCTTTTGCATATTTCTTTGGTTTGGTCGGGGCTTGCAAGCTGACGGTGATTGGGCGCCGGCGCATCCTCGGTGCTTCGGATTCGCCGGGGGGCGCGTCGGCAGCCTGGATGGCCCGGGTCAGATCTAAATGGAACTTGAGCATCGTGCGATGGTGCGCGGTCACTCGCCCGCGCAGCGCCTCGATCAGTTCGGCGCGCTTCTTGCGAGCTTTACCTTGGGCAAGATCGGCCAAGGTCTCCGGATCCGCTTCGCCCTTATGATCGCCTCAAGGTCCGACGGGCACTTACAGAAATTCAAGGACCTTGCGATGTGGGCACGAACGCGGCCGTTGCGAATGCCATCTTTCATGCAACCGGCAAGCGAATTCGCGCCTTGCCAATCCGCATCGAAACCCTAATGGACTGAGGATGGCACGGCCCGAGATGGCTGAGGCCTGCGTGCATCACTCAGGCACGCAGTAAACTCAGCGCCGAACAGAAAAATCTGCGCGGAATAATAGAGCCACAGCAGCAAGGCAACAAACGACGCGGCGGCGCCAAACGCGGACGGCTGGACTGCCATGCCTAGATAGAGGCCAATTGCCCATCGTCCCGCGTGAAATAGGAGCGCCGTCACGAGCGCCCCCAAGAATGCCGCCTTCCAAGCCAAACGCCGCGCGGGCATGTATTGGTAGATGAGCGCGACGACGCAGGTGCTCATGCCGAGTGACAGAAACACATCAACTGCCTCAGTCAGCACGACAAATCCCGTGTATCGCTGCGCAATGAAGCCGCGCAGAGCGCCCATAGCCGTGGTGATCGAGAGCGACACGAGCAGCAGAAAGCCCATCGCCAAAATAAGCCCGAGAGACATGAGCCGCGTACGTACAAAGCCGCGCCAGCCGCGCGCCACGCGCGTCTCGATGCCCCACATCTGCTCGAGCGCAAGCTCCAGGACTGCGAACACGGTGGTTGCGCCGATGATCAAACTAAAGATGCTCACTAGAGTTGCGATGAGTCCCTCGTGGGTTTGCGAGCTGCGTACCGCGGTCATGATGAGTTGCGCAGTTCCGCTTCCAAGAAGCGTCGCAAGCTGCCCAGCTACGTAGCCGAAGGCGACCTTGCTACCCACGATGCGCCCGACGAGCGCGACCAGGATGACCAGCAGCGGCGCCAGCGAAAAAGCACAGTAAAACGCCAGCGCAGCGCCAATGGTCGACGCCTGATCGGTTGACCAGTTGTCGGCCGCCTGTTTGACCAACTGCCAAAGACGCCGCGCCGGAAGCATTAGTGCTAGACGCGCCGCAAAAACTATGCCTGTTGGTTGAACAGGCGGCGGCGGCACATTTGTTGCTACCTTTACGACACCGGAAGATCTATGCGTTACACCAAAACCATGCTGATGACCGCCCTTGCAACTGCGGTCCTTTTGGGTGCTGACGCACACGGCCAGGGCATGACTCCGCAAGATTTCGTCACCCAGGCCACGATTGCCGGCAAGACTGAAGTGGCGGCCGCGCGGATCGCGCTCAAGAACTCGCAGGCAGACGATGTGAAGCAATTTGCAAGACAGATGATCAAGGATCACACGAATGCGGGCGAGGAACTCGCTTCAATCGCGAAGGGCAAGAACCTTCAGGTGCCCCCTCACGTTGATGCCAATCATCGCCACGCATTGGCGGGACTTCGGAGCCAGAGCGGAGCGGCGTTCGATGCGGCCTACGCGACGCAGATGGTAGCGGATCACCAGGAAGCGGTGGCCCTATTCACCGGCGAAGCCGGCGACAAGACTGATCCCGATCTGGCTGCTTTCGCCCAAAAAACGTTGCCTGTCCTGCAGCATCACTTGAGTCTGGCAAATTCACTGGCGTCCGCACACTCCTCCGCGGGGCAATAACACCTGTCTGGGATCCTTGCTAGAAATAAACGCGCTCCTCGGCAATGAGGCGTTTGCTGACTGCCTAAGCGCGCTACGCCATCAATTGATCTCGGGACGCGCTGGGGCTCGTCATCGCCGCTGGGTTCGTGCTGCCGTGGCAGCGACTTCATAAACCGAGCGACCCGCAGCCGGCCTCAATAGTGAAGCGCCGGCCAAATCTCTAGCTGAGATCCCGGGGATCGGGCCGCTGACCTCCGGTGCATTGCTGACTCTGCTCGAGCGCATTCCGTACGCGAGCGGTGATGCTCTGGTAGCCGCTACTGGGCTTGATCCCCGGCCCAATGACTCCGGCGATCACCGCGGGTCCGCTGGCGAGCACGGACCGAGCGCGGCGCGATTAACAACTCAGCTTGACGCCGCTCTGACCGAGGCCAATCATGGCAGTAGGAGAGAAGAGCTGACGCTCCTCCCCTCCCCGCAGCGTCGGCCGGTTTCGTTTATGCCCCGAACCATGACGCGCCGGAACATGCCCAGCGGCTTGCTGGTTGCGCTTGCCCTGATTGTCGTCCCGGGACTGGCGCTCGTCGCGCTGCAAACGTATCAGGTCGGCGCGCGCGCGCCGCAACTCACGCAAAACCGCGAGTCGGTGGTCCACACCTTCGAAATGATCACCACGGCACAGGCCCTGGCCACAGCGCTCCGAGATGCCGAGCGCGGCCAGCGCCGCTTCCTCCTTTCAGGTGAGGACAGCTATCTCGACGTCTACCAGAAGGCCACCCGGGATGTGCCGATCCTGCTTGCGAAGCTGAAAGGGCTCACACGCGACAATCCGGAGCAGCAGCGTCGATGGCCCAACCTCGAGCACCAGATTGACATCGAGCTCGGGGAATTGCAGCGAACGCTGCAGCTCAGCACGCACGACGGATTCAGCGCGGTACAGCACTTTCTCCGAACCGACGCGCATTTCGATGCCATGGTGACCATCGACGGGTTGATCGGAGCCGCGATCGCAACGGAGCGGTCCCTGCTCGCTGAGCGACTCGCGCGAACCGTGGAGGACGAGCGCAGTATCGCAAATACCGCCCAGGCGAGCGCCGCGCTCGCCGTCGCTGCCATGGTGCTCGGTGTTGCGCTTTTGATGTTGGCATTCACGCGTGCCCGTCGAGCCGAAACCGCGCACGATGCGGGCGAGCGGCGCTTCGGCCTCCTGGTCGACGGCGTGGCCGATCACGCTCTGTATATGCTCGATGAGAAGGGCCATATCACTGACTGGAATGCCGGAGCGGAGCGACTGAAAGGCTATACGGCTACCGAGATCATCGGCCGACACTTCGCCTGTTTCTTTACCGAGGAGGATCAAAAGGCCAACCTCCCACAGCAGGCGCTGGACGCCGCGGCGCGCGACGGAAAGTACGAAGCGGACGGCTGGCGCGTTCGCAAGAATGGAAGCCACTTCTTTGCCAGTGTGGTTCTGACCGCGCTGCACGACGCCTCCGGTCGACTGATCGGTTTTGCGAAGATTTCCCGCGATATCACCGAACGAACCCAGCAGCAACGGGCCCTGGAGGAGGCAAGGGCTGCTCTCGCGCAGTCGCAGAAGATGGAAGCGCTCGGCCAGCTCACCGGCGGTATTGCCCATGACTTCAATAACCTCCTCCATGTGATCAAGAATGCCGTTGCCATCGCGCTGCGCCGCTTCCCCGGCGAAGACCCCGAAGTGCGCCGCTACCTCGAGATGGCTACGCAGAACGCGGATCGTGCGGCCGCCGTCACGCAGCGGCTGCTTGCGTTCTCGCGTCAACAGCCCCTTGAGCCCAAGCCAATCGATCCGAACAAGTTGCTCTCCAGCATGACCGCTCTGTTGCGCAGCGCGCTCGGCGAGCGCATCGCGCTGGAAACCGTTCTGAGCAGCGGCATTTGGACCGTATCCGCCGATGTCAATCAGCTGGAGACGGCAATCTTTAACCTTGCGCTCAACGCCCACGATGCGATTTCGGAGTACGGCAAGCTCACGATCGAGACGGCAAACGGATTTCTCGATGAGTCCTACGCGGCGGCTCACTTGGAAGTCAAAGTCGGGCAATACGTGATGATTGCGGTAAGCGACAACGGGAGCGGCATGACGAAGGAGGTCGCTGCGCGAGCTTTCGAACCTTTCTTCACCACCAAAGAAGCGGGACAGGGCACCGGGCTCGGACTCTCCCAGGTCTTCGGCTTCGTGAAACAGTCAGGGGGCCACGTCAAGATCTACAGCGAGCCGGGCCAGGGCACAACCGTCAAGCTCTATCTGCCGCGGATCGCGGGGGTCGCTTCCGAGGTGGTCAAGGAACCGGAGCCGCTCGTGACCGGAACCTCCGGAGAGACGATTCTGGTGGTCGAAGACGAAGAGGACGTGCGTACATTCACCGCAGAGGCGCTGACCGAACTTGGTTATCAGGTGACCGTGGCGCCCGATGCGCATGCGGCGTTGGCGGTACTCGAGAAGCTTGGCGGCGTCAGTCTGCTGTTCACCGACGTCGGTCTTCCGAACGGCATCAACGGGCGTCAACTTGCGGATGAGGCGAACCGCCGCTGGCCCGATATGAAAGTGCTGTTTACGACTGGCTACGCGCGTAATGCCATCGTGCATCACGGTCGGCTCGACCCGGGGGTGGAACTGATCGTCAAGCCGTTCACGCAATCGAGCCTCGCGACAAAGATTCGGCAGGTGCTCGATGGAGGCGTCGGCATGTCGGCGCGAGCGCGCACCCGAGCTTAGGAGTCGCGCGGGCAGGTTCCAAGCCGACAGACGTACCGCCCCGTATCAGGCTATCGCTCGTGCGTGCGGGTGATTCTGCGAGTAGCAGCGATCGGATACGAGGCCTCAATAGCACGACTGCACTGCTCGCGGTAGCGAGGAAGCTCGTACGAATTGCGTTCTCTCGCGGTCGGTACGGACAGTCCTTCGATCCGTTGAATCTGGCGCAGTCCTGAGGATCCAATCTCTATTCAGCTGCGAAGCCGAAATTCAGTCTGACCCAACCGCAGGCTGGGTAGAAAGTCCGCTACTGCAACCCCGATAAGCCGGAATTAGACGGGAGGGGCAGGCGAGCTTGCCTGTCCTCCAAGTCTAACAGCTCGTTCTCGGTGTCAAGGGCTCGCACGAGGACGCACTCGGCCTGGCGGCAGACCCTTGACACCTGCGCTGCGAGCTGTCCCTCAGAGCTCCGGCACCGGCACTTCGCTCCTCGCCGCACCGCCTTGACACACACATAGAACCCTGCCGCGTGCCGCCGGAATGCCGACGGGCAATCTCGCCCGAGACATCGGAGAAGATCACGACTGTCGGGACTTTATTCGTTCGCGATGAGGGGGGCGTCTTTACGCCGGCGAATGACGAGATCATCGTGTCCGCGGCGAAAGCACACTTGAGCCGGCGTATCCGCAAGGGAGCGGCATTTACAAGCCCAATGCGCGCAAGCTGGTTCGCAGATGAAGCCGCTTGGTTGAGTTAGCGGCGCGAGAGGCGAACGATCGGGGCCCGCGAATGGCCTAAGCTCATACTCTGCAGCATTCACAGCCAACCGCCGGAACAATCGGCACAACAGGCGCGTTTGGTTGTCGTTTCTTGGCGGCGTTAAGCACAACCGGTCGCGCAAGTGATGCCCAATCATGTTCCTTATTGTGGCGCTCCCCCGCTGCCGGGGGAGCTTCTGACGCGCTTTAATCTCGACCCAATCCTCATTGGTGCGCTGTTGCTGCTAGGCCTCACTCACCTGTCGTGCATGAGCACGCGCCGGCAGCGCCGCATTGCCTGCGCGGGCTGGCTCATAGCGGCCGTCGCGTTCATGTCGCCGCTCTGCGCGCTCTCTGTCGCTCTTTTTTCCGCGCGCATCGCCCAGCACATGATCTTGATGCTGCTCGCCGCGCCGCTGATCGCACTGGCGCTGCCGCGTCGGTCGGGGGAGGGCGACTCGGCGGCCATGCTCCATGGCACCGCGGCCTTCTTCTTCGTGGCGCTTTGGTTCTGGCACATGCCCGAGCCCTACGACAGCACATTTGCCGCTACGCCCATCTATTGGTTCATGCACATTTCACTCTTCGGCAGCGCGATTCTTCTGTGGCGCGAGCTGCTGCACACCAGGCATGAGCGCACCGTGGCCGTGCTCTCAGTCGGCGCGTTCACCTCCACGCAGATGGGATTTCTCGGTGCGATTCTGGCGCTCGCCTCCCACCCGATGTTCTCGTGGCATTTTCTGCTCGCCCCCAGCTGGGGACTCACGCCTCTGCAGGACCAACAGCTCGGCGGCACGTTGATGTGGGTGCCCGGCCTTCTGCTATTCCTGTGGGCCGCACTGCGCTCTCTGGAGCGGTTGTGGCAGGCGCTTGATGATGCGAAAGCCGTATGAGGCCGCTGCTCGGGTATCTCGATGCCTTGGGCCCGCAGGCGCAAATCATCCTGCCGCTTACCTGGTTCACGCTCATCGTCTCGGTTCTCGTCTGCTGCGTCATCGCAGCGCTGCTGTGGGTGGCGGTGCGCCGCGCGCGAGTCAGCGGCGGCGCGCTTGAGACCCGTGAGGCGCCGATTGAGCGCGGCGCGAGCGGCATTAACTGGATCAGCACCGGGCTCTTGATCTCGGCCGTGCCTTTGATCATCGCGCTCGTGTGGACGATGGTGGCCCTTGCTGCCATCGCCGAACCGCGACAACACGCGGGTATGGTCATTGACATCACGCCCTACCAGTGGTGGTGGCAGGTAACCTATCCGGGCAATGCGCCCACCGAGCGCTTCTCGACCGCCAACGAGATTCACATCCCGACGGGCTCGCCCGTGTTGCTGCGGCTGCACGGCGGCGACGTCATTCACAGCTTCTGGGTGCCAAAACTCGCCGGCAAGACCGATGTCATCCCCGGCCAGACCAATCTTGCCTGGATCGAGGCCGATCGCCCCGGCCACTATCGCGGCCAATGCTCGGAGTACTGCGGCGCGCAGCATGCCGGCATGGGTTTTGAAGTCGTCGCCGAGACCCCGGCGGACTTTGAAGACTGGCGCACCGCACAGATCGCCGTCCCCCCGAGCCCGCAACCCGCGCCCAGCAGCAAGGGGCGGCACTCGTTGAATATCGCTGTGGCCTTTGTCATCAGGTGCGCGGCACGGCCGCGCGCGCGTTGAGCGCGCCCGATCTCACGCACCTCATGAGCCGGCGCATGATCGCCGCAGGACGTCTCCCCAACAATCCCGGCAGCCTAGCCGCCTGGATCGAGGATCCGCAGGACATCAAACCCGGCGCCCTGATGCCCAATCAATATCTGAGCGCACAGCAGCTCTCCGATGTGCAGCAGTACCTGGAGCTTCTCCGATGAGAGTCGCGGAGCTGCGCACGCCCACGATCGGCGTCGACAGTGCGGAGCAGCGGGCGCGACTCGAGCGACTGTGGGAATCGGTCCCGGGACTGATGGGCTTCTTCAGCAGCGTCGACCACAAGAGAATCGGCATTCGCTACATCATTACCGCCTTCGTGTTTCTCGTACTCGGCGGCGTCGAGGCGCTCGTGATGCGCCTTCAGCTCGCCGGGCCCAACCTGTCACTGCTGACGCCTGAGCAATACGACCAGCTCTTCTCCACGCACGGAATGACGATGATCTTTCTGTACGCATCGCCCATTCTGTCGGGTTTCTCCAACTATCTGTGGCCGCTCCTGCTCGGCAGTCGCGACATGGCTTTCCCGCGCCTGAACGCGCTCAGCTACTGGATCTACCTCGCTGCAGGCATTTTCCTCTACGTGGGATTCTTGACTGGCAATGGCCCCAATGATGGCTGGTTCAACTACGTGCCCTATGCCACGCGCGACTACAATCCGGGTCTGAACGAGGACTTCTACTCGCTCGGAATGGTGCTCCTCGGCATTTCCGTCACGGTCGGCGCGGCCAATTTCATCGTGACTGCCATGCGCACACGCGCGCCGGGCATGTCGATCAATCGCGTGCCGATCCTCGTGTGGGGCACGCTGACGGCGAGCGCCGCGAACCTGATCGTGGTGCCGGCGGTGAGTCTGGCTTTTTTCATGCTATGGATGGACCGCCAGTTCGGTACTCATTTCTATGAGCCGGCGGGTGGCGGGCAGCCGCTGCTTTGGCAGCACCTGTTCTGGATTTTCGGCCATCCCTGGGTCTACGCCATCGTGCTGCCGGCGATGGGCATGGTGTCCGACGGACTGCCGGTGTTTTGCCGCCGGCCGCTCGTGGGTTATTCGTTCGTCGCGATGTCGACCGTCGCGACGATGATCCTCGGCTTCGGCGTGTGGGTGCACCACATGTTCGCGACCGGTTTGCCCGGGCTCGGCCTGTCGTTTTTTTCCGGCGCCTCCATCGCCATCACCGTGCCATCCGCAGTCGCCGTGTTTGCATGGCTCGCCACGATCTGGCTCGGCCGGCCGGTGATCACCACTGCCTTTCTCTTTTTCTCCTCGATGATCATTCTCTTCGTCATCGGCGGCGTGTCCGGCTTCATGACGGCGAGCGTGCCCGTCGACTGGCAGCTTACCGATACGTACTTCGTGGTCGCGCACCTGCACTACGTGCTGATCGGCATCAATGTCTTCCCCGTCGTGGGAGCGATGTACTTCTGGTTCCCGAAGATGACGGGCCGATTGCTTGATGAGCGCCTCGGCCGGTGGAATTTCTGGATCATGTTCATCGGCTTCAATCTCGCGTTCCTGCCGATGCACCTGACTGGACTCTTCGGTATGCCACGGCGCATTTATACCTACGCCGACAACATGGGCTGGAACACGCTCAATCTCGTCACGTCCGTCGGCAGCTTCGTCTTTGCGATCGGCGTTCTGCTTCTATTCGTCAATGTGCTGCGCAGCCTGAAGAGCGGCGCCCGCGCCGGCGCGAACCCCTGGGATGCGCCGACGCTCGAATGGGTCGGTTCCTTCGCCGCCCCCGGCCTACAACTTTGCCGTCATTCCAACCGTCACCTCCCGGCATCCGCTCTGGGAGTCGCGGCTCAATGTCTCGGGCAATGCGCCCTCACTGGAGCGTGGCATGCTTCTCGCGACGGCCAAGGAGGCCATCGGCACCACCTCGCTTGATGCGACGCCGGACATGGTGCTCGAAATGCCCGAGGACACGCTCGCCCCGTTCTGGGTCGCGCTCGGCGCAAGCGGCGCGTTCGTTGGCCTCTTGCTGAAGAACTGGGAACTGGTGAGCCTCGGCGTCGTCCTTGCCGCGTTGGCAGTGCTTTGGTGGCTGTGGCCGCGGCGCGCCATGGGCGAGCGCGAGGCCGCATCATGAGCAACGATCTCTCGGTTGCCGAACCGCGCGATCTGCCTGTCGGACCGCTCGGCCGACACGGACTCGGATGGTTTGGTGTGGGCACGCTGGTTGCGACCGAAGCGGCGCTCTTCAGCTATTTGCTCTTCGCCTATTACTACACGGGAGCAGCGGCGCCGCACGGCTGGTTGCTGGAGCCGCATCCGGTCCTGAAGCTGGCATTGCCCAACACGATCTTGCTCCTCGCCTCGAGCGGCGCTGCTTGGTACGGCGAAATCGGGGTGCTCAGCCGGCGTCGGCCGCAGGCGCTGATTGGATTTGCGTGCGCGCTTGTGATGGGCACCGCTTTCGCGGTCGTGCAGCTCTTCGAATGGCATTCGAAGACCTTCAGCCTCGGCGCTTCGAGCTATGCATCGCTCTATTTCGTCACGACCGGTTTTCACATGGCGCACGTGGTTGTCGGGATTCTCGTGCTCGCCGCGATTCTCGGATGGACCGCTCTGGATTACTTCAGCCCACGCCGCCGGCTCGTCGTGTCGGCGGGCGTTGTCTACTGGCACTTCGTGGATGTGATCTGGCTCTTCGTATTCACGACCTACTACATCACGCCTTATTTGGGATTTGGCCAGTGAGCACTAAGCCGCCAAGCACCCTCGGTTCCAAGACCCAGATCCGCTATGCGATCGGCGGCGCCGAGTTCTTCGGCGTCGTCGGCGGTCCCGTCGCCTGGTTTGTCCAGTTTTGCACAGGTTATGCGCTTGCGAGCTGGCCTTGCTTCCCCAAAGCGCAGCGAGCACTCATTCCCATCGCAGGCTATGACTGGACTTGGCCGGCCATGATTCTGGTTTTGATCGGCGGCGTCATCGTGGCGCTTTGCGCATTCTTTGTGTCGTTGCGCAATTTTCAGTACACCCCCAGCGAGGAGGAGCCCGATCGCCGCGAGCTTGTCGACGACCGCGCCGCGCGCCGCCACTTCGTGGCGCTCTGGGGCATCGTGCTCGGTACCGGTTTTGCGCTCGCAACTGTCATCACCGCTGTCGCGCTGGTCGTGCTGCCTCGATGCGCGAGTTAGCGCTCCTTGTGGTTGCCCTCACGCTTGCCGCCTGCGGCAGAGCCTCCAATGGGGCGCAGTTCAACGAGGCGAAGCGCCTCATCGCGGCGAACTGCGCGGGCTGCCATCAGGTACCGGGCGTCGCGAGCGCGCGCGGGCGCGTGGGGCCCTCGCTAGCAGGCATCGCTCACCAACAGATCATCGCGGGCCATTTTGTGAATTCGCCCCTCATGCTGGCGCACTGGATTGCGCATCCCCAACTGCTGCTTCCGGGTGATGCCATGCCCGAGACAGGCATTAGCGAGGAGCAGGCGCAAAGCATCGCCACGTACCTTTACAGCCTGGACTAACGCCGATGAGAGCTCTTCCGATCTTCATTACTGCCCTGGTCGCAATACCCCTCGCCGCCGTGGCTCAAAACGTCCCGGACCCGGTTCCGGCCAGCGAAGTCTTTACGCCCGCGCAGATCGGGCACGCGCTTGCCGAGCCGACGCCGCAGGCGGGAAAGACGAACGCGAGCCTGACTGATGCTCCAGCGGATGACGGCCAGTGGACGATGCCTTCGAAGAACTATGCATCCACACGTTTCTCGGCCCTGACCGAGCTCAACACCGCAAATGTGCGCAATCTTGTGCCGATATTCACGTTCTCGTTAGCGGTAAATAAAGGCCAGGAGGCGGCACCCATCGTCGCCGACAACACGATGTACATCGTCACCGCATATCCAAACTTCGTGTACGCGCTCGATTTGACGCAACCCGGCGCGCCCATGAAGTGGAAATTTGCGCCAAAGCCGCTGCCGGCAAGCCAGGGTGTCGCCTGCTGCGATGTCGTGAATCGCGGCGGCTCCATTGATAACGGCAAGTACATCTTCGACACCCTCGATGGGCAGGTCATCGCGCTTGATGGGAAAACGGGCAAGCAGATCTGGCGCGTGCGCATCGGCAACATCAATACCGGCGAGAGCATCACGATGGCGCCCGTCGTCGCCGACGGGCGCGTGTATGTGGGTAACTCGGGCGGTGAGATGGGGGTGCGCGGCTGGATCACGGCGCTCGACGAGGATACGGGCAAAGTGTCCTGGAAAGCCTTTGATACCGGCCCCGATCGCGACGTACTCATCGGCTCGGACTTCAAGCCTTTCTACGCGAGCGATCGCGGCACCGATCTCGGGGTCAAGACCTGGCCGCCGCAGGCCTGGCAGATCGGCGGCGGTAATGTGTGGGGCTGGGTGACGTACGACCCCGAGCTGAAGACGCTCTATCACGGCACAGGCAACCCTGGGCCGTGGAACGCGGATCAACGACCGGGCGACAACAAATGGACGACGGGCATCTTTGCGCGCGATCCGGCGACCGGTGCGGCGCACTGGTACTACCAGTATAACCCGCACGACAACCACGATTACGACGGTATCAATGAACAGTTGCTGCTCGACATGCCCTTTGGCGGCAAGATGCAAAAGGTTCTGATCCACATGGATCGCAACGGCTACGTCTACGTGATTGAGCGGCACACCGGACAGGTGCTCTCCGCAGACCCTTATGGACCCGTCAACTCCTCCAAGGGCGTCGACCTGCAGAGCGGCCGCCTGATTCCCAATCCCGACAAGGCAACGAAACTTGGGGTAATGACGACCAACATCTGCCCCACCGCCTCGGGCGCGAAGGACTGGAATCCCACAAGCTTCAGCCCGCAGACGGGACTTCTCTATATCCCGCACGAAAACATGTGCATGGACTGGATGAGCACGCAGGTCAATTACATCGAGGGCACGCCGTATGTTGGCGCCGAAGTGCACATGAAACCCGGACCTGGCGGCAATCGCGGCACCCTGACCGCTTGGGACCCGGTGCAGCGGCGTGCAATGTGGGAGGTGAAGGAGAACTTTCCGCTCTGGTCGGGCACCGTGGCGACCGCAGGAGATCTGGTTTTCTATGGCACGATGGATGGCTGGTTCAAGGCCGTCAACGCCAAAACGGGCGAGCTCCTCTGGCGCTTCAAGGTTGACAGCGGAATCATCAGCCAGCCCGTGAGCTATCGCGGGCCTGACGGCCATCAATACATCGCCGTGCTGTCGGGTGTCGGCGGGTGGTCCGGTGCAATCGTCTCCGGACCCGTCGACCCGCGTGACGGCACCGCGGCGCTTGGAATGATCAGCGCCATGTCCGATCTTCCCAAATACACCACCGCGGGAGGAACGCTGTATGTATTCGCGCTTCCCCATTGAATTCGGACTGCTTGTGCTCCTGCTTGCGGGCTGCACGCAATCGCCCCACGCCGCGCTGCCGGCTGAACAACCGGATCGCGCGGGCGTCATCGACTCGGCGCTCGAGCCCGGTGTCACGCACACGCTCGTGACGACCGATCCACGTGCGGCGCAGTACTACGACAACGCCGAAGCCGTCAACACGGGCAAGCGGCTCTTTAGTCAGTACAACTGCTCGGGCTGCCACTCGAGCGGTGGCGGCGGCATGGGCCCCGATCTGATGGATGACGAATGGATCTATGGCGGGCGGCTTGAACAAATCCATCAGACGCTCGTCGACGGACGACCCAATGGCATGCCGTCTTGGGGCGGGAAAGTCCCCGATGAGCAGCTCTGGCAGCTTGCCGTCTACGTGCGCTCGCTCTCGCTGCCGCAGACTCTTGCTGCTCAGAATGGGCTCACCCCCTCGCAGACACCCGCACCCGTACCGCGCGCCGTCGAGCAGGATCCGGGATGGTCTCCTCCTGCCGACACCACGAATGACTACACGACGCTAACCACCGGCCCGGAAGCCAAGTGAACCCGCGAGCCAGGCCGTCGCTCGAAAAGCTTCCCGGCAGCGCGCTCTTTGCGGTCGTGCTGCTTCTCGCAAGCGCCCCCGCCGCCACTCAAACAGCAGATAGCGGCGGTCGTACTCTCGTCGTGTGCGCCGATCCCAATAACCTGCCGTTCTCCAACCGCGCGGGGGCGGGTCTGGAAAATCAGCTCGTGAAGCTTCTCGCAAGCAATATGCACGCGCATATCGAATACGTCTGGTGGGCACAGCGTCGCGGATACGTGCGCCATACCTTAAATGAAGCCCGCTGTGACGTGTGGCCTGGCGTCGCCCGCGGAGTCGAGCGCATCGCAACGACACAGCCGTACTATCGTTCGACATACGTGTTTGTGGCGCGCGCTGACAGACATTTCGATGGGTTGTCGATAGATGATCCGCGGCTGAAGTCTCTCGTGATCGGCGTACAGATGGTGGGTGACAATGCCATGAATACGCCGCCTGCACAGGCGCTCGCAGCGCGCGGCCTCACGGCTAATGTGCGCGGCTACATGCTCTACGGAAACTACGGCCGCGCGAATCCGCCGGCGGCGATCATTGACGCGGTCGCGCGCGGCAACATCGATGTGGCGCTCGTATGGGGTCCGTTGGCGGCATATTTTGCACAGCGCTCGCGCGTCGCGCTGCAGCTGACGCCCGTGACCGCACGGGACCCGGCCACACAGAAATCGATGGTCTACGAAGTATCGGTCGGAGTGCGCGCCGACCGGCCGGTGCTCTTCCAGGAGATATCGCACGACTTGGAGCAGGATAAAGCGGCGATACGTGCGCTTCTTCGCCGCTACCGCGTACCGCAGAGTTCGGAGAGCGCCTTTAATTCGGAGCCGCTTGCGGCTATGGCGGAGTCGAAATAAGCGAAGACGGCGGCGCTGCGCACGAGCTCAAGGGACGTCTCAACGTTCAGATCTTGCCGAGGGAAGCGACAAGCTTTCCCGTTATCAGCATGCGGCTTAGGCGGCGCCGGGGCCGAGCAATGCATCACGTCGCTGAGACTGGGCGGCACCGCATTCTCAACATTTCATACTTCGTCTGCCGAATTCAGGCCAGATAGCCAGTTATTGGCACAGCCATTGCTACCACAAAGGGTCAAGTCGGGGCGCCGCGATAGCGCGTCGCTGGCTTTGCCGGAATCCTGAGCTGAGAAATACCGTGCTTTCCTACTCGGCAACACAATGCTGGTTATCGCCGCCATAACAAGGAGGGGACAAAGTGGATGATCCTCGCTCGAAGTACCCGAAGCCGCCGTTCAAGAAGCAGAATCAGCCGTGGCCCGGCTTAGCTCAGCAGATGGATCCCAAGCCTGATCACGGAGAGAGGAGCTATCGAGGTTCAGGTCGCCTGGCGGGTCGAAAAGCATTAATCACGGGCGGGGACTCAGGAATGGGTCGTGCCGCTGCAATTGCCTATGCGCGAGAAGGCGCGGACGTGGCAATCAATTACTACCCATCAGAGGAGCCGGACGCGCGAGAAGTGGTAAGTCTGATTAGAGAAGCCGGTCGCACAGCGGTTGCAATACCCGGAGACCTGCGCGATGAGACATTTTGTCAGCGGCTGGTCGCGGAGGCCGTCGAAAAGCTCGGCGGCCTTGATATCGTGGTCTGCAATGCCGGGCGACAGCAGTCTAAGGCTTCGATTCTCGAGATCTCGAGCGAAGACTTCGACTCAACCATGAAGACGAATATCTATGCTCCGTTCTGGATCATCAAGGCGGCGTTGCCGCACCTGAAGGCGGGTTCGTGCATCATCGGCACAACGTCAGAGCAAGCGTACGATCCCTCGCCGGATCTGTACGATTATGCTCAAACGAAGGCCGCAACCATGAACTACGTGAAGTCCTTGGCCAAGCAGCTTGGCAGCAAGGGCATCCGAGTCAACGGTGTTGCACCCGGGCCCATCTGGACTCCGTTACAGATCAGTGGCGGGGCATCGACGCAGAAATACGAGTCGTTCG
The DNA here is from genome assembly GCA_963695315.1 of uncultured Gammaproteobacteria bacterium. Lineage (GTDB taxonomy): Bacteria > Pseudomonadota > Gammaproteobacteria > Steroidobacterales > Steroidobacteraceae > PALSA-1196. The sequence goes on from OY968773.1 coordinate 429,112, forward strand.
GCAGTACGACTTCTTTGGGAAGGCCAGGCCAGCCTGCAGAGCTGGCTTCTATCTATGTGCAGCTAGCGGCGAGCGACGCCAGCTTCGCCACCGGAAATATCTACGGCTCCGGCGGCGGACAGGGGCAGCCCTAGCGCGACTATGGGTCCATGTGTGGCATTTTTAGGAGGAGACGATGAGCGTACGATCTGAAGTTCATAAGGCAACAAAGGCCGTCGGCAAAGTGTTGGGTGCGCAGGCGACGCCTGATGCGGAAGCGGACATTTTGGATACCCTGAAACAGGAGCATGACAAAGTCAAAGAGCTGCTGGCGCAGCTGCAAGAGGCGGAGAGCGGCGCGCAGCGCGGCCGTCTAGTCCAACAAATCAAAGCCGCGCTGCTGCCTCACACCAAGGCGGAAGAGAAAGTCGTTTACGATCGTGTCATAGCTCTGCGTGACAAGGAGGCGCAAACGGACGGTCACGAAGGCTACATCGAGCACAAGCTGGCGAACAAGACGCTCGCACGTCTCGAGGCGATGGGAGGCTCGAACTCTGCGGAGCATCAGGCGCTCGCGAAGGTATTAAAGGAACTCGTCGAACACCACATCAAGGAAGAAGAAAGCAATGTGTGGGATGACGTGCGGGAGAATTTCTCGGATGAGGATAGGCTCGAAATGAATGCGCAATTTCTTGCTGCAAAGGAAAAAGTAAGAGCCAGCTAGTACAGAAAATTTGCTCGCTGAGTCTCCGTAGTGTGGGGACTTGCCCGAAGCGCTCTGCGCGTAGCTTTGGGACAGCATCGGCGTCTCGGTGCATCACGGTCGGCTCGACCCGGGGGTGGAACTGATCGTCAAGCCGTTCACGCAATCGAGCCTCGCGGCAAAGATTCGGCAGGTGCTCGATGGAGGCGTCGGCATGTCGGCGCGATCCTTGAGGCGTAAGAAATGCGGAGCGTCGAACGGTTCCAGACGCCGGATCCCTTCCGGTGGCGTCTTCTGCGCAAGCTTTTCCGTCATCGTCACCGGGTACTGCAGCTTGGCGTCGAACTTTTCTAACAGATTCCAGAGTGCCTGCTGGCGGGCAATATCCCTCATCAACGCCTGTTGTATCCGGCTCTCTAGCAGGCGCTGCGAGCTGAGCTCTTTGATTTTCCCCGACGCGGACGCATTTATGTAGGGTTTGTCCGACGCATTGGCCTCGCTTCCGAGTTGCGACAGGCGTGTGATTTCGCTGCCGGGAACAAAGGGGCGCTTGCCCTGTTTGATCACCCGAATTCGACGCGAATTGATCGCCTTGTAGATAGATGCGCGCGAAGTGCGCAGATACGAGACCGCCTCCGCGATTGTGTAACGCTGCGCTAAATCGACCGGCGCCAGCGGCGGTTGCCTGGGTGCTCCTTTAGCCATATGAACGTCATTTCCTTCTTGTAGCCTCTTAGGCGATTCCTGACATCATCCTACAGGCGACGTGCGAGTCCTTGGGCGCCGACTACTGATTGCCAATTTTGGCGAGGCACCATGTCGCAAACACAATCGACTAACAGCAAAGAATTTGCGGAAAATAAAAGGATCTTTCGGTTTTGGGTCGAAGTACGGGAGCTCACGAATGGGTCCGTACGCAATCTGCCTCTTACTGTTTTAACGAAGATCCATATTCCACGAAGCAAGAATGAACCACAAAGACCAACTGAGGAGATTCTGCAACTGACGGACGGCTCAGTTACTCTGGAGGCGAAAAGCCTCGATGACTTAGCGGCACAACTGCGCGATAGATACCCAGACGGTGCGTACGAACGCACCTTGCATCGGGAACGCGATTGCGCAGCGGAGGCGCGGCGTGCAGAGGCGCTACATCAGCTCGCGAAGATATTCGCGGAAGCCGTCGTGAGGGATGCCCTAGAAAAAGGCTGTGCCAAGGACGTATCTAACTCAGATTGAGTGTGCGCTAGGGTAGCGCGTGAGGTACTCGGACCAAGGGTCTGCCAATTCTCAGTCGGTTTCGTCACGGTGGACTTGCTGTGGACTTGGATGGTCAGCGCAATGCCAAAGACCAGTAGCTGCAATGGCATAACTAACTGATTTAAATGGTCGGGGTGACAGGATTTTGAACCTGCGACCTATACGTCCCGAACATAAGATACCTCGGTTAGTTTGCATGCAGAATGAGTGGCGCTGCGTTAGCGTGGGTTTGCTCTGTATTTGAGACCTGACGCATGCGTCTTTCATTGGGAGCGGAGCGCACGGGGCTTAATACTAGACTTGCTCAAAGGTAACATATAAGTTACTATATGCGCTATGAATATCCGGGTTGAGGAATACATTCGCCCGGACGGGGTGAGCCCCTACGCGGACTGGTTCAACAGTCTCGACGCGCAGGCCGCGGCGAAAGTCGTCAGCGCCAAGCTACGCATGGAGCTCGGCAATACATCAAACGTAAAGTGGTTTGCGGGCATGGGGGAGTACGTGATTGATTGGGGTCCGGGCTACCGAATCTACCTTGCGAAAGATGGCGACGCCTGATCGTGCTATTCGGCGGCGGGACCAAACGCCGGCAGCAAGCGGCCCAGGAGGTAGGTGAAATGGGACTGACCCGAAGTTTCAAAGAGACAGTTATCGCTCGAGTCGAACGTGATCCCGCATTTGCTAAGGAGCTTCTTGATGAAGCGACTACGCTGCTCATTAGCGGAGAAGCAGAGACTGCACGGGTGATTCTGCGCGATCTCGTCAATGCGACGTTGGGATTCGAGCAGCTCGCGAAATTGACCGATGTCCCAAGCAAGAGCTTGCACCGTATGCTCTCGCCGAAAGGCAACCCGAGCATGGACAACTTGGCGGCGATCCTCAGCGCCGTGAGCAACAAAATTCCGCGCATTACACGCAACACGAGGCAAAGAAAGGTAGCGTAAGCACTCGGTTTGAGCGTCCTGGCCGAGCAGAAGCTATGGCGTTGCGAGGGCTCTCGTGGACCGGCATAGCGTGATGACGCTAGCTTACGTACTGCACGATATCGGATGTATACCAGTGTCTGATCAGAACTTGCTTTCCAAGTTGCAAGCTGAAAACGCCCGGCTAATCGCCTTGCTGCAATCGCACGGAATTGAATGGCGCTCGCCGCCCACGTTATTGCCAGTGGCCTCGGAACCGGCGAGGCTGTCCACTGGCGAGAAAACTCAAAGGGCACGATCGCGCACGCAATGCGTCGCGCGCTAGGCGACTATGGCTTGGAGATCGCCGCCGAAACTCTTATGGAGTCGCACACCCGGCTTTGCTCAGGATGTGGGAGAGGCGGCAGCGCGGGTATCGGGCGATCGAGCGCAGCACGATCGCCTTGAAGCGTTCTTCGACGCTGACCCTAATTGTAGGGTCGACCAGCTCTTCCGTGCGCTCGGCGAGACGCGCTTGAAATGCCGCACTTGCCAGGATTTGCGAGACCCACCCCGCGGTGTACCCGAATCGTGCGGCAAGCTGCTGCTGCGAGATGCAGGGGTCTGCGATGATCGCGTCAATAATCGCCACGTGAGTGTGGGAAACGCACTGCACTCCGCGGGCGCGGCCATTGGGCCACCGGTTCGGAACTGACATCTAACATCCTCGCTCACCGTATTACTCCCTCAAGAGTCTGGTGGCTGCGGTCCAATTCGGCAACCAGCAGTCGCGCCCCCGCTCGTGATGACCGCTTTCCTAGTGGAACGCGTGGAACCTGGGCGACTCTTGACACCCCGCCGAGGCATGAATCGCGCCATCGCAGATACTAGATAAGATCCCGCGCCCAGAGCGCAAACCATCCGGTTGCAACCGCAGCAACGGCTACCAGGGTTGCGAGTCCTATGCCGATAGCATCCCAGTGGGCGCTGACCCACTGATCTGGGTGCGCCAGCAGATAGATCAACAACGATGGCATCCCTAACAGGATTGCTGCCCAACTCGCAATCAGCACAATCCCCATCGCAAAGTTGAACAAGAAGCGCAGCAGTGGCGCGGCAATCACCAAGCAGGCGCAGACAATCAGAAATTCCAGCATCGGCTCACTCGTTACTACTGCAACTTACGGCCTTTTTATCTGCTCTGTTGACTGACTCCCATTTGACCAACTCGCACGAGTAGAACCGCGAACCCGCCGAGCATTGTAAGAGGTTTCGAGCGCGAGCCTTCCCTGGAGTATGTAAGTACTGCTGCGTTGCAGCAGAACTCAAAATTGTTGCGACCCCGGGAAATGACATTTGAGGGCGGACGGTGAGCTTTAAGTTTTCCCCTCCCCGGTCTTCAGAACAAGCCATGCACCGCAGGGCGGTTGACTCGGGCCGAGCGGGGCGTATGTTGCGATCAACAAGAACGAATGGATTTGACGCGATAGCTGCCAGAGCGCCTATCGGCCAACGATACGCCATAGCAACTTGCCGCAACCTTATTTCAATAACATCGATCAACATCCAGTAGGGGTCTTACGCTATGAAAACTCTCAACAGATCTCCCCTGATCTTAATCATCGCATCACTTGCGGTGACCGAATCGACTTACGGTACCCAGCCGCCCGACCTGGTGAATAGCGACGCGTCCTATAATACGGCGATGGGCACCAATGCGTTATTGAACGTTACACCCAACGTGGATGGCTCCGGAAGCCAGAACACCGCTGCCGGGTATGAAGCTCTTTATTCCAACACGACCGGCTACAACAACACCTCCTTCGGCGTCGTGGCGCTCAGCGCCAACATTAGCGGCAATTACAACAATGCCTCGGGATACCAAGCGCTCGCGTCAAACGTGAGCGGCAACTTCAACACCGCCTCCGGGGCTAACGCGCTCCTTGCCAACACACAGGGCAACAGTAACACTGCCTCCGGATTCCAAGCGCTCGTGTTAAACACGACGGGCAACCTCAACACCGCCTCCGGGGCTAACGCGCTCGAGTCCAACCAGACCGGCGCCGCCAACACAGCCTCGGGTTTCAGCGCGCTCTTTAGCAACGAGACCGGTACTAGGAACGCTGCGGCAGGCGCCTTCGCGCTGTACCACAACACGGCAAGCGACAACAACGCCATGGGGTATGAAGCGCTCTACAGCAATACCACTGGCATCTGGAACAATGCGGTTGGCAGCCAGGCGCTGCAAGCTAACATGACCGGCAGCAACAACAACGCCGTCGGCTTTGCGGTGCTGTTGCACAACACCACAGGCTCCAATAACAATGCGCAGGGTTTTGAGGCGCTGCTCAGCAACACATCCGGTAGCAACAACACCGCGATTGGCTATCAAGCCGGTTCTCACCAGACGACCGGCAGCAACAATATCTACATCGGCAATCAGGGTGTAGCGGCGGAGAGTGGGAACATCCGCATCGGCACATCGGCGCAAACCGGTACCTACATCGCCGGGATCTATGGCAGCTCGGTCAGCGGCAGTGCGGTCATGGTCTCCTCAACGGGGCAGCTCGGCGTGACGGTCTCCTCCGAGCGCTTCAAGACGGCCATTGCGCCGATGGGGTCAGACACGGCGAAGCTAGCGCAGCTGCGACCGGTGAGCTTTAAGCTCAAGAGCGATGCGACAGGTACGCGCCAGTACGGACTCATCGCCGAGGAAGTGGCGAAGGTGTTTCCGGAACTTGTGATTCGGGATCAAACCGGCAGGATCGACGGGGTACGCTACGACGAACTTGCGCCGATGCTGCTGAATGAAGTGCAGCGTCAAGCTGCGGAAATTCGTGACCTTAAACAGAAGCAGAACGCGGTTGGAGAGATGCGAAAGCAGCTAGCCGAGGTGCGAGCAGCACTTGTTAAACTGCAAAGCAAAGATGCACTCGTCACGCAGCGCTGAGGCGATTCAATAAGATCGCGGAGGATGTGGCGGGACTACTCGTTACTTTTGACATCGATTGGAATGCACTCGCGTGAGCCGTACCGCGTTTCTCAACGGTGCCTAATTGCCGACCGCATTTGAGACGCACCGCAGCATCGACTGACTGAGCTGCCATCATTGCGGGGCGTCGCTGACTCCTGCGTCCGACTGAAGCGCCACGGAGACAACGCACACGCACAAACTACCGAGAATCGCACCCGCGAAAAGGCATTAGCGGTCGCGCGGTGAGTTTGGTGTTTCCCCCCACCCTGGGGGCGACCTCAGCCGCTAGGCCAAGGACGCAACTGTCGAGCTGCACTCACCTCCAACGCGGTAAGCGATTAGATAACCGCGTTCTTGTGTTGCACGACCCGTAAGAACATTGGCGGTAGCGATGGCTTCAGGTTCCACGGCAGCAGCGTCTCGAAGTCCTCGACGGTCTTGGCGTGAGGCAGCCGTTCGAACAGCAGCGACAGATAGGCATGCGGTTCGACATTGTTGGCCTTCGCCGTCTCAACTAGCGAGTAGAGGTTCGCGCTCGCCACCGCGCCCTTCACGGTATCGCTGAAGAGCCATCCTTTTCTTCCAACTACAAAAGGGCGGATCGCATTTTCGCAGCGGTTGTTGTCCAGTGGCACCTCACCGTGCGCGAGGAACGTTGTGAGCTTTGGCCACTGGCCGAGCGTGTAGTGGATGGCGCGGCCGAGCAGGCTCTGCGGTAGCACTTTGGGCGCGAGCGCTTCAAGCCAGGCGTGGAACTTCGCAACGATCGGTGCCGAGAGCTCCGCGCGCACGCGGACGCGATGCTCGGCAGTAACCGGTCGATCCCGATCCCAGAGCGCGCGCTCGATGAGGTAGAGCTCGCGGATGAAGTCGAGGGCGACGCGCGCGTGACTGCCTGAGGCGTTGTCAGCACTCTGGGCCTTGCGTGCCTCGTCAAACCTGCGGCGCACGTGCGCGAGACATCCGGCGTGAACGAGGTTCAGGGCCTGCGCGACAGCCTCATAGGGCTCGTAGCCGTCGGTGAGTAGAATGCCCCGATATCCTTCGAGCAACCGCCGCGGTACCGCCCCTCCCCGGGAAGCGTCGTAGTCAAAGAGAATGATCCGCCGTCCAAGTGGGCCGCTCGCTCGCACCCACATCCAGTGATCGGCGGTGGGCGCCTTGTCGCTCTTGAGCACCTGCAGGCGCGTCTCATCGCAATGGATGAGCGGATCTTCCAACATGAGCTCGTGCAGGAGGTTCACGATCGGCACGACGTGCGTAGCGCCGAGCTGGATCATCCAGCCGGCCATCGTTGCGCGTCCGAGCTGTACGCCGAGGCGATCAAACTGCGCTTCCTGGCGATACAGTGGTATCCCGTCGACGAACTTCGCCGTTGCGATATGCGCAAGGAGCGCCGGCGTGGCGAGACTCTTCGGCAAGAGCTGCAGCGGAACCGGCGCGATCGCAACCCCCGTGCGGCAGCACGGGCAGGCATACTTCGGGCGGATGTGCCGGATCACCCGCGCTTGAGCGGGCTTGAAATCCAGCTGCTCCGAGATCTCCTCGCCGATGCGCTCGAGGGTTGTGCCGTCGGCGCCGCAGACCTTTTGATCCTCGGGCAGATCGTGAACGACCTCGACCCGGGGCAGTAATGCAGAGAGCTTCTTGCGGCCGGCTTTGCCGCGCTCATGCGCCGGGATCTTGAGGCTCGCCGGGGCACTCTCGGCCGCGTGCGCAAGTGCCTCAGCTTCATTGAAGAGCCACGCCTGTCCGGGGTGGATCTCCTCAGGTGTACTCTTCTCCGAGGAGCGCGCAAAGAGCTGCGACTTTAACCACCGGTTCTCTTCTTCGAGAAGCCCGATGCGCTCTTCACGTGCCTGACTGCGCGCTTCAAGCGCCGCCAGGCGCGCGAGCAAGCCTTCGGGATCGGCTGTGAGCTGTGGCGTCGGCGCGGGGGAGTTCACGCACGAAATTATATCGCGTCAGCTTTAGTTTGACTCAACTAAATACCGAAAAATGCAGCACTTCGTGCGGCTTCATGCGCCACACATCGTAGCCATCGAGGAGTAAGTTGAGTTGCTCTCCGGTGAGCGTTACGACCGACTCCTCGACATGCCGCGGCCAGTGAAACTTCGCGCGCTCCAAACGCTTGTACCAGACGATGAAGCCGTTCCGCTCCCACACGAGAAGCTTCAATTTATTACGTCGTACATTGATGAACGCAAACAAAGATCCCGAGGTCGGATCCTCTTTGATGACGTCCTTCGCAAGGATCGCCAGCCCGTCAATCTGCTTCCTCATATCAACGGGCGCTCGATGCAGGTATACCCGTTCAATCCCGCGATCAGGTCGCAGCATCCAACGACTCCGCCGTGAGCGCTGCCACCCAGGTGGGCGGCGGCCACTGCGTGCACTCAATCATCGCGCCCTTCAAGCACACGATCCGACAGAGCACCTCGCTGCCAATCATGGAATGTGTGCACTCGACCGCCGGCGCACTCGGCTTTGCCATCCGAACAGCCACAAATGTGCTCTTCGCCTTCTTCGCGGACTTAGGCAACAGTCCTTTACGACGCAGACATGCGATCGAGTCGTAGACCTCCCGGATCGCAAGACCTCGCGCCTTCGCGTAGTGGCTCAGCGCTACGCCTTCACGGCGCGCACCCTCGAGCGCTTCCATCGCCAGTCGCTGCTTCTCTGTAACCGTCTCGATCGCCATCCTGCACCTCCACCATCACGGAGCCTGCAGTCTGTTGCGAAATCCTTGAACTCGGAAGAACGCGGTTACCTAAGCGCTTACTCAACGCGATCCGGATCAGGTCTCGGAAGGGACGCGAAATCGATCCTGACGCACTTGCGGCTCACTTGCGCTTGGTTATCACCTGTAGTGCCAGGCACGCCAACGCATATAACTTGTTGATTACAATGGTCGGGGTGACAGGATTTGAACCTGCGACCTATACGTCCCGAACGTTAAAAATCCCGCGGCTCGCTGGATTCTAAAGCATGGGCGGCGCCATGTTGACGAGGGCCTCGCGGAATTTTAAGCGAAACGCGTTCCAGGCTTCTTCCATTGGCAGGGGAGTGCACATCTTGCCGCAATCCTCCCGGCGATCCAGGTGTCGATCTCGACTTCGACCCAACCAACGGCGTGTGCGGTGATTTTAGTTGCATCGGGAAGAGGCCGTCTCTTTGCAACTCGTAGGGCTTGGAAGCATTAGCTCAAAGGCCAGGGCCAACGAACTTGGCGATACCTTCGGTTCCGCCGCCTATCAAATCGTAGATGCTTTTGCCCGTTACTAACGGCAAACCCAGAATCGGCGCAATCAAGCCGCCGGAGGCGATGTTCTCTCCTTGCCAACTACGACTCACGACCCCTTTGGTGAGGACCCCCGAGCCTACTAAGATGGGGCTGCCGCTCATTTTCCCCGGTATCTTTGCATCAAATTCAAAACACGGGCCGGGCGTGGTGGATTGCTTCTCAGTGATGTTGTCGGGATAAATATGGGTCACGGAGCCCACCGACACGACCAGTTCTGGCTCATATTCCTCTTTGCCGTCGAGCGGAATGTTCTTCATTTCCGCGTAGCCGATCGCAACGGCGCGATCGCCGACCTTGAGGCTGTGAGGCCCGATATTTAGCGGTTGGTAAGAACCGCCGATAATGTTGTGATGGATCTTACAAACCGCGATATCAAGGTCGAGCTTGTGGTCAGGCTTAGCCGTGAACAGGGGAGTCTCCACGGTGTGGCCCCAGTGCTGGATCCATTCGAACGGGCACAAAAACCATTTGGCCTCTTGAATCGGATGAGGCTTCAAAAAAGGAGCGCCCCTCATTGCGGGGTTCGCTGGAAGGATAATCCCGAATTGCAACGACTCGTCGAACTTGAAGGCCTTCTCGCCCATCGGCGTCAGTTTCGTATGACCTTCGTCAACCGGATCACGAATGACATGCGCTGCGGTCATTAAAAGGCCGGAGGCGCTGATGAAGAAGCCAGTGCCGATCGCACGCGCCTCGGTGTCGCCGTCGTGCCACGAAACAACAGGTACGATGCTCTGCCGGACTAAGAATGCCGTGGTGCCGAACGTGGCAAACACATTCTCAAAGATTTTGCCGGGGTGAGACGTCAGGAGATTGATGTCGTTTCTTATCTTGAAGTATTTCGCGTCGAAGCCAGCGCGGGGGATCAACTTGAGGGCTTGCGAATCATGCACTATCCACGCGCTACTCTCGTCCTTCCTCCAGATAGACTTCAAAATCGCAATGTCATTGGGCGGCGGCATGGTTCCTCGTCCAAAGCATCCTACTTTGGCATTGTTCCTCGCTTGCTGGTGTCACTCCTAAAATACGTTACCAAACGCAAATAATGACGTTGGACGGTGCAAAAGCGACGGGCTAGCAATGCGCCATAGATAAACCTTCTTCTCCTTATGTCGATGAGCTGTTGCCGGAGGCTGATGGCCGACTTTAAATGCCTGAAGGGCCCTCCTCATTGTTGTGTATGCGTCGTTCACTGGCTGGGTAGCGCTCGGCTCTCCGCCTCCTTTCCGGCGATCCAGGTTTCTATTTCCTATTCAATCCACCCGCTCGTAGAGCTTTTGCCGAGGCCGGTTCGATCAGCGATCTTTAAATTTCCTAAGCATATCAAAGTATTATGACAGAAATGGCTATTTGTTGATATTGACGCCAAGCCCAGGTGTCATTCGGCTATTCAAAAACCCAAGCCGATGGGTTATAGTTTGGCATGGGCCGAGTGTTCGTTTCTGGGGCCACGGGTGCAGCGGTATATGTGTTCTCGAACGATCACTGTCCGCCGCACGTGAGCGCGCGGCATCGGGGGGAAGAATGGATTGCGAGAGTGCGGTTCTCTTACCTCGACGACAAGGTCGAGCTGTGGAGCATCGAACCGATCAGGCACGCGCCTACGCAACGCGCGGTCAATCGGTTGTTGGATGACGTGCGTGCTCAATTGAGTTCCTGTCGGCGCTGCTGGTGGGACATCCAACGCACTGTGTGCCTTGAGAATCAGTGGGTGCTGTTGTCGGAGGACGGATTAGTCACGAAGCTTGTGGAGAGCGTGCCCGAGGCCAAACAGATCGTTGAGGCGATCTACGACGCCACCACGGAACGGCTTCGGCTGCAGTTTTTGGACGGTACGAATGCAGAGGTGAGGGTAGCGACATGACTGAACATCAAATCAGCGATGCCGATTATACGGAGGCACTCTCGAGAGGCCACGCTGACGCGGTAACGGAGCTGCGTGCACGCGCGGTACGCTACCTTGCCGATCGTGATGTGCTGGAGATCGAGACCAACCGCGACGGGGGCTTTCTAATTCCCCGCAAGTGGATCGGCGCTCTGCAGGATGTTCCGGCAGACGAGCTCACTGGGTTGGAAGTCTGGCCAGATGGCTCTGCTATTGAGCTCGAGTCGCGCGACATTCACATCAGCGTCGATGGCCTACTGACTGACATTCTACCGGCATTGCTCCCCGATTCGGCTTTAGCGGCAATTTTTGCACGCCGAGGTGGTAGGGTGACGTCCGCGGCAAAGCGCATAAGCGCACAGGCCAATGGTCGTAAAGGTGGCCGCCCTCGAAAAACGATGGCTGCGGCGCTTGGAGTAGCACGCAAGACGGAGACAAACTCAATGTCCACTCGACACTATCCACGAGGTCTCGACAACAGACAGCGCGATCGCGACGGTGAAATTAGGCACAAGCGCAGCGATACGCTCGTCGGAACGCTGCGTAAGACGTATGGCGGCGATTTCGCTTCAGGCTATCGTTCTGATGCCAAGTTGGGGACGGTGCTTAAGAAAGAGGGCGCCGACACCCTGGATCAACTTCTCAAGCGTAAGTGAGGCTGCTGACGTCGTTCGCTACGATGACCTACGCGGTGACGTGCCATGGAATTACGCATCCCACGTCAGAATGTCGCCGAGAGTGACGTACCTGGCGTCGCCACGGACCGTCGAGCAGATGCAACAGAAGCTCACTCAAGTCATCCCGGAGCTGCTGCTATGAACGATGCTCATGAGACATGCGAACACTCCCATTTGATTTGATCACTAGTAAGCGCGAATTCACTGCGGGCTGAAGGCTGCTCAAGACCTCCGTTTCCTTCCGCTACTTCTTCGCGTACGGCACTTCCATCGCGGCGCTCTTCGGATTGCTGCCCTGCTCAAACGGAACGAGCACTGTCACGAGACTAGGGCGGTTGCCGTTTAATAACTATTCATCCGGCCTGTCCGAACGGACCGGGTCGCTGACAGCGGATGCCATGGGCGGCTGCCAACCTGTTACCGGTCCAACGTGCAAGTTGATCCCGCGCGCATATTGATCTTGGAGATAAGGGGCGCCACGATAAAGGATAACATCGCAGGTCTGCGCCAACTCGCGATATAGCGCGTTGTCGCTTGCACAGCTAAATAGAAGCGCAGCCTTCAAACGGCTAGTTGCACTGGTGGCGACAATCGTAATGTAGAGGGCCTGCTGATCCGGCTCCCCGACTTCGATACTCCAACCGGCAGCTCGCAGCGGACGGACCAGGTCTTTGATACAGTCTTCAGAGAGAAGAGCCTTCCTCAGCGTGACTCCGTTGTCGGTTGGCATTTCCGGTACTAGCCGGCCATGGGTCTGGAAGACCTGTTGCTCGTGTAACTTCAAAGACATTTGAATCTGGCCGCGTAGCTGAGCCTGTTGCCAAAGTAGAGTGCTGTCAGTGTTCATCTCGGGCAAAAGCACTGGCACCCCGTGGGATCCGTCGTTCCAAGTCTCGACGAAGCCCAGGGTGGCTAATGCAACAACAAGTCGAGCGAAGTTCGCGCTTTGCTGCCAGTCAGCGGAGGCGGCATGTGCAAACAGATGCCTGTTCAACCAGGTGACACCGTCGTACTCACCTGTAGGTCGAAAGAAAGATTTCTTCAGCCATCTTCTCAGCGTGTCGAATACAAATACCCGCTCATCCTGTCCAAAAAGATAATCGACTGTGGAGTATTCCCGGGGCACCCACATACCGTTGAAGTGCCGTGTCGCGGCAATCGCAATGGCTTTGTCGATGGCTCGATCAACCTGGTCTAGCACGGTCAGATTATGAGGATCTATCACCATTCGGCTCAGCGCCCCCTCGACCACCGGAATGAGGGCGGCAATGCTTGATGCTCGATAGCCGCTGTAAAAGGCAAGGTACGCCTCACGAGCCAACGGGACGAACTCAGCAAGGCTGGGTGCAGCGGGCAGAAACTGTGTGATGCATACCGCTTGGAACGCCAACGTGTACTGTGTCGACATGTGGTAGTGAAACTGGGCGACTGCATCTTCGCGCGTTCTGTATCTGACGGCTGCCAGTAGCTCCTGGCATTTACCGTTGGGAACCCACAGCGGCGAGAACCACTCGACCTTTTCCCACAGAGACGCGTCTTCATCCGCTCTTGTACGGCGGGTTTGCCAGTCTGCCTCACCTGCAGAAGGAACCTTCGGGAGGCACGCGGAATCGCCGTCCACCTTCAATACAATCGCAGGTGTAGTTCGAAAATGCCCGACGTCGCGCTCTACAACCTCACGCACGATGAGCCCTTTCTGCTCCGCCCACTCACGAACATTCGTGGGATTCAGGTCCGTCAGCATAGGGAGCTGCAGCGCCCGTCGCCAAAGCGAGAGGAAGGCTTCACGGCTTCTTTTGTGATCCATTTATCCAGCCTCCGCTTCTATAGACGAGACCGTAAAGCAAATCGCTAGCCTGAATGTGCGCACCGACGACCTCTCACCCGCTTCGGGCGAGTCCTGATTAGGCACTGGAAGGCGTCGCGGTACAATTGGATGTGCTATGGACGTAAGCGATCTTGACCGTCGGATGCGGCTGGCGATTGGCATTATTCAGCGCTGCTTGGCCGGCGAGGGCGTCGAGCTCCAGCAAAAAACCCTCACGCGCTACGACCCTACGCCGCACCGCTGTCACGACAATGTCCGGGAGTTCGTTGAGAAGTACCCCAAATGTACGCATATCCGCGGATTCCTGGTCGCCAATCGACAGCCGATTGCTGATACCACACTCGTGATCGCGCACAGCGCTGTGGGCGCTCCCGACGGTTCGTTAAACGACATTACCCCAAGCGAGCTCGCTGCACGGTATCCCTTCGTACCCCACGCGGGCACGCCCGAGGACTTCGAGCTCATAGCCGCCCGCGAACCCTACATGGTCGAGATTTCTAACGTCTTGCTGCGCCGGCTCTTGATCATCATTTAGTTCTGGGCGCGCTCCGCGCCTCACGATATCCGTGGAGTTCGTCATGCAATTCGCAGCCAATTATGAAGTTAAGACGGAGTGCTCCGTCGTCAATGACGATCTGATATTGAGAATCATTCACCCGAAGGGCCTGTACCGCGCGCGCATCAAGAACATTCCCCGAACGGTTTACACCACTCCCTTTCTTCTTTCCTTGCATCTGTATTTCGAGGCCCCGAGCCTGACCGACGCGCGGGAGATTGCAGACGGCCACCTCGTGGACTGCATGAACATGCTCGCCTTTGGCACGGGGTCGCGGTTTCAGCGACACCGCATACGCCATATCGTCGAGATTAATCCGAGCGCACCGATGAGGAACGTGCTGATGTGGAGCGACGAGATCGAGTACGAGGACCCGCAGCCCTTCCTTGATCAAAGTATTGTTCGCAGCATCGAACGACTGTCGGAGTTTGACGTGCCGCCCGCCATTCGTCGTGCCATGCGGTGGTATCGATTGGGCGTGAATTCGCGTAATCCAGATGATCAGTTCACGAACTTCTGGTTTGCCCTTGAGATTGTCGCAGAATTCCAGAAGTCAACTGAGAAAGTTCCCGATGCATGTCCGATCTGTCGCTCGCCGCTCTACTGTGAGACTTGTAAGACGCATCCAACTCATAGGCCGTATGCAAGGCAGACGATTCGAGAGCTGCTGAAGGCGGTCGACAAGGATTGTGACGATGCCACGATCAATCGGCTGGACAAGACCCGAAACAGTCTGCTACACGGTGCCACGTTGAAGGAAATCGAGGGCAGCCTGCCTGAGCCCCACGAGGAGATCGTCGACATACTGGGGCGTCTCGTGTGGAAGGCGCTCGTTCATCAGTTTCCGAGAGAGATGTTTGACGGAACGTTGTCGATGGGGTCCCATCAACCTATGTGCATCGAACTATGCACGCAGTAGCTCACCTGCAAACGCTCGTTTCGACGGACGCCGACGGCGACCTGGACTTGAGTTTCAAGGGAACGACATCGACGATAGTGCCGTTTGGTCCGCCACAGAGTGCGCGGTCCTTCATGATCAGAATGAGCGGGGAACAGCAAGAGCGACTTGCTCGGCTGGGGTATGCGAAGGGCGATCAATCGGAGATGTGCCTCCGCGTCCACCAGAAGTCGCGGGAGAAGCGAGGGCAGGTCTACGCGGTGGTGCTGGCGACCGACATGGCGATGATTACAGGGGCCTTGAAACGCGGTGAATCGGGGGCGTGGCAGGATCTGTTTCGCGAGATCTTGGGCTCTATCGGCGCAACTCCCGAACACTCCGCGAATTCTGCAACTTAGCACTACGCCAGGGTGCAAATTCGCGCCCGCACGCGGCTCTCTAGCGCGCCGTATTTGGCCGCATGCTCGAAACTGTCATCTGATTAGTTTGGCCGTTCGAAACGACGATAGATTCTCTTGTAGTGCCACTCGACGATCCAGACACGTAAGAACGCTGACTCACGGAGCCATCCTAGTATGTCGGCGGTCGGGGGTTCGGCGTCCTCCGGGGCCTGGTGGAATAAAGTGTCGCGGTAGGAGTAGGCGATCAGCTCGAAGCGGCCGGCGATCTTGTAACGCTTTTCGATCTTTTCGCGTATCCGATCCCATGCCACAGCCTGAGGAGTAGGCGACATGCTGTCCAGCATGGTGGGCCCTGTGCTGTGCGTTTCCGGTCGCCCTAGCTTCGCTTCGACCTTGATCTTGTCTTGGCCACAATCTAGCACCCCTAGGAAACCCGCAGGCTGCTCGAGCAATCGGTCAATCATTCGGGTGATGCGCTCACGGCGCTGATTGCGGTCTGGCCGAGTGTCGTACTCCGGCGTGATCGAGGCGTGACGATAGCGATCGAAGAACGACTGCCGCTTTTGCTCGGACATCGACTTAATGACACTGTTCCATGCGCCGCTCATCGAATGAAAATCACCCCAAGTCTGGGAAGAACGATTGGAGTCGAGAGTGACCAATTCGTAAGTCACAGTCTCGCCATTCTCGAGTTCGCAAGAGATGTCCGGACCATCGGCTCGTTGCACGACCGAGCCTGCCTTCACCGGAAGCTTAGTTAGCTGAACGAACAGCCTGAAAACTTTCAGTTCTTTCTCTGCCTTGGCGGCGTCGTGGCTAGGCATGTAGCGCGCGATGAAAGATTGCGAGTATCCCGAATAACGAGATATTGATTTGCGATGAGCTCTATGACCGATTCAAGGTTGGGAGCCGGGAAATTGCACGGACTCTGCGAGGCAGATAGCTGGACCCCATTTGGACCCCAAGGCATTCATTAGCATGGACCCCAGAAAGAGGATCGTGGAAAATACGGCAATCTAATCAATGGTCGGGGTGACAGGATTTGAACCTGCGACCTATACGTCCCGAACGTAGCGCTCTACCAGGCTGAGCTACACCCCGAATGGCAAATCTTCAGGCCGCCCGCGGGCGGCCTGCCCCCGGTCAGCAGGGCCGCGCAGTGTACTCGCGAGGCCAACGAAGCATCAATGCTGGCGATTGGCCGGAGCACGTCCGGCACTTCAGGTCGTGTGCTCGACGGCAAAGCGGGCGAGACTTGCGAGCCCCTCCTTATAAGATGAGTCGGGCAGCACATCGAGCGCCGCCAGGGCGAGCTCGCTCTCCGATTCTGCGGCGCGCTGGGCGTATTCGAGGCCACCGGTCGTCTCGATCGCGGTCACTACCGATCCGAGCTCGGTCAGACCCCCATCCTTGATGGCGCGCCGGATGGCGGAGCGCTGCGATTCATCACCGTGCCGCAGCGCATGAATCAGCGGCAGTGTCGGTTTACCCTCGGCAAGATCGTCGCCCAGGTTCTTGCCGCGCGCGGACGGATTGGAGCGGTAGTCGAGCACATCGTCCATGAGCTGGTACGCGGTCCCGAGGTGGCGTCCGTAGCGCGCCAGCGCCGCCTGTACCTCGCGCGGACATTCCGACAGCACCGCGGCGACTTCGGCGCCAGCCTCAAAGAGCCGTGCGGTCTTGCGATAGATGACATCGAGGTAGCGTTGTTCGCTCGTGTCTGGGTCGTGTGCGTTCATGAGCTGCAGCACTTCACCCTCGGCGATCACATTGGTTGCGTCCGCCATGATCTCCATGACCCGCTGCGAGCGCAGACTTGCCATCATCTGGAACGCGCGGCTGTAGACGAAATCGCCGACCAGTACGCTTGCGGAGTTGCCAAAAACCTCGTTGGCGGTGGCGCGACCCCGGCGTCGAGACGAGCTGTCGACGACGTCATCATGCAGAAGCGTGGCGGTATGAATGAATTCGATAAACGCCGCCGCCTCGACGTGCGCGG
Organism: uncultured Gammaproteobacteria bacterium; assembly: GCA_963695315.1. Lineage (GTDB taxonomy): Bacteria > Pseudomonadota > Gammaproteobacteria > Steroidobacterales > Steroidobacteraceae > PALSA-1196. Next base: position 446,478 of record OY968773.1, read on the forward strand.
CCGACGTCTTGCCGCACGCCCGGCCGGTGAGGGTCACCAAGAGGGGTCGCAAGCGTTTGCCGCCGCCCGTGACAATATGTTCTGCGACCCGATCCACCAGGGCAACGGTGCTCTTCAGGCGCGCGCGCACCACCGCGTTGACGGCCTCGAGGTCGCTCCTCATCAAGGTGCGGATCTGATCGAGCGTCATGATCTGATCGAGGATCATAAAGAGAAGTGTATCTGTACTTTGGGGTGGGGCGGGGCCGGTTTGACCCCCCCGCGGGCGCTCAGTAGAATGCGCGGCCTTTTCCGGCTCGGCTCCTGGGCCTCAGGAATACACCATGTACGCGGTCATCGCCACGGGCGGTAAACAATATCGGGTCACGCAGGACGCTGTCTTACGTGTGGAGAAGCTCGACGCGGAGCCAGGCTCGACTGTGGAGTTTGGCGAGGTGCTGCTGGTGGGCGACGGCGCGGACGTGAAGCTCGGCGTTCCGCACCTGAAGGGTGGCAAAGTGAGTGCCACGGTGCTACGTCATGGCAAGGGCGCCAAGGTGTCGATCGTCAAGTTTCGGCGCCGCAAGCACTATCTGCGCCAGAAAGGCCACCGGCAGATGTTCACCGAGGTGAAAGTCACGGGCATTAGTTCGGGCTAATCGCCCTCGAGGTTTTTGCAATGGCACACAAAAAAGCAGGCGGTAGTACCCGCAACGGACGCGACTCGCATTCCAAGCGCCTCGGCGTGAAGCGCTTCGGCGGCGAGCAGGTGCTGGCCGGCAACATCATTATTCGTCAACGCGGCACGCCGGTGCGCGCAGGGGCCAATGTGGGCACCGGGGTTGATCACACGCTGTTCGCCAAAGTGAGTGGGCGCGTGCACTTCAAGAGATCAGGCGCTGAAAAGCGGCTCTACGTAAGCGTCCTGCCCGAGTCGAACTAGGCGGTAGGCGTCCTCGCGTCGGATCCTGCAACCCCGGCAACTGCCGGGGTTCTCATTTCTAAGCCATGAAATTTATCGACGAAGCGCGCTTAAAGGTCCAGGCCGGCCACGGTGGCCGTGGCAGCACCAGCTTTCGGCGCGAGAAATTCGTCCCGTTCGGCGGGCCCGACGGGGGCGACGGCGGTCACGGTGGCAGCGTCTATCTGCGGGCAGCCCCGGGCATCAATACGCTTGCCGATTTTCGGATTGAGAGAACGCGCAAGGCCGAGTCAGGCGAGTACGGCTCAGGTAACGGCTGTACGGGACGTGGCGGTGCGGACCTCTACATCCCGGTCCCCATCGGCACGCTTGTGCGGGACCTTGAGACGCAGGAGCCCCTGGGGGATCTCACGCGCGAGGGACAGGATCTGCTCGTGGCCCGCGGGGGCAAGGGTGGCTGGGGCAACACGCGCTTCAAGTCGAGCACCAATCGCGCACCCAGGCAGTTCGGCCCGGGATTGCCGGGCGAGAAGCGCGCGCTTGAGCTCGAGCTTAAACTGATCGCTGACGTGGGTCTCTTGGGGCTGCCGAATGCCGGCAAGTCCACGCTCATTCGGGCGGTTTCGGCGGCAAAGCCCAAGGTTGCCGATTACCCCTTCACCACGCTGCACCCCAATCTGGGGGTGGTTGCGGTAGGAGAGCACCGCAGCTTTGTCATGGCGGACATTCCGGGGCTCATCGAGGGCGCAGCCGAGGGCGCGGGGCTTGGAATCCGCTTTCTGCGCCACCTGCAGCGCACGCGCGTGCTGCTGCACCTCGTGGACATCGCCCCGCCGGATCCCGATGCGGATCCGGTGCGTGATGCGCGCGCCATCGTGCGCGAGTTAAAGAAGTTCGATCCGCAACTCGCCGCGAAGCCGCGCTGGCTGGTGCTCAACAAACGCGATTTGCTACCGGACCAGGACGCGGAGGAGCGCTCGCGCCAGATCCGCCGGCGTTTGCGGTTTCGCGGACCGCATTTTCTGATCTCCGGCGCAAGCGGGCGCGGCACGCGTGAGCTGTGCGCGGCGGTGATGAATTTTCTGGAAGCGCGGCGGCGCGCGAGCCGCTAGGCTCTTGCAGGTAACTTGCGGATGCGCGCTGCGAGGCGGCTTTTGTGGCGCGCCGCCTTGTTGCGGTGGACGATCTTCTTGGAAACCAGCGTGTCGATCATCGGCACGGCTTCGCGGAAACTCTGGCGCGCATTCTCCGCATCGCCGGAGGCGATGGCCGCGATCACTTTGCGCAGCGCCGAGCGCATGCGCGAACGCAGTGCGATGTTGTGCGCACGATGCTTTTCAGCCTGGCGTGCAGCTTTTTCCGCAGACTTCGTATTGGCCACTACAATCTTTCCGAGCTTCGGGGCGCGGTAGTCTGGGCAGCCCCGCGGGGCTTGTCAACGCCGCCGGCGCCCTGAAATTAACTCAATCCGCTATAGTTTCGCTGCCGCGATGCGAGGGTGGCCATGGAGCTCATTCGAGGACTCACGAACCTGCGCCCGCGTCAGCGGGGCTGCATCGTCACGGTTGGCGGGTTCGACGGGCTGCATCTGGGGCATCAGGCGCTTATCAGCCGCCTGCACGAGGCAGCGGCGAGGTCGGGCCGTCGCACACTGCTCGTCAGTTTCGAGCCGATGCCGAAGGAGTTTCTGGCGCCGCAGTCACCGCCGGCGCGCCTGACAACGTGGCGCGAGCGCTGGCGTCTGCTCGATGAATTGCGGCTCGACCATGTGCTGGTGCTGCGTTTCGGGGAGGATCTGCGGCGGCTGTCGGGTGAGGAGTTTGCGCAGATTCTGGCGCGCGACCTGGAAGCGGCGGCGGTTATCGTCGGCCATGATTTCAGATTCGGCCGTAATGGGGAGATGAGTGCCGCGGCGCTCGCGGCGGACGGGGCACGTTTTGGCTTCGCGGTCGAGGTGGTGCCGCCTGTGACCGTGGCAGGGGAAAGAGTGAGCAGCAGCGGCGTGCGCGCCGCGCTTGAGCGCGGCGATCTTGAGCGCGCGCGCGCCTGGCTTGGCAGGCCGTATTCGATGATTGGACGCGTAGTGCACGGGAGCCATTTGGGACGCAAGTTGGGTTTCGCCACCGCGAATGTGAAACTGCACCGACGGCGCACGCCGCTCGCGGGCATCTTTGCGGTGCGCGTTCGCGGCGCCGCTGCCGGGCAGCTGCCGGGTGTGGCAAGCCTCGGCACGCGCCCGACGGTCGGCGGTATTGAGCCGCTCCTCGAGGCGCATGTCTTTGACTACGCCGGCGACCTTTACGGCCGCGAGATCGAAGTGGAGTTTGTCGCCAAGCTGCGCGACGAGGAGCGTTTCACGGACCTCGACGCGCTCACGCGGCAGATGCACGTGGATGCTGCGCAGGCGCGGCGCATTCTGGAGTGTTGAGCACGGCGATGGACTACAAGAGCACTATCAATCTGCCGCAGACGGATTTCCCGATGAAGGCGGATCTCGCGCGCCGCGAGCCAGCACTGCTCGCGCATTGGGATGAGCTTCAAATCTATCGACGGCAAAGAGAAGTAGCGCGCGGCCGCCCGCGCTTCGTGCTGCACGATGGCCCGCCGTACGCGAATGGGGTCATCCACATCGGCCATGCGGTCAACAAGATTCTGAAGGACATCGTCGTCAAGGCGCGCTTTCTCGACGGCTTCGACACGCCGTACGTCCCCGGCTGGGACTGCCACGGCCTGCCCATTGAGCTGCAAATCGAGAAGAAGGAAGGCCGTCCCGGTCAAAAACTCGATGCCCGCGCGTTTCGCGCCGCCTGCCGCGCCTTTGCCGAGGAGCAGATCCAGGCGCAGCGCACGGACTTCAAACGCCTTGGCGTGTTGGGCGACTGGGATCATCCCTACCGCACGATGGATCCGCAGTACGAGGCGCAGCAGCTGCGCGCGTTCGCGCAGGTTCTCAAGAATGGCCATGTCTATCGCGGCGCCAAGCCCGTTCACTGGTGCCTGAATTGCCGCTCGGCGCTGGCCGAGGCCGAGGTCGAGTACGAGGATAAGAGCTCTCCGGCGGTGGACGTTGCCTTCGAGCTCATCGACGCGGATCGCGAGAAGCTGCGCCACGCGCTTGGCGTAAGCCGTCTTGCGGAGGGGCCCGTGGCCGCCGTGATCTGGACGACCACGCCCTGGACGCTGCCCGCGAACGAGGCCCTGAGCGTGCACCCCGAATACCGCTATTCGCTGCTCGAGACCAATCGCGGTGCGCTGCTCCTGGCGAGCGATCTTTCCGCGCGGGTCGCAAGCTATGCGCCAGGCGGCGTCATCGCCAAGGGCGGCGCCGATGCGGCTCATCCGAGCACCGTGGGGCGAGCTCTTGAGGGCCTGCGCTTCCATCACCCCTTCTACGAGCGCATCGTGCCGATCGTGCTCGGCGAGCATGTGACTCTCGATGCCGGTACCGGCATCGTGCACACCGCGCCCGCGCATGGACTTGATGACTGGATAGTCGCGCAGCGCTACCGGCTGGCCGTCAACAATCCGGTGGGCGCCGATGGGCGCTTCGTGCCTGGCACGCCGCTATTTGCGCTCGAGAGTGTGTGGGATGCGAACGCGCACGTGGTCGCTGTGCTCGAAGAGCACGGCAAGCTGCTCAAACACGAGCCCTACCGGCACAGTTATCCGCACTGCTGGCGCCACAAGACACCGCTCATCTTCCGCGCAACCCCGCAGTGGTTCATCAGCATGGATGCGCAGCAGCTGCGCGCGCATGCGCTGCGCGACATCCAAAAGGTCTGCTGGACGCCCGCGTGGGGCGAGCAGCGCATCACCGGGCATGCTCGAGAATCGCCCGGACTGGTGCATTTCCCGCCAGCGCACCTGGGGCGTACCCATTCCGCTCTTCGTCCACCAGATGAGCGGCGAGCTGCATCCGCGCACGCCGAGCTCATCGAAGAGGCGGCGCGGCGTGTGCAAGTGGGCGGCATCGAGGCGTGGTTCGAGCTCGATCCGCAGGAGTTGATCGGCGCCGACGCTGAGCATTATGCGAAGGTCACGGACGTCATGGATGTTTGGGTCGACTCCGGGCTGTCGTTCGAATGTGTCGGGACGCTGCGTCCGGAGATTGCCGCTCCGGTCGACCTGTACCTGGAAGGTTCGGACCAGCATCGCGGCTGGTTCCACAGCTCGCTCCTCTTGTCCGAGGCGATCTGCGAGCGCGCGCCCTATCGCGGCGTGCTGACGCACGGCTTCGCGGTGGATGAGAAGGGCCGCAAGATGTCGAAGTCGCTCGGCAATGTGATTGCTCCGCAGAAGGTAACGCATAGTCTGGGCGCCGATGTGCTGCGTCTGTGGGTAGCGGCGACCGACTACGCCAACGAGATGAGCGTGTCGGATGAGATCCTAAAGCGCATGGCGGATTCCTATCGCCGCATGCGCAACACCATGCGCTTTCTGCTCGGCAACCTCGCCGGGTTTGATCCGCAGAAGGATGCGGTGGCACCGCCAGGACATGGTCGCGCTTGATGCCTATGCGCTGACGCGCACGCGCGAGCTGCAGAGCGAAATCATCGAGGCTTACAGAGCCTACGCCTTTCATCTGATCTATCAGAAGGTGCATAACTTCTGCGTCGTCGATCTCGGCGGCTTCTATCTCGACATCTTGAAGGATCGGCTCTATACGACGCCGGCGCAGCGGTCATGCGCGCCGCTCAGCGCAGAGCGCGATGTTTCACATTGCCGAGAGCGTCGTGCGCTGGCTTGCGCCCATCCTGTCGTTCACGGCGGAGGAGATCTGGCGGCACCTGCCGGGCGCGCGCCTGGAATCGGTGTTTCTCACCACCTGGCATGAGTTGCCCGAGGCGCCCGCAGCGGCCATCGACTGGCCGGCACTGATCGCTCTGCGCGCCCGCGTCATGCACAAACTCGAGGCGCTGCGCGACGCCGGCGCTATCGGCTCGTCGCTCGATGCAGCCGTGGACGTGTACGCCGCGCGCGCGGCGTACGCGCAAATCAGTGCATTGGGGGATGAGCTGCGCTTCCTGCTCATCACCTCGGCCGCGCGGTTGCATAAGTGGCGTCGCTGCTGAAGAAGTGATCGAGGTTGCGCCCTCGCCGGAGGCGAAGTGCATTCGCTGCTGGCATCATCGTCCGGATGTGGGCCGGCACCCAGAGCATCCGGCGCTCTGCGAGCGCTGCGTAACGAATCTCGAGCTGCCCGGTGAGCGGCGGATGTTCGCATGAGCGAGCCGAGCGGCTGGCGCTGGCTGCCGGTGAGCGCGGTGGTCGTCGGCCTTGATCAGCTGACGAAGTACCTGGTCGTGCAGAACGTCAAGCTTTACAGCAGCATCTACGTGTTGCCGGTGCTCGACATCAGCCTGCGCTACAATCGCGGCGCCGCCTTCAGCTTCCTCGAGGGCGCATCCGGCTGGCAGCGCTGGTTTTTCACGCTGCTCGCGATTGCCGTGGGAATCACGATCATTGTGTGGATGCGCCGCTTGAAGGGGGCGACGCAGTGGCTGTTGTCCTTGGCTTTGGCACTCATTCTTGCAGGCGCTCTCGGCAATATGATCGATCGGTTGAGATTGGGTCACGTCATCGACTTCATCGTCGCGCATTGGCAGCGCGCCGAATTCCCGGCCTTCAACGTGGCGGACTCCGCTATTACTGTCGGCGCCGCGCTGCTGCTGCTGGATGCGTTTTTCGAGAGCCGGCGCGCGGCGAGGGCGGCTTGATGCAGGTGCTGCTCGCCAATCCGCGCGGCTTCTGCGCCGGCGTTGATCGCGCCATCGAGATTGTCGAGCGGGCGATCGAGCTCTTCGGCGCGCCGATCTACGTGCGCCACGAGGTCGTGCATAACCACCATGTCGTCGAGCGGCTGCGCAAACTGGGCGCGGTATTCGTCGAGGAGATCGACGCGGTACCGCCCGGGGCCCACGTCATCTTTTCGGCACACGGCGTGTCACGCGCGGTGGTGGATGCAGCTGGGCAGCGCGGTCTTACCGTATTTGATGCCACCTGTCCGCTCGTGACGAAGGTGCACATGGAGGTGCAGCGCTACGCGAGCGAAGGCCGCGATGTCATCCTCATTGGCCATGCCGGGCATCCGGAAATCGAAGGCACGATGGGACGTTTCGACGCCTCGTTCGGCGGCCAGATGCATCTGGTGCAGAACGTGGCGGATGTCGCCGCGCTCAAAGTGCGCGATCCGAACCGCCTCGCCTTCGTCACCCAGACGACGTTATCGATGGATGACACGGCGCAGATCGTCGCGGCGCTGCGCGCGCGCTTCGCCAGTCTTGCGACTCCGCGCCATGAAGACATCTGCTACGCGACGCAAAACCGTCAGGACGCGGTGAAAAACCTGCTCGAGAAGTGCGATGTGCTGGTGGTCGTCGGCTCAAGCTCGAGCTCCAATTCCAACCGCTTGCGCGAGCTTGCCGATCGCGCCGGGATTCACGGCTATCTCGTCGATGGGCCCGAAGACCTGCATCGCGAGTGGTTCGCGAACAAGCGCGCGGTCGGTGTGACCGCAGGCGCTTCGGCGCCCGAGGTCATGGTGCAACGGGTGATCGAACAGCTCAAAGCGTGGGGCGGCGAGTTGCCGCAGGAGATCGCTCGGCCGCGAAGAGCGCGTGACCTTCTCCCTGCCGCGCGAACTGCGCCGTTAGCGCGCGCCATACAATGAGCGCTTCAGCCGCCAGCGCTTGTGCGACCACGGCCAATCGGGCGGGGATTCGCGGATCTGCGCTTCCACGCGCTGCGCGTAGCGCTCGGTCAAGCTCGCCGATCGTCCCGGTGCTGCCGGCCGCCGCAAGCGGCGTGAGCTCCGCGCGGTAGCTGCCCCGCGCGATGCGGCGCATCGACCCAAAGAACACCGGGTAACGGGTCACCCGCGCGATCTCCTCGGCGCCAACAAAGAAGGCGCTGTCGCGATTCAAGAAGCGCAGCCAGTGCTTGTGCTCCGCCTTGCGTCGGCTCCTGGTCGGCGACCATGCAAATGGCACGTACCGCGCTGCGCTGCTGCAGGATGTCGGCGAGCAGGGAGTCGGCGGGAACGAGGCGGGCGCCAAAGCGGGTGCGCAGCTTCAGCATCTCGCGTTCCGCCCAGGGATTGATCAGCGGCTTGTACGCCGCATCGAGCGGATAGCCGAGCTCGGCGGCCAGCGCGAGCAAAAACCACTCCCAGTTGCATTGATGCGCGGCCACGATCAGCACCGGCGTGCCCTGCGCAAGCAGCCCCCGCACGTGCTCGAGGTTCACGATCTGCACGTGCTCGCGCATCCGTCTGCGCCGGCCAGCTCAGAGGCCTTCACGATCTCAACCAGCACCTGCGCGAAATTGGCGTAGTAGCGGCGCATGATGCCCTGCAGCGCCGCCTCATCCGCTGCCGGGAAAGGCAATGTTAGGTTTTCGCGCACCACCTTCTCGCGGTAGCGCACGAAGCGATAGGCGATCCAGCCGATGAGGCTCGCCAGCGCATAGAGCGCGCGCAGCGGCAGAGCGGCCATGGGTCGCAGCCACCACGCCTGGCGGCGCATCTTCAGGAGGCCGGATAGGGCTTGACGGGCGCCGTGGGCTTGGGCGGTGCGCGATGCGAGCGCGCTGGCAACCTTCGGGCCGAGCCAGCGCTCGATATCGTCGACGACCGTGAACGCCGCGGGCACGATCACGAGCGTGAGCAGCGTCGAGGTCAGAAGCCCGCCGATGACGGCGACCGCCATCGGCGCGCGGAACGAGTTGTCGCCGTGAAATCCGACCGCTACCGGCAGCATGCCCGCGATCATCGCCACCGTCGTCATGACGATGGGGCGCGCGCGCTTGTGCCCGGATTCCAAAAGCGCCGTCAGCCGATCGCGTCCCGCGCGCATCTCCTCGATGGCGAAGTCGACCAGCAGGATGGAGTTCTTGGCGACGATACCCATCAGCATCAGAAAGCCGATCACGACCGGCAGCGACACCGGCATCCGGCAGATCATCAGCGCCACGGCCGCGCCGCCCACCGACAGCGGCAGCGCGGACAGGATCGTCAGCGGCTGGAACACGCGTGCGAACAGCAGCACGAGCACCGCAAATACCATGAGAATCCCGGTCGCCATGGCGAGCGCGAAGTTGGTGAAGAGCTCCGTCATGATCTCGACGTCGCCGACTTCTACCAGGTGCACTCCGGTCGGCAGGTTTTTCATCGTGGGCAGCGCGCGGATCAGCTTCATCGCATCACCGAGCTCCACGCCGTTGAGGTCCGCATCGAGCATCACGCGCCGGCTCTGATTGTAGCGGCGCACCTTGGTCGGGCCTTCGCCGAAGGAGAGGTCGGCAACCGCTTTCAGGGGCACGGCCTGCCCGGAGGCGGTGGGCACGGGAAGGTTCTCGCAGTGTCGCAAGATCATTGCGCGCCCGCTCGACGAGACTCACGCGGATCGGGATTTGCCGGTCGGGCAGGGAGAACTTCGCGACGTTTTGCGGGATGTCGCCGAGCGTGGCAATGAGCACCGTCTGGCTGATGCTCTGCACCGTCACGCCCATTTGCGCCGCAAGATCAAAGCGCGGCCGGATGACGATTTCGGGCCGCGGCAGATCGCCGTTAATGCGCGGCTCGCGCAGCTGCTTCAGCGTGCGCATCTCCTGCACGACCTGCTGTGCCGTGCTCTGTACCAGAGGACCGTCATCGCCCGTCATGTAAAGGGTGATGTCGCGCCCGTTGCCGCTGCCGGCGCCGTTGGTCTGAAAGTCGATGCGTGCATCCGGGAGTCTTGCGCAGCTCCGTGATCATCTTCTGCTCGAACTGCCGGCTCGTGAGTTTGCGCTGCTCGCGCGGCACGAGCGAGATGTAGAGCACGGCGTTGCGCACCTCATCGCCGAGGCTGCCGCCTTCGCCGACCGCCTCGACAACGTGAGTCACTTCGGGCTGGCGGCGCAGGATGGCGCTCGCTTCAGCGGCCACGCGCCGAGGTATCTTCAAGGCGTACGCCGGGCGGCAGCTCGATGTTGAGCGCGGAGGTTGTGATGTCCGCGTTCGGCGAGAAGGTCGTCGGCAGCATGCCGAACGCCACGATCGAGAGCACGAAGAATAGCGGCGCCGAAGGCGATTGTCTTCCAGCGATTGATGCACGCACCAGCGCAGCGTCTTCATGTAGCGCGACATGATGGGCCCGTCCGTGATGCACCCTTAAGCTGTCCGAGCGCAACGAGTAGGCGGCAATGACCGGCGTGATGAGGCGCGCGACGAGCAGCGAGAAGAACACCGCCGCGGCGACCGTGAGCCCAAACTGCTCGAAGAACTGCCCGGTGATGCCGCCCATGAAGGACACCGGCAGGAACACCGCAATGATGGTCGCCGAACAGGCGACCACCGCCAGCCCGATCTCGTCCGCGGCATCGAGCGCGGCCTGAAAGCCGCTCTTGCCCATGCGCATGTGGCGCACGATGTTTTCGATCTCGACGATGGCATCGTCGACGAGCACGCCTGCCACCAGCGACAGTGCCAGCAGGCTGATCTCGTTGAGCGTGAATCCCATCCACTGCATGAACGCGAAGGTGGGAATGGCCGAGAGCGGGATGGCGAGGGCCGAGATGGCGGTGGCGCGCAAGTTGCGCAGGAAGAACCACACCACCAGCACGGCGAGCATCGATCCTTCGATGAGCGCGAGCATCGAGGATGTAGAACATCTCATACGTCTGGTCGACCGAGGTGAAGATCTGCGTGATCTTCACGTTGCGGGAAATCCTTGTTGATCTTGGCGAGCTCTTTCTCATGCCCTTCAGGACGGTCACATCCGAGGAGCCGCGCGCGCGCAACACGCCAAACGTGGTCGCCGGCCGGCCGTCAAGGCGCGACAGCTTGCGCACCTCGGCGACGCCGTCGTGCACTTCGGCCATGTCAGAGAGTCGCGCGAAGCGCCCGCCGGGCAGCACGATCTGTGTGTCGCCGAGCGCCATGCCGAGCTCGCGCCGCCGAGCACGCGGATCGACTGCTCGCCGTTGCCAAGCTGCGCGCGCCCGCCGGGCGCGTCGATGTTGAGCTGCTGCAGCTGCCGGTTGACGTCGACCGCCGTGATGCCGAGCGCCTGCATGCGCGCCGGATCAAGATCCACGCGGATTTCGCGATCGACGCCGCCGCCGCGCTGCACCTGGGCGACGCCCGCCACCGAGAGCAGGCGCTTCGTGATCGTGTTATCGACGAACCAGGAGAGCTGCTCCTCCGACATGCTGGTGGTGCTGACTGCGTAATACACGATGGCGCCGCCATCGATGTCGACGCGCTGCACGATCGGCTCCTGGACGTTCTGCGGCAGCTGGCTGCGCACCTTGGAGACCGCGTCGCGCACGTCCGAGACCGCCCGGTCGACCGGCGTGCCGATCTGGAATTCGACGCTCGTGTAGGACTCGCCTTCCATCGACAGCGACACGATGCGTTTGATGTTGCTGACGGTGGCGATCGAGCCTTCGATCTTCTGCACGATCTGCGTATCAATCTCGGTGGGCGCTGCGCCCGGCTCGCCGACGGTGACCGTGACGAGCGGGAAGGCGATGTCCGGCTCCTCGTTGATCGGCAGACGGATGAAGGCCACGATGCCAACGAAGCTCAGCACCACAAACAGCACGAGCGGCGATACCGGATGGCGGATCGCCCAGGCCGAAATGTTCTTCACGACGCCGAACCTCGCAGCAGCTACCGGGTTTACGCTCTCGCCCTCGCGCAAAAAACCCGACGCGGTCGCGACCATGCGCTCCGAGCCGGTGAGTCCCGAGCCGATCACGACGCCGGCGGCGGTGGTGTCGATGACACTCACCGCGCGGCGCTCGACGATACTCTTGGCGTTGACGATGAAGACGTAGGCGCCCTTGGCATCCGCGAGCACCGCCGTCTGCGGCAACACCGGATGCTGCTCCTGATCGATGACGACCTCGCCGCGAGCAAATGCGCCGGGCCTGCAGCGCCGGATCAGGGCTGAGCGCGATGCGGATTTCGCCCAGGCGCGTCATCGGATCGATCACGGCGCCGAGCAGGCGCACGCGGCCGTCAAAGGGCTTCGCGACATTGGTCAGATACACCTGCGGCGTTCTGTCCGACGCGCAGCCGCGCCATGTCCTGCTCGGCGATCTGACCGCGCATCTCGATTTCGCTGTTGCGGGCGAGGCGAAAGAGCGCCGGACCGCCGGGACTTGCAATCTGGCCCACCTCGGCCGTGCGCGTCAGCACCTCACCCTCAGCGGGCGCGCGCACGTCGGTGCGCTCCAGTCGCGCCTGCATCTCGGCGAGTTGGGCTTCGGCAACTTTGACCTTCGCCTGATCGGTGAGCGAGGTAGCGCGCCGATGCTCAATCTCTTCGGCCGACAGCGCACCGGCCGACTGCACGCCCAGAGCGCGTTTGTACTGGGCCGCGGACAGCGCCGCATCGGCTTTTGCCTCCTCGACCGAGGCAGCCAGCCGATTCACCTGCGGAACGAGTACCGCGGTGTCGAGCCGCGCCATGAGCTGGCCCTGCTTCACATGATCGCCAGCCTCGACATAGATCTCCTTGATGCGTCCCGTATCGGTATCCGATCCGATCGGCATGTCATAGCGTGCTGCCAGGGCTCCGGTGAAGCTAATCCGCGCGGTGACGGCGTGCGTACCCGGCGAGGTGACGCTCACCACGGGCGGGGCGCTGGCAGAGTTTGTATCCGCGCTCGGACCCGTGGTTTTCGCATGCCGCGCCCAAAGGACCACGGCCACCACGATCGCAGCGATGACCGCCAAGACAATCCATTTCAGCCCTCTGATACCCGAGGAGGTGGCCGGCGGCTGGCTTGGCTCGTTACCTACAGGATCCCGGACGTTCGGCGCATGATCGCGACCGATCCAGGTGACCGCATCACCTGGCGGGGGTTGAGGTTCCAGTTGAGCTCCCATCTTTTATCCTCTGTCGGTCCACGAGCGAACGGGCTCTTGGACCGGGCGGCGCAGAGTTTAATCCCACACATCGCGCAAAATCCGGAAAAAGCGCCCGGATGAGCGATTCGGGCGTTCATCCGCCCCACGCTCAGGACACGCCGAGCCCGTCAGCGGATGAACGCCTGCCGGCGGCTCTGCCGTGCAGGAATTGCACCGATTCCTTGTTTTTGGGGGTCTGCGTCGACTCCGGAGCACGCCTGAGCAAGGCACCTCGCTTAAGGATGTACATGTCGGCCTGATCACAGCGCCCGGCGCAGCGTGAGGTTCATCCGGCAGCGTCCGAGCGCACGATGCGCGCCATCCTGCAACGGCAGAACGCCGTGATAGATGAGTCGCGCGGGGCCGCCCCAGACGACGACATCGCCGTGCGCAAGCGGTACGCGGCGTGGCCGCTGTGCCCGGCGGTGGCCGCCGAAGAGGAAAACCGCCGGCAATCCCAGTGATACGGAGACGATGGGCTTGCCCATGTCACGCTCGTTGCGGTCCTGATGCAATGACAGTCGTGCGCGCGGCTCATAGCGATTGATGAGGCAGGCATCGGGCAAAAACCCGGTAAAGCCAGCCTTCGCCGCGGCGGCGGCGGCAAGCTCCTCAAAAATCGCCGGCATCCGCGGCCAGCGCGTGCGCGTCACCGGATCTACCGTGTCGTAACGGTAGCCGCGCAGATCACTCACCCAGCCGGCGGCGCCGCAGTTGGTCATGGCGACCGACATGCAATGGCCCCCCGGCGTGGTCATCATGCGAAACGGCGCGTGCGCGCTCACCTCTTTGATCGCCGCCACGAGCGCGCCGCTCAGCGCGAGCGCCGCGCCGCGCAGCAGCATTGCTCCTGCTGCCAGAGGTTCGGGAGCCGCTTCGAGCTGCGCAGGATCGCCGAAGAGATCGAGTGTCATGCCTCGCGCGCTAGCAGGGCGCGCTTGCGCTCGACGCCCCAGCGGTAACCCGACAGCGCGCCATCGTGGCGCACCACGCGATGACATGGAATGGCAACCGCAATGGGATTGGACGCGCAGGCCTGTGCCACCGCGCGCACCGCCTTGGGTGCGCCAATGCGGGCTGCAATCTCGCGGTAACTCGCCGTTGCGCCGGCGGGGATCTTCCTCAAGGCCTGCCAGACACGCTGCTGAAAGACGGTGCCGCGTAGGTCGAGCGGCAGGTCAAGGCCGAGCGCCGGCGCCTCGACGAATCCCACGACCTTCGCCACGAGCGCCTCGAATTTCGCATCGCCGCCAATCAGCGTGGCGTTTGCGAACCGATCCTGCAGGTCACGCGCGAGCGCCTCCGGATCATCGCCGAGCAGAATGGCGCACACGCCCTTGATGCTCTTTGCAACGAGAATCGAGCCGAGCGAGCACTCGCCGATGGCGAAGCGTATTTCGTTGCGCGCTCCGCCGGCGCGATAGTCGGTCGGCGTCATGCCGAGCACCTCGTTGGAGGTCGCGTAGAACCGTCCACCGGAGTTGAAGCCGGCATCAAAAATCGCATCGGTCACCGTGGCGCTGCGCGCAAGTTCGCGCTGCACGCGCGTGGCGCGATGCGCGGCGGCGTAGCCACGGGGGGTAAGCCCGGTCACGGCCTTGAACACCCGATGAAAATGGTACGGACTCAGGTGTGCCTCGCGCGCGAGGCTTGCAAGGTTCGGCAGCGTCGCGGCGCTTTCGATGCGGCGGCAGATTCTTGCCACGGTTGCGGCATGCTGGGCCGCACGCGATGGCTGATTGGGCTTGCAGCGCTTGCAGGGCCGAAACCCGGCGCGCTCTGCGGCCGCGCTGGTCGCATGAAACGCGACGTTTTCGGGTCTTGCGCGGCGCGATGCGCACGACGGCCGGCAATACACGCCGGTTGTCTTGACCGAATAGAAGAACTGGCCATCGGCTTTGGGGTCGCGCGCCACAACGGCGACCCAGCGCGGATCGGTGACTGTCATGTGGGAGTTCTTGCGGGTAGTCATGATGGGGCCAATCTAGCGATCCCATCCAATATGCGCACTCCGGGTCTTGCTTTCAAATTCCCCGGCGGCGGCGCGCCGCGATCGCCGCAATGAGAGGCGAGTGCCGCGCGCGGGCTGCCTAGGCGAACCTGAACGCCTGGCGCGGATCGCGATCGTAGGTGGCTGCAGCGCGAGCGCTTACTTGCACTCGACGGACATCTCGTAGTCGATGAATGCCTTCTGCTCGGGCTCTTCCACGATTGCGTAGCCGTTGGGGCAGGCCTTGCCCGCCTTGTCATAGGTCACTGCGGCGGACATGCCGTCGATGAACGTGACGGGCTTGCCGTCCGGCCCGAGGGTAGGCTTCGGGCCGAGCGCGCATCCGGACGCCAGCACCATAAAGGTGAGCACCAACACGCGGTTCATTTGACTCTCCAAGTACCTGCAACGCAGGTGCTTATGCCATTAAAAGCAATTCTTGGACCGTGCTTATGTTCACGCCATGGAGAGTTTTTCGGTGTTGCGGCGCCCAGCGAGCGCGAAATGCACCGATATTTGACGCTATGTCAAATGTGCGATTGCAGCATTGCAACTCTGCGCACCGACCGGGAAGAAATACAGAATGAGGCGAAAATCCAACAAACGAACTGCAGCGGCTGCGCGCAAGAAGCGCGTTATTGACGTGCAGCGGATTGTGGCTCGATATCGCGCAGCGCCTGGCGCGCGGTGATGACTGCAAACACGGCGGCGGCGATTGCGGCGGCGGCGAGTGAGCGGATGCCGAACGTGCGATAGGTGAGCGCGCCGCAAAGAGCACCGATCACAAGTCCGAGCCACAGCAAAAAATGCGGCGCCCAGGCCCAGCGCTCCCGCGCCGTGCGCGCCGAAAACGCATCGGCCAGCTTTTCGCCGAGGCTCACCAGAGCCCCCGTGATGTAGGTCAGCCCGGTCTTTGACTGGCCTGCCTTGCGTACTGCCGCGTTCTGCATTCCCATTGCCATGACGAGCGGAACGATTGCCAGACGCGTGGCAGGTCCCAGCGCCGCTGCAAGCATCAGCAACAGCGTCTCGATCGCCAGCACGACGGTGCGGCCCCACCTCTTTGCGGCCACGGCGAGCAGGCGCCCCAGAATCGCGCCCAAGACAAATAGCACGACGATGCCGCCCGTCTCGCCAGCCTTGATCCAGCGCGCCTGGCTTATCGCGACCGCGAACTGGGTTGAATCGCCGCTCATGAAGGATACGTAGAGGTTGCCGAGGCGCAGCAGGCCGATCGCATCCACGCACCCGGCAAGTGCAGTAAGGCCCACCGCAAGCAACAGCTGAGCGCGTTCGTCGCGACTCATCGGCGGGCAAGTCTGTTTGAAGAGCCCAGGTGCTGCGGTGTGCTCACTTGAGCTTCCATTCGCGCGCCAGCTTCTGCCCCTTTGCGATCTCTGCAGGACTCATCTTTGCGGCCGCGGCGTCGCGCATCTTGCCGGCGTCCACTCGCAAATCGCTGTCCCGTGCGGCAGACAGGCTGAACCAACGGTATGCCTCGACAATATCTGCAGCGACGCCGTGACCCTTGTAGTACATGAGAGCGAGCGCGTACTGAGCAAGCCCATTGCCCTGCTCGGCGCTCTTGCGATACCACGTCGCGGCCGCGGCATAGTCCTGAGGTACACCCTCGGCCTGCTCGTACGACAAACCGAGCCAGAACTCAGCGTCGGCATTGCCTTGATTGGCCGCTGCGCGAAACCAGCCGACGGCGTGCGCATCGTCCTGCGCGGTACCTTTGCCATCGACGTAGGCAATGCCGAGGTGAAACTGCGCGGTCGCATTGCCCTGCGCCGCGGCTTTATAGAGCCAGTTGAATCCGGCCGTCTTGTCCTGCGCTACCCCTTCGCCGTTGGAGTACATCGAGCCGAGGTAACCCTCGGCGTCGGTATTGCCGTGCGCCGCGGCCTTGCGAAACCAGCTCAAAGCCCGGGCGTAGTCTTGCGCGATGCCCTGGCCTTCGTGATACATGAGTCCCAGCATGTATTCGGCGTGCGCATCCCCCTGATTTGCCAGCGCCTGAAAATCCTTGAACGCCGTGGCGTAGTCGTGCGCCTGATAGGCGCCGGCTGCATCAGCACGCGGTCCACACCAGGCAGTAAGCGCCCACGCGAGGGTTGCGGCGGCGGCAATGAAGCAACGGGAGTTGCGACCCGCCGGCGAATTGCGCAATCCCATGGAGCGGGAGTGCCCGCGACAATGAATGATCAACCTCATGCCAAATAGTCTCAGGCGCGTCATCGGCGGCCACCAGCACCCGCGATGGCGACCACGCGCGCCACGCGGCGCAGTGCCAGCACGGCGACGATGGAACTCACGATCAGGATCCATCCCGCGACGGCGAGCGGATGCGAGACTGGGTTGAGGAGCAGCGCAGGGCGAAAGACATTCAACATCAGGACCAGCGAATCTGAGAGTGCGCCACTGCCATGGCCTTGGAGCACCGGTCGGGCGCTAAGAAGCGTCCATACCGCATCGGGACGCTGGTAGACGTACGCCGGCAGCAGCAGCGCATCACCGAGCGCGTGACCAATGATGGCGGGTAGCAGCGAGCGCGTCAGGTAAGTTGCCGTGCCCAGTAACACGCTCACCGCCAGGTGAAAGGGCAGGTGGGTGAGAGTCACCTTGTCCGCGTGCGCAATCCAAAACGCAACCCCGGTGACCAGTAGGGCCGGCAGGAGGCCGTAGGCCTCCTCAAGCGATTTTTGCAGATAACCGCGGAATGCGACCTCTTCGACCACCCCGGCGGAGATTGCGAGCGCGAGCGTCAGGCCGATAACGGTCGGCACCGGATAAGCGCGCACATCGATCGCCATGTGCGGCGGGTCGATCGCCACGATACTGGGCATCACCAGACGCAGGCTGCAGGTTGCAAGCAGGCAGGCGATGATCGCCAGCAGCGCGGCGCGCCACACCGGCGCGGCGAGCGTCTTGTTGCGTGTCATCCGCTCGCGATACTCGCGCGTCGCCAGCGGATAGCCGCGACCGGTGGCGTAGAGCCAGAAGAGCCACATGAGAAGCAGCGTGACCGGCAGCGACCAGGGAAGCTGCGTCACGATCCTCGTATTGACAAAGAGCGGCACGGCCGCACACGTCGAACCGACATCAAGCACCGCGAACGCCACGAGTGGGGCGCGTACCAGGACCGGCAGTCCTCGCCACACGGTCAACAGTGCATTACCAAGGCTTCTCATCAGGGTGCACCCGTTCGATCAGCGCTCATCGGTTGCCGCAGCGCGCACCTATCTCGGCGCCGCCTCGGCTCGGGGGAATTTGCCACTGCCCATGGCATCAGCGATGCGCAGAGCGGGGCGGGCGAGTCTCCGATGAACGCTGCGCGGAGGCGGGGATTGCCGGCTGCAGGAATCGAACCTGCGACCCCATCATTACGAATGATGTGCTCTACCAGCTGAGCTAAGCCGGCACGCGGCGGGCGGCGGTGCAGTTTACCGTTTTTTGCGCAGCCGGATGACGAGATCGATGCTATCGACTTCCATACCATCGGGCGTTGACGGCAAGCGGCTGAACTCAACCTGCGGCACCGGTACGTCGGTGAGCGCTCCACTTTCCACGTCGTGAAAATGGTAGTGCGCGCCCATGTTTGAGTCGTACCACGCGCGCGTATCGTCGATCGTCAGCTGCCGGATGAGTCCGGAGGAGGCGAAGAGCTTGAGGGTGTTGTAGACGGTCGCTTTCGATACCCGCCGACCGCTCGCGGCGAGAGCAGCGATGATCTGTTCCGCCGACAAATGCTGCGGTGCAGCAAGAAGCAGAGCCGCAATTCGGACGCGCGGTACGGTGGGCCGAATGCCCATCGCCGCAAGCCTGCGCCCGTAGGCGGCCGCGCTTGAGAGAGGCGGTGAGGTTGGCAGCATTGGCTCCATTATAAAACCCCCGCGTCCGAAGGCGCCAATTGGGGAGGATGCGCCCGTTCGAGCTTGTTCTCCAGGTGGCGTGCGAGTTCGGCGATCGTCGGAAAGTCGAAGATCTCTGTTAGATCGATCTCGTTAGGGTACTCGCGGTCGATCTGTTCGTGGATTTCAATCAGCTTGAGCGAGCTTGCGCCGAGCTCAAAGAGATTGTCGTCGATGCCGACCCGCTTGCCTTCGAGCGCCGCATTGCAGATGCGCTGCAGCGTCTCCTCGATCTGGGTGCGCGAGCGCGAGGGGCGGCCGCGCTGCGCCTCGCGCAGCCGCGTGAGCTCAGCAAGCTCGCCGTCGAATTCCCCCTCGGCGTAACTTTTCTCGAGCAAGTGGCGCTGGATCTTGCCGCTGGTGGTCTTGGCGATGCGCTTCACCGGCACCACCTGCGCGACCTCAAGACCCGCGTGCTCGCTGATGAGTCGCGCAACCTCGGTCGCCACGGGCAGAAAATCGACAAGCTCGCCGCGGTGCAGGACAAAGACCACGAGCTCATCGGTCTGCGCAGCAGGCCGGCGCACGCCCGCCGCCACGACTTTGCCGAGATCGAGTCCCTGCGCGCGCTGCGCGATGGCTTCCAGATCGTGCGGATAGTAATTCTGGCCGTTGACGAAAATGATCTCTTTCTCGCGCCCGGATATATAGAGCGTCCCGTCGTGCACCAGGCCAAGATCACCCGTGCGCAGCCAGCCATCGCCGGTGAGCGCCGCGGCGTTAGCTTCCGGGTTCTCGAAATAGCCGCGCGTCACGTTCTCGCCACTGATCTGCAGATGGCCGATCTGCCCATCGGGCCGCGGCGCATCATCCTCTGCCGGTCACGCGCAGCCGGCAGTAGGGAATCGGCGCAGCCGACCCCGACCAGCGAGACCGCGTCGGGATCGGCACGCGTCACGAACGGCGGCGCGGTGCCGACCGTCATGCGGTGACGATTGAGGCTGATCGACTGCACCGCCGTGCCGAGGGGTGGGAAGCTCACGGCCAGCGATGCTTCGGCAAGGCCGTAAACCGGGTACATCGACTGCGCGTGGCAGTTCCGCGCCGCTGCGAGGCGCGTCAGGAACTGCTCGCACAGATCGAGCGAGATGGGCTCGGCGCCATTGAAGATGAGCCGCACCGCGGACAGATCGAGACCCAGATCGCTCAACCGCGCGCTCGCCGAGGACCTTCAAATAATGTCGATAGCCGAAATTGGGTGAACACAGGATGGTCGCGCGTATCTTCGTCGCGAGGGCAAGCCACAAAAGCGGGCGGCGCACGAAGAGCTCCGTCGGCATGAAATGCGCGCGCGAGCGGTTCGCAAACATGAAGAGGTGAAAGCCAACGAGCCCCATGTCGTGCGTGAGCGGCATCCAGGAAAGCGACACATCCTGCTCAGTGAAGCGCGCAACTTCAGTCGCGCCGCGGCAGTTGGCGAGAATGTTGGCGTGCGTGAGCATCACGCCCTTCGGCTCACTGGTTGAGCCCGACGAGAACTGAATGAAGGCGATGTCGTTGCGGCTCCGCGCGGGCGATGCTGCCGGCGCGCGAGATGTCGTCGAGCTCATCGACGATGAAGGTGCGCTTGCGCAAATCCGCAAAGAGCTTCTCCTCGCCCACGCTGTCGGCAAACGCCGCAATGCGCTCGAGCGCTTTCTTTTCCGTATAGAGCAACGGCGCGCCGAGCTTCCTCGCGATGCGCAGCAACTTGTGGCGATGCTCATCGCTGATGCCAAGCGCCACCGGTACGGGAATGATGCCGCCCAGGAGCGCCGCCCAGAAGGCATCGATGAACGGCTCATTGGCTGCTCGAGAAACAGGATGACCTTGTCGCCGCGCCGTGCGCCGAGGCGCTGCAGGTGATGCAGGATGCCGAGCGCGCGCTCATAGAGCTCAGCAAAGGAGACACTGCGCTGCTCGCTCTCGCCCTCAAGGTAGGTGATGCTGCGCGGAGACTTTGCGGTTGGCTTCGAGGAGCTCGGTGAGTGTCGTGGCGATTGGGCATCAGCGGCGTTCGAGCCTCATGTAGCAGCGGATACTTGGTGCGCAGATTGATCTGCGCCTCAAGCTCGACGGGCCCGGCGGGCAGATAAGTCAGGCGATAGCGGCGCGCGACTTTGTAAAGATGCATGAGCATCTCATAGAGCGCAAATGTTTCCCCGATGCAGTGGCGCGGCCCCGCGGCAAAAGGCATGTAGGCAAAGCGCGGCCGGCTCGCCTCGTTTTCGGGCGCAAAGCGCTCGGGTTTGAAAACATCGGGGTCGCTCCAGAAGCCGCGGGTGCCGGTGCAGCAGATACAGGCTCAAGAGCACATCGGTGCCGGCCGGAATCGGCATACCCGGCGAGCACATCGGCAGCGATCGTGCGACGCGACAGCAGCCACCCCGGCGGATACAGGCGCAGAGCTTCGTTCACCACTTGCTGCGCATAGGGCAGGGCTTCCATTTGTGCAAGGCTCGGCAGCGGCGACTTCGGGCGCGGCCGTCGATTTCGGCGTGCAGGCGCGCTTCAACCTGCGGATGCAGCGCCAGCAGATACCAGGTCCAGTTAAGCGCGCTCGCGGTCGTCTCGTGGCCGGCAACGACCAGCGTCATCACCTCATCGATGAGCTCGCGCTCGCTCATGGCCGCGCCCGTCTCCTTGTCGCGCGCGTCTCATCAGCATGGCGAGAAAATCGAAGTGCGCATCGGGCTCGCTCGCGCGGCGCCGCATGAGCGCGGCGATGAGCTTGCCGAGAGAGCGGAATTTGTACGCAAACTGCAGGTTGCGCGCGGGCTCTTGATTGACGAGATCGAAGGGATTGCCGCCCGCCTGCGCCGCGAGCCGATCGACGTCGCTGCCGAGGATCGCGCGTAGCACGATGTCGAGCGTGAGAGCGCTCATGTCGTCGGTGACGTTGACGCTCTCGCCGCGCTCGGCCTGCGCCTCCCAGCGTGCGATGAAGCGCTCGTTCGCCGCGTCGATCACACGCCCAAATTCCGTGATGACGCGGCGGTGGAACATGGGCTGCATCATGTAGCGCTGGCGGCGCCAGAACTCCCCCTCGCTCGTCATGATGCCATTGCCAAGCAGGATCTTGACCCGATCGAGCCCGACACCCTTGGTGTAGTTCTTGTGGTTGCTGACCAGCACGCGCTTCACGTCATCCGGATGATGGATGACGTAGGTGTAGGACTTGCGGCCCGGCGCGTACACGCGATAGATGTCGCCGTAGCGCTCAAACAGCTCGCGCATCCGCTCCAGAGAATCCTCCGTGGAGCCGATGTCGAACTGAAGATCGGGCTCGGGCGGGCCTTCGCGGGCGAGCTCGCTGACACTCATGCGGGCAACTGCAACAAAGAGCGCAAGCTTACTATACTAAAGCGCACCACTATGGCGGACTCCGAACCAGAGCGGCGGCCTGCGCAATACGCTGTATCGCAGGCTCACACGCTCCGGGCGGCGCATGACGCTCGGCCCGGCGGCTGCTGTATGCGCTCGCCGTCCCGCTGGCGATCGCCATCGTGCGCAGTTGGTGGGCAACGTGCCGCGATCGTCAAGGTTGAGGGCGTCGAGCATCTCGAGGCGGCGCTTGCGAAGGCGCCATCGCTGCGTACCGTGCTTTTGGCATCAGCACCAGGCATTCTGCGCCAAATATCTGCTCGAGCAGCGCGCCCGCGGCCTTGCGGTGGGCTGGCTCATCAGTCCGTCGGTCGACGGGGAGATACCCGCGCGGCTCGTGCGTTACGCCGGCGGGCGCGTGATCCGCGGTTCCTCGAGCCACACCGGCGCACGCGCGCTGCGCGATTACTATCTTGCGCTCGTGCAGGAGAATATCTCGCCCGATTATTACGCCGGATGGTCCGCGCGGGCCGCGCTTCAAATTCAAGCCCGGCGCAATACTGCTGGCGCAGATGTCCGGGACGCCCGATGCTGCCGCTCGCCTATGCCGCCTCGCGCGCCTCGCTCGTCAAATGGGACAAGTTCGTGATTCCATGGCCTGTTCGCACGCATCGTCATCGCGATCGGGGCGCCGCGTTATGTACCGCGCGTGCTCGATGCGGCGCAGATTGAAGCGCTGCAGCGGCACATGGAGGCGGAGCTGCTGCGGCTATTCCGCAGCGCGCGCGCGGCGCTGCGCCCGAGCCACGCGGTGATTATGTCATGCAAGGCGAAGGCCAATAGAACAGCCTCTTAGCTTGTTTTCCTCGACGGGTGTGCGAGAATCGATCGCAACGACTAAGAACGGGTGTAAGTAACTGTGCTTCGCGTCGACTGCGTGCGGCGCGTGGACTGCCACACTACTGTTCCCCGTTTGGCAAGAGACCGCTCTGGATGTCGACCCCGACCCCGCTGCTCGATAAGCCTGCGGATCTCACCGCCTCCGATATTCTGTCGCCGAGCGTGTGGAACGGTGGCCGCTCAGCCCGCGGCCGCCGTGGGGCTCGACGTCGCCTGCACCAAGATCGCCGTCGACTTTCAGAATCTGCAGCGCGAATCCGTCGACGAGGTGCATGAAGAGAAACCTCGAGCTGCTGCGCGAGGTCACGGCGAGCGACTGCGCTTTCGCCGCCGCGATCGATGCCGAAGATCTCACGATCAAGGACATCGAAGTGGCGAACAGCGCCTTCTCGCAGTGCCGCCCGCGAGGCGCTCGAGGGCGAAAGCCTCGAGGCCTATCCGTGGCTCAAAGTCGCGACTTTGATCATCTGCGCCTGTCTGAATTGCGCGATACGAGCGCGCCGCGGCGCGAGCAGGCCGCCGAAAGCGCGCGCCTCGCCGCACTTGGCATCGGCTCGGTGCTGATCGTCGCCTTTCGCCTGCAGGGCCGGCCCGCCGGACTACTCGGCTCTGGCGCAGTCGCTGCCGCGCGGCGCCTGGGATGTCAATCTGCAGCTGATGATGAAGCTCATCGGCACGAGTCTCGCCACCGGACTAGACCGCATGCGCATCGAGGCGCGCCTTTCGAAGCTCGAGGAGCGCACGACGCTGTCGCAGTCGGCGGCGAACGATGGCCTGTGGGACTTCGATGTCGAGAGCAACGAGGTGTACTTCTCGCCGCGCTGGAAGGCGATGCTCGGCTATGCGGACGAGGACATGCAAGGCTCGCCCGACTGGCGCAGCCTCGTGCATCCGGATGACCTGTCGCGCGTGCAGGCGGCGATTCGCGATCATGTGGCCGGCAAGACGCCGACCTTCGAGAGCACGCACCGCATGCGCCACAAGAGCGGCGAGTGGCGCTGGGTCGTCAGCCGCGCCAAGGCGCGCGTCGACAAGCACGGGCGGTTGCTGCGCCTCGTCGGCGTGGAATTCGACATCACCGAGCGCAAGATCTACGAAGAGGCGCTGTTTCGCGAGAAGGAGAGCGCGCAGATCACGCTGCAGTCGATCGGCGATGGCGTCATCACTACCGACTCGCAGTCGACCATCGACTACATCAATCCGGTCGCCGAGGAGCTCACCGGCTGGCGCCTGGAGGATGCGATGGGACGTCCGGTGGAGGAGATCTTCCGCGCCTTTCACGAGGAGACCTGCGAGCCGCTGGAAAATCCGCTGTCGGTGTCGATCCGGCGCATCCGCCCCATCAAGTCCGTGCGTCCGATGCTGCTCATCCGCCGCGACGGCAACGAGCTCTACGTGGAGAGCACCGCCGCGCCCATCCGCGATGGCGCCGGGCCACGTCGCCGGCGGCGTGCTCGTGTTCCATGACGTCAGCGAGTCGCGCGAGCTCAACCGCAGGCT
This sequence comes from uncultured Gammaproteobacteria bacterium, assembly GCA_963695315.1. Lineage (GTDB taxonomy): Bacteria > Pseudomonadota > Gammaproteobacteria > Steroidobacterales > Steroidobacteraceae > PALSA-1196. Next base: position 470,885 of record OY968773.1, read on the forward strand.
CTCCTACCACGCAAGCCACGATGTGCTGACCGGGACTGGTGAATCGCCGCGAGTTCGAAAGCCGCCTCGAGCGCGCCCTGAAGAGCGCCAAGGCGCGCGAGGCATCCTACGCGCTGTGCTACCTCGACATCGACCAGTTCAAGATCATCAACGACACCTGCGGGCACAGCGCCGGCGATGCGCTCCTCGGCCAGGTCGGCGCGCTGCTCAAGGCCAAGGTGCGCTGGCGCGATACGCTCTCGCGCCTGGGCGGCGATGAATTCGGCATTCTGCTGGAGAGCTGCACGCTCGATGAGGCGATGCGCACCGCCGAGGCGTTGCGCGAGTCGGTGCGCAACTACCGCTTTACCTGGGAGGAGCGCGTGTTCCGTCTCGGCGCGAGCGTCGGCGTCGTGCCGATCGCCGCCGACAACGAGGACGTGGCCTCGATTCTCTCGGCCGCCGACAGCGCCTGCCAGGCGGCGAAGGAAGGCGGCCGCAACCGCGTGCACAGCTTCGCCGAGAACGACATCGAGCTCATGCGCCGCCGCCGCGAGATGCAGTGGGCGGCGCGCATCAACGCCGCCCTGGAAGAGGGGCGTTTCGAGCTCTTCCGCATGCTGATCCAGCCGCTGCAGAAGGTCGAGACCGGCACGCACTACGAGCTGCTGCTGCGCATGCGCGACGAGAGCGGCCGCATCGTCTCGCCGAATGATTTCATCGCTGCGGCCGAGCGCTACGGCATCACGCCGGCGATCGACCGCTGGGTGATCGAGAACGCGTTCCGCTGGCTCGTCTCCGAAGCCGACGAGCGCGAGAAGCTGGCGATGTGCTCGATCAATCTTTCCGGCCAGAGCTTCGGCGATGACAAGTTTCTGCCCTTCGTCATCGATCAGTTCCACAAGAGCGGGCTCGATGCCGGCAAGATCTGCTTCGAGATCACGGAGACCGCGGCGGTGGCGAGCTTCAGCCAGGCGAACCGCTTCATCCAGGCGCTGAAGGAGCTCGGCTGCAAATTCGCGCTCGATGACTTCGGCACCGGCCTCTCCTCATTCGGCTATCTCAAGCACTTCCCGGTGGATTTCCTGAAGATCGACGGCAGCTTCGTGCGCGAGATCCTGCGCGACCCGATCGACCGCGAGATGGTGCGCTCGATCAACGAGATCGGGCATCTGACCGGCAAGCAGACGATCGCCGAGTTTGCGGAGAACGCCGAGATCATCCAGATGCTGACCAGCCTCGGCATCGACTATGCCCAGGGCTACGGCATCGCGCAGCCGCAGCGGGTGCTGAAGTCGGCAGTCGCCTGAAGCGCACGGCGCGCGCGCGAGCGCCTCGCCGGATTTTGCCCATCCCTGCGCCTAGGGATGTCGCCACAACGGCATGAAAAAAATTGCCGGCATTCACGGCAAAGCCTAAATTCCAGAGCAGCGTTCTTGTCGTCGGCCAGTTTCCCAGGTAAGCAACGACGTAACAGCAGCGGATGGCGATGAAGCCCATCGCCAGCATATCGAGCCAGTGCTGCGGCTGTTGGCGAAACTCGGCGAGCAGCACCGCCGCTGCAAAAAAAGGAAAAGTCTCAACGCCGTTCAGATGCGCGCCCAACGCACGGGCCGCGACGCCCGGCTTGTAGAAGGCAGGATCGCGGGGATTAGAATGATCAAAGGCACGAAAGCCGACCGCCTTTACGGGCGCGACGGTCAACAAATACAGAATTACCGCGGCAAAAATCATCCATTCGGCAACTGTCATCGGTGCGCCCTTTGCTGCTTTTGCTAAAGCGGCCTAAATGACGAACCAGGCGCGGCCCGGATCGACGAACTCGAGCCGCAGCGACAGATCGATCGCGTGCACGTGCTTGGTGAGCGCGCCGATCGAGATGTAATCGACGCCCGACTGCGCAATCCGCCGCACGTTCTCAAGACTGAGCCACCCGAGGCCTCGAGTTTGACGGTGCCCGGCGCGCGCGCGGTTTCACGCGACGGCCTCGGCGCAGGTCCGCATGCGCTGAAGTCATCGAGCATGATGACGTCGGGCTCGGCGTCGAAGGCGCGCTCGAGCTCCGCGAGCGATTCGACTTCAACCTCGACCGCAAGGCCCGCCGCTGTAGCGCGCGCCGCGGCGCACCGCCGCCGTCGAGCGAGCCGGCGGCGGCGATGTGATTTTCCTTGATGAGGAACATGTCAAAGAGGCCCATGGCGGTGGTTGTGCGCGCCGCCGCAGCGCACCGCGTATTTCTGCGCGCTGCGCAGCCCCGGCAGCGGTCTTGCGCGTATCGAGAATGAGTGCAGCGGGTGCCGCGCACCGCCGCCGCGTAGCGGCGCGCGGCCGTCGCCGTGCCGGAGAGCGTCTGCAGGAAGTTGAGCGCCGTGCGCTCGCCGGTGAGGACCGCGCGCGCGTGCCCTCGATCTCAAGCACGAGCTCGCCCGCGCGGATCGCATCGCCGTCCTGCGCGTGCCAGTTAAACGGACCGCGGGATCCAGCGACGCGGAAGGTTGCGTCGGCCCAGGCCGTGCCGCACAGCACCGCGTCCTCGCGCGTGACGATGCGCCCGCGCACTGCCTGGGCTGCGGGCAGCAGCTGCGCCGTGACATCGCCCGCAGCCCACATCCTCGGCAAGCGCCGCCGCGACGTGCGCGGCGACGTCAGCCGGGCCGGGCGCGGTGAGGGCCGGGCCTCCTAGAAAGGCAGGCCGTGAAATGCCGACCCCATGCACAGGATCACAGGGGATGGACAGGACGAAGTTGGTGCGCGAGGCCATGCCCGCGGTCTTGCGCGCCTGCGCCTTCTCCGCATCGCTCGCCGGCACGATGCCGAGAATCTTCTTCTGATTCGGCCAGATGAACACCCAGACATTGAACAGCATGATGGTGCCGAGCCAGGCGCCGATGCCGATGATGAGTCCGTACTGATCCTTGCCGCCGTGGCCGAGCGTGAGCGCGTTGGTGAAGTTCAAGCGTGCGCGAGCAGATACCAGACGCCGGTGACCCAGGTGGCAACCGCGGCCCAGCGAAACCACAGCAGCGCGCGCGGCGCGATGTACTTGGCGATGCCCGCGCCGCCCGGTCCGCCCTTGTCGGCCGCGGCCGCGGCAAGACCCGGGGTCTGCACCAGATTGAAGTAGTAAAGTAGGCCGATCCAGGTGATGCCGCTCAGGATGTGCAGCCAGCGCACGAGCCCAAGCTCGTAGAAGGAGCCGGGCGTCAGCCCAGATCATCCAGACGATGATCATGATGAGGATCGCCAGCACGACGCCGGTGGTGATGGCGCCGCGGACTGTGTTCAGGGGATTCATGGTGTAAGGCCTTTCTTACGCGATGGGGCGGCATGGACGCCAAGTTCTTGTTCTGACTGTGATAAAGCGTCTCGGGTTTGAAGAATAGGCGAGGACCCCCATAATTCAATGTGTCAGAATGCGCAGGTGCGCCCCGAGTCCCCGTGTACCAAGATCTGCACCCTGGATGGGTCGGGGTTGTGCATCGGCTGCCTGCGCACCCTGACGAGATCGCGACCTGGGCCGCGATGACGAGCGAGGAGCAATGGCAGCTTCCTGGCGATCCTGGAAGAGCGCCGGCGGCAGTGCCGGCTGCAAAGCGAGCCCGGCCGCGACGGCGCCCGCCCAACCGAGGTAAATGGTCAATGGATATCGTCGAACGTATCAAGGCGGAGCTCTCATCAAGCCCGGTCGTGCTCTTCATGAAGGGCACCCCCGATTTTCCGCAGTGCGGCTTCTCGGCCCAGACGGTCGCGGCGCTGCGCGCCTGCGGCGCCGATTTCAAGCACGTGAATATTTTCGAGGAGCCGGAGCTGCGCGAGGCGCTGAAGCGCTTTTCCAACTGGCCCACCTATCCGCAGCTCTACGTCAACGGCGAACTCGTCGGCGGCTGCGACATCGCGCTCGAGATGTATCGCAGCGGCGACTTGAAGCGCCTGCTCGACGAGGCACAGCGCGACCGCTTAAAGCCAGCCGAGCGTGCACGCCTGGGCGTGCGCTTCGCCAAAGCTCTCGCGCAGGCGGTTACACACGTAGCAGAAGACATCCGCGGTGCGTTCCGCATCGTAGGCCGCCGAGTGCGCGCTGCCGGCATCCCAGCGTGAAGCCGGCGACCGTGACCGCCTTGCGAGCACCGTCTGCCCGAGCGCCGCGCCTGCAAGCGTCGCCGTGTCGAAGCAGGAGAAGGGATGGAAGGGGTTGCGCTTCACGTCCGCGCGCGCGACCACGGCGTTCAGAAACCCAAGATCGAAGCCGGCGTTGTGGCCGACCAGGATCGCGCGCGTGCAGCCGTGCGCGTGCAGCGCATGGCGCACTTCGCGAAAAACTCTCTGCAGGGCGTCGCGCTCGGGGATCGCCGGGCGCAGCGGATGGAACGGGTCGATGCCGTTGACGAGCAGCGCCGCCGGATCAAGGTGCGCGCCCTGCGTAGGGCTGCACGTGAAAGCTGTGCGTCGCGCCGCGCACCAGGCAGCCATCGGCGGTGATCTCGATGAGCACCGCCGCGATCTCGAGCAGCGCATCGGCGCTCGGCATCAAAGCCGCCGGTCTCGACGTCGATGACCACCGGCAGAAAGCCGCGAAAGCGCCGCGCCATGAGCGTGCGCGTCGAGGCAGGGGTGCGGCGTGCCGGCGCGCGGCAGGGGTGCTCGCGACGCGTATCCATGCGCGACTCCGTCACGGCGCAATGCGCCAGGGCGATCTGGCCGCCGGCTCTGAAGGGCACGAGTTCGTCGTGCCCGAAGGGCAGACTATGCGGAACCGGCCAGGGCTCGCGCAACAGCGTGATCTGCTCAGTGTTGCGCGGCAAGCCGTAGAAGTCGGCGCCGAAATCCGCGGCGAAGCCCTCCAGGCGAGCGAGCGCTGCCGGCGCCCTCGAAGACTTCCGCGTACAGCTCAAGTGCGGCATGCGCGGTGAAGATCCCGGCGCAGCCGCACGCGGCTTCCTTCGCCGCCCGCGCCGTGCGGTGCGCTGTCCGTGCCGAGAAAGAACCGCGGACTGCCGCTGGTGGCCGCGCTGACGAGCGCCTGGCGGTTGTCCTCGCTCTTCAGGATCGGCAGGCAGTAATGATGCGGACGAATGCCGCCGGCAAAGAGCGCGTTGCGATTAAGGAGCAGGTGATGCGCCGTGATCGTGGCCGCGACGCCGGCGCGCGCCTTGTGCACGAACTCAACGCCGCGCGCGTCGTCACGTGCTCGAGCACGACGCGCAAGCGGGGATGACGCTCGATGAGACCGGCGAGCACGGTCTCGATGAAGCGCACCTCGCGATCGAAGACGTCGACCGCCGGGTCGGTGACCTCGCCGTGCACCTGCAGCACGACGTCGAGCTCGCTCATGCGCGCGAGCACGGCGTCGATGCGTTTGATGTCCGTGACGCCCGCGTCCGAGTGGGTCGTCGCGCCGGCGGGGTAGAGCTTGCAACCCCAGAATGACGCCGCTTGCCTTGGCGCGCTCGATCTCCGCGGGCTCGGTGCGGTCCGTGAGATAAAGCGTCATCAGAGGTTCAAATTTCGTGTCGCGCTGGCAGCGCATCGAGGATGCGCTCGCCGATAGGCAGCGCGAGCGCCGTGGTGGTGATCGGCAGCGTGAGATTTGGCATCACGATGGCGCGCGCAAAGCGCGCCGCCGTGAAGGGCACGCACCGCCTGCCAGCGCGGCGCCGTCGCGCAGGTGCAGGTGCCAGTCGTCGGGACGCCGCAGCACGAGGCCTTTTGGTTCGCGCCGGGCACGGCTGCTTGCGGCGCGCAGTGCCGCTGGCGCAGCGTGCTGCAGCGCTTCAGATCCCGCGTCGCGCGTCACGTAGCTTGACCCTCGTGAGCGAAAAACGGATCATTCATCTCGACTGATCGATGCTATTTCTCGCGCGATTTGGCTCGCGCATCCTATCACAGCGGGCGACGCGATAATTTCCGAAGCCGATGACTGAAGCGCCCAAGCCCGAAGATCTCGACCCCGCCGAGACGCACGAATGGCTCGAGTCCATCGACTCGGTGCTGAAGGCGTATGGGGCGCGAGCGCGCGCACTTCCTGCTCGATCGGCTGATCGATTACACGCGCCGCGCCGGCGCCTATCTGCCGTTCAAGCCCAACACCGCCTACGTCAATACGATTCCGCCGGGACTCGAGCGCGAATATCCGGGCAATCGCGCGCTCGAGCGGCGGCTCGAGGCCTATATCCGCTGGAACGCCATGGCGATGGTGGTGCAGGCCAATCGCCTGTCGAGCGAGTACGGCGGCCACATCTCCACCTACGCCTCCTCGGCGACGCTCTACGAGGTGGGCTTCAATCACTTCTGGCGCGCGCCCTCGGAACGTCATCCCGGCGATCTCATTTTCATCCAGGGGCACTCTTCGCCCGGCATCTATGCGCGCGCGTATCTCGAGTCGCGCCTTTCGGAAAATCAGCTGCGCCACTTCCGCCAGGAAGTGCAGGGCGACGGCCTCTCCTCCTATCCGCATCCGTGGCTGATGCCCGATTTCTGGCAGTTCCCGACGGTGTCGATGGGCCTCGGCGCGATGATGGCGATGTTTCAGGCGCGCTTCATCCGCTACCTCGAGCATCGCGGTCTCACCAAGCCCTCGGATCGCAAGGTGTGGTGCTTCCTCGGCGATGGCGAGATGGATGAGCCGGAGTCGATGGGCGCTCTCACGATGCCGGTGCGCGAGAAGCTCGACAATCTGATCTTCGTCATCAACTGCAATCTGCAGCGCCTCGATGGGCCGGTGCGCGGCAACGGCAAGATCATCCAGGAGCTCGAAGCGGCGTTTCTGGGCGCCGGCTGGAACGTGCTGAAGGTGCTGTGGGGCTCGCGCTGGGATCCGCTGCTCGCGAAGGATCACAAGGGCCTGCTGCGCCGCGTGATGGAGGAGTGCGTCGACGGCGAATATCAGAACTTCAAAGCCAAGGGCGGCGCGTACACGCGCGAGCATTTCTTCGGCAAGTACCCTGAGCTCAAGGCGATGGTCGCCAACATGTCGGACGAGGAGATCTGGCATTTGAATCGCGGCGGCCACGATCCGCGCAAGGTCTATGCGGCGTACTGGGCGGCGACGCACCACCGCGGCCAGCCCACGGTGATTCTGGCGAAGACCGTGAAGGGTTTCGGTCTCGGCAAGGGCGGCGAGGGCCTGATGGGCACCCATCAGGCGAAGAAGCTCGACTACGAGATGCTCATCGCCTTTCGCGATCGCTTCCACATCCCGCTCTCGGACGAGGACATCAAGCGCCTGCCGTTCTACAAGCCCGCCGAGGATGCGGAGGAGATGCAATATCTGCGCGAGCGGCGCATGCGCGCTCGGCGGCTTTCTGCCGGTGCGAGCGCGCACAGCGCGCCGCCGCTGGTGATCCCCGCGCTCGAGGCGTTCGGGGCGATGCTCGAGGGCACGGGCGATCGCGAGATCTCGACCACCATGGCGCTGGTGCGAATTCTCGGCGTGCTGCTGAAGGACAAGAACATGGGCAAGAACGTGGTGCCCATCGTGCCCGACGAGGCGCGCACCTTCGGCATGGAGGGATTGTTCCGCCAGATCGGCATCTACTCCTCGGTCGGGCAGCTCTACACGCCGGTGGATTCCGAGACCCTGATGTCCTATCGCGAGGACAAGAAGGGCCAGATGCTCGAGGAGGGCATCAACGAGGCGGGCGCGCTGTGCTCCTGGATCGCCGCCGGCACCGCCTACACCAACGAGCGGCATCAACATGGTGCCGTTCTACATGTTCTATTCGATGTTCGGCTTCCAGCGCGTCGGGCGACTTCATCTGGGCGGCGGGCGATATTCAGGCGCGCGGTTTTCTCGATCGGCGCGACCTCCGGCCGCACGACGCTCGCGGGCGAGGGGCTGCAGCATCAGGACGGTCACAGCCAGCTCGTGGCGACCACCGTGCCGAATTGCGTCGCCTACGATCCGGCGTATGCCTACGAGCTCGCGGTCATCATCCACGACGGCCTGCGACGCATGTACGTCGAGCAGCAGAGCATCTTCTATTACATCACCTGCATGAACGAGAACTACGTTCAGCCGGCGATGCCCGCCGGCGTGCAGGGGGGAATTCTGAAGGGCATGTACCTGCTGCAGGTCGGCGGCCGCGGCCGCGTGCGCGCGACCTTGCTCGGCTCCGGCGCGATTCTGCGCGAGTGTCTAAGGCGGCGGCGCAGCTGCTCGAGAAGGACTATCAGGTGCCGGTGGATGTGTTCTCGGTGACGAGCTTCAGCGAGCTGCGGCGCGAGGCGCTCGAGTGCGAGCGCTGGAATCTGCTGCATCCCGGTGAGTGCGCCGCGCGAGCCCTACGTGCAGCAATGCCTGAAGGAGCGCGACGGCCCGATCGTCGCCGCGACCGACTACGTGCGCACGTGCCCGATCTCATTCGCCAGTGGGCGGGGCCGCGCTACATCACGCTCGGTACGGACGGCTACGGACGCTCGGACTCGCGCGCGGCGCTGCGCCGCCATTTCGAAGTGGACCAGAATTTCATCGTGCTCGCGGCCCTCAAGGGCCTGGCCGACGACGGCAAGATTGACCGCGCAACATTGAAGGGCGCGATGACGAAGCTTGGCATCGATCCTGCAAGCCCCGATCCCTGGAAGATCTGACCGCACGCTCGCACCATGGCTCGTGAAGTTGAAGTGCGCGTGCCCGATATGGGCGACTTCAAAGACGTGAGCCGTCGTCGACGTGCTCGTCAAACCGGGCGACACGATCGAAGCTGACGCGCCGCTCGTCACGCTCGAAACCGAAAAAGCGACGATGGATGTGCCCTCGACGGCCGCCGGGCGTGGTCGAGAAAGTGCACGTCACGAAGTCGAGCAAGGTGAACCCCGGCGATCTGCGTCGCGACCGTGCGCTCCCAGGAGGCGCCGGCGCGCTGCGGAAAAGCCCCGCGCAGCACCCACGGATGCAGCCGCAAACGACGGCGGCGCCGGCGAGCACGCCGCGCCCCGGCTGCCGAGGCCGCCGCGCGCCGCGCCGGCAGCGCGCGCCAGCCGAGGAGCCTGCCGCCCGAGCCGCAAATAGCGCCCGCCAAGGCGCCGCCGGTATTCAACGAGCTCGGCTTTTCCAAGGCGCACGCGAGCCCCTCGGTGCGCAAGCTCGCGCGCGAGCTCGGCGTGGATCTTTCGCAGGTGAAGGGCACCGGTCCCAAGGAGCGCATCAGCCACGACGACGTCAAGGCGTTCGTCAAACAGGCGCTCAGCGAGCGCGGCGCGCGCCGCTGCACGGCGCGCGTTGCCGGCGCTGCCGAGCGATTGACTTCAGCCAGTTCGGGGCCGTCGAGGCCAGAGCCACTGTCGCGCATCCAGCGCATCTCCGGGCCGCGCCTGCATGCGAGCTGGGTCAATATTCCGCACGTCACGCAATTCGAGAGCGCCGACATCACGGAGCTTGAGGACGTGCGCGCCAAGCTCAAACAGAAGGCGCTCGACGAGGGCGTGCAGCTTTCGGTGCTCGCTTTCGTGGTGCGCGCCTGCGTGCGTGCGCTGCAGGAGTTTCCGCAGATCAATGCCTCGCTCGACCCCGCGGGTGAGAACCTGATCCTGAAGAAGTACATCAATATTGGATTTGCCACCGACACGACGCAACGGCCTGCTCGTGCCGGTGATGCGCGATGTGGAGCATCGCGATGTCTACGAAATTGCGCGTGAGCTTGCGGAGCTTGCCGCACAAGGCGCGCGCCGGCAAGCTCACCGCCGCCGAGATGCAGGGCGGCTCGTTCACGATCTCGAGCCTGGGCAGAATCGGCGGCACCGGCTTCACGCCCATCATCAATGCGCCGGAGGTCGCCATTCTCGGCCTGTCGCGCAGCTCCATGCAGCCGGTATATCAGCGACGGCACATTCGTGCCGCGCATGATGCTGCCGCTGTCACTGTCCTACGATCATCGGGCGATCGACGGCGCGACCGCCGGGCGATTCACGACTTTCCTTGCTGCGCGGCTCGCGGATACGCGCGCGGCTGCTCGAAGCCGTGCCGTGAGCCGCCGCGATCTCGTCGTTCCGGATCTGGGCGACTTCAAGGACGTCCCGGTCATTGACGTGCTCGTCAAGGTCGGCGACAGCATCGAGGTGGACGCGCCGCTTATCACGCTCGAGACCGAAAAGGCCTCCATGGATGTGCCGGCGGCCGCCGCCGGGAAGATCGTCGAAGTGCTCGTCAAGCGCGGCGACAAAGTCTCGGCAGGCAGCGCTGATCGCGCGGCATGGATAGTGCGGGCGAGGCTGCGATCGCGGCAGCGCCGCGCGCCGCTGCGCCGCGCAAGAGCCGACGCGCCGGCAGCGCCGGCGCCAGAGACGCGCCGCGACGCTAAGCCTGGGCGCGCCGCGGCGCCGGCAGCTGCGAAGGAGAGCGACGCCGATCGCACAGACGCAGCTTCTGGTGCTGGGCTCGGGTCCTGCAGGCTACACGGCCGCGTTTCGCGCGGCGGACCTGGGGCTGAAGGTGACGCTCGTCGAGCGCTCGAGCACGCTCGGCGGCGTCTGCCTCAACGTCGGCTGCATTCCCTCGAAGGCGCTGCTGCACGCGGCCAAAGTCATCGAGGATGCCGATGCGATGAGCGCGCACGGCATTGCCTTCGCCGCGCCCGCAATTGACTTGCCGCGCTTGCGCGCCTGGAAGGCGTCGGTCGTGAAGAAGCTGACGGGCGGCCTGCAGGTGCTGGCGAGGCAGCGCAAGGTGGAAGTGGTTACGGGCGTCGGTCGGTTCGTGAGCCCGCACGTCATCGAGATCAAAGGCGCAGGCGCTGCCACCCGCATCCGCTTCGAGCAGTGCATCATCGCCGCCGGTTCCGAAGCGAGCCGACTGCCGGGGCTGCCCGATGACCCGCGCATCATGGACTCAACCGGCGCGCTCGAGCTGCCCGACTCCACCGGGCGGCTGCTCATCATCGGCGGCGGCATCATCGGGCTTGAGATGGCGTGCGTGTACGCAGCGCTGGGCAGTCGTGTCAGCGTCGTTGAGCTTCTGCCGCAGCTCATGCCCGGCTGCGACGCGGATCTCGTGCGGCCTCTGGAGAAGCGCATCCGCGCGCGTTACGAGCAGATTCTTACGGGCACCAAGGTTGCAGCGCGTGGAGGCGCTGCCGCAAGGCCTGCAGGTCACGTTCGCCGGCGAGCAGGCACCGGCGCCGCAGATCTTCGATCGCGTGCTGGTCGCGGTGGGGCGCGTGCCGAACGGCGCGGCGATTGGCGCGGATGCCGCCGGCGTCAAGTGTCAGCGAGCGCGGCTTCATTCCGATCGACCGCCAGTTGCGCACCAATGTGCCGCACATCTTTGCCGTCGGCGATATCGCGCGTCCGCCGATGCTCGCGCACAAGGGCAGCCACGAAGGCAAGGCTGCCGCAGAAGTAGCGGCGGGCCACAAGAGCCTCATTCGATGCGCGCGTAATTCCCTCGGTCGCCTATACGGATCCGGAGATCGCCTGGGCGGGGCTTACGGAGATCGGAGGCGAAGGAGAAGGGCGTGGCGTTCACGAAGGGCGTGTTTCCCTGGATGGCGAGCGGCCGCTCGCTCTCGCTTGGGGCGCGATGAGGGCTTCACGAAGCTGCTGTTCGATCCCCCAAGCGCACCGCATACTGGGCGGCGGCATCGTCGGTACAAACGCCGGCGAGCTCATCAGCGAAGTTGCGCTCGCCATTGAGATGGGCGCCGATGCGGCCGACATCGGCCTTACCGTGCATCCCCATCCGACGCTGTCGGAGACGGTGGCTTTCGCCGCCGAGGCCGTCGATGGCACGCTGACCGATCTTTACATTCCCAAGAAGTAACGGCGCTGTGGAGCGGCGGCTATTGCCTGTGGTCCGTCATCAGCTCCTCAATCACCCTGACGGGCGCGTTGCCGTAGCTCAGGAACTGCTCGTGGAAGCGTTTCAGGTTGAAGTGGCCGGGCGCTTCTTTCTTTAGCCGCTCGCGAAAATCGTAAATCGCCGAGTAGCCCGCAAAGTAGCTCGTGAGCTGTACGCTCGTGACCGACACGCGGCGCCATTTCTGGCGCGCTTCCTCGTCGGACTGAAAGGCCTGACGCACCAGCAACTCCTTGGCATCCGCCTCGCTCATGTTGAGCACGTGCACGCTGTAGTCGAGGATGGTGTTGCAGACCGAGCGCAGGTTCCATTTGGAGTACATGAGCCATTGCTCGGCCGTGTCGCCACCATAGCCTGACTCGAGCATCATGCGCTCGCCGTACACGGCCCAGCCTTCGACCATGGCGCCGTTGCCGAACAGCGCCTTGAGCAGGCTCGGGGACTTGTTGGCGTAGACGAGCTGCACGTAGTGGCCCGGGACGGCTTCGTGGATCACGAGGATCGGCAGCATCCAGCGGTTGTATTCGCGCAGCAGGCTTTCGGCGCGCTCCGCGCTGAGCTCAGCGAGCGGCAGGACGTTGAAATACGAGCGGGCGCCCGCGTCATACGGCCCGGGAGCATCGAGGCTCGCGACCGAGACGCCTTGTTTGTATTTGGGAGTGATGCGCACTTCCAGGGGTTTTGCCGTATCCAGAGTGAGCAGATCGTGGTCCGTGATCCACTGCTCGAGTTCGGGAATCGTGTGCGAGACTTGTTTGAAGAGCTCGCCGGGCGCGAGGTGCTGCTCCGACATCCTGTTGATCAGTGCGCCGATGCGCTCGAAGCGATCCGCGGGTAGCGCGGCATCGGGGAAATACTTGGGCCACAGTTCCAGGGTGAGTACATCCATGCGGTCGAGCAGACGAGCCTTCTCCTGCTGCGCGCGCTCGTAAAGTGCCGTTGCGGTGCTTCCCGAGGCAATGTCGATCGCAAATTTTGCCTCATAGAGATCGCGCCCGATGCGAAATGAGCGTGGCGTGCCGGTCGCCAGCTGCTGGTCCTCATCTTTTAGCCACGCGATATAGTCGTTGATGGCGGCGCGCGCCGCGGCGATGCGCTTGCCGAAGAGCGCGCGTTCCGTGGCGCTGAGCTTGGCGCTGACAACCTGCTGCTCAAGGCCGGTACCCAGGACCTCGAGTGCACCGGCGCTCTGTTCGATCGCGAGCTGCGTGTGCTCGCGCGTCGGATTCCGGATGTTGGATTTGGCGGCCGCGTAGTACGCCGGCACGTTGGCGAGGCGCGCCAATATGCCGCGCAGGCGTGTCTCAAGCGGCGCGTAGGCGGTATTCGCGAGGAGCGCAAAGCCATCCGCAACGTTGTAGTACGAGGGATCCCACTGCCAGTCACGAAATACCGTGAGATACCAGATCTCGCCCGCGAGCTGGTTCTCGAGCACCGCGCGGTCGGAGCGGGTCGCGGCATCGAGCGTGTCGGGCTCGAACTGCTTAAGTGTTGCAAGCCCTGCGCGCCCGAAGCGCAAGCGTGCCGCGCGATCCGCCTCGTTCGGCACGGTGAGCACTCCGGCGACCTTGTAGTAACCCGCGTCGATCGCATCGTTCGGATGCAGCCGCCAGTATTGATCTAGAAACGACGTGCCAAATTCGCGCTTGAACGCGGCGCTCGCATCCGGCGAGGCCGTAGCGGCGGCGGCTGCGCGCCCGCCGGATCCGGCGGCAATCACCAAGGCGAGGCACGCCGCTGCGATGAGGTGGGTCACTACCGAGGATGCGCTACCTGATATCTTATTCACGGCCATGTTCAATCCTGTAGTTGCAATTTGCTCAAGAGCGCGTGGTAACGCGGATCCCTCCGCAGAGCCCGGCGCAGCGGATCCACATTGATAAGGGTGAGGCCGCCGTCGCGCGATCTTGGGTGATTCGCTCCGCCTTGGCAATCGAACGGTCAGCGTGGTGTTGCGATGGAATGCCAGCGCGCCGAGGCGCAAGCATTCCTCCTGTGCCCTCAATCTGTCGGCGCCCGCTCGAGCGGGAACGGCAGCGAAAAGTCAGCGCGCGTCGGCAATGAGCCGCTAATGGGTTGCGGCCGCGGCGGCGGAGCCGTCCGTCGGCGGGGCATCGGGGCGCCAGGCCGGTACGGATTTGACTACCTGCAAGACCGGTCCGCCATTGTAGGTGAAGAGCAGTTTGCGCTCTTTGGGGAAAACCAGGATTCGATGCGACAGAAAAAAATCGCAGCCCAGCAGCATCTGCGGGGTATTTTCGGGGGTAGAGGTTAGGCGCGATCCGAGCTTCTCCACCCGGTCTGCCGAGAACAGCTCGCCAACCTGAAATTTGGCGTTGTGCAGCACCTCATCGCCTACGGCGAGCGTTGTAAAATAACCAAGCCAAGTGTTCACTCGCCGGCCGGAGATGCCGGTCTGCGCCAGAGTTGCATCAACGTTCGCCTTCATTACGCCGGCACCCTCAGCAATGCGCTGCTCGATGTCGGATAGACCCGCTCCCGAATCCAATATGGCTACCACGCGCTTGCCGTTCACGAGGACGTTCACTTTGATCTGCGGGTCCGAGTTGGCGAAGCTGTCGAGTTCCGCCAACGAATAGGTATTGCTCCAGTACAGCACCTGCGCGGGTTGGCAATCCTCGGGCCGAAATAGCCGGATCACGCCGTTCGCCAGGTCGAACTCCGTGGTGAAGTGCGAGAAAAAATCGTCCCCGAGCACCAGCGGGGCGCGCCGCGCGTCCGTCATCGTCCCGATGACCGCGAAATCAATCTGATCGCCGACAAACGATCCCATTTGAAAACGCTTGGCTATCGCGGCGAAGGTCTTTGCTTCGCCGCCGACGCCGTACATGTGCACGCGCACCGCTTCGCGCATCGGCAGGCCGAGCCGCTCGGCCTCGTTCTGCCAAAGAAATGACATCCCCGCGCCGGTATCGACCAGCACCTTTATGTCCTGCCCGTTGATCTGCGCGTCGATGAACGCGCGGTTGTGATCGATGGCTACCGGAATCTCGGCAACTCTTAGAACCTTGCAGGTAGCAAACCCCGAGGCTGCCCATGTCAAACAAATGGTGCTCAACGCGATCCGTCGCAGCATCTTCATTGTTCCCCCCAAATATCAAATGCCTGTGCCGGATGATAGATCTCTTTGAGGCTGACGCGCTCCTGTTTTTTGGCAATTATTACCGCGACCTATCGCGGCGCAACTGATGTGCCGATTCGCGCGCCATGCGAAGCCTGTTGTTTCCCCTCGACAGCCCTCAAAGCCGCGCCGTTAGCGTGCGCGCGCGCCCGGAGCATGCCGTGGCCGTGACTTAAGCGGCGCGCGCGGCGCAGCGGCACCGCGTGCCTTTCCCGGCGCGGTCTTGTGCGGGTACTCGCATAGATCTTTGATGAGGCAGCGAGGGCAGGCCGGCTTGCGTGCCGTGCAGACGTAGCGCCCATGCAGGATGAGCCAATGATGCGCATCCTTGCGGTACGCTGCGGGAGTATTGGCGAGCAGCGCCTCTTCAACCGCGCGCGGGGTCTTGCCGGGAGCGAGGCCGGTGCGATTGGCGACGCGAAAGATATGCGTATCGACCGCGATCGTGGGCTCGCCAAATACCATATTGAGGATGATGTTCGCGCTCTTGCGCCCCACGCCGGGAAGTGCTTCCAGCGCCGCCCGCTCATGCGGGATCTTGCCTGCATGCCGCTCGATGAGCTGCCGCGCTAGGCCAATGAGGTTCTTGGATTTCATGTTGTAGAGGCCGACACTTTTCAGGTACGGCCGTACGCCCTCGACGCCGAGCGCTGCAATTGCCTGCGGCGTATTGGCCACCGCAAAGAGCTTGCGCGTGGCGGCGTTGACGCTGCGGTCGGTTGTGTGTGCCGAGAGCATCACCGCGACCAGAAGCTCGAACGGCGAGGCATGCAGCAATTCCGTCGTGGGGGACGGATTGGCCGCTTGCAGGCGGCGATAAATCGCCCTACGGCGCGCGGGCTGCATGCTTGGTTGCGGCGAGGATCGCGGCCTGCTCGGCCGCGCGGCGCTTGATGCGCGTGCTGTGCGCCGTGAAGCGTTCCCGATTGCGAGCCGCCTCCGGCGCCGCGCCCGCGTGCGCGAGGGCGCTGCGCGGAAGCATCACGATGCAGTCCACGGGACAGGGCGCGATGCACAGCTCGCAGCCGGTGCAGAGCTGGCTGACCACCGTGTGCAGCAACTGCTTGGCGCCGACGATGGCATCGACGGGGCAGGGCGCAAGGCATTTGACGCAGCCGATGCAGCGCGTCTCGTCGATCTGCGCGACCAGTGGCGGGCCTTCGACGCCGTTTGCAGGATTAAGCGCCAACGCCTCGCGCCCGAGCGCGGCGGCGAGGCGCGCGATCGTCGCGGCGCCACCCGGCGGGCACTGGTTGATGTCGGCCGCGCCGCGCGCGATCGCCTCCGCATAGGGGCTGCAGCCCGCAAAGCCGCAGCGCGTGCACTGGGTCTGCGGCAGCAGCGCATCGATGTCCGCGGCGTTCATTTCACCTTCATGCCAGGCTCGGCCCCGGCATCGGGCGCGAGCAGAAATATTCCCGGCGTCTCGCCCGAGGCGGCGAGAATCATGCCCTCGGAGAGCCCGAACTTCATCTTGCGCGGCGCAAGATTGGCTACCACCACCGCGAGCCGCCCGACCAGGGCTGCGGGCGAATAGACGGACTTGATGCCGGCAAAAACCTGCCGCGTGCCGAGCACGCCGATGTCGAGGGTCAAGCGCAGCAGCTTGTCCGCGCCTTCGACATAGTCCGCGGCACTGATGCGCGCAATGCGCAGATCGAGTTTGGCGAAGTCCTCGATCGAGATCGTCGCGGTGGCGCCCGTCGGCGCGGCGGGCGACGCTGCTGCGGCAGGTGGCGGCGTCACGGTGGTCACGGTGGCAGTTTCCTTATCGGTATTGAAGAGCGCATCGAGCTGTTTGGCCTCGACGCGGGTCATGAGGTGTTCGTAGGGGCGGATATGTTGCGGCAGCAACGCGCCGTCTGCCCAGTTGAACGCTCGGCCGAGCGCGAAGAACTCCTTCGCGACCCGCGCGGTCAGCGCCGGCAGCACCGGCGCGAGGAGCACGCTTAAGGTCTTGAAGCCAAAGAGCGTGCGCGAGCAGATATCCTGCAGCTCGGGCAGCTTCACCGGATCCTTCGCCATCACCCAGGGCTGGCGGGCGTCGAAGGCCTGATTGATGGAGTCGGCGAGCGCCATGATGTCGCGCATCGCCCGCGCGGTGTCGCGCGCCTCGTAGCACGCTTGCACGCGCTCAGCCGTGGCGCGCGCTGCCGACACAAGCGCCATGGTGTCGCCGCAGTAGCGCAGCGTGCCGTGGAAGTACTGCGTGATAAAGCGCGCCGCGCGGCTTGCGATGTTGACGTACTTGCCGACGAGATCGCTGTTGACCCGGGCGATGAAGTCGTCGGGGTTGAAGTCGATGTCCTCGACGTTGCCGTTCAGCTTGGCGGCGAAATAATAGCGCAGCCACTCCGGATTCATGCCGATCTCAAGGTAGCGCAGCGGACTGATGCCGGTGCCGCGCGATTTCGACATCTTCTCGGCCGAGATCGTCACGAAGCCATGAACGAACACATGCTGCGGAACCTTGTACGGCGCGCCGGCAAACCTGAGCATCGCCGGCCAGAACAGCGTGTGGAAGTAGATGATGTCCTTGCCGATGAAGTGGATCTGCTCGGTGTCGGCGGCAGCGAGGAACTCCCGGAAGCTGCGCGACTCGCCATTGCCCTTGGCCTTGCCGCTGTCAAAGTAATTCTTGAGCGCGGCGAGATAGCCGATCGGCGCATCGAGCCACACGTAAAAGTACTTGCCGGGCGCATCCGGGATCGGAATTCCGAAGTAGGGCGCATCGCGCGAGATGTCCCAGTCGCTCAGCGTCTTGTCGTCCGTGCCATCGAGCCATTCCCGTGCCTTGTTGGCCACCTGCGGCTGCAGCCGGCCCGGCTGCACGAGCCAGCCGCGCAGGAATTCGACGCAGCGCGGATCGGAGAGGCGAAAGAAAAAGTGATCCGACGTGCGCAGTACCGGCACGGCTCCGGTGAGCGTCGAGCGCGGGTTGATGAGATCGGTCGGCGCATTGACGATACTGCACACCTCGCAGGCATCGCCGTACTGGCCGGGCGCGTGGCAGTTCGGGCATTCCCCCTTGACGTAGCGATCGGCGAGGAACATGCCCTTGACCGGGTCGTAGAATTGCTCGACCGGTTTGGAATAGATGAGTCCCGCCTGCTTGAGGCGCGCGTAGATGTCCTGCGACAGCTCGACGTTCTCGGGCGCATCGGTGCTGCCCCAGTTGTCGAAGGCGAGCTCAAATCCCTGCAGGTAGCGCGGCCGCTCGGCGGCCACGCGCGCGATCAGCTCCTGGGGGCTGATCCCCTCGGCCTGCGCCTGCAGCATGATGGGTGCGCCGTGCGCATCGTCGGCGCAGATGAAATGCACCTCATGGCCCTGCATGCGCTGGAAGCGCACCCAGATATCGGCCTGGATGTACTCCATGATGTGGCCGATGTGCAGCGGGCCGTTGGCGTACGGCAGGGCGGTGGTAATGAAGATCTTGCGCGCCATCGCGCTAGTCTAGCGCAGGCGGAGTATCAGCCCTGATCCTTTCCCGGCTCGAATTTGACCTTGTTGATGCCCTTCTTGTAGGCCTCTTTGCCGCTGATCTGCCGCTGATCAAGCAGTGCCTGGATGGCGCTGTCCATGGTGCGCATGCCGAACTGGGCGCCCGACTGCATGGTGTTCTCGAGCTGATCGAGCTTGCCCTGGCGGATGAGATTGGACGCCGCCGGCGTGTTGACTAGGATCTCGAGCGCCGCGACGCGGCCCTGCTTGTCGGCGCGCTGCAAGAGCTGCTGCGACACGACGCCGCGCAGCGATGTGGAGAGCATCGTGCGCACGTGCGACTGCTTGTCGGAGGGGAATGCATTCACCAGCCGGTCGACCGTCTGTGCCGCGCCGTTGGTGTGCAGCGTGCCCATGACGAGAATGCCCATCTCGGCGGCGGTGACCGCGATGCTCATCGTCTCGTGATCGCGCAATTCGCCGACCAGGATGACGTCGGGATCCTCGCGCAAGGCCGAGTGCAGCGCGGCGGCGAAGCTCGTGCTGTGCACGCCGATCTCCCGCTGGCTGATGAGGCAGCTTTTCCTCAGGTGCACGAACTCGATTGGATCCTCGATCGTGAGGATATGACCCTTCATGCGAGTATTGATGTCATCGATCATCGCGGCGAGCGTGGTCGATTTGCCCGAGCCGGTCTTGCCGGTTACGAGGATGAGGCCGTTGGTGGCGCGCGCCATATCGCGCACCGCCGGCGGCAACTTCAGCTCATCCATCGTGAGCGCTTTCGAGGGGATGACGCGAAACACGGCCCCCATGCCGTTCAATTGGCGCATGACGTTGACGCGAAAGCGCCCGCGCTCCGGAAGCATGTAGGCAAAGTCGGCGCCGTCCTTGGACTCGAAGCGCTCGAGGGCGGGCTTGGGCATGATCTCGTAGAGCGCTTCTTTGACGAAGGATAGCTCGAGCTTGTCCGGGCGCAGTGGCCCGAGTTCCCCGAACAGACGGATGCGCGGCGGGTCGCCCGCGATGAAGTGCAGGTCCGAGCCGCGCTTGTCGACCACCTCGCAGAGGAATGCGTCTATCGTCGCCACGGAAGATGCCTCTCAGGACGCCGCGGGCGGCGTCAGTCCCGGGCCAACGCGCGTCGTGGCCGAAAGATCAAGCTTCGGCAGGATGCTGGTGTCGGTTACGTACTTCTGGAACAGCCGCTTCTCCGTGGAGTAGATATAGGCGTCATCCGGGTCGACTTCCTTCGCCTGGATGGCGCTCAGCAGTGCCTGATCGAGCATTTGCATGCCGAACTCGCGCCCGGTCTGCAGTTGCGTTGGAATCTGATGCGTCTGATCGCTTTGAATGAGCTTGGCGATCGCCTTGGTCATCACCATGACCTCGCAGATCGCGCGCCGGCCGCGCCCATCGGCTGCCTTTACCAGGATCTGCGTGATCACCGCGAGCAGGCTCTGCGCAAGAAAGCTCTTGGTCTGCTCGCGCTCCTCGACGGGTAGGGCATCGATGATACGGTCGATGGTTTTTACCGCGCCGGTCGTGTGCAGCGTACCGAACACCAGATGCCCGGTCTCTGCTGCGGTCATCGCCATACCGATCGTTTCCGCATCCCGCAGCTCCCCGACCAGGATGACGTCGGGATCCTCGCGCATGGCCGCGCGCACGCCCTCGGCGAAGGTGGGAATGTGGGTGTTGAGCTCGCGTTGGATCACCTGGCTTTGCCTGCTGCGATGAACGAACTCGATCGGATCCTCGAGGCTTATGATGTTCACGCGCCGCGTCGAGTTGAGATGGTTGATCATCGCCGCAAGCGTGGTCGACTTGCCGGTGCCGGTGGAGCCCGTGACGAGCACCATGCCCTGATGGTAGTCGCACAGCTTGGTGACGATCGTCGGTAGCGCGAGCTTCTCGAGCGAGGGCACTTCGCTGGGGATGGTGCGGAAGGTGGCGCCGATGCCGGTTTCCTTGCGGAACACGTTGACGCGAAAACGTCCGCCTTCGGCCGATACGTAGGAGAAGTCCAGATCCCGCCCCTGCGCGAACTGATCCGACTGCGATTTGGTCAGAACCTCGGCAATATAGCCTTCGAGCTCGATGGCGCGCAGATCGCGGAATTTGATCGGCATCAGATCGCCGTGCACGCGCAGCATCGGCGGTACGCCTACCGCGAGGTGAATGTCGGAGCAGCCCTGCTGCGTGCCCAACTTCAGGAACGCGTCGATACGCGCCACAGTGCGCCCCCGTCCTTAAAAATACTTCCCGGTGTAGCGCGTCCCGGGTACCTCATATCAAGGGTCTACGGCCGGAAATTTGAACGAGCGCACGAAGTTTCGCAAGCGCCGCCTGCGCACCTGCCGATGTGACGCAGGTCTACTTATGCGCTTCTAGGGCGGTGCGCAGCTCTTCCATCGTCTGGTAGCGCTTGCCCTTGTCGACCGCCATGGCTTTCACGATCACATCGCTCAGGGCGGGCGGCAGCGCGCTGTTGACTTCTTTTGGGGCGCGCGCCTTGCCCTGAACGTGCTGATACATGACCGCCATGTGGTCGCCGCGTGAGTAGGGCGGCACGCCCGTCACCATCTCGTAGAGGATGACGCCGATGGCGTAGATGTCGGCGCGCGCGTCGACCTTCTTGCCGAGGATCTGCTCGGGCGCCATGTACTTGGGGGAGCCGATGACGTAGCCGGTTTTCGTGAGTTGCGTATCGCCTTCGCGCTGCGCGGCGGCGACGCCGAAATCCACGATCTTCAGCAGCCCCTCCTGATTGATGAGCACGTTGGCGGGCTTCAAATCACGGTGCACGATGCCCACCTGGTGCGCGACGGTCATGCCCGTGCAAAGGTCGATGCCGAAATTGACCGCACGCTTCAGATCCATCGGTTTCTCGTTGACGATCTCGGCGCCGAGCGTGTGCGAAGGGAAGTATTCCATCGAGATGGCGTAATTGCCCTGGATGTACAGAAAGTCGTAGATGCGGATGACGTTTTTGTGGGTGATCTTGCGCGAGTAGCGCAGCTCATGCACGAAGCGCTTCATCACCTCTTCATCGCCCGAGACGTTGGGGTTTAGGAACTTCAGGATCAGCCGTTCATCGACAACCGTGTCCTCCATCAGCAGCACGGTGCCGAAAGCGCCGCGGCCGATCTTGTCGATGTACTTGTAGCGCCCCTCGATGATGTCTCCCGGCTTGAGCGTCGAGATGTCGAGGCGCGCGGCCTCCGCCTTGGCCGCCTGCGCCGCGGCTGCGTCGGAGATGACAAGCGTGCGGGCGGCGTCCGTGGGCGGCAAGGTGGCCTGCGAGGGACGCAGCGTTGGCGGCAGCGACCCGGGCGTGGGGGTGAGGCTGCTGCTCATCATGCGCTTGTCGAGGTCGGCGAGCGTCGCCGCAATCATGCGCCCCATCGTCTGGTCGGCGCTTTGTGCCTGGGCTTGCAGTTCGGCGCGTAGCTGATCGACGCGCTTTTCATCCACGAGCTTGCCGAGCGCCTGGATCGCCTCGACGCGGATCTCGCGCTCCGGGCGCGCCATGAGCGGCAGCAGCGAGTCGACGAGCTTCGCATCGCCGATCTTGCCGATGGCCCGCACCACGACCGGCAACGCCTTGGCGTTACCGGCCTGCAGCATCTCCTGCAGCCGCGGCAGCGCACGCTTGCTGCCAATCTCGGCGAGCGCATCGATGGAGCGCTCGCTTACCCACCAGTCCGAGTCGCGCGTCGCGCGAATGAGTTCATCGACCGCGCGCTCATCCTTGGTCTGGTTGAGGATCTCGATGGCGGCGCGGCGGATGTCGTCATCCTTGTCGCGCACGAGCTGCAGCACCGCCTCGATGACCTTCGGGCCGCCGATCTTGCCGAGCGCATCGGCGGCGCGGCTGCGCACCCACCAGTCGCTGTCCTTAATGGCCGCCAGCAAGTGCTTCACGGAGGTCGCGGTGCCGACCTCGTTCAGCACCTCCACCGCCGCGCGGCGCGCGTACTCGTTTTCGTCCTTCAGAATCTCAATCAGGTAGCGAATCGTCTCGGGGTGATTGGCCTTGATAACGAGGTCGATCGCCTTGTTCTGCACGTCGATCTCAGGATCGCGCAGCAGCGCGCAGACCCGCTCGACGTCGATGTGCCCGCCCTCCGAGCGCTGCAGCGCCGACAGCACCGCCCCGCGAATGAGCTTGTTCGGATCGGTGAGCAGAGCCTGCAGCGCCGTCTGCACCTCGCGCGTGTTGATGCGCGCGAGGATGTTGATGATGTGCACGCGCGAGATGGCATCCTTGCCGTGCAGGCGGCCGATGAGCTCGGGCGCCGCGCTCGCATCGGCGATATCACCGATTAGGCGAAAAAGCGCCGCCTTTTCATTGGCCTCCTGGGAGTAGGCGGCGTTCAGCAGGTCGCGCACGCCGAAGCGCTGCTTTTGCGCGGTGATGATCTCGAGGACGGCGGACTTGGAGATGCCGGGAGTGGCGAGGGCGTCCAGGAGCAAGTGCGGCGGGTAGTTGCGGCTGCTGGTAAGCGCCCAGGAGATGCCCGCGATCACCCGCGGACTGCCCTCGACCAGCCCACGCAGGAAGATCGGGAAGGTCTTCGGGTTGACCATCGCGGCGAGCGCCTCGACGAACGCCACGGTGGCGTTCTTGTCCGCGTCCGGCAGAGCGCCGAAGATGCCATCGATCGCCCCGGCACCGAGACCACGCAGTTTCGCCACCGCGCGCTGCGTTGACGGGCTCGCAGGATTCGTGGTGGAACGGATCTCAGTGATCAGGCGATCGGCGCGAAAATTCGTGAAAAAGCTCATTCAGCCTTTCCGTTAGGGACGCATCCCGGGTAAGTCCCGTCCAGCCGTCCGAGTTGTGAGTAAAAACGGCGTGGGTTAAAGAACAAGACAGGACCCATAGAGCGCAAACGCCTGCGCTACATGCAAAGCGAGCGCGCGAAGATTATGCCATATTCGCGCCCCTCGCCTGCCAACGCGCTCACATGTCCGAGAAGCCGAACACCGCGAACCTGACGGCCGCCCTCGAGCGCTATGTCGACCCGTACCTCGGGGAAGCTTTGGGTGCCGCGGGGGCCGTGCGTGAAGTGCGTCTCAGTGGTGGCGCCTGCCATGCCCGGATCGTCCTTGGCTTTCCCGTGGGCGGCTACCGCGAGGAGCTCGAGGCGGCTTTGCAGGAGCACCTGCGCGGCGCGGGCCTCGAGCTGCCGGTGCAGATTGAGCTTGCAGCGGATATCAGCGCGCACGCCGTGCAGCGCCACCTGCAGCGTCTCGGGGAGATCAAGAACATCGTCGCGGTAGCCTCCGGCAAGGGCGGCGTCGGCAAGTCGACGGTCGCCGTCAATCTTGCCCTCGCCTGGGCCGTGCAGGGCGCGCGCGTCGGCATCCTCGATGCGGACATCTACGGCCCCAGCCAGCCGCTCATGCTGGGCCTTGCAGGCACGCGGCCAAGCTCCCCGGACGGCAAGCGCCTAATACCGCTCCACAGCCACGGTGTCGCCGCCATGTCCATCGGCTTCCTGGTCGATGCCGAGCAGCCGATGGTGTGGCGCGGCCCGATGGTCACTCAGGCGCTGACGCAGCTCCTCTCGGAGACCGAGTGGGGCAGCCTTGACTATCTGGTCGTCGATATGCCGCCGGGCACCGGCGACATTCAGTTGACGCTCGCGCAGCGCGTGCCGGTCGCCGGTGCCGTCATCGTCACGACGCCGCAGGACATCGCGCTCGCCGATGCGCGCAAGGGCCTCAAGATGTTCGAGAAAGTCTCGGTGCCGGTGCTCGGCATCGTGGAGAATATGAGCGTGTACGTGTGTTCACAGTGCGGCCACGCGGAGCACGTGTTTGGCGCCGGCGGCGGTGAGCGCCTGGCGCAGCAATACGGCGTACGGCTGCTTGGCGAGCTGCCGCTCGATGCGCACATCCGCGCGGAGACCGACAACGGCCGGCCCACGGTGGTGGCGGCGCCCGCTGCGCCGCGCGCGCAGGCGTACCTGCAGATGGCGCGTCGCACTGCGGCGGCCTTGGCGCGCCGCGCGCGCGACCGCAGTACGGTATTTCCGAAAATCGTGGTTGAGGACAGCTGAAAGGCTCTGCAGAGGCATGCATCGATGAGCATCAAGTCTGACAAGTGGATACGGCGCATGGTGCGCGAGGCGCGCATGATCGAGCCCTTCACCGCCGAACAGGTGCGCGCGCTCGACGGCGCGAAGATCGTCTCCTACGGCACGTCAAGCTACGGCTACGACGTGCGCTGCGCCCCGGAGTTCAAGATCTTCACCAACATCAACTCCACTATCGTGGATCCGAAAGCGTTTGATCCGAAGAGCTTCGTCGATTTCCAGGGCGAGGTGTGCATCATTCCGCCAAATTCCTTTGCGCTCGCGCGCACCGTGGAATACTTTCGCATCCCGCGCAGCGTGCTCACCATTTGCGTTGGCAAATCCTCGTATGCGCGCTGCGGCATCATCTGCAACGTAACGCCGCTCGAGCCCGAGTGGGAAGGGCATGTGACGCTCGAGTTTTCCAACACCACCCCGCTGCCGGCAAAGATCTACGCCAACGAGGGTGTGGCGCAGATGCTGTTCTTCGAGTCCGACGAGGTGTGCGAAACCTCCTATCGCGACCGCGGCGGCAAGTACATGGGCCAGAAGGGCGTCACGCTGCCGCGGGCTTAGTTTCTCTTCAGCTGCACGATCTCCAGACTGAAATCAACGCTGCTGCCGCGGCTGCGCTCGGCGCGCACCGGCAGATAGCCGAGCGATTGCGCAAGCCACAGCCGGGTGACCCGCGGTGAGCCGGCGTGCTCGCTGCGGTAGCGCACCGTCTCGAGCTTGCCGATCTCGGTGTCAAGGGTCTGCGTGCCTTCGCGCACGTATTTGTATTCCTTGATCTCATCGTTATCGATCAGCCAGAAGCCCTGCGGCGAGCGTCCGTCGGAGAGCTCGCGCATGAGCTCGATCTGCACCGACATCCCATCCTGCGTACCGCTCTCGAGCGGCAGATCGACGGGCTTGCTCTGCGAGACGCCGGTAACGCGGCGCGCCTGCCAGTCAAATTTCAGATCGACCCTCTTATCGGCGCCGTGCTCATCCTCGGCGGCGTGATAGCTCAGCGGGCGCACCTCGCCGTCGAAGAGCGAGAAATTGCTGGCCTGGTTGATTGCATCAGGAAAGGCGAGACGAAAAATGCCGCGCGCGGTCTGGCGCGAGCGGTACGTGAAGGCATTCGCGCCGGTGCGCGTGAGCTCAAAGGTCGAATAGCCCGCCGTGATGCCCTTCCACTCGATGGCGAACTTGGCGCTGAACTCCGCGGGGCCGCCATCGGCGCTCGCGGCGGGCAACGCCAGCGGTGCCGCGAGCGCCACGGCGCTCACGCTGAGCCAGCGCGCGCAGCGCGCGGCACACCCCTCAAGGCGGCGCACGAAACTCCTCCACGATGGGCGTCTCGAGAGGCTCGCCGTCAAACCAGGGCTGCTCATCGCGCCACACGAGCCGCTGCTGCGCCATCCAGCCGATGACCTTTGGATAAATGATGTGTTCGCTCGCCTGCACGCGCTGCGCAAGCGTCGGTTCGGTGTCACCGGGCAGGAGCGGAATTCTCGACTGCAGCACCACAGGCCCTGAATCCAGCTGCGCGGTGACGAAGTGGACGCTGGCGCCATGGTGCGTGTCGCCGGCTGCGAGCACGCGCCGGTGTGTGTTGAGACCGCGATAGTTCGGCAAGAGCGACGGATGGATGTTGAGCATCTTGCCAGCGTAGCGCGCGACGATCTCGCGTGAAAGGATCCGCATGAAGCCGGCGAGCGCGACAAGCTCATGCGGGTGCGTGGCCAGAGCAGCAAGCAGCGCCGCCTCGAAGTCGCGGGCCTCGGCAAATGCCGCGCGCTCAACAAGGCTCGTCGCAAGCCCGAGCTCGCGGGCGCGCGCGATGCCCGGGGCATCCGCGCGATCGCTGATGACGTGATTGACGCGCGCATCGATGCGTCCGGCGGCGCAGGCCTGCGCGATCGCAACCATGTTCGAGCCGCGCCCCGAGATCAGAATGGCGAGCGGCAGCGCAGCGTGCGCGCTCATTCTTCGATCACGACCCCGCGCGTACCGGCGCGCACCTCGCCAATGAGCGTCGCGGTTTCACCGTGCGCGCGCAGTAGCGTAAGCGCCGACTCAGCCTGCGGCGCCGGCAGGATGATGACCATGCCGATGCCACAGTTGAAGGTTCGATACATTTCAGTGCGCTCGATGCGCCCCGCCTCCTGCAGCCAGTCAAATAGCGGGTCGCGATGCCAGTGCTGCCGCTCGAGCAGCACTTCGAGCCCCGCGGGCAGCACGCGCGGCACGTTGTCCGTGAGGCCGCCGCCGGTGATGTGCGCCAGGCCGCGCACCGGCAGCGCGCGGATGAGCTCGAGCAGTGGTTTGACATAGATCCGGGTCGGCGCGAGCAGGCGCTCAAAGAGGCTGCAGTCATCAAGCATCGTGCTCGCGGTCGCCTGCGAGTGCGTGAGGAGCTTGCGGATCAGCGAATAGCCGTTGGCGTGCGCGCCGGAGGAGGCAAGGCCGATCACGGCATCGCCGGCGCGGATGCCGCTGCCATCAATGATGGCATCCTTCTCGACGACGCCGACGCAGAATCCGGCAAGATCGTAGTCATCGCCGTGGTACATGCCCGGCATCTCGGCCGTCTCGCCGCCGACGAGCGCGGCGCCCGCGAGGATGCAGCCCTCGACGATGCCGCGAATTACGGCCTCCGCGACGGCCACCCGCAGCTTGCCGGTGGCGTAATAATCGAGAAAAAAGAGCGGCGCCGCGCCCTGCACGACGACGTCGTTCGCGCACATGGCAACCAGATCAATGCCGATGGTGTCGTGCTGGCCGGTGTCGATCGCGAGGCGCAGCTTGGTGCCGACGCCGTCCGTGCCGGCGACGAGCACCGGCCGGCGCATGCCGGCGGGAATCTCCACCAGGGCGCCGAAACCGCCGATGCCGGCGAGCACCTCCGGTCGCTGCGAGCGCTTGACGAACGGCTTGATGCGCTCGACGAGCTCGTCGCCGGCGTCGATGTCGACGCCGGAATCGCGATAACTCAGACCGGGGCTTTCGCTCATGTCTTGACCGGGAGCAGCAAGCTTAAGGCCGCGCCACCGGGCGGCACGCGGGGTGTGTAGTATTGTAGACGTGCACGCGCTGAAATTCCGGACAAGACTGCTGTGGTTTGCCTGCCTTCTGCTGCCGCTCAGTACCTGGGCGGGCCGGCCGGTCCAAGTTTACGAGATCGACATCCGTGCAGCGCCTTCGCCCGCACTCCTGCAGGAGGCGCTGAAGCACGTGCTGGTGCGCGCTACCGGACGCGGTGAGGCGGCCGCCGACCCGGCGCTGGCGGATATCGTCAATAACGCCGCGCATTACATGCTGAGCTCGCGCCCGACGTCCGAAGGGGCGACGCACGTCGTGTTCGATGCTGCGGCGCTGGCGGCCGCCATCGGCGCGGCCGGCCGCAGCACCTGGGACAGTAACCGTCCCTTCACGCTCGTCGTGCTCGCACCGCCGCCGAGCGGCGCGGCCGCAGATGCGGCGCGGCGCGAGCTCGATGCGGCCGCGGAGCTGCGCGGGCTGCCGATCACTCTGGTGCCGCTGCCGCTCGCCGACACCTCGGGCGCAGATCTCGGGCGCGAGGCGCTGCTCGCAGCCGGGCAGCGGCTCGGCGGCGATGCCGTGCTCGTCGGGCGCTCGGACACGGGCGCCAGCAACGGCGTGTGGCAGTGGACGCTGTACACAAACTTTATCGTGCAGAGCTGGAGCGGCGGGCTTGGCGCCGGAATTGGCGGTGCGGTGGACGCGCTCGCGCGTGTGCAGGACGTATCTGAGCCGCAGGCCGAGATGAGCGTAGAGGTGGAGGTGGAGAACGTGCCGACCCTCGCCGACTACGCCCAGGTGGGGCGGCTCTTGCAGGGCGCGCCCGGCGTGCGCGCCGTAAACGTTGCCGAGGCGAGCGGCACGCGCGTGACCTTCAGCGTGCGCGTGCGTGGCGGCGGCGCGGCGCTCGACAGGGCACTCGGTGCTTCCGGACACTTTGCCGCGGGCGCCGGTGGCACCGGGCACCTGCTCTACACCTATCGCCCGTAGGGCATGCGGGGGTCGCGAGGCGTGCGCCATCTGCCAAATCTGATCTGCCTCGTGCGCATCGCGCTGATCTGGCCGATCAATGTGGCTCTCATCAATGGCAACTACGATTTCGCGTTGCTGTTGTTCACACTTGCCGGCGTGTCCGATGGCCTCGACGGCTTTCTGGCAAAGCACTTTGGCTGGACCTCGGACCTCGGCAAGATTCTGGATCCAGTCGCCGACAAGCTGCTGCTCATCAGCCTGTTTGTGATCGGGACGAGCCTGGATCTGGTGCCGTGGTGGCTCACCCTCACCGCGGTTACGCGCGATCTGATGATCATCGTGGGCGCCATTGTGCTGCGCCTGTGGGTGGGACCGGTGCGCGCTGATCCGACCGTCCTCAGCAAGATCAACACCCTGCTGCAGCTCATGTATCTCTTCGGCGTCATCACGCACGCGGCCGGGTATGGACCGTCGCTGGCACTGTTGAACGGCGTCGCCATGGTCACCGTCGTCACAACGCTCTCGTCGGGCGTGAAGTATCTGGCAAATTTCGTGCGCGCCGCCCGGGGTCCCGCGCCAAGGATGCCCTGAAAAGCGCTCGCCATGCGCCAATTACCTCTCGGTGTTGCCCTGCAGGATCGCGCCGTCTTTGCCAGCTTCTTCGCCGGCGCTAATCTTCAGGCGGTCGAACATGTGCGCGCCCTCGCCGGCGGAGCGGTGACGGGCGTCGCCTGGCTTGCCGGTGGCGCGGGCACCGGCAAAACGCATCTGCTGCAGGCGGTGTGCGCGCTCGCGGGCGCGGCGCGGCGCGCCGCCTACGTGCCACTCGGGGAGCTTGGCGCGCTCGGCAGCGGCGTCATCGACGGCCTGCGCGACATCGAATGCCTGTGCCTCGATGACGTGCATGCGGTGCTCGGCGATGCGCACTGGGAGCGCGCACTCTTTGCGCTGTATTGCGCGCTGCACGAGCGTGGCGGGTGCCTGATCGCCGCGGCGCTTGCGCCGCCGGCGCTCCTTGAGTGGACGCTGCCGGATCTTGCGTCGCGCTTTGCCGCAAGCGCAGTGTTCCAGTTGCGCGCACTCGATGAAGCCGAACAGCGCGAGGCACTCCGGCTGCGCGCGCACCTGCGCGGTTTTGAGCTGCCGGAGGAAACCGCGCGCTACATGCAGCGGCGTTTCCCGCGCGACATGCGCACGCTCTACAACCTCCTTGATACGCTCGATGCGGCGGCGCTCGTCGCGCAGCGCCGCCTGACGGTGCCCTTCATCCGCTCGGTGCTGCAGGAGTAAGGCGCAGCGCGAACTGCGCCACGCGCCGCCCGAGGATCTGGGCGAGTGCTTGCTCCTCGCTCGTGAGCGCCGTGTGCGTATCGCCCGTCGCCACATGCGAGGCGCCATAGGGCGTGCCACCGGCGCGCGTGTCGCTCAAGGCGCGCTCCGTATAGGGGATGCCGACCAGCAGCATGCCGTGATGCAGCAGCGGCAGCATCATGGAGACGAGCGTCGTCTCCTGCCCGCCGTGGATGGTCTGCGTGGAGGTGAATACGGCGGCGGGTTTGCCCGCGAGCGCCCCCGACAGCCACAGGCTCGAGGTGCCGTCGAGGAAGTATTTCAGCGGCGCCGCCATGTTGCCGAAGCGCGTGGGGCTGCCGAGGATGAGGCCCGCGCAGTCGCGCAGATCATCGAGGGTCGCATACGGTGCGCCGCTTACCGGCAGCGGCGCGGCGCTAGCTTCGCTGAGCGCCGCAACCGGCGGCACCGTGCGCAGCCTCGCCACCGCGCCTGCAACGCTCTCGATACCGCGGCCGACGTGGCGCGCAAGTTCAGCGGTTGAGCCGCTGCGCGAGTAGTAAACCACTAGAATATCGCCCATGCGGGATTCTATGCTGCGCCACGGCCTTGATACACCGGGCGCCGCGGTGTGCAAGCACTGCCTGGTTCGCGGCCGCGTGCAGGGCGTGTTCTATCGCGCAAGCGCCGCGCTGCGCGCCCGGGAGCTGGGGCTGCGCGGCTACGCGCGCAACCTCGCCGACGGGCGGGTGGAACTGCTCGCCTGCGGGGAGCCTGCGGCGGTGGAGCAGTTTGTGCAGTGGCTGTGGATTGGCTCCTCCGCATCCGAGGTGACCTCGGTGAGCGTGACGGACAACCACTGCGATGCGTGCGCAGCGCCGCGCGAATTCACCACCGCATAGTTTTTTGAAGTTGCCGCGGGAGTCGCTGATGCTGAACGTGCGCGGGTGCGTTGTCGGGGTAATGGCGTGCTGCGCCATGTGGACGGCCACGAATGCGGCGCAGGTTGCGCGCGCGGCGCAGCCCGCAGCGAAGGGCACGAGCGGCATCGTGGCCGCCGCCAACCCGCTGGCGGCGGACGCCGGCGCTGAGATTCTGCGCAAAGGCGGCAGTGCCGCCGACGCCGCCGTTGCCATTCAGGCGATGCTCGGCCTCGTTGAGCCGCAGAGTTCCGGGGTCGCTGGCGGCGGCTTCATGCTGTACTACGATGCCAAGAGCGGCGTCGTCTCCTCGATCGACGGACGCGAGAAGGCGCCGCTCGGCGCCACGCCCGACATGTTTCTCGATGCCCAGGGCAAGCCGCTGTCGTACCTGCAAGCCGTACGCACCGGCCGCTCGACCGGGGTGCCCGGAGCGATTGCGCTTTTGTATGCGGTACACGAGCGATATGGGGTGCGACCGTGGCGCGAGCTCTTTGCACCCGCACTGCGCGCAGCGCGCGACGGCTTCAATGTGACGCCGCGTCTTGCGGGCTACCTCGCGCCGGATTTTGTCCTGCCGCCAACGCCCGACGTTCGCGCGCTCTTCGCGCGCGCCGATGGCGCGCCGCTGCGCGCGGGCGATCTGTTTCGTAATCCGAAGTACGCCGCGGTGCTGCGCCGGCTGGCGCTCGAGGGGCCCCGCGCGCTCTACGCCGGCATCATCGCCGAGGAGATCCTCAAGCGCACGCACGATGAGCCGCTGCCGGGCACGATGACACTGACGGACTTGAGCTCCTACCGTGCCCAGTGGGATAAGCCGCTGTGCCGGCCGTATCGCGGCTACTCGGTGTGCGTACCGCCGCCGCCGTCAAGCGGCCTCTCGCTGCTTGAGATGCTGAGCATGCTCGAGCACACGGACATCGCCGCGCGCGCCCCGGCGGATCCGCAGGCATGGTTTTTATTTGCGCAGGCAAGCCGTCTCATGTACGCCGATCGCGATCGCTACGTCGCTGACCCTGCCTTCATTGACGTGCCTGTGGAGCGGCTCCTCGATCCCACCTACCTCGCCGAGCGCGCGCGCCTGATCGGCGAGCGCGCGGGGCCTGCGCCCGCGGCCGGCGTTCTTGCCGGCAGCGCGCGCGCTGCGGATGCGACGCACGAAGCGGCCGGCACCAGCCACTTCGTCGTGCTCGATGCGGCCGGCAACGTCGCCGCGATGACGACCACGGTGGAGTCGGTATTTGGCTCCGGCCGCGCCGTCGAGGGCTTCGTGCTCAACAATCAGCTCACCGATTTTTCGTACCTGCCGACGGATGAGCATGGCGCGGTCGCCAATGCCGTTGCGGGCGGTAAACGCCCGCG
This sequence comes from uncultured Gammaproteobacteria bacterium, assembly GCA_963695315.1. GTDB lineage: Bacteria > Pseudomonadota > Gammaproteobacteria > Steroidobacterales > Steroidobacteraceae > PALSA-1196. The sequence continues at coordinate 502,898 of OY968773.1, forward strand.
CTCATCGATGACGCCGGTCATGGTCCTCGATCATGACGGCCGCTTGGTGGCGGCCTTGGGCTCGCCCGGCGGCTCGGCGATCCTCGAGTACAACGTGAAGACCGTGATCGGCATCCTTGCCTGGGGACTGTCCATGCAGGCGGCGATCGAGCTGCCGAACCTGATCGCCCACGGTAACGATTTCGTGGGCGAGCTCGGGCGCTTCTCCCCGCAGATTCTCGCCGGATTGCGCGAGCGCGGCATCGCGCTCGTGGAAGGGCGCGCGGAGAATTCCGGCCTGCACGGCATCCTGCGCAAGCCCGACGGCAGCTACGAGGGCGGAGCCGACTCGCGCCGCGAGGGCGTCGTGCGCGTGGTGCCGGAGTCGCCGGCGGGCACGGCGCGGATTTCCTGGGTTGCGCCCAGATCATCGGCACCGTTCCACCTGGTCCACTGACTGATCACGCGATCCGGATAATCGCGCCGTCCGACGCTGCCGTTATAGCGGGCGAGCGCGCGCGCGACATCGTTGCGTTCGTACTTCAGATAAAAGCGCAGGATCGCGCAGCCCATGTGGATGTTGGGTTCAATGTGCGTAAGCTCGTAGCGGCGCATGCCGAGGCGCTCGGGCCAGTAGGGCATGACCTGCATGAGTCCGACCGCACCGGCGGAGGAGACGGCATAGCGGTCGAAGCGGCTCTCGACCGAGACCAGGCCCAGGATCAGCCCTGCCGGCAGATGCGTTTCGCCCGCTCGATGCGTCTCGCAATAAATGACGCGCAGCATGTCCATGCGTTCGGGCTGGTTCGGCACGAGTTTGCGCAGCTTCGGCTCCATCATCTTGTACCAGACCGCCGAGTCGTAGCGATCCGTGAAGCATTCGGCCTGCTGAATCGCGCGTTCTATGACGGAGCGCAGCTCCGGATCACGCTGTTGATCGGCGTAGCAGCCGGCGCTGCCGAGGAGCGCCGCACCGAGCGCCGCGTTAACGACGCAGGCGCGCGCGAATGAATCCCAATGCATCATCGAGTGCAAACTCCTGACTCTGCAGATCCCGCCGGCCGCGATATTCGAGACGGCGCGCCTCAAGGCCGCGCTCGCCCACCACCACGCGATGCGGAAGCCCCCACAGCTCCACGTCCGCAAATTTGACCCCCGCCCGGGCGTCGCGATCGTCGTACAGCACCTCGATACCGCATTCACTGAGCTCGCGATAGAGCCGATCGGCAACCTCGCGCACCTGCGGCGACTTATGCGCATTGAGCGCCACCAGCGCCAGGTGAAACGGCGCGATCGGTTCGGGCCAGATGATGCCGCGCTCATCGTGATTCTGTTCAATCGCGGCGGCCACGACCCGCGTCACGCCAATTCCATAGCAGCCCATGTACGGCGTCACACTGCGGCCGCTCTCGTCGAGCACGGTGGCCTTGAGCGCCGCGCTGTAGAGTTGCCCCAACTGGAAGATGTGCCCGACCTCGATGCCGCGCACGACCTTGAGCGTGCCCTTGCCCGTGGGGCTCGGGTCGCCGGCGACGACATTGCGCAGATCCGCCTCGATGGCGCCCTTGATGTCGCGCTCCCAGTTGACACCGGTGAGATGCGCATCCTTCTCGTTGGCGCCGCACACAAAGTCGCTCATGACAAACGCGCTGCGATCCGCGTAGAGCCGTCCCTGCCATCCCACCGGCCCAAGGTACCCAGGCTCGGTTGCCGCCACGCTGATGATCCGCTGCGGGCTCGCCATGCGCAGCGGGTTTGCCACCCCGGCCAGCTTTTGCGCCTTGAGTGCATTGAGATCGTGGTCGCCGCGCAGCGCGAGCGCGACGAGGTTGCCGTCATCGCCCTCGACGATGAGCGTTTTGAGGCAGCGTGCTGAGGGTATCTGCAAGAAGCGCGTGAGCTGCTCCATGGTGCGCGCGCCGGGTGTTGCCACCTTGCGCAGCTCCTCATCAGGCGCGGCGCGCACTTGCGTCGGCGGCGCGGCGATCGCAAGTTCGACATTGGCCGCGTACTCATCCTCATCCGAGAAGGCGATGGCATCCTCGCCCGATTCAGCGAGCACCTGAAACTCCTGCGAGGTGCTGCCGCCAATGGCGCCCGAGTCAGCTTGCACGCAGCGGAACGTGAGGCCCATGCGGGTGAAAATCCGCGTGTAGGCATCAAACATGGCGCGATAGCCCTCGCCGAGCGAGGCCTCATCGACATGGAAGGAATACGCATCCTTCATCAGGAACTCACGCGCGCGCATGACGCCGAAACGCGGCCGGATCTCATCGCGGAATTTGGTTTGGATCTGGTAGAAATTGACCGGTAGCTGGCGGTAGCTTTGGATCTCGCGGCGCGCGATGTCGGTGATGACCTCCTCGTGCGTCGGGGCGACACAGAAGTCGCGCTGGTGGCGATCCTTGAGGCGCAGCAGATCGGGGCCGATCTTGTCCCAGCGCCCCGACTCCTGCCACAGCTCGGCGGGCTGGATCATCGGCATCAGCACCTCAAGAGCACCGGCGCGGTTCATTTCCTCGCGAATGATGGTCTCGACCTTCTGCAAGGTGCGCAGCCCGATCGGCAGCCAGGTGTAGGAGCCGGTGCCCAGGCGGCGGATGAGTCCCGCGCGCAACATGAGCTGGTGGCTGACAATATCGGCCTCGGTCGGCGTCTCTTTCAGGGTATTGATCGGGTACTGGGACAGTCTCATCGGGCGCACGGACGGGCGAATGCAGGAGCCGGGATCTTAGCAGGAGCGCTGCTGTTAATATGCGCTGCCCGAGCAGCCCAGGCGCAAGCGATGGATGAGCCAACCGATCACGAAATCGTCGTAGTGCCGGCGCGGCGCCGCAAGGGCATCTACCTGCTGCCGAACCTGCTGACGACGGGGTGCCTGTTCTCGGGCTTCTACGCGATCATCGCCGCGATCGACAAGAACTTTGCGTTCGCTGGCATGGCGGTTTTCGTCGCCATGATCTTCGACACGCTCGACGGGCGCACCGCACGGCTGACGCACACCGAGACCGCGTTCGGCAAGGAGTACGACAGCCTCGCCGACATGGTCGCCTTCGGCGTCGCGCCGGCAACCATCGCCTACCAGTGGGGCGTTGTACGCATTGCCGAGTACGGCCGGGCGTGGGGGCGCTTCGGCTGGCTGGCGGCCTTCTTCTACGCCGTGACCGCAGCGCTGCGCCTGGCGCGTTTCAACGCGCGCTCGGGGGGTGCCGATAAGCGCTTCTTTGAGGGACTGCCGAGTCCGTCGGCGGCGGCGGTGGTCGCGGCATTCATCTGGTTCTCAAGCGGCTGGCACGAGCCGGGGCTGCCGGGGCTCATCGCGGCCTTTGTGATTACCGCAACCGCGGGCGCGCTCATGGTGAGCAGCTTCAGCTACCCGAGCTTCAAACAATTCAATCTCGACCGGCGCATCAAGTTTGCCTACATGCTGATCGTGCCGCTGTTCTTCGTGCTGATCGCGGCCGATCCGTCCACCATGCTGCTTTCCATGTTCTCAACCTATGCGCTGTCCGCGCCGCTGCTGTGGAGCGCGCGGCGTATCCGGCGTAAGAGCCGTGCGGGTGCGCCGCCGGGGTCAAGCTAGTGCATCCGCAAAGCCGGCTGCGCTATCTGCAAGCGCTCGGTATTGACGTGTGGGTGCCGCGCATGCCCGACTCCGAGTGGAACACGTTGCAGGCACAAGTGGCGGGCTGCACCCGATGCGGCCTTGCCGCCACGCGCACGCATACCGTGTTTGGTGTCGGCAATCCGCAGGCCGACTGGCTCGTCATCGGCGAGGCGCCCGGCGCCGAGGAGGATCGCCAGGGCAAGCCGTTCGTGGGCGTCGCGGGCAAGCTGCTCGATTCCATGCTGCAGGCGATCGACTTGTCGCGCGAGCGGAACGTGTTCATCGCCAACATGCTCAAATGCCGGCCCCCCCACAATCGCGATCCGCGCCCCGGCGAAGTGGACGCGTGCCTGCCGTACCTCATGCGCCAGATCGCCGCGATCAAGCCGAAGCTGATCCTGGCGGTCGGCCGGATCGCCGCGCAGAATCTCCTCGGCACCGATGCGCCGCTCGCGCGCCTGCGCGGCCGGGTGCACCGCTTCGGGCCCCTCTGCACGCCGCTGATCGTCACGTATCATCCCGCGTATTTGCTGCGCAACCCGGCCGATAAGCGCAAGGCTTGGGAAGACCTCAAATTTGCGCGCGACTACTTCAAGAACTCGCTGATGGCAGAGAAGTCAGAACAGTCAGAGCACTGATGGCGACCGCCGCGGAACATGTTGCGCCCCTGCCGGAGTTGCTCATCCGGCCGATGGCCGAGGCTGATGTGGCCGAAGTCGTGGCGATCGAATTGGCCTCGTACCGCTTCCCGTGGAGCGACGGGATATTCCGCGACTGTCTGCGCGTCGGCTACGTCTGCCGCATCGGCATGCTGGGCGAGCTTGTGGCGGGCTACGGCATCGCAAGTTGCGGCGCCGCCGAAGCGCACATCCTCAATCTGTGCGTGCGCGCGCAGCTGCGCTGCCGCGGCATCGGCACGCTGCTCCTCGAGGATCTGCTGCAGCGCGCCGGCGCGGCCGCCGTGGACGTCGCGTATCTTGAAGTGCGGCCATCAAATACCGCGGCCATCCGGCTTTATCAGTCCTTCAAGTTTGAGCACATCGGCATGCGGCGCGGTTATTATCAGGCGCCCGATGGCCGTGAGGACGCCGCGGTCTTCAAGCTTGCGCTGCGCAATCGCCGCTGCGGCAACGGCTGAGAAGATTCCATGAACGACCTGGCAGCCGAGATCTGTCGGCGACGCACCTTTGCAATCATCTCGCATCCGGACGCTGGCAAGACCACGCTCACGGAGAAACTGCTGCTCTTCGGCGGCGCCATACAGATGGCCGGCGCCGTCAAGGGCCGCAAGGCGGCGCGCCATGCAACCTCCGACTGGATGCGCCTTGAGCAGCAGCGCGGCATCTCGGTCACTTCCTCCGTCATGCAGTTTCCCTACGGCGAGCGCATCGTGAATCTTCTCGATACCCCCGGGCATGAAGATTTTTCCGAGGACACCTACCGCACGCTGACCGCGGTCGACTCGGCGCTCATGGTCATTGACTGTGCGCGCGGCGTCGAGGAGCGCACGATCAAATTGATGGAGGTGTGCCGCATGCGCGACACACCCATCATGACCTTCATCAACAAGCTCGATCGCGACGGCCGCCCGCCGATCGAGCTTCTCGATGAGATCGAGAAGGTGCTCGGGATCACGACCGCTCCCGTGACCTGGCCCATCGGCATGGGCCGCAGCCTGCAGGGCATTTATCACCTGCTCGAGGATCGCATCTATGCGTATGAGTCCGCCGCACGCGGCCGGGTGGGCGAAAACCGGCGCATCGATGGCCTTGCAAGTGCGGCGGCGCGCGCCTTTCTCGGCGCCGCGGCGCAGGAGTTCATCGCGGAGATCGAGCTTGTGAAGGGCGCCACGCACGCTTTGGACCTGCAGGCCTATCGTGCCGGCCGCCAGACGCCGGTGTTTTTCGGTTCAGCCGTCAATAATTTCGGCGTCGAGGAGCTGCTCGCCGCGTTCGTCGAGCATGCACCCCCACCGCAACCGCGCGCCACCACGGTGCGCGCCGTCGATCCGCTCGAGAGTGCGCTTACCGGGTTTGTCTTCAAGATTCAGGCGAATATGGACCCCGGGCATCGCGATCGCATCGCCTTCATGCGCCTGTGCTCGGGGCGCTATCAGCGCGGCATGCGCCTGCACCACGTACGGCTCGACAAGGAGGTGCGCGTGAGCGATGCCCTCACTTTCATGGCGGCCGATCGCCTGCAGGCGCAGGAAGCCTACGCCGGCGACATCATCGGGCTGCACAATCATGGCACGATCAACATCGGCGATACCTTCAGCGCGGGCGAGCGCTTGAGCTTTACCGGAATCCCGAGCTTTGCGCCGGAGCTGTTTCGCCGCGCGGTATTGAAGGATCCGCTGCGCGCCAAGGCGCTCGCCAAGGGCCTGGCGCAGCTGTGCGAGGAGGGAGCGACGCAGCTGTTCAAGCCGCTGCGCAACAACGAGCTCATCCTGGGTGCGGTCGGACCGCTGCAGTTCGAGGTCGTCGCCTTTCGCCTGCAGGATGAATACGGCGTGCAGTGTGTGTTTGAAGGCGTCAATGTCCACACCGCCCGCTGGTTGAGTGCAGCCGATCCGCGCAAGCTCGAGGAGTTTCGGCTGAAGGCCCACGACAACCTCGCGTTCGATCACACCGGCGCGCTCGTGTATCTTGCTCCGTCACGCGTGAATCTCGAACTGACGCTCGAGCGCTGGCCGCAGATTAGCTTTGCGCCCACGCGCGAATACCATGCCGGCTAAAGCACCCGCGCGCTAGGGCACGCGGGCGTGCCGGCAAAAGAATCTCGCGCTGCGCGACTTTGACGGCAGGCGGCTGGCCGCTGGCGTAGCCTCTTCCAGGAGGCAGCGCGCGTTGGGCGCGCGCCAACGGCGACTACTGATGAGCTCTTGCAGCGGCTCATGAAGCCGCGACCGCTAGTCGCTACGCCGCCGCATACACCCACGCCGTTTTGCCCGAAGCAAGCACGGTGCAAATGCGCTTATAGCCCGCAGGCTCGTACGCATCGGCCCGGGCGAGTTCAGCCTCCGAGACCTCAAACACGCTCCCCGGCACGCGACTTTCCGGCTGCCCGTTGAAGCGCACGATGTCTTGCTGGGGCGTGCCGCCTTGGGCCACAAAGCGCTCATCCTCGATCGTCTGCAAGCACCGCGCAAAGCCAACGAGCTCATCCGCCTGCCCGCTGAGCAACCGCCCAAACGTCGATATCTGCACGGCCGCTTCACGCAGCGTGCCATATGAGAAAAGCAGCGGCAATTTAAGCGGCGCCCCTTGTTGGCAGGTCGTGCGGACGGGCACGAGGAATCTTAACACTTCGGGGCGTCTCTACTTGCGGGGCCTGCCGCGCGAGTTGTCGTTTCGTTAGGACGCGTGTGTGAACTTGCGGCGCGCCACCATGCGCTGAAACGCGCCGACTTGCGCGGCGGCTGACGCGCTCGCAGGCTCATAGCGCAGCTGCGCGTAGCGGGCCAAGAGCGGCTGTACCCTGGCTGCCAGATCGGGCCGGTGCTGCGCGATGCGCATGCCATAGGCGATGGGCCCTTCATGACTCGCGCGCGTGATTCCGGCACGCGCAAGTTTTCTGCAAAGGCGCGCGTAGGCGCGCGCCAGCGGGTCGGCGGGCCGCGCGCCGGCAGAGCGGCCGATGTGCCAGGCAATCCAGGCAAGCCAGGCAGCAAGGCCGCCGCCCAGGGCAACCACGAGCGCGGTCCAATCCGCGGCGCGCATCCCCAGGCGCGCAAGAATCCCGAGCTGCATGTTGACGTCAAACTTCACGACGCTTTCGGTCCATCCAATGTTGAGCGCATCCCATTCCTGCCAGAGCCGCTCGAACAGCAGCGTCGTGTGCAGTAGGCGCGCGCCGCCCGAGACCGCATCCGGGAGGATATCGAGGATGCCGCGCTGCAAGCGCGCGGGCGCCACGATCGCCGTCGGGTCGACGCGGCGCCAACCGCGGCCATCGATCCACACCTCCGCCCAGGCGTGCGCGTCGGACTGGCGCACCACGAAGTACTTGCCGATCGGATTCCACTCGCCGCCCTGGTAGCCCGTGACCACGCGAGCGGGCACGTTGCCGGCGCGCATCAAGACAACAAATGCGGAGGCGTAGTGCCCGCAAAAGCCCTCGCGGGTGTGAAACAGAAAATCGTCCACGGAGTCAAAATCGAGTCTGGGTGGGGTGAGCGAATAGGCAAAGCCACCGCTGCGAAAGAACTCGATGACCTGGCGCACGAAAGCGGGGTCGCTTGCCGCGCGCCTGCGCAACGTGCTCGCGAGCTCGCGGGTGCGCGGGTTGCGATTTGCCGGCAAAGCGGTTTCCGTGCGCCGCGCCGCCGGCGACAACGGCTCAGTCGTTTCCGTGTGCGTATAGGAAAGAGCCTCGTAGGTGACCGGACGCGCCACCGGCTCGCGCGCGATGAGGTCGTAGTCGTAGGTCAGGTAGGCCTGTTTGGCGGGCGCGCGCGCTACCGTGTCGAGCGCGAGCCACCAGCGATTCGCATTCGGCGCCAGCGTCACCGAGTACTGATACCCAGCTCCTAAATAGCGCAAAGGCTGCGGCGGGTAGGCGCGGCGCTCGCCGCGACGCCACGTGTAACCGTCGAAGTCGTGCAGCACCGGCCCGCGCCAGTAACGCTCCGCGGCGGCAGGAATCGGGCCTGCAAAGCGCACGCGAAAGGCCGGCTCGTAGGAGGCGACGAGCTGCGTGATGCTGCCCGGACTCATGTCCTCGCCAAGTCCGGTGAGCGCCTCATCGCTCGCTGGCAGCGCCCAGAAGCCCCCGGGCAGACGTGGGAAGAACAGGAAGAAAACGAGCGCGAGCGGCACGGCGAGGAGCAGGCTTTGCGCGGCGAGCCGGATGGCGACGCGCACCGGCAAGCGCTCCTCCCCGTATGCGGTAGCCACGAGCGCCGTGCAGCACAGCAGGGTCTCGCCCACATAGAGAGGAACGCGCGCCAGCGTCTGCCGATCGAGGCAGGCGGCAAGGAGCAGGAAAAGCGCAGCGCCGATCACGATGTATTGGTCGCGGCGGCTCTTGGTCTCCAGGAGCTTGATCGCGCCCATCACCACCAGCAGCACCGTGCCCGCCGGCAGTCCGTTCAGCGTATGAAACGTGAACACGACGCAGGTGACGAGCACGAACGTCAGAGTCAGTTGCAGCATCTTGGAGACCGGCGGCACTTTGCCGGCCGCACTCGAGAGCTGCCACGCCGCACAGCCGATCGCGACGGCGCTCGCCCAAGGGGCAATGCGGTCGACATGCAGCAGCGCGCCCGCGACGAAGGCCGCGCTGCTCCAGAGCAGGGCGCGGGATGAGCCGCGCGCGCTCTCAGCCATGCGCCGCCGCCTCAACGCCAAACAGCGCCAGCGCGCGCAAGCACTGGTGGCGGTGCTCCCGGCCGCGGTCGAGCGGCAGCTGTACGCCGGGCAGGCTCAGGGCATAGCGCTCGCCGCGGTTCTCCGCATCGACGATCCACACGGCAAGCTGCTCGAGGCGCCGTTCGGGATCGAGCTGCGCGAGGCGCTCGTAATCCAAGCGGCGTTCGGCCGAGCTCGCCGCGCAGTACTCCTTGACGAGCAGCGGCGCGCCGCGCGCATAGGCTTTCCACGCCACCTGATGTGGCGAGTCACCGTCGCGAAAATTGCGCAGCCCGAACCATTCATCACCGCCCAGGCCGCCGCGGACCTGCGTGCCGGGCAGCGTGCCCGCGATGTTGGGCAGCGGCAGCGCGCCGCGCGCGCGCGGGTACACGATGATCTCGAGCGGCAGGTACACCCACGTCCAGGCACGAAAGAGCCCAAAAGGCAGCACCGTCGACAAGCGCAGCCCCTCAACGCACAGTCGTCCGCGCCTCTGGGTCGCCACCTCCAGCGTCACGCGCGCGGCACTGCTTGGCGCGATGTCGGTGGCGCTCGCGGGCATCCCCGGCAAGTCCGCCTCGATACGCCAGCGCATCAAAGCGGCCGCGTTGTCGAGCGTGATCTCAACCCGGCTCGCGCTGCCGGCGAATGCCGGTGCCGCGCTCAGCGCCTGCAGGTCAACCCCCAACAGATTTCGATGGCAGCGGTGCATGCCCACCAAGGCAAAGCCGCCGAGCCAGAAGGTGAGGAAGAGGGCGATGCTGTTGCCGTAATTAAGCCCGGCGATGAACATGCAGAAAAGCAGCAGGGCAAAACCCCAGCCGGCGCGCGTCGGCAGGATATAGATGCGGCGCCGATGCAGCGTGACCGGCAGGCGATCTGCGCCCTGGCGCCGTCGCGCCCAGCTGGCGATGCGTGCGCGCAGGAAGCGCTTCACCGGCATCCTAGAGCGGTATCGGAACCGCTTGTAGGATCTCCTGCGTCAATGCCTGCCCGGCGCGCACGTCGAGTCCTTCACGCCGTTCGAGCCGGTGCGCGACCACCGCGGGCAGCACGGCCTGCACATCCTCCGGCAGCACCGCATTGCGGTTGTGAATATAGGCCCACGCCTGCGCGGCCCGAATGAGTCCCTGGCCGGCGCGCGGCGAGAGCCCAAGCTTCAGATCAGTGCGCGCGCGCGTGCGCGCGATGAGCGCGAGGGTGTAGTCAAGGAGCGCGTCCGCGACGTGCACGCCGCGCACCGCCGCCTGGATATGCAGCAGCGCGCCGCAGTTGAGCGCCGGTACCATCCCGGCGAGCAGCTCGCGGCGCGCGCCGCTTTTCAGAAGCTCGCGCTCATCGGCGCTGCCCGGATAGCCGAGGGTCACCCGCATCAAGAAACGATCGAGCTGCGATTCGGGCAAGGCAAAAGTGCCTACCTCCTCATGCGGGTTCTGCGTGGCGACGACAAAAAACGGATCGGGCAGCGCATAGGTAGTCAGATCCGAGCTCACCTGGCGCTCTTCCATCGCCTCGAGCAGCGCGCTTTGCGTGCGTGGGCTGGCGCGATTGATCTCATCCGCGAGCAGTAGCTGCGTGAAGATCGGGCCCTTGTGGAACTCAAATACCTGGCGCGTGCGGTCGAACACCGACACCCCGATGACGTCTGCCGGCAGCAGATCGCTCGTGAATTGCACGCGCTGCCAGGCAAGACCGAGCACATGCGCGAGCGCGTGCGCGAGCGTGGTCTTGCCGACGCCCGGCACATCCTCGATCAGCAGATGGCCGCGGGCGAGCAGGCACGCCAGGCACAGCCGCACCTGCGCGCTCTTGCCGAGGATTACCGTCTCGAGCGCCGCCAGTGCCCGCTGCAGTGCGGTGCGCTCGCTGTCCATTCACGCGCTCTGCAGGGCGCGGATGCGATTGAGCTGCGCTGCAAGATCGTGTGCGTTGCGCTCGAGCTCCGCGGCGCGCTCGCGCAGCGCCGCGACTACCGCCGGCGGCGCGTTGCCGACAAAGCTTTCGTTGCTGAGCTGGGCGCGCGTCTTGTCAAGATCGCGCTGCGTCTTTGCGAGGCGTTTGTCGAGGCGCGCGGACTCGGCGGCGGCATCGATGAGATTGGCCATGGGCACAAGGATTGTGAGCTCGCCGACCAGGGCGGTCGCCGCCTGCGGCGCGCTCGTGCCGCGCTCGAGTATGCTGATGCTCTCGATGCCGGCGAGGCGCTGCAGATAGTTGCGATGCCGTTCGATGCCCGCGCGGTCGCGCGCGCCGGGTTCTCTTACCAGCACCGGAATGCGCTTTGACGGATTGATGTCCATCTCGCCGCGTATCTGGCGCACGGCGAGGATGAACCTCTGCAGCCAGGCGACTTCACTTTCCGCCTCAGGATCGTGCGGATAGTCCGCCGCGGCAGGATAGGGCTCGAGCATGATGGTTGCGCCGCCGCGACCGGCGAGCGCCGCGGTGCGCTGCCAGATCTCCTCGGTGATGAACGGCATCAACGGATGCAGCGCGCGCTGCAGTGCTTCGAGCAGCTGCGCAAGCGTGTGCTGCGTGCCGCGCTTGGCGGCGGCGGGCAGGTCCGCATCTTGCAGGAGCGGCTTTGTCAGCTCCACATACCAGGAGCAGAACTCATCCCAGGTGAACTCGTAGAGCGCCGCGGCCACATAGTCGAAGCGGTAATTTGCAAGCGCGCCTTGCACCTCCTCGAGGCGCCGCCCGAAACGCGAGCGGATCCAGCGATCCGCGATCGACAGCTCGGCTGGCGCGGCGCCCGCGGCCGCGGTGTCTGTAACGACGAGCGTCACGAAGCGCGCGGCATTCCACAGCTTGTTGCAGAAGTTGCGATAGCCTGCGACCCGCTGCAGGTCGAAGCGAATATCGCGGTTGGCGGATGCGAGGGCAGCAAAGGTGAAGCGCAAAGCATCGGTGCCGTGCGCGGCGATGCCGTGCGGATAGGCGGCGCGCGTCGCCTTCTCGATCGCCGGCGCGAGCTGCGGCTGCATCAGGCCGCGCGTGCGTTTGGCAACCAGCGACTCCAGATCAATGCCGTCGACGATGTCGAGCGGGTCGATGACGTTGCCCTTGGATTTGGACATCTTCTCGCCGTGCTCGTCGCGCACCAGGCCGGTGATGTAGACGTCGTGAAACGGCACATCGCCGAGGAAGCGCAGCCCCATCATCAGCATGCGCGCGACCCAGAAGAAGATGATGTCAAAGCCGGTGACGAGCACGCTCGTCGGGTAATACGCGGCAAGCTCCGGCGTGCGCGCCGGCCAGCCGAGCGTCGAGAACGGCCACAACGCGGAGGAGAACCAGGTGTCGAGCACGTCGCAGTCCTGGGTGAGCTGCACGCTTGCACCCAAGCCATGCCTGGCGCGCACTTCCTCCTCGCTGCGGCCGACGTAGCTTGTGCCGGCCGCGTCGTACCAAGCCGGAATGCGATGGCCCCACCACAGCTGCCGGCTGACGCACCAGTCCTTGATGTTGCGCATCCATTCGAAGTAGGTCTTGGCCCAGTTCTCCGGCACGAACTTCGTGCGGCCCTGCTCCACCGCGAGGATCGCGGGCGCGGCGAGCGGCGCGATCTTCACGTACCACTGATCGGTGAGGTAGGGCTCGAGGATGGCGCCGCTGCGATCACCGCGGGGAATCACCAGCCGGTGTTTCTGAATGCGCTCCAGGAGGCCCGCCGCCTCGAGCTCGGCGACGATGCGCGCGCGCGCGAGGAAGCGGTCAAGACCGCGAAAGCGTGCCGGCACGTTGTCGTTGAGCGCCGCGGCGGGCGTGAAGATGTTGATCAGCGGCAGGTGGTGGCGCAGACCGATCTCGTAATCGTTGAAGTCGTGCGCGGGGGTGATCTTGACGCACCCGGAGCCGAACGCCGGATCGACATAGGCATCCGCAATCAGCGGAATCAGGCGCTCTGCAAGCGGCAGCCGGATCTCTTTGCCGAGCAGATGCTGGTAGCGCGCATCTTCGGGGTTCACCGCGACCGCGGCGTCGCCGAGCATCGTCTCGGGGCGCGTGGTCGCGACCACCACATGGCCCGAGCCATCCGCAAGCGGGTAGCGCAGGTGCCACAGCTCGCCGTCTTCCTCGTCGCTTTGCACCTCAAGATCCGACAGCGCCGTCAGCAGCACCGGATCCCAATTGACGAGGCGCTTGCCGCGATAGATGAGTCCCTCGTCGTGCAGCCTCACGAACACCTCGATGACCGCGCGCGAGAGCTCCGGATCCATCGTGAAGCGATTGCGCGACCAGTCGACCGAGGCGCCAAGGCGGCGCATCTGCGCACCGATCATGCCGCCTGATTGCGCTTGCCACTGCCACACGCGCGCAAGAAACGCCTCGCGTCCGAGGCGCTGGCGGCTCGTGCCCTCGGCCTCGAGCTGGCGCTCCACGACCATCTGCGTGGCGATGCCGGCGTGATCCGTGCCGGGCTGCCACAGCGTCTGCTCGCCGCGCATGCGGTGATAGCGCGTCAGCAGGTCCATCAACGTGTACTGAAACGCGTGCCCCATGTGCAGCGTGCCGGTGACGTTGGGCGGCGGAATTACGATGCAGTAGGCGGCGCCGCCCGTGTGGCGCGGCGCAAACCAGCCATGCGATTCCCAGTGTGCGTAGATCCGCCGCTCGATGTCTGGCGGCGCGTAGACTTTTTGCATCACCGCCCGGCGCGGTGGATGAGGAAGTCGGCGAGCAACGGCGTCGGACGGCCCGGTGCTGCCCTTGTGCGCACCGCTCACATACGCGGTGCCGGCGACATCCAGGTGCGCCCACTTCATGCCCTGGGTGAACTTCGCCAGATATGCCGCTGCGGTGATGGCGCCCGCTTCGCGGCCACCGATGTTGGCGAAATCGGCGAAGTTGCTCTTCAGCTGCTCGGCATAGTCCTCGGTGACCGGCAGCTGCCAGGCGCGATCATCGGCGCGCGCACCGGCGCTCACGATCTCGCGCGCCAGCGCGTCATCATTGCTCATGACGCCGGTGTGATGCGCGCCAAGCGCAATCACGCAGGCGCCGGTGAGAGTGGCGATGTCGATGACCGCGGCCGGGTTGTAGCGGCGCGCGTAGTGCAGCGCATCGCACAGTACCAGCCGGCCCTCGGCGTCGGTGTTGAGAATCTCCACGGTCTGTCCGGAGGCGCTGGTGACGATGTCGCCGGGCTTGATCGCGCCTCCGCTCGGCATGTTTTCGCACGAGGCGATGAGGCCCACCACGTTGAGCGGCAGGCGCAGTTCGGCCGCGAGGCCCACCGCTGCGATGACCGCCGCCGCGCCGCTCATGTCATATTTCATCTCGTCCATCGCGCCCGGGTCTTTCAGCGAGATGCCGCCGCTGTCGAAGGTGATGCCCTTGCCGACCAGTGCCACGGTCGCGCCGGACTTGGAGTGCCGGTATTCGAGGATGATGAATTTGGGCGGCTCCGCGCTGCCACGGGTTACCGCGAGGAAGCAGCCCATCTTCTCGCGCTTGAGTCCCGCCTCATCGAGCACCTGCACCTTGACGCCCGTGGCCGCCTTGGCAAGCGCGCGGGCCCGCTCGGCGAGATAGCTCGGCGTGCACACGTTCGCCGGCAGATTTGCCAGATCGCGCTGCACGCGCATGGCGTTGGCGACGGCAACGCCGTGCGCCAGACCGCGCCGTGCAGCCGCGGCGCCGCTGCCGCGCACCGGGCCGGCGAGCACCGTCTCGAGCGCCGCGCTCTTGGGCTTCTTGCCGGTCTTGAGGTCATTCACGAGGTAGAGCGCCGCGCCGGTGAGTTCGGCCGCGGCGCGGCCGAGGTAGTAGTCGTCAAGTTCCTTCGCGCCGGGGCGCGCGAGCGCGATCGCAACGCTTGCGATGCGCGTGCGCGCCACCGCGGCGAGCGCCGCGCTCAGCGCGCGCCGCCAGGCTTTACGCGTGAAGCCCTTCTTCGCGCCGAGCCCGCTCAGCAGTGCGCGCGTTGCCTTGGTGCCCGTCAAATCGGTCACCAGCAGCGTCTCGCCGGACTTGCCGGAAAAGTCGCCGCGCGCGAGCAGCGCCGCGATGCGCCCGCCCGCGGCGGCGTCGACGGCGCGCGCCTCCTCGGTGAGCTCGCCTTCCTCGAAGACACCGAGAATGAGGCATTCCACCGCTGCGGTTGTGATTCCCGTCGTCCAAATATCAAAATGCATTGCTGTCTTCCCCGCTACGCCGTGTGCTTTGGAACGCGCACGAACTATTGAGCCCCGGCCCCGTCTGAATTACCTTAGGAAAAGGAAAATCCATTTGCGCTCCATTTGCTTCACTCATGCGCGCATCGCACGGCGCGTCCACCATCACGCATTTTAACCCAAGAGTCGGCCGGCGTTGTGCCGGCATGGGTTGAACGCTAGGACACCCGCTTTGGGGCGGATTCTCGATCGGTACATTCTGAAGGAAGTCCTGGCGAACTGGCTGGTCGTGACGGGCGTGCTGCTCGCCATCGTGCTCACCAATCAAATGGCCCGGGTGCTGGCGCGCGCCGCGGAAAATCAGTATCCGCAGCAGATGGTGCTGGAGCTCATCGGCTTGGGTGCGCTGCAAGACGTCAGCATCATCATGCCGATCGGGATGCTCATCGGCGTGGTGCTGGCGCTCGGGCGTCTCTACCACGACAGCGAGATGACCGCCGCGCTCGCCTGTGGAGTCGGGGCGGGCAGGGTGTACTGGCCGGTCATGACGCTGGCGGTAGTCGTCACGGGGCTTCTCGCCTGGCTCACGCTTGATCTGGGGCCACAGGCGGTGCAGCGCGGCCTTGCGCTGCGCAGCGCGGCGCTGCGCGCCGGGCAGTTCGCAGCGATCTCGCCGGGACACTTTCGCACCTTCGGCGGCAACAATGGTGCGGTCATCTACGCCGAGGGGCTCAACAAAGACGGCTCGCTCGCCAATGTATTCGTCGAGCGCGAGCACGATGGCCGCGTGCAGGTGGCGGTTGCCGACCGTGCGCGCCACGCCCTGGCCGCCGACGGCTCGACGCATACGCTGACGCTCTACAACGGCGAGCGCATTGAGGGCGTGCCCGGCAGCGCGGAATTTCGCATCGTGCACTTCGCGCGAGCACGTCATTCCGGTACGCGTGCCGCAGCTGAGCGATGCCGTCACCGAATTTGAAGCGCTGCCGACGCGCACGCTCCTCGGCAGCGCCGATGCGGGGGAGCGCGCCGAGCTGCACTGGCGCCTGGCACTGCCCATCATGTGCATCGTGCTTACCCTGCTCGCCGTGCCGCTTGCGCACCTGCGTCCGCGCCAGGGGCGCTTTGCGCGCCTGTGGCTTGCGGTGCTGGTGTATCTCATTTATTCGAACCTCGTCTCCGCGGGCAAGGTGTGGATCGCACGCGGCTCCATGCCGGAGGTCTTCGGGCTGTGGTGGGTGCATGCGGCGGTCGTGATCCTTGCGCTGATCGTGATCTATGCTCCCGGACTCATCGTGCGTCTGCGCAATCCGAGTCCCGCATGAGGATCATCGACCGCTACATCATCCGTACGATCCTCGCTGCGGTCGCCTACGTGCTCGCGATTTTTCTGGTGCTCGGGGCACTGTTCGCGTTCATCGGCGAGCAGGACGACATTGGCATCGGTCACTACAGCGCGCTCGATGCGCTGTGGTTCGTGCTTTTCGGCCTGCCGCAGGAGACCTGGGAAGTGCTGCCCATCGCCGCGCTCATCGGCTCCCTCATTGGCCTCGGGCAGCTCGCGCGCGGCAGCGAACTTACCGTCATCCGTGCCACCGGCGTGTCGGTGCGGCGCCTTGCGGTCGCGGCGCTCGCCGCGGCGCTCGTCATCATGGTTACGGAGGTGGCGGTGGGAGAGTACCTGGGGCCGCCGCTGGAGCAGGCCGCCAAGCAGAACAAGGCATTTGCCAAGTACACCGACACGAGCTTTGCCGGCAGCGGCGGCGCATGGGTGCGCGACGGCAACCTGATATTGAACGTCACACGCCAGTCGCTCGGCCACCATTTCGGCGCCATGCAGGTCTTTGAGCTCTCGCCGAGTCATCGCCTTGAGGCGATCGGGCATGCGGCGCGCGCGACTGCCGGGTCGAACCGCACCTGGCAGCTCGCCGACTACTCCGAGTCACGCTTTACTCCCGAGCAGGTGCTGGCGCGCTCAGACGGCCGACGGGTGCTGCATTCGAGCGTCAGCGCGGGATTCCTGGCGCTTGCTGTGGTGGACCCGCAGGATCTGTCAGTTTCCGCCTTATGGCGCCTGATCAGCTACTTCAAGGCAAATGCGCTCGATGCCCGCCCGTACGTGTTTGCTTTTTGGTCACGCGTGGCGCGCACGGTGGCGATCGCCTTCGCGGTGCTGCTCGCCATTCCGTTCGTGCTGGGTTCGCTGCGCTCCGCCGGTGCGGGCGCGCGCACGCTGGTCGGGCTGCTGCTCGGCATGGGGTTCTTCCTGCTGCAGCGCCTCATTGAAAGCGGCACGATCGTGTTTCAGCTGAATCCGATAGCGCTTGCCTGGTTGCCGACGGCGTTACTGGCGACGGTAACGTTTGCATTTCTCTGGCGCACGCGCTGAGGCGGCCGCTGCCGCGCTCTGCTGATGCGTCGCGCGAGCGGCTGCGGATGCGCAACCTCCGGCCGTCGCGCGGCAGGATGCACGGCGGGTACTTTGCGTGAGGCGCAAGCGCCGCCCTTGAGTCGTCTACGACGAGGCTTTTCCCGCCACCACTTTGCCGAGCGCCGCAAGGTCGAGTGGCTTCACGAGGTGCGCTTCAAAGCCCGCGGCGCGCGCGCGCTGCAGATCCGTCGCCTGCCCGTAACCGGTGAGGGCGACCAGGCGCACGGTGCTGCCGGCGGCGCGTACGCGCTGCGCCACCTCGTAGCCGTCCATTTCAGGCAAGCCAATATCGAGCAGCATGAGGTCAGGATTGAAGGTTGCCATGGCATCCAACGCGGCCCGGGCGCTGTGGACCGCCAGCGCCTCATGCCCGTCCAAGCGCAGAAGTTCCGCCAGCGAAACCGCCGCGTCCTGGTTGTCGTCCACGACCAGCAGCCGCCGGGGCTCAATTTTGGGGCGCGCCACCTGTGCGGCGATCTGCGTCGGGCACTGAATGAGCGGCAGGCGGATCTCAAAGGTCGAGCCGCATCCGGGCCCGGCACTCCTGGCCGAAACCCGTCCCGCGTGCATTTCCACGAGCCGTTGCACGACCGACAAGCCGATGCCGAGGCCGCCTTCGGAGCGGTCGAGTGAGCGATCGCTCTGCACGAAGAGCTCGAAGACCCGCGGCAGCAACTCTTTGGAGATGCCAATGCCGTTGTCAGTGACCGCTAGCACCGCGGTTGTGCCCTCGCTGCGCAGCTCCACCCGCACTTCACCTTTTGGATCTGTGTACTTTGCGGCGTTGGTGAGCAGATTGGCGACGCACTGTACCAGCCGTGCGCTGTCGCCGTTGACGTGTAACGGCTCCAGGCTCGAGGCGATGATTACCCGGTGATGCCTGTCGCGCAGCAGCGGCTCGACGCTCTCCAACGCCTGCGCAACGATCGACGCCAACTCGAGCGGCTGGCGCTGCAGCTGGATTCTGCCCTGGGTGATGCGTGACACATCGAGCAGATCGTCTACCAGTCGCGTCAGATGCGTGACCTGTCGCTTGATGATGTCGACGCTTGTTTGCATGCGCGCGTCACCGGGCAAGGTGCGCGCCAGAAGTTCATTTGCGGTTTGGATGGGGGCGAGGGGGTTGCGCAGCTCGTGCGCGAGCATCGCGAGGAATTCATCCTTGCGCCGGTCGGCACTGCGCAGCGTCTCCTCGGCGTGCAGCAGGGCGCTCAGCTGGTCGCGGATCTGGTACTGCCGGGCGCGCCCGCGCACCGCAGCCTGCACCGCGCTCACGAGCGTGCGTGTGGAGGTTGGCCGCTCAAGAATCGTCACGTTGCTGAGCCTTGCGAGCAGGCGCGCGGTTGCAGGCGAATGCACATCCGTCGCGCTCAGCAGAATCGTCGGCGTATCGGACCACGGCGGCTGGCGGGCGAGCGCGGCAAACACCGGCGCTGCCCCGGGGTGGGTCGCGAGCGCGTCGGTGAGCAGTATTGCTCCCATCCCCGCGCCGATCTCGGCCGCGAGCACCTGCGGCCGCGCGCACACCTCGCAGGCAAGACCGGCACGCTGCAAAGCCGCGCGCGTGACCTCGCCGTCGCGCCGCGTCGGCGGCAAGATGAGCACCCGATAATCGTTGGCGCGATTGGCTTCAGGCGTCATGACTCTGGCGTGTTTGGCGCCCGTGCCTCGCGGCAGACGGCAGTTCGATGGGCACACCCGAGAGCACACCGCGCAAGCCCAACAACGGCTCGCTCAGGTGGATACCGTGGCTGTCGAAGGTGAGCTCGCGGATGGCCTCCTCGTGCGCTCCGGTGCGCTTCTTGAGAACCGAAATCGCCTTCTTGATCCGTCCGAGGTACTCAAAGTAGCGCAGCAGCACCACCGAGTCAGCAAGGTAGCTCGCATCGACGGGGGATACCATGTTGCTGCCCATCATGCCGCTTTGCGCGATGACCAGAAACGTCGCCACGCCATGGTTGTTCAAATAAGAGAGCAACTCGTGAAGCTGCGCGATGAGATAGGTACTTTGCGGCACGGCATTCAAGTAACCGTTCAGGCTGTCGATGACGACGACGCGTGCCTGGTGCTGCTCGACCGCCTCACGCACCTTGTGGGCGAACTCACCCGGCGACATCTCGGCCGGATCGATCTGGCGCAGCGCGACCTCGCCCGGGCCGGTGCCCTCGATCAGAGGCAGCCCGAGTCCGCGCGAACGACTCATCAATGCATCCTTGGTCTCGTCAAACATAAAGGCGACCGAATGGTCGCCGCGCTGCGCGGCGGCGACCGCGTATTGCAATGCGATCGTCGACTTGCCGCAGCCGGGCGGCCCCATCAATAGCGTTGTCGTGCCGCGCTCGATGCCGCCGCCCAGGAGCGCATCGAGCGATTGCACGCCACTGGCGATCACTGAGCGGTGAAACGCGGTGCTGTGAGCAGCGGCGATCAGGCGCGGAAAGACGAAAATGCCGCCGCGGCGAATCGCAAAGTCGTGCAAGCCGCTCGAAAAATCGCTGCCGCGAAATTTGAGCACCTGCAGCTCGCGCCTCACCTGCCCGTAGGCAGGGGCCTTGAAATTTAGCGCAATCACGCCATGCGCGATGCTGTGAAGCTGCAGATCTGGCCCTTCGGCGGTGCGATCGTCGAGCAGGAGCAGCGTGCAGTCACGTCCGATGAAAAATTGCTTCAGCGCCAGGATCTGCCGCCGGTAGCGCAGCGAGCTTTGCGCAAGGAGCCGCAGCTCCGACAATGAGTCCAAGACCATGCGGCGCGGCTGCACCCGCTCAACCTCCGCCAGTACCTTGCGCGTGGTTTCGGTCAGTTCGACTTCGGAAGGATTCACCATCGTGAGCTCGTCTTCCCCGTCGAGGTCGTCGGCGATGACTTCCAGGATATTGATGCCGTCCAGGGACCAGCCGTGGGACGCAGCGCCGGATGCCAGTTCCGCGCGCGTTTCCGACAGGGTCACGTACAAACAGGGCTCCCCTGCGGCGACGCCTTCCAAGAGGTACTGTAATGCGAGGGTCGTTTTCCCAGCGCCGGGACTACCGTCGATCAGATACAAGCGGTCCGGAATCAGACCCCCGGACACGATATCGTCGAAGCCGGGAATGCCTGTCCTGGATCGCGCCAGGTGTTGTTCTTGCATGCTGCCCTCAGGTGTCTTGAGCGCCAAAGCGTTGCGACGGCGCAGATATAAAGCGAAGCACACGACGGCGGTTCCCACGAGCGCGCGGGTTGGCACCATAAATCGAAGCTAATGAGCGGGGTGCGTGCTGCGCGCGCGTGCCGCGCAGCTACCGGGGGGCGCGCAGGTTCCTAATGGGCGGGTTTTTTTGCCGCGCCCGCTGCCGTGGCCTTGGGCTTTGCCGGTTCGACCTTTTTCAGCAATTCCTCAAGCGGGCGGAACATCGGCTGGTATTTGTAGCTTGGGATCTCGAACTGCCAACCCTGCAGGCGCTGATTGATCGCATCGGCTTCGGCTTGTGAGTCCTTCGCGAGCGCGCGCGCGAGCAGCGCCACGAAGTGATGCTCGCCTTCCACGAATCCCGTGACCTCAAGCTCCAGACCATTGAAGGTACGGAAGCGGGCGTGCTCGGCTTTGGCGGTGCCCGCGGCGGCAGCTGCCGGAGGGCGGCGCACATCATCAGCCTGCAGCGATGAGAAGGAGCTGCCGAGCTCGTTCGCGGCCGAACTGCTCGAGAGCTCGCGCCCCTTCGGCAGCGGCGTCACCTTGAAGTCCTGCTGCGCCGCCGCGCGCGTCGCGCTGTACGAAGGTCCCGTTGCCGGTTCGATGCTCGCCTCCTTGATGCGATTATCCGCAATGTCCACCAGGGTGCGCTCGAGCCAGTGACGCGGGTCCGCATCCACGGTAATGAGTGGATGTGCTAGCAGGCTCGGCTCGGCGTGCGCGACGCGCACAAAGCCGTCCTGCCCCTCGCCAGGCTTGCCCACCAGCAGCGCATAGGTCTTCGCGGGCGTGACGAGTTCCACGAGCGTACTCGTCGCCTTGGGCGAATTCGCATCCTCGACGCCGAGCTGTGCGTAGAGCTCGCGATTGCGGGTCTTTTCCTCAACGACTTTAAGGCCCGCCAGATCGAGGAGTAGTTTGCGCACGCGGCCCGAGTCGGCCGGGTAGTTGCGCTCCGCCACCATCCAGTCGATCGCGCCTTTGCGCAGCGTCGTGCGGGTGCCGTCACCCTTGCGAAAGATGAATCTCGGTAATGGCGTTCAATGACTTCTCGAGGCCCGGCAGGACGGCGTCGCCCGCCAGCGTCGCCCGCTCAAGATGCCGCTGTGCCGAGATCCACAGCGAGCCTGCGATCACGACGACGCCGGCGACGAGCAGCAGCAGGACTCGTTGCGGGGTCATGTTCAGCGTGTGCCGTGCGCTGCCGCGCGCTGGGCGCGCTGCCGGCGCCGCCAGGCGACCACGAGGAGGGCAACGGCCGCAAGGAACGCCGGCACAATGATGATGTTCAGCACCTTGAGCGTTGCACCCAGGTGGCGGATGTCCTCATCGAGGCTCAACCGCACGTTACGCAGCTCCTTGCGCACCTGGAGCTTTTCATCCTGGAAGCGCGTGAGTTCGCGCTCCTGCTCCGGCGTCAGAATCAGCGAGGACTTGTCATTGCGGCGCGACTCGAGCTGCGTCAGCCGATCTTCGGTGGTGCGCAACTCCTGCTCGAGCTGCTGCTCCTTGCTGCGGAAGCGGTCATCCGCGCTTCTGCGCAGCGCCTCCACGCGTTCAAACGGCCGCGTGAAGGTCGCGCGGCCGCGCACGCTGATGAGATCGGCGCTGCCGGCGAGGTTGTCGAGAACGTTCAGCACCAGGTCGCCATTGTTGGCCCACGCTTCGCTGACGCGCTGGCCGAAGATGCTCTGCTGCCGCACCCACATGAAATCGGCGAGCATGTCGACGTCGGCGAATACCACGAGCTGCAGGGGCTTGGCGGAGCCCTTGAGAGCGCTTGCGCCGGCGGGCAGCGTGACGCCGGGCGGTGGGCCGTTCGGATAGGCGCTCTTCACGTTGCCGCTGACGCGCGCGCCGATGACGTAGCGCTCGCCGGTAGCCTTGAAGCCATCGCGCAACGTCGCCGGATCAAACAGCATCGCAAAGCGCTGCGCGGGCAGCGGCTCGGCCTGATTGCTCGAGAAGAGCAGCGGCTCGAAGCGCGTGCGTCGCACCTTTAGCGGGCTTCAAGAAGCCGCTCATCGCGACGTTGACGTTCGACAGGCCCGCGGTTG
Organism: uncultured Gammaproteobacteria bacterium; assembly: GCA_963695315.1. Classification (GTDB taxonomy): domain Bacteria; phylum Pseudomonadota; class Gammaproteobacteria; order Steroidobacterales; family Steroidobacteraceae; genus PALSA-1196. Next base: position 525,617 of record OY968773.1, read on the forward strand.
CGACATCGAAGTGATTGAAGTCAGAGGAGTCAAGTCCGAGGATGCCGAAGTGGCGCGACGGCTCCTGACCTTCGTGCAGCGGCCACGGACAGCGCCTGCTTGGCATCGGCGAGCACCTGATGCGGGTCGTACTGCACGCCCCACGCGCCCAGCAGCGGCTGCAGGTTGGAGGACTTGTCCGCGCTCATCGCGGCCATGGGGTTGCGCGGATCGGCGCCCGAGGTGTCGGCCTCGGCGAGCGGATCGACAAAGAGCGCGATGTGGCCGCCCTTCAGGACGAATTGATCAATGGCGAACAGCATCGCAGGGGCGAGGGCCTTCGGGATGCACGAGCACCAGCACGTCGACGTCCGGATCGATCTGCGAGGCGGCTGGGTCGAGCGGCCGCACCGTGTAGAGCTGCTCCGCCTGTGCGTAGATGACCCACGGCTCGCGCATCTGACCGCTCTGCGGGTCCATCGACGGTGTCATCGGCACGCCGGAGAGCCAGCCGAGGACCGGCTTTTTGGGATTGGCGAGGCCGTAGATGAGCTTGACGACGTCGTATTCGAGGAACTGCTCCTTGGAAGGATCGAAGAACTCGATCGCGGCGTGGCCGTCGGTGGAGTTGGTGCCGGCAAGACCGAAGTACAGCGTCCCGCCGCCGCCGCCCATGGGCGTGCCGCGCACGCCGAGCTCGGAGGCGCGGTCTTCATCCTCGGAGAATGGCTGCGGATCGATGAAGTGCAGCTGCAGTTTGCCGTTGGAGCGCGCGGCAAGCTCCTCGAGAAATTCGCGCACATGGCCGCCGTAGGCCTTCAGCAGCGGCACCTGCGAGGCGGCCTTCTCGCTGTAGAAGAAGTAGAGGTTCACCGGCTCGTGCAGGCTCTTCAGCACGCGGTCGGTGCCGGCGGCGGTGGAATACAGATGGTTCTGGGTGAGATCGAGCCGCCAGCCGCGCAGCGCGTGAGCAAAGAGGATCGTGAGTCCGACGAACAGCAGCGCCAGAGCGAGAAGTGCGCCGCCACCCAGTGCTGAACGTTTCATGATGCTGTGCCGCCTCGCGCCTATTCAGCCTTGCGCACGTCAAGCGCGATCGCCGTCGCGAGCAGGAAGAACGCGATCAGCATCGCGAAGTAGAGCAGATCGCGCACGTCGATCACCCCTTTGGCGATTGACTCGAAGTGCGTGAGGAACGACAGCGATGCGATGGCATCGACGAGCGGCTGCGGCGCCCAGCTGCGAAACACGTCGAGCACCAGCGGAAAGCCCGCGAGCAGGAATAAGAAGCACACGACCACGCCGAGGATGAAGGCGACGACCTGGTTGCGCGTGAGCGCGGACATGCACGAGCCGATCGCGAGAAATCCCCCGGCGAGCAGCAGGCTGCCCACGTAGCCTGCGAGGATCGCGCCGTTGTCGGGACTGCCCAGATAGTTGACGGTGATCCAGATCGGGAAGGTCAGCGCGAGGGCGAGCGCGGCGAAGATCCACGCGGCGAAGAACTTGCCGAGCACGGCCTCCCACAGCGTGATCGGCTGCGTGAGCAGGAGCTCAATGCTGCCGCTCTTGCGCTCCTCCGCCCACAGGCGCATCGCCAGCGCCGGAATGAGGAACAGATACAGCCACGGGTGAAAGTTGAAGAACGGCGCAAGATCCGCCTGGCCGCGCTCGAAGAAGCCGCCGAGATAGAACGTGAAGGAGTTGGCCAGCACGAGGAAGATCAGGATGAAGACGTACGCGAGCGGCGTTGCAAAGTAGCTGCGCAGTTCCCGGCGTAAAATGACGCCCGACGTTATGCATGCGTGCGTGCTGCCTACACCGTGATCGAGCGGAACACTTCATCGAGCCGGCCGGACTCGAGGTGCAGCTCCTTCAGATGCAGGCCGCGCTGCGCGGCGAGCTCGCTCAAGGCCGGCAGGATCTGGGCGCCGGCGTGCGGCAGCGCGGTCAGGCGCGCTTCGCGCTCGCTCATCTCGACCGATTCGACGAGCGGCAGTGCGGCGATCGCAGCGCGCGCCGCCGCGAGATCCTGCCCGCTCTCGAGCTGCAGCGACACCGCATTGTGATAGCGCGAGCGCGCGGCGAGGCGCTGCGGCGTGTCATCGGCGACGATGCGGCCGCGGGCGATGATGATCGCGCGCGTGCATACCGCTTCGACCTCCTCGAGTAGATGCGTCGAGATGATGATGATCTTGCCGGGCGCCATCTCGTTGATGAGCGTGCGCACCTCATGCTTCTGATTGGGATCGAGGCCATCGGTTGGCTCATCGAGAATCAGCACCGGCGGATCCTGCAGCAGCGCCTGCGCCAGCCCCACGCGGCGGCGAAATCCCTTGGACAGCGTCTCGATCGACTGCTCGAGCACGCTCGCAGAGCTGCAGTCGCGCGATCACGAAATCAAGACGACTCGCGCGCCGCGCACCGCCCAGGCCGCGCAGCTCGGCGACGAATTCGAGAAAGCTGCGCACGCTCATCTCGCCGTAGAGCGGCGCGCCTTCGGGCAGATAGCCGATCGCACGCTTGGCCGCGAGCGTATCGGTCTGGATGTCATGTCCGCAGACGCTCGCCGTGCCGCTCGTCGGCGCGATGAAGCCCGCGAGCATGCGCATGGTCGTGGTCTTGCCGGCGCCGTTCGGCCCGAGAAAACCGAGCACCTCGCCGGCACGCACTTCGAAGCTCACCTCGTCGACCGCGGTGAGCGTGTCGTAGCGCTTGCTCAGGCGTTCGGTCTTGATCATAGATGTGGCATCGATAGAGGCGGACGAGCCGGAAAAGTTCCCCGGCGGGTGCCCGTACGGCGCGCGATTCTGAACGGGGCGGCGGGCGGATTCAAGACCTGGGCGTGCGCCGCGCGCGCCAGTAGAGAATGACGAGCGCGCCGCCCAGCATGCCGCCGAGGTGCGCGAAATGCGCAACTCCGGCCTGCGTATTGGTCACTCCGAGCACCAGTTCGAGCGCCCCGTAGAGCACCACGAAGAGCCAGGCGGGCATCGGGATCGGCGGGAAGAGCAGCACGATGCGCTGCCGCGGGAAATACATCGCAAAGGCGAGCAGCAGTCCAAATACGCCGCCCGAGGCCCCGAGCGTCGGCTCCTGTGAGCCCGCCAGCGCCGCGGTCGTGAGCTGCGTCAGGGCGGCGGCGATCACGCAGGCAAAGTAGAACACCGTGAAACGGCGCGCTGCCCCAGAAGTACTCGAGCGGCCGGCCGAACATGAAGAGCGCAAACATGTTAAAAAAGATGTGCGCGATGCTGCCGTGCAGGAACGCGTAGGAGATGATCTGCCAGGGCTGGAAGAGCGTGCCCAGGGGCCAGAGCGCAAGGAACTGCAGCATCGCAGTCGCCCGCGATCTGCTGCAGCAGGAACGCGAGCACGTTGACGGCGATAATGGCGCGGGTGGCCGGCGGCAGGGAGCTCGGCATGGCGCGAGTCTAACGTAAGAGGTGCGCGGCAATGATCGAAGCTTTCATCTGCGATGCGGTACGCACGCCCATCGGGCGCTACGCGGGCGCGCTTGCCGCGGTGCGCACCGATGACCTTGCAGCGCTGCCGCTCGCGGCGCTCATCGCGCGCAATCCCTCCCTGCCGGCCGAGGCCATCGATGAGGTGATCCTCGGCTGCGCCAATCAGGCGGGCGAGGACAATCGTAATGTCGCGCGCATGGCGGCGCTGCTCGCCGGTTATCCGGACGACGTGCCCGGCGTGACCGTCAACCGGCTCTGCGGCTCGGGCCTCGATGCGCGTCGCCGGCGCCGCGCGCGCCATCAAGACGGGCGAGGCGCAGCTCGTGGTCGCGGGCGGCGTCGAATCGATGTCGCGCGCGCCGCTCGTCATGCCCAAAGCAGACAGCGCGTTCAGTCGCGATGCGCAGCTCTTCGATACGACGATCGGCTGGCGTTTCGTCAATCCGCGCCTGCAGGCGCGCTACGGCATCGACTCGATGCCGGAGACCGCCGAGAACGTGGCCGCCGAGTTCGGCGTCGAGCCGCGAGGATCAGGACCGCTTTGCCCTGAGAAGCCAGGAGCGCGTGGCGGCGGCGCGCGCGCGCGGCTTCTTCAGCCGCCGAGCTCATTGCCGTGGAGATCGCCGAGCGCAAGGGCAAGGTGCGCGTCGTGAGCGAGGATGAGCATCCGCGCGAGACGAGTCTCGAGCAGCTCGCCAAACTGCCGACGCCGTTTCGTGCGCAATGGCACGGTGACCGCCGGCAACGCCGCCGGCATCAACGATGGCGCCTGCGCGCTCATCGTCGCCTCGCCGCAGGCCGCGGCGCGTTTTAATTTGACGCCGCGCGCGCGCATAGTCGCCGCCGCAACGGCCGGGGTTGCGCCGCGCATCATGGGCATGGGGCCGCTGCCGGCGACGCGCCGCGTGCTCGAGCTTGCGGGCCTTGAGCTTGCTGCGATGGACGTGATCGAGCTCAACGAGGCCTTTGCCGCGCAGGCGCTCGCGGTGCTGCGCGCGCTCGGCCTGCCCGACGATGCCTCGCAGGTCAATGCCAACGGCGGTGCGATCGCGCTCGGCCATCCACTCGGCATGTCGGGTGCGCGGCTTGCGACCACCGCCATGTATCAGCTTCCGCCACGCGCGCCGCTATGCGCTCTGCACGATGTGCATCGGCGTCGGCCAGGGAATCGCGCTGATCTGCTCGAGCGCGTGTAGCGCGCATGGCGGCGGTATCGCGAGCGATTGCGCCCGCCGTGCATGTGTGATGCAGCGCGGGGCGGCGTGAGCCGCACTTGCAAGCCTGCAGCATTGCCACAATGTTAGCGCTGCGCGCGGCAGTGCAGCGCGGCCGGACACTGCGGCCGCAAGCCCATCCCAAGGGCTGCGCCGCGGCGCGACGCCGCAGCGCTGTAGTGACGGGGCGTTCCAATGGCCTAGGCTTAGCCGTAATCAAGTTCGAGTGTGACGCGGACGACTCACTTCAGCGTGGGCACGCCTCCTGTGAGTTTCATCGCGGGAAGGTTCGCGGTACATTCGCCCCCGCGGGAAGTCAGGGCCAATTGCATGTTTTGGAGGCTGGATCGACCATGAAAACAAAAGCTGCGATCGCGTTTGCAGCCGGTAAGCCGCTCGAGATCGTCACGCTTGATCTGGCAGGCCCCAAGGACGGCGAGGTCCTGGTCGAGATCAAGGCAAGCGGCGTGTGCCACACCGATGAGTTCACGCGCTCGGGCGCCGATCCGGAGGGGCTGTTTCCGTCGATCCTCGGCCACGAAGGCGCCGGAGTCGTCGTCGACGTCGGCCAGGGCGTCACCACGCTCAAGAAGGGCGACCACGTGATTCCGCTCTATACCCCGGAGTGCCGGCAGTGCAAGTCCTGCCTGTCGCGCAAGACGAATCTGTGCACCGCCATCCGCGCCACCCAGGGCAAGGGCGTGATGCCGGACGGCACGAGCCGCTTCTCCCTCGACGGCAAGATGGTCCATCACTACATGGGCTGCTCCACGTTCTCCAACTACACCGTGCTGCCGGAGATTGCGCTCGCGAAGATCCGCGAGGACGCGCCATTCGAGAAGGTGTGCTACATCGGCTGCGGCGTCACCACCGGCGTCGGCGCCGTGATCAACACCGCCAAAGTCGAGGCCGGCGCCAACGTCGTGGTCTTTGGCCTGGGCGGCATCGGCCTGAATGTCATTCAGGGCGCGAAGCATCGTCGGCGCCAACAAGATCGTCGGCGTCGACGTGAATCCGCGCAGAAAGGCGCTCGCCGAGAAATTCGGCATGACGCACTTCGTGAACCCGAAGGAGGTGCAGGGCGACCTCGTGGCGCATCTCGTGGCGCGTCACCGACGGCGGCGCGGACTACAGCTTCGAGTGCGTCGGCAACGTCGATCTGATGCGCCAGGCGCTCGAGTGCTGCCATCGCGGCTGGGGCGTCTCGACGGTCATCGGCGTCGCCGGCGCCGGGCAGGAGATCAAGACGCGCCCGTTCCAGCTCGTGACCGGTCGGGTGTGGAAGGGCACGGCTTTCGGCGGCGCCCGCGGCCGCACCGACGTGCCGAAGATCGTCGACTGGTACATGGATAAGAAGATCAACATCGACGAGCTCATCACGCACGTGATGCCGGTCGAGAAGATCAACGAAGCCTTCGACCTCATGCACAAGGGCGAATCGATCCGCAGCGTCGTCACGTTCTAGGTTTTTATTCCGCAAAATGCAAAGAGCTCGCGCAGGAAGCGTTGTCGGCGCGGGCGGGTTAGGTCTACGTAATCATCGCTTTACCTCAAGAGGGGATCATTATGGCTGTTTCAATTCATCCGTCCGTCGATAATGGCGTCAAGCAGGGGACGGCAAATTTCGCCGGCGGCACGCTCGACCTGCAAGTGTTCCAAGGATCCGGTGACCGTCCAGATCAAGGGCGACGTCGCCTTCAATCATGCCTGTGGCTGCACCAAGTGCTGGAAGCCGCAGGGCGCAACCTTCTCCGATCGTCGGGGTCGTCGCGCGCGACAATCTGCAGGTGACGGCGAACGGTCAGAAGCTGAAGATCGTCGATCCGGCCGCTGCCATTCAGCGCCATGCCTGCAGCTCAGTGCGGCGTGCACATGTACGGCCGCATCGAGAACAAGCAGCATCCGCTCTACGGCTTCGACTTCATCCACGTCGAGCTGTCGAAGGAGAAGGGCTGGGCGGCGCCGCAGTTCGCCGCGTTCGTCTCCTCGGTCATCGAATCGGGAGTCAAGCCCGATCAGATGGGCGCCATCCGCGCACGATTGAAAGAGCTCGGTCTTGAGCCGTACGACTGCTTATCGCCGCCGCTCATGGATCTGCTCGCGACGGATGCTGCCAAGAAGAAGGGCACGCTGGCGGCCTGAGCGCCTCATGGCAGGAGCGCCGTTCGAAGCTCATCAGTCAGCACCGCTCGTTTGGCGGCGTCGTCGGCTTCTATCGCCACGACGCCGCCACGACGCAGTGCCCCATGCGCTTTGCGGTGTTTACGCCGCCACAGGCGGAGCAGGGCCGCGTGCCGCTTCTTTATTACCTGGCGGGCCTCACCTGCACGGAAGAGACGTTCATGATCAAGGCCGGCGCACAGCGCATCGCCGCTGAGCTCGGCCTTATGCTGGTGGCGCCCGACACCAGCCCCCGCGGCGTGAAGATTGCGGGCGACACGGACAGCTGGGACTTTGGAGTGGGCGCGGGTTTCTACGTCGATGCGACCGAGCCACCCTGGTCGGCAAATTACCGCATGTACTCGTACGTCACGCAGGAGCTGCCGGCGCTCATCGAAGGCAACTTTCCGGCAGATCGCGCGCGGCGCGGCATATTTGGCCATTCCATGGGCGGTCATGGCGCGCTGGTGCTGGCGCTGAAAAATCCCGAGCGCTATCGCTCGATCTCGGCGTTTGCGCCGATTGCGGCGCCCAAGAGCTGTCCGTGGGGTCAGAAGGCATTCAGCGGCTATCTCGGCGCCGACAAAGGCCAGTGGGGCGCATATGACGCAACCGAGCTTGTGAGCCAGGTGAAAGATGCCGCACGGCGCGCGCCGATCCTGATCGATCAGGGTCTCGCCGATCAGTTCCTCGAGCAGCAGCTGCGTCCGCAGCTCTTCGAGGAGGCGTGCCGCAAGGTCGGCTATCCACTCACGCTGCGCCGCCAGCCGGGCTACGATCATGGCTATTACTTCATGTCGACATTCATGGAAGACCATCTGCGCCACCACGCGCAAGCTTTGCAGAGCTGAAGCGCCACGCGCCGTGCGCGCGCGCGGCATTGGCGCTAGAATGTGCGGCTTACTAGGGCGAGAACCCGAGGTTGCGCCCTAGATCGAATGCCCAAACAATCCCTGACTGACGTTCAGCGGCAGACGGTGCTGAGCATTGTCGGCGAGCATAAATCCCGTCCCGGTCCGCTCATTGAGATCCTGCACGGCGTGCAGGCCGCTCTCGGCTATGTGCCGGCGGCGGCGGTGCCGCTCATTGCGGAGGAGCTTAATCTGTCGCGCGCCGAAGTGCACGGCGTCGTTACGCTTCTATCATTTCTTCCGCGATCATCCGGTCGGGCGCCATGTGCTGCGGCTCTGCCAGGCCGAGTCGTGCCAGGCGATGGGCGCGGCTGCGCTGACCGCGCACGCCAAGCAGCGCCTGGGCATCGATTTTCATCAGACCACGCCCGACGGCGCCTACACGCTTGAGCCCGTGTATTGCCTCGGAAACTGCGCCTGTTCGCCCGCATTGATGATCGATGAGCGATCTGCTCGGGCGCGTTACGCCTGAAAAATTTGATGCTCTCGTGGCCTCGCGGGACAAGCGCACATGACGACGAGCCACATCTACGTGCCGCGCGATGCCAGCGCGCTGTCACTCGGGGCGGACGGCGTCGCCCGCGCCATCGCCTCCGAGGCGCGCGCGCGTCATGCGGACGTGCGCGTCATCCGTAACGGCTCGCGCGGGCTGTTCTTTCTTGAGCCCATGGTCGAGGTCGTGCACTCGCAGGGCCGCCAGGCCTACGGTCCGGTGCGGGCCGAGGATGTGCGCGGGACTTTTTGATGCCAATTTTCTGCAGGACGGCGCCAAGCACGCCCTCTCGCTCGGGGCGACGGAGGAGATTGCCTGGCTGAAGAGCCAGCAGCGCCTGACGAGCGCACGCGTCGGCGTCATCGAGCCGACGAGCGTGGCGGATTATGTCGCGCACGGCGGCTACCAGGGCCTGCGGCGCGCGCTCACGCTCGGCGGGGCCGACATCGTGCAGATGATCACTGATTCGGGACTGCGCGGCCGCGGCGGCGCCGCCTTCCCGACCGGCATCAAGTGGAAGACCGTGCTCGATCAGAGGAGCGCGCAGAAGTACGTGACCTGCAATGCGGATGAGGGCGACTCGGGCACCTTCTCGGACCGCATGCTGATGGAGGGCGATCCGCTGAGCGCTCATCGAGGGCATGACCATTGCCGGCATCGCGGTCGGTGCGAGGCAGGGCTACATCTATCTGCGCGGTCGAGTATCCGCATGCCCACGCGACGCTCAACGAGGCGCTCAATGCGGCGCGGCAGGCCAACTATCTCGGCAACAACATTCTCGGCAGCGGCAAGCAGTTTGAGCTTGAGGTGCGCTTCGGCGCCGGCGCCTATATCTGCGGCGAGGAGACCTCGATGCTCGAGAGTCTCGAGGGCAAGCGCGGCGAGATCCGCGTGCGTCCGCCGTTGCCCGCCATCAAGGGCCTTTTCGGCCAGCCGACCATCGTCAACAATGTGGTGACGCTCGCGACGGTGCCGCTCATTCTCGCGCGCGGCGCCGAGTTCTATCGCGACTTCGGCACCGGCAAGTCGCGCGGCACGCTGCCGCTGCAGCTGGCCGGCAACGTGCGCCGCGGCGGGCTCATCGAGCGCGCCTTCGGGCTCACGCTTGAGGGAGCTGCTGTACGACTACGGCGGGGGCTAGCGCGAGCGGCCGGCCGATCCGCGCCGTGCAGGTGGGCGGGCCACTCGGCGCCTACATTCCCGCCTCGCAGTTCGATGTGGCGATCGACTATGAAGCGCTGACCGCGATCGGGGCACTCCTGGGTCACGGCGGTGTCGTAGTCTTTGACGACACCGTGGATATGGCACAGATGGCGCGTTATGCCATGGAGTTCTGCGCGATCGAGTCCTGCGGCAAGTGCACGCCCTGCCGCATCGGTTCGACCCGCGGCGTGGAGGTCATCGATCGCATCATCGCCGGCGTTGAGCGGGAGCGTAACCTTGGCCTTCTGGAGGACCTGTGTGAGACGATGCTGCAGGGGTCCTTTGTGGACTTGGAGGCATGACGCCGTTCCCCGTACAGAGCATACTTAAGCACTTCCGGGAGGACTTTCAGGTCGGGGCAAGCCACTAAGGCCGCCTTAAGACCTCTTCAGGAGATTTCGATGTTTGCCATTGATTATAAAGACCATGGGACGCCGGCAAGCGATAGCCAAGCTTCGGTGACGCTTGAGATCGACGGCCGTTCGGTCACGGTGCCGGAGGGCACCTCGGTGATGCGCGCGGCCATGTATGCCGATGTGCAGGTCCCGAAACTCTGCGCCACCGATACGCTGAAGGCCTTCGGCTCCTGCCGCCTGTGCCTGGTCGAGATCGAGGGACGTAAGGGTTATCCCGCCTCCTGTACCACGACCGTCGCCGCCGGCATGAAGGTTAAGACGCAGTCGCCGAAGCTTGCGCAGCTGCGCCACGGCGTGCTCGATCTTTATATCTCCGATCATCCGCTCGATTGCGCGACCTGCCCGGCGAACGGCCATTGCGAACTGCAGGACATGGCCGCCGAGGCCGGCATCACTGAAACCTCCTACGGCGTCAGCGGCGCGCGCCATCGCCCCGCAGCCAAGGACACGAGTAATCCGTACTTCACCTTTGATCCTGAGCTTTGCATCGTGTGCTCGCGCTGCGTGCGCGCCTGCGATGAGCAGCAGGGCACGTTCGCCCTCACCATCGAGGGGCGCGGCTTTGGCTCCAAGGTATCGGCAAGTCAGAACGAGCCCTTCTTCGAATCCGAATGCGTCTCCTGCGGCGCCTGCGTCGAGGCGTGTCCGACCGCGGCGCTCACCGAGAAGACCGTGATTGCGCTGGGTCCCGCGGAGCGCGCAGCCAAGACCACCTGCGCCTATTGCGGCGTCGGCTGCTCGTTCAAGGCGGAAACACGCGGCAGCGACGCCGACGTCGAGGTCGTGCGCATGGCGCCGGATCGCGCCGGCCATGCGAATCACGGCCACGCCTGCATCAAAGGGCGCTTTGCCTACGGCTACGCCACGCATGCGGATCGCGTCACGAAGCCCATGATTCGCGCGCGCATCACGCGATCCGTGGCAGGAAGTCTCCTGGGAGGAGGCGATCGCCCATGCGGCGCAGCGAGTTTCGCCGCATCCAGGCGAAGTACGGCAAGAATTCGATCGGCGGCATCACCTCCTCGCGCTGCACGAACGAGGAGACCTTCCTCGTGCAGAAACTGGTGCGCGCCGTGTTTGGCAACAACAACGTCGACACCTGCGCGCGCGTGTGCCATTCGCCCACGGGCTACGGCCTGAAGAACACGCTCGGCGAGTCCGCCGGCACGCAGCGCTTCGACTCGGTCATGCAGGCCGATGTCGTGGTGATCATCGGCGCAAGCCCGACTGACGGCCATCCGGTGTTCGCCTCGCAGCTGAAGCGGCGTCTGCGCCAGGGCGCGAAGCTGATCGTATTTGATCCACGCACCACCGGCATCGTGCACTCGCCGCACATCCAGGCGGACTATCACTTGAAACTGCAGCCCGGCACTAACGTTGCGCTGGTCAATGCGTTCGCGCACGTGATCGTGAGCGAAGGGCCTGACGAAGGAGGACTACGTCGCGCAGCGCTGCGAGATGGATTCCTACCGCAAGTGGAAGGCCTTCATCGCCGAGCCGCGCAACTCGCCCGAGGCAACCGAAGGCATCAGCGGTGTGCCGGCGGCGGATGTGCGCGCCGCGGCGCGCCTCTACGCCAAGGCCGCCAACGGCGCCATCTACTACGGTCTGGGCGTGACCGAGCACAGCCAGGGCACCACCATGGTGATGGGCATCGCCAATCTTGCGATGGCGACCGGCAATCTCGGCCGCGAGGGCGTGGGTGTCAGTCCGCTGCGCGGCCAGAACAATGTGCAAGGCTCGTGCGACATGGGCTCATTTCCGCACGAGTTTTCGGGCTATCGCCATGTGAGCGACCCGGTCGTGCGCAAGTCGTTTGAGGACTTCTGGCAGGTGCCGCTGCAGGAGGAGCCGGGCCTGCGCATTCCCAACATGTTTGATGCCTCGCTTGATGGCAGCTTCCGCGGCATGTACGTGCAGGGCGAGGACTTCGTGCAATCCGATCCGGATACCAACCACGTCGCCGCGGCCATGGAGGCGATGGAGTGCGTCGTGGTGCAGGACCTGTTCCTGAACGAGACCGCCAAATATGCGCACGTCTTTCTGCCCGGCTCTTCCTTCCTCGAGAAGGACGGCACGTTCACCAACGCCGAGCGGCGCATCTCGCGCGTGAGAAAGGTGATGGAGCCGCGCGCCGGCTACGCCGACTGGGAGGTCACCTGCCTGCTCTCCAACGCGCTCGGCTATGCGATGAACTACGCGCACCCTTCTGAGATCATGGACGAGATTGCCGCGCTCACCCCGACCTTCACGGGCGTGAGCTTTGAGAAGATCGACCGCCTGGGCAGCATCCAGTGGCCGTGCAACGCCGCCGCTCCGGAGGGCACGCCCACCATGCACGTCGGCGAGTTCGTGCGCGGCAAGGGCAAGTTCCTGATCACCGAGTACGTGCCGACGAGCGAGCGCTCCACCAGCCGCTTTCCGCTCATCCTCACCACCGGCCGCACCCTCACGCAGTACAACGTCGGCGCGCAGACGCGCCGCACCGAGAACTCCCAATGGCATGCCGAGGACGTGCTCGACATTCATCCGCACGATGCGGAGGTGCGCGGCATCGAGAACGGCGACTGGGTCGGTTTGACGAGCCGCGCGGGCGACACGGTGCTGCGCGCGCGAATCACCGAGAAGATCGCCCCCGGCGTCGTCTACACGACGTTCCACTTCCCGGAGACCAACGCCAACGTGGTCACGACCGACAACTCCGACTGGGCGACGAACTGTCCCGAGTACAAGGTCACCGCCGTGCAGGTGGTGCGCGTGCAGCGCCCCGAAGGGTGGCACGCGCAGGTCCATCACGCGCACGAGCATACCGAGGATGCCTGAAGCGGGCAGTGCCGAGCTTCCCGTCGAGCGCTGGGTAGGTGGCCGCACGACGCACACCACGGATCGCGTCGCCGAAGAGATGCCGGTCGCGCTCGTCTACCACGGCGTGCCGCACGTGGTCATGCTGGCAACGCCGGCAAACCTTGAGGATTTCGCCACCGGCTTCACGCTGAGCGAGGCGCTGGTGGCGCAGCCGCGCGAAATCCATTCGGTGGAAGTGGAACGCGGCGCCGATGCCATCGATGTGCGTGTCGGCATCGCCGCCGAGCGCTTCTCGGCGCTCCTCGAGCGCCGCCGGTATCTCACCGGTCGCACGGGCTGCGGGCTGTGCGGCGCCGAGACGGTGGAACAGGCGATGCGCCATACGCCGCGCGTTGCGGCGGGCGTCAAGCTCGCGGTCGCGGAGCTGCACGCGGCGCTCGCCGCCTTGCAGTCACAACAGCCGATCAATGCGCTCACCGGCAGCGTGCATGCGGCCGCGTGGATCGTTCCGGGTCGCGGCATCGAGTGCGTGCGCGAGGACGTCGGCCGCCACAACGCGCTCGACAAGACCATCGGCGCCCTGGTGCGTGGTGGGGAGGATCTTACGCGCGGCTGCATGCTGATCACGAGCCGGGCAAGCTACGAGATGGTGCAGAAGTCGGCGACCGTTGGCATCTGCATGGTGATCGCGGTCTCTGCGCCGACCGCGCTTGCCATCCGTGTCGCGCAGGAGAGCGGGGTGACGCTCGTGGGATTTGCGCGTCGCGATCAGCACGTCGTGTACACACATGCGGAGCGTCTGACATGAACATTCATCACCTGGTGAAGATGGCGAACGAGATCAGCGCGTTCTGGGAAGGCGAGGCGGGCCTGGCGGAGGCGCCCAAATCGGTTGCGGCGCACCTCAAGCGCTACTGGGATCCGCGCATGCGCACGCAGATGGTGGAGCACTATCGCACGGGGGCCGGGGGATTATGTGATACCGCGCGCGCCGCCGTGGGGATCCTCGCCGCGGCCCCCGCGGCGCCCCAGCCGCCGCCGCCCGGGGCAACTTAGTACAATCCACCGCCATCATGACCGCCCCTCACGCCAGAATCGCGCGGCGCGCCTTAATCTGCGGCTCGCTCGCCTACGACACCATCATGGTGTTTCCGGATCGCTTCGCCGCGCACATCCTGCCCGACAAGATCCACATGCTGAATGTGTCCTTCCTCGTGCCGGAGCTGCGGCGTGAGTTTGGTGGCTGTGCCGGCAACATCGCCTACAACCTGCAGCTCCTTGGCGATGCGGGTTATCCGATGGCCACCGCGGGACGCGACTTCGACAGCTACGCGCAATGGATGAAGAGGAGCGGAGTGCCGCAGGATTACGTCAAGATCCTCGACAGCGAGCACACGGCGCAGGCCTTCATTACGACTGATCGGGATGACAATCAGATCACGGCGTTTCATCCGGGCGCGATGCAGCATGCGCACGTAAACCGGGTGAGCGAAGCGCGCGATGTGGCCATCGGGATCGTCGCGCCCGACGGCCGCCGCGGCATGATTGAACATGCCGCAGAGTTTGCGGCGGCGGGGATACCCTTCATTTTTGATCCCGGGCAGGGGCTGCCGATGTTCGATGCGGCCGACCTTGAGCGCTTCATCGACGAGGCGACCTGGGTCGCCGTGAACGACTACGAATGGCAGCTCATGCAGCAGAAAACCGGCTGGTCAGTGGCCGATGTGCTAAGACACGTGCGCGCGCTGATCGTGACGCGGGGCGCGGAGGGCTCGGTGATCTACACCGCGCAGGGCGAGGTTGCGATTCCCCGCGCCAAGGCGCGCGCGATCGTCGATCCGACCGGATGCGGCGACGCCTATCGCGCCGGCCTCATGCATGGTCTCATGCACGGCCTTGACTGGCAGCTCACCGGCCGGGTCGCCTCCCTCATGGGGGCGCTCAAGATCGAGGTGCGTGGGACGCAGAATCATCGCTTCACGCCGGCAGAATTCGCGGCGCGCTTTGCCGAGAGCTTCGGCATGGCGCTACCGGCGAGCGCGGCGCAGCGCTGCGCAGCGCCGCTCGCGAGTGTCAATTGATGCGGATAAACACAGCAGGATAGGTGACATGGGCAATAGCTACTTATTTACGTCCGAGTCGGTCTCCGAAGGTCATCCGGACAAGATCGCCGATCAGATCTCGGACGCCGTGCTCGATGCCATCCTGACGCAGGACAAGCGCGGCCGCGTGGCCTGCGAAACGCTGGTCAAGACCGGCGTCGTCGTGGTTGCGGGTGAAGTGACGACCAGCGCGTGGGTGGATGTGGAGGCGCTGGTGCGGAAGACGGTGCTTGAGATCGGCTACGATTCCTCCGAGATGGGGTTCGATGGCGCAAGCTGCGGCGTGGTCAACATCATCGGCAAGCAGTCGCCGGATATCGCCCAGGGAGTTGATCGCAAGGACGAGAAGAAGCAGGGAGCCGGGGACCAGGGTCTCATGTTCGGCTATGCGAGCAACGAGACCGATGTGCTCATGCCGGCGGCCATTACGCTTGCGCACCGCCTGGTGAAGCGCCAGGCCGAAGTGCGCAAGAAGGGCAAGCTTGCCTGGCTGCGCCCGGACGCCAAAAGCCAGGTCACGCTGCGCTATGAGAACGATGCTGCCGGTGGGGATCGAGGCGGTGGTGCTCTCCACGCAGCACAGCGACGAGGTGTCAACGAAGCTGCTGCGCGAGGCGGTCATGGAGGAGATCCTAAAGCCCGTGCTGCCCGCGAAGTGGATCGATAAGCGCACCAAATACCACATCAATCCCACCGGGCGCTTCGTCGTCGGCGGTCCGGTGGGCGACTGCGGTCTCACCGGCCGCAAGATCATCGTCGACACCTACGGCGGCTTTGCGCGCCACGGCGGCGGTGCGTTCTCCGGCAAGGATCCTTCCAAGGTCGACCGCTCGGCCGCCTATGGCGCGCGCTACGTTGCCAAGAACATCGTCGCCGCGGGCCTCGCCGAGCGCTGCGAGGTGCAGGTGAGCTACGCCATCGGCGTTGCCGAGCCGACCTCGATCATGGTCGAGACCTTCGGCACCGGCAGCGATCTCGAACGAGCGTCTGACGGCGCTGGTGCGCAGGCATTTTGACCTCACCCCCTACGGGCTGCGGCAGATGCTTGATCTTGTGCGACCGATCTATCAGAAGACCGCATCCTATGGGCACTTCGGGCGCACCGAACCTGAATTCACCTGGGAAAGAACCGACAAGGCGGAGGAGCTGGCGCGTGATGCCAAGAGCGCCGCGGCGCGCGCCGCCTGAAGACCCTACTGACGTTAAGGAATGAAGGACCGATGAACGCTAATCTGAAAGCTGCCCCCGGCACGTTTCGCGATTTTCGCGTGGCTGATCTGACGCTCGCCGACTGGGGGCGCAAGGAGATGACGATCGCCGAAGGGGAGATGCCCGGACTCATGGCGATCCGCAGGGAATTTGCCAAGACGCAGCCCCTGAAGGGGGCGCGCATCAGCGGCTCGCTGCACATGACGATCCAGACGGCGGTGCTGATCGAGACGCTGCAGGCGCTCGGTGCGCAGCTGCGCTGGGCTTCCTGCAACATCTTCTCAACCCAGGATCATGCGGCCGCCGCCATCGCAACCGCCGGCATCCCGGTGTTCGCCTGGAAAGGCGAGTCGCTCACCGACTACTGGCAGTACACCCATTCGATATTTGATTGGTCGGACGGCGGCTATGCCAACATGATCCTCGATGACGGTGGCGATGCGACGCTGCTGCTGCATCTGGGCGCGCGCGCCGAGAGCGATCCGAGCGTCATCGCCCAGGCGACCTCGGAGGAGGAAACCGAGCTCTTCGCCGCCATCAAAGCCAAGCTGCGCACGGATCCGAACTGGTACTCGGTGCGCCTTGCGGCCGTGCGCGGCGTGACCGAGGAGACGACCACCGGCGTGAAGCGCCTCTACCAGATGGCGAAGGAGGGCAAGCTCGCCTTCCCGGCGATCAACGTCAACGACTCCGTCACGAAGAGCAAGTTCGACAACCTGTACGGCTGCCGCGAGTCTTTGGTGGATGCCATCAAGCGCGCGACGGACGTGATGATCGCGGGCAAGATCGCGCTCGTCGCAGGCTACGGCGATGTCGGCAAAGGCTGCGCGCAGGCGTTGCGCGCGCTCTCCGCACAGGTGTGGGTCGACCGAGATCGATCCGATCTGCGCGCTGCAGGCGGCGATGGAAGGCTACCGCGTGGTGACGCTCGACTACGCCGCCGACAAGGCGGACATCTTCGTCACCGCCACCGGCAACTACCATGTCATCACCCACGATCACATCAAGCGCATGAAGCACAACGCGATCGTCTGCAACATCGGGCACTTCGACAGCGAGATCGATGTGGCGAGCCTGAAGCAGTACGCCTGGGAAAACATCAAGCCGCAGGTGGATCACATCGTCTTCCCCGACGGCAAGCGCGTGATCCTGCTTGCCGAGGGGCGCCTGGTGAACCTCGGCTGCGGCACGGGGCATCCGAGCTACGTGATGAGTTCGTCGTTTGCGAATCAGGTGATCGCGCAGATCGAGCTCTACGGCCATGCCGAGCGCTATCCGATCGGCGTGCACGTGCTGCCGAAGCACCTCGACGAGAAGGTGGCGCGGCTGCAGCTTGCGACCCTGGACGTGCAGCTCTCCAAGCTCACCGACGAGCAGGCGCGCTACATCGGCGTCGACAAGAACGGGCCCTACAAACCCGACCATTATCGCTACTGAGCGCGCTGCGCCATGACGAGCAGCGCCGCCGCCGCCGGTGCGGCGAAAGTGATCGATGGCAAGGCCATCGCCGCCGAGGTACGCGCTGAAGTTGCCGCGCGGGCGCGCGCGTTTCAGGCGCGCTTCGGGCGTCGCCCGGGCCTCGCGGTCGTGCAGGTGGGCGAGGATCCGGCCTCGACGCGTGTACGTGCGCAACAAGCGCCACTCGTGCGCGGACGTCGGGATTGAATCCTTCGCGCACGATCTGCCGGCAACCACCGCTGAAGCGCAGCTCCTTGCGCTCATCGCGCAGTTAAACGCCGATCCACGGGTCGACGGCATATCTGATGCAGATGCCGCTGCCGAAGGCTCTTGATGCGAGCCGCATTATCGATGCCATCGATCCTGCGAAGGACGTCGATGGCCTGCATCCCGCTCAATGAGGGATTGCTCGCCGTGGGGCGCCCGGGGTTGCGCGCCTGCACGCCGAGCGGCTGCATGCGCCTGCTCGCCGCGGTGAACTGCGACCCGGCCGGCAAGAGCGCCGTGGTCGTGGGGCGCAGCATCCTGGTCGGCAAGCCGATGGCACTGCTCCTCCTCGAGGCGAATGCCACCGTGACGATCGCGCATTCGCGCACGCTCGATCTGGCGGCAACCGTGCGACGCGCGGACATCGTGGTCGCCGCCGTCGGCCGGGCGCACATGATCAAGGGTGCCTGGATCAAGCCGGGCGCGGTGGTGCTCGACGTCGGCACCAACAAAGGCGCCGACGGCAAGCTCGTCGGGCGATGTGGAGTTTGAAGCGGCGCAGACGCGTGGCGTCCGCCATCACGCCCGGTGCCGGGTGGCGTCGGCCCGATGACGATCGCGCTCTTGCTGTCGAATACGGTCGATGCGGCGCTCGCGCGCGCAGCGACTATGCAATAGAGATTTTCTCTAGCCGCAGCGTCCACCCTTGACGCCCGTGGGTCGTGATCGTAGGGTGAACTTGACGCGTTGCACGTGGCATGAAAATAAGAGTACTGGGATCGGCGGCCGGCGGTGGATTTCCACAGTGGAACTGCGGCTGTCCCAACTGCCGCGGCGTGCGCAGCGGCGCGTTGCCTGCGCGCGCGCGCACGCAGGAATCGATCGCGATCAGCGCCGACAATGAGCAGCTGGTTTTTGCTGAATGCCTCGCCGGAGATTCGCGCGCAGATCGAGAGCTTTCGCGCGCCTGCATCCGCGCGCGTCCGCGCGATTCGCCGATTGCCGGCGTGCTGCTCACCAATGGCGACCTCGATCATTGTCTGGGGCTGCTGTGCGCTGCGCGAGTCGCAGCCGCTGCAGATCTACGCCACCGCGCAGGTGCGGCGCGGCTTCACCGAAGGCAATTCGCTCTATGCGACGCTCGAGCGCTTTGCCGGGCCAGACGAGCTGGCGCAGCGTTGAGCCCGGGCAGCCGCAGGAGCTCACAGTTTCTGGACGGCCGCGCGAGCGGCCTCGACGTCGAGGCGATCGCGGTGCCCGGGCAGCCGCCGCTGCATCTGCGCGGCCGCCTGCACGCCGTCGCCCGAGGACAATGTCGGCTTTCGCATCCGCGATCGCGTCAACGGGCGCGCGATGATTTATCTGTCCGGCGTCGCCGCCATTACCCCGGCAGTGCTCGCGGGCGATCGAGGGCACGCAGTGCGTGTTCTTTGACGGCACGTTCTGGGCGGCCGATGAGCTCATCGCGCTTGGGCTCGGGGATAAGCGCGCCGAGGACATGGCGCATCTGCCGATCGGCGGCGCCGACGGCAGCCTTGCGCTGCTGGCGAACATCGCAACGCCGCAGCGCTACTACATCCACATCAATAACACCAATCCCATCCTGCGCGAGGACTCGGCGCGAATACGCGGCAGTCGACCGCGGCCGGCTGGCGCGTCGCCTACGATGGCCTGGAGTTCGAGCTGTGAGCGCAGCCGCGCTGCCGGCGGCCGAGTTCGCCGCGTGGCTGAAGCGCGAGGGCGCGGCGCGCTACCACGACCACCATCGCTACCACCATGCTGATGCACGCCGGCAAGCTAACGCAACCGCAGCTGCAGCAATGGGTGCTGAACCGCTACTACTATCAGACACGCATCCCCATCAAAGATGCGCTCATTCTCTCCAAGTCCGATGATCCGGCGTTTCGCCGCATGTGGATCCGGCGCATCCAGGATCACGACGGCATGGCCGAAGGCGAGGGCGGCCTCGCCATGTGGCTGCGCCTCGCCGCGGGCGTGGGGCTCGATCGTCGAGGAGGTTCGCAGCTGCCGCTCCGTGCTGATCGGCGTCATCTTTGCGTGCGACGCCTACGTGCAGCTCGTGCGCGAGCGCAGTTTGCTTGAGGCCGTCGCCTCCTCGCTCACGGAGTTCTTCGCCCCCGACATCATGGCCAAGCGCATCGTCGCCTGGGAGGCGCACTACCCGTGGGTCGAGCCTGAAATGCTGGCCTATTTTCGCGCGCGCGTGACGCGCGCCAAGCGCGACTCGGGCGAGGCGCTCGAGTACGTGACCACCCACGCCACCACGCTCGAGCTGCAGACGCGGTGCGTGGAGGCGCTGATCCGCAAGACGCAGATACTGTGGCATCTGCTCGATACGACCTACGCGGCGTACGTCGAGCCGGCCTGGGGACCTCGCGGACCCCGCGATTGAAACGCACCCGCCGCAAATTGGACGCGAGTCTCTATATTCTCCTGGGCTGGTTGCGGTTGCGCTGCTAGTGGCCTTGCGGCGCGATCCCCACCTGCCGCTGGCAGGGTTGCTCGCGAGCGGCCGGCTTGCTGCGCGGCGTGTGGATTGAGATCGCGCTGGGATTTGTGCTCGCCGGGCTGCTCGAGGTGTTGCTGCCGGCGCAAGCCATGGCGCAATGGCTCGGTCGCGAGAACCTCGGCCGTGGCATCCTCGTCGGCTGGGGCGTGGGGCTCATTCTGCCCGGCGGCCCGTACATGCTGTTCCCGATCGCCGCGAATCTGGTGCGCACCGGTGCCGAGCCCGGGCCGGTGATCGCGCTCCTCACCGCGAAGACTCTGGTGAGCCCCATCCGCATGCTCACCTACGAGGCACCGCTGCTCGGCTGGCCGCTCACTCTGGCGCGGCTCATTCCCGGGGTGCTGTTGCCGCCCGTTCTGGGATATCTTGGCCAGTGGCTATTCGCGCTGTTCAAACGCTGAGGCAAGCAAAGGCAATGTCGTGAGCAAGATCGTGAGCGCGTGGAGCATCGGCGCTGTGCTCGTGGGGCGGCTCGCGACGGTCGCGCTGGCGGATGAGGATCCGGGGGTCGTCAAGGAGCTCACCGCCGTCATCGCCGCCGAGCAGCTCTCTTGCGGCAAGGTGATGCGCTTTGCTGCGCAGGGCTCGCGCGACTATCTCGTGCACTGCAAGGATGGCAGCATCTATGAGGTCGTCGCGAATGCCGAAGGCAAACTGGTCGCGACCCTAATAGCGAAGAAAGTTCAGCCGGTTAAATGAAACTGTTGCGGTAGTACGCGAATAGCAGTACGCGCCCGCGCTCGGCCGCTGGCGCGTCTGCCGCGCAGCCGACGCCTGATGCCTCGGCAGGCGCCGCTGGACTTCTGCGGAACCAGCTCTCAAAGTGCGCACTCAAACGCGTACACTTTGAAAACGATGTAGGCGCCGGTGAGCGCAGTTAACTTAACCCTCAGAGATTTCTGAACTTTTCGCAGCCCCTGTGGGCGCGCGTCGGCCGAGGGGCTTGCGCGCCGGCGCGTTCACATTCTCCTCGCACTGCGGTGCGGGAGTTGCACGCCACGGCAGCCAATCCGTGGCGCGCAAGCTACAAGCCAGGTCGTAGGCACGATTAATGCGGACTTGGTCCGAGCCTCTGCAATACCGGCGCCTCTTCGGAAGCTGCGTCCGGGGAGCGCCTTTAGAAAACTATGCTTAACTCTGACACGCACTCGCCGCGCTTCCTGCTGATCGGTCCCTACGATCCGCATTGCGGCGAGTACACGTTTCTCGCCCCGCCGCTTGGCGTCTGGCGCCTCGCCGGCGTACTCGAGGCCGCCGGCGTTTGCGCGAAGGTGTTCGATCCGAATTGCTGCAGCGGCGCACCGCAACGCGCCCTCGAGCGCGAGCTGCTCTCGGGCAGCTGGGACGTCATCGGCGTGTCAACCACCGGGATGACGTTGAGCTTCGATCTGGAGCTTGCGCATCTCGCGCGCCGCATGGCGCCGCAAGCGCTGCTCATCGCCGGCGGCATGGAGGCGACGTTTCGCCCCGAGCTGCATGTTTGAGCTCGGGCCGTTTGATCTGGTGGTGCTCGGCGAGGGCGAGCGCCCGCTGCTCGACATCGCCGAGCGGCTGCGTGCGGCCGCTCCCGTGCACGGCATCAGCGGCACCGCCGAGCGCGGCGCCGGATGGCAAGGCGCTCGCTGCTGCCGCAGCCTGCGCTCGATCGCGCACGAACTGCGCGACGCGATCTTCAGCACGCCGTACGAAAAGATGCCGTACGCGGCCTATTGGGAGCGCCTGGAGAGCGCCTACCAGGTGGGCGGCGCTGCCGAGCAAGGCGGCGCGCGAGGCGCACCTCGCCGAGATCCGCTCGGTGCGGCTCATCACGCTCAATTATTGCCCGATGGCCTGCACCTTCTGCTCGGCCACTAATTTCTTGCATCAGGCCCAGGGCAGCGTCGCGGCGCATCGCGCGCCTCTCGGCCGAAGACTGCCTGGCGATGATCGAGCGCATCGTGGCGGCGCATCCGCGCGTGCGCACGGTCATCTTCCAGGACGACATTTTCACTTTCACGAAGGATCGCGCGCGTGCTGCCGCTGTGCGAGGCGATTGTCGCAGCGAAGGAGCAGCGGCGCAATACCGCAGACGCTGCAGTTCATCAGCACCAACCGCATCGATGCGATGAACGTCGAGCGCCTGGAGGCGATGCGCCGCGCCGGCTTTCGGGTGCTCGGCTTCGGCATCGAGAGCTTCTCGCCGCGCGTGCTCGCCGAATTCAACAAGGCGCAGATTCACCGCCACATCGAGCCGATGCTCACCGCTGCGCGCGCCGCGGGCATCACGCCGTTTCTCGATCTCATCCTGAGCTCGCCGCGCGCGCGCCTCGAGGATGTCGCCACGACGCTGCGCGAGGCCTATCTCTGGCTGCGGCGCGGCTGCGAGATCGGCATGTATCCCTACGTGATCCCGTTCTCGGGCGCCGCGCTGGCGCAGGACCCGCAGCTGCTGGCGCACACGGTGTCGACGCGGCGCCGCGTGGCGGGCACCAGCGTGGAATGGGACCAGCCGTCCAAGATTCTGCCGATCGACCCGGCGGTGCGCAGCGCCATCCTCGAGATCGAGCGCGAGTTTGAGACGCTGCTCGGAAGCGTCGAGCGTGCACGGCGCGCATCTGCCTTCGCGCGTGCGCTCGCTGATGTGGATCCTGAGTGCCTTGCCGGTCATGGCGCGGCAGGGGTTTCGCATCGCCGATCGACGATGAAGTGCATGCCGCAGCTGCAGGAGCGCCTGCCGCAAGTCCGGGAGGCGTCGGCGCCGCGCGCCGTCGCGAACGCATGACCGTGCGACGCGCGGTCTGGACGCTCCTCGCGCCCCTCGGGGTGTGCGCGTTGCTCGCGGGCTGGATCGCTGATGTCCGCGGCCGATTTCGAGACCGCGAGCTTCTCGATCCTGGTCTTCGGCCTTGCGAATCTCATCGTCTACACCGATGCGCTCGACTTGGTGCTGCGCCTCTACATGCACCGCCGCCATACCGTCACCGCGCGTGAAGGCGATGACATGCGCGATCTGTCGATCAATCTGGGCGTCGCGCTGCCGCAGGGTGGGCGGCGCGTGGTGCCGACCTCGCCCTACGCGATCATCGCCTCGGTGTTCAATCTCGAGGATGACATCGATGCCTTCGTCGAAGCCTTCGCGCCGTATCGCGATCGCGTCTGGCTCGTGAGCGACGGCTCGACCGACAATACCGTGATGCGCCTGCGGCGCCTCGGGCTGGCGCTGCCTCGATGAGCCGGTCAACCGGCGCAAGCCGGGCGCGCTGCGGGCGCTGCTCGACACGCTGCCCGATGCGATCTCCACCGTCATGGTGATCGATCCGGACATTCGCATCCGCGAGCACGCCAGGCCGGCAGCAGCATCGACCTCGAGCGCTTTATCGGCGATTTTCAGCTCTCGGGCGCGGCGGCCGCATGTCCGCGCATCATGATCGAGCCGGACGGGTTCCTGGCGCGCTTTCAGGCCTTCGAGTACGCGCTGGCGTTTCGCATCGGACGCGAACAGCCTCTCCGACTTCAGCATCACCTCCGGCGGCGTCTCGGTGTACCGGCGCGATGCGCTGGTGCTCGCTCTGCAGGAGCACTCGCTCTCGGTGTACGCCGAGGATTTCGAGAATGCGATGATCCTGCTCGGCAGCGGCGAGCGCATCTACTATGACGGCCGCCTGGTGGTGAGCACCGAGGGGCCGGGAACGATCGCGCGCTGGTTCTCGCAGCGTGTCGGCTGGTACCACGGCCTGCTCAAGGTGTACACCGAGCGCTTCGGCAGGATCTGGCGCGTCAGCCGCCGCACGCCGTTCGCGATGTACCACTTCATGGTTTACATCGGCGTGCTCACCTCGGGCTGCATCTCGTGAAAATGCTGAGCGCCGCACTGCTGGTGGCGAGCTTCGCGCGCGGCCTCGAGCGGCTGCTGCTCGATGGCTGGGTGTCCGACCGGAGCGCTGACCAACCCGGTGTACTTCACCGCGGCGATCGGCAGCTACCTTGCGCTCGGCGTCATTGCGCTCTTTACGAGCGTGCCCAAATCCGAGCGCGCCTACATCGCGCCCGTCGTGCCGATCTACCTTTTTTATGCCATCGCGCACATCGTGCCGATGTCGGTCGGCTACGCCAACTGGATCTGTTCTGAAGCTCTTTGGCCGCCGGCGTCTATCACGATCATTACGAGCCGCGCCGCGCGCGCCGTGCCGGATGAAGAGCTGCAGACCAACGGGCGCAGCATCGCATGACGACCCGCGGCGTGCCGGCACCCGAGCTCTATCGTCCCAGCGTCTACTGGGAAGAGCGCGCGCGCCGCTTCGCCGCCGAGGGCGACGGCCTTGCGGCGGTGTGCTCCTACGGCATGCCGGGTTTCTACAACCGCGCGATTCATTTGACCCAGCGCCTGGCGCTCGCGCCGTGGCTGCGGGTCACGCGCGGCATGCGCGTCCTCGATGTGGGGTGCGGAGTTGGGCGCTGGAGTCGCCTGCTTGCGACGCGCGGAGCTGACGTTACCGGTGTGGATTTGAGTCCCACGATGATTCGCGAAGCGCAGGCGCAGGCCGCAGGCGGCGGGGCTTGCTGAGCGATGCCGCTTCCTGGTGCAGGATTCATCGCACCTTGATGCGGGTGAGCAATTTGACCTCGTGCTGGGAGTCACGGTGTTGCAGCACATTCTGGATCCGCAGGCGCTGCATGCGGCGGTGGAGCGCATCGCGCGCCACGTCGGCGCGCGACGGGCGGATCGTGCTGCTCGAGGCGGCGCCGACGCAGCTTCGCCGACCATTGCGATTCGACGGTCTTCAAGGCGCGCCAGCGCAGTGAGTATTTGCAGCTGTTCGAGCGCTGCGGCTTGCAGCTGCGCGCGCTGACGGGCGTCGACGTCGCACCCTTCAGGACCTGGCTGCTGCCGCACCTGCCGCGCCTGCGCGCGACCGGTGGCCATGGCGGCGCTGGCGCTGGCGACCGCACTGTCCGTGCCGATCGATGCGCTGCTCGGGCGGCGCGCCGTGGCGCGCTCCTGGCATGCGGTTTTCGTTCTGCAGAGCTGCGAGTGGAGGGGCTCCTCATGCGCATTAGCCGTCGATCCTCAGTGGCTATCGGCGTCTCTGGTGCTGCTGATTGCGGTGGTGGCGGTGGGCCGTTGGTACGAAAAGCAAAGTCCGCGCCACGAGTCAAACTGTCGGCAGCACGCTCGTAAACGTGACCAACGGCGGCGACCGCGGCCCGGGTACGCTGCGCGAGGCGCTATTTGTGGTGGCCGCGGCCGGCGGCAGCGCCACCGTTTCGATCCAGGTGCCGAAGATCACCGTGCAGACGGCGCTGCCGCCGCTGGTGAATACCGCACGGCGTGAGCGTGGTGGCGCACCCGGCGGGCGCGCAGATCGACGCGCGTGCTCTGGCGAGCGGCCCGGTATTTGACATCGCCGGCGCCAACACCACCATCGAGGGCCTGCAACATCAGCAATTGCCCCGGTGCGGCCTTCTTGCTGCGCGCGGCGCGCTTCCGGCTGCGCGCGAGCACCATCGACTCGTGCGACGTGGGCGTCGAGGCCGCCGAGAATGCTACGCGACACGCTGCTCGAGGGCAACCACTTCTCGAAGAACAAGATCGCAGTGCGCTTCGCGACCGCCGGCCGCAACACGATCATCGACAAGAACGACTTCGCGAACGACAAGGATGCGGCATTGTGGGCCGTGCGCAGCGGCGCGAATGCGAGCGGCGATCCCATCAACGTGCACGATAATCACTTCACCGACGAGCACACCGGCATCGTCGCCGGCAACATGCCGATCCTGGTCGAGCACAACGAATTCTTCAATTCCCAGGAGGCGGCCGTGCACCTCGTGGGCGTGGGCGCGGTCATCCGCGGCAATCGCATCAGCGGTGGCCCGGCCATGGGGATCGTGGTCGAAAACGTGCACAGCGCCATCATCGACAGCAACGAGATCGACGGCCTGGGTGCCTATGGCGTCATGGTACGCGGCTCGGGCAACACGCTCGTGCGCGCCAACCGCGTGCACAACACCGGCTACGGCCTCGCCTTCGTGCTCGGCGACGCCAAGAGCCCGAGCACGGCGGTGGAGAACACCATCATCGAGCCCAAGTTCAACGGCATCGATGTGATCGGCGACTCGCCAATCCTGCGCCGCAATCAGGTGCTACGGCCGCATGCGCTCGCGCTGCAAGGTCGATGGCTTCACGCCGCCGGGCGGCACCAAGGTGGAGGCGCAACCGTTCCTCGACAACAACACCTTCGACAAGGGCGGCTGGACGCCGAGCGCCGGCGCTGCGCCCGCGACCGCTCCCCCGAGCGAGGCCGCCGCGGCGCCCGCCGCGGCGAAGACGCAATGAGCCAGGGCGAACAGACGCAGATTCTCGCGCGGCCGACGTGGGCCGACCCGCGCGTGCACCTGCTCGATGATGTGTGGCTGCTGACGATCGTCGCCGTCCTGTCGCCACCGCCGTACCGTGGTTCTTCAACGAATTTGAGATTCAGCTCGGCAGTGCATCGCTCGGGCCTGCTTGCTGCTCGGCGCCATGCACGTGGCGTTCACCTCGATCGCGAAGCCGACGCGCGCACATACGCGCTGGCGCCGGCGCGGCCTTGCCATGCTGCATCTCATCGGCGTCGTCGCCCTGGGGTTTGTGTGGCGCATCACCGGCGGGCTGCAGAATCCTCTGTTCCTGTGCATCTTTGTGCTGCCGGTGATTGGCGCGATCTTCGTCACCGAATGGCAGCCTTACATCACGGCGAGCGTCGCGGTGATCGTGGTGAGCGCGGTCGCCCTCGGGCAGGTCCCGGAGCTGCGCTGGTATGCCGGCGGGCTCAGCGGCGCGGGGCAACTGGCTGGCGTGGCTCTTCGGCGAGCAGTCGAGCGCGGCGCAGGTGCCCTTCTCGGGCTTCTATGCGCCAGCACGCTACTTCGTCGTGCTGCTCGAAGTGTTCGCCATAGTGCTGTTCGCATGCGCGGTCGCGGCGGAGTATCTGGGCACGATACTCGAGCGGCTCTACGCCCTGGTCGAGCCTGGCGCGCGCCGAGGCTGAGGGCGGCCAGGAGCTGTGGACGGGGCTCATCGAGCAGCTGCCGCGTGCCGGCTTTTCTGGTCGACGTCGATACGCTGCAGGTCGTGTGCGTAAGTCAGCTCGCAACGCGCTCGCTGTCCGCCGATGCCGATCCGATCAGCGGGCGCAATCTCTTTGATGCGGTGCGCTTCTCCTACCCCGAGGTTGTGCAGGAGCTGATCCGCGGCGCGGATGGCGTGACGCAAGAAGGCCGTCATCCGCGTGGGCGAAGAGTTTCTGGTGGCGCAGGTGCTCGTGCGACATGTCGCGCAGCTTGGCCACCGCCTGGCGCTCGTGCTGGTCGAGGACACAACCGAGGCCTTCTGCATCCGATCCGCGCTCGATACGGCTGAACATGCGGCGCTCGTCGTCGAATGCGCGCGGCATGCGTATGCGCCTTCAACACGTCCCGCGTCGTGGCTGTTTGCCGGCATGGCGATCGGCATCGAGGCCGGCGGCGCTGCTGCCGCAGGGCGCGGGCAGCAATCTGCAGTGGTGGGACCCGGGCGTCGCGGGCCGCCGCAAGATGCACATCGAGATCGCGCCGTGGGTTTACCAGGTGACGAGCTCCGCCGTGGCACTGCCGGCGGAGGAGGAGCGTTTGTACATCGTCGCCTTCCTGCCCGTCGGCAAGGCGGAAGCCGCCAATGAGGTTGCCGCCGCGATGACTGATTCAACCTTGATGCTGAAAAGATGAAAGCGCACACACCAGGTTCATGGCTCCTGCTGGCTCGCGTGCGCCTGCGCAAGCTGCGTTGC
This sequence comes from uncultured Gammaproteobacteria bacterium, assembly GCA_963695315.1. Classification (GTDB taxonomy): domain Bacteria; phylum Pseudomonadota; class Gammaproteobacteria; order Steroidobacterales; family Steroidobacteraceae; genus PALSA-1196. The sequence goes on from OY968773.1 coordinate 553,555, forward strand.
GCAGGCGGATAGCGGCAGCGACGATCGCTTGGTCTTCAGCGGCAGCGGCGCCAATCTTTCCGTGGCGAGCGGCGGCGGCTCGGGCAGTCTGGGCTGGCTGCACAATTTCAGCGCCGAGCACGCTCGTCGGTCTCGGCGGCGAATACGAGTGCTGGCGAATGCGCATTGGGCGTTCGGCTCGGTGAATGGTTCGGCGACGCTCGGGGCGGCGGGCGCGCAGCGCCAGTGTCTACGGCGAAGCTCACGAGGGCGCGGGCGACATCGGCGGCACGCATCATTTCGACTATTCCGAATCGTGGCCGGCGGCGTGTACCGTACGATCGGCACGCATTTCTCGCTGCAGCTCGAGGACCGGCAGATCGATATCGATACCAGCCACGGCAATTTGCCGAAGATCGGCGCATCGGTGCTTTGGGGCCCGTGGGTGCAGACGCGGCCGCCTACCAGCAGTCCGTGAGCGGCAATCTCGGCACGAGTCTCGGATCGACACGCATCGACTTCTTTACCGAAGCCGATCGAATCTGCTCGCGGGCGGCGCCTGCGGGCAGGGCTCGCCCGCCGTGTTGAATCATGCAGACCGATGAGATCTTGCCCGGGCAGCGGCCAGCTGCACGAGGTATTTCGGCGGCTTCTCCAAGTCTGCCGGCCGCCGACCAGGTGAGCCTGGTTGCGGACTACCTGGAATCTGTCCGGCGCCAGGCGCGAGACGCTGACCCTCACCTATATCCTTGACCTGCGCACCGGCAGCGCCAAGTGATTACCAGGTTCCTCAAGCGCACGCTCGGATGGCTGCCGACTGCCTTCGTGCTGGCGGTTGTGCTGCATCTCCGGATCGCGACTCATCGTGCTCAGCATGCAGCAGCATGCCGAGCGCGCGCGTGATGGCGGCGCAGGCCGAGGCGCAGCGCAGGTGGCGGCCGCATCGAAAGCAGCTGCAGGGCGTGACGGAGAATGCGAGCCGCCAGGCCGCGCGCGCTCGATCGCCAGCGCTGCCGCGGAGGCTCTGCGCCAGTGCCACGCCCGTGCACAACGGGTTCTGGATCGGCGCCGAGGCGCAGCGCTGCCGGCGCGAAGCATGCCCAAGCCGCGCTCGCCGCCAGCATCGTCAGCGAATGGGCATCCGTCCCCGCGCGCAGCGCGATGCTTCCGGCGCGAGCGTGCTCGGACCGATGCGCGAGGGCAGCCAATGGATCGTGGCGGCGCGCGTGCCGCTTTTGGCGGCAGCACGCGGAAGTCGGGCGCGCCGCCGATCGGATGGTCGGTGGTGTACGCGGACCTCGATCGCCTGCTCGTCCGCCACCCGCCTCGGCCGGGTCGTCAATGCCGGCTATGATTTTCGAGGTCGATGCAGCGCGAGGCGAGCAGCGGCAGCACTGCGCACGTTCGCGGCTCGGATGCGGCGCCGCTGGATGCGCCGGTCGCGCGCATGGCGTGCGCTTGCCGGCGGGCTTTGTGCCCGCGATCGCCGGCAGCGAGCTGCAGGTGCTGATCCGCCCGCACGCGCGGCTGGTATCCAACGAGCGAGCTTGCGACCGAAATTGGCGTGCTCGCGATCCTCGCGTGGGTGCTGGCATTCGGTACGCACGATCTCACCCACAGCCTGCGGCGGCTGCAGGCGCGGCTCGCGCTCGCCCGGCAAGCGCCAGCACGCGATGAGCGCGCGCCTGAACGCCGAAATCGAGCAGCGCCAGGATCTGCAGAAGAGCTTTGACCATGCGCGCTATCACGACGGCTTCACCGGGCTGCCCAATCGGCGCTATTTCATGAACCAGCTCGATCGCGCGCTGCGCGAAGTGCGCACGCGCCAGCGGCCGCGCATCGCAGTCATTCTGGTGGACATCACGCGCTTCAGGCTCATCAATGACACGCTCGGTCATACCGCGGGCGATGAGCTCATGATGCAGGCGGCGCGGCGCTTTGCGAATGCAACGGCGCGCACCGAATGCGTGCTTGCCCGCTGGGGCGGGGATCAGTTCGCGGTGCTGGCCCTCGATGTGCCCGCGCCCGAATCTGCGCTCGCGCTCGCGGGCGATATTGCAGGAGGCGCTGCACGCGCCATTTGAACTGCGCAAGCATCGCCTCGAGCGTCACCGCGAGCATCGGCCTCACCTGCGTTGACTCCGCGCAGCGCGCGGAGGATGTCATCCGCGAAGCGGACATCGCGCTGTCGACCGCGAAGAAGGACGAAACCACGCGCACCCTGGCGTACTCGCCGGCGATGGGCGGCCAGGCGGCGAGTCTCGTGAGCCTCGAGGCGGATCTGCACGTGGCGCTCGACAATAACGAGCTGCGGCTCGTGTTTCAGCCGATCGTCGATCTGCGCACCTACCACATGGTGGGCGCCGAGGCGCTGCTGCGCTGGCGCCATCCGGTCGAGGGCATGCTGACGCCGGACCGCTTTCTCGGCGATCGCCGAAGAGGCGGGCCTCATGGTGTCGATCACACGCCGCATCGTGCTGCGCGTGTGCAAGCTTGCTGCCGCTGTGGCGCCGCGAGCTGCCCAAGGGACAGGAGTTCTATATCAGCATGAATCTCTCCGCGGCGGTGCTGCGCGATCAGGGCTTCGGCGAGTACGTGGCGGAGTACTGCGCGAGACCGCAACTCCGGCGAGCATGCTGCGCTTTGAGGTGACCGAGGCTGCGCTCATCAGCAACGTCGGCGCGGCGCGCGACATTCTCGAGCGCCTGCACGGTCTTGGCGTCAAGCTGATCCTGGATGACTTCGGCACCGGCTATTCATCACTCAACTATCTGCAGCTCTTTCCGCTCGACTACGTCAAGATCGACCGGCCGTTCGTCAGTCGCAGCGGCGGTGCCGACCACGCAAGCAGCGGCATGGTTACGGCGATACTGCAGATGGTGCCGAGCCTCGGGCTTATCGCCATCGCCGAGATCGTGGAGACCGAGGTCGCCGCGCACACGCTGCGTGACATGGGCTGCGAGTTCGGGCAGGGATTTTTTTTCAGCAAACCCGTCGTGGCGGAGGTCGCACTGCAGTTTCTGCGCGACCAGCCGTTCACGGGGCTGCTGCAGGGAGCCGTGGGCGGCCGCGCCGCGGTTCCGACGGTGAAGCCTACGGATTCTGTGGAGGATGATTCCCCGACCTCGGTCCTGCCGCCGATTTCGCTCAGCGAAGAGGAATTGCAGGAGTCGCAGCCCGAGGCGCCCGAACCGGCCCGACGCCCCAAGCGCACCGGCTAGGCGACCGGCTGGGAACACGAAGAGGACCGCCGGCGCGCCTTCGAAGCCGGCTTCAATCATCACCTCACCAAGCCCGTTGCCGCGGAAGTGCTGCAATCCGTGCTGCAAGCGGTGCTCGCAGCGTCAGCTGGGAAAACCGGTTAATTGAGGGATTCGCGGGTCAGAGCGAAAACGCTGGCGGCTGCGCGCGACCTATGATGCCCGCCGCAACGCTTCCGGGGGCATTCCATGAAGCATCTCGTGGCACTGATCTGCTGGGCTCTAGCGGTTGCAGCGCAGGCGGCAGCCTCTGCGTCCTTTCGGGCCGATGAGCGCCACAGCGGCATCTACCCGGGCGCCGGGGTCCCGGTCCTGCATGGGGTCAGGTGGAAGTTCAAGACCCAAGGGCCGGTCATCTCCACCCCGGCGATCGCCGATGGCGTCGCGTACTTTGGCAGCAACGATCATTATCTGTACGCCGTCGATGCGACCAGCGGCCTCGAGCGCTGGAAGTTCAAAACTGGCAGCCGCGTTACCTCCTCGCCCGCCGTGCACGCAGGACGGGTGTACTTCGGCAGCTTTGACGGCAACGTCTATGCACTCGATGCGCGCACCGGCAAGGAGCGCTGGAAGTTCGCCTCCGCAGGCGAGCACCGTTTTACGGCCAAGCACCTGCACGGGGCGCAACCGGCGGGCGAGGCCATGCCCGACCCGTTCGATTTTTTCCTCTCCTCGCCGACGATTGCACAGAGCACGGTTTACCTCGGCAGCGGCGCTGGCGACGTCTACGCGCTCGATGCCGACTCGGGCGCGTTGCGCTGGAAGTTTCGCACCGGCAACGTCGTGCACGCCTCACCTGCGATCGCCAACGACACGGTGTACATCGGCAGCTGGGACAGCTTCTTCTACGCGCTCGATGCCAAATCGGGGGCACTGCGCTGGCGCTTCAAGACGGGCGAGGATCCGAAGATCTTCAATCAGGTCGGCATCCAATCCTCCGCGGTGATCGCCCAGGGGATGGTGTACTTCGGCTGCCGGGACTCGCACCTCTACGCCCTCGATGCTGCCAGCGGTGAGAAGCGCTGGGCCTTCGACAACAAGGGCTCGTGGGTTATCTCGACGCCCCTCGTGAAGGATGGCGTGCTGTACTTTGCCACTTCCGATTCGGGGCTCTTGCACGCGCTCGATGCCCAGAGCGGTGCGCTGCGCTACTCCTTGAGCTTCAAGCACTGGCCGATGTTCTCATCGCCTGCCGTCGCGGGCGAGCGGCTCTACATCGGCTCGCACGCCGGGACGCTGATCGCCATCGACCTCGACAAGCACGCGCCGGCATGGACTTTCCGCACCGACGGGGCAGTGCGCAACGCAGCCACCTACACCAAACCATCCGGCGAGCCGAACTACGAGGCGGCCTTTGACGACTTCTTCTACGACGACCTCATAATCGGGGTGTGGCGCATGATGAGCATCGGCGCCGTCCTGTCATCTCCCGTAGTCAGCAACGATGCAATTTATTTCGGCAGCACCGATGGCAATCTGTATGCCATCGACTAAGGAGGCGCGCGGGGGACTCGTGCAGCGTGCCGGCGCTCACGGGGGCAGTTGCTTAGCCTGCAACCCTAGGGTAAAAAGCGCGCGCTCCTTCGCGGAGTAGTCGCCCGGCGCAGCGGGCCGTACGTCAACACACTTGGGCACAGCGCCCATCGCGTAGCGCCGATGGAAGCCTTCCTCATATCGTTTTCGACCGTGGCGATCGCGGAGATGGGCGATCGCACGCAACTGCTCGCTCTGATGCTGGCGGCGCGCTATCGCAGACCCTGGCCGATCCTCGCAGGCGTGTTGCTCGCGACGCTCGCCAATCACCTCATCGCCGCCCTGATCGGCGTGCATCTGGGGCAGTTCCTGACGCCTTCCCGGCTTGATGCGCTGGTGGGTGCCAGCATGATCGGTATGGCGCTGTGGACCTTGAAGCCTGATGCGCTGGATGAGGATGCGCCCCTCACTGCTCGAGCGAGCGCCTTTGTCGCGACCCTCATTGCGTTTTTTGTCGCCGAGATCGGCGACAAGACGCAGATCGCAACGGTCGCACTCGCCGCGGCCTATTCAAACCTGCTCACCGTGGTAGCCGGAACCACCGCGGGCATGGTGCTCGCGAACGTGCCAGTCGTGTTTCTCGGCAAGGCATTCGCCAAACGCCTGCCGATCAACGCCATTCATTATGTGGCAAGCGCCTTGTTCCTGGTCCTGGGTGTGCTATTCATCGCGCGGGCCATGCACCCTGCGACGTAGCGCACACTTCATTCGCTGCGCGCCTCTGGCGCGCGGGCACTGCAGGTAATATCGCAAAACTTGTCGCATCGGCGTATCCGCCACACGGACAAAGAGGTGCGTGGTGATCAAAGATAGCGTCGAATCACCTGAGGCATGTGCTCTGCAGCTGCGCACTCTTTTGAAAACGGGACCCCGCGAAGGCGACCACGGTGCCGCGAATCTTGCCGAGACGATGGTGAAGCAGCTCGCTGCGCTTCTGCCGAGCGGCGCGAAGGAGGAGATCGCTGCAAAGCAGCTGATCGCCGATCTGCGCGGATTCTTCCTAAGTCCAAGACCGTTCAGCCACGACACTGTGGTGCAGGAGCGCCGGCATCTCACCCGACGCATTAGAATGCTGCATCAGGCGGCTGCCCGTCACGGGCAGGAAGCGCGCGCACGCGCCCAGTTGCCACACTAACGCTGCATTCGATCGCTTTGCACGAGGCGCCGGTTTAGCGCATCTGGCGCGGGCTTGCGCGAGCAGCGGCGCTGCTGTCGCCCTCGCACTCTGAAGATCTCCGCCAGCATCAATAAAAGAAAGCGATGCGGCCCAAATAGGCGAGCCCGACAACGCTGTATGCCTGAGAAGCGCCGGCAGGTTCAATTACCCCTGGGCACACGAGCGCGCAATTCCTTGCGCGATCTTGCGCCTTCACGGCATCTACTGGGAGTACCTCAAGCACCTGGCGAAGCTTGCCCTCGACGAAGACGCCCAGCCGACGGCATTCCAGACCGTGCCGCAGCTCTATTCCGTCTATATGGGCCTGAGCGAGCGGGTTTGGGAACAGCAGATTGCTGCGCGATACGGCAACCTGAAGCTGGTGTGGCTTCAGTGGCTCGCGCACGCGGCTTCGATCATGCAGCCGCGGCTGGCGCGTGATGACCAGAGTGACGCGGAGGTATGATAAAATCTGCCCAGCGGATTCAGAAGCGAGTCGAAGAAAAACTGCCGTGACGGTTCATAGTTACCGTAGGCTTGAACGGTGCCGGTGGCGCCGCCGTAAGAGCGGCTATGTTCTGCGCTCCGTTCTACGCTTGTGGGTCGCGATGTATCGATTGCCAGGTGCTCCAATACTTGCAAACACGAGCTGCACCGCGCTGATGGATGCGGCTAGCTCCTCCACTTCTTCAGTTCCGCTCCCACCATAAGTTCCCGCCGACGTCCGTTCAGTAGATCGGCGGAGTGATCCGCCGACGATGAGCGCCGGAGTATTCGCGATTACCGATTGCTGAGCAGTCGGAGCGCACTTCGGCTCCATTCTCTTCTGAAGGAGCCGCGCCATGCAGGAAGTGGAAACCCGCTATCCACCGGACAAGTCACCGCTAATTCGCATCCTGCGTTTCTTCTCGGTGCTTTTGCCTGGGGAATATTTGAAGACTGCCTTTTATCTAAATTTCATTGATCTCCCGCGCCGTCTCATGCGTCAGGCGCTCTTTGCCTTCTATCGGTACGATCATGTGTATGCGGTGCTCAAAGAATTCGGGAAGCATTGTGCCGAGCCGTTCTCAGTGCTCGAGTTTGGGACTTCAGATGGTTATTCCTTCATAAAGCTACTTTATGCCACTCGTTATCTAAAGCTGACTGACCGAGTGATCGTCCATACGTTCGACAGCTTTGAAGGCATGCCGACAGCGGTCGATGTCAAAGACAAGGAGTGGACGAGCGCGGACGACTGGAGAACCGGCCAATTCAAAGGTCGCTACATAGAGCTGGCAAAGTATTGCGCCAATCATTACCGGAACTACGAGATTCATAGCGGCTATTTCGAGCAATCAATCGATGATGCCTTTCTCGAATCGCTCGAAAAAAACCCTCCCGCTCTGATCTGGATCGACTGCGACTATTACACTTCGACAAAAACCATATTCGAACGATTGATCGACAAGGTTCCAAACGGTTGCGTGTTCTACTTTGATGACTTGGATAATCTGAATTACGGCTCCAGAGTCACCGGGGAAGCTCGGCTGGTGCACGAGGTCAACAAAGGCCTGTTCGGTGACAGCATTGAGCTTGTCCTTGATCTAAGTTTGTCGCTTTATTCTCGGCGCATTTATCGATTCTTTCGCTTGCCTCCTAATCGGCTCTTTAAGTACGTGGGTCCGAGAAACGCCGCTGAGCAAGTGCGCCGTTTCTCGGAAGGCTCGCCAATGCCCTGACATTAGAGCTGAAATCCCGTTCTTTCCAATTCTAGATTCACCGCGAGCGGTCAATAGCATGAAATCCAGTTTGAATGACCGGACCCGCAATCAGCTGAGTGGCCACGTGATAGTCGTATCACCCCATTTGGACGATGCAATTATGTCCTTGGGCTCCGCCATCGCCGACGCGGCGGAAGCAGGGGCAAAGATCGAGGTCCTCACCGTATTCACCGACGTGGCATCTTCTGACGCACCGGCAAGTCACTGGGACCGTCAATGTGGTTTCTTGACCGAGGGACAGGCTGCAAGCGCGCGCCGCGAGGAGGATCGCCAGGCGTGCTCAATCGTAGGGGCCGAGCCGCGCTGGCTGAATTTCGGATCGGAATGCTATGTAAGACGTGGAAGTGAGGAGGATATCTGGTCCGCGGTGACGGCTTTCATCCGTGGTGCAGAAACGGTGCTCATTCCAGGCTTTCCATTGGCGCATTCGGATCACGCTCAATTGAGCAAGCTTTTGCTACGCAAAGGATTGAATGCTCAACGAGTTGGCCTTTACGTTGAGCAACCGTATGCGTTCGAAATGAAAAAGTCCCCGGGCAGTTCGGCGGTGGCATCGACTCTCAAGCCGATTATTTCAGGGTCTCTGGCGTGGACGCACATGCGGACGGCCCGAATATACCGACAGGCCAAGGCGCAGGCGGTGCGATCCTATCGGTCTCAGCTTTTCCATCTTGGGTTACGGAATCTAGGACTTCAGAGAATGCTGTGGCGCGAAGCCGTGCAAGGAGGTGAATCAATCGCTTGGTTGCCGTGCTTCGCGAATTCCAGAGAGGGCTTCGAGTGAGTCATGCTCACGCGTCAAATTATTTTACGCGCGTGAGATACGGCCGGACGTCGCATCTACCGAGAAGCGGCGCAACCGCTCATCTCATGTACACGAAAGCAAATCGGACTTACTGAAACATGACCGTGTCTATCGAGCCACTAAAATCGGCGCATTTGCGCGCGATCGCCTTGCGCTTCTTGCTTTGACGCCGGTCAAGCTCGTAATGGACCGCAGGCAACGGATCTCAGCCGTGAAGCGTTCGCGAAGTTCGCGCCAATCGTCGGACACCGAATACCCAGCACCAGGCAAAAACATGAGGGTGGACCCGGGCGCACACGAGTCATACTCATTCCTCGGCTCTTCCGTTGTGAACAAGCTCTCGAGCAGTGCCTCGTTGTAGTCCGACCACCCTTTATGCTCGGCGTTGATCCCGTCAAAGCTGTCCGACGACGGAAATACACCTGGGGGGCCCGAGCCCCAGGTACTCAATAGTTTCTCGCCGAGAGAAACCCTAGCCTCAAGCTTTTGTTTTGCTTCTTCGGGAGGTACTCGCAGCTCAGTTCGCGGTTTTTCGGAAGGCGCTTTTGACCTGGCCATTGACCACTCCTAGATGTGTGCCTCGGCGCACGTATCGCTCCGATCGTCGGTATTCTGGGTCCCGGGGATGCTGCTAGTGATTTCCGTATGGTTTCCGTACCACGAGCGCGCGGCGCATCTAACTCGCTGATTTTATGGCGCTCCCAGCGGGATTCGAACCCGCGTACTAGCCTTGAGAGGGCTATGTCCTGGGCCTCTAGACGATGGGAGCGTTTGCCAAGGGTAAGGCAGACGGGCGCGGTATTATAGGTACCTGCGCTAATTGCTCAAGCCGAAGAATCTCAATTTGAACTCACCTGCCGCGCCTGTGCCGGCGCCCGCCACGACTGCCCGGATCATTCCGCGCTCCGAGCACACGATATCTCGTTCGGGAATCTCACCGAATGCGCTGCGCGTGCTGTACCGGCTGCGCGAGGGCGGCTTTCAGGCATTTCTTGTCGGCGGCTGCGTGCGCGACCTGCTGCTCGGTATCGAGCCCAAGGATTTTGACGTCGCCACGGATGCGCTGCCGGAACAGGTGCGCAAGCTATTTCGTAATTGCCGCCTGATCGGCCGACGCTTTCGCCTCGCGCACGTCTTCTTCGGGCGCGACATCATCGAGGTCGCGACGTTTCGTGCCGCAACGGTGCCGTTTTCACCCCCGGAGGCGCTCTCCGAGGCCGATGCGGAAGATGCGGACGAAGATGACGAGGAGAGCCAGTCCGGTGCCGAGGATGCCGATGCCGAAGCGCCGGAGGCAACCCTCATGGATGCCGATACCGAGCGTTTGTTCGATAAGTCCGGCCGCATCATTTATGACAACGTCTACGGATCGATTGAGGAGGATGTCTGGCGGCGCGACTTCACGGCCAACGCGCTCTACTACAACATCGCTGATTTTTCCGTGTGGGACTACGTCGGCGGCGTGGAGGACATCGCGCGCGCGACGGCTGAAGCTCCTCGGCGATCCCGATACGCGCTATCGCGAAGACCCGGTGCGCATGCTGCGCGCCGCGCGCTTCGAGGCGAAGCTCGATTTCAGCCTCGATCCGGCGACCGCCGAACCACTCGAACGACTGCGCGAGCGCCTGACGGATGTGCCGCCGGCGCGGCTTTTCGAAGAGGTATTGAAGCTCTTTCTGAACGGCTCGGGCGAGAAGAGCCTTGCGGTGCTGCGGCGCCGCGGTCTGCTGAACGTGCTGCTGCCCTCAGTCGAGAGGTATCTCGCCTTCGAACGCGGTCCGGCCGCCGCGGCGCTGCTGCTGCGCGGCCTCGCCAATACTGATGCGCGCGTGCGTGAGGGCAAGGCGGTCACGCCAAGCTTTCTCTTCGCGCTGCTTTTGTATGGGCCGATCGCGCGGCTGATTGAAGCTGCGCCGCCCGAGCGCTGGCACGACATCCCGACGATTCTCGACGCGTGTGATCGCGCGGTGCGTGAGGCGCAGAAGCACGTGCTCATTCCGCGGCGCTTCTCCTTGGGTCTACGCGAGATGTTTGCCCTGCAGCCGCGCCTGGAGCACCCGCGCGGCAGGCGCGCGTTGCGCGTGCTTGAGCATCCGCGCTTTCGCGCGGCCTACGATCTGTTGCTGCTGCGCGCGCAGTCGGGCCTCGCCTCGCAGGAGCGCGCGGACTGGTGGAAGCGCCTGCAGGAGGTGTCGCCCGAGGAGCGCGAGGAGCTCATCGCCGGTCTTGAGCAGGCGGGGGCAGGTGCGCCGCGGCCGGCCGGCCGGCGGCGCGGCGCACGTCGCCGGCGCAGGGCGCGCAGCGCCGGACCGGTATGAGGAGCAACGGTGCAGGTCTGGCAACCCGTCTACATCGGGATCGGCAGCAATGTCGATGAGCCGCGCGCGCAAGTCGAGCGGGCGATTGCAAGCCTGCCGACGATTGCCCAGTTGCGCCTCGTCAGCCGTATCCGCGCTTTATGGCTCAAAGCCCTTCGGCCCGGTTGCGCAGCCGGACTTTGTAAATGCGGTGGTGGGTGCGCTCACCGGGCTCGGTGCGCGGCCACTGCTCGCGGAGCTGCTCTCGCTCGAGCACCGTCTCGGCCGGCCGGCGCTGCACCAAAAATGGGGACCGCGCGTGATCGATCTTGATCTTCTGGTCTATGCAGGCGAGCGCGCGAGCGGCGGCAACCTTGAGCTGCCGCACCGCGGCATCCGCGAGCGCAATTTCGTGCTCCTGCCGCTTGCTGACATCGCGCCGGATCTTCAGATCCCCGGTCTCGGGCGAGCGGCAGAGCTTGCGGCGGGCGCGAGCCGCGAGGGCATCTGGCTGCTATGAAAGCGAAGAGCGCTTCCCATCGCTTCATCGTCGTCGAAGGGCCGATCGGGGTAGGCAAGACGAGCCTCGCGCAGCGCCTGGCGGAGAGCTTGTCGGCCGAGCTCGTGCTGGAGCAGGCCGCGCAGAACCCGTTTCTCGAGCGCTTCTACCGCAACCCGCGCGTCGGCGCATTCCCCGCGCAGCTCGCCTTCTTGTTCCAGCGGGCGCAGCAGCTGACCGGGCTTGCGCAGCAGGACCTGTTTGCGCCGGTGCGCGTCGCCGATTATCTCTTCGAGAAGGATCGGCTGTTTGCGCGCGTGACCCTCGATGAGGCGGAGTACGCGCTCTACGAACAGGTGCACGCCAAACTTGACATCAAAGCGCCGAAGCCCGATCTCGTGATCTACCTGCAGGCGCCGGTGGATGTGCTGCTCGAGCGCATTGCCCGGCGCGGCATCGATTTTGAGCAGCGCATCGAGCGCGCCTATCTCACCCGGCTCAACGAGGCCTACGCGCGCTTCTTTCATGAGTACGATGCCGCACCGCTCTTGATCGTCAACGCGGCGACCATCGATCCGATTTCGAGCCAGGCGGACTACGATGAGCTCACGGCAACGATTCGCCGCATGAATCGCGGGCGGCTCTATTACAATCCGCTGCGGCACCGCGCGATCTAACAAGCATGTACACGCATCTACAACTACGTGACTCGACGCGCCCGCCCGTGACGCTGGCCACCCTGGCGCGGATGAAGGAGCAGGGCGAGAAGATCGCCTGCCTCACCTGCTACGACGCAAGTTTCGCTGCGCTCGTGGACGAGGCGGACGCGGACGTGGCGCTGGTGGGCGACTCCCTCGGCATGGTCATCCAGGGCCATGACACCACGGTGCCCGTGACGATGGACCAGATCGTCTATCACTGCCGCGCGGTGACGCGCGGCCTCAATCGCCCCTTTCTGATTGCCGATCTGCCCTTCATGAGTTATCCCTCCAAGGAGCAGGCGCTCGGCAACTCGGTGCGGCTGATGCAGGAGGGCGGCGCCAAGATGGTCAAACTTGAAAGCGGCGCCGGGCAGACGGAGATCGTCGAGTCCCTCGCAAGCCACGACATTGCCGTGTGCGCGCACCTCGGATTGAAGCCGCAATCGGTGCACAAGTCCGGCGGCTTTCGCGTGCAGGGACGGGACAACGAGGCCGCCGAGCGCATGCTGCACGATGCCAAGAAGCTCGCCGCGGCGGGCGCCGACATGCTGCTGCTGGAGTGCATACCGAGCGACCTCGGGCGGGCGGTCACCGCAGCGGTGCACGTGCCGGTCATTGGCATCGGCGCAGGACCGCACACCGATGGCCAGATCCTCGTGCTCTATGACGTGCTCGACATTACGACCGGCCGCAAGCCGCGCTTCGTCAAGAATTTCATGGCGGATGCCGGCACGAATCTGCAGGCACTCAAGAACTTCGTCGCCGCCGTGAAGCAGGGCGAATATCCGGCGGCCGAACATTGCTTCTGAGCACCGCGACCTAAGCCAATGGAGACAGTCACGACCGTTGCCCGCGCACGCGCCCGCGTACGCGAATGGAAGGCCGGCGGCGCGCGTATCGCCTTCGTGCCGACGATGGGCAACCTGCATCGCGGCCACATCAGCCTCATCGAGGCAGCGCGCCGCGGTGCGGATCGCTTCGTGGCCAGCATCTTCGTCAATCCGATGCAGTTCGGCCCCAATGAGGACTTCGCGCACTATCCGCGCACCGCGGCGCAGGATGCGGCGATGCTGAGCGCAGCGGGCTGCGATCTGATGTTCATGCCGGATGCGCAGGAGATCTACCCGCAAGGGTACGAACGCTCGACGCGCGTCGATGTGCCGGAGCTGTCGCGCATTCTGTGCGGGGAATTTCGCCCTGGGCACTTCGAGGGCGTGGCAACCGTCGTCGCCAAGCTCTTCAACATCGTGGAGCCCGACGTGGCGGTGTTCGGTGAGAAGGACTTTCAGCAGCTCACCGTCATCCGCCGCCTGGTTGCCGACATGTGCTATCCGATCGAGATCGTGGGAGCGGCGACGGTGCGCGAGCCGGACGGCCTTGCGATGAGTTCGCGCAATCAGTATTTGACGGCCGCGGAGCGCACGATCGCCGCGCGCCTGTACGCTGCGCTGCAGGGCGCCGCCCGGCGCGTGGCCGATGGGGACCGTGACTATGCGGCGATCGAGCGCGCCGGCGGCGGCACACTTGCCGCCGTCGGCTTCCAGACCGAGTATTTTGCCGTGCGCGACGCGCGCACGCTCAGCACGCCGCGCGAGGATTCGCCGGAGCTCGTGGTGCTGGCAGCCGCGCGCCTCGGCAGGGCGCGCCTCATCGATAATCTGCGCGTGCGCTAGCGGTGCGCGTGGCGCGCGAGCGCCCAGGCGACGTGCTCGCGCACGAGCTCGGAGGGATCGTTGCGCCGTGCCTCAAGCGCCGCGACCACGGCCTCTGAGGAGGGCGCGTTACCGAGCGCGACGGCGATGTTGCGCGACCAGCGCTCGTAGCCGATGCGGTAGATCGCCGAGCCGCGCATGCGCTCGTCGAACTGCTGCGCGCTCCAGGCGAAAAGATCGCTCAGGCGCGACGCATCGAGCGCATGGCGCACCTTGAAGTCCGGGTGGCTCGCCGCGCGCGCAAACTTATTCCACGGGCATACGAGCTGGCAGTCATCGCAGCCGTAGATGCGATTGCCGAGCATCGCGCGCAACTCCTCGGGAATGCTGCCCGGATGCTCGATCGTGAGATAGGCGATGCAGCGGCGCGCATCCAGGCGCAGCGGTGCGATGATCGCCTGCGTCGGACAGGCCGGAATGCAGGCGCTGCAGCTGCCGCAATGGGCGCTCGCCGGTGCGTCCACCGGCAGCGGCAGATCCGTGAGAATCTCCCCCAGAAAGAAATACGAGCCGGCATCGCGCGCGATGAGATTGGTGTGCGCACCGATCCAGCCGAGACCGGCGTCGCGCGCGAGCGCTTTTTCCAGCACCGGCGCGCTATCGACGCATACGCGATACCCAAAGCGGCCGATGCGCGCTGCCACCGCCACGGCAAGCTTGTCGAGCGCGCGCCGCATGAGTTTGTGATAGTCGCGCCCGAGCGCATAGCGCGAGATGTACCCGTAGGTGCCATCGGCGAGCACGCTCGCCGCCGGCGCGCGCTTCGCGCGGCCAGTAGTTCATGCGCACGCTGATGGCGCGTACGGTGCCGGGGACGAGCTCCGCGGGACGACTGCGCTTGCTGCCGTGGCGGTGCATGTAATGCATCTCGCCCTGAAAGCCCGCCGCGAGCCACTCCTGCAGATGGCGCTCATCCTCGCCGAGCTCGACCGCCGCGACCCCCAGGGCATCAAAGCCGAGGCCGCGCGCGAGGCGCTGCAGCTCCTGTTTGATGGCGTCAAGCTCAACTGCCGCAAGTTCGCTGCGCATGCGGGCCAGTATAATCGGCCGATGTCGTTGCCGACGTCGCTGTACACCGCCGCACAGGTCCGCGCGCTCGATGAGTACGCGATCGGCACGCTCGGCGTTGCCGACTACACGCTGATGAGGCGCGCGGGAGAGGCGGCACTGCGTTGCCTGCGCACCCGCTGGCCGACTGCGCATAGCCTCGTGATCGTCTGCGGCGGCGGCAACAACGGCGGCGACGGCTATGCGCTCGCGCGCTTTGCCCAGGCGGCAGGGCTGAGGGTGAGCGTGCTCGCCGCCGTGCCCGTGGAGATGCTGCGCGGCGCCGCGCAACAGGCCGCGGAGGATTTCAAGGCGAGCGGCGGGTGCGTGCGGCCCTTTGTCGCAGCGCTCCTCGGCGAGGGCGAGTTGCTGGTGGACGCGCTGCTCGGCACGGGACTTGCAACTGCCGTGCGCGAACCGACCGCGCAGATCATCGCGGCCATCAACGCCGCCGCACGACCGGTGTTCGCCCTCGATGTGCCGTCCGGTCTTGATAGCGACCGCGGAGTGCCGCTAGGCGGCGCCGTGCGTGCCACCGGCACCCTGTGCTTCGTGGGGCTGAAGACCGGGCTCTTTGTGGGCGACGGCCCTGATCTTGCCGGCGCGGTGTTCTTTGATGACCTTGAGATCCGCGTGCCACACACGCCCGCATTCACGCCGCGCCTCGAGCGCATCGTCGCGGCGGAAGTCGCCGCCGCGCTGCCCGCCCGCGCGCGCGCGGCCAACAAGGGCGACTTTGGCCATGTGCTCATCGTCGGCAGCGGTGCCGGCATGCCGGGGGCGGCGCGCCTGGCGGGCGAGGCGTGTTTGCGGGTGGGCGCGGGCCTGGTGAGCGTCGCGATGGCACCGGATAACCTCATCGCGATTGCCGCCGGATGCCCGGAGCTCATTTGCCACCCCGTGGCGCAGGCGCAGGATCTGAGCGACGCGCTCAAGCGTGCCGATGTGATTGCCATCGGCCCGGGACTCGGGCGCTCGCCCTGGGCGCGCGCGCTCTTCGATTGCGTGCTGGCCGCTGACAAACCGCTGGTGGTTGATGCGGACGCACTCAATCTGCTCGCCGAATCCCCGCGACACAGCACCCGCTGGATCCTGACGCCGCACCCCGGGGAGGCGGGGCGTCTGCTCGGCTACCAACGCAGGCGCCGTGCAGAGTGATCGGCTGCGCGCGCTCGAGGCGCTCACGCAGCGCTACGGCGGCACCGTGGTGCTGAAAGGGGCGGGTACGCTGGTGGCGACGACGGGCGCCGTGCCCGCAATCTGCGGCCGCGGCAACCCCGGCATGGCCACGCCCGGCGCCGGCGATGTGCTCACGGGCGCAATCGCCGGGGTTCTCGCGCAATGCCGTGATCCGGCACGCGCGGCGCGCGTCGGGGTATGGGTGCATGCCATGGCGGGTGATAGCGCCGCGCGCAGCGGCGGTGAGCGCGGCCTCATCGCAAGCGACATCGTCCGCGAACTGCGCACCTGGGTTAACCGCTAGCGGCGCTTGGCAGATGCGTATCGCGAGCCGCTCGGCCGAGGCGACCGAAGCACATGGGGCGCGCTTCGCCCGTGCCCGTGCGCGCGAGCCGCAAAGGCTCAGTCGTGATTTACCTGTGCGGTGATCTGGGGGCGGGCAAGACCACCTGGGTGCGCGGGTTCCTCGCGGCGAGCGGGGTGGCAACCCCGGTCAGAAGCCCGACCTATCCGCTCGTCGAGCTGTATGAGCTCACCGATGCGACCGCGGTGCATCTGGACCTTTACCGGCTGCAGGATGCCGCGGAGCTCGAGCCGCTCGGCGTCCGCGACTGGGCGCAGCCGGGCTATGTGTGGCTCATCGAGTGGCCCGAGCGGGGGGGCGCGGCGCCTGCCCGCAGCCGATCTGACGGTGACTCTGCGGGCGGGTGAGGATGTGCACGACATCACGGTGGACGCCCAATCCGCGGTCGGCGCGGACTGGCTATCGCGCGTTGAGGCTTGAACTCAGTGCCGCATGCTCGTAGATTAGCCCCTAAGTTCAATCGCGAACTCCATGATAAAACAGATTTTTCTCTGGGGAGGCTTGGCTTTCGCCGTGGCGGCTCACGCCGCCGGATCGACGCAGTTGCGCGACATTAAGGTAACCGGCGACGCGGTGAACGCCAGTGTCGCGCTGGATCTGAGCGACATTGTCGCCCCCAAAGTCTTCAGCCTGAGCTCTCCCGAGCGCGTCGTCATCGACCTGCAACACACCCGCATTGCCAGAGGCGTGCGCTTGCCCGCCGCCGCCGGGCTCGTCGCCGGCATCCGCACCGGAGCGCGCGCCGATGGGGCGCTGCGCGTGGTGATTGAGCTCAGCTCGAGCGCAAGCGCCCGCAGTCACTGGGCCGCTCGCCCCGGCGGTCTCGGCCACGAGCTCGTCATTGATCTGGGAGGCGCCGGGCACGTCGCGGCGAGCGCGCCCGCGTCCGCTGCCGCGCCAGCTGCGGCTGCCGCTCCCGCTCCCGAGCAGGTCACGGCATTACATGCGCCGCAGCCGAGCGATCGGCCGATCACGGTTGCGGTTGATGCGGGACACGGCGGCGATGATCCGGGTGCCATTGGGCACGCCGGCACGCGCGAGAAGGATGTGACGCTCGCCATCGCCCGCGCGCTCGCAGCGCGCATCGATGCCGAGCCTGGCATGCGCGCAGTACTCACGCGCAATCGCGACGAATTTCTCACGCTCAGGGATCGCGTGAGCCGCGCTTTGGCAGCCAAGGCGGATCTCTTCGTCTCGGTGCACGCCGATTCCATTCGCGATTCGAGTGTGGCGGGCGCCTCGGTGTACGTGCTCTCCGAGCGCGGCGCGACCGACGAGGCGGCGCACTGGCTCGCCGAGCGTGAAAATTCCGCGGATCGGCTCGGCGGCGCCCCGGTCGCGGCACAAAATCCGCTGCTGCAGTCGGTGCTGATCGATGAGCAGCAGAAGCAAAGCATCAGCACGAGCATGGTGGCCGCCGAGCGGGTGCTGGCCGCGCTCGATGGCGTCGGCGAAGTGCGCAAGCCGCGCGTGCAGCAGGCGGGCTTCTACGTCCTCAAGTCGCGCGAGATGCCCTCGATGCTCATCGAAACGGCCTACATCTCAAATCCGCAGGAGGAGCGCCGGCTGCGCTCGCATGGCGAGCAAGACCGGCTGGCGCAGGCAATCTTCAGCGGCATCCACGGCTTTTTTGAGTCGAACCCGCCTCCGGGTACGCGTTTCGCGCAACTGCGCCACGCCCTGGCGCGCATCACGCCCACCGCCCCCAGCCAGCCCTGATCGCCTGTAAACTTGCGGATCCTGCTTCCGCGAGTGTCCGTCATGCCGATCCGGGTTCTGGAAAACGAACTCATCGACCAGATCGCCGCCGGCGAGGTGATCGAGCGGCCGGCCTCGGTGCTGAAGGAGCTCGTCGAGAACGCGCTTGACGCGCAGGCGCGGCGCATCGACATCGATATCGAGCACGGCGGCGTCGGGCTCATTCGTGTGCGCGATGATGGCGTGGGCATGAGCGCGCCGGAGCTGCCGCTGGCGCTCGCGCGCCACGCGACGAGCAAGATCGCCTCGCTGGAGGATCTGGCGGCCGTGCGCACGCTCGGCTTTCGCGGCGAAGCGCTACCCTCGATCGCCTCCGTGTCGCACCTGCGAGTGGTGTCGTGCGCGCGCGGCGCGGGCGCGGCGGCCACGCTGAGCGTGGACGGTGGCCGCGTCGGCGCGGTTGAGCCTGCCGCGCATCCGCCGGGGACGACGTGCGAGATCCGCGACCTTTTCTACAATGTGCCGGCGCGCCGCAAGTTCGTGCGCAGTGCGGCGACCGAGTTCGGCCACATCATGCGCTCGGTGGAGCGGCTCGCGCTGTCGCGCTGGGATGTGAGCTTTCGCGTGCGCCACGGCGAGCGGCGCGTGTTTGACGCCCCCGCGCTAAGCGACGCGAATGGCGCCGCGCGCCTTGCCGCGGTATTTGGTGCCGAGATCCTCTCGGGCATTGTGCCGATCGAGCATCGCGCCGGGCCGGTGGAGCTTACCGGCTGGCTCGGGCTGCCGACCGCGGCGCGCGCCTCAGCGGATGAGCAGTGCTGGTTCGTGAACGGCCGCAGCGTGCGCGATCGCCTGCTCAGCAATGCCGTGCGGCTTGCCTATCGCGACGTGCTATATCACGGGCGCCATCCGGTCTACGTGCTCTATTTGAATCTCGATCCCCAGGCTCGTCGACGTGAATGCCCATCCGGCGAAGCTCGAAGTGCGCTTCCGCGACAGCCGCCAGATCCACGACTTCGTGTTCCGTGCGATCGAGCGGGCCCTTGCGGCGACCTCGCCACGCGCATCCGCGCCGCTTGCCGGCAGCGCAGCGGTCGCGGCGCCGAATGCCATCGTTGGGCACACGGCGCTCATCGACTTTGCCGCTGGCGGGAGTGATCCGTGGGTGCTCGCGGCGAGCGTGCACGCGGAGCCGCTGCAAACATCGACCGCTGCGCACCAGCCGCTCGGCACCGCGCTTGCGCAACTGCATGGCATCTACATTCTGTCGCAGAGTCCCGAGGGGCTCATTCTCGTCGACATGCACGCGGCGCACGAGCGCGTGCTCTACGAGAAGTTCAAGGGCGACGCGGCGGCCGACGGCGTCGCCTCGCAGCATCTGCTCGAGCCGGTGGTCGTCGAGATGAAGTCGCACGAGCTCGACGCCGTGCTCGAGGAGCGCCGCGCACTGGCAGCGCGCAGGCTTCGAGCTCGATGCGCTCGGACCGACGCGGCTTGCGGTGCGACGCATCCCGGCGCTGCTGCAGAGCGCTGATGTTGCCGCGATCGTGACCGCGGTGATCCGCGACCTGGAGCTGGATACCGGCGCGCACCACCTCGATGGCGCCGTCGACAAATTCCTGGGCACGCTCGCCTGCCGCACCTCCATCCACGCCCACCGGCGCCTCACTCTTCCTGAGATGAATGCGCTGCTGCGGCAGATGGAGGCCACCGACCGCGCCAACCAGTGCAATCACGGCCGTCCCACATGGGCGCGCCTCACGCTCTCACAGCTCGATCATCTGTTTTTGCGAGGGCGCTGATGGATGAGCGCGCCGCGCGCGCGCGGCCGCTGTGGGTGCTGAGCGGACCCACGGGCACGGGCAAGAGCGACTGGGCGGTTCACGCCGCGCAGCACCATCCGGTGGAGATCGTGAGCGTCGACTCTGCGATGGTCTACCGGGGCATGGATATCGGCACGGCCAAGCCGCCGCGTGCCGCTGCGCGCGCGCATTCCGCACCATCTGATCGACATCTGCGATCCCACCGAGAGCTATTCCGCAGGCCGCTTCGTCGCCGATGCGAGCGCCCGGATCGTTGAAATTCACGCGCGCGGCCGCATACCGCTGCTGGTGGGCGGTACCTTTCTTTATCTGCGCGCGCTCTTCGGCGGCCTTGCCCGCTTGCCGCCGGCGAGCGTTGAGTTGCGCCGCGAGCTCGACGAGCGCGCGGCGCGCGAGGGCTGGCCGGCGCTGCACGCGCAGCTCCGGCGCCTTGATCCCGCAGGCCGCGGCGCGCATCCATGCGAACGACTCGCAGCGCATCCAACGCGCCCTCGAGGTGTGTCTTACGACGCGGCGCAGGCGCTCTCGGAGCTGCAGCGCGCAGGCGCCAGCGCGCCTGCGCGCTATCGCGCTGCGCCGCTGGGCTCTCGTTCCGGCTGAGCGCGCGCTGCTGCACGCGCACCTTGAGAAGCGCTTCAACACGATGATGGCGCATGGTTTTTTAAGTGAGGTTGAAAGCCTCTGTCCGGCGCGGCGACTTGCACGCCGGCCATGCGGCCGTACGCGCCGTCGGCTATCGGCAGCTGTGGGCGCACTTGAGCGGTGCGTGTACGCTTGCCGAGGCGGTGCAGCGCGGCATCGCTGCGACGCGACAGCTGGCGAAGCGTCAAATCACGTGGATTCGCTCGGATGCGACACTCGAGCGCATTGATCCCTACGCGCTCGGTGCCTGCGAGGAGTGGAACCGTGCGTTGGATTACGAGTTATCCAAGCTTGGCCGCTGATTGGAGGCGCATGCTAGAATTGTGCTCACGGAAAAACTAAAAAGCCGCAATAAGAAGGAGAAGACGATGGCCAAAGGCCAGTCGCTGCAGGACCCATTTCTCAACGCCTTACGAAAAGAGCGCGTGCCAGTCTCTATTTATCTCGTCAACGGCATCAAGCTGCAGGGACAGATCGACTCCTTCGATCAGTTCGTCGTATTGCTGAAGAACAGCGTCAGTCAAATGGTGTACAAGCACGCCATTTCCACGGTCGTTCCGGCGCGTAACGTCAATCTGGCGGTCGCCGACGAGAGCGATGTGGCCGCGGAGTCCGCTGTCGAATAATGCTTCGACTACGGAGGGTATGAGTGTTCGAGCGCCCCCGGAGCGGTGAGCGCGCGGTGCTCGTACGGTTGGGGTTCGGCGCCGCAGTTGATCCGGAAGATCTGCGCGAGCTTGAGCAGCTGGCACGTTCCGCCGGTGCGCTGCCGGTGGCGACGGTGATCGGGCGGCGCGAGCGCCCCGATCCGCGGTTCTTCATGGGCAGCGGCAAGGCCGACGAGGTGCGCGCGGCCGCGGCCGCCCATTGCGCCGACGTCATTCTCGTCGATCATGCCGCTCTCGCCCAGTCAGGAGCGCAATCTCGAGGAGCACATCGGCCGGCGCGTGCTCGATCGCAACAGCCTGATTCTCGACATCTTTGCGCAGCGCGCGCGCAGCTTCGAAGGCAAGCTCGAAGTGGAGCTGGCGCAGTTGAAGCACATCGCGAGCCGCCTGGTGCGCGGCTGGACGCACCTTGAGCGCCAGAAGGGCGGCATCGGCCTGCGCGGTCCTGGCGAGACGCAGCTCGAGACCGACCGCCGGCTGATCGGGCAGCGCGTGCGCGTGCTGACCAAGCGCCTGGAGAAGATCAAGCAGCAGCGCGAGACCGGGCGCGACGCATGCGCGCCGAGATCCCGGTGCCGTCGATCGCGCTCGTGGGCTATACGAATGCCGGCAAGTCGACGCTGTTTCGCGCGCTGACGGGCGCGCAGGCGTACGTCGCCGATCAGCTCTTCGCCACGCTCGATCCCACCGTGCGCCGCGTGAGCCTGCCGGGCGGCACGCCGGTCGTGGTCGCCGACACCGTGGGCTTCATCCGCGCGCTGCCGCACGAACTCGTGGCGGCCTTCCAGTCGACACTCACCGAGGCGCGCGAGGCGACGCTGCTGCTGCACGTCGTCGATGCGAGCGACGCACGGCGCGATGAGCATATGGCGCAGGTGGATGCGGTGCTCGCCGAGATCGGCGCGCACGCGGATTCCGCAGATCGTGGTCTACAACAAGATCGATCGGCTCGAGCTTGGCGCCGCGCATCGATCGCGATGCCGATGGCCGCGCACTGGCGGTATGGATCTCGGCCGAGCAACGCCTCGGGCTTGAGGGCCTGCAGCAGGCGATCACCGAGCGTCTCGCGCGCGCCACGCAGCGCGCGCGCCTGTGGATTCCCGCCGAGCGCGCGGTGCGCTGCGCTCGCGGCTCTATGCCGCGCATGTGGTGCGCGCGGAGCAGGCGCGCGAGGATGGCGCGATCGAGTTCTCACCGTGGACCTGCCCATGCTCGAACTGCTGGCGCTGACCCGCACGCAGCGGCGTGCGCATCCTCGAAGTCGCCGACGCCGAAGTGGCTTGTATGCCCGCGGAGGGCTTCCTACAATCTGCGCCCTTTTCGGGCGCTACCCGGCTTCGCTGAAGCTTGCGGTTGGCCGGTCCGCGCGCCGCAGTCGATTAGTCATTCCTATGGCGTGGAATCAGCCCGAGCGGTCAGCAGAGTCCTTGGGGTCGGCGGCCCGGCGGTGGCTCGCGGCTCGACGAGCGCGCTGAAGGAATGGCAGCGGCGGCTCGAATCGCTCTTTCGCCCGGGCGGCTCCGAGGGCGGCGGCTCCATCGTCACGCTGTTCGTCATCGTGCTGCTCGTGCTGTGGCTCGCGAGCGGCTTCTTCCAGGTCAAGGCCGCCGAGCGCGGCGTCATCCAGCGCTTCGGCAAGCTGACGCAGGTGCGCGGCCAGGGCTGGGGCTGGCGCTGGCCGTGGCCCATCGAGACGCTGACCAAGGTCAACGTCGCGACCGTCAACAGCAGCGACTACAAGTCGCGCGTGCTCACCGCCGACATCAATCTCGTCGATCTGCACTTTCGCCGTGCAGTTCCAGTACACCGATCCCGGTCAAGGTGCTCTTCAAGGTCGCCGACCCGGAAGGCACGCTGCGCGGCGTCTCCGAGAGCGCATTCCGCCAGATCGTCGGACAGAGCACGCTCGATGAGGTGCTCGTGGGCGCGACGCGCCCGCATATCACCGCAGCGCACCAAGGAGCTCATCCAGCGCACGCTCGATTTCTACAACGCCGGCATCACCGTAACTTCAGTGAACCTCACCGACGTGCAGGTGCCCGATGCCGTGATTCCCTCGCAGCGCGACGCGAACAAGGCGCTCGCCGATCAGGAGCGCTTCGTAAAGGAGGCGCAGGCGTACGCCAACGGCGTGCTGCCGGTCGCGCAGGGCGGCGCCTCGCGCCTGCAGCAGGATGCGGCCGCCTACCACGCGCAGGTGGTGGCGCTCGCCGAAGGGCAGGCCTCGCGCTTCACGCAGCTCGCCCAGGCGTACGCGCAGGCGCCGGATTTGACGCGCAAGCGGCCTCTATCTCGAGCACGATCGAGTCGATCCTCGCGCGCTCCCACAAGGTGCTGATCGATGCCAAGGGCAGCAACGGCAACCTCATCTATCTGCCGATCGACAAGCTCCTCGAGCACGCCACGCACCAAGGAGCCGAGCCGGCGAGCGACAGCGGCGCCGCGCAGCGCGCCGAGCGGCGACTCCGACACGCGCGACCGTCGATGGCCGCAACCGCACGGACCGTTAGGCCATGATGAGGCGCGCTTTTCCGATACTGGTGGTCGTCGCGATCGCGCTGCTCGATCGTGCTCGACCTCGCTCTTCACGGTCGCGGAGACGCAGGTGGCGATCCGCACCGAGTTCGGCGCCATCGTCGGCATCGACTACGACCCCGGCCTGCACTGGAAATGGCCGTGGGATCAGGTGGTGAAATTCGAGCGCCGCATTCTCTCGCAGTCCTATGAGGGCGAGACCTTTCTCACCAACGACAATCGCGGCCTCATCGTCGACTTCTACGTCAAATGGCGCGTCAATGACGCCTCGCGTTTCTTCCAGGCGACCGGCGGCGTTGAGGACATCGCCGCGGAGCGGCTCTCGGAGATCGTCAAGGATGGCATCAAGTGCGTGGTGGCGCAGCGCACCCTCGAGCAGATCGTCACCTCCGAGCGCGCCGCCGTCACCGGCGACATGTTCGGCAAGGCCAACAAGGCGGTGGCGGGCCTGGGAGTCGAACTCGTCGACGTGCGCGTGCAGCGCATCGATCTGCCGGAGGACGTGGCGACGCGCGTCTACGACAGCATGAAGCAGAATTTCGCGAAGATCGCGAGCCGCCTGCGCGGCGAGGGCTCAAGTTCCGCGGTGCGCATCCGCGCGACCGCCGAGCGCGAGCGCACCGAGATTCTCGCCGACGCCGAGCGCGATGCGCTGCGCGTGCGCGGTCAGGCCGACGCCGAGGCCGCGCAGATCTTTGCGCATGCCTACGAAAGCAACCCCGAGTTCTATGCTTTCTACCGCAGCCTGCAGGCCTATGAACGCGCGCTTGGCAAGGACGGCGATCTGCTGGTCATCTCACCGGACGGCGAGTTCTTCAAATACTTCAAGGATCCGGGCACCGCGGGCAGCCCCGCCAAGCCGGGCAAGCACTAGCGCGCTCACGCGCCCGCCCGCGTCCACTGCACGCTCATGCTGCCTCATCTGTCGGATCTCTTCGCCGCGCTTGCGCTCTTCCTGGTGCTCGAAGGCATGGCGCCGTTTTTGAATCCGCGCGGCATGAAGCGTGCGCTCGCCCTGTTGCTCGAAGTGGGCGACCGGGAGCTGCGCATCGCGGGCCTGAGCAGCATGCTCGTCGGTGTCGGGATTCTCTACCTGGTGCGTTAGCGCATGGGCAAATTCATCATCGTGATCGGCGCGCAGTGGGGCGATGAGGGCAAGGGGAAAATCGTCGACCTGCTCACCGAACGCGCGCGCGCCGTGGCGCGCTTCCAGGGCGGCCACAACGCCGGCCACACGCTCGTCATCGGTGGCAAGAAGACCGTGCTCTCGCTCATTCCTTCGGGAATCCTGCGCAACGAGGTGAGCTGCTTCATCGGCAACGGCGTCGTGCTGTCGCTCGAGGCGCTCCTCACGGAAGCTGCGAGCTTAGGCGCTGAGGGCGTGCCGGTGTTCGAGCGGCTGCGCATCTCGCCCGCCTGTCCGCTGATTTTGCCCTCGCACGTGCTGCTCGATCGGGCGCGCGAGCAGGCCCGCGGCGCGAACGCCATCGGCACCACCGGCCGCGGCATCGGGCCGGCGTATGAGGACAAGGCTGCGCGGCGCGCGCTGCGCGTCGAGGATCTTTTCAAGCGCGAGCACTTTGCCGCGCGGCTGCGCGAGGTGCTCGATTTTCATAACTTTCTGCTGCAGCGCTACTACCAGCAGCCGGCGGTGGATTTTCAGCAAACGCTTGACACGCAGCTCGCGCTCGGCGCGCGCGTCGCGCCGCTCGTCACCGACGTCACCCTCGCTCTTGAGAGGCTGCGCAGCGCCGGCGCCAACGTCATCTTCGAGGGCGCGCAGGGCGCCATGCTCGATGTGGATCTCGGCACCTATCCGTACGTCACCTCCTCCAACACCACGGCGGGCTTTGCAAGCTCCGGCACCGGAATTGGCCCGCGTGCCTTCAGCGCTGTCATCGGCATCGTCAAGGCATACACCACGCGCGTCGGGGCAGGCCCGTTCCCCACCGAGCTCTTCGATGCAAACGGCCAACACCTCTCCAAGGTCGGCCATGAGTTCGGCTCGGTGACGGGACGCGCGCGCCGCTGCGGCTGGTTTGATGCGGTGGCGCTGCGCCGCGCGGTCCTGCACTCGAGCGTTTCGGGTCTGTGCGTGACGAAGCTCGACGTGCTCGACGGACTCAAGTCGCTGCGCCTGTGCGTCGCGTATCGCATTGCCGGCGAGCTCATCACCGAGCCGCCGCTCGCGGTCGACTTGTACAGCGAGATTGAGCCCGTCTACGAGGAGATGCCCGGCTGGGGGCAATCCACCTCCGGAGTATGCGACTACGCAGCGCTGCCCGCGGCTGCCCGCGCGTATCTGGAGCGCATCGAGGCGCTCGTGCGCGTGCCGATCGATCTCATTTCAACGAGCGCCGAGCGCGATGCAACCATCGTGCTGCGGCATCCATTCGATGGCTGATCGCGCGCCTCGTGCCGCAGCGCGTGAAAACAGGGCGCGCGTGACGGCCCTGTGTCGCTACGAGCTTCACGGCGAGGTCGCCGTGCTCACGCTCGACAATCCACCGGTCAACGGCCTGTCGCACGCTCTGCGTTGCGGTGATGCTGCAGGGCGTGCAGCGCGCGCAGGACGCCCCGGAGGTTGCCGCGGTGATTCTCACTGGCACGGCGAACGGCTTTTCCGGCGGTGCGGACCTGAGAGAATTCGGCACGCCGCTCGCGACAGCCACACCGACGCTGCGCGAGCTCATCAGCGAAGTGGAGCGGGCGAGGAAGCCCATCATCGCCGCAATTGGCGGCATTGCCATGGGCGGCGGGCTGGAGCTTGCGCTCGGGTGTCATTATCGCGTGGCCACCGCCACCGCCCGCATCGCGCTGCCGGAGGTGAAGCTCGGGCTGCTGCCCGGTGCCGGCGGCACGCAGCGCCTGCCGCGCCTCGTTGGCCTTGAACAAGCCCTCGAGATGATCGTCTCTGGCGCAACCGTGCCCGCGGCGCGCCTTGCGGACACGCGCCTCTTTGACCGCCTGCTCGAGGAGCCGCTGCTGCCGGGGCGCTCGCGTTTGCGCGCGAAGTGGCCGCGCGGGCAGCGTTGCCGCGCGCGCGCGATCTCACCGTGTCGCACGCCGATGCCGCGGGTTTTCTCGCCGCGGCGCGCGCGCGCAGTGCCGCGCGTTCCCCGAATCTGCCGGCGCCCGGCGCTTGTATCGATGCGCTCGCCGCATCGCTCGGGCCGTTCGATGCGGGACTGGAGAAGGAGCGCGCGCTCTTCACGCAGCTCCTGCAGGGTCCGGAGTCGGCGGCGCTGCGCCATGCATTCTTTGCCGAGCGCGCCGCCGCCAAGGTGCCCGGCTTGCCCGCCGGCACGCAGGCGCGCGCGATCCGCAGCGCCGCCGTAGTCGGTGCCGGCACCATGGGCGGTGGCATCGCGATGTGCTTTGCGAGTGCGGGCATGCCCGTCATCGTGCTGGAAGAGAACGCCGCGGCGCTTGCGCACGGCCTTGCGCTCGTGCGGCGCAACTACGAAGAGGCAGTGCACCGGGGCAAGCTCTCCGCCACCGACATGCAGCGGCGCCTCGCACTCATGCGCGGCACGCTCGAGCGTGAGCGATCTGGCATCCGCCGACGTGATTGTTGAAGCCGTATTCGAAGATCTCGACGTCAAGCGCAAGGTGTTCGGCGCGCTCGATGCACACGCCAAGCCGGGCGCGATACTGGCCTCCAATACCTCGACGCTCAACATCGACACCATTGCCGGCTGTCACGCAGCGGCCCGCGGACGTGCTCGGCCTGCATTTCTTCAGCCCGGCACCGCGCATGCGCCTGATCGAGATCGTGCGCGGGCGGGCGACGGCGCACGAGGTGCTTGCGAGTGCCTTGCGCTTGCAAAGACGCTCGGCAAGGTGGGCGTGGTCGCCGGCGTGTGTGACGGCTTCATCGGCAACCGCATGCTGCGCCCCTATCTGCGCCAAGCGGAGCTGCTGCTGCTGGAGGGGTGCCTGCCGCACGAGGTGGATGGCGCGCTCGAGCGCTGGGGCTGGGCGATGGGTCCCTGCCGCATGCAGGATCTTGCGGGCAACGATGTGGGAGCCAGTATCCGCCACCGCCACTACGCCTTGCAGCCCGGCGCGCCGCGCTCCTACATCGCCGATCGCCTGGCGGAGCTGCAGCGCTTCGGGCAGAAAAGTGGCCGCGGCTACTATCGCTACGAAGCGGACTGCCGGCGCGCGCTGCCGGACACCGCAGTCGCAGCGATCATCCTGGAGGTTGCCCGCACACGCGGCGTGACGCGCCGGCACATCGGCGACGAGGAGATCGTCACGCGCTGCGTCTACGCGCTCATCAATGAGGGCGCGCGCGTCCTGGAAGAGGGCATTGCCGCGCGCGCTGCCGACATCGATGTGGTGTATCTGCTCGGTTATGGCTTTCCGGCTGTGCGCGGCGGGCCCATGTTCCACGCCGACCGGGTCGGACTGGCGCTCATCGTGCAGGCGATGCAGCGCTTCGCCGCAAGCGCCATCGGCGAGCCTGGGCTCTGGACGCCCGCGCCGCTGCTGGCACGTCTTGCAGCCACCGGCAGGACTTTCGGCGCCTGAGCGGCATTGGCTCCAGTCGCACGGCCCTCATCATCCTGACGGCGGAGTATCGCGAGCGCCATTCCGCGCCGTAGCAGCTCTGGGGCCGCCGCAGTTGCGCCGCGCGCCAACGCCGTTCGCGCCACGCGAGCTTTCGCTCCGGCTTGGCTGGTAGAATTACGCGGTCGCGGATGAGTGCGCGTCGGCTGCGGTTGGTTGCGGGCACGTCTTTTGCTTCGGTCGCGGCTACGCCAGCGTCCGGCAGTCATGAGTGTGGCGCGCGAGAGGAATCAGCCAAGCACACCGCCCTCGCTGTTGGTGCGGGGATCGCTTTGCAGCGCTCTATTCGTCGTGAACATGACGCGGGTCGAATCTCAGGTCGCCGTTGCACCCCCTGGCATAGCCGCGTTGCCCCATCGCGGGGCGCTCGCCGAACTGCCACCGCCGCGGAAGTTGCCGCCTGCCATGCCCGAGGGCGATCCGCGGCGTACACATGAAAGGAGCTCACTTGAAAGTCACACAGCAGTTGCATGATCTGGGGCAGAGCCTCTGGTTGGATAACATCACGCGCACGCTCCTGAGCGACGGCACGCTGCGCCGCTACATCAGCGAGCTGTCGATCACCGGGCTTACCTCCAATCCGACGATTTTTGATGAGGCCATCAAGAAAGGCGACGCCTACGACGAGGGCATCCGCCGCGGGATGGGCGCGGGGGGCAGCGGCGAGGGGCTGTTCTTCGATCTTGCGCTGGAGGATCTGACGCGCGCCGCGGAGCTGTTCCGGGCGGTTTATGACTCGAGCGGCGGGCGCGACGGCTGGGTATCGCTCGAGGTCTCCCCGCTGCTCGCGAATGACACTGCGGGCACGGTCAAGGCAGCGCGGCAACTGCATGAACGCGCGCAGCGCGAAAACCTGTTCATCAAGATTCCGGGCACGCGTGCCGGCTTGGCGGCGATCGAGCAGTCGATTTTCGCGGGCATACCGGTGAACGTGACGCTGCTGTTCTCCACGGCGCAATACATCGCCGCGGCGGAGGCGTACATGCGCGGCATCGAGCGGCGCATTGCGGCGCAACTTGATCCCCAAGTCGCATCCGTCGCATCACTGTTCGTGAGCCGCTGGGATGTGGCGGTGAAGGACAAGGTGCCCGCGGCGCTGCGCAATCGCCTAGGTATTGCGGTCGCCAACAAGACCTACCGCGCCTACCGCGAGCTTCTCGATTCGCAGCGCTGGCGCAAGCTCTCCGCAGCCGGCGCGCAGCCGCAGCGCATGCTCTGGGCGAGCACCGGCACGAAGGATCCGGGCGCGCCCGACACGCTCTACATCGAGGCGCTCGCCGCGCCGGACACGATCAACACTATGCCGGAGAAGACCCTGCACGCCTTCGCTGACCACGGGCACTTGCGCGGGATGATGCCGCGCGATGGCGGCGATGCCGACAACGTGCTCGCGGAATTTGCCCACGACGGCATTGATGAGGAGACGCTCGCAGCGCAGTTGCAGCGCGAGGGTGCAGAGTCGTTCACCAAGTCATGGCGCGATCTTATGGACGTGCTCGCGTCAAAGTGCGCCGCGCTCGGCGCTGCCGCGCGGCAACAAGCTGCGGGGCGCGCGTGAGCGCAGCTGCGGCGAGTTCGCCGACGGCGCTCGACAACCGCCCCGCGTGGCGGGCGCTCAGCGAGCATTACCAGCGGATCCGCAGTACGCAGCTGCGCGAGCTGTTCGCAGGCGATGCGAGCCGCGGCGAGCGCTGCAGCGCGGAGGCGGCGGGTCTTTACCTGGATTACTCGAAGAACCGCGTGACGGATGAGACCCTCATGCTGCTGGTGCGGCTCGCCGATGAGTGCGGCCTTGGGGAGCGCATCGAGGCGATGTTCAGCGGTGAGAAGATCAACGTCACCGAACAGCGCGCGGTCCTGCACGTTGCGCTGCGCGCGCCGCCCGAGGCGCGCATCGTGGTCGACGGAGTGAACGTAGTGCCGCGAAGTGCACGAAGTGCTCGAGCGCATGGCGGCTTTCTGCGAGGAGGTGCGCAGCGGCGGCTGGAAGGGCCACAGCGGCCGCCCGATTCGCAACGTCATCAACATCGGCATCGGCGGATCGGATCTCGGACCGGTGATGGCCTACGAGGCGCTGCGCCATTACAGCCGTCGCGATATGACGTTTCGCTTCGTCTCCAACGTCGACGGCACGGACTTCGCAGAGGCTACGCGCGACCTGGATGCGCAGGAGACGCTCTTCATCGTCTGCTCCAAGACCTTCACCACGCTCGAGACGCTGACCAATGCGCACACCGCGCGCGAGTGGAGTCTGCGCAAGCTCGGCGATGAGCGCGCGATACGCCGCCACTTCGTCGCGGTGTCGACGAACACCGCCGAGGTCGCCAAGTTCGGCATCGATCCACAGAACATGTTCGGCTTCTGGGACTGGGTTGGCGGGCGCTACTCGATGGACTCGGCGGTCGGGCTGTCGACGATGCTCGCCATCGGCGCGGATAACTTCAGCGCCATGCTCGCGGGCTTTCGGGCGATGGATGAGCATTTCCGCAGTACCCCCTTCGAGCGCAACCTGCCGGTACTCATGGGGTTGCTCTCGGTCTGGTACAACGATTTCTTCGGCGCGCAGACGGCGGCGGTGTTTCCGTATGATCAGTACCTGAAGCGCTTTCCGGCGTATCTGCAGCAGCTGACGATGGAAAGCAACGGCAAGCACGTGACGCTTGAGGGCGCGCCGGTTAGCGCGCCAACGGGTCCCATCTACTGGGGCGAGCCCGGCACGAATGGTCAGCATTCTTTCTATCAGCTCATTCACCAGGGCACGCGCTTGATCCCGTGCGATTTCATCGGCTTCTGCCAAAGCTTAAATCCCCTGGGGAAGCATCAGGACCTGCTGCTCGCGAATCTGTTCGCGCAGACCGAGGCACTCGCCTTCGGCAAGACCCCCGCGGAGGTTGCAGCCGAGGGCACGCCGGCGCCTCTCGTGGCGCATCGCGTTTTCGAAGGCAACCGTCCGACCAACACCATTCTCGCGCAGCGCCTGACGCCGCACGTGCTCGGAGTGCTGGTGGCGCTCTACGAGCACAGCGTGTTCACGCAGGGCGTGATCTGGAATATCGATTCCTTCGATCAGTGGGGGGTGGAGCTCGGCAAGGTGCTCGCGAACCGCATCGTGCCCGAACTCGCAGCCGCGAACGATTCGAAACTTGCACACGATAGCTCGACCAATGCGCTCATCCGCCGCTATCGGCGCGGGCGCGCAGAGCACGCCATGAGCACCAACGTCAGTGCGCTCGCCGGTAAGCCCGCGCGCGCCGGTGAGATCCTCGATGTCGCAAAGCTGGTCGCGGCCTACTACGAGCGGCGGCCCGATCCGAGCGTACCCGCAGAGCGCGTCGCCTTTGGCACCTCCGGACATCGCGGCGTCTCCTTCGATGGCACCTTCAATGAGGCGCACGTGCTTGCGATCAGCGCAGGCGATTTGCGCGTATCGTAAGAAGGCGCTCATCGATGGCCCGCTCTACATCGGCATTGATACGCATGCGCTGTCGGCTCCCGCGCTGCAGAGCGCCCTGGAAGTGCTCGCCGCCAACGGCATCGAGACGCTGATTTCCAAAGGCGGCGAGTTCACACCGACGCCGGCGGTCTCGCATGCGATCCTGGTGCACAATCGCGCGCGCAAATCCGGCCTTGCCGACGGCATCGTCGTGACGCCCTCGCACAATCCTCCCGACAGCGGCGGCTTCAAGTACAACCCGCCCAATGGCGGGCCGGCCGACACCGCCGTCACCGGCTGGATCGAGCAGGCGGCGAATGCGCTCCTCGCGCAGAATCTGCAAGGCGTCGCGCGGCTGCCCGCCGAGCAGGCGCGGCGCGCCCCGACCACTCGCGAGCACGATTATCTCGACCGCCTACGTGCGCGACTTGGGCAATGTGATCGATTTCGAGGTCGTGAAGGGCGCTGGCCTGGCCCTGGGGGTTGATCCCATGGGCGGGGCCGGCGTGCACTACTGGGCACGCATCGCGGAGCGCTACGGCATCAATCTTACGCGTGGTGAGCGAGGAGGTCGACCCGACCTTCAGCTTCATGACGCGCGACTGGGACGGCCGCATCCGCATGGATCCGTCATCGCCCTACGCGATGCAGCGCCTCATCGGCCTCAAGGATCGATTTGACATTGCCTTCGGCTGCGACACCGACCATGACCGCCACGGCATCGTCACGCGGGGCGCGGGGCTGCTGCCGCCGAATCATTATCTCAGCGTCGCGATCGACTACCTGTTTCGCCATCGTCCGCGCTGGAGCGCCAAGAGCGCCGTCGGCAAGACCCTCGTGAGCACGCGCGATGATCGACCGCGTGGCGCGCGGCTCGGGCGCACGGCTCTACGAGGTGCCGGTCGGTTTCAAATGGTTCGTTGCGGGTCTGCTCGACGGTTCGCTCGGATTCGGCGCCGAGGAGAGCGCCGGCGCAACCTTGCTGCGCAGCGACGGCACGGTGTGGACCACCGACAAGGATGGCATCGCCGCGGCACTGCTGTCGGCGGAGATCACCGCGCGCAGCGGGCAGGATCCCGGCGCGCTCTACGCGCAGCTGACGCGCGAGCTCGGCGAGCCTGCCGCCGATCGCGTCGAGGCGCGCGCGACGCCGCAGCAAAAAGCCGCGCTCGCGAAGCTCTCCGCCGAGCAGGTGCGGCGCAAGGAGCTCGCCGGCGAGAAGATCACGCAGCTGCTGACGCGCGCGCCCGGCAACGACGCGCCGATCGGCGGCCTCAAGGTGGTCACGCAGAATGCCTGGTTCGCGGCGCGCCCTTCCGGCACCGAGGACATCTACAAGATCTACGCCGAGAGCTTTCGGGGCAACGATCACCTGCGCGACATCCTCGCCGAAGCACAGGCCATCGTGAACGACGCGCTTGCTGCGGCCACCGGCGCTGCGAGCGCCACCCCGACGCCGCCACCGCGTGCAGAGAAGCAGGCCGTCGAGGCGTGGCAGAACGAAGGCGATCCCAACTGAGCGCGCGCGCGTAACGCCAGGACCGCAAAAGAGCAAGTAGACGCATGTGGATCGTCAGAGTCGCGCTGCAGCGCCCGTACACGTTCATCGTGCTGGCGATTCTGATTCTGCTGCTCGGCGTGTTCTCGATCCTGCGCACGGCGAAGGACATCTTTCCCAACATCAAGATCCCGGTCGTCGCGGCCATCTGGAACTACACCGGCCTGCAGCCCGAGGAGATGGCGACCCGCATCGTGCTCTTCACCGAGCGCACGGCGCAAACCACGGTCAATGACGTGGAGCACACCGAGTCGCAGTCGCTCAACGGCATCGCGGTGGTGAAGTACTTCTTCCAGCCGACGGCGAACGAGGAGCTGTCGTTCGCGCAGATCACCGGCGTCTCGCAGACGCAGCTGCGCAACTCGCCGCCGGGCACGACGCCGCCGTTCATCCTCGCGTATAACGCCTCCACCGTGCCGATCATCCAGCTCGCGCTGTCGAGCGATTCACTGTCGGAAGCGGAGATCTTCGATCTCGGCAACAACATCGTGCGCACCGGACTTGCCACGATTCCGGGCGCGGCCATGCCGTATCCGTACGGCGGCAAGCAGCGCCAGGTGCAGGTCGACCTCGATCCTCCGGCGCTGCGCGCCAAAGGGCTGTCGGGCAACGACGTGGCCAATGCCATCGCCGCGCAGAACCTGATTTTGCCCGCCGGCACGGAGAAGATCGGCGACCTCGAGTACTACATCGGCGTCAATGCAAGCCCGAAGACTCGACGAGATGAACGATCTGCCGATCAGCGCACACAACGGCACGGTGATCTACGTGCGCGACGTCGCGCACGTGCGCGACGGCTATCCGCCGCAGACCAACATCGCGCGCCTCGAGGGCCGGCGCGCGGTGCTGATGAGCGTGCTGAAGACCGGCAAGAGCTCGACGCTCGACATCATCAATGCCATCAAACAGAAGCTGCCGCAGATCCGTGCAACCTTGCCCGCGTCGCTGAAGATCGAGGCGATCGGCGATCAGTCGCTGTTCGTGCGCTCGGCAATCTCCGGCGTGGTGCGCGAGGCGGTCATTGCCGCGGCGCTGACCGGGCTGATGATCCTGCTGTTCCTCGGCAGCTGGCGCAGCACGCTGATCATTTCGCTCTCGATTCCGCTGTCGATTCTGGCCTCGATCGCCTGCCTGTCGGCGCTCGGGCGAGACCATCAACATCATGACGCTCGGCGGGCTTGCGCTGGCGGTCGGCATCCTGGTGGACGATGCGACCGTGACGATCGAGAACATCAACTAGCATCTCGAGCAGGGCGAGGAGGTCGAGCCGGCGATTCTCGACGGGCGCGCAGCAGATCGCGCTGCCGGCGCTGGTCTCGACGCTTGCCATCTGCATCGTGTTCGTGCCGATGTTTCTGCTGGCGGGCATCGCGAAGTATCCTGTTCATCCCGCTGGCCGAGGCGGTGGTGTTCGCGATGCTGGCCTCCTATCTGCTGTCGCGCACTCTGGTGCCGACGCTCGCGAAGTACTGGCTGAAGAAGCACGAGGAGCAAGCGCACAGCGAGCGTCAGGGTTTCCTCAAGCGCCTGCAGCTGCGCTTCGAGACGGGCTTCGAGAACGTGCGCGAGCGCTACCACGCCCTGCTGGAGTTGGCGCTCGACAGCCAGCCTGCGTTTCGCGGCCATTTTCTTGCGCGCGATGGCCGCCTCCGCGATCCTGGCCTTTCCGTTGGGCCGTATCTGCCGGGACTCGGCCAGGACTTCTTCCCGACGGTGGACTCGGGCCAGATCAAGCTGCACCTGCGCGCCCGCACCGGGCTGCGCATCGAGGAGACGGCGGCGCTCTGCGACTCGGTCGAAGCGCTGATCCGCCAGATGATTCCGGCAGCGGAGATCGAGAGCATCGTCGACAACATCGGCCTGCCGTACAGCGGCATCAATCTCGCCTACAGCACCTCGGCCCCGGTGGGCCCGAGCGACGCCGACATCTTCGTCGCACTCAAGCCGAAGCATCATCCGACGGCGGATTATCAGCGCGACCTGCGGCGGGTGCTCGGCCGCAACTATCCGTCGACCACCTTTGCGTTCCTGCCGGCGGACATCGTCAGTCAAACGCTGAATTTCGGACTGCCGGCGCCGATCGATGTCCAGATCGTCGGCATGAACGAGGCTGCCAACCGTCTGTACGCTGCCAGTCTGCTGCAGAAACTGCGGCAGATCCCGGGCGCGGTGGATCTGCGCATCCAGCAGGCGTCCGACTATCCGCAGTTCAATGTCGATGTCGACCGCACCAAGGCGCAGCTGGTCGGCCTGACCCAGCACGACGTGGCCGCCAACATGCTGGTGTCGCTGTCGGGCAGCTTCCAGACGCCGCCCTCGTTCTGGATCGATCCGCAGAGCGGCACGCAGTACAGCGTCGTCGCGCAGACTCCGCAGTACGACCTCGAGACGCTCAACGAGCTCGCAATGACGCCGGTCACGAACGGCGCCGGCGGCACGGCGCAGCTGCTGGCCAATCTTGCGACATTCCATCGCAGCGTCGCCCCGGCGGTGGTCAGCCACTACAATGCGCACCCCGGTGATCGATATCTACGGCTCGGTGCAGGGCACCGACCTCGGCTACATTTCCGCGCAGATCGAACAAGATCATTGACGACGCCAAGAAGGATCTGCCCAAGGGCTCGCACGTCGTGGTGCGCGGCCAGGTGCAGACCATGAAGGCGTCATTCAACGGCCTGCTGATCGGCCTGTGGCGCGATCGTGCTGGTCTATCTGCTGATCGTCGTCAATTTTCAGTCCTGGCTCGATCCCTTCATCATCATCACCGCGCTGCCCGCGGCGCTCGCCGGCATCGTCTGGATGCTGTTCCTCACGCACACCACGGTGAGCGTGCCTGCGCTGACCGGGGCGATCATGTGCATGGGCGTGGCGACCGCCAACAGCGTGCTGGTGGTGAGCTTTGCGCGCGAGCGCATGGATGCCGGCGACGATGCCGCGCACGCCGCATCGCAGGCGGGCTTTCACGCGCTTGCGTCCGGTGCTGATGACGGCGCTGGCCATGATCATCGGCATGATCCCGATGGCGCTCGGCCTGGGCGACGGCGGCGAGCAGAATGCGCCGCTCGGCCGCGCCGTCATCGGCGGCCTGGTTTTCGCAACCGTCGCGACGCTGTTTTTCGTGCCGACGGTGTTTTCCATCATTCACGGGCGCTCCGGCGCGCCGCACGAGCGCAAGCCCGGCTCCCAACGAGCCGCCGAACCCGCACAAGCCTGCCGACCGCAACTCTCGGCAGCCCGCAAGGCTCTGATACCCGAGGGCCGGCTGCAGCGCAGACGCGTCTGCTCGGAAAAGCGGCGCGATTTCGACAAACCTGTTGGAACCCGCCATGCCTGAAGACGTGAAACCTACCTCCAGCGAAGCACCGCCGCATATCGCGCGCTATGCATGGATCGCGCTCATGTCGCGCTCATCCTCGCCGTCTGGGGAGTGATCTAGCCGCGTGCACGGCGCGCTCGAAGCTAGCCAAGGAGACGAGTACCGAGGCGATTCCGCAGGTGACGACGCTCAAGCCCGGGCGCAGCCCCGCCGAGCGAGGAGCTGGTGCTGCCCGGCAGCGTGCAGGCGTTCATCGAGGCGCCCATCTACGCGCGCACCAGCGGCTATCTGAAGACCTGGTACACCGATATCGGCTCGCCGGTGAAGAAGGGCGAGCTGCTGGCCGAGATCGATACGCCGGAAGTCGATCAGCAGTACTCCCAGGCGCAGGCCGATCTGGGGACCGCGCAGGCCAACGCGCAGCTCGCGATCACGACCAACGAGCGCTGGAAGGGGCTGCTGGCGACGCAATCGGTGTCGCAGCAGGACGCGGACACGAAGGCGGCGGATGCGGCAGCGAAGAAAGCCGCCGAGGCATCCGCGGCCGCCAACGTCGCGCGGCTGCGCGATCTTGAGTCCTTCAAGCGCGTGGTCGCGCCATTTGACGGCGTCGTCACCCAGCGCAACACCGACATCGGCGCGCTGATCGCGGCCGGGCAGAACTCGGGCACCGCGCTGTTCCGCGTCGCCGACTACGAGCAAGCTGCGCATCTATGTGCTGGTGCCGGAGCCGTACGCGGCAGCGACCGTGCCCGGCATCGAGGCGGAGCTGCAATTCACCGAGCATCCCGGCAAGAGCTTTCCGGCGAACGTGGTGCGCACCGCCAACGCGCTCGATCCCGCGCTGCGCACGTTGCAGGTGGAACTGCAGATCGACAACGCGAGCGGCGAGCTCTTCCCCGGCTCCTATGCCGAAGTGCATTTCAAGGTGCCCGGCAACAGCCAGACCTTGCGCCTGCCGGCCAACACGTTGCTGTTTCGCGCGCCCGGCCTGCAGGTGGCCACCGTCGACGCCAACGACCACGTGCATCTGAAGAGCATCGTGCACGGGCGCGACTTCGGCAAGACGATCGAGGTGCTCTCCGGCCTTGCCGCCGACGACAACGTGGTGATCAATCCCCCGGACTCGCTCATCGAGGGCGCAGCCGTGCGCATCGCGCCACCGCCGCAGCCCGCCTCGCAGGAGCAGGGCCAGAGAAAGGCCTCCTGAGCGTGCGCTGCGCAGTCTCTAGCGCTCGGCGTCACCGCAGCGCTCGGCGGCTGTTCGCTCGCGCCGCCCTACAAGGTGCCGACCGCCGCGCCGGCGCCGCCATCGTACAAGGAGGCGGCGACTGGAAAGCAGGCGCAGCCCGCGGACGCGATGGCGCGCGGCGCCTGGTGGAACATCTTTCAGGACCGGCGAACTCGATGCGCTCGAAAACGAGTCAGCGTTTCGAATCAGAATCTGCAAGGCGGCGTTCGCGCGGCTGCAGCAGGCGCGCGCGCAGACGCGCGAAGCGCGCGCGGCGTATTTTCCGACGATCACGGCCGACGCCAGCGCGATTCGCGAGCGCCAGTCGGTCAATCCCCGACCTATCCCCAGCCCAAGCCGCCGATCTACAATGACTTCTCGCTGGAGGCGGACGTCTCCTACGAGTTCGACGTCTTTGGGCGCGTGCGCAACGCCGTCGCCTCCGCACGCGCCGCGCCAGCAGGCGAGCGCGGCCGACCTTGCGGCGCTCGATCTGAGCACGCATGCCGAGCTTGCGACCGACTATTTCACGCTGCGCAGCGACGATGCGCAGGAGCTGCTGCTTGATCAGACCGTGGCGGACTACGCCCAGGCGCTGCAGCTGACCCAGAACCTCTACAACGGCGGCGCGGCGCCGCTGTCCGATCTGGAGCAGGCGCGCGCGCAACTCGAGACGGCCAAGACTCAGGCCGCCGACATCCGCTTGAGCCGCGCGCAACTCGAGCACGCCATCGCCGTGCTGATCGGGCGAGCAGCCTCGACCTTTCGCATCGACTCCGGCGCCGCTGAGCGCCGAGCGTCGCGCCGCCGGCCATCGATCCCGGCTTGCCCTCGGCGCTTCTGGAGCGGCGGCCGGATGTGGCGGGCGCCGAGCGGCGCGTCGCCGCCGCCAACGCGCGGATCGGCGTCGCCCGCGCCGCCTATTTTCCGGTCTTCAGCCTCTCGACGGCAGCACGGCGACGACGCCGCGGGCTTTGAGAGCACCTCGGCATCCAATTGGATCACCGCGCCGAGCCGCCTGTGGTCGGTCGGGCCGGCGGGCGCTGCTGACCGTGTTCGACGCCGGTCTGCATCGGGCGCAATCGGCCTATGCGCACGCGCAGTACGATGAGCAGGTCGCCGACTACCGCAGCGCCGTGCTCACGGCGTATCAGGAAGTCGAGGACAATCTCGCCGCGCTGCGCCAGCTGCAGCAGGAAAGCGTCAGTGAGGCGGCTGCCGTCCGTCGCCTCCCAGAGCGCGCTGCAGCAGGCGCAGTATCGCTACCAGGGAGGCATCGTGACCTATCTTGAGGTCGTGACGGAGGAAAACGCCGCATTGAGCGCGCAGCTCTCGGCGGTGTCGATCCAGACCCGACGCTTGAATGCGAGCGTGCTGCTCGTGAAGGCACTCGGCGGCGGCTGGGAAGAGCCGCAGGCAGCGCAAACCCCGCGCGCCGCGAGCGAGGCGCCCTGATTGGGTCGCGCTGGTCCCCATCAGGAGCCGCGGCCGAGAATTTCAGCTCAACATGGAGCGGCTTGCCTTGATGAATGAAGTCGCCGACAAAGCGCAGCTGCTTCTTATCGCGGGTGTAGACGAAGCGCTCGCCTGACTGATCGCCGGTTCCCTCGAGCATCACGGAATTGTGGCCGCAACTGGTCGCCACAAACAGCATCGGCGCAGCCTTGTCTTCACGCGCCTGAGCGAGGGTAGCGTCGAAGTGCCTGATACGCATGACCAGTCGGCCTTCCTCCTCGAGCAGCGTCATGGCTTCGATGACGCCACCCGGCGTGTCTTTGTGAAGCGCCCAGGAGCTGCCGAGCAGCCGCCCGTTCGGGCCTTCGGCCCAGCGCTCTTCAGCCGCGCTGTCCTTGTCGCTATCGCGCCAGGTGCCTTCCATCCAGCGAAGCTCCTTGAGCGAGCATGGCTCCGCCACCGCGGTCGCGGCCGTGCAGAGCGCGAGCGCCGTGAATGCGAAACTGGGCAACAGCAAGCGTCGAGTCATCGTAATGCCCTCAAACATGACGCGCGAATGACGAGCCTCGTGCGCGCCTGCAAGAGAGCAGGGCAAGCGACTGCGCGCGGCACATTGCGCGCGTACCCTATGCGCAATCGCCGCCGGGAACAAGCGAGCGGCGGTCAGAATGCGCCGCGGTCTTTTCTCGGACGCCGCGGGTGCTTGCCCGGCCGCGCGTCCGGCCGGGTGTCGCCGGTAACTCTTCTGCCCGCGCGGCGTCAGGGAATCGCCAAGCTTGCGACATTGGAGACAGCACTCTCGACGCCCGCCGTCGTGTAGGCGTTGATCGAAAAGTACCACGTGCCCGACCCGAGATTACCGACGACGTAGGTCGTGGTCCCGGGGTCTGCGATCCGCACCTCCTGATTAAGATGCGCGGCGGAGGTGCCGTAGTAGATGTGAAAGCCGGCAAGGTTGGTGAGCGCGGTGCCGTCGGTGTTCTCGGTCGGCGCGCTCCAGGCGAGCGTGGCCGTACCGTCGCCGCCCGGCGTTACCGTGATGCTGAACGGCGCAAGCGATGCTGCGGAGATGCCATCGCTGACGCTGATGATGATATTCACGTAAGTGCCGACGTCCCCGGCCCCGGGAGTGCCCGAGAGCGTGCCGGTTTGGGTGTTGAATGCAGCCCAGGCGGGCAGGTTCTCGACGCTGAACGTCAGCGCATTGCCACTGGGGTCGGTAGTCGTCGGCGTAAAGCTGAAAGCAGTGCCGGAGCTGACTGAGGTATCGGGCGCACCGCTGATCGTCGGTGCCTGACTGCTGGCGGCCGCCACGGTGATCGTGAATGCGGGCAGCGAGCTTGTGGATGAACCGTCGCTGACGCTGATGACAATGTTTGCGAATGTGCCGACATCGGCGCTGCTCGGAGTACCGGAGAGCTGCCCGCTCGCCGTGTTGAAGTTCGCCCATGCCGGCCGGTTGATGACCACAAAGCTCAAACTCGCATTGCCCGGATTCGTGGCCGCAGGCGTGAAGCTATACGCTTGGCCGGCCACGACCGCCGCTGCGGCAGTTCCACCAATGGTTGGCGGTGCGCCGCCCTGATTCAAGGAAGAGGCCGGTACGACCGTGATGCGGAACGGGCCGATAATTGCGCTGCTCGTGCCGTTTGACACGACGATTTCTATCGCGCCGCTTGTGCCCAGATCGCTCGATTCGGGAATGCCCTCAAGCTCCCCGGTCAAGGCGTCGAAAGTTGCCCAGCTCGGTCGATTGGTAATTTCAAACGACAGTGCACCGCCCGGCGAGTTTGAGACTGCGGGCACATAGCGATACTCGGCGCCGACCTCGACCGTGGTCGGCGGCGTGCTGCTGATCACCGGTGGCGCGCTGCTGCTGACGGCACTGATGGCGTCCGTTGTCCCCGTGGTACCACCGCCGTCGCCGCCGCCGCACGCGGCTAAAATGGCAATCATGATTGCGTACCACGCCAAGCGATATACGCGCCGAGAAGAGAATCGAATTGTGTTGAACACGACTGGTGCGCCCTTTTTGACCGTCCATGGGCGGCAGAGCGCGATCAGGAAGCACGGGATAAGATCAGTGAACTGACGACGAGCGCGACACTGACGTCGCACCTTGCCGGCAACCCCGCTGTCTTTATGAGCCCGTCAGGCTCCGAGACCGGAAGCTTTGCGTCCCCGCCTCGCGACGGGTTTGCCCTTAACTGGGGAGGCACAGTAGCTCGCGCCAGGAGCGCGTGCCATTAGGGGTACATCTCACACGCTAGGTAGCAATACGCATCCAGCGGTGCCGTGCTGCCGCGGCATTACATGAGCACTATATAGAAGGAGTGAGTGGCGCCTCCTGTCGGGAGCGTGCGTGTGCGCATTGAATATGACAAATCAGGGACTGGCGCTTTCCTGATTTGGCCCGGCGACGGCAAACAGCGCTGATGCGTTACCGCAGCGCTTGCGCTTTGCCGATAAGACTCATCATGCGCTTTGGATAAGCGCCGCGCGTGCGCGCCGTTTCTGCGCGTTATTCACTGCACAAGCGGAGCACCACAGCATGAGCTTTGCGCCTGCTGATCCGCTGCAGGCGCAGTACGTAGTCCCACCTAGCCGATGCGTCTTTCCTCTAATAGTTGGCAATTCGTTCGGCGCGTAGAGTCGCTCCCGTAGTGCAAGGGCAAACCCGTCGTGAGGCGGGGACGCAAAGCTTCCGGTCTTGAGAGTCCTGACGGACTCATGAAGACAGCGGGGTTGCCGGCAAGGTGCGACGTCAGTGTCGCGCTCGTCGTCAGTTCGTAGTGCTGTCCGTGACATCTCAGACCCCGCTCTGCAGCCCGATTTGGCTGGCAACAAAGTGGAGTTACACGGATGGTTACCAAATTTTCAGATCGAAGCTTCAAGCTCCGCCACCTGGCGCTGGGCTTGGTATTGGCGCTTTCATTGGTCGCTTGCGGCTCTGATGGCAGTAGCAGCGGCACGCAGTCGAGCGTGATGGCCAACAACACGACGGAGCCGTTCATCATGAATGGCGTTCCGACCACGATGATTGAGGCAGGTGCTGAGTATCACTATCAGCCCTTATCCAATAATCCTTCGGGCCGCGTGCTCGCCTATAACGTGGTCAACAAGCCCGATTGGGCGACGTTCAGCGAGACGACCGGCGAGCTCTCCGGCACTCCGCAGGAGAGCGATGTGGGCACTTCGGGCGACATCGAGATCGGTGCCTCCGATGGCACGACCACCGCGACGGTCGGCCCCTTCCGCATCCGCGTCATTCCGCAGATCCACACGAGTACGCCACCGACGGTTGCGGTAACAATCTCGGGTACTCCTGCCGGCAGCGTCAACACGGGCCAGCAGTATCGCTTCCTGCCGGTGGTCGAAAATTCCGGCGGTCAGCCCCTGAGCTTCTCCATTATTAATCGTCCCACCTGGTCGGTTTTCAACACCGCGACGGGCCTGCTGGTGGGCACTCCCACAAGCGACAACGTTGGTACCTACTCCGACATCGTGATCAGCGTGTCTGCGGCCGGCACACCGGTTTCGCTCTCGGCCTTTACGGTTCGCGTACAGGCGGCGCCCAGTGACGCGCCGACGATCGCCGGCTCGCCGGCGACGACGGTGGCGTCGGGTGGCAGCTACTCCTTCACGCCCACGGTGGGCGATCCCAACGGCAACGCCCTCACGTTCAGCGTCATGAATGCGCCGTCATGGACGAGTTTTAACGCCGCGACGGGCGAGCTCTCCGGCACCGCGCCCTCAGGCTCGCAGTTCTATCCCAACATCGTGATCAGCGTGAGCGATGGCAGCAATAGCGCGGCGCTTGCGCCCTTCTCGATCACGGTCGAGGCCTCCAGCGGCGGCGGCGGTCAGAACAGCATCAAGTTCCATCCCGGCATGTACATAGAGCTTGACCCGGGCTCAGGCGGCGGGGGCCTGGAAGGCTGGCTGAACACCATCGATTCTCTCAAGGGCGCGGCGGGCGTGACCGGCGTGATGCTCATCCAGCAGTGGTCGAGCCTGGAGTTTGGCAACAGCCTTGCCAGCGCCACCTATACCCAAGGAGCAGGCAGCTCCGCACAGGGCTTTGCGGCGATCGACCAGATACTGCAGCACTGTCAGGCGGCGAACCTGTACTTCATCCTCGGCTACGAAGATCGTTTCTTCGGTGGCAATGTTGCAGGCCCGAACTCCAACTACAACCCCGGTCCGGGCTACCTCGCGACGCTTGAGAACGGCGCGTCCGGCTTTCTCGTGGCGCCGCAAGGCAGCACCTGGAGTGGCGCGCTGCAGTCGATCGCGGATGTCAATAACAGCAGCGTCTGGAACCGTGAGATCGCGCTCGGCCAGGCGTACCTGGCGCGCTACGACTCCAATGCGTGGTTCGAGATGTGGCGCACCCCGGAGACTGCCAACGGCTACTTCAGCCAGTCCGGCGGCTCGGGCGCCTACGAGGCCTACGTCCAGCAATACAAACTGTGGATGCCCGCCATGCGCGCCGCAGGCCCGCACACGGGAGTCTCCATCAGCGCCAACTTTCTGGTTGACCCCGCGCAGCTCAGCGAGCTCTTCCAGGCGGCCGCGCAGTCTGCAATCGGCGTCGGCGGCCCGGACGTCAAGCTCGACATGGGTAACTTTGCCGGCACCTCCAACATCGTCTACAACGGCTTCGAGGCCGGTCAGGACTGGCGCGGCACGATCCCCTGGATCTCCGAGGTGCAAACCCCCGACGAGTCGGGCAACGCCTCGATCGAGCAACTCTACAACGAGGCCATGAACGGCAGCCTCTCCACGGGCGGCTCGGTGCGCCCCAACTATATGGTCTGGTCCTTCGATGCCGGCTGGACCGGCCCCAACGCCTTCACCAACAACCAAATCCTCACCTTCATCGCCTCCGTCAACGGCGTCACCAACACCACCCGGCCGTCGACGTACTAAGGTTCGTGGGTAAGTTTGATGTCAACTCCACTTGACACCAAAGGCGGACTGATCGGGCCCCTCGCGGGGCCCGACACCGCCGGCGGGTCGGAAAAGTCCGACGCCGACTGGTCTTTCGGTGAACAGCGCGCCCACTGCAGTATCAACGCCTGCTTCGATGAGCAGGTTACAGTAAGGGCAACAAGCGATCTAACCTTCGGCGCGACGAGCGCCAGCTTCTAGTTTGCAATTCGTACTGGGTGCTGGGCGGCGTTAGGCCGCCAAAGTAAACGTGAAGCGCGCACCTTCCCCCACCGAGCCCTCTGCCGAAATCCTGCCACCGTGCCTTTCGATGATGCGTTGAACGATCGACAGGCCCACCCCGGTGCC
Organism: uncultured Gammaproteobacteria bacterium; assembly: GCA_963695315.1. GTDB lineage: Bacteria > Pseudomonadota > Gammaproteobacteria > Steroidobacterales > Steroidobacteraceae > PALSA-1196. The sequence goes on from OY968773.1 coordinate 598,082, forward strand.
CTCGAATTGCTCGGCCGTATGCAGGCGATGAAAGATTGCAAACAGCCGCTGCGCATCGCCCATGTCGAAGCCCGCGCCGTTGTCGCATACTGAAAACTCATATTGGGTGTCTTGCTGTTGACCACTGACCTCAATCAAGGCATTGGCGGTGTGACGGGTGAATTTGAACGCGTTCGAGAGCAGATTCACAAAGACTTGCTTCAGCAGTACCGGGTCGGCCGGCACCGTGGGAAGCTGGCCCACGCGGAACTCGGCATCGCGCTCGGGCTCGGCATCCTGCAGTCCATGAATGACGTCCCAGACGAGCGCCGCGACGTTCACGCTTTGTTTCTTTAGCGCTTGATGACTGACCTGTGAGAAGCGCAGCAGATCTTCGGTGAGGTGCACCAGCCTGCGGCCGCTATCGCGGATGTCGTACAAACAGTCCAGCTGCTCGGCGTTCAGCGGCCCGGCTTTTTCTGTGATCAGGTACTCGGAGAAGCCGATCATCGCGCTCAGCGGTTGGCGCAGGTCGTGCGAGATAGAAAACGTAAACGCCTCGAGTTCCTTGTTGGCAATCTGCAGGCCGCGATTTGCTGCCTCTAGGGCTATGCTTCGCTCGGCGACACGCGCGACGAGCGCCGCGTTCTCGAGGCGCAAGCGTCGCAAAGACAGTGCCCGTGTCAGGACCGGGATGATTGCTTTGAGTTTGAACGGCTTGACGATGTAGTCGAGGGCACCGGTCTTCATGGCGTCGACCGCGGTGTCGATCGTGCCGTGTCCCGTCATTACGATGCCCATAAGAACGCTGTCGATCTCATGTGCGACTCGCAACAGCGTGATGCCGTTCATATCCGGCATTTGCAGATCGGTAATAAGAATGTCAAACGCGGTCGCCGGATTCTGGGCCGCTGCACGCAGCACCGCGAGCGCTTCAGTGCCAGAGCCCGCGCCGGTTGTCGCGTAGCCGTCTGCTCCGAGCGTGCGGCACAACGCCACAACTTGCGCAGGTTCGTCATCGACGATGAGAACCCGCGGACGTGGGGCAGTCGCGGCGGCCACCTCGTGCAGTTGAACCGGCGCTCTCATCTGCTCAGGCATTCGATCCCTCAGTTACGTCACAAGGGTAAAGTCCTGCGAACACTGCGCGCCGGCTTCAGGACGCGCGCGCGGCAGCACGGCGGCATCCTGCGCGCAAAGCCTAAACGTCGAGCGTGCCCGGCTAGTGCCACGCGGCAATCATGCTCCCAGGCGTGTCTAACAATTGCGCCGCCTTTCACAGACCCTCAATATGGGCTGCGCCACGCGCGCGGCGGCGAGACTAAGGGTTGAGCTTGGCAGCCGCGGCTTGGGACCGCACCCACCACGCTCAGGCGGCAGCCTGTGAATCCAGTTCCATCATCATGCGCACCGCCTGCGCAAGGGACGAAACCGCCAATTTCTCCATGACGCGGGCTCGGTGAATCTCGATGGTTCGCTGGCTGATACCCAGATCCGCAGCCATCACCTTGTTGGGCTTGCCCTGGACCATGAGATCAAGAACTTCGCGCTCCCGCATCGAGAGTGATTCGAGTCGCGCGCGCAGCTTGCTGTGCTGGGAGAGCGCAACGCGATTTTCGACATCCTTTGCCAGCGCGCGCTGCACGCGGTCGATCAGTTCCTGATCGCGAAACGGTTTCTGCAAAAAATCAAAGGCGCCATTTTTCATCGCCTCGACTGCCATCGGCACATCGCCGTGACCCGTGATAAAGAGCAGTGGAACAATCGCACCGCGCATGTTCAGGTGCTGTTGCAGCTCGATGCCGCTCATGCCGGGCATACGAATGTCGAGGACCAAGCAGCTGGGTCTTGCGGCGTCGTAGCCGAGGAGGAACTCCTGGGCGGAGCCAAAAGCCTGGGCGGCAATGCCGACTGACTTCAAAAGCAGTCGCAACGATGCGCGCACAGCTTCGTCGTCGTCCACGACAAACACTATTGGCGCCGGTCCACTCATAAGGCAGCACACCGCAGTGAGGGCAGGTGCACGAGGAAGCACGCCCCGGTTGGCTCGTTTGGGCGATAGACGATTGAGCCGCCGTGCGCATTGACAATCGTGCGGCTGATCGCAAGCCCCAGGCCGGCACGTTCGGGCTTCGTAGTATAAAAAGGGTCGAAGACGCGTTCGGCAATTGAGGGGTCGATCGGCTGGCCATTGTCGCAGACATGGATTTCCACATCGCCGTCTGCTCGCCCTAGGGTTCTTAACGTTACTTCGCGTGATTCGCGCGCGCTATGCGCAAGCGCCTCCAGCGCGTTGCGCCACAAGTTCAGGAAGACCTGCTGAATTTGGATGCGGTCGATACTGACCTTGGGAAGTCGCGCGGCAAGCTCGACTCGTAAGCGCGTACCGTGGTGGCGCGCGTCAGCCCGTGTAAGCAGTGCGAGCTCCTCGATCGTCTCATTGATTTCCGTCGCTGAACGCTGCGGCTCTTGATGCCCCACGAGGTGACGCAGCTTGCGGATAATTTCGCCAGCGCGCAGCGCCTGGGAACTGATCTCGCGCACCGCGGACTGGACCTCTGAGATGTCCGGCTGCGGTGCGGCGAGCAAGTGGTCGGAAGCGTGAGCGTAGTTCGTGATGGCTGCAAGAGGCTGATTGAGCTCGTGCGCGATTCCTGCTGCCATCTCACCCATCGTCGCCAAGCGCGTCACGTGCAGAAGCCGCTCCTGCAGACGGCGCTCGCTATCGCGCTCGCGCGCGATAGCGGCTTCGGTCTCGCGCTGCGGCGTGATATCGCGTATGAAGCTCACGAATCGAGGCGGATCAGCGGCCGGCACCCGGCCAACGGACAGGTACGCCGGGAAGACGCTGCCATCCTTGCGCTGCGCTTCAATCTCACAGCCACCGCCGACAGGTGCGCCTGCGCCGCGGGTCGCATAGGTTGCGAGCTCACTGCCGTGTGATTTCCTGTGAGCCTCTGTCATCAGCATGCTTGCTTTGCGGCCCAGCAGCTCGTCCGTCGAGTAACCGAACAGGCGCTGCGCGGAGAGATTGCTGCCACCAATGTGGCCGCGATAGTCGACCAGAATAACTGCATCGACCGCGGTATCCATCAGCGCCTGAAGTTCCGTTGACCACATCGTCAGAGGCGTGCGGCGACCCACTGAATCGCCATCACGTTCTGGAATTGCTGCGCTTTGGTGCACGATGCGTTCGCTCGCCGGGGAGCTGCAAGGCTTTCTTTGGCTACATCATCAGCAAGGAGCGCAGCACGCAAAACAAGTCCGTGGCTTTGACCGGCTTGTTGATGACGCGAAAGTGGGTATCACCGCGGAGCTCGCCTGACACCGGACCTGAATCTCCTGTCAGCAGCACCGCCTTCAGATCGTGGTCCAGCACCTTGCGCAACTCTGCGATTACTTGCATGCCGGTTTCAGAACCATGCAAGTGATAGTCGGTCACGACAAGATCAAGAGGGACACTGCCGCAGGCTCTTTGCAGGGCCTCCTGGACGGACGATGCCACACTGACGCGATAGCCTTCCGTCTGCAGCAGCATGCAGGTGGCTTTGCGAACGGCTGCATCGTCCTCAACGAGGAGTACGTGCTGGCCGATCGGCGCTCTTTCGCCCGATGTGACGCGCTTCGCCGCGTCGCGCCCGTGCAGGGAATCTGTGCTCATGGGGTAGGCCTATGGCTCAAGCCGCAAAGGCGCGCGCCAACTAGACGAGCAGGTCAGCATTGCTGAATTGCGCCGCAAGAGGCTGCGGGGACTTTTCACGGAAAGAGCCGTTTTTTCCCTGGCTGGATTCATACGAACATTGCATTCGCGGGCCTCAGTGCCCCGCAGCCATTATGCCAGTGCACTGTTGCCTTATTCTTCGAAGCAGGTCACCTTAATGTGACGAAGTGAAGCCTGCGCGCTAGCCGCGGATCGTGAAATCCATTCGGTCGGCGCAAACCGCGTGCTTAGTCTTTCAGGCGCGCCGCCGTTACGCGGTCGCGCCCGGCATTCTTGCTCTTATAAAGCGCCTTGTCGGCGATCGACAGCAGCCGATCGCAGGTCACTAATTTGGCGTTTTTCACATTCTCAATTACACACAAGCCAAAGCTTGCGGTTACTGCGATGTTTTTGCTCGGCTCGTCGAATGGCTCCGAGCGAATGCTGCGGCGTATGCCTTCAATAATGTTGATCGCCTGAGGAGTGGCAATCTCGCAAAGCACGATCGCGAACTCCTCGCCGCCCAACCGCGCGACCCAATCCTTCCCGCGGCGCAGATTGCGTTGCAGACGAATACCAAACTCGCGCAGCACATGGTCGCCGGTCGCGTGTCCGTAAGTATCGTTGATGCGCTTGAAGTGATCGATATCGCACATGGCTACCGACAACGGCAGATTGCGCATCACGGCCCTTTCAAGTTCGCGGGGCAGATGTTTGGCGAAGAAGTGACGATTGGCAAGTCCTGTGAGTTCATCTGTAGTCGAGAGCTTTTGGTTTTGTACAAGCGCGTCGTGCAGCGCGACCTCGAGGTCGCAGATGCGTCGCACGGCGCGCAGGCGCGCCGCCAGCGCCACATCCGAACTCTGCAAGGAGATGCAGTCATCGGCACCTGCCTTGAAAGCGGCGTCCTCGGAAGAGGTGCTGCCGACGAACAGAATGTGCAGGTAATCCCGGAAGGCGATTGTGCGCAGCCGAGCAATAAGCGGCACGCTGTCGGTAACCGCGAATTTGCGGAACTGTGCCTGCATCGTCGTATACGCCTCCTCTGCGGCGACAATCATGTCGGCCTCAAAAAGGGCGTGCTTGAAGAGTTCTGCGAGGCGAATCTGCTGTGCCGGATCTGCTACGCACACGAGGGCGCGCGGTGACGCCTGCAAGCGCACCATGACGGCGACGGTGCCGCTCACGTCCGCTTCCACGGCGACGCCGTCCGGCCGCGGCTCCAAGGAGTCGATCAGGCCGCGCACCCGTGAGGTCGGCGACTCGGACTCAACGGTGCGCTCTAGCAGTGGTGCGGGCAGGGTCTCGGCGGCCGAGCGGGACTTCACAGTACGCAACCATCGGTCGCGCTGCGAAGCGTCGGTGTTGCTGGCCGAGCGCGGCCTACTCGCGCACGGCAGCAAGCGCAGATCCGGGTCACAGTGTGGTGCATCTTCATACTTGTGCGTCTGATGCGTTGGGATCGCCAGTCTCAAGCAGGCCACATAGGGTAAGCCGGCATGGCGGGCTTGCATGTAGTCGCTACTAAGAGTACGTCACGGCGCTCGCCACAACTTGTGTCCCAGATCACGGTCCGAGCTCGCTCTACGGGGGAGTGCGCGCTGCAGAGCGGGAGCAACCGCGAGCGCCGCGTTGTCTAGGCCTTCGAACTTTATTGAGGCTCCTTTGCAGGCACTCCTCAATTTCGTGCCAGCATTCGCAACTACGTGTCGCGCAGGCTGCAGCTCGTAATGAGACGCCGCTCACATTTTCGCCCGCCTGCATGAGCCTGCCACGGCGCATGTGACCTAATCTGTGGAACCCTCCGGCACGCCAATCTTACCTTGCGTGACTTCGACGACTGCTTGCGGCGTGGGTTTCCGCCGTGGGCGCACGTACGTGCAGTGCAGAGAATCCAAGCGCCTGCTGGAGGGATCCCGGTGTCAGTGGCACGCAAGGTCCGGCCCTGTTGGAGAAAGGGGGGCGATCGTTCGCGCCTGCGTGTTGCGCACGGCGCCGCCTCATTGCTCACATGCTTATCGCTCGCCTGTCATTGCGCAGGAGCGAACGCCGACTTAACCACAGCCGATGCACCCTCGACCGGCGATCTCAAGCAGCTGAGTCTGGAGGACCTGATGAACGTCAAGGTGACCTCGGTCTCCAAGCAGCCGCAGAATCTGCTGCAGGCGCCGTCGGCCATCCAGGTCATCACGAATGATGACATTCGGCGCTCTGGCGCGACGACCCTCCCCGAGGCACTGCGATTAGCCGACAACCTGGAAGTGGCACAGATCAATGCGCATGACTGGGCCATTAGTGCGCGCGGCTTTGATGCCAATCTCGCCAACAAGTTGCTCGTACTCATAGATGGCCGCGCTGTCTATACGCCGCTCTACGGCGGGGTTCTTTGGAATGTCCAGGACTACCTCCTCGAGGATATCGATCGCATTGAAGTCATAAGTGGTCCCGGAGGAACTCTGTGGGGTGCGAATGCGGTCAACGGCGTCATCAACATCATCACCAAGGCCGCCCAGCAAACACTGGGGCTGTACGCAACGGCTGCGGCCGGTAACCAATTGCAGGATTTCACCGGTGTGCGCTATGGCGCGCAAGTGGCGCCGGACGTCTATCTGCGCTTCTACGGCAAGTACCTTGACGATGGCGATGAAGTAACGAGCAGCGACGCAAACGCATACGATTCCTGGCACATGGCGCGCGGCGGCTTTCGCCTGGACGCGCACCAGTTCGGCGACAACTGGGTGACCGTGCAAGGCGACGCCTACGACGGTGGTGAGAACGATGGGGCGGCAGGGGACGCAGAGCTATCCGGCAGCAACCTGCTTGGACGCTGGACGCACACGCTGTCCGCGGAGTCCGGCTTTTCGCTGCAGGCGTATTTCGATCATACGTACCTTACACAACCCTTCGTTGCGAGCCCGCCCGCACAGTTCTTCTCGGGGTTCCCGGCCGCCTCCCTGATGGAGACGCTCGATACCTATGACCTCGACTTCCAGTATCACCTTGGATGGGGTGCGCACCAGAAGATTGTTTGGGGCCTCGGCTATCGAGCGACCCACGAGGTCGATGAGGATCTCTCGGTCGTGCGGTTCGCGCCGCCGGCTCTCAATCAAAATCTGTACAGCGGTTTCCTGCAGGACGAGATTGCGGTCGCTCAGAATGTCGAGCTCACAATTGGATCCAAGCTCGAACACAACGATTACACGGGCTTGGAAGTCGAGCCGAGCGCGCGTGTGCAATGGAATGTTGATCCAAAGGAGCTGCTGTGGGCGGCGGTATCGCGCGCGGTACGCACCCCGTCGCGTTACGATCACGACCTTGAAGTACCCTCCGGACTAGTTGACGCGCCACCGCCTTTTCAGTTTCCGAAATACTATCTCACGGGCAACCAGCACTTTGACTCCGAAACACTGATTGCCTATGAGGTCGGCTACCGTGCGGCCCTTGCCTCGCGATTGTCGGGCTCGATATCTGCGTTTTACAACGACTACGATGACCTGCGCAGCACCACGGCAACGCCGACGACGGCAACCTATGTTTTTCCGTATCCAATCTTTTTCCAGAATAACCTGGCAGGCGACACCTATGGGTTTGAGCTAAGCGCCTCGTATCAACTGCTCGACTGGTGGCGGCTACACGCCGGTTACAATCTCCTACAAGAGAACATACACGTGAAGCCGGGCGAGGTCGATGCGACCGGTGCCACCAATGAAACCGCCGATCCGCAGCAGCAGGTTGCGCTGCGCTCTGCGATGGACCTGCCGCGCAATGTTCAATTCAATGCGGCATTGCGCTGGGTGGACGAGCTGCATATCAATAATGGGCCGACCGGCGGCCCGGTCGTGGGCCTCGTGCCCAGCTACTTTGAGCTTGATACTCGGCTCGCCTGGCACGCCACTCAACACCTTGAGTTCGCGCTCGTAGGCGAGAATCTGCTGCATCAGTATCACCCGGAGTACGGTTTTCCTGCGCCCACGCGTGAGCAGATCGCGCGCAGCGTATTTGGACGTATCGCATGGGGCTACTAGCGCCCAGCGCTCGGCCGTCCATTGTGCGCAAGCGGGCGCTGCTATGGATTGCCTGCCTTGTTTCCATCGCTGCGGCGCCGGTATCCGAATACCAGTTGAAGGCCGTATTTCTGTTCAATTTCGCGCAGTTTGTCGAATGGCCCGCGAGCGCATTCCCACAGCCAAACGCACCTTTCGTGATCGGGGTGTTGGGGAAGGATCCATTTGGCTCGAATCTCGATGATGTAGTGCGCGGCGAGGCAGTCAACGGTCATCCGTTGGCAGTGCAGCGCTATCGCAGCGTCAGCGACGTGCGCGACTGCCAGATTCTCTTTATTCCGGCGAATGAGCTTGCGCATATTGACGAGCTTCTCGTGAAGCTCAAGGGGCACAGCGTCTTGACGGTAACCGACGCCGATGAAGCGCAGCGGGGTGTGATGATCGGGCTCATCACCCAGGATCGCCAGATTCGGCTGCGCATCGACGTGCAGGCAGCCAGGGTAGCAAGCCTCACCATCAGTTCAAAGTTATTGCGGCCGGCGGAGATTGTCGGGACCGCGAGGAGTTGATGCATGGCAGCGCACGAACGACCCATTCGCCATACGTTGATCGCCGTCATTCTCCTCACATGCGGAGCGGTAATGGTGATTACCTCGGCGGCATTCTTCGCCTATGAGTTTGTAAGCTTCCGGCAGCTAACCGCGCGCAATCTTGAGACGCTCGGCAAGGCGATCGCCGCCAACAGCACGGCAGCGCTTGCGTTCGAGAACGCTGAGGATGCGCGCGAGGTTCTGTCAGCCGTCAGAGCTCAGCCGCACATCATCGCGGCGCGCCTCTACCTGAGCGATGGGCGGCTGATTGCTTCGTATCCGGATGGCGCAGCGCCCCAAGGCGCGTCCCATGCCGTTCCCGAGGATGGCTATCGCTTCGCCGAGGAGCTCTTGACCGGCGTTCAGCCGGTTGTGCAGGGCAGCCGACGCATGGGTACGCTGTACCTGGAGTCGGATCTGGGGGAAGTCTACGAGCACCTCAAGCTCATGAGTCTTACCGGCGCGCTCGTGATGCTGTTTTGCTCAGTCGCGGCGTATCTGATCTCCGTACGCTTGCAACGCAACATCTCCGGGCCGATCCTGGCACTGGCCAGTACTGCGAAGACGGTGTCGGAGCACCGTGACTACTCGGTGCGCGCGAGCAGGCCTGACGGGCAGGAATTTGGCATCCTGACCGACGCCTTCAACCATATGCTCACCCGCATCGAGGGCGATCAGACAAAGCTGCAGACCCAACTCACGCGTCTCGACCTTCTGCATCGCATTACGCGCGCAACTGGCGAGCGCATCGATCTGCCGAGCGTATTTCGTGTGGTAGTGCGCTGTCTCGAGCAGGACCTGCCAATTGATTTTGGCTGCATGTGTGTCTACGAATCCGGCGCTGAAGCGCTCTCCGTTGCCGTTATCGGCGCCGAGAGTGCCGCGCTTGCGACGGTGCTGGCACTGGGCGAACAGAGCAAGGTGCCCATCGACCAGAACGGTCTCTCGCGCTGCGTCTCCGGCCAGCTCGTCTATGAGCCCGATACGCGTACCATCCCCTTTCCGTTCCCGGAAAGATTCGCCAACGCAGGTCTGCATTCGCTCGTCGTAGCACCGTTACTCGTCGAGAACCGCGTCTTCGGGGTGCTGGTGTCTGCGCGGCGCGCAGCCGGCGCGTTCAGCAGTGCTGATTGCGAATTCTTGAGGCATTTAAGCGAGCACGTCGCGCTCGCCTCGCACCAGGCACAGCTCTACGGTGCCCTGCAACGCGCCTACGAGGACCTGCGGCAGTCTCAGCAGGCGGTGATGCAGCAGGAACGCCTGCGCGCCCTGGGTCAGATGGCGAGCGGTATCGCGCACGACATCAACAACGCGATCTCTCCGGTGGCGCTGTATACGGAGTCACTGCTCGAGCGCGAACCGAATCTGAGTGAGCGGGCACGCGGCTATCTTGTGACTATTCAGCGTGCGATCGAGGACGTTGCCGAGACCGTTTCGCGGATGCGGGAATTCTACCGGCCGCGCGAGCCAGAGCTCGTGCTCGCAAGCGTTGCCTGCAACCGGATGATCGAGCAGGTCGTGAGCCTCACGCGGGCACGCTGGAGCGACTTGCCCCAGCAGCGTGGCATCGTCATTCAGCTGCGCACGGAGCTCAGCCCGGACCTTCCGGAGATCATGGCTTCTGAAGTTGAAATTCGGGATGCGTTGACGAATCTGGTCTTCAATGCCGTCGACGCGATGCCCGACGGCGGCACACTGACACTGCGCACGAAATTCCTAACCGCAGGCACGCGCGCGGCGCTTGACGGCGCGAGCTACGTACACGTGGAAGTCGAGGACAGCGGCATCGGCATGGACGAAGAGACGCGGCGGCGCTGTCTTGAGCCGTTCTACACGACCAAGGGCGAGCGGGGTACCGGCTTGGGGCTTGCGATGGTCTACGGTATGGTCCAGCGTCACAGTGCTGAGCTGGAAATCGACAGCGCACCGGCGCGTGGTACCACCGTGCGACTGATCTTCGCAGTCACGGAGGCCATGGCATCGCCGACGGTGAGCGCCCCGCGGCTCTTTGCTCCGGTGCAGCGCCTGCGCATACTTCTGGTGGATGATGATCCGCTGCTCATCAAGTCGCTACGCGACATTCTAGAACAGGATGGGCACTTGGTTACTGTGGCTGATGGCGGGCAGAAGGGCATCGATACCTTTACGGCCGCGCTCGCGAGCCGCAGTCCATTCTCGCTCGTGATCACCGATCTTGGGATGCCGTACGTGGATGGGCGCAAAGTGGCGGCCTCGATCAAGGGCGCATCCCCGAACACACCAATCATCCTGCTTACGGGCTGGGGCAAACGTCTCCTTGCGGAGAACGACGTGCCCGCACATGTGGATCGGGTGCTTAGCAAACCGCCGCGTCTCATCGAGGTACGTGAGGCGCTTTGCGAACTCACCACGCCTGGGGACTCGCAGGCAGCGCTCGCGGAGTCGGCATGAGCGGCGCTGCGCCAGCGAGGCTTCTCATCGTCGATGACGAGGCGGCGCAGATGCGCGCGCTGTGCGACACGCTCGAGCCGCAAGGCTATTTGACACGCGGCTTTACATCAGCCAAGGAGGCACTTGCGGCCCTCAAGCATGAGCACTTCGATCTGCTCTTGACGGACCTCATGATGCCGGAGACCGACGGTATTTCCCTGTTACGCGCATGTCAGGAGATTGACAAGGACCTTGCCTGCATCGTCATGACCGGCCACGGAACCATCGCAACCGCGGTGAGCGCGCTTAAGGCGGGCGCGCTCGACTACATTCTCAAGCCGTTCCGCATGAAGCATATTCTGCCGGCGTTGGCGCGTGCGCTCGCGACGCGCCAGTTGCAACTGGAGAATATCCAACTGCGCGAGTCAGTAGCGATCTACGAGCTCTCCAGAGCCATAACGAAAGGCCTGACACACGATGAGGTCGTAACGCAGACTCTGGCGGCTGCCCTGCAGCACAGCGACGCGGGCGCGGTCTGTATTCTGGTGCCAACGGCCGATCAGCGCTCGCTGCACGTCGCACAGTGCGCGGGCGCGGATAGCGCCAGCATGCGCGGCATCTCGTACCCGACTAAGGCTGAAACGCAGGAGTGGGTAGTAAAGGCACGCCAGGAACTTGATTCGCTGGACGCTGATCGCGATCCGCACGCGCTGTTCACTCATCCGTTCGAGTCCAAGATCCGCGTGGCACTGCCGATCGTCACCGGGGATCGCCTCTATGGCGTCTTGGGTGTCAGCTTTGCGCGCTCGGAGCGACGTGTGAGCCGGGGACAGCTCAAGGCACTCGCGATTCTCGCGCGCACCGCGGCTACGGCGCTGGCGACAGCGGCGCACGTCAGTCAGCTGCGCGAACTGAACGAGGCGCTCGAATCACGGGTGCGCGAGCGTACGCATGAGCTTGAAATCGCCAATAAGGACCTGGAGTCCTTCTCCTATTCAGTGTCGCACGACTTGCGCGAGCCGTTGCGCGCCGTTGAAGGTTTCTGCGAATTGTTCCGCAGCGAATTCGAGGCGAGCGTTCCGGAGCCCGGTCAAAAGCTCCTCGCGCTCATCTGGTCCGGCGCGATCCGCATGAATCAGCTGATCAACGACCTGCTGCACTTCTCGCGCTTCAGCCGCGAGCCGCTCAACTGTCTGCGCGTGCCGCTGCGTGAGATGGTTCTGGGCCTCGTTGCCGGTTTGCAGAAGCGCGAGGGCGAGCGCCAAGTGACCGTGTGTGTCGAAGACTTGCCAGATTGCTATGGCGACCGGGCGCTTCTCGAGCAAGTGTTGATTAATCTGTTGTCAAACGCCTTCAAATTCACCGCGGGCCGCGCCGCGGCTCGAGTCGATGTTGGCTCGTTGCGTCAGGGCGACAGGGTGGTGTATTACGTGCGCGACAACGGCGTTGGCTTTGACATGAAGTATGCCGACAAGCTGTTCGGCGTATTCCAGCGACTGCATTCAAAGAGCGACTTTGAGGGCACGGGGATCGGGCTGTCCATCGTGCAAAGGATCATCCAGCGTCATGGCGGTTCGGTATGGGCGGACAGCCGCCCGGACGAGGGCGCGACACTGTATTTCTCCCTGCCTCGGCACGCCGAGCGCTGCGCCGCGTGACCGAGTTCACGGTGACGCTGCAAGTCCATAACTCTGAAGGGAGGAAGCCGGTAACCTTGGGGCATCGCGTCGCGCCGTAGGCGGGCGGCGCAGAGAGGACCGTCGTATGGACACGCGGGATCAAAATATAGCAACGGGCCGTGCCACGCTACACGTGCTGTTGATTGAAGATTCGGAGTCAGATGCCGAGTTGACGAAGTGGCGTCTGAAATCAGCCGGATACGTCTGTGAAGTTCGCTGCGTCGTTACCGAGGCGGATATGCGCCGCGAGCTCGCCGCGCAGAAACCGGATCTCATTCTGTCGGACTTCAGCCTGCCGCAATTCGATGGCATGACGGCACTTGCCATCGCGCGCGCCGAGGTGCCTGACGTTCCATTCATCTTCCTCTCAGGCACTATTGGCGAAGAGCGTGCCATTGAGGCGCTCAAGTGCGGCGCTATCGACTATGTGCTGAAAAGCAATCCCATGCGCCTTGGGCCTGCAATCAAGCGCGCGCTCGCCGAGGCTGAACTGCGCCGCACCAGCCAGGTCGCCGAACGCCAGGTGGCGCGCCTGACGCGTGTGCTGCAGATGCTTTCGGGGATCAACGGCGCGCTCGTGCGCATTCAGAATCGTGATCAATTATTGCAGGAGAGCTGCCGCCTGGCGCACAGCGTCGGGGGCTACGCGCTGGCGATGGTTGCGCTCATGAATTCATCTACGCGTTCAGCGCGCACGGTTGGTTGGGCTGGTTACGAGCTTCTCGACGATCCCGGCCGAGAGTATCCGGTCGCCGATCATGAAGCCGCGGATGCGAGCCTCATCGGACGCGTGATCCGCTCCGGCGCCCCTGCGCTTTGTGAGGATGTCAGCAATACCTCTCTGGCGATCGACCGTCACGAGGCATTGATCGCCGCTGGAGTGCGCTCGCTTGCGTGCCTGCCGCTGCTAGTCGACAACACGCCAGTCGGCGCGTTCCTATGTGCCAGCTCCGCCTCGACCGGTGCAATCAGCGAGGAGGAGATACTGCTGCTCGAGGAGGTTGCTTCCAACCTTTCATTTGCACTGCAGTACCTCGACAAGCAAGACACGGTCCGCTTCCTGTCATATTTCGAACCCTTAACGGGACTTGCGAAGCGGGTGCTGTTCTGCGAGCGCCTTAGCCGGCTGCTGACGCGTGGCAGCGAGGAGCTGCCGCGGCTCGCGGTTACGGTTTTTGACATCGAACACCTGAGCGTGATCAACGACTCCTATGGGCGGCACACGGGTGATCGCTTGCTGCAATGCGTGGCAGACCGCTTGAAGGTGCACTACCCCGACACTGAGCAATTGGCGCATCTTGGCGGCGGCACATTTGTGACGATGAGCGCGTTGCCCGAGCATGATGACGACGAGTTCCGGCTGCTGCACCACGATGTCACTACTGTGTTTGATCGCTCCTTCAATGTCGACGGACGCGAGATTGTGGCACGAGTCAAAAGCGGCGTCGCCTGCTATCCGGACGATGGACAGGACCCGCATGCACTGGTGCAGAACGCCGAGGCGGCACTGAAGGAAGCGAAGACCTCAAATGAGAAGTACCTGCACCATAGAATAGAAATGAACGCCGAGCTCGCGCGCCGCGTCGGCATGGAGCATCGCTTGCGCGCGGCTCTCGACAGCCAGCAGTTCGAACTGCATTACCAGCCTAAGCTCACATTGCGGACCGGCAAGATCGCGAGCGCCGAGGCCTTGTTGCGCTGGCGCGATCCGGAGCACGGGCTCATCGCTGCGGGAGCCTTTCTGCCGCTGCTGGAAACCGCGGGACTGATGAGCGCGGTGGGTGCTTGGGTTCTGCAGCAAGCGGTCAGGGATTGCCGCGACTGGCGCCGCAAGGGCTTGCCGCCGATACGGATTGCGGTGAATTTTTCACCGCCCGAGCTGCGGCGCCGCAACTCCGCGAAGGAGATCCTCACGATGATCGGGGATCTCGTCGGCAATGACGACTGGGGGATCGACGTCGAAGTGACCGAGGGCGCGTTGGTTGGCGACTCTTCCGCCTGCGTACATGCGCTGCGCATGTTGCGCGCCACGGGCATGCGTGTAGCCATTGATGATTTTGGTACAGGCTTCTCATCTCTCGGGCGCCTCTCGGAGTTGCCAATCGACACGCTGAAGATTGACCGCATGTTCACGAGCCGGGTGCCGAATGATCGCAAATACTGCACGCTCGTTTCGACCATTATCGGCCTGGCGCAGGCGTTCGACATGACCACCATCGCTGAGGGCGTGGAAACCGAAGCTCAGCTGGCCTATTTGAAAGAAAGCGGCTGCGATGAATCACAAGGCTACCTGCACTCCATACCGGTCCCCAAGGAAGCGTTTGAAGAGTTGTTGGGCTTCGCGGAGAACGGGGTAGGACATGAAAGCACACTGCGCAAGGCAACCTCACAGCGCTAAAGCACACGGCTCCTGGCCGTCGAGTGCGCGCGCACCTTGGGAACGCAACTGCCGCCCCGCAAGCATTCCGCGGCTAGTGGCCTCGCGCGACTGCCGGCAGTGGCGATCGGCCGGTGACGACCTCTACATCCTTCCCTCTATCTGTTGCGCCTACTGGCGCGGCCGCGGCGGCCCGTTTCAGCGCTGCGCCAACTCGATGCTGCGTGGTGCTGCGAGTCCTCCAAAGCGCGCATCAGTCTCGCGCAACAGCGTTTGCGCCTCGTCACGCCGGTTGTTGGCGATCAGGCGTGCGACTTGATCGAGTTGCGCTGTCATCTGCTTATCGATCTCGGCTTGGCATGAGGCTAGCCTTGAGGCATCACGAGGCGCAGGCTTGAGGAGGGTTTGCAGTGCCTGTGCAAGCGCCGCGGCGGGCGCGGCATTGTGGCCGGTGCGGTAAACGAGCTGACTGTCGATGTCAAAAACGCACCATTGGCGCATCGAGCGCATGCTTTGAGAATCCAGAGCGCGATTGAGGGTATCCTCGTCTCCCGTCATGTAGACGAGGTGCGTTGCGCTTTGGAATTGCAGGAACAAATCCCTGGGCGGCAGGGCAGCATCCTTGGTGCCGATCGGATCACTGCCCGAATTCAGCAGCGCACCGCGAAAAATATCAGGATAGGCGAGCGCAACGCGCAGCGCGATTCGCCCACCGCCCGAAAAACCGGCGATATAAACGCGCTGCGGGTCCACGCTGTAGCGATGCATCACGTTGTGCGCGGCAAGCACGGCCAAGGGCTCACGGCGGCCTAATATGGTTTCCGGATTGCCAGAACGCGCCGCGCTGACAAAGATGACGCCGTACCGGTCGAGCACCGAAGCCCAGCCCTGCGGCATGTGGGCATCCTGCCAGGGTGGTACGAACACCAAAAGCGCATAGCCCGTTGGCGGCGCCCGTTGGGGCACGTACAGAATAAATCTCTCATCGGCAAGGTTGATCGGCTGTTCGCTCAAGCCCTTGCCAAGCTGCGCGAGACGCTGCGGCAGCTCAGCAGCGGTCAGCGGCGTCAATGATCGGCGTAAAAGCTCGAGGTTGCTCGACAAGGGGGAGTATTCGCTAAACGTCACATTCTGCAGCAAGCCGCTCTCTGCGGACTCTGCCGCGGTCGCGCGCGCCATCAGCACGCTGAAGCAGACTATCGCAGCGGCTAAACCCAGGGAACCTATGGTGTACTTGAGACGGAAGTGGTGCTGCGGCATGCGCAACCATGGATGATCAACGACTTCGTGCGGCCATCATGCCCGATTCGGCGCACTCTGACAGCCGGAAGTGTCCGCCAGGGCGCGCCTCAGATGGTCAGCGGTTCTTGGGCTTGAGTCGCAGATCTGCGCGGCGCCCGTCCTGTCGGATGCGGAAGCGCATCGTGTGCTCGAAACAGGAAGCGTCGCGCGACATCAAAGTAGGTGGAATATACGAGTGCGCCATTCTGCACGATCAGGCGGTTGCGCTCGGTTCGATATTGCCCGTTGTACTGATACCAGGGAAGTCCGGGGGCCTCGTGGTGCAGAGCGTGCAGATTATTGAAGAGAAACAGTGGCCCGAGCAGCCACGAACCCTCGACGATTGCGGTCCGCTGAAGCGGCTCAGGCCGCGCACGATGTTCGGCGAAGGAGCGAATCAGCAGTACGCCATTCGCGGGAAGAATCATTGCAACGATGTACAGCCAAAGCGGCATGCCGCAAACGAGCTTCAGCCACAGAATGACGGGGGCGCACCACAGTAGGTGCTGTATCCAAACGTGCCGCGCCTCAGGTTCATCCTGCATGGCGCGCGCTTCCGAGCGCAAGAACATCCATATGCGCCAAAACGAGCCGAGGACAATCCGACCAGCCAGCGTCTGCTGCAATCGAAGCCAGCCGCGGTTGAGCGAGCTAAGCCGAGCCCAATGCTCCGGTATCCAGTAATAGGACTCCGAATCATCGAGCGGGTCGGTTAGGCACTCATCATTGTGGTGCGCCAGGTGATGCTGTCGATAGCGGTCGAACGGCAGCCAAAAAGACAGCGGCACCATGCCCATGAGGCGATTGATCCGGATCCAGCGAGTTGGATGGCCGTGAATGATTTCGTGCTGCAGCGAGCTGTGCAGCGTCAACAACAAAACGACCGACGCTATGACCGCCCACAAGGGCCAGCGTCCATACGCCGCCGTCGCAAGCAGCCAGCCGCCGTACACCAGTACGACGAGCAATAGGGTTGGCAATTCCACGGGTGCGCGGCGCCGGCGAGCGACACACGGGGCCGGGCCAGCGACGCTGGCCGCAACTGTATTCAGCCGCCGATAGGAGTCTGCAACGCGGTCCATGCTTCATTGTAGGACAAGCCGTCGCGGTGCGCCTGCGATTCGCGTCTCGCCTGCGGTTGTTGCCCGGCGGCATCAAACATAGGCAACGCGCAACAGTCGTCTCTCAAGGGCTGCCATCGCGTCATAAAGTAAAATGGCCATAAGCCCCGTCACGAGGCCGCCCTGCAGGATGAAGGCGGTGTTGTCAGACAGCAAGCCGGCAATAATGACCTCGCCGAGCCCCTTGGCCGCAACGGTGGAACCAATCGTGGCGGTGCCGACATTGATCACCAGCGACAGCCGCACGCCTTCGAGTATCAGCGGCATCGCTAAAGGCAGCTCGACGACAATCAGGCGTTCTCGGCCATTCATGCCCATGCCGTCTGCCGCATCAAGCACCGCAGCCGGACAGTTCTGCAGCCCCGCAATCGTGTTCTCGAAAATTGGCAGTAGGCCATAGGCGAAGAGGGCGATCAGTGTTGGAGCCTCACCGAAGCCGACTAGCGGGACTGCTACTGCCAGCACGGCGACGGGCGGAAATGTCTGGCCAATATTGACCAGCGTGCGCGACAAGGGCAGAAACTGCCGGCCGCGCGGCCGCGTGACCAGAATGCCGAGCGCGACGGCGACAGCCGTGCTCGCTGCAGCGGCCAGCAGGACGGTACCCAGGTGCGCTAGAGCGAGCGTCAGAAGGTTTCCCTGGTCATAGATCGGCGGTGCGCCGCGTTGCGCGAGCGGCGCAAAGAGCGGCGCAAAGCTCTGCGGAGTCAGCAGGAAAGCGGCGAGTAGCGCGATGGCGAGGACGCGCAGGATCGCGGTTGCGCTTGGCATCAGCGCGGCCGCCCATGGGCGAGAATGCCCGCAAGTGTCAATTGTCCGCAGGGCACGCCGTCAGCATTGACAACCGTCGCTGCCGTCGCGCCACGCCAGAGGAGCTCCGAGAGCGCATCGCGCAGCGTTGCCGAGGCGAGTACCGTCGGGCCGTCGGCTACTCCGGGCTCGACGACTTCTCCAGCGAGCGTCAGGGAGAGCAGCTTTATTGCCCGATCGCCGGTGCCGGTCAGGCGCGATATGAATGGATCTGCCGGCCGCATGAGAAGTTGCGCCGGAACGTCATACTGGAGCATCCGCCCGCGGCTCATTACGGCAACATGGTCCCCAAGCCGGAATGCCTCATCGATGTCATGGGTCACCAGCACGATCGTCGTGCCAAAGCGGCGCTGGATGTCGCGCAGATCATCCTGCGCCTTGCCGCGGATGATCGGGTCGAGCGCCCCAAAGGGCTCATCCATCAGCAGCACGTTGGGTTCGCTCGCGAGCGCGCGCGCGACGCCCACGCGCTGTTGCTGGCCCCCGGAGAGTTGATGCGGGTACTTGGCGGCGTACTCCGTGGGGTCGAGCTGAAAGATCTGCAAGAGCTCATCGACGCGTGCGCGGATGCGCGCGGCCTCCCAGTTCAGCAGCTTGGGCACCGTCGCAATGTTCTCCGCTACCGTGCGATGCGGGAACAGTCCGTGTCCCTGTATGACATAGCCAATCCGGCGGCGCAGCAGGTGCGGCGGCTCACTGGTGGTATCTTTGCCATCGATCACGACGCGTCCGGCGCTCGGCTCAACAAGCCGGTTGATCATGCGCAGCAGCGTGGACTTGCCGGAGCCGGACGTGCCGACGATCACCGTGATCGAACCACGCGCGATGGATATGGAGACGCCATCAACGACGCTCGTCGCACCGTATTGTTTGGACAGGCCAGCGATCTCAATCATGCGCCGGCCGATTGAGCGCCTCGACGAGTGCATCGAGCAGCACGGCAGAGGAGAAGGCCAACGCCACGATCGGCAGCGCGCCGAGCAACACCAGATCCATCGCGGTCTGACTGATTCCCTGAAATACGAAGGTCCCGAACCCCCCGGCGCCGATCAGTGCGGCCACCGTGACCAGCCCGATGTTCTGCACTAGTACTATGCGGATACCGGTGAGAATGACCGGAAACGCGAGGATAATCTCGACGTCGGTTAGGATCTGCCAGGCCGTCAACCCCATGCCGCGCGCGGCGTCCACCGTTGCGCTCGAGACGCGGCCGAGCCCAACAATCGTGTTGGCGACCACCGGCAGCAGCGAATAAAGAAAGAGCGCGAGCACAGCGGGCGCAGCACCAATGCCGCGGATCCCGAGCTTTGTGACCGCCGGCGCCGCCGCCGCGAGCGCGCCGAGCGGGACCATGAGCATGCCGAACAGTGCAATTGAGGGAATAGTCTGGATGAGATTGAGTGTGCCCAGCATGCCGGCGCGCAGACGTGGGACGCGATGGCACAGAATGCCCGCCGGCACCGCAACGAGCACTGCGGCGCTTACCGAGCCGAGTGCCAGCAGGACGTGCTGCCGGGCCTCGCGCGCAAACACGCCGGCGTTTACCTGGTACTCGCGCATGATGGAGAGATGATCGAGCAGCCCGGAAGCAAACATCACGGCGGCGGCCGCGGCGAACAGCAGCAAAAAGAGGACTCGCATCCCCGGGCCCGGGCGCAGCCGCGTGATCGCATCCGCCGCCAGCAGTCCCAGGCAAAGGAGGAGGACCCAGAAGGCAGCGCCGGGCGATACGCGCACCACCTGATTGCCGGCGGGCGTGAGCGCGTCGCCCGCGGCGCCAATCGTTACGATCAGCGCGGCGACGCCCACAAGAGCGGCAATCAGGCGCACCCGGGCGCTGGCGGCGATGAGTGCGATGAGCGCCACCAGTAGTACGGTGGCGTAAAAGCCAAACACCGCCCATGGCGAGAGGACCTGAAGCAGTGGACGCGCCGTGCCTGGCACGATGCGGTTCATCTTGAAGACGACGAGCGGCAGAAGCACAAGCGCAGCGCAGCCGACGAGGCTCAGTAGCGCGCCCAGCCGGTCGATCGCGTCTTGTCGTCCCAGAGCTCTTTGCATTATTGGTCAGCACACATCGCGCACCGCCACACGGCAGCACGCAGCTCGTCAGGGCTGCTGTGGAAGCTTACTGCAGAAGGTGCTTAGATTTCAGGTAATCCTCGGCGACCGCGTTGATCGATTCGCCGTTGATCTGCACGCGCGCGTTGAGCTTTTGCAACGTGTCACGATCGAAGCTCTCCATGAGCGGCTTCACGATCAGCGCAATTTTCGGATAGTTCTGCAGCACCGCCTCACGCACCATGGGGACCGGGGCGTAAATGGGCTGGTCATGCTTGTCATCCTCGAGAATCAGCAGATCCGCTGCGACCACATTGCCATCGGTGCCGTAGACCATCGCCACATTCGTGCCGTTGGTCTGCGCCGCCGCGGCGCCGACGGTTGCTGAAGTGTCGCCGCCGGCGAGCACGATGAGCTGGTCGGAGCGCAGCAGAAAACCATAGGTCCTCTCGAGCGATCGCAGGGTCCCCGCATTGGCGAACTCCGCGGAGCAGGCGAGCACCACCTTGCCGCCGGCTGACACCCAGCGCGCAAAATCGCTCATGCTCTTGAGGTGATTGGCGCTTGCCACATCCTTGCGCACGGCAAGAGCCCAGGTATTGCTGGCGTTCGCCGGAGTGAGCCACACGATGTGGTTCGCTTGGTAGTCGAGCTTTGCGCCGAGCTCATACCCCTTGCGCAGATCCTTCCATGCGGGATCGGCCGGCATATTGAAGAA
The DNA here is from genome assembly GCA_963695315.1 of uncultured Gammaproteobacteria bacterium. GTDB lineage: Bacteria > Pseudomonadota > Gammaproteobacteria > Steroidobacterales > Steroidobacteraceae > PALSA-1196. The sequence goes on from OY968773.1 coordinate 618,811, forward strand.
GAAACCCGCATTGCCGGTGTATTCGACATAGAGGTCGATCTCGCCGACGATCAGTGCCTTGCGCACCACGTAGGTCGCGCCGAGTGTAGTTCGATCGACCGTCGGGATCGAGGATGCGTTGAGCAGCATGCGAATCATCTGCCCGATCATCGCCGACTCGCTGGAGAGCTTTGAGGAGACGACCACGGCTGCGCGCGTTGGCGCCACCGCGCCCAACAGCAGCACCGCAGCGACGATCAGGCAACGCAGAATTGCACCCACCGTGTACCTATCACAACCGCCCTGACAGCCGACTTTGCACCACCGAAATCGCTGCGCGCAACCAAGCGCGGCGAATGTCGCGCCTGAGGCGCAATTAGCCCTATCATGGTGCCCGTCGTGGCGTTACGAACAACAGCCTCTGTGAGGCGTGCACCGGTTTCATACGGGTCAGTATGCACTGATCCAGCTACCGCCGGTTCCGGCGGGTGTGCGCCGTGAGCGAGTCGCACGCCCCCTCACGGCGCCGGGCTTCCGCCCGCGCCCCGCGCACCATGGGGCCTTCGCTTGCGCCGTTGCCGCGCCTTGTTAACCGCTGGAAACCGTTGGAAATACTGAGCGCGGAGCAGATCGAGCTCATTCTGGCCGCGGCGTTCCGTATCCTTGAAGAGGCCGGGCTTGAGATCCGCAGTGCCGCGGCGCGTGATGTCTTCCGGCGCGCTGGCGCGCTAGTCGATGAGGAAACGCAGATGGTGCGGCTCGGCCGGGACATCGTCGAGGCACAATTGGCGCACGCTCCAGAGCGCTTCGTGCTGCATGCGCGCGACCCGGCGCGGCATCTGCATGTTGGCGATAACGTGGTCAACTTCGGGCCCGTCACGGGTGCCCCGAATATCAGCGATCTGGAAGGCGGCCGGCGCTACGGCGATCTTGCAGCGTTCCGCAATATCCTGAAGCTCACGCACCGCTTGGGGATTCTCCACTGGCAGGGTGGCATCGTGGTCGAGCCCGTGGACGTACCGGTTGCGATCCGTCATCTGGAAACCTACCGCGCCCATATTGAGTGCGCGGACATTGTCTGGGCGGCGCGCGGCATCGGCGGCGTGCAGGCGCAGGATGCGATCGCCATGTCCGCCATCGAGCACGGCTGCAGCATCGATGCGCTCGCCGCGCGCCCGACGCTGATGACGGTGACGAATGTCAACTCGCCGCGGCGCGTGGATGAGGAAATTCTCGACAACATCATGATCATGGCGCGCCACGGACAGTGCGTGGTGATCACGCCCTTTACCCTGATGGGAGCGATGGCGCCGGTGACGCTCGGGGGCGCGCTGGTCCAGCAAACGGCGGAGGCGATGTGCATCATTGCGCTTTGCCAGATGCTGCGCCCCGGAACGCCGTGCGTCGTGGGAGGCTTTACTTCAAACGTCGACATGCGTACGGGCTCACCCGCGTTTGGCACGCCCGAGTACGTGAACGCCGTGCTCGCAAGCGCGCAGCTTGGTCGTCGCCTCAAGATTCCGGTGCGTACCAGCGCGGTGAACGCATCCCCCGCGGTCGATGCGCAATCCACCTATGAAACGGCATTTTCACTGCAGGCTGCAATCTTGAGTCATAGCCATCTCATCAACCACGCGGCGGGCTGGCTGGAAGGCGGATTGTCGGCGTCGATGGAAAAGATCATCGTTGATGCCGAAATGCTGCGTAGCTGGGCCGAGATACTCAAGCCGATCGCCTTCAGCGACGATGACCTGGCGGTCGATGCCATCAAAGGCGTGGCTGTGGGAGGCCATTTCTTCGGCGCCGCGCATACGCTGGCGCGTTACGAGTCGGCGTTCTACCGGCCGCTACTTTCCGATTGGTCCAACTTTGAGAACTGGACCGACGCGGGCGCGCGCAATGCGACCCAGCGTGCAACCGGTATCTGGAAGAAGATGCTCGCCGACTACGTGCCGCCGCCGCTCGATCCGGCAATCAAGGAAGCCATCGACGCCTACGTGGCACGCAGAACCAGCGAGCTTGAGCGCGCAACCTAATGCCTGCCTCAGCGGGCGGCGTGCGGCCGGCACGCAGATGGGGGCGGCTTGCGCCGCGTGTGCGCGCGCTTTGGGCCGCAGGCGTGCAGCAGCGAATGAATCCGGCCGCTCTCAGCCGCACGCCGCACGCCGTATGAGCAGCAGGATCATGAATGCGCGCATGTACGCCGTAACAGCGGGCGTTGAGGCAGCATGGCGCCAGCTGCTCGAACACATTGCCGCCGACGCGGACCTTGCGCTCACCTACATGAGCTATCCGGCGCCGCAGCCCCTCGAGCAGTTGTGGTCGCGGCCGGATCTGTCCTGCGCGCTGATGTGCGGCTTTCCCATCGCCCTTAAGCTCGCCTCGGTAATCCCAATCGCGGCGCCCATACCGCGCGCCCCTTGGGCGCACGGCGAGGCGCTGTACCGCTCGGATCTCATTGTCAGGCAGGATGCGCCTTACTCGAGCCTCGCCGACACGTTTGGCGCGCGAGCGGGCTGGACGGTGGAGCACTCGCATTCCGGCTTCAATGCGTTTCGGCATCATCTGCTCGCCTACCGCACGCCATCGCGTCCCAAGCTCTATTCGCAAATGCTCGGCAGGCTCATCACCGCGCGCAACATCCTCGACAGCGTGCGCGAGGGCCGCATCGACATCGGTCCGCTCGATTCGTATTGGCACCTGCTGATTGCGCACCACGCACCCGAACTCACAGCGGGCGTGCGCGTACTCGCGGTGACCGAAACCGCACCGGCACCGGCGTTTGTTGCCTCGGCCGCCACTCCTGCGGGCGAAGTAGCCCGGCTGCGGCAGGCCTTTCGCTCCGCCGCCTCGCAACCTTGGTTCAAACCCTTAAGCGATATTCTGCTGCTCGATGGCTTTGCAGGAGCAGATGCGGCGCGCTATGCAACCTTACTCGAATGGGATCGCTCTGCACGGGTGGCCGGCTACGCGGTGCCCGCGTGATTTTGCGCGCTGCAACTCAAGTAAGGTAATCGTGATGGAGCAAGATTTCTTGTCATGAAATCCACAGCAAGAGCGGTGGTCATCGGTGGCGGCGTTGTCGGCGCGAGCGTGCTCTATCACCTCGCCAAGATCGGCTGGAGCGATGTGCTGCTGATCGAAAAGAGTGAATTGACCTCGGGGTCGACCTGGCATGCCGCCGGCGGCATGCACACCTTCAACGGCGAGGCCAATATCTCGCGGCTGCAGAAGTACACCATTGATCTGTATCGCGAGATCGAAACCCTATCGGGCCAGTCGTGCGGACTGCATCCGAACGGCGGGCTGATGCTTGCCGCGACTCAGGGGGAGCTCGACAGCCTGAAGCTCATCCGCTCGCGCGCCCGCTACCTCGGCATGCAGACCGAGATGATCACGCTTTCCGAGGCGCTGCGCCTTAATCCACTGATCGACAGCCGTCATTTTATTGGCGCGCTGTGGCGTGCGGATGGCGGGCACTGTGATCCCTCGGGCACTACCCACGCCTACGCGAAGGCGGCGCGCACGCTAGGGGCGTCGGTCGAGCGCTTTACGCGCGTGCTGTCGCTAGCGCCGCGCCGCGATGGTTCGTGGGACGTGGTGACCGATAAGGGCACGGTGCATGCCGAGCATGTTGTGAACTGTGCCGGATTGTGGGCGCGTGAGATCGGCCACATGGTGGGCATCGAGCTGCCGGTGCTCGCGATGGAACATCACTACCTGCTGACCGAGGACCTTCCGGAACTACGGGGCCGCGAGCACGAGATCGTCAATACCACCGACTATGCCGGCGAGATCTACATGCGCCAGGAGCGCGGCGGAGCCCTCATCGGCACATACGAGCCGCATGGCATCGTCTGGGCGCCGCTCCAGACTCCGGATGACTTTTCGATGCAACTGCTGCCGGAGGATTTTGAGCGCCTTGCGCCATATTTCGAAGTGGGCTTCCAGCACTTTCCGGCGTTGGGGCGCGTTGGCATACGCAAGGCGGTCAACGGCCCGTTCACCTTCGCTCCAGATGGCAATCCGCTCGTGGGTCCGGTGCGCGGCCTGCGGAACTTCTGGGTCGCCTGCGCAGTAATGGCCGGTTTCAGTCAGGGCGGTGGCATCGGTCTTGTGCTGTCGCGTTGGCTGGCCGAGGGTGATCCGGGACAGGACATCATTTCCATGGACGTGTCGCGGTTCGGAGCCTTTGCGACCCCCAAATACACATCCCTCAAGGTGCCGGAAAATTATTCGCGGCGCTTTCGTCTCGCCTATCCCAACGAGGAGCTGCCCGCCGCGCGCCCGGTGCGCCGTTCGCCGATCTATGAGCGTTTGCTGGCCGCAGGCGCGGTCATGGGCGCAAATTTCGGACTCGAGCATGCTCTGTGGTTTGCCCCGCCGGGCGTTGCGCCTACGGAGACACCGACTTATCGGCGCTCGGAAGCATTTGCCCATGTGCGCGCCGAGTGCCAGGCCGTGCGCAGCGGCGTCGGCCTCTACGAGACAACCAACTATGGCAAGTATGAGGTGGCCGGGCGCGGCGCCCGGGCATGGCTCGATCGTGTGTTTGCCTGCCGGATACCGCGGCCGGGTCGCATGGGTCTTGCACCCCTGTTGAACCCCGCCGGCAGAATCATCGGCGATCTTTCGATTGCCTGCGTCGCGGAGGATCGTTTCCTCATCATGGGGTCTGGATTCGCCGAGGAGTTTCACCTGCGATGGTTCTGGCAGGCTGAGCCGCCGGCGGACGTTTTCGTGCGCTCCGCAGCCTCGACTTTGACCGGATTCTCGATTGCCGGACCGAACTCGCGGCAACTGCTGCAACGCCTGGTGCGCGAGGATCTGTCGGCCGCCGCCTTCAAGTTGTTTGACATCAGATCGACGGCGGTAGGCTTTGCGCCCGCCGTGCTGACACGCGCCGGCTTCACCGGTGAACTAGGCTACGAGATCTGGACGACGGCGGATTATTGCGCCTCGCTCTACGATGACCTGCGCGAGGCGGGACGCGACCTGGGGTTGCAGCTGTTTGGCGGCCGCGCCCTGTCGAGCCTGCGCCTCGAGAAGGGTTACGGATCCTTCAATAAGGATTTTCGTCCCGACTACTCCGCCGCAGAAACCGGGCTCGACCGCTTCATCGACTTTGACAAGCCGGAGTTTGCCGGGCGCGCCGCCGCGCTTGCTGAGCGTGCGGCCGGGCCAAAGCGGCGCTTCGTGGTCATGGAAGTCGAGGCGCGTGATGCTGAAGTGATCGGCTATGAGTCCATCATGAAGGATGATGCCGCGGTCGGCTATGTAACCTCCGGTGCATACGGTCACTGCATCGGCAAGAGTCTCGCCGCCGGCTACGTGCCGGCATCGCTCGCGCGCGACGGGGAGCAATTTGTAATCGACATTCTCGGGGAGTTGTGCCGCGCGACGATTCGCCTCGAGCCGCTGTACGATCCGAAGGGATTGCGCCTGCGCGCCTAAAGGTGCGTGCATGACGCCATGCGAACCTAAGTCAGCTGCCGGCGGCGAAGCCGAACTCGGCGGCGCTGCTCGCAAGGCTGTGCCAGAAGCTTGCCGCGTAGCTGCGGTACACCGCGACTTCAAATACCGGCGAGCCATCCGCCGCGTCCTGCAGTCGCCATAGTGTCGCGCCCACGTGGGCGGCGAGGGTTGCGGCGACATCACCGGTTCGAAAACTGCGCGGATGCAGATCGATGGGCAGCATCTTCGCGAGTGCTTCGCGCAGGTTGGGTCCGCTGAGTCGTAACACGGCGTAGCCGCTGCTCTGATCCGCGACCGCGGCCACGGCATCCAGTCCCTCTTTCAGCGAGGCCGCGAAGCGGTGGCTGTCAATTTCGCTGGTGACGAGCCATGACTCCGGCGCAACGCCTGCGAAGGCGACGTCGCCGGCTGACACGCGATAGGGGCCGCGTGGCAACTCAACGCCGAAGCGCTCACGCACCCGGCTGGTCAATGCATTGAGCTGAGCTTTGCGCGCGAGAATGGTGGCGATGCCGAGACCATCGCGATCCGTGGCGAGAACGCCGCGGCCGCTTGCGGATGCGAACGGCAGATCCTTGAAGGGTGCGCGCGGCGTGAGTGGCGATTGACTCATGGTAGTGCTTAGCTTTGCAGGCGCGCGCCTTCGCGGTCGTAGAATACCGGCGCCGCCACTTCAACCTCGACGTCACCGCCGCGCACCGGACTGTGCGCGCGAATGCGTTCGCGCAGCCGCTCGCGACCGCGCGCCAGCAGGCCAAGCCCGATCCAGTGACCGAGCGTGGGTGAATAGGCGACCGAGGTGACGTGGCCCTGATCGTTCTCAAGCGTCGGCAACGCGCCGAGCGTAAGGAAGTGCGCGCCCGCGTAAAGCCGCGCCGATTTGTCGATTGCCTTGATCCCAACGAGGGCAGGGCGGTCGGGGTGCAAGAGCCCGGGCCTGCGCGCGAGGGTGCGGCCGATGAAGTCCTTCTTCTTTGACATCATCGCCGCGAACCCAAGATCCGCGGCGGTGGTCGTGCCGTTGAGCTCGTTGCCGGTGACGTGGCCCTTTTCGATGCGCATGGCATTGAGCGCCTCGATGCCATACGGTGTGATCCCAAAGGGTTCCCCGGCGTCCATGATGGCACGCGCCGTGGCATCGCCGTAGCGTGACGGCACCGCGAGCTCATAGGCGAGCTCGCCGGAGAATGAGATGCGAAACAGCCGCGCGGGCACGCCGCGCCACGCAAATGCCGTACACGCCAGATACGGAAAGCCGCTGTGGGAGACATTGAGCGCATTGCCGAGCAGGCGTTCGAGAAGCTGCCGCGCGTTCGGTCCCGCAATTGCAAACTGCGCCCACTGCTCGCTCACCGAGCAGATCTGCACGTCGAGCTGCGGCCAAAGAACCTGACGCGCGTATTCGAGATGGCGCATGACCTTGCCGGCATTGGCCGTCGTGGTGGACATGAGATAGTGCTGGGCGGCGAGCCGTGCGCTCGTGCCGTCGTCCATGACGAGGCCGTCTTCGCGCAGCATCAGGCCATAGCGCACCTTGCCGACCGGCAAGCTCGAGAAGAGATTGATATAGACGCGATCCAGCAAGGCTGCGGCATCGCGGCCCTGAATGTCGATCTTGCCGAGAGTCGACACATCGCAGACTCCGACGCTCGCGCGTACCGCTTTCACCTCGCGCGTCACGATCGTAAGCCAGTCGGTCTCGCCGGGAAGGGCAAACCACTGCGCGCGCAGCCACTCGCCGCTCTCCATGAAAGCGGCACCGCGCTCCTGCGCCCAGCCGTGCGCGGCCGACAGGCGCGTCGGCCTGAAGTGCTTGCCGCGGTGCGTGCCCGCAAGTGCCGCAACGGCAACCGGTGTATAGGGCGGGCGTGAGGTCGTCGTGCCGAGCTCCGGGAGCGTGCGCCCGGTGAGCGCGGCCATGATCGCGTGGCCGTTGATGCTCGAGGCTCGGCCTTGGTCGCTCGCCATGCCGAGCGTGGTGTAGCGTTTCAGAAGCTCCAACGAGCGAAAGCCTTCGCGCGCGGCGAGTGCAACGTCGTCGCGCGTGACATCGTTCTGAAAGTCGACGAAGCTCTTGGTTCTTGACTCGCTGACGCACCACAGTGGCCACATCGCAGTCGCCTCGTCGCTGGCGCGCGCACTAAAGGGCGCGACCGGGCCGAGACCGATAGCCTTTACCGCTGCGGCAGCCGCGGCCGCACCCTCGCGTAATGCAGCGCCGAGGGAGAAGGCGCCGGCCGCTGCCCCGGCGACCGTCATGCCGCGCGGCACATCGCCGGGGACGAAGGCGGCGATCTCGCGTGACCAGCGTGGACGGCCGCCGAGGTGCGTACACAGCCCGATGCTTGGATTCCAACCGCCCGACATGGCGAGCGTATCCACCGGCAGGTGTAACAACTCACCGCCGAGATTGCGCACCGTGACGCGCTCCAGAGCGCGCGTGCCGCGGGTATCCACGACCTGCGCGCCGCACAGCGCGCGCGTGTCGATGCGTTCTGCCGCTTTGAGGAGCTCGGGCGCGACCACGCTGCGGGCGTCGATGATCGCCGTGACCTTCACGCCCGCCGCGGCCAGGTCAAATGCGCTTTGCCACCCGTCATCGCTGGTCGTGAAGAGCGCGGCGCGCCAGCCCGGCACGACGCCAAATCTATTGACGAACGTGCGCACGGCCGAGGCCATCATGATGCCGGGACGATCATTGCCGCCGAAGACGATCGGCCGCTCGAGCGCACCAGAGGCAAGTACCGCCTGCTTGGCGATGATTCGCCAGAGGCGCTGGCGCGGCTGATGGGCAGGCGGAATTGGCAGGTGGTCTGAGACGCGCTCGAGCGCGGCAAAGGTGCGCGCACCTGACATGCCGCCGTCGTAAACGCCGAACACAGTCGTGCGCCGCAGGATACGCACGTCCGGATTTGCCAACAGCGCGGCTTCCGCCTGGCGTGCCCAGGCATGTCCTGCGAGGCCATCGATTTCGTAACGCTCACTGTTGAGGCGACCACCGAGCAGAAAATCCTCATCGCAAAGAATGACGCGCGCGCCACCTGAGGCGGCGGTGAGCGCGGCGCTCAGGCCTGCGGCACCTGCCCCAACGATGAGAATGTCACAGAAGGCGTATGCCTTCTCGTAGCTGTCGGGGTCCGCCTCGTGCGTCGCGCGCCCGAGGCCTGCCGCGCGCCGGATCACCGGCTCATAGAGCTTCTCCCACAGAGCCGCCGGCCACATGAAGGTCTTGTAGTAGAAGCCGGCCACCAAGACCGGCGCGAGGAGCGAGCTTAGGGCGCCAATATCAAACGCAAGCGAAGGCCAGCGATTCTGGCTGCGTGCCTCTAGGCCGTCGAACAGCTCCGCGACGGTGGCGCGCGTGTTCGCCTCACGGCGCGCGCCGCCGCGCAATTCAACCAGCGCGTTGGGCTCCTCGGAGCCGGCGGTGAGAATTCCGCGCGGCCGGTGATACTTGAAAGACCGGCCGACGAGCCGCACGCCCGCGGCGAGGAGCGCCGAGGCGAGCGTATCGCCGCCAAAGCCGGTGTAGCCGGTGCCATCGAACTGAAACGGCAGCACGCGGCTGCGATCGATCAGGCCTGTGCCGGCAAGGCGGTTCGGCTGGCGGGTGGCGCTCGGATCCGGCGTATTCATGTGTCGGGGGAAGCGGGAAACTTGACCGCCAGGATCTCGTGGGTGCGCGTGTCGCGCCTCACGCGCAGCCAGCTGCGACATCCGCCCGCGTGGTACCACAGCTCATCGTGCGGTCCCGCCGGGTTGTCGCGCAGGTAGAGCGCTTCGTAATAGTCGAGGTCGGCCTCCGCGCTCTGCGGTTCCGGCCGCTGAAACGCCGCATCGCCGTAATAGGCAAATTCGCTCAAGTCTCGCTCACCGCAAAAGGGGCACTGGATACGCATGGCTATGCTTGCAAGGCGGGCTCAGTGCAGGTTTGGCTGAGCGCCCACGCCGCGCTCATCGATCAGATGGCCGCTTGCAAAGCGATCAAGACGATAAGCGCGGGCCACCGCGTGAGCTTCGTCGCGCGCAATGAGATGCGCAAAGCACCAGCCAGAGGCCGGTGTCGCCTTGAAGCCGCCGTAGCACCAGCCGGCATTGAGATACAGTCCGCCAAGTGATGTGCGATCAATGATGGGCGAGCCGTCCATCGACATGTCCATGATTCCGCCCCAGGAGCGCAGCACGCGCACGCGTCCGATCGCCGGCATCAATGCCATGGCGCCTTCGCAGACATCCTCGACGGTGGGCAGATTGCCGCGCTGCGCGTAGGAGTTGTAGCCGTCAAGATCGCCACCGAACACGAGACCGCCCTTGTCAGACTGGCTGATGTAGAAGTGTCCGGCGCCGAAGGTGACGACGCCGGGGATGAATGGCTTGATGGCTTCGGACACGAAGGCCTGCAGCACGTAGCTCTCGATCGGCAACCGCAGCCCTGCAAGGCGCGCGACACGCGAAGTGCTGCCAGCGACCGCCATCCCGATCTTGCGGGCGCGCAGCGTGCCGCGGGTAGTTTCCACGCCGACGATGCTTGCGCCTTCGCGCAAAAAACCGGTCACCTCGCAATTCTGAATGATATCGACGCCACAGTCGCTCGCGGCACGGGCGTAGCCCCACACCACCGCGTCGTGCCGTGCGGTACCGCCGCGCCGCTGCAGCAAACCGCCGTGGATTGGGAAACGCGCATTCTCGTAATCGAGGAACGGCAGCAGGCGGCGCACGCCGCGCGCATCGAGCAGCTCAGCATCGACACCGTGCATGCGCATCGCATTACCGCGGCGCGCGTAGACATCGCGCTGCGCGTCCGAATGGTACAGATTCAGCACGCCGCGCTGGCTGACCATGGCGTTGTAATTGAGTTCCTGTTCGAGCCCTTCCCACAGCTGCATCGACCATTCGTAGAAGGGGTTGTTGCCGGCGAGCAGGTAATTCGAACGGATGATGGTGGTGTTGCGCCCGGCATTGCCCGAGCCGATCCAGCCCTTCTCAAGCACGGCGACATTGGTAATGCCGTGGACCTTTGCCAGATAGTAGGCGGTCGCGAGGCCGTGGCCGCCGCCGCCGATGATGATGATGTCGTAGGCGGTCTTGGGTTCCGCATCGCGCCAGGCGGGTGTCCAGCCGCGATGTCCGGTCAGGGACTGCCGCAGCAGAGTGAAAAGCGAATAGCGCATCAGCTCGAAGCCTCGGTGCTGGTCGGTGCGGCCGTGAGTCGTGACATGAATGATACGGGCATCGCGGCCCCGATTGAATTTCTCGGCCGTCAAAGATACATGAGGCAACCCCACCCCGGTTTAGCATCCTGGCGCATACTTACGGCGTGGCAGCGAGCAAGGCCGAACAGGTAACGATTGGGGTCAACAAGGCGGTCCAGGTCTCGGGGCTGATCCAGCGTCCGGCAAGCGCCCGTTGGTGCTTTGTGCTGGCGCACGGCGCCGGGGCGGGGATGCACCATGCCTTCATGGCGGCCATGGCCGATGGGCTGGCGGAACTTGGCGTCGCGACCTTACGTTACCAGTTCGCCTTCATCGAGCGGCGTATGCGCCGGCCGGATCCGCCGGGGCTTTCGCACGAGACGGTGCGCGCCGCGGTCGCCAAGGCGGCGGAGCTTGCCCCGCGGCTACCGCTCATCGCCGGGGGTAAGTCATTCGGCGGCCGCATGACTTCTCAGGCCCAGGCCAAGAGCGCTCTTCCCGGAGTGCGCGGCCTTGTTTTCCTCGGATTTCCGCTGCATTCGCCCGAAGAACCGTCGATCCACAGGGCAGAGCATCTGTTTGACATCCAGATCCCGATGCTCTTTTTGCAGGGAACGCGTGATGCGTTCGCGCAGTTGCCGCTCTTGGAGCCGGTGGTGCAGCGTTTGGGGGCGCGCTCGACACTCAAGCTGCTCGCCGACGCCGACCATTCCTTTCATGTGCCGGCGCGCTCGGGCCGCAGCGACGGCGAAGTGCGCGCCGCCCTGCTGCAGGCGCTTGCCGATTGGGCGGATTCGGTGCTCGCCGACGCGTGAAGCCGGCGCGCGCGTTTAAAGGCTAGCCGGCCGCCGGTGTGCGGGCGTGCAATGCCATGGCAATCAGTGCCCAGCCACCGAACAGCATGTTGATACCCACCAGGAGGCCGATCGCCCAGGCTGCCGTGCCGGGAAGCCCGAGGAATATGACGCTCGCCAGGATGAGGTCAATGATGCCGCTCAGGAGCATCCAGCCCCATCGACCCGACAGTTCGCGCTTGTGCTCAAGGCCAAACATGATGGAAGCGACGCCCTCGACCACGAAAAACACGCTGAGGACGAGCGTCAGCGACACCACACCTGTAAGAGGCCACCCGAGCAGCAAAACGCCGGTCACGATGCCAACGAGGGCCGACAGCAGCGACCAGCCGAACGCCGGCGCGCCGCGCATCCGCAACGTGTTGATGAGGCCGATGACGCCGCTGATCAGGAGCAGCCAGCCGATCACGATCTCGACCGCGACGCTGGCGACCTGCGGCAGCATGATCGCTGTGATCCCAAGGATAACGAGAACAATTCCCTCAACGAGGAAGAGCTGCCAATGCGCACGCAGCGATGCGGCGACCGCGCTTTGGAGGCGATTGATGTTGCTGTTGTCCGTGGTCATGACCGAACTCCCGCAGGTGTCGCGAAACTAACACAGCTCGTGCCCGGCGTCTTTCTGCAGCGCAGCTTTGCGCCGCAACGACTCGTGGCCGTGCCCTCAGGTCTTGGGGCGCATCGCGTCCGCTTTTTTCAACAGCGCCTCAGCCATACGGATGCTGGCATAGTCGATCAGGCGACCGTCGAGCGATACCGCTCCGCGGCCCTCGCGCGCGGCGAGCGCCATGGCCTCCACAATCCGGGTGGCGCGCGTGATTTCCGCCGCCGAGGGGGTGAACACCTCATTGCACATAGCAATCTGGGAAGGGTGAATCGCCCACTTACCCTCGTAACCGAGCACCGCGGCGCGCCGCGCCGCAGAGCGAAAGCCGTCGGCGTCGTTAAAGTCGCCGAACGGGCCGTCAATCGGGCGCAGGCCGTAGGCACGGCAGGCGATCAGCAGCCGCGTCTGTGCCGCATGCCAGGGGTCCGTCCAGAAGTAGTGCCGCTTGCCATCAGGGTCTTTGTCCGCGAGCACGCCCGAGTCCGGATTGACGCCGCCGATCACGGTGGTGCGGGCACGTGTCGAGGCGGCGTAATCGGCGACGCCGAACGACATCGCCTCGAGGCGCTTGCTCGCCTGCGCGATCGCCTCGACGTTGGCCATGCCAAGCGCAGTCTCGATCAGCACTTCAAAGCCGAGACGGCGCGTGCGCTTTGTTGCGGTTTCAATCTGCGTTACGAGCATGTCGAGCGCATATACATCGGCAGCGACGCCCGTTTTCGGTATCAAGATCATGTCGAGGCGGGGGCAGGCTTCGACAATGTCGACTACGTCGCGATACATGTAGTGGGTATCGAGTCCGTTGATACGCACCATCATGGTCTTTGTGCCCCAGTCGATATCGTTGAGCGCTTGGACGATGTTGCGGCGCGCGCTCTCCTTATCATCCGGCGCCACCGCGTCCTCGACGTCGAGAAAGACAATGTCGGCTGCGGATTTCGCAGCCTTTTCAAACAAGCTGGTATTCGATCCCGGTACCGCAAGCTCGGAGCGCTGCAGACGCGAGCGGGCAGGTTCGATGCAGGTGAAACTCATGGGTGATTCTCCGTGACGCCTCGGCCGGCCTAGCCGGTTGCGCCGAGGCCGGCGGCGGCGCAGTTGATCGACATCAAGAGGGCGGTGCGGATCTCCTCGCTGCTGTCGGCACGATGTGCGCGCAGCAGGTGCACCTGCTCGCGACTCACCTGGTTGATGGTCTTAAGACGCCGTGCGAGACGGCGCCGAAACTGTGGGAATCGCTCGGCGATTGCGCTATCGCCGGAGATGCGCAGGATCATCGCGCAGGTCAACTGATACTCTGCAGCGATCGCGGCGAAAATCGGCTCGCGCACGGCCGGATCACTGATGAGACCGGCATATTCGGCGGCGATCGACAGGTCGACCTGCAGCAATGAGCGCTCCACGTCGTCGAGAATCGAACGAAACAGGCGCGAGTCGCGAAACATGCGCTTCAGAAGATCGAGTCCGCGCTCCTTGCGCACATCGAGAAAGGCCTTAATGCCGCTGCCGACGCCGTACCAGCCGGAGAGCAGGTGGCGGTTCTGCGTCCATGCGAACACCCAGGGAATGGCGCGCAGATCGCCGAGCGTACGGGCTTGCGTGCGCCGCGCCGGCCGCGAGCCGATGTTCAACAGCGAGAGCTCTTCAAGCGGGCTCGAGCCCTGCAGATACGCAAGCATCGTCGGCAGTTCCATCAACTTGCGATACGCCGACCAGGCCGTGCCGGAGAGCGCCTCCATGGCCTCGTGAAACTCGTGAACTGGAATTAGCGCCGCCTCGCGCTCGGAGCGCAGTACGTGCTCGACAACCGACGCGGCTAGCAGCTCGACGTGATAGGCGGCCGTGCCGCGGTTGGCATACTTGAAGGAAACAACCTCGCCCTGCTCGGTGAGGCGGAACTGTCCGCGGATCGAGCCGGCCGGTGAAGCGGCAATGGCGCGCCCCGTGGGCGCACCGCCGCGGCTCACCGAGCCGCCGCGGCCATGGAAAAACCCGATCGTCACGCCATTCTCGCGACCAAGGCGCGTCAAGCTGCTTTGCGCCTTCGACAGCTCCCAATGGGCGGTGAAGTAGCCGCCGTCCTTGTTGGAATCGGAGTACCCGATCATCACTTCCTGGATGCGCCGCTGCACGTGCAGGCTGCGCTGCACGAGCGGAACCGCGAGGAGCTCCTTCAGGATGGCCGCTGCCTTGCGCAAATCGGGAATGGTTTCAAGTAGCGGAACGATCGGCAGCGTGCAACGCTCAACCGCCGCGGCGTCAGCGAACAGTCCGCCTTCCTTCGCCATGAGATAAACGCCGAGGATGTCGGCGGCGCTGCGAGTCATGCTGAGAATCAGCGCGCCAAAGGCTTTGCGGTCGATCTCCGCGCGCATGCGTGCGATGGTGCGAAAGGTGGTCAAGGTTTCCGCAGCATCCGGCGGCAGGTCCGCGTAGCGCAACGGCTCGCCACGTGCCGTGCCGAGCTCAGCCAATAACCACTGCTTCCACTGCGCCGAATCGGCGGCGGGCGCCGGCGCGCCGCCTTGTCGCGCTGAGTACATTGCCGCGAGCGTCTGATTGATCCGCATGCTGCTTTCGCGCACATCAAGCCGCACGGTGCTGAAGCGAAATACCCCCACCTCGCGGCGCAGTGGCAACAGCAGCGCGTCGGCAAGGCGCTGCGCGCCGCCGGCTGCAAGTGCATTGCGCATGAGGTCGATGTCGTCCATCAAACGATCGGCATTGCTGTAGCCGGTATTCTCCGGAGCAGGCTCGGAGCGCTCCGCATGGCCGATCGTGACGTCAATGCGCGCGAGCATGCAGCACACGAACTGGCGGAATATCTCGCCGCGATTGCGTGCGGCGAGCACCTCGCCGTCGGGCAACGCCTGGATGGTGTCGGCCACGGCGCTGTGAAACGCTTCGGGCAGGTTGAGCGCGTGGTCCTCGATGCTCAGATTGCGCACGAGATCCAAAAGCCGCACCCGGTAGCGGCGCAAGCTTGCCAGTCGGGTTTCCCACAGCGTGCGTCGCGTCACCTCGCTCGTCACGTAGGGGTTGCCGTCCCGGTCACCGCCGATCCACGAACCAAACTGGAAGAATAGCGGGACCTCCAGGGGCTCATCCGGAAAGTGCTTGGCGAAGGCGCTCTCAACCTTGGCGAAGAGCTGTGGCACGACCTCAAAGAGATTTTCATTGAAGAAGTACAAGCCCCACGCAACTTCCTGCGCGACAGTGGGCTTGGCGAGCTTCAGCTCGCCGGTGAGCCAGAGAAGCTCGATCTCATCACCGATGGCATGGATGAGCTCCTGGCGTTCCCGATCGGTCCAGCGCGGCGATTCGAGATCAAGCAGGCGCAAGTAGATGCGCCGATGACGCTCGAGCACGGTCACGCGCTTCGCCTCGGTCGGATGCGCGGTGATCACTGGCCGCACCCGGATGCTGCTCAGTGCCTCGCGAATCTCTGCAGCGGTGATACCTGCCGCCGCCGCGGACGCGAAGACATTTGCGAAGGTGCCGCGCAGCTGCTCGTAGCCGCGTTCGCGCTCGACTTCGCGCCGATTGCGCATGTCGCGATTCTGCTCGGCAATCGCGAGCAGCTGGAACCAGATACCCTGCGCCTGCAGCGCGCGCGCCAGCAGCGCTGCGGGCATGTCGGCGCTGGTGCGCTCCTCGCGCAGCACCGCGGCAACCTCGGGCGCATAGCGCTGCACGACGGCTACCAGCAGTTCAAAGAGTAGGGCTGAGCGCGAAAAGTTGCCGGGCGCCTCGCGCGAATGCGCGGAGGCCGAAGCGGTGCTGCGCGCTGCAGTGCTCGCAATCACAGTGCGGTGTGAGCGCATCGCGCGCAGCGCGACACGCGCCGAAACGCCTGGCTCGCCACCTTAGCCCGCCTCGCTCAGCGCCCGTGCGACCGTCGCGCCGATCTCAGCAGCGCTTGGTACGACGAGCAGGCCAAAGGATCGCATGATCTCGGACTTTTCGGCGGCGCTGTCGCCGTCGGCAGAAATGATGGCGCCGGCATGTCCCATGCGCCGGCCCTTTGGCGCGGTAAGACCTGCCACGTAGCCGACCACCGGCTTGGTCATGTTTTCCTGCACCCATTTCGCGGCCTCTGATTCCTGCGGACCGCCGATCTCGCCAATCATGATGACGGCCTTGGTTTCCGGATCTTCCTCAAAGAGCATCAGGTGATCGAGAAAGGAGCTGCCGTTGATGGGATCGCCGCCGATGCCGACGCTGGTGGTAATGCCGATGCCGAGCGTTTTCATTTGCGCTCCCGCCTCATAGCCGAGCGTACCCGAGCGCGATACGACTCCCACATTGCCTCTGATGTAGATATCACCCGGCATGATGCCCAGCATCGCCTTGCCGGCGCTGATGATGCCCGCGCAGTTGGGGCCGACGACGGTGGTGCGCTTTTCTTTCGGGTAGCGTCGCAGGTAGCGCTTCACACGCATCATGTCCTGCGCCGGAATGCCGTCAGTAATGATGCACACCAGCCGCAGCCCCGCGTCGGCGGCCTCCATCAGGGCATCGGCCGCATACGGCGGGGGTACGAACGCAATGCTGGCTTCCGCTCCGGTCAGCTTCACGGCATCTTTGACGGTGTTGAATACTGGTCGCTCGAGATGTGTCTGCCCGCCCTTGCCGGGCGTGACACCGCCGACGACATTGGTACCGTAGTCGATCATCTGCCTGGCATGAAAGGTAGCCTTATCGCCGGTGAATCCCTGCACGATAACCGGGGTCGTGGCGTCGATGAGGATGCTCATTGGGATGCTCCACGGCGCGCGGCGGCGACGACTTTGTGCGCCGCCTCTGCGAGCGCGTCGGCGGGAATGATGGCCAGCCCGCAATCGCGGATGATGCGCCGGCCCTCGGCAACGTTGGTGCCGGCAAGGCGCACCACCAGCGGCACCCGCAAATTCTTGGCCGCCTGCACCACGCCCTGTGCAACCCAGTCGCAGCGATTGATGCCGGCAAAGATGTTGACGAGGATCGCCTGTACGTTCTGGTCGGAGAGCACGAGATTAAATGCTGCGGCCACGCGCTCCGGTGAGGCGCCGCCGCCGACGTCCAGGAAGTTGGCGGGCTCGCCGCCGGCGTGCTTGATCATGTCCATCGTGGCCATGGCGAGTCCGGCGCCGTTGATGATGCAGCCGATATTGCCGCTGAGGCCAACGTAGTTGAGCCCGAATTCCGCGGCGCGCGCTTCGCGTGCATCCTCTTCGGCGGCGTCACGCATTTCAGTGACCCTGGGGCGACGGAACATGGCGTTATCGTCAAAGGACATCTTGGCATCGAGCGCAAGCACGCGGTCATCCTTAGTGACGACCAGCGGATTGATCTCAACCATGGTCGCATCAAGATCGCGGAAGGCGCGATAGCAACCCATGATCGCGGTGACGGCTTGGCTTACCTGTTTGATGTTGAGACCCAGCCCGAATGCCAGCTCACGAGCTTGGAAAGGCTGCAGACCCACGGCCGGATCAACCTGCTCCTGGCGCAGGCTCGCGGGTTTGTTCCGGGCGATCTCCTCGATCTCCATGCCGCCCTCGGGAGAGGCGATCACGCGGATGCGCTCGATCTTGCGATCGAGCACCAGACCCAGATACAACTGGCGCACAAAGGGTTCGGCTTTCTCCACGTAGAGGCGATGCACAACTTTGCCCACGGGGCCGGTTTGGCTCGTGACGAGCGTAGCGCCAAGCAAGGACTTCGCCGCCGTGGCGACCTCCTGATAGGTGCGGCAGAGTTTGACGCCGCCGGCCTTGCCGCGGCCGCCGGCATGGATCTGCGCCTTGATCGCCCAGTGCCATCCGCCAAGTTCCGTGGCGACATAGACGGCCTGTTCGGGACTGTAGGCAACGCCACCCGGTGGCACTGAAACACCGAAGCCGGAGAGCAGCTCCTTCGCCTGATATTCATGTAATCCATGACAGGAGAGCAGCTCCTTCGTCTGATATTGATATCCATGATTTTTTCCCATTGCCGTCGGCCTGGTCTGGCAGGGCGCTGGACCCTCGAAGTCTCGAATCAGTCTTGGCACTCAATACTGTACACAACCGCCCCATTGATCGCGCAAGACTTGCCGGGAAAGCCTTGGCGCGCATCGATGGCGCGCAGGTTCCGCTTGCGATGAAAGGTATATATAAGAAGAGAACTAGGGGCTTGCCCGTCGTTGCGCGACGCTTGGAAGTCAGGCAACGGCCATAACTAAAGGCGCGATTGGACCGCCGGCATCCCCGGGCGCTACGCTTAACAGGTGCCAATTGCGGGCAGCGTGTCAATATTGTCCCACTCCGAGTGGGCCCTGCGGTCGACCGGGAGCAACCAAGCGATGCTTAAGCATGCAAAGCGCCGATGGGCAGCGCACGGCGTTCGGCGCCGCTGGCCGCAGGCAGCGGCCCACCTGCTGATGATGCTTTCAATGCTTGTGCCCGCCGCAGCGCGGGCCGACGATTTTTCCCGCGCCTCCTACGTAGCAAGCTCCGATGAGCTGTTGCTGACCGTGACCTACAGCGGCACCAATCCGCAGCATACCTTCTCGTTACAGTGGGGCTCGTGCCAGGACGTGCCGGGCAGTGATGTGCATCAGGTCGCCGTCGAGGTGCTCGACGACCAATGGCAGGACGCGGCGCGTCAGGTATTCTCAAAGACGATGCGATTCTCCCTTGACGGCATTCCTTGCCGACCGGCGCAGCTGACATTGCGAATTGCGCCGCGCTTCATCACCACGGTGATGATACCCGCGGCCAAAGCTGCGTCTCATTAGAGATGAACGCCCGGTGAGATCCCTTCTTTGCGGGCGGCAATTCGCCCGGTTGCTGCACGAGGTTCACTCCCCAAGTAAGGCATTGCGCAGCAGCATCACGGCCGCGTCGACCTCGAGCCGAGCGGCTGACTGCCACTCAAGGAGAGAGCGGCGCTCGATGTGCTACTGCGCTCTCGACCCACGGCTTGGCCGAGCGCGCGCGCTGCCAACAGCCACGGCGTCGAGTGTTGCGCCGGAGTGGCCCAATCCCGCATTC
Organism: uncultured Gammaproteobacteria bacterium; assembly: GCA_963695315.1. Classification (GTDB taxonomy): domain Bacteria; phylum Pseudomonadota; class Gammaproteobacteria; order Steroidobacterales; family Steroidobacteraceae; genus PALSA-1196. Next base: position 637,934 of record OY968773.1, read on the forward strand.
TTAACTGTCAGAGGTATCTAAGCCGCCTTGATCTCTTCATGAACGACGCCCGCAGTCGCACGGTCATCATCACGCTGCTCGTTAACGCTTGGATTGTCGTGTGTGCTACGGCGGGCGCGAACGACACGGCTGCCGGAGCGAGCGCCCGCCAGCACCTTGCAGCAACCCAGCCCGACATCGGCACCAAGATGCCCGATGGCACGGTATACGCGGGGCTCTCAATAAAAACCGGAAAGCCCATGTATGTTCGCTCCGCTGGCGGCAGGCAAAAGGACGGCAGCGTCTATGGCGGAGCCTCCCCGGATACGAGCAAGGATCTCTTCTTGACGCCGGATGACGCTCCGGGCGCATATACCTGGAGCGATGCCGTGGCGTATTGCAAAGCGCTCGCGGCGGCCGGTCATCACGACTGGCGGGTGCCGACACTCGGCGAGCTTGCCCTGCAGTTTAACAATCGCGCAGATATTGGCGGTTACAACGAGACCGGAAAACTACAGGATGCCACCGGTTATTACTGGACGTCCCAGGAAGTGGGGGACGAGGAAGCCTGGGCGCAGCGATTCAACGATGGCTGGCACGAGCATTTCAGCAAGACGCAGTACTCCTCGGTGCGGTGCGTTCGCTAAGGAGGCTTGTCCTGCAAACCGTCAGGCGCCGCGTGATGCTGCTTGCTATCCCCAAGGAGTCAAGCTGATGGATGCGGAAAAACTAAGCTGGCTGCGGGCGCGGTATGCCGATCGCGGTGCGTTCGACTGTGACGATCCGGTACTCTCCCAGGCCGCACGCGACGTGCAGTCGCCGGACGGCCGGCGCTCTCTGCCTTACTCAGGCGTGCCAACATTTCTCGGTCTGCCGTACGCGCCGAGCGCGCTCGGAGCTGGACATCGCCGTGGTGGGAGTGCCCATGGATCTTGGTGTATCCAACCGTAGCGGGGCGCGCTTCGGACCGCGCGCAGTGCGAACCATCGAGCGCATCGGTCCCTATCACCCAACGCTGCGCGCAGTGCCGGCAGGACGAGCGCGCGCCGCCGACATCGGTGATGTGCCGTTTCGCAGCCGCTACAGCCTTGAGCAGTCGCTGGAGGATATCGAGCGGTTCTATCTGTCGCTGACGTCGCAACGCGTACGCCCGCTCTCCGTCGGCGGCGATCACTCGATCACCTATCCGATCCTCAAGGCGCTCGGCAAAGCTGCTCCGCTCGGCCTCGTCCACATTGACGCCCATTGCGACACGATGGGCGCCTACGACGGCTCGAAATTCCATCACGGCGGCCCATTTCGGCTCGCGGTTCTGGACGGAGTCCTGGACCCCGAGCGCACGATTCAGATCGGCATCCGCGGTTCATCAAATATGTACTGGGAGTTCTCCCATGCGTCCGGTATGACGGTCATCTACATGGAGGACTTTATGCGCATGGGGGTCGCAGCCGTAATAGAGAAAGCCCGCGCGGTCGTCGGCGACCGAGCCCCTCTACATATCGGTCGACGTCGACGGCTTCGATCCGGCCTACGCGCCGGGAACCGGCACGCCCGAGGTCGGGGGACTTGAAGCGCGCGAGGGACTGGCGCTGCTGCGAGGCCTGCAGGGGCTGAACATTGCCGGCGCCGACGTCGTCGAGGTTGCGCCGCAGTACGACCCGACAACTAATACCAGCCAGCTCGCAGCGCAAATCCTGTTCGAGGAGTTTGCGCTGATGAGCCTTCCCTAGCCCAGCGGCCACTGCCGCAGCCACCGGCATCTTCAGCAGAACGGCCGTCCTCGCCCGCAGCGCGTGCCAGCGGCGGCGCGATTACGCGGGTTCAACCGTTGCCTGAGTGGGCCGGAACGATCTTTTAAGTCGTGCGCCGAGCAGCAGCAGCGGTAGCAGCGTGCCGAAGAAGGTCAGGTGATACCAGATCGGGAAGTTGTTCCACAGCCTCACGTGTGCGGGCAGGAAAACTGCGAGCAGGCAGATTCCGAACACCCAGGGCACACGCGTGCTCAGCGGAGCCACTGCTGCCATAACCGCGCCGGCCACGAGTGAGCTGATCATGGCGAGGATCAGCCGCGCGGCCATCATGCCGAGCGTGAAGTGCATCTGCAGTTCGGCTGCCGTGTAGCCGTCGAGCAGCGCGCGCAACACACGATTAAGGACCGATGCGACGAGCGCCCAGGCCACTAAACCGGCCACGAACGCGAGAATAGTTCTTTTCATAATGCGCCCCCGTTAGTTGGTTTATATTAGTATAATTAAACTATGAGAGCGGAGCTACTGATTCTCGGCGTATTGCATCGCGGCAACTTCCACCCGTACGAGATCAAGCGGCGTCTCGAGAAGGCGATGGTGGAGTGCTACACCGACGTCGACGTCGGGACGCTGTATTACGCCACTCGGCAGCTTGCCAAGGAGGGCCACATAGCCGCAGTCGCCCGGCAGCGTGTCGCGCGCGGCGGCATGCGCACGGTGTATGCGCTTACGGCGAGCGGCCGCCGGCGATTTCAGCACTTGTTGCACGCGCAGTTCGAAGCGCAGGGTTCGGTGGCAGATACGCTCTACAGCGCGCTGTTGTTCCTGCACCTCTGCGATTTACCGACCGTCGCGCGGCTGCTGCGTGACAAGATCGCGCGGCAAAGCGCAGCCATCCGCAAGATTGCGGTCGTGCACAAAGAGCTTGCGCCGCTGCTGTCGACGGGCGGGCGTCATCTTCTGAGGCATCTTGATCAGCAGCGTCGACTGGACCGGCGCTGGCTGCGGGAGCTGCTCGCCGATATTGTCGCCGGCAAGGTCCGCGATGTCTCGGCGCGCGCCAAACGCATGCTGAGCGCGCCAGCGAAGGCGTAGCGGCGCTAACGCTCAGAAAAATGCGAGAGATTCGGGCGCGGCTTTGAAAATTCCAATGCACTCATCGCGCAGGTTGGCAATGAGCCAGTTGTGTCCAATGAAGGTGTTCTGCGTGGCTTTGTCGCCGGGCGGCGAGCCTGCGATAAAGCCGGCGATTGCCCTGGAAATCCAGCCAATAAATCTTCACGGCCGCGTCGCTGCGATTAGCGAACAGCATGCCGGTCGCCTGCTGCGAAGGACGGGACGCGAATTCAGCTTCACGCATGCACGCCTGCGCCTGGGGCAGATCGGCGCAGCTGCGTACCTTGGGCTGATCGGCGACGGCACACACGACGGTGTAGCCGCTTGCGCCGTCGCGCAGCGCGGGTGTGCTCGAGTGCGCGGCAGCCATGGACAAAAGACCGCTGAGAAGAAGTAGGGCCTTGGTGTTGAAAATCCGTGCCATTGGGGGGCCTGTGGTGCGCGTGCTCGGGCACGCAGTGGGCGAAAGCGTGACTGCAGCGGGTGGGCAGCTCAACAAATCCAGTTGCAGGTGCGCGCCGCGTCACAGTTTCTGCGGGGTTGCCGGCGTTTGGTCGGAGCAGGGGACCAGGCGCACGTGCATCTGGCGGGTGTCGTCCGTTCTAGGAGCGCACGGGCCTGCCTACCGTTGCGAGCAGTTCGGCCATCGCCGCGGGGCTGTGCAACCAGCCATTCGCCGGCCAGTCATCCGGTCGCTCGCTTGGCGGAATGTAACCAAACATTGCGACATACACCTTCATGCCCGCGGCTTGGCCTGCCAGCACATCACGCTCGGCGTCACCGATGTAGATGCATTCGCGCGGGTGCACGCCGAGCTTTGCGGCCGCATGCAGCAGCGGAGCGGGGTGCGGTTTGCGCTCGGCCAGGGTGTCGCCGCTTACGATGACGCCTGCGCGCGTGTGTAATCCAAAGTGTTCGAGGAGCGGCAACGTCAGCGATCCGGGTTTATTGGTCACAATGCCCCACAGAACCCCTGCGGCCTCGAGCCGCTCGACAGCGTCGAGAACGCCATCGAATACTTCGGTTTCGACCGACAAGCGCGTGCGGTAAATCTCCAGAAACCTCTGGCGGAGCTCTTCGAACTTTGGCGGACCCGCTTCGGGAAAACCCAGGCGCACCAGCGCTCGTGCGCCATGCGATACCGAGCAACGCACGCCCTCGAACGGGAGTGGTGCGCGCCCGTTTTCGCTCATTAGCTGATCGAGGGCGCCCGCCATATCAGGCGCTGTATCAAGTAGCGTGCCGTCGAGATCGAAAAGCACGGCACGCGTGGCTGCCAACACTGCACTACCGTCTGATAGGCGCGTCTGAGCGCGCGGAAGCCATTTACTTATATCACAGTAATGCCCAGGCAGCCTTCGCCGCGGCGCGCGAGGCAAATGACCGACGAGACGAGTGCACCAGGCGACAGGCGCCACATCCGTCATGCAGAGATCGTGGGTTACGATGTGCGCGGTGCATAGCGGATAGGGGTGCGGGACATGCGCATTGGGGAGCTAGCCAAGGGCGCCGGCGTGAATGTGCAAACGTTGCGCTTCTATGAGCGGCAGGGGCTATTGCCACAGCCGGCGCGCAATCGGGCCGGTTACCGCCAATACCTGCGACGCGATCTTGATCGCCTGCGATTCATAAAGTCGTGCCAGGAGAGCGGGTTCACGTTGAAAGACGTGAAGGAGGTCTTTGAGCTGCACCGAATTCTCGCTTTGCCCGGGTGCGAAAGAAGTAACAAGCCGCAGGCGCAACGGCTGTTCCTGGCTGCGGCGGCTCGGCGGCTTGCGCTGATCGATGAGAAGTTGAAGCTTCTGAACAAGATGAAGCGCGATATGACGGCTTTGATCGCGACCCTGAGCGGCCAGGCGCGGCCAGTCTGTCCAGTGTCCGGTTTGCAGGTGACTTGACCCTATACCCAGGTACGGGCCGTACGCTTGACGGCGGTTGCTGTGATAGGGCGAGAGCCATGCCGCGTGTCAAGTTCGGATCCAGAGGCCCGTGGTTGCTTGTCATCGGCGTCCTGCTGGCTGCAACCGCAATCGGCTTTGATGTGTGGCGGCGCGCCGCGAATATGCAGCCCGCGACGATACGCGCTGAGGCCGTTATGCAAGCGCCTGAGGGGCAACGCCTTAAGGTCGTCGTCCGTCTAAACGCCTCGATCCATCAAGGCACCTGTGACGGCGAGGTGTTGGAAAGCAAAGACGGCGCAAACTATCGGGCAACACCGGCGACCATCCAGATCGCTACCGCCGCAGACACGCTGGTCGTCATGGGCGCGGCCGGCGACATAAAGCCCGGCGCGATTGTGCAGGCCGATGGTCAGTTTGACGGCGCGCGCATCCTGCATGCGCGGCGGATCGCGGTTCTGAGCGGCTTCGTGCATTTGGCAGCCGACAGGTAGGCAATGCTGTTCCTGTGGATGGCGCTGTCTGGCTGGATCGCGACATTACTATTGGCGCTGGGAATCGCGCTTCCCTACATCATGCGCGCGACACACCGCTGCGATATGGCTGGTCGGGCGCGACTCAACATCCATTATTGTTGCGGATTCCTAATACTGGCAGCGGCGCTCCTGCATGCTTGGATTCCAATGTCGGCAGGACGAATGCGCGCCCATAACCAGAACGGGCTATGGCTGGCGACGATCGCGCTCTTTGCGATCCTCTGGCAGGTGACGCAGGGGGTCGCGCTGCGCAACGCTCGTGGTACTGAGCGCACGAGCGCGCGGCGCATGCACTTCCAGACAATGCTATGCATCGTTGGCCTCGTGCTGGCGCACATCGGCATCAATCGCGCGTGAAGCGACAATGACGAGGAGGGCAGGGCTGGGAATGTTGTAGGTACCAATGTACCTAGGTACAATAGTCCTTGAAGGAGTCGCCCAGATGCCGAAACCACCCGCGCCCGTGATCGTCGAGAGAATCCAGACCGGGATGCGCATTGAACGCCGCCTTCTCAAGGTCCTGAAGGCACTGGCGGAATACAAGAATATGACGCTGGGCGATCTCATCGAAGGCATCGTGTTGCATGCGTTTGACGGCAAGGCGCCGTTTAGTGCCGAAACGCGCCATAAGATCACTGAACTCAAAGGGGTCTATGGCCTGGATCTTGATGCCCGGGCAAGTCATCGCCTGCAGGAACGCGGATGAAAGACGATGAATTCCTGGCGGCGTTTGAGCAATGTTCGCTCGAGGAACGCAGCTTCGGGCATGCTGCGCATGTGCGCGCCGCCTACTTATATCTGCGAGCAGGCGATTTTGAGACCGCGCTCGTAAGGATGAGGGTTGCGCTGCGGCGGTATGTGGCATCGCTCGGCAAGGCCAATCGCTACCACGAGACCATTACGGTTGCCTACCTCGCGCTCATCCGCCAGAGACTTTTTGAGCGCGGTGACGGCGGTGGCTGGCAAGGATTTGCGCTGCAAAATCCCGAACTGCTCGATCGCGACTTTCTGTTGCGCTTCTATCCAAAGGCACAACTGCAATCTGAGCTGGCGCGCAGGATCTTTGTGCTGCCGCACATGCTCGACGGACACTCCACATGAGGGTGTCGCTTGCCAGCACGCGCGGTCTTTTGGGCGGCTGGCTGGTTGCCGCCACGGTGTCGTCTCTGACGGTGCCGGCTGCTCTTGCCGCATGGAGTGCGGCCGGCTTGGGAGGCTTCAGTCGCCTGGCGATCGGTTCGGCCGAAATTCTCGGCGCCGCGCTCTTTGCTTTCGAGTCGACGGTGCTTGCAGGGTTCGCACTGTTGCTCGGGACCTTACTCATTGCCGCGGTCGTGCACCTCAGAATAGGCGAGGGCCCCTGGCATCTCGGGGCGTACGCACTTGCCGCTGCGGTACTGCTGTATTTCACGCGCAGGGCGATGCTGGCGAAGGCCGAGCGCGTACGCTGAGGCTGCGCCGACGACGGTATCCGCGGGGGCACGCCACGAACAACGTTTCTTGGGGCACCCCTTTTACTCCCAAAGCGCACTCAAGTTACTGCTGGTAAGCCTATTCGTGGGCTGAGCCATAAGGCGGCGGGGCGATTAAGTCTTCTCTGCCATTCGACTTCTCGGATTCTGTGACGGCATCGCACCCGGTAACGTCGTCCGATTCACCCATCGAGCGTTGTGGGGGTAACGCGCTCGATCCACACGGGACGTCGCGACTTGGCCCGCCCGACGCATCGAGGAGTGAGCACCAGTGAAGCGCTTTTGGTACGGAGTGGCATGCGGCATCGTGGTCCTCATTGCCGGATCGGAGTTGCCACTGGCGGCGCAAGCTCCTCCCTCACCGCTGCCGCAGCCCGTAAGCGTCTCAACGGTGAGCAGCGATGCGCTGAATGCGGTGCAGGTGCTGCGGCAAGGAGGCTGCGGGGGCGTTCTGCCGGCGGCGCAGCCCCTGCACCATGATCCTTTGCTCGACCGCTCCGCGAAGCAGTGGGCGCTCGGGCGTGCTCTGGCCGCGGCCCTGGCGCAGAGCGGTTATGACGCGCGCGCAACCGAGGCACTGCACGTGCGTGGTGCGGATTCTGAGGCGATACAGCTCATCCGTCGATCGGGCTGCGCCACCGTCATGGACCGCAGCATGCACGAGATTGGGCTCTACCGGCTGGGCTCAGACACGTGGCTCGTGCTCGCCGCAGAGCGTGTCAGGCCCACCGCTTCGAAACAAGCGGCGATTGCGTCCGCAGTTCCCATCAAGGCCAACACTCCGCAGCCCGCAGTGCAGCCGGGTTACGCATTGCAGCTGGTCAACGATGTGCGAGCTCGCGGCGCGCGCTGCGGTAATCGCTCATTCGGACCAGCCCCGCCATTGCGTCTCTCCGGGACCTTATCGGAGGTTGCTTTTGGGCATGCCATCGATATGGCCAATCACAACTACTTCGAACATGACGATCTGCTCGGTCACACACCAGCGGATCGCGTGCGTTCAGTCGGTTATTCCGAAAAGCTGGTGGGCGAGAATATTGCATACGGGCCGGCAAGCACCGACGAAGTCGTAGAGGGTTGGCTTCGAAGCCCCGGACACTGTGAGAACATCATGGATCCGCGATTTGCCGAGATGGGTATTGCCTATGCATCGGGGCAGGGGTCAAGAAAGGGTCTGTACTGGGTGCAAGTGCTCGCTGATCCGCGCGCGTAAGCCGCCCTGCGGGCGCGCGTGGACTCCGCTCAACTAGAACCTGAGGGCCTAGGACGGCGCCGCCGGCAGCCGCTCAACGTGCGCCACGACATCGCGCAGTGCTGCATCCGTTGCCATGGACAGCGTCCGTAATATTGCGGCGCGAGTTGCGTGGTTACCGTCGCGCGCGGCCTTGCAGAACCACAGAGCCGCGCCGGCACGATCACCCTGTTCCAGCAGCACTGCCGCATAGTTGAACTCGCCGCGAAAGTAGCCGCATTCCGCTGAACGGCGATACCAATACGCTGCCTCGCCAGCGTTTTTCGGGCATCCCCAGCCTTCTTCCAGACAGCGCGCCGCAAGGTTCATCGCGCGGGCATGACCCTGGCAGGCGCCGCGCAAGTACCAACACAGCGCCTGATGCTGGTCGCAAGCCACGCCGCGGCCGTCGAAGAGCGCGTTGCCGAAGTTGTATTCTCCCCAATCGTGGCCGCCCTGCGCGGAATGCCGATAGCAGTTGGCAGCTGCTGCAAGGTCTATCGTGGTGCCAAATCCCATCTCATGGCACCGACCCAGCATATTGAGCGCTTCGGTATCGCCGCGCCCGGCGGCGCGAGCAAACCAGCGAAAAGCCTCGGTTTCATCTCGCACGGTCCCGTGACCGCTGAGCAGCATCCGGCCGAGGAGCAGCTGCGCCGCAAGCACGCCGTACTCGGCGGCGCTGCGAATCCAGGTGGCGGCATTGGCCGGATCTCCGGCAAGCAGCGCGCGCAGCTCGCCGCGGCTCATGCGCTCGAGTGCCGTCATTCGTTGATTGCTCGCTTCGCAGGCTGCTGCGCGCGCGAACTGCGCTGCTGTTAAGGCCATGATGCGGCGCTACAGCTCAGCCCAGCGTCTGACCAGATTGTGGTAGCACGCCGTGAGCCGCACAACACTATCAGGGTCTGCTTCTTTGGCCGTGAGTTGGCGCACTGCCGTATCGAGCTCAAACAGAACCGCCCGCGCGTGCTCATCGCGGACCATGCTCTGAATCCAGAAGAAAGCTGCAATGCGTACGCCGCGGGTTACTTGCTGCACGCGATGGACACTGCTTGCTGAGTACACAACCAGGTCACCTGCCGCGAGCTTCACGGCGTGCGCACCGAAGGTATCCTCGACGATTAACTCACCGCCGTCATAGTCAGACGGAGAGCTCAGGAACAGCGTTGCGGAGATGTCCGTTCGAAGCCGATGATGCGAACCGGGCACCTGCCGAATTGCGTTGTCCACGTGAGCATCGAAAGCCATACCGCTCTCGTAACGGTTGAAGAGCGGCGGAAACACATGCCGCGGTAGTGTCGCACTGACGAACAATGCATTGCGTTCGAGCGCGCGCACCACTAGATCAGCCGCTTCGCGACCCGTTGCATCGCTCTGGGCAACCTGCAGATTACGTTTGGCGCGCGCCGACTGATAGCCAGCGGTCGCGCGTCCATCGACCCAGGCGGCAGTGGCGAGACGCGCGCTTACCTGGGTCAAATCCTCAGCTGCGAGCACCGCTGGAATTTGAATCAGCATCGCTCAAAACTTCATGCGCAGAGTGAGCGCGGCGCTGCGGCCCGCGCCAGGGATGACATGATTCTCGGCAGCGCTGGTGTAGTAGAGGCCGTCGAAGTACAGGCGGTTGAAAAGGTTGTAGCCGTTCAACTGCAGGCTAAGGTTGCGCGTCACGCTGTACGAAGCCATGGCATTCCAGACTACATATCCCGGCACGCTTGCCGTCTCCGCACTGTCGGCGAAGCGGCGGCTCAGCCAGTTCGCGCCAGCGCCCACCTGCCAATCTTTTGAAAGGTAGTACTCAGTCCATACGGTGAGCGCGTTGTGCGCAGTGTTCGGCATCGCCTTACCTAGGTCACCTGGCGTGCCCGAGGCGAGCGTGCGCCCGTCAAGATAGGTATAGCCGGCAAAGATTTCCCAAGACTGCGTCAAGTGCCCGCTTGCGCCAATCTCGAGGCCTTGAACCCGTTGGTCGCCGTTGAGTACCGTAATCGTGGGATTGTCAGGATCGTTGGTCTGAGCGTTGTCGACTTCCGTGTGAAACACCGCGCCGGTGAGCGACACTGCACCGTTGAGCCATGCAGTCTTGGCGCCTGCCTCGCAGCTCTTAGCCTTCATCGGGCCAAGATCGGCGGTGTTGCTTGTCAGAGTCAGTGCTTCGGCCGATGGGTCGAACGAGGTGCCATAGGAAAAATAATAACTTTGCGCCGCGGTTGGCTTGAATACGAGCGCCGCGCGCGGGCTCATCACACGATTGAGTTCGCTCAATTGCAAAGTCGAGCCCGTGAGCTCATTGAACCGCGTGTACTCTGCCGAAAAGTAATCGAAGCGGACCCCCACGGTCAGATCGAAGTAGTGCCCGAGCCCGAGGGTATCGATGGCGTAGGCAGCCCCCGAGGGCGCCGTCGTGCTCTGCCGCGAGGCGGCCGGTTCAACCGGCTGAGTCTCCGCCGGGTTTGGAGCGAGCAGTGGCGTTTCAGGTATCCAGTTATTGTTGGTATCGAACGGATTGACGAAACGGAAAATCTCGGACGTTTGGCGTGCCAGTTCGATGCCGGTAACCAGCGTGTGCGAGATCGGCCCGGTGGCAAAGCGGGCGGTGAGGTCGAGCTGCTCGTCGAGATTTGTCTGAATGCCGCGACTTGCGGGGGCATCGCGCCCGACCAAGATAGCTGCCAGGGGCGTGCCCGGCCCGGGAACATCGGCGCCGAAGCTCGGTGAGTCGAAGTGGAAATCAAAGTCGTAGTTGGCGTAACGCAAGGTATCTGCGATCGACAGCGAGTCGCTGAAGTCATGCTTATAGCGTGCGGTAAAAATGTCGTCGTCTGCGGTTGCACGGTTCGAGGAAAGGCCAAAGAATGCATTGCGGGGCACTGGCGCCGGCTCGCCATTCAAGAACGGAATGCCGACGTCGGGCACATCGTCTTGTTGCTGGTGCAGGTAATTGACGATTAGCGAATCCTTTTCGCCAATTCCAAAAGCCACTGCCGGAGCGATGCCCCAGCGCCGATTACGCACGTCGTCGCGTTCGGCAACTTGCGAGGACTCACCCATCATATTGAGCCGCGCGGCGCTCGCCGCACCGATTGGCGTGTTGAGATCTGCGGTAGCGCGGTACAGTTGATTGCTGCCAATGACGCCGGTAACTGCGTCGAGCGGCAGCAGCAATGGCGCCTTACTGACCTGATTGATGGCCCCGCCCGTTGAACCGCGCCCGAAGAGCACGGCCGCCGGCCCCTTGAGCACCTCGACGGAATCGGCATCGAAGCTGTCGCGGCTATAAACGGCCGCATCGCGAATGCCGTCGAGAAAGAAGTCGTTGAATGCGGAGAACCCGCGCAGATTCACGGTGTCGCCGCGCGCCGCCCCCTCTCCGGCGTTTAGTGTGATGCCAGGAACGTTGCGCAGCGCATCCTCAAGCCGAGTATCGCCTTGCGCGGCGAGGAGTTCGTTGCTCAAGACGGTGATCGATTGGGGAGTGTTCTGCTCGTCCTGTGAGAGCTTGTCGTGGAGCAGGGGACGCACGCCAGTAACGGTGACCTGCTGCGGACGATCATCCGAGTCATCGGCGGACGACGCATCGAGAGTTGCGTTTTCGGCGTGCGTCACGGTGACACCAAGCACGGTTGAGGCGCATGCGCCAAAGGCGCCGAGGCAACGAGGATCGCGCCAATTTACTTTGCTTGTAGCGGCGCGGGACTTGGGATCGCGAAGGCTCATCACTCCAACACCCCCCCGCTGATGCATGGTCGCCACGTCTATTGATGCGAATCTTAATAGGAATGATTCGTATTTGCAATAAAGTGACGCAACCAAACGCATACTTCTGTCGCGTCGTCCCAGGATGCGAAGAGGGGAGCACTCTGTGCCGGGCGCTCTTGGCCGGCGCTTTCGCATCAAGGCGTCCAGGATCCGGCGATGAAAGCAGTAGCCGGGGAATGCAGATTGAGCGAGGCTTGCCGAAGCACCCGCGACGCACTCTGCTGAAGACGAATCCCGACCTTTTCCTATTCAGCTCGCGTCTTTCCCCTCGCGGCCTTGCTCCTCACTCAAGGTACAGATCGCCTCCGGAACGGCTTCGAGCCGCTCACGGGGGATTGGCTTGCCACTGAGGTCCGACAACCCGTAAGTGCCGTTGGCAATCTTTTCCAAGGCGCGATCAACACGCTCGAGTCGGGCGATGTCGCGAACAACCAGATTGCCGTTCAATTCGAGCGCAGCCAATCTTTGCGCATCATCCTCAGATTCCCCCGCCCCATCCTTGTCGGCATTGACCGCGGCCTCATCCGATTCTGCGGACTGCGCCGATCTTTTGAGACTGGCACGGAGACGCATAAGGTAGTGACGTTGTCTTTCTATGAAATCGCCGTCGAGTTTTGCTTTGCCTGTGGTCATATGGGTCTCCATCGGAGTCGGACAGCGCAGTCGCCCCCATGATACTCGGACAGCGCACGTTGCGAGTGGGCCGGCAAATCCTCACCAGCCTGGTGATCTACAAGCGAGAACTAACCCTCTCGAAGGCCTGTCGTGAGGAGATGACGGGATGAACTTCAAAGTCCACGAGATCGCGCCAGTGCGACATCCACTGCTCAAGCGTTCTTGGATCATCCGTTTCCATCAGTTGATAACAAATCCATCGTTGCTCATCGATCCAACTTGAGACATACACCAAGCCTTCGGGCTGCATTCGGCCAAGGTCGCGGAAGCGACGGTAAACGGCAATCGCATCCTCATTCTTGAAGCGTTCAATGACCATATAAAGATGCTTCTCAATCATGTGCCGTTCTCATTGTTCGTATCTTGGCATCGCTTCGAGCTTGCACGTCGAGCGCGGGCTCGAGCTGCGCGATGTTTTGCTGGTACCGATGCAATACTGAAATTTCCGGCTCACAATATTGCTCCTCAAGTTGGAGCCCTTTTATGAGCATCTTTGCAGGCCGAATCGCCGGTAAGCATGTGACACCCGAGACCTGCGAGTGTGACTAAAACACAGCTTTCCCGCTACTTGCGTAACCACGTCTCAGCTCAACTCTATGACGACTTAGACGCTGAACGGGTGGGCACGGCGATTTATTCATTGTCGGACCCACGAGACATTCGAGCCGTTCGCTACGTGGGGCAGACGCGAGCGCCGAAGAGGCGTTTTCTCCAACACCTAAACACGGCGCGGCTGTGGTTGCCTGACGAAAGGCCGTTTTGGGTGGCTGCGCTCGAGCTCCGACCACTCTACGAGTGGATCAGGGAACTCTACCTCGACGAGCGTCGGCTGCCCACCATGGTGGTTTACGAATGGGTAGCGACGCCGCCACAGGCGCGGATCAGGGAGCGCAGTCGGATTTACGAGTGCCTGCAGCAGAGCCTTCCGTTATTAAATGTAGAGGCGGAGAATTCGCGCGTTCAATTGATCTTGATCTAAGAATAGCGCTCGCCAACTGCCTGCGTGGCTTGTGGAGCGGAGACCCTTCCTCGGCAACGTGCTGCGAGTGACGTGGACAAGTGATCGTGTTGCTCGTAATGGCTGAAGCTCCGGTGCGCTTTTCGAGGCGCGCACTGACGGCGATCGCGCCGCACTGGTTACGGAATTGAACGCATGCTGCGCTTCCAGATTGGCCAATCTAGCGTCGCGGGCGAATACGACACATCGATGCAGGCGTTTCTGCAATTGGTATGGGGTGACGGGTTCCTGTCCCCGGGGGGTGCCGAGGAGGTGGCGCGGTTGCTCAAGGGGAGCGACATCAGCGGGTGCCATGTGCTGGACATCGGCTGCGGCCTCGGCGCCATCGATCAACTCCTCGTGAGCCGTCACGGCGCAGGCGCGGTGATTGGGATCGATATCGATCCGGTGCTGCTGCACCAGATGGACGCCCGCATCGAGCATGCCGGGCTCGCCGACCGCATCCGCAGCCGGTTGGTGGAGCCGGGGCCGCTGCCGTTCGCGGACACCTCGTTCGACGTCGTGTTCTCGAAGGACTCGCTGGTCCAGATCCCGGATAAGACGGCGCTGTTTGCCGAGGTCAATCGCGTGCTGCGGCCGGGCGGCCGCTTCATCGCGAGCGACTGGCTGCGCGGTGGGCAGGACCCATATTCAGCCGAGATGCTCGAGTTTTTCCGGCTTGAAGGCATCACCTACAACATGGCATCTCTCACAGAGAGCGTGGCTGCATTGCGCGCGGCAGGATTTGCCGAGATCGAGGGCCACGACCGGAACGATTGGTATCTCGAGCTTGCGAGACGCGAGTTGGCGGCGATGGAAGGTGCGCTGAAGCCGGTGATCCTCGAGGCGGTCGGCGCCGATCGCACAGCGCACTTCATTGCCAACTGGCGCCAACTGGTGGTCGTGCTCGCTCGTGGTGAGCTTCGGCCCACGGATCTGAAGGCGGTGCGCCCTGGATGAGGGCGCCAGGCACCTCGCCGCGAGCGGTGTCGCGACGGCTTCGTTAGACAAAGGCGTCCGCTTGATGATTCAGAGACAGCCTTGCGAGTCCCGCCAAAACTGTGGGCTCAGCCGACCGCGCCGGTTTGCTCCCGCGCCTGGCGCCAGCGGTTGAGGAACAACGGGACGAGGCCGACCGCGATCCCACCGAGGCCGATGACGTTGGTCACCAGATCAAAGGAGGGAATGCTGTAAATCGCGACAAAGGTCAAAAAGAGCGCGCTCGCCACCGGCCAGAGTACGAGCGTGACCATAGTTGCCGGGCTCGCCACCCCCGCCCGGCACGTATTCCAAGCGCAGGCGAAGCTCGCCAGCCCGTAATAGAAAGCTGCCTGGAAACCGATGGCGTTTACTGAGTCCTTCATGATTCGGTTGACCGTCGGCAGGAACGACGACAGGAACAGCAACGCAAGGCCAAACATGGTCAGCGCGGCGGTCGCGACCCAGGGGGTCTGCCAGGTCCTGTGCAGGCGCGCATAGCGGGGGTGCAGCGCCCCGCCACGACCTTCGGCGAACATCGTCCGCGTGAACTGCAGAAAGGACGTCTCGAGTGTTCCGATCGTGCTCAGCATGACTGCGATGACGGCCATGTAGCTCCACGGCCGAGGAAAAAGCTTCTCCGCGACCGCGAGAACAACGTTGGTGCCTGCCCGGTCGATTTCCGCATCCGTCAGCACCAGCAGGGTCGCGACCGCGAAGCCGACGAACAGCAGCAACACTGTGATCATCGCCAGCACCGCTCCGTGGCCTGGCGTGTGACGGGTATTCTTGGTCTCCTCGTTAAGATTGAGCGTCACGTCCCAGCCCCAGAAGAAGAACACGGCCGTAAGCGCACCGGTGGCGAAGAGCTGCGGCGTGAACTGGCCGAGCGAGAGCCAATTGATCGAGAATGAGTGCGCCGAGCTACTCCCGAATTTCACGAGCGCGGTGATGATCACGAGAACCAGGATGGCGACCTCGATGGTGGTCAGAACAACCTGCGTGTAGCTCGCTGGCTTGATGCCCTTGACCACCAGGGCGCTCACAGCCAGCAGCCAGCCGGCGGCCACGAGCGTGACGCCCGTCGGATTGGCTGTAAGCGAAGGGGCGATAAGGTCGAGCGTCGCGGTCGCAGCCGGCACGGTGCCACTAACCATGAAGAGGGCGGTGGCGACCAAGAGCGACCAGCCGGCCAGGAATCCGAGCACGGGGCCGAAGGCCTTCTCGACCCACGCGTAGGAGGCGCCCGCGTTAGGATCAACCCGGTTGAGCTGCTTGAATGCCAGCGTCACGCCGAACATGATCAGGCCACAGTAGAGCAGGCTCGCGGGCGACAGGACGCCAACCGCAGCGATCAGAGTTGCGGTCGTCGCGGCGGCGCTGAACGCAGGAGCCGTGCCGGCGATGCCCATGACCATGGATTCGCCGAGACCGAGTGAGTTCGCGGCCAGTTCCGGCTTTGCGCTCATCCCGTGCACCGGGGCGCAAACTCAGGTGCGAGCAATTTTTTGGACATCTGACCTCGCAAGATCCGCGCCTCGGCATGCGAAGAATGCTTTGGAAAGGCTACAGACTGCAATCGCCTCTTGTGTCGGCTGCTATTCACCTGGCCACGCGGGTGGCGGCCGTCGAGAAATGCGCCGCCCCTAGGTCATCCCGCTTCACCCGTCGCCGCGAGGCGCGCAGCGGCCGCTTTTACCATGGACGTGAACTTCGGATCTTGCCGGAGCGAATCGAGGTCCGGATCGGCCTTTGCATGGTTAAGTAGGCCGATGGAAATGTCTTCGAAGACCGGCGCAAGCAATTCTAATGCGGCCTCCGGTTCCTTCAAATGTGCCGCCAGCCTGCAAGCAAAGTTGTAGCGCGACTTTATATTATCCGGATCAAGCAGCAGGGCGCGTTTCATCCATTCCTTGAAGCGCTGGAACTCTCCCTGGGCTGCTAGCGCGTGAGCACTGTAGGCAACGGCTGCGGCATTGTTTGGATCCTGTTTCAATATTGTTTCGGCACGGGAGAGTGTAATCTTGGCAACGCGCGCAACTGCCTGTAAATCGCCTACGGCGCTGTAGCAAGATATCAACATAGAAGCCGAGTTAAGATCCGTGTCCAGCAGCGTCATCGCCTTCTCAAAATAGCGAGCTGCATCGCCCGGCCGGTTCTGCCGGTATCTCAAATACGCTGCGGATCTGTTGACCTCGTACGAGTCTGGGTCCAGACGTAGCGCGACGTCTATTTCGGCGGACGCGGCATCATATCGGCTGTCTTCCGAGTAGATTCTCGCCTTGACGGCGTGTGCTTCAGCCAGTGTGGGATCTAGCGCGAGAGCCCGCTCTGCCGCCGACAAGCCGGTGTCGAACTTTCGGCCATGCAGGAAGCGCAGGATCACCTGCGCGAGCGCCAAGAGTGCCCAAGCGCGCGCATAGTTGGAATCGATTTCGGTGGCACGTCCGCACAGCCGGACGATCCCCTCTGCCCGCCTCTCATCGCCCTCATGGCTGGTGACATAGAGCTGTCGCGCCATGAGGTATAGATTGTAAGCCTCGACATTCTCGGTGCCGCGCTGTTGGATGGCCTGCCTCTCTTCGGGCAGGAGTTTCAACTTCAGAGCCTTGACGATGGCCTCGGAGATTTCGTCCTGCAGCGCGAAGATGTCGTTGAGGTCACGGTCGTAACGCTCGGCCCAGACGTGATCATCGCTCGACCCATTCACCAGCTGAGCAGTGATCCGTACGCGGCCACCTGCTTTGCGCACACTGCCTTCAAGTACATGCTGGACCTTGAGATCACTTGCCACTTTCCGCACATCGACGTGCTTGCCCTTGAATACAAAGGCACTGTTGCGCGACGTCACTGCCAGCGCCGAGACTTTGCTGAGGTCCGTGATTATGTCCTCGGTGATTCCGTCGCTGAAGTATTCCTGTTCCGGATCGCCACTCATGTTGGCAAAGGGCAGGACGCAGATCGAAGCGCGCGCGTAGCCGTGAGCCGAGGCGGACGGCCCCGAAGCCGAAATTGCCGTCGCGGATTGAAGCGCGCGCCGGCGAGCAATCATGGTGCTGAGCGCGCGCATCACCTCTTGGGCCTGAGGACTCCGCGGATTTTCTCCCCAGTCGTCGAAGTCGGTGGTGTGAAGCGTGCGTACATCGATCGGCAGGTCGGCGCACTCGAAGCGAACGGGGACGAGGATGCCGCGCTCAGCCCCGTCGCGCGCCTCACCACGCACCCAGCGGGACTCCACCGACTTCGGAGTCCAAACCACCAGGACTGCAGTAGCGTTCTTTAGTTCCAGGGCGATCTCGCGATCGAACTCCTGGCCGGGACAAATCTCCGGGTCCCACCAGACCGTCCAGCCATTCGCCTCGATTGCGGCCACAAGCGGCGCGACGCGCGCTTTGTCGCTGCGAGCATAGGAGACGAAAACGTCGGCCATTCGTGTCACACCTCAAACCGCAATTGCCGACGGGGTTTTGCCGCAGCGTGGGTAGCTTAACCCGACCGGCGCGGAAGAGGCAGTGTGTCGCCGAGCAACCTGGGCGCGGGAGCAATTCGATCGCTTCAGCACCCACTCGGGATAAAGCAGGAATGCTGTTGGCGAATTAGGCGATTGGCGGGCGGCTGACCTAGATGCTTGACCGAATAAAATCCAGCACCCAGGCGGCGCAATTTAAACATAGAGGCTCTACATTGAGTGTGGCGCCCGCCTCGCCACGCCTTCTTGCGGCAGTGGACCGGTAGATTGCGGGGCCGTACGCGCGCCGCGGCGCGCCCCAGCACAGACGGGCAAACTCCCGACTTTTCTATGGTAGGGTTCAGAAGTTAAGGGTCGTCGGAAATCTGGCCATACCAAGGTGGTAGTGGTTTTGGACTAGCCGGTTGAATTGGGGGAATAGGGAGACAACAAATGAAGGGCTATTGGGTAGTCTCAGCGATACTGTTCTTGTGCTCGACGCCGCTAAGCGCCGATGACAAGGCCTCGGGGGTCGCGACGATTGGTACGGGAACATTTACCTGTGAGAAATTCGCCAAGTACGACGCTGCGTCAAACAATTCCGAGCAAATGGCCATGGTGATCCAGTGGGCCTGGGGTTTTATCAGCGCCTACAACCTCCGGGCGGCATTCGCGGCGACGTATCAAGAGGTCGATGCGCCAAACGCAATCAAACCACCGGACGCAACGTCAACCCTGGCGTTTATTCGGACTCATTGCGAGAAGAATCCCAACAGCAACGTTACTGACGCGACTCTTGCTCTCATCGGTACGTTGGGCGGAATCGTTACCAGCATAGTGCATTTGCCGCAGACGTAGTTCGCGTAGCAAAAGGCGTCTAACGCACGCGCTTTGGGCGCAGGTGCGCTGGCGAGGGTACGCGAGAAAAAGCCACCGGCAAGGGGCCGGTGGCCTTCGGGGACGCTGCGGGACAGCCTCGAATTACTGCGCGGGTTTCTTACCCGCCGCAGCGATCAAGGCGTTCGCCTGTACCATGGCCTTGTCGGAAGCCGCCTTTGCGCACTCAATGTCGGTCGTCGGTGAGGGTGCGTTTGGAAACTGCCGCTTGATCTCGTTGCATGCCGCTGTCGCAGCGTCGTTGACGCGCTTTTTCAACTCCGTCGCACCAGCGGGTGTGGAGAGGTCAAGCCCCTTAGTGCTTACGCCATAACTAAGTGAAATGTCCTGAATCGGCACGCCGCTTGACGT
Organism: uncultured Gammaproteobacteria bacterium; assembly: GCA_963695315.1. GTDB lineage: Bacteria > Pseudomonadota > Gammaproteobacteria > Steroidobacterales > Steroidobacteraceae > PALSA-1196. The sequence goes on from OY968773.1 coordinate 657,019, forward strand.
CTTACCAACGGTCGTCACAACTGCTCGGGACGCCTGGACGGTCACTTCGCCCATGTCCTGCGCGAGGACCGCAGTGGTTACAAATGTACTCGCTAACAAAACGATCGCAGCTCCAGCCACTATCCTCGTCATGACGAACCCCTTTGATTATTGATTCTTAAATAGCCGTGATAGCCCGCATGCGCAAGGCAAGCGCAAGGTACGACCCCAAGCGCATCGTCGTCAAGAGCGCGAGTGATGCCAATTCCGTAGGAAACCTTGCACTCTCCAAGCGCGCGCCTGCTCAGGCGAAAATAAAGCGAGGAAGCATCGCCTTTAGGTGGTGCGGCTGTGCGCGCTTCGTGCGGGCGCACTGCTTGATGTCGCTTCGAACGATGACAATGGTCGATCCTAAGCGCAGCTAACTTGCTGCGCTGCAGCACATTTGCACGAGCCCGTTCACCCCAGCAGCGCAAGCCGCAGAGGTGCGCGAGCTAAAAGCCATGGTTCTCAAGCTCCAGGCTTCCCAACGCAACAATTAGCGAAAACGCCGTCATTGAATTCGGCCTCGAGTTGCGTGGACACTCCCATCCGATAGGCACTTCCGCGTCCCGTGCTCGCTCACATGAAAGCGTGACGACGACAGTGTGTGGGACGATAGGAGCAGAACATGCGTCTTTGACATTCCAGTCACATCCCAGATGGGCGACATGGAGTGCTTCATCCGGCATGATCGTTGGAGCGTATTAGGTACGGAGCTCATCCGTCCGCGGCGTCGCGGACGGATGAACCCCGATTAGGCACTCCTAGGTCTTTGCAGCCTCAGCAGCAGCAATCAACTTGTTGGCCTGAACCATCGCGCTCTTGACGGCACCTTGCACGCAGGGCGTGTCGCCTTCGGTAGTCTCGGGGTAAAGCTTAACGAGCTGCTCACATGCCCGTGTGGCGGAATCCTTGATGCGATTCTGCAGCTCGACAGCTCCCGAATGCGTGGCGAGATTGAGATCGGTGTAGTTCACCTTGTATACAATTGATAGAGTCTCGTTTCGTTGCCCCGCGGGCCCGGTTTGAGTGCTCTTCTCGATATGCGGTACCTCGACGATCACTTGGGGCATTGGCTGCGCCAGGCTGGTTGCGCCGACCAACAAGGCCCCGAACGTGGTAAGTGCAAGTTGCAGTGTTCCAATTTTCGACTTCATAGCAGTTCCTCCCCTGCGGGTTACAAGTTTTTCCCCGGACCCGATGGCCAGCGATAGCACGGCTTCGTCTTCCGGGACCAAGTTCTAATGACCAGGTATGACCCTGGCTCTGTCTGCAAGATCGACTCGGATGCCGCCGGGAGACACGCGAACATGAGCTATCCGCGATTGAGTGTTTCACCCGTAGCACCTTTACTAAATACAGGACACACGGCGAATAGTTGGGTGATCTGCTGCGGCGACCAATTGCGTTCGAGGAGTCTGGCTACTACGCGCCGAAGCGGCCGGTGAGCTTACACAGCTTCGGCCGCAGAGCCTGACTGCAGGCGCGCTTATGCGACGCAGCAGCGCGGTACTGCCTGCGTCCTGCGCGCTATCTCCCGGCTCACCGTGGAAGCAGCTCGACCCATCACCCGCCGCGGTCCTTTGGCGTGATTCGACCACGGTCTCGGCGTCACTCTAGACTCGTCCTGACGTTGGTGGAGCGCGAGGAGATTTCCCGTGGACTCGTGCATCAAATGAGAAAAGAGCGTGCCGGAACTCTTGCCGAAAACACGGCCGATCGATTTAAGGCCTTCGCCTTTGGCGCCGTCCCGGATCTCGGCATTGTCTCTGTCATGGCGTAAAAGCGACGTCTTGGGCGTGATGCCATCACACTCCACCTCCCCTTCAAAGGTTAAGGTGTTGCAACGGCCAGTTGAACTCACCCCCACACCGGATGTGATGTGGCATCATAGCGATCGCTGCGATCGCACTACTGTTCATTATCGGTACTCACGACGCGAACAAATGGATTCTTCGCCCAGAAACCATTCGGATCGAATCAAAGGAAGAATGAATCCACTCGTAAGTAAGGTTCATGGCAAGGAAAAACGCTGGAGCGCTGAATATGCTGCGCTCCGCCACCTCTGCCTTGCGTCGGGCCTCAATGAAGAACTGAAATGGGGCCAAGCTTGCTACGATCTAAGTGGTAGCAACGTGGTTTTGATCCATGGCTTCAAGACTTATTGCGCTTTACTTTTCATGAAAGGCGCGTTGCTTAAGGACCCCAAGGGCATCCTCATTCAGCAAACCAGGAATGTGCAGGCCGCGAGGCAAATCAGGTTTGCTTCTCTTGCGGATATCAACGAGCAGAAAGCGGCGGTTAAGGCCTATATCAGAGAGGCCATTGCGGTTGAGAAATCCGGTGCCAAGGTGAAGATGAGAAGCGTGGCACAATTCGAGGTGCCCAAGGAGTTTCAAGAGCGTTTGGATGGTGACCCTAAACTGGCCGAAGCATTCCACGCGCTCACTCCCGGAAGGCAGAGAGGTTATTTGCTGCATTTCGCTGGGGCGAAACAATCGGCGACTCGCACCGCGCGCGTAGAGAAGCATGCGCCTAGGATTTTGAAAGGGCTGGGACTCGATGATTAAGCCTATGAAGCGCAAAACCCTGACTCCAGGTGAGCAGCTTGCTCCTAAGCGGCGAATTCGTGAAGTCTGCGACTGGCCGGTAGCTGCCTGCTTAACCTAGACGGCCTTTGACTCTCAAAGCCTGCGACCTGCCAACACCAGCTCCTCGGCGGGGACCCGGTGATGAACCAGATGCTCCCCTTATAGCGATCAAGTGGTTGCGACGGATAAGTAATGACTCGGTGCATATGCACCGAGATTGCCATCACGGGATATTTGCAGCACGAAGTCAACCAGCGAACTATGGTTGACGCTTCGACTAAGTTAACGGTTCGTTTCCGATGCAGGCCAAGACAGCACTGTCCAGAAGTACCGATGAATCGAACTGATTGGATGGCACTGCGCTATTTGGCATTCCAGCGTCGAATGCGCCTCGCGCGTTGGGTTATAGCGATTAGCGCAGTAGCGCCGAGCGCGACGAGCATCCAAGTCTCGATAGCACCCCGGCCGCCCGTGCCGGTGGTTGTCGCGCCGGCGTTTCCGGCGAGCGCCGAGAGGCCGCTTGTCCCACTGGCATTGACCCACGCTACTTTGAAGTCATCGGTAGTCCCCGGCGGCAACTTGGTGAGGGTCGCGCTCGTCGTTGTGGACGTCGCGACGGGAACGTCGCCCATTCCGCCGGAATCGGTTCCCGCGTAGACACTGTAGCTCGTCGCCCCGGCCACGGCGGACCAGCTCACTACGGGATTGCCGTTGGCATCGATTGAGTAGCTAACATTTGTGGGTGGGGGTGGTACCGCTTGGTTCGCCGCTTCGAGACCCGTGGAGATCTTGAAAAGAGTTCCAACTCCCTGGAATCCTCCGGCGGAGGTCGAGCCGTAGAAGTTACCGTCGGGTCCCTGCACGAGGCTGGAGTAGGGGGTTTCGCCGTCGGCATTGTCGAAGGTGTAAAGCGTCGAGAGCGCCCCGCCCGACGTGATCATAAAGATCGTGCCAAAATCGTCGGCTTGGCACATCGGTGGCATGCAATTGGATTCGCCTCCACCTCGGGTAGTGCCGTAGAAATTTCCATCGCTGCCGAGCGTAAGTCCGTTGGGATTTTCACCGTCAGCCTGACCGGTGAACGAATACAACACTGACATCTTCCCTGTGGGCGCGATGCTGAAGATGGTGCCGAGGTTGGATGCGCCGCCTGCCGAGGTCGTACCGTAGAGATTACCGTCCTTCCCCTGCACCAGAGCCATCATGGGCGTCGCCCCGTCGGTTCCAGAGAATGAATGGAGCGTTGTGAACGCGCCGGCGGGGGTAATCTGAAAGACGGTGCCCAAATCCATGGCGCCGCCCTTGGATGCGGTGCCGTAGAAATTCCCGTCGGTCCCCTCAATCAGGGCCGACTCGGGATCGATGCCATCGGGGCCGATGAAGACGTGCAGCAGCGTCAAAGCGCCGTCGAGGGTCATCTTGAAGACAGTTCCGCCGCACAGCCCGCCGTTTATGCCCTGAATCCCAACGCCGTACAGGTTACCGTCGCTGCCCTGAACGAGCCCTGCAGGTACGACCGGAACGAACCCCGCGCCCACACCTCCGAATTGAGGAGTACATGTCGGTTCGGGGTTCGCAACCGCATCAAGCGCGTAAATGGTTGTCAACGCACCGGTCGTCGTGAGTCTGAACGCGGTTTCGTAACCCGATTCGGCACCGCTAGGACTCGAGGTTCCGTAGAGGTTGCCATCACTTGCGAGCGTGAGGGGTGAAATGGCGCCGGCAATGAAGTTCAAAAAGAACGAGTAGATCGGAGTTAGCGTCCCCTGGGACGACATGCCGAAGACCACATTGTCGACATCGACCCCGTAATAAGTCCCAGTGCTTCCAACAACTAAGGGAGCTTCAACCGCGGTTGCTGGGCCCGGATTGTCAATAAATGGGGGAAGAGGACCGGAGAAGTCGAGCGTCAGAAGAGTAGCCGACGGATCCTGTGCATATGCTGCTCCCGCTATCAGCATCGCAGCAGAGCCGATTACGCCCGCGAGTTTTAGCCGATGATTTGCGAGCATGGCTGCCCATTTCCTGATCGCGTCGAGTCAGCAATACAACGCATCTTGGCCTTCGAGGTTGACGCCGACAACGAAGCGCCCAGCGAGGCCAATAAATGATGGCGCGGTGCGGCAATTGCCCGCTTGGGTGACACATGCGTCGAACCGCTTGGGGCTTGAGGGGCGGCCGGCCGCTACCGATTCGGGCCTTCTGCGTGAGTTGCTTGAAGTTGTTCGTTTAGGAGCGCCTGCGCATCTTACTTGGCGCCCGTACGGACTGCGGAATGTTAGAGGACCAAAACAATCATGCCCCCGCTATGACCTGTCCCTGCGACCTTCAGCAGGGCGGAACTGTTCAGGTTCCAGTGCGCCGTAAGGCCGCCGCCTTCGTCCGGAACCAGCTTAATTTCCCCGCTGTAGGCCTCACGAAGGATGATTCGAGCCTTTAGCGAGGCTCGTGAGTCGCCCGCCAGCGCCGCTGTGATCTCGCGCCGCGCGCTCTCCGCGGCCTTCGGCAGAATCGAAAGCACCTCGGCCGATTGCTTCGTGGCCGGTTCGCTCTTTTTGCAGTTCCCGGCGCTTCTCATCGGCGCGGTCGAATCGGCACGTCTAATTTACGGTCTGCATCAGAGTCATCGAACTGCTGCTGAAGTCTTCATTGCCGTCATATGTCGCCGTAATGGTGTGCGTGCCTGAGGCGAGGGATGAAGTGTTGTAAGTTGCAACACCACTCGCCAGCGTGACCGACGAAAGGCGTGTACGCCCATCAAAGAAACCGACTTTTCCTCTGGTTGTCCCACTGAACTGCGGCGCTACAGTTGCGGTGAAGGTGACCAGCTGCCCAAGGGTCGAAGGATTCTGTGAGGAGGTGAGCGCGACAGTAGTCGTGGCCCGATTGACTGTCTGAGGTTGGGCAGAAGAGGTGCTCCCCGAATAATCATTATTCCCTTCGTACACTGCGATGACGGAACTTGCGCCGACGTTCAAAGTTGTCGTGGTCAAGCTCGCCACGCCGCCGGTGAGCGTAGCGCTGCCAAGGGTTGCGGTTCCTCTCAAAAATTTGACTCGACCGCCGGGCTTGCGCGACCCGGATGCAACCGTTGCCGTGAAGGTCACCGACTGACCGTAGGTTGACGGACTTTGGGAGGAGGTGAGCGTGATCGTGCTCGTGGCCCGAGTGACCACCTGATTCAGTACCGGGGAAGTGCTGCCCGCGAGGTTCCCGCCGTACACCGCGGTAATGGGATCAGTACCTGGCCCCAACGTATTAGTGGTGAAGCTTGCCACGCCTCCTGTGAGCGCAGCGTTCCCAAGGGTTGCCGTTCCGTTCATAAAAGCAACGCTTCCCGTGGGTGTCCCCAAGCCGGAGACCGTGGCCGTAAAGGTTACCGACTGCCCGAAGCTCGACGGATTCAGCGACGAGGCTATTGCAGTCGATGTCTGGGGATACTTGAATACCACGCCCCCGTTGTTGCCCGTGCCGCCCTCGTACGTAGTCCCGTAGAAATTTCCATCAGTGCCCTGAACAAGGCCGGCATAAAGGTACTTCCCATCCGTGCAACCACCTTGCGAGCAAAAGCTGTACAGCGTCGTCAGGGTGCCGCTCGGGGTGATTTGAAAGACTGTGCCCCCGCTGCGGGTCCCGCCCGCGTACGTAGTTCCGTAGAAATTCCCGTCGCTGCCCTGCACAAGGCGCCCTTGGGAATTCCGACCATCAGCGCAACCGCTTTGCGGGCAAAAGCTGTACAGCGTCGTAAGAGTGCCACTCGGGGTAATTTGAAAGACTGTGCCCGCGCTGTTGCTGGTTCCGCCTGCGGCAGTAGTCCCGTAGAAATTCCCATCGCTGCCCTGGACAAGCCCTCCGTCGGGGATCTTTCCGTCCGTGCAACCACTCTGCGAGCAAAAGCTGTGCAGCGTCGTCAGGGTGCCGCTCGGGGTGATTTGAAAGATCGTACCGCTCTTCTGCGCCCCGCCCCCTCCCGTAGTCCCGTAGAAATTTCCATCAGTGCCCTGAACAAGGCCGGCGTAGAGGTACTCCCCATCCGTGCAACCGCTCTGCGAGCAAAAGTTGTACAGCGTCGTCAGGGTGCCGCTCGGGGTGATTTGAAAAACTGTGCCCCCGTTGTTGGTTCCGCCTTCCTCAGTAGTCCCGTAAAAGTTCCCATCGCTGCCCTGGACAAGATCCCCGCCGGGGTACTCCCCGTCCGGGCAACCGCTCTGCAAGCAAAAGGTGTACAGCGTCGTGAGGGTGCCGCCGGAGGAAATTTGAAAGACGGTGCCATTGAGTCCACTCGGCCCGCCGCTTTGCGTAGCCCCGTAGAAATTTCCATCAGTGCCTTGAACAAGGCCGGCAAACGGGTACTCCCCGTCCGGACAACCCCTCTGCGCGCAAAAGCTGTACAGCGTCGTCGGCGTGCCACTCGGGGTGATTTGAAAAACTGTGCCCCCGTTGTTGGTCCCGCCTTCCTCAGTAGTCCCGTAGAAGTTCCCATCGCTGCCCTGGACAAGACCCCCAGCGGGGGAGGCTCCATCTGCGCAACTACTTTGCGGGCAAAAGCTGTACAGAACCGTCTCTTGCGCTTGAGTTGGTTTGACCTCGAGCGTGAGCATCAGCGCGAACACTAACGCCAGGGCAACGCGGGCCGCCGCGGGAGAAGTCTTTGCAGTGCCGTCGGAATTTGATCGCGCGTTGATCATGTCGCTCCTCCCCTCAAACAGAATATGTACGAGAGCCCTCGAGCTTCGCCGGCTCAAATCCAAGCAGCTTTTACGATCTAACAGTGTGGAAGTAATCCCCTGATCTATTCATTCTTAAGGCGCTTGTTCGAACGCCAATTGGCATTTTCTATACACGGACCCGGCAATCGGCGCAACTCTGGCAACGATTCGCCGCCCTAGAGCTATTGCGGCGCCGACGCGGGGCTTTAAGGGGCCTTTGCGCTGCACTTGCTCATCGTGGGATGACGGGTACCCGCTTCATCTTCTGTAGGATTCTGTCCCCGCCGCCATGGCTCAGTCAGCAATAGCTACGCTACCGGGCGCGTGTACGCTTACCACAGCGCCGGCGGGTGGACTTCGTCAACATTTGGTCATGACTGACGGACAGACCTATCCGCTCCTGCGTTACCCCTCATGACGCCATGAAGGTGACCGCGAATACGATTGAGACTACAGGCTTACCGGTACATCTCGCACGTCGTTACGACCGCCTGACGCGGCCCGTCCTTCGGTGAGGTCATCCGTAGGATCCCTGGCGCGACCCCATAGCGACGGTTGGTTAACGCTGAGCCGAGGCGCAAAACTTCGGCATCGCCGCGACTGTGGAATATACTTGAGGCGCGCGGACTGGGGGATGCTAGGAACAGCACAAATCATGCCCCGGCTTTGAACCTAGGGATTCTCGGACATCGGTCGAACCCCTGGGGCAGAACCAGGATCTCGGCTCAATAAAATCGATTGCCTACATGCGTAGCAGTTGAATGGCTTTCGACGGCACTTTCGTTGGGCCGATCATCAGCCACCGAATTTCGGATGGCTGAACTAAAGGCTAGCTACCGGCGAACTTATAGCTAAAGTGCAAACCGATGGTGCGGGGACGATTTACCGTTACGGCTTTGTACCACTGCGAGTAGTTCGCATACAGTTGGGCGCGCGTGTCGGTTAGGTTCTCTCCGTAGAGTTGCACGAGCCACGCGTCCTTTCCGAAACCGAGCGCCGCATCGTAAGTTGTGAAAGCGGGCAGGTCATAAGCCGTGGAATTTCCCCGCGGGTCGTACAGCTGATTGGTCGTAGCGAGGGAGTGTGACTGATGCACCGCCCCGATCTGAGCGAACGCGTCATAGCCGTTAAACGCGAACTCATATCGTGCGCGAATGTTGCCCTCGAAGGCGGGTGCCCCGGCGAGCGAGCTGCCGAGTGGCCCGCCCGGATTCGGAAGCTTCTGCCCGTTCGAGGCCTGCAGCGCGCTAAAGTCGATTGGTGTTCCGTCCATCCACAGAAACGTCGCCTGCTTGACCAACTCGCTGTGATTCCACGCGGCACCCGCCTCTACAGTGAGCCCGGTCGTAACGCGAGCCACGCCGGAGGTTTCCAGCCCGCGCACCCTGTAGTTACCACCGTTGAGGCTTATGCCAAAGTTGGCGAAGACCCCAATAGGGTTTAGATTGATCTGTGCGTTAGTCCAGTCCTCCTGGTAGATCGCGCCATTCCATTGGATGCGCCGGTCCATCCACGTCGTCTTCCAGCCGAGCTCATTGTTGGTGAGGTTGTCGGGCGCGAAGGCCACGGGCGCCACCCAACCCTTGTGCCTATGGGCTTGCTCGCTGTCTGCCAGCGGCGAATTAGCTGGTGCTGGGAGCGGTGCTGGATTAAAGCCGCCTGCGCGGAAGCCCTGCGACCAGGTGTAGTACAGCAGCGCATCCTCGGTGACTCTCCAGCTCAAGTTCGCGCGGCTCCTGAAGCCGGAAAAAGCCCGGTCAAGGTTTTCTGCATTGATATTGGTGACGTTGGAGTGATTCACACACGGATTTGGCACCGTCGTCGGGGTACTGTTGAACTTGCAACCGAAACTTCCCACTCTCGAGCCAACCTCAGAGGTATCCGATCGGAAGTAGCGCGTGCCGGCCGTCAGAGTCAGCTTCTTCGGAATGAGATCGAAATCGACAGAGGTGTATGCGGCCAGCTGTTTGTAACCGCGGGTGATATCGTGAAAGAAGCCGTCACCCAGCGGCCGGATGTTCGGGTTGTTCGACGTTACAGGTGCGGGTACAAAAACCCCATTCAGGTAGTAGCCAGTGGGCGGCCCGATCGGATTGAAGTACGGAAGCGCGGTGAGATAGAGATAATCGATCTGGTCTTGAATCTGGTAGTTTTCATAGAACAGACCGCCGATGCCCCGGATCCGCCCATCGTCTCGGGTGCTCACGCGCAGCTCGTGACTTTGGTGAGTGTTGCGCTCCCGATTGCGCCAAGTCGAGCTTGGAGTGAAGCACTGCGAAGTCTCAGGAGCCAGGCCTGGATTGGCGCACTGATAGTAGTCCACGTATGGGCCGCGCGCGTAGCTCGTGTAGTCCTGAACCTGCTCGACGTTGCGCCCTAGATAGGCGCCCGTATAGAGTAGCTTCAGGGCACCGACACGGCCGTCGATCGTCAGCGCGGTATTCTCAAACCTGTCCTTGTTGTACGACGGGTTGTAGAGCTGCACGCTCAAGTCGGGTAGCGGCTCACCGAGCGAGTTCGCCGTCATCTCGGCAAAGACGCCGTCCGCCTCCATATTCTGATAAGACTGTGCGAGTAACGCGTTCCAGGCCTCGTTGAACCGGTAAAGGGCCTCGACACGCATGCCCGTGTAGGTGACTGGATTGATATCGTTGGCGACAAAATTGAAGTTGTTGATGACGAGGCTGTTGGCAGGAACTTGGCCAGCCGCGTTAGCGTAGTGAATGCCGAGGTCTGTGGCGGCGCGCGCAAATGTCGCGGGGATGTTATTGATGTATCCGCCGCGCTTGTCGTTGTAAATCACCCCGCGCACGGCGAGCGTATCGGCAATGATCGGTACATTGAGGGTGGCATCGAAATTGCTGCTTTGATCACCGTGCTCGGTCGTTCCGTAGCCCGCGTTGATTATGGCTTCGGTCACGTTGAGCTTCGGCTTGTTCGTGATGTAGCGCACGACACCTGCCTCGGCGCCCGCGCCGAACAAGGTGCCCTGCGGCCCCTCCAAGATCTCAATGCGCTCGAGGTCTGCGGCGTAGATGTCAAGATTGCGGCTTGGAAGCTGCGCAGATTGATCATCGAGATATACCGCGACGTTTGGGAAAGCATCAGCCGCCCCCGACCCCTGAATGGTCGAGGCGGTTGTCCCGAGGCCGCGCACATAGATGTTGTTCTGACCGGGGCCTACTCCGTGCGCAGTAACGGCCGGCAGGTAGCTCACGAAGTCATCAAAGGTCTTGGCGCTGAGCTTGGCGAGTGTCTCCCCGGTCAACACCTGAATCGTGATCGGTACGTTCTGAAGGTTCTCCTCGCGGCGGTTGGCCGTGACAATCACCTGTTGCAGTTCGCCTCCGGCCGGGGTCATCGGAGCAGTCTCCCGCGGCGGGCCAATTACGGCGGCGAGGATGCGGATGCTGCGCGGTGTGAGGTACTCGAACTTGAGTCCGGTGCCCTGGAGGATTTGAGTGAGCGCTTCATTAGCGCCGAGTCCCGCAGAAACCGCGTGGGATCTCTGGTCACGGAGGACACCCGAGACGTAGACGAGTTGCAGGCCGGTTTGGCGGGCGAACCCTTCAAGCGCCTGCGCGACAGGCTCTGCGGGAATGTCGGCGCTGAGCGCCGTGGGTGCAAAGGCCTGGGCTAGCGCCGCCGGAGCATCCAAGAGTGCAGCGGGCGCGCAAATCGAGAGCGAGCGCAGCACCCCAGACACCACGGTCGCGATGCCCGCTGATCGGTGACTCGGTTGACCTCCCATACGCTTTCCATTTGGGCATCTTTGCGTGCCCTGACCTCAAGCATAGCGCAGGGCGGGCAGAGTTAGGTGTCGGGCACAGCTACGCCTAGTCTCACCACACGCGAATCCGCGTCTCCGACACTTCGACCCGCACCCCCTTGAGGCTGCGCAGGAAGGCAATGAATGCTTCGGGGTCGTCGGTGGCGAAGACCCCACTGATTTGCAGATTCCGTAGCGCGGGGGTTGCGATCTCAATCGGTTTCGAACTGTAGCGATTGTATTCAGCTGCGACCTGCTCCAGCGGTTCGTGATCAAAGGCAATTTGTCGATGCAGCCAAGCTGTGGTGCGCTGCGCATCAACCGCTACGGGCATGGTCGGCGCCACTCCCGCAGTTACGCGTATCTGCTGGTCGGCGCTCAGCTGGACAGATTGTGGCGAGTGGTTCTGGCTCGAATTCGATGCTCCGACGGCAACCAGCCCCTCGACCACGGTCACCACGGTCGAGTCACGCTCCAGGCGCACATCGAATTTAGTGCCGAGGTCGACGACTTCAGCTGATCCGGCGATCACCCGAAATGCCCGATCAGGCTCGTGGGCGATTTCGAACTCTGCCTCGCCGGACTTAAGCACCACGCGCCGTTCCGTCTTGCCGTAACGGATAATGACCGCGCTGTCGGTATTGAGGTGCACTACGGAATTATCCGCCAAGCGACGAGTCAGCTGTTCACCATGTCGTGTTTCAAAGTGCAGTGCCGTTATACCGTCGGGCGCCGTGAGGTGCTGGATGGGCCTCGCGTTCCACATCAAGACCAAGCCAAGACTCAATACAGCGCATGTCGCCATCGCCACTGCGGCCGGAAGCCAGCGGCCTGAGGTTCTGCCTCTAACGGCCTCAATCACGCGTGGCCAGAGGGGTTGCACCGTAGTGTCGTCCACGGCCCGTGCGCGTGCGAGAATCGCCTCGAGGGAGTACTCAGAGTCGGTGCGCGCCTCCTTGAGATCGCGCGCGATCGTCGCCACGGCGAGGAACTCCTCGATGTGGACGGGCGAGGTCTTGAGCCACGCCGCCAGGGCCGCGGAGGCTTGCGCATCCAGTGGCCCCTCATCATTCGCCACGAACCACTCGCCGGCCTGTTCGGCGATTGCGGCACGGATCTTCTCTTCGTTAGCGATCATAGATTCAACCCAGCGCCGCCATGCGGCGTCGACAATGACCTAGCGCCTGCGCCACGTACTTTCTCGCCATCTGCGGGGACACCCCGAGGTGCGTCGCGATCGCCCGGTAGGAGAGTCCATGCGTGAAACGCAGCTCCACCGCGGCGCGGCATTTCGGGCGCAGCTGCTTGAGCACGACTCCGAGCCGCGCGACCCGCTGTGTCGCATCGAGCTCCCCGTCGAATGCGGGTAGCGTCTCGAGATCCGCGTGCGCCGGAGCCTCATCGATGTCGATGCCGCTTGCCTGCCGACGGTCGAGCACTGCGTGCTCCTTCACCAGGTTGTTGGCCACCGTGTAGAGATAGTGGACGGGATTGCGGATCGCCCCTTGATCGCGGATCCGCAACATCCGCACGTAGACCTCCTGCGCCAGATCCGCCGCATCCGCCTTGCCACGGATGCGCCGCAGGAAGAACGCCTGCAGAGCGGCCCGGTGGTCGGCAAAGAGCCGCTCGACCAAGGATGGTTTGGGTTCAGCGACAGCCATGGGGGCACATGAGATTCCCTCTCTCTATGTATATGAGTCCCCATGGTCTGAAATGGCAACCAAAATATTTGGCGCACCCCAAGTTCCGTGCGCCGCCGACCGATCACGACACCCGTCATTTGCGATATTAGGGTGTCCAATTCGTGCCTCGAGGACTCGTTGTCAATGAACCGAATCATTGTCAACGCTTTCATGAGGAGATTCACATGTACCCCAAGACAACTGCCATCAGTGCCTGGCCGGTCCTTGGCGCCGCCATAGCTGTATGCACGCTTTTTGCCGGTAGTGTCGCGGCTGAGGAAGAAGCGGTCACAGTTTCTATTCAGGTGAACACACAGGGACTCGATGTTAGTCAGCCTCGCGGGGCGCAGGAACTCTATTGGCGGCTTGAGCAAGCTGCGCGGGTGGTCTGCACGCACGGTAATCGTGTCGGCCTGGCGCCCTCCCCAAATCCAGTTGCTTGCCGTGAGAAGGCGCTCGCGGATGCGATCCGGGGCGCCCATTTGACGCTCCTCACGCAGGTCTATCTGGCATCACACACGCTTCGGGAGGCCGCGGCCCACGGGATCGATGTGCCTGTATCGGTGGCGGCGAAGTGAGCACGGCCACCAGCGCGATTGCGTTGACCCGCTGGCCGGAGCCTCGGCACCCCCAGCGCGGTCCAAGGCTCGCTCGGTAAGCCGAGTGGCATGCATTGCAGGGTTTGGTCAGCACGATGTCCCTTGGCACGTACACGCTTTCAGGTTGCCGTGGTCGGCACGAACCTCAAACACGCTCTGACACATACCCCAGTGGCAATACATGAGACGAAACGAGGGATGCCATGCGGGATTCGCTTGGGTGCATTGGCGTCCAGCGCCCCTCTCGACAGCAGCCGACGCGAAGCAGGGATCCAACGCGTCGCTTCTATCACCGGACGAAGAGAGGTTTGATATGAAAACAAGCATCCGTCGGATGGTCCGATATGCGTGTGCCGCGGCCTTTCTGGCAGCGCTTACAGCGTGCGGCGGTGGTGATTCTATTGAACCCGGTCCAGTCACTCCGGCCACGTACACGGTCGGCGGCGGGGTCACCGGGCTTACCGGCTCAGGCCTGGTATTGCAAGCCTCCGGCGTCAACCTCCCGGTCAGATCGTCGGGGGCCTTCACGTTTGGCAAACCATTGTTCGCCGGCACCGGTTACGTGGTTGCCGTGGAGACGCAACCGATTAACCCTGCCCAGATTTGCACGGTCGGCAACGCCTCGGGATTCATCGGAGCAGCGAATGTGACCAACGTGCTGGTGACTTGCGAAGCGGTGTACAAGGTCGGAGGCACGGTTTCGGGGCTGGTGGGCTCCGGATTGGTGCTTCAGCTGCACTCATACGATTTTTTCGGCGGCCCTGAATACGAGGGCAGCCCGCTGCAAATCAATGCCGACGGGGCGTTCACGCTGGACTCGGTATTCTCAGCGACGCCCGACCCCCCCGAGTTCGTCGTCGTAAAACAGCAGCCTTCCTCACCGACGCAGCGCTGCATGGTCGAAAACGCTCAAGTCAACATTCAAAGCGCCAACGACACCAGCGTCGCCGTCGGATGTTCGGAGTTCTCCTATATCACCAATGCCGCGGACAATACGGTCTCCGCCTATCGGGTTGACGCGACCACCGGTGCGCTTGTGGCCGTGGGCACACCGACCGCCACGGGCAAGTTCCCTTACGCGGTGGTCGGTACGCAAGCCAGGCAGTTTGTCTATGTCAGCGATGAGGGCGGCAACGACGTTTCCGCTTTTACTGTCAATATTGAGACTGGGGCGTTGACTGCAGTATCAGGTTCGCCCTTCGCCGCCGGTACGGATCCTCGGGCACTTACCCTTTTAGAACTCAGACGCTCCTATTATCTTTACGTCGCGAACGCCGGGTCCGACACCCTTTCTGCCTTCGCCATCGATGCAACTACGGGAGCGTTAATTCCACTGTCGCCGGCGACGTATGCCACGGGCCACGGCCCGTCATCGGTGGCCGTGGATACCGCTGGCCTATTCCTGTATGTGGCGAACAACGGTGGCTCGAACGACATTTCGGCGTTCGCGATTGACGGACTCACTGGCGGCCTGACACCAGTGGCCGGATCACCGTTTGCGGCAGGCGCGAATCCAGTCAGTCTGGCGTTTGGAGCGTCGGGCAAGTATCTCTACACCGCAAATCCGGGCGAAGTGAACCCGAGCATTTCCGGCTTCACCGTTGATTTAAGCAGTGGTACTTTGACTCCACTCAGCGGTTCCCCCTTTCCCGTGGCTGTGAGCAACTATATCGCCGCGGATCGCTTGGGCACCTACCTCTATGTCACGACCGGTGCAGGCGTCATCGGCTACGGCATTGATGCGACGACGGGATTGCTGAACTCGCTTCCGGGCTTCCCCGTCGTCTCAGGCGCTAATGCCTACTCGATCACCCTCGACCCCACTAGCCAGTTCCTCTACGTCGCCAATAACGGTTCAGCGAATGTTTCTGGCTTTAATTTCAATGCTTCGACGGGCGGACTCACCCCCATCATCGGTTCGCCGTTCGCCGCCGGCAACCTGCCGGACTTCGTCGCGACCTTCTGAACCCGAAGAGGAGGCGACCGATGGACTGTCGACTTTCACCGTCCTGGGGAGATCCGGTTCGGTTCAGGCTACTTCTTGGTGCAGTGGCCATTGCCGGCATCGAAAATTCAATTACCTGAGCCTCAATTTCGAACCAATGGACGGCGGCAACCTGCGCAACTTCAGCTCCTGAGCGGGAACCTGGTGGTGAACCAGGGCCTCAGAGGACTATCAGCGTAGCGACCAACGGATTAACAGGCGGCCTCCCTGCACTTTGGCGCTCCTCGCCACTCCTGGCCACACTTGGGTCGAGCTCGTAACCCCTCGATTCCCCAGCTATCAGGCATCGGTTGGCTTGCGGCCAAGTGTGCGCAGGAGCGTCGTGCGGAGTTAGTCACTGCACTGAATTTGCACGGAATGACCAACGGAATTTCGCTCTTGACGCGCATTTGGTCGGAACCGACTCCACGCAATTCCGTGCATTGAGCGTGACCAACGGATTTTCGGTTTAGCCCCCTGAATGTCTCGTTAAGGAGTGATGCATGGTTCAGGAGATCAGCGATCTAACTTCGCACTCTGCGCCACCACAAAGCGCTAAACCTAGTTTGCTTCCTTACGGTGATTTTTGGCGCCCCGGTTGAGCGCTAAAAACAAGGCGGCTGTAACATCGGGGTCAAAACCCGATCCGGCAGCAGGCGACCAAAAGTAGTCCTCGCATAGTCCAATTGTGCTTTCCCATAGCGGACGGACGCTCAGGTAACGGACCCGTCCATAGGCGAGACAATCAGCTTGAAATCCGCCCAGCGCGCACGCCGCAGCACCGACCCGATTTACTGGCTCAAACGGGCGATAAAGGGATACACGCGGCTTGCGCGGTGTTTCTCAGCGCTCGAACTACAGCGCCACAGATTACAATCTCTCGGCGCTATCTTTTCGCATAAGCCATACGAAAGCGCTCATCGCGGTCAAATAAAACGCCAGTGATACAAAACCAATTGCCTCGTACCCGAAGCCGCCAAGCGCCCAGCCAGCGATAGCAGGGCCGGCCGTATTGCCAACGCCTCGCGCGGCGGGTGCTGCAGCTACCACTCTGCCGCTGGAATCTAATAACGCCAGAAAGCCCGTGATGTAAATCATGACGAAAATGCCGACCACCTGGAAGAGTATTACACCCATCACGTACTCAAAAGGCGTGTGCGCAGCAGTGAGAAGAATAGCCATGCCCGATAAGATCAGAAGGCCGACGACGATAGGTCCGCGCCGGCCAAAGCGAGTACCGAGGATGTATGCGAAGAGCGAGCCCCCAATTGTCAGGAGTAGAGCGAATGCGAGAGCCCTTCCAACTTGCGCGGTACTTAATCCGACTTTAGTGCCAAACCGCTCAACGTATGCCCAAAGAGCACCCTCCGCACCATAGAAAACTGCGGACGCTGATAGCGCTGCAATCCCCGTTCGAGCGAATGGACGCGCCAAACGAGGCTGCGATCTTTTTTCGGGCTGATATCGTAGCCTTGCGGCGACAGCAAATCCCGGAATACAGACCGCTGCATGAATCTCGAAAATTGCCACGATACCCACTCGTTCCGTAATTAGCGGGACTGTGAGGTACAAGAGCATTGCGTACGCCATCAGCGAAAGGTATGAGATCGCATATAGGCGATCAGAATTCCTTCGATTCGCTATCGAGGCGTGTGCGACGGCAAGGGTGGCCCCCTCTCCGAGCCCAACCAGAATCCGGCTGACCAGTAGAATGCTGACCGTTGGGAAGAACGATACGACCAAATTGCCCAAAAGAGTGGTAGCCAATCCAACCATTGCTACCTGCGGTCGATTCCAGCGGCCCATTTGGGGTGCAACGAACAGCGACGTTAGTGCCGTGCACCCGAGTTGAAGCGCACCAAACTGCCCCGCAATTCCCGCCCGCACCCCAAGATGGTCGACGATTCCACCAATCCAAAAGGGCTCCACAGCGAGTCCCGTAAAGGCTATGCACCAGAGAATGACGCTAATAGCGTCATCGCCCAGTGAATATGCTATCCGAAACCTCATGTCGCTCCTTTTCAGCGCCGGACCGGGCAACTGGCGCTACGTTTGTCTCTTGCTACGCGATTCAACCTTTCTCGACAGTGTATGCGGCGGCAGTAGAGTAGCCGGATGCTGCTAATTACTGCTTGGTTGCGCTGCCGAGTTCCGCTCCACGACCAAGTGCCAGTTGTCAATTGCCACGCGCCAGGCTTTAGTCCATTCGCTCAACCGAGCGATATTTGCATCAAGGGGCACCTCGCCGTGAGTCGTAACTAGGCACCTCTGCAGCAATGTTGCACTAGGCTCCCCTAAAACCCCTATGGCTGTCGCGTGCCTGATTGATAAACCGTCGCCGGACCGCTGCTCATCACCAACACAGATACATCTTGCAATGACATCGCTGGATTCGAAGGGGACGACAAAGTCAGTCGGCGATAGGAGCAGCAGAACAATTGGAACGCGGTGAAACTCTGCTAGATTGATGATTGGCGCCATTGCATCAGCCCAAACGATCATTTTGCGAGGATCTCGGTCGAGTTCGGTGATTCTTTCCAAGAGCACGATGACACTCGCACCGGCCTCAAGAAAGAGTTTGGCAAAAGCAAGGGCCACTTGCCCACTTACGTCAAGCGCGCCGTCGACGTCTCCTTGCTTAGGCACACCCTTTGACTGCGCTAGCGAGGGAAACAGCTCTGCGGCTAGCCTCATGGGGCCGGTCAATCCTGCGCCGATTGCTACGCCAGAAGGTAGCGTCTTGCTTAGTCTTTGGCACGCGTCCACGGCCGCAACAACACGTGCGGATTGCAGTGCTTGATTTACGCGTCCTTGCCCAACATCGGATGGTACGAGATCGGAACCTACGAGACGCGGGGGATAGGTTGCCCAGCTGAGACGCGCGCCAAGTGATTCAGCCTCAATGTGCCCTGCGCAGCTGACAAACAAACACTCCGCATTAAGCGTCTGATGTAGCAAGGTTAACCCAGCTGCCAGCTTTGTAGCGCTAACCAAGAAGCCGTGGGGTGGTTCAGCTTTGATCTGGGACGCAATTGCGTGGAACAACGGCAGAAAGACAGTCGGGCCGGCTGTTTTGCCCTCGACGATTCCCCGGAGCCTATCGGCCAGCTCGCGACGACCCGGCGTCACGCGCGCATCACGGGCGGAATACTGGACCGAGCGGCTTCGCGTCCGGCCATGTCCCATAGTGATTAAGTATATGCGCCTTTGGCTTTTTCTTTAGCCACTCTGACTCGAATTCCTTATACGGCTTCCCACGCTTAAGTCGGGCAGCGCACTCTGCGGCGCGCGCCTTTTCTGTCTTCTTCACGTCAACAGCGTTGGTCTCTGAAAGCTTGACTCGATATATGTGTTGTACCGCCCATTGCGAAACCGTGCCGGCCACGAAGTCTTTTGCTACGCCGACCGGGTCTCTCTCTAGTGGGTCACCAAACCCGCAACCGCCGGTTGAGAATCCAAAGGTAATCACGTCACCTTGTGCGTAGGGTCTTACGGACCGACCCTGAAACTCAACCGTCATCTCGCCGGAGATTGTCTTTTCGCGCAAAAGGTTGCCGGTGCGGAGTGTGAGCTTGGCATCGTTGTTGTTGAGCAATTGCATAATGTCCGCTGCGCGGATACTTATTCCAGGTATCGTGCAAGGTGCATAGCCCCCAAAGAGTGGTTGCGGTGTCTGAAGCTTGCTGTTATCGGCAATCGCCATCATAAACACCTGAGGAACATGGTGCGCCACCCAAAGCTGCGACGTTCCTACGCCGCCACGATACTTGCCGTGACCACATGAGTCTTGCCATTGCTCGGACATTGGAACCAATAAGGGAAACTCGTTCTCCATCAATTCCACGTCGGGCGCGCGCCCAAAAACACACCAAGGAAACCCGAATGTGTCCATGCCATCCATAGTAGGTCGCGCGCCCTGGCCTTCGGTATTGATGGAATAGGCGAGCATATCGGCGAACGGCATATTCCACTGCGAGAGGCCAGCGAGCACCAACGCATTTCCGCCGTTACCCTGCGAGGCTCCCGCCTGTTTCCACTGTTCGGTTGAAAAGATTGCCTTTGCGACGCAGTTATGGACGGCGCTCATGACTCCGGTGGAAATCATGACCGAATTGCTCGTCGCGGCGCGCACGTCTGGCGACAGGCACGAACCAGGCGGAAAAACAAAGTCTATCGATGAAAAAGTTCCATTGCTTATCGGTAAGTCGTGGAAAAGATACTCATAAACGTAGTTTGCAAAATGCCCAATGGCAGCTTGAGAGTGCGCATTATAAGATGACGGCGTCTCGGGGCCGGTTCCTGTGAAATCCACTACGATGCTATCTGCACTTTTTTGAAGAGTCATGTAACATGAGCGCACCAACCCTTGCTCGAGCCCGACGGCGTCGGAAAACGTCACACATCTGAAGTTGCCGTCCGGCCAGGCGCTAATACGTTTGCGAGCGCCGGCCTCGGCCATCATCAGCATTTTGCGAAACAATCCTCGAAGGTAATCAACCCCCTCTCGTTCCACGAGCTCGAGCAGGCGCGTGCGAACGCGATCCACCGTCGTGCACCGGGCTTTCAAGTCCACGGCGATCATTTGAGGTGCGCGAACGCCGAATAGTTGAAACATGTCGACAACATCATTGCGCAGCTGAAAGTTTTCGCCGATTTTCATCGGAGGAAGATTCATACCTTCCTCAAATCGAGCTCGTGCCGATACAGGCATTCCACCCGGTTCCGTGGCGCCGGTCTCCGTCGTGTGCACCAACGCGACAGTCCATGCAATCAGTTCGCTGTTGTAGAAAACCGGCATTGCAACCATTTGATCTGGGTTATGGATTCCTCCGTACGCCGCATCGTTCGAGAACCACAAATCACCATCCTTGATCCCTGGGTTATCTAGATAATTGGCAAGGATGTATTTGATTACAAGTGGCGGAATCACCGCATGCAGATAGGTGCCGCACGACCCATTAACGATGTCTCCACCGGCTGTCATTATCCCAACTAGCGAGTCACCAGCGATACCCATTGCGCTGCGACACGAACGCACAAAGACTTCCATTCCTTCGTCCAGGATATCGTTGGTCCTCTGAAAACCAATTTCGTACTGGCCGAGCGCAATCTTTTCTACACACGCGCGTTCCACCGCTGTAGGGGGCTCAGGCTTCAACCACCGCAATTTCTGTTCGGTCGAGGGGATGCTCATGCCTTCACCTTCACGTCATGCTGCCTGGGTGCACTTCCTCAGTTCGCTCCCCGCTGCGTATAGCGATGAAGCGTGCGGCCGCCCTGGAACGCCAGGCCTGCCCAGCGGAGGCGCTCTCAAGCACACCAAACGCGTGCTCGTCGATGCTCAGTGCGCTGCCGGGCGGTACAACTACTGTAGTGAGGCTTGCTTCGATGATAGCGGGACCGGAGACGCGGTTCCCTGGACGAAGTTTGTCAAACGCAAAGACGTCTGTCTCTACGTACTGGGCGTTTTCGGGCCAGTAGACGGCGCGTTTGCCAATGCGGGCGGCGGCAGCGTCCTCGGCCATCAGTTCATAGATGGGGAACGCCGGCTTCTGTGTGGGAACCGTCGCTTTGAGGACAAAGTTATCCAGATATACTCCACCCGGACGGTTAACCACGAGTGGACTGAATGCTTCAGAAAACTCTTTTTCGAACGCCTTATACACAAGCTCGACATCGTGCGGACTGCGCATGAAAAGCAACGGCGAGGACATGCGCTTCACATTGACCTGCCCGCCATATAGCATGTCCAATTCCAATGAGAACACCGCTTGCTCCAACGGTAGGCCCTCAGAGCCGAGGTCTTGCTGGGCTTGTTCCATCAAACGCTGCACGACTTCGTTAAACGACGCATAGTCTGCAGTAAATGTCTCTGTTATCGCTTCCATAAAAATCATTCGCTTGGACATTTCGTATACGTGCGCGATATCCATGACCGAGGAGCCTAGTGCGCAAAAAACCGGTGAGGCGGGGAAGATAATTGCTTTCGGAATGTCCATCTTGAACCCGCACACATGGGTCGGGCCTGCTCCGCCAAAAGCGAAAACGACAAAATCTTCAGGCTTGTATCCGCGAAGATGCACTTCTCTGCGTATTGCGGACGCCATGTTCTGGTCCACTATCTGTCTGATAAGCGCAGCTGCTCGCTCGACGGAGATTCCGAGCGGCTGCGCTATCTTGTCGCGAATCACTCGCTCGGCCCGTGTCTTGTTGAGCCGCATCTTTCCGCCAAAATACGAGTCCGCACTTAGGTAACCCAGGACTAGATCGGCATCGGTGACCGTGGGTTCGGTTCCTCCCATGTTGTAACAAGCTGGTCCGGGCATAGAGCCTGCACTGCGCGGGCCCACGTCAATTTTACTGCCCATAGATTTGTCTATCGATGCAATCGATCCGCCGCCTGCTCCAATTGAGATCGTCTGCAGCATGGTGACGCCGACCATCCAGGTATCGAGTACTGGCCTGAAATCGTATGCGCGCACGCTCTCCTTAACGACCAGCCCTATGTCAAAGCTGGTTCCGCCCATATCAGCAGCTACGACGTTCTGATATCCAAGGACATGCGCGAAATGTGCTGAGCCCATTAGTCCTGCCGCCGGCCCCCCGTTGAAAGTCCGACACGCAGAGGTCTTAAACATATCGGCGCTTCCTCCAGAGTTATGGATCATCAAGAAGCTGCCTTTGTATCCCCAGGTACGTAGCTTGTCCCAAGTTGTGGACATTTCGCGCTGCATCGCCTGTTGCAGGTACGCGTCGAGTACCGCCGTCATGGTGCGCGCGTACTCCCCGAGCTTAGCTACAACATCACTGGAGAGTACGATGGGTAAATACCCAATGTGATACTCCTTGTATTCCTCACGAATTATTTCTTTGACGCGGCGTTCGTGAATGGGGTTGGCGAACGACCACAAGAAAGCCACGACAATTGCTCTGACTCCTTTGTCCACAAGCTGCCGCAGTTTTGCTCGGCAGTCGCGCTCATCGAGCGGTCGCACCACGGAGCCGCGTGAATCGATGCGTTCGCGAATACCGACAATGTGGTCTCGGGTAACAAGGGGGGTCGGCTTGGTTTGAACGGCCAAGTTTCTGCGCTCCGCGACCCGCTTTCCGTCGACCCATTGCGCGCCACGACCGATTAGGATGGCATCCTCATGGCCTTCTGTCGTCATCAATCCGATGCGCGGCCCCTTTCGCTCAATCAATCGATTCAGCGCAACCGTAGTGGAATAGCGGATAACTTGAACGCGCACTAACAAGGCCTGCGGCGTTGTGTGCACAACTCTAGCGCAGTCTTCAATCGCATTCATAAAGCAGATCGAGAGATCTTGCGGCGTCGTCGGCGACTTGACTATGAACCGCTCTCCTGCGAGCGTAAGCACGAGGTCACAGAACGTGCCTCCAATGTCTATATCAATCGAGTCGAGGCTATGCGACAACTCGTGAGTCACTAGATAGCATCCTTCTGACTTACATACTGTAATCGGTCATTCACTAGCCTAAGCTCACCCGTGACCAGGCGACGCTTCAAACTTTGAATATCTAGTTCTATGTCGTGCGTGATGGGATGCCCCGGCGGCAGATATTCCGATTCGATTTGCCTGCCACAATGTGGACAGTAGAACTCAAGTATTCGGACCCAGTCAGGGTCAGGCGAGAACGTGAATTTGCCTTCGATGATTGGAGGGTGAACGGTCCTTGGATCTCGCTCATACACAAGACATCCAAACTTATAGTTTTCGTGAGCTGATTTGAGCTTATTACCGCAGCTATGGCACAGCCAAAACTCAGACTCAATATCCAGATCCAAGTACTCGGTAATTCGCACTGTTTGCATGTCGGTACTGCTCTTCGAATTCCTTTAATCAGGTTCGCCAGAGGCGACCATTACCATATTCGTCAAGCTCGAGAGTCCAGTCGGGCGGAACGAGGCACGTCAGGGTGTCGGATGCCACAATCGCAGGGCCTCCAACGGTCTGGCCGATGGCCAATTCGCTCCAATCGAAAAGCGACGCTGCTCTCCAAGCGCCGACGAAATAGAGCTTACGGCTCACTCGCGAAGGCAAAGTTTTCTTGGTCTTGGCCCGTTTGCTGTCAGGCTTCGGTTCGTAGGCGAGCACTGGATATGAAGCGCTGACAATGACGGTGACGATTCTGTCTCTCTTGGACTTGTTTGTGAACCGTTGTCGAAGTGCCAAGGCAATATGGCGCTCAATAGCCTGAGCGTCGCTTTCCCGATCGATTGCCCCAATGGAAATTGAGTATTCGTTGTGGTCTGAGTCAACGCAACGGCACTCGACTTCGAAAAGTGCCTTATTGGGCTCGAGGCCCTCAGCCTGCAATTCAGCCGCAGCGCGTGCCATCATCTCTATCGCCAGCACGGTCGCTTCAGATTCGCAGTGTTGCGTGGTCACCGCACCCACCAACCCGCGTTCGTAAACATGAACCACGCGCGAAATTGCCGATCCGAACGCTCCGAAAACAGGCGCCAGACCGAAGACCCAGCATTCACCGATACCAAGTTGCTGACAGACCAGCGCGCCAAGCATTGGACCATTACCGCCAAAGGCAAACAACGCCAAGTCTTTCGGCGTGAATCCGGCGACGGAGGCAACTTTGCTCACAAGACCGCTCATCCGAACAACCGCCTCATCACGAATTCCCTCAGCGATTGTCTCAATCGAATCTTCGGAAGCCTCAAAAGCTTGAGCCAAAGCCTTTCTAGCCCGGTCGCGGTCCAAATTCCGCCTCCCGCCAAGAAAGGCCGCAGGGTCTAAGTATCCGAGACACAAGAGTGCGTCCGTAAGTGTTGCATTCTCGCCGCCTAGGCCATAACAGGCGGGCCCAGGGGCCGAGCCCGTGCTCTCTGGCCCAAGCTCAACGCCGTCGGTACCGCGGCGCCTCACTACACTGCCTCCTCCCATGGCTAAGGATTGCAAAAGCGGCATCCGACCACGCACAGGGATTCCAAGAAAATCCCCACTCGCCAAATACACTGGTCTACCGTCTCGAATTGCGCTCGCCTTTGTCGTCGTTCCACCGACATCTAAAGCGATTACTCCCTCGCGCTTGTAGTGCCGTGCAAAATGCGCCGCTCCGAACGTACCGAAGATCGGCCCCGATTCGATCGTATCTACAGCCTTGGTCTTCCCAAGGCGGGCTACGCCACCGTTTGTATGTCCGATAAGAAGGGAACCAATCCACTCGAATTCTGCCCGGAGCGTATCTTCTGCGGTAAAAAGCGATGCCGCGAGCTCAGAGTGCACATAAGCGTTTATAACCGAGCAGTTCAAGCGGGTAGCATCATCCACGGTCTGCGCCATTTCGCTGCCGAGCAGAATGGGAACAGCCCCGAGAAAATGATCCGGATATTGCGTGTGGATCATTGCTTTGGCGCGCCGCTCCGCTGCGTTGTCAGGGTATTGCATCCGATAGCTAACGCAGATTCTGCGTGCGCCGTTCTCCAGCAATGTTCGGACTGCACGAACAAGCTCCTCCGGAGACGCATCCGGCCGCATGCCTATAATATTCTCTCGAGGTACAATTCGACTTATTGCCGGCGGTGTATCAGGACCATACAGGCTATCCTCGAAGCCGCTGGTCACCAGTACACCGACTCTGGAGCCTTTTAGCTCCGCAAGCACGTTTGTCGTTATCGTCGACGACCAGCGGATTTGCGCTACTTTCGCTAGAAACGCCGTAGCGGACTCATAACCGAGCGACTCTGCTGCGAAAGCCAGGCCTTCGCGAAAGCAAACCGTGAAATCGTGCGGGGTAGTTTCTACTTTAAAGCTGCGCAAGCCGCGCGGACCGGAAACGACGACGTCAGTCATCGTTCCTCCAGTGTCGATGTCAACCAGCACGTTTGTGGTCCCCCAACCTTGGATCGATTCTTTAGGTGAGGCTTCCCCTGAGGGTTAAAAATAGTCCCACGCGGGGTTCTAGCTGTCAAGTAAGCTTTGACGCTCCGTAAAACCTCCTTTGCACCCGCTTTACACACCATTCCCTTACGCTAAAGGTTGCTTGCGTTCCTTTAAACCACGGCAGTAAACTGTTTTACGCGCCGTAAGGTCCGACGGCACGGCAGCTTCGCCCCTTAAATGCACCGCCCTTATACGTCCTTCCAATGCGGGCAGTAATTCCCTACGGCGTGTACTGGTCCACACCTTTTGCCAAGTGGCAAGGCTCATTTTCTGAGCTGCACAGCCTTAGGTTCTTGGCTCATACAGCGCGCAACTGGGTCGCTCAGCAGGAAATCGATGTCAGCACAATCGATTTCGGCGTGCTCGGTTATACGGTTCCGCAGGCAGGCTCCTTTTACGGACTGCCTTGGACGATGGGAATGATCGGCGCTCGCGACGTTGCCGGTCCAACTATTAGCCAGGCATGTTCAACGGGGGTGGCAGCAGTGGCTGCTGCTGCTGCGGAGATTGAGTGTGAACGCGCTGCAGTTGCGCTCGTACTCACCGCGGATCGCGTCTCAAACGGCCCACAGATTCGTTATCCGGATCCGAATGGCGAGGGAGTGATTGAAAACTGGGTCCAGGACAACTTCGCGTGCGACCCACTGTCCCTGGGAAGCATGCTCGCAACGGCGGAGCGCGTGGCTGCCGACTGGTCGATTGATACCGTTGAGCAGAACGAAGTCACATTAAGGCGTTACGAGCAGTACTCGGGTGCAACTGCAAATGACGCGGCGTTCTTAAAGCGCTTTATGCAACTACCTTTCGCTGTGCCCGATCAGAGCTATTCAAGAACAGTAGGCACGCTTGGCGGTGACGAGGGCATCTACCCAACATCGCGCGAAGCCTTGGAGCGCTTGGCGCCCGTGATCGAAGGGGGAACGGTCACTCGCGGTGGTCAGACTCATCCGGCCGATGGGAACGCAGGGCTACTCTTGTGTCATGCAGATCTGGCACGTCAGTTCTCACGCGATTCAGCGATCACCGTTGACGTCATCGGCTTTGCGACAGCTCGGGAGCGGGTAGGTTTTATGCCCGCAGCACCGGTCCCTGCAACTCGGCGCGTACTCGAAAAATCAGGATTGAGGATGTCAGACATATCGGCAATCAAATCACATAACCCGTTTATTGTTAATGACATCGTCTTCGCACGCGAGATGAAGGCAGACATCATGAAGATGAACAACTATGGCTGCTCACTCGTATGGGGACACCCTCAAGGACCGACAGCCTTGCGCTGTCTTATAGAACTAATAGAGGAACTTGTTCTAAAAGGGGGCGGGTACGGCTTGTTTCAAGGCTGCGCTGCGGGCGATACCGCGATGGCGGCCATCGTGAAAGTGCATTAGGTATGCGTCGGTCTGGAAGATTGTGGTCGACGAGCCATTCCGGGCATTTTGCGGCGCGCGCTCGGCCGGCCCGACTTAACTGCGCGATCACCAGATCCAGGATTCAGAATTCCGGTTGTAGCAATGGTGTAGAAAATATCCACCACTTGATCCATCGCAACGGGGCCTTCCGGGTGATACCAGCGCGAAAGCCACTGCCACATACCGATGATTCCAAAGGCTGCGATTTTCGGTTCGACATCCTTTCTAAACGCGCCGGCCTTTTGACCCCCAACAATCAGCGACAGCAAGGCCTTGTCATATGCCTTCCAAATTGTACGAAGCTGCCTAAACTTCGGCTTTGCCGTGACAGAGCTCGCCTCGCGCGTGGCCACCGCCATTTCAAGGTAGTGTGGATTGAACCGCTCCAGATGATTTCGTATCGCAAGCCGCAGTCGCTCTTCAAAAGACAAGTCGCTTCGTGCCACGACACCGATGAGACCAGTCAGCAACGCTTTGCTCTGGGCGGCGATGATCTCTGTGAGAATGTCGGACTTATCTTTGAAGTAATAATAAATACCCTCTCGCCTAAGATTTACTTGTTTGGCGATGTCTTCGAGAGACGTGTGGGCATATCCATGAGTGTTAAACAGCTCAGTCGCGCGCCTAACAATTTGGGTTTTCCGGTCCATCGCAATTTCAAGCTAATGAGCGAAGTGCAACGTGCTGACGATGCTCCATTTCGCGAGCTGTCTTATCAAGAACGGACGTCGGAGGAATAGCCATGATTAGTGCTTTTTTCCTAAAACGCGTTTCCATCATCGTCACAAACCTAGATCAATCCTTGCGGCTGTACAGGGATACGCTCGGACTAAAGATAACGTGGAATACCCATGTGAGTGCCGCCAACTCCGAGCACGCGGTATTCAAACTTCTCGGAATCGCGCCAGCAGACATTCGAGCAGCCTTTTTGCAATCCGACGACCCAGGAACATCAATGATTGGACTTATCGAGATTGCAGATTCAAATGTTAAAACAACTCGGACCGCCGGCACTGGTAAGCATCGCGGGGACGTTTCCCTAGTTTTTCACACAACCCAGATCGAGGAATTGTACCACACGATAGCTAAAGCCAACTTCGATATTGTGAGTCCGCCAAAGCTCAATGAGCTTCCCGGTTATACCCCAAGCCTAGAGATGACTCTTCGAGATCCAGATGGGGTGTTCCTAAACTTTATCCAACCTATGACATAGATAAATGCGCGGCACGACAATCAAAAACGTGAAAATCTGGAAGTAGGCAAATGAGGACGCCGATCAGTCTCCCACGTGTACATGAGACCGTGATTCATATGTTAGCCGAGGCGGCTGCTGTTGCGCCGAATGCTGTGGCGCTGCAATGCGACTCTGACACTCTCACCTACGCCGAGTACGCATCGTGCGTCGCCGTGCTGGCGCGTTGGATTGCTACGCGTCTTGGAGAAAGGCAACGTGTGGCTCTGATTGCTGGAAATTCAGTGCAGATGGCTGTGACGATGCTCGCCATACAGGCGGCCAATGCGCAAGTGGTTCCTGTCAATCCAGCATACACGAGCCGCGAACTGGCTGAAATCCTCCAAGACGCCGATCCTGCACTTGTTCTGTGCGACATCAACGTGTGTGAGCGTGTGAAGAACGTGCTCGCGCATCTGCCGATCCAATCCACGTGCCTGAGCCTCGATCAGGCTGATCTATCTTTGGCTCATTTGAAACGTCACCCGATGTCCTCTCTTCCTTTACCCATGCCTGGTGCCGATGACCTCGCCTCTTTGCAGTACACCGGGGGAACCACGGGGCGCTCAAAGGGTGTTGAAATCACTCACGGTCAGATCTGCGTAAATGTCAGTCAACGGGAATTTGCGCTTCCGACTCGGCCGGACCAGGAAGTAATCCTGTGCGCAATGCCGCTGTTTCACGTGTTTGCGATCGCGATGTGTCTGCATCTAGGGATGTACTGTCGCGGTCGTCTTGTAATTTTGCGTGAATATCATGCGACGGACACGCTTGGTGCGATCGATAGCCATCGAGTCACAATTCTTCCTGCAGGTCCTACGGTGTTCCGCGGCCTGCTTGCTCACCCGTGTTTCCGCTCGACGAGCTTTGGCTCTTTGCGGGTGACATTCTCAGGATCAGCGCCGCTCCCGAGCGCGATCATGGAGGCATGGGAGCGCGGTACCTCAACGCGAATCCTCGAAGGCTACGGCCAAACCGAAGCCGGGCCGGTTATTAGTTACGTGTCGGCGGACGATAACCCCAATTCCGGATCCGTCGGAAAACCACTGATACTCACTGAAGTCCATATCGTGGATATGGACACCGGCGAGCGAATCTTACCTAACGGTGATCCCGGAGAAATTCGCGTTCGCGGACCACAAGTGATGTCAGGTTATCGCAACCGACCGACCGAGACCGCAGCGGTGTTGCGTAATGGCTGGCTCTACACCGGAGACATCGGCTTTATTGACGCTGCGGGATATCTCCACATCAGCGGGCGTAAAAAGGAGATGGCTATTGTTGGTGGTTATAACGTGTTTCCCCGCGAGGTTGAGGAGGTGCTTTGCAATCATCCAGAGATTCAGGAGGCCGCTGCCCTGGGCGTTCCCGATAATTATCGCGGAGAAGTAATTGCCGCGTGCGTCGTGCTTTCAAAAGGGTCTTCTCTCACTGCGACAGCACTACAGGAATATTGCGCTGAACGGTTGGCGAGCTACAAGATTCCCTGTTTTATTGATTTCAATTCCTCCTTGCCCCGCACCTCGCTTGGGAAAATAGACAAGATCAAATTACTGCATCAATTGTTCACACCAAGTACGAAAAAGTTGGCAAAACGTATAAAAGAAGGGAGCACGCTATGACACGGCATTATTTTGGCGCGGCGACAGCAGCGAGTTTCTTGATGCTGTGCATGGGATCAGTGGGGTCGGCACAGGATGTGCCGGGTGCCACTTCTGCAGGATCAGAGTCGCTGCAGGAGATCGTTGTTACTAGCAAGCGTATGGAAAGGGCGCAAGATGTCCCAACTGCCGTGTCTACATTGGGGTCGTCTCAGATTGAGACCCTAGGGATCGAGAGTTTCAAAGACTATGAGGGATTGGTGCCAAGTCTCAGTCAACGCGACGAAGGCGCTCCTGGTATAGGTACTATTATCCTGCGCGGATTGAATACAGGTTCGGAACAATCGGCGAATACGGCCGGGTACTACCTTGACGATACGCCCTTCAGTGCGAGCGGCTTCTCAGCGTTTGCTGACCAAGTTACACCGGATCCCGATCTACTGGATGTCGACCATATTGAGGTCTTAAAGGGACCTCAGGGAACTCTCTTCGGCGCGGGCAGCCTCGGCGGATTAATCCGAATCATCACGAAGAAGCCAAGTCTCACCGAGTTTAGCGGCAGTGTTACCACCGAGGGCGACTCAGTCGATGGAGGAGGTGGAGGCTACAGCGTTCGAGGCTCAGTTACTGACCCCCTCATTCAGGACGTTCTCGGTGTGCGAGCTGCAGCATTCTATCGGCATAATCCCGGCTTTACGGACAATCTCGGCACTGGCACCAAAAATGTTAACGACGGCACGGAAAAAGGAGCCCGCATCGCTCTGCTTGCTCGACCGACTTCCGCGTTGTCAATAGAACTCGACGGCTTTGTGCAGGACACCACCGCGGACGGCTTTGACTATCAGTACAACAAGATAGATACAGCAGTTCCGCTTTATGGCGTTCGAGAATTCAAAGATTTCTTCAATCCTAGCGCTACGGCCAACTATCGCCTGGCGAGTTTAAAACTTGACTATGACCTGTCGACCGGTACCGTGACGGCCGACGTAGGATACGGATCATTCACGGCATTCAGAATAAACGATTGGACTGATCAGAATGGCCCCGTTCCGGGCTTTCCGGCGAACGGTGGAGTAGCCCAAACTACCGGGCCAGGAATAGACAAATTCAGTACCGAAGTCAGATTCGTATCCAAACGCCTTGGACGAATCGAGTTCTTAATCGGTCTGTTCGATACCGTTGAACACAATCGCATCCCGTTTCTGATCAGTGGGCTCGATAGAGATACTTTGGCACCTCTTCCAGAACCAAACTATCTACTTTTCGGAATTCACCGGCATTCTCTGTATGAGGAATCCGCCGCTTTTGGCGACCTTACGTACTATTTTACCAATGATCTGGATTTTACAGGCGGTGTCCGCTACGCCCGTAATACCGAGCATACCTCCGACTTTTTCTACGGCGCTTTCGTTGGCCCACCGAGCGTTGCTTTGTATGATTTTAATGGCAGCGCGACGACTTATTTGGCCACCTTGCGCTGGCGACCGACTAGTGCATTAAGTCCTTACTTGCGAGTGGCGAGCGGTTATCGACCGGGCGGCCCCCAGTTGAATTCTATCGTCCCGCCTGGAGCGCAGAAGGAGATCCTGCCTGATACCGTTTGGAATTACGAAGCTGGCGTTAAAGGGAATTTCTTTGATGGTCGCGTTAATTCGAGCTTCGATGTCTATCATATAGATTGGAAGCACGTACAGCTCAATTCAACTTGCTGCGGTGGCTTCATCTTCGAGGGTAATGCGGGAGCCGCGGCGGTTGACGGCGTCGAGCTTGAACTGCAGGCGAGACCTATAAAACCCCTCAAAGTCGGCTTTAGCATGGGATATACCAATGCGCGTATCACGGAGATCAGTGCGGCAACTTCCGCAACGATCGGTGCCGCTGCTGGAGACGCGCTGCCTCTGACTCCGCGATATACGGCTGCTCTGACCGGTGACTATACCTATCAGATTAGCGGTGGGCTCGAAGGCAACCTCGGAAGTACGGTTCGATACGAAGGTACGAGCCATAGTTCGTACCCAGGCAACTTGATAAATCCAGATGTCATTGTGCCGTCATATGTGCCGATCGATATTCGCGCGGGCTTACATTACGCAAAGTATCTCCTGCAGTTTCGAGTCGAGAATATTACAAATCGAGACGGATACACGACAATTGAAACCGCGAAGGCCTTCCCCAATGATCCGATGTCCGAGACAATCGCGAGTGTTATTCGACCGCGCACTTTTATCCTGTCGCTGACGACAGATTTCTGAAGAGAAGTGATGTCGCACGTCGCGCACAACGCACCATTCCAAGCGGAGAGAGTCATGCCACGCTCCAATACTGATCCCTTCACATTAGAGATCATTCAGAATGCTTTTCAGGCGATCTGTGATGAGATGTTCACGACGCTGCGGCGAACGGCGATGAGTTCGATTATTTACGAGAACTTGGACTTTGGTGTGGCCATAACAGACGCCCAGGGCAGGCTGGCCTGTCAAGGTTCAGGGCTACCCGGGTTTATTGGGATGCTCGATTCGGGCGCGAAGCATGCAATCGAGAAGTTTGGCGCCCAGGGGCAGATTCGCCCGGGCGATATATTCGTGACGAATGACCCGTATGCGGGAGGTGTCAGTCACCTGAACGATGTGGTGCTGGTGTTGCCGGTATTTAGTGAAGGAGAAATCGTTGCTTGGATGGCGAACAAGGCCCATTGGAGCGACATCGGTGGGATGAATCCCGGCAGTCTGACGACCTCCTCAACTGAGATATTCCAAGAAGGGCTGCAGCTGCCGCAGATCAAGCTATTCTCTGAAGGTGTAGTCAATCAGGCGATCATTGACATTATCGCTGCGAATAGCCGTACGCCCGATCAGATACTCGGGGATATGTGGGCAGGTATAGCCGCGGTACGAGCCGGGGAGAAACGCTTGCTAGATCTCTTAGCAAGGTACGGCAAGCAGACTGTGTGCTTTGCGATAGCGCGTTACCTGGAGGATGGGCAACGAGCAGCGTTGCGGGCGCTGAAGGAGTTACCAAAGGGTGTTTTCACGGCCGAAGACGCTACGGAAGACGGACAGCCAATTCGGGTGACAATTACTGTCACGGATGAGCACTTTACCGTCGACTTGCGCGGCAACCCAAAGCAAAGCGCCACACCATTCAATTGCCCCTATATGTGCACCTGGTCTGCAGCACAGATTATCTTCAAAGCCATCACCGATCCGCACGGCATCACCAATGATGGAACCTTCACTTGCCTGAGCGTGCTCTGCGATGACAGCTCTATCTTCAACGCTAAGCGCCCCGCTCCAGTGTCCATCTATTTCGATCCTCTTCTTTGGGTCATCGACCTCATCTGGAAGGCGCTCGCGCTAGGCAGTCCTGACCGTTGGCCCGCCGGACAAATGAATTCTGTGTCCGGGGTGATCATTACTGGCATTCATCCCGAAACGCACGAGTTCAAGGTAATGATTGAACCTCAAGTGGGTGGGTGGGGCGGCGCTATGGGTGCAGACGGGGAAAACGCGCAGATGTGCGCAGCGAGTGGAGAAACCAATAATTGCCCCATCGAGGTCAACGAAGCTCGAAATGGGGTATTTGTTCGCTCGTACCGGCTCAATTCTGCCGATGGCGGCGAAGGTATGTATCGCGGTGGGCGAGGAATTGTTGTGGAGTATGTAATGCGTTCGGAGGCAGGAACGGTCACGGCTTATCATAACCGGGCAAAGGAAGGGCCTTGGGGCATCGGAAAAGGCAATAAGGGTTCGGTGAATCAGCTGCGCGTACTGCACAGCGACGGTCGCCAAGAAAGTTACGGCCACGCAACGGCTTTACCTCTCGCAGAAGGAGATATCGCCATCGTTACTACGGCTCAGGGAGGCGGTTATGGAGACCCTCACAAACGACCCAGAGACATGGTGCTGGAGGACCTTCGCAATGGCTACATATCCGCCGAGCAGGCGCGTCAGCACTACGGCTTAGAGTTGTCCAAATGAGCGCCATCGCGCAGAGCATGCGTGTTGCGACGGACACCGGCGGAACGTTTACAGACCTTGTCGCAATTGCTATTGACCCCAATACCGGGGAGGCCGCGACAATTCGCACTGCGAAAGCGCATACCACCCCTGACGCTCTTGAACGAGGTGTTCTCTCAGTCCTGCACAAAGGGTCAGTTGAGTTGGCTCAGATTGGATTTTTCGTGCATGGGTGTACCGTTGTAATTAATGCCCTTACAGAGCGTAAGGGTGCTAAGACTGCTCTTCTAACCACAAGTGGATTTCGCGACGTATTGGAGATCGCGCGTGGCAACAGGCCCGATCTTTTCAACTTCCGATACAAAAAACCTCGCCCGTTTGTGCCCCGCTACTTGCGGAGAGAACTTCCAGAGCGAATTGATTATGAGGGCAACGTAGTGACACCGCTCGATATGTCGCCGCTCACTGAGATCCTCGCCGATTTCAAAGCCGACGGGGTAACCTCAATCGCAGTCTGCTATCTTCATTCGTATGTCAATCCCACTCATGAAGCAAACACGCTCGACCAGATTCGCAAGCTTTGGCCGGGCGTTCGATGCGTTGGGTCTCATCAGATAACTCGCGAGTGGCGCGAGTACGAGCGTGCGACGACCACCGTACTGTGCGCCTATGTACTTCCCACTGCCGAATCGTACCTTAGCGCGCTGGAGGCGCAACTCCTAAAAAAGGGGGTGCGGGGGCCTCTGTACGCAATGCAATCTAATGGAGGCATCGCGACATTCACTTCCGCGCGTCAGCGTCCAATCACCCTTGTGGAGTCTGGTCCAGCAAGTGGTGTGCTCGGTGCCGCTTCAATAGGCAAGCTCATTGGTGAGTCGAATATTATCGCGCTCGATATCGGAGGCACTACTGCTAAGTGTTCCCTGATAGACCGTGGCCAGGTGCGAGTGACTAGCGACTATTACATCGAACGCTCGAGAACCTCGGCTGGTTATCCGATAATGGCTCCAGTGGTCGACATAGTTGAGATCGGCGCCGGCGGCGGAAGTATTGCTTGGCTCGATCCCGAGAAAAGACTGCACGTTGGCCCCCAAAGTGCAGGGGCGGTTCCCGGCCCTGTGGCCTACGGAAACGGGGGGTTGGATGCTACCACGACCGATGCAAATCTCCTCAAGGGCAAAATAAACCCGCATAACTTTCTCGGCGGCGAAGTACACGCAGATATTGCCGCAGTGTCGCGTGCTTTCGAAAACCTTGGGGGAATCCTTGACTTGGGCGCACAAGAGGCTGCGAGTGGGATCATTCGTGTAGCGAACAGCAATATGATTAACGCACTGAAGCTGGTTTCTATTAATAGGGGCCATGATCCACGAGATTTCACACTCGTAGCCTTCGGAGGGGGCGGGGGCTTGCACGCGGCGAGTCTCGCCGCAGAGCTAAACATTCCGAAAGTTGTGATTCCGATGAACTGCGCGGTGTTCGCGGCATGGGGAATGTTAATGTCGGATCTGCGCCGCGATTATGTATTGACGCTCAACTGTGACCTAAATGATGCGGCACTGCCAAAAATTGCTGGCGCGTGTGATCAACTTGAACACCAGGCCATTGAGGATTTTGCTCAAGATGGAGTCAGTCAATCTGCGCTGCGCTTCGAGCGATTTGGAGATATGCGTTACGCGGGACAAGAGCATACCGTAAGAGCGCAGTTTCCCGCGGGCCTCGTAGATATCGGGGCGATTGCCGCGGCTGCGCGCTCTTTTGCGGATGAATATCATCGACAATATCGCTACGCTCTTCCCAATGCGGTGCAGCTAGTCAACCTCCATATCGTCGCTCATGGTGACGTAGCCCGTCCTTCGATACCCGAGCTACGTAAAACGGGGCGGCACACAGTCGATGCCATTAAGCAACGAAGGGAGGTTAACTTTGATGACGATGGGTGGCTTCAGACATCAATCTACGATCGTGCTCTTCTCGAGCCGGGAATGCGGTTCCGTGGGCCCGCGATAATCGAGGAGCCCGATACGACGATTGTGATTCCTCCATCGCATGCTGCGGAAATTGACGTCATCGGAAACGTGCGGATTACGTGCGAGGGCGTATGAAATTCTGGATACTTGCCTTGCTGGCATTCAGCGTCAACGTCAGTGGCAGCGCGCAAAATGCCACCACGCCCCAGCCGTCAGCTTTACTAGGGTATAAAGCGGGCAGCTATACCCTACGTAACTACACCTTTCGTTCGGGTGAGGTGCTACCCGAACTACACCTAGCATATGTGACTTTGGGGACGCCATTGCGCGACGCCTCCGGCAACGTACGAAATGCAGTCCTTCTGTTGCATGGGACCGCCAATAGCTCCAAAGCGTTTCTCGATTCGACAATGTCTACGGTTTTGTATGGTCCTGGGGCGCCGCTGGACCTTCGCATGTTTTATCTCATCATACCCGATGGTATCGGTCACGGACACTCGAGCAAACCGAGCGATGGACTCAGAATGCGTTTTCCGCACTACGGCTATGAGGACATGGTGGATGCGCAGCATCGGCTTGTTACCGAGGGCCTGGGCGTTCGGCACTTGAGGCTAATTGTAGGACAGTCGATGGGCGCCATGCACGCGTGGCTTTGGGGCATTCGCTATCCCAATGCGATGGATGGCCTACTGCCGCTTGGATCTTATCCCATTGAGATTGCAGGGCGGAACCGGCTTTGGCGTCGAATAATCGTTCAGGCGATTGAGAACGACCCAGAATGGAATAACGGCAACTATCAAAAGCTGCCTAGTGCCGCGCTAGCGACAGTGGTTGGCATCGAACAGTGGGTGCTTTCGACGCCTGTGCGTTTACAAGCCAAATACCCGACTGGAAAATCTGTTGACGATGGCCTGGCAGTTGCGGTCAGCCAAGCCCCTCAGT
This sequence comes from uncultured Gammaproteobacteria bacterium, assembly GCA_963695315.1. Lineage (GTDB taxonomy): Bacteria > Pseudomonadota > Gammaproteobacteria > Steroidobacterales > Steroidobacteraceae > PALSA-1196. The sequence continues at coordinate 693,406 of OY968773.1, forward strand.
ACGGTGACCTCAACGATCAGCTCTACGCGTTTTTGGCATCGAGTGATTACAATCCACAGCCCAATTTGGAGAAGATCGAAGCCAAGTTACTCGCTGTGAATTTTGCAGACGACGAAATAAATCCTCCGGAATTGCATGTTTTCGAGCGTGAGATGCCACGCGTGAAAAACGGCCGCTACATCATCGTTCCAGCTTCCGAGAAGACTTATGGGCATTCGAGCTACTCGCATCCGGATCTCTGGGCAAACTATCTTAGAGACTTCTTGGGATCACTTCGGTAACCCTGCATTCTGATCATCGGCTTTCCGCAGATCGTCGGATCCCGTAAAGGCGCTCTGCGTATTCCGTTGTCACGAACCCATCTCGTATGTCGGCCAGGATACTGTGGCGAGAGCGCGTCATGGGATCACCGCACCCTCCACCGGATGCGGTCTCCACTCGAACTACATCGCCAATCTGTAAGTTGAACCGTTCGACCCGAGTGAACCGCTGTCGTTGCCCGTTGGGTTTAATGACGTCGACTCGGTTGCTTGAACCCGAAGCACCACCGCGCATTCCCCAAGGCCGGGTTATACCCCGTGTATGGGTAGAAGTGAGCCACGCATCTTCGAGTAGAACCTCGAATTCCTTGATTATGCCTTTGCCGCCTCGGTATTCGCCATCTCCCGCCAAATCGTCGACGCGCAACTGATAGCTCCGCACTAAGACGCCGTAGCGCGCTTCTGACACCTCAATAGATCCGTTATACGTCTCACCGCTAGCCGCGCACATCTGAGCATTCTCCCCGTCCACATCGACACAAGCGCCCCAACCGCCCACCTGGGGTTCAATTAGGATACCAAGCACGCCGGTTTTTCGATTGCGTCCGCCAAGGATAACGCTGGATACAGAGTTCATTTGTCCGGCGGGGAGCTTGTTGGGCATTCCGGTTGCAGCGGCTTTCCAGATTAAGTCGATAACCTGCATTAGCGGCTCAGAATACCTGGACACTGGAGCGGGGCGCTTAGCGTTGAAGATAGAGCTGTCATCGCAGAGCACGCTCAGGCAAGTGAAGGTTCCATCATTGGTGATGCCGTGCGGATCGGTGATGGCTTTGAAGATAATCTGTGCTGCAGACCAGGTGCACATATAGGGGCAATTGAATGGTGTGGCGCTTTGCTTTGGGTTGCCGCGCAAGTCGACGGTAAAGTGCTCATCCGTGACAGTAATTGTCACCCGAATTGGCTGTCCGTCTTCCGTAGCGTCTTCGGCCGTGAAAACACCCTTTGGTAACTCCTTCAGCGCCCGCAACGCTGCTCGTTGCCCATCCTCCAGGTAACGCGCTATCGCAAAGCACACAGTCTGCTTGCCGTACCTTGCTAAGAGATCTAGCAAGCGTTTCTCCCCGGCTCGTACCGCGGCTATACCTGCCCACATATCCCCGAGTATCTGATCGGGCGTACGGCTATTCGCAGCGATAATGTCAATGATCGCCTGATTGACTACACCTTCAGAGAATAGCTTGATCTGCGGCAGCTGCAGCCCTTCTTGGAATATCTCAGTTGAGGAGGTCGTCAGACTGCCGGGATTCATCCCACCGATGTCGCTCCAATGGGCCTTGTTCGCCATCCAAGCAACGATTTCTCCTTCACTAAATACCGGCAACACCAGCACCACATCGTTCAGGTGACTGACACCTCCCGCATACGGGTCATTCGTCACGAATATATCGCCCGGGCGAATCTGCCCCTGGGCGCCAAACTTCTCGATTGCATGCTTCGCGCCCGAATCGAGCATCCCAATAAACCCGGGTAGCCCTGAACCTTGACAGGCCAGCCTGCCCTGGGCGTCTGTTATGGCCACACCAAAGTCCAAGTTCTCGTAAATAATCGAACTCATCGCCGTTCGCCGCAGCGTCGTGAACATCTCATCACAGATCGCCTGAAAAGCATTCTGAATGATCTCTAATGTGAAGGGATCAGGCTTTGGATTGAGCAACGCAGACTCCAAGCGACATTAAAGCAGGGCGCGTAAGTGGGGAAAACCGACCGAAGGTGTCATGTTCATGGAGTCTGGCAGGCGCAAGTACGAAACGCACGCGACGACAGAGCACAGTAACGCGTAACGCTATGATTAATACCGAAGAAGTAAGTGCCTTAAGATCCCCGCTTGGAAACCACTGCATACAGACAGCTCGGACAAAGCTGCACTTGAATTGGCGTCCAGGACCTCGCAACGGGCATTGCGATCGGGCCAGCGGTGTGGTGCCCTAAGTTGCGCGCCACGGGCCCGGTGGAGACGGTACTTTCATCTACGCCGCGCTGGGTCTGAAAGCGCATCCGCGTCTCGATGTCAGCGGGGCGGACGAGGCCGCCGGCATCGTCACCGTGCTGTGCGATTAACGTTAGGCGAAAGCCAAACAAAAGGGACCGCGAAAGTTCGATCTCCGGCAGCTGCTATTGCACTCGGCCGAAGTCGTGTTCGATCTCCAAGCCAACGGTGCGCGGTTGTTCAACAGCCAAACGAACTTGTCCTGGAATTACGCCAACGTCGGAGACGATGTCACCGAAATTTGCTGCCTTATTAAATAGATTCTTCGAGAAAATGGTGAAAATCCAATCCGCGGTTCGCAGCCCGGAACGAAGATCCACGAGGCTGTAGGCTGACCGATATAATCCAGATCCACCGTTGGCGAGGCTAAGTGAGGTTCCGACAAAGTTATATTCCCCGCGAACAAAGAAATCACCACGAGTGGTTGGGTTGGTGAATTCTCCGCGGAGTGAAGCCGTCCACCTGGGCACATTGGATAAAGGCGAGCCGACTGGAAAGCCGATTGACGCGCCTGACTTCAGTATCTCTGCTTCTGTAATCCTACCGTCCTCATAACCAAATCCCGCATCGAGGCGAAACGCGGAGGTCAGGCGCGCCGATATGTCGCCTTCACCACCGACAATCCTCGCAGCACCCGCATTGAGCTCCTCTCCCTGACCACAGGTAGGAAGTACCAGATTTTGCTGAATACCCTTCCACTCGATGTCATAGACGGCGAAGTGCGTCGCCACTCGTTGATCGGCCCATAGGTTCTTGAGCCCGGTCTCGTAGCTCCATAGCGAATCACTGTGATAGGGAATCGGCACGCGCAGAGGTAGACCTAGATTTATTGCATCCTGCGTGCATGCACCATAGGCCGGGCTACTGACTCCTCCAATTCGAAATCCCTTCGAGGCGCTTGCGTAGACGATATCGTTTTCGTCAAAGCTGTACTTTGCGACAAAGCGAGGCGTAACCGGCGATTCCGTATCGCTGAAGGAGTACGCCGAATTGCCATCAACGGCCGGATACTGGATGATCGTCTCATTCGTGGAGGTCTTAAGGCGCGCCTTGCGCACTCCTGCAGAAAACTCCAACGATTGGGTCGCTTTATAGGTGGCATCTATAAAGCCGGCGAGCTGATCTAGCACCGTCTGTTGATGGTCGTCAAAGGAATCATCGCTCCCCAGAAAGTCGTGGCTCAGGGCGTTGGCACCGGGAGTCAGATAGTTGTAAATGTACTCCTGATCAGACCTCTGATAAAAGACGCCAGCCACCAATTGCACGGGCCCCGGGAATCGAGATTGATAGCGCAACTCCTGTGTCGTTTGCCTGGTGTCGTACGACTGCGGTACCGGTGAAGCGACATAGGGAAGAGGCGTATAGAAGAAGCTTTGAAATTCAGCAAACCAAGTGGTGCCATCTTCCGTGTCCATCGCGTAACGATGAAGAAAACTCGTTGACGAAATGATATCGCCAAAACTCGCTGCATACTTCGCGGTAAGCGCGTAGAACTGCCACTGATCTCCCGTGCTCTCGGCGACATTTAGCGGCCGTACTTGAGTGAAATTATCAGGCTCGTTGTCCGCTACGGGGTATCCGTTCGTGGAGGAGTGTTGCACCATAATCATCGGTGTAATCATCAGCCCCTCGATGGAGGGCGGCGCGATCAGCATCGATGCTGAGCCGCCGTATTCGTGCGATTGGCCAATTTTTACTGATCCCGCTATCTGCTGGCCCGGCTGGAATGCGACTCCCGGCACTGTCGACACACCAAAGATGCGCCTGAAGTACCCCGGATCGTAGACATCGAATGCATTGAAACGCAGCCCCACGCCGCTGTTTAGTGGGACATTTAGCGTTCCGCTCACATCGTTACCGAAGCCCCCTCCATTGATATCGAATACGTCTTCCTTAATTTTCCCGCTGGTATTGACCGTATCTGGGGGCTGCGTAATAAGGCGGACGGTGCCGCCCATCGAGGATGCCCCAAAGAGCGTGCCCTGCGGCCCGCGCAGGACTTCGATCCGCTGAAGGTCCAATACCCGCGGGTCGATGACGTTCGGAATGGGAGTGTCGTCGATATATAGACTTGTGGTGTTCGCGCCGGAGACGCCGCGGATGACTATCTCCTGAGTTGAGGAGTATCCGTAGGCTGGCCCGCCGAAGGGACTGCCACCCATTCCGAAGGAAAGATTAGGAACCGCCTTGGCGTAATCTTGAAAATCCCTCACGCCCAAATCTTGCAGCGTCTGCCCACTGAGCACGGCCACACTGATCGGCGTTTGCTGGACATTTTCCTCTTTGCGCTGAGCGGTTACGATCACCTCTTCCAAAGCGCCTGCCTGCGTAGCAGGGGTAGCGCTTTCTGAAGACGGGGACGCTGTTTGGGCCCAGACAGCTTGCGTGAGAACAAGAGTCCCCACTAGACCAGTAATCGCCTGACATTTCATTGACACGCCGTAGATTGTGCGAACTGGTGAGAGCTTAACGCCGGCGGGCGACGCCCCTTATCACGCGAGTGTTGATGCCAACACGCACGGTCGCCGCATTACTCCTGGATCGATCCTCTATGCTGAGACTTTACCAAGCGTCACAAAATAGTCCCATGCAAAGATCTGCTTGTCAAGTGAGTTTTGACGATCCGTAAAACAGCGTGTAGTGCGGTATTTTAGTGCCTGTCTTGCTCTCGACTGAACTGATTGTCATGAAGAGCTGCGCTGCAGCGGCCCTATGCTTTTCAACACATCGAAGTCAGTCGCTTCGACGCAGTATACAATCCGTCTCGCAGCTAACTGGCCAAGGTCTCTTATCAAATGACGCGGGTTTGTTTTGACGAACACAGCACGGGACGTGCAGCACTTCTAGGTGCAGTAATCGGCATAGTGGGGATTGCATTCGATGCCGAAGCTGACGCTGTCGCATCGAAGTCGAGTGGGGTTAGCGAGTGGCGCCTGATTGGGTCTAACCCGGAACAACAGCACTTCAGTTCGCTGACGCAGATCAGTGATCGAACGGTTAAGCGGCTAGGTCTAGCGTGGAGTGCGGAGATGCCAACGAGGGACGGGATGGCGGGTGTTCCGTTAGTGGCGGACGGAGTCATCTATCAAAGTGGCTCATTGGGTAAAGTGTTCGCCAATGACTTGCGTACGGGGGCGCCTGTCTGGAGCTTCGATGCACATATTCAATTTCCGTTGGGCGTAGTCCCTGCCTGGGGCGCGCGATTGACGCGCGGTCTTGCGCTTTGGGAGGACAATGTCATTACCGCGACTGGCGACTGTCGCTTAATTGCGTTGGATCGAAAGACTGGTAAGGAACGTTGGCAGGCGCACGCTTGCGAGCCGGAGCAGGGGTATACGATCACCGGGGCGCCACGGGTCGGTGGTAATAAAGTATTCATTGGTAACGCGAACGCTGATAGCGGCGCAAATCGTGGCTACGTCAACGCATTTGACGCGCGTACGGGTCAGGCATTATGGCGCTTCTATACCATTCCGGGCGACCCCTCAAAAGGCTTCGAAAACAAGGCCATGGAAATGGCTGCAAAAACGTGGGGGAAGGAGTATTGGAAGAAAACGGGGGGCGGCAGTGCCTGGGACGCGATTACGTATGATCCAAAGCTGAACTTGCTTTACGTCGGTACTGACGGACCCTCGCCTATCAATCCAAAAATGCGTGGTGAGGGTGCTGGTGACGAGCTGTTTACAAACGCAATTGTCGCCTTAGACGCAAATACTGGCGAGTACAGATGGCACTACTCAACGACACCGGGCGATGGATGGAACTATGACGCAGCCATGCACATCATGATCGCCGATCTTATGATCGGGGGCGGAGAACGTAGGGTTGTAATGACAGCACCAAAGAATGGATTCTTCTATGTTCTCGACGCGAAAAGCGGCAAGCTGATATCGGCGACCAATATTGTGCCAACTACTTGGGCTTCTCATGTCGATCTTAAGAGCGGTCGTCCAGTTAAATTGATAGGGGCCGAATGGTGGCGATACGAAGACAGGGGCACGGTAGTGTATCCGGGCGTTGTCGGGGCCCATAGTTGGATGCCAATGAGCTATAGCCCACAGACCGGACTGGTCTATATCCCGATCATGGAAGTGCCGACGCTCTTTAGAAAGGAACGCAAGAATGCCCTCGGAGGTGCGGGAATCGATTACTACTACGCATTGGACAACAAGCTACCTTTTCGAGCGAGCCTGCTGGCATGGGACCCGCTCAAGCAGCGGCCACAGTGGAAGAACATCGTGGGACTTCCCTACGCAGGAGGTGTGCTGTCCACGGCCGGCAACTTGGTTATTCAGGGAACTAGCGAAGGAGAGCTCGTCGGCTATCGTGCCACCACCGGCGAGCGGCTATGGTCCATGTTCGTCGGTTCGGGCATTGTCGCCGCGCCGAGCACAGTGGAAATAGACGGCGTGCAGCTGATCATCGTTGCGGCAGGATCAGGCACGACCTCTGCAATCGGCGCCATTCCGCGGCTTTCCGCGAGCCCTGGTGGCCCGGCGCTACTACTCGCTTTCAAGCTTGATGGCAACGCGAAGATCGTAGCCGAACGGGCATTGACGGAGCCATTCGGGAGCCCGCCACGACCGCGTGCTGAGCAATCGCAGATCGAACGTGGCAAGCAGGTATGGGACACCAACGGCTGCGAACTATGCCACGGCTACCAAGTAATCGCAGGTAAAAGCTCCGTGCCAGATTTACGGAGATCCACAGAACAGACGTATGAGCTGTTCCCAGAGATTATCCTCGGCGGGCTATATGCATTCCAGGGGATGCCGACCTACAGCGGGACGATTAGTGCAAAGGATCTTAATGCGCTGCAGTCTTACGTCCTAAGCGAGGCTTGGCGCGCGTATGACGCTCCAGAGAATCGAAAGGCACCACATTAAAGCAAACCGGGCCGTACTAAAGAAATCAGTGAATTTTCCAAACTTCGTGATACAGCGTTGGGGTCCTTTCCGTCGCGGCGAACGATAGGCACAGGAGACAGTCACGCGACAAAGCTAAGTCGAGTACCTGGTTGTGAACCAGATACTCGGCGCGGCGAATCGACAGCTTGCTTCCGCCAATGCTAAACACTGACCTGCTAGGCGATTTTCGGACCAGTTGTCCTTGACCGTACCCGACACCGAATTGCGATTTCGTCCATCTGACAAAGTGAGCTTCGCGTGATTCCTTTGTCCAAAGCAGCCAATAACCGTTCGGCCCCTCGACACTCCAGGGAAAACGGGCGGCCAGCCTCCCTTTCGCGAAAAGGACTGATCGCTAATGCGAATCAGGCTTTTTAGCGACCGAGGCCGAGTAAGAGCATGCCCGTGTCCGCGTCAGTGAGAAGGACCCCCCGACTATGACAATTGGCGACCTGCCTTTCAGGGTTTCTGAGCAGCGTGGGTCTTGGCCGCGCTTTCCAGGAAGCGGCGCACGATTTGTTGAACGCCGGCGCGGTCGAATACAAAAAAGATCTCATTGGCGCGCACCGCGCGCCGCAGGTAATCCTCTTCGTACATTCGCGGATAGTCGTCTGTGCGTTGGATATTCGGCACATCGCAAGTGCTCTGTTCTTCGGGCGACAGCCGCAGATCGTGCATTGACTCCAGAGCGAACAGTTTGCGGGTCTGCAACCCCGGATCCGTCTCATAGGAGAACACCTTCTGCAGCATGATGGCGGCGCCGGCGGTTGCAAGCGGCGGCAGTGAGGTCACGCTGCCCGCCGGCCCAAAAGGATAGCGATTCGCGCCGGCGTGGTTGGTGTACAGCAGGAAGGTCGCATCTCTATCCCACTGTTCCAGAGCCTGGACGACGGCTACGGTCGCGTACTCGTGATCGAGGTGACTGTCGAGCCGCGGATCGGGCATGACGATGACTGCGGGGTTCACTTTGCGCAGAATTGTAACGATGTCCTCGACGAGGTGACTCCAGGTGTTAGTGCGTGATCCGTTCGGCAACAGGGAGCCGAGGTTGGCACGACGGTAAGGTGCGACATCGGTGTTGGGACCATAGACTTCAGAAACCGTCCGCGACGGATCTGCATACATGGCGTCGAGGCGGCCGTCGAAATAACCCAGGTTGTAGGCTCGCTCCGGTGGAATGCCACCCTGCCAAGGCACGACCACGCTGTCCACGGCGCGCAGGTAACCCTTGAGTCGATAGTGCTCCGGCGGATCCGCAACCTGGGTGCGGTAGTTCATGGTCCCGGCATTGCCGGCCGTCAGTGTGACGATGGTCGACTGTCGCCCGGCATATAAACCGAAGGCTGCTATCTCGGCATCGTCGGGGTGCGGCGCAATGACGAGCAACGGCTTGCGCAGATCAAGTTGAGTCTGGAATAGACGCAGCGTCGCAGCGTCCCCGCCAAGCGTCACGGCGTGAGCGCGGAGGGTTACCTCGCCTCCCCCTACGAGCTGCGCGCGCAGTCCGCTCAGATTCAACCAACGGATGCCGATAGCGTTCGGGTCGAGATATTGGCGTGTCGTGGCAGACCCGACTGATATCTCGACCCACGGTTGGGATTCGGCACCCCAGCTCTGCACGGCCAGCAGACCCGTATCCCACTTGGTGGCGGAGACCTTCGGCCATATGAAGCGCGCGCCCTCTGGCGTACCTGTCAGCCGTAGCTGCTGCTCGACGCTCGAGCTCGTAGCGAATTGGTAGGGGTCGTAGGTGACAGAGACGTTGTGGGTGTTAATCGCTGGGGGCACCTCAACCGGCGGATGCGACTGTGCCGCGATGCTCGAGCGCGCCAATAATCCCATCAGCGCCAGTGATACGCGCGTTGCGTTGTGATTGCCGATGCGACGATCAGACACCATCAGATCACCTTATCGGGAGCATCGAACGCTACGACTGCCCGGCGACAACCCAACATCGCCTGAGCCGACGCACGCGTATTGAACGGTACCGTCGAAGAGGACGTGTATTTCGCCCGCATTGGCAAAGCTCGCAACAGGGCTACTAGACGACGGGCACTTGGCTAATATTGTTCTTCGGATCCATCCAGAACGACTCGTTCACGAAGCGGCCGAAGATCTCGCGCGGCAAGATGGGGGTGCGCTCGATCGGCTCGACTTTCGGGCGAACAGTATGCAGGCCGGGCATGCCGACCCGGGCGTCGAACTCGTCCGCGTTGTAGGAGATGTGGTCGAAGTCGTGTTCGAACCAGGGTTCGCCGATGAACTGGTAGACCGCGCGCATGGCCGCCGACGGGTCGCGCGCCAGGGTTTCGTAGGTCAGCATCAGCAAGTGGCCCGGTGCATATTGGCCATAGAACGCATCCTTGGCGGCCTGGAAGGAGAACCCTACCATGCCGCGAGGATCGGTCAGCGCCTCGACACGCGAGTACACCGTGGTATTGGTGTCGAACCGGAATATTTTGCTGACGCCGACCGGTTGCCTGCGCACCAACCGTTCCATGCTGTCCAGCACCCAAGACAACTGGCGAACGCATACGATGACTTTCGCCTCCGGGAACAGCATGCCGAGCAACTGCATCCGGCTGCACCACAGCCGGCTCGTGTCGAACACGACGCTGGCATCCGCTTGCCCGGCGTAGAAGTTCTCAACCAGGCCGCGCAACAGGGCAACGCGCTGGTCGTCGGAGACGTCGAATGAAAAATCGTTCTTGCTGCTCGCCTCCGCGATTACCACCCCCATGATGTCCGCAAGCGGGCTGGTCATGCCCGCTCGGAACCTCGGATTCTGGTTGAGGATGGCAGCCAGGAGCGTGGTGCCCGAGCGCGGCAGCCCGGAAATGAAGTGGAACTTGCGGGCTGACTTCGCGACGTGGGGTGCAGCAGGCATGCGGGCACTATCGTGTGGAGCGGTGATGCGGATTGTATAAAAGCATGGTCCCGCGCGTCATGAAGAGTCTGGCCGGATTCGATGATTCATTTCCTGCGCAGCGGCCCTCCGGCTCTCGACGGCGACCGACACGCTCCGGGTTGGAACGTTCCATCCGCTCACTTCGACGACCGGTGTCGCCGCCCCCGGCATGGCGAAACGCGCGGTCAAGGTAAGCGATTCGCCGGGCCACAGCGTGACGTCGTTGTCGCTCCACAGGATCGGCAGCATGAGCTCGCCGCCCGCGGACCGCTTGATCGCGACGTGCTGGAACAGCGCCACAGCGCTGGAGGATGGGGGTACTGTCAGCGTGATCGTGGCGATATCCTCAGCCCCCTCGTGCCGCATCGTTGCGCGGACCTCGCTCGTCGCGGTCGGCAAGGACTGCAACGGGCTCAGATCTGCGTACTGCGCCGCTGGCGTGAAGTACCAGTTGGAATGCGCCCAGTCGAGCTCATCGGTTCGGGTGGAGAGCCAATAGACGTTGCGGCTGATCGATTTGCCGTCTGCGGAAGCGAGCTCGAGCTCAATGAAGTAAGTGCGCGACAAGCCAGCCAACGCCGGCAGTGTCACCAATTGCCGCGCGGAGTTGCCCGCGAGATCGATGTCTGGCAGGCGCCGCTCGTAGGGCACGCGGCCGTCCAAGTTGCGTACGCGGATGCTCGCGCTCAATCCATGCGCACTGGTGAGCGTTTGGTTGACCAACATGATCGCGCGCGTATCGTATGAGTACTGGATATGCACCGGCTCGTTGGCGATCTTAGCGCCGAAGTAGGCGCCGGCCGGATTTAGGAAATAATCGTACAAATGCCAGTGCAGCGAGGGCCACGCATTATTGAGCATCCAGTAGATGACACCGGTCGAGGGTCTGGCCGCATCCATGTGCGCATTGAATGCCTCGAATTGCGCTCGCACGTTGTCGTAGTTTTCGAGTTGGGACTTGGCGACGTAGTCCACAAGGTTCCTGGGTGCGCCATAGCGCATCGCCAGCGCGGTGTCGAACGGCGCGAGGCTCGCGAATGTCGACCAGGCGGCCGAAGCGTGATACTGACGCACCTTCGGGTATTTCCACAGTGCCTCCAGCTCCTGCGGCGAGAGCATGCGCGTCAGGTCGTCCAGCGGCGGAATACTGGGTCCGGCGCTGGCTTCGGAGTTGAACCCGAACGCGCCGCCCAGCTTGTCCGCGTACCAATACACCGGCGGAACCCACGTGTAGGGCCCGGGCATCTTCAAGCCGGACGGTCCGGTCTCAGCCGTGGCCTCATCTGACGCCGCCGCGATGATCGGCAGCGGCCAGTCTTCGGCATGCAGGGTGTCGACGTACATCCTCGCGATCACCGCCGACGGCGCGTGGTCGCTGCCGATCAGAAATCCCACGACGGACGGGTGGTTCCGCAGCAGACGCGCCTCGCTTGCCATCGAGGCTGCGGCCACCTTCCCGTCCGCAGCGTCCCACGGCTCGCCACCGGTCTTGGCTGCCGACTCCCATTTGTCGCAGCATTCCCAGCCGGCCAGGATCATGATGCCGTCACGGTCGGCGAGGTCGTAGAAGCGGGCCTCCTCCAGCTTGCCCTCGCTGCGAAGGGTGTTGAGCCCGAGGTCTACGATGTAACTGAACTCAGCCTCCATGCGCTTGGGATCGTCGCGCAGGAACATGTCCGGCGCCCAGCCAGCGCCCCGAATCAGGACCGGCTTGCCGTTGATGACGAACTGGCGATAACCCTGCTGGGTAAGGTGAGAGCTGACGCTGCGTACGCCGAACGTCGCGCTGACTTGATCGGAGGTCGCACCATCAACGGCAGCCGCCACCTGCAAACTGTAGAGCGGATGCGCGCCCATGCCGACCGGCCACCAGACCTGCGGATGTTTGAGGTCGAGGCCCGGATCGCTTTGGGGGGAAAACGATACGGTCTGCGTCTGCCCGGCAGCGAGATGGATCGTTCGCCGCAGTGAAACGCCAGCCACGACACCCGTGATCGCAGTTTCGTGTGCCAACGCATCAAGGTTTCGCGCCTCCACTTTCACCGCCAGAGCGGCGTGCGATAGATCGGGAAGCGACAGCGTAGAAGTCACCTGCGGAAAACGTAGCTCGACCGGCCCCGTCCGCACGATATCCACGCCCCGCCACGGCCCCATGTTGTTGTCCGGTGGCGTTGGATTCCAGTCCACCCAGCCGATCGATAGGCTGGTCCTCGGGCCAGCCGGACGCACGCGCAGTGCGAGGGTATTGGAGCCTTTGTGTACCCAGCGCGTCACGTCGAGCTCATGCACCGGATAGGCACCGGCGACGGCTGCCTGTTCGGCGACCAGCTGCCCATTCAACCACACATCCGCGCTCGAGATTATGCCGTTGATACGCAGGAAGGTACGTGTTCCGGGTACCCCTCCGACAACGGTGAACTCGGAGCGGTACCACCAGGGAATCTCGAACAGATTGCTGCCGGCATCGGGCTCCTCTACCGCACGCAGGTTGTCGCCGTAGAACACGTTCTCGTACGTGCCGTTCTCCAGCAGTCCCGCCATTACCGTCGCGCGGCCGCTCACCGGGTACCAACCCTTGGTTGAAAAAGCGGCCGCGGAGACTTCGGCGCCGCTTTGCTGCGCTTTGGCGCTGGACTGAATCTGCCAATGGCCTATGGCAGTTACTGATCCGGCGTCACCATCCACCCGAGTGGGCGCGAAAGTGCCTTCTGCGCAAGCGAGCGATGTGCTCGCTAGCGCCGCCAGCGCCGCCATCACGCGGATCGCGGTTAGGTCCGGGATTCGCCTTGCCTCAGCCGCTGCCATGACACCGATCACCACTGCGCGCGGATGCCGAATTGGTACATGCGCTCGGAGAAGGTCGAGTGCGCCGGTTGGTCGGGCCACACAAGGTAGTACCGCTGGTACTCGTTGGTAAGGTTGGTGGCGTTCACGAACACCTCTGCGTACTTGCTGACAATGTATGCGATGGACGCGTCGAGGTAATTCTGCGGCGCCTCGTACTGTTCCATGCCGAGGATACCGCCTACGTTTTCCATCACTGCTCGCTTGGAACGGTAGTTGTAGGCAAGACGGGTCTGGAATCGCTTGCTCTGGTACCACAGAACGACATTCCCCGACTCGGTTGAGTTGTCCTGAAAAGGAATCTTGTTCCCCGCCAGATCAACCTGTCCCGTGTCGCTAGGCGCGTACGTAAAGTTGAACTCCATGCCGGTATTTGATAGCAGCCCCGGAAGGAACGTGAACCCCTGGCGATAATCGAACTCCACGCCCTTGATGCTGTTGCCCGTGCCCTGAACCGGCTGGGTGATCGCGACGCAATGGTGGCGGTATACACCGTCCTCGTCGGGCAGGTCGCAATTGAGCACGCTGCCGTTGTCGATGAAGCTCGCCACGTCGATGTAGAAGAACTGGAGGGCAAACATACTCGTGGGGTTCATGTAGTACTCGAAGTTGACGCCGTAGTTCGTCGAGCGCCAGGGGTTGAGGTTCGGATTGCCGGTCGAGGTGCCCTGGGAAACCCGGTATATCGGGCCCGTGGGGGTTTCCTGCAGTGAGTAACCGAGCGACAGGCCGCCGCCCCACTGGCTGAGATCGAGTGGCATCATGTTCTTCGAGACCGCGAGGCGCAGCACCAGCTTGTCGGTCATATTCAGCGCGAAGTTGGCCGCCGGCAGGAGGTCGTTGTAACTGCGCCGGGTTTGCTGGGTGCCGGCAACGGCGGGCTCGGTGCCGTATTGCCCCGGCAGGCCGGACAAAGTCTGGGTGATGTCGAGGTTGGTTTGTATGAAGCGCACGCCAATGTTACCGCTGTAGGGCATGCTGCCAAGCTGCCCGCGAACGTCGGCCTGCAGGTAGTTCGCTAACTCCTTCATCCACACGTTCCAGGTGATTCCAGGCGCCTCCTGTGTCGTGGTATTAGGATAGAGCGACTGCCAGAAGGCGAGGGGATTGTCCATGGCGTATGGATTGATCCCCCAGAAGTTGATCCCCGACCCGAGCAGGTTGGTGTATTCCTGGAAGTTGTTGGCGAGCGCCCCCGGGGTCTTTGAAATCGGTAGTGACGAAATTGTGCCGGCCCGGAAGGATCCTTGCGAGTTGCCCGCGGTACACCAGGTATTGGGCGTCGCGGGGGTCGTGGACGTGGCGGGAGACCCATTGCCGCTCAAAATTACATCGGAGCCGGCATAACGCACCAGGCATCCGGTCGCGTTGGGGGTACCGTTCGGGTTGGTGGCGCCTATGCCCCCATACACGGGGGTGACAAAGGTGAACCCATAATTATCGGCGCTGCGGATGCCATCGCGCACGCCGAATTTAAGGTGAAAGCCATCGTTGAAGTCGTATTCTCCATCGAAGCGCAACGCGGAGATTGAGGTTCTGCGGTCATAGTTGTCATTGGCTTCCAGCGTCTTCATCGTCCAGCCGTTGGGATTGGCGAAAGCGCTGGCGAGCGACGGGGGCATGCTGACCGTGAGATTGCGGCCGTTGAAGTTCGCAGTAATGGGAACGCTGTTCTGGGGAATACCGTTGGCGTTGAATACACGGTTTCCGCCCAGTTGCGCAGGATAGACGAAGGTCCCGCAGGGCAGGCCGGTGCTGGCGTCAGCCCACAGGCACCCGTCGGAATCGGAAATGTTGATGTCGGTCTCTATGTTCGACTGGTGAGCCTTTTCGTAGATGCCGCGCACGCCGCCTTTGAAGGCGCCGCCATTGTTGAAGTCCAGCTGCGCATTGAGATTCTGTGCGGTGGAGTTCCAGCGCGTGATCTGCGAGTACGATTCAACATCGCCCGGCCATTTTTTGTACACCTGGGTGGTGTAAATCTGCGAACCGGCCCAGTACTGGTCGGCGGGCGGCGTATTGTACTGACCCAAGGTGGTGCTGCCGGTGTTTCGCGACTGCAACGGCACGTAGGTCGCGCCTTGCCAGTTGGTGGAATTGAACTGGATGCCGATGTTGCGATCGAACTGATCCTGGTGGGCGTAAAAGAGATCGCTGGTAAAGGTGAACCCGTGGCCAAAGTCCATCTGAAACGACGCGTTGCCGGCCTTGCGCACTCGCTCAGTGGTGATGTCGTAGAGGCTGATGTCCTGGCTACCGATGAATACGCCGTTGGACTTCCCGTCACCGTTGACGTCGACACTGCCGTTCGGAAACACCTTGATATTGGAAGGAATCCGCGCGCCGTTCCACGCACTGACGAAGCCGTTGTAGGCGGCGGCGCTTTCCGCGTTCTCCCCATGCAGGATGACGCCGTACTGGTCGAGGCCCTCGTTTGCGTTCATGCGCGTGGTGTCGGAGTAATCAGCGGAAAGCTGTAGACCCCAGCGACCATCGCCGTTGTATGAGATGAGGCCGCTAGCCTCCGGTCCAGTCTTGCGCGTGATGTCTCCCCGTTCCCCGTTGGCTTGATAGCTATAGGTGAACCCACTCGGCAAATCCCAGGGCCGATAGGTATGCAGATTGAGCGCGCCGCTGATGCCGGTCTCGGTCTGGGCGGCGGTGGGCGACTTGATGACGTCTACCTGATTGAACAAGGTGGCCGGCAGCGTAGTGAAGTCGGGTTGTTGCGAGTCGATCTGATCCGGCGTAATGAATACTTCACCGTTCAGCATGGTGCCGACTTGAGGCAGTCCGCGCACGTCCACCGAGGTGCCGACGCCTGCGTCGCGGTTGATTTGCACCCCGGTAATACGCTGCAGCGCGTCTGTGATGGTTGTGTCAGGCAATTGGCCGATGTTCTCCGCCGAGATGCTGTCCTGAATACTCGGGGCCAGACGCTTCAGTTCGATCGCGCGTTCCTCCGACTGACGTACACCTTCGATGGTGACGGTTTGCAAACCGGAGCTCTCCTTAGGTCCCTCGTCCGCCCCAGCGATGTCGGTCCCGGACTTGGATTTGCCGGCATCGGGTGATGGGGGCGTCGGCGCGGGACCGGTTGCGTCTGCGGCGACCGCGACCTGGTAAGAACCCCACAACGCCGCCGCGACCGCGGTCGCGATAAGTGTCTTCCGTCTGTTCATGGTCCCCCCAATTAGTCAGCGCCGGCCGGATGCGACTCCGGCTCGTATGTCTAAGACGCTCCGCCGCGCGAGAAGGCCGCGCGGCGATGCTCACTCGTGCGCATGGCTGCGCCTGCGCCAGTTGAAGAGGTCGAGGACACCCACCGTCTCGTTGCGGATGAGCGGCCGCGCCCACCAGGCAATGCTCAGAATGAAAGCCAGCGTGACAAACACGGTGAGCATTGCGAGCCGCAGACCGATGCGGTCACCGAGTGTGCCGACGAGCAGCGGCACCACTGCGCCCCCCAGTATTCCGGTGCAGAGGATTCCGGAGAACGCGCCGTGATGGCGGCCCACGGAATTGAGCGCCAGCGAAAAAATGATCGACCACATCACGGACAGGAAAAAGCCCGTGGCCGGAAACGCCAGCAGGGCGACATCCGCTGGGCCAAACAACGCGAGTGCGACGCACGCGATCGCGAGGGCAGTAAAGGCCGCCAGCACGATCTTTGCATCCAGAAGCCGCAGCAGGACCATGCCGAGCACACAGCCAATGGACATCAGGCCCCAGAACAGGCCCACTGCGCGTGCACCTTCGTGCGTCGGTGAGAAATGGTGATAGGTGCTGAGGAACTGCGACATCCAGTCGGCCAGACTCTGCTCGGTGCCGACATAGGCGATGATGCCGAGGAAAAACAGCTGTACGGAGCGCTCGCCGATCAGCCTGCGGTAGGTGGCAAGGCTCCCGGAGCGCTCGTTGTCGGCCAGCGTGACGCGCGGAATGGCGACCCAGGCGGTTGTAACGATGAGCAGCAGGTACACGACTACGAAGAACCAGTAGAACTCCACCCAAACGAGGGGTTGCTGTGCCGCCGCCGGTTGGCGCATCAAGACCGAGAAGATCAGCGGGCTCACGTAGGAAGCGAGCCCAAATACCAGCTGCGCCATGACCGCAAAGAAGGCAAAGCGGGCTTCGCCCCCGGTGGTGCGCATGAGTGGGTTGATGACGACCTGCAGCATCGCCATGCCGAGGCCAATCACGAAGAGGCCGGCGATGACCACCGCGTAAACCGGATAGAGGCTGATTGCGAGGCAACCGATCAGGTCGAGAGCGAAGGCGGTCAGCAGCGTGGCCCGCGGACCGCGCGCCTCGACCAAGGCCCCAGCCGGAATCGAGATGAGCCCGTAGGCGAGGAAGAACGAGAACGGCAGAAACCCCGCGAGGCCCAGACTCAGGTGGAAATCGCGGATGATGATCGGCATTAGCGGCCCGAGCAGATTGGTCACAAAGGAAATGACGAACCAGATGACCATGATGTAGGCCATGAGGAGCGTGGAATTCTTCATGCGCGTTCCACCGCGCTTAAGGAAGAAGGCGCACCCACGCCAGCAAGATCGCCCGCACCCATCGAGTGACGCGGAAAGCGCGAAATAATTGTCGATGCCGCGTGACATCCGGCCGCGACTGAATCGGCGAGCCCCACGCCGCGCAGGCGCGCGAGCAGGTAGCCGGCATTGAACGAGTCACCGGCGCCGGTGGTGTCGAAAATCTTCGCCGGCGGTGCCGCGCACTCGCAGCGGTGCCCGTCTTGGATGCCGATGGCGCCGCGGGCGCCGGTTTTCACCACGAGCGTCGCGCCGCGGCGGAGCATCGGCGTCAGCCGCTCGATGGCATCCGCCAGCTGCTCCGCGTCGGCAAGGCTCTTGACCTCCAAGTCGTTGAGCAGCACGTGGTCGCAAGCGGAGATCCAGCCGGCGAGCTCGGCGCGCAAATCAGCGTTCCAGCCCCTCGGTGGCCAGTTGGTATCGAGTGCAATCTGGTAACCGAGCTGCCGCAGCTCGCGGATCAGCAGCGGATACGAGGTCCGCAGCGCCGGCGTCAGAAACACACCCGACAACAGCACGATCGAATTCGGGTGTGGCGCCATCGCGATGCGGGGCCGGAGCAGCTCGTAGGTGAGCGATTCCAGGTGGCCGCGGGTGGTGAAGAACGTGCGTTCACCGCAGCTGTGGATGAGGCCGACGGTGAGTGTCGTCGGCGCATCGCAGTGCGCGAGCGAGGCGCCCAGAGGGCGGAACTGCCCGTGGAGCCAGGTCCCGGGCTCATCATTCCCCACGGCGGACAGCAGCAGCGAGGCCCCGCCCAGATAGCTCACCGCGAGCGCGGCGTTGCCCGCCGAGCCACCGGCGCGCAGCTCGCTGCGTTCCATGAGTGTTTCGGTACCGACGCGCGGCCACTGCGAGATCGGACCCATCAGCAGATCGAGCCCGACGTCGCCAATGATGGTCAGCTGCTGCTGCCTCCCCTCCATGAACCCGAATATAGGTGTGGCATTAGGCTGGTGTCAATAAATACATCTATTGGATGTAGATAACTATGGACGGCCCATCCGGGAGGTCACGCGCTGGCTCATCAAGCCCATCACGTCCGCCTCAGCCCGCCGCTCCTGCTGCAGCACCTCAAAGCGCGGCCAGAGCAGGTCGTAAATCGGCAGGACGGCAGCGCCAAGAATCGAGCTGTCCTGCTGGTGCTCCGACAGCAAGATCCGTGTCGCCGGTACGGCGACGCCTCCACGTACCGAGTGATGCAGCGGGTGAGCGAGCGCCACCAGGCGTTCGACGAGCAGTTTCGGTGCCGAGCCGCCGATGACGATGGTCACCGGATCGAGCATGTTCTCGATGACACAGACCGCGTCGCGCAGCCTGTCGGCTGCGTCACGGCACCAGGCGAGCAACGCCGGATCGGTGCTGCGCTGAAGTTGCTCGACTATTCGCGCGTCACGATCGGTCGCATCGCTTACGCCGAGGGCTTCGGCGAGCGAGTGGAGCGAAAGATACCGCTCCAAGCAGCCGGCGTTACCGCAGTAACAGGCCTTGCCGCCCGGTACTACCGGGATGTGCCCAATTTCAGTTGCATTGCCGTTTGCGCCCCGATAGGCCGAACGGTTCACGACCAGCGTGCCGCCGAGCCCGACTCCGAAGTGCATGTAGAAGAAGGTATCAAGCGAGCGTGCGACGCCAAACAACGTCTCGCCGAGCGCCGCAGCCACACTGTCGACGTTGTAAAAGACCTGCAGGTGTGTCGCTTCGCGCAGCTCATCGAAAATCGACAGATCTGTCCAGCCCTCAAGTACCGTGGGACCTACGAAGCTGATATCCGTTTTCACCAGCGGCCCGGGCAGTGCCACGCCGACACCCCACACGCGCTCGGAGGCCGACGGCAGCCGTCGCAGCTCACGTATCAGCGCCAGGATTGAGGTGAGCGCGCGCCGCTGATCGTGCGTGTCGACGTCGACTCCACGACGTTCGAGAATCTCGCCAACGAGATTGACCAGCGCCCCCGAGACACGTCCCGGCTCCAGGCTGATGCCGATCGAATTGCCGGCGTTCGGATTGAGCTCAAACGCGATGGGTGGCTGTCCGCGTGACTTTGCGCCGGTAAGACGCCGTGCGACGATGAGACCGATCGCTTGCAGATCGTTGGTGATGTTGGCAACGGTCTGAGGGCTGAGGGAGACCAAGTCAACGATCTCTCTCCTCGATATCATCCCCTGCCGCCGAATGACGTCGAGAACGATGCGGCGGTTGTAGGGGGCGCTTGACTGCTGCGTCGTGCCGCGACTCACCATATGGTTCGACCCGAATTATACAAGGTTTGTCGTCATGAGCTTTTTGCGTGCGCTCGCGAGCGGCGCACGGCTTCTCGCACGCTCTCAGAGGCGATCACCTCCGGAGCGCACAGCACCGTAAGCGCTGGGTGATCGTAGAGACTCGTCGCGGGCCACAAGACGTCCTCGATGCCTCGAAGCAAAACCCTGAGGGCGGTGCGCTTGGATTCGCCTGCCACTAGCAGGAGAATAACGCGCGCCCTGAGAATCGTCGCGATCCCCATCGTCAGCCCGCGCTCCGGCATGACGCGTCCGTGCGCGAAGAGGTGCGCTTGTGAGGCGAGGGTTTCAGGCGCGAGCCGTGCCACGTGCGTGACGGAAGTCCACGGTGTACCGGGCTCGTTGAACGCGATATGCCCGTTCGCGCCGAGGCCGAGAATCGCGAGATCGAGACCGCCCGCATCCGCCAACGCGGTTTCGTAGTCGGCGCATTCGCGATCCGGATCGGTCGCGTCGCCACGCAACAGCCGGATGTTGACCCTCCGGACCCCGAGGGGGCCGAAGAGCTCGCGGTTTAGAAAGTGAGCAAAACTCAGCGAATCCTCAGAGCTCAAAGCCACGTACTCGTCGAGGTCGAAGAACCTCACTTCGTCGAGGCGGTCGCGGTCGGCACCGGCGTGCGCACGCAGTTGGGCGTAAAGCCCCAGGGGAGTTGACCCCGCGGGAAGTGCCACAGCTGCGTTCGGCTTTGCCTTAAGCTGCCGCGTCAAGAGCTCAGCCGCCAAGCTGCTAAATTCCGCAGCAGTCGCTGACGTTATCAGCCGCACGATCTGCTCGCCGCCGGCTGATGGGGTGCTTGCAGCTCATTGCCCACGTAAGGGAACTATAGGGGGAGCTCCAGGCGTCAGTCAATAAATATCCCTATTGGATGTATTAACTTGCAACTGCATAGGGTCGGCTTCTTGGGCGCACTGGGCGCCTGCCGGGCTGTGAGACGCCTACGATTTTTCAAATCGGCGGCGATAGGGTTATGCGATCGAGGCACCCGATCAGCCGGGACTCATTTCTTGAAGAGTTCAGTGTACGGACGCTGCATCTCATCGGTACTTACGGTTTCGATATGTTGGCCCAGTAGCCATTCGTGACCGAAAGGGTCGCGAACTGTCCCGGAGCGCTCACCGTAGAATTGATCCTGAAGCGGCCTGACCACTGAAGCTCCGGCTTGAACCGCCCGATCGAACAGTTCATCAACGTCATCCACATGCAAGTGAATGGCGACGCTGGTTCCACCCAAAGTGCGAGGACCCTTTCTAAGCGTGCCAGTTCGTGATTGTGAATCCAGGGTTCTTAACCGGCCCGAGCGACAGTTCAACTTCTCTCGCTTTACGAGTCGAGTGAGAGGTGCCGAGCGGGCGTTTCGTTTTGAGTCGGTGCGGGCATAGCCGTGATCGCACCCAGCGATCCTGGGCATTTGACGCGGCGGACAACTGGAGCTCACGGGGGATACTGGCGGCGCGTAATTACCGCGCAATGTTCGTGCATGGCGCGCAGGAGTGCTCGCGCCTGCGCCGGGACTGAAAATGGGTTGCCCACGTCCCCGGGAGTAGAATGCCCGTCTCATAGCAGAATCTAAGAATATGCTCCCACGTCGCGCTCTGCGCAGCCTTCTACCTTCTCTGCTAACTCTTCTGGTCGCTTCCTGCGGCGGCGGGAATGCTGGCAGCGGGAGCGTGCCCGCCGCACCGACCCTGACGCTGTCGGCGAATTCCACGACTTTGGGATCCCCCATCACAGTCACCTGGGCCTCCGTCGGCGCGACGAGCTGCACGTCCTCCGGTACCGGCTGGAGCGGCGCACTCGCGACCAGTGGCACGAAGACGCTGACTCCATCGTCGGTAGGGCAGCTTACTTTTGCGCTCACGTGCGCCAACTCAGCCGGTTCCTCCCGC
Organism: uncultured Gammaproteobacteria bacterium; assembly: GCA_963695315.1. Lineage (GTDB taxonomy): Bacteria > Pseudomonadota > Gammaproteobacteria > Steroidobacterales > Steroidobacteraceae > PALSA-1196. The sequence goes on from OY968773.1 coordinate 715,093, forward strand.
GCGAGCACGGCCACATTGACGGTCTCGCCACCGGCGCTGTCGGTTTCCTACTCCCCACTGCAGCCCTACTACTACGCGAACGTACCCATCACTCCGCTGACTCCGACCGTGACCGGAGGCAAGGTAACTTCGTGGCAGATCGGGCCCCAGCTGCCGTCCGGGTTGACCTTCAATCCAGCCAACGGCGTCATTTCGGGCACACCGACCGGTGCCTCTTCACCAACAACTTACGGGGTCAGCGCGAGCAACGCGAGCGCCAGCACGGCCGTGCAGTTCACGTTTGCGGTTGATGCGACTGCGCCGGCGTTTTTTTACGGCAGCTGTCCGCCCGTGAGCGAGCTTACGACGATTCAGTTCACGGTCGGGATTCCTTCAATAAACGTAACTGACGCCTACATGACCGACAATAATGTCGCCATCGGGCCTTTGACGCCGTTCATTGACTCACTATGCTCGGGCGGCTCGCAGCTGCCTGCTTATCAGTACGGCGTGGCCCCTTGGAGCATTCGTCCCGCGTTGCCCGCCGGTCTCACCTTCAGCAACAGCACGGGCGCCATCAGCGGCACGCCCACGGCGCTCTCCGCCTCAGCCAACTATGTGGTAACGGGTGGTGGTCCGGGCGGGCAGATGAGCGCGGCTCTTTCGATCGGAGTCTCGAATCGCGCGCTCGACCTCGGCCACGCCTGGGCGGTGCAGGCAATCCAGTTCGATGCCTCGCACGTGGTGAGTCAGGATATCAGCGGTCTTTGGACGCTGTGGAACTATGCGACTGGCACGCCGATCGCGAGCGGTCAGGTTGACGCCCTCGTCGAAGGCTATCTGCCGTTCGCGGTTGCGGGTGACGAGATCGTGATTGGCACGAGCACCGGCTTTGAGCTGCGCTCGGCGGCAACGGGTGAGCTGCTCGCCGCGATTCCAGTTGTGTGGTGGCAGCTCGCGAGCGATAACAGCTACATCTGCGGCGGCACCAACGCCAACTTGTCTTGCTGGTCACTGACCGGCAAGCTGCTGTTCTCGAAATCCGGCGATTACTCGAATGCCTTGGCCCAAGCCGCGCCCGACGAAGTTCTCATTGGGCGCGGCGCTGCCGGTCAAAACGTCATCGAGACCATTTCGACGGCTACTTGGACTTCGAGCGTGGGACCGGCGTTTGAGGGCGGGTTCTATGCGTGGTTTCTGGATGCCGCTAGGTTCCTGACCACTGTCAACTACGCTAACAGTTCGAACATCAATACCGTGTACGTTTACTCGAGCGCCAGCGTGCTGGAGGACCAGAAGTCATTTCCGCCGGAGTATCTTGGGAAACTGTTCGGACAAGGGAATTGGTTCTGGACTGATGATGCCAACCTATCTCAAGCGGGCACTCTATACATTTACACGGTCGGTCACAGCGCTCAGCCGGCCGCCACGTTCTCATTCGGCATCCCGGCCGTCACTGGCGCTTATATCACATGGATCTCCGGTTCCGGCCCCGGAGCTCTGAAAGTCATTGATCTGTCCGGCGCGACTCCTGTCGAGACCACCTATACCGTGCCGCTGACTTCCAGTCCGAGCGGCTATGCGTGGTACTCGCCGTCGCAGTTCATGTTGGGCACAGGAGGCGGCTTCCTGGTCGACGCATCCAACCCCAGTAGCCTGCGAACATTGGGATACGGTGCGGTGACGAATATCGCCGGCAGTACGGCGCGCGCGGTGTTCACCACCGCTTCGGGCAGCACCTTCTCCTATGAGTCTGCAACAAGCACATTGCAGAAGACGATCGATCTGTCATCGAGCGAGCAGATTGTCCTGTCGTCCGACGGGAGCAAATTGGCCACACTCGATAGTGGCCCCGGCGCCGGCAACGTGACCGTCAATATTTACGCCATGCCCGCCGGCACTTTGATTCACAGCTTTTCATACTCGACCGCCGGGACATATCCACTAAGCATCACCTTGTCCGGGGGCGGCACCGTGCTCGGGGAAAATCTCTCTAACGGCAATTGTGGCGGCTACGAAGGCTCTAGCACACCGTGCGTGCCACAGACGGTTCCGGTTACCGGAGGCGCAGTCACCACGTATCCCAGCGGGTACGACATTGCGCTCCAGCTCTCGCCCGATGGCACACTGGCTGCCGTAACGCAGATCCCTGCACTCACAACCAGCATCTATCAGAACGGCACGTTGCTCGCGGCGGCGCTGCCGGGTTACGCGGCGGCCTGGCTCGACAACGGCCGGCTTCTGGTCACGAGCGCTGGCAGTGCCGTCAGTATCTACAGCCCGACGGGCGTATCGTTGGGTACGACGTCGATACCGCCGAATCCGCCCCTGTCGACCGTGCGGGGACCGGCTGGGCCGGCCCCCGTGCAAGTGGTGTCACCCAATCTTGTGTTTGTGCCGTGGATCAACGAGGTCCTATCGCTCACCAGTGGCAACAGCGCCTGGGCAAGTGGGGATCTATGCGGCACTCCGACGAATGCTTACTTAATTGTGAATTTTTGCACCTTCACCAGCGCCTTTGCGGGCTCGGCCGTCGTGTTCAACAGCGAGAATTTCGTCCTCATTCAGCCGTACTGATCACTGCGGGCGACGCGGTGGTCGCCGTCGCGGCGGTGAACGCGCAACCTCGCCTCCCATCCGGAATGCTTCGCCCGCGGGGCTCGCGCCACGGTGCAATTGCGCCCCGGCGCGAAAGGCCCCTGCAGGGGCACGGCAGGGGACGCTTTGCCGCGTCCCGTCGTGGACTGCACTGGTTCAAGGAACGATCCACAATGAAGGGCCGGGAGCACGGGCTAGGGTAGGGCGGCTGGTTGTGAGCTAGATACTTGACAGCCGTGAATCAACACCTTGCTTCGGTCAATACTAGACACCGAATTGCGATTTCATCCATCTGACAAAGTGAGCTTCGCGTGAATCTTCTGCCCAAAGCAGCCAATAACCATTGGGCCCTTCGACTCTCCAGGGAAAAGGGGCGACCAGTTTCCCTTGCAAAGTGAACTCCTCAAATAGCAGGGGCGACAGCAATGCAGCCCCGATGCCGCGCGCCGCTGCCTGTGCCTCGAGTTCGTAATTCGGGAACCGCGTGCCGACGAATTGAGGTTTTGCGTTCGGAAGCCCGGCCAGCTTGAACCACGCTGGCCAACGCGGATCCGGTATGAGGGGAATTTTCAGTAGCTTTCGCGCTGTCGGTCGGCCCTTAGCCGACAGCCACTTCGGGTGTAGCATCGGTGTGCCCAGCTCCATCAGAAGGGGCGCCGCCTCATAAGGCGGCCATCGGCCGCTGCCGCTTCGAACGGCCACATCAAAACTCCCCGCTGGTGACAGCTGCTGAGCGGCATCGAGCGCAATCGCGTCCGCGCCAGGCAGCGATTGGTAGCTTGCCAGTCGCGGCACGAGCCAGCGGGCGGCAAATGTTGGAGCGCAGGTCACGCGCAGCACCCGCCTCGTGCGACGGCACTCATCTACCGCCGTGCGAAGCAGTGAGAACGCCTGCTCGAGTCTCTGCGCGAGGGCTCTGGCGCGATCGGTACTTACCAGCTTCGGTCCATTCCGGCCGAAAAGCTTAACGCCCAGCTGCGCCTCCAGTGCGCGCATGCGCTGGCTCACCGCCGCAGGCGTGATCCCAAGTTCCTCCGCCGCGCGCGAAAAATTGTCGTGCCGCACGCAGTAAACGAGGATCCGAAGAGATTCCAGGGGCTGAGGGGTCGCGCGCATGTCTCATTTAAAGCTGGGCTTGAAATAACTGTCAATATTTATCGCCATGATCTGGCAGCTCGAGAGTTAAACTGAATTCGTTAACGCAGGCCGCTGCCAAATCGGCAAACGAGCATGACCATGCACCGGAAAATACTCAGTTGCGCCACTCTCGTCGGTGCGGTATGGGCACTCACCGGGTTAGCTGCATCCGACAGCTCGCGAAGCGCACAGCCGGAAACGTCGAGGGACGGGTCGCACGACTTCGACTTTCTCTACGGCAAATGGAAAATGCCCAACCATCGACTGACGAAGCGGTTGGCAGGCTCCCATGAATGGGTGGATTTCATTACCTGCGATGAGGCAAGCCCGCTACCTGGCGGCCTGGGTGATATTGATTACTTGAAGGCGAGCTATTGGAAAGATTTCGTTGGAATGACGGTGCGCACCTACGATCCAAAGGCGGGCCTTTGGCGCATTTACTGGGTCGACAACAGATTTTCTGAAGGCGTCATTCAGCCGCCGGTCCTCGGCAAATTCGAAGGTAATGTCGGAATATTCGAAGGACCCGATAAGTTTAACGGCATTCCGATCATCGTGCGGTTCACATGGACGGTGAATCCAAAGGGCCTGCAAGCCTCGGATCAGTGGGAGAAGGCCTTGAACCCCGAAAATTCACACGTAGTAGCCAAGTGGCATCAGGATTTTTCCTCGGACGGCGGCAAGACGTGGGAAACGAACTGGTACAACGAATTTATCCGTGATGACAACTGCACACCCACCTCGAAATAGATCGGCTCTTTGGTCGCTATGTCTCTGCGCTGCTGCAGGCCTTGCGGGGGCTACACCGCTGTCATCGAATGAGACACCACCTCCCGGTTATTCAATGGCAGTGACCGGTGACATGCATGACTTCGATTATTTCGCGGGCGCATGGACTTTGAAACAGAGACGACTGAAGACGCGCGGCGCTGGTAGCTCAGAGTGGGAAGAGTTTCCGGGGACGCTTTGCATGAGTCTCTATCTTGATGGCCTCGCTACGGTTGATGAGCTCTATATGCCGACCAAGAAGAGCTCGGGTCTCACCGTACGTATTTTCGATCCTCGCACACGGCAATGGTCAATCTATTGGGCGAGCAGCACCACGGGGCGACTGGATCCCGTAGCCGTAATCGGCGGATTTAAGGGCGATCACGGTGAGTTCTACGCAGCGGACGAAGACAACCATCGCCCGATCAAAGTGCGATTTCTCTGGGACAAGTTCGATCACAATCACGCTCGCTGGCAGCAGGCATTCTCGTTCGACAATCGCACGTGGGAGACCAATTGGACTGCGGACTTCTTTCGCGCGGACCCATCCGCGACGTGCGAGAACGGGCGGCCAAAGCGCCCTTGATCGGACCTCCAATCCGAATCTCGCGCGTAGCCTGTTACTGACTGCCAGCGAGCGGTTGGGTTCACTTCTTGAGTAGTTCCGTGAACCGACGTTGCATCTCATCTGTACTAACAGTTTCGATATGTTGGCCAAGTAGCCATTCATGACCGAAAGGGTCGCGCACTGTTGCGGAGCGCTCCCCGTAGAACTGATCCTGCGGTGGCCTGACCACCGAGGCGCCGGCTTGAACCGCCCGATCGAACAGCCCATCAATGTCATTTACATGCAAATGAATGGCGAAGCTGGTTCCACCCAGCGTGCGCGGACCCTTGATGCCACGTTCGGGATACTCGTCGGACAACATCAAAGTCGCCGGGCCAATCCGCATTTCCGCGTGGCCGATGCGACCACTGGGCTCCGTCAAGCGAAATAGTTCCTTAGCGTCAAAGGCGCGCTCGTAGAAAGCCAGAGCTTCGGCAGCGCTGTGAACGCGAAGGTAGGGATAGACCTCGTGTACTTCAGCCATGACTCACTCCATTCATGAATCCGTGTGGCGTATTGTCCCGCCGGCCGAGCCGCAAGTCTTGAAGAATTTTTACCTGAAGTCGCCAGAAGTAATCTTGTGGTGTAGCGGACTCTCGCAGCGCCCGCGATATTGCGTGGGCGGCACGCCCGCGAATTCACGAAACTCTCGCGTCAGGTGAGCTTGGTCGGAATACCCAGCTTCGATTGCGAGTTCAGCCAATACGAGGTCGTCCCCGGAAGCTAACGAGCGGGCAACCTGCTTAAACCGCTGAATGCGATAGAAATGCATGGGTGTAAGACCGACGGATACTTTGAACAGCGAAACGAAATGCTTCGGGCTGTATCCAGTATGCCGCCGCACGTCCCAGCCCCGTCCGCCGACTGCCAAGGCTTGCGCGACCGCGGGGTGCATAAGGAGGGGTCTATGGACCCGAGCAATTAAATGTCGTTCGAGTATGCGAAATGCCGTAGCAGGTTCGCGAGCCTCAAATAGCTGTTCTTGCAAGCTGTGGGCGCGGCTTCCCCAGAGCGCGTCGAGAGCGACGTGTTGACCCAAAAGCTCTGAGGCGGCCACTCCGAGAATCGCGGATGCGCATCCGGCTCGAAAAGAGATTCCCGCGACGACACCCGGAGGCTTGGGGCCGGCAACGTAGAAACCCCACTGTGGGCCATGAAGCAAACTGCCGGACCAGTACGTCGGTTGAGACGAGATGGTTGCACGATAGCCAATCGCTTTCTCATGCAAGGCAAAGACGAGTTGTGCACACCCGGAAGGCAGGATGTGTTCGCAGGTGGGATCGAACGTATCGCGCACCGACCACCAGATGCAACGAATATAACGAGAAAGTGGGGCGGCGGGACAGTAGCGTAAGAGCGACACGCCAGGATTATATGCGACGCAAGGCGATAGTTTCCGCTCGCGCCCTTATCACGAGCTTATCAGTACCAACCGGACCGTCTCAGACACTCGAGAGATGAAGAATCGAAATACGGCTCGTCGCCTCGTCATTACGGAAGGGCGACACGCGGTGTTCGCGAATGTGTCCCCTGCTAAGGTATGGCAGGGGACGCTTGATAAAGTCCCATCATGGGTACCGGTGGCTTAAGAGAATATCTGGACTAAATCGCCAAAACCCGTGAGATAGGGCCCACGCATGCCGCAGTAGTCACTGAAACCCGCTTTTATCGCCAAGGGGGAACACTTTGCAGCGCTGGAAATGCGGGCATTGACTCGTGACGAGGAACGCCGGCTTGGATTGCCTCCCCTAGTGGCTACAGGGCCGCGCGATACTAGCTACCTACCTTCTCTGCGGGCGCCTCTCGACGGCTGTCGGCCAGGAAGCCGGTGCAGAAGACCGACAATGGCGCGAGGGGCTCACGACGGTGTTGAAAGGGCAGGGCGCCGCCTGAGAACTTGTGTTATTCACAGCTACTCGATTTCCGATGAGGAATTCTGAATCCTCAAAGAGAGCGCCAACGATGCAGCGATTTACTTTTATGTTGGCCGCGGTGATGTCATTGTGCAGCCTTAGTGACAGGGGTTATGCGGATGACTATTGGAGCTACGCTTACAAAAATTTTGACGTAACAACAGATCAGAACGCCGCGCGCGCGATTGTTATCGCGCACAACGTAGCTCGATTCGACGCGGCGCTCACGAAACTCATGCGGCTCACTGAAGCAAACGTTCCTATTCACATTTACGAGCTGCCGCCGAACGAGTCGCAGGGTTTGATCGGCCAAAGCTCTTGCGCTGCTTACCAATTCACCGGTTACGAAGCGAATATCGTAGCCTGTCGAGAATCAAGGATGGACGCTTATTGGGGTCCGCTTTTCGGATACACAGGTAGTCTCTTGGTCAGCGGACGAGCGCGGCGTTGCCCCTATTGGTATCAGGTCGGCGTGCCATTGCTATTCGCCAACACCAATTTCGGAGCGGAGTGGGTCAGCACAGGTTTTGCCGATGATGGCTGGTTAAGCACCTTAAATCATGCCGATTTGATTCCCACACGCACATTGCTTCGCATGCAGGTTGGTGACCCTCAACTGCGGAAGGAACCCAGGTATTTTGGCCTATTTCAGGCAGAAAGTTGGCTTCTGGCGTATCAAACCCTTGTGCGAGGCATACACAAGGAGGAGCTGGGTCAGTATCTCAGCTTGATACAAGACGGCAAGAGCGAAGAAGAAGCATTCTCCAGTAGTTTCAAGATCAGCTACGAAGATCTGGACGCGGAGCTGAAGAAAGCCTTGGTCGGGCGAGACAACTTCTACAAGGTGAAAGTGCCGCGTGAGCCTGCTGACCCAGGCGCGGCACGCCGTTTACCCGATGCCGTCATGCAGTCGCGCCTGGCATACCTGCATTTGCTTTGGGGCCATCGTGCAGAGGCTTTGCGCCTGGGCACGGACGCTCTGAAGGAAGATAACAAAAATGGTCTCGCGCTTGTGGTGATGGCGCAAAGTGACGTGGGAAACCAAGATTATGACGACGCGCTTGCAGCCCTGAATAAGCTAGATGACCTGCCGGTAGTCGGTGCGGAAGAGAGTTCCCTCGCGGGCTATGCGCTCGTAGCGCTCGCGAATGCGGTTGGCTCCAAAAAGACCTCCGTCGGGTCGGAGGCGGATGTTCTGAGCAGTCGCGCTAAGGACGAGTTCGATCGATCCATCAGTTTGCAGGCCGATTACTTACCGCCGTGGGCCGGCTTGGCGTATCTCTATGAGTCTAGGCGCGACGCGGCAGGCGCGCAGTTATTCGTCGCACGTGCGCATGCGGTAATGGAAAAGCACAGTGACAATGGCGCATTGGCGCATGCGCTGGCGACCATGAGTTCCACGAACGACATGATTGCCGATGCGGTTTTCTTTGGCGACTTTTGGCGAGACAACGCTCCCACGCGGCAGGATCGGGATCGCGCCATTGCGTTCTTGGCGCGGCTGCACAGTACGAAGTGAATGCGCACGAGCGAGCTTGCAATCTGCATCCTATTTGAAATCGCGCTCGATGTTGGCGCGTATGCGCTCGCGGACACTCTCGGCGACCGACGTTTTTGCCAGAAGTGCTAGCAGCGTTTCGCGCTTTGCAATTCCTCGCTTCGCGAGGGCAGCGTTAAAGATGACATCCCTCTCGCGCTGAGCCCCATATTTTGCGATTGCCAGATCGTGTGGATCGAGACATAGCCCACGTACTCCGCCGGTGTCGCCTGGCGGCAACTCCACTAAGCGTTGCTTCCAACCCTTGGGCAAGATGGCCGTTCGCTCATCGACCGGGTCTGCGTAATAGCCAAACTCCGCGTGGAATGGTGAATCCACCCCAATGACATTAAGCCACTCCGTACGCTGCGCATTGCCGCTGGCAATTAACTCCGCCTCGGCCGAGGCACAGATAAGGTCTGGCAGATCGGGATATCCCGCGTGCAACGCTTGGCTTCCGATGATGACAAACTGCCTTTCCCCCGTGATAGCTCCTGCGCTGCGCAGGATGTGATCAAGCTGCTGCTTCTTCATTGAGCCTTCTCACGTCTTCGCGGGGAAGCAGCCCCACATAGGGCGGTGACTGGCGCAAGCGATTGGCTTCCTCGTCGCTCCCCAGCATTATCGCGAAGAGCTCGCCGTCACTGCTGCTCTCTAGAATCTTTTGCCACTCGGCGTACGCTGATACCCATGCGCCGCTCTTTTTCCAACGATGCAAGTTGGCGAGGCTATGCGCGCGAATGAGCAGCGGCGTGAAGCGCGCCGCAACCGACGCTGCCAGGATGCGCTTATGATCATCCAACGCCTGATGAGAGGACACGGAATAGTCGGGAGGCCGAATGCCGTGTTCGGTCAATTCCAAATAATCCCCTTCGTCGAGTCTCCAGGCTCGCAGCGTGGAACGCGGAAGAATCACGCCCAGCGAGTTACCGATGCGTCGAAGAGCCAATTTCATGGCTAAATACTATTATGTTATAACGGTTATTACAATTATCCAGGAGGTTGCTAACTGCGACTCGTCCTGGGGAGAGCCAGAACTCGAAGGTCGCCCCGAAAGCGTAACCGTGTCTGATGTTCTTTAGTTACGCCACCGGTCTTACGCCCTGCTTGCGGTGGAGCATAATCCGCTTTTACGACGACACTTATAGTAAGGAAGGACCCATGTGCGACAACGACGATTTCAGCACCATGGTGAACTACGGGCATCGTGCCGCGCTGTCACGACGACAATTTGGTGCGTTGTCCGTGGGTGCTGGCCTGACTTCCTTGCTCCCGCCGTTGGCGAACGGCGCGGAGGTCAAAGGCTCGGATGTCGACATCCAGACGCCTGATGGGACCTGTGACGCATATTTTGTACATCCACTGAAAGGGACACATCCGGGCGTTCTGGTGTGGCCGGACATCTTCGGACTGCGCCCCACGTTCAGACAGATGGGCGAGCGACTGGCTAGCTCGGGATATGCGGTGCTGGTGATTAACCCGTTCTACCGAGTCAAGAAGGCGCCCACGTCTCCTCCGAGTCCTGATTTCGATGACCCCGAGGTCCGCAAGACACTAATGGGACTGATGAGTGCTCTCACGCCGCAGACCGCCGTCACTGACGCAAAGGCCTTTATTCCTTGGCTTGACCAGCAAGGGGCGGTCAGCAAGAAGCGCAAAATGGCCACTACTGGTTACTGCATGGGGGGCCCGTTCACGATGCGCACGGCAGCGGCGTTTCCGGATCGGGTCGGCGCGGGTGCGACTTTCCACGGTGGTGGCCTTGTAACCGATAAGTCAGACAGCCCGCACCTGCTGATACCACTGATGAAGGCGCACTATCTCATTGCGATCGCCGAGAACGATGACCAGCGACAGCCCGAGGCGAAGACTGTCCTTCGGGAATCTTTTTCGAAGGCGCATCTGCCAGCTGAGATCGAAGTGTACACCGGCACCACGCACGGTTGGTGCCCGCCTGATTCGAAAGTCTACAACCACGATCAGGCAGAGAAGGCCTGGGCCCGACAACTCGCTCTTTTCGAGAAGGCCCTGGGCTAGCGTAACCACACTGAGTTCGGGATTTTCGCGGAAACCCGCGTCTTCTCTCAGCTCAGGCTTCCGAGGAAGCTAGTGGCTCGCGATCACGGAAGAATTCAGCTCTTTTTGAAGGGCCTCCCAGGACGATGCGCGCGAGCTGCCGAGCGCACGCGCTGAACTCTACATTTCTCAAGTAGGGTAGAGGCTGCGGATTGGAGAATTCGAGTCGCCCCGACGCGTGCAAGGCGCCCGTCGCTCGTAAATGCGCCATCTATGAGGAGGGCGAGTTGGTATGCCAGGTCGTCGATGTGACCGATTGACTTCATACGACTGATGAGAGTCTTGAGTCTCTCGAACATCGTTGCCTTATGGCGGGCTCGAATTTTTCGGGCGGAATGGTCGAGGTCTGAAAACTCGGCGGCTACATTGATCTGCGGACAGCCTCGGTACCCACTACGGCTGACCCGCTGCCCGATCCAGTCCAGTAACGCCATAAGTTCGCGAATCGGATCACCCTCGACGGCACTTACTACCTCGTCCCATTGTGCCCAAAACTCGCGGTCCTCGCGCTCGAGGAAAGCAGCGATCAAATCATCCTTCGTGCGAAAGTGCCGGTACAAACTCGTCTTCGCGACTCCGGACTCTGCGACGATCCATTCAACACCGACCGCGCGGACACCGTGCGCATAGAACAAGCGCGATGCGGTCGCGAGCACGCGCTCGGCGGTGTCGAGTTCGCCAGTATCAACGCCTTTCATGGCTTCTTGTTGGTGAACAGCGTCCCAAGTAACTATGCATTTGGGGGTACCACGAAAGCGCAACTCGCATTGACATGCGCTACCGATCGGTATCATTCTACGCTACTGATCGGTAGCGTGCAACGGTGGACTATGAAACCAAAAGTCGTCGCTGTTTATGGGGCGACGGGGCATACGGGAAAATTCGTGGTGCGCGAGCTGGAGCGCCGCGGATGCGCCACGATATCGATCGGGCGCAGTCGTACCCGGTCACCCGACGAAAATGATCGAGATGCGCAAAAGCCAGTGGCGGCGTGCCTCGTGCGATGACCCGGATGAGCTCGATGAGGCACTTGTCGGGGCCGGCGCGGTCATCAATTGCGCGGGTCCGTTTCTCGACACCGCGCCATCCTTAGTTGAAGCGGCTCTACGAGCCGGCATTCACTATTTCGACATTACTGCCGAACAGCGTTCGGTTCGGCAGTCATTGGGGACTTACGACGAAGAAGCCCGAGAGCGCGGGGTGGTTGTGCTTCCAGCGATGGCGTTTTACGGAGGTCTCGCGGATCTGCTGGCAGCTGAAGTGACAAGAGGGGTCCAATCGGTCGATTATATTGAGATCGGTGTGGCGCTCGATTATTGGCACCCGACCGCGGGCACTCGAGAAACGGGAAATCGGAATACGGGGCGTCGCCTCGTGGTTACAGAAGGGCGGCTAGCCCCAATTTCACGGCCGGCACCGGTCAAGGAGTGGACTTTCCCTGCGCCCTTCGGTGTGCAGCAGGTCGTAGCCGTTCCTTTGTCCGAGATTGTAACGATCAACCGGCACATCGAAGTGCGCAATGTCTGCAGCTACATGAACTCTGCGCCGCTGCGCGACCTTAAGGATCCGCGCACGCCACCACCCACAGCGAGCGACGCCTCCGGCCGCTCTTCGCAGCATTTCGTTATGGATGTCCAGGCGGCCTCGGGCAGCCACCGGTCTCGAATCGCGGTTACCGGTCTTGATATTTATGCGGTGACCGCTCCGATAGTTGTCGAAGCGTGTCTGCACGTGCTTAAGCAACAGGCTGTGACCGGGGGCGCCTATGCGCCTGCCGAACTCCTAGACGCCAACAGCTTTCTCGCCGCGCTAGCTCCACACTTGCAAGTGATGCGGTCACTTGATCTCGGCTGGGAGCGGCCGCACTGAAAATGATTATTACCGTTGCAGGGCAATTCGGCACCCAGATGCGAATCGTAGTCGGCGGCCATGCACCGGGAGAGCGCCTCTGTCCCAAGCGCCTGGTGGTCAACCAGGTTCTTGGGTGAATAGAATTAACAGGTTACACGCTGACCCGTTTGCGCGGAATATTCACGGCGGGATGATCAACCTGTTACACCGAACGGCCACGTTTGCGTATGCGCGCATTGCGGGGGTGCGTCGAAGCTGATACCTGCCGCGAAGCGTCGGTGAGGGCAGATATCCATGCACATCACAATCCGGAATCTGCGATCGCCACCACATTGTCATTGACACCTCGGACGCCGGGCACTTCGTGAGCCATCAATTCGACGGCGTCCCGCTGTATCGTGGTAGTAACCTGCCCGCTGAGGCACACAACGTTATCCAATGTCTGAACGTACACCTGGGCGCCCAGATCGGGCCGTTGATTCAACCGTGATCTAAGCTCGGCGGTAATCCTCGAGTCGTCAGGGCAGCCACCGGCTGCGCACTTTCTGTAGGCTTGGATCGCGGCACACCCCGAAGCCGTGATGAGCACAACAGTGAAGCTCAAAGCGCTGCGTAGCCGGGGGCCTTTCATTGTTTCTCCTTCGCATTGGCTTGAAGGAACTCCCTAGGTTAGATGCCTGGGAAACCGCCGTGTTCCGTTTGTCGAAAGTCTGCGTGACCGCTCGCACTCGTCACATGGCGTAATGCTCGGCAACACAGCGTCGATCCCTGAAAACAATGGCGAGAGCACGGGCGAGGTCATGTGGTTTTTCGGCTGCTGTCGCGCCCGGCAGGCCGGCGGAGCATGCCAGAGAGGGCGAGCACACTACCGCTTCAATCCCTTCAGCCGGGACGCCAATGCGTCGACGCTAAACTGCCCCGAACCGCGTGTGGCGATGAATAGAAAGACAAAGCAATAAAGGGAGGCAAGCTCGCCGTGGTTCATGATTGGCCAAAAACCGCCCGGAGCGTGCGCCTTGAAATATGCTACCGCCATTTCGCCGCTTGCGATGAACGCTGCAGTGCCGGCCGCGAAGCCGCACGCGATCAGGGATCCTCCAAAGAACTCGATGATCCCTGCCGCCAGAATCAAGGGGTCGCCAAGTTCGGACTGTTGGCCGAGGACACCAAACAACTTCTGCGCCCCATGGCACGCGAATAGGAATCCAGAAGCGAGTCGCATCAACGCGTAACAATGTTCGCTGTACCGTTCGATATAGGGTTCAATGAAACGAGGCATGGGCGCTCTCCTTCCTGCGGGGTGACGATGTGGAGCATGTCACGCCGGGTGGATCGACGTCGATGGTGAGTGTCGTTAAGCCAAGTCTGGGCACGCTCGTCGGTTGGGTGAGTGCCGCCTGGGAAGGACGGACTTCGAGGCGGTTCGATTGCCCTGAAGGACTGACCGAGGTATGCCTTGCATAGCCGCTTAAGGGTGGATTTTCTCTCGCAGGACTGAGACTGTTGAAATTGCTACCCTAATCTCCCGAGCGATGCGTGCGCTTTTCGTGCCGGCTCTCAACCCGAGAGCAGCTCATGGATGGCGCGGTCTGCCTGATCGATCGCTGAGCTGGTATAGGCCGCCCGGCCCGAGTCGGAGTTAGCGATGAAGATCCGCCCGAAGGGCGCACGACCGATGACGTTTGGGGCCTGTTCCGGAGGTAGCTCGGGATCGTACAGCGGGTTGTATTCCGGTGCGTAGCCGTGCGGCCAGCGATTGACCGTGATTGCCTCGATGTCGTGGACCGGATCGAAACCGCCAGGCCCGAGCGTGCGTGCGAGCTGATCACGGATGTTGTGCTCGAAGGTCGCGAAGCTCGTCGCCAGCAGCTCGGCGCGCCCGGCCTTGTTCTGCTCGAACTCGGCGAGGCCCGGCTTGCACGGCGTGCGTAGCATGCGGATCACGGTCGATTGATCGGGCGAACTCGGACTGTGATAAGTGCCGATGTCGACTTTCTCGTTTAGCCGGAAGTCCGTGTGGTAGCTGCCAGGCGCGTAAACCCTGGAGATGCCGAGTTTCTGGAACGCCTGCCAGTTGCGTATCGCCACCGACGAATAGACGAGGGGCGACTTCACCAGACTGTGCAGCGCCTCCTTCTGCGCCGGCGGAAGCTCCGGGCAAAGGTACGGGATTACCACGTTCCAGCAGGCGAGCACACAGGATTTCGCGCGCACCTTCAACGGCGAGCCGTTGCGCACATACGTGATCTCGACCGCGCGGGCGCGCGCCGGATCGCCGACGTTTGCCACGCGGGTGACAATGCTGTTCAGGCGTACGCGCACCGGCGCCTCGGGCCGGTCGAGACGCGCGTAGTCGACGCGGGCGCTGACCACGTCCTCGGCGGTGCTGCCCGGCACAGCCTCGGGAATGAGGCTTCTCACCAGCAGCCGGGCGACCGTCGCATTGCCATCGGGGAAGTGCAGCTTGTAGGATCCACCGGTATCCGCGTAGCCCTTCGGCGTATAGCCCATGCGCGAGATGCTTCCCGGCGGCAGCTTCATGCCTTGGAACCCGGGATATTCGAACGCCCAGCAGTCGAGCGCCGGAACCGCGTCGGCGCCGACCGCGAACCAGCCGTGTGTCCTTGCCTGATAGAAAGTCACCACCGAGGGGTCGGCCTTGACGAGGTCGCGCAGGAAGTCGCTGTAGCTGATCTTCGAGAGTCGCAGCTTCTTTTCCGCGGCGCTGAGGCCTGGCAGGTAGTCCTCCGTTCCCGTCTCGATGCGTACGATATCCGCGCGTGCGCGCACCGACAGGGGCGTGGAGGCAACCAGCTGTCGCACGGGCACTACGCCCCAGCCGACCGTGAGCCGGTCCTCGCCGAAGGTCTCACGGTCGAAGAACGCCGCCCGCCGAAGTTTCAAATGATCATAGAACTTGCGGTGCTCGATTTTCTGCGCCAGCGCCTTAACGTCGATGCCGATGTCGCGGATCAATCCGGCGGCGGCTGCACTGTAGGGACGCGGGCTGTCGATCTCGAGCGTGCCGCCGTTGATAATCCGCAGGCCGTCCGGCGTGCTGAACTCGTTGCGCTTGGCATGGCCACCGAAATCGTCGTGATTCTCCAGGATCAACACGCGCGGCTGACCCGGCGCGCGCGCGCGAAAGAAATGCGCCGCTGCAAGGCCGCTGATTCCGCCGCCCACGACCACCAGATCGTACGTCTCGCCAAGATCGGTGCCGGGCTGCGCGGCCGCGCCGTCGCGCAAGGCGTGCACGGGTTCGAACGATCCCGGATGACTGCCGCGTAGGCCTGTCAGTGCCGGCGGATTGTATCCAGCCGCGTCCTGCGCACCGGGTGTGGCTTGTGCTGCCGCAGCCGGTGCGCTCAGCAACGGGCCCGTCAGTGCGCTCGCTGCGCCGATCAGCATCCCCTGCAGAAAGTCCCTGCGCGGTATGACGCGGTCTTCTCCGAGGTTGCGATCGCTGTGCTGCCCGATGATTCTTGCGCGCATATTGCCCCTTGCTCAAACTGCAACCGCGATCGGCGGCACGATGCTGATTTAATTGATTTCGGCCGGCCACTCAACCGGACGTATCCGAGATTGGCGCCGTCTCGGCGCCTCTCTGACATCCTAGTCTGCGCTCGGCCACAACGATGCATCAGAGCGACTTCTCAAGCAGCTGATCGCCAGAATATCGACCATATATTGACAACAACTTCCGATTTGGACTCCTGTGCTCGCCGGAATGCGCCGTGAGCAACATGAATCTGCCGGTAAGGAAGCGCGCACCGTGATTTGCTTCCTGATAGCTGCAGTTCGCGGCCGGCTGCGCCCACCAGTCACTGCATCAATGTCGCAGGTCAGATCATCATCTACGCTACTGTCTGCGGCGCCCCGGTTTCCGCTGCCCAGAAGGTGCCGAAAGTCGCGTTGCCGGCGCCGGATGCAATAGCTGTTAATTCTTGCGTCGCAGCACACGTGACCGGGGCCGAGCCTGGGTTATAGGGCTAAGCAATAGATCATCATACGCTTGATTGTAAAGGCATCACGCGCGCGCCCTCTAACCTGAAACTTGGCGCATCTGCTAAGTAGGGAAGCATGAACTGGCCGCCCGGAAAAGCAGCGGTCCGCTTTGTGCCTGGACTGTCTGAAAACGCGCGTTTTGAGCTGCACCACTCGTGGTTGGCTGGGGTAGGCGGATGGGTTATTGTCTAACGCTTGAATCGTCATTACGCAGTCAACGTCCGCACCTGGGGCTTTCGCAATCTCCGTGAAGCCCTTGGGGCCGTGTTCGGCCGGCTCGAACGCGAGGAGCCACGAATCGCGACCGAAGAGTGCCCCAGGGCACCTCTGAAGACACTTACTCAGGTGCGCGCGGCGCTGGCGGAGGCGGAGGCACGCAGCGAGGAGCGACGGCTCGCGCTTGAAAGCCGTGCTCAAGATGTCGGCTTCATGCAGATACAGCTGCGCGTGCGCGACGCGCGCATCGCGGCGCTCGACAAGGAAGTGGGCGACTTGGGCGGCGCGCTTGCGAGGCGCAACGAGCAAAGCGGCGAAGTGAAGAGCGAATCGGCATTCCTCACTCAAGTGCGCGCGGCGCTGGCGGAGGCGGAGGCACGTAGCGAGGAGCGAAGGGCCGCGCTCGAGAGCCGCATTCAAGAAGTCGGCCTCATGCGCATACAGCTGCGCGCGCGCGACGCGCGCATCACGGCGCTCGACAAGGAAGTGAGGGACTTCAGCGGCGCGTCTGCGCGGCGCAACGAGCAAATCGGCGAAGTGAAGAGCGACACCGCGTTCCTCGACACTATCGCCGCGCTCACAGCAAGTGTCGCAGAACGGGACGCGAGCATCGCGGCCCTTAAAGCCAGGCAACTCGCGGAGGATGAAACCCTCGCTGCGCGGCAAAGCGACCTTGCGCGCGCGGTCGCCGATACCGAGGTTCAGCACAACAAGCTAGGCACGCTGGAAGCGGCTCTCGCCGCTGCCAACACACGCATCGCCGAGGAGAAAGCCGCCGCTCAAGCGGCGCTCGAGCTGCGCAACTCGATGGAGGCCGCGCTCGGGGAGCAACATCAGCGGGTGGCGCGACTCGAAGCAGAGCTCGCAGGCGTCGTACGCGACCGTGATGCGAGCATCGCAGCCCTCAAAGCCAGGCAGCTCGCGGAGCATGAAACCCTCGCTGCGCGGCAAAGCGACCTTGCGCGCGCGCTAGCCGATACTGAGGCTCAGCGCAATAAGCTAGGAACACTGGAAGCGTCTCTCGCCGCTGCCAACACACGCATCGCCGAGGAGAAAGCCGCCGCTCAAGCGACGCTCAAGCTGCGCAACTCGATGGAGGCCGCACTCGGGGAGCAACATCAGCGGGTGGCGCGACTCGAAGCAGAGCTCGCAGGCGTCGTACGCGACCGAGACGCGAGCATCGCGGCCCTCAAAGCCTCGCAGCTCGCGGAGGATGAAAACCTCGCTGCGCGGCAAAGCGACTTTGCGCGCGCGATCGCCGATACCGAGCTTGAGCTCAGCAAGCTAGGCACGCTGGAAGCAGCTCTCGCCGCTGTCAACACACGCATCGCCGAGGAGAAAGCCGCCGCTCAAGCGGCGCTCGAGCTGCGCAACTCGATGGAGGCCGCGCTCGGGGAGCAACATCAGCGGGTGGCGCGACTCGAAGCAGAGCTCGCAGGCGTCGTACGCGACCGAGACGCGAGCATCGCGGCTGCTGCGGCTGTACAGGCCGAGCACCTTGAACAGGGTGCACGTCTCGCGACGGCCAGTGCTCGCGTGTTGGAGCTGGAAGTCGAGGCGCTCGATCGAGTGCATCACATCAACGCGCTGCAGGAGCAGTCGCGTGTGAGCCTCGAGCGCACGCGCGATTTGGAGGCCGATCTGCACGCAGCCAAGGACTCCATTCATCGGCTCGAGGCGGATCTGCGCGCAAAGAGCGCGCGCCTCGACGAACTGGCGAAAACCCATGACGGCACACGCGACTCGAGCGCCACGCACGAAGCGGCCCCGGAGGGCGCTACACCCCTCTTCATTCGTACCGGTGAGCGGGAAGTCGTGCACGTACTTGGCCGCAAGACGACAATTGGACGGACGCCCGAGAACGACGTGCAGATCAACGCCCAACACATCAGTCGCCATCACGCGGTGATTCATGCTGGACCGACGCACGCGATCATTGAAGACCTGAACAGCACGAATGGCGTGATCGTGAACGGACGGCGGGTGCTGCGCCAAACTCTGAAGGACGGCGACATCGTGCTCATCGGTAAGGCACCCTTCCGTTTCGCCGTGCGTCCGGTGAGCGAGCGGCGCTGAAGGTTCGCACTTTAGTTTGATTGTGCCTTGGCGCGCCGTCCAGTCCATCGGCTCTGCGCAGCGACTGAATTTCCCCGGCAGCTTGGAGATCATGCGCGCATTCGCGGTACAGGCGTCCCGGACGGTCCAGTGGGGTCGCGGCGTGACGCTGCGGGTGCTGATGGTTCTGCGGCGCGCGCATGGAATCGGGCGCTCGCTAGCCATGAAGCAGCCCCGTGCGCGCGCTCGGACGTAAATAGCCTTCTACTTCAATCGGGCAAATTGTGGAATGCTAGGGACAGCGCAAACTTGAGTACGCCCCTGTGGCAGGCAGCGGGGTGTGAAGCAGGGGGTCAGAAAATTCGCAACTACCGGTACGTGAGCGAATGCCACTGTTTCTGTGACACCGGCCGCTCGAGCGGGCGCGGCTGCAGGTCCACTTCTTTGCGTCGATAGTCGACGGTCAAGTCTGCCAGTGTGCCGAGGACATCCATGCCAATCAACAGCGCCGGCTCGTTGTCCAGGCCCCAGTTACTGAAAATCGCGAAATCGCCGAAGGTCACATCGAGATTTTCAATTGTCGCCGATCCCAGCCGCAGGGCAGGCACGCGCCCCATCATGCCCGGTTGCGATACCTGCGTCGCATCGACGACACTTGTCTGGAGGGATTGTGCGATGTGCTGGCGTCCTTTTATTAGCGCGGCGAGCAGTGCTTCATTGCCGATCGTACGTGGGCCTCCGGTATCGATGATCGCTTTGGCGGGCACGCGCCCAACTTGGACGGCGATCATTAACAGGCGCCCGGAGACGAACTCAACGGGGACCGTCGAGTACCTGAGCCCAGGGCGCTCGGCGCGTGAGCGCGAGATCGTGATTCGGTCTTTGATGAAATCAGCCGACAACCTCAGGCCATCAAATCCATCCATGCCGAGAATGCCGTCGATTCCGTCGAGCACCGGTCCCGTCAGAACCGGCAGGCTCAGGTCGCGGAAATGCAGATCACCAGCATCGAGAGTGTCAATATGCACTGCGGCTGCGATTTCAGAACCAGTGACACCTGAGACCGGCACGCACGCGTGCGGATCCGCACTCCGATCTAGTTTTGCCAGTGTGGATTCGGCCAGCACCGTGCGGGTGGCGCCGGTGTCCAGCATGAAGCGAAACGGCCCGCGACCGTTGATCATTACGGGGGCAATGATGCGGCCAATGCGGTCAAGACGAGTAGGCACAGCGTACTGCGGCCCATCATCAGTGGATGTTGCGCTTAGAGAGGTCGCAACGCGGGCAAATCGCGCGGGCGTTGGCAGATTCGCTGCGGCGAATTGCGATGCGCTGAAGCTCGTCGCGCTGTTACCCAGCCAAAAACTGGTCGCGAGGCAAATTCCAACAGCCCCAGACATGGCATGTCTGCGCGCACGAGCCTCGAGCGATTTCTGTATCGTGCGCTCCATGCTCAAAGGGCACAACGGGGGACAGGAGGTCAGCAGTCACGGGCTTAGTGCGAGCGTCGCGTCTGTAAACCCCATTAGGCACCGGCTCGCCTCCGCGTTCTCTCGAGCCCAGGGTGACGCGAGCAACACCGCCGGTGGATTGTTTAGAGGCCGAATCCAAGTCTTCGTTAGAATTGCACCTTGAACGCCATGAAAATCTCCCGGCCCAAGTAATCGTAGGTCGGAAAGGAGTTCGGACTTGTCCCGTCATTGAAATCTTGTGCAACGATCGGGGGATCCTTGTCGAAGAGATTATTGACGCCTGCGCGCAGCTCAATTTTGGGTGTGACCGGCCAGATGGCCGACAAATCCAGGTAACTGTAGGTCGGTATGTGGTCATATGTGTCGACTTCGCCTAGTTCACGGAAGTGCAAGCTGGGGTCAGTGGAGTTATTGTCGACCGAGGTTGCACCAATGAAGCGCCAATAGGCCGACACTAATAGCCTGTCCCACGGAGTCTCCCAGCTCAGGCGAAAATTATGCCGCCACCTTGGATTCACCGCATTGGCGCAGGTCGAGCCGAACAGGCCTGCGCAATCGAAAGTATGCAGACCAACAAAGGGCGTTATCTCGGTATGTTGCAGCCAGGAGCCACTAAAGTTTGCCGTCAGCGCGCCGAAGCCGCCCAGAGGCAGGCGATAGTTGGCCTGAACATCGATGCCTGAAACCAGAGCGGCGCCACCATTGATGTCGGTTTGGAGTATGTATCCGCCGCCGGCTACGGTTGCACCGGTGAGTGCACCGGTGACGTGATTACGAACGATCAGGTCGCAGTCCTGGGGGTTACCCGTAGCCAGGCATTCGGTATAGATAAAGGCACCGGGCGGTGTCGTCACCTCGTTCTTCAGCGAGATATGGTAGTAGTCGATGCTGCCGTTAAAGGCGGGCAGCATTGTCGGTGTGAACGTGAGACCCACTGAGTACGTATCGGCCGTCTCCGGTTTCAGTGCGGGATTGCCGCCAATCACCTGGCCGCACTGCACGGATACGCATTGCGGAATCGAGCCGGTATAGACGGCCCCGAGTTCGTTGCCATTGCCGTATTGCGCCGCGGTTACACCGGTGTGCGCGCATTCCGCCGCCGACGCCGTGGCCGCTTGAGTGATTACACCACCCGCACCGGTAGTTGGCGCGCAGGCATCCACTCCGACAAAGCTTTGCTGCCCGTAGGAATTCGGATTGTAAAGCTCGATGAGATTAGGTGCGCGCACTGCACGATCATACGAGGCACGCAGCCGCACATCTGCGGTCGGCGCGTACTGCATCTCGAATTTGTAGGTTCGGGTTTTGCCCGCCGTCGTGTAATCCGAAAAGCGGTAGCCTGCGTCTATGGTGAGATCGTGGATCCCGGGTCTGTCCTGTACTAGGGGTATGCGGGTCTCTGCGATCTCCTCCGTTACCGTGTACCCTCTATCGATTGCGACTACGGCGCCGCTGAATCCGGAAAGATCTCCGGACTGCTCAGCGCCATCCGGAGCGAATTTCAAAGCCTCTAGGCGATGTTCGGCACCCACGTTCATGGCAATGCCGTCTTTCGCCCAGGGCGAGGTAATATTGAACTTACCGAGGTCGGCCGTGATGTCCGCGTGCTCGACCTCCTCCCAATTCTGCCCAAAAGCCGTGCCAGGGGTGGACAGATATTGCGTTTGAGCTGCAGTCACGCCTCCCTGCGTGAAGATATTATACGGCACGCACGATCCGCCGCTGATACAGACCGGGGTGCCCCCCGGGCCGGTCGTCACCTGCAGTGCCTTGGTGACCGACACGTAGTCTAGATAGTTCTCGTTGGCGTTATAGAACGACGTATACGCGTATTGCGCGTAAGCGTCGTAGTCCAATGCATTCCCGAGCGCGCCCTTGCTACCAACGACGATACGGTAATTGGTGTGTTCAAAATCGGCCAAACGACCGCCCCCCTCGACGTTGCGGCGCCCGATATCGATATCGGCGCTGACAGATCCCGGAACGGCGGTGTCGGCCGCAATCATTGCAGGCGTACACATAATCGCGCGTTCCTGAGCACTGAGGAGCGGGTTGCTGCAATTCACCAAATAGCGATTGTCAGCGGTAAGGGGATTGCTGGTTTGGAACAAAGCCGAAGGCGCCACGACAATATCGGTCTTGTCGTTCATGAAGCCGAATTCGATGTACGGCTTGACCTGCTCATTCACGTCCAAGTGCCCAAAAAACCCGGCGTTGTAGCGCTGGTCTTGACGCTGAATATACTCGAACGCGCTCGAATTAAATTCCGGCGGCGGGACCGATCCGGCCTGTGGGTAGGGCAAGAATGAGTGTCCCACCACAGAATAAGGAGAATTGTTGATCGTGAACTTGTTGGAGTTCGAGCTGCCAATGCAGGTGAGGCCATCGGCGGGCAATCCGAAATCTGCGTTGCTGACTAACTGGCAGTTAGAGAAGTCGCGGTGCGAGCCAGGCACTGGATCCTGCTCATGGTAGGTCAAATACCCCGTGACGTTGCCCTCGCCACCAGCCAAGTTCGTGCCCATGAGAATCGACCAGTCGCGATGGTCACCATCCGTTAAGCTGCCGCGCACTGGAGCAAACCCATTACTAATCTCATCAGCTTGCGCCCAGCCGTTATGGTTTGAATGCTGGTAAAGTCCATATTCTCCGTTGACCTCAATCCCTTCGAAGTTCTTCTTCATGATGAAATTGACAACGCCTGCGATGGCGTCCGATCCATAGGTTGCCGACGCGCCGCCGGTCACGACATCGATGCGCTCAATAAGCGGCGCGGGAACCTGGTCCAAGTCGGATGCGACGTTCGGATTGGAGGTATTGGGATCCCCTGGCCCGAGGCGCCGGCCATCGACCAGGACCAGCGTGCGTTGCGGACCGAGGCCGCGCAGGTCCGCGGTCGAGATACCGCCGGCCGCGTTCAGCGCTGCCGAGTTATTGCCCAGATCGACCCCCGCACCGATGATGTTCTGGGGCAAACGATTGATCATGTTGGTCGTGTCGGTTGTGCCCTGCAGTTCGAAGTCCTGGCTCGTGACCACCTGAATCGGGCTCGTGGCGGTGATGTTGGGCGGCACCGGGATACGCGAGCCGGTGACGACCACGGTCGTTGTGTTTGCGACTTCCTGATCAGTTGCTTGAGTTGCTTGCTGCGCGGGAGGACCGTCGGAAGATGTTCCTTGATCCACCTGAGCCAGGTGAAAGCGGTCCAGGAATCCCTTCTTGCGCTCCTGGATCTTTCGGTCGTTTCCGCTATCGACGCGTGGCTGAACGCTCGGCGTTGCAGGACCTGCGCCCGATTCGTCTGGGGTTGGTACGTCCCTGATTTGATCAATGCTGACCCCATTATCGTTTAGGTAACGGTAAGTGAGCCCCGTTCCTTTAAGAAGCTGCGTCAATGCTTCTTGCTGCGTCAAATCTCCAGACGCTCCTTGTGTCTGAAGCGATTTGACCTCATCGGTAACGTAAACCACTTGAAAGCCGCGCTCTTTCGCGAGTGTTTGAAGCGCGAGACCCAAATCCTCGGCGGGGATGTCGGTATGCTGTTTGATCGCCGCCTGCGATCCATCGGCGGCGGCGAGACCAACGAGCGTGAGGCAGGCTACTGCAATCGCGACACTCAAGCGCATGAGAACTCCCCCTCCTCGTAAGAGGCTTGGTCTGGCCGTCGCTGATACGTGTGACGGTCTCATGCGGAATAGAGTGCGTTTTTTGAGAATCGATACCCCCTTTGTGACAAATATATTGTTCAGTCATGATGACTGATTTGGATCTCAAATAAAGTCTCGTGCACCGTGATATCGGGCCGAGCACGCAAATAGCGAATGAGAAAATCCGGATCGGTCGAAAAGACGCCGCTCAATCGCAGCGGGTGACGGCTGGAGTCTTCGACAACGAGCTTGCGGGCGCTGTAGAGATTGAACTCTTCGGCGACTTCGCTCAAGGGTTTCGACTCGAGTACGAGTTGGTGTTGCGTCCACGCGGTAGCTGCCGACACGTTCGCGCGCACGGGCCTGGGCGCGACTGCGCGTGTGAGCGTGACCTGCTCGCCGGCGGAGAGGAATGCGGTGTCAGGTGCCGTTGTGGGTTCCACGAGGTCGGCGACGGCGGGAGTTGAGGATCCGCTTGGGGACGCGACGGTGCTTAAGCTGGCCGTCGTGACGGCGACGCGTCCTTCCAGGACCGTGACGACGGTACCTTCGGTTTTGCGATAGACATCGAACTGCGTGCCGACGGCGCGCACGAGCATCCCGTCGCTTGCGACGATGAAGGGTCTCGTGTGGTCCTTAGCGACATGAAAGAGTACCTGGCCTTCGAGCAGATCGATGTCGCGCTCGCCCTTTGAAAAGCGCACGCGAACCGTGGATCTCGAATTTAATTCGAGGGTGGATCCGTCGGAGAGTTTGACTGTGCGCTGTTGGCCGACTTCTGTGGTGTAGGTGGGGGCGTGAAAGAATTGAACCCAAAAAGTACCTGCTGCGGCCAAGCCTATGAATACAATTGAGGCCGCGACGGCCAAGCGCCAGGACAGTAGGGGTTTCGACCGCTTAGTATCATGGCCAGACACGTCAGCGGATAACAGGTCTGGCACACTCAGGGAGGGGAGAGCGGTTCTTGGCAATAATGGCAGTTCGTCGCGAAGGCGCCTCTCTACGGACGCGCCTTCAAAGGAAACGACATTGCCGGTGGCGTGTTTGAGCGCCCCCGGGGTGTCAATATCAAGATCGCGCTGTGCATCGAGTCCGCTACCCTCATTCCAGATAGCGGCGACCTCCAAGAACGCGCGCAGATGTTCGGGCGAGCTCCTAACCCACGTATCGAACTGCCTGCGGCCCGTCGCGTCGATGTCCCCCGTGCGAAATTCGACGAGCCATTCGGCCGCCTCTTCGGAAATCTGGGCGTTCAATTTGATGGGCTTATTATGACGCATACAACATTCCTACGCGGTATCGCTCAATCGCTTGCGAAGATGCACGAGTGCCTTGACCAGATATTTTTTGGCCATCGGCCGGGTGATCCCGAGCTTTGCGCTCACCTCGTCAATTGACAGGCCGTCACGGCGATGGAGAAGAAATGTTGCCTGGATCTTACGTGAGAGCTGCCGCAGGGCGATATCCAGCTCATTGAGGCACTGCTCTGCGCCGACCTCAAGCGCGGGATCCGCATCGCTCACCGCGGGAAGCTCTGCGAGCTCGACGGAAGTTATCTCGGGCGACGATTGCAAGGTGTGCTGCTGCGCGACGTGGCGCGCAATCGTGAAGATGTAGGCTTCCGGGACCCGGATGGTTTCGTGGTTGGGGACGCGAAGCAGGCGCAAGAAGATCTCCTGGATGATGTCGGGGATGTCGGCGGTGTTGCGCACGCGGCTGTGGAGGAAGCGGCGCAGCCGCTCTCCGTGCCTTGTGGCCAGATCTTCGACCAACGCGTTCTTGTCCTCGACCGGCAACCAGGATCCCCAATCGACCTGTCCCCGTATTAGTTAGAGCTATTTTTGGGCAAGGCGATACCCGGGAAGGGAGCTTTATTTTTGGGCTCCACGTAAAGGGTGAGATAAGGTAGCCGAGGACGTGCTAAGCTTAAGGCTAAGACACATCAAGGCAGGCTTGCCATGGGAGTGGGTAAGGCTCCTCCGCCTCGCAATTGTGGCGAGCCGCATGCTCACAGGTGGAAATACCTGCAAGGCAGGTGAGGGCGGCGGTACATCGAGTCGGGCGCGCGATATCAGCCAAGCATCTGGTTGTATACACGGTCGCTCCCGCCTATCAAGACGATCTTCGCTAGGGGCGAGGAAGGACCATTCGGACTCTATTGCAAGCCGCTGTATCGGCCTTCTGTCCCAGATCGAATATGCCGGCCGGGGACCAATCCAACCACCGAGCTCTTGGCTCTACACAACCAACGGGTTCTCCCGACCGCGGTCTTACCTGCTTTGCCCATCACGTAGGGTCGCCTGTGCAATCGTTGAGAGGTCTCCACTGAGCTTTTAGATTTCAGTTCAGTGGCATCAGGCAGCTTGCGCCGCGTAACCCGGAGTGTATTGACGATCGTGCCTTAACAGCGCCCAGACGATAGAGACGGGAGCGGCCATCCGATCAAGCCAGGAGCTCGAGGCGATCGGTCGCGCGACCTTTAGAATTGCTCAAAGCTTGCGTACACTTTGCGCATGTAAGCCAATAGGTCCCAATAGGTCCATGAGGTCATAAGCAAATCATTAACACTAAGGATGTTGAAACTGGGGAATCAGCCATGGCAATCGATCAAGACAAACTCAATGCATTTCTCGGCAGGGCTGTGGGCGACCTGGGCGCAGCGATTAGCGGCGTGCTGATGTCGATTGGGGATGAACTCGGTCTTTATAAAGCGCTCGCGAAGGAACCGCTGACGTCCGCTGAACTTGCAAAGCGCACTCACACCCATGAGCGCTACATTCGCGAGTGGCTGGCGAATCAGGCCGCTGGGGGCTACGTCGACCACGAATCGTCGACGGGAAAGTATTTCTTGAATGCGGAACAGGCGCTTTGTCTCGCTGACCCTGCGGGGCCCGTCGATTTACCCGGCGCCTACCTGATCGTCCAGGATTTGTACGTGGTCCGCGAGCGCGCCTTGCAAAATTTCCGCTCTGGTAAGGGCATGGAATGGGGCGAGCACGACCGGTGCCTGTTTCATGGCACTGAGCGCTTCTTCCGAGCGGGCTACAACGCGCACCTGGTCAGCGAGTGGCTGCCCGCACTCGATGGAGTTGTCGAAAAGTTGCAGTCCGGTGGCCGCGCGGGAGACGTTGGCTGCGGACACGGCGCGAGCACCGTGCTACTTGCCAAGCAGTATCCGAAATCCGAATTCATCGGCTACGACTACCATGCTGGGTCAATTGAAACTGCCCGAAAACGCGCGGCGGAGGCCGACGTGCGCAACGTCAAGTTCGAAGTTGCGGATGCCGTGAGCTATCGGGATCGAGATTTCGATCTGATTGCGTTCTTCGACTGTCTTCATGACATGGCCAACCCGACCGGTGCGGCGAAGCACGCTCGGGAGTCGCTCAAACCTGACGGGGTCTGCATGTTGGTCGAGCCGATGGCGGGCGACAAGCTAGCCGACAATCTCAATCCGGTAGGCCGAGTTTTTTACGGGGCGTCGTCGATGATTTGCGTGCCGGTTTCGCTAGCGCGTAACGGGCCCGCGCTCGGCGCACAGGCGGGCGAAAAGCGTCTGCGTGACGTCATGACCACTGGGGGAGGATTTACGCGGTTTCGTCGTGCCACGCAAACGCCCTTCAACCTGATATTCGAAGCGCGTCCTTAGCTGCTCCGCCCTTAAGCGCCTGCGGATCTGCGCATCCGCGCAGGTCCGCAGGATTTTCCCAGCGCGTCCAGCTTGAAGTCTGTAGTGCCGTTTGTACGCGCTTTGGAGTCAGTTGATTTGCAGGGGTGCGTAGTGCACACGCACTAGTGCGAATAGTAGTCCAAGGCCGACATAGTGCGCGTACTGCCCGACTTCGAGAGCATCAAGGTAACTGAGATTGCGAACGGCGCGATCATCGGCACCCGCATCCGTGGGTTCAGTTTCTTTCGCACAATTGAAAGCTCGGCGCCGCTCCGGAAGGCGGCCGGGCGCGCTCTTACGCGCTCGGCCTTGAAATCCCGCTCCCGGCCCCCCACTGGTCTGCGCATGGGCGCGTCCCTGCATCTCGTGTGTCCACACTGCGATACTTTCAATCGTATACCGGCCGCGCGTCTTACGGAGGTGCCAAATTGCGGGCAATGCCATCGGCCGCTGTTCGCGGGTCATCCGGTCGAACTCACGGTCGCCAATTTCCGCCGGCACATCGAGCGGAATGAGATTCCCGTGGTGGTGGACTTTTGGGCGCCTTGGTGTGGCCCCTGTCAGACTATGGCGCCGCAATACGCCGAGGCGGCTGACGAGTTGGAGCCGCACGTGCGCTTGGCAAAACTGAACATCGACACCGCGCAAAGGCTCGCCGGAGAATTCACAATCCGCAGTATTCCGTCTTTGGTGATGTTTAAAGGCGGTCGTGCAATTGCTCGTCACACAGGCGCGATCAGCAAGATGGAGATACTGCGCTGGGTGCGCGCCCACACCTGACATCGGCGGCGTTCGGGGCAATCCTCACCCATGAGTCACGCGTCGCTGCGACACGCGCGCGTGCGGTAGCGACACCGACTCGCGCGTTCACGCCTGGTCAAAACTGGCTATCATCCGGGGAGTCGGATCGTGGGCCGGAAGTACTCTCTCACGGCTCGGGATGACAGATACCATAGAAGCAGCGCGACAATGGGGAGCCCCACGAGCGCGCGCCTCTCGATACCAAGGGCGACGTTGATCAAATCGCCGGTTAGATTTGTAAGCAGCAAAACAACTCCGAGTCCGTATCCCCAACGGCGGCCCGTAACAAAACCGTAGGCGGCAGCGGCGCAAGCAAGACACACAGCAGCCAGGATGAACGGTGCTAAAGAGCCGAGCGCTCGAAGGCCTGCATGACCTGCAGGATTAAGTCGCCAGATCGGCTCAAGGTACCCGCCAGGCGTTAGCAAGGAAACAGCCGCAAGCCCGCTGGCGACCATTCCGAAGGCAAAAAACACGCTCAGCGCCGTGACGCCGAGCGGCCGGCCTGGCGCTGAAGGCGGAGCAATCACCGGGCTACGCAGCCATGGCGGTGAGGTTGCGCCACACTGATGAACGCGCGTTCCATAGAATCGTCAAGCAACAGCAGAACTGGCGGCTGCTCGGACAACCGAAGGTTTCGTGCGAGCCGCTGGGGGCCTTAGTTGCGTGTGCCTAGGTCGCACTCTCGGTGGCACTACGCTCACTTGTCGAGCCGCAGTGGCGTAGTGTTTAGGATAACCAAGTCCGGCGAAGCAGACCGGACGCCGCTATCGTAGGCTCTAGCAATCAAGAAAGTCAGCTCGCGGGTTTGGTGGATTTCCACACCTGATCGACTGGCGCAGGCAAAGAACGCATCTGCTTAACGAAAGCGCTAACG
The DNA here is from genome assembly GCA_963695315.1 of uncultured Gammaproteobacteria bacterium. Taxonomy (GTDB): domain Bacteria; phylum Pseudomonadota; class Gammaproteobacteria; order Steroidobacterales; family Steroidobacteraceae; genus PALSA-1196. The sequence continues at coordinate 744,305 of OY968773.1, forward strand.
TCCCATATCTCGTCATCCGTAAGCATTTTATCCCATGCGCCCATACCGGTGTAGCGAACGCCGTGTTTAATCGTGACGAACATCTCTGCAGCTGTAAGCGGCACTTCGGCGTCCACAAATTGTGGAACGCGAGGATAGAAGCCCCGTGCTCCCCAGCGACTAGCCCCGGCAAAATCGCCATGGCACCCGGCACAACCTTCGCGATAGATTTTCAGACCGCGCAAGAGCTTCGCGATACTGTTACGAGACGGTGGCGCAACGCCGCGAGCGGCTTGTGTCAAAGACGCCGCTAGAAAAGTTTGACCAATTGTCGCCTCCCAGCGGGGAGGACTACTCGTGGCGTCGACTCGGTAAGCGCCCAGCAAGCCTAAGATCAATGCACTTGCGGGAACCACGACTATGCCCAGCATGAAGGCCGCCAGCGCGATATGCCATGGCCATCCGTTACGTGCCATTTGCCGTTATCCCTTCAGCGCGAGACCTTCACTCGCGAAGAAAGCCCGCCTGGCCGACGCAACGCGTGGCTCAGTGCGTGCTGATTGGAATGACAGCCTGTTGTATCACAACCTATCGAGCGGCACGAATGTCGTCGAGCTCTGCGTCGGCAAATTTCCGCAACCCATGCAGCGCTCGGATTGCGACTGGCGCCGCTACTGGAATTGGCATTGCACCAGCGACCTTACCCCAGAGTGCTTTAAGGCGACGTTTAAACTGGCGCCAGTTCTCGTCAAGGATGTTCCGGCGCATTCTCGTGCCTCGTCCGTGCGTATGGCCCTTCAGCGTGTCGCAGTGCGACCGTCGCTTTCGGAGATGATGACCTCAACACGGCGATTTTGCTGCCGACCCGACGCGCTGTCGTTGTCCGCTACCGGGTCACTCTTGCCGAGCCCGCGGGTCTGGATGCGATCCCTTGAGATGCCCATGCCAGTGAGCTCATCGCGCACGGCGTCGGCGCGGCGCTCCGAAAGGCCCTGGTTGTAGTCATCGGTACCGATGCTGTCCGTAAACCCTTCGATCTGCACATTGCGCTGCGGGTACTGCTGCAGGAAGTTAGATAGCTTTTCGAGCGAGCGCCGTGCGCCGGGTTTCAGATCCGCGCGGCCTGTCGCGAACAGCACATCACCAAGCGTAATCACCAATCCACGATCGGTCTTCTTCGCCTGCAGATCAGCGAGGGCACTCGCCAGCTCCTGGGCGCGCAGCTGCGACGCTGCGTTCTCTTGCGCGCTTGCCTGTGCGTCAAGCCGCGCGGCATCGGCCGCTTGCGCGCTCGCCTGCGCGTCAGTGCGCGCGGCATCCGCTTCCAGTGTCTTCGTTTGGGCGCGATCGTTCGCTCGCACCGTCTCCTGTTCACGGGCGGCGAGCAGCACGGTGTTGCGACGGTTGCTGGCGTCCGCGATCGACTTCTCGGATATCGACAGCTCCGCGCCTCTCTGTGCGGCAAGCCCGAATCGCTCTGCGAGGTAGGCCTCATGATCGACGTCGGCGACCGGCTTGCCAGCTTTCAGCATGGCGTCACCTTGGTTCAGGGCCGCAACCGCGGTGACAAGGTCGGCATGGGCTTCGCCCGCCACATTGGGATTGGATTGCGCGCCTGCTACGACGACCCGCGCGTGCTCTAGCATCTCGTTGCGTTGTGGGGCAGTTGCGCACGCGGTCAGAAGCAAAGCGGCGAACGCGCAGACCCATGCGGCCGCAAGCGTTCTTTTGGATAGTGAACTCATACAAGACTCTCCAGAAAAGACGGGATTCAGATTCAGGGCGTGTTCGAGCGATTCGCTTCGTGCTGCAACGTCTGGATGCTCTTGTCGACGTCCTCGGCCGCGCGCGCCGATTTCGCGCTCTGCGCTGAAATCTGGGCCAAGTGCGCATCCGCATAGGATTCTTCGACGAGCCGGTTAGCTAAGACGTTATTTCCCTTGGCGTTCTCTATCTCTGCCTGCTCCATTTTTGCAATGCTTTCATTGAGGTATTCGGTCGCGAACTCGCGCGCCCCTGCGCTCTGAGCTTGCCCGATTTCCGCCTTGGCGCGCGTCATGTCCGCGCTTGGCGGCGGAGGCGTCGAAGCGCACGCGCTGAGGAGGATGAGTGAACCTAAAAGGGCAGCGGACCCAGCTTGAGTGGATTTCATAAGATCTCCGATGTTGCAGAGCAGGGTAGGCTCACTACCCCTGACCGTCTGTGCGGGGGCGCACCAAGCGCGCGCCAGTGTTAAACCGGGTCCTGAAGCACAATCACCCAAGGAAACGGGGAGGCATACGACGACCTTGCAGCCTTGCCTGAAGGCCGCGGCGTTGCGCGCTCACGCTGCCCCGTGCGATGCGACCAGCAAGCACGAGCGCAAGACCTATTCCGGGACCCATGGCAGTCGCCTTTGGCTCCCATATGGCGACCTCGGCGGATCTAAGCCGCACCTCGGGCTTTATCTGTGCGGTAGCGCACTGTCCACTTCGGGGATCTGCCAAGCGTTTATACTTACACAGGTGGTTCAGTGTTGGACCGTCGTCGGCAAAATTCCCTTTGAGCTCTATGCCTTACTCGCCGCAACAGAATTACCTGTTGGCGGCGCTGCCCCCCGAGGAGCGCGAAAGGCTCTACCCGCATTTGGAGCTCATCCAGATGCCCCTCGGTCGCGTCTTGTATGAATCTGGTGACGCTCTAGTTCACGTTTATTTTCCGCTCGATTCCATCGTGTCGCTGCTGTACGTCATGGAGAACGGTGCTTCTGCGGAGATCTCGGTTGTAGGCAACGAGGGGCTCATCGGGCTTGCGCTTTTCATGGGGGGTGAGACCACGCCGAGCCGGGCAATCGTGCAGAGCGCCGGCCACGCTTACCGGCTGATCGGACGAAGGTTGAAAGACGAGTTCCATCGTCACGGCGAGCTGCAGCTCCTACTGCTGCGCTACACACAGGCGCTCATCACACAGATGGCGCAGACTGCGGTCTGCAATCGGCATCACTCGGTTGACCAACAGTTGTGCCGTTGGCTCTTGTTATCTCTTGATCGCTTGCCGTCCAACCAATTGGTTATGACCCAGGAGCTCATCGCCAATATGCTTGGTGTTCGGCGCGAAGGCGTCACCGACGCCGCTGGCAAGCTGCAAAAGCTAGGGGTGATCCAATATGCTCGCGGCCAGATCACCGTGCTCGACAGGCCGAAGCTCGAGCAGCTGTCGTGCGAATGTTATGCCGTGGTTAAGAGAGAGACCGATCGCCTGGAAGGCATCCGAAGTACAGCCACTTGAAAAGAGTGAGCGTCGAACCAGATCTCAGAGCGGCTTCGATCCGCTAGAGAGGGAGATCTCAATCTCCAGTCCTGTGGCCCTGCGCAGCGATTTTCCCTTTTTATTTTCTGAAAAGCGGCAGCCTGCCCTGGTCCGTACTGTGTTTTTTTTGAGCGGCTAAGATCGGTGTGCGCCGCGGCGATTCCTGACTCGTGGGCTGGGTGTTCGTCTTGTCAGTGCGGAAGTTCGTGCTCCGATTCATTTATGCTCCGACCCTAATTCCATTACACGTCATTGTCCGGATTGCTGCGGCCGCAGCTGTTTTAGGCGCTACGCAGCAAGACGATGATAAAAGTGATGACGAGGAACGTCCCAAGTAAGCTGCCGCTGAGGTACATCTAGATCTCCGGTAATTCGTCTACCGGTGCCATCAAAGCACGTCGACGCTCAATTTGTCGGGGTGCTGCCGCACACAGCCGCTGGAATGGAATGCTCCTGCGCCGGCTCGGCGCCTGCGCTTAGCAGCCGGACGAACACAACGAGGCTCTCAAGGGCCCGGTTTGGACAAGCTCCACCAGCGCGGATCTCAGCTGCACCATCTTTGGAGGCTTACTAAGGACACGGTTAACATTCGGCGGTAGGTCGTTTTCTTCGATCATGCGGTGCCCCCAGCCCGTCAGCAGGATTACAGGGACGTCGGGATTTGCCAGTTTTACGGCAGCGGCTACGGCGCGGCCGTCGATATTGGGCATGCCGAGGTCAGTAATGACAATATCGAACGGTTGGCCCTCGGCATTGCCCTCATGGAATGCCGCAATTCCTCGCTGACCACCGTCGGCTACTACCACGATGTGCCCGTCCCGCTCAAGGGTGAGGCGTAACGACTTTAGAAGAACCGGATCGTCGTCCACAAGAAGAATTCGCAGCGGCCGCGCTGGCGGATGCTGCGGCACGGCGCCGTCCTCCCCGATGGCCTTAATCCTAGTAGACGGAAACGTTAGCCTGATCCTCGTACCGCTTGCTTGCTTGCTCTCAATCTGAATATCGCCACCATGGCGTTCGAGCATGCCGTAAACCATCGCGAGGCCAAGGCCGCTGCCGCGCTCGCCCTTGGTCGTGAAGAAAGGCTCAAGGCAGCGAGAGCGGGTCGCTTCATCCATGCCGATACCGGTGTCCATAACCTCAATGCATATCTCGTCGCGGCCAACTGTGCGCGAGCGCACCGAGACGGTCCCGCCCTCTGGCATCGCATCCACGGCATTCAAAACTAAATTCGCGAGCGCGTCGCGAATTTCACCCTCTGCACCGAGGATTGGCGGCAGGTTTGGCGCAAGATCGCTCTCCATGCGAACTACGACACCGCTCTTTTGCGGCATTGCGCTCCAGCGCGCGCGCGTCAGTTCGACGACCTGTTCGATTATACGATTAAGATCGACAACTGCGCGTGCGCTCTGCGGTTCGCGCTGTTGATAGAACTCCTTCATGCGCGCTACGCTCGCCGCGACATCCTCAATCGCGCGCTGAATAACGCGCAGGTACTCTCGTGATTCGCCGCTGATGTTTGGATCATGAGTTAGGAGTAACTCAGCATATAGAGCGGCCGGTGAGAGTGCATTATTGATGTCATGCGCAATGCCGCTGGCCATTTGGCCGATCACGCGCAGGCGCTCTTGCTGCATTACAGCCTCCTGCGTGCGGCGCAGCTCCTCGTATGCAGTCTGCAAGGCATTGTGCAACCTTGCTTGATGCGTCGCCAGTGCGACGTGCTCGCTCAACTGTTTGAGGAATTCGCAATCGTCGCTGTTAAAGCTTCGCGGCTCTCGGCGGCCGGTAATGAGAACGCCGATGACTTCACCTTCGACGAGAAGAGGCGCAATGACCAAGGCCCTTATCCCCCCAGCTACAAGTCGCTGCGGAAACGGGCCATCCATGCCGGCCAAGTCGGGTTCATACACAAGCTCGCCACGCAAGCTGCGAGTTAGGTCGTTGCGATCGATGTTGACAAAATTACGTTCGGTAAGCGCCAGGTTGCTGGGGAGATTCTGGCTATGCAAGCCTATGGCAGTCACCGCAAGACTCTGATGGTGAGAGTCGCACAGGGAAACGCAGCCGAAATCAATCGCCAAGTGCTCTTCCAACCGTCCGATGACAACCTGGAAGATGCTTCTCAAATTTTGACGCTCAGCAATAGCGCGTGTGATCTTATTCAATAGATCAAGGCGGACGACTTGGGCTGCGAGGGTTTGTTCCGCTTTTACACGGTCAGTGACGTCAGTACTCGATTCCAGAACCTGTGCCGGATGCCCTTCGGCATCGCGCTGCAAGACCCATACACTCGCCACTATGATGGTGCTGCTGTCGTGCTTGCAGTGCGTTAGCTCCCCTGCCCAAGAGCCTGCTGTTAGAAGCTTCTTAGTGATGAGCTCCAAGGGCTCTGGAAAGCTTGTGCGCAACAGTTCGTGCGATATCCGCCCGATTGCATCGGCGCGCGTGTAGCCATAAAGCCTCTCGGCGCCCAGGTTCCACTGAACGATGCGTCCTTGCATATCGCGCACCAAGGCTTGAGTTAGATCGAGTAGCGTGGTGTGGTCACGCAGCGCTTTTTCCGCGCGCTTGCGCTGCGCCATCTGGCTGAACGCGTGCTGCCTTTCGCCGAATTTCTTCAGCGTGCGCTCGGCGAGGGATATGTGGGAGAGCAATGCGAGGGCGCCGCGCTTTTCTCAAGTGCCTCAAGGAGCACCGTGGTCGAAGCCGGTTTGTGCACGCACTTGCTTGCTCCCAGCTCGAAAGCCACTGTCTCCGCGTTCGCCGACAGAAAGGCGTTGGTGTAGATTACAAAGGGAACCTCGCGCAAGCTCGCAGCACGGCGCACTTCATGGCAAAGACGGCAGCCATCCATTCGCGGCATGAGGATGTCCGATAGTATGGCGTCTATCGGCTCACGCCGCAGAACATGCAGCGCGTCGATACCGTTCTCAGCAGCGAATATGCGATGCCCCTTGCTTGCAAGTTGCTCGCGCGTGACCTCGCGATTCCCCGGATGATTATCGACGACGAGGATTCGCATTCGCTATCCCCGCAGCATTAGATGCAGGATGGCGGCCACTTGCTGCGACAGCGGCGGTGCGTTCGCGGGCTTGACGCACTTGCCACGGCGAGGATCGGGATAGTGCGATGCCGGCGGCGCCCACGCTCACCTCATCCACGACGATATGCCAGCGAAGGCGAGTCTAGGCTGACTGCACTGCGCCGCAGAGACTGACTGAATTCCGCGCCGGCAACAGGACGACCGAGATAAAAGCCCTGCGCCTCAGGGCAGGCATGATCGCGAAGAACTTCCAGCTGCTCGCGCGTTTCTACACCTTCTGCGACCACCTGCAAACTCAAACTGTGCCCCATCGCGATTACGGCACTCACAATCCCTGCGTTGTCGCCATCGGGCGTGAGTTCATGAACGAACGACTGATCGATCTTTAGGGTGTCGAGCGGATAGCGCTTGAGGTACCTCAAGCTCGAGAGGCCCGTACCGAAGTTATCGAGTGCCAGCCGCACACCAATCTGCTTTAGCGCCCGCAGGGTTGGAACGGTCGATTTCGGATCGTGCATCAAGAGTGCTTCAGTAAGCTCAAGCTCCAGATAACGTGGCTCAAGGCGCGTCTCCAGAAGAATCGCGGCTACTGCCGCGACGAAGTCCTTCGAGCGCAGTTCCACCGCGGAGGTATTGATTGCGATGCGCATCGACGGCAAGCCGGCGTCCTGCCACGCCAGCGCCTGCCGACAACCTTCGCGCAGTACCCAGCGACTGATCGGCACGATGTAGCCGCACCGCTCGGCTATCGGTATGAAGCATCCGGGCGCAAGCAAGCCGCGCTGCGGGTGTCGCCAGCGGATGAGCGCCTCCGCGCCCACGATTTCCCCGGTCTCAAGATCCATTTTGGGTTGGTAATGCAGTACGAATTGATCTTGCTCCAAAGCATGGCGCAGACCGGTCTCGAGCGACTGCCGCTCGAGCGCGCGTGCATTCATTTCGGCCTTAAAGAATTGATAGTTATCGCGGCCGCTGTCCTTGGCATGCAGCATCGCCGAATCGGCATGCCGCAGCAGTGTATCGGCGTCGGTGCCGTCATCGGGGTAGATCGCAATACCGATGCTTGCCGTGATGCGCAGCACGTGCTGTTCTACAAGATGCGGAGCGGCGAGCGCGAGCAGTATTTTGTCCGCGCTCACTGTCGCATCTTGGGCGTGCGCGACCTCGGCGAGGAGAATCACGAATTCGTCGCCGCCATGCCGGCTGACGGTATCGGAACTGCGCACCGATAAGAGCAGACGCTGCGCTATCGACTGTAGCACGCGGTCGCCTATGCCATGGCCAAGCGAGTCATTGATGTGCTTGAAGCGATCCACGTCGAGATATAGCACAGCCAATTTCTGCCGGTGCCGTTGTGCGAGAGAAATGGATTGCGTCAGACGGTCCTTCAACAAGACTCTGTTGGCCAATTCCGTGAGGCTATCGTGTTGCGCTAGATAAGCCATTTTGGCCGAGAGCGCGCGGGCAGCACTCAACCCGAACACCATTACCGCCCCCGTCACGCATCCGCGGCGGTCATGGATGGGCGCGGCGGAGTCCTCGATTGCTGTCTCAAGGCCGTCGCGGCGCACGACGGCACAATTCGGCGTGAGGCCGACGACTGCCTTGTTTTGGCGGAGCGCGACCAGCATCGGATTTAGTGCGGCTACGCGGCTTGTTGTATTGACGAGACGAAAAACGTCTCCGATTGGCCGTCCCAGCGCCTCCTGCGCCGACCAGCCAGTCACAGATTCGGCGACGGCATTCAAATAGGTAATATGGCTCAAAATGTCAATGCTCACGACTCCGTCGCCAATGCAATTGAGCGTAACCTGCGCGCGCTCCCTTTCTTCAAACAGCGCATCTGCATTCGCCGCACGTTCAACCATGTTGGCGAGCGCTCTGGGGAACGAGTCGCCCGCGCACGTTGCCTTCAGCAGATAGTCCTGTGCACCGTGCTCAACCGCCAATTTCGCGATGTTTTCGTCTTGCGCGGCACTTAGGACCAGAATCGGAATCTGTGGAGCCGCGCAAAACAGTCGATCGAAGGTGGCGATTCCGTGGCTGTCGGCGAGAAAGAGGTCGGCCAACACCGCGGCGATGCCGTGCGGGCGCTGCTTCGCCTGTCGCCCGGCCGCAAAGAGTCGCTCGAGTCCGTCGATGCAATACCTGACCCACTCGACTTGAAAGGCGCCGGTGTCAATGAGCGCCTCACGAATGGTCGTGGCGCACGAAAGATCGTTCTCGATTAGCAGGACGTTTTGAGGCATTGAGCGCTTGCACGGGTCAAAACTACGCCAATGATATTGAAATCGGCTTGACGCACGATGGTCTGTTCGGTATCTAACATACAAATAGGACTTGGTTCTCATATCGGCCTATCTGCGTTTGTACCGCAGGCAACGTGCGAAGTGCGCGCGCAAATGCCTCCTGAAGTAGGCAGCTAACTTGGCGTCTTTGCGTATGAGAGACCGAATCTGAAGCCGCGTATTGCATCGCCTGGTTGCGGCGCGCTCCTCAGTCTCTGCAGTGCAGAGTGCTGTACGGTCAGCCGGAAGCCTCTCCTCCTCCGGTGCGATGGGGATTGGTTTTCACCGCTTGCTTCAGTGCGGTGCAGCGCGATCCCTACGGTGACTCGCAATGCCGAAGGCGCTAACCGCGCGCCGCACGTAGCGGCAGGGCGGCAATGAGCGTAAAATAGGGTATCAGGGCAAAGCCATAGAGGGCTGAGGATGCCAGGGATAGCATTCCCACAACAGAATCATATTCTGGAAGCGTTGCCGGGACCGGAGCGCGCACGCCTCTTCCCTCACCTTAGGCTTGTCAGGATGCCGCTTGGGGCAGTCCTGTACGAATCCGGCGACCTTTTGCGTCATATCTATTTTCCGACCGACTCTATTGTTTCGCTCCTGTACGTACTCGCAGACGGCTCATCGGCAGAGATCTGTGTGGTGGGCAATGACGGCGTCATTGGAGTTTCGCTGTTCATGGGGGGAGAAACAACGACGAGCCGTGCGATCGTGCAAAGTGGCGGCTTCGCCTATCGCCTGAGCGGCCGGCGGCTAAAGCAGGAGTTCGAACGGCGGGGCGAGACTATGCATATCCTGCTGCGCTATACGCAGGCGCTGATTACGCAGATGGCCCAAACCGCGGTGTGCAATCGGCATCACACGGTCCAACAGCAATTGGCCCGCTGGCTGCTCTTGTCTCTTGATCGGCTATCGGATAATAAGCTGGCCATGACCCAGGAACTCATTGCCGACATGCTCGGCGTGCGCCGTGAGGGCGTCACGGACGCCGCGGGCAAACTACAGAAGCTCGGTGTGATCGAGTACAGTCGCGGGATGATCACGGTTCTTGACCGGCCGAGGCTGGAGGGCCTCTCATGCGAGTGCTATAGCGTGGTGAAAAAGGAGACCGACCGGCTGCTTCCGCGCAGCGCCGTGCAGCATTGATCGCGGTCCGGTGTTCGGTGTTTTGACACCTGTTGTGCCCGCGGCGAAGAACTGGAAGACTATTGCCGTGGCGTTGTCTTACCCAGCTGACCTTCATCGCAAATCGCGAAACCCAGGGTCCCTCAATTAGGCGGCAGCAGCTTTCGAGACATCGATCGCCAGCAATTTCGTGAATTCCCGGGCGATGACCGGACGACTGAAATAATGGCCTTGCCCCTCGGGACAGCTATGTTCTTGCAGGAATGTGAGCTGTTCTCGTGTCTCGACACCTTCCGCGACGACATTTAAGTGCAAGCTTTCCCCCATGTTGATAATCGCGCTGACGATGCTTGCATCATCAGCGTCGGTGCTAAGATCGCGCACGAAAGATCGATCGATCTTTAGGATGTCGATCGGAAACCGCCTCAAATAGCTCAAACTCGAATAACCTGTGCCGAAGTCATCCAACGCGAGGCGCATGCCCAGGTCCTTAAGGGCATATAGCACAGCGGCGATAGACTTCGAGTCTTGCATCAAGAAGGTCTCGGTCAACTCAAGTTCGACGTGACGCGGATTAACTCCAGTCTCGGTCAGGATAGCGCGTATGTCAGCAACGAAATCCTTGCCGCGCAATTCGACCCCGGAGATGTTGATCGCGATGCACAGCAGCGGAAAACCCGCATCCTGCCAGGCTCGGGCTTGCCGGCAGCTCTCCCGCATGACCCAGTGGCTGATCGGCACGATGAAGCCACATTCTTCGGCAAGCAGTATGAATTGTGAGGGAGGAACGATTCCGCGCTCCGGATGGCGCCAACGAATCAGCGCCTCGGCGCCGACGATCGCCCCGCTTTTTAGATTTACCTTAGGCTGGTAATGTAATATAAATTCGTCCCGCTCTAAAGCGTGGCGCAAGCCACTTTCCAGGGACTGCCGCGCCAGGGCTTGCACACTCATATCCGGTTTGAAGAACTGATAGTTATTGCGTCCCGTGTCCTTCGCATGAAGCAACGCAAAGTCCGCACGCTTCATCAGGGTTTCTGCCTCCACTCCGTCGTCTGGATAGGTAGCAATACCGATGCTCGCAGTAACATTCACATCGAACTGGTTGATGTAGTGGGGTTTGCTCACTGCGGCGAGGATTTTCTCCGCGCTGATGCCCGCATCGTGTGCGTGAGTCGCTTCGGATAGCAGCACTACAAATTCATCAGCGCCTTGTCGACTCACCGTATCGTTACTGCGCACACTCGCCACTATACGCCGCGCTACGGACTGCAGTAATTGGTCGCCTATGTTATGGCCTAGGGATTCGTTAACGTTCTTGAAATGATCGACATTGAGAAATAGCACAGCCATCTTCTGTCCGCGTCTGTCAGACACAGCCATCATCTGGATCAGTCGATCCTTCAATAAGATTTTGCTCGGCAAATCGGTCAGACTGTCATGCTGGGCGAGGTAAGCCATTCTGGCCGACATAGCCCGCGTTTTAGTGACGTCGTGAAACACCATGACGGCGCCGATCACTCTTCCCTGGCGGTCATGGATGGGTGCGGCGGAATCCTCGATCGCGGCCTCAACTCCGTCGCGTCGGATGAGTAGGCAGTTGGACGCAAGACTGAAAGTCTTGTTTTCCCGGATCGCCAACGTCATGGCGCTTGCGACAGGCTCACGAGTCGTGGCATCGATTATCGAGAACACTTCGCCAAGGGTGCGGCCAGCCGCCTCCTCGCGCGACCAGCCCGTCATGGTTTCTGCCACACTATTGAGATAGGTGACTTGACCCGAAATATCTGTGCTGACGACGGCGTCGCCGATCGAGTTGAGCATGACTTGTGCGCGCTCTTTTTCCTCAAACAGCGCTTCCCCGTTTGCCGAGCGGTCGAGCATGCAGCCGAGGGTCTTCGGCAGCATATAATCGTCGAAGCGGTCGACAAGGAAGTAATCCTGCGCCCCGTGGCGCACGGCTAATTGGGCAATTCCCTCATGTTGCGAAGCACTCAACACTAGAATTGGAATGTGAGGAGTTGCTTGAAACAGTCGATCGAACGTCTCGATTCCAGCGCTGTCCGACAGAAAGAGATCGACTAATACTCCTGCTATGCCGGTTGTCTTGCTGCTGTCTTGCTTTCCCCGGCGGGCGAGTTGTTCCAAGCCCTCCGAGCAGCTTCTAACCCATTCGACCTCAAAGGATCTATCGGCTGGCTTAAGAAGGGCGGCTTGAACGATCCTTGCAGGTTCGGGATCCTTCTGGATAAGAAGGATGTTTTGAGATACCACGTCCGTTATGTGTAGCGAGTCCATTTCGGCTTTAAGTCAAACAGGCTTGCCCCAGGGGAGACCGTGCGGTAGCGAACCCAGGGAGACCGTTCGTTCGCCAAAATGCGATTTGCGTCACATGCCACTCGGGCCGCGACTTGTGAGCGGGCTCGACTCTACGCATAACATAATTAAAACAAATAGCTTATGAAGCTCGCACGCTTGTAGCGTGAGCTCCTTGCTTCTTCGCAAGTCGTTTCAAAACCAATGCAGATCAGATTGGGCGCCACAACTTTGGAACGACACTCCGAGGCGACCGTCCTGCACTCAGGGTCGGTTGAGTGACAGTAATCTCGGCTTCAGTGCTCTTGCTGTGTGCCAGTAAATGAGCGAATTCGCAATCCCCCAGCGGCGGACTGAATAAGTAGCCCTGCCCAAAGGCGCAGCTATGCTTCTGTAGGAACTCAAGTTGCGCTTGTGTCTCGATTCCCTCCGCCACGACACGCATGTGGAGGCTTCTGCCCATGCTAATCACCGCACTGACGATGCTCGCATCGTCAGCATCTGTAGCAATATCGCGGACGAACGATTGATCGATCTTTAAGGTGTCGATCGGAAAGCGCTTCACATAACTCAAGCTCGAATAACCGGTGCCAAAATCGTCGAGGGCGATTTGCACTCCGATATCTTTGAGATCCTTTAAGACGTCAGCAGTAGATCTCGAGTCCTGCATGAGATACGTCTCCGTAATTTCGACTTCCAGATAACGCGGCTCAAGGCCGGTCTGCGTTAGGACAGCGCGCAGCCCAGCGACGAAATCCTTGGCGCGCAACTCGACCGGAGAGACATTGATTGCGATACGCAGAGCGGGTAGGCCTTGTTCCTGCCACAGCCGAACTTGCCGGCAGGCAGTCTGCAGCACCCACCGGCCTATGGGCACTATGAGACCGCGCTCTTCTGCGAGAGGTATGAACTGCCCCGGAAGCACGAGACCACGTTGCGGATGACGCCAGCGAATCAGCGCTTCGGCGGCGACAATGAAGCCCGTCTCCAGGTCCACCTTTGGCTGGTAGTGCAATACGAATTCGTCTCGTTCTAACGCATGGCGCAAACCACTTTCGAGGGACTGCCGCTCGACCACACGAAGGTTCATATCCGACTTGAAAAATTGATAGTTGTTCCGGCCCGCGTCCTTGGCGTGGTGCATCGCAAAATCCGCGTTCTTCATCAGGGTCTCCGGTTCCGTTCCGTCGTGCGGGTACGCCACGATGCCGATGCTTGCGGTAATGTGCAGTTCGTGCTCGTCGATCCTATGAGGCGTAGCGAGTGTCGCCAGAATCTTCTCCGCAATGACGCTGGCGTCCTGTGCGCGTGTCAGCTCCGATAGTAGGACGACGAATTCGTCGCCCCCTTGCCGACTTACCGTGTCTGAGCTTCGCACGCACGTTACTAGACGTTGCGCCACCGACTGGAGCAAGCGATCGCCGACCACGTGGCCTAATGAGTCGTTGATGTGTTTGAAACGGTCTATATCCAGAAATAGCAGCGCGAGCTTTTTCTGGTGACGGTAGGCTAGGGAAATCGCCTGTGTGAGCCGGTCATTCAGCAATATCCTGTTGGGCAGGTCGGTGAGACTGTCATGCTGGGCAAGATAGGCCATTTTGGATGACAGCGAGCGCGTAGCACTCACGTCGTGAAACACTATGACAGCGCCAGTGACGCGCCCGCGACGATCGTGAATGGGCGCTGCCGAATCTTCGATGGCGGCTTCTTGGCCGTCCCGTCGGACCAGCACGCAATTGGGAGTAAGCCCAACGGTCTTGTTGTCCCGGATCGCGAACGCCATGGGATCCTGCGCGGGCTTACGCGTTGTCGCGTCGATGACATGAAACACTTCTTCAAATGCGTGGCCTACTGCATCCTCGCGCGACCAGCCGGTCAGATTTTCGGCAACTACATTGAGGTAGGTCACTTTGCCCCACGTGTCAGTGCTCATCACGGCGTCGCCAATCGAGTTGAGCGTCACCTGGGCGCGTTCCTTTTCTTCGAACAGCGCCTCAGCGTTAGCAGCTCGCTCAATCATGTTGGCGAGAGCCTTCGGCAGGAAGTAACTATCAAGGCGCGCCTTCAGAAGGTAGTCCTGCGCGCCGTGCTGCACCGCCAATTTGGCGACATCCTCATGCTCCGAGGCAGTCAGAACGAGAATGGGTATCTGCGGTGCGACGTGCAACAGTTTGTCGAAGGTCTCAATCCCAGCGCAGTCGGCCAGAAAGAGGTCGACCAATACTGCCGCTATTCGATGCTCCGCTTGGGCTCCCTCCTGTTCGAGTCGTTCCAATGCCTCGTTGCAATTCGTAATCCATTCGACTTTAAAGGCGTGGTCGATTGACTTGCTCAGGGCCTCTTGCACTGCAGTTGCATCCGCCGAGTCCTGCTGAATAAGAAGTATGAGTTGTTGAGGCATTATGTCGCCAAGTATGCAAGTCCTTGGCGACCGTAGTAGCAGGATTGGCGCGTGCTGCACAATGCGATAGCTAACGTAGCGAGCCCTACATAATCGTTACATGAGACTTGCGTCACATGTTGGACGTCGCCGTCAGCGATCGCTGCGCGCGTTTCCCCGGGGCGATTCCTCACAAACGATGACGCGGGGATGGACGAGCGAGTCGCCGTCGAGCCACTCGGCTCCTGGGCAGGAGTCCAAGTGGGTCAGATTCGCGAGGACTCGGAAGGAAGAGCGCGTGACGTCATTCCCAACTGGCGGCTTAGTCCCTTGTTGAGATGGAGTGTGCGGTCGAGTGGGCTGTTTCCCAATATGAGTGGGCCGCTGGGGCAGCAGTAATAGACGGGCGGTCGTTGGTGCATCAACGCGCTAAACTTGTCACTATGGAACGCCGATGAGTAGTGCAGCAGATACACGACCGACGACTGCTAAGCGTGCGCCAGCGCTGAAGAATGCTCTCGTTCGAATGGTGGTGGCGCTGGTGTCGATCGCGATACCGTTCGCCATTGTAGCTACGCCTTTCAACATGTTCGTCGCGGAGAAGTCCCTGAAGCGGGTAGGGGCGCTTCTGCTCACAGCGGTCGTCCTGGGTGCCTACGCAGCGTACGTGCGCGTCATCGAAAGGCGTCCGGTTGTTGAGCTCTCTGGCTCCCGTATGCTCCGTGAGCTCGGCGCTGGCGTTCTGCTCGGGGCGTTTCTTTTTTGCGCAACGATGGGTCTGCTCGCCGCACTCGGTGTCTATCAAGTCACCGGCATCAATAGCTGGCCAGAGGTGCTCGCATCCGTGCCCGGTTTCATCCTGTTCGGCGTTCTCGAAGAAGTTGTGATGCGTGGGATAGTGTTTCGGTTACTGGAGCAGTCCCTCGGAAGTTGGATCGCTCTGGCAATATCCGCCGCCATCTTCGGCCTGCTTCATCTGCTCAATCCCGGAACGACATTACTCAACGCCGGCTCCGTCATGGTCGAGGCCGGGGTCATGTTGGCGGCGGCTTATATGGTGACGCGCCGCCTGTGGTTCTGCATTGGCATCCATATAGCCTGGAACTTTACGGAGGGCGGAATATTCTCAGTCGCAGTCTCCGGAGGTGACATTAAAGGTCTGCTACAGGCGAAGTTGACTGGCGCGGACTGGCTGACCGGTGGGGCATTTGGTGTGGAAGGGTCGATCGTCGCAGTGGCGATTTGTTCTGCCGCTGGAATCCTGCTTGCGGTTGCAGCCGTGAGGAGAGGCAATATCGTCCGACCCTGTTGGTCGCTTAAGCGCCCGTAGCGCGCGCCGCGTGACCGCCGGCGCGTGGGCGTTGCCGAGAAGAAGCCATGGGGATTCCCGCGACCGGTACTCTAGATTTCCTTTCCCAGCTCTCGGCGCAGCGCTTCTTGCCGCGCATCCTCGATGGCCAGTAGAACACCATCGGCGTTGACTGTCGTCTCATCTCGCGCGAAGACACCCGTGAGCTCGGTGTCCGCGGTCAGCTCGCCTTGCTCGAAGTGCGCCCACATCTCGCGTGCAAATTCGGTGTCCAAAAGCTCCGGCGCGAACCGGCCGAGAGTGCCGCGGATATTGTTCACGTCGCGCTCGAGCAACGCGCGAGCGCCATTGTTGCCTGCCGCATTCACGGCCTGGGGCAGATCGATGATCACTGGGCCATCGGCGCCGACTAGCACGTTGAACGCCGAGAGATCGCCATGGATGAGCCCAACGCTCAACATGCGTACGATCTGCTGGATAAGGAAGTGGTGATATTCACGCGCGGTCTCGGGTGAGAGATCGATTTCGTCAAGACGCGGGGCAGGGTCCCCAGCGGCATCGGTCACTAGCTCCATGATCAACGTGTCATTGAAATAGCCAAACGGCCTGGGCACGCGCACCCCGGCCGCGACCAGTTCATACAGCGCGTCGACCTCGGCATTCTTCCATGCCGATTCCTGCTCTTTACGACCGAAGCGAGTGTTCTTGCGGATGGCGCGCGCTTGGCGGCTGCCGCGCACCTTGCGGCCTTCCTGGTAACGTGCGCGCTTCTGAAAGCTTCGCTGCCTCATGTCCCGATAGACTTTCGCGCACCGCGTGTGTACCCCCGCGCGCACGAGATACACCGTGGCTTCCTTGCCACTCTTGAGCGACCGGATGACTTCGTCGATCACACCATCATCGATCAGGGGTTGCAGGGCGGCGGGTGTCTTCATGAATCCTTAAGGAGAGTATCGGGGAGCCGTTTGGTTGGCACGGTGACTAATACCCCCGCGCAACGACATGCATAAAGAGTGGGTAGAATCTCGCGCGCAGACGGTACGATGAACGCGGACGCTCACCCCAGAGCAGCGATTTCGGGCGATGCGGCAAACACGTCTGGAAAGAGAACGGATATAAACGCTAATCCATGATTTTGCTGATGCTAGGGGAGTACTGTAGCCCAATATCTAAGCTCATGATCGAGAAATGCTTCTCGACAATCCTTTGTCGCTGTTCCCGCAAGTTAGCCACGCCCACCGATCAACCGCGGACTCTTGCCGGGTCGACCGGTTCGAACCGAAGGACCGCGGTGATGTAGAGCATGCAATCGGCCGGTTTTGACCCTCTGCCGGCCGTGAGCCGGTCAGCGCCGGGCAGGGAGGATATGCTCGCAGAGCATATAGCGTTCCATACCATTAGCTTCTTACTGAAGCTTCATGCGTACCGATACCTTAGCGCCCGACTTGGAATGTCGGACAACCGTTGCAATGATGGGGTGAAGACGCCGCTCTGCCAAGGTCGCAAAGTCTCGTTCCAATTCGCGATAGTTTTTGATCAAGGCGTCGCCAAATTTGGTGACTAGCATCCCGCCGCCGTCCTTGCCTCCGGTGCTTGCCACCGTCACTGGCTCGCGGAAGGATTGTTTCAGGCTCTCGACCAAGAGCCAAGCACGACGATAACTCATCCCAATGTCGCGCGCTCCTTGTGACAAAGAACCGGCAACTCGAATGGCTTCGAGAAGACAGATTTTGCCCGGCCCAACACTGGAATGTTCACCGAAATCGATTCTGAATCGAACAACAGGAGCAGCCATAGAAAGTCCTCCTGCCGACATCATAGCGAAGGCGAGTCTTCTGCAAAGCACCTTGCAAGCGGCCGCTGTTGCAATGACCTCCAGCTGCTAGCTCGCGCCCATCGGGACTTTGTGCTTTACGACGTCGCCGTGTTATATATGGTGAAATATAACGCGTTCTAATAACGATGGTCGTAGGCATTTCTGGGGGAAGCATAATCGTGAAGAATTCAGTCCTGGCCTCGGTAGGCATAAGCGCACTCGCAGGCGTCGCGCACGCGGCGGAGGAAGGACGGGCTCAGGCTCCGCCCACGCAGACGGCCTGCGCGAGCACGCAGGAGTTCTTCGCCAGCGATTGCCCGTTGACCTGGTACGGCATCACCCTCTACGGCGCGTATGACATCGGCCTGGGCTGGGTCAGCCACGGCTTACCGGAAAACGGCTATAACTATGAAGGCGAATCGCTGGTCAACCGGAACGGCAATCACTCTCAATTTCTCATTGCGCCGAACAACCTGTCCCAGTCGGGTTTGGGCCTCAAGATTAGGGAAGAGTTTCTGCCCGGCTGGTCGGTTGTGAGCACCGCTTCTACCGGTATCAATCCGCAGTCCGGCCAGCTCGCCAATCTGGCAGCCACCAACACCATCAACGCCGGCCTCCCGAGGAGCAGCTACTCGTTCGCCGGCGATGGCGCGCGCGCGGGCCAAACCTTCAATGACGAATTCTATGGCGGTATATCGTCCGCGCATCTCGGCACGCTGACCTTCGGTCGTCAGCGCGCGCTCGGTACCGATGCGATGCTCGCTTACGATCCGGCCGGCGGCGCCTATTCCTTTTCGTTCATCGGCTATAACGGCCTGATGGCCGGCGGCGGCGACACCCAGGACACCCGTTGGGACGACGCCATGAAATATCGCCTCACCCATGGTCCGGTCCGTTTCGGCGCGATGTATAAATTCACCGACGGTTCTGGCGGCTGCTACTCCGCCTCAGGAACCTGGACCGCCGCCACGTGTACGCCGGAAGAACCGCATAACTCCGCCTATGGGTTCGACTTCGGCGGAGACTACGGCCGGTTCTCCGCCGACGTCGTTTTCCAACATTACAACCAGGCGATCAGCGTGCTCAATCCCTTGCTGGGGCCTGAGAGTCTGTCGGCGCCATATCAGTCGACCCTCAACAGCATCAATACAAACCCCATCAACGGCGCCAATCTCATCGGAACGAGCAACACCGAATATGGCATCGTGACCGACAACACCGCCGTTATGGTCGCTGCCAAATATACTTGGGACTCGTTCAAATTCTTTGGCGGCTACGAACACATCCAGCAGACTAACCCGTCGAATCCGTTGGGCGTTGGCGCCACGGCCCAGGGCGGTTATCTCTTGAGCGGCGTCGAAGACAACAATCTTGATTCTACCAAGATCGTGCAGGTCTTCTGGACGGGCGTGAAATACGCCTTCGACAGCAAAACCGAATTCACTTTGTCCTACTATCATGAGCTGCAGAACGACTTCCGTGTTCCGTCGATCTGCTCGCTAGCCGCTGGTTTCCGCAGCTCCTGCTCGGGTACCCTCAACGAGGTTTCGCTCTATACCGATTATCACTTCAGCAAGCGTTTCGACGCTTATGCCGGCATTGCGTATTCCGATGTCGGCGGCGGTCTGGCCATCGCCATTCCTCACGGCCCCGGCGTCCCCTATTACTACAATAACAATCTTGCTCCGACAGTCGGTGGTCGTTTCACTTTCTGATCGTTTGCCGCGGCGGGTCGCTGTCATCGCGGGCTACGGTGCAGAGAGCGCACTGATTGTGACGTAGTAACCGTCCGGATCCCGGAGTGAGAACTCCTTCGTTTGCGTGCTCGGGTTCACGTGAGGCTCCTCGTCGAGCCGGGAGACAAGAGCGCGAGCCCTCTTGAGTGCCATGTCGAAATCATCGACACGGAAAAACAAGAGTAGCCCGTTTCCAGGTAGCGCCTTGTCCGGGCTCATCAAGGACGGATGCTCGTGCGTGCCCCACTGGTGGAGACACAGCAAGACAGTGCCATCCGAATCACGGATCTGACCAAAGTGGTCATGGCCCGGAGCCGTTTCGGGCTGCCCAAAGAGCGACTGGTACCATTTGAAATTGCTCGGAACGTCTCTGACGCCGAGGATCGTCCATGTGCGCTTCATTGTGTTTCCGGCGTAGCCCTAACTGATTATGAAGAAAGACGTCCGGACAGGCCAATCAGAGGGTGCCCAAGAGCAATCTTGCGTTTGTGGTCACGATCCACCTAAGGCCGCAATTTGACCCCCAGCCAGCCGCTCAAGGATGTCCGGTATCGGGTTTAGTCACCCGCAAATCGCGTGGGGACACTCTCATTGATTGTTGTGATCGAATCGTACTTCGCATTCGGCACTGCAGTCATGGCCGGGAGCCCAAGTAGGGCCGCATCGTGCCGGGCGCCTTCGCCTCCATGCTGCGGTGGTCCGTGCAGGTGACGGCACGGTGGCGTAGTGTATCTGCACAGGTCGCTGATAGACCGATGGGGAGATCCTATGAAGAAGATGACAGTTCTTATGCTGCTGATCCCAGCATCCGCGCTTGCTGCGACGCCTTTCGATGGTACGTGGAAAGTTAATCTCGACTCGATTCAAGTCTCCGGCAAGCCCAACGTGGAGGAAATCAAGGACGGGATGTACACGTGCAGCAGCTGCGTGCCGTCGTTCACGGTCAAGGCCGACGGGACGGACCAGCCGACGCCGGTCCACAACCTACGCGATCACATCGCCGTCAAGGTAGTGAGCCCGACGACCGTCGAGTACACGGAGAAGAAGGACGGCAAGAGCACCTCCGTGATCCGAAACACCGTGTCCGGCGACGGCAACAAGATCACTGGGGTGTTTACCAACTATACGACCGACAAGCCGGTCAGGGGCAAGTTTACCGAGAAGCGTGTCGGGCCGGCAGCGGCGGGCGCACATGCCGTTTCCGGAGCCTGGATGCAGGACACCGTGCCGGAAATCTCGGAGGCGGCCAAGATCATCGTCCTGCAGTCGACCAGCAACGGCCTCAAGATGACCTCGAACGGGCGAGTGACCGACGCGAAGTTCGACGGCAAGGAGTACGCGACGCAGAACGATCCGGATCACACGCTTGTCACGCTGAAAAAGCTTAGCGACCGCCAGTTCGAGGAGCGCGACAAGCGCGAGGGCGAAATATTCGACATCGTCATGTGGACCGTGTCCGCCGACGGCAAGACGATCACCAACGTCGACGAGGACCCAAGGCACGGGACGAAGACCTCAATAGTCTTCGACAAGCAACCCTAGCGCAGCGGCGTGCCACCTCACGGCGGGCGCCGGCAACCCGACGGCGCCCGCTCCTTTGCGCACGGAAATCAAGGCGCGATCCCCTGCGATTGCAATGCCCGACTCGTCCTCGCATCGCACAAGTCGAGCTATCGGGTCATCCTTTCGGCGGTGAGAGCGTTTGATTGGTTGAGAAGGGGCAGCACACGAGCTAGAAAAGACAAAACAGACCAGATCGCTCAAGACGACCTGCGCTGACCGCCTCAACCTGTGCTTGCGCCGGCACCTTAAGATGTGTTCGAGGAGTAACTTCAATATGAACTCGAAGCAAGCCAAACCGAGCATCGTATTCGCTCACGGGATCTGGGCCGACGGCTCGTCCTTCAGCAAGGTGATCCCCGCGCTACAAGCCGAAGGGCACGAGGTAATCGCTGCCCAGTACGGCCTCGACACGCTCGCCGGCGACGTTGCCGCGGTAAGAGGCGCCCTGGGGCGCGTCCGCAGCCCAGCCATCCTCGTCGGGCACTCTTATGGCGGAACATTGATCACCGCCGCCGGAACCGACCCCCGCGTTGCCGGACTTGTCTACATAGCTGCACTTGCGCCGGATGCCGACGAGACGTCGCAAAGCCAGCAGAGCAAGTTCCCTGTCGCGGACATCTTTTCATACATCGAAGTTGCGGAAGGGCGCGTCTGGATGCGACCGGAAGGCATTGCGTGCTTTGCGGGAGATCTCTCCGAGCAAGAGCAGAGGGTCGTCTGGGCGACCCACGCTGCACCGGCGGCGGATCTGTTCAACCAGAAGGCCGAGGGCACCGCCTGGAGGTCGAAGCCGACCTGGTACATCGTCGCCAAGAACGACCGGACTGTCCAACCGGAATTGGAACGATTCTTTGCGAAGCGTATGGGCGCCCAGACCTATGAGACCGATAGCAGCCACGTCGCGATGCTCTCGAACCCGAGACTCGTGCTCGAGGTCATTCGTACAGCCGCAAACGCTGTGATGGACATTCAAACGTTCAAGCGGGCGTAATATCCGGCGGAGTCGACAGGCCGGATTAATGGCTATTGCATTTGCGCCAGCGCGCGGGAGTGATCCGTTCGACTCTGCTGAAGGTTCGAGTAAACGCTGCTTGATCGCAAAACCCGGAAAGCTGCGCGATCTCCGCGAGCGGCTTGATTGCCTGCGAAAGCAGCGATTTGGCGCGCTCGATACGGAGTTGAATCAGGTGCTGATGAACCGAAATGCCAAAGCTTGTGCGAAAGCCTCGAGCAAAATGGCTCTCCGATAGCGAGCATGCGGTGGCCAGCTCTTTGATCGTGATGTTCCCCTCTAGTTGTGCGCGCAACATCTCCTCGGCCCGAAGCTTTTGCCAAGACTGCAGCCCGTGCCGGGCTGACGTGGCGACCTTTGGAGATCCACAATATCGCTGCAACACGTGCGCACCTAGCAGCATCGCAATTTGGTCAAGGGCCAGCTTATCCAGGGGCTCGCCACGCCTTACCGGGGAAAGTATCGATCGGGTTAGTTGCGCGACGACCAGATCCTCGATGAAGAAGGCTTCTCGCAGCTCGTATGCTGCTGCAAGGTCGTTGTCGAGTGCGACTCTCTTGAGAAGTGGGGCGGACAGGTAGTAGTGCAGATAGTCGAATGGTCCACGGACCCACATTTCCATGGAACAAAGCAAATCGAGCACCGTCGTTGCAAACGGTATCGCTCGGGTCACTCCGACTTCCCGCCCCCTGTAACGCGCACGCCATCGGCCTATCGCCGTTGGAGCGAGCGAAACGCAGACTAGGAGTGCGTCATCCGCCGGGTAAGTTGGAGCCTTCTCCGCCGGCCTTGCACCCGAGCGAATTCGTGTCACGGCGAAGTCGGGCTTCTCGTGCGAGCCCTCCAATCTGCAGTCGTATTCCGGCGCGCTGAAAATCTCCGCCAGCGACGCTCCGAACATGCGCGGGGGGAGGCTTGGGCGTGCGGTTGGTTGTGCGCCAGACTGAGTTTGCTGCAGCTCAAAGAGCTGCCCACTGACCCACTTCAGTGGTGCTTTGGATTCAGGACCGCCTTTATCCAGCGTGTTGGCATCCTTACGCCGGTGAACGGCAGATGGGCTCACTTCAGTAGGCTCATCCGATGAACGGTCGGCATCATAGTAGCGCTGGTAGCGGCTTCCGGGCATTCACCTCCTACCTAAATGGCTATGCCGGGCTTGCCGGTTCCCATAGCTCGATCGGATTGCCCTCCGGATCGTGCAGTCTGGCGAATCGACCGTAGGGATATTTTTCAGGATCCACCTTCACCTCAATGTTGGACTTTTGCAGCTGCGTGACCATGGCGTCTAAACTTCGAACTCGAAAGTTCACCATCCACGCTTGCTGCTTCGATCCGAAATAGTCCGTATCCATCGCAAACGGAGTGAATGCGGTCGCGCCGGCGGCTTGTTGCCACACTTGATGGTCAATCCCGAGATTGAGTTCATACCATTGCGCCAATTTTTTGGGGTCGCGGCTCCGGAAGAATAGTCCGCCGATGCCCA
The DNA here is from genome assembly GCA_963695315.1 of uncultured Gammaproteobacteria bacterium. Lineage (GTDB taxonomy): Bacteria > Pseudomonadota > Gammaproteobacteria > Steroidobacterales > Steroidobacteraceae > PALSA-1196. The sequence continues at coordinate 767,646 of OY968773.1, forward strand.
GTACGCGTTCAGTTGGCGTATTCATCTGCACCTCCACTTTATCAGGCGTGGCACTCTCAGCAGTTCTGACGGCGGCCAACGTGGCCGCGCCGATTATCATGGTTCTACGGTCGATCAGCATGTCTTGGTATATGCACTATGATGCCGCGACTGAGTTGCGAATCTTATCAGCTAAGGCAATGAGTGACAGCTATGAAGAGGCGGGCTGCGCCGACTGATCGCTCGCTCTTGGCCGGAAACCGCCCTGGCTTCACCGGTTTTTTTACGGTGGTTCGCTGGCTCAACCAGCCTATATGACCTTTCAGTACGCTACAGGGCGGTCAAAAAAGGTGCTTCGGCAAACAGTAGGGAGCGATTGCTGGAATCAGCAAGAGGGTGATTTGCAGAAGCGTGTCCAAATGAGTTGTGATGCCGGTTTGGGTGTGGTCTGTCAATGGTTTGACTTCAAGCTGCCGAAGTTAACTATCGGCATATCAGAACTTCAGGCATACGTGTTCCCTCAAGACTGTTGGGAACCCGGCAACGATTCCTATTATCCGCTCATGCCGGCGACTGAGTAGTTCAAACCCGCACCGATCACGCGCGACCGGAAGGAACTCTGAGCATCGGCCGGGATAGCTAGCACGCGCGCCGTTGCAGTTGCACAAGTCTGGGGCCCACGGCGTGGGCGGAACGTCTCAGATCGGCCCCCAAAGGCTGACTTTCAGTGGCAAGGCAGCGTCTGCCGCAAAGCGCCCGTTCACTCGTGGGGTACCGCAACTGCATGGACCGAGAGGTCATGTCTTGTGGCGACGCCCATCTCGGGCCATTGGTGAACAAGATGCTTCCGTATGCGATCATCCACTGATGCCCCGGCTTGGACGCTGACGGTTCGCCAGCCCGGAGCCTGGGCGATTCTGCTCGGCGGTCTCGCTCTAATCGGCCCTGCTCAGCCGTCCAAAGCGGGCGAGCAACCGCGATGGGAGGGCGCCGTGGCGTTGCGCGTCATTGGATCGGGGCTCGGCCGCACGGGCACCCTGTCGTTGAAATTGGCACTGGAACAGCTTGGTTTCGGGCCCTGTCATCACATGAGAGAGGTGCTCGAGCACCCCGAGAGCGTACCTCTCTGGATCGATGCATTCGAGGGCCGGCCAGACTGGGAGGCGATCTTTGAGGGCTACAATTCGGCCGTAGACGATCCCGGATGCAAGTTCTGGCGCGAGCTCTCCGGGTACTATCCGGAAGCCAAGGTGTTGCACTCGGTACGCGATCCCGACACCTGGTTCGACTCGACCCAGAAGAGCATATTTGCGCCGGACTCCCATAGCCTCAACCCAAAGCCTCCGTTCGATCGCTTTTTCGCGCACAACCTACGCCCCTATGGGGGCGGGATCCATGCGCGCGCTTTCATGACTGACTACTTCCGTCGTCACAGTGTCGAGGTCGAGCGGAGTGTTCCATTGCACCGACTGCTCGTCTATGAGGTCAGCCAGGGTTGGGGTCCACTCTGCGCGTTCCTCGGCGTTCAGGTTCCCACGGCGCCGTTCCCGCTGACCAACACCCGCGAGGAATTCGCCGCTCGCACCGCTGCGCGTAACGCCGCGAGATCATCCGGCAAGCCATGACCGATCACGACGCGCAGCGAAGATTCGCATCTGCGATAACCCTCGCCTTCTGCTTCCTCACGTCCGCGATCGAGGGCTTCGACATTTCCTCGATGGGGCTGGCCGCACCGAAACTCGTGCCGGAGTTTCATCTTTCTGCGCAGCATCTTGGACTCCTTCTGTCGGGCGTGCCGCTCGGCATGTTCCTCGGCGCCCTGCTCGGAGGACGGCTCGCCGATGCATTGGGACGCAAGACCACGTTGCTCATCGCCGTCGCGCTGATCGGAGCCTTCCAGTTAGCAACGGCCTTCACTCCGGGCTACATGCCTCTCATCGGCGTGCGAGTCTGTTGCGGTATCGGCATCGGCGCGGCCATATCTAATGTGATCGCCCTGGCATCAGAGGCCGCCGGCGAAACCGGCAGCGTCTTCAACGTTGCCTTCGTCATGGCCGGTTTGCCGGCCGGTGGTACCGTCGCCTCGCTGATCGCCATCGCGGGCGGTGAGAAGGGCGACTGGCGAACGAATTTTTACGTCGGAGGGCTCGCGCCGCTAGTACTGGCGTCGATCATGGCGTTCGCTCTGCCGGAGTCTCGCGAGTTCCTCAAGGTTCGAATGGCCGAGCCCGGTGGGCGAAGCACGGAGAGGGCCCTCGCTACGTTGTTCGCTCGCGGGCGTGCCGTGACAACGCTATGGCTGTGGATCTCCTACTTCACCACATCCGTGATCGTCTATGTGCTGGTGAACTGGACGCCGGCACTCATGATTCTGAAGGGCTTCTCCAAAACCGACGCAGTCTCGGTCGGCTTGCCGATCGGAATCGGTGGTGTGATCGGCCCGATTCTGATCGTCTGGCTCATGCAGCAGCGGCGCGGCTTCGGGCTGCTGCTCTTGTGCTACGCAGGAGTCGCACTCGGCCTGATCGGCTTGGCGGAAGTGGGACATGACTTCGCCATGGCCCTCATCGCAATCGCCGTGCCCGCGACTCTGGTGCAGGTCGCGTCCCTCACGCTGGCCGGTCTCGCCCCGCAGTACTACCCGACGCTGAGCCGCGGCACAGGAACGGGCGCGGCAGTGGGCGCCGCCCGACTGGGGGCGATCTGCGGTCCCGCGGCCGTCGGATTCCTACTCGGCGCAGGCCTGGGCCCGACTAAGGTGTTATGGTCGCTCGTTCCTGTTGCCCTCGTTGCGGGCCTTACGGCTTACATGCTCCTCATCGCCGGCAAGCGGGCCCTACAGGCGCAGCCTTTTCCGGTGGCATCGACCTGACGCCGGCGCATACCCAACACTGAGAAATCACATCGCTCCATCGCTTTCGCAGCCTCCACGTTTGCGGGCACTATGGATCAGACCTTGCGAGTGTCCGCTCCTTCAATCTCGGGGCCGCTTTGGCGTGACACATTGGGTCTCTGATAGTTCGAACGCTGACGGATTGGCTGGGGCGTATGCCTGCGGCGCTGGTGCGACTCGATCTGTCGCGAGGATCTCTGGCAAGGAATGGTTTATCGATCTGCTCAAACAAGGATCGGAGAACGCGGCACCGAAGAGCAGGAGTCGCCGAGGGGAAAGGAGGCTCTCCTGATGCAGCCTAACCCTATCCTGGGTCTTAGTTACGGGCGTCCGCTGCGCTTCCGGTTCGGGGGGCGATCACGCGCTGGATCCTCGATGGCTCGCACGGCACTCCTGTCAGTGGTGAGCCTAGTCGCATCCTGCGCAGCGCTTCCGCGTCTTGACGCCGTCCCTGAGCCTCTAACAGAAGAGGCGAGCGTGCCGGGTATTCCCGACAGCCGACTCTGGCTCGATCGTGACCTCGCTCCGTTCATACAGGTCGCGACGCAGGATCTGGCGCGCGAGCGCGCGGCCCTCGAACGGGAGGGCCTTCCGGTCAATCCGATGCCGCCAATAAATTTTCTGGCGATTTCGGGTGGCGGGGACAATGGCGCGTTCGCCGCCGGCGTGCTCTCGGGTTGGACCGCAAGCGGAACGCGTCCTGTATTCCGAGTCGTGACGGGCGTCAGTGCGGGAGCGCTCATCGCCCCGTTTGCATACCTGGGGCCCGCTTACGATGACATTGTGCGACGCGTCGCGACTTCTATCGGGCCCGGTGACGTTTTCCACGATCGCAATCGCGTCGCGGGACTCCTGAGTGACGGTATGGCGAGTAGCGCGCCGCTTCGCCGGCTTGTTGAAAAGTACGTTACGCCGGAAATCTTGGCGGAGATTGCGACAGAATACGCGAAGGGGCGTGCGCTTCAGATCGCAACAACTGACCTTGATGCAGGCCGTCAGGTTACGTGGAACATGGGCGCGATTGCCTCAAGCAAGGCACCCGGCGCACTAAAGCTATTCAGGGACATCATGGTCGCTTCGACCAGCATCCCGGGGGCGGTTTCCCCGGTAATGATCAATGTTGAGGTGGCTGGGAAGCACTATCAGGAAATGCATGTTGATGGCGGGGTCATCACGCAACTGTTTACCTATCCCTCGCGTGCCGTTGCAGAGCTTGAAAAGGCGACCGGCAGGCCGCTAAACCGCTCGATCCGCGTCTACTTGATCCGCAATGGACGGCTTGACCCGGAATGGATCGATACCCCGCGACGTACTCTTGCCATCGGCGGTCGGGCAATTAGTGCGCTCGTGCAGGCGGAAGGTGTTGGCGACGTCCTGCGGATCTACCGTATCGCCAAACAGGATAATGCGGACTTCAATTTGGCCTACATCGGAGCTGATTTTCCCTCTACGAAACATGCAACGTTTGATACCGCCTACATGCAGGGCTTGTTCGACTACGCATATCGCCTTTCGCGCGATGGTGCTGTCTGGCGAAAAGCACCTCCAGGGGAGAAGGAGGCGACACGTTAGGGCGCAGTTCAGTTGCGACGCCGGCAATCGGGTGGATGGCCTGACTTCGGCATCACCGCGTTTGGTCTCGAGGGACTCTTCGCTCCCTTTGGGCACTCAATGGGCGCGACCGCTAAAATCCATGGACCTCATCCACTACGAAGCGCTCCCAATTCCCCTGCGATGGGAACAATCCTTCCCGTAGAGCAGATCACCGTGGGAAGCGGTGCCACGGTACTTGCTCGAGTGAGGAGCAGGTCTGCGATTAGAAAAGTTGCGCCCGGCTTTTCGGGTCTTTCAAAATTGCTTGGAAGCGAGGGTCGCCACGTAGGGTCACCAATGCCGGGCTAGTCCGGATGTCTATGAGAGGGATACCTGTGGGCTGGCGCACCAATTCCGCAAGACCGGTCAACGCTTCGTCCTTGCGGCCGGTCATCGCGCAGCCTGACAGGTACCAAAACCGCACGCCGGGCCCAGCGACGGCGTCCCTGGAGGGAGGAAGCAGGCGAGTCGCCTTGGCCAAATGCTCCATCGCCGCGTCCGACTGGCCGCTCAGTAGCTCGAGTTGGGCGAGGTTACCCCATGCGAGATAGTTGTCCGGCGTGCTGGCCACCTGTTTGCGGGCCTCCTCGAGAAAGGGCGCGACCCGCGTCCGGGCCAGCGCCTGATCGCCCGCACCCCAATACGCGAAGCCTGAGAAGATCGCGCCGACCAAGGGCGAACCGTCTTCTTCGTAGGGCTGTTTTTCGTCGAGGCGCTTAAATTCCGCGAGGTCGCCGGAATCACGCGCCCAGACCTTGCGGCGAAAGATCACATCGGGGTCCTCGCGCTGGGCGGCAGTTAGATTCGCAAGGATGGCTTGGGCCGCCTGCAGCGAGTCAGTGGTGTCGTAAACAAGGTCGGCTAAGAGCAGCAGTTCGTCGAGGTTACCCGGTCGAAGGGCAACGAGGCGCTGGGCAACCGCGCGGGCCTCGGGATAGCGGCGAGCGATCATCAGAATACTGACGAGGTTGCGTTGATACGGAATGCTGCCGTAGTCCAGCTCGGCTGCCTTGCGCAGGTTAGCAAGCGACTCGGACCAGCGGCCCTGGCGGCGCTGAATGAGACCGAGAGCCGAAAAGACGGTCGGGTCATTGGGCTGGAGGGCGGCCAGCCGCATGTACTGGGCGGTCGCCTTCGCATAGTCGCGGTGCGCATAGTAGGCGTAGGTGCCCACCAGCCGAATCACCTCGGGGCTGTCCGGATCGAGGGCCTGAGCGCGGGCAATCGCGTCTTCGCCCTGGGCCTTGAGTTCGGCGGTCTCGTCGATGTTCCAGAATTCCTTAAAGGCGTAGCTAACGGCGAGTTCGCCCCAGGCTGCGGCGAACTTGGGGTCTAGCAGGGCGGCGCGCCGGAAGAAGTCGGCCGACTGGCTCAGGGCCTTTGCATTGCCGCTCGGGGCGCTGTTGAAGACGGCTCTGCCCTGCAGGAACAGGTCGTAGGCGGCGGTGTTCCCCGTTGGCCGGCGCTCGAGGCGCCGCGTGGTCTCGGGTGAGAGGGCGGCCGAGAGCGCGCTAGCGATTTCCTGGGACAGCGTCGGTCTGAATGTTGAAGAGATCGGTCAGGTCTCGATCATAGTTCTTCGCCCAGACATGCTGGTCGGTGCGGGTGTTGATGAGCTGTCCAGTGACGCGAATCCTGTTGCCCGCGCGGCGGACACTGCCCTCGAGAACGTAGGCCACGCCGAGCTCCTGGCCAATCTGCCGCATCGTCTTGGTCGTGCCGCGATACTGCATCACCGAGGTGCGTGAAACCACGTGCAGCTCCGGCACGAGCGCCAGGTTTGTGAGCAAGTCCTCGTGCACGCCGTCGGCGAAGAATCCCGCATCCTTGTTCTCGCTCATGTCGGCGAACGGCAGCACCGCGATCGATTTGTCGCTGACCGCTTCGACGTGTGCGGAGGCCGCGGCCGGTGTGTCGGCCGCCGGCACCGAGTGCTTTGGCAGCACGAACTTGTCGACGACGAGATAACCCGTCACGAGGATCAACAAACCGCCGACGAGCCAGAACACGTGCAAACGGGAGGCAAGAGGCGTCGATCGGGTCGATGCTGCACCCATCGATGCCGTTGGCGGTGCCGAAGATAGAACGCTCGTGGCGTTGGGCGTCGTGGGGTCCGGTGAGAGTAATCGGCGCACCCGCTCGACAAAGATGTCGGCGCTCTGTCCGCCCGGCAGGCGCGTCCACTGCAGGTCGCGAAACCGGTCCGGGACCTTGTCGGCCTGGTCTGAAGTGTCGTCGATGACGACTGGGAGAAGGAACGGCCGCTCCGCGACTATCAGGTGACTGCGGTCAACGGCGAGCTTCCATTCGAGCCGAAAATACCCTTCGTCGCGCGCGTGCGTATGGCGCGAGATGATCGGGATAAATAAGGCGCAGGCTTTAATCTGGCGGCGAATCGATGCATCCCAGGCATCGCCACCGCGAAGTTCGCTCTGGTCGAACCAGACCTCGATACCGGCCTGGCGCAGGGCGTTGCAGAGCTGTAATGCAATCGCGGCGTCTTGGGACGCGTAGCTTAGGAACACCGCCGTGCCCGGGTCGGTCACGACGCCCCCGCGGCGGTGGGTCCCACAGGATTTTCTAGTGTGATGAGGTCGGCCATTTACGGAATCTTCATTATGGTCGCCATAGCCTACCTTAAGGCGTGCGTGGCAGCTTTTCCGCCGCGATCGCGTCTGCTCGAGTATCTCACGCTGGCTGGTGGCCGCCGCTCGCCCGCCCCGTACGGCTGCTTTGCCGAAGCGATTTCTTAGACTTGATCATCCGCTTGGTGATCGTCCGCTTGCAGATATACGAATCCGGACGATCCCGGCGGAGCCGGATCGCCTAATGTGATTCGTCCGTCGACGTCAAGCGAGTATTGGCAGAGTCGACCTGGCATCCTGCCAACTCACGGTCCAGGTCCGTCGTATCGAGCTCAAAGACGTGATTATCGTAGTCGAAGAAATAGAGCGCGGTGTCCGACCTGGCAAGGAAGAACTCCATGTTCATTCTCTTGAGTTTCTCTGCGGTTTCTAACAGCGTGGACTTTGAAACCGAGAAGGCGATGTGATCACCACTGCGAGGACGAACCACTTCCGCCTGTGCCAGGACAAACCAAGTTCGACCCAGTCTCACGTAGGTCTCCTCATGGCCATCGATATCTTTGCGCACCACAATCGCCGCGCCGAACAAGTCCTTAAACAGTGTGGCTGTTCTGCTTGAATCTTTTACGATCAGGGCGATATGGCCGATTGTGTCCAGCATAGGTTCTCCCACGGAAAAGTCGCGCAATGAATCGAGTCTAAACCATACGCCACCCGTGCCACCCGAGGTACCTTTGCGATACCGTCGATCGGGAATGTCCGCCTTGAGGCGCGCACCTCAGCACAGTAAATGCCCGCTCTTGGCCGATCGGCGACCCTCAATTCCAAACCATCAGTAAAGGACGCTTCTGCCCCTGACCTGCCGGCCACCAAGCCTTCAAATTGGGGGAGTCTAATTCGAGTTGGCTTGATGTTACCCGCGGCAATCCGCATGCTCGGCCTCGCCAATGCGGGCGAGCGGGAACTGCGCACGGACAGGACTGAGGAGCTGATTGCGCGCCGGCGCGCCATTGAAGCCGCGATCGAGCGACTTGATCGGCTCGCCGCGGAACGGGGACTTCCTGATGACGTCGTTCAGCGGCTCCGGGCAACGCATCGGGAACGTCTGAGCCATTTCGAGCGCGCACCCGGGCGGGACGAAACTCATCAGGACCAGGCGGTGCCTGACGACGAAATCGAGTTGACGCTGATCGCAGCCGAGCGCGAGCGGATCAATGAGCTTTATCGTCAGGGGGCATTGAAGGACGAAGCACGGCGGCGACTCGAGCGGGAACTCGATCTCCGTGAGGCCAATTTAGCAAATCACCAACATGACGAGTGAGCGAGTCAAACTGCAGGTGCAAGCAGCGAGCCCATCCTCAAGTTGGGGATCTCGGGTTGTATATCGCGGCGTCGGCGAAGTCCCCGCTCCCCTATCTACTGAAGACCACTTCGAACAGAGGTGATTCGTTGGGTGTTGAAGCCGAGCCAATGCATTCGTCCCAAGTAGCGGGCATGCTCGACCTTGATGCAGCGATCCATGACGACTGAAAGACCGCCTGCCTCCGCGATGCGCGCGCCTTCCTCGTTGATCACCGTGAATTGACACCACAGGCACTTGGCGCCGATCGCCACGGCTTCCGTCGCGATCGCGGGCAGCGCCGTCGGTGCGCGGAAGACGTTGACGATATCGACGGCAACCGGTATGTCGCGCAGACTTGCGAAGCTCCGCTCGCCGAGGATCTCCGACTCGCGCGGATTCACGGGAATCACGCGGTACCCGTGCCGCTGCAGGTAGAACCCGACGAAGTAGCTGGCGCGCAGCGGGTTGCCCGACAACCCGACGATCGCGACGGTCTTTGCGGCCAGCAGCACGCGCTGGATGGTCAGCGGGTCCTGGTAGCGCGCAAGGTCGAAGGTGCTCATCGCGCGCTCTCCAGGGACCCGGACGCACGAGCGCGGGCAAAGCCCTGCTCGAGGTCCCAGATCAGATCTTCGGCGTCCTCGATGCCGACGGACAGTCGGATCGTCCCCGGGCCCGACGCCGGCCGCTGCTGAGCTCCTGCTCGTCGAGCTGTCGGTGCGTCGTGCTGGCCGGATGAATGACGAGGCTCTTCGCGTCACCGACGTTCGCGAGGTGCGACCATAGGCGTCACGCCTCGAATGAATTCCTGTCCCGCCTCTCGGCCGCCCCGGATATCGAACGAGAATACCGCGCCTGCGCCACGCGGCAGGTATTTGTCCGCGAGAGGACGGTAGCGGCTCGTGCGCAAGCCGGGATAGGTCACGTTCGATGCGAGCTCGTGCGACTCGAGGTAGCCGCCGATCGCGAGCGCGTTCTCGACGTGACGCGCCATACGCAAGCGACAGCGTCTCGAGTCCCTGCAGGAACAGGAATGCGTTGAAGGGGCTCATGCAGGCGCCCAGATCGCGCAGACGTCTCGGCGCGCAGCTTCATGAGGTAGCCGTACGTGCCGAAGGTCTCGTGAAACTGCAGACCGTGATAGGCGGGCGAGGGCTCGGCGATAACCGGGAAAGCGGCCGTTCGACCAATTGAACTGCCCCGAATCCACGACCACGCCGCCGATGCTCGTGCCGTGGCCGCCGATGTATTTGGTCGCCGAGTGCAGCACGATGTCGGCACCCCACTCGATCGGACGGCACAGATATGGCGTTGCGAACGTGTTGTCGACCAGAAGCGGCACCCCATGCTCATGCGCAACGGCCGCGATTGCCTCGATATCGAGCACATTGCCGCCGGGGTTGCCGATCGTCTCCCCGAAAAACGCCTTGGTGTTGTTGCGAATCGCGGCCTTCCAAGCGCCGAGAGTCGTCGGGGTCGACCCAGGTCAGCTCCACATTCAGCTTGCGCAGCAGGTGCTTGAACTGGTTGACCGTCCCGCCGTACAGCGCCGCTGACGACACGACGTGGTCGCCCGGTGCGAGCAGCGTGAAGAGCGCTGCGGCCTGTGCGGCCAAGCCGCTTGCGAAGGCTACCGCGCCGCAGCCACCCTCCAGACTCGCGATGCGCTCTTCGAACACAGCCACCGTCGGGTTCACGATCCTCGAGTAGGTGTTGCCGTACTCCTGGAGGTTGAAGTAGGCAGCCGCCGCTGCCGGGTCTTCGAAGACGTAGCTGGTGGTCTGAAAAATCGGCACCGCACGCGCACCGGTATTCGGGTCCGGACGCTGACCGGCATGAACCTGACGGGTCTCGAAGCCGAAGCGACGTGATGCTTCCACGGGACGTAGCCCCCGGCGCGATGGACTGCGCATCATAGGCTTCTGCTGCGCCGTCTCCAATTGCCGCAGCGCACGAGCTTATAACCGATAAGTCATGGCTTTTGCTCGACGCCGCTTGTACGCCTTTACCCGCCGGAGCGTAACGTCGTCGCTCCGCGCGCGCGAAAGCTGTCGGCACGACGTTCCAAGTTATCCAGGAGGCAAGAACATGGCGCAGCTCAGTGTCAACAATGGTGTCAACGTCGATGCGCTCCTTGCCGCAAGGGAGGCGCTGAGGAACGCCCCCGAGGCCGCCGAGTTCACCTGGCGCGCGTCCTGCAAGTGGCAGAACGGCACCCACGCCCGCTCGACGGTCAGGGATTCCGTGGCCTCGGGGAGGAGCAATCGCACAAGACCGAGTTCTCCTTCGAGACCGATCATCCGGAGATTTTCGCCTCCGAGGACCACGGTGCGACGCCGGTCGAGCTGGTGCTGGTCGGTCTTGCGAGCTGCCTGACGGCGGGCGTGGCGCGGTGGCGCAGAATCGCGGCATACAGCTGCGCTCGGTGGAGGCGAAGCTCGAGGGCAAGATGAATCTCTACGGCATCCTCGGCATCGACAGCGACGTGCGCAACGGCTACGACGACATCAAGGTCACCTTCCACATCGACGCCGACGCATCCAAGAAGGACATCGAGGCGCTCGTGGCGCAGTCGCAAAAGCGCTCGGCCGTGTACGACATCGTGACCAATCCGACCAACGTAACCGTCGAGGTCGTCTAGCGGGACTACCGCGCCCGCGGCGGGGCTCGCCATCGAACACATCACGACGGTCGTCATCGGCGCCGGGCACGCCGGGCTTGCGACCAGCCGCATTCTCACCGAGCACTCGATCGATCACGTCGTGCTCGAGCGCGGTGAGGTGGCGAACTCCTGGCGGCGCGAGCGTTGGGATTCGCTGCGCCTGCTGACGCCCAACTGGCAGAGCCGGCTGCCCGGCTATCCGTACAACGGCGCCGATCCCGACGGCTTCATGACGATGCCCGAGGTGGTGGCAGCACATCGCCGGGTTTGCCGCGGCGAGCTCAGCGCCCGTGCGCACCCACACGAGCGTCACCTCCGTCAGGCGCATCGATGGTGGCTACCACGTCGCGACCGACCACGGCGAGATCCGCTGCCGCAGCGTGGTGCTGGCGAGCGGTGCCGCAAACATCCCGCGCGTGCCGCAGGTGCGTCAGGCGGTGCCGCAGCACATCGAATGCTTCACGGCATTCGACTATCGCAATCCGGAGCGGCTGCCGCCGGGCGGGGTGCTTGTCGTGGGTGCCTCGGCCACCGGCGTGCAGCTCGCCGATGAGATCCAGCGCTCGGGGCGACCCGTGACGCTCTCGGTCGGCGAGCACGTGCGGCTGCCGCGCAACTACCGCGGCCGCGATGTGCTCTGGTGGATGGAAGCCTCCGGCGTCTGGAGCCAGCGTTACGATGAGATCGACGATCTCGAGCGCGCCCGGAGGTTGCCGTCGCCGCAGCTCGTCGGCACGCCCGAGCACGCGACGCTCGACCTTAACGTTCTGCGAGCTGCGGGAGTCGAGATCGTCGGCCGGCTGGCGGCTATTCGTGACGGCCGCGCGCTCTTCTCCGGAGGGCTCGCCAATCAGTTCGCGCTTGCCGATCTGAAGATGAGCCGGCTGCTCGATACGTTCGACGCTTGGGGCTGCAATAACGCGCTGCCCGTCGAGGTTGGCCCAGCCGGAGCGCTTCGAGCCGACCCGCGCGCCGGCATCGCCACGCCTGTCGCTCGACTTGCGCAGCGGCGAGATCCGCTCGATCGTCTGGGCCACCGGGTTTCGTCCCGACTATCACTGGCTCGAACGTTCCGGTCCTCGATCGCAAGGGGTGAGCTGCGCCACGACGGTGGCGTCGTCATCGAGTGCCCCCGGCATGTACGCGATCGGATTGCCGGTGTTACGGCGCCGCAAGTCGACGTTCATCCTCGGCGCCGAGGACGATGCGCGCGATGTCGTCGGGCACCTTGTGCGCCACCTTGCGCATGGCATCCGGACCACGTGAGTCCTCCAACGCCAGCGGCAGGCGGCCCATCGTTGATCGTCAGTGAGCCTGACTCCGAATAAAACGCAGCGACGCTCGATGCGCCGTGGCTACAGCACGCAGCTGTGTAGCGCGTTGCAAACTCACCCGGTCGCCTTCCCACTCCTGCCCCAGAACACGGATGTCAGCAGATACGCTAGTATCGCGCGATATTTGGAGAAAGAAGAATGCTGAAGGTTGCGTTCGTTGGCCTTGGCAACATGGGCCAGGGAATGGCCAGCCGCTTGCTCGAAACTGGGCACCAACTCAACCTTTACAACCGCACGGCTTCGCGCGCGGAAGCCCTTGTGCGGCGAGGCGCACAGCTGTTTGAGTCTCCAAAGGAAGCGTGCCAAGGAGTAGACGCAGTCGTCTCGATGGTCGCAGACGATACTGCTTCGCGAGCAATCTGGCTCGAGCCAAACGGAATACTCGCCGCTGATATTGCAAAGAGCGGTTTGGCTATCGAATGCTCGACGCTGTCCCATGAGTGGGTCACCGAACTTTCAACCCGATGCAAGGCACATGGTCTTCGATATATTGATGCTCCCGTAACTGGACTTCCAGATGTTGCGGCGGCGGGCGCACTTACGTTGCTCGTGGGTGCAGATGCGGACGATCTGCACTGCGCACGTGGAATTTTGGATTCCTTGTCTCGGCGCATCATTCGATTCGGCCCGATTGGGGCCGGCACGGCTTACAAACTCATAATCAATATGATGGGCGCTGTGCAGATCGCGTCAGCGGCGGAAGGATTGGCGATCGCTGAGCGTGCCGGCCTCGATATTGCCGCGGTCGCCGATGCCATGGCAACCAGCCAGGCTGCAAGTCCGCAGGTGGTCCGCAATACCCTCCGTATGGTGGTGGAGGATCACGATCACAACATTGTATTCAGTTCAGCGTTGCGCCTGAAGGATATTGAGTACGGAGTGCGCTTTGCTCGCGCTATCGGAATTGGCAGTCCGTTTGGCGTTTTAGCGGAAAGTGTATACCGTCAGCTGTGCAATATGGGATACGCCAAGGTCAACGAAAGCAAAGTCATAGATGTCTGCCGCTCGCAGTTAATTTGAGCGCATGTCGGCTCGGCGGGAATGCGGGCAGGTTTACTTGCTGAATTGCTGCAGCGCTCCGATCCAGTTCTCGACGTGATAGGCAGATGCGAGTTTCCGTCCCTTCACTGTGAAAACATGAGACAAGCGTGAGGACACCGTATCGGCACATTGTCATCGCAATCTGCCTGATGACAACTTCTATACTCTTAGAGGGGTGCACGTCGGCGACGTCGCAGCCGTCGGATCATTTCGACGGCTGGCGCTTCCAAAATCGCGAACGTCTTCGCGATCCTACATTCTGGGAAGAGGTAAATATTGCCTGGACGCTAAAAACCAAAACTAAGAATTGGCCTGATCATTTCCAGACGGCACCCGCTGATGTCTCCAAGGATCCCGTACTGCGCGGGATCAGGGTTCTTTGGGTCGGTCACGCCACGGCGCTCATCCAAACGCCAACTTTGAATATCATTACCGACCCGGTTTTGTTCGATTCTATCGGCCCCGAATTATTCCCCACCAAGACCGTAACCAACCCTGGAGTGACCTTAGGTGGGCTTCCAAGGATTGACGTTATCTTAATTAGTCACAATCACTACGATCATTTGGATCTGAAGTCCATACATGCGCTCGTTGATCAACAAAAAAGCAGCCCGCCAACCGTGTTGGTCGGGCTTGGAGTTGGTAATCTGTTGAAGAAGGAAGGCATTTCATCTTATTAGCGGCGCATCGAACCGAAGAGACGGATGCCACCAAGACCATGATCGATCGGGTTGAAGAGCGCTTTGATCTCAAGCCCAAACGCTTGATCGGCGATACGGCTTACGGATCCGCGGCGATGCTCGGCTGGTTGGTGGAGGAGAAGCAGATCGAGCCACACATCCCGGTGTGGGACAAGTCGCAACGCACGGACGACTCGTTGTCCAGCAGCGCCTTCCAGTGGCACGAACAGCAAGACGAATACCGCTGCCCGCAAGGGCATGCGCTGCGCAGCGAATGGCGACCCTTCAAAACCCCGCGTACACACATTACCAAAGCCGACACGATCATTTATACATCGCGCCGATCCGATTGCGCGACGTGCCCGATGAAGGCGCGCTGCTGTCCGAACACGCCGAACCGCAAGATCACGCGCAGCATCTATGAAGCTGCGCGCGATGTGGCGCGCAACATCGCCAAGACTCCTCTTTACAGGCAATCACGCAAAGATCGAAAGAAGGTTGAGATACTGTTCGCGCACCTCAAACGCATTCTGAACCTGACTCGCCTGAGGTTGCGCGGAATGAGCGGTGCTCAAGACGAGTTCCTGCTCGCCGCGATCGCCCAGAATTTACGGCAAATGGCAAAATCCTGGCATCCACCGCCATGTGATCCAGCGTTCGAACCAACGTAAGGGGCAAACCAAGAGACGCCAAGATAAAAGACATCGATAGCGGTTCACGGCGCTAAACCACCGTGACCGATGCTCCCGACGGCCTCAATCAGGTCATGAATATGCCGGGCTAACGCGGAGTTTTTCAACGAAATAGACCCCATGCGGACCGTCGCGAGCGTCCGATTCTGGGGAGGCCGTCAATTTAATTCAAGTAGGAAACTTCAACTCCCGCTCGATCGCCTGGAAGCGCGGCTCTTGGCGCAAGGGGTCCAGGAACGGGTCGGTCTTCAGCTGCACCAGGCCCGGATCACGCAGCCGCAGGGCGGTTTCGAGCCACTCGAGTGCTTTGGGGGTATTCCCCCACTGCGCGTAGATCTCCCCGTACTCGTACGCTGAGGCGTCCCCCATCGTGCTTCTGAGCTTCGCAAGCATCGCTTCGGCATCGGCATGCCGTCCGAGCTTGTTGTAGGTTATCGCCAGGCAAGACTGACTACCGGAGTCAGCGCGATTCTGTTCGCAAGAGGCGCGAGCGCTATCGAAATCACCGAGGAGGTAGTAGGTAGCGCCAATCGCCCCTAGGAATGCGCCGGGGGTTGTGGAAGGTAGAGCCTCAGCATTGTTGTACGCTGCAAGGGCCTCCGGATAACGTCGCAGGACCTGCAGAACACTGCCGAGAAAGCCCTGAGCACTGGAGTTCAACGGATCCAGCACGACGGCGCGCCGGATTGCGGTGAGTCCAGAGCCGCTGCGACCCATGTTGACCGCAAAGTTGCCATAGTCTCGCAATACCCGTGCATTGCCGGGCCCAAGCACCAGAGCGTGCTCAAACTCCTCGCTGGCCTCTTTGAAATCGAGTAGGTCGTTGTAGGCGACGGCCCGGGCTAAGTAGCCTTCACTCAGATTGGGCGCCAGTGCTATGGCCTTGGCCGCATCAGCCTGCGCCTTATCGAGGTCAGCACGGACAGCGGACGTCGTGGTATCCCAAAGTGTAGCGTTGCTGGCGAATGCGAGGGCCCGGTCTGCGAAGGCGAGAGCGTAATCGGGATCCAGGCGGATGGCCTCCGTGTAGCCGGCCACGGCGGTTTCGATAACCTTTGGGCTGTAACCGCCCCAAAGGGTCTTTGTGGCGCGAAGGTAGGCATCAAACGCAGCGGGGTTGTGCGTTCCGCCGACCTCGATCTTCGCTGCCTCGTCGGCGAGCAGAGTGACTTTGAGGGCGGCCGCCACCGCGGTCGCAATCTCCGTCTGGAGTTTCAGCACGTCGCCCAGGTCCCGATCGTACGTTTCCGACCACAGATGAAATCCCGTCACCGCATTGATCAGCTGCGTGGTGACACGAATGGTGTGGCCCGAGCGACGCACGCTGCCTTCAAGCACTGCGCCCACATTCAGTTTGTGCGCGATCGTGCCGATGTCAGTGTCCTTTCCTTTGAAGGAGAAGGCCGAGGTGCGCGCCGCGACCTGCAACTCGTTGATGCGGGCGAGAGAGTTCAGCAGCTCGTCAGTGAGACCGTCCGAGAAATACTCCTGCTTCGGATCGCCGCTCATGTTGACGAACGGCAGTACCGCAATGGAGTGTGGCGGGGGAGCGAAGGGAGCAGCGTTCGCAAGAGGTGTCGTCGCAGCGGGGGAAATCACCGGCTGAGACGCGGGAACGTGTTTGGAGATCCAGAATCTGTGGAGCGCCCAATATCCGAGCGACGCCGCAAGAATCACGGCGACTATCACCAGCCGCGTGGCTCGCGACCGGAATGCACGCACCGGCTCTTTGGTTGCCTGTGCGACGCTGGACCCAACGCCGGTTAGCGGTCGGGTCGTTGCTGGCGCAGGCGATAGTAGGCGTTGCACACGCTCGATGAACGCGGGTGATGCCTGCCCGCCTGGGGCGCGCGTCCACTGCAGCTCGCGGAATCGGTCGGGGATGCGTTCATCCGCTTGCGTCGTGTCGTCGATCACCACCGGAAGCAGGAAAGTCTGGTCGGGCGCCATCAGGTGCGAGCGATCAACCGCGAGCTTCCACTCGAGGCGGAAGTACCCCTCGACACGCGCGTGTGCATTCGCGGAGATGACCGGGATAAAGAGAGCGCAGTCGTGAATCTGCCTGCGGATCTGCCGGTCCCAGGCCTCTCCACTACGCAGCTCGCTCTGGTCGAACCAAACCTCGATTCCGGCGGCGCGAAGTGCCTCGCAAATCTTTTGGGCAGCCTCCGCATCCTGGGATGCGTAGCTCAGAAATACCGCGTGTGAAATCCCGCTCACGGTGCGCAGCCGCCCTCGACCATGTCGAGCATCCCCCTAAGCGCCCCGAATGGTCGCGGATGCCTGCCGGGTTGGCAACCGGCGTTAATTCGGAGGCAAAAATGTCCGGTTCGGGGCGGCCATTTAAGTTAGCCGTAGGACGGCTTTTGGCCGGGAAGCGCCTGATGTCCTTCCCGAAACGGGACATTCAGCAAGAAAACCCGAGAGGCGTCGGTAAAGGTCGCTTCGTGACCCTAAGCGGTCCTGGTCGTGTCCCCCACAGCAGCCATTCAGAACGGTAAAAACGGACGATTGAGCATCGACCTAGACCACCGTGTCGACGTATCCGCAAGGCGTCGTGCCTCAATTCGAGGCCTGCCTTGCCGGCGGCAACTCTCTCGGGTGTATTGGTACCGCGAAAGAGCTCATTAATCAGGGGTAGTTGTTAGCTTTCAGGGAAAGGGGAAGCACCAATGATCCGCACAAACAAACGCCTATCTGCCGAGGGTTGGGGATCTGCGGCGCTAATGATCACATCGGACAAAGCGCCCAGTTCCTGGGTGGCCGTGCTCTTTTTTCTAAGGTCACGAAAGTCACCTAAGCGCGCATGTAGTGCTGCAATGCATTGCCTTCAGAGTTGCGACCAACCCCCATCGACCGGAAGTTCGGCGCCGGTCGTGAAGGTCGCATCGAACGCGAGGAAGAGGACGGCCTTCGCGATTTCCTCCGACGTCCCCCAGCGCTTCATCGGGACCATACCGGTCATCTTCTCCCTAATCTGGGCGGCCTCGTCTTTACCGGTAAACACTTTGCCGATGATCGGCGTGTCGATGGGACCGGGCGTCACCGCGTTGACGCGAATCTCGCGAGGAAGCAGCTCGGCGGCGAGCGTCCGAGCGAATGATCGCACCGCGGCCTTGGCCGCTCCGTATGCGGCATTGCCGGGCATTCCCTTGACGTTGGCGACCGAGGTCGTGAAGACGACAGAGCCTCCCCGGTTGATCAGCGGCGCGAGCTTCTGCACCGCGAAAAGCGGCCCTTTGGCGTTCAGGTTGAACATCTCGTCGTAGACAGCCTCGGTGATGCTCTCAAGAGGCGCTCGGATGCTGAACCCGGCGCTGACGGAGAGCAGATCGAAGGTGTCGAACTCGGCCTTCACCCGAGAGGCGAGGGCGTCGATGTCCGTCAACGACCGCGCGTCGCTCGAAACCACAATGGCGTGCTTGCCAATCTCTTTCTGCGCCGATTCCAGGCCGGCCTTCGAGAGACCCGTCACCAGTACGCGCGCGCCCCCATCGAGGAGCATCTTCGCCGTCGCGAGCCCCATGCCGCTCGTGCCGCCGATAATTACCACCTTTTTGCCTTGGTACCGTTCCATGTGTATCTCCTCGCGATGTTAGGGTTGCTTTGCTGATTTTGAACTGGTTGGTACGATATTAGACACGATGACCGTGGTCAAGGACGTTTTGAACTATTTATTTCAAAATACCGTAAGACCCCGTGGACGATCATGTAGCTCCGCAATCGCCTGCTGATTCGGGTTACCGGGATCAGTTCAGCCGCGATCGGGCTCTCCTTCGGGACACCGCTCTCAAGTGCTGCGGAAGACGACGAATTTTTCTATGGTCCGCCGGGCCCTTTTGTTATCGGCGGAACAGACGGCGACGCGGGTTTGACAGGCACGAAATCGACGCCAGAGACCTTGACGACGGCCTGCCACGCGGCTTCCTGGCTGGCGCGATCGTAGAGGTGTGGGTGGCGCTGCACCTCAATTGGGCCTGAGAACTTCCCTTGAGCCGAGGCGAAGAATTGCCCTGAGACGTCGGTTCCGAACTCCGACGCCTGGAGGTACCGACGGGCCGCGGTCTCCGGCGTCTGATTCATGCCGGGAATGAGGTTCACGATTGGGATAAACAGATACTTCAACGCCGGGCCAGCGCTTCGCACCACCTTGGTGGCGGTCGCCCCACCGGGCGAGACAGCGTACACGGCCATGCCGGAGGGTAGCCGGCGCGCCAGCGCCGCGACCCACCAAGCGATAATGAGCTTCGCGTCGGCATACGCATTGTTGGGCACGTACTTCACGTTCGGCCCGTTGCGAATCAGGGCTTCCACAGCGGCGGTTCGGTCACCCTGGTGGTATTTGGCCGCGAAGGCTGGCACGTCGGTGTACTTGAACATGGGTACGCCCCCGCGGGCAGGTTCCGCGCCGGCGATAACAATCCGCGCGTTGGGGCTCAGCAGGTTGGCGCTGAGCAACCCGACAGTCAGTTGATGATGGCCGATCAGCGGGGCCTGAGAAGCCTCGACGCCCGCCGCAGTGAGTCACGCGCTTCTTACCTGGGACCATCCCTGCATTGAGCAGCAGGAAATCGATCGGCCGACCTCGCTTGACGAGCTCGGCGAGGGCGGACTGAACGCTGGACGGCGTGTCCAGATCCAGCGCCAGCGGCGTGAAGATCACTGTTTTGTTCTCAGCCGCGAGTTGAGCGGCCGCTTGCTGGGCCCCGGCCAGGCTGCGCCCGGTGACGATGATCTCGCGCCAGCCCTCTCCGGCGAGCAGGCGGGCTGCCGCATGGCCGAGCCCGGAAGTGGCGCCGGTGACGAGAGCGATCGAATGTTCCATGGGCGGCTCCGTGATGAAGGGTGAAGGCCGAGTCGTGATGCCGGCTTGCTAATTTCGAACTATTCAGTTATATATTGGTGCGATGACCATTGTCAATGAGTTTTGAACCAAATGATTCAAAATACCGCTAGGCCAGTGGGTCGACCGCGCAGCTTCGACGAGACGGGGGCGCTGGAAAAGGCGACTCAGGTGTTCTGGTCGAAAGGCTACGACGGAGTGACGATTGACGATCTCGTCGCCGGGATGGGTGTGGGACGGCCGAGCCTGTATGCCGTCTTTGGGGACAAGCGGGCGATATTCTTGCGCGTCCTTAAGGCGTACGCAGAACGGAAGGGCGCATCAGCCGCGAAGGCACTCCTCTCGCCACAGAGTCTTCGCGACTCGATCGCGGACTTTCTGAGGTACGCCGTCGAAAGTGCGACCGAGAAAGGGTCCGCCCGGGGCTGCCTTATGGTGTGCGTCGCGCCGCTTGTGAACGACGCTGAGGTTCAGCGGTTCCTGCAGAGCGCGGTCGCGGGCGGCGCGGCGCTGGTGGAGCGCCGTTTCCGGGACGGGATCAGCGCGGGAGAAATCCCGTCTGACTTTCCGGTAGCCGTGCGCGCAATCCAAGTCACGGATTTTGCTCGTGGCCTGACCATGCGTGCGCAGATAGGCACGCCGCGCAAGACGCTCCTCAAAGATGCTGAGGAAGCGGCCGACTTGGTGCTCCTGCCGCGGCGCGTCTGACGGGTTATCGGAAACAATTCACTGAGAAATGACCATGACAACTGACGTGAGCGGGGGACCCGGGGCGTTTCGTCGTCTGATGAACAAAGTGGCGACGTGGTCAGAAGCACTGGATTACTCGGGCATTGACTACACCCTGGACCGGATAGCTTTTGTCGAGCGGGAATTAGCAGAAATCAAGGATCGGATGCGTCAATTCGAAGCGTCACGGCATGAGCCGCCAGATGTGCCTCCGATGCGCCGACCCGCTGAGTGAGGGGTTTGGCGTGCTCGCCAAGGCTCCTAGAGAGGGTACACCGTGAGTGGCCGCTATCCGGAAAATTGAAATCGCAGCGCGAGCGGCCGGTTCTGGCCCGACTTGCGCCGGATGGGCTTCCTGGAAACCGCCGTTCGTCATCGCACAAAGCGCAGATCTTGAAGCACCATCGCGACGAACAACTGCTATGAGCTTCGCGCTCATCCGGCACAGCGGCTCTTAGCTGACTAAGCGCCACGCTGCGCTTGCGTTGCTCAACTGAAATCGTAGAGCACGGCGGCGGCCAAAGCTGACCGAAAAAAATCTCCGATCATAAGCTCACGGCATTTCCAAATCGGGTCAATTAGGCATTTCTGAATTGCGCTTTGGTCGCAGGCGCGAATGGGAATCGTTTGGCAATTGAAGCGATTGGCACGCGCCGCCTCAGAAGCGTGCCTAGAATGACACTCGATAGAATCAGTGCCGATAAGTTACATTAAGAATGCATCCCTGAGCCCAGACGAGCACTTCCCTCGCTCGATCCATACGCTGTGAGGCAGTGAGTGCAGCCGGGGGCTTCCCGTGCAGCCCCTGAGCAACCAAAACACGGTGGCGGAACACCGCGAGAGTGTGCAGTCAATTCTTCCTACGTGCGCGAGCGCTTCCCGATTCCGGCGGCGGATATTCAAGTTGCTCGCCCTGCGTCGGCGTTGGTGACGGATAAGTCAATGGACGATTGCCGAAATAGCAACTGGTGAGCGCCAGGGCTGCCAGCAGCGCCAAGAGCGGCCGCAAATTTCGGGACGAAGCACTCTCGGTCCAAGCGCACGTTACATGGCGCGCCAACATCCTGCCCCCCCAAGAAAAGCATACGAAGATTAATTAAGGGTCTGTTGCATCCGTCGGCTCATAAGTCGGCCGCGGCTGACTGGACATTGACCGCGCCGCCGGTCGATCTCGGCCAAACTTGGCCAGTTGAGCTAAGCTCCCGCCCACGGAGGCGATGAGAAGACCTCCGGCGACCTGTCAGGGGGCGGTCCCAGCGGTGACTGAGCCATTGCACGCGGTATTCCTGAGCTACGCGTCGCAGGATGCTGAGGCAGCGCGGCGTATTTGCGATGCACTCCGGGCCGCGAAAATCGAGGTATGGTTCGACCAGAGTGAGCTGCGGGGCGGGGACGCCTGGGACCAGAAGATCCGTCGCGAAATCCGCGACTGTGCGCTCTTCATCCCGATCATTTCCGCGCAGACCCAGAAGCGGCCCGAAGGGTACTTTCGGCTGGAATGGAAAATCGCCGTCGACCGCTCGCATTTCATGACGTCCGAGAAAGCGTTCCTGCTGCCGATCGTCATTGACGCCACGCAGGAAGCCGAAGCATTCGTGCCGGACCGCTTTCGGGAAGTGCAGTGGACGCACATTCCCGGCGGGGCCGCGACGGCTGCATTCGCCGAGCGCGTCGCGCGTCTTCTGGATCAACCGCTTGGCGAGCGCGCACCGCCTTACCCCCGACCTGAGAGCCTCCGATCGCGCAGCCGGCCCGCCTGGCTTTGGGCGGTCGCCGGCCTTTGCGCGCTGGTGGTGGGATATTTCGTGCTCGAGCGATTTGGGTCACCAAAGCGCGCGGCGGAACGGGTAGCAAGCCCGGTCGGTTCCGCGCCGCAGCTGATCGCTGATAGATCCGTCGCCGTGCTGCCCTTCCTAGACATGAGCGAAAAGAAGGACCAGGAATACTTTTCCGATGGTCTTGCCGAGGAACTCATTGATTTGCTCGCCAAGACTCCAGGACTGCACGTGATCGCCCGGACGTCGTCTTTTTCCTTCAAAGGCAAGGCCGTCGATATTCCCACGATCGGACGCAAGCTCATGGTAGCAACCATTCTCGAAGGCAGTGTACGCAAGGCGGGTGATCATCTGCGGGTTACCACCGAGCTCGTGCGCGGCGCCACAGGCGAGAGTCTGTGGTCCGAAACCTATGATCGGCAGGTCAAAGACATCTTCAAGGTCCAGGATGAGATCGCGGGCGCAGTGCTCGCGGTGCTGAGGATCAGGCTCACAGGCGACCATCTGCGTTCGGGGCCCTCGCAAGCCACGTCGAGCCCCGATGCCTACCGTGAATATTTGGTCGGCAGGCAGTTCGCGCGACAGGGTACGCTCGATGGGCTGCGACGCGCGATCGAATCCTATCAGCGGTCCGTTGGGCTCGATCCGCACTACGCGGTCGCCTATGCGGCGCTCGCCGCGGCCGAGTATCGGGTTGCGGACGAGACCGCCGATGCCGCAGGCATCGAGCGCGCGAAGAGCAGTGCGGCGCGCGCGATCAGCGAAGGCCCGGAACAGCCCGAAGGTTACGCCATACGAGGCGCGATCCGCTCGAGGGTGGATTGGGACTGGCCAGGTGCGCAGGCGGACCTCGAGAAAGCCATGGCGCTCGACCCGGGTAATAGTGTTATCCAGCACAGCTACGGTACGCTGCTCGGACTATTGGGTCGATTCCCCGAAGCTACCGCGGCGTTGACCACCGCAACGCGCCTGGACCCGCTTTCCAGCGCCGCCTTCGATGACCTCGGCCTGGTCCTCATGGCAAACCACGACTCGCGCGACGCCTTCGAAGCGTTTCGCCGCGAGCTTGAGATTCAGCCCGACGACTCCTTCGGACTCGATAATCTCGCAAATATGCAGTTGATCACCGGGCACCCGAGCGAAGCGCTCGCCACGTATCGCAAAATCGGCGATGAAGCATTACGCAACACGGGCATCGCGATGGCGGAATATTCCCTCGGTCACGGTCAGCCATCGCAGCAGGCGCTCGCGGCCGCCGTTGCCAAGGGTGCCGAAGGCTACGCGAGTCAAATTGCCGACGTCTATGCCTGGCGCCACGAGATTGACAAGGCCTTCGAATGGCTGCAGCGGGCTTACGATCAGCATGACGGCGGACTTGCAGAGCTCAATACCGATCTGCTGATCGCTTCGCTTCACGGTGACCCGCGCTATAAGGCACTGCGGCGAAAAATCAATTTGCCGGACTGATATGAAACCTTCGCTTGCGCGAAGGGTGGCGCAGCAGCTTGCCTTGGCGAAGTGCGAAGTCAGTTGCGGATGAGAGATGTCTGCTTGCGTCAGCAGTTTCGTTCTGTTCCGTTTCCACTCCTACTTCGGCATCACTTCGCGCGCCAACTTGCTCGCCACCACTTCGCGTATCTCATTGCGCCTCTTTGCCGCTTCGATCATGGCGTCTCGCGAGCCATAATGCTTGGTGGAAATGGTTGCCGCTTTGGCATCTATCTGATCGATCGCCGCAAAGTTGGGATATGAGGCTGATGCGCGCTGATAAACTCGCGATTTTCGGGGAAGGCCAGTCGCGAGTGGCCGCTTCCGGAAAAACGCGGCGTCGTCGGAGACCGACGGCTCTTGGGCCTTTACGCTACGGTCGACAAGAAAGTTCTGTCGAACAGCTCATGGACGAATCGCTGACCAGGGATTCGTAAAATGCGGCGGAGCAAAATGGACGCGCTCAGGTCTATGCGGAACGCGTACCCTGCACCCATCCTCAAGTACTTCGCTAATCCATGCTTCAACGCTCGCTCCAGCCAATGAGTCTAGAAGCTTGTAGCCGCGCACAGTTGTGCCGCGCGACGAAATCATGCTCGCCATAAGGTCTGCTCTGAAGCGCCCATATTATTGAGGTGTCGCGCCGGTACGGTGGCCAGCGGATCGCATCGCGACCGTTAGGGTCACCCGTACGTGCGAATTCGGTCCAATATCCGCGGATCAGTGCCGACAAGTGCGCCGCTCGTCCCGTGAGCGCCGCATGCTCTTGATTGCCGTTGAACACATACGCCTCCTCGGACGTATGGTAGGGAGCGTTCGGCAGCTCCGTGACCGCTGGCAGCGGTTCCTCCTGCACGGGATCAGGCTCGGTGAACTCGTAGCCGTAGACGATGGTGTACTTGCTCATGGCACGGCGGGTAAGTTCCGCGTCGCAGGCAAACACGACGTCAGTCACCATCTGGCTTTCCGCCGCAGCTGGATTGGTGAAGTGTGCGGGCGGATACTGGGACAGGGCCGCATCTGCATCGATGTGCAGCCATGGCAGGCCGGCGAGCTGCTTGACGTCGGCGCGATAATCCTCCTCGGTCATCCGCCGGTCCCGCATGCTCTCGAACAATGCCGCGTGGAAATGTCCCTCGTCGGCGTTGGAGCCGATCATGACCGGCACTTGCATGAAAGCGCCGGTCGCAAATGCGGCCAGGGGATCCATTGGTAGCGAGGAATAATCTAGCACGTAAGAGAATCCGAATGGCTCCTTCAGTAGAGCTGCGACGGGTGCCGCGCGCAAGCAGGCCGCCAAATCGGCGGTATGAACGCAACCGAGGTCCGAGACCACTTTCTCGGTGGTCTGCTGTTCCGCGCTTGCGCGCGTGACGGGATGAGCGATCACGGGACTCTCGGCGATTGCGCGCTGAAAGAGGCCCTTCGATGCCGGAGACGCAAGCAGCGCCAACACCGCCGCACCGCCCGCTGACTCACCAAATATAGTTACCGCAGCCGGGTCGCCGCCGAAGGCCGTGGCATTACGCTGCACCCAGCGCAGGGCTTCCTGTTGATCGCGCAGATGATAGTTCCCCGAGCGCTCGTTGTCGTCTCCTCCATCCAGCGACGAGGACACCAGAGAACCCAATAGCCCCAGTCGGTAGTTGATGGTCACCAGAATGACGTGATTGTCGCGAACCAGACGTTGCCCATCGAAGAACGGCGAGCCGCCGTAGCCCTTATCTCCGCTGCCGTGTATCCAGACCATCACGGGCCACTTTCTTCCTGCATGCGCAGACGGGGCCCATACGTTAAGGAACAGGCAGTCCTCTTGGTCACTCGCCTTACCGATCGCCGACCCCGGTGTCTGCGGACAGGCCGGCGCCTCGTGTATCGCTTCAAGGATTTCAGTCCAGGGAGCATGCGGCTGCGGTGGCCGAAACCGCAGGGCCCCAAGCGGCGGTGCGGCGTAGGGAATGCCTATGAAAACACGCACGCCGTTCTGCTCGTGACCCCGCACGGGGCCTTCCGCTGTCCGCACCAGCGGCGCTGCAGCGACCGTGCTCAGCAGCGTCCATGTGGCGGCCATGCCTGAGACCTTGGTTATGCCTCTTCTTGTCAGCGCGTGCATCAATGGACAGTCTAGCGTCTGCCGCACTCGACCCGCGAATTCACTGCGTCCGTGTTTGGGCAATAGCCCGCTGTGATCTGCTTAAGGTGCCGAGCTGGCTGTACCGACTCCTCGAAGGAAAAATAGCAGTCCTTGCCCGCGGAGTTTCCTAAGCCCGAAACATTGGTAGACTTCAGCGCCGAAAACAGCCGGAGTTTTTCTGTAGAAATCGGCAGGGTCTTCAATACAACAGCCGATAATCCTCGGCAGTTGAAGCGATTGGCACGCGCCACTTCAGAAGCGTGCGTAGAATGACACTCGTTTATTCGGCCATTCACCGAATAGAATCGCTGCCGATAATTGACATTGAGAATGTGTTCTAAACTATTGAAAAGAATGCCCAGGAGAGGACTCGAACCTCCACGGAGTTACCCGCTAGTACCTGAAACTAGTGCGTCTACCAATTCCGCCACCTGGGCGATGAGCGGGGAGCGAGCAGGGCGCCGCAATGTACGCATGGGGTTGAGGGCTGTCAATTGACGCCGCGTCGTGGAAAGTTTGGCCGCCGCGATCGCGGCACGGCGTCGTCAGCTGAGCGACCGACGCAGCGCGGCGAGAAAAGCTCAGCGCCTCGCCCTGAAAAGCGGCGCAAGCACGCGCTCGACGCTCAGATTGTCGAGGGTTTGGTAAGCGCCAATCGCGGCGGCTTCGGCTTCTTGCGGGTTGCGGGACTCAGCGAGGATGTCTTCCTGCCGCCGCGCGAGATGCGCGGTCTCATGCACGGCGACCGCGTGCGCGTACGCGTCCGCAGCGACGGCAGCAATCGCTGGATTGGCGAGGTGCAGTCGATCCTCGATCGCGGCGTCACATCATTCTTGGGGATCGTAGAGCAGGAGGGACGCACGCTGTGGGTGAGCGCTGCGGACCGGCGCCTGCAACTGCGTTGCAGCGTGGCGCCGGCCGACCTTGCGGGGGCAAAGAAGGGTGACTGGGTCATTGCGCGCATTCGCCGCCACGCTTCCTCGACAGCTCCCGCGCAGGCCGTCATCGAAAAGCTCCTCGATCCAGCGCACGCCGTGGAACTCGGCACCGAAAGCGCAGTCGCGCGCTTTAATCTGCCGCACGAATTTGCCGCCGCCGCATTGCGCGAGGCGGAAGAGTACGGTGAGCGTATCGATCATCGCGAGGCCGCCGCGCGCGTCGATTTACGCGCCGTGCCGCTGGTTACCATTGACGGCGAAGATGCCAAGGACTTTGACGATGCCGTATACGCCGAGGCCCACGCCGAAGGCTTCCGGCTGGTCGTGGCGATCGCCGACGTCAGCTACTACGTGCGGCCGGGAACCCCGCTCGACACTGCAGCGCGCGAGCGCGGCACGTCGGTTTATTTTCCAACGCGCGTCATCCCGATGTTGCCGACGGCGCTCTCCGATCATTTGTGCTCACTCGCGCCCAAAGTCGACCGCCTGTGTTACGTGGCCGATATGATCATCAACCGGCATGGCGTGCTCAAGGGTGCACGGTTCTATCCGGCCGTCATGCGCTCCGCGGCACGCCTGACGTATACGCTCGCCTACGAAGCATTGTTCACCGGCGTCCCGGCTGCACGCGCCGAGCTGGGATCGCTCTTCGAGCGCTTGCGCGTGCTGGTCGATGTTTACAAGGTGCTCCACAAAGCACGCGCGCGGCGCGGCGCGCTCGATTTCGACGCACCCGAGGCGCGCTTCGGGTTCGATACGGCCGAGCGCGTGGTGGCTATCGAGCTCGTCGGGCGCAATGACGCTCATCGGCTCGTGGAAGAATGCATGATCATGGCCAACGTGGCGGTGGCAACCGAGCTTGCGCGCACGCGCACGCCGACGCTGTACCGGGTCCATGGGCAGCCTGAAGAGCAAAAGCTCGAGCGCCTCCTGGCCGCGTTGACGGCGCTAGGGATCGCGGCGCAGGTTCCAAAAACCGTCGCGCCGCGCGATCTGCAGGCGATTACGCGCAGCCTCGGCCGCGCACCGCAAAGACCGTACGTCGAGTCGCTCGTCATTCGCTCCATGCAGCAGGCGCTGTATCAGCCAACGAACATCGGTCATTTCGGTCTCGCCCTGACCCACTATGCGCATTTCACTTCGCCCATCCGGCGCTATCCGGATCTCATCGTGCATCGCACCCTGAGGGTGCTCGCCGGCGCGGACAAAGCAGCGATGCGCTACGAGGATGCCGAGCTCGCCATACTCGGCGAGAGCACATCCGCACTCGAGAAGCGCGCGGACGAGGCGGACCGCTACGTGTCGAATTTCCTCAAATGCACGTTCTTGCGCGAACGCATCGGCCAGAGCTTTCACGGCCTCATTACAACCGTGGTCGAATTTGGCTGTTTCGTGCAGATTCTGGAGGTGGCGATCGACGGTCTACTGCACGTTGATCGGCTGACCGACGATCAATACGAAATGGAGCCTGACGGCCACGGCTGGCGCGGTCGTCGTAGCGGCCGCAGCCTGCGCGCCGGCGCGCAAGTGAAGGTCGTCGTCACGGCCGTGAATCCCATTGAAGCCCTCATTGATCTGGAGCTCGCCACCGAGTGACCCGCGGCCAGGAGTTCGTCTACGGGTTGCACGCCGTGCGCATGCTCCTCGCGCGCCGCCCGGAGCGTATCGTGCGGCTCGTGCTGCTCGCCGGTCGCGAGGATGCCCGCATCCGCGAGATCACGCAGCTCGCGCAGCGTCACGGCCGAGCCGTCGAATACGCACCGCTGCATAAGCTCAAGCAACTCGTGGGCGACTGCGTGCATCAGGGCGTCACGGCGGAGATCCTGCCGCTGCAGCCCTGGAGCGAAGATGAGCTTCTGCTAGCTCTGCAGCAGAGAACGCAGCCGTTGCTGCTCGTTCTCGATGGTGTTCAGGACCCTCACAACTTGGGTGCGTGCCTGCGCACCGCGGATGCGTGCGGCGTGCTCGCGGTCGTGGTTCCCAAGGACCGCGCCGCGCAGCTGACGGGCGCGGCGCGTAAGGTTGCCGCTGGAGCGGCGGAGACCACGCCCGTGGTTGCGGTAACCAATCTCGCGCGCTCGCTGCGCTTGCTGAAGCAAGCGGGACTGTGGATCGTCGGGGCGGACGCGAATGCGCCGCAACGCGCGCAGGATGCCGACCTGCGCCAGGGCACGGCGCTGGTGCTCGGCGCTGAGGAGGCGGGGCTCCGGCGGCTCACGCGTGAAGGCTGCGATTCGCTGGTGCGCCTGCCGCAGTTGGGCGCCGTCGAAAGCCTGAATGTATCGGTGGCCGCTGCGATGCTGCTCTACGAGGCCGTGCGGCAGCGCGGCTCGGCGCCCGCAGCGAAGGCTATTTTGTAGGAGCGCTCGCGGAGAGTTGCGCTGGCGCGGCGGGAATTGAAGGCGCGCGCCGAGTTGCCGCAGCGAATGCCGGCTGCAGCTTTGATGCCGGCCGCGGCGGCGGCGCAGGTCGGCTTCCCGAAGCTGCGCGCGCAGGCGGCGTGCCAGGGCCGGCGGGGGTGAGGCGGGTAACTTGCTGGCGTACCCGTCGGCGCTCGGGCTCGCGGGCTCAAGCGTCCCGCTGGCAGGTGTCGTTTTTTGGTCTTTTGCGTCGAATATTGCGATTTGCAGGGTTTGTTCGGTATCCTGCGCGCCCCCCGATCTCCCGGGGGGACCAGGGCTTCGGATGCGACTGCGCCGGGGCCCGGATCTCCTTGCCGTCTGCTTAAGACAGGCGGCTGCTAACCCATAAGGATGATCGATGCGGCATTATGAGATCGTGTTTCTGGTCCATCCGGACCAGAGCGAGCAGGTTCCGGCGATGATCGACCGCTACAAGGGGATGATCGCTGCCGGCAATGGTCAAGTGCATCGCCTGGAGGACTGGGGCCGGCGCCAGCTCGCCTATCCCATCGCCAAAGTGCATAAGGCGCACTATGTTCTGATGAACATCGAGTGCGAGCCGAAAATCATCGATGAGCTGACGGCTGCGTTCCGCTTCAGCGACGCGGTGTTGCGTCATCTGGTTACCAGCGTCGACGCTGCGATCGTCGAGCCCTCGCACATGGCGAAGGCCGAAGAGGAGGAGGGCGGCACCCGGCGCGAGCGCGCGCGCGAGGACGTTCCCGGAATCGCCGACGAGGATGAGGGCGGCCGGCGGCGCGAGCGGCGCGAGGAGGCCATGAGCGTTGAGGCCGAGGAGCCCTCTGGCGCGGATGAGAGCGCGGTGGGGGGGCACTAGAGGATGAAGACCAATACGCCGAGCCGCTTTTCGCGGCGCAAGAAGTTCTGCCGCTTCACCGCCGAGGGCGTGAAGTCGATCGACTACAAGGATCTGGCGACCCTGAAAGGCTACGTCACCGAGACCGGCAAGATCGTTCCGAGCCGGATCACCGGGACCAAGTCCTTCTATCAGCGCCAGCTTGCCATCGCGATCAAGCGCGCGCGCTTCCTCGCTCTGCTGCCCTACACTGATCAACACTGAGCCACGGCCGCTATGGAAGTAATCTTGCTCCAGAAAGTGGCGAACCTCGGCGGCATCGGCGACCGCGTCAAGGTCAAGTCCGGTTTTGGCCGTAACTTCCTCCTGCCCGAGGGCAAGGCAACGCTCGCCACGCCCGCCAATGTTGAGAAGTTCGAGAAGGTGCGCGCGGAGCTTGAGCGGCTCGCCGGTGAGCACCTGCGCTCGGCGAGCGAGCGGGCAACGGCGCTCGAGAATTTTCGCCTCACCATTGCCGCCAAGGCCGGCACGGAGGGCAAGCTCTTCGGCTCGATCGGCACCGCGGACATTGCCGAGGCGGCAACGCGCGCCGGCACTCCGATCGCACGCAGTGAGGTGCGTCTGCCGAACGGCCCGCTGCGCATGGTCGGCGAGCACGTCGTGCACGTACATCTGCACGCGGACGTCGATGCGCCGGTGACCGTGGTGATCACTCCGGAGGAGTAGCCGCGAGGCTGGCTCCCGTAATTCACGCGAGATTGCAGTGCCTGGTCCCGCCACAGCGCGTCGCGAATCCGGCACGATCGAGGACATTCGCACCCCTCCGCACTCGGTAGAGGCGGAGCAGGCGCTGCTGGGCGGCCTGCTGATCGACTCCGTCGCCTGGGAGAACGTCGCCGACGTGGTGCGTTCCGGGGACTTCTACCGGCCCGATCATCAGCTCATCTTCGAGGCGATCGGCACGCTCGCCGGCACCGGCCAGGCGTGCGATGCGGTCACGGTGTCCGAGCAGCTGCAGCGCACCGGATTGCTGGAAGAGGTTGGCGGGCTTGCCTATCTTGGCAGCTTGGTGCGCGATACGCCGACCGCGGCCAACGTTCGCGCCTACGCCTCCATCGTGCGCGAGCGCGCGCTGCTGCGACGGCTGATCCGCGCGGGCACTGACATCGCATCGTCCGTATTCAGCGACGAGGGGCTCAGCGCGGCGGACCTGGTCGATCGCGCCGAACAGCGGGTGTTTGAGATCGCCGAGGAGGGCCAGCGCAGCGGCGAGGGGGCGCAGTCGGCGAAGGCGCTGCTGCCGGCGCTGGTCGACCAGATCGACTCCTGGCATTCAAATCCGGATGCGCTGCGCGGCCTTGCCACCGGCTTCCATGATTTCGACAAGGTGACGGGCGGGCTGCGGCCGGGAGACCTCATCATCGTCGCCGGCCGTCCCTCCATGGGCAAGACGACGCTGGCCGTCAACATGGCGGAGAACGCGGCGCTCGATCGTGCCAGCCAGGCCTCGGTGGTGATTTTCAGCATGGAGATGCCTTCCGATCAGCTGCTGACGCGCATGCTCTCCTCGGTCGGCAACGTGCCGCTCAATGCGATTCGCAGCGGCCGCATCGCCGATGAGGACTGGGTGCGGCTCACGAGTGCGACCGGCCAGCTCTCGCAGGCGCGCATCTTCATCGACGAGACTCCTGCGCTCACGCCGACTGACCTGCGGGCGCGCGCCCGCCGCATCAAGCGCGCGCACGGCCTGCAGCTCATCGTGGTCGACTATCTGCAGCTCATGCATGTGCCGGGCACGAAGGAGAATCGCGCCACCGAAATCGCGGAGATTTCGCGCGGGCTGAAGGCGCTCGCCAAGGAACTCGCCTGTCCCGTGGTCGCGCTCTCGCAGCTCAATCGCGGTGTCGAGCAGCGCGAGCACAAACGCCCCGTGATGTCGGACCTGCGCGAGAGCGGCGCGCTCGAGCAGGACGCCGACATGATCCTCCTCATCTATCGCGAGGAGGTGTACGACAAGAACACCACCAAGAAGGGCGTCGCGGAAATCGATCTTGCCAAGCACCGCAACGGCGCCACCGCGAATTTTCAGCTGACGTTCCAGGGCGAGTTCAGCCGTTTTCGCAGCTACAGCCCTGACTCCTACGCCGAGGGCGTGTTGAAGTGACCCGGCTCATCCGCGCCGTGATCGATACCGGCGCGCTGCGCGCGAACCTGCGGGCGCTGCGCGGCTTTGCCTCCCAGGCACGCGTGGTCGCGGTCGTGAAGGCCAATGCCTATGGTCACGGCCTGGTGCAGACGGCGCTGGCGCTTGCCGAGGCCGATGCCTTCGGCGTTGCGCGCCTTGAGGAGGGTATCGTGTTGCGCGATGCCGGCATCAAGCAGCCGATCGTGCTCCTGGAAGGCGCCTTCACGGTCGAGGAGCTCTCCGATGCCGCGCGCTCCTTGTTTGATCTGGTGGTGCACGATGTGCGCCAGATCGAACTTCTGGAGGAGGCACGCTCGGTGCACCCCTTCGTGCTGTGGCTCAAGATTGACACGGGCATGAACCGCCTGGGCTTTCGGCCGGAGGAGTTCCCTGCGGCGCTCGAACGTCTGCAACACCTGAAAGTGCCGCCGCGCGAGATTCGGCTCATGACACATCTGGCGCGCGCCGACGAGCGTAGCGATCCCATGACGCGCGAGCAGCTGCAGCGTTTCAAACACGCCGTGCGCGGGCACCATTTCCCGACCAGTATCGGCAACTCGGCGGGCATTCTCGGTTGGCCCGAAGCACATGGCAGCTGGATCCGGCCAGGCATTGCGCTCTACGGGGTCTCCCCATTTGCCGATGCCACCGGCGCAAGCTTCGGCCTGCGCCCGGTGATGACGCTCGAGACGACCGTGATTGCCGTGCGGCGCGTGGCGCGCGGCGAGGCCGTCGGCTATGGCGCGGCGTGGCGCGCTGAGCGCGACACGACAATTGCCATTCTCGCCGGCGGCTACGGCGATTGCCTGCCGCGAAGCCTCCTGAACGGCGCGCCGGTGCTCATCAACGGACAGCGCGCGCCGCTGGTCGGTCGAGTATCGATGGACATGATCGCCGTCAATACTGCCGGCATCGCCGATGTGCGTGTGGGGTCGCGCGGGGTACTGTGGGGCGCGGGACTGAGCGTCGAGGAGATCGCCAAACACGCCGGCACTATTGCGTATGAACTCCTCTGCGGCGTGCGCCAGCGCGTCGCGCGCGAGATTCGCTGACGCCGCTGAGGCGTTCGCTGCCCGCGCCCGAAGCGGCCGCGCCTGCTGGCAGCGGTGCCTAGGTTTCGAAGAACCCCATCTTGACGCCCGCGAGCTGGATCACGTCGTTGTCGGCAAGGCGTGTCGCCTGCGCGCCGATCGCCGCGCCATTGACGAGCGGATAGTCACCACCCTTGCCGCTGTCCACGTGCACGATGAAGTAGCCTTCGGCGCGACGCGTGATCGCCGCCACCTGCACGCCGGGCCGGCCGAGCGTCGTCAGGGCTTTATTGAGCTCCAACTCGCGCCCGGCAAAGGCGCCGGATAAGACCTGCAGTTTGGCACTCTTGACCGGAGTGCCGCCGTCGGGCAGTGCGCGCGCCTTGGCCGTCGCCGATACCGCGGGCGCCGCGCCATCGGCCGCCTGCGTTGCGGCGCGCAGCCGTTCCACGGGTCGCGCGGAGGGCTGGATCACCATCGTCTTCTCAAATTCATCCTGCTGCTCGTCATCCTCGACAAAACGCAGCTGGTGATGCCCGACGGTGATGACATCGCCGTGCTGCAGGGCATGCTTCTTGATGAGCTTGCCGTTGACGTAGGTGCCGTTGGTGCTGTTCAGGTCCTCAAGGAAGGAATCATTGAGGATATTGATGATGAGCGAGTGATGACCGCTGACCGCCGGATTGTCGATGCGCACATCGTTATCCGGGAGGCGCCCGATCGTATAGCGCTCCTTAGTCATGTTGTATTCCGCCATGACCTGGCTATCCAGGCTTAAGACCAACCTTGCCATGTGAGACCTCTGTCAGCCGAACCAGCCTAGAATTTTGTCCACGATTCCGCGGCGCGCGGGGAATGCATCCAAAACGTTCGCCATGACAACGGAGATGTTATCCCGTCCACCATTGTCATTCGCGAGTTGAATCAATTGTTTAGCGACCGTATCTAGATTAGCACCAAAGGTGGTGAGCGTTAAGTGCATGTCGTCATCTTCCACCATGTCAGACAGACCGTCCGAGCACAACGTGTAGAAGTCGCCCTTTTGCACCGGCACTTCCTGCACCTCGACGTCGACGTTGGGCTCAACGCCGAGCGCCCGCGTGACGTAGTTCTTGTTCGCGGCGCGCTGCGCCTCCTCGGCGGAGTAGAACCCGCGGTCGACGAGCTCCTGCAGCAGCGAGTGATCCATCGTCACCTGCTCGAACTTGTCATGCCGCAGCCGATACAGCCGCGAGTCGCCGACGTGCGCGATCGAGGCGCGATTATCGAAGAACAGCATGGCCACGACCGTGGTGCCCATACCCTCGCAGTTGGGCTGCGTGCGGGCGGTCTGATAAATGATCTTGTTGGCTCGATGGATCGCGTCGCGCAAGATGATGCTGGGGCGCGACATGCCCGACTCGCGATCGAGGTTGCTCAGGTCCTGCCGGTCGACCGATTCGCGCACCAGGTTGAGTATGGTCTTGACCGCGATGCCGCTTGCGACTTCGCCGGCGTTATAGCCGCCCATGCCGTCCGCGAGCACTAGCAGCCCGATGTCCGGGTCGAAGGCGATCGTGTCTTCATTGTGCTCACGCACCTTACCCGTATCGGTGAGGCCGACACAGCGCAACTTGCCTTTCAGACTCATGCCGGGCCCCGGCACCGGCGCACTGTGATGTGCGTCACAGCACGGCTCGCGCAGCGAGCGGCGCTCAACGCATATGCACCCACAGGATTAGTACTTGCACTCAACACGACGGCTGGTCCGCGCCCGCTGATTACTCGCCCCGACGGGCGCGGGCATAAGCTAGCATTGCCTGCAAGGTAGTCCGAGCGGCTAGTCACAAACCCGTCATTCTTCGTCTCCCCGCGGCGAATCCTAGCCAACTTGCTGTGCAAGCGCACCGCTACCGCGCTTACGCGCCGTGCCAGGGCAGCGTGGCGCATGCCCCGGTAAGGAGCTGAATCGTGTCCTCGGCCGTGGTGCGCACGGCGCCCTCGCTTCGGCCGCGGGCTGCTGTCGCGGTTCATGTCAGTCAGTCGGTGCGAACACGCGCACGGTCTTGATGGCGTTGTCCGCAATCTGCAGCACCTCGAAATGATAGCGGCCCACTTTGAGCGCCGTGCCCGGGTCAGGAATCGTCTCCAGCTGCTCGAGCAGCATGCCGTTCAACGTCTTCGGGCCGCTCGTGGGCAACTGCCACTGCAGGGCGCGATTCAGCGCGCGCACCGTGGCGCTGGCATTGATGATGAAGACGCCGGGACGCTCCACGTGGATGTCCTTGTGCGTGATGGTGGCCGGATCGGTGGTGAACTCACCGACGATCTCCTCGAGGATGTCTTCGAGCGTGACGAAGCCCTCGATGTCGCCGTATTCGTTGACGACGAAGGCGAGGCGGCGCCGGTTGCGCTGAAAGTTCGTCAGCTGCACGGCGAGCGAGGTGCCCTCGGGCACGAAGTAGGGTTCGCGGGTGCGCGCGATCTCGATCAGGCGCTCGCGCGAGAACGTGCCGCGCGCGAGCTCCTGGGCGACGCGCTTCATGTGCAGGATGCCGACGATATTGTCGAGCTCGCCCTCATAGACCGGCAGGCGCGTGTGCGGCGTCTGGCGGATCTGATCGAGCAGGTCCTCCCAGCCGTCCTGCAGATCGATGCCGGCAATCTCTTGGCGCGGCACCATGATGTCGTTCACCGTGAGCTGTCCCAAATCGAGGATCGAGAGCAGCATCTGGCGGTGACGCTGGCGGGATCAGGGTGCCGGCTTCGGCAACCACGCTGCGCAGCTCCTCGGGGCTCAGGTTCTGGCTGCTGCGCGCGGCTTTGACGACGCCAAAGAGCCGCAGCAGCCCGTAGGCGAGCTGGTTGGTGATCCCGAGCAGGGGTCGCGCGACGAGCACGAGCGCGCGGTAGATATGCGCGGCGCGCAGCGCCACCCACTCCGGATGCGCCGCGGCGTAGATCTTGGGGGCAAGCTCGCAGAACACGATGACGATCACGGTCAGGAGCGCGCTCGCCGCGGGCACGGCGTAGGGGTTGCCGCTGCGCTGCGCCAGCAGCGTCGCGATGGATGAGGCGAAGACGCTCGCCGCGGCGAGGATCACGAGATTCGCGCCGAGCCAGTCGTCGGGCTTTTGCAGCAGCCGGTCGAGCAGCTTCGCCGTGCTCTGTCCGCCCTGGGCGCGATGGCGGATGCGATAGCGATTGACCGAGAGCAT
This sequence comes from uncultured Gammaproteobacteria bacterium, assembly GCA_963695315.1. Lineage (GTDB taxonomy): Bacteria > Pseudomonadota > Gammaproteobacteria > Steroidobacterales > Steroidobacteraceae > PALSA-1196. The sequence continues at coordinate 803,986 of OY968773.1, forward strand.
CGCAACCTCGGTGCCCGAGGAGAAGGCAATGACAAGGAGCAGGGCGAGCAGCCCCAGGAGCCGATAGAAGCGTCGCAGAATCGTTCAAGGCGTAACCCTCGCAGATGGCCGCGGGCGAGCGCCATTCTCGCGCATCGCGGGCCGCTCCGTCGACCGAAAAGCGCCCGCCGCAGCGCATATAATCCGCCGCATGTTCGAAAATCTTTCCGCGCGCCTCGCGCGCACCATCGAAAAGCTGCGCGGCCGCGGCCGCATCACCGAGGAGAACGTCGCCGAGGCGCTGCGCGAGGTGCGGGTGGCGCTGCTTGAGGCCGACGTGGCTCTGCCGGTCATCAAGAGCTTCATCGATGCCGTCAAGGCAAAGGCTCTGGGGGCCGAGGTCAGCAGCAGCCTCACCCCGGGCCAGGCCTTCATCGGCATCCTGCACCGCGAGATGGTGACGCTCATGGGCGGTGCGGGCGCCGGGATGTGAACCTGCGCGCGACAGCCACCGGTGGTGGTGCTCCTTGCCGGCCTGCAGGGCGCGGGCAAGACCACCACTGCCGCGAAGCTTGCGCGCTGGCTCATCGAGCGCGAGCGCAAGCGCGTGCTGCTCGTGAGCACGGATATCTCGCGCCCGGCGGCAATCTTGCAGCTCGAGCGCCTTGCCGAGCAGGTCGGCGCGCAGTTCTATCGCGGCGCCTGCGGGCAAAGCCCCGCCGAGATCGCCCGCGCGGCGCTCGATGAGGCGCGCCGCGGCGTGTTCGACGTCCTGATCGTCGATACCGCCGGGCGCTTGCACGTCGATGAAGCACTGATGGCGGAAGTGCGGCAGATCGATGCGCTCGTCGGCGCGAGCGAGCGGCTGTTCGTCGTCGATGCCATGGCGGGTCAGGACGCGCTCAATGCGGCGCGCGCCTTCGCGACCGCGCTCGATCTGACCGGCATCGTGCTCACCAAGGCCGACGGCGATGCGCGCGGCGGCGCGGCGCTTGTCGGTGCGCGAGGTTACCGGCAAACCCATCGTTTTCCTCGGCGTGGGCGAGAAGACCGAGGCGCTCGAGCCCTTTGATCCGGAGCGCATGGCCTCGCGCATCCTCGGCATGGGCGATGTCGTGAGCCTCGTCGAGCAGGTGCAGCGCGAGGTCGACACCGACGAGGCGGCGCGCCTGGCCCAAAAGGTCGCGCGCGGCAAGGGGTTTGATCTGGCGGATCTGAAGGGCCAGCTCGAGCAGGTGCAGAAGCTCGGCGGCATGGGCTCGCTGCTCGACAAGCTGCCGGCGGCGGTCGGGACGGCATGCGATGTCGGCGGATCAGGGCGACCGCGAGGTGCGCCGGCAGATCGCGATCATCAATTCCATGACGCCGCGCGAGCGGCGCTATCCGGCTGTCATCGACGGCTCGCGGCGGCGCCGCATCGCCGGTGGTGCGGGCGTGCAGGTGCAGGATGTCAACCGTCTCATGAAGCAGTTTCTGGACATGCAGCGCATGATGAAGAGCATGAAAGGCGGCAAGTTGCGCCATCTCATGGGCGCTTTCAAGGGCCGTTTCCCCTAGGTCGGGACAGCCTCAGGCCGTTTTGCGCACCCGGCCCCTTTTGCGTAGAATCCGCGCTCTTTTTTGGCGGCCCGAGCTCAACATGGTAACGATTCGACTCACGCGGCGCGGGGCGCGCAACCAGCCCTTCTATCACTTGGTGGTGACCGACAGCCGCAAGCGCCAGGGCGGCTTGAGCCTGGAGCACGTCGGTTTCTTCAATCCCATCGCACGCCGCAATGAGCCCAAGCTTAAGCTTGACCTGCCGCGGATAGACTACTGGCTGGGCCAGGGCGCGCAGCAGTCCGATCGCGTGCGCTCGCTCGTCGCGTCCTATCGCAAGCAGGCGAGCGCTCCCGTCTGACGCCTCGGCACGAAGCGGCGGCTGCGTGGAGTGGGTCGAGCTCGGGCGAATCGGCAGGCCCTATGGGATCAAAGGCTGGCTGCACGTGGAGTCCTTTACCGAGCCTTTAGAGGCGCTCCTGAATTACCGCACCTGGACGCTGTGCCGCGGCGCGGCGCGCGTGCAGCAGCTCCTCGAGCAGGGGCGGCGCCAGGGGCAGGGACTCGTGGCACACCTGCGCGGCGTCGAGGATCGCCGCGCGGCGCAGGGGCTCGTCGGGATGATGGTGGAAGTGGCGCGCAGCGAGCTGCCGGCGCCGGCGGCGCGGGAATATTATCGCGCCGATCTCTTAGGCTTTGCGGTCAGCAACCGCCAGGGAGTGGACTTGGGCGTGCTCGCGCACTTTGTCGAAAGTGGCGCGGGCGCGATGCTGGTGATCCGCGATGCCGCAGGCACCGAGCACTGGGTGCCGGCATCGCCCGAGTGCCTGTGGGCAGTGGATTTGGCGGCCGCACGGATTGTCGTCGATTGGCCGGTCGACTCGGCGTAGGGGCATTGGCGGTGCATATTGAAGTTGTCACGCTGTTTCCGCAGATGATCCGCGGAGCGCTCGACTTCGGCATCATCGGTCGGGCGCTCGAGCGCGGACTCGTCAGTGTCGGCACCGAGGATCCGCGCGCGCATACGGCGGATGCGCATCGCACGGTCGATGATCGCCCCTACGGGGGTGGTCCGGGCATGGTGTTGAAGCCTGAACCCACGCTCGCCGCGATCCGCGCCGCGCACGCGCGCCTGCCGGCGGGTGCTCCGCGCATCTGCCTGACTGCGCAAGGCGAGCTCTTTGATGCCGCCCAGGCGCGTGCGCTTGCGGCGTTGCCGGGTTTCTTGCTGATCGCCGGGCGCTACGAGGGCATCGATGAGCGGGTGATGGCGCTCGGGGTCGACCGGGACCTGTCGATCGGCGACTACGTGGTCTCGGGCGGAGAGCTGCCGGCGCTCGTCGTGATCGATGCGGTGGCGCGCTTGCTGCCGGGTGTGATGGGTGATGAGCGCTCGAGCGCGCAGGACTCCTTCGCGGCGGGATTGCTCGACTGGCCGCACTACACGCGACCGGAAGTATTCGAGGGCCTGAGCGTGCCGCAGGTGCTATTGTCGGGGGATCACGCCGACATTCGACGCTGGCGCTTGCGGCAGGCCGTCGGCCGCACTTGCGTGCGCCGGCCGGATCTGATCGCCAAAGAGGAGCTGACGGCTGAGGCTGCGGAGATCCTCAATGAATTTCTCGCCGCAGGTGAAGGCGGTGAGTCTGTAAAGGGTAGGTGAGCGTTATGAACAAGATCATTCAGGATATGGAGCGTCGGCGCACGACGCGCAAGCTGCCGGACTTCAAGCCCGGTGACACCGTGGTGGTGCAAGTCAAAGTGGTCGAGGGCGACCGCGAGCGCGTGCAGGCCTACGAGGGCGTCGTGATCGCGAGGAGCAATCGCGGCCTCAATTCCTCCTTCACCGTGCGCAAGATTTCGCACGGCGAAGGCGTCGAGCGGGTCTTTCAGGCGCATAGCCCCGCCATCAGCGACGTCGTGGTCAAGCGGCGCGGCAGCGTGCGGCGCGCCAAGCTGTATTACCTGCGCGACCTGTCGGGCAAGGCGGCCCGCATTGAAGAGAAGATCTGAGCCTTAAGGCATGAGCGCGCTTGGCAACTTTGGTCGCGGCGTCTGGCATTTCCTCGACGGACTGCGTCGGGTGCTGCACCTGGTGCTGCTGCTGTTCTTCTTTGGCGTTGTGCTGGTGGCGCTGCGCGGTTCGATTCCAACGGTGCCCGAGCACGCGGCGCTCGTCATCGCCCCCGAGGGACGCATCGTCGAACAGCTCTCCGGAGATCCTCTACAAAGAGCCATCGAGGATGCGCGCGGCAAGGATCGCAGCGAGACCCTGCTTTGGGATCTCACGGACAGTATTCGCGCTGCTGCCAAGGACAAGCGCATTCCCGTACTGGTGCTCAATCTTGAGCACTTCGAGGGCGCCGGCCAGCCGACGCTTGAGGAGCTGACGCTCGCGATCCGCGAGTTTCGCGCGAGCGGCAAGAAAGTGATCGCGTTTGCGACCAGCTATCTGCAGGATGGTTATTACATCGCCGCGCAGGCCGATGAGATCTACGTTGATCCGCTGGGCTTCGTGCTCATCGACGGCTACGACGGCTACCACATGTACTTCAAGGACGCGCTCGACAAACTCGGCGTCGACATCAATGTGTTCCGCGTGGGTACGTTCAAGAGCGCGGTCGAGGTCTACACGCGCAATGACATGTCGCCGGATGCGCGCGACAACGCGCTCGGCTACCTCACGGCGCTGTGGAACAGTTATCAGGCAGCCACCACCCAGGCGCGCAAGCTGCCCGCGGATGCGCTCGCGAGCTACGTGAGCGATCTGCCGAAGACGATCCCCGCGGCAAGCGGCGATGCCCCCTCCGTGGCACTCAAGGCAAAGCTCATCACGGGCATCAAGACACGCCTCGAGGTCGAACACGAGCTCATCGGCATCGTCGGGCAAGATGAGACCGACGGCTCCTTCCACCAGGTTGCCGATGAGGACTACGCACGCATCGTGCATGCGCAGAGGAAGATCAGCGCCGGCCGCGGCCACCGCATCGGCGTCATCGTGGCCGAGGGGGAGATCTTGGACGGCGATCAGCCTCCGGGGACCATCGGCGGCGAATCCACGGCGCGCCTGATCCGCAACGCCCGCATGGACGATAACGTGCGTGCGGTGGTGCTGCGCGTCGACAGCCCCGGCGGCAGCGTCAACGCCTCCGAGCAGATCTATCAGGAATTGAAAGCGCTCAAGGCAGCCGGCAAGCCGCTCATCGTATCGATGTCCACCTATGCCGCCTCCGGCGGTTACTACATCGCAGCGCCGGCGGATGAGATCTGGGCGAGCCCGGCGACGATCACCGGGTCGATCGGCATCTTTGCCATCATCCCGACGGTGCCGCGGACCTTGGCGAAGATCGGCGTGAATGTCGATGGCGTGGGCACGACCCCGCTCTCGGGCCAGCTGCGCCTCGATCGCCCGCTCGGCGCGCCGGCAAAAGCGCTGCTGCAGTCGACGGTGGAGCGCGGCTATGAGGAATTTGTCATGCGCGTCGCCAATGGCCGCGCCAAGACGCGCGATCAGGTCGACGCAATCGGGCAGGGCCGTGTCTGGGCGGGCGTCGACGGCAAGCGCCTGGGACTCGTGGACAATCTCGGCTCGTTTGAAGATGCGGTGCGCGCGGCCGCACGGCGCGCGAAGCTGCCCGCCTATGACGTGCACTTCATCGAGCCGGAGCTCACCTGGGCGGAGCAGCTTGCGATGCAATTCAAATCGAGCCTCGTGCGGCTCATGTCCCGCGCCGGCATCGACAACGGCGCGTTGGCGCGGGTGGTCCACCAGCTCGATCCGCTGGCGCGCGAAGTCGAGCTGCTGAGTCACTTCACCGCGCGCGACCGGCTCTACGCCTACTGCTTCTGCGGCGTGCCCTAAGGCCCTCCGGTAAGCCGGCCCACTGGGGCGGTCTGCTCGTGGGTCGCGGCCGATCGCGGCGTCGCAATGGCACGCGCAGCCGGCACTGCAGCGGTGCGCCGCGGCTCAGCGTTGCATGTTGAGCATCTGGCTCATCGGCATCATGTTGTGATCGAGGTTCGCCATGATCCACAGCGAGCCAAAAACCACGAGACAACAGATGAGCACTCCAAATGCCAGCGCCAGAACGTTGTTGGTGTTGTCTGGAGAGGTGGTGATGTGCAGAAAGAATGCCAGGTGAATTCCCATCTGCGCGATGGCGAGCACCAGCACGGCAACGGGAATGCCGGGCGCGTAGATGAGATGTGTCGATACCGTCCAGAACGAGGCGGCGGTGAGCGCAACCGCCAGCGCAAGTCCCAGCAGATAGCCGCGAACGGCTTTGCCAATATCGCCCGCGGCCGCCGGCTCATCGCCCGGTGCAATGTCGTCCACGTCCGGCGAAGGATCGCCGTGCCCGTCCGAGCTTCTCATGTGCTCACTCCCACCAGATACACGAGGCTGAAGATGGCCACCCAGATGATGTCGAGTGCGTGCCAGAAGAGACTGAAACACAGGAATCGGTAGCGGATGTTCTGACGAAAACCCTTCGCCCAGAACTGCGCCATCATGGTTCCGAGCCACAAGAGCCCGGCCGTGACGTGCAAGCCGTGGCAGCCTACGAGCGTGAAGAAGGACGACAGAAATGCACTTCGGGTGGGCCCTGCGCCGCGCGCCACGAGACGCGCGAATTCGTGGATCTCAAGCAGAATGAAGATGAGTCCCAGGAGCCCGGTAACGAGGAGGGCAATCTGCGTCCATTGCTGACTGCGCTGCTGCACCGCCAGGCTCGCCATGCCGCACACAAAGCTCGAGGCAAGCAGGCACCCCGTCTCGATGGCGACGGTGCGCAGATCGAAGAGCTCGCGGCCGGCGGGACCGCCGCCCGTGGCATTGGAGAGCACGGCAAAGGCGGCAAATAGCGAGGCGAACATGATGACGTCGGAGAGCAGGAAGACCCAAAAGCCGTAGCCGACGATGATGCGGCGCTCGGCGGGGCCTCCCTCGCCGTGGCCTTTCGCAGCGTTCGCGGGCAGCGCCGCCGAGCTCATACCGGGCTTCCTTGCAGGGCCTGCGCGCGCGCCGCGCGATTCGCCCGATCGGCACGCGCCACCTCGGCGGCAGGGATTTGCGTGTCGGCGACATCGCGCCAGGCAAAGACGACGAACGTGGCATACGCGCCGATGAGCCCGAGCGCCACGAGCCACCAGATATGCCAGATCATCGCAAAGCCGGTCGCGGTAGCAAAGAATGCCGTGATGAAGCCGGTGGCGCTGTGCCGCGGCATTTCGATCGACTCGTACGGCGGCTCATCCGCCAGGCGCCGTGCCTTGCGCGCCTGCAGCTTCGCGCTCCAATAAGGGTCAATCTGCGTCACCTGCGGTAGCACGGCGTAGTTGAAGGACGGTGGCGGCGAGGCGGTGGACCATTCGAGCGTGCGTCCATCCCAGGGATCACCAGTTGCATCGCGGCGCGCCTCGCGGGTGCGGATCGATACGAGCAACTGCGTGATCTGCAGCGCGATGCCGCACAGGATCAAGAGAGCGCCGAGCCCCGCAAGCAGCACCCACGGACGCCATTCAGGCTGATCGTAGTGCTGCATGCGTCGAGTCATGCCGAGCAGCCCGAGCACATAAAGCGGCATGAACGCGACGTAGAAGCCGACGAGCCAGAACCAGAAGGCGGCCTTGCCGAGGCGCTCATCGAGGCTGAAGCCGAAAGCCTTGGGGAACCAGTAGGCCGATCCGGCAAACATTCCGAACAGCACTCCACCGATTATGACATTGTGAAAATGCGCCACCAGAAACAGGCTGTTGTGCAGCACGAAGTCTGCCGGAGGGACCGCGAGCAGCACGCCCGTCATGCCGCCAATGACGAACGTCACCATGAATCCGACCGCCCACAGCATGGTCGAGGTGAGGCGGATCCTGCCGCGGTACATCGTGAAGAGCCAGTTGAAGATTTTCACCCCGGTCGGCACCGCGATGATCATCGACATGATGCCAAAGAAGCCGTTGACGTCGCCGCCCGCGCCCATGGTGAAGAAGTGGTGCAGCCACACCATGAACGAGAGAATGCAGATCGCCATGGTTGCGATCACCATCGAGCGGTAGCCGAAGAGCGGCTTGCCGGAGAACGTGGCGGTGACTTCGGAGAAAACGCCGAACGCGGGCAGGATGAGGATATAAACCTCCGGATGGCCCCAGGCCCAGATGAGATTCACGAACATCATGGGACTGCCGCCCGCCTCGTTCGTGAAGAAGTGAAAGCCGAAGTAGCGGTCGAGAAGCAGCATCGCGAGGGTTGCGGTGAGGATCGGAAAGGCGGCGACGATCAGCAGATTCGCCGCGAGCGATGTCCAGCAGAAGATCGGCATGCGCGTATAGCGCATGCCGGGCGCACGCATCTTGAGTATGGTCGTGACGAAGTTGATGCCGGTCATCAGCGTGCCGATGCCGGAGATCTGCAGCGCGACGAGGTAATAATCGACGCCAACGCCGGGGGAGTAGGCAAGCTCGGACAGCGGCGGGTAGGGCAGCCAGCCGGTGCGCGCGAACTCACCGACCAGGAGCGACAGGTTCACGAGCAGCGCGCCCGCGGCGGTCAGCCACAAACTCACCGAGTTCATCGTCGGGAAGGCGACGTCGCGGATCCCAAGCTGCAGCGGCACGGCGAAATTCATGAGCCCGATGACGAACGGCATCGCCACGAAGAAGATCATGATGGTGCCGTGCGCGGTAAAGATCTGGTCGTAGTGCTCGGGCGGCAGGTAGCCTGCGGCATGAAAGGCGAGCGCCTGCTGCGAGCGCATCATGAGGGCATCGATGAAGCCGCGCAGCAGCATGACGAGCGCCAGCAGGCAATACATGATGCCGATGCGCTTGTGGTCGACGCTCGTGATCCATTCGCGCCACAGGTAGGGCGCGTAGCCCTTGACCACGACCCACACCAGCACGGCGGCGAGCGCAACGCCCACGAGTGCCGAGGCCGCAAGCGGAATCGGCTGATCGAACGGGATCGCCTGCCAGGTGAGTTTGCCGAGGATATTCATCGCCCCTCGTGCGCGGAGACCTGCGCGCCAGCGCCGTCAGTCTGCGGTCCCTCGCCCGGCGGCAGCTTGCGCGAGGCGATGTCCTCGAAAAGGCCGGCGCGCACCTGCCGATACGCGTAGACGCGCGCATCCTCGCTCTGCCGCCGCAACTGCCCATAGGCGGCATCATCGAGGCTGGCAGCTGCCTTGCGGGCGCTTGCCACCCAATCAGCAAATGCCGCTGAGCTGCCGGCGCGCACGGCAAAGTGCATACCCGAGAAGCCATCGCCGCTGAATTGCGCCGACAGCCCCGGATACACACCGGCTGTGTCAGCCTGCAGATTAAGCTGGGTCACCATGCCGTTCATGCAGTAGATCTCGCTGCCCAGGCGCGGCACGAAGAACACGTTCATCACAGTCGCCGATGTGATCCTAAGGTGCAGCGGTACGCCGACCGGCACCACGAGCTCGTTGACGCTCGCCACATTCTGCTCGGGATAGATAAAGAGCCACCGCCAGTCGAGCGAGACCACCTGTATCTCAAGCGGGCGATTCGGCGACTCGAGAGGCTGTGCGGGATCGAGCCGATGCGAGCTCAGCCAGGCGATGCCGCCGAGGAACAGCACGACGAGCGTCGGGATCGACCAGACGATCAGTTCCAGCCGGCCGGAGTACGCCCAGTCGCTCCCATAGTGCGCGCGCGAATTGGCGGCGCGATACCAGTAGGCAAATGCCAGCGTCGCGACAATCGTCGGAATGACGATGGCGAGCATGATCACCAGAGAATCGAGCAGGATCGTGCGCTCGGCGACGCCCACGGGTCCCACCGGGTCGAGGACCGATGCCACGCTCATGCCGGGAACGAGCGCGAGCAAGGTCCACGAGGCGCACCCGTGGTGACGTCGATTTACTTCGGCACTTCCCGGATGAGCGGGACTGCGTGCGGCAGTGCGGCCGGCTGGCATCTCAATCCTTGTCGGCGGATTTGCTTAGGCGAGCTGCCAGTAGGGTACCTCTTTCCCCGGCTGCGATTCACGCGCGGTGCCGGGGGTTGAAGGCGATGGCACCTTCGATCTTCGCATGCGAAGCACTTCGGCGGGCGGGACTGCGGCAACGGGGTCTGCCGAGATGCTGGGCCCGCCACCGCGCCAGCGCCTGCGCAAATGGCGCGCGCCGCAGCCATCCGCTTGCCCGCGACTGTGAGAGTCGTTGCAGAGGCGCCGCTTCGGATTACAGCGTGTGCCGGTAGACGATGAACCCTGATTTGTCGGCGACCTTGTCGTACAGATGCATCGCCACCGCATTTGTCTCATGCGTCTGCCAGTAGACGCGCGCCGCTGCCGCCTGTTTGGCGCGCTCATAGACCACGCCAATGAGGGCGCGTCCGACCCCCCGGCCACGCGCGCTCTCGAGCGTATACAGATCCTGCAGATAACAGATCGGCATCGCATGGATCGTGCTGCGGTGATAGAGGAAATGCGCGATCCCGAGCAGCCCACCCGAGCTCTCTGCAACCAGCGCGTGCATGGGCTCTGCGGCATCAAAGAAGCGCTCCCATGTGGTGCGCGTGATTTGCTCCGGCAGTGCGGAATTTCCCGCGCGTCCATAGAACGCGTTGTAGCCATCCCAGAGCGGCCGCCACGCGGCGAAATCATCGCGGCGCGCATCGCGTACCTTGAGGTCTGCGGGCATTGGGCGTGCGCGGGCCGCGCGCTCAGGCGGCCCAGTCGAGGATCACCTTGCCCGATTGCCCAGAGCCCATGGTCTCAAAGCCCTGCAAGTAGTCCGTGATGGCGAAGTGATGCGTGATGATGGGAGCAAGCGACAGGCCGCTTTGCAGCAGGCTTTGCATCTTGTACCAGGTCTCGAACATCTCGCGGCCGTAGATGCCCTTCAGCGTCAGGCCTTTGAAAATCACCTGATTCCAGTCGATAGCGGTGTCCTCCGGCGGAATTCCCAGGATCGCGACACTGCCGCCATGGTGCATCGTGCGCAGCAGCTCACGCAGCGCCGCGGCGTTGCCCGACATTTCGAGGCCGACGTCAAAGCCCTCCTGCATATCAAGGTCCTTCATCGTCTGATCGAGCGACTCGCGCGAGATGTTGATGGCACGCGAGGCGCCCATCTTGCGCGCCAGCTCCAAGCGGTAGTCGTTGACGTCGGTGATGACGATGTGGCGCGCACCCACGAACCGGGCGATCGCGACCGCCATGATGCCGATGGGACCTGCGCCGGTGATCAGCACGTCCTCGCCGACCATGTTGAACGCGAGCGCCGTATGGGTCGCGTTGCCAAAGGGATCGAGTATCGCGGCGACATCATCGGATATGGCCGCTGAGAGTTTGAAGGCGTTGCCCGCGGGAATTGCCAGGTACTCGGCAAACGCGCCCGGGCGATTGACGCCGACGCCGACGGTATTGCGGCACAGGTGCCGGCGCCCGGCGCGGCAATTGCGGCAGTACCCGCAGGTGATGTGCCCTTCGCCGGATACGCGATCGCCTGCCTTGAAGCCGGCGACCTCGGAGCCGAGCTCGACGATATGGCCGTAGTACTCGTGACCCACGGCCATGGGCACCGGGATCGTCTTCTGCGCCCACGCGTCCCATTTGAAAATGTGCATGTCCGTGCCGCAGATCGCGGTCTTCGCGATCTTGATCAGCACATCGTTCGGGCCGACCTTGGGTTCGGGTATCTCATCGAGCCAAATCCCGGGCCGTCGTTCCTTCTTGACCAGCGCTTTCATCCGCGTCTGCGCTCCTGCTCCAAGATGCCTAACTCCTGACCGACACTCGCGAAGGCCGCAAGCGCCGTGTCGAGCTGCGCCTGCGTGAGCGCGGCGGACATCTGCGTGCGAATGCGCGCTTGCCCCTTCGGTACCACCGGAAAGGAGAAGCCGATGACGTACACGCCGCAGTCGAGGAGCCGATCCGCCATGCGGCCTGCGAGCGCGGCATCGCCCAGCATGACCGGAATGATCGGATGTTCGCCCGGCTTCAAGGTAAAGCCGGCGCGCTCCAGGCCGGCGCGGAAGTAACGCGCATTCTCAAAGAGGCGCGCGCGCAGCTCCGCATTGTCATCCAGAATGTCGAGCACCCGCAGGCTTACCGCGGCGACGAGCGGCGGGATGCTGTTGGAGAAGAGATAGGGCCGCGAGCGCTGGCGCAGCCACTCGATGATCTCCTTGCGCGCGGCGACATAGCCGCCCGAGCCGCCACCGAGGGCCTTGCCGAAGGTTCCGGTGTAGATGTCGACCTGGTCCGCGACGCCGCAGTGCTCCGGCGTGCCGCGCCCCGTCGCACCCATGAACCCGGTCGCATGCGAGTCATCGACCATGACGAGTGCGTCGTAACGCCGCGCCAAAGCACAGATCTGCGGCAGCTTGGCGATGAAGCCGTCCATGGAGAACACGCCATCGGTTGCGATGAGCCGCGTGCGCGCCGCGTGTGATTCCTGCAGGCGCGTCTCAAGTTCGCCCATGTCGCTATTGGCGTAGCGGTAGCGCTCGGCCTTGCACAGCCGGATCCCATCGATGATGCTGGCATGATTGAGCGCATCGGAGATGATGGCGTCGCGCTCGTCGAGCAGCGTCTCAAAGAGCCCGCCGTTCGCATCGAAGCAGGATGAGTAGAGAATAGCGTCTTCAGTGCCCAAGAAACGGCTGACACGGGCCTCGAGCTCCTTGTGCACGCTTTGCGTGCCGCAGATGAAGCGCACCGATGCCATGCCATAGCCCTTGGAGTCGATGGCGCGGTGCGCCGCTTCGCGTACCGCCGGGTGATTGGCGAGTCCCAGGTAGTTGTTGGCGCAGAGGTTGATGACATCGCGCTGCCCGGCGTGCACCACGCTGCCCTGGGGGCCGGCGAGCACGCGCTCGGGTTTGTACAGTCCGGCCGCCTTAAGTTCGGCAAGGTCGGTGCGCAAACGATCCAGGATCGAGGTGCTCATCGCATGAATTATACTCGCACCATGCATTCTGCATCTTCCTCTGCCGCGCGCTTCGTCGTGCCGGACAACGTTGCGCTCGCATCCACGGTCGGCAGCGAGATCAATTCGGCATTTCTAGCGCCGGAGGAGCCGATCGTGCGCGCACTTGCCGAGCGGGCGCGCTTGGCGGCGGTGGAGGCCGCCGCGGTGCAGGCGCGCGGCCTCGCCCTCGTGCAGGCGGTGCGCGCCGTGCGCACCTCGGGCTCGGGGCTCGATGCCTTCTTGCGCGAGTACCATCTCGCCTCGCCCGAAGGGGTCATCTTGATGTGTCTTGCGGAGGCGCTGCTGCGCATTCCCGATGCGCACACGGCCGATCGGCTCATCGCCGACAAGATCGCCGCCGGCGCCTGGGAAGAGCACCTGGGCGACAGTGACTCGCTGTTTGTCAATGCCTCCACCTGGGGATTGATGCTGACGGGCAGCATGGTGGATGTGGAGCGTGCGCAGGTCGGCTCGGTGCGCGGCTGGTTCGCGCGCTTGGCGAGCCGGATCAGCGAGCCGGTGGCGCGCGCTGCGCTGCGCCAGGCGATGCGCATCATGGGCTATCAGTTCGTCATGGGGCGCACGATTGAAGAGGCGCTGGAGCGCACCACCGGAACGCTCGAGCGTGCCTATCGCTACTCCTTCGACATGCTCGGCGAGGCGGCGCTTACACGCGCCGACGCAGCGCGCTACTTTGAGAAGTACCGGGCCGCGATCGTCGCCGTCGGCCGCTCGATCCGCACCGAGATGCCCATGCGCGCGCGCCCGAGCATCTCGGTCAAGCTCTCAGCCCTGCACCCGCGTTACGAGTTCGCGCAGCGCGAGCGCGTGATGGCGCAGCTTGCACCGCAGTTGTTGATGCTCGTGGCGCTGGCGCGCGACGCGGGCATCGGCCTGACGGTGGATGCCGAGGAGGCCGAGCGGCTGGAGCTGTCGCTGCTCCTCGTCGATGCGGTGCTGTCGAGCGACGAGCTCGCCGCTTATGAGGGCTTCGGGCTTGCCGTGCAGGCCTATCAAAAGCGCACGCTCGCGCTGCTCGAGTGGCTGATCGGCCGCGCCCGCAGCCTCAGGCGCACGCTCAACGTACGGCTCGTCAAGGGCGCGTACTGGGACAGCGAGATCAAGCGCGCGCAGGAGCGCGGCCTCGCGGGCTATCCGGTGTTCACGCGCAAGGTCAACACCGACGTCTCCTACCTTGCGTGCGCGCGGCTGCTCGCCTCGGCAACCGATGTCATCTATGCGCAGTTTGCGACCCATAACGCACACACCGTGGCGTATGTCGCTGAGCTCTTTCGCGACCGGCCGAGCGCCTTTGAGTATCAGCGGCTGCACGGCATGGGCGAGGAGCTTTATGCGCAGCTGCTCGCCTCCGGCAGCGGCTATGCCTGCCGCGTGTACGCGCCGGTGGGGGCGCATGAGGACTTGTTGCCGTATCTCGTGCGCCGCTTGCTTGAAAACGGCGCCAACACCTCGTTCGTCAATCGGGTGGTCGATGCGCGGCAACCGGCGAGCGAGGTCATCGCCGACCCGGTTGCGGCAGTCGACAAGCTCACGCAGGTTGCGCACCCGCGCATCGTTCTGCCGCGCGAGCTCTACGGCAAGGAGCGGCTGAATTCACTCGGCATCAATTTCGCGGACGCGGCGGAGCTTGAGCGGCTGAGGGCCGGGTGCGAAGCGGCAGCCGCTGCGCCCTGGGTGGCGAGCGCGCTCATCGATGGCAAGGCGGGCAGCGGCGAGCGGCTGCGGCTCATGAACCCGGCGGATGAAGCGCAGCTCGTCGGCACGGTGGTGCAGGCGGCGGCCGACGATGTGGAGCGCGCGCTCGCGGGCTCGTGCGCAGCGGCGCCGGCGTGGGAAGCACGTGGCGCGCAGGAGCGTGCCCAGATTCTTGAGCGCGCCGCGCAGATCTTTGAGACCCGCCGCTATGAGCTCATCGCGCGCTGCGTGCGCGAGGCGGGCAAGACGCTGCCGGATGCGCTCGCCGAGGTGCGCGAGGCGGTCGATTTCCTGCGCTATTACGCCCTGCAGGCGCGGCTGCTGTTTGGCACCGAGACCGTGCTGCAGGGTCCGACCGGCGAGCGCAATGCGCTGCGGCTGCGCGGCCGCGGAGTGTTCGTGTGCATCAGTCCGTGGAACTTTCCGCTCGCCATCTTCACCGGGCAGGTAAGCGCGGCGCTTGCGGCCGGCAATGCGGTGATCGCGAAGCCCGCTGAGCAGACTCCGCTCACCGCGGCGCTCGCCGTCGAGTTTCTGCACGAAGCGGGCGTGCCGCTCGGCGCGTTGCAGTTTCTGCCCGGCGACGGGGCGAGCGTGGGTGCCGCGCTGACGCGCGATGCGCGCGTGGCGGGCGTTGCATTTACGGGCTCCACGGAGACCGCGCGCCTCATCGAGCGCAGTCTCGCCGCGCGCGCCGGCGCCATTGCGACCTTCATCGCCGAAACCGGCGGCATCAATGCGATGCTCGTCGACAGCTCAGCGCTGCCCGAGCAGGTGGTGCTCGATGCGGTGGCCTCCGGGTTCAACAGCGCCGGGCAGCGCTGCTCGGCGCTGCGCCTGCTCGTGCTGCAGGAGGACGTTGCGCCGCGCATCATGGAGCTTCTGGCGGGCTACATGGATGAGCTTACGATCGGGGATCCGGCATGGCTTGCAACCGACGTCGGCCCGGTGATCGATCGCGAGGCGCTGGCGATGCTCGAGGCGCACGCGGCGCGCGTGACCGGCGGCGGCGCCTGGCACCACCGCGCGCCGCTCAGCGCCGAGGTCGGCAAGCGCGGCAGGTTCTTCGCGCCGCTCGCGGTTGCCTTGCCCGCACTTGCCGCGCTTGAACGCGAGGTATTTGGACCCATTGTGCATGTGGTTCCCTATCGCGCGGAGGAGCTCGATCGGGTGGTCGACGAGCTCAACAGCCTGGGTTACGGCCTCACGCTCGGCATCCATACACGCATTGACACGGTCGCCGAGCGCATCGCCGCGCGGGCGCGCATTGGGAACATCTACATCAACCGGAATATGATCGGCGCCGTCGTCGGGGTGCAGCCTTTTGGGGGCTGCGGTCTTTCCGGCACTGGGCCCAAGGCTGGCGGGCCGCATTACCTGGCGCGCTTTGGCACGGAGCAGACGATCAGCACCAACACGGCAGCGGTGGGCGGCAACGCCAGCCTGCTGTCGCTCGCGGAGGTTTGATTGAGCTCCCCGATGACACTGAGCGTATTTGACATCTTCAAGATCGGCATCGGCCCGTCGAGCTCGCATACGATGGGCCCGATGCGCGCGGCGCACGAGTTCGCCGCGGGGCTCGAGCGCGACGGGCTGCTCGAGGCGACGCGCGAGATCGCCGTGCGCCTGTACGGCTCGCTCGCCCTCACCGGTATCGGTCACGGTACGGATCGCGCCATCCTGACGGGCCTTGAAGGCGCTGACGCCGAGACCATCGATCCTGATGCGATCGAGCCTGCGGTGGCGCGCATCCGTGCGAGCGGCCGCATCCGGCTCCTCGGTCGCCACGAAATCGCCTTCGACGAGCCGATGCAGTTGCTGTACATGCGGCACGAGCGCCTCGCGCGCCACTCGAACGGCATGCGCTTCACAGCGCTCGACGCTGCGGCGCAGCGGCTGCGTGAGGAGGAGTATTTCTCGATCGGCGGAGGCTTCATTCTGCGCGGCGATGAGCCGGCGGTCGCGCCGGCTGGCCGCCAACCTGCACCCTACCCGTTTGACTCTGGCGAGGAGCTTCTGCAGCGCGCGCGCGCGGCCGGGCTGGAGCTGTTTGAACTGGTGATGGCAAATGAGCGCACCTGGAAATCCGAAGCGCAGGTGCGTGCCGAACTGCTGCGCCTCTGGCAGGTCATGCAGGCGTGCGTGGAACGCGGTTTTCGCCAGACGGGATTGCTGCCCGGCATACTCAAGGTGCGCCGCCGCGCGCCGAAGCTCCATCGCATGCTTGCCGAGAGCAAGGGCGCCGCAAGCCCGCTCGACGTCATGGATTGGGTGAATGCCTGGGCACTCGCGGTCAACGAGGAGAACGCCGCCGGCGGGCGCGTCGTCACGGCCCCCACGAACGGTGCGGCGGGCATCGTGCCCGCGGTGCTGCATTTCTACCGGCGCTTCGAGCCCGGCGCCAATGATGAAGGCGTGATCCGCTTTCTGCTCGCGGCGGCCGCTATCGGCATGCTCTATAAGAAGAATGCATCGATCTCGGGGGCGGAGATGGGTTGCCAGGGGGAGGTCGGTGTGGCCTGCTCGATGGCGGCGGCGGGACTCGTGGCGGCGCTGCACGGCAGCTCGGAGCAGATCGAGAATGCCGCGGAGATCGGCATGGAGCACAACCTCGGCCTCACCTGCGACCCGGTTGCCGGGCTCGTGCAGATCCCGTGCATCGAACGCAACGCCATGGGCGCCGTCAAGGCGATCAATGCCGCGCGGCTGGCCTCACGCGGCGATGGCACGCACAAGGTCTCTCTGGATCAGGTGATCGCCACGATGCGGCAGACTGGCGCCGACATGTCGACTATATATAAGGAGACCTCTGCAGGCGGTCTCGCGGTCAACGTGCCCGAGTGTTGAGCGTCGCAAGCACCGCAAGCTCAGCAAGTGTTCCGCTCAAAGCAAGGCTGATCGCGATCGCCGCGTAGACCGCGATCGCGACGTGTGGGGCATGGGTGCGTGGATGCAGCCGACCCAATACCTGCGGCAAGCGGCCGTCGCGCGCCAGCGCGAAGATAATGCGCGGCGTCCCCAGCAGATCGCTTGCGAGCCAAGCGAGCATCGACAGTGCGGCGGCAAACAACATGAGGCCACGCAGCATCGGGCTCACGCGCGCCATCGCATCGGCGAGCGGCACTGCTGATTGCGAGAGACCAGGACCGAGAAGCCCTTGTGCAACAACCTTGATTATGACGAAGATTGAACCGCGCGCTGCAGCGCCGCGCGCGCAAGCAGCCGCGTCGAGTCGAGCGTCGGCAGCGCAGAGTTTTCGTCGTTGATGAGCAGCGGGATTTCGGTGCAACCGAGCACCACCGCGTCGCACCCCGCAGCCTGCATGCGCTCGATTACGCGCTGCAAGTAAGCGAGCGCTGCGGGCGTAAAGCGCCCATAGACGAGCTCCTCCATGATGATCCGATTGATCTCTTCGCGCTCAGCATCGCTCGGCCGCTGAAAGTCGATTCCTTGCTCGGCGAGCTTATCCGGATAGACGTTGCTTGCCACAAGATAGCGCGTGCCGGTCAGGCCGACGCGACGATAGCCCGCCGCGCGCGCGCGTGCGGCGACGATCGCGGCAATGTGCAGCCATGGCAGCGGCGAGCGCGGCTCGACGTAAGCGAGCGCCTGGTGCAGGGTATTGTCCGGGCAGATGAGAAAGGCCGCGCCGCTGCGGCGCAGTTTGTGCGCCGAGGCGAGCATGAGCTCGCCCACTGCCTGCCAGTCGTCGCGATAGATGCACTGCATGTAGTCGGAGAGGCAATGCGTGTGCATTGAGAGCTCGGGATGCGCGTGCGCACCGAGAAGCGCCGCGCCCTCCACGCAGATGGTGCGGTAGCAAAGCGCGGCCCCTTCCGCGGAGCACGCGACTATGCCAATGTGATCGGCCATGAGCGCCAGGTGTCCTTGCAGGCAGGAGCGGGGGATTTTAAGGCATAGCGCTGCGCCATGCGGCGATGTGGAGCGCTTGCAAGCGAGTGCCGGTGAGCTTCAGATGACCTCGCGCCGCGCACCGACTTGATACTTGGGCTATGAGCGCATCGCCCGTCTCCAATGTCTCCGACACCGCAAGGTGGGTGGCGGTTTACCGCGCCCGAGAGTCTGCGCGCCCCGACGCCCTGTTCCACGATGCCTTTGCCGATCTTCTGGCGGGTGATCGGGGTCGGGCGATTGCAGCGCTCGTGCCGCGCCAGGCGCGCAGCGGCTGGCCCATGGTGACGCGCACCAAGCTCATCGATGATCTGGTGCTCGAGGCCGTCGGCGCCGGGTGTGATTGCGTGCTGAACCTTGCGGCGGGTCTTGATGCGCGCCCGTACCGGCTGGAGCTGCCGGCGGCGCTGTCGTGGGTCGAGCTTGACCTGCCGGCGCTCACCGAGGAGAAGGAGCGGCTACTCAAGAGCGCGCAGCCGCGCTGTTTGCTAAGGCGCATCAAGGTCGATCTCGCCGACGTAGCCGCGCGCGCCGCAGCACTGCGAAGTGCCATCGGTACCTCGCGCCACGTGCTCATCATCACCGAAGGGTTGCTGCTGTATCTCGATGATGAGGAGGTGCGCTCGCTCGCGGCGGAGCTCGCGGAGCAGCCCGCGATCGAGAGGTGGGTTCTTGATCTGCTCTCACCGGAGCTTCTGAAGATGCTGCGCAAGAGCATGGGCAAACACCTTGAGAATGCGCCTATGAAGTTCGCACCGCCGAATGGAGTTGCGTTCTTCGAGGCGCTGGGATGGCGCAGCGTAACGGTGCAGGCGCTCCTGCGCGGCGCGCAGCGCTTGCGCCGCCTGCCGTTTTTCCTGCGACTCTTCACGCTGCTGCCGGATCCGGACCCGAGAAAGCTCGGCCGCGCGCGCTGGTCCGCCGTGGTGCAGCTGGCGCGCGCGCCCGCGCGCCCCTGAAGGTCAGCGCGCGCGCCCGGCGGGCTTGCCGCGCGGTTTCCTCAGAAGCCCCAGGATGCCCGGGCCGCCGCCTTGGCGCTCGGCGTTGGCGCCGCCGCCGGCGCGTACCGCGGGCCACTGCGGCGCGTCCATCTCCATCGTGCATGCACTGCCGGTTGCGAATTCGCCAAGTTCGGCCGCGGGTGCCAGCGCGTCGGCGGTGACCGAGATGCCCGGATTGTGCCCGACGATCATGAGATGCCCGATGCGCGGCCCGGTCGCATGGATCACTTGCAGGATCGCAGCCGGTTCGGCCAGATACAAAGCCTCATCACGGCGTACCTGGCGCTCGGGCAGCTGCAGTTCCTGCGCGATGATTTGCGCAGTCTGCAGCGCACGTTTGGCGGGACTGCTGATGAGCAGGTCCGGCACCAGCTTTGCTGCGCGCAGGCTTGCCGCGGTGGACTTAGCCTCGCTCTTGCCGCGGCGGCTCAGCGGCCGTTCGAAATCCGTCAGCGGCGCAACGCCAACTTTTGCGTGCGCGTGGCGCACGAGCGTCAGGCGCTTCATGAGGGACGCTCGAGCAGGATGCGGCCCGCTGCCTCGCGTACGTTGAAGGTACGCAGCGGCTCGTAGGCAGGTGGCGTCAGCGCCGCGCCGGATTTCAAGCAAAAGCGCGCGCCGTGCCGTGGACAGATGATCTCGCACGCCTCGATGTCACCCCCGGAGAGGGTCTCGCCGTCGTGCGTGCAGCGGTTCTCGACGGCATACAGCGCGGCGCCGCAGCGCGCGACGATGAGCGGCATATCGTCGACCTCGACGGCGAGGCAACGCGTCTCCGTGACGTCCTGTGCTGCGCCAAGGTCAACCCATTCCGCGGCCATGATTGCTAGAACATTCCGGTCTGCAGGCGGGCGGCTTCGGACATCATGGACTGGCTCCATGGCGGATCGAACGTGAGCTCCACGCGCGCCTGCGTCACGGTCGGTATGCGCTCGATTTTCTCGCGCACGTCTTGCACCAGCACCTCGCCCATACCGCAGCCGGGCGCGGTGAGCGTCATCGTAACATCAATGCTGCGCGTGCCGTCCTCATGCTGCTTGACGTCGCAGTCGTAGACGAGTCCGAGATCGACGATGTTGATCGGGATCTCCGGATCGTAGCAGGAGCGCATCTGCTCCCAGGCGAGCTTGCGCACGTCCTCTTCGGTGGCATTTGGCGGCAGCTGCGGCGGCTTCACCACTTGCTGCCCGATGGCGTCGGCATCCTCGCCGGAGACGCGCAGCAGATTGCCATCGATGTACACGGTGAAACTGCCGCCGAGCGCCTGGGTGATGTAGCCCGCCTGCCCGGGCCGCAGCTTGACCTCGACTCCTGCCGGCACGACCACCGCACGCACGTCGCGATTGACGACGAAAGGCTGATTTTCGTGACCGCGCACCGCGCCTACTCCGTGGTCACCGCGGCGCTGCCGTTGAGCGCAGCCTGCAGCGTGTGCCAGCACAGCGTTGCGCATTTGACGCGCGCCGGAAACTCGCGCACGCCGGAGAGCGCGGCAAGCTTGCCGACATCCGCGGCAGCCACTGCGTTGGGCGTTGTCAAAAGCTCGTGTACGTGGTGATAGAGCTCGTCGGCCGCCGCGCGGCTCTTGCCCTTGACCGCTTCGGTCATGAGCGAGGCTGAGGCAGTGGAGATGGCGCAGCCCTTGCCCTCGAAGCGCACATCCTCGATGCGATCGCCGTTCATGCGCAAAAACAGCGACAGACGATCGCCGCAGAGCGGATTGTGACCTTCCGCCTGGGCGTCGGCTGGGGTGAGGCGCCCAAAGTTTCGCGGTGCGCGATTGTGATCCAGGATCACATCGCGATATAGCTCCTTGAGGTCCATCAGGCAAAAACCTCGCGCACGCGTTGCACGGCGGCGATTAGCTTGCGCACATCTTCGGGCGTGCTGTAGCAGCCGAACGAAGCACGCGCGGTGGCGGGCACCGCGAAGAAGTCCATCACCGGCATGGCGCAGTGATGCCCGGTGCGGATCGCAATGCCCTCGTGATCGAGAATCGTGCCGATGTCATGCGGGTGAACACCGCTCATCGTGAACGAGACGACCGCCGCCTTGTGAGCCGCCGTGCCGATGAGCTCAACGCCGCGAATGGCCTTGAGTTCAGACGTGGCGAGCTCAAGCAGGCGCTGCTCATGGGCGGCGATGGCATCCAGTCCCAGCGACTCGAGGTAGTCGATGGCAGCGCCGAGCCCGACGGCACCCGAGATATTCGGCGTCCCCGCTTCGAACCTCCACGGCAGCTCGTTATAGGTGCTCTTTTCAAAGGTGACGCTGCGAATCATGTCGCCGCCGCCCTGCCAGGGCGGCATGCAGGCGAGCACTGCCTCGCGCGCATAGAGCACGCCGATTCCCGTCGGCGCGTACATCTTGTGCCCCGAGAATGCGTAGAAGTCGGCATCAAGAGCGCGCACGTCGACGCGCGCGTGCGGCACGGCCTGCGCGCCATCGACCAGAACGCACGCCCCTTGCTCGTGGGCCGCTGCGATCATGCGCTTGACGGGCAGCACGGTACCGAGCGCATTGGAGACATGCGCAAGAGCGACCAGCCGCGTGCGCCGCGACAGCAGCTTGGCGAAGTCTTCAAACAGCAGCTGACCGCGGCGGTCGATCGGCGCCACTTTGAGGGTGCAGCCGGTCTGCTCGCACAGCAGCTGCCACGGCACGATATTGGCGTGATGCTCCAGGGCCGTGATCAGAATTTCATCGCCGCGAGCGAAGCGCGGCCGGCCATAGGCCTGCGCGACGAGATTGATGGCCTCAGTCGTGCCGCGCACGAAGATGATCTCGCGCACCGAGGCGGCGTTCACGAAGCGCCGCACCCGATCGCGCGCGCCCTCGAAGGCATCGGTGGCCTCCTGGCTCAGCGTGTGCACGCCGCGATGCACGTTGGCATGCGAATGGGTGACGTAGCGCTCGACTGCGCGGATCACGGGCAGCGGCTGCTGCGCGGATGCGGCGCTGTCGAGGTAGACGAGCGGCTTGCCGTTAATGGTGCGCGCGAGAATGGGGAAATCGCGGCGCACGCGCTCGGCGTCGAGCGCTGCTGCGGCGAGCTTTGCGTCGAGCGCGGCGTTCATAGCAGCTCCTGCAAATCGGCGGCGACGTCCATGCGACCCGCAAGGGCCCGTTCGATGCTCTTCCTGAGCTCAGGGACATCAATCTTGGCGGCGACATCGGCGAGGAATGCCCATTTCAACAGTTGCTCGGCCGCATCAGGATCAAGCCCGCGCGAGAGCAGATAGAAGAGCATGGCCTCATCGAGCTTGCCCGCCGTGGCGCCATGGGTGCAGCGCACATCATCGGTATTGATCTGCAGCTGCGGGCGCAGGTCAATCTCGGCATCCGGCCCAGCGAGGAGCCCGCGCAACGACTGGCGCGAGTCCGTGCCGGGGGCTCCCGGCAATACCCTCACCGCGCCATTAAAGGCGACGCGGGCACGCCCGGCGGCGATACCGCGGAAGAGCTGCTCGCTCACGGTATGGGCAGCCGCGTGCTCGATGAGCGCGTACGCATCCTGCGTCTGATGTTCATTTGCTGCCGCAAGGGCGTACAGCCGCGCCGCGGCGCGTGCGCCGGCGAGGCGCACGCGGTAAGTGGAGCGCGCCGCGAGTGCGCCAAGCTGCACCAGATGCTGCTGATAGCTGCCGTCGGCATCGACCGTTGCATCGAGCGTGTCGATCCAGGTGGCGCGTGCACCGAGCTGCTGCAGGCGAAAGTGCGTCAGGTGCGCGCCGCGCGCAAGTTCGATGGCGACTGCACCATTGACGAAGCTCGCATCGCTGCCGGTGCTCACGTGGCGCTCGATGAGATTGAGGCGCGCGCCTGCGCCGACGCTGACCTCAAGCCGCGGATACGAGGCCGCCTGCGCGCCCGCGGAGGAGGCAACGAACAGCACTTCCACGCCGTTGTCGGGGGTTGCGCCGGCAGCGACGCGTAGCGCTGCGACATCTGTGGCGAAGGCATCGTTCAGGAGCGCGAAGCGCTCATCGCGGCGCGCCGCGCGGGCGACTGCAGCCGCCGGCGCAGGGGCGGCGCGGGGGGCTGACAGCGCGGGGGCAAACACGCCGTCGACGTAGGTGTGGCGGATATAACCGGCGATCGGCGCCGGTAGAGCATCGGCGCTGATGGGCTCGCCCGCCCCGAGCGGCGGGGCAAAACGCATACGCTCGAGCGGGCGCAGATTGGCGTAGCGCCAGTTCTCATCGCGCGAGACGGGCAGGCCCTCGGCGCTCAGCATCTTGATGGCGCGCTCGCGCTGCGCGCCGCTTAGCACGCGTGCCGGCAGAGCATCCGCGACGCGCGCGTACTCATCGGCGATGCGATGGGCGAGTGTGCTTGTCATGGGCGTTAAGCTCAGGCGGCTTCCTCGCTTACCCAGCCGTAGCCGCGCCGCTCGAGTTCCAGCGCGAGCGCGCGGTCGCCGCTTTTCATGATCCGGCCGTTCACGAGCACGTGCACAAAATCGGGCACGATGTAGTCGAGCATGCGCTGGTAGTGAGTGACGAGCAGCGTGGCGCGCTGCGGCGAGCGCAGACTGTTCACGCCGTCAGCGACGATCTTCAGTGCATCGATGTCAAGGCCGGAGTCGGTCTCGTCAAGGATTGCGAGCGTCGGCTCGAGGATGAGCATCTGCAGAATCTCGTTGCGCTTTTTCTCTCCGCCCGAGAAACCCTCATTCACGGCGCGGCTGAGAAAGACCTCGTCCATGCGCATGAATTGCATCTTCTCGCGCACCAGAGCGAGAAACTCAAAGGCATCAACTTCAGGCAGGCCGCGGTGCTTGCGCTGCGCGTTGTAGGCCGCCTTCAGCAAATACACGTTGTTCACGCCCGGTATCTCGACCGGATACTGGAAGCCGAGAAAGACTCCCGCGCGCGCACGCTCCTCGGCGGGCAGTTGCAGCAGATCTTGGCCGTCGAACAGCACGCGGCCCGCGGTCACGGTGTAGCCGGGACGTCCGGCAAGCACGTGCGCGAGGGTGCTCTTGCCCGAGCCATTCGGGCCCATGATGGCGTGCACTTCGCCGCGGTTGGCGCTCAGCGTCACGCCGTTCAGCACCGGCGTTGCGCCGACTGCAACCTTAAGATCCTCGATCTGCAGCAGCGCGCTCATCCGACCGCCCCTTCCAGGCTCACCGCCAACAGCGCCTGCGCTTCCACGGCAAACTCCATCGGCAGCTCCTTGAACACTGACTTGCAGAACCCGCTGACGATCATGTTGACGGCGTCCTCGGCACTGATGCCCCGCTGCAGGCAGTAGAAGAGCTGGTCATCGCTGATCTTGGCGGTGCTTGCCTCGTGCTCCACGGTCGCCGTCGGGTTCTTCGCTTCGATGTACGGACGCGTGTGGGCGCCGCTGTCGCCGCCCATCAGCAGCGAGTCGCACTGCGTGAAGTTGCGCGCGTTGTGCGCGCTCGGCAGGATCTTGACGAGACCGCGGTAGGTATTTTGCCCATGCCCGGCGGAGATGCCCTTGGAGATGATGGTGCTGCGGGTGTCGGCGCCGATATGGATCATCTTCGTGCCGGTGTCGGCTTGCTGATGATGGTTGACGGTGGCCACCGAATAGAATTCGCCGATCGAGCCTGCGCCGCGCAGCACGCAGCTCGGGTACTTCCAGGTGATGGCGGAGCCGGTCTCGACCTGCGTCCAGGAGATGTGCGAATTCTTGCCGCGGCACTCGCCGCGCTTGGTCACGAAGTTGAAGATACCGCCGACGCCGTGTTCGTCGCCCGGATACCAGTTCTGCACCGTGGAGTATTTGATGTACGCATCATCAAGCGCGATGAGCTCGACCACCGCGGCATGCAGCTGGTTCTCATCGCGCATCGGTGCCGAGCAGCCCTCGAGGTAGCTTACGTAACTGCCGGCATCGGCGATGATGAGCGTCCGCTCGAACTGCCCGGTGTTGAGGGCATTGATGCGAAAATAGGTTGACAGCTCCATCGGCGAGCGCACGCCCTTGGGCACGTACACGAACGAGCCATCGGAGAACACCGCCGAGTTCAGCGCCGCGTAGAAATTGTCCGTGTAGGGCACGACGCTGCCGAGGTATTGCTCGATGAGCGCGGGATGCTGCCGCACGGCCTCGGAGAACGGCAGGAAGATGACGCCCGCGGCGATGAGGCGCTCCTTGAAGGTGGTCGCCACCGACACGCTGTCAAATACCGCGTCGACGGCGACCCCGGCGAGCCGCGCGCGCTCGTGCAGCGGCACGCCGAGCTTCGCGTAGGTTTCAAGCAGTTTCGGGTCAACCTCGGCGAGGCTCTTGGGGCCGTCCTTCTTCGACTTCGGCGCGGAGTAGTAGGAGATCGCCTGATAGTCGATCGGCGCATAGCGCACCTCGGCCCAATGCGGTTCGCGCATCGTGCGCCAATGCCGCAGCGCCTTAAGCCGCCATGCCGTCAAAAACTCAGGCTCGCCCTTCTTGCGCGAGATCAGCCGCACCACGTCCTCGTCGAGGCCCGGCGGGACCGTGTCCGATTCGATGTCGGTCACGAAGCCGTGTTGATAGCCGCGCTCGAGAAGTGCTTCGAGATCGCCGGAGGTCTCGCTGGCGCTCATGGGCGTTCAAACTCCGCATCGTTGAGCGCGCGCGGGGCGAGCGTCGTCGGGATCGCATCAAGCCCGGCAAGCTGCGCAAGGCTTACGTCGGCGAGCGCGCGCCGGATGGCGCGGTTCAAGCGTTGCCAGCCGCGCCCCACGTGACAGGTGGCCTCGATGCCGCACTGGCCATGGCCCGCCGCGCAATCGGTGAGCGCCACCGGCCCCTCGAGCGCATCGAGAATGGCGGCAGCGCTGATTTGCTGTGCCGGTCGCGAGAGCTGATAGCCGCCATGCAGGCCGCGGCTTGAGGTGACGAGATTGGCGTGGTGCAACTGTTTTAGAAGCTTGCTGGCGGTGGGCGCGCGGATGCGGGTGCGGGCCGCAAGGGCAGCCGCGGTGTGCATGCGCTCAGGCTCCGCGGCAAGTACGCCGAGGATGACCGTCGCATAGTCCGTCAGACGGGTAATCCGCATCATTGAGAGGCTTCCGCCGCAAGAGGAGCGCAAGTTCGAGACTCGAGCCCCATCCATAGCATTAGGACCATTTTAGTACTAATTAGGTTCCGGCACCAACCTGGGGCTTCGCCGGCATGCCAAGCCTCGCCTGCCGGCGGGTACGATTTGCTATTCTTGCCGGCTGAATCAGCGGAGGACGGACGATGAATCGCGGTGAGCTTGCGCGCGTGGCGCGCGCCATGGTGGTGAAGAGCAAGGGCATTCTGGCGGCGGACGAGAGCACCGGTACGATCAAGAAGCGCTTTGATGGCATCAAGCTTGAGTCGACCGAGGAGCACCGCCGCAGTTACCGGGAGATGCTCTTTACCGCCCCGGGTGCCGCCTCCTGGATCAGCGGCGTCATTCTTTACGATGAGACCATTCGCCAGAAGACCCGCGAGGGCGTGCCGTTCCCGGCATTCCTTGAGAAGAACGGCATCATTCCGGGCATCAAGGTGGACACCGGCGCAAAGCCCCTGGCGCAGTTTGCGGGCGAGACCATTACCGAGGGCCTCGATGGCCTGCGCGAACGTCTCGTCGAGTACCGCAAGCTTGGCGCGCGCTTTGCCAAGTGGCGCGCGGTCATCGACATCGGCACCGACATTCCGACGAGCTTTGCGATTGCTGCCAATGCACACGCGCTGGCGCGCTACGCCGCGCTGTGCCAAGAGCAGGACATCGTTCCGATCGTGGAGCCCGAAGTGCTGATGGATGGCGATCACTCGATCGAGCGCTGCGAGGGGGTAACGGCGCGCACGCTTGAGCACGTGTTCGCTGCGCTCTTCGAGCATCGCATCGACCTTGAGGGCATGGTGCTCAAACCCAACATGGTGATCTCGGGCAAGAAGGCATCGAAGCGCGCCAGCCCGGAACAGGTCGCCGAAGCGACGGTGCGTTGCCTCAAGCGCCACGTGCCGCCGGCGGTGGCAGGTATTGCGTTCCTCTCCGGCGGTCAGTCCCCGAGCGAGGCAACGCAGCATCTGTCCCTCATGAACAAGCTTGCGCCGCTGCCCTGGCCGCTGACGTTCAGCTACGGCCGGGCATTGCAGGATACCGCGCTCTCCGCCTGGGGCGGGGCGAGCGCGAATGTTGCCTCGGGACAGAAAGAGCTGCTGCGGCGCGCGAAGTTCAACGGGCTCGCAACGAGCGGCGCATACGCGCCCTCCATGGAAAATCAGGCGGCCTGATGAGGCGCTGCGCGGCCATTGCGTGACGGATCCCGATAAAGCGCTGCCAACCCCGGCCGCTGCGCGCAACGATGTCGTGATTGACGTGCGCGGCGTCGGCTACGCCGTCGAGGCGCATGCGGTGTTTGAGGATCTCAGCGTGACGGTGCGCCGCGGGCTCATCACCGGCATCATGGGGCCGAGCGGCACCGGCAAGACTACGCTGCTGCGGCTGATGACCGCGCAGAGCGCGCCGGATCGCGGCACGGTGCAGGTGTTTGGCCAGGATCTGTCGACGTTAAGCACCAAGCAGGTGTTCGCCATGCGCAAGCGCATGGGCATGCTGTTCCAAAACGGCGCGCTGTTAAGCGATCTTGATGTCTTTGAGAACGTCGCCTTTCCGCTGCGCGAACACACCGATTTGCCCGAGCCGCTGGTGCGCACGCTGGTGCTCACCAAGCTGCAAGCAGTCGGCTTACGCGGTGCCGCGGCCCTCATGCCCGCAGAGCTCTCCGGCGGCATGGCGCGGCGGGTCGCGCTGGCGCGGGCGATCGTCATGGACCCGGAGCTGCTGTTTTACGACGAGCCGTTCGTCGGCCTCGATCCGATCTCGCGCGGCATGATCGTGCGGCTCATTCGCCGCATGAATGAAGCGCTCGGGATCACAAGCGTGGTCGTGTCGCACGATGTGGTGGAGCTCTCACAGATCGCGCACGACAGTTATTTGCTCTCGGGCGGCCGCGTGGTCGCCACGGGCTCGCCGCGCGAGCTGCACGACAGCGCCCTGCCGGTGGTGCGGCAGTTCATGCAGGGCAGCGCCGAGGGTCCAGTGGCATTTCATTATCCGGCGCCCGACTATCGGCAGGCGCTGCTCGCGGTCGAGGATCGATGAGCGCCGCGCTTCCCGACGTACTCGTGACGCGCAACCTGCGCAAGCTTGGCGCGGTTGCGGTGTTCTGTGTGCGCATGCTCGCGCAGTGCGTGCCGGCGCTCGGCCGGCCGGGGCTCATCGTCAGTCAGATCTACAACGCGGGTGCGCGCTCGCTGATCATCATCATGCTCTCAGGGCTTTTCGTCGGCATGGTGCTCGCCCTGCAGGGCTTTGATCTGCTGCAGAGATTTGGCTCCGAAGATGCGCTCGGCATTGCCTCGGCGCTGGCGCTCCTGAAGGAGCTGACGCCGGTAATCACCGCGCTGCTGTTTGCCGGCCGCGCCGGCACCGCGCTCACCTCCGAGATCGGGCTCATGCGCGCCACCGATCAGCTGACGGCGATGAAGATGATGGCGGTTGATCCGCTGCGCTACGTCGCCGCACCGCGCTTCCTGGGCGGCGTCATCTCGATGCCGCTGCTGGCGGCGGTCTTCAGCATCGTTGGCCTTTTTGGCGCGCAGCTCGTGGGTGTGCAGATGATGGGCGTCGACCGCGGCTCATTCTGGTCGCAGATGCAAGGCGCCGTCGGGCTCAAGGATGTGATGGAAGGCGTCGTCAAAAGCGTGGTTTTCGGCTTCGCCTGTAGCCTGATCGCCGTCTACGAGGGCTATCATGCCGAGCCGACGGCTGCCGGTGTGGGGCTTGCGACGACGCGCACCGTGGTTGCCTCATCGGTGCT
Source organism: uncultured Gammaproteobacteria bacterium (assembly GCA_963695315.1). GTDB lineage: Bacteria > Pseudomonadota > Gammaproteobacteria > Steroidobacterales > Steroidobacteraceae > PALSA-1196. The sequence goes on from OY968773.1 coordinate 832,885, forward strand.
CATTCTGCTCTTCGACTACGTGCTGACAGCCTGCTTTCTTTGAGAGGACTTTCCATGCGCGAAAACAATCGAGCCCTCGAAATCGGCACCGGACTTTTCGTGCTGCTCGGCTTCGCGGCCTTGTTGTTCCTGACGACGCAACTGCCGACGAACGGCTTAAAGCTGACGGGCCTTCCTAAGGGCTACACCGTGAAGGCAAGCTTCGACAACGTGGGTGATCTTAAAGGCGGCTCCCCGGTGACCATGGCGGGTGTGCGCGTCGGCGTGGTGCAGACCATCCGCTTTGATTCCAAGAGTTACAAGGCTGTGGTGAGCATGCGCGTTGAGCCGCAGTTCAATCAGATTCCCGACGACAGCTTTGCGAGCATCCAGACACAGGGCCTGCTCGGCGGCAAGTACGTCGGGATAAGTCCTGGCGGCTCGGACACCTACCTCAAAGACGGCGGTCAAATCGAGCAGACCCAGTCGGCGCTCGTTCTTGAGAACCTGATCAATAAGTTCTTTGCCAGCTACGCGACCAAGAATGACAAGGGTGAGGAGTCGAAGAAATGAGAATTTTGCCAGCAGCCATTGCAGCATTGACGCTCAGCATCGGCAGCGCCCAAGCCCAGGATGCGAGCACCTCCGACCCCGCGCAGCTCGTGCAGAGTGTTGCGCAGACGATTTTGAAGGAGCTCGATGCGAATCGAGCCGCCTATCGCGCCGATCCATCGAAGATCGAACCGCTGGTCGAGAAAGACCTGTTGCCGCATTTTGATACCGAATACGCCGCGCGCCTGGTGCTCGGCACGCATTGGCGCGCTGCCACACCCGAGCAACGCCAGCGCTTTATCGGCGCGTTTTATCATGCCCTGATCGCCAACTACGGCAACTCCATCGTAAATTTCACCGGCGATCGGCTGAAGGTGTTCCCGAGCAAAGCCGGCTCCGACCCGGACCGCGCGACAGTGCGCACCGAGGTAAAACGCGACGACGGCTCAACCGTGCCGGTCAACTACAGCATGCGTCGCACACCCGAAGGCTGGAAGGCCTGGGACGTGGTGATCGATGGGATAAGTTATGTCAAAAGCTTTCATGATGACTACGGCGAGGAAATCGAGCAGAAGGGGCTCGATGAGGTGATCAGCCGCATGGAAAAGGGCGGCAAACTCACCCCCAACAAGAGCTGACGGTGCGCGAGGGCACCCCGGCTGAGGTCGAGCTTGTGGACCTGGGAGCGGGGCGTATCCAGGTGCGCGGCGCCCTCACGTTTGCAACCGCGCGCCGGGCGCGTGTGGCAGGCGCAAAACTCTTAAGCGCGCAGTCCGGCGCGGCCCTTGAGATCGACTGCAGCGCGGTCAGCAGCTCCGACAGCGCCGGCCTTGCGGTGCTGCTGGATTGGCTGGTGCTGGCGCGCCGCCAAGGTCAAGCTCTGAGCCTGACGAACGTGCCGGCGCCCATCCGCGCCGTAGCCGAGATCAGTGATGTTGAGCCCATTCTAAATCAAGGGCTTACGGCATAGGCCGACCTCCCGGTCGGAGTAATCCGACAACACAAGGCGCCTTTTTTGGCTCGAGTCTGCTGGGCCGCGCCGACTGACGCCGCCGCCTGGCGCGCGCACGATGGCGCTCATGTTCGAAGGGCAGACACGCTTGAGGACCCGGCGATTGAGCCTCGCCGCGACGGCGGTACTGGGGCTTGCGCTGGTACCCGCCCTCGGGCGCGCGGGCAGCATGGCCGAGCTTGCCTCGCACGTCAGCAAGGCAAGCCTGCACGCGCCGATGGAGCTTTGTGTCGGCGTCTCCCGCAGCGCCAGCTGCCGCTCGACGATCGACACGGCGATACGGGCCGCGACCTCGCAGACGACGCTGCGCGGCCGACTCTCCGAGGCCCTCACCAGCGGCAACCCGCCCCATCAGACGCTGCCGGCCAGCTTTGCCAATGAGGCTGGGGAGTCAGGCGGGCGCTCACTCGCGCTCAAGTTCAATGACGACCCGGAATGGAAGAGGCGTGCCAAGGTGATGGCACGCGATGGGCTGCCCTTCATGCGGCTGCCGCAGAGCGGCAATCGCGAGCTTCTCGTGGGCATCACGCCGCACGGCATGCTCGGCTTCTCGTTGCAGGACAAGACGACCGACTAAAGCGCAAGACCTCGCCTAGGCACGCGCTGGGATCTCAAGCCCGCGCGCGACCGCCGGCCGCGCGAGAAACGCTGCAAGTGCGCGCGTCACGTGCGCATAGTGTTGGATGCCGACAATCTCCGCCGCCTGGTAGTAGCCAATCAAATTGCGCACCCAGGGGAAGGTTGCGATATCGGCGATCGTGTACGCATCGCCCATGATCCAGGCGCGCGTTGCCAGACGCTCATCGAGGACTTTGAGCAGGCGCTGCGATTCTGCGACATAGCGCTCGCGCGGCCGCTTATCCGCGTATTCGCGGCCGGCAAATTTGTGGAAGAAGCCGAGCTGGCCAAACATCGGGCCGATGCCGCCCATCTGGAACATCAGCCACTGGATGGTGTGGTAGCGGGCCGCCGCATCGCCCGGCAGGAGCTTCCCCGCCTTGTCGGCAAGGTAGAGGAGAATTGCGCCGGATTCAAACAGCGCAAACGGCGCGCCGTCGGGGCCCGCGGGGTCGAGAATGGCCGGAATCTTGTCGTTGGGATTGAGGGAGTGGAATTCCGGCGACCGCTGCTCCTCGGCCTCGAAGCTCACGAAATGCGGCTCGTAGGCAAGTCCGCTCTCCTCGAGCAGGATCGAGACTTTCACCCCGTTCGGCGTCGGCACGGAATAAAGCTGGATGCGCTCCGGGTAGCGGGCGGGCCATCTCTTCAGGATCGGAAAAGCCGCGGGATCGAGCATCGTTGGTTCCCATCTGACCCGCCGCGGGGGAGCGTGCGCGCGGCGCACAGCTCTCCTTTACTTCGCCTCAGGATCGGGCAGCTCATCCTCCAGCGGATTCGGGCTCTCCGATTCGCCGGTAATGCGGTACTGGCGGTGCTGCAGGTAGACGTTGCGCAGCACCGCGTAGGGATCGTAGGCATTGTCGAGCGCGTGCTCCACATCGAGCAGCCGCGCGCGCCGGTCGATCAGGTACACGCCGTAAAGGCCGTAGCGCACGGCGGAGTTGCTGATGTAGTTGGCCGGATCGGCGAACCCATCGGCGAGCTTGCCCAAGCCGTCGCGCAAGTCGGACGGCCCGAGTACCGGAATCACCAGATAGGGCCCGGAATGAACTCCCCAGTGGCCGAGCGTGAGCCCGAAGTCCTCGTCATTCTTCGCAAGCCCCGCATCGCTCGCCGGATCGAACAGTCCGCCGATCCCGAAGGCGGTGTTGAGCACGAGTCGGCCCACATCGTTGAGCGATGCCTTCCATTTGAGCTGCAGCATGTCGTTGGCGAGCACGACCGGATAGTGAAGGTTGTCCATGAAGTTGGACACGCCCCTCTGCACGAAATGCGGCGTCACGCGCCGATAGGTCTTCGCCACGGGCTTGGCGATCGCGCGGTCAATCTTGTCGTTCACCGTGTAGGTCACACGGTTGATGCGCTCGAGCGGATCACGCGGGTCGCGCTTCATCGGCGCCTGCGACGCGCAGCCCAAGAGCGCCATGAAGATGAGAGCGAGGAGCAGGGGAGCGAGCGGGGCGCGGACAGTTGGGCTCATGCGAGGTTCAAGCGGGCGATGGATGGCGCCGTAGTGTAGCAGCCCGCGCGCGCGCAACCGCGGCGCGCTGCAGGATGCACTACTGGCGATTGCTGGTGCGCTGCATGCGCGCCTGGGCAAGGTAGTCGCGAATCTCATCGAGCCGCGCCTGGTAGCGCTCCTTCTGCACGACCGTGAGATTCGGCGCGTTCAGGGCGAGCTGCAGCTGCTGCACGGAGAGCGTGAGATCACCGTTCGCGATGTGGTACTCGCTCATATAATAGTAGGCATCGCCGGCGTCGCCAGCCGCACTTGCCGCGAGCGCGGTCAGCCGGATCTGCGGCGGCGTCGGCTCCACATTGTTGAACAAGTCGAGCAGCACGATGTGCGCATCGCGCGCGCGTCCGGCGGACATGAGTGCCTCGGCATAGCGCACGCTGAGCGGGACATTGCGCGGGAACAGTCGCAGCGCGGTTTCAAATACCGCGAGGCCCTGCTTGGTTTCCTGGGCCTGCATCAGTGCCTGGCCGAGCGCATCGTGCAGCAGCGTGATGCCCTGGTGATGGGCCAGAAGCCCCTTCAGGATGGTGACCGCCTCGGCCGGACGGCCGATCGCGATGAGGGTCAGGGCCTGACCGTAGCTCTTGTCAAGCTCTGGCTCATGGTCGGCGCTGTAGAGCGTGCCGTACTGGTGAATGAGCTCCTCGCGCGCCGTCGTCAGTACGCGCAGGCGCTCCTTGATGAGGGCATAGCTGACCGACTGCACGGGCTTGCGGCGCTCGTATTGCGCGGCACGGGCGCGCGCCTCGGCGACGCGGTTTGCGGTCACCGGGTGGTCGCGCAGCATCTCCGGCACCCAGGCGTTATTGAGGCCCTCGATGCGTGCCATGTGCTCGAAGAAATTCGCCATGGCGTTCGGATCAAAGCCGGCGGAGGCCAAGAAGCCGATGCCAACGCGATCGGCTTCGTATTCCTGCGTGCGGGTGAAATTGATCTGGCGCTGAATGTTCGCGCCCTGCGCGGCCGCGATCGCGCCTTCCATCGCCTGGCCGTTGCCGCCCGCCAGCACGCCGATGAGGACGGCGCCGAGGATCGTCGCCACCTGCTCGAGGCCCTGGTGGCTCTCGGCGTTCACCGCGCGCGCAAGATGCCGCTGCGTGACGTGCGCGGTCTCGTGCGCGAGTACGCTCGCCAGCTCCGATTCGTTGCCGCTTGCGAGAATGGTGCCGTAATTGCAGAAGATGTAGCCGCCGAAGATCGCGAACGCGTTGATTCCCGGCTCGCGTACCGTGAAGTACTGAAAGTGGCGCGTCGCCGGATCCGCGGCCTGCGAGGCAAGACGCAGCCCGAGCGACTGCACATACTCATCAACTTCCGGATCGTCGATGATCTGCCCCTGGTCGCGCAGCTGCTTGGTGATCATCTCGCCGATCTGGCGCTCCTCGTCCACCGTAATGGTGGCCGCCACCGGATTGCCGATGTCCGGCAGATCGGTCTGGGCACCCACAAGGCCGGTCGCCGCGGTCAAGCTGCAGGCAATCGCGCCCGGAAGAAGCTTCGCTAAAAGTCGCATGAGATCACTTAAAAAGCGCGCTGCAGCCTTGGACCCGTGGTGCCGGGGGTAGTTCGCCCCGCACCCCATCAGAGGATATCCGAGGCGTACTCGGCGAGGCGCGAGCGCTCGCCCCGTACCAGCGTGATGTGTCCGGAGTGTGACCAGCCGTGGAAGCGGTTGACTACATAGGTGAGTCCGGAGGTGGTCTCCGACAGATACGGGCGTGTCGATTTGCGCGATATTGCCCAGGCACGCGAGCTTGGTGCCGGGGCCGGCGCGCGTGACGAAGGCCTTCATCTGCTTGGGCGTCAGGTTCTGCGCCTCATCGAGAATGATGTAGCGATTGAGGAACGTGCGGCCGCGCATGAAGTTCAGGGAGCGGATCTTGATGCGATTGCGCAGCAGGTCGTTGGTGGCCGCGCGCCCCCACGAGCCGCCCTCCTGGCTCTGCGTGAGGACCTCGAGGTTGTCCATCAGGGCGCCCATCCAGGGCTCCATCTTTTCCTCCTCCGTGCCGGGCAGAAAGCCGATGTCCTCGCCGAGCGGGATGGTCACGCGCGTCATGATGATCTCGACGAAACGGTTCGTCTCGAGCGTCTGCATGAGACCGGCGGCAAGGGCGAGCAGCGTCTTGCCCGTGCCCGCAGGCCCGAGCACCGTCACAAAATCAACCTCGGGATCCATGAGCAGATTCAGGGCGATGTTCTGCTCGCGATTGCGCGCGTTGATGCCCCAGATGCTGTTGCGCGCGCTGCGATAGTCGCGCACGAGCTCGAGCATCGCGGTCTCCCCGGCGACCTGTCGCACGATAGCCTCGATGCCCTGCGGGGACTCTTCGAACACGCATTGATTGGGCTGCCAGTGACGTACCGCAGGCCCGGTGAGCTCGTAGAAGGTGCGCTCGGCCTCCTTCCAGGAGCGCATGTTCTCGCCGTGCTGCTCCCAGAAGTTGCGCGGCAGCGCCGTGAGGCCCGTGTAGAGGATGTCCGCATCCTCGATGGTCTTGTCGCTGTAGTAGTCCTCGGCGTGAATGCCAAGCACCGCGGCCTTGATGCGCAGATTGATGTCCTTGGAGACCAGGATCACGCGCGCATCGGGATTTTCGCTGACGAGCGCAAGCGTCTGCGCCAGGATCGCGTTGTCGGTGATCTGCCCGGGCAGGCTTGCCGGCAGCGCGCTCTCGAGCTGGCGCGTTTGGAAGAAGAGCCGCCCGGAGGCGCGCTTGCGTTCCCGGTCGCCGAAGTCGGAGGAGGGCAGCGGCAGCCCGCGATCGATGCGCGCCTTGGTCGCGCCGCGGATCATGTCATCGAGAAAGCGGCTGATCTGGCGCACGTTGCGCGAGGCCTCCGAGAGGCCTTTCTTGTGCGCGTCGAGCTCCTCGAGCACGACCATCGGCAAATAGACGTCGTGCTCCTCGAAGCGAAAGATCGCGGTCGGATCGTGCATCAGCACGTTGGTGTCGAGCACGAACAGCCGGCGCAGGGTTTGCGGTGGCGCCTCGCGCGTAATCTCGCTGCCGGCTGCGGCCGGGCCGGGCTCAGAGAGACTGCGCCGCTTCAAGAACTTCCTCCGCGTGGCCCGCGACCTTCACCTTGCGCCATTCGCGCCGCAGCACGCCGTCGCGATCGAGCAGAAAGGTGCTGCGCACGATGCCCATGAACTTCCTTCCGTACATGCTCTTCTCGTGCAGCACGTCAAAGAGCTTTGCGACCTTCGAGTCCTCGTCCGCCAGCAGCTCGAAAGGCAGTTTGTCACGCACCTTGAACTTCTCGTGCGAGGCGAGACTGTCGCGCGAGATGCCGACGATGCGCGCGCCCGCCTTGCGAAAGGCGCCGTGCAGGGTCGCGAAAGTCGTGCGCCTCCTGGGTACATCCGGAAGTCATGTCCTTGGGATAAAAATAGATCACGAGCTTCTCGCCGGCCATGGCCTGCAGGCGCCAGCTGCCGCTGCCGGTTGCCGGCAGGGTAAAATCCGCAACTTTGCTGCTCGACCTTCAAGATTTTACCGGCTCCAGTATCGCATCCAGATTAAGCGAGTCGCAGAACTCCATGAACTCCTCGCGCAGGTGGGCGACGTGAATGCGGCTGGGCACGTTGACGATCATCTGCACCGAGAACATCGGGGCGCCGGTGTGCGCGGCCGGATAGCTGCGCGTGGAGACTTCCGCGATGTCGATGCTGCGACTTGAGAAAAATCCCGACAGACCCGACACGATGCCGCTCTGATCGAGGCACACCACATCGATCGAGTAGGGCAGCATATCAGTGCGCGCCGTGCGCGGCTCGGTACGCTTCAGGTGCAGGATGAGCCCGCTGCTGTCGGCGAGGCGCTTGAGCTCGGTTTCAAGCTTTGCCAGCGCATGCCAGTTGCCGGAGATGAGCAGCAGCATCGCAAACTCCGAGCCGAGCCCCGCCATGCGGCTCTCACTGATATTGCCGCCGCACTCGCTCACCAGGCGAGTCAGGTCATGAACCATCCCGGTGCGATCGCTGCCAATCGCGGATACGGCAAGGTGTTGCTTCATCGTGTCTACGGCGTCGGTCCTGCGTTGTGTGCGCGAAGTTTAGCGGGTGCGCAGGCTCGGCGCGAACGGGCTTGCTTAGGTTGAGCACCGGCTCGTAACATCGCGCGCTCGCGCACGGCGACTCGTGGGTCCCAGGATGTTTTCCGGTAGCCTCGTGGCGATTGCCACCCCCATGCGGCCCGACGGGTCGCTCGATTTGCCGGCGTGGTCGCGACTGCTGGAGTTTCACCGCGCCAACGGCACCCGCGGCATCGTCGTCGGCGGCACGACCGGTGAGTCGGCAACCTTGCTCGATGCGGAGCTGCTCGAGCTCACCGAGCGCGCCTGCGGGCAGCTTGGCGCGACGGTCCCGGTCATCGCCGGCATCGGCACGAGCAGCACCGCGGCGACGGTGGAGCGCGCGAAACGCCTCTCGCAGCTGCCGGTGAGCGCGCTCCTCGTGGTCACGCCCGCCTACAACCGCCCGACGCAGGAGGGGCTGTACCGCCACTTCTGTGCGGTGGCGCAGGCCTCGCGCGTGCCGGTGCTCGCGTACAATGTGCCGGCGCGCACCGCCGTTGACCTCCTGCCCGCGACCGTGGCGCGCCTGGCGCAACTTTCGACGCTCATCGGCATCAAAGAGGCGCTACCGCAGGTGGCGCGCGTGCGCGAGCTCATCGAATCCTGCGGCCCGCAGTTCGTGGTCTTGAGCGGCGATGATGCGACGGCGTGCGCGGCGATGCTCGCCGGCGCGCACGGCGTCATTTCCGTAACCGCGAACGTCGTGCCGCGGGCGATGGCGGATCTGGCGGCTGCGGCGCTCGGGGGGCAGCGTGCCAGGGCACGACAGCTTGACGCCGCGCTGCTGGCGCTGCACCGGGATCTGTTCGTCGAGGCGAACCCGATTCCGGCCAAATGGCTGCTCGCGCGCATGGGGCTGATTGAACCGGGGATACGGCTGCCGCTTACGGAGCTTGCCAGCGCCCATCATGCGGCCGTCGAGGCAAGCGCCCAGGCCGCCGGAGTGGTGTTTCAGAGGGAGTGATCATGCGATTTTTTCGGCTGCCGCGCCTCATGGTTGCTCTGGGACTCATGCCCCTGGGCGCATGCTCCTTCTTTCACCATCACTTTCTGGAGAACAACACCTGCAATGACCGGCAGGCGTACGCGAGCGCCCAGAGCATTCCGCCGCTGAAGACCCCGCTTGGCTTGAGTGCCCCGGATACCCACGCGGCGCTGCACATTCCGGACCTGAACGAGCCGCCGCCGCCGCCGCGCTCCCGCGCCGATCCCTGCCTCGATACGCCGCCGCCCTATGTCGTGCCGAAGCCGGTAAAGCCTCCGCAGGCCTGAGCACTTATACTTTGCAAGCCAGGAGAGGTGGCCGAGCGGTCGAAGGCGCTGGACTGGAATTCCAGTAACATCTTAACGGGTGTTCGTGGGTTCGAATCCCACCCTCTCCGCCACGCCGGCGCCGAGGAGCGCACCTTGCCGGGTGTTTGTTCGCGGGTTCCCGTGGTGGCTCGCATCGGTTTCTCCGCGACAACTAGTCGTGAACCCCGTCAGGCCCGGAAGGGAGCAGCGGCAGCGGCGATGTTGGGTGCCGGAGCTAAGGCTGGTGCGAGCCGCCTCCCGGGGGCCTGCGGCGAGCTGGGGCGCGCAGCGGGTGCGCGCGGTTTTGAAATGAAGGACACACAGGTGGCGCCCAGGCGCCGACGCACAATATGAGTTACACGGCGCTCGCGCGTAAATGGCGCCCCAAGCAGTTCTCCGAGCTCGTCGGGCAGGAGCATGTGCGGCGCGCGCTCGCAAACGCGCTCGACAGCGGCCGCGTGCATCACGCGTTTCTCTTCAGCGGCACGCGCGGTGTGGGCAAAACGACCATCGCGCGCATCCTCGCGAAATGCCTGAACTGCGAGCGCGGCGTTAGCGCTCAGCCGTGCCTCACTTGCGCGGCCTGCCGGGAGATTGACGCCGGGCGTTTCGTCGATTTGATTGAAGTCGATGCTGCCTCGCGCACCAAGGTGGACGACACGCGCGAGCTGCTGGACAACGTGCAGTACGCGCCCACGCGCGGGCGCTATAAGGTGTATCTCATCGACGAAGTGCACATGCTCTCGGCGCACTCCTTCAACGCGCTGCTGAAGACTCTGGAGGAGCCGCCGCCGCACGTGAAATTCCTGCTCGCGACCACCGATCCGCAGAAGCTGCCGGTGACCGTGCTGTCGCGCTGCCTGCAGTTCAATCTGAAGCGCCTGCCGGTGACGCTGCTGAGCGAGCGCATGCGGCAGATACTTGAAGAGGAGGGCGTAAGCTTCGATGCGGCGGCGGTGCGGCTGCTCGCGCAGGCGGCCGATGGCAGCGTGCGCGATGCGCTCTCGCTCCTCGATCAGCTGCTCATCTTCGGCGCCGGGCGGGTGGGCGAAGCTGAGGCGCGTGCAATGCTCGGCACGATCGCCCGCGATCAGGTCGTGCGCTTCGCCGAGCTGCTCGCCGCGCAGGACGGCAACGGCCTGATGCAGGCGGCGCGCGCGCTCGAGGAATTCGCGCCCGACTACGCGCAGGTGCTCGATGAGCTGGCGGCACTGCTGGCGCGGGTCGCTCTGAAGCAGGCGGTCGAGGACTACGCCGGCGATGAGCTCTATGAGCCTGAGCTCATCGCGCGCCTTGCCGGCAAGCTTGCGCGTGAGGATGTGCAGCTCTTCTATCAGACGGCCATTCTCGGACGCCGCGACCTTGCGCTCGCCCCCGATCCGCGCACCGGCTTTGAGATGAGCCTGCTGCGAATGCTGGCGTTCCGCCCCGCCGAAGCGGGCGCGGCGCGCGCGCAAGCGCCGCCCGTGGCAGAGGCCCGCGCCAGCGCGCCGCGCACCACCCAGCAGGGCGAGGCAGCGAGCCTGCCGCGCGCACCGGATGCGCCGGAGGAGTCATCGTGGAGCGCTATCGTCAATCAGCTTGAGCTGTTAGGCGCGGCGCGTCAGCTGGCGAGCCACTGCGTGTTGCTCGCGCGCGCGGGCGGCGTTGTGCGTCTGGCGCTTGATCCGGCGCGCCCGTTCGTCAGCACTCCGGCGCTCGAGGAGAAGCTCGCCCAGGCGCTTGTCGCGTTACTTTGGCGAAACCGTGCGGCTGGAATTCGAAGCCGCGGCGCCCGAGCTGCTCTCGCCGGCGCGCGCCGATGCGGACGCATCGCTCGCCCAGCGGGCGACGGCGCGCGCGGCGCTCGAGTCCGATCCGGGCGTGCAGCTGCTGCGCGAGCGTTTCGGTGCGACATTGTTGCCGGACACGGTTCGGCCCATCAAATAGCGGCAGAGGAGAACAACGTGCGCGGCAATATTGGTAATTTGATGAAGCAGGCGCAGGCCATCAAGGATAACGTCGAGAAGGCGCAGGCTGAGGTTGCCAACATCGAGGTGCTCGGCGAATCAGGCGGCGGCATGGTGAAGGTGACGATGAGCGGCCGTCACGAGGTGAAGAAAGTGCAGATCGAGCCGGCGGTCGCAAGCGGTGACCGCGAGCTTCTCGAGGACCTCATCGCCGCCGCCGTGAACGATGCCGTGCACCGTGTCGAGGCGCGCGTCCAGGAGAAGATGGCGGGTGCCATGGCGGGCATGCAGCTACCGCCGGGAATGAAGCTGCCATTTTGACCATGCGGCATTCGCCTCAGCTGAGTTGCCTCATCGATGCGCTCAAGGCTCTGCCGGGTGTGGGCCCCAAGAGCGCGCAGCGCATGGCGTTCTATCTGCTGCAGGATGGACGCAGCGGCGCACGCGCGCTGTGCGAGGCGCTCGCCGGGGCGCTTGCCAGCGTGCGCCGTTGCGCGCGCTGCCGCATGCTGACCGAGACGACGCACTGTTCGATCTGCGCGCGACGGAACGCGATGCCAGCCTGCTGTGCGTGGTCGAGTCGCCCTCCGATGTGGTCGCGATCGAGCAGTCCGGCAGCTACAAGGGCCGCTATTTCGTGCTCATGGGGCATTTGTCGCCGCTCGACCGCGTCGGGCCGGAGGAGCTTGGCGTGCGCGAGCTCACCGCGATTCTCGCCGAGGGCGGGGTGCGCGAGCTCATTCTCGCCACCAATCCGACGGTCGAGGGCGAGGCGACTGCGCACTTCCTGGGCGAGATCGCAGCCTCGCACGGGGTGCGCGCGAGCCGCATCGCGCACGGCGTCCCGATCGGCGGGGAGCTTGAGTACGTCGATGGCGGCACGCTGGCGCATGCGCTCTGCCGGCCGGCGCTCCTTCGGCTGACGCCATGGCAGCTGCACCGGTGCCGAGTCGCGACAATCTCATCTGGATTGATCTGGAGATGACCGGGCTTAAGCCCGACAGCGATGTGATCATCGAGATCGCTACCGTCGTCACCGACAAGGAGCTCAATATTCTCGCCGAGGGACCGGTGCTCGCGATCCATCAGCCGGAGGCGGCGCTCGCGGGCATGGACGACTGGAATCAGTCGCAGCACGGCTCATCCGGCCTGCTCGCGCGCGTGCGCGCAAGCCGCGTAGCGGTCACCGAGGCTGAGGCGCGCACGCTGGAATTTCTGCGCCGCGTGGGTGCCCGCGGGCGCATCCCCGATGTGCGGCAACAGCATCTGCCAGGACCGGCGCTTCCTCGCGCGCGGCATGCCCGCGCTCGAGCGCTTCTTCCACTACCGCAATCTAGACGTCAGCACGCTGAAGGAGCTCGCGCGCCGTTGGGCGCCGCGCGTCGCGGAAAGCTTCGCGAAGGAGGGCACGCACCTTGCGCTTGCGGACATCCTCGAGTCAATCCGCGAGCTGCAGCACTATCGCGCCGAGCTCTTCGCGCCGGCCTACGCCGGCGGCTGACCGTCGCGGTGCGCGGGGCTGTTGGTGGCAGTGGCGAGGAACATCCAGGTCTCGATCACCGAGTCCGGGTTCAGGGAGATGCTGTCGATGCCCTGCTCGACGAGCCAGCGCGCGAGCTCCGGGTGATCGGAGGGTCCCTGACCGCAGATGCCGACGTACTTGCCGAGGCGCCGGCAGGTGCTGATCGCCATCTGCAGCAGCATCTTCACCGCCGGATCGCGCTCGTCAAAGAGCTTGGCCACGATCGATGAGTCGCGATCGAGTCCGAGGGCGAGTTGCGTCATGTCATTGGAGCCGATCGACATACCGTCGAAATACTCCAAATACTCCGCGGCCAGCAGCGCGTTGGTCGGCAGCTCGCACATCATGATGATCTTCGAGCTCGTCGACGCCGCGCTTGAGGCCGTTGTCGGCGAGGAGCGCGGTCACCTGACGCGCCTCTTTGACGGTGCGCACGAACGGCACCATCACCTGCACGTTGCGCAGCCCCATATCCTCGCGCACCCGGCGCAGCGCCCGGCACTCAAGCTCGAAGCACGGCCGGAAGTTCTCATCCACGTAGCGTGCGGCGCCGCGAAAGCCCAGCATCGGGTTCTCTTCGCTCGGCTCGTAGCGCGCCCGCCGATGAGGTTGGCGTACTCGTTGGACTTGAAATCCGACAGGCGCACGATGACCGGCTGCGGCGCAAACGCCGCGGCGATCTGCGCGATGCCCTCGGCAAGTTTTTCCACGTAGAAGCTGACCGGATCGGCGTAGCCGGCCATCTGCACGCGCACCTGTTCCTGCACCTCGTCATCCAGGCGATCAAATTCCAGCAGCGCCCGCGGGTGCACCCCGATCATGCGGTTGATGATGAACTCGAGCCGCGCAAGCCCGACGCCGTGATGCGGAATACCGGCGAAGTCGAACGCGCGATCGGGATTGCCGACGTTCATCATGATCTTCACGGGGATCTTCGGCAGCGCGTCAAGCTCGATCTGCTTGCGCTCAAAGTCGAGAAGGCCCTCGTAGACGTAGCCGGTATCGCCCTCCGCGCACGACACGGTGACCTCCTGTCCCTCGGGCACGCGCTCGGTGGCATCGCCGCAGCCGACCACGGCGGCAACGCCCAGCTCGCGCGCGATGATCGCGGCATGGCAGGTGCGACCGCCGCGATTGGTGACGATCGCCGCGGCGCGCTTCATGACCGGCTCCCAGTCGGGGTCGGTCATGTCGGCGATCAGCACATCGCCCGTCTGCACGCGCGCCATCTCGGCGGCGTTGCGCACCACGCGCGCCGGCCCTGCGCCAATGCGTTGCCCGATGCTGCGGCCGGTGGCGAGAATCCTCGAGCGGCGTTTGAGCGAGAAGCGCTGGATGGTGCGTCCGCTGCGACTCTGCACGGTCTCGGGTCGCGCCTGCAGGATGAAGATCTCGCCGCTCGCGCCATCCTTGCCCCACTCGATGTCCATCGGCCGCCCGTAGTGCTTCTCGATGATGAGCGCCTGGCGCGCCAGCGTCGCGACGTCAGCGTCGCTCACGCAAAAGACGCTGCGTTCGCCGCTCGACACCGGCACGGTTGCCACGCGCTGCCCGGCATCCGTGCGTAGATCATCTTGATGGCTTTGCTGCCGAGGTTCTTGCGGATGATGGCGTGCTTGCCGGCGCGCAGCGCGGGCTTGTAGACGTAGAACTCGTCCGGATTGACAGCCCCCTGCACGACGGTCTCGCCGAGACCGTAAGATGCCGTGATGAACACGACCTCGCGGAAGCCCGAATCGGTGTCGAGCGTGAACATGACTCCGCTCGTGCCGCGATCGCTGCGCACCATGTGCTGCACGCCCGCCGAGAGCGCGATCGCTGCATGATCAAAGCCGTGATGAACGCGATAGGAGATGGCGCGGTCGTTGAAGAGCGAGGCGAATACCTCGTGCATCGCACGCTGCACGGCAGCCGCACCGCGCACGTTGAGGAAGGTCTCCTGCTGGCCGGCGAACGAGGCCTCGGGCAGATCCTCGGCGGTTGCCGAGGAGCGCACCGCGACCGCGATTTCCTGCCCCGCGCTCATGGTCGCAAGGGCGCTGCGCACCGCGGTCTCGAACGCTGCCGGGAACGGCGTCGCCATGATCGCCGCTCTGATCTCTGCGCCGGTGGCGGCGAGCTTGCCGACGTCAGCGACGTTGAGTCCGGTGAGCGCCTGATTGATGCGCGCGGCAAGTCCCCCCTGGCTCAGGAATTCGCGATAGGCCTGCGCCGTGGTTGCAAAGCCACCCGGAACGCGCACGCCGGCGTTCGCGAGCTGCCCGATCATCTCGCCAAGCGATGCATTCTTGCCGCCCACCGTCTCGACGTCGCGCATCGTCAGATGTTCAAATGGCACGATGTAGGCGTTCAAGTGGACTCCTCGACCCTCGCGCTCACGCGCGCCACCAAACAGGACACGCTGCCATGAGTCGCCGCACGGTTTTTTTCCTGTCGGACCAGACGGGCGTTACTGCAGAGACCATGGGCCACAGTCTCTTGACGCAATTTGAAGGCTTGGAATTTCGCACCGTGACTTTGCCATTTGTGTCGAGTGTTGACAAGGCGGAGGACGCTGTGCGCCGGATCAATCGCGCCGCCGACGTTGAGGGCGTGCGCCCGATCGTCTTCAGCACCCTGGTGCAGGATGACGTGCGCAACATCGTGCTCGGCAGTCGCGCCCTGTTCCTCGATTTCTTCGCAGCGTTCGTCGGCCCCCTCGAAGATGAACTGGCGACGCGCTCCACGCATCGCGCCGGACGCGCGCACGGCATGGCGGACCTTGCGACCTATACGACGCGCATCAACGCCACAAACTTCGCGCTCGCGCACGATGATGGCAACGGCGCCGATTATGCGCGCGCCGACGTGATTCTGATAGGAGTGTCGCGCTCAGGCAAGACGCCCACCGCGCTCTACATGGCGTTGCAGTATGGCGTCTACTCGGCGAATTACCCGCTGACGGAGGATGATTTGGAGGCGGGCACGCTGCCGGCGCGCGTCGCCGCGTATCGGCAGAAACTCTATGCGCTCACGATCAAGCCCGAGCGGCTGCAGCAGATTCGCGCCGAGCGGCGTCCGGAGAGCCGCTATGCGTCGCGCCAACAAGTGCAATACGAGCTGCGCGCCGCGGAGGCGCTGTTTGCGCGCTATGCGATTCCGTCGCTCGATACCACCGAGTGCTCGATCGAAGAGCTCGCGAGTCGCATTCTCAATAATAGCGGCATCGAGCGGCGTCTGCGACCCTAAGCTTCAATAAACTCAAATTGCGCAAAAACCCCGTCTAGCAGGCTTGCGCCCGAAGCGCGCTGCGATATAGTCGGCTGCATGTTCGATGATACGCTCACACTGGTCTCGTGGCGCGCCAAGCCGCGCAGCTTCGTGGCCTTGATGAGCCTATATGAGAGCAACTATATCCGTTTCGGCTGGCTCGCTGGCAATCTGCAGCAGCTGCACGGCCGCCAGCGCTCGAGTGTGCCGCAAGACTGTGACCTCGTTCTCAATGTCGTCGAGCGCTGCCCTTATACGACCACACTGCACCTCACCTATCTTCTGTCGCATCCGACCGAGCCCGTCGAATACCCGGACATGCGCATCCGCATCTATCACGATGCACGCTTGGTGGAGGCCCAGGCCTGGGCGAGCACGCATCCGCATCCGGTGCTGAAGGCGCTGCGCAGCCGCGCAGAGCGTGAACTGGATCAGCGCTGGGCGCGCAACCTGATGTTAAACAAGTGGCTGGAATATTGTGTGGAGCGCGGCCACCGTTTCTCCACGAGCGCGAGGATCATCCCGCCCTCATGAGCTCTTGCGGTGGTGACCGCATTTCTCATGAAGGCACTTCGACAGCTGGGGCTGCTAAAGCGCGCCGGGCGCGATGCGGAGGATCCCGAGGATCACCGCGTCCTTGCGCTATTTCGCAATCGCGCGGAGCTCAAGAAAGCCTACGCCGCCCTGCAGGACGAGATCTATCGTCTCAAGGACCGCATCAAACAGCAGGAAGGCGCGACGCTGCGCACCCAGGAGATGCTCGGCGTGCTCGAGCAGCGCCTCGGGCTTGCCGACAGCGGCTTTCCGGCGCTGGTGTTTTATCAGCTGCGGCGGCTGTGGCAGCTCGGACGCGAACTCATCGAGCAATTCGTCGCCGAGCTTGCGCGGCAGCTCGAGGAGCGCGAGCGCCGCGCGCATGTCGCCGAGCACAATCGCAAGCAGTTCGCCCGCCGCCAGGAACTCGAAGCACGCCTGAGCGCCGCGCAGAGCGCCGCTGCTGCGACCCGCGAGCAGCGCGCCGCGCTCGATGCCCAGCTCGCACGCCTCACCCGATTCTGGCATTACTTCAAGCGCCGTGCGGTGGCGCGGCAGCTCGAGGCGGCGCGCGCCGCGAGCGAGGTCACCGAGCTTGCGCTGCAAACGGCGCAGCAGGCCGCCAGCGATCTTGAGCAGGAACTACAGCCGGAGTTTCCGGGGCTGTCGGTGGAGGCGCGACGCACCATCAACCTCACGGCGATCGCCTACGCCGAAGTGCTGTGCGTGCGCCTGCGCAGCACACCGCTCGTGGCGCGCGCGCGCGAAGCCACTGCGCGCCGCGAAGTGAGCGACGACTACGGCAAGCGCGCGGAGTGCGAGGCGCTGATGGCGCAGATCGAACGGGCGAGCGCGCTGCTGCAAGCGCGTACCCACATCGGCCCGGAGGTCAAAGAGCGCAGCGAGCGGCTACGCAAGATCGCACGCTACAAAAACGGCTCCGACACGGTGCCGATGAGCGACTCGATCATGCTCGCGGAGGGCGACAGCCGGCGCGCCGGGCGATGCGAAACTGCCCAACGTCCTCTCGGAGGACACCTGGGATCTGTTCCGAGTGCTGCTGCGCTAGCTGCGGCGCGCGGTCTCGACTGGCAGAGGGCGCGGGCACCGTGCGTGTGCCGCTCACCATGTCTGCCATGATCTCCGCGGCCTGTGTGAGCACGACGTCCGGGGCGTCGGCTTTCTCCAGGTCCTCGATATTGCCGATGGCCGGCTGGCCTTTGGCGGCACGCCGCTCGTTCTCGCGCGCGAGGCGCTCCTTATCCTCGCGCGTGCGCTCCTCGCGGCGCGTGCTGAGGTTCAGCGACACCGAATGCTGGTCGCGGATGGTGTCGATGGCGGCGATGTCGGCAACCAGCCAGCGATAATCCGGATCACGCTGCGCGCGCGTGTCCTCGTCGCTCACCAGCGTGGGAATCGGCATGCTCGAGGAGGGCCCTTCGGAATGAAACGGCACGCCCGCGATCCGATCCCACGGCAGCGCCGACTCGAGCGCGCTCTCGCCGACTTCCTTCATGTCGATGGGCGAGGGCAGCTCGACGTCGGGCTCAACGCCGCGATGCTGCGTGCTCTCGCCGGTGATGCGATAGAACTTGCCGATCGTCACGGTGAGCTGGCCATTCACGGGCTTCGCTGACCAGCGGTCAAGCGGCACCAGATTCTGCACCGTGCCCTTACCGAAGGTGCGTTGCCCGAGAATGATGCCGCGATGATAGTCCTGGATGGCGGCGGCGAAGATCTCGGAGGCGGAGGCGCTGAAGCGATCGACCAGCACCGCGAGCGGGCCGTCGTAATCGCTCGCGGGCTCCGGATCATCGAGCACCTCAAGCCGGCCGGTGGTGTCGCGCAGCTGTACGACCGGACCGTGCTTGATGAAAAGTCCCGTGAGCGCGGTCGCTTCCGGCAAATAGCCGCCGCCGTTGTTGCGCAGGTCGAGCACCAGGCCATCGACCTTCTCGGCCTTCAGCTCGTTCAACAGGCGGCGCACGTCGCGCGTGGTGCTGCGATAGTTCTCATCGCCGGCGCTCTGCGCGGCGATGTCCTGATAGAAGCCGGGGACCGTGACGACGCCGATCTTGTAGGCACGCCCGTCGCGGCTGATGGTGCGCACATCCTTATGCGCCGCTTGCGCTTCCAGGGTGATCTTGTTGCGGATGAACTCGAGCTTCTTCTCCGCCGATCCGGGCGGCGCACCCGCCGGCAAAACCTGCAGGCGCACGAGCGTGCCGGATTTGCCGCGAATCAGCTGTACGACATCATCGAGGCGCCAGCCGATGACATCGACCATCGGCCCGTCGTGACTCTGGCTGACGCCGGTGATGCGATCGTTGGCGGCGATGGTGCCGGCGGCCGCGGCCGGGCCGCCCTGGATCAGGTTCGTGATCGTGACGTAGTCGTCGACAACCTGCAGTGATGCGCCGATGCCCTCGTAGTTGAGGCTCATCTGGATGCGGTACTCCTCGGAATTGTTCGGCGAGAAGTAGCTCGAGTGCGGATCGAAGGTGCGCGCGTACGCGTTCATCAAATTCTCGAACACGTCCTCGGATTTGATCTGGTCGACGCGCTTGAGCACGCGCTCGTAGCGCTTGTGCAGCAGGTCGGAGGCTTCCGGCCAGCTCTTGTTGGTCAGCATCAGCGAGAGCGCGTCGTTCTTCACGCGCTTGCGCCACAGCTCATTCATGTCCGCTTCGTTCGCCTGCCACGGGGTGTGCTGACGATCGAACTGGAAGGTTTCGTTCACCGTCCAGTCAGGCTCGCTCTTCAGGAGCTGCAGCGCGTAGCGGATGCGCTCGCGATTGCGCTGCTGGAAGCGCGCGAAGATGAGGTAGGCGGGATCGATTTCACCCGTATGGATCATCTCATCGAAATGCAGGCGCCAAGGCTCAAATTCAGCAACATCGCTGGCGAGAAAATAGCTGCGCTGGCCGTCGAGAAAGTCGAGGTAGCGATCGTAGACCTGGCTTGAGAAGTGCCCGTCGATAGTCGCGTGGCGGTAGTGATAGCGCTCGAGGATCTCACCGATTTTGCGCGCGATAGCGCGCTGATTGTCAGTCGGCGCCACCGAGCCCGGCGGCAGGAGCGAGCTTGACGGTGGCGCCGGAGTCGCGCTCACCACGGCGAGCGCCGCCGCGGTCATCAGGAGCGCCGCAGTCCAGGCTGAGAAACGCCGCAGGGTTTTTCGCATCACGTCCGCCATCCGCCGTTTTCGGTACACTGCATCTGCAAGGCTAGAGTGGCCGCTGCGCACCAGCAAGTGCGATGCGGCAAACCGAGCCGAATCATCTTGCACCCAAGCCTCATGCGCCCACTTGCAGTACTGCTCGGAATCGTGATGGGCTCGGCAGTCTCGATGGCCGCCGGGCTCATCCTGATTTGGGTGGTCTTCCTCTTCCTCTCCGACAGTGCGGCGCGCTTCGCGCCCGAGCGCCTGCCGCTCGCCCGCGGGATCCTCGTCTTCTCGCTGATCTCGGCAGCTTCCGCCACAAGTTTCTATGGAGAGCTGCGCGGTGCGGCGCTGGCGCTTCGCTGAGCCACCTTGCGGTGATCGCGCTCCTCGGACTCGCCGTCTGGCTGTACTGGCCTTGAGTATAGAGGCTTTGTCTTAGAACCGCGCAGTGCAGCGTAGGTTCCCGTGCGGCCACAGAATCGTGCGCCGCGACGAGAGCCAGCGGCCGCGCAGCTGCGCGTACAGGAGGCGCACGAGGAGCGTCATAACGTAGGGCCCGAGCGCCACCGCCCAGAAAATCGGCGAGCCGTGAGCGAGACCGTTCATGAAATCCGCCAGCAGCTTGCCCGCGCCGCCGCGGTTGTAGGGCCCGAGAAAGCGCATGTCCGACCCCATAGATGGCAAGCGGCGCGACGATAAATCCGACGAGACCGCGGCCGCGAGGGCGATGAGTACCTCGCGCCGCAGCCGCTGCGGCGGACCGCGCATCAGCGTCCTCCGGCAGCTCGGGTTCAGGCGCGGTGGATTCCAATGGGCAACGGCTCCTCCATGGCGGCCGGGCATAATAGCGCCGCCATGCAGCCAATTCGCGCAGCGGTAATCGGCGTCGGATATCTCGGGCGCTTTCACGCCCAGAAATATGCCCAGGCGCAGGCGTGCAGCTCGTGGCGGTGGTGGATGTGCGCGGCGGTCGCGCGCGAGGCGGCGCAGCGCGAGTTCTCCTGCGAGGCGCTCGCGGATTACCGCGAGCTACTCGGGCGCGTCGATGTCGTCAGCGTCGTCACGCCGACGCCGACGCACTTTGCGATCGCGCGCGATTTTCTCGCCGGCGGCGTCCATGTGCTCGTCGAGAAGCCGATGACCGAAACTGCCGCCGAGGCGCGCGAGCTCATCGAGCTTGCGCGCACGCATCGCTGCGTGCTGCAGGTGGGGCATCTGGAGCGCTTCAATCCGGCGATTCGCGCGGCGGAGCCGCACCTGAAGGCGCCGCGCTTCATCGAGTGCCATCGACTTGCGCCCTACCGCGAGCGCGGCACGGAGGTGAACGTGGTGCTCGATCTCATGATTCATGACATCGACATCGTGCAGACCATTGTCGGCGTGCCGGTCGCGGCGGTGGATGCGATCGGCACGGCGGTGTTCTCCGACGAGATCGACATCGCCAATGCGCGGCTGCGCTTCGAGAACGGCTGCGTCGCCAACGCCACCGCGAGCCGTGTGAGCATGAAGACCGAGCGCAAGCTGCGCGTCTTCGAAGATGAGGCCTATCTGTCGATCGATCTGCAGCAGAAGATCCTGACGGTGATCAGAAGCGGCCGGGTACTCCTCGAGCCCGGCGAGCTGCCGGTGCATCATCGAGGAGCGCAGCTTCGATCAGGGCGATGCACTCAAGGAGGAGATCGATTCCTTTCTCGCCTGCGTGCGCGATCGCACCGAAGCCGGTGGTGAGCGGCGCGGCGGGCTTAAGGGCACTGGAGACCGCGATGCGTATTAATGAACAGATCGGGCACTGCGCCGCCGCGTCAGGCAGCCGCGTGCTTGATATTCCAGTTGCCTCGCTCCAGATAGATGCCATGGACATACAAGTTGTCACACCGACCAAGACGCGAGCTCCGCTTGAGTTTGACTTAATCGCGGACTTCATCTGTCCCTGGTCCTACCTCGGCAAGCGCAAGCTTGAACGGGCCCTGGACAGCCTCTACGGGCTGCCGTCGCCCGCGCTACGCTGGCATGGCCTGCGCATCCAGAGTGAACTGCCTGCCGCCCCGAGAGCCTGGCGCGAGCATCTGGCGACCCGGCTGCCCGACGGCGTAAGCGTGGACTTGGCGCAAGACACCCTCTCGCAGGCCGGACGTGACCTGGGCATACGCTTCAACTTCGCGGACCTGAAGAGCGTGCCCGATACCCGTGAAGCCCATCGGCTGGTGAAGATCGCCGAGCGCGAGGGCGCACACGGGGCGATGGTCGATGAGCTCTTCCGCGCCTACTTCGAGCGTGGCCAGGATCTGGCCGACCATGGGGTGCTGCAGGAGCTTGCACGTGGCCGCGGGCTTGAAGCGGCGACGCTTGCCGCCTTCGACGATCCGGACGCCGGTGCGGGCCGAAGTCGATGCGGAGGAGAAGCGGCTGCGGGGCCTCGGTGTCATGGCAACTCCCAACCTTCTGATCAACGGCCGCATCCTCGTGCCCGGGCCCGGCGGAGGTGGCCACTTACGTGCAAGCGCTCGATCAGGCACTCTTCCCCAGCTTGACTGCAACTGAGGACAAGCGCCTCTTGCACTGATCGATTTGGGGGTGGCCTTTGGAGCCTGAGCATTTTCGCACGGCGCCGCGCTCGGTGACGGTCGCGGCGCTGCAGTTTTCCTGCGACTGGAACCTTGAGAAGAATATCGCCAAGGCCGATGCGGCGGTACGCGCCGCCGCGCGCGCCGGCGCGCAGATCATTCTCTTGCCGGAGCTCTTTGAGACGCCCTACTTCTGCATCGAGCAGGACGTGCGGCATCTGGAGCTTGCGCGACCGTCTAGCGGCGAGCCGCGCCGTCGAGATGGGCCGCGCGCTCGCGCGCGAGCTTGGCGTGGTGCTGCCGGTCAGCTTCTTTGAGAGCGCCGGACGAGCCTTCTTCAACTCGGTCGCCATCGTCGATGCGGACGGCGCCGTGCTCGGCGTGTATCGCAAGTCGCACATTCCGAACGGTCCGGGCTACCAGGAGAAGAACTACTTCAGCCCCGGCGACACGGGATTCAAAGTCTGGGACACGCGCTTCGCGCGCATTGGCGTCGGCATCTGCTGGGATCAGTGGTTCCCGGAGTCGGCGCGCGTGATGGCGCTGTTGGGGGCGGAGCTTCTCTTTTTCCCGACCGCCATCGGCAGCGAGCCCCCGCCGGCCCTCGCGCTCAACTCGCGCGATCACTGGCAGCGCGCCCAGCAGGGTCAGGCGGCAGCTAATCTCGTGCCGCTCATTGCCGCGAATCGCTATGGCCTCGAGCGCTCGCTGCAGAACCCGCAGGATCTGTACATCCGCTTCTATGGCTCATCGTTCATCGCCGATGCCACGGGTGCTAAGGTTGCCGAGGCGCCGGAGGAGGGCGATGCGATACTGACCGCAACCTTTGATCTCACAAGCCTTGCGCAGCTGCGCAACAACTGGTTCGTTTTTCGCGATCGGCGCCCCGAACTCTACGCACCCCTGCTGTCCTTGGACGGCAGGCCCTAGCGTTCAACGCTTGCTCTTCGCTGATTGAACATAGGACGACCTTAGGCACGCATCAGCGCAACTCCCGCCCGCTCAAGTCAACGCAGCACGATGCGATGCGTTAAGCAGAGACCACCCCCAGCGGCGCCAGTTGCATGCAGCAGCAGCAGGATTGAGCGCATAGTGCGAGCGCTCCGCTCACGAACTCGAATAAGGCGAAGGTCAGGGAGTTTGCGACATGTTGCCACGCGGGCGCTTAAGCGTCTCTCTTGCCATGCTGGCGTGCGCCTCGATGGGCGCTTGTGGCGGCGGTGGCGGGGGTAGCGGATCGGCCAGCACGTCTGCGACTGCGCCAACTGCCGTCGCGATCAGTTTCGGTAGCACCACCTATCAATTCACCCTTGGCATCGCGGCGCAAACGCTGAAGCCGAACAATGCGAGCTCTTTGAAGAGCTGGACCATCACCCCAGCGCTGCCCGCGGGGCTCAGCCTCAGCAGCACCACGGGCGCTATCAGTGGCACGCCGACGGCGAACTCGCCGACCACCACCTATGTGATCAAAGCCTTTACCGCCGCCGGGCAGGGAGCGAGCGGCAATCTCGCCATCGGCGTGACTTCAAACGTCGTACTCAATCTAGGCGACGTCGACAAGCTTCAATTCATCCAGTTCGATAGCGCCCACGTGTTGACCCAGGACGCAAGCTCCAACTGGATATTGTGGAACTATGCGACGACCGGGCAGATCGCGAGCGGCATTGCCACCATCATCGTTGAGCGTTCGGAATTTGGCGCGCTGACGGAACCAGCGCCGATGGCGCTGGCCGGTGCGACGATGGTGATCCAGAAGCAGAGCGGGCTTGAGCTGCGAGCGTCCGCGACTGGGGCGGTAGTGGCTGAGATCCCGATGCATTTGCAGTGGTGGAAGCTGGCCACCGACGGCAGCTATGTGTGCGCCGGCAGTGACGGCGCTCTTTCGTGCTGGTCGCCGAGCGGTGCGCAGCTCTTCAGCGAGTCGGGCAACTACTACAGCGCCATGGTCTTCGCCGCGCCCAACCAACTGTTAGTGGCATTTGGCGCTGCGGGCCCGCAAGTCATCGAAACGCTCTCCAGCGCTACGTGGACTTCGAGCGTGGGACCCGGGTTCCAGGGCAAGTTCCTATCGTGGTTCGTGGATGGCAGCCGGTTCCTCACGACCATCCCCGCGGGGACCCAGGTCGGAACAACGCTCACTGCGTTCAATACCCTTTACGTGTACTCGCTCGCGAGCGACCTTGAGGATACCGAGACGGTGCCCACGCTGCAGGGGCTGACGGGGCAGGGCACCTGGTTCTCGACCGCCTCACCCACAGCAGCTCTGAGCGTCTATGCCATCGGGCACAACACGGCCTCCTGTATCACGATCCCGTGCACGATGCCGACGCCAACCGCCACGTACGCTCTTTACGCGCCGCTCACGCCCATCGGTACCTTCATTGCCTCGATTGCGGGCAACGCCCTAACCGTCATTGATCTGTCGGGCACGACGCCCGCTGAGACCAATGACACCCTGCCTGTTGCCAGCCCCAGCGCGTTCGCGGCGCTCGCGCCGTCGCAGTTCGTGGTGGGCACCGGCGAGGGCGTCATCGTTGATGGGTCCGCGCCCAACTCGCCGCGGTATTTCGGCTACGGTGCGGTGACCAGTCTTGTCGGTGGCACGGCGCGCGCCGTGTTCACCACCGCCTCAGGCAGTACCTTTTCCTACAACACGACGACGGATGCCTTTGAGCCCACGCTCAATCTCGCGGCGGATGTGGAGCTCGCGCTGTCAGCCAATGGCGCCGTTCTGGCGGGGCTCGACGGCAGCGGCAATGTTGATATCTACTCGATGCCTGCCGGTGGGGTGATCCACAGTTTCCCGGCATCCGCCAACGGCGGTGGTCCCGCGGGCATTAGCCTGTCGGCTCCGGGCACCACGCTCGCTGAGATGCTCAATAACGGCACCGATGCAACGATCCCGGTCACGGGCGGCACACCCACGATTTATCCGAACGCCGGCACCGCACTGCTGTTCTCGCCCGACGGCACGTTGGTTGCTGTGTCAAACACCGCTTGGCCGCCCGGTTACGGCTCCGATTATGTAGCTCCGCCGCCGACGACCAGCATCTATCAGAACGGCGCGTTGCTGACGACGGTGCATGGATGGGCTTGGGAGTGGCTCAGCAACAGCAGCTTCTTGGTCGCCAACTATTCTTGCTGCAGCGGCGGGCCGGGTGGCGGCGCGGCGATCTTCGACGGTTATCAGGCTTACACCTCAACGGGTACCGCCGTGTCGACGCCGACGATGGGGCCGCTCACCTGGGCAAGTGCGGATGCGTCGAGCAATAGCGCGGTTGCGGGCGCTCTGGCCGTGCTCGTTTCCGGAAATCTCGTGATCGCTCAGCCGTTCTGAAGTGCATCGCCCGTTTGAGCGCCGTTCATCAGAATTGCCGCCAAGAAGTAGAACAAGGAATCAGCACATGGCTCTCGCCTTGCGAATAAATCCCGCGCCCACTCTGGCAGCGCTTTTGCTGGCTGCCTGCGGCGGTGGTGGTGACAGCGGCGGCGCCACCGCGAGCGCACCCGCAGCCCCGACGCTGCGGCTCGCCGCGACTGCCATTCCCCTCGGCAGCTCAACTACCCTCACGTGGTCCTCCGTCAATGCGACAAGCTGCACTGCCTCCGGTAGCTGGAGCGGCATGCTCGCGGCGAGCGGTACCAAGACCCTTAAACCGACTGCCCTAGGCACCTTCACTTATACGCTTGCGTGCGCCAACTCAGCGGGAGGGTCCAAGGCGAGCAGCGCCACTTTGACAGTGGGCACTAACCAGGTGCCGGCAGCACCGACATTGATGCTTTCGGCGAATTCCATTCCCTACGGATCCCCGCTCACCATCACCTGGTCATCCATCAATGCGACAAGCTGCTTCTCCTCCGGAGGGTGGAACGGCACGATCACGCCCAGCGGCACGCTGACATTTACTGAAACTACGGCCGGCACTACGACCTTTACGCTGACGTGCGCTAACGCAGCGGGCACGTCCAAACCAAGTGCGGTCACGGTGACCGTCGCACCGGCGCCGCCGCCGCCGACGAATCTTTCCTATGCTCCGCTGCAGCCCTTCTACTACGTCAACAAGCCCATCATTCCGTTAACGCCTAGCGTTACGGGCGCGGTAAGCGCCTGGCAGATTGATCCCTCATTGCCGCCGGGTCTCACCTTCAACACCGCCACCGGGGTCATTTCGGGTACAGCCACCGCGGCATCTCCCATCAGAGACTACATAGCTACCGCCCGGAATCCCGGCGGCGCTGTCAGCGTGCGGCTGACGTTCGGAGTTGAGATTCCGCCGGCCTTTTTTTACGGCAGCTGTTCACCGCAGGTCGCGCTTTCGACGGTGCAATACACGCTCGGCGTTGCGGCGCAAACGCTGACGCCGCTCATTCAAGGCCAATGCTATGGCGCCTACATCAACGGCGTGGAACCTTGGAGCATCACGCCCGCGCTGCCCGCGGGACTCACGATCAACACCACCAGCGGCGTCATCAGCGGCACGCCAACGGCGACCTCCGCCTCAACCGACTATGTGATTACCGGTGGCGGCCCCGGCGGCCAGACGAGCGTGCATATGACGATCGGCGTCTCATCCAAAGTGCTCCTCGACCTGGGCCACGCCGCGCCACTGCAATCCATCCAGTTCGATACGGCACACGTGCTGAGCCAGGACACTACCGGTCACTGGGTGCTGTGGAACTATGCAACGATGGCGCAGATTGCGAGCGGCGACTCTGCCGCGAGCGCACCATTGGGCGGTTGGAATTTGCAACAGGTTTCCGTGGACCTTGCCGGCCCGACGGTGGCGATCGTGACGAGTAGTGGGCTTGAGCTGCGCTCGTCGGCAGCGGGCGCCGTGCTTGCCGAGATCTCGGTGCCTCTGGCGGTGTGGTGGTGGCAGCTTGCCACCGACGGCAGCTACGTCTGCGCGGGCGGCAAGGGCAATTTGACGTGCTGGTCGCCGACGGGACAGCAGCTCTTCGCGGCGTCCGGCAATTACGCACTTGCCGAGGTGTTCGCCGCGCCGAGCGCGCTGCGGATCGCGCTCGGCCCGGCGGGCGCAGACGTCATCGAAACCGTTTCGAGCGCCACGTGGATGTCGAGCGTGGGAGCGCCGTTCCAGGGAGAATTTGAGTCGTGGTTCGTGGATGGGTCTGCTTTTTTGACCCGTTACAATGACTCTACGGTGTCGGTGTACTCGCCTGCCGCCACTTTAGTCGACAGAACGACGGTGACGACGAATCAGGTCTTGAATGGCGTAGGTCACTGGTTCTGGGGTGAGGCCGGCTTCCCGCTGAATACGCTGGTGCTCTATGCGGTGGGCAACAGTGCGATGCCCACCGCCACTTATGCGGTGAACTCACCCACCGCATCGGGCACCAACATCAGCTGGCTATCCGGCACCGGTCCGGATGCGCTCACGGCTATCGATCTGTCGGGCGCGACTCCGGTGGTGAGCACCGATAGCGTGCCGGCCGCGGAGAGCGCCTACGCCCTCAACTCGTCATCACATTACATGGTGGGCACCACGGGAGGGCTCCTCATCGATGAGTCGACCCCCGGCGGCCCGCGAACGTTTGACAATGGTGCGGTGACAAATTTGGCCGGAGGCACGGCACGTGTGGTGTTCACCACCGCTGCCGGCAATACCTTCTCCTACAACACGACGTCGAACGCGTTTGAGAGCACGCTCGATCTGTCCTCGAGCCTGCAGTATGTATTGTCGGCCGACGCGGGCGTCTTGGCCACGATAGAGCCCGGCACGGTGGCGGGTGCTGAGACTGTCGACATCTACTCGCTGCCCTCCAAGGCCCTGATCAACAGCTTCTCTTACGCAAGTGGCAGCCCATCCCCGCAAACCATCACCTTGTCCGCTCCCGGCACGACGCTCGGCGAACTGCTGAGCGTGAGTGGCGTGCAGCAGAGCCTTCCGGTCAGCGGAGGCGCGCCGACCGTCTATGCCACACAGGGGGCCGAGCCCGTGCAGCTCTCGCCCAACAGCACGCTCGTTGCTTTGTCGAGCACCGGGCAGTTCCCGGCCGCCCGTACCGCGCTCTACACCAACGGCACCTACGTGACTACGGTGGTGGGCTACGCGGTGGGCTGGCTTGATAACGCCCGGCTGCTGGTAGACACCTACAATTCCCAAGGCACGCTCATTGGCGCGAACATCTTTAGCCCGACGGGAAGCCTGCTCGCTGTCGCGCCGTTTGGCGCGTTCAAAACCCTGCAGGTAGTGTCGAGCGATCTGGTGTATGCACCGCAACTGAACCAGGTCCTGTCGCTGTCGGGTGCCAATGATGGTTGGGCGAGCGGGGATCTGTGCGGTGACGTGATCCGGTTAGGAGGCGCGGCGGGCGAAGCCACGACATGCTTTGATGCCTACGCGGGCTCAGCAGTGGTGTTTGAATCGGGGAATCTGGTGCTCGTTCAGCCGTACTGATCGCTCATGTTTGAAACCAGCGTGGGGGAGATTAGGAAGATGCGTTCACGCAACCCTCTAGAAGGCCTGCTCTCTATTTTTCTGACCAGCCTCGTTGCGGCGTGCGGCGGTGGAGGTAGCGGTAGCGGGGGTAGCGGCGCGGCGCCTGCAGCGCCGACACTCACGCTCGCCGCGACTTCGCTTGCCGTCGGCAGCTCCACGACCCTCACCTGGTCATCGGCCGATGCCACCAGCTGTACGGCCTCGGGCAGCTGGAGCGGCACGCTAGCGGCGAGCGGTACGAAGACCCTTACTCCGAGCGCGCCAGGCACGTTCACCTATACGCTGACCTGCGCCAACTCCGCCGGGTCGTCCAAGGCGAGCACGGCCACTTTGACGGCGACCGCGCTTGCCTACGGCAGCCCGAATTACCAGTACACCGTCGGCATCGCCGCGCAGACGCTGACGCCGAGCAACGCAAGCTCCATCAAGAGCTGGTCCATCAGCCCGGCGCTGCCCGCGGGCCTCACCTTTGACACGACGACGGGCGCCATCAGCGGCACGCCGACGGCAACCTCGCCTTCAGCGACCTATGCGATTACGGGCATCTCTTCGGGCGGGCAGCAGCTGACGCTGAATCTCGCGATTGGCGTCACCGCAAACATCCTGCTCAATCTGGGCGACGTCGATTCCCTGCAATTCATACAGTTCGATGGCGCGCACGTGGTGACTCAGGACTCGAGCGGCCATTGGTTTCTTTGGAACTACGCGACGACTGCCCAGATCGCAAGCGGCGTCTCGCTCGTGAGCTACATCCCGCCGCATACCACCGACACGGTTGAGACGATTCCCGCGCCCGTGGCTCTGGCCGGCCCGACCGCAGTGATCCAGACCGCGAGCGGTCTTGAGGTGCGCTCGGCGGCGACGGGCCAAGTCCTCGCCGAGATCGCCGTGCACTTGCAGTGGTGGAAGCTTGCGATCGACGGCAGCTTTGTTTGCGCCGGTAATGGGACGGGCTTGGCGTGCTGGTCGCCAAGCGGACAGCAGCTCTTTTCGGAGGCAGGCAATTATTTCAACGCCGCCGCCATCGCTGTGCCTGGCGCGCTGCTGATCGCACTCGGCGCGGCGGGCAATAGCGTCATCGAGACGGTGTCCAGCGCCACGTGGACCTCGAGTGTGGGAGCGGCGTTCCAGGGCGCATTCTCGTCGTGGTTCGTGGATGGCAGCCATTTCCTGACGACCATTCCTGCGGGCACTCAGTTGGGAACGACCATTGCCGCATTCAACACACTCTTCGTGTATTCGCTCACGAGCGTCCTTGAGGACACCGAGACGATGCCTACGCTGCAGGACCTGACGGGGCAGGGCAATTGGTTCTGGACTGCGGCATCGGCTTTGAGCATCTACGCCATCGGCAACAACACGGTCTCCTGTATCCCCATCCCTTGCACGATGCCGACGCCAACCGCCACGTACACTCTCTTCTCGCCCCAGGCGACGATCGGTACCTTCATTGCCCAGATTTCGGGCAACGCCCTGACGGTCATTGATCTGTCGGGTGCGACGCCGGTAGAGACCGGCTACACCGTACCCGTCGCCAACCCGAGCGCGTACGGTGCGATCGCGCCGTCGCAGTTCATGGTAGGTACCGCGCAGGGCGTCATCATCGATGGGTCGACGCCGAACGCGCCGCGCTATTTCGGTCACGGTCAATTAACGGCTTTTGCCGGCAGCAGCAATCGTGTGGCGTTCACGACCGCCAGAGGCGAGACCTTTTCCTACAACCTGACGACGAACGTATTTGAAACCACGATCCAGCTTCCGCCGGACGTGCGGGAGCTGGCGTTATCAGCCGACGGCGGCGTATTGGCGGCGCTTGCCGGATTCGGCGATGTCAGTGTCTACTCGATGCCGTCCGGAACTGCCATCAATAGTTTCACGAACGCGGGCACCGTCTCGTACATCGGCCTGTCGAGCACCGGTACGGTGCTCGGCGAACTTGCGTGTAGTGCCTGCTTCGGTCAAACGATTCCCGTCGCGGGCGGCGCATCGAGCGTCTATCCAGATGTGTTGTCCATCCCCCAGCTCTCGCCCGACGGCACACTGGTTGCCGTATCGGACACGCCGCCCCCGTTTGGCGACGGTTACGGTGCTCCCGTACCGCCCACAACCAGGATCTACAATAACGGCGCGTTGGTCACGACCGTGCCGGGGTGGGTTTTGGGATGGCCCACTAACAGCAGCTTTATCGTTGCCAGGTTTTCTCTCAGCGGGCCGCTGTACACGGACGGGCGGCTGAGCAGTTTCACTTTCACTGGGGATGAGATTTACAGTGCGAGCGGTGTCGCGCTTGGCGCATCGGCGATCGGGCCGACCTACACCTTGCAGTTTTTCTCCGGCGGCCTCGCCTTCGACAACAGCAATAACACGATTATCTCCACATCGACCGGCGCGACCACCTGGGCGAGCGCTGATCCGCTCATCGTGCTGAGCGCCGCTAATCCCGTAGGCGCTCTGCCGGCTGATGCCTTCAGCGGCTCTGCCGTCGTGTTCGCATCGGAAAATCAGATCGTCGCTCAGCCTTATTGAGCGCACCGTCGGGGCGCACGTCAAGGCAGCGGCGCGCGCTGCCCGTGAACATCCGTGTCTCCCGACCCCTCGCGGGGTCAGGAAACGCCAGATGGTGGAGGCGGGGGGACAGTGAACCCGCAGCTTTCGCCACGGCCTGGACTATGCCTTCATCCTTGCCGCCTGTCGGCTTAAGGATGCGGAGCGTGTTATCCGCGAGAAGCGCTCTTCTCGTGCGGATCCTAGTACTCGCCCTGAACCGCAGGCGTTCTCGGCGAGCCTATGAGTCTCTACAGGGCAGGCCTGAAGTTGGCCCTCTTCCTACCCCTCGGCGTTGCCATGCCGCCGTCAAGTTTGACGGCGCCGTCAGGTTTCACCGATGTGAGCTCCGTTCTCATCCGGCCCTCGCGGACCGGCGCGACCCTTGATCGAACCCCCGTCCGCAAGCCCTACGTTTCAGGCTCTACGTACGTAGCTGTCTCTTTGATTCTCACGCGGCGCTACCCGAGCAGCAGGGAAGACGCAACGCCAGCGGACGGTGACTCTTAAGGCGCCGGCCCGTCGCACACCGGCTCCCGATCCTATGAGCGCGTCCCCTGATTCGTTCGCATAGGCACGAGCCGGTCAGAGGTCAGCTGCGTTTAGGCAGCTAAGGCGTAGTTACTGTCGTTGGCAACTATAAGTTTGCAGCAGTGTTTAACGAGGGCCACTGCACCTCGGTACGCCCCTGAAGTTTCGCGACCCACGTCGAAACCGGTCGCCCCCAAAGGTCATGCTGAGCATACCCGAGTTGGGCAGGCGGGCGCCATTTGCAAGCCCGCAGCTAGCGGCCGCGTCGCAAAAGCCGCGCCTTGTCACGCTGCCAGTCGCGATCTTTCTCCACCGCTCGCTTGTCGTGCTGCTTCTTGCCCTTGGCAAGACCGACTGCAAGTTTCGCGCGCCCCGCCTTCCAGTAAAGCTCAAGCGGCACCAGCGTGTAGCCGCGTCTCTCCACCGCGCCGATGAGCCCTTGCAGCTCGCTGCGATTCAGCAACAGCTTGCGCGTGCGCACCGGGTCGGCGACGACGTGTGTGGACGTGGAGCGCAGCGGCGAGAGGTGCGCGCCGATCAAGAAAGCCTCGCCTTCGCGCAGATAAACGTACGCCTCGGTGAGCTGCGCGCGCCCGGCGCGCATGGCCTTCACCTCCCATCCCAAAAGTGCAAGTCCCGCCTCATAGCGCTTCTCGATGAAGTAATCAAAGCGCGCTTTGCGGTTCTCGGCGATGAGGCGTGGTGTGGGAGCAGGCTCGGCCATGGGTGCGAGGAGAATTTCGGAGCTGCGATTGTACAGGCCAAGTTGTGACTCGGCCGGCACTCTTGGAGAATCGGATGATGAAGCAACTCAAGCGCTCGGCGCTCATCGCGCAGGCGCCGGCGCGGCTCTTTGCGCTCATCAGCGATGTCGAGCGCTACCCGGAATTTGTGCCGGGCTGCACCGCTGCGCACATTGAGATGCGCGCGCCGCACGAAGTGGTGGCAACCCTAGCCGTGCGCCGCGGCGCGCTGCGCGCGCAGTTCACCACGCGCAATCATCTCGAGCCCGAACGGCGCGTGCTGATGAAACTGGAGCGCGGGCCGTTTCGCGAGCTCGAGGGTGAATGGCTGCTGACGCCGATCGGCGCGCAGGGGACGCGGGTGGATCTCACCATGCGCTTTGCCTTCTCAAATCCCCTCACCGCCCTCATCTTGGAGCCGCTGTTTGCGCAGACCGTGAGCGATCTCATGGATGCCTTCGTGGCACGCGCCCGGAGCTTGCCCCAGTGAGCACTGCGGCGCGCAAGTGCTGCACGGTTGCCTATGCGACGCCCGAGGCGCAGTACTTGTGGCAGGTGCAGCTGCCGGCGAGCGCGAACATTGCCGCTGCGCTCGCCGCGGCGCGGCAGCAGGCGCCGCACGTTGCGGTGCCGTGGGATGCGGCGCCGGTCGGGATTTTTGGCGAGCGGCGCACACGCACCGATGTGCCCCTCGAGGGCGATCGGATCGAGATCTACCGCGCGCTGCCGTGCGATCCGCGCGCGGAGCGGCGTGCACGGGTGCGCGCCCAACGCCGCGCGGCGCGGCGCCCCTGAGACGCGTGGCGCGGTGTTGGGTCGCGGGCGGCGCGTCCGAGCCTTCCTTCTCGACGCGCGCCACCTTGTCGTTGGCGAAGAATACGGTCAGGCGGCGCTGCACCGCGGAGCGGATGCGGCCCTTCTTGAGATAATAGAAATAGTCCCAGCGGTCGGTGTCGAAGGTGTCGGGCACCATCGGCGTGCCCAGCAGGTAGCGCACCTGCGCACGCGTCATGCCGATCTCGAGCTTCTCGACCACGCGCGGCTCGAGAAAATTGCCCTGCTGAATGGGCATGCGGTAGACACAGCCCGTCTGTGCCAGGCCCGCGAGCAGCACGATGGCCAAGGCTTGCCGGGCGCACTGGGCGATTGCGGTCGTACTGGTAAGGCGCATGCAGGTCCGTTTAGGCGATAATGTCCTGTTTATCATACACGGCATGCGCGCCGCTCCGGGCGACCCCTGCCGGCGGAGCGTACGAATGGAAGGCAAGGATCTTCGCAAGGCGGGACTCAAGGTCACGCTGCCGCGGCTGAAGATTCTGGAGATTCTGGAGCGGAGCAGCACGCGCCATCTTTCAGCCGAGGATATCTACCGCAGCCTCCTCGAATCGAACGAAGACATCGGGCTTGCGACCGTCTATCGGGTGCTGACGCAGTTTGAGGCGGCGGGCCTGGTGACGCGCCATCATTTCGAGGATGGCATGGCGGTGTTCGAATTGAACGAGGGCACGCATCACGATCACATCGTGTGCCTGGATTGCGGACGCGTCGAGGAATTCACCGAGGAGGGAATCGAGGCGCGGCAGACGGCGGTTGCCAAACGTCTCGGCTTCGAGATTCGCGAGCACTCGCTCATTCTCTACGGCCACTGCCGCAAGAGCGCCTGCCCGTACCGCAAGCAGGTGGCCTGAAAATCTAGCTGCGCCGTTTCGCGCTGGCGCCGGCGGTGGCGCCGGCCGCGGGCGCGGCCGCGCGCAGCATCTCGCCGGCATGCGCGCGCGCCTTGGCCGTCACCTCGATCCCGCCCAGCATGCGCGCAAGCTCATCGATCCGCTCGCCCGCGGTAAGCTCGGCAACCGCAACGCGCGTCGTGCGCCCGTCGCTCGCCTTGCTGACGCGCAGGTGCTGGTGGCCCTGCGATGCCACCTGCGGCAGATGCGTGACGCAGATGACCTGGCCGCGCTCGCCGAGCGCGCGCAGTTCGCGTCCGACGATCTCCGCGATGGCCCCGCCGATGCCGGCGTCAACTTCATCGAAGATCATGCAGCGCGGATCGCGCGCGGCGCACGACACCTGCACGGCAAGCGAGAGCCGCGAGAGCTCGCCGCCGGAGGCGACCTTTGCGAGCGGCCGCAGCGGCTGGCCGGCATTTGCGGTGACGCGAAACTCGATCTGGTCGAGGCCGTGCACGGCGGGCTCCGCCTCTGCAAGCGGCGTGACCTCCACGAAGAAGCGCCCGCCCGTCATGCCGAGCGTCTGCATGCGCATCGTGATGTCCTTGGCGAGCTGCCGCGCGGCGCTCGCGCGCCGCACGGAGAGCTGCTGCGCGAGCGTGCGATAATTCTCAAGCGCCGCCGTTTGATCCTTCCTCAGCCCCGCAAGATCGGTATCGGCGCGCTCCAGCGCCGCAAGTTCCGCGACGAGCTCGCGCGCGCGCTCGGGCAGGTCGCGCGCCGCCACGCGATGCTTGCGCGCGAGCTCCTCGATCGCGGCGAGCCGCCCCTCGACGTGATCTTGCCGCGCCGGTATCGACGCTCGAGGCCATCGAGATAGTGCTGCAGCTCGCGCGCCGCCTCGCGGATCTGGATGCTCGCCTCGCCGACGAGCGCGGCGGCGCCGGCGAGCTTCGTCGTCAAGCGCGGCGAGACTCTTCAGAGCCTGCTGCGCACGGCTCACGGTCGCGTGCGCACTCACGGCGTCTTCCTCAAAGAGCTGCAGCAGCGCGCTCTGCGCGCCTTCGGCCAGGCGTCCGTGGTTGGCGAGCCGCGCGCGCTCCTGGGTGAGCTCCTCAAGCTCGTTCGCCCCGAGCTTCAGCGCCTCAAGCTCGCGCGCCTCATGGCGCAGCAGCGCGAGGCGCGAGTCACGCTCGTGCGCGCGCCCCTCGAGCGCGAGCGTGCGGTTCATGATCTCGAGCCACACACGATGCGCGATGCCCACCTGGGCGGCGAGCGACTCGAGCTTGCCGAAGCCATCGAGCAGCTCGCGCTGCGAACTTGCGCGCACCAGCGACTGAAATTCGTGCTGACCATGGATGTCGATGAGGATGTTGCCCGACCTCGCGCAGCAGCTGCAGCGGCGCGGCCTGGCCGTTGAGGTAAGCGCGCGCGCGCCCGTCGCGGGCGACGACGCGGCGAATGGCAGCTCCGCCTCGCAGCTGATCGACTGCTCCTCGAGCCAGCGCTTCAGTTCCCGCGGACCCTGCACGATGGCAAACGTGGCGGAGAGTTCCGCGCGTTCGGCGCCATGGCGCACCACCTCGGCGCCCGGCGCGCCCTCCGGCGAAGAGCTGCAGCGCATCGACGACGATCGACTTGCCGGCACCGGTCTCGCCAGTGAGCACGGTGAGGCCCGCGCGCCATTCGATCTCGATGCTATCGATGATGGCGAAATCGCGGATCTGCAGCGAGGTGAGCATGCGGCGCCTAGCGTGAGTGATCGTGACTGCCGTGGCCCCAGTGCAGCTTCGAGCGCAGGAGCGCAAAATAATCGTGGCTTGGCGGCAGCAGCAACGTCACGCGCTCGGCGGCCTGGCGGATGCTCAAACGCTCGCCAGGCGCCATCTGCATGAGCACGGCGCCGTCGCAGACGAGCTGCGCGCGCATGTCGTGCCGGTCGAGCAGCTGGATCTGCAGGGTCGCGCGCGCCGAGATCACGATCGGCCGGTTGGAGAGCGTGTGCGGACAGATCGGCGCGATCACAAACACATCAAGATGCGGCTCGACGATCGGACCGCCGCAGGAGAGCGCATAGGCGGTCGAGCCCGTGGCGCTGGCGACGACCACGCCATCGCCGGCGTAGGTGTTGAGGTAGCGACCGTCGACGTGCGCCTCCACATCGACCATGCGGCCGGTTGCCAGGCGCTGCACGACGACATCATTCAGGGCGAGGGCTTCGGCGACGCCGCCCGCGCCTTCGAGACGCGCGGCGAGCAGCGGCCGCTCATCCTTCACGAGGCCGCCCTGCAGCGCGGCATCGACTTTCGCAATGAGCTGCTCCGGCATGACATCGGTGAGAAAGCCGACGCGGCCGCGGTTGATGCCCAGGAGCGGCACGCCGTGGCGCGCAACGAGCCCCGCCGCATACAGCAGCGTGCCATCGCCGCCGACGGCGATGACCAGATCCGCGCGCCGGCCGATCTCATCGCTGGCGATGCGCTCGATGTGGCCGGGAGGATGAGCGGGCAGCGGCGTGTCGCTGCCGACGAGCACGCTGACCGCGCGCGATACCAGGTGCGGCACGAGGATATGCAGCGTTTCGGCGACCTGCGGATCGGTGAAGCGGCCGACAAGCGCGCACGCGCGGACGGGAAAGGCCATCGAGAGTCCTAAGGGCAAGCCGTGAGCAGCAGGGCGCCTCTTTGTAGCACGCCCGCCGGAGGCGGGGAATCGGCCATTGCACATCCGCGCGCGGCGTTGCTTGACGCGTTGCACGCGCCTCGATAGCTTTTGGACCAATGGCGAGTGAATCCCGGGAAGATGCGCTGAGCGAGCGCGCCCAGCAGCTGCTGCGGGCGCTCATTGAGAACTATATCCGTGACGGCCAGCCGGTGGGCTCGCGGGTGCTGTCGCGCGAGGCCGGGCTTGCAGTTGAGCTCGGCGACCATCCGCAATGTCATGGCGGATCTCGAGGAGTGGGGCTTCGTCACCTCGCCGCACACCTCCGCCGGGCGCATCCCGACCGACAAGGGCTATCGGTTCTTCGTCGACACGCTGCTGCAGGTGCAGCCGCTCGACGGTGCCGCGGTCACCGAGATCCGCCGGCAGCTCGACGGCACGCACGAGAACAAGAAGGCCCTGGTCGCCGCCGCCTCGCAGCTGCTCTCGAGCGTCACGCATCTGGCGGGCGTTGTGACCCTGCCGCGCACGCCGGCCGCGCGCACGACGCAGATCGAGTTCGTGGCGCTCTCCGAGAACCGCGTGCTCGTGATCCTGGTGTTCGATGATCGCGAGGTGCAAAACCGCATCATCCAGCTCGAGCGCCACGTACGGCTCCGAGGAGCTCAAGCGCGCCTCCAACTACCTCAACGAGCAGCTGCGCGGGCGCAGCCTCGCGCAGCTTCGCGATGACCTCGTGCGGCAGATGCGCGAGACCCATGCCGACATGAACCGCATCATGCTCGATGCCATTTCGGTCGCGCAGCGGTTTTTCGACGCTGAGCAGAAGGAGCGTCTGGAATATGTCATCGCCGGGGAGACCAACCTCATGGGGGTGGCGGAGCTTTCAAGCGTGGAGAAGCTGCGCGGTCTGTTCGAGGCGTTCAACGAGCAGCGCGATGTGCTGCACCTCCTCGACCACAGCCTCGGCGCCGAGGGCGTGCAGATTTTCATCGGCCACGAGTCGGGGTATCAAATACTGGATGACTGTAGCATCGTGACAGCGCCCTACACCAAGGGCGATGTCGTGGTGGGCGTTCTGGGGGTGATCGGGCCGACGCGCATGGCCTATGAGCGCGTCATTCCGATCGTCGACACGACCGCAAAGCTGCTCGGCGCCGCCTTGAATTTGCGCCGTTGAGCCCAACGTCAGCTCAGGTGCGGGGCAGGTGCCCGCAGGATCTGTGCTTGGTGTTGAATTAATGTATCTAGCTCGTTGTTATTTCAGGAGTTATTAATGCGCTCGTCCGATGCCGAGCCCACGACTGTGCTGCCCGAGACCGCCAAGGAGCTGGTGGAGCTTGAGCGGCTGCAGCAGGAGCTCGCGCAGTCCGAGGAGCGCGCCAAGAGCCATTGGGACCAGTACCTGCGCGCGGTCGCGGAGCTTGAGAATGTGCGCAAGCGCGCGCAGCGCGACATCGAGGCCGCCAACCGCTACGGGCTTGAGAAATTCGTGCTCGAGCTGCTGCCGGTGAAGGACTCGCTCGAAATGGCGGTCGAGAACGCCGGCAATGCCGACAGCGCGAGCCTCGCCGCCGGCCAGGAGGCAACCCTGCAGCTGCTCAACAAGGCGCTGAAGTCGCAGGATGTCAAGGTGCTCGATCCGCTCGGCGAGCCCTTCGATCCGACGCGCCACGAGGCGATCCTCGCGCAGCCCTCGAGCAGCGCCGAGCCCAATTCGATCCTGAAAGTCATTCAGCCCGGTTACGAGCTGAACGGCCGGCTGCTGCGGCCGGCGCGTGTCATCGTCGCCAAGGCCCCCGAATAAGGCGCCCCAAGCTTACGGAATTACCTTGAATTGCAGCGCAGCACACCCAAAAAAGTGACAACGAGCCTGCGCTTAGCGAAACATTTGGAGTCATCTCATGGCAAAGACAATCGGCATTGACCTCGGCACCACGAACTCGTGCGTCGCCATCATGGAAGGCGGTAAGCCTCGCGTGATCGAAAACAGCGAGGGCGATCGCACCACACCCTCCATCGTCGCCTTCACCAAGGACGATGAGGTGCTGGTGGGCCAGTCGGCCAAGCGCCAGGCGGTCACGAATCCGCAGAACACCCTCTTTGCCGTCAAACGCCTGATCGGTCGCCGCTTCGAGGACGAGGTCGTGCAGCGCGACATCAGCATGGTGCCCTACAAGGTCATCCGCGCCGACAATGGCGATGCCTGGGTGGAGGTGCAGGGCAAGAAGATGGCGCCGCCGGAGATCTCGGCTCGCGTCCTCATGAAGATGAAGAAGACCGCCGAGGACTATCTCGGCGAGCCGGTCACCGAGGCGGTGATCACCGTTCCCGCCTACTTCAATGATTCGCAGCGCCAGGCGACCAAGGATGCCGGGCGCATCGCCGGGCTCGAAGTCAAGCGCATCATCAACGAGCCGACCGCGGCCGCTCTTGCCTACGGGCTCGACAAGCAGGGCGGCGATCGCAAGATCGCGGTCTATGACCTCGGCGGCGGCACGTTCGATGTGTCCCTGATCGAGATCGCAGCCGTCGACGGCGAGCGCCAGTTCGAGGTGCTCTCCACCAACGGCGACACCTTCTTCGGTGGCGAGGACTTCGACCTGCGCATCATCAATTTTCTCGCCGATTCCTTCCTGAAGGAGTCCGGTGTCGACGTGCGCAAGGACCCGCTGGCGATGCAGCGCCTGAAGGAGGCGGCGGAGAAAGCGAAAATCGAGCTCTCCTCGAGCCAGCAGACCGACGTCAATCTGCCCTACATCACCGCCGATGCTTCGGGGCCGAAGCATCTCAATATCAAGCTCACCCGTGCGAAGCTCGAATCGCTGGTGGAGGAGCTCGTGCAAAAGACCATTGGCCCGTGCCGCACGGCGCTCAAGGATGCCGGCGTGAGCGCCGCGGACATCGCCGAGGTGATTCTCGTCGGCGGCCAGACGCGCATGCCGCTCGTGCAGAAGTACGTCAAGGACTTCTTCGGCAAGGAGCCACGGCACGACGTCAATCCGGACGAGGCGGTTGCGGTGGGTGCTGCGATTCAGGCCGGCGTGCTCGCCGGTGAAGTCAAAGACGTGCTGCTCCTCGATGTCACGCCGTTGTCGCTCGGTATCGAGACCCTCGGCGGCATCATGACCAAGCTCATCGAGAAGAACACGACGATCCCGACCAAGGCATCGCAGGTGTTCTCCACCGCCGATGACAGCCAGACTGCCGTGACGATTCACGTGCTGCAGGGCGAGCGCGACCGCTCGAGCGATAACAAGTCGCTCGGCAAGTTCGACCTCACCGATATCCCGCCGGCGCCGCGCGGCATGCCGCAGATCGAGGTGTCCTTCGACATCGACGCCAACGGCATTCTGAATGTGTCGGCGAAGGACAAGGCGACCGGCAAGGAGCAGAAGATCGTGATCAAGGCCTCGAGCGGCCTTAACGAGGATGAGATCAAGCGCATGGTGCGCGATGCCGAGGCACATGCGGAGGAAGACAAGCGCTTCCGTGAGCTCGTCGATACGCGCAACAAGGCCGATGCGCTGATTCACTCGGTCGGCAAGACGCTGCAGGACCTTGGCGAGAAGGTCGATGGCGGCGAGCGCGCCAAGATCGAATCGGCGATCTCCGACCTGCGCTCGGCGCTGAAGGGCGAGGATCAGGGCGTGATCGTGAAGAAGACCGAGGCGCTCGCGCAGGCCTCCGCCGGCGGTCGCGCAGCGCGCCTATGCGGGCGCGCAGGCGGGCGCAGCCGGCGCCGGCGATGCAGCTTCGGCGGCGGGCGCGAGCTCGCCGCAGGAGGGCGCCGCCAAGGCAGGAGCCGGCCGCGAGGATGTGGTGGATGCGGAATTCGAGGAAGTGAAGGACAAGGATCGCAAGGCCTCTTAAAGCACAAACCGTCGACAGGGTGGCATGTCAAAGCGCGATTACTACAAAGTACTCGACGTACCGAAAAACGCGACCGAAGCGGAGATCAAGAAGGCCTATCGCCGGTCTGGCGATGAAATTCCATCCGGATCGCAATCCGAACG
Source organism: uncultured Gammaproteobacteria bacterium (assembly GCA_963695315.1). Classification (GTDB taxonomy): domain Bacteria; phylum Pseudomonadota; class Gammaproteobacteria; order Steroidobacterales; family Steroidobacteraceae; genus PALSA-1196. Next base: position 873,554 of record OY968773.1, read on the forward strand.
ACAGCGACGCCGAAGAGAAATTCAAGGAGGCGAAGGAGGCGAGCGAGATCCTGAGCGACGCGCAAAAACGTGCCGCCTATGATCAGTTCGGTCACGCCGGCCTCGAGGCGCGCGGGCGGCGCGCAGTGCCGCGGATGCCTTCGGCGATATCTTCGGCGATGTGTTCGGCGACATCTTCGGCGCCTCACGCCGCGGTGGCCGCTCGCAGGTCTATCGCGGCGCGGATCTGCGCTTCGAGTTGGAGCTCGATCTGGCGCAGGCGGTGTTCGGCAAGACCGTTGAGATCGAGGTGCCGAAGCTCGCCGAGTGCGAGACCTGCCACGGCACCGGCGCCGCCAAGGGCAGCACGCCCACGACCTGCGACACCTGCGGCGGCTCGGGCCACGTGCGCATGTCGCAGGGCTTCTTTCAGCTGCAGCAGACCTGCCCGCGCTGCCGCGGCATCGGGTACCATCGTGCGCAACCCCTGCGATACCTGCCTCGGGCAGGGCCGCGTGCGTCGCACGCGCAAGCTTTCCGTCAAAGTGCCGGGCGGCGTCGACAGCGGCGATCGCATCCGCCTCGCGGGCGAAGGCGAGGCGGGCAGAAACGGCGGCCCGGCCGGCGACCTCTACGTCGAAGTGCAGGTGCGCGAGCATCGCGCATCTTCGAGCGCGACGGCGAGCACTTGAGCTGCGAGGTACCGGTGAGCTTTGCGACCGCCGCGCTCGGCGGCACGGTCGTCGTGCCGACGCTCGATGGCGAGGTCACGATCAAGGTGCCTGCGGAGACGCAGTCAGGGCGCGTGTTTCGCTTGAAGGACAAGGGCGTGAAGCCGGTGCGCGGCGGTGCGCGCGGGGATCTCTTCTGCCGCGTCGTGGTGGAGACGCCGGTGAAGCTCGGCGCCGAGCAGCGCGAGCTCATGCGTCAGCTCGAGGAATCGCTGCGCGGCGACTCACACCGGCATGCGCCGCGCGCGCACGGCTTTTTCGAGGGCGTCAAGCGCTTCTTCTCCGGTGACTCGCGCTCATGATCCGCGCGGCGCTCGTGGGCGCGACTGGCCGCATGGGCCAGGCGATCATCCGCGCCGCAAGGGCCTCCACCGAGATCGCGATCAGCGCGGCGGTTGCCTCGGCGCAGAGCGCGCATCTCGGCCGCGACGCGGGCGAAGCTTGCCGCCACCGCAGCTCTGGAAGTGACGATCGGCAGCGACCTTGCCGCGGCGCTTGAGGCCGCCGACGTCGTCATCGATTTCTCCCATCCGCTTGCCACGGAGGCGACGCTTGCGGCCTGCCGCAAGGCTAAAAAGCCGCTCCTGCTCGGCACGACGGGCCACGGCCCCGCCCTCGCGCACCAATTCGAGCGCGCCGCGCGCGAGATCGCGCTCCTCGTCGCGCCCAACACCAGCCTCGGCGCGACCGTGCTGCTGCAGCTGGCGCGCGCGGCGGCCGCGGCCCTGCCGCTTGACTTCGATGCCGAGATCATCGAGTCCCACCACCGCTCGAAAAACGACGCGCCTTCGGGCACCGCGCTTGCGCTCGGCGCGGCGGTGGCGCACGGACGTGGCGGGCAGCTGACCGATATCGCGGTGGTGAATCGCCAGGGCGGGGCGGCGCGGCGCGCGGGCGAGATCGGCTTTGCGGTGGTGCGCGGCGGGGACCTCGTCGGTGAGCACACGCTGCTCTTTGCGGGTGACGGGGAGGAGCTCACGCTCACCCATCGCGCCTCGGATCGCGGGATTTTTGCCCGCGGGGCGCTGCGCGCGGCGGTGTGGCTTACGCTTCAGCCACCCCGTCGCTACACCATGGACGACGTTTTGCTTGCTGCCCCCGGATGTTAGGGCGCTTTTCGCAACGGCAGCTTAAGGTCGCGCTCCGCAAGAAAAACCCGTTGCCGCCGTGGACACACCCGGCCTGCGCCCGTAAACTTTCGCTGCAATCGGTTGGGTTAGTCCGTGCAAGGCGGGAGGATGTTCGTAGAACTCCTCCCGCTTTGTATATGCGGGCGAGCCTTTCTCACCCTCGCAACGTCGCGCGCAGTCCATGACCACAGTACCCGCGGTGCTGGCGCTGGCGGATGGCACAATCTTCCGCGGCCACTCCATCGGAGCCAAAGGCAACTCCACCGGCGAGGTCGTTTTCAACACTGCGTTGACGGGTTATCAGGAAATTCTCACCGACCCCTCCTACGCGCGTCAGCTCGTGACGCTCACCTATCCGCACATCGGCAACACCGGCACCACGCCCGAGGATCTCGAAGCCTCGCAGGTGTACGCCGCGGGTCTCGTCGATTCGCGATCTGCCGCTCGTGGAGAGCAACTGGCGCGCCGTCGAACCGCTCGGCAGATTTCTCGAGCGCGGCCGGGTGGTCGCAATTGCGGGCATCGATACCCGCCGGCTGACGCGCCTGCTGCGCGAGGGAGGGCGCGCAGGCCGCATGCATCATGACCGGCGAGCAGCCCGATGAGGCGGCGGCGGTGAAGGCGGCGCGGCGCTTTCCGGGCCTGAAGGGTATGGACCTTGCGAAGGCGGTGTCGGTGCGGCGCCCCTACCAGTGGAACGAGGGCAGCGTGTGGCAGCAGGACGTGGGCATGCCGATCCGCGCCAATCAACGCCTGCACGTTCTCGCCTACGATTTTGGCATCAAGCGCAACATCCTGCGGCTGCTGGCCGACTATGGCTGCAGGATTACGGTGGTGCCGGCGCAGACGAGTGCGCCCGAGGCCCTCGAGCTTGCGCCCGATGGGATATTTCTCTCGAACGGCCCGGGCGATCCGCAGCCGTGCGACTACGCGATCCGCGCCATCCAGGATTTCTTGAAGACCGACATTCCGATCTTCGGTATCTGCCTCGGGCATCAGCTGCTCGGGCTTGCCGCCGGAGCGCGCACCGTGAAGATGAAATTTGGCCATCACGGCGCCAATCATCCGGTGCAGGATTTGGACTCGGGTCGCGTGTTCATCACGAGCCAAAATCACGGCTTCGCGGTCGATGAGGCGACCTTGCCGAGCGCCGTGCGCGCGACCCACCGCTCGCTCTTTGACGGCTCCTTACAGGGGCTTGAGTTCAAGGAGCATCCCGCGTTTGGCTTTCAGGGGCACCCGGAGGCGAGCCCTGGGCCGCATGACCTGCGCGGGCTCTTCGACCACTTCAATCAACTCATGTTGCAGCGCCTGCGCAAGCTCTTGGCGGCCCGTGCCTAAGCGCACCGACATCAAGAGCATCCTGATCATCGGCGCAGGTCCGATCATCATCGGGCAGGCCTGCGAGTTTGATTACTCGGGCGCGCAGGCCTGCAAGGCACTGCGCGAAGAGGGCTATCGCGTGGTGCTCGTCAACTCCAATCCCGCGACCATCATGACGGACCCCGAGATGGCCGATGCGATCTACATCGAGCCGATCAACTGGCGCACCATCGCGCGCATCATCGAGAAGGAGCGCCCCGATGCACTCTTGCCCACGATGGGCGGCCAAACGGCGCTCAACACGGCGCTCGATCTGGTGCGCGAGGGCGTGCTCGAAAAATACGGCGTCGAGCTCATCGCCGCCTCACGCGCCGCCATCGACATGGCCGAGGATCGCGAGCTCTTTCGCGACGCAATGCGCTCGATTGGACTCGAAGTACCGCGCTCGCGCCTGGTGCGCACGCTCGAGGAAGGGCTCGCGGCGGTCACCGAGATCGGCTATCCGCTCGTCATCCGCCCGTCATTCACCTTGGGCGGCACCGGCGGCGGCTTCGCTTACAACCGCGAGGAGTTTGAAGTGCTGCTGCCGCGCGGGCTTGATGCCTCGCCGACGCGCGAGGTGCTGCTCGAGGAATCGGTGTTCGGCTGGAAGGAGTTTGAGATGGAGGTCGTGCGCGACCGTGCCGACAACTGCATCATCATCTGTTCGATCGAGAACTTCGATCCGATGGGCGTGCACACCGGCGACTCGATCACGGTGGCGCCGGCGCAGACGCTCACCGACAAGGAGTATCAGCGCATGCGCGAGGCGTCGATCGCGGTGCTGCGCAAGATCGGCATCGAGACCGGCGGCTCGAATGTGCAGTTCGCGGTGAATCCCGAGGACGGACGGCTGCTGGTCATCGAGATGAATCCGCGCGTGTCGCGCTCCTCCGCGCTCGCCTCCAAGGCGACCGGCTTTCCGATCGCCAAGATCGCCGCCAAGCTTGCCATTGGCTACACGCTCGATGAGCTGCAGAACGACATCACCGGAGGGGCGACCCCGGCGGCATTCGAGCCCTCGATCGATTACGTCGTCACCAAGATTCCGCGCTTCACGTTCGAGAAGTTTCCGGCGGCGAACGATCGCCTGACGATACAGATGAAGTCCGTCGGCGAGGTCATGGCGATGGGCCGCAGCTTCCAGGAGTCGCTGCAGAAAGCGCTGCGCGGCCTCGAGACCGGCCTTGATGGCCTTGCCGAGATGCTGCCGCTGCCGCTGTCGGAGGAGAACGCGGCGAAGCTCGAATACGAGCTGCGCTCGCCCGGCGCCGACCGGCTGCTGTACGTGGCCGACGCCTTGCGTGCCGGCTGGCCGGTGGCGCGCGTGCACGAGCTCACGCACATCGATCGCTGGTTCCTCGCGCAGATCGAGGATCTGGTGCGCGAGGAGGCGCAGCTGCGCGCAAACCCCGCTGCGCTTGATGCCGCCCGGCTGCGCGCGCTCAAGCGCAAAGGCTTCTCGGACAGCCGCCTGGCGCAGCTCGCCGGCGGCAGCGAGGAGCGCATGCGCCAGCGCCGTCACGACTGGGGCATCCGCCCGGTGTACAAACGCGTCGACACTTGCGCGGCGGAGTTCGCCACCGCCACCGCCTACATGTACTCAACCTATGAGGAGGAATGCGAGGCCGCCCCGACCAAGGGCCGCAAGATCATGATCCTCGGCGGCGGTCCGAACCGCATTGGCCAGGGCATCGAGTTTGACTACTGCTGCGTGCATGCGGCGCTCGCGCTGCGCGCCGATGGCTTCGAGACCATCATGGTCAACTGCAACCCGGAGACGGTCTCCACCGACTATGACATCTCCGACCGACTCTATTTCGAGCCGCTGACGCTCGAGGACGTGCTCGAGATCCTCGCCAAGGAAAAGCCGGAAGGGGTGATTGTGCAGTTCGGCGGGCAAACCCCGCTCAAGCTGTCGCGGGCGCTCGAAGCGGCCGGCGCGCCCATCATCGGCACCTCGCCCGAGTCAATCGATGTCGCCGAGGATCGCGAGCGCTTCAAGGTGCTGGTGAAGAACCTCGGGTTGAAGCAGCCCGCCAACGCGAGCGCCCGTGCGGAGCAGCAGGCGGTGCAGCTCGCGCGCGAGGTGGGCTTTCCGCTCATCGTGCGGCCCTCCTACGTGCTCGGCGGACGCGCGATGGAAGTCGTCTTCAATGAGGATGACCTGCGAAGCTACATGGGCGCGGCGATGCGCGTCTCAAACGACTCGCCGGTGCTGCTGGACCGGTTTCTGGATGTCGCGATCGAAGTCGATGTCGATGCCGTGTGCGACGGCAGCGACGTGCTGATCGGTGGCATCATGGAGCACATTGAGCAGGCAGGCGTGCACTCCGGTGATTCGGGCTGCTCGCTACCGCCGAACAGCCTCAGCCCGGAAATCCAGCTGCAGCTGCGCGAGCAGACGCGCAAGCTCGCCAAGGCGCTGGGCGTCGTGGGACTGATGAACGTGCAGTTTGCGATCCAAAACGGAGTCATCCATATCCTGGAGGTCAACCCGCGCGCCTCGCGCACGGTGCCGTTCGTCTCCAAGGCGACCGGCGTGCCGCTCGCAAAGGTTGCCGCGCGCGTCATGAGCGGGCGCACCCTTGCGCAGCTCGGCCACCTGACGGAGCACGTGCCGAGCTATTTCAGCGTCAAGGAGGCGGTGTTCCCGTTTACGAGGTTTCCCGAAGCCGACCCGATCCTCGGGCCGGAGATGAAGTCGACCGGGGAGGTCATGGGAACCGGGCGCACCTTTGGCGAGGCCTACGCCAAGGCACAGGCCGCCTCCGGCGTCACGCTGCCACGGCGCGGCGTGGCGCTCTTGAGCGTGCGCGACCGCGACAAGCCGGGTGCGGTGGCGCTCGCCCGGCGACTCATCGAATACGGCTTCACGCTGGTCGCGACCGACGGCACGGCGCGTGCGCTGGATGAAGCGGGCATCGCCTGCCGGCGCGTCAACAAGGTGCGCGAGGGGCGCCCGCACATCGTCGACATGATCATCAACGAGGAGATCGATCTCATCATCAATACGACCGAGGGCAAGCAGGCGATCCGCGAATCCAACTCCATCCGCCGCGAGGCGGTGCATCATCGCGTCACGTACTACACGACGCTCGCCGCCGCGGTCGCAACCTGCGAGGCGTTTGATCATGTGGATGAAGTGGATGTCAACCGCCTGCAAGATCTGCATCGGGAGGGACTGCCGCTATGAAACGTACTCCGATGACGGCGCGCGGCGCCGAGAGCCTGCGCGCGGAGCTGAGACGCCTTAAATCCGAGGAGCGCCCGCGCGTCATCAGCGCCATCGCCGAGGCGCGCGCGCACGGCGATCTCTCCGAGAACGCCGAATACCATGCGGCGCGCGAGCAACAGGGCTTCATCGAAGGGCGCATCAACGAGCTTGAGTCGAAGTTTGCGAACGCCGAGATCATCGACCCCAAGTCGCTGCCCGCCAGCAAGCGGGTGGTGTTTGGCGCCACGGTGGAACTCGAGGACCAGGGTGATGCGAGCCGCGTCGTCTACCAGATCGTGGGTGAGGACGAGGCGGACATCCGCGCCGGGCGCATCTCCATCACCTCGCCGATCGCCCGGGCGCTGGTGGCGAAAGAGACGGGCGATGTCGTCGACGTCGCCGCCCCGGGAGGCAGCCACTCCTACGAGATCATCGCGGTGCGCTACGAGTGACCCCGCGCTCGAAGAGCAGCGGCCGCTGGCTGCAGGAACATTTCTCCGATCCGTTCGTGCGGCGCGCGAAGAGCCAGGGCTGGCGCTCGCGCGCGGTCTTCAAGCTCGAGGAGATCGATCGGCGCGAGAAACTGTTGCGACCCGGGCAGGTGTGCGTGGATCTCGGCGCGGCGCCCGGTGCGTGGAGTCAGTACGCGCTCAGCCGGGTGGGTAAGAAGGGGCGCGTGATCGCCACCGACATACTTGCGATGGCCTCGCTGCCGGGCATTGAGTTCGTGCCGGGCGACTTGCGCGAGCCCGCCGTGCTCGCGGCCGTACTCGCCCTGTGCCCGGCGCGCGGCGTCGATGTGGTGCTCTCGGACATGGCGCCGAGCTTGAGCGGCGTGGACGTCATCGATCACCCCCGCGCCATGCATTTATCGGAGCTCGCACTGGATTTGGCCGGGCAGGTCTTGAAGGCGCAGGGCACTGCCCTGATCAAGGTGTTTCAGGGTGCCGGTTTCGAGGAGCTCGTGCGTGGCGCGCGGCGGCGCTTTGGCGCAGTTAAGCTCCTGAAACCGCAGGCCTCGCGCGCGCGCAGCTCTGAGCTGTATCTGCTGGCGAAGGCCTTTGTGATGGTGTAGGTTCAAAGCAGGGTGCAGTGCAAACTGCCCGCAAGGTAGGCTCAATTGAACGATTTGACGAAAAATATCCTGCTGTGGGTGGTGATCGTGCTGGTGCTGCTCGCAGTGTTCAGCCGCTACATGCCCCCGGTCGGGCAGCCCGAAGAGGTGCGCTACTCCACCTTCTTGAACGATGTGAAGTCGAACCGGGTGGAATCGGTCGTCCTGCAGGGCGAGATGATCTACGGGGTGCGCAAGGATAAGACCCAGTTCAAGACCTACAACCCCGAAACCGACTTCACCGCGCTGATCGGTGCGCTCTCGAAGGCGGACGTGGCAATCGAAGGTCGGCCGCCCAAGCAGCCGAACTTTGTTGCCCAGCTTGTGCTGCAGCTCGCGCCGGCGCTGCTCCTCATCATGGTGTTCGTCTACATGCTGCGCCAAATGCAGGGCGCCTCCGGAGGTCGCGGCGCCATGTCCTTTGGCAAGAGCCGCGCGCGCCTGCTCGGCGAGGATCAGGTCAACGTCACCTTTGCGGACGTGGCGGGAGTGGAGGAAGCAAAGCAGGAAGTCTCCGAGATCGTCGATTTCTTGAAGGACCCCGGCAAGTTCCAAAAACTCGGCGGCAAGATTCCGAAGGGCGTCCTCATGGTGGGCTCGCCCGGCACCGGCAAGACACTGCTGGCGCGCGCGATTGCGGGCGAGGCGAAAGTACCGTTCTTCACCATCTCCGGTTCCGACTTCGTGGAGATGTTTGTCGGCGTCGGCGCCTCGCGCGTGCGCGATATGTTCGAGCAGGCGAAGAAACATGCGCCGTGCATCATCTTCATCGACGAGATCGATGCCGTGGGGCGCCATCGCGGCGCCGGTCTTGGCGGCGGTCACGACGAGCGCGAGCAGACGCTGAACCAGCTCTTGGTGGAGATGGACGGCTTTGAGGGCAATGAGGGCATCATCGTCATTGCCGCGACCAACCGTCCGGACGTGCTCGATCCGGCGCTGCTGCGGCCAGGGCGCTTTGACCGCCAGGTCGTGGTGCCGTTGCCGGACGTGCGCGGCCGCGAGCAGATTTTGCGCGTGCACATGCGTCGCGTGCCGCTCGCCGATGATGTGAAGCCGGCGCTGATCGCCCGCGGCACGCCGGGATTCTCCGGCGCCGATCTTGCGAACCTCGTGAACGAGGCGGCACTCTTCGCGGCGCGCGCCAACAAGCGCACCGTCAGCATGGATGAGTTCGAGCGTGCCAAGGACAAGATCATGATGGGCGCCGAGCGGCGCTCCATGGTGATGACCGAGGCGGAAAAGCGCATGACGGCCTATCACGAGTCCGGCCATGCCATCGTCGGCATGAGCGTGCCCGAGCACGATCCTGTGTATAAAGTGACCATCATTCCGCGCGGCCGCGCGCTCGGGGTCACGCAGTTCCTCCCTGAGCAGGATCGCTACAGTCTCTCCAAGCGCCGCATCGACTGCGCCATCACGACGCTCTTTGGCGGGCGCGTGGCGGAGGAGATCATCTTCGGGCCCGAGCAGGTCACGACCGGCGCGGCCAATGACATCGAGCGCGCGACCGAGCTTGCCCGCAACATGGTGACGAAGTGGGGCCTGTCCGACAAATTGGGACCGCTCACCTACACCGAGGAAACCGGCGAGGTCTTTCTCGGCCGCAGCGTCACGCAGCACAAGCAGGTCTCGGACGGCACCGCGCACGCCATCGACGAGGAGGTGCGTAGCGTCATTGAGGCCAATTACAAGCGTGCCAAGGAGATTCTCGACAACAATCTCGACAAGCTGCACGCGATGGCCGCAGCGCTCATCAAGTACGAGACGATCGACGAAACGCAGCTCAAGGACATCATGGAAGGCCGCACGCCCAAGCCGCCGAGCGACTGGGACGACAGCCTCTCCAATCCGCCGCCGCGCCCGCCCGTGGAAGGCTCTCAACCCGGCAGCGTCGTCGGCTCCCCCGCCTAGAAGGCCCAAGGAGCACAGGGGTTGTTCCCCTACCTGCAGTGCGGGGCGCAGCGACTCGATCTGTCGCGCGCCGTCGTCATGGGCGTGCTCAATGTCACCCCGGACTCATTCTCCGATGGCGGCCGGTTTGTCGAGCCGGCCGCCGCATGTGCACACGCGCGCCGCATGATCGATGCGGGCGCGGCGATCATCGATGTGGGCGGCGAGTCGACGCGCCCCGGGGCGCAGCCCGTAGCGCCGGAGGAGGAGCTGCGGCGCGTGCTGCCCGTGATTGAGGCCCTGCGCGGCGCGGGCGCCATTGTCTCGGTGGATACCTCAAAGCCCGCAGTGATGCAGGCCGCGGCGCGCGCCGGCGCGGAACTCATCAATGATGTGCGCGCGCTGCAGGAGCCGGGCGCGCTCGGAAGCGCGCTCGACAGCGGCTGCGCCGTGTGCCTGATGCACATGCAGGGCGAGCCGCGCAGCATGCAGAACGCGCCGCACTACGCTGATGTGGTGAGCGAGGTGAGGACTTTCCTGGCGGCGCGCGCGCACGCTTGCGAGGCGGCGGGCTTCTCGCGCGAGCGCCTGTGCGTGGATCCGGGTTTCGGCTTCGGCAAGAATCAGGCGCACAATCTGCAGCTGTTGCGGCGCCTCGAGGTGCTCGCCGACGCTCCCTGGCCGCTCGTCGTCGGGCTGTCGCGCAAGTCGCTGCTGAGGCGCATTCTCGGGGCAGGCGACGACGCCGATCGGCTCGCGGGCAGCGTGGCGCTCGCGGTGTTGGCGGCTCTTAAGGATGCGCGCATCATCCGCGTGCATGATGTGGCGGCGACCGTGGCTGCGCTGCGGGTGGTCGCGGCGCTCGGCGCCGCGGCGCAGCCGACGGAGGCGGAAGATCTTGGGGCGTAAGTACTTCGGAACTGACGGTGTGCGCGGCCGCGTGGGCGAGCATCCCATGACGGTGGATTTTGCGCTGAACCTTGCGAGCGCCGCGGCACGCGTGCTCGCGCCCGACGGCGGCACCGTGCTCATCGGCAAGGACACGCGTCTGTCGGGCTACATGTTTGAGTCCGCGCTCGAGGCGGGCTTCGTTGCCGCGGGCGTCGATGTGATGCTGATCGGCCCGCTGCCGACGCCGGGCGTTGCCTACATGACGCGCCGCTTCGAGTGCGATTTCGGCGCGGTCATCAGCGCCTCGCACAATCTCTATGACGACAACGGCATCAAGTTCTTCGATGCCACCGGAGCGAAGCTCTCCGATGATCTTGAGGAGCGCATCGAGCTTGCGATCGAGGAGGGCCCGGTGACGCGCGCCTCGCGCAACCTCGGGCGCGCGACGCGCGTTGATCGCTCGCGCACCTACTACCAGGAGTTCTGTACCTCGACGCTGCCCCCGGGCATGGACCTCTCGGGCCTGAAGATCGTCATCGACTGCGCCAATGGCGCCTCCTACAAGGTCGGCCCGCGAATGCTCGCCGACTTGGGCGCAGAGATCGTGCCGGTCGGCTGCTCGCCCAATGGGCGCAACATCAACGACGGCTGCGGCTCAACGCTGCCGGACCTGCTGCAGTTGACGGTGACCGGCGTGCGCGCGCACGTCGGACTGGCGCTCGATGGCGATGGTGATCGGCTGGTGATGGTCGATCATCTGGGGCGCATCGTCGATGGCGATCAGGTTTTGTACGTAATTGCGCGCGCGCGCAAACTGGCCGGCACCCTCAAAGGCCCCGTGGTCGGCACGGTGATGAGCAATTTCGGTCTTGAGCTTGCGCTGCGCGCGGCGGGCATCGACTTTCGTCGCGCCCAGGTCGGCGATCGCCACGTGCTCGGCATGCTGAAGGAGGCGGGCGGGGTGCTCGGCGGGGAGACTTCCGGTCACATCCTGTGCCTCGACAAGACGACGACCGGCGATGGCCTGGTGAGCGCGTTGCAGGTGCTCGCCGTCATGAAGCAGTCCGGCCAGCCGCTCGCCGAGCTTGCCGCAGGCATGCAGCGCTTTCCGCAGGTGCTGCTCAACGTCAAGGTGACGCGCGGCGTCGACCCTACCGGCATCCCCGTGGTGCAGGCGGCGCTTGCGCGCGCCGAGGAGCGCCTCGGGGGCGAAGGCCGGGTGGTGCTGCGGCCCTCGGGAACCGAGCCGGTGATTCGGGTGATGGTCGAGGGGCGCGATGAGCAGGTCACGCGCACGCTCGCGGCCGAGCTCGCTGAGGTCGTGCGCGCGGCGGCGACGTAGGCTATGATCGCGCGCCCCGCGCGTGGGTGCCGCACTCTATAAATCGCGCCATGCGTCAGCCGTTAGTTGTCGGAAACTGGAAAATGCACGGCTCGCGCGCCGAGAACGCGCGCCTCATCGAGGAGCTGATCGGGCAGTTTCCAGCCGCGCCGGCGGCGCAGTGCATCGTGTGCCCGCCGCTCGTCTATCTACAGGATGTGGCGCGGCTGTTGCGCGGCTCGGCCATCCTGCTCGGTGCGCAAAACGTGTGCGCCGATGAGCAGGGCGCCTTCACCGGTGAGGTCTCGGCCGCCATGCTGAAGGATGTGGGCTGTGCTTATGTCATCGTCGGCCACTCGGAGCGGCGCCTGCTGTACCGCGAGAGCGACCAGACCGTGGCGCGCAAGTTTGTCGCGGCGCAGTCGCGCGGCCTCGTGCCGATCCTGTGCGTCGGCGAGCAGCTCGCCGATCGCGAGGCGGAGCGCACTTACGAGGTGGTCGCGCGGCAGCTCGAGACGGTGCTGCAGCTCGCGGGTGTCGCGGCGCTTGCCAACGGCGTCCTCGCCTACGAGCCCGTATGGGCGATCGGCACGGGACGCAATGCCAGCCCCGGACAGGCCCAGGAGGTGCATGCGTTTCATCCGCGCGCAGCTGGCGGCCCGGGATGCTAAAATCGCCGCCCTGACGCGCATTCTGTATGGCGGCAGCGTCAAGGCGGTCAACGCGGCGGAGCTGTTCGCGATGCCCGACGTTGATGGTGGACTGATCGGCGGCGCGTCGCTGAAGGCCGACGAGTTTATCGCGATCTTGGGCGCCGCCCGTGCGCACTAAACTGGAACTTCGATGTTGCACATGTTTTTGACGATCGTGCAGGTGTTCTCATCGGTGGCGATTGTGACGCTTGTGCTCCTGCAGCGTGGCAAAGGCGCTGATGCCGGGGCAGGCTTCGGCGCGGGCGCCTCCGGCACGGTGTTCGGCGCGCGCGGCGCGCGCACCGCGCTGTCGCGCGCGACGGCGATATTCGCGGCAATTTTCATGCTCAACAGCCTTGCGCTCGCCTACATGGGCAGCAAGGTCGCAAGCGAGCCCAAGTCGATTCTCGATGAGGCGGCGCAGACCTCGCCGCAGCCTGCCCAGCATTTACCCGCGGTTCCGGCGCCGGTAAAACCCGGTGGCGGCACGCACTGATACCAAGCCGACGTGGTGAAACTGGTAGACACACTAGCTTGAGGGGCTAGCGGCGCAAGCTGTGTCGGTTCGAATCCGACCGTCGGCACCAAACTTGTGATTCGATTGGTTACAATGACACGCCTCGCACTGAAGGCAGATCGCACCTTCCGACCATGCTTGCGAACTATCTGCCTGTTCTGATTTTCCTCGCGCTCGCCGCGATCCTGGCGGCGGTCCTGCTTGGCCTCGGCGCTGCGCTCGGCCACTACCTGGCGCGCGCTCCGCAGGATGCGGCGAAGCGCACCGCGTACGAGTGCGGCTTTGATGCCTTCGAGGAGACGCGCATGAAATTCGACGTGCGCTACTACCTCGTCGCCATCCTCTTTATCGTCTTCGATCTTGAGATCGCGTTCCTGTTTCCGTGGGCGGTGGCGCTGTCGAAGATCGGCCTCTACGGCCTCGTTGCCATGGGGATCTTTCTTGCGATCCTGGTGGTCGGATTCATCTATGAATGGAAGAAGGGCGCGCTTGAATGGGACTAGCAGAGTCCGCGGCTGACACCTTCGCGCAGCGCGGTTTTCTCACCACGCAGCTCGATAGCCTCGTCAACTGGGCGCGCACCGGCTCGCTGTGGCCGATGACTTTTGGCCTTGCCTGCTGCGCGGTGGAGATGATGCACGCGGGCGCCTCGCGCTATGACCTCGATCGCTTCGGGGTCGTGTTTCGCCCGAGCCCGCGCCAGTCCGACGTGATGATCGTGGCGGGTACGCTCGTCAACAAAATGGCGCCGGCGTTGCGGCGCGTCTACGACCAGATGCCCGAGCCGCGCTGGGTCATCTCGATGGGATCGTGCGCGAACGGCGGCGGCTATTACCACTATTCCTATTCTGTCGTGCGCGGCTGTGATCGCATCGTGCCCGTCGATGTCTATGTGCCGGGCTGTCCGCCGACCGCCCAGGCGCTGGTCTACGGCATCCTGCAGCTGCAGAGGAAGATCGAGCGCACGAGCACGATCGCCCGATGAGACGCGCGCGGTGAGCGAGCACATCGAAGAGCTCTCGCGCAAGGTCGACGCTCGGGTTGCCGAGCGCGCGCACCGTATCGCCTCATTGCCCAGCGAGCTTGCCTACGAGGTCGACGCCGCACAGCTGCAAAGCGTGTGCTGGGTGCTGCGCGACAGCGCCGGATCTGGATTTTCAGCTCCTGATGGATGTCACCGCCGTCGACTACCTGCAGTTCGGCTGTGATGAGTGGCAGACGATCTCCGCGACGCATTCCGGATTCAGCCGCGGCCGTGTGGCGCAGCCGAGCCCGCACCTGCCCGCCGGCGAGGCACGCTTCGCCGTCATCTACCAGCTGCTCTCGATCAGCCACAACCAGCGCCTGCGCCTGCGCGTGCCTTGCGCCGCGCGTGAGGAGCCGGTGCTCGATTCGGTCATCGACGTGTGGGCGTCGGCGAACTGGTTCGAGCGCGAGGTATTTGATCTTTTCGGCATCTACTTTCGCGGTCACCCGGACCTGCGGCGCATCCTGACCGATTACGGTTTCATCGGGCATCCGTTTCGCAAGGACTTCCCGCTGAGCGGCAATGTCGAGGTGCGCTACGACGCGGACAAGAAGCGCGTGATCTACCAGCCGGTCAGCATCGAGCCGCGCGTGCTCGTGCCGAAGGTGATCCGCGATGACAATCGCTATCGCCCGGCGCTGAAGGAGGCGAAGTAGCGGCCATGCCCGAGATCCGCAACTACACGATGAATTTCGGTCCGCAGCACCCGGCGGCGCATGGCGTGCTGCGGCTGGTGCTCGAAATGGACGGTGAGGTGATCCAGAAGGCGGATCCGCATATCGGCCTGCTGCATCGCGCGCACCGAGAAACTTGCCGAATCGAAACCCTTCAATCAGTCGATCGGCTACATGGACCGCCTCGACTACGTGTCGATGATGTGCAACGAGCACGCCTATGTGCTTGCGATCGAGCGGCTGCTCGGCATCAAGCCGCCCGAGCGCGCGCACTACATCCGCGTGATGTTCGATGAGATCACGCGCATCCTCAACCATCTCATGTGGCTCGGGTCGCATGGTCTTGACATCGGCGCGATGACCGTGTTTCTGCTGTGCTTCAAGGAGCGCGAGGATCTGATGGACGTCTATGAGGCGGTCTCGGGCACGCGCATGCACGCGACCTACTACCGTCCCGGCGGGCGTGTACCGGGATCTGCCGAGCTCGATGCCGCAAGTACCAGCATGCCAAGTGGCGCTCGGCGCAGGATGTCGAGCGCAGGAACGAGGCGCGCTCGGGCTCGCTGCTCGATTTCATCGAGGATTTCACGCGTGCGCTTTCCGCACGGCCGTGGATGACTACGAGACGCTGCTCACCGATAACCGCATCTGGAAGCAGCGCACGGTGAACATCGGCGTGGTCTCGGCGGAGCGCGCGCTGCAGCTTGGCTTCTCAGGCCCCATGCTGCGCGGCTCCGGCGTGGAATGGGACCTGCGCAAGAAGCAGCCCTATGAGGTGTACGAGCAGCTCGAATTCGACATGCCGGTCGGCGTGAGCGGCGATTGCTACGATCGCTACCTCGTGCGCATCGAGGAGATGCGCCAGTCAAATCGCATCATCCGGCAGTGCATCGAGTGGCTGAAAGGACATCCGGGCCCGGTGATGCTCGAGGATCAGCAAGATGCGCGCGCCCTCGCGCGAGCAGATGAAGGAGGACATGGAATCGCTCATTCATCACTTCAAGTTCTTCAGCGAAGGCTACTGCGTACCCGCCGGCGACACCTACGCGGCGGTCGAGGCGCCGAAGGGCGAGTTCGGCGTGTATCTGGTGTCGGACGGTGCGAACAAGCCCTATCGGCGTCAAATGCCGCGCGCCGGGCTTTGCGCATCTCGCGGCGCTCGATGAGATGGTGCGCGGGCACATGCTCGCCGACGTGGTGGCGGTGATCGGCACCCAGGACCTCGTGTTCGGGGAGATCGACCGTTGAGTACGCCAGGCAAAGCGCTGCGTCTGAGCGACGCAACCCGCGCCGAAATCGACCATTGGGTCGCGAAGTTTCCCCCCGGGCGGCAGCGCTCGGCGACCATCGCCGCGCTGCGCGCCGCGCAGGAGCAGAACCACGGCTACCTCACCGCGGAGCTCATGAACGCGGTGGCCGAGTATCTGCAAGCTGCCGCCGATCCAGGTGTACGAGGTGGCAAGCTTCTACTCGATGTTTGAGCTTCACCCCTGCGGGCGCCATCACGTCAGCATCTGCACCAACA
The DNA here is from genome assembly GCA_963695315.1 of uncultured Gammaproteobacteria bacterium. Classification (GTDB taxonomy): domain Bacteria; phylum Pseudomonadota; class Gammaproteobacteria; order Steroidobacterales; family Steroidobacteraceae; genus PALSA-1196. The sequence continues at coordinate 889,627 of OY968773.1, forward strand.
TCTCCTGCATGCTGCGCGGCGCCGAGGAGCTGGTGGCGCATGCGCGAGAGGAAGCTCGGCATCCGCGCTCGGCGAGTCGACGCGCTGACGGCCGCATCTTTCTGAAGCAGGAAGAGGAGTGCCTCGCCGCCTGCACCGGCGCGCCGATGATGATGGTCGATCATGTGTTCCATGAGCACCTCACCGCCCGAGAAGCTCGAGCGCATTCTGGATGAGCTCGAATGAGCGACTGGCGCGACAAGATGGACCTCGTGGTGTTCGAGGCACTCAAGCACGCCGAGTCGTGGAAGATGCAGAACTATCGCAAGATCGACGGCTATGCGGCGTGGGAGAAGATCGTGCGGGAGAAGCCGCCGCGCGAGCAGATCATCGACGCCGTGAAGGCTTCGGGTCTGCGCGGTCGCGGCGGCGCGGGTTTTCCGACCGGCACCAAATGGAGTTTCATGCCGCGCAATTCACCGGTGCAGAAGTACCTGGTGTGCAACTCGGACGAGAGCGAGCCCGGCACCTGTCATGATCGCGACATCCTGCGCTACAACCCGCACGCGCTCATCGAGGGGCTGGCGATCGGCGGCTATGCGACCAACTCGACCGTTGCCTACAACTACATTCGCGGCGAGTTCATCGGTGAGCCCGTGCCGCGCTTTGAGGCGGCGCTTGCCGAGGCCTATGCGGCGGGGCTGCTCGGCAGCAACATCCATGGGGTCCGGCATCAACTTTGACATTCGCACCTTCATCGGCGCGGGCGCCTACATCTGCGGCGAGGAGACGGCGCTGCTGGATTCGCTCGAGGGCAAGCCCGGCAAGCCGCGCTTCAAGCCGCCGTTTCCCGCCAATTTCGGCCTGTACGGCGCGCCGACGACGATCAACAACACGCAGAGCTTCGCCTCCGTGCCGACCATCCTGCGCAAGGGCGCCGCCTGGTTTGCAAGCCTTGGGCCGCCCAATTCGGGCGGCACGGTCATCTTCTCGGTCTCCGGTCACGTGCAGAAGGCGGGCAACTTCGAGGTGCCGCTGGGCATTCCTTTCCGGGACCTGCTCGGGACTTGCCGGCGGCATGCGCGGCGGCCGCAAGCTAAAGGCGGTGATTCCCGGCGGCTCCTCGGTGCCGGTGGTGCCCGGGGAGACGATGCTGAAGATCAACATGGACTATGACTCGCTGAAGGCCGCAGGCTCCGCCATCGGCTCCGCCGCGGTCATCGTGATGGACGAGACCACCTGCATGGTGCGAGTGCTGGAGAGAATCTCGCGCTTCTACATGTCCGAGTCCTGCGGGCAGTGCACGCCTTGCCGCGAAGGCACCGGCTGGATGAACGCGCCTTTTGCGGCGTGTGCTTGCCGGCACGCGCGCGGCGTGAGGAACTCAACCTGCTCCTCGACGTCGCCAATCGCATCGAAGGTCACACCATCTGCGCGCTCGGTGATGCGGCCGCATGGCCGGTGCAGAGCTTCCTCAAGCACTTCCGTCACGAGTTTGAATACATGATTGATCACGGCGGCCGCAGCATGGTCGACGCGGCGCTCGGCGAACCCAAGCGGGCAAGCTATGGCTGAGGAGTTCGTCAACATTGAAGTGAACGGCGTCGCCATGAAGGCGCGCAAGGGCGAGATGATCATCCGCGTCACGGATGCGCATCACGCCTACGTGCCGCGCTTCTGCTACCACGACAAGCTCAGCATCGCGGCCAACTGCCGCATGTGTCTCGTCGAGGTGGAGAAGGCGCCGAAGCCGCTGCCGGCGTGCGCCACCCCGGTCGCCGAGGGGATGAAGATCTTCACGCAGCTCGCCGCGCGCCATCGGCGCGCAGCGCGCGACTATGGAGTTCCTGCTCATCAATCATCCGCTCGACTGTCCGATCTGCGATCAGGGCGGGGAGTGCGAGCTGCAGGATCTGGCGGTCGGATTCGGCCGCGACGTCTCGCGCTTCCATGAGAGAAAGCGCGTCGTGCCGGATGAGAATCTCGGGCCGCTCATCGCGACCGACATGACGCGCTGCATTCAGTGCACGCGCTGCGTGCGCTTCACCGAGGAGATTGCCGGCATACAGGAACTCGGCATGATCGGCCGCGGCGAGGGCATGAAGGTGCGCGTCGCCATCGAGCAGACCGTGCACCACGAGCTCTCCGGCAACGTCATTGACCTCTGCCCCGTGGGGGCGCTCGTCTCCAAGCCCTACCGCTTCACGGCGCGCGCCTGGGAGATGGGCTCGCAGCCGCTGGTGTCGCCGCACGACGGCGTGGGCACGAATCTCTTCGGGCACGTGCTGCGCGGCAAGCTGATGCGCGTCGTGCCGCGCGAGAACGAGGAGATTAACGAAACCTGGATTCCCGACCGCGACCGCTTCAGCTACGAGGGCGTCTACAGCGCCGATCGGCTGCTGACCCGATGATACGCAGCGGCAACGACTGGAGCGCGACCGATTGGGAGACGGCCATAGCGCAGGTGGCCATCGACGTCGGCACGCACGCGCGTTCGATCGGCGCTCTGGCAAGCCCCTCGAGCACGCTCGAGGAGCTCTATCTTCTGAATCGCATCATGCGCGGCTGTGGGCTCGGACAACATCGATCATCGACTGCGCCAGCACGCCAATCGCGATCAGGCCGAGGATCCGGCCTATCCGAATCTCGGCATGCCGATTGCGGCGGTCGAGCGGCTCGATGCGCTCTTACTCGTCGGCTGCAATCTGCGCGCCGAGGTGCCGATGCTGGCGCATCGCGTGCGCAAGGCGGCGTTGCGCGGCGCGCAAATCGCTTTCGTCAATCCGGCACGATTTGAATACCGCTTCCCGCGTCGCCGCGTACCACGAGACCTCGCCCGCGACGCTCGTGGCCGAACTTGCGGCTATCCTTGCGGCGTGCCTCGCCGAGGGCGCAACAGCCGCCGGCGCATCTCGTCGGGCGCTGGTGCGCGCCGCCAAGGTGGAAGAGCGGCATCGCGCCGTCGGCGACGCGCTCTTAAATCCGGTGAGCGCCGCGCTGTCTGGCTCGGGGCGCTCGCGCTGCGGCATCCGGCATTCGCCGATCTGCGCGCGCTCGCGGCGGCCCTGGGCGAGGTTACCGGAGCAACCTTCGGCGTCCTCGCCGAGGGCGCCAATGCCGCCGGAGCGTATCTCGCCGGCGCCGTGCCGCACCGCTCGGTCGGCGGGCGCGCGACCGAAAGCGCGGGACTGTCGGCGTGGCAAATGCTGCGCGAGTCCCTGTCGGCCTACGTGCTTTTCGGCGTTGAGCCCTGGGATGATGCGCTCGATCGGGAATGCCTGCGCACGCTCGCGGCTGCTCACCGCGTGATCGCGCATCACGCCATTCATGAGCGCGACGCTGCGCGAGGTCGCGCACGTGCTGCTGCCCATTGGAACTTTTGCCGAGACCTACGGCACGTTTGTCAATTTCGAGGGCCGCTGGCAGAGCTTCGCGGGCGCCGCGACGCCGGTCGGCGAGGCGCGGCCGGGCTGGAAGGTGCTGCGAGTGCTCGGCAATGCGCTGGGGTTCCGGCTTTGAGTACCAAAGCGCCGAAGAGGTGCGCGAGGAAGTGCGGCGCGCCTGTGGCGAGCCGCTGGCGACGGCCTACGCCGGGCAGCCTTGCAGCCGCGCGTGACGCAGCAGCCCGCAGCGCTCGTCGACGTGCCGATGTATCACGTGGATGCGCTCGTGCGGCGCGCGCCGTCGCTGCAGCGCACGCGCCAGGGCCGCAGGCGCTGCCGGCGATCTACGAGTATGCGGCGCACTTGAGCATGTTCGCAAGAGCCTCCTCATTGTGGTCGGCGCTTCCAGCGTACGCGCAGTCACCGGCGTGGATTCTCGTCATCACCGTGACGCTCATCATCAGCGTCGCGCTCCTGACGCTTGTGGGAGCGCAAGGTGATCGGCTGGATGCAGCTGCGCCGCGGCCCGAACCGCGTGCGCATCTTCGGCCTGCTGCCGGGCGTGGGACAGCCGTTCGCCGACGTCGTCAAGCTGCTCCTGAAGGAGGTCATCGTGCCGGTGCGCGCCAACAAGGTGCTGTTCGTGCTGGCCCCGGCGCTCGCGCTCATTCCCGCGTTTGCGACTTGGGCCGTGATTCCCCTGTCGCCCGAGTCGTCGTCGCCAATATCGATGCCGGACTTCTGTACGTCTTGTCGCTGACCTCCGTCGGCGTCTACGGGATCATCCTCGCCGGCTGGTCGGCCAATTCAAAGTATGCGTTCTTGGGCGCGATGCGCTCCGCGGCGCAGATCGTCGCCTACGAGATCGCCATGGGCTTTGCGCTCGTGGGCGTGCTCATGGTCGTCCGGCAGCTTGAATCTCGGCACCATCGTGCGCGCTCAGCACGGTGGCCCGCTCGCCTGGAACTGGTTCTGGCTTCTGCCGCTGCGTGCTCGTCTATTTCATCTCCGGCCTTGCGGAGACGAACCGCGCGCCTTTTGACGTCGCGGAAGGCGAGTCGGAGATCGTGGCGGGCTTTCACGTCGAATACTCCGGCATGGCGTTCGCGCTCTTCTTTCTTGCCGAGTACGCCAACATGATCCTGATCTCGGCGCTGACGTCGGTGTTTTTCTTCGGCGGCTGGCTGAGTCCGCTTGATGGCTACCTGCCCGCGGGCAATGCCGTGGCCGATTTTCTCATGGCGCCGAGCTTCTTCTGGCTCGGTGCCAAGATCTTCGTCTTTCTTTTCCTGTTTCTGTGGCTGCGCGCGACCTTTCCGCGCTATCGCTACGATCAGATCATGCGCCTCGGCTGGAAAGTGCTGATTCCCATCACACTCGTCTGGATCGCGGTCGAGGGCGTGATGTCCTATTACCATATCGGACCCTGGGCTTCCTAAAGAGCACGCATGGCCTTCAACTTCTTCAAGACATTCCTGCTGCCGGAGCTTGCCAAGGGTCTGTGGCTGACGCGCCGCACCCTCTTCACCCGCAAGTTCACCCTCAATTATCCTGAGGAGAAGACGCCGACGTCGCCGCGCTTTCGCGGCCTGCACGCCTTACGGCGCTATCCGAACGGCGAGGAGCGTTGCATCGCCTGCAAGCTGTGCGAGGCGGTGTGTCCGGCGGTGTGCATCACGATTGACTCGGACGTGGCGCCGAATGGCACGCGCCGCACCACGCGCTATGACATTGATCTCTTCAAGTGCATCTACTGCGGTTTCTGCGAGGAGGCGTGCCCCGTGGATGCCATCGTGCTGACGCGCATTTCCGATTACCACATGGAGAATCGCGGCGAGAACATCATGAATAAGGACAAGCTGCTCGCTGTCGGTGACCGCTACGAGGCGATGATTGCGGCTGACAAGGCGGCCGATGCGCCGTACCGCTGAGGCAGGCTGCGATAGGGAAGGGTGGGGCATGCTGGTTGAAATCCTCTTTTACGTTTTTGCGACGATGCTGATTGCCGCGGCGCTCGCGGTGATCATCTCCAAGAATCCGGTGCACGCGGTGCTCTTCCTGGTGCTGAGCTTCGTGACGAGTGCCGCGATCTGGCTGCTCCTCGAGGCTGAGTTCCTGGCGATCGTGCTGGTGCTCGTCTACGTCGGCGCGGTCATGGTGTTGTTCCTGTTCGTCGTCATGATGCTCGACATCAAGGTCGAGGAGCATCGCCGCGGCTTCACGCGCTACGCCTGGCTCGGCTGGATCACGGCGCTCGCGGTCATCGCCGAGATCGTCGGAGTCGTCACGGCGCGGCGCTTCGGCGTCGACATCAGCCGCGGTGCGCCGCCGCACCCGCCGTCCTACAGCAATACCCAGGAGCTCGGGCGCGTGCTCTATACCCAATACGCCTACGCCTTCGAGCTTGCGGCGATGGTGCTGCTCGTCGCCATCGTCGCGGCGATAGCGCTCACGACGCGCCGCCGCCGCGGCCTGAAGCACCAGGACATCAGCCGCCAGGTCAACGTTCGCAGCAGCGAGCGCGTGCGGCTCGTGAAGTCGATGACCGGCAGGCCCGCGCCATGATTACGCTCGAGCAGCTCCTGGTGCTTTCCGGAATTTTGTTCGCGCTCGCGGTCGCCGGCGTCTTCATCAACCGCAAGAACGTCATCCTGCTGCTGATGTGCGTTGAATTGCTGCTGCTGGCGGCCAATTTCAACTTCATCGCCTTCGCGCGCTATCTCGGCGACATCAGCGGCCAAGTGTTCGTGTTCTTCGTGCTCACGGTCGCGGCTGCCGAGTCGGCCATCGGACTTGCGATTCTCGTGGTGCTGTTCCGCGAGCGCCGCACCATCAACGTCGAAGATCTCGACACGCTGAAAGGATAAGGCGCGCGTGAATCCGCACGAACTGATCGCCATCGTCGTCGCGCCGCTCATCGCGGCCGGCATCGCGGGACTTCTCGGGCGGCGCGTCGGACGCACGGGCGCGCACAGCGTCACGATCGCAGGGGTGGCAATCTCCTTTGTGCTCTGCGCGCACGTGCTCTGGCAGATCTACGGGCAGGGCGTGCCGGCGTTCGACGCGCCCATCTATACCTGGCTCGTAAGTGACGGCGTGCCGATGCAGGTGGGCTTCCTCATCGATCGCTTGAGCGCGCTCATGATGGCGGTTGTGACCTTCGTGTCGCTGTGCGTGCACGTCTATACGGTCGGCTACATGCGCGATGACCCGGGCTACCAGCGCTTCTTCTGCTACATCTCGCTCTTTACGTTCGGCATGCTGATGCTCGTGATGGCCAACAACTTCATGCAGCTGTTCTTCGGCTGGGAAGCGGTCGGCCTCATGTCGTATCTGCTGATCGGTTTCTGGTACGCGCGACCGAGCGCGATTGCGGCTAATCTGAAGGCGTTCCTGGTCAATCGCGTCGGCGACTTCGGCTTCGTTCTGGGGATCGCCGGCGTGCTCTATTACATGGGCACGCTGCACTACGCGGACGTGTTTCGCGCCGCCCCGCTCATTGCGACGCATCTGTTGCCGCTCGGCGCGGCGAGCGGCGTGCCGGCGATGACGCTGATCTGCATTTGCCTCTTCATCGGCGCCATGGGCAAATCGGCACAGGTGCCGCTGCACGTCTGGCTGCCCGATTCCATGGAGGGCCCGACGCCCATCTCCGCGCTCATTCATGCTGCGACCATGGTGACGGCCGGCATCTTCATGGTGGCGAGGATGTCGCCGCTCTTCGAGTATTCGGATACGGCGCTCTCCTTCGTGCTCATCATCGGTGCCACGACGGCGTTCTTCATGGGCGCGCTGGGCGTCGTCAACAACGACATCAAGCGCGTAATCGCCTATTCGACGCTCTCGCAGCTCGGCTACATGACGGTGGCGCTCGGCGCATCGGCCTACAGCGCAGCGATCTTTCACCTCATGACGCACGCCTTCTTCAAGGCGCTGCTGTTCCTCGCCGCCGGCTCCGTCATCATCGGCATGCACCACGAGCAGGACATGCGCAAGATGGGCGGGCTTGCCCGGTACATGCCGATCACCGCGGTGACCGCCTGGATTGGCGCCCTGGCGCTCATCGGCACGCCGTTTTTCTCGGGCTTTTATTCCAAGGACACCATCATCGAGGCGGTCGGCGCCTCGCACCGCTGGGGCGCGCGCTACGCGTACTACTGCGTGCTCGCGGGCGTTTTCATTACCGCGCTCTACACCTTTCGCATGCTGTTCATGACCTTTCACGGGCCGGAGCGATTTCGCGCGACCGCACACCCGCATGGTGGCGAGCACGGCGAGGAGCGGGCAGAGGACGCTGGCCACGCTCCTGAGGATACGCACGCTGAACCGCACGAGAGTCCGGCGGTGGTGACCTTGCCGCTCATTGCGCTTGCGATTCCCTCGCTCGTCATCGGCTTTCTGACGGTGGGCACCATTCTTTATGGCAACTACTTCGGCGCCTCGATCTTCGTGTTGCCGCAGAACGCGGTCATGCAGGCGCTCGCGCGCGAGTATCACGGTCCCGTCGAGTTTGCAGTTCTTGCCCTGGCGGCCCCGACGTTCTGGGTGGCGCTCGCGGGCGTCATCACGGCGTGGGTGTTTTTCCTGTATCGCCCCGGCCTTGCGGATGCGGCCGCGCACCGCGCGCATGGCCTGCGTAGCCTCCTCATCAACAAGTATTACTTCGACTGGTTCAACGAGAAAATTCTGGCGGCGAGCGCGCTCGTCTTTGGCCGCGAACTCTGGCATGGCGGTGATCAGAGCATGATCGATGGCGTGCTCGTTGACGGCACGGCATCGACGATCGGCAGGGCGGGGCGCCTGATGCGGCGCGTGCAAAGCGGCTACCTCTACTCGTACGCGTTCTGGATGATCATCGGACTGGCGTTGCTGCTCGGCTGGTTCCTGAACAAGTCGAAGTGAGCGCCGCCATGCATGGTCCCATCCTGTCGGTGCTCGTCTGGCTGCCAATCGCCGCAGGAGTGCTCGTGCTCATGCTCGGCGATGCGCGCATCGGCGTGGGACGCTGGGTGGCGCTCAGCGCCGCGGTCGTGACCGTCGTGCTCACCGTGCCGCTGATAGCGGCTTTCGACACCAGCACCGCGGCCTTCCAGTTCGTCGAAAAGGTGGCGTGGATTGCACGCTTCAAAGCCTACTACGCGCTGGGGGTTGACGGCATCTCGCTGCCGCTGCTGCTGCTCACGGCGTTCATGACCGTGCCGGTCGTGATTGCCGGCTGGAGCGTGATACAGGCGCGGCCGGCGCAATACTTCGCTGCGTTTCTCATCATGGAAGGGCTGATGATCGGTGTCTTCGCGAGCGTCGATGCGCTGCTGTTCTATTTCTTCTGGGAAGCGATGCTGATTCCGATGTTCCTGATCATCGGAATCTGGGGTGGGCCGCGCCGGGTGTACGCCACCATCAAATTCTTCCTGTTCACGTTTTTGGGTTCAGTCTTCATGCTGGTGGCGCTCATCTATCTCTACGTGCAGTGCGGCGAGTACTCGATCGCGGCGTTTCAGGCGCTGCCGCTGACGCTCGTTGAGCAGCGCTGGATCTTCTTCGCCTTTCTCGCCGCGTTCGCGGTGAAGGTGCCGATGTGGCCGGTGCATACCTGGCTGCCGGACGCGCACGTCGAGGCTCCGACCGGAGGTTCCGTCATTTTGGCCGCTATCATGCTGAAGATGGGCGGCTATGGCTTTCTGCGCTTCAGCCTGCCGATTACCCCGGATGCCAGCCGCGAGCTCGACTGGCTCATCATCGCACTCTCGCTGATCGCAATCGTCTACATCGGCTTCGTCGCGCTCGTGCAGCAGGACATGAAAAAGCTGATCGCCTACTCGTCGATCGCGCACATGGGGTTCGTGACGCTGGGCGCGTTTATCGCCTATGACATCGTCACCAATACCGGCAGTCTGCAGGGGGTCGCCATGGGCCTCGATGGCGCCATGGTGCAGATGGTCTCGCATGGCCTTGTGTCCGGCGCGCTCTTTCTCTGCGTCGGCGTGATGTACGACCGCCTGCACAGTCGCGAGATCGCGGCGTACGGCGGTGTCGTCAATACCATGCCGCGCTTCGCGGCGTTCATGGTGCTCTTTTGCCTGGCGAATTCCGGCCTGCCCGGCACCTCGGGATTTGTCGGCGAATTCCTCGTCATACTCGCAAGCTTCAAGGCGAGTTTCTGGTACGCGCTGCTTGCCGGCACGACCCTGGTGCTGGGGGCTGCCTACACACTATGGCTCGTGAAGCGCGTGATTTTCGGGCCGATCGCCAACCCCGGCGTCGCATCGTTGCAGGAGCTGAATGGCCGCGAGTTCTTCGTGCTCGCGCTGCTGGCGGTGAGCGTACTGGCGCTCGGTGTGTGGCCGGCGCCGCTGCTGGATCTGATGCGGCCCTCGATTCACCACCTGGTGGATCAGATCGTCGCTACCAAGCTGCCGCTATGAGCGAAGCGCCCTTGAGCTGGAGCAGCATCGCGCCCGCAGCGCCGGAGATCTATCTCGCCGTCGCGCTTTGCGTGATCCTGCTGGTTGAGGCGTTTTGGGGCGAGCGGCGCCGCGGCCTCGCCGATTCCCTGACCCTCATCGTTCTCGTCGCGGGCGCCGTTGTAACCGCCCTCGGCGCACCGGTCAGCGGGCGCACGACGCTCTTCCACGGTCTGTACGTTGCCGATTCTCTGGCGCATGCACTCAAACTCGCCGGGTTTGGGATCGTGGCGTTCACGCTCGTCTATTCGCGCGCATATCTTGATCAGCGTGATATTTTGCGCGGCGAATACAACGTGCTGTGCCTGACCGCGCTGCTTGGCATCTTCGTGCTGATCTCAGCCAACAGTCTCATCACGGTGTACGTAGGTGTGGAGCTGCTGGCGCTGTCCGTGTACGCACTCGTCGCCTTTGACCGCGAGTCGGGAATCGCGGCCGAGGCGGCGATGAAGTATTTCGTGCTAAGCGCAATCGCCTCCGGAGCGCTCCTCTATGGCATGTCGATCATCTATGGGATGACAGGCTCGCTCGATCTTGACGTGATCGCCACCCGCATCAGCGCGGGCCACGCGAGCCTTGGCGTGGTCCTGGGTCTGGTGTTTGTCGTGGTAGCAGTCGCTTTCAAATTGGGCGCCGTGCCTTTCCACATGTGGCTGCCGGACGTGTATCACGGCGCGCCGACGAGCGTGACGCTCTTCATCAGCACGGTTCCCCAGCTTGCGTACTTCTCTCTGGCGTTTCGTTTGCTCACGTACGGCCTTGTCGGGGTGACGGCTGAGTGGAGCCAGATGCTCGTGCCGCTCGCAGTCCTGACGCTCATCGTCGGTAACTTCGTAGCGATCGCACAGAGCAACCTCAAGCGTATGCTCGCCTATTCCACGATTGCCAATGTCGGCTTCATTCTGCTCGGATTCATCACCGGTACGCAGCACGGCTACAGTGCGGCACTCTATTACACACTCGTTTATATCCTCGTCGCGCTCGGTTCGTTTGGCGTGATTCTTCTGGCAAGTCACCACGGCTTCGAAGCCGATGAGCTCGATGATTACAAAGGGCTGTATACTCGCGACCCGTTTCTTGCGGTGGTCCTGATGGCGCTGATGTTCTCCACCGCGGGAGTGCCGCCGTTCATCGGATTTTGGGCAAAGCTGCGCATTATCCAAGAGCTGTGGGCCACGCAGCATGGCAACCTCGTCGTCATCGCTGCAGCGGCCTCCGTAGTCGGAGCCTTTTATTATCTGCGGATCGTCAAGCTCATGTATTTTGATGCGCCAGTCACCGCAGCTCCACGAGCGCGCAAAAATGCTGCGGCGCGCGCAGCACTCGCGCTGAATGCCGGCGCCGTTCTCGTTCTGGGCATCGTGCCGGGGCCGCTGCTGGATCTTTGCGCACGCATCCTTCACTGAACATTTCACTGTTCAACAAGTATTTCGTTGCGTGTTCGTTGGCAAGGCATTGTAGAATGCGCGGCGACTTCTGGTGCGGGGTGGAGCAGTCTGGCAGCTCGTCGGGCTCATAACCCGAAGGTCGCAGGTTCAAATCCTGCCCCCGCTACCATTTTTATAGTCATTGATTTCATTAGGGAAATTCTCGGCTGCAAGCTCTAACAGCCCAGCTGTCGCAAACCGTGCGCCGATCCTACCTCCTTCGGAAAATACGATTCCCTGACCGCCTAGCAGCTCTCTAACGAGAGTTCGGGCCTCCGCACCCTGGTCGCTTCGACCGAGATGTCTTGCGATGTCCCGGACGGCGGCACGGTAGCGCTCAGCGACGAACGGAATGATTCGCGACGCAGCCGCGCGGGGCTTCTCCCGTATTGTCACTATTCGTCGCCGCTTCCGTTCAAGTGCTTCCAACGCGGCCTTGAGGATGTCTGCGGAGAGCTGCCCAGCATTCAGCATGGCGCGTAGCTGAGCCTCTTCTGTCGCAAGCTGATCGAGCTTTGCATCAGGCAGAGCTTCGTGGATAGCGCCCTTAAGTTCCCGCGTTGCTTCGTCCTCGTAGGCCGACGCAGCAAGTTCAATTGCAGCGGGTGACAACAGCTCTTCTGAAAGGTACTCAGTAATTCGCCGCTCGGCTCGCTCCCGATTTACACGAAGGGCGTTTGAACACCCCGAGAGGCCGCCATATGTTCGCGTCGCGCACTGATAGCTGCGCTGGTCGGAGGCGACAAAACGTGAGCCGCAGTCACCGCAGAGAAGGAGGCCGGACAACAACGTTCCTGCCGGGCGTCCCGCGCGTGATTTGCCGGCACCGAGGCTCGCAGGGGCTTGATTAGTCTGCCTCGCCTTCACGCGCTCCCACAGCTCATCCGAAACGATTCGTAGTCGGGGCTCGACGTGAGTAACCCATAGGTCGCGGTCCGCAACTACAACAGCCGTGCGCTTCTTACTGTCAGCTGCGCCGCGCTTCCATTGCAGTCTGCCCCAAGTTGTTTTGCCGATGTAGCGCTCGTTGTTCAGAATCCCGTATCCGCGCGCTCTGTCACCGGCAATTGCACTCGCAACCCACTTACCTCGGCGCTTGGAAGCTGAGCCCGTATCTTTTCGTCGCCACGCCGCGCCGGGACTCGGAACATTTTCTTGGTTCAGCCGTGCCGCGATGTTTCGGGGAGAATGACCTGCTGCGTACATCTCGAAAATGCGCAGCACAACGGCTGCCTCACGAGGCTCGACCTCTGTCTTCCCGGAATTGGACTGTGCCGCCGGGGTGTATCCATAGGCTCTTCCGCCAGCGCTTCTTCCGGAAAGGGCTACGCCTTCAAGGCCACGGCGCGTGCGATAGGACGCCTCGCGCCGCGCGTGCTCTGCAACGGCTTGCTTTATCTGTACAACGAGCCCCCAGCCATCCCGGCGCGTGTCATCACCGACGGCGGTGACCATATGGACCCCCAAGTCTTCAAGCTCTGCTGAGCGCGGGCCAAACTCCGCTCGATTGCGCCAAAGCCGTGAAATATCCTCGACGAGGATGACACCGAACTCGTGATGGCGCGCAGCGGTAAGCATCGCTTGATAGCCCGGTCGCTGCGCTGTGCCACCGGACATCCCTTTGTCCTCGAATCGAGCCACAACCTCAAAGCCACCTGCACGGGCCACGCGCTCGCACTCACGTACCTGATCCTCGATAGATGCGTCGCGCTGCTTGTCGGTACTGTACCGGGCGTAGATGGCGGCCTTCACACATTTCTCCTTAGTCACGCACTGCTGGGCATTGATTTGGCATTCCGTCGCGCTAACTCGGTTGCAATAAGCTGAATAAGCCTTACCGCAGCTGATCGCAACCCACCTGATGCGCGATGACCAGTCGCGCTACGGCCTATCGAACGTTGGTTCTTGTTAGATACCAGATCGGTTGATGCTCTCATTCCCAGATTATCTCATTCTGCCCGCGTGCCGCACCGGCTCGACGGAGTGCTGACAATGTCGCTCCAGTCATTCACGGCAACTGCACTAAGCGGTACAAACACGTAGCCTCGCTCAGTACGCCGTTTGTATCGGCGCTCAACGTATTTAGGCTCAGACGTTTTCATATTCATTCTAGCCGATGATCTTGATCCCGCTGCATCCCGCCCCCTTATAGGGGGAGCGGGAATCGCGGGAAAGTGCGGTCTTTCCCGAAACTTCCCATTGCGGGAATCGCGGGAATGCCTCACGTCATCCATACGTAGCCTCCGTCACTCACAATCCGCCCGTTGGAGCGCAGTCCTTCGAGAACCTGTTTCGCGCGTTCAAAGCGGCGCTTCGGCACGCACGCAAGCGTCGACGCGATAGTGGCAATGGCGGCATTAAGCTGCACGGTGCGCTTACCGGCTGGCAGCCGCTCGGGCGCATCCACGGGTCGCGCCGTACCAGCCGCAGCTAACACTTCGCGGAGTGCATCGAAGCCAAGTGTCTGATTTTTGCCCTTCGGCGGAATCACATCTCTCAACTTGTAATCGGCCTTGTCCGGCACGACCACGCACGACGTAATGGGCTCACCGTCGTCGTGCTTAGCGATCTCTACAACTTCCAGCCTGAAGAGGTGCGTCGCGCTGTCTTTTTCTTCTTTGTTTTTTGCTAATCGCCAGCTTCGGCGGTCGGCGTTTCGCACGACCTCAATCGTCGCATCAAGTGTCCCGGCCAAACTGGAATGGCCTCGCAGCCCTTTGCCTTGGTCCTTTCCGCTATGATGCACCAGTAGCACCAACCCGCCGAACATGGCCCGTAGCGCCCTCGCAGCGCTAATGAGGTCGCCCATGTCTCTGCTGGAGTTTTCATCGGCTCCGCTCGCCGCCCGGTTCAGCGTGTCAAGGACCAGCAGCCCGCCCGCGCAGCCGGATGTCTTCACGGCTGCAGCAAGGTCAGCAACGTCCTGCTTGTTGCGAAGGTCAAACGGCTGCTGCATCACGAATCGGAGGTTAGGTGGAACGTCGGGCCCGAATTTCACCTGCCAAGCCTTTATGCGTTGGCTGAAACCCGCTTCGCCTTCAAGTGCGACGTAGACGACGGGAGCTTTTGTCACACGGTATCCGAACCAATCGACGCCGCCAGCGATCGCTGCGCACAGGTCAAGGCATAGGAAGCTCTTGCCGCTGCCACTTTGGCCATAGATGCATGCCAATCCTTGCATCGGCATAGCGCCGCGCACCATCCAAAGCAGCGGTGGAGCGTTCAGCAAGTCCGCGCCATTGAGGACCCGGTAACGCATCGGAACCGCTTTCGCCCCATCCAGTAGTTGCGCAAGCGAGTCTTTTCCGTATTCGACAGCAAAGTCGTTGGCGTCGTAGTTGTCGGGTTTGTCGGTCGGCATTTCGACGAAGGAGCCGCAAATGAGTTTGGCGACGGATTGTGCCTGCGATTCCTTCCCATGATCGGGGACCAGTACCAACGTGGCATCCGGCCACTTCTGGCGCAGCGCCTTCGCCACCGCCTCGGTGCGCCCAGCCCCAAACGTGACAACCGCCGCGCCGCCTGTCGCCTCGTGACACGCCCACGCTTGCCCGATTCCCTCGCAGATATAGAGTCGAGCTGAATGCGTGGCATCGCCGACTGAAAACAGGGCATCAGCGAACGAGGCACCAGGGAGGTTCAGCTTCTTCCCCGCTCCAGGCGGCGGTATTAGTTGTAGCGTGTGAAGGTTGCCTGCAAGTGAAAGCGCGGGGACGACCAGCCATCCGGCAACGTTGCATCCGGCGATGATGCGCGCAACATTCTCCGGTACAACCCGCAAGCCGTCGGGCTTGCCACGCTTAGCGACGATGTACGGGTGCGCTTCTGTGGCCGGTAAACACTGGTCCCAGAATTTCCCTGCAGACGCACTGCGATCAGGATCGGGGGGCGTGTGCGTTGCACAGGGCTCGAAACTGGACGGTGCGCTGCCCCCGTTGTGGCGTTTCTGATTCGCCAAGACGAGGTCTTTCCACCCTGCTTCAGTTGCCTTGAAGAAAAGGGTTCCAGCTTTCACGGACCCGTCTTTAATCGATTCCCACACCTGCGCACAGTCGCCCTCACCACCGAAGTTTTTCGCGGGCGCGCTCCACCTCGTAACGTCGTCCAGCGTAAGACCGGCAGCTTTTGCGGCCATAAGGATGTGCACCCATTCTTCGCGACTGCACCCAGAGTCGAGCGCATGAAGGGCGCTCAAAGCGCGTTCTCGATCATCCATACGACCTCCGCGCTGTCAATGTCGTTACTTTTGCACTGAGATGTCACCACCAAGACATCGCGATTCGCGTCAGTGAAGTTAATCCGCCCTGCCCCTATGCTTGCCACGTTAGGGAAGAATTTGAGTTCAGGACTGCTCATCACTACTTCCAGTTACGCTCGAAATTGAGCGTGGAAGTAGTGTGATCTATTTGGTGCTTCGCCAGAGAGGCGCAAACTACGCAGTCGCTCGAAGAAGTTCCACCGCGGAGAAAATCCTATCGTTTAGTCAGTAGTTTTCTCCGGGTCGGCGTTTCGCTCTCGATAGTTAATAAGCTTGCGAACATTCTCTGCGCTGATGCTAACGGAGAAAACAGCGCTGGCAATATCCGCCACTTGCTTGTGGAGTGGCTGGCCGTATGCGCGTACGAAATAGCGTGACAGTTCAAGTTGAAAATACCGAAGCTTGGCGTTCGGAGAGTTCGGTTGCGTCATCATTTTAGGAGGCGATTTTTCGAGCTTTCGGGCAAGCTCGGAAAGTCTCTTCAAAAAGCCAGGGAGGTTTGACCACGGATCAGTTGCCCGGGGAAAAAATTCACCCGGAGATTTCGCGAAGAACTTTTGGAATACTGAGTCAGCTTTCAGACGAAGCATATCGGCCATACTCTCAATATTTGAGACTGACTTTGACTCTAAGAAATAAAGGGATTCCATTACATCCATATAGCGCTGAACACTGTGCCAATGCGCACTTGGCAGCAAGTTCGCGAGAGCCTCGGAGTGCTTAGCTATCTGACGAAAGTGATCCTTCATGGAGGAAGTGTCGATTTTCGGCAAAAAACCAAACGTCAGATATACATGCTCGCATGCGCCTAAAAGCTGAGCGGCTGGGGATCTAAGGATAGCCTCTGCCGCGTCCCGTTTGGCCTGAATCTCTGCGATAAATGCTTTCTTTTGGAGAGTTCCTTCAAGGGGAATAGGCGGGGAGGCATCTTTCAAGGCTTTCGGGAGCAGCCTTTCAAATTCCGATCTCCGTCGGTCGAGACTGGCCCATACACCCTTCATGTTTTGGTTTAAAATTAGGGCTTCGGTCAGCTTGAGGCGCTCTTGCACCGTTAGGAAGCCAACGTTGTTCTTGACCCTAATCCGTAACTTGGCTAACGCAGCACTATCAGCGGCGCTGAGCTGCGCAAGTTCGGCAAGCAGCTCTTGGTGAATTTGCACCAATACGGGTGGAGCCCACGGGGGATATACGATTGCTTTTCTTCCCAAGTATTTTCTCTCCCACTGACGTGAGGTCAAATCCAGCAGTACGAGGAACAGTTTAAGCGGTCGGGGGGTCCCAAGGTTTAGAGAACGGTTTCGCCTGCGCCATTCCCGCAAGTCGTTCCTGCTGGCGGCAATACTCGACACCGGCATCGGTCAGTGCCACAAAGCGATCTCCCAAGACTTCCCGGTAACCATCTGGGCTCACGCGAGTGACGTAGAACTGCAGGTTCCGCAGTGCCAATGCAGTAAGTGTCGCCGTCAGGCCGAACTGAAGACTGATGTCGCCGATGAAAACCGGTCTAAGGTCATAGCTGGCAATGAAAAACAGAATCTGTTGCTCTTGGTCAGTCAGGGAAGGGGCAGTGACAGCTAGCGCGGGCGCGGAGTCCTTCCAACGCTTGATGCCTGCGATCAATGCCAGTGTTAGGTATCCGAAGATAAACCAGACGATGCATTGATAGCGTGATACTGAAATGACGGCAGTGGACCAGTGCCACAGCCATACTGCGCCTTCGCTTACCCAGTGCCGGACGTCTGGGAAAACGGCGGCGATAGCTAGAACGATCAGGCCCGCAATAACCTGCTTTCTATCGACGCTGTCCTTGATCCAGCCCATGGCGACGAAGCTACTCTTGATTGGTTCGCCTGAACGCCTTATGAGCGACTTCATCAAGCCAAGCATCAGCCTCTTTGGGCTTTGGCTGAGCGTTGATCCAGTCCCGGAGGCAGGACTCAATCATCTCGAACAGTAGTTCCTGGCGAGTAGTCCACACGTCCTTGCATTTCTCCCGCGCCGCATCGAGCTTGGCCATCGTGGTTGCGGGCAAGCGCACAGTGATCGGACGGACCTGACGAAACTTCATGAAGTCGTCGTAGCTGACGTAATCACGCGGCTCGAATGGCTTGCGGCCATAGCGCCTTAGAAACTCGCTCATGCACAGAAGATTGTCTGAAAGCTTTCTTCACAGCAAGTTCCATCTGTGATATGTTGTCAACAATCGTGCAATAGTTGACACGTACGACAGCTAACAGGAGGAATTTAATGCAGTTTAACGACAGTAAAGTTTCGGGTCGTATGAGTAGTTCGGCAGCAGTAGCCTATTTCCGAACCAGCTCCGCGTCCGGTGTCGGCGAGGACAAGGATTCGCTGTCCAGGCAACAGGATGCAGTACGCGCATACGCCAAGACGCACAAGCTCCTCATCGTCAGGGAGTTTTACGACGCGGCGGTGAGCGGCGCGGATGCCGTGACTGATCGGCCAGGATTCGCCCAGATGTTGGCCTACCTCGCAGGCAACTGTGCGCGAACGATCCTGGTAGAGAACGCCTCGCGCTTCGCGCGCGATCTAATGGTCCAGATCACCGGCCACGACTTACTCAAGTCTCGCGGGATCGCATTGATTCCAGTTGATGCGCCGGATCACTTCATAGCGGAGACGCCGACCGCTGAGTTAGTGCGCAACATCCTGGGTACGGTCAGCATGTTCGAGAAGAAGATCGCCGTTGAGCGCATGCGCAAGGGCCTGGAGCGAAAGAAAGCACTGACAGGGCGCGGTGCAGGTCGCAAGCCAGTGGCGGACGAGGTCATCAAGGAAGCTCGCAGGCTTGCGCGCAAGAACCCACGCACGGGCCGCGCTCGCAGTCTCAGGAAGATCGCAGCAGAGCTAGCAGTACTCGGCAAGGTTGGCCCAAGTGGCGCGCCTTACGGTCCTGAGAGCGTGAAGCGGATGCTCACGACGAGGGGCGGCGGAAAATAGCGCTGCAATCCCAGTCGAGCGTCACAAAATGCATCAACTAACCGAGCCATGAATGTCATCAATCAACCAGCGCAGCGCTCGCCAGTATTTTGTGCGCTAGCGGATAACATGCGTCGTTCACGCAATAGGGGAGACTCGCCATAATTCCTGAATGCACCGATCTAGAGGGCATCGACTTGGACTACCGTGCGACATCCTACTTCTGGCCAATGGACCTTAAGAAGCACTTGCTATCGCGCGTGAAGGGCGCGGAGCGCAAGGCGCTGCTTCGAGATTTTATCGGTGAAGGACGGTTAAGTGACATTCCCGCGTCCCTGACGCTCTCGGCGCTGACTGAGGATGAGCGCAAGTTGCAGGGTTCCATTCACCCGAGGTTGATGGGCGGCGAATATCTCCCAGACATGGACGAGCAGGAGGTGGAGATTGCCAGAATCACCCTACAGTCTGTAACGCAAGACGTAACGAGCGTTTTTGCGCGCCGGGAGGGGCACCACATCCACTACAGGGTCGTTGACGAATACGAAGGCATGACATTGTCGGGCCGAAAGGAGATGACATCCGATCAACCGCTCTCACTAGGTGAACTGGAGGCATTTTTCAACGGCGCATTTGATTTGTATGAAGTGTTCGACAGGATCTTGGAAAATGATACCGTCGAAAGCTTGCTCGACTTTGCCTCGGCAGGCTCGCAATTCTATCCGCAGTTGGAGGAACTCTATACGAGGCGCGTCACGAGCTGGGTCAAGCAATGGCGGGACCGGCTGGGTTCCGACGACGACTAGTACGTCAAGACATGTCCCGATGCTCACTTGCATGGTGAAATAGCAGGAGGCACCAAACTTATTGCTTCAAGCGCAGTCGCCACGTCTTATCTTATCTGCCGTGCACTCTTGAGATGTCGGTGTAGTGACTGGCTTAGAGACCGGCGTAGAAATTTGCTCCGGGGTGGTTGGCTTCGCAGGAGCGATGGATCTGCACGCGTTTCCTTCCCACGCCCATTGGACAATTCGTCCGCTCGCGTCCGCGGTGAAGCGCGTTACACACCGTTGCTGAAAGGTTATCGGATCTGCCTTTTCGGGCACATAGGTCGTCGCGGTGCCGGTGTAAGAGCCGTTCACATCGCCAGACACGGTTCCATTGCTCTGCGTCGTAACTGGTTCGTACTTCGTTCCACCCGGGAAGACAATCGTGTTTGAGCGCTCGTATTGGAGGACTCGTCCGCCGCCTCTTAGAGGGTACTCCTGCTGAGGTGCACCCCATACGCTCACGAGGTGATCAGTATTGTCGCCGATCCAAGACTGCAGAATTGCTTGATAGCCGGCACTCGTTGCGCAACCCACAAGCAACATTGGCACAAGCAGCAATGAATTTCTTGCTTGCCTCACACGTCCTAGCGGCACTCTGCCGTTCTTGTATTGCCTAGTGGCGGTCATTTGATGGCGCAGTAATAGCAAGTGACGCGGCAACTGCCTGGTCATACTGTTGTTTTAAATCCTCGCCAAGAAATGCCGCGTTGTACTTCTGCAAAGTGTCAACTGAAGCGAGGATCGTTCCCCGAATTTGGCTTAGGGCGTCCGACGACCAAGCCGATTCAAGAATTAGCAGGCGGCGAAGATCGTAATATGCTCGCGCAATATCGGCGGGCTTCACAAGCCGCCCTGACTGTTGCGCACATTCAAAGGCTAAGGATGCGCCAGGGGACGCAAGAAGATGAACACGACTGGCTTGTCCCATCTTGTCAGTGCATGTAGCAGCATCGTTCTTCGATGCGGCGTAACTCGCTTCAAGTACGAGATCGTAGAAGGTCTTTGCATCCATGCATCTGGCCTTGACTGTAAGCTCCGTTCCGGAGCGGCGCAGTTTGATGGAGATTTCTTCGTTTGGTCCGTGCTTTATAAGAAGATCTCGAAAGGCACTCTTTGAATTTTCAGCAACTAACTCACCGTCAACTGCAATAACCGTATCGCGTGCCGCAAATATGCGATCAGCACTTACGGCTACTGTCAGTTGATCACTTCCGAAGACAGGCGTGAGCATGCACCTGGATGCTGCATATACCGAGTTCTTAAGGTTGTTCATGTAGCTCTGGCCCAAAGAGGAAAGCTCACTTGGAGCCTGAGACGACGCTGACGCGGCGGCAACATCCAAGACGCGCAGTGCCGCCAACAAGAATGCGATTAGCCCCAGCCTGATCTTCGGCGATTTTACTGGACCCATTTAGATTCTCTCGACTGGCTGCATACCACTTGCGATGCGCGGACCACCGCTGCGCACTTTGCCGACTCCGATTGGCAATCGTGTGATATTAGCCGTGTCCCCGAAATGAGTTCAACGCCTGTGCTGAGGCAACGTGCGCTGGTCCACTTTTGGGGGCGGCGCGGCCTTGTCAAAACAGCTTCGGACAGCCCGACACCGGCGGGTGATGACGGCCCTCGCGGAAGTCCGGGCCGACGCAAAGGTGACTCAACGTGAGCTTGCAAAGCGTCTCGCTCGCGCGCACAGCTATGTGAGCCGGATCGAGAAAGGTGATCGCCGGCTGGACGTGCCTGAGTTCATCCAATGGTGTGCTGTATTGAATGCGGACCCGGTCGAAGTCATGCGCCGAATCCTGCGTCGCTAATCTCAAGCAGTGACGGCGGCCAAAGATCACGAGATTTTCAGGTAAACGTACCCGCTGAGTAGCAACTCGACGTTCGGGCGTGCGTTTCACGCTACAGAGCCTCAAGTGGTTTTCTTATCCCCTACAGTAAAGTTTTATAACCTAAGTCTTTGATTTTTATATAAACACCAAAATGTACCGGTAATCCTCATTGATGCTGTTACATTTCAACAACTTTGGAGCCGCTATTGCATGTCGTCAGCACATTTGAACTCGTAATTCTCGATTAAGAGGCGAGCTCAGGGTAGACAGTCCGAAGCTAGCTGATATCATACAGCTCTATGGAGAGTACGGCCGACGCATAAGGCTACAAAGGCGAGTGTACCCTCGGACGATCTTCTGACGTCCCGGGCGCGAACGCTCACAGGGGCTCAGGATTCGATTTGCGAGAACTGCTCGCTCAGAACGAAGAGCGCCTTCACCCGTACTGCTCCCTGTTGGTACGCTTTTCGTCGCAAGGCACCCTGTTCCATACCCTGTTGGCTCGATTTCGCGGAGTGGTATCAGCGAGCGACCCGAGTTGGCACCGACAGTTCAGGCTAGGTTTCCGTTGTGCGATGCGATGTGCCCCGACCTGGACGCGACAGCGTGACGGCTCGTGGGCGCGAGCGGATCGTGTCCGCGCCCGGACCAGCGGCACTTGATACGCAGAGGTGGGCATGGGCCTGCCATGTGGGAAGATCCTAGACCGGGAAGAACGGATCAGCGATGCAAAGGCAGTTGCTGGTCGATGGCATCGACCCCAGCCAGAATCGCAAGGCCACCAAGGCGGCGAGTGAAGCGCGTGCCGCGAACAGCTTCGAGGTAGTAGCGCGCGAGTGGGTAGCGAAGCAACTGCCGAACTGGGTCGAGTCGCACGGTAGCCGGGTGCTCGCGCGCTTCGAGCACGACATCTTCCCGTGGATCGGCGGCCGTCCGGTGGCTGAAGTGACCGCGCCGGAACTTCTGGCCGTGCTGCGGCGGATCGAAGGTCGCGGCGCACTGGAGACTGCACACCGAGCCCTGAACTCCTGCGGGCAAGTGTTTCGCTATGCCATCGCCACAGTCCGCGCACAGCGCGATCCCAGCGGCGATCTACGGGGTGCTCTGCCTCCGGTCACGGGGGGCCATTTCGCCGCGGTGACCGATCCGGATCGCGCTGCCGAGCTGCTGCGGATGATCGAAGCCTACGAGGGCACGCTCACCGTGCGCTGTGCGTTGCGGCTTGCGCCACTCGTTTTCGTTCGCCCCGGCGAATTGCGCTCCGCCGAGTGGGCGCACATCAACCTGGACGCCGCCGAGTGGCGCTACACGGTGACCAAGACCAATACGCCGCACATCGTGCCGCTAAGCAAGCAGGCCGTGTCGATCCTGCGCGAGCTGCAACCCTTGACCGGCCGGGGGCGCTACGTGTTCTCCAGCGCGCGGACGAGTCAGCGGCCCATGAGCGATAACGCGATCCTCGCGGCACTACGCCGCATGGGTATCGCCAAGGATGAAATGAGTGGCCACGGTTTTCGGGCAATGGCCCGCACGATTCTCGATGAGGTTCTCAATTTCCGCGCCGACTTCATCGAGCACCAGTTAGCCCATGCCGTTCGCGATCCCAACGGACGCGCTTATAACCGGACGGCGCATCTGCCGGAGCGGCGCAAAATGATGCAGGCTTGGTCGGATTACTTGGATGGCTTGCGCGCAGGGACGAATGTAGTCGCAATCGGCCGGGCCGCTTGAGCACGGGCTTCTTGTAACCGCTTCGCAAAGCCCATCACTACAATTCCACCCGCGCGCGCGTCTGCTTAAAGCGCGCTGCACGATCTGCTGCAACTCCTCTGCCGAGCCGCTCGCCGTGATCCTGCGGCGCGGCACGAGCGATGAAACGGGCGCAGTTGACTCACGCTCGCAACGGCGTACAAGAACAGCAGGGGACTTAACCGCGAGCCATCTGGGCGGCGCGAACCTGTCGCCGCGAGTACCAGCACAGATTAAGTTAAAGACGAACAAATAGGGACTTTGCGCATGAAGACGCCCTACCGGTCTTTGTTTCTCGCGATCACCGCGCTCACGGTGACGGCGAGCTTTGAAAATCTGGCCCACGCGCAAACGCTCACCACGCTGTACACCTTTACGAAGAAAACGGGAGAGCCTGACCACAGCACTTTAGTCCAGGCCACGAATGGGTATCTGTACGGAACGAATGGCAATGGCGGTGCCTACGGTCTGGGCGCGGCCTTCCGAATCACGCTGAGCGGCACCCTAAGAACGTTGTACAACTTTTGCAGTACCAAACCCTCATGCCCGGATGGCGATCAACCATTTGGCTTGCTTCAGGCCACCGATGGGCAGTTCTACGGGGTGGCTGACGAGACCATTTTCAAAATGACTCCGAGCGGCACCTTGACGGCCCTATACACCTTTTCTCCCAATACTCCCGAGGAGGGGTACTCTCCGAACTCCGGCTTGGTAGAGGCCAACAATGGGGACCTATACGGGACGACCTTTAATGGCGGCGCCTATAGCAAGGGAACCATTTTCAAAATCGCTCGAAGCGGCACTCTGACGACGCTATACAGTTTTTGCGCTCAAAGTGCGTGCCCGGACGGCGTAGAAGGCGACGCCTTTCCCTTGGTTCAGGCCACCGATGGGAATCTGTACGGCACTACCGCGTGGGGCGGTGTCGGGATGAGCTCCTCCAAACTTATCCCAGGCAGCGGCACAGTTTTCAAGATCACCCCGAGCGGCACTCTGACGACGCTGTACAGTTTCTGCGTCCAAAGCGGGTGCCCGGATGGCGCAAATCCCGTAGGTCTGATTCAGGCCAGCGATGGGAACCTTTACGGGACGACCGACAATGGAGGTGGCAATGGTACCGGCACGGTCTTCAGAATCACGCTCGGCGGCACCCTAACGACGCTGACCAGTTATTGCACCCAAAGTGGTTGCCCGGATGCCCCAGGCGAATTGATGCAAGCGACCGATGGGAATCTGTACGGAGTGAGCGCCTACGGCGGCACTTATGGTAACGGCACAGTTTTCAAAGTGACTACCAGCGGCGCGCTGACGACGTTGTACAGCTTTTGCAGCCAAGGAACCCCTCTTTGCCCGGATGGCGAGAATCCTGATTTCGGCTTGATGCAGGCCACCGATGGGAATCTGTACGGGCAAACCCAGTATGGCGGTGCTCATCGTCAAGGCACGATTTTCAAGTTGTCGCTCGGTCTCAGTCCATTCGTGCAGACCCAGCCGACGACCGGAAAAGTGGGAGCTGCCGTCAAAATTCTGGGGACCGACCTAACGGGCGCAAGCAGCGTCACGTTTAACGGTGCGGCGGCGACGTTTACTGTGGTTTCCGCATCCGAGATCAAGACTACCGTGCCAACGGGTGCGACCACGGGCACGGTTGAAGTGATTACGCCGAGCGGTCCATTGTCGAGCAACGTAGTGTTTGGCGTGCCCTAAAGGCAAAAAAATGAAAGTCCCTATCCAGTTTGATGTGCGCGCCGCGAAATGCCGGTGCGCGCTTGCTGCATCTCTTGTGGTACTCGCGCCCGCAACGGTTCAAGCGGCCGTGACGATCTCGACGGGCGCGACGAAGAACATGACGTGCGTGAGCGGTGTTTGCAGTCCGAATCACAAGACGGCTGTGCTCAACATCACGGACCTGCAAAACCTACTCGCAACGTCCAATGTCACGGTGACGACGGGCTCGGGCTCATTGGCCTCACAAACCCTCGATATCATCGTGAACGGTCCGGTTACTTGGGCGGACGGCAGCACGCTCACGCTCGAGGCCTACCGCTCCATAACGATCAACAAATCCATTGCGGTAACGGGCACTGGCGGTGTCGCGCTTGTCACCAACGATGGCGGCACCGGCGGGATGTTGAGCTTTGGTGCGAAAGGCAATATCAATTTTGCGAATCTGACGAGCAGTCTCACGATCAACGGAGCCGCTTATACACTCGTCGGCGACATCATCTCACTTGCCGTAGACATCACTGACAATCCCGGCGGCAACTTCGCACTTGCCTCTGACTACGATGCCCAAGCAGATGGCACGTACTCTTTCTCGCCCGTACAGGAGGAGCTCGCGGGCGTTTTTGAGGGGCTCGGGAACACCATAAGAAACCTTACAGTTGTCGCTGCGAATGGACATTACACTGCAAGCTTGTTTGACGGGATTGCCGCGTCTGGAGAGGTGCGGGACTTTGGTCTGGTTAACGCCTACATCAGAGGAAGGCGCGGGGCCACCGGCGCTTTGGTCACCTACAACGCGGGAGTGCTGTCTGCGGATTACACGAGCGGAAGAATCGTCGGTGCAAATTCACCAGCGGGCGGGCTCGTAGGTATCAACGCAGGAACGGTTACTCTATCGTACTCAAAGGCCGTAGTGCGCTGTACGATCGGCTGCGTAGCGGGCGGTTTGGTCGGCCAGAATTACAATGCGGACAATACCGGGTCGATTAGCAACTGCTACGCAACTGGTCTAGTGGCCGGGCCGACGAACGAGGTCTCGACACTTGGCGGACTTGTGGGCGGAAATTTGCTGGACCTTTCAACTTCGTACTCGACGGGGGGCGTGACAGGCGAAGCGGGAAGCCTCGGCGGCTTGGTGGGGGGCGACAGCCTAAACGCATCTCTGACTCTTACTGGGACACGACGACGAGCGGAATCACAAACCCGAGTCAGGGCGCTGGCACTCCGAGCAACGATCCTGGCATTACCGGCTTGACAACCTCGCAACTGCAATCGGGGCTACCCGCAGGTTTCGATGCATCAGTATGGGGCCAGAGTCCTTCGATCAACAGCGGTTTCCTTATCTACTCGGCGAACCCGCCACGGTGATGCGCGCGAAGAACCCGCAGGTCTTGGTGTTCGCTGCAACGGCGGCGCTCGCCGCAGTGAATGCGGCGCGTGGCGCGGTAACTATCTCGACTGCCGCAACCAAGAATCTTGTGTGTAGTGCGGGCGTTTGCACGCCGACACACAAGAGCGCCGTGCTCAATATCACGGACCTGCAAAATTCGCTCGCAACGTCCAATGTCACGGTGACGACCGGCTCCGGCTCATTGGCCGCGCAAACGCTCGACATCATCGTAAACGGTCCGGTCACGTGGTCGAGCGGCAGCACCTTAAAGCTTGACGCCTACGACTCCGTGACAATCAACAAGTCCATTTCTGTCACGGGAACAGGCGGCGTCTCGCTCGTCACTGACGATGGCGGCACAGGGGGTGCGCTGAGTTTCGGGGCGAAGGGCAACATCAGTTTCTCGAATCTGACGAGCAGTCTCACGATCAACGGCACGGCGTTTACGCTCGTGGGTGACATCGCGACCTTGGCGAGCGACATCGCGGCCAACGCCAGCGGTAACTACGCTCTCGCGGCCAATTACAATGCGGCGAGCGACGGGACCTATACGTCCTCACCCATTGCGACCACATTCAACGGCACCTTCGAAGGTCTGGGGAACACCATTTCGCAGTTGTCAGTTCGCGGGCCTGCGCGTGTCGCCGACTCTATTGGGATGTTCGAGGAGGTTGGAGAGAGCGGAACGGTCGCGAATCTGCGTTTGACGGCGATCCGTATGAGCGGAAGCACTAACGCCACAGTCGGTGGTCTCGCAGCCCTGAGTGACGGGCTCTTGTTTAACGATTCCACATCCGGGGCTGTCGAGCAACACGGGACCGATGGAATATTAGGCGGGGGGCTAGTCGGAATCAATAACGGTACAATCAGTAATTCCCATTCGACGGCTAACACTGAAGGTGGAAGCGGACTTGCGGGAGAAAATGCAGGGGCAATCCTCAATTCTTATGCAAGCGGTACGGTATCAGGATCAGAGTCCGGCGGGCTCGTCGGCTACAACTCTGGATCTATCACGAGCTCCTATGCAACCGGGGCGATTACCAACGAGGAAGGATTAGGCGCTAATGGGGGATTGGTTGGAGGGAATGCGGGGTCAATTACCGACTGTTACGCGAGCGGTGGGCTCGAAACTGACACTGCGTCAGTCGGCGGCTTTGTCGGAAGCAATAGCGGAACAATCAGCTATTCATATTCAACAGGTTCAGTAAATGCGGGCCATGGCGGTGGTGGGTTCGCGGGCGACGACGAGACCGCAGGTGATCTGACTGATGCCTATTGGGACACAACAACCAGTGGGGTCACTATTCTGAGTGATGGTGCAGCCAATCGGCCCAACGACCCCGGCATCACTGGCCTGACAACCTCACAATTGCAGTCCGGCCTGCCCACGGGTTTCGATCCATCTGTGTGGGCCAGAGCCCTTCGATTAACGGCGGGCTGCCGTATCTGCTCGCGAATCCGCCGCAGTGATGCGCATCAGCCAGAACAGGCGCAGACCAGCAGCTTGCGAACGAGGCATCACATGAAGCAACTTTTCCTGAGATCGTGCCTAGCACTCGGATTTTCTGTCGCAGGTCTGGGCGCGGCCGATGCCGCCGTGACGATCTCCACGGCCGCAACCAAGGACATAATTTGCACGAGCGGCGTTTGCACCCCTAACCATAAGAACGCGGTGCTCAACATTACCGACCTGCAAAATCTGCTTGCAACATCCAGTGTGACGGTGACCACGGGCTCGGGCTCATTGGCCGCGCAAACGCTCGACATCGCCGTGAATGGTGCGGTTACGTGGGCAAGCGGCAGCACACTTAAGCTCGACGCCTACCGTTCCGTGACGATTAGCAAGTCCGTGTCGATCACAGGCACCGGTGGTGTCTCGCTCGTCACCGATGACGGCGGCACTGACGGCGCGCTGAGCTTTGCACCGAAAGGCAACATCAGTTTCTCGAATCTCACAAGTAGCCTCACGATCAACGGCACGGCGTTTACGCTCGTCGGGGACATCGCGACTTTGGCAAGTGACATCGCCGCCAATGCGAGCGGCGATTACGCGCTTGCCGCCAACTACAACGCCGCGCCTGATGGGACCTACCCAGCCTCGCCCATAACCACGACCTTCAATGGAGATTTCGAAGGTCTTGGAAACACGATCAGCAACTTAGCAATCGAAGATGAGAGCAATGCTGTTTCTAACATTGGGCTATTCGCTGAATTGGGGCCAAGTGCGGAAATTCGATACCTCGGATTGATTGAACTAAGCGTGCAAGCGCATGCACACGCCACGATTGGCGGCCTTGTTGGCGAGAACGACGGCCTGCTGTATGGCGACTATTCGACCGGTAAAGTCTCGGCCGGGCAAGGCTCGACAATCGGCGGCTTGGTTGGTTGTAATCTTGGAACGATTGAGGCGGTGCACTCAGCCGCTGCGGTGCATGCCGGCACGGGGAGTAGTAGCCCCGGCACGGTCGGCGGTCTTGTCGGTTGCAATGAAGGTGGCAGCATTGATTCGTCCTACTCGACTGGCACGGTGACGCTGGCTCGGTCCGGGGCAGCTGGGGCACTGGTTGGCGTGAACTACGCTGCTTCGGTCAGCAACTCTTATGCTACTGGCAGCGTGCGCGAGCAGAACACAAACTCCAATGTCCAAGTCGGTGGGCTTGTTGGGGTCAATGTCTATGGCTCCAATACCTCCGGAGTAACAATCAGCGATTCTTATGCTAAAGGCGCGTTAAGCGCGCCGGTTGGTAGCTCCATCGGCGGCCTTGTTGGACAGGATGGAACTTTCCCCGGCGCCATCGTAGACACCTATTGGGACACGACAACGAGCGGAGTCTCAAATTTAAGTCAAGGCGCGGGCAACATCGCCAACGATCCCGGCATCACTGGCTTAACAACCTCACAACTGCAATCCGGCCTGCCCGCTGGCTTCGACCCCGCTATTTGGGGCCAGAGCCCTTCGATCAACGGTGGGTTGCCTTACCTGCTCGCGAATCCGCCGCCGTGATGTTGCGCTCAAAGATGCCGCAGGTACTTCTGCTCGCAGCAACGGCGATGCTGATCTCAGTCGGCGCACAAGCCGCCGTTACGATTTCCACGGCTGCGACGAAGAACATGGCGTGCTCAAGTGGCGTCTGTACCCCGACACACCCGAGCGCGGTTCTCAACGCCAGCGATCTTGGGGGCATGCTCGCATCCGGCAACGTGACGGTGACTACGGGGTCAGGCTCATTGGCCGCGCAAACGCTCGACATCACCGTGAATGGTCCAGTGACGTGGTCGAGCGGCAGCACCTTGAAGCTCGACGCCTACCGCTCCGTGACAATCAGCAAGTCTATTTCGGTCACCGGCACGGGCGGCGTCTCACTTGTGACAGACGATGGTGGTACGGGGGGCGCGCTGAGTTTCGCGCCGAAGGGCAACGTCACCTTCGGTAGCCTGACAAGCAGCCTCACGATCAACGGCGCAGTTTTTACGCTAGTCGGCGACATTGCGACTTTAGCCAGCGACATCGCCGCAAACCCCAACGGCGATTACGCGCTTGCGACCAACTACAACGCTGCAGCGGATGGGACCATACTGCAGCTTCTCCCGTAGCCACGACCTTCAATGGCATCCTGAAAGGTCTTGGGAACACGATCAGCAATTTGGCAATAGACGATGTAAGCAATGTTTCTGCTAACATCGGGCTATTCGCTGAATCTGGGTCAAGCGCAGAGATTCGAGACCTTGGATTAACAAATGTAGGTGCCGAAGGGCATGGGCACGCCATCGTTGGCGGCCTTGTTGGCGAGAACAACGGACTGCTCCATGGCGATTATTCGACGGGAAAGATTTCGGGTGGGCGACCGGCGGTAATTGGCGGTTTGGCTGGCGACAATCTTGGTACGGTTGAGTTATCACACTCAGCCGCTGCGGTGCACGGGGGATCGACAACGGCAGATTCGAGCACCGTTGGCGGGCTTGTTGGCAGCAATGCGGGAACCATCGATTCGTCCTACGCAACTGGCACAGTGACGCTGGCTTCGACCGGCGCAGCGGGAGGACTGGTTGGCGTTAACTACGGAAGCGCGGTTAATAAAAACTCTTATTCCACTGGTGCCGTGCGCGCGAATGCGAGCTTCAACGTCGAAATCGGTGGACTTGTCGGCGTTAACGGCTATGGCTGCGACGTCAGCGACTCTTACGCATCGGGTGCACCAAGCGCTCCGGCGGGCAGCTACGTCGGCGGTCTGCTCGGGGAAGACGGAGGGGGAACATTCACTGATACTTATTGGGACACGACGACGAGCGGAATTGCGAATCCGAGCCAGGGGGCTGGGGACCCTCCCAACGATCCGGGCATCACTGGCGAAACCACTTCGCAGCTGCAGTCCGGCCTGCCGCTAGGCTTCGGTGCCGATGTCTGGGCGGAGAGTCCGAGCATCAACGGCGGGTTGCCCTATCTGCTTGCGAATCCGCCGCAATGACTCGTTGCTCACGTAGACAGCAGGCACTGGCGCTGGTCACTGGCGCACTGCTCGCGTCAGTTGCTGCACAAGCCGCCGTGACTATCTCGGCGGCTGCGACTAGAATGTGGTTTGCACGAGCGGTGTTTGCACACCCAACCACAAGAATGCGGTGCTCAACATCACCGACCTGCAAAATCTGCTGGCAACGTCCAATGTCACAGTGACGACGGGCACGGGCTCATTGGCCGCGCAAACCCTCGACATCATCGTGAATGGTGCAGTCACGTGGGCGAGCGGCAGCGCATTGACGTTGGATGCTTATCAGTCCGTGACGATCAACAAGTCCATTTCTGTCACGGGCACTGGCGGTGTCTCGCTCGTCACCGACGATGGCGGTACAGGCGGCGCGCTTAGCTTCGGCACGAAGGGTAATGTCGATTTCTCAAACCTCACCAGCACCCTCACGATTAACGGCGCGCCCTTTACATTGGTCGGTGATATCTCGACCTTGGCGAGTGACATCGCCGCAAATGCGAGCGGCGATTACGCGCTTGCCCACAACTATGATGCGAGCGCAGATGGTACGTATACGACTCCGCCAATCCCAACCTTGTTTAACGGTACATTGATCGGGCTCGGCAATACGATTTCAAATTTTTCCTTGGCACAGGGATTCGACGCTGGGGGACTCTTTTTGGACGTAGACCACGGCGGGGCCATCGAGTTTTTACATTTAGCTAAAGTCGATGTTTCCGGTCACGGGGTGGAGGGTGGATTGGCAGGGGGGAGCGCCGGCCTTTTGTTAGGAGATTCCGTGAGCGGCAGGGTTGCGACAACAGTCCAAGAGCAGCCCATCGGCGGCCTCGTCGGTCTAAATGAGGGTGTAGTCGTTAACTGCTGGTCGACTACCGCCGTCACGGGGGCGAGGTTCGATCAGGTCGGCGGGTTAGTGGGCTGGAATGACAGTGCGATGGTCACTAATTCGTACGCCACGGGTGCAGTGGCGGGTCGTATCGATACTTGGGTCGGCGGCCTTGTAGGATACAACACCGGGGCGATCAGCAATTCTTACGCAACAGGTGCGGTAACGGTTGGCGATGAGACATTCCCGACGAAGGGAATGCCACCCTATGCAGGTGGCCTAGTAGGAAATAATTCAGATACGATCAGCAACTCCTATTCGACTGGCTCCGTAACCGGCGGGACGGGAAGCGTTCTCGGTGGGTTTGTCGGCTTTGATGGGAGTTCGGAGGGCATCTCCGACGCTTATTGGGATATGACGACGAGCGGGATCGCAAGTTCGAGCCAAGGCGCGGGCAACATTGCCAACGATTCTGGCATCACCGGCGAAACTACTTCCCAGTTGCAGGCAGCGCTGCCCAGCGGATTCACCAGTACGATTTGGGCCGAGAGCCCGACCATCAACGGCGGCTTGCCGTATCTGCTGGCGAACCCGCCCCCATGACGTTGCGCACGGGGGAACCGCAGGTATTGCTGTTCGCAGCAATGGCACTGTGTGCGTCGATTGGCGCGCAGGCCGCTGTGACGATCTCCAATAGCCCCACCAAGAACATGGTCTGCGCAAGCGGTGTGTGCACGCCGACGCACAAGAGCGCCGTGCTGAACGCGGGTGATCTGCAAACGCTGCTTGCCTCCGGCAATGTGACGGTGACGACGGGCTCGGGCTCGTTGGCGGCCGAGACCAGCGATATTGATGTCAATGCACCACTGAGTTGGAGCAGCACCAGCACGCTGACTCTTGACGCCTACCATTCCATCACCTTCAGCAAGGTGACTCTCGTAGCTGGAGCGGGCGGCCTGTCATTCATCACCAATGACGGCGGCACGGGAGGATTGCTGTCCTTCGGCACGACCGGGCGCGCGATTTTCTCGAACCTCGCGGGCACTCTCACAATTAATGGCGCGGCCTACACGCTCGTAGT
Organism: uncultured Gammaproteobacteria bacterium; assembly: GCA_963695315.1. GTDB lineage: Bacteria > Pseudomonadota > Gammaproteobacteria > Steroidobacterales > Steroidobacteraceae > PALSA-1196. The sequence continues at coordinate 921,995 of OY968773.1, forward strand.
CGATCTCGCGACGCTCGCCAGCGACATCGCGGCCAACGCCAGCGGCAACTATGCTCTTGCGGCTAACTACAATGCGGCGAGCGACGGAACCTATACATCGTCACCCATTCCGACGACCTTCAACGGCATATTTGAAGGTCTCGGTAACACGATTTCCTCGTTGTCGATCAGGGACAAGACCCACAGTGCCAATGACGGGTTGTTTGCGCACGTAGGGTCCAGCGGCACGGTCGCGGGCTTGCGTCTGACGAACGTGCACATCGTCAGTTCTCTTGGCAGCACCGCCGGTGGCGTAGCGGCACAGAACGATGGTGCCCTTACTGATGATGCGGTCGGCGGAGACGTCTCGGGCCGTGGAGACGGACCGAATGTCGGTGGCTTGGTCGGAGTCAACAACGGGACGATTCAGAACTCTCATGCAACAGATAAGGTGAACGACGGTGGTGGTCTCGCCGGCACGAACTACGGCTCAATAGACGGCTCCTACGCAACCGGTGGCATTACTGGGGGCCAGAGCGCCGGTTTCGTCGTCGCGAACTTTGGCTCAATCGATTCGAGCTTTGCCACCGGCACGGTGTCGGGTGGGGAGGGTGATTCTGGTGAAAACGGTGGATTAGTGGCGGTAAACATGGGGGGCGCGATTGCGAATAGCTACGCAACTGGCGCGGTTAGCTGCTCGTGCGAAGGCGGCCTAATCGGAGGTTTGGTAGGCGTTAATGGCCAAAATACTGGCTTGGTTAACGGCACGATCAGCGATTCCTATTCGACTGGTGCAGTCTCGGACTCCCTCGCGAAATATCTCGGGGCATTGGTCGGGTTCGATCAAACAGCAGGGGACATCACCGATGGGTACTGGGATACAACGACCAGCGGCATCACGAATCCCAGTGGAGGCGCAGGCAACAGGAGCAACGATCCCGGCATCACCGGCCTGACAACCACGCAACTCCAATCGGGGCTGCCCACAGGCTTCGACAGTTCGATATGGGGCCAAAGCCCTTCGATCAACGGCGGCCTGCCGTATCTGCTTGCGAACCCGCCGCCATGACGCGCTTGCACCGGGGGTCAATCTCGACCGCGCGGTGACAGCCTCCGTACGTTATACGGGCAATCTGGCGGCCTTGGACCATGAGGGAGGTAGGGCGCGAGCGCAACGCCCGTCCATGCAAGCGACTTCGCGGCGCTCGTCGAATTGAAGCGACGGGCACAAGCGCGCAGAGAACTGCGTCGCCTCTCATGAAGCTGAAGAACACGCACAAGCGAAACCGCTGGCAGAAGCCAACGTCCCGACGTGCTCTCAGTCAAAGAAAATAGCCTTGTATTCCGGGGCTTTATAATTCCGAATCATGCCCCCGCTACCACTAAGCTCTATGAATTCAAGAGCTTAGTGGGTAAGCGATTAGATAACCGCGTTCTTCCGAGCTCAAGGATTTCGCAACAGACTGCAGGCTCCATGAGGGTGGAGGTGCAGGATGGCGACGGCGAGCGTTACAGAGAAGCAGCGGCAAGCGATGGAGGCGCTCGAGGGTGCACGCCGTGAAGGCGTTGCCCTGAGCGAGTACGCGAGGGCGCGAGGTCTTGCGATCCGGGAGGTTTATGACTCGATCGCCTGTCTGCGTCGCAAGGGAGTGTTGCCAAGTGCGCCGAAGAAGTCGAAGAGCACGTTCGTAGCCGTTAGGGTAGGTCGACCGAGTAAGCCGGCGCTCGCGCGCGCTCATTCGGTGATCGGTAACGAGGTGGTGTGCCGGATCGTGTGCTTGAAGGGCGCGATGATTGAGTGCACGCAATGGCCGCCGCCGAGTTGGGTGGCAGAGCTCACGGCGGAGCGTGTGGATGCTGCGACCTGATCGCGGGATTGAGCGGGTGTATCTGCATCGCGCGCCCGTTGATATGAGGAAGCAGATCGACGGCTTAGCGATTCTCGCGAAGGATGTGATCAAAGAGGATCCGACGTCGGGAGCTTTGTTTGCGTTCATCAATGTGCGGCGTAATAAGTTGAAGCTTCTGGTGTGGGAGAGGAACGGCTTCATCGTCTGGTACAAGCGCTTGGAGCGGGCGAAGTTTCACTGGCCGCGGCATATCGAGGAGACGGTGGTGACGCTCAGCGGAGAGCAACTCAACTTACTCCTCGATGGCTACGATGTGTGGCGCATGAAGCCGCACGAAGTGCTGCATTTTTCGGTGTTTAGTTGATACAAGGAGAGCGTGGCGCGGTATAATTTCGTGCGTGAACTCACCCGCGCCGACGCCGCAGCTCACAGCCGATCCGGAAGGGTTGCGCGCGCGCCTGGCGGCACTTGAAGCGCGCAGTCTCGCACGCGAAGAGCGCATCGGACTTCTCGAAGAAGAGAACCGCGTGGTTAAAGTCGCAGCTCTTTGCGCGCTCCTCGGAGAGGACTCAACCTCAAGAGATCCACCCCGGGCAGGCGTGGCTCTTCAATGAAGCCGAGACACTCGCCCAAGCGGCCGAGCGTGCTCCGGCGAGCGTCAAGATCCCCGCGCATGAGCGCGGCAAAGCCGGTCGCAAGAAGCTCTCCGCATTACTGCCCCGGGTCGAAGTTGTTCACGATCTGCCTGAGGATCAAAAGGTCTGCGGCGCCGACGGCACGATGCTCGAGCGCATCGGCGAAGAGATCTCAGAGCAGCTGGATTTCAAGCCCGCTCAGGCGCGAGTCATCCGGCACATCCGCCCGAAGTACGCCTGCCCGTGCTGCCGCACGGGTGTGGCGATCGCACCGGTCCCCCTGCAGCTCTTGCCGAAGAGTCTCGCCACGCCGGCGCTCCTCGCCCACATCGCAACGGCGAAGTTCGTCGACGGGATACCGCTCTACCGCCAGGAGGCACAGTTCGATCGCCTCGGGGTGCAGCTTGGGCGCGCGACGATGGCGCTCTGGATGATCCAGCTCGGCGGCACGCACGTGGTGCCGATCGTGAACCTGCTGCACGAGCTCATGCTGGAAGATCCGCTCATCCACTGCGATGAGACGCGTCTGCAGGTGCTCAAGAGCGACAAGGCGCCCACCGCCGATCACTGGATGTGGGTGCGCGCGAGCGGCCCACCCGGACGGCGGATCATTCTCTTTGACTACGACGCCTCCCGGGGAGGCGCGGTGCCGAGGCGCTTGCTCGAAGGCTATCGGGGCATTCTGCTCACCGACGGCTATGAGCCTTACGAGGCCGTCGCGCAGGCGCTGAACCTCGTCCACGCCGGATGTTTCGCGCACGTGCGCCGCAAGTTTGACGAGGCGCGCAAAGCGCAGAGCGCTGACAACTCTACCAGCGGTCACGCGCGCGTCGCCCTCGACTTCATCCGCGAGCTCTACCTCATCGAGCGAGCACTCTGGGATCGGGATCGACCGGTCGGTCCCGAGCATCGCGTCCGGGTGCGTGCGGACCTCTCGGCGCCGATCGTTGCGAAGTTCCACGCCTGGCTCGAAGCGCTCGCGCCCAAAGTGCTACCGCAGAGCCTGCTTGGCAAGGCCATCCACTACACGCTCGGCCAGTGGCCAAAGCTCACGACGTTCCTCACCCACGGTGAAGTGCCGCTGGATAACAACCGCTGCGAAAATGCGATCCGCCCTTTTGTCGTCGGCAGGAAAGGATGGCTCTTCAGCGATACCGTGAAGGGCGCGGTGGCGAGCGCGAACCTATATTCGTTAGTGGAGACGGCGAAGGCCAACAACGTCGAACCGCATGCCTATCTGTCGCTGCTGTTCGAACGGCTGCCTCACGCCAATACCGTCGAGGACTTCGAGACGCTGCTGCCGTGGAACCTGAAGGCATCGCTACCGCCAATGTTCTTGCAGGTCGTGGAACGCAAGAACGCGGTTATTTAATCGCTTACCTTAGTGGTTCGGGTCTAGACCGGGGTCCCCGGTCCCACTTTGGTCCTACTTTTTTGCCTAGGTGTTAACCGCGCTTAGGGGAGTAGTTCCGATGAAAACATCATCTCGCGCTCGCGCACTCTCTATTAAGAATCGCGAACGTACTATTGAAAAAATCACTGATAGATTGGATATAGGAGATTCCAATCGAGCGCGAGTGATGAATGCGGCTGTGGCTACTGTGACCTTGTTCCCGATTTCCGGACAGTTTAGAACTGGACTAAGCTGAACTTCTGAAGTCCTCCAGCAACAGGAGAAGAGGACCATGAAGGGTAAGCGATTTACCGACGAACAGATCACCTACGCGCTGCGCCAGGCCGACGGCGGCACCCCTGTCGCGGATGTATGCAGGCAGCTGGGAGTGAGCGAAGCGAGCTTCTACTTGTGGAAGAAGAAGTACGGCAAGCTTGGGATGACAGAGATCCGGGAGTTGCGCCAGCTGCGGGACGAGAACACACGCCTCAAGCGCCTGGTAGCCGATCTGACGCTCGACAAGCACATCTTGGGCGAGGTCGTTAAAAAAAAGCTCTGAGGCCGGCGCGCCGGCGCGCGCTGGCCCAGTGGATTCGGGAGCGATACTCGGTGAGTGTGCGCAAGGCGATCCGGCTTGCCCAGTTCTCGCATGGCGGTTGGTACGCCAAAAGCCGTGCGCGAGATCAATCGGCGCTGCGTTTGCGCATCCGGGAGATCGCGCATGCAAGACCGCGCTTTGGGTACTTGCGCATCCACGTGATGCTGCGACGTGAGGGGTGGCCCGTGAACAAGAAGCGTATCTACCGCTGGTATCGGCTGGAAGGCCTGCAAATCCGCATGCGCGTACGTCGGCGCAAACACATGTGTCTGCATCGTGGGCCTGTGCCCCAAGCGCAGCGCACGCATGAACGCTGGAGTATGGATTTTGTACACGATCAGTTGTTCGATGGCAGACCATTTCGGGTGCTTACCGTGGTCGATCAGTTTAGTCGTCAGACTCCGTTGCTTGAGCCAGGATTTTCGTTCTGCGGCCGCGACGTGGCCGCGGCCCTGGATCGCGCCATCCAGCGCGCTGGTACACCGATCTCAATTACGGTCGATCACGGTACTGAATTCACCTCCAAGGCACTCGAGGAGTGGGCATACCAACGCGGCGTGAAGCTGGACTTCATCCATCCCGGAAAACCCACAGAGAACGGGCACATAGAATAATGGGATGGACTCACCCCTTTCTTGGGTGGCCTCGGTAGACCAGCATGGGAGTGCAAGCTACCCACGCACCCTACAAGCCAGGAGTGAGTCCAATGAACATTGTTCGGATGGGAATCGATTTGAGCAAGAACACATTCCATGTGCACGCAGTCGACGCCGTGGAGCGTGTCATGGTGCAGCGTCTTATGAACCGTTCACAGTTGCGACACTTTTTAGCCACGACATCAGCGTGCGTTGTGGCGACGGAGTCTTGCGGCAGCGCCTTTCACTGGGCGCGTTACGCGACACAATGTGGCCATCAGACCCGGATTATCGCGTCGCAGTTCGTGAAGCCCTACGTCAAGTCGAACAAGAATGACTTCAACGACGCAGCAGCGATCTGCGAGGCGGCGAGCCGCCCATCGATGCGCTTTGTGCCCACTAAGAGCGTCGAGCAGCAGGATATCCAAGCTCTTCATCGTGTCAGAACGCGCCGCGTCGCAGAGAGAACGGCGCTTAGCAATCAGATACGCGGCCTCTTGCTCGAATACGGTGTGACGATCGGGCTAAGTCTGATCACGCTGCGCCGGCGGCTGACCGGGATCCTTGATGATGGAAGCAACGAGTTGACACCGCGGGCGCGCGCATTGTTCCGCGAGTTGTACGAGGAGCTCGTCGACCTGGAGGGAAAGATCGCGTACATCGAACGCAAGATCAATCTAATCTTCAAGGCGAGCGAGCCCTGCCAACGGCTGGCGCAGATTGAAGGTGTTGGCCCACTGACCTCCACTGCGCTAGTGGCCGCGGTAGGGGATGTGGGCGTCTTTAAGAACGGGCGGCACATGGCCGCCTGGCTGGGGTTGGTGCCGCGTCAGAGTTCGACCGGCGGAAAGGCGAGACTGTTGGGAATCAGTAAGCGTGGCGATCGATATCTGCGGACCTTGCTGATCCACGGCGCCCGCTCTGCGCTTCGGGTCATGGGCAGGAAGTCCGACCGACGCAGTCGATGGGCGATAGACGTCGCGCGGCGCCGGGGAGCGAACATCGCAACCGTGGCGCTAGCGAACAAGACGGCTCGCATCGCTTGGGCGATGCTTGCACATGGGCAGAATTATCGCGCTGCCACTTAGGCGGGCGAGGAAATAGAGAGACAGCAGTACAGAACTCAGGAGTTGCTACAGCGTACTCGAGTGATGTCCAACAGGTCAGACCGGCGCCCGTGGAACCTGCGTTGAATGACGGCCGTATTAAAGGCCGTTCGAGTAGTGAGGTCAGCACGGGCGCGCACAACCCATCAGGGCCCGAGCAGCGATGGCGCTGCCTCAACACAAGGCCGGATATATTGCTGCAACCGTACTGACCGGGAAGACTGAACAAGATCGCGCTAGCATCGGGGGTGAGTCCATATATCGTTCAATGGACGTCTGCGTGACGAATGTCTGAACGTCACGCAGTTCACTTCCCTCGAGAATGCTTGCGCGCAGATCGAGGCGTGGCGGATGGATTACAATACCCACCGACCACACAGCTCGCTCGGTCACCTGACGCCGAACGAGTTTGCTAGAAAGCGTCAGGAGCAACGGACGTCAGAAGCAGCAAACCTCTAGCTCAGACCCGTCCGCGAAATGGGGCAACGTCAGAAGCAGCAAACCTCTAGCTCAGACCCGTCCGCGAAATGGGGCAACGTCACAGGTGCAGCAGCGCCCCGGCATCATCCACCGCGTCATAGAGACACAGCGCCAGTGCGGACTGCAGGCTGACGGTGAAGAGGGTATCGTCCGCGGCCACTTCGAAGCGGTCGGGCGGCACGGAAAGCTGTCGGCGCGGGGTCCCCATTGGAAAGGATGTATACCGTCAGGCGCTTCGCCGTGTGCGCTTCACGTTCCCAAACCTTGAACTGCCGCACGCTGCTGCCGCTCCTGTGCGGCCGCTCACGGTCGAGGTTTGGCGGCATCCGGATCTGGGGGGAGCTGACGCACTTTGCGGTAGAGCCTCACGCGCGCCGCACGAGATAGCTTCAGGCTTCGGGCGCCCGCAAAGCGGCACGGGATGGAATCCTTCGTCGCGCGCGGCACCCTGCTATTTGGCGCGCCGGGCGCCGCGGCGTTTCGCGGATCTGCCGCGCGTGCGATGGCAGCTTAAGAAAAAAGAGAGGCGGCCGCGCCGCCTCTCTTTAACTTTTCATCGGCCGCGCGCAATCGCGCGCCGACGCTTTTTTGCGAGACTAAAACTAGTGCGGTAGTGACCAGTCGACGGCTTTCGGTAGCGCCTCCACGGCCACGGCATCTCTCAGGCTCCCGCAGGCACCCCGGTAGCTAATGAAATTGTCGAGCGCCACCGCGCCATACGTGCCAAGACCGGCGCCATTGCCGAAGGTCGTGTGGTAATTGTAGCTGTACGTCTGCACTCCCGACGCGCTCGTGATACGCATCACCGCCGTGGAGTTGCAGAATGCGACATCCAGGACCGCCGGGCTCGACACGGGGCTTGAGAGCGCGAAGAAGTCGCCCGCGCTGTTGTTGCCCGTATAGAACGCCCCATGATCGAACGTGTTGCCGCCATCCTGCGACTGGATTTTCACGAACGCATTGTTGGCGCCCGCAATATTGCCGATGGCCACGGCGCCGTATTCGAGGTCGGTGCCCCCTAGGAATACCACCACGGATGCCGCGTCGTTATTGGCCGCGCCGGTCAAATAGCCGAGCGCCAAGGTCGTGCCCGTCAGCTGATCATCTGTAATCGCAAGCGTACCGTTCGTCGCGACCCAGTTGGTGAGCGTCGGCCGATTGAACGAGTCGGCGGGCGGCGCCGCGAGAGCTGCGCCGCACGTCATGAGAGTGCCCGCGATCATGGCGATCGCGGCTCGATTGAATCTGAGCATAAAGATCTCCCCGTTTATTTAAAGACCCTCGCGCTTGGCTTGGATCTGTGTTTAATTAACATCGCCTCGACGTTGCGGATGATACGGAATGCAAGGCCCTCAAGGAAATGTTATATAAAGGTGCGCGTCGAGTAATATGTAAAGTCGCGCTTCTTTCACGTCAGCTCCTAGATCAACTTCCATTCGGAACCGCTCGAAAAGTGAGCCAATGCTGCAGAACACAATCGCAATCCTGTGGCCGAGCCATTTAGGCAGGTGACCTGCGCACGGCTGCAAGCCGTCTTCATGCCGCGAGGCTTATCGGGCGCTTACGAGCTCTGGTTGGATGAGGCACTGCGGTGCCTGAGAATGCCCGCGGAGAATCCTGGGCGTATCCCTCACGGCGGCGACCGTCCGCCGCGCGGAGCTCTTTGACGTGATGACCGGAGCGGGGCTACCTCTCGGGAGGCCTCAAGTATATAAATCCCAAGTAACTTTGAAGACGAGGGCTGCATTTTGGATACGGACTTCTTCTCCGTTCCCGTCCGGGCCATCGATGGGCGGCAAGATCTTCTCGGTCCCCTGCGCGGCAAGGTCGCGCTCGCCGTCAACGTCGCGAGCCGCTGCGGTTACACTCCGCAGTACCGGGGGCTTGAGGTCTTGCAGCGGGACCTTGCCGGCGAAGGATTCACGGTCATCGGCTTCCCCTGCAACCAGTTCGGTCGGCAGGAGCCGGGCAGCGAGTCCGAGATCGCGCAGTTTTGCCGCACGACCTATGAAGTCACCTTCCCCATGAGCGCGAAGCTCGACGTCAACGGACCCGGGCGCCATCCGCTCTACCAGTTCCTCACCGCTCGGGACCACGGCACCAGGATTCAAGGTCCCGTCTCCTGCCAAAGGCGAAACCCGGGAGGAAATAGAAACAAGCCGCTGTTTATTGGGTACTGTTAACAGAGTAGTTTAGCGAGCCGTGCCACACACCTTGCTGCACTGCGGTCACTGACGGCCTGCGACACTTCGGCCTCTAAGCGCAGTAAAGGGAGACGGCGAGCCGGTTCGTGGCTCATGGGCCGTTCCGGTGACTGCTAGGTTGAAACTTAAGAAGCGCTGGAAATTCCTCACGTCCCTAAAATCTACCGGTCATGCCTCCTGCGACGGCGACATGGTCCTCGCCTTCCAAAATGCTAGTTGATTTTTCCAAGCTTAGTGTACCCCAGGAGATCTTCACGCTGTTTTACGCAATCAATCGGGGCACAGCGACTAACGCTCAACCACGATGGAAAGCTTTCAGTTGGAGTGCGTTCTTCAAAGATCGGCAAAAGTAAGAGGCGTATATTCCTCTCGAATGGCGTTTTTAATCTGCTTCCTATGATTTATTTCGTGCTCACGCTTTGGTGTCTCGGTTCTGGCGCGTGGGCTAACATGCATTGGCGTTCCGCCTCTTCAAGCAGGAAAGAGCCTTGAAGTCGCCGTCGATAGACCGGAATGTTGGGAAACCCTCAGCATGAACGCCGAAGCGATTTCAAACACAGTATTTGTCAGAGAATACACAAGGGAACTGCATAATAGAAATGCAGCCGTGTTCGCAGGCGCGGGACTCTCGATAGAGTCCGGCTTCCTCGATTGGCGTGGCCTGCTCGCGCAAATCGTACGAGACCTCGGCCTCAATCCGGCCAAAGAAGACGATCTAGTAACGGTCGCGCAGTATTACTGCAATCAGGCGGGTGGGAACAGAGCCGCGCTAACACAGACCATATTCGATGCGTTCTCAAAAACGAAGTTGCCGACTAGGAACCATCAGTTATTGGCGGGACTGCCGATCTATACCTACTGGACGACGAACTACGACAAGTTGATAGAAAGAGCGCTTGAGGATGCAAAGAAGATTCCAGATGTTAAATACAACCTCAAGCGGGTTTCGAGCTGGTCGGCGAGAGCGGCCTGCTGCGCAACAAGGACGATCCGCGTACCGGCAAAGTGTTCGAGGGGCCCATCCAAGGGCACACCGATCAGTTCATCCTGAAGTTCAGGAAGCCAAAGAAGTAAGGAATTACGAATCAATCCGGGGCTTGAACGAATGAAAACAGTCGATTGACCTAGGTTGTCATTGGCGCATTGTGGTTGCTGATCGGCATGACCCTCGCAGTCGTAATGGTGGCAGCGAGAAATCTTAGAGTTTTCCGGTCTTGACCCTCGTCACTAAGTCAGCTGTGGGGCAGCGCGGTTGGAGCATCCATGCTTCGGCTGCCGTCATTCCGGAAGATTCATCTTCCGCAGAAACGCCTTGAAGCGAGGGTCGCCTCTCAGATTACTCATCAAAGGGTCGCGGTTGACGTCCGTCAGGCCATCATCACGCTGCAGATACGCCCGATCGAGCCAATTTAGTGCTTGGTCCGCCTCTCCACGGTACGCACGAACCTCCGCAACCTTGTACGCGTGGCTCGCCGCGCTCGTTCGCTCGAGCTCATTCAACGCGGCATCCGATTCCGCTTTTCGCCCAAGGGCGTGATATGCCAATGCCATGCATGCGCTACGTGAGCCGGCCTCCGTAAGCTGGGGACACTCCGAGAGCGCCGCCGCCGGCTTCTTGGTCTCTAAAAGGATCTCGGCCAAGAGGCCATGCGAATCGTTTTCCGATAGGTCGATTGACTTTCGCGCAGCAGCCTCAGCCTCGCGATATGCGCCTTTTTCGAACTCCCTCGTACCAAGTGAATTGTAAGTCCATGAAGATAACGGATCTCCGTTGATTGATTTTTCGAACAATCGAAGAGCGGCCGCGTCATCGATGTGCTGAATGAACGTCACCTCGGCCAGATTTCTCGCGGTGCCGGGATTACCAGGGTCAAGCTCGTAGGCCCTCTTTTCCTCAGCCGCGCTGCTCGTCCAGTCCCACTCACTGAAGTAAATAGTCCCCAGAGCTCGATGTGCCTCGCCGAGCTGCGGATTCAGCGACACGGCGCGCTCTGCGGCGCGGCGAGCCTCGGTCAACAATGCGGTGTGATCCGGCAGCCCGCTTGTCCGGGCCGCCCACTGGAGAGTGATTGCAAGAGCTGCCCACGCGTCGGCAAATGCTGGATCGACGCGTACTGCCCCGCGCAGGTACTTGATGGATGTTTCCAACGTTTGGTCGTTGAATGCCTGTTCGTACAGCGCACGACCCTGCAGGTACAGCGTGTACGCCTCGGTATTTCGCGTGCCGGTGGCCCTCGGAGTATGGCCCTCAAGCAGGGATATTTTGAGCGCCTTAACCACCGCGCCGGCGATCTCATCCTGCACCTTGAAGATGTCATCGAGCTGTCGGTCATAGGTCTGCGACCAGAGGTGATAACCGTTGTCGGCGCGGACAAGCTGAGCGGTGATACGCAGATGATTGCCCGACTTACGAACACTGCCCTCCAACACGTCTGCAACGCCGAGCGCCTTGGCGATCTCGGGAACGGTTGCCTGCTTTCCCTTGAAATAGAACGAAGACGTACGCGCCGGTACACGAAGCTCCGGGACTTTCGTCAGCATGTCGATCAGTTCCTCCGACAGCCCGTCGGAGAAATACTCCTGATCTTTCCTTTCGCTCATGTCGACGAATGGCAACACGGCGACGGACTTTTCCGGGATGGCCGGCATCGCGGACGCCGACGCAGGTGCCACGGTTGCAACGGGTCTCTCAGCAGGTGTGTGCTTCGAGAGCCAGAGCCTACCGGAGACGAAATAAGCGAGTCCCAGCGCAACCACGCCGCTCAGGACCGATAACGCAATCCTGGCTACCCGGCGGCGGCCGTACGTTGTCGTGGATATCTGCGCGTTCCCGTACTCGGGATGCGCTGCGACAGTAGGCAGTGGCGACGAGGGAACCGGCGTAATAAGCTGCCGGATCCGCTCTAGGAAGGCGGAAGATGCGTTTCCGCCCGGTAGTCGTGTCCATTGGACCTGCCGGAATGCGTCCGGAACATCGGCTTTCGGTTCGGGTGTCGCATCGATGACTATTGGGACAAGAAATGCGACCCGTTCGGATAAATCGTGTGTCCGCTCTACCGCCAGCTTCCATTCGCGCCTGAAATAGCCCTCTACTCGCGCTTCCGTGTTTGCCGAGATAATCGGCATGAAAAGTCGACAGTCGTGGATCTGCTGTCGGATTTGTCGATCCCAAACGTCCCCGCCGCGCAGCTCACTCTGGTCAAACCAAACCTCTATGCCCGCGGCGCCCAACGCATCGCCCATGCGCTTAGCAGCCTCCGCATCCTGCGAGGCGTAGCTGATAAATACGGCGTGCGAAATTCCGCTCAAGGTGCGCAGCCACCCTCGACCATGTCAAGCAGCCCCCTATTTGCTCGAATAGTCGCGGATGCCCCGGGGTTAGCAACCGGCGTTAGTTTGAAGGCCAGAATGTGCGCTTCGGGGCCGGGATTTCGTGGCCGGTGGCGGAAACATCGGCGCACGTCGGCCTCCTCACGTGTTGCGCTGGCCGGCCAACCGTAAGGCGCGCGGCGGCATGCGCTGCCAGCGAGCAATGCTGCAGTTGAGCGCATTTCAGTCCGCATACCCAAATGCTTGCAGCGGCTTGGCTAAAATCACATTCAACTTCGCAATCTCAAATTCCGAGAGCTTGTCTTTGTGGTCGCCGGGGCGCACCTTTCGTATGAACTGCTTGGGACGCTCCTTCTGCGGTATAACGTCCGCCCAAGCAAGAATCCTTTCGATGGCGTCGGAGTCGATCGGCCAGCCGAAATGCGTGCTGATGCTCTGCAGTAGCCAGCGCTTTTCAAATATCACGTCCTCATAGCGATAGAGCTTGAGGAGCGGATCGGGGAGCAACGGCACGTAATCCATGAGGGTAGATGCCATGTGCGGCGCCTGCGCCAGTACATGGGATTCGAGTGACTTATTTCTCGCCCGCCTGCGTAGCGCCAGCATTTGTTTGCGCGCCGGTCCAGTGGAGGGAATGGGATGCGAGTAGGCGCTGGAAAAATACAGGCTGATGAGCGCATCACGGGGATCACGAACGAGCAGTACCTTTGGGCTCGAGACAAAGCAGGGTGCAGATTGAAGTCCCATCGGTAATTCGCGAAAGCCACCGTACACGTTGCCGCCCTGGACAAGAGACGCTAGCTTCGAATCAAAGCGCCAGTCGCGCTGCCGCAGACCCACTTCGAAGAATAATCTCGTAAGATCACATGTCCCGAAACCGTGCGTCTCGGCGAGCGCATTGACCATCTCGTTGAGAATGGTGCTTCCAGATTTGGGCGCACTGAGAACGAAGCAACTGGGCCGGTCCTTATTGTCCGACAGGCTGAAGGTTACGCCGCGATAATTGATCTCGGTCATTCGGACGGTTCGGAATCCGGTAGCAATGCCACTATTTCGTCGGTGGCACCGTTCGCGCGCTCCGGTTCAAGTTCTTTATCACTTTCGCTCATGCGGCGCTCTCCAGCTACCTAACCGGCCTGCCACAACTCCTCGTCGTACCGCAGTCAATAACCTTTTGAGCTTCCTCTTGATCACGAGTCCTCTTCAGTCCGTTGCGATTGCACAGCGTTACAGCAAGCTTACTCGTGTGCTTGGCAGCAATCAGTCAGCGGTGATGGCGCAATGACACGCGGAACATATAAATCAGATAGAGGAAACCTGCGCTGACGCAGAAGGCTCCAAGCAACCAGAGGATCAGCCCAATGCTCCCAGGCGGCAATTTGCCTTTCATGTTATTAGCACCACGTCGCCAGATGGCGGATTTTCGGCTTCTGTTTCTTGGAGCGCGCACGCTAGATTTCCCAGCTTCCCCTGCGGTGGCGACGACTACCGCTCATCCGGCTACCGTTGCGTTGACCCTTGCGCCATCGGTTGGAACACGGACGGCCAGTTGAAGTTCGCGCGGTGGGTTTGCTCTTCTGTTTCATACACACCCCGGGAACCTTAAGGAATGCGCCGGGGGCGTATTGCCCGCAACCTGCGGCTCATTAGGTAATATCGGGGTACCGTGGCGCGGCAACCCATGCGAAGTCGAGACCCCTCGAACCGTTAATATATATCGCGCAGAAAAATAGCACATCTTGGGATTGGGACTTGGGGCCCCGGTCGGAATGCGGCACGTCATGAGCGCCTCGGCATACGTCGCGGGCGCTACCGATGGGCGCGCTGGAGTTGCGCAGGGCTCCGCGCGGGTATATATGAAACGACAATTTTAAACGCCGCTTAAAGAACAGATCGAAAGTACACTTCGACTGCAGGCGACCGAAGAGACATGTTGTGCGAGGCGTTCCGCGCGTTCTTCTATGCTCGGGTCGATGTGACTGACGGTGCAAAGCTGTCGGGCATCATGAAGCGCTGGGGAAAAGGTCTCGTTCTCATCGACCGGTGCTGTTAGGCGCACTATGACGAACGCTTGCAATCGCTCGGAAGGTATTTTGGGTATCCGCCGCGCGGCTTCCGCCAGGGCCGCACTGGCGTTAGCGGCCACAGCGGTGCTGGCACTTACGAGTCATTCAGCTCGCGCGGCTGAGAGCCCACTATACAGCTTTTGCGCGCAAACAAGTTGTACGGATGGCCAGCACCCGATCGCGGGTCTCGTCCAAGGCACCGACGGAGACTTCTATGGAACAACTTTCCAAGGCGGGACCAATGCCAGTGGCACCGTCTTTCAAATCACTCCGAGCGGCACTTTGACGACGCTGTACAATTTTTGCTCGCAGAGCAGTTGTGCAGATGGACGGTTCCTATACGCGCCGCTTGTCCAGGGCACCGACGGGAATTTCTACGGTACTACCTACCAGGGCGGGGCCAATAACGATAACGGTACCGTATTCCAGATCACCCCGAGCGGCACCCTGACGACGCTATACAGCTTTTGCCCCCACAGCGGTTGTGCGGATGGACAGAACCCATACGCGGGGCTTGTTCAGGGCACCGATGGGAATTTCTACGGGACGACTCTGAACGGTGGCGCCAATGGTAGTGGCACAGTCTTTGAAATCACTCCGACGGGCACCCTGACGACTCTATACAACTTTTGCCCGCAAAGCGGGTGTGCGGATGGACAGTATCCCTACGCGGGGCTGGTTCAGGGCAGCGACGGGAATTTCTACGGCACTACCTACCAGGGTGGGGCCAATAACGACGGCGGCACCGTATTCCAAATCACTCCGAGCAGCCGCACCCTGACGACGCTTCACAGCTTCTGCGCGCAAAGTGGTTGCCTCGATGGGATGAATCCGTACGCGGGCGTCATCCGGGGTACCGATGGCAACTTCTACGGCACTACCTACCTTGGCGGGACCGGCGGCGTCGGCACAGTCTTCCAAATCACTCTGACCGGCACCCTGACGACGCTTCACAGCTTCTGCCCGCAAAGCGGTTGCGCGGATGGCGAGGATCTGGACGCGAGCCTCATGCAGGGGAGCGACGGGAATTTCTATGGGGCGACCGTTTCGGGCGGAATCGGCAGCAAGGGTACGTTGTTCCAAATCACGCCGGCCGGCTCCTTGACGACGCTCTACCACTTTTGTGCGCAAAGCAATTGCGCGGACGGCGCGTACCCATACGCGGGGCTTGTCCAGGGCACCGATGGGAACTTGTACGGGACGACCTACCAAGGCGGGGCCAATAGTGAGGGCGCTGTAGTCAAGCTGACTGGGCTTACCGCGACTTCTTTGGCCTCCTCGCTGAACCCCTCACCCTACGGACAGTCGGTGAAGTTTACCGCGACAGTTTCCTCGGCATCGGGAACGCCCACGGGCAAGGTCACATTCATGAGCGGGAGCGCAACCCTCGGTAGTAACTCGCTATCAGGGGGGGTTGCGTCCCTGGCGCGGACAAATTTAAGCGCCGGTACTTATGCCATCACGGCGCTCTATGCTGGCAGCACTAAGTTCACGGCCAGTACGTCCTCGCCCTTGAGTCAGGTGGTGACTCAGGCCACGACCAGCGTTGGGCTCACAAGTTCATTAAATCCCTCAACCTTCGGTCAGTCGGTGACGTTTAGGGCCACCGTAGCGCCGCAGTTCAGCGGCGCCCCCGCAGGTGAAATCACGTTCAAGAACGGCAACGTCATCCTCGGGGTTGCGAAGCTGGTTGGGGGCGTCGCGAGCTTCTCCACGAGCGCCTTGGGCGCAGGCACTGATTCCATCACGGCGGTGTACAAAGGCGACACCGATTTCTCGGGCAGCAGCTCGTCGGCCCTAAGTCAGGTGGTGGATCAGGCCACCAGCACGGTCAAGCTCGCCTCATCACAAAATCCCTCCAGTGTCGGGCAGTCGGTGACCTTCACGGCAACCGTAGCGCCGCAGTTCAGCGGAACACCCACAGGGAACGTCGTATTTAAGAATGGGAGTAAAACCCTAGCAAGCGTCACGCTGGCGGGGGGCGTCGCGACTTACAACACTTCGTCGCTGACAGCAGGTTCACACACTATTACGGCGAATTATAACGGCAACAAAAATTTTGGCGCCAGTTCGGCATCGCTGACGCAAACAGTAAACTAGACTCGCCCGAACGACCCGGCTCGTACTCACGCGCACCAACTTCAAGGAGCGATTCGTTGCGCGATCAGCGGCGCACCTTGTATTTCGCCTGTCACGGATGCCATGGCATCGATGTCGGCATCGTTCCAGCGAATCTGCAGAGCGCCCACTTGGGCACCCGCGCTCTTAAGAGTTATTTGCGCCGTGATGATGTTACTGACCTGGTCCCAGGATACGGTGCCGGACACTGCAACGTCATCGGTCCATTTGAGCTCCGTGAGCGTGAAGACGTAGACCGTGTGGCTCGTCGTGTACGTGAACTTTCCGCCGCGCAGGCCTATGTCGAAGTCGTTGTAGGTCACGTAGTAGCGCGCGATCACATCGCCGACAGCTTCCAGGCCTGACGCCGCCATGCGTTGTTGCGCGTCGCTCGCCTGGTTGCCCTTTAGCGCCTCGAGGGGCGCAAGCTCGCTCGCCAAACGCGCGAACAGCGGCACCGTGCGTACCGGGCGCACCCTATTCACGCAGCTGGTGTCTCCCGGAGAGAGGTTGCTGACGAAGCGGTGCGCTATCCCCAGGGTACAGCCGATTTCGTCGCCATCCGTGACGACGTGGCCGAGGTTGGGCACGACGACGTGAACCGCGTCCGGAAACTGCTCGGCCGTGTTGTTCGCATCGATCACGGATGTGACGGAGTCAAGATCGCCGGAGAGTACCAGCGTGGGCACGGCGGGAAACTGCACATTCGGCGGCAGCGGTTTGCCCGGTGAGCCCGGGGCAAGATCCTGGGGAGGCATCGACCAGGGCAAACAGGAGTCCAGCGGGGTGATGTACACCTGCGAATCGATTCCCTCATCAACCGTGAACGGTGCGAACAGATCTGGCCGGTGTTCGCGCGCATTCTGAACGCCAGCTGCGTACTGCTGATTGCGTACAGCCCGTGGCTTATTGAGGTCATACAACAGCGGGTAGTCCGAACACGTTACCGCCTCATACAAGCCGTAGCTGAAAGCAACCGGTCCATCGACCGTGGCGGTATCCGCCTCCGCCACCAATCGCAACATCGGCAACGCATCCTTGGATTCCAGCCACGCACGCGCCGCCGCATCAATATCCCGATACACCGGCGGGCCATAGCCGGCATAGTCGATCAGATAGATCAGCGATGCCGTATTGATTGTCGTCGGCTGAAGGGTGCCATTGCCGTCGGGCGCAGCGCCGCTGATCGGGGTTTTACGAATGATGTCGATGAATTGCTGCATGCGTGACGTGGCGGTACCGCCCAGGGAACTGCAACTCGGCGAGCGCGCGCAGCTCGTGTCGATTCCTGACCACGCGGCCGCCCAATCGGTACCAAACCACGGATCGGGAGGCCGTACCGGGTAGGCGCTATCCAGGATGATGCTGCGCAGGCGATGCGGATACAGCCCGGCGAGAACCTGTCCGAAGAAAGTGCCGTAACTGTCGCCATAGAAGTCCACATCATCGATGCCCAGCGCATCCATGACGGCGACGATGTCATTCGCGGCAAAATCGCTACCGTAGAACCAGGCGGTGTCGCCGAGTTGCCGAGCGCAGGCGGCGGCCGCGCTCAGTGCGAGTGAACCTGTTTGCATTTCACGGCAATCAACCGGGCTGGAGAGTCCCGTACCGCGCTTATCTACAATGAGAATATCGCGCCGGTCGCGCAAGGCATCAAAGATTTCAAGGTAGTAATCCCGTGTGCCAGTGGAGGAATATCCGGGACCCCCTTCCTGCGGCAAAATCGTACCGAGGCGCGGATCAGCAAGATCGCTGCGCGGGTAGTACTCGAATCCAATGGTGAGTTTGCCTGGTGTGACGCCACGCGGATCGATCGGGCGCTCGATTGAGCCGCAATACCCGAGCAAAAGCGGCCGGCACAGAGTCAGTGTGAGCTCGCCCACCGTAATGGTCGCAGGTGCGGCGCCGACGCTCGCAGCTGCCGAAAAGACCGCACAGCAGAGCATTGCAGCGAGTCGTAATAGTGCTACTCGAGACAGCCCCACGCGCATCCCCCCGCGGTCCTTTTGTTCTAAGCCTAGCACGGCGGCCGACAAGCACGGCAGTTGCCGGCAAACGGGCATCTTTGCGCTGAGTTTTGCTGCCGGGTTGCAAACTGCGCAGGTTTAAGTCGCGCGCGTGCGCAAGGTTCGTTTGCAGAGCTCTTCTCGATGTGTCCGAGCTTGCCCGTGGACACGGCGACCATCGATAGAGAGCGTATCAAGATTCTTCTGTAAGCCCCAATTTTGCGGCAGTGTCAGGCACAACGCGCAGATTTGGCTTGCAAGGAGACAAGGACCATGACAAGACAGATGACGACCCCCAAGATTGGGGCACGTGAAGAGTGCTCGCTTCACGGCGGGAACTTTTCGGGCCATGCGGCATTCGCTTCTCGGGTTGATAAATCGCACGGCCCCGACCGCTGCCACGCGCCAAGCAGTGGCTGCGACGCTCACAAGCAAACCGCATAGGAGGGTATGAAAACCAGCGTTCGTTCCCAAGAGGCGTCGCGAACCTGGCCTGACCTTGCACATGAAGCGAAGCAAGACAAAGGAGAGCCAACTAATGAAGACGAAAGAAGAGTTGCAGAACGCGGGTTGGTCGAGGGCGGGCGGTACCCACACCCCGACGCTGCCGGCAGTGGTCGACCGGCTCACTTTTCACGCCGAGCTGGATGCGCTGCGGGTTCGGGAGAAGGCGCACACAAGAGAAGGCGACGCCATTGCGGCCGCCCGCCGACAGCTCCCCATGGTCGAGGTGGATGGCGCAACGCCGCTCGTTGGCGAGCGTGGCGCGGTGACACTACTGGAAGCGTTTGAGGCACGCCGGATGCTCATCGCCTACTACTTCATGTGGCACACCGGTCACCCTGCGCCGGAGCAGTGCGAGGGCTGCACTTGGGTTACCTCGCAGGTGCGCGAGCTCTCCTATATTCATTCTCGCGACGTCACCTACGCCACGTTTTGCCAAGGCCCGTACGAAGAGAGCGCCCGCTACCGGGACTTCATGGGCTGGGACATGCCTTGGTACTCAGCTCAGGACTCGCTCGCCACTCTCTTGGTTGGACGCCGGTTGGGCATGATGCATATCGTTTGCTACCTGCGACAAGGATCCAATGTCTTTGAGACGTACTGGACGACGAGGCGCGGCGTTGAGGCGATGGATAACAGCTATCGGCTGCTCGACTTGACCGTCTACGGGCGGCAGGAGAGGTGGGAGGACTCGCCGAGCGGCTGGCCACAACGCTTTACAGGCAAGCAAAATACCCGTACCGATGGACGTCCCACGTCCCAGTGGTCTCGCCTTAAGGCCGGACGCTCCGACGACCTCGGCATCGCTCCGCGCTAGAGGCGCCAGTTCGAGGGTGCCGTCACCCGCGGCGGAGCTATCGATTGCCAACTTGCGCCCCCGGCCGCCTGCCGACCGAGGGTTCCTAAGCTCAACGAGCGCTGTGTGCGCCATCCGTCCAACCCGGCTTGCGGACGCGGTCGACTTCGCACCCATGCCATGGCACCGCGGCGGCAACGCGCGAGAACGGAGGTGTCAGACCGCTACAGTGCTGCCCGGTGGCACCAGAGGCACCTCAAGATAGCAACCGAATTCACTGACAAAATTGACAGCGATGCACGCATGTACACGTCCCTGCTTGTCGTCGAATATTGCTGACGGCGCGACTGGAAACACCGGCTGATGCCAAACTCCGGGATCAATGTGGATGCCGAACGACCCGTCGCAATAGAACGCGACAAAGTCCTCGGGCGCTACGTCGTCGCCGGGTCGCGCAAGCAGCGCCACGTACGCCGCACCGTCGCGCGGCCAGAAGATCTGGCCGCCGTCAGGATGATAGTTTGCCTCGTGCGTATATACCCGGCTCGTGTCAGTCGGCTGGCGAAGCTCCGAGGCGCTTGCGGGATCCGTAAACCAACCGGTAATGTAGCTGCGCCCGACCGCGCGGTTGACTGCGTGCTGGATCTCCCCGTGCCGCTCCATCACAAAGCTGTCCACGACTACGCCGCCCTCGTTGCCGGTGCCGGCAACCACGGGCCGCCAGTCCGGTTGCGGCCATGTCACTATCGTGACGGCATCTTGGGCGAAGTTCGACACGATGCGGCCATAGTCGCGAAATCTCTCGTGCGTGGCCGTGACCAGCGGCGCACGATGAGCGCGCGCCTCGCCTCGGGCAAGGGAGGGCATGGCCGTGAGATCTAGCGCGGCAAAGTTCGAGAAAATAGGCGCACCCCGCTCCCAAGATAACCGAATAAGTCGCAACTCCAATGCAGCGCAGGCAGTATACACAGCGCAATCGGCGCCTTCCGACCGTGCCTCATCTGAGCTGTCAGGCGGACTTTGTTGCAGCAACATTGCGGGTGGGCTCAAGGCTGATATGAGCGGAAAAGATCTCCTCCTACTCCAAAGCGATCCCCGACCGCGCAGCGCACGGTCAGGTCAACTCTTCGTGGCCGTCAATTATTTTGATATTTGCGGCTGGCGCAACTTCGCAAAGTCGCACTTGTTAGTACTGATGATCATTGCCGGCTGTGCCCATTCGAATGTTGGCAAGAGCCCCAGCGTTCCCGAAGTTCTGCGTGTTCCACCAGGTGAAGTATTAATCCGAGAACTCCAAGCTGTCGGCGTGCAGATTTACGAATGCCAGGCGATTAAAGGCGAGCCAGCGGCATTTCGCTGGATCTTTAAGGCGCCCGAAGCGGAACTTCGCAATCAGGCAGGCATGGTTGTTGGCCGGCACTATGCAGGGCCGACCTGGGAAGCCAACGACGGCAGCAAGGTGGTCGGTGAAGTTCTGGCGCGCGACGACGGTGCGGATCCCAAGGCGATTCCGTGGTTGCTATTGAGCGTGAAATCAGCTTCGGACAGCGGACTCTTCAGTCACATCAAGAACATCCAGCGTATCAACACCTCGGGCGGCAACGCGCCGTCGGGCGGTTGTAATGAGGCGCTGGCTGCCAAAGAGACTCGAGTGCCGTACAAGGCTGACTATCTGTTTTACGGGTCGAAACCCTGACCTGCAGCTCCTCGCGCAGCACTGATGCTCCGGCTTTGGACCTCACCGAAGCCCGCCATGCTTGCGCATGCATTAACCTCGGTTGCGTTGGGTCCGTTGACCCCAATAGCTTGCGGAGCCTCGTAGAGGCTGGGCGGTAGACAACGAGGCTTGGCGTACCGCCGCTACGGGGTTGAGCTGGCAACCCTGCCGGACGCGCCCGCGGAGCGTAGCGGCTTCAGATGTAGCCGCGCGAGCGCTGGCAGATCGACCGAGATTTCGCTGACGTTGCCGCCCGTCGCTTCACTAACAACGAGACGGGTCGGGGCCGGTGTGACCGGAAAGAACGCGCTCTTTTGGACTTGCATTCCTGGAGGGATCTCCAGTGGGACAGAAAACCCGCGCTCGCTGAGGATGCCTTGGATCAGCACTTTGTCCGATTTGTCGCGCTGGTGACGCTTGATGACGTAAACGGTTC
The DNA here is from genome assembly GCA_963695315.1 of uncultured Gammaproteobacteria bacterium. Lineage (GTDB taxonomy): Bacteria > Pseudomonadota > Gammaproteobacteria > Steroidobacterales > Steroidobacteraceae > PALSA-1196. The sequence continues at coordinate 943,851 of OY968773.1, forward strand.
CACCAATCAGACCGACGGGTATGGCGACGACTCCGATGGCCGCTGCGGCTCCCCCTGCGGCTGACGCCGACATTATGCCGCCGCTCGTTCCGACCGCTCCGACAATTACCGCAGACGGAGCCACGATCCCAACTCCGGCGACGATGCCGACGTCCTTCAGCGCCCGCAGATTGCCATTTGATCGCGCATCGAGCTGTTCCCGAGAAGTGCTGCTTTGCACGGGTGTCGTGAGTTTGTCGCTGTATAGATTGATAGCCTGAAGCTCAAATGTGTTCTGCGAATCATTCTTGATCGTCAGCACGTACTCGTCCCAGTTAGCATCCCGAACCCAGCTGCCCTCGCTATTGCGGAATATGAGCTGATGCACCTCGACGGTAAGCCCCTCGGGTGCAGATGCGGCCCAACCCACGTCCGCATTTGTGGGTGGCAGCGACTGCTTGATCAGACGTGACGAGACACAGGCGTCGAGCAGTAAGCAACTCAACACCAATTGACAGCCGATGAGAATGGGCCGTCGCCACCGCGAGAGGTAGGTGCTCATCAAGTATCCTCCCCAATGTAAGCGTCTATGGCGTTGACGCATCCCTGCGGTGTGTGCAGGCTTTGAGCGTTGCATCCATTATGCGCCTGTGCTTAGGCGCGTGCTCGGCCGCCGCAAATGGTGCGAAGCAGCGTAATGGCGTGCGCTGCCATGACCCTCGCCAATCAGCCTCGAATCAGTGACCCAGGGTATCCAATAGCGCCCGCAGCGTTGCTGCCGGGTCTTGATGCCAAGTGTATTTTCTGCAATCTCAAACGCAGGCCGGTGGACGTTGCACATTGATGTTGAGTACTCGGTTCGATCCGCAGAGATCATTCCCGCGCCATGTTGTCGAGGACGATGACCGGATACGCGCAGACTCTTGGGGCGGTGATGGCAAACATTACGGCCGCAACGACTTCGCGGTTCGTTAACTTTGCGCCCGCGGCAGGGTCACGCAGCGCGTCCCAGGCAGGATCCAGCGGATCCGCGTCGTCGAAGTCCGGTGGGTAAAGCGCCGTCACGCGGATACCGTATCTCTTCAGCTCCTGACGGAGCCGCTCGCTGAACCCAGACTGGCCGTGTTTGGCCGCGTGGAAGGCCGCGGAGGCGCTTCCAGAGTACTGACCAAGTAGTCCTGCGGTAGAAACGATGGTCACGATGTCTGCCGCCGCCGATCGGCGCAATGCCGGCAGCAGCCCCTTGGTTATCAGTACTGTTCCGGTCACTGCCGCCGCGACTGTGGCGGCGATATCGGCGTCAGCAAGGTCCTCAATACTGCCCGGTAACCAGGGTGCGCCGTTGTTGATCAGCACGTCTACGACAGGCGCTGCTGCGAGCGTATGGCGGCACGCTTCTATGACGCTGTCAGGTTTAGCGAGGTCACACGGCGCGGTCGCGACGGTGCGTCCGCCGCGAGCCCGGATTACATCGGCGACGAGGCCCAGGGCGGTCTCATTGCGGCCGAGCAGTACGAGGTCGGCACCGTGATCCGCCATCGTAATCGCCAACGCGCGGCCCAGCCCCCGACTGGCGCCGGTGATCACAATATGTCTGCCGGATAAGGGTGAAGACGATGTCATGGCGCCCGCAGCCACGAGTGCAACTCGTTGCTGACGCGGTTCTCGACCACTGATTGCATAACCGGCTCGTTGAGTCGAAGCAAGAGATCGCCTCAGCTTCCACATTCGCGGCGCATGAGCTTCGCCATCATACCCGGGGCAGCCAGGTGGCAGGGGGCCAAGTAACGCAAGTAGCCTTCCCGGATCGAGGGCGTTGCGCCACGTCTTAGCCTCGCGCGCAAAATCTATGTGCGGTATCCACGCGCGCAGCGAGTACAGCGATGTTCGCACGCATCGATAGTCGATTTGCCGTAGCCAAGTAGATCAGCGCTCTAGCGGCGCCTGACCCGCAGGTAGGTGTCGAGGTTTCTTACATTAGCAGATTGCGGCGCTCCGGCCGTTTTTGCCCACGCCTAATAACTGACTGAAAACACTCAGCCCTCGGCGCTCCCGGCACAAGCCGTGCATCGTCAAAGGCGCACGATTGAAATACGGTCAAATGTCGACCTGTTTTTGAGCGCCAATGGAAAATGTAAAACAGGATTTATTACGGGGTACTGAGTCATGGACATCCGCAGAATAAGAATTGTCGGTATCGCCGCTACGGTCGGCGCAGTTGCGATGCTGTGCGCGCCGGCAGCGCACGCGACAACTTGCGCGTTTTCCTGTGGGCACCAAGTACCCGAACCGGCGACGCTCGGTCTCCTAGCCCTTGGCCTTGCGGGCGCCGCGATAGCGAGACGGCGCAAATAGAGAGCAACCGCTCACAGCCCCGCATCGACCAGCGCTGGTGGCTACTCGGAACCTCGCGCCGCGAGCTGTAGCGCTGCGCCTCGGGAGAGTCTGCTCGGTGATCAGAACTTCACACGAAACCCCACCATGACGGTCGTCTGGTTTTCGCTGCCAGTGGTGCCATCTTTGGTGGTGCCGACGAAGCCGTTCGCCAGACCGTCCGTGACCTGCGAATAGTTAACGCCGCCGTATACGTCGTAGTGTTTGTTAAAGACGTAGTCCGCGGAGAACGAGGCTTCATTGAAACTGCCGGCGCAAAGTAGGCCAGCCCCTGAGCAACCTATGCCTTGGGTACCGGTCGGCCCGACGCCGATGGTCCAGCTGTTCTGAGTTACGTGGTAGTAGGCGCCCGTAAATTTCCAGCCGGGAGCGAGTTCAAGTTTGGCGCCGATCCATTCGAGATTGTATTCAGCCGAGTTGTTGATGTTTATGCCGATGGACAACGGGTAATCGCCTTGTGCGGCGCCGCTGCTATCACTGGAGTGCGCTTTCTGGATATGCGAATAACCCGCGAATACAGTGACCTTGTCCGTGGGCGCGCCTCCGGAGCCACCGCTCAGGGCAAAGGTGTACTTGCCCATGAGGTTCCACGACTCGTCATCTGAAATGTACGCCGCTAAGCCCGGAGTAGGGTCAGGGTTGGCCCCGTTGTCGAGCGAGCTTCTGAGATTGACGGCCCCATTTTCATGCTCGTAGACCGCGTCCAAAGATAAACCCGCAACACTGCCGCCCACTTGCGCCGCGTAGGCTTTATCCAGAATGCCAACGTCTGCACCGCCGTTGGAGTACATCACCGCAATGTGGTACGGCCCGTTCTGGTAGACATACTTTGCCGAATTGTCCCAACGTGCAGCCTGCGTGCTGCCGCCACCGCCGTCGAAGCCCGAATAGCCAAGGAATGAGAAAGCGTAGGACAGGACCTGCGGATCATATTGGGAGAGGGCGTCGAGCTGCAGTGAGTTGTGACGGCCAATGGTGAGGGTGCCGTAGGTCTTGCTGCTCACGCCGCCGAAGGCCTGGCTATTGAACGGCTGGCCGCAGCGGCTGCTGTCGGCGTTTGCCGTCTGTTTTCCCTGCGGTACGCCGCTGTTATCGACGATCGCGCCACAGGCATCCGTCAACTCCGCGGAGAGCGGATTGAACCCGGTCTCAAGCCTGCCAACGATCTTGAGATCATCACTAAATGCCCGGTCGACGAGAAGTCCGATCTTTGATTGCTCAAGTCCGCTTTCGGCCAAGGTCGAGACGGATCCTGAGAAATTGCGGGTAGTCGTAAACGCCTGATACTCAAGACCGCCGACGTATTTGCTGTTGAGCGGGACGCCCTCGGACTGGTATGCATAGCCGACGTCGACGGTTCCGTAGAAGGTGACGCCGGCAAACGTGAAACTGTCGGGCAATGGGTCTTTGAAACCGTCCGCAAACGCCGAGGCACATGCCGAAGAGCCGACGATGCCGATGAGCATCGCCAGCGCCCTAAGTTGCGTATGTCTGTTCATTTGGACTCCCCCATATCCCTTATGATGCAGTTATGGCCGCGCGCGTACCTGCAAAGAATCCAACTATTCAGGCCTTACCGATAATGGACTTTGGTCGTACCCGGCCACCCGCGACCAAGGTCGTAGCGCCTGCTGGGGAGGTCGCCAGGGGCTGTGTTGCCGGTCATGAGGGCATGCGTTGCCGATTGGTTCGCGGCAGCACGTGAACTACGAATTTCTGATTGTCGATGACCACCCGCTGTATCGGGCTGCGCTTCGGGGAGCGGTCGCGGCGGTGTTCCCCGAGAGCGCATTTCTGGAGGCGGACAGCGTGGCGGCTCTGTTTGCCGCCCTCGAAGCACACCCTCGGGCTGATCTGTTATTGCTCGATCTAAATCTGCCAGGGGCGTGTGGATTTAGCGCCTTGGCGCACTTGCGCGGAATACGGCCGGAGCTGCCGGTCATCGTTGTCTCAGCGATGGATGAGTTGCGCATCGTGCGTCAGGCGCTGGCGTTCGGCGCACAGGGTTTTGTGTCCAAATCCGCCGATGCCACCACCATCGGCCACAGCATTCAGGCGGCGCTTCGTGGCGAGACGGTCACTCCGGCAGGGGTCACGCTGAATTCGGAGGCAGAAACTGACGCCGCCGCGCTTGATGTCGCCGAGCGAATGGCTCAGCTAACGCCACAGCAATTTCGCGTATTTGGGATGTTGTGCGCGGGGCGCCTCAACAAGCAGATTGCCTACGAGCTGCAGATCACCGAGAAGACGGTGAAAGCGCACATGACCGCCATCCTTCGCAAATTCGGTGCTGCCAATCGGACCCAGGCGGTGCTGCTTGCAGCGCGCCTGGTTCTTGATCCGAGTGACCTTCGGCCGCAACCCGAGGGTGCGGAGTAAAGCTTTCCGAACTGTAACCTGTTGCCTCCTAGTGCGTGGCAGTGGACTTGGACACCACCAGGCCAATGTTCTGACGCACATAGACCTCGTTCCACAAGGCCTCGGCGCGTCGGTCGCGAAATAGCAGCGAGCCGATCAGGACCGCAAGAAATCCCAGCGGAATCGAGATGATTCCGGGGTTCTTGAGCGGGAACCAGGGTGCCTCCAAGCCCATGAACGAAGTCTGCGCATCGCCCCATTTTGCGATGTCGGCGTTGGCCTTGGTGACCGCCTTATCGAGTGGGCCGATCTCCTTCTTCGCCTTGGCGACCTGTTTCGGATCGTCCGAATTCAGCGCCGCGGTTGCCGCGGCGCGTTTGGCGGGTTCTTCATCGAGTACCTTGTGCGCGGCCGCTTTGACCGCTTTGGGATAGGTGAGGTTGGGTGACAGTAGCGTCAGGCCGACCGCGGCCACGATGCCGACCATGAGTCCGGTGACGATGCCGCCGGTATTGCAGCGCTTCCAATGCAGTGTCAGCAGGATGCACGGGAAGTTCGCGCTGGCCGCGACCGCGAACGCCAGCCCAACAAGTACTGCCGCATTCTGGCCTTTGGAAGCGATGCCGATGCCGATCGCCAATGCCCCGACAATGACGGTTGCGACGCGTGCGGCCTTGACCTGTCCGGTTGACGAGACCTCCTTGCCGTCGCGAATGACGCCGACGTACAGGTCATGAGCTATCGCGGACGCCGACGCCAACACCAGACCCGCAACCACCGCCACGATGGTGGCGAACGCCACCGCCGAAACAAACGCCAGCATGAAGTTGCCGAAGACGGCGTCGGGCCCGCCGCCGATGAACTGCGCCAGCAGCGGTGCCGCTATGTTGCCGCCCGCATCCACCGCCGCGATGTCAGCGGGCCCGACGAACTTGGCAGCCCCGAACCCCAGGAACAGCGTCAGCAAGTAGAAGCCGCCGATAATGACCATCGCCCATACCACCGACTGCCGCGCTTGCAGCGCGGTGCGCACGGTGAAGAAGCGCATCAGAATATGCGGCAGTCCCGCGGTACCAAATACCAGCGCCATGCCGAGGCTGATCTGATCGATCGGCGCTTTCAGGTACAGGCCGGGCTCCAGGAAGCGCTGCCCGAGATCGGCCGCCGACATGGCCTTGGCGGGATCGCCCAGCAGGCTCGCCACGCGCGCCTGCACTTTCGGATCGGAGACCACATCCTGCAGGAACGCTGGCAGCGACAAGCCATACGGCGCCCATACCAGGGCGACGATCAGGAGTGACGCGGATACCAGCAGCACCGCCTTGATGATCTGCACCCAGGTGGTCGCGACCATGCCGCCGAACAGCACGTAGGCGAGCATCAGCACGCCGACGCACAGCACCGAGGTTTCGTAATTGATGCCGATCAGCGTCTTAACGAGTACGCCGCCACCGACCATCTGCGCGGTCAGGTAGAAGGTGGATACTGTGATGACCGAGAATGCGCCGAAAATACGGGTTTTTTTCGGATCATTGCGGTAGCAGAGAATGTCGGAGAGCGTGTAGCGCCCGATATTGCGGCACGGCTCGGCGATCAGCAGTAGCACGGTAATGTAGGCCACAAGAAAGCCTACCGAGTACATGAAGCCGTCGTAGCCGTAGAGTGAGATCAGGCCGGCGATCCCCAGAAAGGACGCCGCGGAGAGGTAATCTCCGGCGATTGCCCAGCCATTCTGCCAACCGGTTACGCCGCCGCCGGCCGTGTAGAAGTCGGAAGCCGAGCGTACGCGTTTCGCGGCGATATAGGTCACGTACATGGTGATCGCAATGATCACGGCAAATACAATAAACGTCAGCGAACGTTGGCCCTCTCCGGCAGCCGACTGCGCATGAATGGCAAATGGGACACCAAGTGCTGCAAGCCCCAGCAGCGCGAGCAGCGGCGTTTTTCTAATGTTGCTTGTCATACTTTGACTCCCGGTCGCACCGAGGCGTTAGGGCCAGCGAATTGCGCCAGTATCTGTGCAGCCAGAAGGTCGAAGTCCCTGCTGGACTTGCGCGCATAGAGCAGGGCCACCAGCCAGGTGAGGATAAACTGGCTGAGCGCAAACAATAGTCCGATGTTGATGACACCCCAGACCCGAATCTTGAACAGGTCCTGAAAATAAGCTGCCCCAATCGGCAGCAAGAAATAGTAGGCAACCGACAGCGCCATCAGACCCCAAAGAAATGCAGTCTTGCGCCGGTGTAGGTCTATGAAGCGCGGATCGCGGGTGATCGCATCCCAGTCCACTACATCAGTTGTCGTCATGATTGCCCCCGTCCACGTTCTTGATTGCCGATCGCCGAATCAGTCGCTCGCTACAGCCTAGGCGAAAGCGCAGTGCGATCGCTACCGCGACGATTCGATCGACCCGTCGGGGCAAGCGCCGCGGCCACCCTATTACGGCACAATCCTGGGGGTTCGACCCCCCGGGTCGGTATTGCCCTTTGGTCGTAGGGCGTGAGATTGAGGGGCACTTTCCGCGCAAGCTCGCGCCGGCCGTGCGCGCAGTCGCCGAGGATCTGGGGAACTTGCGGGGCGTGCGCGCGGAATCCTCGCAGCCGTGCCGCCGGACATTAAGGCAAATCGCAGTCGGCCCAGACACTTATGCTTGGTGGTACCTGGCGGCGCACGCGAGAACTAACGCGATTTGTCTTGGCGAGTTGCGCGACTTAGAGTGCTGCTAGCGAGGGGAGGGGGTCATGTATTCCGGCTGGCTGCTGTCGTTATTGGCGGTAGCGTATCTCGGCTGCCTGTTTGGCATCGCCTTCTACGGCGACCGGCGGCGGGTCTATCTCACGCGACGTTCCCTCAGACCGTACATCTACAGCCTCGCGCTTGGGGTGTACTGCACCTCCTGGACCTTCTTTGGTGCGGTTGGCAGCGCCGTCCGCGACGGCTGGGGCTATCTGCCGATCTACCTCGGCCCGGCGCTGGTGTTCGTGTTCGGCCTGCCCTTTATGGAGCGGCTGGTCGAAACCGGTCGCCTGCACAAGGTGAGTTCAATCGCCGACTTCATCGCCTCGCGTTTCGGCAAGAGCCGCGCACTCGCGGTGTTAGTCACGGTGATCGCATTGAGCGCCGCGATTCCCTATATAGCACTGCAGTACAAAGCGGTAGCCGCGAGCATCGCGGCTTTGACTACCGTTGCCGATGCCCATGCGCCCTGGTATCACGACACCGCGCTCGCCGTAGCGCTGCTGTTAGCGCTGTTTGCCGTGCTGTTTGGCGCACGCCGCGTGGATGCGACGGGTCACCGCGAGGGCCTGATGCTTGCGATTGCCTTTGAATCGCTGCTAAAACTCTTGGCGTTCGTGGCAGTCGGTGTGTTTGCGTGCCTCAAGCTGCACGGCCGCCCGTGGGTATTGCCGCCGCGGCTCGCAACTGACGCCACGCTGTTCAACGGCGATGCGCTGATCAGCACAGTGCTCGCCGCCGCGGCGATCTTCTGTCTGCCCCGGCAATTTCAGGTCGGCGTGGTTGAATGCGCTGACACCACGGATCTCAAATACGCGCGCTGGCTGCTGCCGGCTTACCTTGCTTTGTTTTCCGCGGTCGTCGTGCCGGTGGTCGCGCTCGGCACGGCCGATGGCCTAACCCTGCGCACTGCATCCGATTCACTGATTCTGACGCTGCCGAAGAGCTACCACATGCCGTGGCTCACGGTGCTGGTTTTCCTGGGAGGGTTGTCTGCGGCCACCGCAATGGTGGTCGTTGCCAGCACGGCTCTCGCAATAATGATATCCAACGACATCGCCGCACCGCTTTTATGGCGTCAGCGACTCGAAGCTGGTGCGAGTCTGGGCCGGCGCGTGCTTTGGGTGCGTCGCGTAGTGATTGTCACACTCGCGCTGCTGGCATTTGCTTACTATCGATCGACTTCCGGGTCGACCAGCCTTGCTGCAATCGGCCTGCTCGCATTTGCCGCAGTGGCGCAGTTTGGCCCAGGAATATTTGCGGCCTTGTATTGGAGCGGTGCGAGCCGCAGCGGGGTCTTTTGGGGAATGCTGGTCGGGTTCGGCGCTTGGGGCGCCCTGCTGTTCTTGCCGAATCTGGCGGCCGGGGGTCTTCTGGCGTCCCCCGCCATTGGATGGCTGCGCGCGCTCGGCTGGCTGCCACGCGCCCTGACGGATTATTCCAGTCTCGGCGCGGTGGGGCCCCGCGCGCTCATTGCGCTAACCCTGAATATTTTCGTTATGTTGACCGTCTCGGCACGCCGCGGCGTAACGCTCCAGGAGCGCTTTGCGGCACGCGCGTTCATCACGCCGAAGCGCCCGGCGAGCGGACTTCATGCCATCACCTCCAAAGTGGGCGATCTTGAAAGCGTTGCGGCCCGCATTATCGGCGTTACCGCGGCTCGCCATGCACTGCAGGAGTACGTCGCACAAACGGGCAGGGCCTTGCCCAAACCGGTCGATTCGGCGGATAAGGGATTGCTGCAGCACTTTGAGCGTGTGCTTGCAGGTTCGATCGGCGCCTCCTCGGCGCGCGTCGTGCTGACTCACGCCCTGAAGCGCAAAGGCCTCTCGGTTGATGAAGTCGCTGAGATGCTCGACGAGACTTCGCAGGAGCTGCGATTCAGCCGGCAGTTGCTGCAGGCCGCGATGGACAACGTGGCCCAGGGAATCAGCGTGGTTGATGCGGAGATGCGGATTGTCGCCTGGAACCGCCGATACTTGGAGCTGGTCGGGTATCCGGAGGGCATGGTTTTTGTCGGTCGTCCGGTGGCCGACTTGATCCGCTGGAATGCGCAACAGGGTGAGCTCGGTCCGGGCGATCCCGAGATTCACGTTGAGAAGCGCCTAGCACACATGCGTGCCGGCACGGCGTACAACTTTCAGAAAGCGCGCCCCGGCGGCAGGGTCTACAGCATACATGGCCAACCGATGTCGGGTGGCGGCTATGTGACGACCTATACCGATATCAGCGAATTCAAGCTCGCGGAACAGGCTTTGCTCGAGGCGAAGCAGGGCTTGGAAGAACGCGTAGCGCAACGTACGCACGAGTTGAGTCAGGCGCTTGAAGCCCAGAGCGCGGCCAAGCAATTGGCCGAAACCGCCAATACCAGCAAGACCCGCTTTATCGCTGCGGCGAGCCACGATTTGCTGCAACCGCTGAATGCCGCGCGTTTATTTGCCTCCGCACTCGAAGCGCGCGCACGCGCGCATCCTGAGCTGCACGAGCTCGCAGCGCGCATCGATGGCTCGATGCGCGCTGCCGAAGAGTTGCTCAACGACTTGCTTGATGTTGCGCGTCTGGACAGCGGCGCGCTGCGGCCGGAGATCACCAGCTTTCCGATTGCGGATCTGCTCGAGGATTTGCGGCGGCAGTACGCCCCCCTGGCGCAGGCTCGAACATTGCGGTTGAAAATCGTCGATTGCCGCGAGGTGGTGCGCAGCGATCGCGTGTTGTTGCGACGGATCATTCAAAACTATCTGTCCAATGCGCTGCGCTATACCGAGCGCGGCGGCGTCGTAGTCGGATGCCGGCGGCGCGGCGCGGAACTTGAAGTTGCGGTATACGATACCGGGCCCGGCGTTGCCGAGCATGAACGCGAGCGAATCTACGCGGAGTTCAGCCGCCTCGATCAGAGTTCGCCCTGGGGCGAGAAGGGACTCGGGTTGGGGTTATCGATCTGCGACCGGCTCGCGCGCCTGATGAATCATCACCTGACACTCATCAGCCGCCCCGGCCGCGGCTCGCTCTTCGGCGTGCGCGTATCGCGCGATCTCGTCGCTCGGCGCGCGCATCGCAGTGAGTCGCAGCCACCGTCAATGGATCCGACGCGACTTCGGGGTCTGCGCGTATTGTGTGTGGATAATGACCGTTCGATTCTCGACGGCATGGAAGCACTGCTCGGAAGCTGGGAAGTATTTGTAGTCAAGGCAAGGGATGCGGCCGAGGCATTGGAAGTTGCGGCGCGCGTGAATGTCGATGTGATCCTGGCAGATTATCATCTGGGTGAGGGGATCAACGGGCTTGAGCTGCTGCACCGCCTGCAGGAGCGCGAGGATGCGCCGTTGGCCGCGGCGCTGATTACGGCCGATCACGGCGCCGAGGTTGCGCTCATGGCTCGCACCGCCCGCTATCCGTTGTTGCACAAGCCGCTGCGCCCGGCGGCATTGCGGGCCCTGTTGAGCGCCTTTCGGCGTCGGCCTAGCGTACTCGCGGCTGCTGAATTCCGTTACTCGCACGGCTGACCGAGCGGCCATCCGCTAGCGCGCTTCAGTCCTGGCTGTCCGCCAGCTAAGACAAACGCACCGGCGCGCGGCGTGATCGTTGGCGGGGCATTTAGCTAGTCATTGCGCAAGCGCTCTTTCTGTAAACCCAACGCCTGCAGAAACGTTGTGCTTGAGGCTTCATCACCATCGAGCGGGTGCCGATATGCGCAAGTTCTCCTCGCCGCCTGGCGCGTCTCTCGCGGTCGGGTTGGTCGCTGCCGTTACGGTTGGCGCACTGCCTCTGAGGTCGGCCTCGGCAGCCAATACTCCGGGTGTGTACCTGGGCGCTGCGGCTGGCGAATCATGGGTCGATGCTTCGGTCCCGTCGCTCGGGTCGTCGGAGTTTGGAACGCCGCAATTTCGCAGGGACGACACCGGCTATCAGGTCATGCTCGGTATGCGGCCGCTTCCATTTCTAGGCGCTGAGCTCGACTATATCGATCTTGGCCATCCGCACGGTGGCGTGGATTTCACCCCGGTCGACGTGCGCATGCGGGGCGGCGCAGCTTTTGGAATGCTCTACCTGCCGTTGCCCGTGCCGACGGTCGACCTCTTTGCCAAGGCGGGTGTCGCGCGCTTTCAGACCATCGTGGAGGGGGGCTCGCAATTCGTGTGCTCCCTGTGTGGCGCGGTGGGATTTCGCGATGATCGTGACACCACCGGATTAGCGTTGGGCGCCGGCGCGCAGTTCAGCATTGGCCCCGTTGCAATTCGCACGGAGTACGAGCGCTTCAATGTGGCTGGTGGAAATCCCAGCCTCGCGACGGTCGGCGCCACTTGGACATTCTTCTAGCGCCGCGAACCACGCTATCCGAATTCAGGGCCCGCACTCGCAAACAGCAATCGTGAGGTTCCCGCGGAGTGCGGCTTGCCATAGCTCATGCGCGATAGCGTCCGTTGCAGCTTGAAACCTCGCTCGGTGAGCGCAAGCGGTGTGCTATGCGCGTGCACAATATAGTCGACGCAGACGCTCGCGCTGGGTAATCGGGCGATCAGTGCATCGAGGATCTGGGCAGCAACGCTCTCGCTGCACGCTGCGATCGGTCCCAGATAAAACGCCGCCGCGCCGCGGCGCGCTAGGCCATATCCTCTCAGCGCCTGGGATGAATCTAATGGGATTTATATACATGACTCCGATGCGCGAGAATAAGCCGTGATCCTGACGTACCGCTATCGTCTGCTGCTGCTTAAGAGCCAATACCGTGCGTTGGAACGGCTATGTGCGTCACAGCGCGAGCTGTACAACGCGGCGCTTGAGGAACGCATCGACTCTTATCGCAAAACCGGCAAGACACGCACCTATATCGATCAGTGCAAAGCGTTGACCGAGTGCCGACAAGAGTTGCCCGACATGAGCGAGCTGCCGGCGAACGTGCAGCGCTGGACACTGAAGCGCCTGGACGATGCCTTTCAGGGGTTCTTCCGCCGCCTGAAGGCGCGTAGTGGCAAGGCGGGCTTCCCCCGATTCCGTGGCAAGGGGCGCTGGGAAGCCTTCGGCTTCGCCGAGTTTCGCGGTATCCGATTTGACGGCAAAAGACTGCGTTTTGCCGGTATGCCCGGAGGAGGGCTCAAAGTGCATCTGCATCGTGAGCTGCACGCGTACCAGGGAAAGACGACAACATGATCGTGATGACCGGTAACGATATCAAGAATCTCGTGATGCCCACGGCGCTCGTGGAGGCGGTGGAAGAGGCGGCGCTTGCGGCAAGCCTGGGTAAGGCCGTCGTGCCGCCGCGCCTGCACATGCATTGGGCGCCTCAGCACACCCTGCTCGCGATGCCGTCCGCAATTAGCGGTTCCGGCGCGCGCATTGCGGCAATGGGAACAAAATTGATATCGGTTGTGCCCGAGAATGCCGCGCGCGGCTTGCCTGTGACCAATGGGCTCATGGTGGTTAGCGACTGGGAAACAGGTCTTCCGACGGCGATATTGGATGCGACGACCCTTACTGCACAGCGCACCGGTGCCGTTGGGGCATTGGGGATTTGCCACACCACGCCGTCCAACATTGATGCCCTCGGGATCATCGGTTGTGGGGTGCAAGGGACATGGCAAGCCGTCTTTGCCTGCGCTGTGCGGCCCATTCGGCAAATATACTTCGTAAGCCGCTCAGATGCGGCCGCTACCCGCTTTGAGAGTGAAGTGCGTGAGCAGGTCGCACGGTTTGCAGCCGAATGCGCAGCTCGGTTGCAAATTGCACGCTGCGAGAACGCGCGCGCACTGCTCGCCCGTGCGAACTTGATTATCACGGCAACCACTTCTGCAGATCCCGTGCTGCCGAATGATCCGGCTTTGTTGCACGGGAAGCACTTCATCAGCATTGGGTCCTTTCGGCCCGACATGCAGGAATTGCCAGACGCCGCTTGCGAGCTCGCCGGCGCGCTTGTCGTAGACTCGGAAGCCGCGCGGCGTGAGGTGGGTGATGTGCTCGGACCAGTATCCCGCGGCGTCCTTAGCCAGAAGAACATCATCCACATTGGCGAAATCATCTGCGGCAAGCGCATCATCGATCGCCAAGCAACCACGGTCTTCAAATCAGTCGGGATGGCGCTCTTTGATCTCTATGCAGCCAGGCTGTTCATTGAGGCGGCCAGAGAACGCGGGCTGGGGCATGAAGTAGATCTGTAAAGAGTGCACGCCGGCTCAACAACTAAGCCCTCGAGGGCACCATGCTTATCGCCAGCAGCCTCAGATCGGTTGCTCAATGGATTTGGCCAGAGGCGTAAAGGAGCGCGGCCCGGTCTCGGTCATGTGCCAGCAGTCCTCAAGACGGATGCCGAATTCACCCGGTATGTAGATCCCCGGCTCATCGGAAAAACACATGCCTGCCGCAAGCGGCGTTGGATCGCTGCGCACAAGATAGGGAGCTTCATGAACGTCCATGCCGATGCCATGGCCGGTGCGATGCGAGGTTCCTGGCAAGCGGTAGTCCTTGCTCCAACCGTTGCCTTCGTAATACGCACGTACCGCCTTGTCGATGGCTCCTGTGGGGATGCCGATCTTGGCGGTCGCAAGGGCAATTTGCTGGCCGCGCTGTACCGTGTTCCAGACCTCGCGCTGACGCGCCGATGCTGCGCCGTATATCCAGGTTCTAGAAATATCCGACTGGTAGCCGTGCACAGTGCATCCGGTGTCGATCAGAATAACGGATCCCTCGCGCACGCTTTGCGGCTTTACGGAGCCGTGCGGGTATGCGCTCGCCTCGTTGAGGAGCACGAGCGAGAAGTTATGTGTACCGCCGAGCGCTTCGGTTGCAGCGACCAGTTCCTTCAGAATAGCGGGGCCCTGCATGCCCGCTGCCACCCGGCCGTGCACGTATCGCAACGCCGCAAGCGTGACATCGTTCGCCACCTGCATCAGTGCAAGTTCGGCACGCGACTTGAACATGCGGCAGGCGCGCACCAGATCTTCTCCGGCGATGACCCGCCGTGCGTTGCCCAATGCCTTCGTTACCCGCTCGACGATGAAGAAGCGAGTAGTGTCTTCCACGGCAAGCGGGCCTGCAGCGGACGCTTGCTCGCGCAATGCGCCGGCGATCAGCTCGAAAGGACTCTCATCTTCCTGCCAGGTGCGAACGTCGCCAGCAACTCGCAGGGTTTCCGTCACCGACGGTGACTCGAAGAATGGTGTGATGATGATGACCCGGCCGCTCGCCGGGATGACGGCAGCCGTCGTCCTCTCAGACCTCCACCACCGCACGCCGGTGAAGTATTCCATCGTGCTGCCTGCCTCGACGAGTAGTGCGCCGGTTTTTTGCCGCTGCATCAGCGACTGCACCTTGGCGAGGCGCGCCTGGTGTTCGCCGGCGCTGATCGGTTGGGCGTCGGCCGCGAGCGACGTCAGCTGAGAGATTGATGCTTGCAGGTCCGCTGCGCGTGCGCCGCGCGCAGCCAAACCTGCGGCGGTCGCGGCGAGCAAAGTGCGTCTGGAAATGTTCATCATGGCCGCGCCTCGTTTGCACCGCTTCGGTTGCGGTGTGCTGAAACCAGCATCATCACTGCGGCATAGACTACAACCACCACGACCAGCCAGCGAAGCCAAACGAGCGGAAGAGATTTCACGATCAGCGCGGCGATCAGCACGCCAGGTATCCCGCCGAGCGCCAGACCGAGTGCTGCCGAGGTGTTATAGCGCGCCGTGCGAATGAAGCGCAGTCCAGCCACTGGCATGAGAAGGGCGCACGAGCCCATCATGATCGGGAAAGCCGCAAGAGGATTCATGCCGAGCACACTCACGAGGATCAGGCACGGCGCATACAGGCCTATGCCCAATGTCATGAGCGCGCCAAGAATGAAGTTGGCGCCAATGGCAAGCAGCAGTCGGCCATCAGTGAGTCCGATCGCAGTGCCGCCTTGCGGCATCCAGTGCAGATTCGCGGCCAGAAAAAGTGTCGCCGCGAGCAACAACGCGACGCCCATGCCAAGCTGCACGCGGCGGCGTGACAGACGTGCCACGATGCCTGCGCCCAGCCATGCACCGAGCACCGATGCGGCGATCATCCCAAGCAGGGTCGTGAGATCAACGGCGACTGCGGCGATGAAAATCATCGCCTCCAGCAGCACCGGAGGTGTGTGCCCGGCATTCAACGTCCCCGGAATGTCCTCATCGGGCATCCGTCGCAGCAGCTTGAATGCCGCTGTTGTCGGAGCGAAGTTACCGATCCCGAGTGCATCGAAGAAGTTTGTGACGAATCCGAGTAGAACGTCGGTGCCGCGCGGTGTCCGCGGCACCCCGCTGCGCCGTGGTCGCTCGAGTGCTATCCAGCGCCACACGTAGCCGATCGTCACGAGCACGATCAGGCTCAGGAGCGCGCGTGTTCCGCCTGTCATGCGTGTGCTTTCACAGCAGGCGACCCAGCAGCATCGCAGGGCTACTGCGGGGTACGGGAGTTGGCATCGTAGCCACGACTCTTCCAGACGATGCCTCTGCCGGACCAGTAGTTGATCGCCGACGCTAGCGTCGCTCCCATGTAGAAAAGAGCGATCAGAGGCAGGGCGAGAGCGAGGGATGCACTCTGCTTATAGCGCCGTAGCGTCGGCAGGTAGCTGAGGGTGAGGAGCGCATATGCGGCGCCCCCTGCTGCACGGCCCCAGCCATGCGCGAATAGCACCGTCCATACGGGCGTGAGGAATACTAGCGCGAGGCTCGCGAGCGTCAGCGTCAACCACGCTGCCGAATGGCGCAACTGTGTAAATGCGGTTCGCGCGATCATGTCCCAGATCTCCCGCAGCGAGGAGTAGGTGCGACCAGAGGTCGCAAGGTGCGTATGGCCAAGATAGATGGGTCCGGCCGCTTTAATGATCTTCGCCAGCGCGACATCATCGATGAGCGCGCTCTTGATCGCATCGATTCCGCCGGCGCATTCCAAAGCACGGCGGCGCATCAGCATCGTCCCCCCGGCGGCAGCGGCCACCGCGGAGCGCGGGTCATTCACCCTGGCGAACGGATACAGCAACTGGAAGAAATACACATAGGCCGGCACCAGCAGGCGCTCTGCGGCGCTCGTGCAATTCAGGTGCACCATCTCGCTCACCAAGACGCTTGCGGGATTTTCCAGTCGCGCGACCAGCGTGGACAAATGCCGGCGCTCATGCACGACGTCACCATCGGTGAAAAGTATGACTGGCGCCCGGGTTACCGCCACGCCCTGGCGCAGAGCCCATAATTTTCCGGACCACCCACGAGGCTTTGGCTGGCCCGAGACTACGGTGAGGTGGGGCGCTGCGCCCGCAAGATGAGCGGTGCCGTCGCTGGAATTGTCATCGACCAGCGTCACGGAAAATCGGCCGGCGTAGTCCTGAGCAAGCAGCGATGCGATCACCGCCCGGATGGTCGGGGCCTCGTTGCGCGCCGGCACGATGATATCCACGTCCGGCGCTGCCGACGGCGTTGCGGGTGAGAGTTCCGGGCGAGATCTCCAGAATTCGCCGTGGAAGCAAAGGAGATAGACCCAGATGGCCAACGCCACGAGCGCCAGCAGCTCACCAGTCACGCTGAGGGCTCGCGAATTCGGCCAGGCTGGTCACGCGCGTGCTTGCCGATGCCTGCTCGGCGGCTGCTTGCGCTTATTGCGCGCGTGGCGCCTTCTTGCTCGCGCCTTCAGAGGCGGCAAGGTTGCTCGTGCGGTGAATGAAGTCTCCGACATTCTCATGCAGCATCTTTAGCGACGAGTCCTTCGCGTACACCATGTGCCCGGAGTCGTAGAACTTGAATTCGATGTTGGGCTGCAGGCTCGCCGGAATGGGCAGATGGTGCATCTCATAGACGCCTTGGAAGAAGGGCGTGGCAAGGTCGAAGTAGCCGGCGTTCAATTGCACCTTCAGATTGGGATTGAGCTTCATCGCGTTCGCCAGGTCAGGCAGCACGTTGGCGCCCTGGCGCGAGGTCGCAGGCCTTTGCGGCTGGCCGGGCAGTTGATGCTGGAAGGTCCAAGTCATGAAGACGGGGATTCGCGGCCTGAAGGTCTTGCCTTCGCCGTAATGCAGTTCCTTGCGAGCATATTCGTTGAAAGCGGAAACGTAGGCGGAGCTCAGGGCGGAGGCTTGCGGGTCGTCTTGAGCACGCTGGGCCAAAGGATCGATATCGGGACCGGAGAAGCGCGTGTCGAGCCTTCCGGTCGTCATGCTATCTGCAGCCTGCAGCGTCTGGCGAAATTCACCGCCATCGATTCGCAGGTCCGCCTTTTGAATGTACTCGACGGGTAGCCCGGTATATTGGTGGAGCTTCTCCGCAATCGCCCCGCGTTCGGCGGTGCTCAGCTCTGAGCCAGCTGCAAGTGCGCGCGCATAATCGCCCATTGCGAATTGCTCGACCTCTTGGAGCAGCGCCTCAAGATTGTTGTGCTCGCCGGGGAGTTTGTGGTGATACCAGGCACTTGCCGCATACGTCGGCAACGACAGCTGATATGGCAGATCAACTCCCGGGTTGCCAGCCGGCCCATCGGGACTGAGATCAAAGTTCAGAATCTGTGAGAGCAGAATGACGCCATTAAAATCGATCGAGCGATCCGCCTCGAGCTCATTGACGAGCACCGCCGAGCGGGGCGTGCCGTAGCTTTCGCCAAACAGATACTTGGGCGAGTTCCAGCGGCCGTACTTCGACAGGAACTGGTAGATAAACTCAGAGAAAGCATAGGCGTCCGGATCGAGGCCGTAGAACGCCTTTTCTTTATCCTTGCCCGCGATCCGACTGAATCCCGTGCCCGGCGCGTCGATGAAGACCATATCGGTAGCGTCGAGCAGGCTGAAGCTGTTGTTAACGAGCGAATAGGGCGCCGCTGGCGTATGCACGTCGCTCGCTGTCACGATGCGGCGCGGACCAAATGCGCCCATGTGAAGCCACATCGTTGAAGAGCCGGGGCCACCGTTGTAGAAGAACGTTATCGGGCGCGGACCGCCGCCGCTCTTGAAGTAAGCCACGTAAAACATCGAGGCCTCGGCAGTCGGATTCTTCGCATCCGCACCGTCGCCTGGCGGACTGTCCTTGTCGGACTTGTCGGTCTTGGGATCATGTGGAACGTCGTCCCAGTCCTTGGGGTGCACGATCAGGGTACCTGCAATGGCCTGATAGGAGATTGCCTGTCCTGCGACCGTGACTGTGCCATTGCTGATCTTCTCTTCGGACTTGAACGGCTCGAATTTGCCGCCGTCTGGCTTGTCTGCGTCGCTGCTTGTCTTCTTATCCTGCGGGTCCGATGCACCGGTGGCTGCGGCTAAAGGCGCAGACCACGCTAGGGCCAGGGCAACAGCCAGGCAGCAGCCCAGGATCGATTGACGCATGCGCATTCTCCCGAGAATGTCGGCGCTCTTGCGGGCGCAAGTCTAACGAAGTTGCCAGCAGAAAAGTGAAAAGTATTGTCATGCGGTGCGCGCCAGCCGCAATTCGGCCGCGCACCCCGCGGGCGCTTTTTCCGTAAGCCGAGTGATCGTGCGAGAATTTGTGGCAGCGCACGCGGCATCATGCGCCGACCGGAGTCGCGCGGCAGACTGATTAACGTATGAGTACCAAGCCCCTCGAACGTCCCACCTTGGTGTACGACGGCGACTGCACGATCTGTCGCCGCTGGGTCAACTACTGGCAGGAACTCACCGGGGCGCGCGTAGTGTTTCGGTCATTTCAGGAGGCTGCCGCCGACTTCCCAGCGATTTCCCGCGAAACCTTTCGCAGGTCGATCCAATACATCGAGCCGGATGGGCGGGCGTTTGCCGGGGCAGCGGCAGCGTTTCAGGTGCTGCGCCATGCGCCGCGGCGCGCGGCGTGGTGGTGGTGCTACGAGCACCTTGTGGGCTTTGCCGCGCTGAGTGAATGGGCGTACACATTCTTTGCCCAGCGTCGTGGCCTGCTCAGCGCCCTGACGAGAATGTTATGGGGACCTGTGCTCCACGCCGAGCACTACACGCTCGTAAGCTGGCTGTTCCTGCGATCGCTGGGCACAATTTACATTGCTGCGTTCGCATCGTTAGCCGTGCAGATCCTAGGTCTCGTCGGTCACGACGGTATCCTGCCTCTGAGCGACTACCTGCAGGCGGCGCATGCCGCGCTGGGTGCGGCGGCGTATTGGCTCCTGCCAACACTTTTCTGGCTCAATTCGACGGACACTGCGCTCGTTGCAGGCACGATTGCCGGGGTCCTTCTTGGCGCGCTGGTCGTCGTCGACAAGTGGACTCGTCCCGCGCTCAGCGGCCTCTTCGTGCTTTACCTCTCCTGCGTCTATGCCGGCCAGGACTTCATGAATTTCCAGTGGGATGCGCTGCTGCTCGAGGCGGGATTCCTTGCAATATTTGTGACCACGGGATCAAGGATCGTGGTGTGGCTGTACCGCTGGCTTCTGTTTCGGTTTCTATTTCTCGCTGGCATCGTCAAGCTCCTTTCTGGCGATCTGAGCTGGCATGGCTTGACGGCTCTCGAGTATCACTTTTGGACTCAGCCGCTGCCGACGCCGCTCGCGTGGTACGCCGCGCAGCTGCCGACCTGGACCCTCATGGCAGGGACCGCGGCTACCCTGCTGATCGAGCTTGGCGCCGTGTTCTTGGTTTTTCTGCCGCGTCGCGTGCGCGCCTTTGCCGCATGCTGCGTGCTGCTACTGCAGTCGCTGATCATGCTGACTGGCAACTACAACTTCTTCAATCTGCTGACGATGCTGCTGTGTATCTTTTTATTTGACGACGCGGCGCTGCGCAGGACAGTGCCAGCGTCGCTGCAGGCGCGCGCACAGCAACGCGCGCCGCGTCCGCAACGCACGGCAACTGCGGTCGCCACGGCACTTGCGCTGCTGGTTGTGCCGATTGGCGTGAACCGCATCTGGCAGACCGTCGAGCGCGGCAACTTGCCCGTGCTCGGCACGCTGACGCTCATCGTCTCGCCGTTCGACATTGTGAATTCCTACGGGCTTTTCGCCATCATGACGACGGCGCGCCCCGAGATCGTAATCGAGGGATCCGACGACGGCATCGCCTGGCGCGAATATGTGTTTCGCTACAAACCGGGTCCGCTGGCGCGGCGCGCGCTTTGGAACATACCGCACCAGCCACGGCTAGACTGGCAGATGTGGTTTGCCGCGCTTGGTAGCGCGCGCGAGAGCCGCTGGATGCAAAGCCTCGTGTGGCAGCTGCTCAAAGGAAGTCCTTCAGTGCTGGGCCTGCTGCAGGCAAATCCGTTCCCTGGCGGCGCGCCGCACTATGTGCGCGCGGTGCTCTACGAGTATCGATTCGCCGATGTCGGCACGCACCGGCAGACGGGCCAATGGTGGGTACGCCGGCTGCAAGGGCAGTATTTTCCGGAGGTGAAATTGGCTGACTTCGAGCGTGCCACGGATAACACGGCGCCGTAGCAGCGCCCCCGTGGCCACAAGCGACGTTCAAGCGTTATGACTCTGCAGCGATCGCGACGAGATGGGTTTTCATCCATTGCCGGATGCGCTGTGCATCCGCGATGCGGGTTTGCAGTCCCTTCGAGTCGAGCAGGACGATCACGATGGCGCGGCCCTGGAAGAGCACCTTCAGCACCAGACAGCGGCCGGCCTCACTGATGTAGCCGGTCTTCTGCACGATGATGTCCCAGCTTGGGCTCACGACCAGGGCATCCGTAGTGTGGAACTCGAGGCGCTTGCCGCGGACCGAAACAACGTAGTGCCTGGCGGTTGAATCGGCCTGGATCGTCGGATTCTTGGAAGCGGCGATCACCAGGCGCGCAAGGTCGCGCGGGCTTGCGACATTGCTGCTCGAGAGGCCTGTCGGCTCGACGAAGTGCGTGCTGGTCATGCCGAGCTCCTGCGCCTTGGAGTTCATTGCCGCGACGAAAGCATCCACCCCTCCCGGGAAGTTTCGGGCAAGCGCATGAGCAGCACGGTTTTCCGATGACATCAGCGCCAGATGCAACATATCGCCACGCGTCAGCGTCGTACCTACGGCAAGGCGCGAGGAGGCCCATCGGGCGAGCTTGGCGTCTTCCGCGCTGATTTGGAGTCGCTCGTCGAGAGACTGATCTGCCTCAAGAACGACGATCGCGGTCATAAGTTTGGTTATGGAGGCGATCGGATTGGCGGTGTCGGCGTGCAGCGCGAGCAAATCGGCGGAAGCTGTCTCGTCCCATACCAAGGCCGAAGCCGATAGCAGCGCGGGGTCACTCTTGGCAACGCCGTGATGCGTATGCGTGCCAATTAGCGCGGCAGGCGTGCCGACGCCGGTGAGGTTCTGCAGGCTGGCCGCCGCTGTCGGCGCAACGAGTGCTATTGAGAGGACCAACCCGTTCAGCAATACGGCTAGCACCCTGACGCTCGATCGCGCGCGATCGGCGATGCTTGGTGGCATGGCGCGGCCAGTATTCAATTGCCATCTCCCGAAGGCGCTTACGGATTAAAAAGATGTTAGTCGCTCATTGTGCATCCCAAATCAGTAGTAACCGCAGGAAGAGCGTGACTAGCTCACAAATCGGCGTAGCTGGACTTCTTCGAGGCGCGCTCACGAAGGATCGGCCGTGCCGATGCGACAATGGCAGGTGGGGCTGCATTCAGGCGCTGCCTGGTGAGCCGCCGAAATACCGGCCCATGCGCGAAGCTACGAAGCTAGCAGTGGTGCTGAAGTAGCAAGCTCAGTTCTGCGGCATGCCCCGGGCTGGTCGCTAGCGCCGCGCAAGTGCCTTGCCGGCTTCCCCCGCAGCTACTGGATGGCGACGTCTCGCAGTGACGGTGCGGACGTGACACAGTTGCGGCCGCTGCGCTTGCTCTGGTAGAGGGCAGCATCGGCGGCGCGCACGATGCGATTTGCCAGGTCTTCAAATTCGCTCGGAATGCGATCCAGGGCACAAATCCCGAGACTCGCCGTCATCGCGATGGGCTCTGGCCGATTCAGGAAGCCGCGTGAGCTGATGCGCGCGCGCAATCGCTCGGCAACAGCGCGCGCATCGAACGACGGCGTATCAGGCAGCACGATCGCGAACTCTTCCCCGCCGAACCGTGCCACCCAATCGGAGCCACTGCGCAAGCTATCGCTGATACGTTGCGCGAACTCCCGCAGCACCTCGTCGCCAGCCTGGTGTCCGTGCTCATCGTTGATGTGTTTGAAGAAGTCGATGTCGCACATCACAAGCGCCAACGGCTTGGCCAATTGGGCGGCGCGCTCGACCTCGCGGGGAAACTGATGATCGAAGTAGCGACGGCTACCAGCGTGGGTGAGCTCGTCAATGGTGGAAAGAATGCGATTGTCCGTCATGACCGATTGCAATGAGGCGGCAAGATCGGTGATTCGCCGCGCGGTGGCGACGTGTGCGCGAAACGGATCACCGCGTGCCTCGCTCGCGATACAGTCATTGGCGCCGGCGCGCATCGCCTCGCGATAGCCTTGTTCGCCGCGCGCATTGACAAACGCGATATGGGTGGCGGCCCCTGTGGAGAGCCTGCGGGCACTGCGGATGAGTTCGATGCTGTCGGTAAACATGACCGCGTGCACGCGCGCGGCCAAACTGCCGAGCGCGCTTTGGTAGCTGTCGGCCATATCAGTTTCGACGTTCGCGCGGCTCAAGAGCTTTACGAACCGCTCGCGTATCGGCCGTGACTGAATCAGGATCAACGCTGTGGGTGTGCGTGGCTCGGTGTGCGTGGTATGGCTGAATTCGGCGCTCTCCTGCTCGCGCAGCACTTCATCGAGCACCGCGCGCCGACCGAGCAGATGTTGTGCGGCTCCCGTACCGATGTCGGTGCCGTTAACCGCGGGGCCGCGATCCTTCGCCCTGCGATTGCGAATCACGTGCTTGTCCAGAGCCGACTTGACCGCCGCTGCGAGGCGCGTCCGGTCGCCCTTGGCGATGTAGTCCACCGCTCCTGCGGAGAGCGCATCACGCGCGCGTGCGTCTCCCAAGGATCCTGAAACGAAGATGAAGGGCGTTTCCGGCGCCTCGGATGCCGCGATTGACAGCGCGGTAAGCCCGCTAAAGTTGGGCAGCGTGCAATCCGAGAGGATCAGATCCGGAGCGCTCTTCAGCGCCGCACGAAAAGCGGCCTCGCTCTCCACACACTGCCAGGAGCAGTCAATACCCTCGGACTCCAGCTGCCGAACGGTAAGCTCGGCGTCCGGCTGCGAGTCTTCAATGATCAGCAACCTTACCATGTGAACAATCCATGTAGTTCAAGCCCATCCTACCGTTTGCAACGGCTGCGGGCCCTGAATGGAATCTAGCACAAGGATCAGAACGTTATGTGAACCAACACGCAAAAGTCGCTTGCCGGCGACAAAGCTGACGGCGGCGGCGCTGCGCATGTGGTTGACCCAGCTTAAAGACGTGCGAGCAGCGCTAATGTTCAAATATGAATAAAGAATTAATTTGGGCATCAACTATTGAACATACTTCGCAAAGGCGCGCGGGCCTGCAGGCGCTTAGGCCGATTCAATCAGTGCACCGGCACGCGCATGCGCGCAGGTGCCGATGGCGGCATACCTAAAGGCCACGCTGACGCTCTGGCTCAGGCGTCGGGCGATCCACGGACGAGGTACTGTGACGGCTGTCGACGAGCTCGATCGTCAGGGGTACTTTCGCGCGACTACGTCGCGTACCAGGTGCGTGTCGTAGACGAGCACTATTGATTCGATCCGCCCGGTGTTCGGGTCAAAGTTAAAAACGTCGGCGCACTCAAACGACACATTTGAGCCGTCCTTCAGCCACCAATCGTATAGATAGTAGGCGACAGCCCGCAAATGCCCTTCGGCGCTGACCAGGACATCGTGTACGGTTAGTTTGGCGCGGCTCGATGCACTGGCGACCTTCGTCACGTACTCCCGCACGCTCACTTGCCCCAGAAACGGGGAGCGCACCCAGCCATTGGGCGTGAAGAGCGCGGCCGCCTTCTCGGCGTCCCCGGCTTCAAGTGCTGCCAGATATTTACGCACCGCCTGTTGCATGTATCAATTGCCCGTCAACGTCATCGCGCAACACTGTGCCGTGCCGATCATAGCACGCGCACGCGTGACCTCTCGCAACAGGCAGGTGCGTGAAGCCTTGATGGAATCTGGCTGGTGCGGTGCCGTGCGTCTTTTAGTTCGGCGGATCCTGTACAGCAGAGTCTGCTTGGGAGCAGACTTGCGCGAGCAACGCAATGGGCGATCACCGGGAGCAGGACATGACAAAGGACGAGGTGCGCTTTACCGTCAGTTTAACGATTGCCGCGGACAAGTTCGATGCGTTCGATCATCTAGTACAGTCGATGATCGCCGGTACCCGCAAGGAAACCGGCGCGCTTGGATATGACTGGTGCCTCAGTACTGATCGGCGCCAGTGCCGGCTTATCGAGACGTACGCCGATGCGAATGCGGTCGTGAGGCATCTGACCGGGCCCGTCGTGCGGGAGCTTGTTCCGAAGCTGCTCGAAGTGGCGAGTTTGAATGGCTTCGAAGTCTACGGCGATCCGGGGCCTAGGGCAGCGCAGCTGCTGGCGGAGCTCGGCGCCAAGGTTTTCAAGGTCTGGCGCGGCATCAACTGATGACGCGCTGCCGCGCGCCGTGAAGCTCGTCAGGCGAAGATCAATAATGAGCCGCCATACAAAACCAGCCCAATGAGCAGGGCGATTACGCAGTAGCCCATGATGTCCTTGATGCCGAGCCGGGCAATGGCCAGGATCGGCAACGCCCAAAAAGGCTGGATCATATTTGCCGTCTCCTCGCCCATGGCCGTGCCCATGGCGGTCATCGCAGGATCAGCGTGCAGCTTAACCGCCGCCGGAATCATGAAAGGACCCTGCACTGCCCAGTGCCCGCCGCCGGATGGCACAAACAGACTGATGAGGTTCGACGAAATAAATGACCAGAATGCCAGCGTGTGCCCGCTCGAGAAAGCAACGAAGCTTTGCGCGATGGCGGCCGCTAGCCCCGTGCCCGTCATGATCCCCATGATCCCACCGTAAAGCGGAAACTGCAGCAGTATCGGCCCAACGGTTTTGGCGCTCGCTTCGAACGATCGCACGTAACGGATCGGGCGCCAATGAAAGAGCAGACCCAGCATCAGGACAATGAAGATGAAGCCGTTGATGTCAAGCTCGAAGCCCTTGGTCCTGATTGTGTGAATCTCATAAAAGAGACCCATCAGCACCAGAAGCAAGGTAATGATCCAGGAGTCTTCGAGCACGCTTGCAAAATTGCGCTCACGCGTAGCGGGCTCCAACACCTCATCCTGGCTGCTGAGGAGCGCCGGGTCGACCCTTTTCATCTCAGCCGGTTGCGGTCCCATGAAGTAGAGCGCGAGCGGGACGAGAATGAGCAGCAGTACCACTGGCAGCAGATTGTAGAAGGTGAATATTGTTGCGCTAAAACCGGCCACATTGCCGGTGACTTTTTCCAAAATGTTGAGCGCGCTGCCGTGCGTGGCGGTCGCCAGTGCGATCGAGCTCGAGAGCCCCGAGGCCCAGACCATGAATCCCATATAGGCTGCGGCAATGAGGAATCCAAAATCCACATTGCGCAGGCGTTTGGCGATCTCGCGCGCGACCAGCGCGCCGACGACGAGTCCAAAACCCCAGTTCAGCCATGAGCCGATGGCGGCCGCGAGAAACACCGTGGTTGCGGCGCTGCCTTGATCAGTCGGCAAGGCGGCCAGCTTTTTCAGCAGGCGCTTGACGAGCGGCGCATCCGCCAGCGTCACGCCAGTGGTGAGGACGAGCGCCATCTGCAGCGCAAACGCTAGGATATTCCAGATGCCGCCGTACCAGGAATCGATAACCTGTCCTGGGCCACTCGGGGTCCACAGCAATGCCGCGGCCACGGTTATGAAAGTGAGGATGACGGCGTAGAGATATGGATTGGGTACGTAACGCTCGGCGTAGCGAACGAAGACCCGCGTGAGTTGGCGCAACACAGCTTGGTTTCCTTTATGCTTGCATGGCCGCTCTTTTTTTCCATTGTACGTCTAGCACTCTGAAGTAAGAAGCTGCCACCCGCATTCGAGCCGGAGGTGCACCCGATGTGCTCGCGGTAGCCTCTCACTGTAAGTCAGGCCGGGGTGCGTGGAGCAAGGCGGGTGGGGCTGAGCGCGGCTAACGGCGCTTTCGCTGGACGCGTGTGCAGCATCGTGCTACCGCGTGTGTACTAGTGACATTGAAGTAATTAGCATGGCCATTACACGTCCGTCTGTCACAGAGAAGCGCCGCGCCTTTCGCCGTTTGCATGAGGGCGGGTGTTTCGTCATCCCGAATCCCTGGGACGTCGGTAGCGCTTTGTTCCTGCAAAGTCTCGGATTCAAGGCGCTTGCCACCACGAGTTCCGGGTTTGCCTGGTCCCAGGGCCGGCCCGACGGGGGAGTATCGCGTGACGCGGCGCTGGCGCATTTCGAGGCTCTGGCAGCCGCCACCGATCTGCCGATCAATGCCGACTTTGAAAGCGGGTTTGCCGCGGACGCAAAGGGCGTAGCGGAGAGCGTGTCCCTTGCTTTGCAGACCGGCATCGCTGGACTGTCCATCGAGGATTCGACTGGCGATGCGGCAAATCCCCTGCACAGTATTCGCGCAGCCGCGGCAAGGATTGGCGCGGCGCGCGAGGCGATTGACCGAGCCGGCGGGGAGGCGCTCCTGGTTGGCCGCGCGGAGTGTTTTCTCGTCGGGCGCCCGGATCTTGCGGAAGCTATCGAACGTCTGCGCGCTTACGCGCAGGCTGGTGCCGATTGTCTGTACGCTCCAGGTATACGAACGCGCGAGCAGATCAGCGCTGTCGTTGCGGCGCTCGCACCGAAGCCCGTTAATCTACTGGTTGGATCAGCCGGCGGCCTGTCGGTGGAGGAAATCGCAAAGCTCGGGGTGCGCCGCGTGAGCGTCGGCGGGGCTCTGGCGCGCTCGGCTTGGGGTGCGTTCATGCGCACGGCACGGCGCATCGCCGACGCCGGGCTTTTTGATGGCTTCGCCGAGGCGCCTGAGCATCAGGGCGTGGACTCGCTGTTTCGTACTTTCTGAGGGCGAGGCTTAGTGGTGCGTTGCGAAGCCTCTGCAGTGCATCCGCGCTGCAAGCAAACCGCGCTCGCGTAAGCCGATGGCAACCAAATACAGCGCAGGTATTTTGCTCTACCGCCACACCCAAGCCGAGCTTCAGGTGCTTCTCGTGCATCCCGGCGGCCCGTTTTGGGCGAAGCGGGATGAGCAATCATGGTCGATTCCAAAGGGCGAATATCCCAGCGGCGCTGATGCCCTGGAAGCGGCGCGGCGTGAATTCGGCGAAGAGACGGGTTGCAACATCAGCGGTACCTTCATCGCGCTCACCCCGGTCAAACAACCGAGCGGCAAGCTGATATCCGCGTGGGCCGTGGAAGGCGATCTTGAGCCGTCAACGCTGCGCAGCAATACATTTCGGATCGAATGGCCGCCAAAGTCCGGCCGCCAGCAAGAGTTTCCGGAAGTAGACCGCGCGCAGTGGTTTGATCGCGCACTTGCGCGTCGCAAGATTATACCTGGGCAACTGCCGTTACTTGCGGAACTCGAGACGATCCTTGCCAAGACCTAAGAACAGGACACCGAAAAGATCGAACGGCGAACTGCCGTGCGCGGGGCACAAGAAAACTAGCGTTCAAACGGGCTGCGGTCCAAGATGAGATTAATTGCAAGCGACGGCTCAAAATGAGCATCCGGGGAGCCATATGAACATCACGACGATCCAGCAGGGGCTGAAGTACGTTGATCGCGTCAAGGCTGTGCGTCAGACGTACTATGTGTTCGCGGCGAAGAATCACTACCTTGTCTTGTCTTTCGCATTGTCGAAGGCGCGCAAAGGGTCAGGCTACTTCAACTTGGTAAGCCAAGAGGCGGTCGAGTATGTGCAAGGGCGTGTTGGCGGCAAGTCAGGTGTTACCGCCAAGGCGGTCATGTTGGCCGCGCGGCGCACGGCGCATATTCCGACGAGCCTTACGGCGCTCAACGTCCTGTACATACTGGTGGCGCTCAAACGGGCATCCATTTTGCGTTCAGGCGAACATCGACAGCTGTTCTTCGGCGTGCGGCGGGCGACATAGACGAAGTGCGCTGCGCAGCGTTGCCGGATCGCATGGGCGGCGGTCATGACTGGCGGCGGGCGTTTTCCGCTCGAGGGAGGCTGCGATTGCGGCTTGGTGCGTTACCGCATGGAAACATCGCCGCTCATCGTGCATTGCTGCCATTGCCGCTGGTGCCAGCGCGAGACTGGCGCATCGTTCGCCTTGAACGCGATGATCGAGGCGGACCGCGTGACTCATCTCGGCGCCGATCCGGAGATTGTTGACACCCCTTCGAGCAGCGGCAAAGGGCAGCAGATTGCGCGATGCCCTAAGTGCCGCGTAGCGGTATGGAGCAATTATGCCGGGGCGGGGCCCATCATCAGATTCGTCCGCGTTGGCACACTGCACGAGCCCGATTACTTGCCTCCGGATATCCACATATTCACCGCATCCAAGCAGCCTTGGTTTGAACTTCCGGCGGGCGTGCCTGCGGTACCGGCATATTACGATCGGGACTTGTACTGGTCGGCGGAGAGCCGTGAGCGGCGCCGGCGGCTTGCCGCTAAGATCCAGGCGTATCAGCAAACGCAGTCGCGCTGAGGCGCGCAGTCGCAGGCCCAGACACTCGCGACTGACCGGTCGACCGCACCATCAGAACAGCCGTTTTCAAATCGGAGCGATCAGTGAAAAAGATCAACCTAGCTGCTACAGCGCAGCGCATCGGAACCGGCTATCCAGCCCCGTTTGATGGTCCCTGCCGCCAACGCATTCGCCAGGCGCTGGGCGACGCCGCGGCGCTTACGCAGTTCGGAGTCAATCTCTTGCGCCTGCCGCCTGGTGCGTGGTCGAGCCAACGGCATTGGCATACGGCTGAGGATGAGTTCGCCTATGTACTCGCCGGGGAGGTCGTGCTGATCACGGAGTCGGGTGAGGAGACTCTTCGGGCTGGCGACTGCGCGGGTTTCAAAGCGGGCATGGCGGACGCTCACCATCTTCAAAATCGCACTAACGATGAAGCCGTGATCCTCGAAGTCGGTTCGCGTCGGCCCGACGCGGACGCCGTCGATTATCCGGACATCGACTTGCGTTGGGTCGGCACGTCCGGGCCGACGCACAAGGACGGACGTCCCTATTAGAAGTCAGGCGCGCCGCTGCTGCAGCGCTGCTGCGCCATCAATTGCCCGGCATCTCCACCGGCACAACCGTTACCTCAAGCACCTGCGTGCGCCGCAGTACCGATAATTGCAAGGGCTCGCCGATGGTCCAGCGGCTCAGGAATCGATGCAGGGCATCGACGCTTGCGATGTTCTGCGCCTGCGCCGCGAGGATAATATCGCCGACCCGCAAGTCCGAGTTCGCGGCCGGCGTATTCGGTTCGCGCGCCACAATCTCTAAGGCAGATTCGTTCGCCAGCGCCAAAGCGCGCACGAGTCGCCTGTCCAACTGACGCGTGCGGCCTGCGATACCGAGGTACGCGCGGCGCACCCTGCCATTCGTCAGCACCTCGGAGACAACCCATTCAGCCGTCGCCGCGGGTACCGCGAATCCGATCCCCTGTGCGGCGGCAATGATTGCCGTGTTGATGCCGACGATGCGGCCGCGCGCATCAACGAGAGGGCCGCCGGAATTGCCGGGATTGAGCGGCGCCGTGTGTTGCACGACGCCCTCGATCAGGCGTCCATCGGAGCCGCGTAGCGTGCGGCCGTGCGCGCTGATGACGCCTGCCGAGACCGTCGCCTCGAAGCCAAAGGGATTGCCGATCGCGACCACGAGCTGACCGACGCGGGCGCTGGCCGGCTGAAGCAGGCTGGCAGCTGGCAAGCCCGAGGTGCGCGCATGCAGCACGGCAAGATCGGTCGAGGCGTCCGCAGCGATGACGCGAGCGGCAACATGGTCACCGGTAGTCAAGCTGATGGTCACGCTGCCGGCGTGCTGCACGACGTGCTGATTGGTCAGGAGATAACCGTCGGGCGTGACTATCACCCCCGAGCCACTGCCGACGGCCACATTGCTGCTGTCGCGCGGGCGTCCCACATGCACGCTGACAACGGCAGGACCGACGAGGTCCACAGCGCCGATTACACTGCGCGAGTAAGCGTCAATGGCCTCCCCATCGGGGTCCGCGGGATCAGCTGTGGCGGTCGGCTGCTCCGGGTCAGTCGTCTCGGGAGGCCCGCCAACTGCCAGGGAGTTGCGCGCAGCATGAGTAGTGCCATCCGTCATAGCCGAACCAAAATGGGCGCTGCGCTCTGGAAAACAAGTCCGGCCCGCGGCTGTGGCAGGTGCGTATCGGGCGAGCCGCACGCTTGAACCGACGCGCGTCGGCCTGTTCACAGCGCGTCGGCTACTATTGCGCGTCGGTGGACCGCGCGTCTGCCGTGAAGTTGCGCCGGAGGCAGGCACTATGAAGCACGGCACGCGCGTTTACGGCTTGGCCTCGCTGCTCCTTGGCGTGATCGGTCTAGCATGGGCTGACTTTGCGCTGGTTTGGCAGCCCGTACCCACGGCAGTGCAGGCACCTCCTCGAGGATGAGCGTGGGACCCGCAGCTGCGCCAGTGCTGCTGCGCGGCGCGCCACCCTCCGGGGGCAACGTCGCGCAGGCTCTGCTCGCGCGCATGAACCGTCTGCCGGCGACCCGCACGATTTGGAAGCTCGTCGCGCTGTTAAGTCTTGCGCTCTTCTTCGAGCTCTACGAGCTGCTACTTACGGGCGTGATCGCCCCGGGGCTCACCGCAAGCGGTGTACTGACGACGACTACAGCAGGGCTGTTCGGCGCGTCCGGCATTGCCTCCTTTGTGGCGGCGCTCTTTGGCGGCCTCACGATCGGCACCATTGTCGCCGGATACTTCACCGATCGCTTTGGCCGCCGCGCGATATTTACCTGGGCAATGCTCGGATACACGATATTTTCAGTCGCAATGGCCTGCCAAACGACGGCCTCGGGGCTGAATCTATTCCGGTTTCTCGCCGGCATCGGTCTTGGGATCGAGCATGTCACGATTGACACGTACCTAACGGAGCTCGTACCGCGGCACATCCGGGGTCGCGGATTCGCTTTCAGCCAGACGTGTGGCTTTGTTGCCGTGCCGCTTGTCGGTGCGCTCGCTTGGTTGCTGGTACCGCGCGCACCGCTCGGAGTCGCGGGCTGGCGGTGGGTCGTATTGATCGGTGCCGTGGGCGGCATCGCCGTTTGGTACATCCGTCGCCGCCTGCCCGAGAGCCCACGCTGGCTCATACAAATGGGACGCCTCGATGCTGCTGAGGCGATCATCACGCGGCTCGAGCGCGCGGTCCAGGCCGAGTACGGCGCGCCGCTGCCGCCGCCGATCGAAACCGAGCTTGCGCCTCGGCCAGGTCGGTTTGCGGAGATATTCACCCCTCCGTACCGCGGGCGCGCCGTCATGATGGCAGTTTTCAACGTTGCGCAGTCCATCGGTTTCTACGGCTTTACCAACTGGGCGCCGACCCTGCTGATCGCGCGCGGGATCAGCACCACGCACAGCCTGGCATATACGGCAATGATTGCGCTCGCCGCACCGCTGGGCCCGCTGCTGGGCGTCTGGATTGGCGATCGTGTAGAGCGCAAATGGTTGATCTCGGGAGCCGCGGCGACGGCGGCGCTGTGCGGATTGGCCTTCGCCAATACCACCTTTCCAATCGCCGTAATCATGATCGGCGCGATGATCACGATCGCCAATAACACCATGTCGTTCGCGTATCATGCCTATCAGACGGAGCTCTTCCCGACGCGCATACGAGCGAAGGCGGTTGGGTGTGTCTATTCGTTCAGCCGGGCCTCGGCGGCCGTAAACGCATTCATGATCGCCTTTGTGCTTCGCACCTTCGGGTCGGTCGGAGTGTTTACTTTTATCTGTGGCGCGATGACGGTCGTCGTCATTACGATTGGCGTCTTCGGGCCGCGCACGACGGGTCAGGCGCTGGAGGACATCTCACACTGACGGTTTCTCACTGCGCGTGCGCCGCCGCGCTCGGCTGCGATGTCACCCATAACTTCAGCGTGGAAGGGTGCTGCGGGTTGAGATAAAGAGTGTTGTCCGCAGCGACAGCGCGGCGATTAAGCCCCAGCGGCTCCCCGGTATTCGGGTTTACGTCAAAGCGCGGAAAATTACTGCTGGAGATATCCAAGCGGATGCGATGGCCCTTCTTGAATACATTCGCCGTGTCGTAGGGGTTGATGTCGAATGCATACACCACACCCGGCTCAATAAGCGCGCCGCGCCTGCGGCCGTCGCGGTACCGAGCGCGCCGTATGCCATCGGTCAGGTTCATCGCAAAGCCGCTTGGAAAGTCGGCGCTCGGCGGATAGACGTCGATCAGCTTGGCCGTGAAATCGGTGTCGGTGCGATTGGAAGCGCCAAATAAATGCACCTGCACTGGCCCGGCCACGGTTGTGTCGCGATCGAGCGGTGCGCTTTGAAATACCAATACATCGGATCGGGCACTCAGCGGCAGGTAAGGTGGGCGCGATCCGGGCATGTCGGGTCGCTCGCGTTGGTCGTAAGCGCCGTCCTGGAGGCGACGGGAGACGCCGCCACCGATCGTCGGCACCGGATGCTGAGGATCGAATGTGTACGTCAGCGAAGGCGCCTCGGAGGAGGCGGGCGGGGCGTTAGAGAGCATACCGTCGGCATGCAGATAGAAGATGCGCGCGTGCGCGTCGGCCGGCGGCCATTCGCGTGCGTCGCGCCAGTAGCCACCGTGTACGAGTCGGCCCTGGGCATCCTTGTGTCCATCGCCGCTGCCCATCACAAAATAATGTACCGGCGTCATGCTCGCCGCTGCAGTCTTAATGCCCTTCAAGTAGTAGTCGAACCAGCGAAGGTGGAAGTCAGTGTCGAAATCGGCGATGGCGGCGCCTGGCCCAAAGTCAACGTCGCCGGCGTACGGCAGCGCATCGCCATGGTGAGTCCACGGCCCGATCAGCAGGCGCTGCGGGGTTTTCTTTAACTGCGACAGCGAGCGCCAGTTTTGGATGGTCCCGCGCAAGTAGATATCGTACCAACCGCCGATGTGCAGCATGGGCACATCGCTCGTCTGTGCGTAGTAGTGTTCCCAATTCATGCTGATGCTCTGCCAGTAGGCATCGTCATCGGCACGCGTTGCCTCGTCGAGGTAGTACTGTTCGTAGTTGGGCGCGCTTGAGAGCGGACTTAGCCCCTTACGCAACGGCAGCGCGGCATACCAGTCGATCAGCTTCTCCCGCTGCAGCCATGAGCGTACCGACCGGATCCTTGCTGTCTTCGATGATCTGCTCCCAGGCCCAGGAGAGCTGTCTGCCGACCTCAAATGCGCCGTCGTTGCGCACCGAATGATCCCAGGCGTTGGACATGCCCCCCATATTGATGACCAGAGTGGCGAGGTGCGGCGGGTGCAGCTTCGCCGCATCGGCCTGCGTGTGTGCCGCGTACGATGTCCCATACATCCCGACCTTGCCGTTGGCACCCGGCAGATGCGCGGCCCATTCCACCGTGTCGTAGCCGTCGGCGGCGTCGCGCGCATCGTACTTTGAGAACTGACCTTCAGAGTGGTGACGCCCGCGGATATCCTGCAGCACGACGATATAACCGCTGCGTGCAAGCTGCTCAGCGATCGCCACCGCGGCGGCGGCCGCTTTGTCGTACGGCGTTCGCTGTAGCAGCACGGGCAAGGGCTCCGCCAGCGGCGTCGCGCCCCGGGCAGGGCGATAGATGTCGCATGCGAGCGCAACGCCATCGCGAGCTTGCATCATGACATCGCTCTGGTGCACGACCGTCAACAGCAACTCTGCAGCGTGGCAGCGAAGAGCTGGCAGCGCCACAGTAAGCAGTGCGACGCAGGACATCGAGCGCAGCCGCGTGAATCGCAACACTTGAAGTATCCGACGCATCATAAGGATCCGATAAGTTGGCACGCCATGGGGCTAATTGCGGACCGCCCACGCAAGGCCATCGGGTCGGTTGCCGGTGGGGATCTCCTGCACGACTGCGAGCGCTTTCAAGTCCACAACCGCGATGCGATTGCGTGTACTTACAGCGATGTAGGCGCGAGCTCCATCTGGCGCAATGAGAATACCCGCGGCGCCTCCACCGAGATCTAGAGTCTTCAGCTGCCTGCGACTTGCGGCATCAAAGACCGCGAGATTCGCGCCAGCGGTGCCGCCGTCAGTGCTGCCGGAGCCGAGGCCAGAGACGAGCACACGCCTACCGTCAGGCGTGAACTTCAGGCGGTTCGCGCCTTGCACTGGGAGCCGGAGCGTTTGAATGACGCGCTTGGCGGCGCCGTCAATGATGCTAGCCGTATTATCCTTGGCGTTTGCTGCCCAGATCTCCCGAGCGTCGGGCGCGATATCAAAGCCCTCGCAGCCGTTTCCGGTTCTGATATTGGTAATCGACCAGGTCGTGGTGGATGCAGCGGGAGCTTTTCCGAGCGCACCGTTCGCCTTGACCTCTTCAATGATGCTGATCGTGCCTGAGCGCACGTTTGAGGTGACGATGCGCGCGCCGCGTACGACGAGCATGTGAGTCCTGTCCTGGCCGGTACCGAGAATCCAATCAATGCGCTGCGCCGCAGGATCGTAGCGGGCGATTGTCTTGCTGGTCTCGGCGGTCAAATAAATTTTGCCGTTCGCCAGCCACAGCCCATGGGGCGAGCGAAGGGCGCCGAGTTCGATTGGAGCCAACGGTGTCTTTTCATCGAGGTTCACAACCGAGATCGTGTTTAGAGTGCCGCCTTCGCCACCGTAATTGGAGATGTAAGCGCGCGTGCCATCCTGCGATGCGATTACTTCATGGGGGTCGGGCCCCGCGGGGATGCGTGCCGCAAT
Source organism: uncultured Gammaproteobacteria bacterium (assembly GCA_963695315.1). Classification (GTDB taxonomy): domain Bacteria; phylum Pseudomonadota; class Gammaproteobacteria; order Steroidobacterales; family Steroidobacteraceae; genus PALSA-1196. The sequence goes on from OY968773.1 coordinate 979,102, forward strand.
CTGCAGAGTCGCCGGATCGATTAGCGCCAGCGTGTTGTCGCCTTTTTCAAGCGCGAGTAGTAGCAAGCTGGGAGGCTGTGCCCACACCGGCAGCGCCACCAGCACGCATGCTGCGGAGCATGCGACGCTCACGCATAACTTTCGTACCGCTCCCATCAGCGTACCTCGCGCATAGCGAGCAATTCGCCCAGTTTCGACAAAATCCACGCAACTAATTGATTAATAATCGCTCATATACAGCGCGTGACCTAGGCCCGGAGGCGTCGCGACGCGCTGGCGGCACGCATTTGCGCCGGGTATGGACTGGGCACTACGATGCCACCCACGGGGGTTTGGCAGGCGTGTGCTCCGACGGCACCGGCCTTATCGCCCGCAAAACAAAAAATCCTTTACCAGAATAACGAGAACTCCCGTGGCAGCAAATAACCTCATCGATCGTGCCAAGTCCATTCTGCTGAGTCCGCGCACCGAGTGGCCACTGATCGCTGCCGAGCCGGACACGATCGGCGGGATCTATACGCGGTACGTCCTCATCATGGCCGCCATTCCCGCGGTGGTGCAGTTCATATCCGCGGCGCTGATCGGTATCTCTGTGCCGTTTCTTGGTTCGTATCGCGTCGGCATTGGACCTGCGCTGGGTGGCGCGGTTCTGGCGTACCTGCTGAGCCTAGTCGCGATCTTCATTGTGGCGCTGGTCGTCGATGTGCTCGCGCCGACTTTCGGCGGCGAGAAGAATCAAGTGCAGGCACTCAAGGTCGTTGCATATTCCTACACGGCCAGCTGGGTGATCTCCATCGTGGGATTGATTCCCGGCCTCAGGCTGATTGCTGCATTGGCCGGCCTGATTTACGGCATTTACCTCCTGAACATGGGACTGCCGTTCACGATGAAATGCCCGCCGGAAAGATCCGTCGGCTATACGGCAGTAACGATCATCGTGCTCATCGTCGTCGGCTTGATACTTGGGTTGATCCTCCGAGCCGCCGGCGGTTGGGGCTTGGGCTATAACCCCGCACCGGCAAGCGTTTTCTCCGCGCCGAGCGGCGCCAGCAGCAGCGGAGGCTTTGCGCCCGGCAGCGCTGGCGCGGGACTGCAGGCCTGGTCGAAGCGGGTCGAGGCTGCCTCAAAGCAGGTTGATGCGGCACAGAAGTCCGGTGACACTGCTGCGCAGGCAAACGCGGTGGGAGCGATGCTGGGCGCGGCTCTCGGCAATGGCGCCAAGGTGCAGTCACTGGCGCCAGAGCGCCTGAAGCCGCTGGTACCGGATTCGCTGGAGGGTCTGAAGCGCACCCAGATGTCGACGGATCGCTCCGCTGCCATGGGGATGCAGATCTCCAAGGCACAAGCGACCTATTCCGATGGCGCCGATCACACCCTTAATCTGGAGATTGTCGACTCAGGGTCGCTTAAGGGCCTGGTCGGCTTTGCCAACGGGTGGGCTGGGGTCGAGCAGGACCACGAGACCGATAGCGGCTACGACAAAACCTACAAGAGCGACGGACAACTCGTGCACGAAGAGTGGAATAATCAAAACCACACCGGTGAGTACGCCGTGATCGTCGCAGACCGCTTCTCGGTGAAAGTCTCAGGCAAAGCGGCCAACGTCGATGAGCTGAAGACGGCGCTCACCGGCGTCAATCTCAGCGCCTTGGCGGCTCTCAAGAACGAGGGCGTTCAATCCAATTGAACGTTCGCTAGGCGCGCCCGCAATTCGTGCGCAACCAATCGCGCAGTCGTTCTGCATCGAGGGCGGGCGCGAACAGAAAGCCTTGTGCGTAGTCGCAGTTCATGCGCGCGAGCACGTCCAAGGTTGGCTGCTCCTCGACACCCTCCGCGACGACCGCAAGCTTGAACTGGCGCGCGAGATTGATAATCGTCAGCACTAGGTGTTGATCAGCCTCGTCGGAACGCATGCCCAGGACGAACGACTTGTCGATCTTGAGCTCGTCCGCCGGCACCTTCTTGAAGTAGCTGAGCGAGGAATAGCCCGTTCCGAAATCGTCGATCGAGACTTGCACACCGAGCTCGCGCAGTCGCGCGAGCCGCTCAGTGGCCTGCTCGAAGTCGATGATCAACGCGCCCTCGGTGATCTCAAGGGTGAGCAGGCTGCTGTCCATCGTCCACGTGGCGACCGCGGTGCGCACCATCTCGAGAAAATCGCGGTGGTGCAGCATGCCGGGTGTGATGTTCACCGCCACGCTCAGCCCCGGGTACAGGGCTGCCTGCTGCATCGCATTGGTCAACGCGTACCACGTCGTATCCTGTATGAGGCCAGCCGCTTCGGCGAGCGGAATTAACACATCGGGTGTGGCGACGGGCTTACCGTTGCGCATCCAGCGCAGCAACGCTTCCACGCCCACGGTGCGCCCATCGGCGATGCGAATCTTGGGCTGGTAATGCACCTGCAGTTCCGCCGTTCTGAGTGCTTGGGCGAAGGCATCGCCGAGTTCCCATGGCGCAAGCACCTGTTCGGTACAGCTGTCGTCGAATACCTGCAGGTGCGCCGCACGCTTATGCAGCGCCGCAGCCGCCAGTTGCGCTTTGCGCAGCAGCGTCGCTGCCTCAGCGGCGTGCAGCGGATACAGTGCGATGCCGATATTGATTTCGGGAGCAAGCGTCAACGCAGCCGCCGTCATCGTCTCTTCGGCCACGCGGGCGAGCTTTTCAGCCGCGAGCAGGGCGTGTCCGCGGTTGCGAATCGAGCTTATGAGCACGCAGAAGCGAGAATCGCCAAACCTGAAGACCGCATCGCGGTCGCGCAGCGCCTCGCTGAAGCGCTCCGCAAGGTGCCCGAACAACGCGGCGCTTGCCTCAAAGCCCAGGCGGGCTTCCAGCGTCGCCAGATCGGCGATGTCAATGAAGAGCAGTGCCAGTGCACCGTCTGCGCGCTGCACTGCCGCAGTGAGCGCCGTCAGAAGTTCGCGGTGCGAAAGCCCGCGCTCGTCGACAATGCATTGCTTGCGGGGTAGCGCGCTCAGAGAAAATACTCCGTAGCGTCGATGCCGTAGGCCCCACGCTCAAGGCCTTGCGTGATCCACAGGTTCGGTTGTGCCTTGCCGGAGTTGCCTTCGCAGGTGAGCAAGTCGATCATCGTGAACTCCGCGCGCGGCTTCTTCTGTGCATCGAGGATCAACATGAGCTGGGGGCGCAGACGTCGGTAACGATTCTGTCCGATCACCACGCCGACTTCGCCGCTGTTGAGTTCCACCAGCGTTCCGGTCGGAAATACGCCTACTGCCTGTATGAAGAGCTCAACAAGTTCCGCCGGAAACGCGGCACCGCCCATGCGCTTCAGTTCGCGCACGGCATCGTAGGTGGACTTGGGTTTGGCGTAAGAGCGCTCCGACACCATCGCGTCATAGCAGTCGACGATTCCGGCGATGCGACCGAGCAGCGGTATCTGATCGCCGGCGAGCTTGTGCGGATATCCGGAGCCGTCAAGGCGCTCGTGGTGAGTGGCAACCATGGTGATGATGCGCTCATCGATATTGGGCGCTGCCTTGAGCAGCGTCACGCCACGCTCCACATGCGCGTAGATGAGCCGCCACTCCTGCTCGCTCGGCCGGCCGCTCTTTTTCAGCAACTGCGTGGGCAGCGCAGTCTTGCCGATGTCGAGCAGCATGGCACCGGTACCGACACAGGTGAGCGCCTGCTTATCGAGCCCGAGGTGCCGCCCGAGGGCGAGCGCCCACACGGAGGCCGAAAGCGAATGACTATAGAGGTAATCATCCTTGCTCTTCATGCGCGCGAGCCAACCCATCGCATCGCGATTGCGAAACACGCTGTCGACCATGGAGCCGACGACGGTCTGTAGATTCGGCACGTCGACCGCGCCGCCGCGCCGCAGCTGATTGAAGATGTCGCCGACCGCGCGCTTGGCCTCGGTAAAAGTCTTGGTGGCAAGCGACAGTTCACTCTTGAGCTCAACGGGGTCCTTGACGGGGACGCGATCCACGAGCGCCGTCGGCCTTGCGGCTAGCTCTTCGAGCGGATCGCTTGATTTGTGAGCCTGGCGGGCGGACGCGGGACCTTGGCGGCGCGCCGCCCGTAACTCCTCGGCTTCTGCGACCGACACCTCCACGTAGACCGATTTGCACAGGCTGCGCAGCGTTGCCAGCTCTTCGTCGGAGCCGACGGCGAAGCCCTGAAACAGAAACGGCGTTTCCTCCCAGGGCCGGTCGAGACGTGAGACATAAATGCCAAGCCTCAGCTGCTCGACGGGCAGCTCGACGATTTCCTTCCGCATCTTCTTCTCAGCCTTTGATGCGCATCGGCAAAGCGTCGATTTTATTCAGCCTTTCACCCAGGCGTCGGCACTGCCTCCCAATGTGAAAGCCGAGCCAGCGCCGAAACTGTGAGCCCGCTCACGCTGAGCGTCCGCTTTGCTTCCTCGCCGCCCTGCGCTCGCCGCTCTTGCCATCGGCGATGGCTCATAGCACGCTCACCGCTTCGACAGGGGCTGTGCGCATGAACTACTTAAGACCATCGATCGCTCTTCTCGCGGGACTTGTCGCCGCCTGGGCCGGTAACGTGAGTGCCGCGCAGGGCGCCGGCGCCGACGATGCGGCCTTCCGCAGCCTCTATAAGGAGCTCGTCGAGATCAATACCACACGCTCGAGTGGCAGCTGTACCAAGGCGGCCGAGGCGATGCGCATGCATCTACTGGCGGCCGGAATCCCCGCTTCGGACACGCAGATTCTGGCGCCGTCCGACCGCCCCAACGATGGCGCGCTGATCGCCATATTGCATGGGCGTGATCGGCTCGCCAAACCAATTCTGCTGCTCGCCCATATCGATGTGGTCGAGGCCAATCCCGCCGACTGGGCGCGTGATCCGTTCAAACTTGTTGAGGAGAACGGCTGGTTCTACGCGCGCGGCTCGAGCGATGACAAGGCGATGGCTGCGGTCTTCACTGACAGCCTGGTCCGCTACCGCAAAGAAGGCTTTCAGCCACGGCGCGCCATCAAGCTTGCGCTGACCTGCGGAGAGGAAACACCAAACATTTTCAACAGCGTGAACTGGCTGACGCGCACTCAACCCCAAGTGCTCAGCGCGGCATTCGTGCTCAACGAGGGAGCCGGCGGCGAATTGGATAAGAATGGCAAAGCGCTAGCGCTGCAGATTCAAGCCGGTGAAAAGGTCTACCAGGACTTTACGCTGGAAGCCACCGACGTCGGCGGTCACAGCTCGCGGCCGACAAAGACCAACCCCATCGTGCGTCTCAGCGAGGCCCTTGCGAGACTTGGGAATTACAATTTCCCGATCGCCGTCAATCCGGTGGTGCGCGGCTATTTTGAAGCGGAGATCAAACTTGTCGCCGCAGACATTGCCGCTGACATGCGCGGCATCTTGAAGAATCCGCCTGATGAGGCGGCGGCCGAGCGCCTTTGGGCCGCCAATCCAGGGTGGAACGGTGCCATTCGCACCACTTGTGTCGTGACCCAGATCAATGGCGGTCATGCGCCCAATGCACTACCGCAGCGCGTGCAGGCGAATGTCAACTGTCGCATCCTGCCGCGCGTGCCGATTGGTGATGTTCAAAAGCAACTCGTGAGTGTCGTAAACGACCCGAAGATCAGCGTCACTGCGGTAGGCGATGCGGGCATTCAGGCTCCGTTGCCGCCGCTGTCGGAGGCCATCATGGCCCCGGTGCGCAAGGTCGCAGCCGAGATATGGCCCGGCGTCATCATCGTGCCGACCATGTCCACCGGCGCGACCGATGGCCGTTTCTTGAACTCGACCGGCGTGCCAACCTATGGACTCTCCGGAATGTTTCATGATGCGGAGGGCAGTCACGCGCACGGCTTGAATGAGCGCATTCGCGTGCAGTCACTGCTCGACGGGCGGCACTTCCTGTACGAGGTTGTGAAGCTCTATGCGAACGGGACGGATTGAGACCGCTGCCAGTGCGACGGACGTAGCCACAGGCGCTCGCCCGAGTGATGCGCGCTGCTTCGTTGGATAACCGAGGTTTGAGGTATAGACTAGTTTGCGCTGGAGGCGAGCTGCATCTTAGGGGGAAGCGATGAGCAAACTGATGACGGCTGTTCTCATGACATACGTCGGCATGGGCCTGGCGTTCGCCGATGCGCCAAGCGCCAGCGCGCCCCCCAAGAGCGCAAGCGCTGCGGACACAATCAAGCAGCTCGAGCACGACTGGACCGCGGCAACCGTCGCCGGCGACTATGACAAGGTCAGCCAGATCATCGCCGATGATTGGGCGGGTATTTCCTTCGATGGCAGCAAGATGACGAAGCAGGGCTTCCTCGCCGATCTGAAGTCCGGAAAGGACAAGGCGCAATCGGTGGAAATCGGCCCGATGGACGTTAAGGTGCTCGGCAACGTAGCGATAGTGCAAGGCAGCGACACCGAAAAAAGCTTGACCAATGGCAAAGACACCAGTGGCAAATGGGTGTGGATGGACGTGTTCGTAAAACGTGACGGCAAGTGGGTTGCAGTGCGTTCGCAGGCTGCAAGGGTCACTTCGTAACGGGTCTATCCGGCGAGTGTTGCGAGTTTTTGGGCGAGCGTCTAAAAAAACGCGCCTGCCAAGGCCCGCCGAGCGGTGATTGGATTTATTGGGAAGAGGGCCCTGGTAGGGCAGTTCGCACACAGCCTGTGAGATGCAAACGCGCACCGCCGAGATGGTACTCGCTGCCGGGCAGCCGTTGAGTTGGTGATTGCGCGCGCACCCTGCGCTTATGGCCGCGCTCTCCGACCCCACCGACTGGATCGATCACGCCGCGCGCACCTACCCGGAGCGGCTATTTCTCAGCACTGCCGCGGGCCGACAGCTCACTTACGGCTCTCTTCGCGATGAAACGGCCCGGTTTGCAGCGGCGCTCGGGCGGCGCGGTGTAACGCCCGGCGATCGCGTCGCGGTGCAGGTAGAGAAGTCCGTCGAAGCTCTCTTGCTCTACATCGCCTGTTTGCGCCTGGGCGCGGTATTCGTGCCAATCAATGACGCGAATACACCTAACGAGGTGGATTATTTTCTGCGCGACTCGCAACCTCGAGTCGCCATCGTCCGGCCGTCGCATGAAGCGGCGCTTACCTTGCTCGCTGAACGCGCCGGCGTTGGCCACGTTGAAACCCTCGGCAAGGATGGCGAAACTTCGCTGCTCAGCGATGCGGTGTCAGCTGAGTCTCCATTTGAGTCAGCGCCTGGATTGGACGCGAATTCGCTCGCGGCGATCGTGTACACCTCCGGCACCACGGGCCGATCCAAAGGCGCCATGCTGACGCGCGGAAACCTTGCCTCCAATGCCGCGGCTCTTGTCGAGGCCTGGCGCTTCTCCAGCGGCGACGTATTGCTGCACGCATTGCCGCTGTTTCACATCCATGGTTTGTTCGCGGCGATCAACACGGTCTTGGCGTCGGGATCGGCACTGTTGCTGCTGCCGCGATTCGATTCCGAGGTTGTGTTGCGGCACATGCCGCGCGCTACGGTTTATATGGGAGTGCCGACCCATTACACGCGGCTGTTGCAGCAGGCCGGACTCAACCGTGAAGCTACCGCGCGCATGCGGCTATTTGTGTCCGGGTCAGCGCCGTTGCTTGCTGAGACGCACCACGAATTTCGGCAGCGCACCGGCCATGCGATTCTCGAACGCTACGGCATGACCGAAACACTGATCAACACATCGAACCTGTACGAGGGCCCGCGTATACCCGGTGCGGTCGGTAAAGCGCTCCCCGGTATTGCGATCCGTCTGGCTGAGTGCGGCCATACCGAACTTGAGGGCGTAGCGCAAGCCGTGGGCGCGGTCGAAGTGTCCGGGCCGAACGTATTTGCGGGCTATTGGCGAGACCCGGATAAGACACGCGCCGAATTTGCCGTGGACGGTTGGTTCAAGACCGGCGACCTCGGTCGGATCGATGGCGAGGGGTATCTGTACATCGTGGGACGCGCCAAGGATCTTGTCATCAGCGGCGGCTACAACGTGTACCCGAAGGAGGTGGAGGCTGAACTGGATGCGCTCGACGGCGTGCTGGAAAGTGCCGTCTTCGGAGTGCCGCATCCGGATTTTGGAGAAGGCGTTTCTGCAGCGGTGGTAAGCGCGCCCGGCGCAGCCTTGTCGGAGCCTGCGATCATTGAAGCGCTGCAGGCGCGGCTCGCGCGCTACAAGGTTCCCAAGCGGGTATTGCTCCTCGACGAGCTGCCGCGTAACGCGATGGGCAAGGTGCAGAAAAACGCATTGCGCGCTACCTACGCGCGGCTCTACAGCGATGGCTGACATCGCACGGCGGGCTTGCGCAACGCCGGCCGCGACAGGATTACGACAATAAGGGACAGAACAATGACGACCATGAACGACACGCTGCAACCGCCAGCCGCAATCGCCGAGCCACTGACAGCGGCGCAGATTCGCGGGTTCTGGGCGGCATGGCTGGGTTGGACTCTGGATGGGATGGACTCTTTTATATTTGCGCTCGTGCTTGCCCCGGCGCTGACGGAGCTGCTGCCAAAATCAGGCATGGATGGCACTCCTACGCATGTGGTGTTCGCAGGCTCGGTGCTGTTCGCCGTGTTCCTTGCCGGTTGGGGGACATCGTTCGTGTGGGGGCCGATCGCGGACCGCTGGGGAAGAACACGCACGCTCGCTGCGGCGGTGGTGTGCTACGCCGTGTTTACGGGTGCTGCGGCACTTGCGCAGAATGTCTGGGAACTCGGGCTTTTCCGGTTTCTTGCAGGCGTTGGCATCGGCGGCGAGTGGGCGCTCGCTGGAACCTACGTGGCCGAAATGTGGCCCGAGTCGCGCCGCAAGATGGGGGCCGGATATTTGCAGACCGGCTATTACGTCGGATTCTTCTTGGCCGCCGCGCTCAATTATACGGTTGGTGCCACATTTGGTTGGCGCGCGATGTTTCTCTGCGGCGGGGCGCCGATCATTCTGGCGCTTTATATGCTCGCGCGGCTCAATGAATCGGATCGCTGGTCACAGGCCGCCGGCGCCATCGCGAGACCGCGCCCACTGCAAGGAATATTCACAAACGAGTATCGTCGCCGCACGCTCTTGAACGCCGCGCTGGTGACGGTTTCGATAATTGGTCTTTGGGCTGCTGCGGTGTATGAGCCATCCGCCATCGTCACTCTTGCCAAACAGGCCGGACGCAGCGCGCCGCAGGCCACGCGCCTCGCCTCGTTCGGTACCGGACTGCTGTCGATCGGTACTTGCATCGGCTGCCTCGCGGTTCCGGTTCTGGCGGAACGCCTCGGAAGGCGCTGGACGCTTGCGCTCTTTTTTCTGGGCATGGCTATCTGCATCGTCTTAACCTTTGGATGGGCGTTCTATATTCCCGGGGGGCTGAGCGTCTTTATCGGCAGCTTGTTCTTCCTCGGCTTGTTCGGCGGCAACTTTGCCATGTACAGCTTGTGGTTGCCGGAGCAATACCCGACGACGATGCGCGCCACTGCATTCGCTTTTGTCACTTCCATCGGCCGTTATGTCGGCGCCGGGATCAACTTTCTTATCGGTGCCGGAGTGCACAGCTATGGCAGCATGGGAGTGCCGGTTGCCGCGACAGCGGCAGCGTTTATCTTCGGCATCATTCTGCTGCCGTATTGCGTTGAGACACGCGGTGCGCGACTGCCGCCCTAGGCCGTCGATCCGACTCCATGCCACTTCTCGCCCGCTGCCGCCGCAGCTTTGTATGTCGACAAACCGCCACATCTAAACCGCTCGTCAATTTGAGGAAACCTATGCGAACTCACACCGTAATCCCGTGGCTTATAGGCACCGCGCTGCTGTTGGGCGCCGGGGCGCAGGCTCAAGTGCCGGCGCCCACCAACCTCGACGACGTTCCGGACAAAATGCCGTTCAGCGCGCCTTATGGCGCCCCGATCAGCGAGGCGCGCGCACAGTCCTTGATACAGGCGGCGGTCGCTGAGGCTCAAAAGAGAGGCTGGGCCATGAACGTCGCGGTCGTCGACTCGGGCGCGAATCTCGTCGCCTTCGTGCGCATGGATGGCGCTCAGCTCGCCTCGATTTCAATCGCACAGCACAAGGCACGTACCGCAGCAAGGTTTCGCAGGCCCACCAAGGCTTTTGAGGACGCGGTGGAGAAGGCCGATCACAAATATGTGCTGAGCCTCGATGACGTGATCGCATCGCGCGGCGGTGTCCCGCTGATCGAGGAGGGCAAGCTGATCGGCGCAGTCGGCTGCTCCGGCGGCACAGGCTCGCAGGATGAGCTGGTCTGCACGGCAGCCGCAGATCTCGTCAACAGCAAGAAGGGCCGATAGATACTGGTCGAGCGGCGCTGTGCTCGCTTGCGCGTGCCGGCGCGGAACCGCGCCGGCACGCTCGCCACATCCGAGTCACTCCTGCGTACGCTACGAGGGCAGCAAGCAGGCAGTTCCTGCGTCGTTTACTTTTGCTCACCTTCGCCGTGCGGCGGGGCTTTGGGGGGCGCCGCCTTGGGAGCGGGCTTACCAGCCGGCTTGCCTGCATTGGCCTTTGGCGGTGGCGCCTTCGGCGCATTCGCCACAGGCGGTTTTGCCGGAGTTGCTGCAGGCGGCTTCGCCGTATTGGATTTCGGGGCACCGGGATTGCGCGGTTGCAGCGCTGACGCCGGATGTGGCGGCGGCGCACCGTGCGCTGCCACGACGCCCGGTCCGTGAAGTTGAGCAGGCTTTGCCGTCGCTGCAATAGGCGGCTTGCCGCCATTCGCCTTCGCCGCCAAACTGGGCTCCTTGGCCGCCTGCTGGACATGCTGCTGCTGCACTGGTGTAGGAGGAACGTGTTTCTCGCTCGCCGCCGCGCGCTCTGCCGGAGTCGGGGCTGCAACCGTTCCGCCTGATCCGCCGTTGTAGCTGACTTTGGTGACGTTCGTCGTGTGGTTGATGACCGTCTCGTTGTAGGTGTTGTGCACCACGGTCACATTGACGCGAGTCACTGCAGTGTTGTACGCAAAGGCGCCGCCGACCCAGCGTCCGCCGCCGAAGCCAACGCCGACATAGCCAAAGCCGTAATTGACGCCGCCGTAGAAACCGACGTGCGGGCCCCAGTAGCCGACGTGGAATGCATACACGCCACCGACGAAGCCCCAGTAGCCAGGTGTCCACAACAAGCCCACCGCAGGCGGCGGGACCCAGGTTCCAGGCACCCAGAAATAACCGGCGGGCGCATAGGCCCAATAGCCCGGCGTCCACAGATACCCAACCGTGGGGCACTCCGGCTGCTCATAATCCGGCAGCGCTGGCGGCGGTTCGGTCGCTTGCACCTCCACGTCGACAGCAGGCGCAGGTGCCGGCGGTGCTGCGTAGACGACCGCAGGGGGCGGCGGTGGCGGCGGCGGTGGCGGTGGTGGCGGCACGCGTACCTGCGCCACGCAGCCAATGAGAATCGCCGCGAGGCAGCCCAGTGCCAATCCCTGTAAAGGTAAACGCAAATTTCTCAATGATTTCGACATGTTGCCCGCCATGGTGATATTTGTAACGCAGACTACGTTGCCGTCTGCTCTGGTGAAACGTACAACGTCACACTCTGCTAACGGCTGACGGCCGTAACGGAAAATCTTGCAAACACACGACTACCGCCCGCAGGCGGCCAAGCGCCGAATTCCTAAAATGCGAATTTAGCCGGATGTGAGTCTGGCGCAACTGCTGTCAGTAGTCGAGTTACAGTCAGTTAAGGTCGTCAGTTGAGCCGTTGTCGTTGGGCAGCGACGCCTAAAAGTGGGAAGCGCCGCCCCAATTTGTTGGACTGCTGGTGCGCCCGGCGATCGTGGCCGCAGGCGTCTTCTCGCAGCGGCTATTTCTTACACGGAAAAGTGCGTTGCATCGCACGCAGCAAAATTATCTCGATCGGATCGTCGTCGTGCCACTTTGTCTTGGTCGGCGTACCATCCTTGATCTGCCGATCCAATAGGGCGAGATAGTTATCTTCGTTCAGAGTCAATTCCGGATTGCAGAACAGGGGTTCCTTGTTGGCTGCTTGCAGCGCTGAATTGGCCCATAGAAAGCCGTTACCCACGCCATTGATGTAGTTTTCCATGCTTTCCAGACTGTCCTCCTTGCGCGCTGCCTGATATTGCTTGAGCGGCAGGCTGAACGCCGGCACGGCCATTAACAGCATGAACATAAGCCCGGATAGCAGTTGCGACTTCATGGATTCACCTCGCGGCCGTGGATGTTATGTCGGGACTGATGCCTTTTCAATTGAGGCGCGCGCTGAGCGAGCGTTGTTGGCTGCTATAGAGGCTTCGCAGGAAATAGCAGAAATTCGCGTGAAGCGCCGCTTGAGTGGAGCGACCCTGGGTGCAGACCAAGGCGCGAGATGAGTCCAGGCGATAGTAACAAGAGGGGAAAGCTCATGATCATAGGCTCACATGTCGTCATCTATAGCCGTGACAACGCAGCGGATCGAGGGTTCCTGCGCGACGTATTGAAGCTGCCCCATGTAGATGTCGGGGACGGCTGGTTGATCTTTGGATTGCCGCCGTCGGAGATTGCTTTCCACCCCACCGAGGGTGCGACCAGCCATGAGTTCTATCTAATGTGCAAGGATGTGCGGACCTTCATCAAGGAGATGCAGAGCCGCTCGATCGAGTGCGAGCCGGTAAGCGAGCAGCCCTGGGGCTTGCTGACGCATCTGACGCTCCCTGGCGGGGCGCGCCTCGGCGTTTACGAGCCCCGGCACGCACGACCCAAATCAGCGCCTGCGGCACGCGCGCGCCGCGCGCGTGCCAAGACGAAATCGCGCGGCGCGCGCCGCAAGAAGGCCGGCGGCCGCCGTGCGCGGCCCAAGTGAGGCGAAACGCGCCTTGCGCGAATGAGCTGCGCCCAGAGCGCAATGGCGGCAGCGCCCGCCGCGATCAATGCTGATCTGCGTGCGGCAGCATGGGCGGATTTGCGGCGAGCGGCACTTCGAGCCGGCTGGCGTGCTCGGCGTCATGGAAGATTTTGATATTCGCAACGCGCGCATCCTGCAGCTTCTCGTGCCCCACGCGCCCGCCGGTGTTGTAGTTCTTCTGGAAATTGGGCGAATTGAGCGGCGCTATGCTCAGGCGCAAGCGCGCGCCCTTCGGTATGCGCCATGCGGTCCAGTTGAATTCAAAAGGCAGCTCGACAAGCTCCCCGGGCTTGAGTAGTTCCTGTTTGAACGGTGAAGCCCTAAAGCGTGCGCGACGAATATCTTCGCCGAGCCGCACGGCAGTGCCATCCGCCTGCACCATAAGCACCTGCGCCCAGAGGTCGAAATCGGGCGCATCGGCGGCGCAGGCGAGTACGAGGCGTATGTGACCAGCGATCTCGGTATCGCGGGGCATGGGCTCGGAGTGGAAGTTGATGGTGCGCTTCTGAAAGCCACGAAACTGGCTCGTGGCATCCTCGGCATCGGCAAATGCGGCGACGTCGAGCTCGGGCAGCTCGCGCGGGTCGCTGACGATGAGGGCGGGCGGCTCCGCACGAGGCGCATGGTCGGTGAGGCGGCCGGAGTGAAAGATGTCTTCCGGCGTGCCCCTGGAATCGCCCAGGTAGAACGTCAATCTTTGGCCGGATGAGGCGGCCGCGAGCGTCGGGGCGTAGCGCCATTCTCCCGCGCCCATCATGAAGTAAGACACGCGGTCGCGCAGCAGCGCGGGTCCTGGACCCCGGCCAAGGGCAGCGTCATACCAGTCCGCATGGAGTTTTTCCATGTCGATTACCGCCGCTGGCGGTATCGCGAGACCTTCGATTTCCCGGGTGGGACTTTGCGTGCCCGCGTGATCCCACGGTCCCATGAGGAGGTAATGCTGCGCAACCGCCGCAGCCGCAGCGTTCGCGAGGTGCCGCTGGTAGTAGCGCAGTGCGCCGGGCTGATCATCATCAAAGTAGCCCGTGGCAGTGAGAATCGGCACCTGCACTTGCGCAAGATCCTGAGGCGTGGCCTCTGCGGCGAGGTTGAATTTCTCGTCGCCCACATGATCAAGCCACATGTCCAGGAATGACTGCTTCTGCCCGCGCGCGTCAACCATCCACCAGTCGTCGGCGGCCACTCCAAGTGCGCTGTCTAGTTCACTGAAAGGGCGCTGCGCGGCGTACTGTTCGAGCAGCTTGCCGCCCCAGTAGGCATGATTGGCCAGGAAATTGCTGTTGAGCGTTCGTCCGGACACATAGCCCATCATGACCGCGGACCATGCTTGCGGAATTCCATTCGTATTCGGCACGTCCCAGCCCGGGTAGATCGCAACGTAGGGTGCGATGGCGGCCAGATGCGGCGGGTGCTGCGCGGCAGTGCGCCATTGGGTCATGCCAACAAACGAGCCGCCGTACATCACCACGCGGCCGTCGCTCCACGGCTGTGCGGCGATCCATTCCACAAGATCGTAGCCATCGCGCCCCACCTGCAGCCCCAGATTGTCGCTCTTGGTTCCGCCGGAGCGACCGCGACCGCGCACATAGGCGCGCACAAACACGTAGCCACGCCGAGTGAAGTTGACGACCGAATCGGCGTGACGGCCGCCATCAAGGTCGTATTGCGTGAGGGTCAGCACCGTCGGCGCCCGATCGCTCAGATGCGATGGCTTCGATATCCAGGCCTCAAGCTCGGTGCCGTCGCGTGTCGGAATCATGCGGCTCATCTCGATGTCGTAGCCGGGTCCGACGCCACCTGTCGTCTGCGCGGCGGCGCTGTCCGCAGCGTACACGGATGCAATAATCAGCAGCGTTTGCAGCAGCGCCGCCGCAGTCGTGGTTGCTGGCCTGCGTGGATTGTTGTTCACGTCATCACTCCAGTGGGGCGGCGCAAGCATGCCACAGTGAGCAATGCGGTTGCGCTTCTTCGCCGGAGCGCTGCGCGAGCGTGGGTCAGCGCGAACGGTCGTTGCAATTAGCGTGACCGGGCGCCCCGCCGCGGGCTAGGCGCGCGATCCCCCGTGCGCGCATCAGATCAAGTGTTGGCGCAGATTGCCGCGGCGACCTTGCGGGTCGCCGCGGCATTAGCGCTTCAGGGTAGGTCCTGCAGGGCTCCAAACGTGCCCGGTGTGGTGGCACTTTGCAGCAGCACACCGGGGTGCGTGGTGACGACGCCGTCCTGCGTCTGGAAGGTCACGCCATTGCTCACCACGATGTCGGGCTTGCCGTCGCCGTTCACATCCGCAATCGTGATCTCGTTCGCATTCTGCGCCGGGTACACGGTCGCCGCGAGAAACCTGCCAGGATTCGCAGGATCGTGCAGCAGCACGGTTACCGTCTGCGTTCCGCCGATGATGATGTCGAGGTGACCATCGCCCTGCAGATCGCTCAGCACGATCGATTGCGGCACATCCTGTACGGCGATCGGGTAGCTCACCGGTGCCGCAAAAGAGCCATGCGCCGCCGACTCCTGCAGCAGTACGTTCACCGTCGGCGCCATGCCACCCGTCGGACCCGGATCGGTGATGATGAGATCATTGAGGTTGTCGCCATTGACATCGCCAATGGCGATGATGTTTGCGCCCTGCAAGTCCTGATTGAGGGTCTGCGTGAACACCGCAACGGGCGCCGCAAAAGTCGTGGCGGAGGCGGCGCCCGTATGCAGCAGCACCTTGACACCCACGTTATCGGTCAATGCGATGTCCGGCGAGCCATCGTCGTTGAGATCTCCGAGCGCCACCCAGTTAGCGCCACCCGAGTAAAGACTAATGGGCGCGGCGAAAGTCCCCGGGGAGGTCTGCAGGAACAGCGAAACATTGAAATCGGCTGACACCAGATCGGGCAGCCCGTCGCCGTTCATGTCGGCAATCGCCACCTGCGATGCGCCGGCGCTGGGAAGCACGAGAGGCGTGTTGAAAGTCCCGGGTTTGAGCTTGTCGTTGAGAAATACCTGCAATACACCATCGTCGGCGCTTGCTGATACGACATCGTCCAGGCCGTCGCCGTTGAGGTCAGCGGCGGCGAGATAAAGCGGGTTGTTGCCGTCGGGGGTGAGCGTTGGACCGGCGTACTCATTGGCAGCAATGAAAAGATAGGTCTTGAGATTGGAGGCATTCGGTCCTTGTTCGGGCTCGACGGTGCTGAGCTGCACGAGGTCGGTGACGCCAGCTCCGTGGAAATTGCCGCTTACAACGCCGAAGGACGTTTCAACGGGAGTGACGCCGGGACCGCAGTCAAAACAGTCAGATCCATGGTCGTAGCCGCCACAGCTGGCGAGCAGCCCTGCAATGGCAAGCGCGGCGAGTGCTTGCCAATAGTGACGTGTGCGTGCTGATCGAGATGGCACGGCTAACGCAAGTGTTGAGCGCTGCATAAGTTCCTCCCAGCATTTCTCAAAGCCCGGCTTCCCGGGTATACCGGCCGCACCGCTCAATTCTCCTTAGGCTCGTCAGTCGGCGCGCGCTTCAAATCAACGGCACTAAAACCATAACGTGGAATGCATCTGCACGTTGACGGAGGTTCTGCCTTGGACTTTTGAGCAGGCCTTTGCTCTGGTGGGTGGCGGCAATTATAGACAATTAAAAGTATATATAATCAAGCACTTAAACGCATAACCAAGAATGCACTTTATTTTATTTTTTTTAGCGCGCCGAAGACGCCAGGGGGCGCGCGCGCCCGCGGGTTTGACGGAGCGCATCGCCGATGAAGCCCGACGGTTGCCGCGCGCGCGCGACGGAAGATCCGCGCGCCTCGAGCGCTTTAGTGCGTTGCCGCCGTCTTGGCGTCGTGTTTCTGAGCGCGAATCCAGCCCGTGATACGTGCGTCCAGGAGGTCGAGCGGCAGCACGCCCCCGTTGAGCACCTCGTCATGGAACGCGCGGATGTCAAAGCCTGAGCCGAGCTCCTTGCTGGCGCGCTCGCGCAGCTCGCGGATCTTGAGCTGTCCGAGCTTGTACGACAGGGCCTGCGCGGGCCACGCGATATAGCGGTCCGTTTCGGACTGCAGCGTCGGCTCATCCACCGCTCCGGACTTGCGGAAGAAGTCGACCACCTGATCACGTGTCCAGCCCTGCCAATGAAGGCCGGTGTCGACGACGAGGCGCACGGCGCGAAAGAGCTCACTCGAGAGGCGTCCGAAATCACTGCCGGGATCCTGGTAGAAGCCGACCTCCTTGCCGAGTTGCTCAGAGTACAAAGCCCAGCCCTCGACATATCCCGAGTTGCCGCCGTGGCGTCGAAACTTTGGCAGCGCCGTCAATTGTTGGGCAACCGACATCTGCATGTGATGCCCGGGAATGCCCTCGTGGTATGCAATTGCTTCGTCGTCGATCATCGTGCGTTGCGCGAAGTTAGAAGTCGCAACCGAGACTCGGCCCGGGCGCTTTCCATCCGGCGTGCCGGTCTGATAGTGCGTCGGGCTACCCGGTTCGAATGCCGGAATCGGCTCTACCGTGACAGGGGAACCGGGAATGAAGCCAAAGAGCTCGGGCAGCTTCGGCTGCATCTGAGCGATGTACTTGCGGAAATCGTCGACGATCTGCTCGGCGGAGGTTGGGATGTATCGCGGGTCGTGCTTGAGGGCATCGCGGAACGAGGTGATGTCCGCAAAACCTTGGGCATGTGCAATGGCAAGCATCTCGGCCTGGATCCGCTCGATCTCGCGCAGGCCAATCTGGTGGATCTGATCTGGCGAGAGGTCACGCAGAGTGGTGCGGCTCGCGATGTCATTCAGGTAGCGCCGCTTGCCATCCGGCAGTGACGTCACCGCGAGCTCGACGCGGCCCTGCGGCGCGTATTCCGTGGCAATGAAGCTTGCAAACGCGCGATAAGCGGGCAGAACCTCATCGACGACTGCATCATTGATCGCCTTCGTCAGCCGTGCCTTATCCGCGGGCGCCATATCGGCAGGAAAGCGCTTGGTCGGCTGCAAGAACGGATCGGAGGTGATGATTCCCTGGCATTGCCCGGGAATCTTCTCAAGCAGGAAGCGCACCGGCATGAGCTTGTCGGCCATGCCCTGTCGCAACAGTTCTTCGGTCTGGTTGAAGACGCGCGGGACCTGATGCAGGCGCGCGATGTAATCCTCGTAGTGCTGCACCGAGTCGAACGGTACGGCGAGCGGCAGATCGGCGAGGTGCACCTGCGGGCCCTCTAGCTGGCTCACGGGCATCTCGAATTCCTTGAACTCATAGTTCCTGATGTGTTGTTCCAGCGTGTGCTGCAGCACCTCATGCGAGAGCGCGTCCTGCTCGGTGAAGCCGGCGGTGGAGATTGCTTTCAGCCGCGTCAGGAAGCCCTCGTCAGACGCGTTCTCACGCTTGAACCCCGCGAGTGAATAGTCGTCCAGCTGCCCGTTATAGCGGTAATCCCCGTAGGCGGTGGCGCGCTCCGGGTGCTCCTGCAGGTTCGTTTCGTAGACCTCCTCGAAGAGCGAGTTTTGGGCGGCGACGCGCTCTTCCACGCTGGCGGGCCGCGAGGAGGCGGTCGTGCATGCCAGCAGGATCGCGCAGGCGCTAGCGAGCGAGGCGAGTTTTAAGGGGTGCATGGCAAAAAGATTAGCACACTCGATCGGTGCGCCGTCCACGCGCTTCGACTTCAGCGCTGTACCGGAATGTCGATGTAGCTGCTGCCGTACCAGCGGATCTTGAGCGGCTCCTGCGCATCGGAAATCGATTCCACGCTGACATCGTCGCCCGTGCCGTAGTTGATCTCGCGGTCCGGTCGCTTGTTGATGCCGAGTTGCAATACCAGACGGCTGCCCGCCTGCAACCTGCGGCTCGTGACGCGATCGCTTGTAATGCTCAGCTGCTGACGCTCGCCCGCGCCCAGCAACCGCCGGTGCACGCGGTCACGCACGTAGCTTGCCCGCAGCTCCTCGCTAGGCGCAAAAAGCGCGATGTAATCGCCGCTCGGTAAGAGTTCGTAGAGCGCGATCGTGAGGTCCATGTCCATCTTGTTCACGACGAAATCGAGCCGCGCGGAAAATAGACCGCTAAACTCGAGCGGCTGAGCCAGCGGCTCGCTCGCGAACGTTACCGCGTCGTGGGCCTTGAGCTCCTTGCTGACAATCGCCACCGAGGGAGTCCAGAGCGCATCCTTGCGCTCGGCGAGGTCGACGGTCTGTCGCAGGAAGGCAGCTTTGGCGGGCTCCTTAAGTGCCAGCCGATGCGCTTCCTGGCCGTGGGCCGGGTCGAGATAGAAGCGTTGCGGCTGTCTGGCCAACTCCTCGAGCGAGGCGGCATGACGCCACTCGTTCGTGCCCATTACCTGATAGTTGACGCGTGCCGCAAGCAGATCCGGTTTCGCGCCGCCCTTGAACACCGAGTCAAACCACTGATAGCGCAGTTCGCGCAGGTCTACCAGCGCGTTCGGATCAACTTGGTAGCCATGCAAATTGGCTTGTGCGCCGTGCTGCATGACGCCGTCATCATACGGTCCGATCAAGAGCGTGTGGTTGGCGTGGGGATCGTAGCGCGTATGTTGCGTGAAGTAATAAAGCGCGCCGCTCTGGCTGTCGGCGTAGTAGCCCGTGATTGACAATATCGGAATCGCGATGTGCGCGAATTCCTCCTGGAACGGGATCAGTTTCTGCCAGAAGCGATCGTAGCTCGGATGATTCAGCCAGCGCTGAAATATGCGGTTGTGCTTTCCGAAAACGCGGCCGAGCTCCCGGTACGAACTGCCGCTGGCATACCATTTTCTGTCGAGCGCGCGCCACGGCGCCTCATCGGCGCAGCTCTCCTCATCCGCAGACTGGTTGTGGGTCGCACAGTAGCTGAAACGAAATGAGGAGTTGCGAAAGATGTTGCCCGTCAACGGCGAAGTGATTCCTGGCGCATTCGGGGTCGACGTGGCCATGGCCTGCAAGGCTGCGGGCAGATGTTTCGCCGCAGCCCACTGCACGAAACTGCTGTAGCTGCCACCATACATGCCGACGCGGCGGTCGCTCCAGGACTGCCGCGCTATCCACTCGATAACCGCGCGCGCATCCTCGCCATCATGCTGGTAGGGAATGACGGCCTCGGGGTGCTTGGGGTTGCCGCGGATGTACGCGACCACGCCCACGTAGCCGTGGGCGGCGCACTCCTTGGCAGAGTTTTTCGCGGCATCCTCGAGGGTAATATCAAGCAGAGTCGGCAGCGGCTTGTTTGGGGTGCGTGGCCGCACGACCACTGCCGAGATGCTTCGGCCGTCGGCAAGCTCGATCGGGACGTGCTGTTCGGTAATGTAACGGCGCTTATCATCGTCAGTGTCGAGCGTATCGATGAGCGGCGCGAAGCTGCGATAAGCGTCATAAGCAAGATAGGTGCGGATCAGGTCAATCGCCTCCGGCATTGCGATCGTTCCCTTGGCACGCTGCGCATCGAGCGCCTTCTGCAGATCGGCCTGCAGCACCGAGACCGGTGTGCGCAGGCGCTTAATGAGCGTAAACGCATCGGGATTGTCGAGTCGCAGGGCGAGATCCTGGAATGCCTGTGCGAATGCCTGCGCGAAAGCCACGTGATCCTGCGCCTCGATCGCGCGCGCACGCACGTAGATATCGGAGACGAGCTCGCGGCCGCTCAGCTTGCTGGGATACACATGCTGGCGGCGCTCGCGCAACGACTGCTGCGATGCGTACGCCGCGGCAAAGTTGCCCGAGGTCAGCTGCAGGGCAGAAACGTTCGCAAGATAGCGCTCGACATCGTTCTCCTGATAGACCGGCAAAATGCGCTCCGCGAGGTCGCGCATGATGCCCGAGGTGGCCGGGTCGCTCGCGCTCGGTGGCGGATGAAAGTCGAATTCCTGTGCATGTGCCCATGAGTGCGCGAGCGCGAACAGCAGCACAAAATAGAGCGGCTTTGCGAGGCGCGCGCCGGCGCGCACAGCAAGCACAGTGCGCCGCGGGTTGCACGCCGCTGCAGGCAGCTGCCTGCCCGCTGCTGCGGCGCGATCTCGGCGGCGCACTCGGAGGGCCGTCATTGGTGATTGATTGCAGCGGCGCGCTGCGCAGCAGCGGCCTTGCCATGGATCAGGGTGCGTATTGGCGGCGCTTTGACGAGATGCAGCACACGCGTGAAAAGTGGATCGCGCGCCTGCTGTGCTCGACCGACGTTGATGATCGTAGTGCCTTCGAGTTCATTGGCGAAGATGTCCATGACGCGCTCAAGCGTCTCATCGTCGAGCGAGCCCAAAGTATCATCGATCAGCGCCCAACGCGGCTTCTGGAGCAGGATGCGGGCGAAAGCGAGGCTGACCTGCTCGTCCTGGCTCAACTCGCGATCCCAGCGCCGCGTCGAGTCGAGCATCGGCACGAGGCGTTCGAGTCCAAGCCGGTCGAGCGCATGGCCAAAGGCATTCTCCTCGAGACTGTCAGCCTTCAGGGGA
This sequence comes from uncultured Gammaproteobacteria bacterium, assembly GCA_963695315.1. GTDB lineage: Bacteria > Pseudomonadota > Gammaproteobacteria > Steroidobacterales > Steroidobacteraceae > PALSA-1196. The sequence continues at coordinate 1,000,306 of OY968773.1, forward strand.
TAGGCAAGGACTTCGCGTAGCGTGCCGCGTGACAAATAGGGGGTACCGCGCGGCAGGAAAAACATCTCCTCATCGCGCGGGCGCGTGATGTGCCCAGTGCCGTACGGCCAAAGGCCCGCGAGCGCGCGAAACAACACCGTCTTGCCCGTGCCCTGCGCGCCGACAATGAGGATGCGCTCGCCGGCCTTGACGGTGATTTTTTTCTCTTTGAGCATGTCACAACCGGCCGGGGAGACGATCTCGAGATCCTCTATCGTAATCGAGCCCGGTTCGCCTTCGGAGTAAGCAATGCGACTATCAAGCTCGCCAGGCTCATCGGTACTCGTCATCAGCGCACGCCGGAAACTTGCCACCCGCAAGAGTGTCGCGCGCCAATCGGCAATGACACTGAAATTGTCGACAAACCAGCGTAGCGAGGACTGCGCCTGAGTGAAGGCGGCGGCCGCCATCATCAATCCGCCAAAGGAGATCTTGCCGGAGAAATACAGCGGTGCCGCGACCAGTATTGGCGCGACGATCGTGATCCAACCAAAGCCTGCGGTAACCCAGGTTAGATTCGTGAGGCCCAAGACCAGGCGGCGGGTAGCGGTAAGTACGTTGGCAAGGTGTAGCTCAACGCGATGTCGTTCATGCGCTTCGCCGGATGCCAGGGAAATGCCGTCCAGGTGCTCGTTGATTCTCACCAGTGAGAAGCGCAGGTCCGCTTCGCGCGCGTACCGCTCGGCGTTGCGGTTGATGAGGTCCTTCCCGACCCAGTAGCTCAGCAGCGAGCCCGCCGCCGCATACAGAACCGCTGCCCACAGCATGAAGCCCGGCACGGTGTAGTCGTGATCGCCGAAGCGAAAATCGAAACCCTGCGACAGGATCCACAGCACACCGGCGAACGTTGCGAACAGTATCGACGCCTGCAGCAAACCGACGCCGAGGTCTGCGGAAAGATCGCACAGCTTGCGTGCGTCCTCGTGCATGCGCTGGTCGGGGTTGACGCCCATTGGCCCTGCGTGTGCAAGCCAGAAGGCACGCCGCGGCTGCATCCATCCCTGCAAGAGGTCAAGTACCAGCCCTTCGCGCAGCTTTATCTTGAGAAGCTCCACCAACCACCGCTGTACTACATTGAGCACAAGGATGATGCTCGCCATTAAGAAGAAGATGCCGAGCTGCACGAGGAACTCGCGCAGGTCACGCCGCGACAGCGCGTCGAAAAACGGCTTGTTCCAGCGATTGAGGCGTATCTGCCCGTAGGCCGTCGCAACGACGATGACAAGCAGGGCAGCGATCAGCAGGAGAACCGACTTACCTACCGAGGAGGCCCAGATTGCGCGCACCATCATGCCCAGCTGCGGTGCTAGGCGTGAATGCGCGGCCTCTTCGCGCTCGGCTGCGGCGGCAGCGGTCTCTGGCGGGGAGTGCATCGGTTGCTTGGCGCTTCCTAAATGTGCTTCACCAATTGTGGTCCTATGCTCTGAGGCCCGTTACGGCCGCTCACCAGCATGGCATCGAATGCGCCTCAGGGCGCCTCCGCGGCTCTGTCAGACATGATGCAGATGAGCGCAGCTTCTGTATTGACGAGCGTCACGGAATCCTGCTCAAAGCTCGTACACGAAACGCCATTAATAGTCACGCTGCGCAGCGCTGATGTCAGCGGCGGGCGTAGAACAAGCTTGGCCGTAAGGCCGCCTGCGATCTCGAACCTTACCGTATGCGCATCGAGCCGTCGCAGCGAAAAACTCAGCTCCCCGTACGGGGTCGGCATGAGATTGACGCGCACACCGGATCCGGCAAGCCAGTCGCCGGATACCCCTGCGGCCAGCACTAAAGCGTGGTCCTCGGTGCGCTCATAGGCGAACAGGCTGCGCACAGCGAGCACGTACTCCGCGGCTATCCACGTATGCGGCAGATCGCCGAGGTGCGCTGGCGCGCGCGCATCGCGCCACGCAATCTCGGGCCACTGATTCCACGCCGGCGGACGACGATCGGCAAGGAAAAAGCGCAGCAGCTCAAGCGCCCCATCGCGCCGCCCGAGCCGCACGAAAGCGCCGATGATGCGTATCTCGTAGGGCGTGTAGTTCTGCCATGGCAGCTCGCCGCTGCGTTTGCGACGCCAGTCGTAGAGGTAGCGGTTGAAGGTCTCATCGACCGCGTTGCGATCAAGCCCATCGAGCATGTCGAGGAGCGCAATGGCGTTTGCTGTCGATGTCGGGTCGAAGTCAGCCCATTCGATGCTGCCGGGTATGTAATTCAGATTGCGTTCTTGGCGAGTGGTTTCGATGGACGCAAATAGCGTCGCGGCAAAGCGTTGCGCAAGCTCGCGCCAGTGCTGGCCGACGCTCGCCCTGCCGAGCGCGTGCGCAAGGTTCGCCGCTTCACGCAGCCCACGCAGCGCCCAGAAGTCATCCCAGTAGGAGTGCACCGGCTGCGCGAGATAGCCTTCGTGGCTCACCGAGATCGGTAGCAATCCATCAGCTTCCAACAGTGATTCGATGCAGCCAGCGGCACGCTCAACGTGCTCCCATAACTGCTCCACCAGCTCCTGGTCGGCACTGAAGCGGAAGTAGTCCGCGACAAGTGCGAGCAGTTCGCCGTGGCTGTCGTGCTCGACCAGCCAGTCAGGTCCACTCGCATCGACGCAGCATGGTACGAAGCCGTCCGCACGCTGATAGGGCACGTACCAGCGGATGAACTCGCGCACTTCATTGCGGTGCCCCATGCGCAGGAGCGCGGCGCTCATAATCGTGGCGTCGCGGATCCAGGAACGGGTGTAGCGCCGCGGCCCCGGTTGCAGCGCAGCTCCCGCGCGGGTCACCAGCACGTGCGCCGTGGCGGTGAGAGCGGCGTAGATGGCGTCCATGCCCCAGCTACCCGCTGCCAATTGAGTTAGCGGCAACTCTGCGTCCCAATTGAAAGCGACCTCATCGGCGGCGGTCGGCACGCTGTTGGCAATGCAGGTGAGTACGGCCTCGCGGCTCTCGCGGGCCTTAGGGGCAAGTGCAAAGCAGAGCGCGGCTTGTGCGAAGCCGAATGGATCAGCGACCTGCACGGCGCCGACCGGTCGCCCAGCGGCAAGCTCACCGGCAATGCAGCCTTCCGCAAAACTCGTCGCGACAATCGCGGCCGGAGGACTGCTCGGCACGATCCGCAGCGTCGCGTCGACGTGCAGCGCGCCGTCACGCCATGCCAGATTGTGGATGGGGCTTACCCCACCCAACTTGCCGAAACTCTGCCACGGCGGTGTCACCTGGAACGGCCGTACCAGCACCAACAGGTCGGCTGTCATCGCCTCTGCCGACAGATTCTCAAGTCCATAGCGCACCCGCACTGTGCCGCTCACCGTCGTTTCCGCCTTGACGTGCAGGCGCCACTTCTCGGCCTCCCAGGTTACGGCGGGGACCGGCAGGTAGCCCTGCGCAAGTTGCGGGCGGGTCGTGACGTCGGCCCAGGTGAACAAGCGCCCTGCAATCCTCACCATCGGCTCGAGTGAGAACGATCCCGGTGCGACCTCCACCATGCCTTCCTCGTTCATGAGCGCGCACTGCGTGCCATTGGAAATGCCACTTGGCGTCCAGTAGCTCTGTTCGCGCTGCAGCCAGCGCGGATGCCAGCCGCGCGGCTCGTATTTGGCAACGTTGTGCCAGAAGGCGTCGATGCTTCGGGAAAACTCAAACGATTGCGGGCGCAGCCGCAAGCCTTCCACGGGCTCGCTCAATTCAAGGCGCATGAATCGAAGCGTCGTGGCCGGCAAGTACACGTAACTGCGCGGACCTCCCGCCCGCGGCGTCGCATAGAGGGATGTCCAACGACGGCCATTCGGCGAGCCGCGCACCTGAAAGCCACTCGCAGGTGCCGTCGACAGCCAATCGACGATCAAGCCGCCGAGTGTGCGGGACTCGCCGAAGTCCACTTCGATCCAAGGCTTTGCATCACCCGCATTCGGCTTCCAGCCGGTGTCACTGAGCGCGGCGTCCGCAGCGAAGCCGCTCGCAGCGCTCGATGCCCGCAGTAGCGGCGCGACGCTTGGGCTCGCATCCTCGATGTCAAGGTCTGCAATTAGCAGCGTTCCCGCGCCTCCTTGGCCGGCGACGACCGCAATCTCGATTGCGCCCAAAGTCTCCATGACGCTGCCGCTTGCGGGCCCCCAGGCGAATTCCATCGCGCGGCTTGGCACCCGCAGGCTTGTCCACCGTGCAGGCAGCGTCAGGTCCTTGCTCACGTAGCGCCAAACATTCTGGCCTGTCCCGTCCACGAGCTTGAGCTCGAGATTGTTCACGGGGCCATGCCCGCGCAGGCGTAACCGCAGGACGTATTCCTCCGGCATCGGACGCTCGACGACGCAACGCGCGACCACAAAGCCACCGCCACCATTGAAATCAAAATCCATCTGCAGCGCGGCGCCAGCGCGACGCAATGGCGCTTTCGAGAGCTGGAGTTTCGCCTGCCCGGAGGCAACCGGCAGCCAAGCCGCAGCGTCGGAGGATAAATCGTCGTGCGCGCTAATCATGTGGCGAGTGTGCCGCCCGCGAGGTCGGATGGCAAAGCGCGAATCGTCGTGCAACCTCGTGCGAGCACGCCCAGCGCACTAGTCAAGTTTATTCGTTGGCAGCAGAGCGCACCACACGCGCAACGTCACGCGCGCCATGCTCCGCGTGTCGCGGTAGTCGGCGTATCGTTGGATCGTGGATGAGATGCAGAACGCGCTTGAAGGCCGGGTCGGCTACCTTGCCGCGGCCGATGTGGATGATGGCGCTATCCTTGAGCGCCGTGGCAAACATTTTCGCGATCTGTTCACACATGTTCGCGTCGATGGAATCGAAGATTTCATCGATGATGAGCCACGGCGGCGCATGCAGTGCAACGCGCGCAAACGCTACTGCCTGCTGCTCCTCCTCGCTCAGTTGCTGATCCCAGCGCCGCGACTCCTTGAGCGCCGGCACGAGGCGACCCAGACCGAGCCGGTCGAGCGCATCGATAAACGCTTTGGCGGGAAAGTCCTTGACCTTAGACGGATAGGCGAGAACCTCAGCAAGCGTGCCGGGCGGCAGGTAAGGCGTGCGCGGCATGTACCACAGCACCTCATCCGTGGGACGTGTGATTTGTCCTGCTCCCCATGGCCACAGGCCGGCGAGGGCGCGAAACAGCAATGTCTTGCCGGTGCCTGGTTCGCCGACGATTAGAACTCGCTCGCCGGCGCTCACTTCAACTTGGGTCTCTTTGAGAAGCGTGCAGCCGGCGGGCGAAGCAATTTCAAGATTCTCAATGAGGAACCTGCCAGGCGCGCCTTGCTTGGATGCAATGCGGCTTTCGACCCGATGCAGCCGGTCGCTCTCAATGACGGCTCCACGGAAGTTCGCGACCCGTAGCAACGTTGCGCGCCAATCGGCGATGCTGCTGAAGTTGTCGACAAACCAGCGCAGCGAAGATTGCACTTGATTGAATGCCCCGGCCGCCATCATGAGCCCACCAAATGACAGGCTGCCCGCGAAATAAGGTGGTGCCGCAACCAGTATTGGCGCCACGAGCGTGAACCACCCGTAGCCTGCGGTCACCCATGTCAGGTTCGTAATGCCGCCGAGCAGGCGGCGCATCGCGGTAAGAACCCTTGTGAGATCCTTTTTGATTCGCCGAGCCTCATCCTCCTCGCCGGCAGCGACGGATATCGAATCAATGTGTTCGTTGACCCGCACGAGGGAGAAGCGCAGATCGGCCTCGCGGGCATAGCGCTCGGCGTTGCGAGCAACGAGACTGCGCCCTACCCACAGGCTCAGCAGCGAGGCCGAACCTGCATAGATAACGCCGGCCCATACCATGTAGCCTGGAATGGCGATGAGCCTCTCGCCGAGGTGAAACGCAAAGCCTCTCGACAGGCCCCAGAGCACTTCGATGAAGGAGACGAGCAGGATGGACGCCTGCAGCAGGCCGACACCCAAGTCTGCCGTAAGCTCCGTCAGATGTCGGGCGTCCTCATGCATGCGCTGATCGGGATTGACTCCCACGGGTCCAGCGTGCGCCAAGCGAAACGCGCGCCGTGGCAGCAACCAGTGATCGATGAGGTCAAGGGTCAGGCCTTCGCGCAACTTGAGCTTTAACATCTCGGTGAGCCAGCGCTGCGCGACGTTCAGGATTAGCAGGACTCCGGCGATGATGACGAATACGCCAAGCTGCATCAGGAAGCCGTCAAAATCACGGTGTGATAGCGCGTCGTAAAACGGTTGATTCCACCGATTGAGGCGGATTTGTCCGTAGGCGGTGACGGCAATGTCAACAAACAAAGCGCTGCCCAGAAGCACCAGGGCGTTGCGCACCTGCGCCGCCCACAAGGCGCGCCACATCATGGCAAGTTGCGGCACGAGCCCCGAATGGGCAACCTCCTCCGCCGGGGGCATACCATTTTCCTTCTTCGCCGTTTTATCGCTCATGATCTCTTGCCTGTGCGGGAGCACCACATCGTGCCAGTAGTCGATACCTTGCCATTAGCGCACCCAGGAAAGGAAATGCTCGGCGGCGGGCCTGTCCCGCGGCCGTTTGTGGGGGAGCCGACGTGAGCCGCATTGGCACCCTGATCAGTGCCATGACGCTGCCCGAGAAACTCGGGCAGCTCACGATGACCTCTGGTTCGTACGCTCTGACCGGTCCGCTGCGCTTCGCCGATCCGAGCGATGCCATCCGTGCCGGTACGCTGGGTAATTTGCTCAATGTCGTCGGCTCTGCCGACGTGCATGCGTTACAGCGCATCGCGGTGGAGGAGTCCCGCCTGGGCGTGCCGCTGCTCATCGGCTTCGACGTCCTCCACGGACATCGCACACTGTTTCCGGTGCCGCTCGCAGAGACCTCGTTGTTCGATCCTGTGACTTGGGAATTGACGGCTCGCGAAGCAGCGGCGGAAGCCTGTGCCGATGGCATCTCCATGGCCTTTGCGCCAATGCTGGATGTTGCGCGCGATCCGCGCTGGGGTCGCGGGATAGAAGGGCCGGGCGAGGATCCGTGGGTTGCGCAGCGCTTCGCCGCGGCCAAGGTTCGCGGCTTGCAAGGCGGCAATCTCGCCGCAAGCACCGCGGTTGCGGCCGTCGCCAAACACTACTGCGCTTATGGTCCAGTGATGGCGGGGCGTGAATACGCTTCGGTCGACATCTCCGAGCGCACCGTGCACGAGGTGCACCTGCCGCCCTTCGCCACCGCAGTGACGGCTGGCGTGGCAGCCATCATGCCTGCGTTTCACGACCTTGCGGGCGTTCCGATGACCGCCCACACCGCGTTGTTGCGTGCATGGTTGCGCGAGCACCTGGGCTTCGACGGCGTGGTCGTAAGCGACTACAACGCCATCGGCGGCCTCATCCATCACGGTATCGCGGCGGATCTTACCGAGGCGGCGGCGCTTGCCCTCAACGCCGGCGTCGATATCGACATGATGGCGGACGCGTACTCAAAGGGGTTGCCAGGCGCGCTCGAGCGCGGGCTGGTGCAACTGGTCCAGATCGATACGGCGGTGCATCGCGTGCTTGCACTAAAGGAGCGCCTCGGCCTGTTTGATGATCCATATCGGCGCGGCGCCACTGCGGAGCCCGCCACGATATCAAGCCGGCGGCGGACGCTTGCGCGCTCGGTCGGTGCGCGCGCCATCGTGATGTTGAAAAACGAGCGCGACGCTCTGCCTTTGCCGGCGTCGGTGCGCCGGATGGCCGTCTTGGGGCCGCTGGCCGACGCGCCGGAGCAGATGGGCGGCCCTTGGCCGGCTGCCGCAAGTACGGAGGCACATGTCAGCGTGCTCGCGGGTTTAATGTCGGCGCTGCCGCAGACCGAAGTACGACATGCCGCAGGGGTTGCGCTCGCCGGCGATGGCGCGATCGATGCTCAAGGAGCGCTCGAGCTGTGTGCGCAAGCCGATGTAATCATTCTGTGCCTGGGAGAGGCTGCCCTCATGAGTGGCGAGGCGGCGAGTCGTACCCACCTGGGCCTACCTGGAAGGCAACGCGACTTTGCCGAAGCCGTGTTCGACCGTGCCGGCGCACTGGGCAAGCGCGTCGTGGTGCTCCTCTTCTCGGGTCGGCCGCTCGTTGTGCCATGGCTCGTCGCAAGAGCCGACGCGGTGCTCGCGTGCTGGTTCCTCGGCAGCGAAGCGGGCAATGCGGTCGCCGACGTGCTCACGGGCCGCATTTCGCCAAGTGGCCGCACGGCGGTTACTTGGGCCCGCGTTGCGGGGCAGGTTCCGATTTTCTTTGGCCAACGCCCAAGCGGGCGGCCTGCTAATCCGGCCGATTCGTTTACGAGCAAATACTCCGATGCACCCAATGAGCCGCTGTTTGCCTTCGGCCATGGCCTGACGTATGGGTCATTTGTCTTGTCGGATCTGCGGGCGACGCCGCGCTGCGTGCGCATGGCAGAAACGATCGAGGTATCGGTTAACGTCATGAACACCGGCGCGCGCGCGGCCACCGAGACCGTATTTCTATTCGTGCATGACCGGGTGGCAAGCCTCGCGCGGCCGCTCCTTGAGCTGAAGGGCTTTGCGAAGATTTATCTGCAACCGGGGGAACAAGGCACGGTGACCCTGCAGCTTCCCGCAGCGCAGCTGTGCTTTCTCGACGGCCATCTGAGGAGTGTATTCGAGCCGGGCGAAGTGGAGATTCTCGTCGGTCCCTGCGCGAACCGTGCCGAGCTCCTGCAGACCAGTGTCCAGCTGCGCTAGCTGCGCGCGGCGCGACCCGCCAACGGGTGCGCCGCAGGAAGCCCGCCGCGCATGCGCACGGATCGGCGCTGGCGCGTTAGCGATGATAAATTTATGCCGCTGGTTGGCACAGCCGTAGAGTGGGCGCCATGAGTGATACGCAGGACATGCCTGAGTCCGGGGAAACGCGTCGCGACTTTCTCTTCGGTGCGGGTGGAGTGCTTGCCGTTACCTGGGTGGCCACAAATTGGCCTGCCATCGCTGCCGCGCATGCGCACGCCGCTGCCGCCAGCTCAAGCGCACGTACCGCGCTGGTGTTCCTGTCGACGCCCGACGCGCGCGACATAGAGTCGATCGCCGCACAGATCGTGCCGAGCGACGATGCTCCGGGGGCTCGCGAGGCCGGCGCGCTGCATTTCATCGACCGATCGATGCACACCTGGCTTGCCGGCCAGGCGGACTCCTTTCGCGCGGGGCTGCGCGAATTTCAGGCGAAGTTCGCTGCTGCCCATGGCGTTGGGTTCGCAAGTGCGGATGACGCCACTCAGCGCGCGTTTCTCAGCGCCAATGAGACGAGCGAGTTTTTCAATAGCATGCGCACACTGACGTTGATCGGAATGTTCGCACTGCCGCAGTATGGCGGCAACCGGGGGGGTGTCGGCTGGCAGCTCATCGGCTTCGAGGAGCAGCACGTCTTCGCGCCCCCGTTTGGCTACTACGACCGTGACTATCCAGGCTTCAAGGCGCGCTGAGCGCACTCACGATGCTTAGCTACCGGGATTCAGAGCCCATCGACTTTTTGATTGTCGGATCCGGTGCTGCCGGGGGAGTGTTGGCGCGTGAGCTTGGGCGCGCCGGTTTCACGGTGGTCATCATGGAACAGGGGCAGTGGCTGCAACCCGCGGACTTCGAGCATGACGAGCTCAAGTACTGGCTCAACAACGGAATAACCAACGATCCTGCAACCAGCCCTCAGACCTTTCGCAAGAGCGCGACGGCTATCGCGCAGAAAACCAAGCCCGGGTCGTCAAATCCGCTTTGGTACGCACGTACTGTTGGCGGCAGCAGTGTGCATTTCACGGCTAATTTCTGGCGATTTCATCCAGTGGACTTTGAGGAGCGCAGCCGCCTCGGCAGCATCGGCGGGACAGGTTTCGCGGACTGGCCGATTAGCTATGCGGAACTTGAGCCGTACTACACCAAGGTGGACTGGGAAATAGGGGTTTCGGGCCTTGCGGGTGCGTATCCGAACGAGCCGCATCGCTCGAAGGGTTACCCGATGCCGCCAATGCCTGTGAAGTCCTCCGGCGTGTTGCTGGAGCGCGGCGCGCGACGACTGGGACTCAATCCGTTTCCCGCGCCGCTCGCGATCGCATCCGTGCCTTATCGCGGCCGCCCGGCGTGCGTGCATTGTGGCTTCTGCATGGGCTTCGGATGTGAAGTACGGGCAAAGTCCTCGGCGCTCTTCACCGTAATCCCGGAGGCGGTAGCGAGCGGACGTTGCGAACTGCGTACCGGAAGCTACGTCGTGCGCGTGGCAACCAACGCGCGCGGCCGTGTGACCGGAGTGGACTATTTTGATCGTGACAAGCGATCGCGATTCCAGGCGGCCCGCGCCGTGATCCTGTGCGCAAACGGCGCTGAGACACCGCGACTGCTGCTCACGTCGACGAGCCCGCTGTTTCCGCACGGCCTTGCCAATTCGAGCGGCATGGTTGGCAAATACCTCATGTTCAATCACGGCGCGGGTGCCTACGGCGTATTTGAGCACGCGCTCAACGAGTACAAGAGCGTGCAGGCCACGCGCTTGGTGCTCGACTTCTACGACGCGGACCCGAAGCGCGGCTTCTACGGTGGTGGGGGCATCGATGCGCGGATTGGCCCGAATCCGATCCTGTGGGCGCTCACGGCTCCGCTCGGCTCGCCGAGTTGGGGAAAGAGTTTTAAAGCTCACCTGCGCACGTTCCCGCGGACGATGCTCGCGTCGGGTCACACGACATCATTACCGCTGGAAAGCAACAGCGTTACGCTCGACCCGGACGTCAAAGATGCCTGGGGAATGCCGGTTATTCGCTGCACGCACAAGGATCATCCCGACGATTTGAAGGTTGCCGGCTGGCTGCAACAGCGCGCCGTCGAGATTCTCGACGCCGCCGGCGCGCAACGCACCTGGCTCGAGGCGGTCAAGGAGGCAGACACGTCGGTGCACCTGCTCGGCACCTGTCGCATGGGCAATGACCCTAAGTCAGCGGTGGTGGATCGGTATCACCGCGCGCACGATGTGCCGAATCTTTTTATTTGCGACGGCAGCAGCTTTGTGACGAGCGGCCGCGGACAGCCGACGATGACGATACAGGCACTCGCGTTTCGCGCCGCCGAGCACATCACCCAGTTCGCGCGCCGCGGAGAAATCTAGTCGCTCGCACGCGCCGCGTGCATTCAGGAGCGGCTAAAGTGCGGCAGTCGCGATCGATCGGGAACTCTCCCGCCGAGAGGCCGTTAGGGCTTGAAAGGCAGGCATATAAAGAGGAGAGCCGAGCATGTCGTTCGCGCTCATCGGGCTTTGCGTTATGTCAACTGTGGCCGCGCTCGCCGGCGCGCTGCGCATCTTGATCAGGAATAAACACCTGCGCCACTTACTTGCCGACTATGCGCAGCACACGCTTGCGCATCCGGCGGGCGCAGGACATCTGCGCCGCCCCGTATTCGGCCCGGATGCCACCGCAGAGGGCTGGGCCCTCATTGAGCGTGCACTCAGGCGCGCGCAGCGCCGTGAGGTTTTATGTGAGGTGACCGCTGCCGCGGCGCGCGCCGAGGTCAATGCAGGTGCAATCCGCCGTTACCCGACAGCTCCAGTAGTCCGATCAGGATCAAATAGATCGCGACGATGTAGTTCAGGAGTCGCGGCATGATGAGAATCAGGATGCCGGCGATGATTGATACCAGCGGTCCAATGGTCAAGTGGAGGTTCATACGTACCCTTAGCGGTGACGGAAATGTTGTGCGCGCGTGCAGTCGGCAAGCCGTGTTATTCGTTTGAGATTTGCCTGACCGCTCGCGGCAAGCGAGCCTACTACATCCAAACGAATGCCGCTTGTGATAGATCGCGACGAGTAATTGAGCAGCCTGTAATGGTGCAGCGGGGTTTTTAAATCCGCAATGTCAGTCGAGCGGCCCGCTGCGCTCTGGTTGCCGCGCGGCAAAGAGACTTAGGCGCTGGCAGAGCACAATTGGCGCGGCTGCTCGTGTGGTCGCTCTGTACGGAAAAATGTGGCACTGCAGGAACCCGGTTCGGCACCGGGCATTCTAATACCAGGGGCTGCTGGACTGTCGCGGTTCGCCGCGACCCTCCTCCGGGTGGCGCTGCTCGTGCAAGGCACTGACGGCAGCCAAAAATTGCTTGATGGTGGGTTTACTCTCTTGAGCGAGTGTTGCGAGAATTTATATGGCGGTTGCATTTCGGCTCCTGAACGGCGGAGCAACCGTATTGTCGTCGTATCGCCACATCTGGATGATGCGGTGCTGTCTCTAGGCTCGACCGTCGCCCATGCAGTTCAGGCGGGCGCCAAGGTTGAGGTCCTCACCGTTTTCTCGGATTCGCCCGTGTCGCAGGCCGAGGCAGGCCCCTGGGACAGCCAGTGCGGCTTTGCGACGGAAGGCGAGGCGGCAGCCGCGCGGCGCGAAGAGGACCGACGGGCGTGCGCGGTCTTGGGTGCGGAGCCGCGCTGGTTGGATTTTGGCGACGAATGCTACGAGCGGCGCGGCAGTGATGATGAGATCTACTCTGCGGTTACCTCAGTTATTGAGGGCGCGGACGCGGTTTTCATTCCAGGGTTTCCGCTGGTGCACGCAGACCATGCTCGCCTGAGCTCGCTGCTGCTGCGCAAGGGTCTCAATTGCCCGCGCGTCGCGCTGTACGGGGAACAGCCGTACATGTTTGCTCATGACAAGGCGCCGACTGACGCCGACCTCGCGCCGACACCGGTGCTCGGTGCGACGCTGCCGTGGAGGTACGTGCGTACCCGGCGCGCGCACCGCCAGAGCAAATATCGCGCGGCGCGCTCGTATCGCTCGCAGCTCTATCACCTGGGTCTCGCTCGATTTCGGCCTGCATCGAATGCTCTGGCGCGAGGCCGCGCGCGGTGGCGAGCCCATCGTCTGGCTGTCGTGACGCATAAGGTTCGGCGCGTCATTGCGAGGCCAGCGGATCGCCAGTAACGTCTTGCCTCCTCGGCGCGTGCGACGACGGGGAGGGGGCGCGATGAGGATCCATTCAGGATCGGTGCTTGCGGCGGTTCTGCTCGGCGGCTTCATTGCCGGAACCATCGACATCGGCGCAGCGGCTCTCATCAACACAGTGAGCCCCTACACCATCATGCAAGCCATTGCAGGCGGTGTTCTCGGCAAAGACTCATTCCACCAAGGCATGCCGGCGGCCGTTACTGGGCCTTTTGCTGCAGTGGGTAATGTCGCTATTAATTGCGTGGATTTTCGTGTTCGCCACACGGTGGGTGCCGGGTCTGAAGCGCTGGTGGCTGCCAGCGGGGCTGGCCTATGGCATTCCCGTGATTTTTCGTCATGAACTATGTAGTAGTGCCTCTTTCCGCACTTAAACACACGCCGCATTTCACCGCCGCGCACTTCGTTGAAAATATGCTGGCGATGATGCTGTTCGGTGTGATCGTCGCATTTTTCGCGCGCCGCGCGGCGCTATGAGCACGCTGCCGCCTAGGTCGCGACGACGCGCGTGCTGCGACGAGCTAACCGGAGAGCTCAACCGCAGGGCGTTGGCACTTGCCGGCGCAATCAGGAGAATGAGATGACCGATGAATTTCGCTCTTCGCGCGAAGTAATCATTCGCACTCCGGCGTTGTCGGAAGCGGTGCGCTTTTACGGCACCGTGCTGGCTCTTCCGATTACCTATCGTAGCGCTACGATGGTCGGGTTTGAAACGGGCGCCTTCTGTCTGTACGTGGAAAAAGGCGCCAAACATGCGCCGGTATTCGAGCTCTTGGTGGCGGATGTGGAGGCGGCAAAGCGCCAACTGGTCGCTGCAGGCTGCACCATTGAAGAAGAGGACGCATCTCTTCCGCGCTGCTACATCCGCGACCCATATGGGGTCGTGTTCAACATTGGCAAAGAGAAGTGATTTCGGGGAGTGCAAACACAAAGACAGCGACCTACGGAAGACGGCATGATCGAAAGAGTGCGAACCGTCATCTATCCGATCGCGGGCATGAGGCGAGGCGGCGCGTGATACTCGGGAGGTGCACGAGTGTTCACCGTGAGATTCCGCACTTTGCTATCCAAGACGTGCGCTGACGGCCTGCTGTGCGATGGAACACTGGACTCTGGATTCCCAACACGGCTATGCGCTGCTCTTTGCCGTAGTGTTTCTTGAATCTGTCGGCTTGCCCGTGCCGGCAGCGCTCGCGCTACTCATTGCGGGGGCAGCGGCTGCCAATGGCACTTTGCGCGCTGCCTACGCGCTGGCTGGCGCGGTGGGCGTAACGCTCGCGGGCGATACTCTCATGTATCTGCTGGGTCGTTACACCGGCTGGTGGCTCCTCGGATTACTTTGTCGTATTTCGCTCAATCCGGAATCGTGCATATTACGGGCGGCAGATTCATTCTATCGTCGCGGTCGCGTGCTTCTGGTGGTTGCCAAGTTCATCCCGGGTATCAATACGATGGCACCGCCGCTGGCCGGCAGCATGAATATGCGCTTTTGGCCTTTTCTCAAGCTCGACCTCGCCGGCGCAGTTCTTTATGTCGGCGCATGCTTCGCAGTCGGCTTTCTGTTCAGTGGCGCCCTGGAAGCGATAACGAGTGGATATCAGACGTTTGGCCGTGCGCTCGGGTGGAGCGTGGCGATCCTGGTCGCGGGGTATCTTATTTTGCAGATCTGGCTGCGGGTCAAGGCAGGTACGGGTGATCGCCGTGCCGCTGCGTCTCGCCGGCCGAAGCGGCCGGCGAGATGGTGGCGGGCGCATGGATCTGCGACGTTCGCAGCCATGGCTACCTTGATGCCAAGGCGATTCGCATCAAAGGTTCCCGGCGGCTTGATCCCAACGCAATCAGCCGACGCAAAATCGACACTGCCTGCTGACCGCGCGCTACTTCTCTACTGCACCTGCCTGCGCGAGGCCACAAGCGCGCGCGTGGCGCGCGAGCTACTGAAAGAGGGAATCCGTGTCGCCGTGATCAAAGGGGGCTTGCGGGCGTGGAATAAGGCAGGGCTTGCCCGTTGAGCCCGTACCGCCGGGCGAAGTCGCGCAGTTTCCAGTCTTTCAATAGCCGCGGCGGCGTCGTCATGTGCGGCCGATATGTCACCCCGGATCAAGCGGCCATTGAGCGCGCATTTTCTGTCGTGAAGCCATGGTGGCGATTTCAGGCTAGTTACAACGTGGCGCCGACCCAGCAGGTCCCGGTGGTGCGCGCAGCCCAGGGGGTCCGCGAGGGCGTGCTGCTGCGCTGGGGACTCGTGCCGTTCTTCGCCAAGGGCGTTGCACCGAAGTTCTCGACGATCAACGCGCGCGTGGAGAGCGTTGAGACGGCTGCGAGCTACCGTGGCGCTTGGCAGCGCAGCCAGCGTTGCATCCAGGCTGCTGCGGGTTTCTACGAGTGGCACGTCGGCGCCGATGGCCGCAAACAGCCATTCTTCATTCATCTTGCCGATCGCGAGATTTTCGGATTCGCGGCGCTCTGGGACCGCTCGTTCACGGCGGACGGCGCCGCCATTGAAAGTTGCGCACACCTCACCATGCCCGGCAATTCGCTGCTGCGTGACATTCACAATGCCGGCAGTCACCCGTATCGCATGCCCGCGATCCTGCGCAGCGAGGATCATGACGCCTGGCTCGGCGGCACAATCGATGAGGCACGCAGAGCACTCGTGCAATATCCAGCCGACCTGATGGTCGCCTATGCCGTGAGTACCCGCGTCAACACGCCAAAGAACGACGACGCCTCGCTGATCGAACCCGTCGCCTGAGCACGCCGGCGCACGCGGCTTGAGCAGTCCGCGCGTCCCGCCGGCAGGCGGGCCATCGGGACCTGTGGCTCGGGGCAGGACGCCCGCCGCGCAGCCCAAATTATGTGACGGCCGTCACCCTCGGGGTTTGGATGCGTGGCCCAACAGCCGATATTGAGATATTGGAACGCTACGACTGCGTTGTTTCCATTTAATTTAACGTGATGAACATCCGTCCGAAAGTCACGGTGCTTGTTGCATCTTTGCTGGTGATTCTCGGCGCGGTCCAGTACCTGGTCGTGCAGCGCGTTTTGCTGCCGAGCTTCGTCGATCTTGAAAGAGCGGATGCGCGCATTGCCATGCGCCGCATCCGCTATGCGCTCGACTTGACGCTGGATCGTCTTGCCCTGTCGGCGACCGACTGGGGCAACTGGTCCGAGACCTATCGTTTCGTTAAGGACCATAATCACAACTTCATCGCTGACAATATAACGACAGTGGGTCTTAGGGAATTGGATGTGAATACGATTGCCATCGTCGATGAGGATGGCAACCTGGTGCTGGCAAGCGAACTCAACCTCAAATCCAACCAGCCCTTGAATCTCGACTTTGCGGCCCGCAAGACGCTGCCGCCGGACTTTCCGTGGCGAGCGAACTTGCATGACGGGCACGCCGCCAGAGGTTTTCTGCAGACCAATCGCGGAATTCTGATGTTGGCGGCGGCGCCCATTCTCGATGGCACCGGCAACGGTCCGGCGCGTGGGCTGGTCATCATGGGGCGGCTAGTCAGCGCGGAGGAAATCACCCGCATCGGAGCGCAAGCGCAAGCCAACGTGACGATGGTCCCGCAGCGCACGACGCGCGTCGAGGATCAACTCGTCGAAGCCGACGGCGTCACGCATGTCTATCGATCCATCGACGACATTTACGGTCATCCGATCATGACGCTGCGCGTGGATGTGCCGCGACAGATCACCTCACGCGGCTTTTCGGCCGTCACCTACGCCTCCGCCTACTCCTTGGGCGCGGCGGTGATTACGTTACTGCTGCTGATTGTCATTCTGAACCGAGTCGTGCTGACGCCGCTCGCACGCGTCACGCGGCACGCCGTGGCGATCGGCGCTGGCGAGGATTTGACCCGGCGCCTCGACTTCCACAGTAAGGATGAGATTGGGGTGCTGGCGCACGAATTCGACGCCATGGTTGAGCGCGTGGCGGCATCGCGCCGCGAGCTCGTCGATCAGTCGTTCCAGTCGGGTTTTGCGGAGCTTGCCAAGGGGGTGTTGCACAATCTGGGCAATGCGATGACACCGATCGGCGTGCGCCTCGCACGGCTGCGCGATCGACTGCGCGCCGCCCCGACCGAAAATGCGGAGCAGGCATGCAATGAACTTGCCGACCCCGCCACGGAAGCGGGACGGCGCGCGGATCTCGAGGAGTTCGTGCGCCTAGCGTGCAAAGAGCTTGCGGGCGCGGTCAAGGCTGTCGAGATTGACGTCGCGGTCATGAGCCGTCAGGCGGCGATAATCCAGGGAGCGCTCGCGGAGCAGTTGCGCACGGCGCGCAATGAGCACGTGATCGAGGCGGTGCGGTTGCCGGAACTCGTGGCCCAGTCCCTGGAAATCGTGCCCGAAGCAAGCCGTCAGCGTCTCATGATAGCGACCGACGACTCGCTGAAGAGGGTGGGCGTGGTGGCTGTGGCACGCACTGTTCTGCGACTCATCCTGCAGAACCTCATTATCAACGCGGCCGATGCGGTGCGCGAGGCGGGTAAGGAGAAGGGCGTGCTGCATATCGCTGCCGAAATCGTGCGTAGCGCTGATGGCGAGCAGCTGTGCCTGCACTGCAAGGACGATGGAATTGGCATCGCATCCAACAATATCGAACGCATTTTCGAAAAGGGGTTTTCGACGAAGTCGAAGGCGACCAACTACGGTATCGGGCTTCACTGGTGCGCCAACGCGATTGCAGCTTTGGGCGGGCGGCTTTGGGCCGCAAGCGAAGGCATCGGCCATGGCGCATCGGTGCATCTGATGGTGCCGCTCGGTACGCGCGAGAATATTCCACTGGCAGGAGCCGCGTGAGGTCTCAGATGGTAGACAAGGTGCGAACCTCGGTCCGTGTGCTCGTGGTCGACGATGAGGCCGACATCCGCGATGCCTATCGACAGATCTTCTTGGAAACCGAGGTCAGCCAGGACATCGCCGGTTTTCGCGAGTTGAGTGCCCGCTTGTTCGCCAAGACGGGCGCCGGCGCGCCGCCCGGCAAGACACTCTCGCGCGGCGCGAGTTTTGCGCCAGTGTTCTGCGAGCAGGCTGAGGCGGCAGTTGCCGCCGTTGAGGAAGCGCTCGCGCAGGAGCAGCCATTCGCGGTAGTGTTTCTCGACATGCGTATGCCGCCGGGGCGTGACGGAGTGTGGGCCGCAAGCAGAATCAGAGAACTCGACCCGGCCATCGAGATCGTGATCTGCACCGCCTATTCGGACGTGGATCCCAGTGAAATTGGCGGGATGGTGCCGCCCGAAGACAAGCTCTCCTATTTGCAGAAGCCGTTTCATCCGCACGAGGTGCGGCAGATGGCGATCGCGCTCGGCAGCAAATGGCGTGCGGAACGTCGCATTGTCAAACTTGCATACTTCGACGCGCTCACCGGTTTGCCCAATCGCGAGCAGTCGCGTACCCGTCTTATTGGCGCCATCGAGGCCGCCAAAGAACATGGGCGCACGCTTGCAGTACTCTATCTCGATCTCGATAACTTCAAGCGCGTCAACGATACCCTTGGCCACGAAGTGGGTGACGAGCTGTTGCGCCTGGTGGCGACGCGCTTGCGTCATTCATTGCGCGGTAGCGGTAGCGGCGCGTGCGAGGCCGGATCAGCGGCCGAGCGCGCGGGCGATCACACGGGCGATCGTCCTGGTGATCTTGCACGGCTTGGCGGCGATGAATTCATGGTCATGCTGCCAAACCTGCGCTGGCCGCATGACGCGGGCACGGTAGCTGAAAGGTTGATTCGTGGGCTGCGCGAACCGATGCAGCTCGCGCTCAACTCACTTGTCGTAACTCCGAGCATCGGAATCGCCGTTTTTCCACAGGATGGTACCGATTCGGATACTTTGCTGCGCAACGCGGATCTTGCAATGTATTTTGCTAAGCGAAAGAACCCGGGTACCTTCGCTTTTTACGATGTGGCGATGAATGCCGTGGCGTTGCATCGCTTCACGATCGAAGGCCGGCTGCGCGGCGCCCTTGAGCGAAATGAGTTCACCCTGGATTATCAGCCGCAGTTTGATGTGCGCACAGGGACTATCTCCGGCATGGAAGCGCTGCTGCGCTGGAGCAGCGATGAGCTCGGTTCCGTGCCGCCCACGGAATTCATTCCGGTTGCCGAAGAAACGGGCCTTATCCTGTCGATTGGCGAGTGGGTCTTGCGCACGGCCTGTCGGCAGAGCAAGCAGTGGCTGGATGAGGGTCTGCCAAGCGGCAGAATAGCCGTTAACGTTTCCGGCCGGCAATTTGCGCTCGCGGAATTCCCCGCCCTAGTCGGCGCAATTCTCAGCGAAACGGGCCTGCCGCCGGCCAACCTCGAGCTGGAGATTACCGAATCGGTAGTCATGGCCGATGAGAGTTGGGCAGAGAAGGCCATCAATCAGCTGAAAGAGCTCGGCGTGTCGCTCGCAATCGACGACTTCGGCACCGGCTACTCAAGCTTTGGTCGCTTGCGCAATTTTGCGGTCGACCGCCTTAAAATTGATCGCTCCTTTGTCACGAGCATCAACAATTGCAGCGACGATCGCGCGATCGCAGCCGCGATCATTGCGATGTCACGCTCCTTGCGCGTCAACGTGACAGCCGAAGGAGTCGAGAACTTTCCGCAGCTGATGTTCCTGCAGGAGCACGATTGTCACGACGCTCAAGGATACCTCTTGAGCAAAGCATTGCCGGTCAGCGAGGCGCACGCGCTGCTGC
The DNA here is from genome assembly GCA_963695315.1 of uncultured Gammaproteobacteria bacterium. Taxonomy (GTDB): domain Bacteria; phylum Pseudomonadota; class Gammaproteobacteria; order Steroidobacterales; family Steroidobacteraceae; genus PALSA-1196. Next base: position 1,019,900 of record OY968773.1, read on the forward strand.
GACGCGTGGCAGAGATCACCGACAAGTCGAGAACCCAGCGCCTGAAAGCGATCATGGGCTAGCCGATTGCGTCTGGGGTCGCGGCAAGGCGTGCGCTCGAAGACGCTCCCCGGCCGAGCACAAGCACTCGTGCTCCGCGCTCGACCTGCGCAACCGTCGCTCAGTGTCGCCGCAGCTGCGAGGCCGGATAGATTCGCTGCAGCAGGTGATCGATGGAGGTGACGCCCGCGCCTGCAACCGCGAGCCACAGAAACAGCGCCAGATATTCGAACTCGTCAAAACCGAGCAGGGCTTCAAGGGAGTCCACGTCCGCCCACTTGGCGGAGCGGATGGCGACGATCATCGTAACTGCGAGTGCTCCTGCCGAGATGCGGGTGAACAGGCCGAGCAACAGGAATATACCGCCGAAGAACTCCACGCCGGAGACGAACGGCGCAAGCACATTGGCGTGCGGTATGCCCCAGCCGACGAAGTTTTCGGTGACCTGCGGGAGATTGTTTAGCTTTCCCCAGCCACTCCACAGGAAAACCCAGCCGACGGTAATGCGTGCGAACAGCGGGGCAAGCCAGCTCAGGTGGCGTGCTACGCTTTCCGGCCAGTCAAGCAGCGCGCGTACGATGGATCGCATGAATACTCCCTCACCGAAGACTCGCAGGTGCAGATCGGCACAGCCTGCGAGGCGCGCCGCATCTGCGGTCTCAGTTTGATGCTTTAGACCGGCAGTATAGGGGGTTTATTGCTCATGCGGGTCCGCACGGCAGTGGGTACAATCGGTGCCCGGCCACCCTGAACAGCGCGCGCCAACTCGTTGCTAACGCAGCGGGGCGACGCGCTATCCACGGGGTCGTCACTGTGACTGCGGCTTAAGGTTCCTCGGCGCGATGCGCAATTACCCATCCGAAGTGCCGGTCTCCTCTGCAGGTGCGTCGAAGGCTGTCGCCGTGGCGGATCTTCGGACCTCGCGCCTCTTTGAGGCGTTGCGGCCCGACCTGCTGCGCTTTGCCGTATGGCTTACGCGCGATCGGGCGCTCGCGGAGGATGTCGTGCAGGAATCACTGCTGCGGGCCTGGCGGTCGCGCGAGGCGTTAAAGGACCCAGCCTGTGCACGCGCCTGGCTGTTGACGATCGTCAGGCGCGAGCATGCGCGACTATATGAGCGTAAGCGCTTGGAGCTGGTGGCCTTGAATGAAGCTCTGGAGAAGGAAAGCGGTGCTTTCGTGAGTCGCGACGACAGCGACATCCATGCATTGCGCAGTGCAATCCTGCAACTGCCGCTCGAGTATCGCGAGCCGCTCACGATGCAGGTGCTGGGCGGGTTCTCGGTCGATGAGATTGCACGCGAGCTGAACTTAAGCGCCTCAGCCGTGCTCACGCGCTTGTTTCGCGCGCGCAATAAGCTGCGCACGCTCTACGGCCTAAACGCAGCCGCCGATGCATTCGCCGGCGAGGTGCCGCCATGACGTGCGAGGAAGCGCGCCGTCTCATTGGGGCCGAGCCGTATACCACTTCGCGCGAGCTTGCCGAGCACATTCAGAGCTGTCCGGCCTGCGCCGAGTTTCAGCTGGAAATGCTGGCGCTCGAAGCCAACATCCGTCGCGCGCTTGATGAGCCGCCCGTGGGCGCCAACGCTCGGCGCCGCCTGCCCTCCCGGCCTGCGTGGGCGCTGGCCGCAAGCATTCTCGTGGGGATCTTAGGAGTCCTCGCAGTCTGGGCGCTGCGCAGCGAAGACACCCTCGCACATGAGGTTGTCGCCCATGTGATCGCAGAGCCGCAGAGTTGGGCGTCCACGGATCCCGCCGCGCAGGCGGAAATCGCAGCGGTCCTGCGCAGCAGCGGCCTGCTTCTCGAGGCGGCGCCGTACCAGGTCATGTATGCCCGCAGCTGCTGGTTTCGCGGTCATTACGTGCCGCACCTGGTAGTGCGCACCACCCACGGGCTGGCGACGTTTCTGATTCTGCCCGACGAGCACGTTTACAAGCGCGAGGCCTTTCAGGAAGACGGGCTATTCGGAGTTCTGGTGCCGAGCGCGCACGGCAGCATCGCAGTCCTGGCTGCCGACCGAGCGCAGCTCGACGAGCTTGCCGCGCGTATGCAGCTCGCGCTTCGACCGATGCCCGCTGTTGTTGCGGCTCGTTAACCCTTAGTTGCGGCTCGCCAGAAGTTGGGTAATCGTTGACTCGAGGCGCAATGCGGCAGAATCACCAATGTGCATCTCGCCGATATCCTGTGCACGTATACGGCCGTCGGCACCGATAACATAGAATGCTGGCCAATAACGGTTATCCATGGCTTTCCAGAACGAATAATCGCCATCAATCATGACGGGATACTTGATGGCCAACCGTTTCACGGCGTCGCGGACGTTGGCTGGAGCTTTCTCCTCCGGCAGCTCCGGCGTATGTACCCCGATCACGACAAGTCCCGCGGGGGCGTGCTTGGCAGCCATCGATTCAACAAACGGCGCGGAATGCAGGCAGTTGATGCAATCGAAGGCCCAAAACTCGATTAGCACGACCTTGCCGCGCAGTTCCGCAGCGCTGAGCGGCGCAGAGTTGACCCAGTCGGCCTGTCCATGGTGCGTGAACTCGGGCAGAGTTGGCGGCGCAGCAGCACTTGCGCTCTTGAGCACAAGCGCCGCCATTGATCCGAGCAGCAGTCCGTGGAAGCTCAAGTCCTTGATAAAGCACGCCGCCATAAGAAGCCGTCCTGCGTTGGGCTGTAATGGAAGACCCGGCCGGGAGCGGAAAGATTGCGGCTGTGCGTAGGAAATGTCTGACCGCATGATCCGTCATGCGCGAATTGGCGTGCCGCCCCTGCACGTGCATGATTTGCACCGTAGATCCGAATCCAATCATGTGTTGGCCGTTCGCATCTATAGTTCCCACGAGGCCGCGCCGCGCGGCCTCGTGTATTTTCGGCCGCCCTCTAGGCCTGGCTGCGGCGTTTGCCGGCAGCGCTCATTCGCGCAAACCGATCCTATGCGACTCGCAAGGCCGGCCTACCTCGTCGGCTGCTCGCGCCGGGTGCACCGGTGAATCGACGCTTTGCATACTTCGTGTTCGGAGCGCTCGTGCTGGGCATTCTGGCGGGATTCGCGCTGCATGCGCTCGTGCCGGATCCGGCTGAACAGGCTGCGGTGGCCGGCTATCTGGCCATTGTCACCGAGATCTTTCTGCGTCTCATCAAGATGATCATTGCGCCGCTCATCTTTACCACCCTCGTCGCGGGAATCGCTCACATGAGCGATGCGAGCGCAATCGGACGCATCGGTGCGAAGACTTTGATTTGGTTCTTGGGCGCCTCGGTGGTCTCGTTGGGCGTCGGCCTGGTGTTAGTGCAGCTGCTCAAGCCCGGCGTGGGGCTTGAGTTGCATGCGGCGCACCAGGCGATGGCAGCCGCTGACACTGCGACTCTGTCACTGCAGGATTTTGTGACGCACCTCGTGCCGACGTCGATCTTCGAGGCGATGGCACAGAATGAGATATTGCAGATCGTGGTGTTCTCGGTACTCACGGGGGCGGCCATGGTCGCGCTGGGCAAGCGCACGGCGCCATTGCTCGGGATCATCGAGCAGATCGCGGCCATCATGCTGAAGATCACCGGTTACGTGATCGCCTGCGCCCCGTTTGCGGTGTTTGCCGCGATTGCCTCGACGGTGGCCGTTCAGGGTGCGCGGGTGCTGCTGGTTTACGCCAAGTTCATCGGTGGCTTTTACGTGGCGCTCCTAGTGCTATGGGCGATCCTGATCGGCGCGGCCACGCTCGCGATCGGTCGCAGGTCGATCGAGCTCATGCGCACCATCAGAGAACCCGCTCTTCTTGCCTTGTCGACATCGAGTTCGGTGGCCGCCTATCCGCTCGTCCTCGAGCGTCTCGGCGCATTTGGAGTGCCGTTGCGGATCGTGTCGTTCGTGCTGCCGCTTGGCTACTCCTTCAATCTCGACGGCTCGATGATGTACTGCACGTTCGCCGTACTATTCATCGCGCAGGCCTATGGTATTGAGCTGTCGCTCGCCCAGCAGGCGACCATGTTCTTGATACTGCTGGTAACTTCCAAGGGGCTCGCGGGTGTGCCACGCGCGGCGTTCGTCGTGATTGCTTCAACGCTCGCGTACTTCAAGCTACCGGATGCAGGGTTGCTGTTGGTTCTGGCGGTCGATCATCTGCTGGACATGGGTCGCAGCGCCACCAACGTCATCGGTAACTCGGTCGCAGCAGTGGTGGTGGCGCGCTGGGAAGGCAACACCCTGACGCCGGGCGATTCTGCCGCCCCCGAGCTCTGAGCGCACACCCCCGGTCGCTCAGGCGCTGCGATAGAGCTTGGTCATGACAAATTCGCGGTGACCGAGCACCTCGGCCGCCGTGAGCCTGCCGTTCGCGGTGCGCACGAGGACGTCGATCAGGACGTCGCCAGCGCGCTCAAGCGTCATCTCGCGCCGGATGATTCCGGATACGTCCACGTCGATATGCTCGCGCATCAGCCGCACGGTGCGCGGATTACCGGTGATCTTGATCACCGGCATGATGGGGTTGCCAACGACATTGCCTTGTCCGGTCGGAAAGACATGCAGGACATAGCCCGCAGCGGCCTGCAACGTGCAGCACTCCGCCGCCGCCGAAGAGGTATCCATGAAGTACAGGCCGGCCCCGCGCGCTGGCGCCTCCGCCGGTGCCAGCACGTCGATGAAGCGCACCGTCTTGCCAATCTTCTCCAGATTACCCAGAGCCTTCTCCTCAATCGTCGTCAGGCCACCGGCAATGTTGCCCTGGGTCGGCTGACTATCCGCAAGGTCGGAAGTCTTGTGTGCCTCGATGACCTCGTCTTGGTAGGCCGACCAGGCAGCCATGAACTTTTGGCCGATCTCGGGTGAAACGGCGCGCGCCGCCGCGAGATGTTCCGCGCCCGTCAACTCGGACGTCTCACCGAAACAGCCGTACAGGCCGCTTGGGATGAGCTTGTCGTACATGTTGCCAACGGCCGGGCACGATGCAAGACCCGTGGTCGTGTCGCTCTCGCCGCACTTCGCAGCCACCCACAGATCCGTCAACGGGCACTCCGTGCGCATACTTTCCGAGGCCCAGTGCACGAACTCCTTGGCCTGGCGCGACGCGGCTGCGACGGTCGCAATGTCACCGTTGCCCTCGATCGAGAATCCCGCTACGGGCTTGCCGGTAGCGGCGATTCCGTCGACCACGCGTTGCGTCCACATCGGCTCGATGCCGATGACGATGCACGCGGCGACATTGGGATTGGCGCCGGTGCCTATCATGGTCCGAAAATGCAGCTCCAGGTCGGCGCCGAACTGCAGCCGCCCATAGGCGTGCGGCAAAGCGAGCGTTCCTTGGATATGGGCCGAGACGGCTTCGCAGGCGGTGTTGGAGATGTCGTCGAGCGGCAGCACCACGACGTGATTGCGCACTCCAACACGGCCGTTTTCGCGCCGATACGCCCACACGCTTCGCGCTGCGGCGCTCATGCTACCAGCGCTTGGTCTTCAGGTTATGGGTGTGCACGTGTGCACCTTTATGAACGGCCGCGGTGACGCGACCGATGTCTTGGCCATACTTGATCACCGTGTCGCCAACATTGAGATCCTTCAATGCAACCTTGTGGCCGAGCGCAACGTTCTGGCTGAGCGTGCAGCGAAATTCACTGTTGTCCTGGGTTATCACGCAGAGCATCTCCGCGCCCGCGACGAGGTCCTCGACAACGACCACGCCGACGTTATCGCGCCGATCATGTACGAGCAGTTGAGGTTGGTTTGCCAAGTGCCGCGCGTCTCGCCAAGTGCCCCATAAGATACAACAATGCAGCCCCATGAGGTCATGTTGCGCGGCGACGTACTGAACGGTGTGTCGCGATGATCCAGACACTTTCCGAGTTGCGAACTGCCGAAGCGCACTGCACACGCTGCCCCCTGTATCGCCACGCGACCCAAGCGGTGCCGGGCGAGGGGCCGCTGAGCGCGCTGCTGATGCTCGTGGGAGAGCAGCCTGGTGACAGCGAAGACCTGCGCGGCAAGCCGTTCGTCGGGCCCGCGGGCAAAATTCTCGACCGGGCACTGGCGGACGCGCAGATTGTGCGCAGCGACGTTTACATCACGAATGCGGTCAAACACTTCAAGCATGAGATGCGCGGCAAGCGCCGCCTGCACAAGCGCCCCAATACCGAAGAGCTGCTCCGGTGCAAGGTGTGGCTCGAGGCCGAACTGCAGATTATCGGGCCGCAGGTCATCGTCGCGCTCGGCGCCACCGCGGCGCGCAGCGTTCTCGAGCGCAGCGTGACGATTGCAAGCGCACGGACGCAGCGGCATCAACTGGCAGCTGGCAGGGTGGCTTTTGTGACCATCCATCCGTCATACCTGCTGCGCTTGCCGGTGGATGCTGACAGGGAACGCGAGTACCGGGCGTTCGTGCGGGATCTGCGCCGCGCTAAGCGCTATTGCGAGACACACCCGGCTTGATGGCGCGGCTAATCCTCGGCTGGGCGAACTTTGCCGTGCTCACCGAGCGAGTTCGTATCGCCGGTCAACGCTTTGGCAAGTCCAAGCAACCTGCCGGCGCCACTCGATGGAGCATCCCAGTACTCCGCCTCCTGCACAGTGATTTCCAAAAGTGCAAGATCCGGGTCGGCAAGCCCGTCGGGGAACCACGGCTCGATCGAAGGCGTCCACAGTTCGTGCATTTTGTCGCGCTCACGAAAAAGCCGTGCGCTGCCGCAAACCGAAACATAACTATGTTTGTCGGAGTTGGCGTAGGACAAATTAACCTTTCTATGCTGATCGATTTCTCCCACCTTGCCCGATGACAGGGCGGTAAAGAACCACAGCCGGCCCTGCGAATCCATTTGCAGTGTGGCAAGAGGCCGGCTGCGCAACGAGCCGTCTGGCTCCTCGGTGGTTAGCATCGCGATCGGAGCTGCGTCGATAAGATCGCAGAGCTTTTGCATCTTCTCGTCGGCTTGTCGGTCCTTTCGCATCGCGCGGCTCCTGTGGTGGCGTGACAACCACCTCAGCAAGGTTTATGCCTCGGCTCGGCACAACCTCAGCGCGTATGGGTGTAAGTAACCGTATTATTTTCAGTTATTTACGAAGAAAAGCTAGGAACGTTCCGAGCTACGTGCGCGCGCTGCGCGCATGGGGTAGCCCCACAGTTGTCCTCATGAAACGCACGGTCAACCCCATCGGTGCATGCGGCGCGCGCCAAGCGGCAAAGATCGTGATCGCGGTGCACAGCGACGAGCGCAAGGCGCGTGCGGAGCCCGCAGGATTTTGCGGCAGGAGGGCGCGCCTGTGATCGCGTGCTTAGGAGCGGCGGCGGCGGCTGGTGCCGGAACTTGGCGCCGCTGCGCGCTTCGGGCCAGCACTGCGTGACTCGAGGCTCTTCTTCAGCACCGCCATTAGATCGATGACCTGGGCGCTCTTCCTATCTTCGTGCGGGGCTTTCTCCTTCGGAGTCAGAACGTGCGTCTGGTGCTTGCGCACCTTCTCTTTAATGCGACGCATCAGATCTTCACGGTAGGTGTCGTGATACTCCTCGGGCTTGAAGGGACCGGTCATCTCATCGAGCAGCTTCTCGGCAAGCGCCACTTCTTTGGCGGAGACACTGCCTGCCTTCGTGCTGGGAGCGCTCGCGTCGAGCTCCTCTGCTGAGCGCAGCTCGGCGGGAAAGCGCAACGTGTTGAAGAGCAGAACGCGCTTGTCCGGTGCAATGACTCCGAAGTGCTGCCTCGCGCGCATCACAATACTGCCAATCGCGACCTTGTTGGTACGCTGCAGCGCCTCACGCAGCAACACGTAGCCTTTCTCGCCGCCCTTGGTGGGCACAAGGTAATAAGGGTTTTCGTAATAGGCGGGCGCGATATCTGCGCTCTTCGTAAAGCTCGTGATCTCGATGGTTTGTGAGGCCTTCACATTGGCCTGGCGAAAGTCCTCTTCCGAGAGTGCGACGTATTCGCCCTTCTTGTACTCGTAACCCTTGACGATATCGCCCCAATCGACCACCTTGCCCGTTTTCTTGTTGATGCGCTGATACCCAATTGGCGCAAAATCGCGGCTATCGAGCATCGACAGATCGAGCCCGCCGGCGCTTGCAGCCGAATACAGCTCCACGGGAATGTAGACCAGGCCGAAAGAGACTGCACCTTTCCAGATCGCGCGTCGCATGCGTCAAAGGTTAGCATGTGCCGTGCCCGCGGGTGGAGCGGCTGACAAACGCTGGTCACTTTTGCGCAGTCAGCTTCCTGATGGCGCTCTCCAGTGAGCGCTCGGATTTGTCGTAGTCCTCCCAACCCGTCTTGCGCCCCAACAGCGCCACGGCGCTCGAAACGGTAAAGTGCATAGGATCGAGTGCTGAGCGCACCTGCGACCATGGCACCGGCATGGAGACCGGCGCGCCGCCGCGCGCCCGTGCTGACAGCGGCGCGACCGCGGTAGCGGTGCGGTCATTGCGCAGATAATCGAGGAAAATGCGCCCTGCGCGCGCGCTTTTGGTCATCTTGACGATGTAGCGTGTTGGCGAATCGGCGTCCATCTGCGCACACAGCGCTTGCGAGAACGCTTTCGCCTCGGGCCAGCCGAGCGCGTGTCGCCCGGGCTTTGCGAGCGGCGTTACCACATGCAGACCCTTGCCTCCGGTGGTTTTGCAAAACGTCACTAGTCCCAATGCCTGCAGGCGCTCGCGCAACTCGAGTGCCGCAACGATCACGCGCTCGAACTTAACATCCGGGGCGGGGTCGAGATCGAACACCAGGCGCCCGGGTACCTCGGGCTGATTCGGCCGGCAGTTCCAGGGGTGCAGCTCGAGCGCCGCTATCTGCGCTGCTGCAATGAGTGCCCGCGGCTCATCGATCTGCAGGTAGGGCTCGCGGTCACCGGATACCTTGACGAGCTTCACCAGATCGGAGGTTCCGCGCATCGCATGACGCTGAAAGAACGTCTCACCCTCGATGCCATCGGGGGCGCGCACAAAGGAACAGGGACGGCCCTTGAGGTGGGTAATCATCCATGGGCCGACTGCTTCCAGGTAGCGCGCGAAGTCAAGCTTGCTGATCGCGGGTTGCGTTGCGCTCTTGGGCCAGAGCACTTTATCCGGATGCGAGATGGTGACGCCCAGGACCGCCGTGGCGGTGGTGGGCGCTGTTGAACGTTGCGCCCGCTTCTCAATGATCTTCGCTGGCATGGGTGTCTCGGTGTGAATTTCGGCAGCCGGCTTGTCTTCACGTAATCCCTTGAACGCGGCTTGGCGAATGTTGCCGGCGTCGGTCCAGCCGGCAAACTCGATCTCTGCCACCAACTGCGGCCGTGCCCAGTGGACGTTGTTCTGTTTTGGCGGGGCGCCGGTGCCGCGGAAGGGACTGCGGGTGCTCTCGACGGCACGCAATCGCGGCATGACCTGCTTCAGCGTCGCACGACCAAAGCCGGTGCCGATGCGGCCGACATAGCGCAACTCGCCGTCACGGCGCACCCCGGCAAGCAGCGAGCGCAGCTGCCCTGCCTCCTGCACCCAGCCGCCAATCACGACTTCCTGCCCCGCGCGGCACTTGGCTTTGGTCCATGTATCCGCGCGCCCGGATACATAGGGCGCATCGTAGCGCTTCGATACGATGCCTTCGAGTCCCATCTTGCAGGCCGATTTGAGTACGGCTTCACCGTGACCTTTGAAATGCTCGACAAAACGAATCGCGCCGTTGACGCCACCGCGGCGGAGAAGCCTCTGCAGGCGCTCCTTGCGCTTGCGCAGTGGCGCATCGCGCAGGTCCGCGCCATCCGCGAACAGCAGATCAAATGCGTTATAGACGGTCTGGCTCGTGTCACCCTCGGAGAGCGCGTTCTGGAGGGCGCCAAAGCTCATGGTGCCGTCGCTGCCTGGCGCCACCACCTCGCCGTCAATCACACAGTTCGGCAGTTGCGCTCCCTCCGCAATCAGGGCCGGAAACTTGGCGCTCCAGTCGAGTCCCTTGCGCGTCATGAGCGTCGCACGATGATCAGCGACGCGCATTTGCATGCGGTAGCCATCAAACTTGATTTCGTGTATCCAGGCATCGCCCTCGGGCGCGCGGTCGACGAGGCGGCAGAGCTGCGGTGGGAGGAACTTCGGCGGCGCCGCGGAGCTGTCGGCGCCAGCGCCGCGCGGTTTCGAGTGCCACACCGCAGAGGGCGATGCCGCGGCTGTTTTTGCCAGCATGAAGGGCTTGGGCGCACGGCCCGTGCCCGCGGCAATCGCCGTCATCGCGCGTCCCGAAGCGACCGAGCGGTCCTCCGCAAGCAGCGCGTCCTGATCACCCGGACGTGCGTATTCATCCTGGTGTTTGATGAGGAGCCAATTGGTGCGCTTGCCGCCATACTTGTCACCGCGCATGCGCACCAACACCCAGCTGCCGTGCAGGCGCGCGCCGTCGAGCTCAAATTTGAGATCGCCCGCCGCGAGCGCACGCTCCGGGGCACCGCCGAGCGGTTGCCAATAACCCCGATCCCACAGCTGCACGGTGCCACCGCCGTACTCACCCGCGGGAATGGTTCCTTCGAAGTCGCCGTAATCGAGCGGATGGTCCTCAACCTCTACCGCGAGGCGTTTATCGCCGGGATCGAGCGAAGGCCCCTTGGTGACAGCCCAGGATTTGAACACGCCACCGAGCTCGAGGCGCAAGTCGTAGTGCAGGCGCCGCGCCGCATGCTTCTGGATAACAAAGCGCAGCTTTGCGCCTTGCGGAATGGGTTTGGAGCCACTCGGCTCGGCGGTACGCGTAAAGTCGCGCTTCGCCCGATAGCGGGATAGTTTTTTTGAACCCACTGGATTACCGCCGCAACATTCATTCCCGCCTGCGAAAGGACTGCGCGCATCCGGGCAGCTCTGCGGCGCTTGATCTAACCGAAGTGCTTGTCCTTTGCCTCAGGTCCGAGCGCCGTCACTACCGCCAACAGTACCGCGGTACAGGCAATTACCACCGCCATGGTTTGCGCGTAGTTCTTGTTGTTGGCCTCCGCCCACCAGGACACGAGCGTCGGGGTGAGCGCCGATATCAGATTGCCGGTTTGGTAAACCAGGCCCGGTAGCATGGCGCGCACGGCGTTGGGCGACAACTCGTTCAGATGTACGGGAACGATGCCCCACGCTCCCTGCACCATGAACTGCATGAGAAACGCTCCGAGGGCCAACGTGGCGACGGTCGTCGAATACGCCCATGGGTAGATCATGACGAGCGACAGCAGGGCGGCCGTGATGATGCCCCGCCGCCGCCCGACGCGCGAGGATAAAGTGCCGAAGAAGAGGCCGCCCAGCACCGCACCGGTCGCCATGATTGTGGTTACGACGCTAGTCTGGTGCGCATTAAGTCCGCGTTGCACTTTCAGGAACGTCGGGAAGACATCTTGCGAGGCGTGGCTGAAGCAATTGAACAGCGTCATCAGCAGCACCAAGTACAAGGCGCGCCCCCAAAAGCCACGCATCGCCGACAGGGCGCGGCGCTCCGCTGCCGGCGCGGCGCGTCGTTGCTGCCACACTGATGATTCTGGCACTTTGGCGCGCACGTAGATCACCAGCAGCGCCGGCAGCGCGCCGACCATAAACAGACCGCGCCAGCCGATATGGTCAAACAACAGGCCAAAGACGAGGCCTGCCAAGAGGGCGCCAATCGCGTAGCCTTCCTGCAGTAGCCCGGAAATAAATCCGCGTGCATCGGCTGGAATTGCCTCGAGCGCCAGCGATGCCCCCACGCCCCATTCGCCGCCCATGGCAAAGCCAAAAAAGAAGCGTAGTAGGATCAGCGTCGAAAGATTGGGTGCGAACGCAGTTGCGAACTCGAAGGCGCTAAATAGCGCAACATCCAGCATGAGAATCGGGCGCCTGCCAAAGCGCTCCGCGAGCCGGCCGAAGACAAATGCGCCGAGCGGCCTTGCCGCGAGTGTAAAGGTCACGGCTACAAATACCTGTTCACGCCCGACCTTGAAATCCGCTGCGATCGCCGTAATCGCAAAGGTCAGCAGAAAGAAGTCAAAGGCATCCAAGGTCCAGCCGAGGAAACTTGCGAGCACCGTATGGCGCTGCTCGGTGTTGAGCGCAGACAAATTTGGTATCAGGCTCATGCGAGAGGCTGCGCTCGTGGCGTCGCGCGTCGTATGGCGGCGACGGTGGAAACAGCTGTGCGCTCAGCCTGTAGGGTTTGCATAATAAATCAGGCGCTTAGGCTGGGGCGGCGGTGGCCCCCGCGATCTTGCCGATATACAATAAGTGCCGTTGATTCGCCCGCGATGTTCCACACTTTAAGCATCCGCGCGCGAGCGCGCTAGGGTGAACGCCGGGGCTGGCCCGAATTGGGGGTCTGCGGCGTCAACGAGTCGATTTGATGATACGTTTGTTTCGGGTAAGGCTCTCTTCTTTCAGATGGAGTGGTCCAATATGCGTTTACGAGCGGGTTTGCTGGGTTTAGTGTTGCTGGCCGCGGGTGCATTGGCGGCGCCTGCAAGTTTTGGTGGCGTAGTCGTTGACGTTGATGTCGCGCCGCCGCCCATGCAGGTTGAGGTGGTTCCCGGCCCGCGCGCGGGGTTTGTATGGGCGCCTGGCTACTGGAATTGGGACGGCAACAGGCACGTATGGGTCGGTGGTCACTGGATCCATGAGCGCGTCGGGTATCACTGGGTTCCCGAAGCGTGGGTTCAGGTCGGTCCCCGCTGGCACTTTCAGCGCGGCCACTGGGCAAGATAACGAGAGCAAGACCGGCGCGGGCAGCGGACCGGCGTCCGCCGCCCGCGCGCGGCTTTTTCTTATTCTGTGCTCGCCGCGAATCCTGTAATCGGCACAGTTCGGTCTGCCGTCCCAGGTTCTGCCTGACAGCGCAAGCTGTGCTCCTGCGGCCACGGGGGCGCGCTTCGCGCATAGACCTCGCGCGCCTGGGCGTACACTGCGCTCGGTCGATAATACGCTTTGCAGGTGGCGCACCGCATGGACATTGAAGACCGTCGGCAGCCCCACCGATGCCAGGTGCGACTGCAGGTGTGTGCTGCTGCGTTACTTGGCAGCTGTGCCGTTGTCGCCTGGGGGCAAACACACGACGTGGTGATCCGCAACGCCGAAATAATTGATGGTTCCGGCGGTGCACCCTTCACAGGCGCCGTGGCGATCGACGGGGATCGCATCGCGTACGTCGGGCGTGCCGACGATCTGAAGGGCAAAGCGGAGATCGACGCCAACGGGCAGGCCGTCGCACCTGGGTTCATCAACATGCTGGCGCATCCGGAAGAGTCGTTGCTGGTTGACGGTCGGGCGCTGAGCGATCTTCGCCAGGGCGTAACCCTTGAGGTGCTGGGCGAGTCTTCGATGGGCCCGCTCTCGCCGACGATGAAGGAGAAGATGCGCCAGCGTCAGATCGACGTCCATTACGACGTGGACTGGACCACGCTCGGCGAATACCTGCACAAGCTCGAGGCGCGCGGCATCGCACCCAACGTGGCGTCCTTCGTCGGCGCCGGAACCGTGCGGGTCAACGTGCTTGGCGAGGCCGATGTGCAGCCGACGGCTGCGCAGCTCGACCAAATGCGCGCGCTGGTGCACCAGGCAATGCAAGAGGGCGCGCTTGGCGTGACGACGGCGCTCATCTACAGCCCGGAAGGCTACGCCAAGACCCCCGAGCTCATTGCGCTCGCCAGCGAGTCGGCGCGCTGCGGGGGCATGTATATCGCCCATATGAGAAGCGAAGGTGCAAGGCTCATCGAGGCTGCCCAGGAGACCATCGATATTGCGCGCGCCTCGGGCGCGCCGGCGGAAATCTATCATCTCAAGGCGGCTGGCAAGGCGAACTGGAGCAAACTCGACTCGCTGATCGCGCTCGTCAATCAGGCCCGCTCGTCCGGAACACGCATTAGCGCTGATATGTACACCTACACAGCGGGCGCGACCGGACTCGATGCTGCGATGCCCCTGTGGGTGCAGGATGGCGGACTGGAAGCTTGGATCGGGCGCCTTAAGGATCCCGCCGTGCGCGCCCGAGTACGCGGGGAAATGCGCGACCCGAATCCGGGTTGGGAGAACCTACTCGGCAGTGCCGGCCCTGCTGGCACGCTGCTGCTGCAGTTTAAGAATCCGGCACTAAAGCCGTTGGTCGGCAAGACGCTGGCCGAGGTCGCCCAGCAGCGCGGTGAGAGCCCTGAAGATGCCGCGATCGATCTCGTGATCGAGGATGGCACGCGCGTCGGGGTGGCGTATTTTTTGATGTCGGAAGATAACGTGCGCCGTGAAACCGCCTTGCCGTGGGTGAGTTTCGGATCCGACGAGGCCGCGCCCGCACCGCAGGGTGTATTTCTAAAGTCCAATTCCCACCCGCGCGCCTACGGCAATTTCGCCCGCTTGCTCGCCAAGTACGTGCGCGATGAGCACGCGCTCAGCCTGCCGGAGGCGATTCGCAAGCTCAGCGCGCAGCCGGCACGCAATCTGTCGCTCGCCAATCGAGGCATGCTGAAGCCGGGCTACTTTGCCGACGTCGTGATATTTGATCCCAAGACAATTCAGGATCATGCGACGTACACCAAGCCGCATCAGCTTGCGACTGGGGTGAGCTACGTACTCGTTAACGGCAAGATTGCGCTCAGGGACGGCGTCGCCACCGGCGCGCACAGTGGCCGCTTCGTGCGTGGCCGCGCCTGGACAGGAGCAGCCGGCGGCGGATGCAAGGCGCAGAGCAGCAACTGGACGTGGAGCGGCTGAGCAATTGACTGCCGGGGTTGCCGGCGTGGCACTTAAACCTATTGCAGCTCGTCGCGGATTGCGGCGAGCGCGCGCCGTTGTTGCCCGCGGGCGTCGAAATTCTCGGGGCTGAGCCACGCTTCGAAAGCGGCCCGGATACGTGGCCATTCCTTGTCGATGATCGAAACCACGCGGTGTCGCGATTGCGGCTCTTATAGACGACCGCCTGGCGGAAGGTACCCTCGAAATGAAAGCCGCAGCGCGTTGCCGCGGCGCGCGATGCAGCGTTGAGACTGTCGCACTTCCATTCGTAACGCCGGTAGCCGAGCTCATCGAACACGTAGCGCATCATGAGATACATCGCCTCGGTGCCGGCGCGAGTCTTCTTAAGGAGCGGTGAATACGTGATGCTGCCGACTTCGATGACGCCGTGTGTCGGCTCGATTCGCATGAGCGCTGCCGTGCCGACCGCGAGTTTGCTGGCGCCGTCCACGATGACGTAGTGCAGAGGATCGCTGCTCGCCGCGAGCGTTGCGAGGTATTCGCGACAGGCGCCAAGGCTTGCCGGGCGCTCCAGAAAAAGGTAGGTCCAATCGCGCTCGTCGGGCGCCAGCATGTAGGCATCGTAGAGCGCGCGCGCGTCGCGCTCAACGTCGAGCGCGGCAACTCGACAATAGCGTCCGCTGAGCACCGTGCGCTGCGGTCGCGGCCGCGGCGACCAGTCGAGAACGGGCGGGCCGAGCGGTTGTGCGAAGGCGTTGCTGTGGCGGCTCACGGGCGCGCTTGCGCCGCGGTGATCGCCTGCCAGTTCAGTAGCGCATTCCAGAGCATGCGCTGGTCACCGCGATTCAAGTCACGATGCAGTGGATTGAAATTGAAGGTGACGATGTGTCCACGGCCTACGGCCGTGTCGAGTATCGCGGGGCGACCTATCAGGTTGGACTCCCCCCAGATCTGGCCGCTCACCAAAATGGGCGCACCGGATCGATCACCCCACTCGAGCACGACGCTGCTGGTGTCGAAGGGCCCATCCAGGCAGGTCGTGCAATAGGCCATGCGCAGCCAGCGGCGCGGAATGGAATAAAGCGGAAAATTTTGACGAAATACATGCGTATGGGCCTCGTAGCCGTACGCGATGGGATGCTCCGGCCGGGCGAACGTGACACGCAGGTGCGCACCCGGCGTACGGGTGATCGACTCCTGCGCTGAGGCAGCCGCGGCGGCACCGCCTCCCTGGGTGCTGCGTGGTGGCCCACCGGAGTCACGGCGCACGCCGCGAATGAGTCCGCCCTCGATCGGCAGCATCGATGCGCTGCCGAGCGTGACGAGCAGTCCGCCGTGCTCGACGAATCCCTGAATCTGCGCCAGGCCCTCCCAACCGATGCCCCCGGTGATATCGTCGGATTCGGCCGGCGTACCGTGGCTCGGGGTCTGGGCAGTCTTCTTGAAGGGCATCGGGCCCCACTCCTTGGGGAGGCCTTGAATCTGCTCGGCAAGCTCCAAGTCCACATGCCCATAGAGCAGTACATCGAATTTATCCTGCAGTTTGCCGGCGCGAATGTCTTCGTCGCGCACGTACACGTAGGGGATGTGACGTTGATCGAGCGAATAGCGCACCCAGCCGATTGAATCGGTATCGGCCCACGGCACCCAGATTCCGAGGCGCGGAGCGGGCGCGGCATGATGCGCTACGTTGGGCGCGGCGCCGGTGGCAGTGAAATCCAGGCCGAGCTCGGTTGCGCAGTCGCGCAGCGCCGCCGCAAGGCCACTTTGAGGTGGGATGATCCAGGAGCCGGCCGGATAGTCGGCGTTCTTCAGGGTAAATGCGTGCTCGGCGATATCAATGTTGAATTTCGCAAGCCGATAGCGCGCCTCGAGCAGGCCCTCTTGACCGGTATCCGGGAGCAGGAAGTACGTGCCAGTGCCGAGCACGCGGCCACGAACCTGCGGTGGCGCGCTCAAATTGGTGAGCTCGAGCGCGCGCGCACCAGGGTCGGCGGTGGCAATCGCCTGCAGATGGTAGTGTGCCGGCAGCTCCCAGGAGATGTCGTCGTACGGCTCACCGCCGTCCTTGGGGTAGCGCTGCGGTGCGAGCAGATCGACCGCATAGTTGCGATACGGCTGGTCTAGGCGCACGACATAGGTCCCGGCGGGGAACGAGCCTTCCTTGAGCCTCAGAGCGCTGCGGGCGCGGCCGACTTCGATGTGTTGCGCGAGCAAACGCGCCACGAGCTGCCCGACGCGGGCCGGATCTCCCTGGTCTTGCGGAATTACAAACGCGTATGGCGGTGAGTCGATTCCGTTGCGCCAGGAGTGATACCCCTTCTCATAGAAATTGCGCAGCAGCGCGTGCGCATTCCCGGCGGTGTAGTCCAGCGCCGCCAGTGCTGCCGACTCGTTGTAGTTGACATTGTCGCGTGCGGACCAGCGGAAGCCTCCGGCGGGCGGCGGCAGCACGCGGTACCACTGGGGCGATACTTCGTCGGGCTCGAGCGTGCGCACCATAGTTTCGGCGCTGCCATTGCCGAAGGTCTCGTAGCCACGGCCAATGGCGTTGTGATTCATCGCCACCGAATCAAGATAGAGATGCGCGAACGCCTCGCCGAAGTTCCAGGTCGACACGCCGGGCATGCCAAGCCCGGTGAGCATCTCCACCTCGTGGAAGCTAAGCGCGAGAAATTCCGTGTAGGTGATGGGATCGATGTTGGGGTTGTAGGGGCCGGTGCCGTTCCAGGTCATGAGCAGCGGCACCGCCTCGTGCAGGTCGTGCACGATCGTCGGGTGCCACTCGTGGAACATGCGATGAACCGCTTTCGTGGTTTCGTGAGTTTGCTGGTGCGTATCGCGGTTGATGTCTACAAAGGTGTATTTGGACCAGTAGGGTGGCGACTGGCGCGGTAGTCGCGCGAAATCGCTCTTGCCCTTGAGGAAACGGTAAAACCAATCGACCTGCTTGTCGCGCCCGTCGGGATTGGACACCGGATTTATCAGGACGAGGAGGTTCTGACGGATGCGCCGGATCATCGGCTGCTCGGAGACGGCGAGCCGATAGGCAAGCTCGACAACGGACTCGGTGGAACCGGTCTCGTCGGAATGCAGCCCCGCGTTGAAGTAATAGATTGCGCGTGCGCCGGCGATCAGCCGATCCGCTGCGGCGGAATCGGTCTTGCGCGGATCCGCGAGTGCCGCGGTCGCCGCCTTCAGCTCCTCAAGGCGCGCAATTCCTTCCTCATCCGCGATTGCCAGCAGAACGATATCGCGACCTTCCTCGGATCGGCCGATTGTGAAGAGGCGTACGCGCGGCGAAGCAGCGGCCAGAGCGCGAAAATACCCATAGACCTTATCGGAATTGGCAAGCTCGCCCGGTGCGCCCGGAATGCGGCCGAGAAACGCGCGCGGCGAGGGCACGCTGGCTGAAGCGGGCAGGTAGGACACCCAGGGCGAACCGAAACGCGCCTCGGTAGTGGCCTGCGCTATCTCTGCGGCGGAGCCGGGCTCCGCTGTATCAGGGGAGCCTGCGCTTTGGGCAAGGGCGCCGCTCGAAGCGAGCAGCAATGCGACACCAAGCGAGCGGAACGGATTGACCATGGGACTTCTAGTACTTGTGCGGTCGAGTGCGTGCGCGTCCATAGCGTGCGACGCGCCAGAAGTGTACTAGTGAGCAGGCGCGGCGGGCAAAGCGCGCTCGGCAAGATGCGCCGGCGCGCGCAAGGTGGCTCGCGGGCTCGGCGAGCGCTGCCGGCTATGCGGGGTACTTGGTAAAGATCGCCGCGACCGCTTCGCGAATCTTGTTTTCGGCCGCGGCGCCGGTGAGGTCCGCGACGCTTTGATTCACAGCAGCGTGCCACAGGGGTTGCTTGCTCTTGCCATTGAAGAGGTTGACGGCGATGACGCCCTGGCGATAGACGTAGGGAGTGTCCCAGCCCCAACCGTATCCCCACCAACCCCAACCGTATCCCCAACCGTATCCCCAGCCAGAGGGTCCAGGGGGGTAGGCCCAACCGCCTTCCACCACCGTATGCGAGCCCATGCCATAGCCGACCAGGCAGTCGGGGTTGGCGTTTGTCAGTTGCACGCCCTTCGCGGCGAGATTTGCGGCGATGGCGTCACGCAGGCGTTGCTCGTTGAGAGGATTCACAACGCCGCGGCCGTTCTCGTTGTCATAGCGAAAGGAGCCGGCCCAGGCAAACGTGTGGCACTGCGCAGCGCTTGCACCGGGCGCGACATCGGACGTCACGCGCAAGGCTACGCAGCCGCTCGTTGCCCAGGCGGTCGCGAGGGCCAAGACGCAGGCACGAAACTTGTGACTGATCATGGGTTGGACCTCCACAATACCCCCGCTCGGTCGCGCACGGCAAAAGCGGGCGGATGCAATGTTAACGCACGACTGCGGGGACGGGTTGACGCGCGCGCGCGGCGCGGACGCTGGCGTGCGCGCCGGCGTTACGGTCATATTACGGGCGCGCCGCGGCGCAAAAGCGAGGGCAGTGCGCGCGGGGGGCGAGTCTATGCCATGCCGTTTGCGGCGCTAGGCGCCCGCCAGCTGCCGCTGCGCAAACTCGTAGTTGGCGAGTCGGTTGAGGAAATTATCGATGAAGTCGGGGCGCTTATTGCGATAGTCGACGTAGTAAGCGTGTTCCCACACGTCGAGCGTCAGCAGCGCCTTGCCTTCGCCGTTTGACAACGGATTTTCCGCATCCGCAGTCTTGAGCACTTTCAGCTTGCCGTCATCCGCCAGAACGAGCCATGCCCAGCCAGAGCCGAATTGCGTCACGGCGGCCTCCTTGAAGGTCTCTTTGAATTTCGCGACGCTACCGAAGTCGGCAATGATCTTCTTCTCCAGCGTGCCCGGGATGGAACCACCGGCGGGCGCCAAGCACGGCCAGAAGAAACTGTGGTTCCAATGCTGGCCCGCGTTGTTGAATACCGTCGTCAATTGCTTGTCCTTGCGGTTGAGCTTCAGCAGCTGCTCTAAGGTCTTGTCCTTCAGATCGGGGTTTTCCGCGACGAGCTCGTTCAGCGTGTCGACGTAGGTCTTATGGTGCTTGCCATGGTGTAGCTCCAGCGTTTCCTGGCTCATGCCGCGAGCGGCAAGCGCGTTGGCAGCGAAGGGCAGGTCGGGAAGGGTGAATTTCATGCTGATGTCTCCGTCGCACAAGCGCTAACGCAGCCGGGGTCTCGGCCCCTAATAGCAGCAATAATCGTGCGCAGCTAGCGTAAAGCGCCTGGCACGGCTCAGGCGAGGAGCGGCGCCCGCGCGCGCGCGCCGGAGCCCGGGGCCGCGACGCTTACTCGCCGGTAGCCGTATCCTCCGCGTTCGCATCCTCTCTGCCCTGTGGCGTGCACACGCCGCGCTTTGAATGCGCCACAAACTCCAACAGCGTGGTGGCCGCCGTCCCCTTGAAGCTCGCCCGCGCCGCCTCGAGCGCCGCGCCGAGGTTGACGCCGCTTGCAAAGAGCGCATGGTAAAGGCGCTTGAGTTCGGCGCGCTCCTGCGCAGCGAACCCCGCGCGGCGCAGACCGACGCTGTTCAGTCCGCCGAGCGCATTGGAGCCACGGCGCGCTACGGTAAACGGCGGCAGGTCCTTGCTGATCGCCGATCCGCCCTGCATGAGGGCGAGCCGACCGACACGGCAGAACTGATGCACCACGCAGTTGCCGGAAATAAAGGCGCGATCCTCCACGAGCACGTGTCCGGCAAGCAGCGCTCCATTAGCAATGACGATGTGATCGCCCAGCTGGCAGTTGTGCGCGACGTGGCTGTGCGCCATGAGAAAGTTGTGCGAGCCGATGACGGTGTCCTCAGCGGTGCTGTTGGCGCGGTGCGCAGTGAAATGCTCGCGAAAGATGTTGTGGTCGCCGATGCGCAGTCGCGTCGGCGTGTTCTTGTACTTGAGGTCCTGCGGCGCATCGCCGATGACGCAGCCCGCGTGAAACCTATTGTGGGCGCCAATGAGCGTCTCGCCCGTCAGATAGACGTGCGGCCCGACGACGCAGTGCGCTCCTAGAGTCACGTTATCGTCGATGACCGCGTAGGGTCCGACTTCGACGCTGGGATCCACCTGCGCCCGAGCGTGGATGACGGCGGTAGTGTGAATCATGGCGCGGCATCCTCGCACGGCATCGGCGGCGTTGTCATCGTGCGCGCCGCGCACCCCCGTCATCATTGCCGCGCGCGCGCCGACAAAACTGCGCGACGCACACGCGGCGCAACGCAAAGGGCGCTCGGGCAGCCGTGTTAGAATGCGGCTCTTCGCGCAACGAACAGGACCGCCGCTGCATGCCGCCCGGACTTGGACACATATGGGGCGTCGTTGCGACCGTCGTGCTCCTGCTTTTCATCCTCTACCGGCGCATGCGCCGGCTCTTTGGCCGCCAGCCGTTGAAGCCGGCACGCATGATCGCGCGCATCGTGATCCTCTGTATCGTGGGCGCTTTGCTCTCGCCGGCGGCATTGCGCTCGAGCGCTGCGGCACTCGCGATGAGTGCAGGGCTGGTACTGGGGGTTGCCATCGGCGCCTGGGGCGCGCAGCACACCCGTTTCGAGTGGCATGAAGGCGAGCTGCACTATGTTCCGCACACCTACGCCGGCCTCGTGGTGTCCGCATTGTTCCTTGGCCGGCTGCTGTACCGCTTTCTCATCGTTTCGCAGGGTGGCTTGGCTGCCGGCGCGAGCGCCGGGCGAGCTCCAGCTGCGGCCGACGCGTGGGGGACGCTCTACCACAACCCTCTAACCTTGAGTGTGTTCTTCGTGCTTATCGGGTACTACGTCTGCTACTACGGATACGTGCTGTGGCAGTTCAAGCGCGGCGGACACGCGCAGCTTGCGCCCGGCGCTGGCGTGAACCCATCGCAGCAGGGCGGGAACAAACCTCAGACGAACGCGTCCTAAGATTTAGAGACGCATTTCGGCTCCGGCGGAGGCTTTATGCGCAACCACTCTCACCGAACTCTTCTCAAATTACTCGCTGCAGCGGCCGCGTTGAGCGCTGGTCTGGGCGGTGCCGCGCGCGCCGACACCGCCGCAGGCGCTGGGCAATCCGCGGTGTGGGCGCATAAGGAATTTCAGTTTATCTATCAGGGTATTACGACTAGGTATTCGTGTGATGGATTACGCGGCAAAATGCAACAGATCTTGCTCGAATTTGGCGCGCGCAAGGAGGATCTGAAGGTATACGACTTCGGGTGCTCAAGTCCCTCCGGCAGGCCCGACATATTTCCGGGCGTGTCGGTCAAGATGAGCGTGCTCGTTCCTGCGGACAGTGCCGCTGCGCCGCAAGATGCCGCGCCGCTGCCAAGTCACTGGCAGCCCGTCAGGTTGAAACTTGATAATTCAAGTCTCGATGAGGCGGGCGAGTGTGAACTCATCGAGCAGGTGAAGCACAAAGTGCTGCCGCTGCTCACTGCGCGCAACGTTGATTTGCAGAATTTCTGCGTTCCGCATCAGCTCGATCCGGGTGGCACGCACCTGGTGGCCGAGGTGCTGATGCCGGATCAGATGCAGCCGCGCGCCAAGTGAGCCAAGCGGCCGGCGCGCCGGCCGCGCTGGAGCGCACGGCCTAAAGTTAGAAGTCGGTATCGGAGCCGCCCGGTGCGGACGCCGCGCCCGGCTCGGCGTCGAACTCCACGCTCTTGCCATCACGCTTGTACACCACGCCCTCCTTCATCACGAAACTGACGCGCCTCATGAGGCTGATGTCATCCAGCGGGTTGCCCGGCACTGCGATTAGGTCAGCAAACTTGCCCGCCGCGAGGCTGCCGAGATCCTTCTCGTGCTTGAGCAATTGCGCGGCGTGCGTGGTGGCAGCCTGCAGCGCAAACATCGGCGGCATACCCGCCCGTACCATGAGCTCGAATTCATGTGCGTTTTGGCCGTGCGGATACACCGCCGCATCAGTGCCGAATGCGATCTTCACGCCGGCTTTGTAGGCGCGTCCCGCGGTGCCCAGGATGAGCGGGCCTATGGCGGCCGCTTTGGCGGCGACCTGCGGAGGATAGTAGCCGGCCACCTTGGCCTTTGATGCGACGAAGTCGCCGGCGATGATCGTCGGCACGAACCAGGTACCGTGCTCTTTCATCAACTTCATGTCCTCGTCGTTCATGAAGGTGCCGTGTTCGATCGAATCCACGCCGCCAATTACCGCCCGTCGTATGGCCTCGGCGCCGTGCGCATGTGCCGCGACCGTGAATCCGTAGTCGTGCGCGGTTGCCACTATCGCGCGCACTTCCTCGAGCGTGAGCTGCGGGTTGTCGCCGCTGGTGTTCTCATCGAGCACGCCTCCCGAGGGCATGATTTTGATGAGGTCGGCGCCGTTCTTGTAGTGCAGGCGCACCGCTTTGACGGCATCGTCGGTGTTATTGATGATGCCCTGCACGACGCCCGGATCACCCGCGAGGTCCTGCCGATAACCATTGGTGGGATCGGCATGGCCGCCACTTGAGCCGATGGCGATGCCAGCGGTATAAATGCGCGGTCCTGCAATTATGCCGGCGTTGATGGCGTTGCGCAGCGCCACCGAGTCGTACTCTTGGTCACCGACGTTGCGCACGGTGGTAAATCCTGCCAGCAGGGTGCGGCGCGCATACACCGTCGAGCGCAGCGCGTAGTCGGCGGCGTTCCAGTGAAACTTGTCGACGTACACGCTCGGGCTCGTCTGATGAGTGAGGTGCGTATGACTGTCGATGAGTCCGGGCAGGCACGTCGCGTTGGAGAGGTCGATTTCCGCTGCGCCGGGCGGCACCTGGCGGCCGCCCGCCAGCGACTCGATGCGCTTGCCGTTGATGAGCACGGTTGACTCGCCGAGAAGTTTGCCCGCCTCGGTGTCAATGAGATGGCCGCAATGCACCGCGGTCAGCTGGCCGGGGGCGGACTCGGCGGCGGCCGGGAGCGCCTGCAGGAGGAAAAGCGATACGCCGAGCGCAGCTGTGATGTGACGCATATTCTTGTTCCGCAGTTAGGTGCACGCGATGTTAACCGAACGGCGCGCGGTGGTGCACGGGCGCCCGTGGCGATCGAAACGCCGCGTGCGCCGCGCGAGCCTTCAGCCGGTGGGCAGGACTGCGCGGTGTTGACTCACAGCGCTGCCGTCGTTGCTGCGCAATTCGCGAAACACCATGGTCGAGATGATGGTCAGCGCGCCAAGCACCAGAAACGCGTCGTGGATGCCGTGGATCATCTCCGTCGGCGCGCTGCGAAACCGATCAGGAATGAAGACTGCAGTGACGAGTGAGGCCGACGCCACGCCGAAGCTGAGCGACATCTGCTGCATGGTACTGGCGATGGTGCTGGCACTTGCCGTGTACCTCTCGGGCACGTCCGCATAGACGAGCGTATTCATGCTCGTGTATTGCAACGAGGTGAAAAACCCGAATGCGAACAGCTGCACGACGATCAGCCACGCGGGCGTCGCCGCGCCGATGGTTGCGAAGAGCAGCATGAGAGCGCCGAGCATCACGGTGTTGGAGATCAGCACGCCGCGATAGCCGAAGCGCGCGAGTATGCGCGGCATCGTGAGCTTCAGACTCATGGCCGCAACCGCCTGCGGCATCATGAGCAGGCCGGATTGAATCGGCGTGAAACCAAGTCCGACCTGGTAGAGCAGCGGAAAAAGGAACGGGATGCCGCCGATTCCGAGCCGCGTGACGAAGCTGCCAACGACCGCCGCGCGAAACGTGCGCACGCGGAAGAGTTGCAGCCGCAGCAAGGGGTGCGCGGTGTGAGTCGCATGCAGGCCGTAGCCTGCGAGCAGCGCGCCGCTGATCACGAGCAGCCCGAGGATCTCGCGGCCGCTCAAGGTGTGTTCGCCGAAGACCTCAAGAACGTATGACAAGAGCGCGATGCCGGCGCTGAACAGGATGAGACCGACGATATCGGCGGGCGGCGTGTCCTGTTCGCGGTAGTCGGGCAGATGACGGTACACCAGGTACAACCCGGCAAGCCCGATGGGAACGTTGACGAAGAAGATCACACTCCAGTGAAAGTAGCCCGTGATCAAGCCGCCCGAGACCGGCCCCAGCATCGGTCCGATGAGGCCCGGGATGGCGACGAAGCTCATGGCGCGGATGAGTTCGGACTTGGCGAAGGTGCGCACCATGGTGAGTCGCCCCACCGGCAGCATCATGGCGCCGCCCGCGCCCTGCAGGATGCGAAAAGCCACCAGCCAGTGAATGTTGCGTGAGATGCCGCAGAGCACCGAGCCGATGGTGAAAATCCCGATCGCCGAGGCGAACACGCGGCGCGTGCCAAAGCGATTTGCCATCCAGCCGCTGATGGGGATAAAGACCGCAAGGCTGAGCGTGTAGCTGGCGAGAACCGCCTTCATGCTGAGGGGGGCCACGCCGAGCGCGTGCGCAATGGTCGGCACCGCCGTGTTCAAAATGGTGGTATCCAGCGACTCCATGAAAAACGCCACGGCAACCAGCCAGGGCAAGAGCCGCTTGCGGGGGCCTTGCAGGGTGTTCGCGGATGGAACGGACGGAGCGCTCAAGCTTTACTTTCCTGAAGAATACTGAGTACCGCAGCCCGTGGGCATGTTCCGTGCGTAATGCGTGACTTAGGGTAATGGGAGACTAACGAAGGTGACTACGATACGTGTCCTGAGCGCCATATTCCTTGCGTCCGCGCTCGTCGCCGGCGCGCGCGCCGAGCCGCCGCCCGCCCTCTGCAGCCGCCATCTGTCGGTGCAGCTGACGCCCGACGTCCCCAATCCGCGTGATCTGACGTTTCTGAGCTCGCTGCTGACCATGCCGGGCTACCAACTCGCCTGGCGCGGCCAGAACGACAACGTCATCGAAGTTGAACTGTCCGGCCCGGGTCCCGAGGATCAGTGCCGGGCGATCATCGCGGCGATGCGCAAGGACAGCCGCATTGTAGCGATCAACGTCGCTCGCGATTGAGGCCGCGCGCGCCCGCGCGGCGGGCGCAGGTTCATGGCGTGGTGAGCGCCTTGAGGAAGCGGTAGTAGAACTCGTGCCGCGATAAAATGATTCGACGCCGATGCGCTCATCGCGTCCGTGCGCACGCTCGTCGCCGCGCTCGATCGCGATCCCAGTCACCTGATAGGTCGGGATTCCCGCTGCGCTCGTGTAGACCCCGTCGGATGCACCGGTTGCCATGGCAGGCACAATCGGGGCATTTGGCCAGAAAACGCCGACCAGCGCGCGCAGCGGACGCATGACATCCTCGCGCAGCGGCGGCGGCGGGTAACCACGCTTATTTGGCGCGCTATCGCTCACGGTCTTGCCGTCGTCCGCGATGTATTGCACGGTCATCTTGGGGTCCGCGATCACCTCGCTCAGTCTCTGGCGCACCTCCTCCGGGGAATGGCCCGGCAGGATGCGGCAATTTACGACCGCCTGTGCGCGTTGCGGCAGAGCATTGTTGCCGTGGCCGCCGCTCAGGCGCGTGGCGACGCAGGTGGTATGCATCAGGGAATTGTCGGTGGGATCGCGCGACAGACGCGCTGCTGCGGCGAGGTCCGGCGGCACCTTGAGGATCGCCCGCATGTCGCGGGCGCGCTCGCCGTCAACGGTGTTCGAGAGCTGCTCGTAGTAGGCGCGTGTGACGCTGTTGAGCTCGAATGGAAACTTGTGCTTGGCGAGCCGCGTAAGGCCACTCATGAGCTCATAGATCGCGTTGTCAGGCCGCGGCAGGGAACTGTGGCCACCGCGATTGGTCGCGCTCAGCAAGAAGTCGCCATAAACCTTCTCGCTGGCATCCAGCTCATAGAAGAGGGTCTTGCCATGTTCGGTCACTACCGAATCGCCATCATGGTTCAGCACAAATTCCGCATCGATGAGGTTGCGGTGATTCTGCAGGAGCCAGTGGACGCCATTGGCGGAGCCGCTCTCCTCATCGGCGGTGAGCGCGAGGATGAGTCGCGGTCGGGGCGGAATCCTTCCTTCTTCAGACGCAGCAGCGTCGTGACCATGATGGCATCGCCATCCTTCATATCCTCGGCGCCACGCCCGTAGAAATAGCCGTCCTTCTCGACCATCTTGAACGGATTGGTACTCCAGTCCTCGCGTGCGCATCGACCACGTCGAGGTGGCCGATCATGAGCACGGGCTTGTGGGCGCCCGTGCCGCGCAGGCGCACGACGAGATTGTGCTTGCGGTCGTTGGGTCCGAGCAGCTGCATGTCGGAGGCGGCAAAGCCGCCATCGCGCAGGCGCTTTGCCATGGCCTCCGCTGCGCTCGTCACATTGCCCGCGGGTGTGTCGGTCGTGTTGATTTCAACGAGTTGCTTGAACACCTCAAGTGCCAGGGCGCTTGCGGCGGGGTCAAGCTTGATAGGCTGCGCGATCGCAGCTGTCGCAAGCGTCATGGCGAGGATGCAAGCAAGTGAGCTGGTGCGCATGGAGTTATTGTTCCAGTGCAAGCCGAATGAAGCGCGCAGGCTACACAGCCGCTGTCGCGGCTACAAGACGTGCGCGCAAAGCGTGCGCGTCGAAGCGGCGCTCTAGGAGCAGGGCTTCGCCGCTGGCAGCTGGCCGCAACTAGGGCGCTATCAGCGCCTCGCGCACCGCGATCAGCGTGAGCTCGGATTGATTGCTGACGTGCAGTTTCTGTTTGATATTGTAGAGATGCGTGCCGACGGTTGAGGGCGAGAGCTTCAGATCCTCGGCGATGCGCTGCACGTTCTCGCCGCGCGCGAGGCGGATGAAAACATCGAACTCGCGCTCCGATAGGCGCTCGATCACGGATTTGCCGGCGCCGTCGATCTCATCGAGCGCCAGCTTCTGCGCCAGGCTCGGCATCGATGTAGCGCTGGCCGGCCGCGACCGCGGTCACCGCGTCGATCAGCGCTTCAGGCGCGCTGCGCTTGGAGAGAAAACCCAAGCGCACCCTCGCGCAGCGCGCGGCGCGCGTGCATCGGATCATCCTGCGCGGAGAGCGTGAGCACGCGCGCCTGCGGATGATGGGCGCGAATGCGCCGCAGCGCTTCAAGGCCGCCCATGCCCGGCATGGCAAGATCCATCACCACCACATCGGGCTGCAGCTCAAGATAGCGCTGGCAGGCGGCCTCGCCCGACTCGGCCTCCGCGATTACCGAAATCTCCGGCTGCGACTGCAGCAGCAGCCGAAAACCCATGCGCACGACCGCGTGATCGTCGACCAGAAGAACGCTGATCATGGCATTGGCGCCAACGGAATCTGTGCGTTCAGGCGCACCCCGTGCGGAGCGTTGCGCGCCGACTTCGAAAAAGCCACCGAGGTGCGCCACGCGCTCGGCCAGACCGCGCAGCCCGAAGTGCCCGGGCGGCATGCCTTGCGGCGGCATGCCGACGCCATCGTCGGCAACGGTCACGACCACCTGCGTGGGCATCGGCCTGCACTTGAATTGCCACGCGCGAAGCCTGGGCGTGACGCAGCGCATTGATCAAGCCCTCCTGCACCACGCGGTAGATTGCCAGCGTCACGCTCGGGCCGAGCGGCGCTGACAGATCGTGCTCGCAGCGACAGCTGCACGCTGGGGTTGCGGCGCTGCCAATCGCGAACCAGATTCTCCAGAGTGTCCGCAAGGCCGAGGGTATCAAGCGACAGCGGCATCAGGCGCGGAATGAGCCCGTGCATGGCATCGTAGAGACGTGCCGCTTCATCCGAGATCAGCCGCGCTGCCTCGCCGGTGGCCGGATCGCGCGCGCCGCCCTGCGCCGCGATGGCCATCGCCAGACTGCGGATCGCGGTGACCGATTGGCCGAATTCGTCGTGCAGCTCATGCGCGATGAGGCGGCGCTCCTCTTCCACGCGCTGCTCGACCAGCAGCGCCATCTCGCGCCGCTCATCGAGCCGCGTCTCAGCCTCGTGCGCTTTTTTTTCGGCCTGCACTTTGTCCTGCACGGCCTGCGCCATGCGATTGAAGGCCGCGCCGATCGCGCTGCGCTTCAAACCGCTCAAGGGCGGCAGGCGAAAGCGCCAGGTCGCCCTGTTGGATGCGCTCCAGGCCGTCGGTGATGACGGGAAAGGGCGCAAGCGCGCGCTCCACCAGACCAGAACGCGACGGCGTTGACGATGACGAGCATGACCGCCGCGAGTGACAAAGAGCTGCGACAGGTCGTCCCAGGCATCGAGCACAGATCGCGAAGAGTTCGCCTCGACGCTGAGCTCCATGGTCCCGGGAAGCGTGAACGTGTACTTGGCAGGAGCAGGCGACATAGGCTGCGCGAACCACGCGCGGCGCCTCGCGCGCCAGCCTTATAGGTCGGCGGTGGCGAGCGGTAAAGGACGTTGCCGTCGGCGTCTGCGCAGCACCAGATCATTGGCGCGCACGTGGCCGACCTGCTGCAGAAACGGCAGCACCAGCTGCGGTCCGCCTTCGCTCGAATAAATGAAGCGCCAGCCGCCCGAGCAGCTGGGCGGCGACGCGGTTGGCCGCCTCGATCTCCTCGCGGATGGAGCGCGCGTGTTGCCTGGATCTCGGCCGATATCAGCACAATGACGAAGGCGGCGGTCAGGCCGGCGACCACGAGATTCAGTCGAGTGCGCAGCTTCATCGGTAGCTTCGATGTTAGCAGTGCCCGTGCAGCCCTATGGGGCGGGGCGGCCGGACTCATGATAATCATGAGGCGAGTTTCATGATGATCCCGCTTTGCCTGCTGCGCGTCGCTGCGGCGCAGGATGTGTCGTCGGTGGCAGACCGACAGCCGCCGTGTTTACAGAACTTTGAGGATCGATTATGAAATGGGAAACCCCGCAAGCCGTTGATTTCCGGTTCGGTATGGAAATCACGATGTACATTGCCAATCGTTGATGTTCGCAGGGCGCCGGCCCGCGTAGGCGGGCTGCGCCCGTTTCCGCCGTACCGAGTTCGACTGCGCGCCGCGCATCCAGGGCGCGTGCGCTGCAGACATGGATACGATCGCCGCCACTGCCAAGCCCGCCATCGGCCGCGGCTTGCGGCTGCAGTGGGAGCCGGCGCAAAACGCGCACGTTCTGCTTTATCCCGAAGGCATGATCAAACTCAACGGCAGCGCCGGTGAGATCATGAAGCGTTGCGATGGCGCTGCGCACGCGTCGACGAAATCACCGCGGATCTGGAGCGTACCTTCGCCACGAGCGGCCTGGGCGCGGACGTCGAGGCTTTCATTCGACATGGCGCTGGAAAAGAAATGGCTGCGAGATACGCCCGTGACGGCTCACGCCGCGCCGGCGCGCCCGGGTCCACCGCTGTGGCTCCTGTGCGAGCTCACCTACCGCTGCCCGCTGCACTGTGTGTTCTGCTACAACCCGGTCGATTTCTCGCGTACCGGCACAGAGCTGAGCACCGACGGAGTGGCTGCGGGTATTGCGCGAGGCGCGCGCGGCGGGGGCTGTGCAGCTCGGGCTCTCGGGCGGCGAGCCGCTGGTGCGCGATGACGTCGAAGACGATCGTTGCCGCATGCGCACGAGCTCGGCTTCTACATCAATCTCATCACCTCCGGGGTCGGGCTGAACGAGGCGCGCCTGCAGGCACTGAAGCGCGCAGGCCTCGATCACATTCAGCTCTCCTTCCAGGACAGCACCGAACAGATGAACGATTTCCTGAGCAGCACGCGCACCTTTGAGCTCAAATCCAAGGTCGCGGCGCTTATCAAGCAGCACGACTATCCGATGGTGCTCAATGTGGTTCTGCACCGCCTCAACATCGATCATGTTGAGGAGATCCTCACCATGGCGCAGCGCATGGGGGCGGACTACGTGGAGCTCGCGAACACGCAGTACTACGGCTGGGCGCTGAAGAATCGCGAGCAACTGCTGCCAAGCCGCAGTCAGCTTGCGCGCGCGGAAGAGGTGACGCAGCGTTTTCGCGCGCAACACGGCGAGCGCATGCGCATCTTTTTCGTCGTGCCCGACTACTATCGAGCGCCGCCCCAAACCGTGCATGAATGGCCTGGGCTCGTTGTTTCTCACGATCGCTCCCGATGGCTGCGCGCTGCCGTGCCAGGCGGCGCGCATGCTGCCGGGGCTTGAGTTCCCCAACGTGCGTGACGCGAGCATCGAGCTCAATCTGGTACGACTCGCCGGCCTTCAATCATTTTCGCGGCGATGCGTGGATGAAGGAGCCCTGCCGCAGCTGTCCGGAGAAGGCCAAGGATTTTGGTGGCTGCCGCTGCCAGGCTTACCTGCTGACCGGGGATGCGGCCAACGCTGACCCGGTATGCGAGCTCTCGCCCCACCACCACCTCATCGACCGCGGCGGTGGCGCGTGCGGAGCGGCCGTATGTGAGTGAAACGCCGCTCGTGTTTCGCGACCACCGCTGAAGAGGCGCCAGCGTGATCGCGGCGCCCCCGTGCCGCGGCGGTCAAATCTCCAGAACGACTTTGCCCGTATGGGTGCCGCGCTCGAAGTATTCGTGCGCCTGGCGTACCTGCGCAAACGGCACGGTCTTGTCGATGATGACCTTGACCGTGCCTTCCTCGAGAAGAGGCCACACATGGGCGCCGAGCTCCCGTGCGATCGCCGCCTTCTCCTCGATGCTGCGCGGCCGCAGCGCCGAGCCGGTGATGACGAGACGTTTTTGCAGGATGCTGGCGAGATTCAGCGTGACATTGGCGCCCTGCTGAAAGGCGATCTGCACCAGGCGGCCGCGCAGCGCGAGGCTGTTGATGTTCTTCTGCGTGTAGCTGCCGCCCACCATGTCGAGGATCACATCCACTCCGCGGCCGTCGGTGATGCGCTTTAACTCCTCGGCAAAATCCTGCGTCTTGTAATTGAAGGCCTGTTCGGCGCCCAGCGCAACGCACCTGGCGCATTTCTCGTCGGTCCCTGCGGTGGTGAAGACCCGCGCGCCCTGGGCGTGCGCAAGTTGAATCGCGGTCGTGCCGATGCCGCCCGCACCGCCATGCACGAGGAACAGCTCTCCCTGTTTAAGGGCTGCCATTTGAAACACATTGGCCCACACCGTAAAGAAGGTCTCGGGAATCCCGCCGGCCTGCACGATCGACAGGGCGCGCGGTATCGGCAGACAGTGCGCGGCCGGCACGCGGCAGTACTCGGCGTAGCCGCCACCGGGGACGAGCGCGCACACCGCAGCGCCGACCTCGAGGGCAGCGGTGTCGCCCGCGGCGGCCACGACTCCGGCAACCTCGAGGCCCAAGATCGGCGATGCGCCGGGCGGCGGGGGATACTTGCCCTGGCGCTGCAATATGTCCGGCCGGTTGATACCTGCGGCCTGGACCTTGATGAGCACCTCATGAGCCTGCGGTGCCGGGGTAGGCATCGTGCGAATTTCAAGGACTTCAGGTCCGCCCGCGCCGAGGAGGTCGACGAAGCGCATCTTTTCGGGCACTTGGCCGCGCATGAAAACGTCTCCGTGGAGTTCGTGGCACGCGCCGCTCGCGTTCGCGCTGCGCACCGGCCATCCGGCTGGCGGCCTTTCGTGGCACGTGCATTGATATCATACTGCATCGATCGGTGGATTTTTGTCTGGCGGAGCTAAGTGTCATGGCTAAATGGCTGTTCGTGTTTGCCGCGCTAGGGGTGTCGGTCGCGGCACTGGCTGCGCCGCTGCCCTATGACGAACACGCGGATGCACACGCCGCCTTGCAGCGTGGTCTTGAGGATGCGCGTGCCGCAAAGAAGGATGTGCTGGTGGTTTTCGGCGCCAATTGGTGCAAGGACTGCCGCGAACTCGACAAGGCCTTGCACGGGCGCACGGCGAGCCTCATCGATGCGCGCTTCGTCGTGGTCAAGATTGACGTCGGCAACTTCGATAAGAATCTGGACGTCGTGAAGCACTACGGTTACCCGACGGGCAAGGGCATTCCGGCGGCGGTCGTGTTGAGTCCGTCCGACAAGGTCATCTACGCCACGCGTGCCGGTGAGCTTGCGGATGCGCGCCACATGGGCGAGGACGGCATCTACAACTTTTTTGCGACCGTCGTGCCGGCGCGCTAAGAGCGCGGCGTTGAAATATTTGAGGATGCGTGCATGAGCTACGTCTATAAGCAATTTTACGTGGATGGTCGCTGGGTCGACCCGGCCGTACCTAAGGAGTTCCAGGTCATCAATCCGGCGACCGAGGAGGTCGCCGGCGTCATCTCGATGGGCAGCGCCACGGATGTGGACCGCGCGGTGGCCGCGGCGCGGCGTGCGTTTGAGAGCTACTCGCGCACGACGCCGCGCGAGCGGCGCGAACTGCTGGAGCGCATTCTCGCGCGCTACAAGGCGCGTCAGGCGGAGATTGCGACCGCTATCAGCGACGAGATGGGCGCGCCGATGAAGCTGGCGAGCGGCTCGCAATCGGCGGTCGGGGTCGGGCACATTGCCGCGATGATCGATGTCCTGCAGCATTTCAAGTTTGAGGAAAAGCACGGGGTTGCACGGCTGCTGCTCGAGCCGGTAGGCGTGTGCGCGCTGATTACACCGTGGAATTGGCCCATTAATCAGATTGCCGCCAAGGTGGTCCCGGCGCTCGCCGCCGGCTGCACGATGGTCTTGAAGCCCTCGGAATTCTCGCCGTTCAGTGCGATTCTCTGGGCCCAGGTGATGGACGAGGCGGGCGTGCCGGCAGGAGTTTTCAATCTGGTGAACGGCGACGGCCCGACGGTCGGGGCGGCGCTTGCTGCGCATCCGGACGTCGACATGGTGTCCTTTACCGGCTCCACGCGCGCCGGAACCGAGGTCGCTCGAGGCGCGGCGGCTACCGTGAAACGGGTTCATCAGGAGCTCGGCGGCAAGTCGCCCAACCTATTGCTCGATGACGTCGATCTCGAGCGCGCCGTCAAGGCCAGCGTCCTGCACGTCTTGCAGAATTCCGGCCAGTCGTGCAACGCGCCGACGCGCATGCTCGTGCCGGCAGACAAACTGGCAGCCGTCGAGGCTATCGCGAAGAAGGTGGCCGAGGAGGTCATCGTGGGCGATCCCAAATCCGCCGATACTGCGGTCGGGCCCGTGGTGTCAAAGATCCAGTTTGACCGTGTGGAAAACTATATCGCCAAAGGCATCGCTGAGGGCGCAAAGGTCGTCAGCGGAGGGCAGGGCAGGCCAGCAGGCCTGAGC
The DNA here is from genome assembly GCA_963695315.1 of uncultured Gammaproteobacteria bacterium. GTDB lineage: Bacteria > Pseudomonadota > Gammaproteobacteria > Steroidobacterales > Steroidobacteraceae > PALSA-1196. Next base: position 1,053,557 of record OY968773.1, read on the forward strand.
AAGGGCTACTTCGTCAGGCCAACGATTTTCTCGAACGTCCGCAACGACATGGTAATTGCCCGCGAGGAGATCTTTGGACCGGTGCTGTGCATCCTGCCGTACCACAGCGAAGAGGAGGCGATCCGCATCGCCAACGATACTCCGTACGGTCTTGCCGCCTATGTGTGGTCCAAGGACCCGGCGCGGGCGCGCCAGGTCGGCGCGCGCCTGCGTGCCGGACAGGTGATCCTGAACGGGGCTCGTAGCGACTACAACACACCGTTCGGCGGCTTCAAGCGCTCCGGCAACGGCCGCGAGTACGGCGAGCACGGCCTGCGCGATTTTCTCGAGATCAAGGCGATGTTGGGCGCGGATGCCGCCTGAGGCGCCCGCCCGCGGGGGGCCCGAGCGCAGATGAATAAAAAGGGGCGCGCTGCAATGTGCAGCGCGCCCCTTTGATCCTTGGCCTCGCCGGCGGGGGTCAGCGAACGGTGTAGCCGCGACCTTGCATGCATGCGCTCAGTGCGCGGCTGTAGTCGCCCTGTGCGGCACCGCCGGGGCCGTTGCGCGTGGGATCGTAGCCACTCTGGCTCACCGCCCACTGATGACACTGGTAGCGATCGTTTGCTTCCTGGTCTGCGCTTTGGCCATTCTTCGGGTAGTCATAGGTCTGGCCGCTCGCAGGTGGTGCAGCGCCCGCCGCTGGCGGGGGTGCCGCGCCGCCCGCAGGCGGTGGCGCGCCGCCATCATCCGGAACCGCACCCGCCGGAGGATCGGTCTGGACGTAGCCGCTGTAGTCAGGGCTCCAGGTGTAGTACGCGTCGTTCGCGTAGTAGTAGGGAATGCCGCCGAACCAATACGTCGCGTAGAACGCCGGCAGTACGGGCAGGAACCAGCCGTAGCCAAAGCGTGGGCCGTACCAGAAGCCGCCGCGCCAGTAACCGCCGCCGCCGTAATAACCACGGCCGTAGTAACCGCCGCGACCATAATAGCCGCCGCCATGGCCGTAATACGCGCCGCCGCGATAGCCACCACCGACGGCATAGTGCCCACCGTAGCCAGCGCCGTAGGCGCTGTGGCCGCCGCCCGCGGCGTAGTGCGCGTGAGCGCCGCCACCGCCACCGCTGTGGCCGCCGCTGCTGTGGCCCTGGGCGAAGGCCGGTGTTAGCCCGAGCGCCACCGATGCCAGGGCGCCGAGGGCGACGATTCCAAGCTTACGATAGGCGTTCATTGCTGAGCTCTCCATTGCCTCCAAGTGTTGCATAACTTTTGGACCTTTGCTGCGTGATTGCGTTCCAGTTTAAACAATCTTAAAGCCCTTAAATAACATGCACTTGCATGCTAAGATCACAGCACTCGGCGTAGCCATGCAGCGATATGCGTCAGCTCCTCCGGGGACACCGCATGAGGGATCGGATAGCGCTGCCAAGTCACCGAATACCCACTCTCTTGGAGCATAACGCGCGTGTCCTCGCCGAGGCTGACATCGATCACCGGATCGCGCGTCCCGTGCGCGAGAAAGATCGGCGTTGACTGGTTCTGCACGCTGCGTTCGGCGGCAAACTTTGCACCCAGAAGCATGTAGCACGACAGGCCGATGATTCCGGCGAGCTTCTCGCTCGCGCGCGTCCCGGTGAAGAGCGCGATCGCGCCACCTTGGGAGAAGCCGGCCAGCACGATTTTCGCGGTTGCGACCCCGCGTTCCTGCTCGCGCTCCATCAGGGCCGTGATCGCGGCCGCGGAGGCGCGGATGCCCGCTTCGTCCTGCGCCACGTCGCGCTGGAAGCCAACGATGTCATACCAGGCGCGCATCTTCATGCCGCCGTTGATGGTCACCGGTCGCACTGGCGCATGCGGCAGAAGAAAGCGCAGCGCGCGCTCGCCAGGGCGCACGAGTTCCGGCACGATCGCCTCAAAATCGTGCCCGTCCGCGCCCAAGCCATGCATCCAGATAACGGTGCTGCGCGGCTGCGGCCCGGTCTCAATTTCGACACTATCGAGTAGCTTCATCGCGGCACCTTGCGACACACGAGCAGCACTTCATCGGCCCTCTCCGCTTGTTGGAGGTCAGTTGTCAGTTGGAGTTTGCGCTGAAAGAACACGCCAAGTGGCATGAAGACGCTGTTGTACCACCACATGGCGCGGTCGCGATGATGCGTCAGCCACCACATTCCCAGCTCGAGCAGGCGCGAGGAGCGCGGTTGCATACCAAATACGGCGCTGCGCTCGGCGATGAAACCATGCTCGCTAAGTCGCGCGCGCAGCTCCTGCGGCGCGTAGCGGCGTCGGTGACCGACGAAGTCGTCAAATGCCGTCCAGCGTGACGGGTGCAGCGGCACCGACACCAGCAGCACGGCGCCCGGCTTGACGACGCGCGCAAGCTCGCGCCACGCGGCGCGCATCGTCATCAACGTGTTCGATGATGTCGAGTGCGCACACGAGATCAAATACCTGATCTGCATACGGCAGGGCGGTGATGCTGCCGCACACCACCTGGCCGCCGCGCTGTTGCAGCAGTGACAGCGCCGGCGTGCTGATGTCGATGAACTGCGTGCCCGCAATCGGCAACCGCGGCCGCAGACCCGGCGCAATCTCAAGCCGTCGCGGTGCCTGCGGCAGCAGCGAGGTGACGAGTGGCCAGGTGTTGAAACGCGGCGCCTCAACCAGACGCGCGCCGCTCCACAGTGCATCGTAGAAGCGCTGATTGATCTTAAGCAGCTCACGGGCGCTGCGTTCTTGGTGCAGCGCACTCACGCCGCCGCCGCCGCCGCCGCGTCCGCGGGCGAGGCGAGGCTCACGGGATGATGGCAACTTGACACTTTGGTAGCTCGCGCCGCCCTGTAATGGTGAGGACCCTAACCGCCGTGGTAAGGTTAACTTGCGGGCCAAAAATAATCAGCGGGGCGGCAAAAAACCGCATTGCCACGCACTCCAAATCGCCTCGCTAAGAATGAGGATGCGCCATGTCACAGTTATCAGCTCTGTCCGTCAGCATTGCAATTCTGGGAGCCATATGGGCCTGGCTGGCCTTGGGGCCGTTGAGCTCATTCGTGCTGGTGTGGGCGGGATTCATTGCCTGGGGATGCTATTTTCACACCGGCGCGAACAGCAACGCGTTGACCAAGACGATCACGTGCACGATTTACGGCGCGATCATCGGTTGGATCGCGCTGCTGATCATCGTCAACGTCGTCGATGCCTGCGCTCGGCACGTTGTGGCCGGCAATTGTCGTTGGCGTTACCGTATTCCTGCTCGTCATCGTCGGCTCGATCAACGCCGTCTCGGTGGTGCCTGCGAACGTCTACGGCTACGCGGCGATCGTGGCGTACTCGTTGCAGACCACGGCGTCACCAAGTGGCACCGGACCGCTGCAGAATTTGACCTCCGCATCGTTCGCGAATCCGCTCATTCTGCTCATCGTATCGCTCGTGATCGGCGCGGTTTTCGGCATGCTCTCCAACAAGCTCGCCGGAGCGCTCGCCAAGAAGGTCTAGCCTCGCATGGGCCCGCACGCGCCCGGCGGCAGCGCCGGGCGCGTGCCCTTGTCTGCGCCCCCGCCGCGCAATCCGTGCGCGCAGCGCCGTTCTTGGCGCCCGCCCGCGGCCTGCTGAAAGGCGCGGCCGCTTCGGTTATAGTTGCGGTGAGCCTGTCTATACAAGTTCACGGACGCATGGCCGACGATAAGAGTTTGCCGCTGTACGCGCAGCTGCAGCAGCACGTGCTGCAGAACATCCGTTCGGGCGCGTGGCGGGCTGGCGCGCGTGTGCCCTCTGAGCACGAGCTCGTGCGCAAGTTCAAGGTATCGCGCATGACCGCCAACCGCGCGCTGCGCGAGCTTACGCGTTCGGGCGTGCTGGCGCGCGTCGCCGGCGTCGGCACGTTCGTCGAGGACTTCAAAGCCGCAGCGCATCCGCTGCAAATCCGGAACATCTCTCAGGAGATCCGTGAGCGCGGGCATCGGTATCGGGCGCATTTGTTGCTGCTGGAGCGCCTCGCGGCGCCGCCGGCCGTACGGAGCGCCCTCGGCATAAGCGCCAGGGAGCGCACCGATTTTTCACTCGCTCATCGTGCATTTTGAAAACGAGCTGGCGCTGCAGGTCGAAGATCGTTACGTAAACCCGCTCATCGCGCCCGACTATCTCGCGGCGGACTTCACGCAAGTGACTCCCCACGAGTACCTGATGGAAGTGGCGCCGCTGCAACGCGTCGAGCACGTGGTGCGCGCCATGCAGCCGGCGGCGCGCATCCGCGCGCTGCTGAAGCTGCCAGCTCGCGAGCCGGCGCTGCTCATCGAGCGCGTCACGTGGAGTCGCGCCGTGCCCGCCTCGTTTGCCCTTTTGTATCACCCTGGCGGCCGCTTCGAACTGCGCGGCGGCTTTGAAGTCTAGGTGCAGTTCACCGCAGCGCCGGCAAGCAGGAGAGGCCATGGATGCTCATACCCGACATGATCCCACCCGCAAGCTGCGCGCGCGGCGCGGCGCCGTGCTCGAGGCGCGCAGCTGGTTGACCGAGGCGCCGCTGCGCATGTTGCATAACAACCTCGATCCCGAGGTCGCCGAGCGCCCCGATGAACTCGTCGTCTACGGCGGAATTGGCCGGGCGGCGCGCGACTGGGAGTGCTTTGATCAGATTGTCGCAAGCCTCAAGTGCCTCGGCGCCGAGGAGACTTTGCTGATTCAGTCCGGCAAGCCCGTTGGTGTGTTCCGCACGCATGCGGATGCGCCGCGCGTGCTCATCGCCAACTCCAATCTGGTTCCGCACTGGGCTACCTGGGAGCACTTCGCGGAGCTCGATCGCAAGGGGCTCATGATGTTCGGGCAGATGACTGCCGGATCGTGGATCTACATCGGCAGCCAGGGCATCGTGCAGGGCACCTACGAGACGTTCGTCGAGATGGGCCGGCGCCACTACGGCGGAGATCTTGCAGGCCGCTGGATTCTGACCGCGGGCCTGGGTGGCATGGGCGGCGCGCAGCCGCTCGCCGCGACCATGGCCGGGGCATCCATGCTCGCGATCGAGTGCCAGCCGAGCCGCATCCAGAAACGCCTCGACACGGGCTACCTCGACGTTGAGGCGCCGAGCCTTGATGCGGCGCTAGAGCTCATCGAGCGCTCGGTGCGCGACCGCAGGCCTTTGTCGGTTGGGTTGTGCGCAAATGCGGCGGAGATTCTGCCGCAGCTCCTGCTAGCGCAACGTGCGGCCCGATGCGCTCACCGATCAGACCTCGGCGCACGATCCGGTGAACGGCTATTTGCCGGCCGGCTGGACGATCGCTCAGTGGGAGTCGCAGCGCGCTGTCCGATCCCGCGGCAGTGGCGCGCGCCGCGCAGCGCTCGATGGCGCAGCATGTCTAGGCGATGCTCGAGTTTCATCGTCGCGGCGTGCCGACGTTTGACTATGGCAATAACATCCGGCAGGTGGCGCTCGACGAGGGCGTGCAAAGATGCCTTCGCCTTCCCGGGCTTCGTGCCGGCCTATATTCGGCCGCTCTTCTGCCGCGGCGTTGGGCCCTTTCGCTGGGTGGCGCTGTCGGGCGACCCTGAGGACATCTATCGCACGGACCAGAAGGTGAAGGAGCTCATCCCCGACGATCCGCACCTGCATCGCTGGCTCGACATGGCGCGCGCGCGCATCAAATTTCAGGGCTTGCCGGCGCGCATCTGCTGGGTGGGGCTGGGTGATCGGCATCGGCTCGGCCTCGCTTTCAACGCCATGGTCGCAAGCGGCGAGCTGCAGGCGCCCATCGTCATTGGCCGCGATCATCTGGACTCAGGGCTCGGTGGCGAGCCCGAATCGGGAGACCGAGGCAATGCTCGACGGCTCGGATGCGGTCTCCGACTGGCCGCTGCTGAATGCGCTTCTGAATACGGCAAGCGGCGCCACCTGGGTGTCTTTTCATCATGGCGGTGGCGTCGGCATGGGCTATTCGCAGCACGCAGGCGTCGTGATCGTGTGCGACGGCACGCAGGCGGCGGCGCGGCGCATCGAGCGGGTGCTGTGGAACGATCCGGCGACCGGCGTCATGCGTCATGCGGATGCGGGCTATCCCGAGGCGGTGCGCTGCGCCCACGAGCGCGGGCCTGAATCTGCCGATGGTGACGCGCTGATGGCGCCGCGATCCGCGGCCGTCCGCACGCGCCCGTGCGCGTGTCGCTGCGGGCAGCTGGATCTGCCGATCCTGCGCCACGCGCTCATCGAGCGCGTGCACGTGCGATTGAGCCGTGCGGATGTGCAGCGGGTGCGCCGCGGTGCCGCAGGCGGTGGCGCGCCTTGTGAGCCGCAAGGCGACGACGGTCTACGGCGTGAATACCGGATTCGGTCTGCTCGCCGGCACGCGCATCCCGCGCGATCAGATTCGCGCGCTGCAGAGAAATCTCGTGCTGTCGCACGCGGCGGGCACCGGTGCGCTGCTGCCCGACGCGGTCGTGCGCCTGGTGCTGCTGCTGAAGATCGCGAGCCTGGTGAAGGGCTACTCCGGGCGTGCGCCTTGAGACGGTGCAGGCGCTCGATCGCGCTGCTCGAGCACGAGGTGTATCCGTGCATTCCGGGCAAGGGTTCGGTCGGTGCATCGGGGGATCTTGCGCCGCTCGCGCACATGCGGCGGCGCTGCTCGGTGTGGGCCAGGTGCGCATCAAGCGGACGCATAATGCCCGCAGCGGCGGGGCTGCAAGCGCGCGGGCCTGAAGCCCCTTGCGCTCGGGCCCAAGGAGGGTCTGGCGCTACTGAACGGCACGCAGGTCTCAACCGCGCTTGCGCTTGCGGGGCTTGTGCAGATTGAGAACGTGTTCGCCGCGGCGCTCGCGAGCGGCGCGATGGCGGTCGATGCCATGAAGGGCAGCGATGCGCCATTCGATGCGCGCATTCAAGCGCTGCGCCGTCAGCCCGGGCAGGTGCACGTGGCTGCGGTGTTGCGCCGCCTGCTCGCCGGCAGCCGCATTCGCGCCTCGCATCTGAATTGCGAACGCGTTCAGGATCCCTACTCGATGCGCTGTCAGCCGCAGGTCATGGGCGCATGCCTCGATGTGATGCGCGGCGGCCGCCACGACGCTGGTGCGCGAGGCAAATGCGGTGACCGACAACCCGCTGGTGTTTCCCGAAGATGGCAGCGTCTGCGTCGGGCGGCAATTTTCACGCCGAGCCCGTGGCCTTCGCGGCTGATCAGCTGGCGCTCTGGCGGTGGCGGAGATTGCCTCGATAGCCGAGCGGCGCATCGCGCTGCTCGTCGATCCCAAGATGAGCGGGTTGCCGGCGTTCCTGGTGAAGAACAGCGGGGTTAATTCGGGGTTCATGGTGGCGCAGGTGACCGCGGCGGCGCTCGTTGTCGGAAAACAAGATGCTCGCCCATCCGGCGAGCGTCGACAGCATTCCGACTTCGGCGAATCAGGAAGATCACGTGTCGATGGCGACGCACGCGGCGCGCCGTCTGGGCGAGATGGCTGACAATGCGGCCACGGTTATTGGCATCGAGCTGCTTGCCGCGGCGCAGGGAATCGAGTTCCATCGGCCGCTGAAGAGTTCCGCGGCGCTCGAGCGGATCATCGCCCGGGTGCGCAGCGAAGTGCCGCACTACGCGACCGATCGCTTCTTTGCGCCGGATATCGAGGCGGCGCGCTGCCTCGTGAGGGGCGGCGTGTTCCACGACTTGCTCGGCGAGGCTGCCGTGGCACGTTAGGATCAACGAGCTCATAGAGGCTACGGCACGATGTACATCCCGGCCTTCAATCACGAGACCGACCTCAAGCAACTCGACTGGCTTGCCGAGCGCGATGCTTTTGGTACGTTGGTCTCGGTGCACGAGGGGGCGCCATTTGCGACTCATCTGCCGGTGCTCTACCGGCGCGCGGGTCCCCGCGTGACGCTCACCGGACACTGGGCGCGGGCGAATCCGCAATGGGCAACGATCGAGGGCCAGCGGGCACTCTTCATTTTCCACGGGCCGCATTCCTACATCTCGCCGCGCTGGTACACGGATCCAGCCAACAACGTGCCGACGTGGAATTACGCGACGGCTCATCTTTATGGGCGCGTGCGGCTGGTGCGCGACACCGCGCAGCTGGCGGCCATCGTCAGCGCGCTTGCGGCATATTACGAGGCTGGCGCCGAGACGCCCTGGCGCATGGGGGAGCCTGCAGCAAACCAGCAGCGTCTCCGTGGCATCGTTGGCTTTGAGCTCACCGTCGATGATATGCAGCTCAAATTCAAACTCAATCAGAATCACTCAGCGGCCAATATCGAAGGAGTGGTCACTGCGCTGCGCGCCCAGGGGGGCGAGGGTGCGCTTGATGTCGCCGCGCTTATGCAGCAGGCACTGGCGAAACGCTCTGCGTCGTAGCAGTCCTACAGACCGAGGTCGGTAAGTCCCGGATGGTCGGCAGGCCGGGCGCCCGCGGGCCAAAAGAACTTGCGCTCCGCAGGCTCGATACGCACATCGTTGATGCTTGCCTCGCGCCGCTGCATCAGCCCCTCGTCGCTGAACTCCCACTGCTCGTTGCCGTAGGAGCGCCACCATTGACCGCTGCCGTCATGGCTTTCGTACTGAAAGCGCACGGCGATGCGGTTGCGGTGGAAGGCCCACAACTCCTTGATCAGCCGATAGTCGAGTTCCTGCGCCCACTTGCGCTGCAGAAACGCGACGATCGCCGCGCGGCCGGCGAAGAATTCGGAGCGATTGCGCCAGCGGCTGTCGAGCGTGTAGGCGAGTGAGACCCGTTCGGGATCACGGCTGTTCCACGCATCCTCAGCCAGGCGAACTTTTTGCACCGCGGTGTCGAGAGTAAACGGCGGCAAGGGTGGACGAGCAGTCACGGCATGCTCCGGATTCAAGTGAGTCATCAGCGTCACGCGAAGCCGCAGCGAGGAGTCGTGCAAGTGCGCTCCCGCGCAGCGCGGTATATAGTGCTGCCGCTGGCGTTCAGCGCGCAACGTCGCTGCATCTGGCGGCGCCTGATACGGGCGACGCAACTGTCGCGCGCACATATTGCAAAGGTGGGGGTCACATGAAAAGAACTACAGTGGTGCTGGGTCTCATTGCGCTCAGCGCCTCGTGCGCGGCGCTCGCGGATCCGCCGAAAACTCTGCACGTCGAGCAGACGGTAGACATCAAGGCGCCAGTGGCGAAGGTCTGGGCAGCCATCATGAACTTTGACAGCCTGCCGAGCTGGCATCCCGCCTTCGCCAAGGACGAAATCGTTAAGGGGACCAACAACCAGGCGGGCGCGGTGCGCCAGCTCACGGTCAAGGACGGCCCGACTTTCACCGAGCGGCTGCTGAAGTTCAGCTCAAGCGGACACTCGTTTCATTACCAGATTATTGACCCCTCGCCGCTGCCGATCGTGCATTACCGCTCCACCCTGTCCGTGAAGGCAGGTGCGGATGGCAACAGCTCCGTGGTCACCTGGGGCGGCTCCTTCAAGCGCAAGAACCCTTCGGACAATCCGCCGGATGCCGAAAGTGATGCCGGCGTTACGAAGTTCATCACCGGCGTCTATCGAAGCGGGCTTGATAACCTGAAGAAAACGCTCGAGGGCGGCGGCTGATTTGCTAACGGGCGCTACGGCGCGCCGGCAGCTCTAACGACTGCGCGGGCGGCGAGGTGGCTACATCTCGTCGCCCGCGGATGTCAACCATCACTCAGATTCTTAATTAAGAATCATCTATTAGCTTATGATTATTAAAGCTTTAGGCGTCAGCTAAGCTCGCCTGCGCTTACCGTCCTGCCGGCTCGCCGCCCTTCGGGCCCCAAAACACCACCCACGCGGAAAAATCCGGCGACAGCTTCTCGAAGCGATGTTCAACACCCGCCGCGACGAACAGCACATCGCCCGCATGGCACGCTTCACGTGCGCCATTCACTGCAAACTCCGCGCTGCCCGCGCGCACGATGTAGATCTCATCCTGGCTGTGGGGAGTTTGCGGGTCGCGCCCCACCGGCATGTAAAGCCCCACTGACATGGAACCGTGGGCGAGTGCGGTTGCGTAGCGATCGCCTTCGGGCCACTTGGGTGTCGGCACACCCGGGATGCGAGCGAGAATCTCTTCGAGGGTGGTCTTCATCGTTACTCCCGAGGCTGGAGGTGCTGATTCTCGCACCGCAGTGCATGGGAATCGACGGGACGCGAACACTGGTAAGCTCGCGGCGTGATGAACCCTCCGGCAGCCCGCCACGCCGTTCTCGGTTCCGCGGGCGTTGCACTCGCGGCGCTGACCGTCATCAATCTCCTCAATTATCTCGATCGCTTCGTGGTCTCGGCGCTTGCCGAAACGCTGAAGCACTCTGAGCTCGCGCTCTCCGACTTCAAGCTCGGCTCGCTGATGACGAGTTTTCTGGTGGTCTATCTATGCACCGCGCCGCTGTTCGGCGCCCTGGGAGATCGACGTGCGCGCCCGCGGCTCATCGCCCTGGGAGTCGGGGTGTGGAGTCTCGCCACCGCGCTATCTGGCTTTGCTGTCAGCTACCTCACGCTCCTCGCGGCGCGCGCCGTCGTCGGCGTCGGTGAGGCGGCCTACGGAACTATTGCGCCGGCGCTGCTGGCCGATTTTTACCCTGCCGATCGGCGTGGCCGGATCATGGCGATCTTCTTCTGTGCAATTCCGATCGGCTCCGCCCTGGGATACGTCGTCGGTGGGTTGGTTGATGCGCATTACGGGTGGCGCATGGCCTTTTTTGTCGCAGGCGCGCCCGGACTTGCGCTCGCGGCGGTGATTTTGCTGCTGCCGGATCCGCCGCGTGGTGGTCAGGATGCCGGCAGTGGCGCGCCTGCCGCTGCGCCGGGGCGCAGGGGTTTACTGGCGACGTATGCGCATTTGCTCAGCAATTCACCCTATGTGCTGACGGTGCTCGGCTACGCCGCGTACACATTTGCAGTAGGGGGCCTGGGTTTCTGGATGCCTGCGTTCCTCGAACGCGTGCGCGGTATCCCGCGCGCGCAGGCGACCGTGAATTTTGGCGAGATCGTGGTGGTCACCGGTTTCATCGGCACCTTTGTCGGCGGCTGGCTCGGCGACTACAGCGCGAGGTTTCTGCGTCAGGGGTTCTTGTGGGTGTCCGCGGCGGCAACGCTGATCGCGGCGCCGTTTGCGTGGCTGGCGCTCACCAGCGCCACGCCCACTTACTATTTGGCCACGATGATCGTCGCGCAGCTGTTTCTGTTCGTCTCGACGGGTCCCATCAACGCGGCGATCGTCAATCTGACCTCGCCGCTGGAGCGCGCTTCCGCAATCGCCGTCAGCATCTTCACCATCCACATACTCGGCGATGTGCTCTCGCCGCCCGTCATCGGTGCGCTCTCGGACGCAACATCTTTGCAGCAGGCGGTGAAGATCGTTCCGCTGGCAGTGCTGCTCGCGGGCCTCCTGTGGTGCTGGGCGGCGCACGCGGGCCGCACGACAAAGCCTGCTGAGCTGGCCGGTGCTGCGCATTGAGGAGCAGTGCGCACAGTGGCCGGCGCCGCGTGCGTGCGCGTCAGGCTCTGCGCGCGCCATTGCGCTTTGCGGCCTCGCGTCGCTGCCGGCACGCGCGGATTGGCATGCCCTGGAAGCACTGGCGCGCGACGGTGGCCAAGTCAGCGCGCTCGCCATGGATCTCGACGGCGGTGCGGTTCTTGAGCAGCTGAATGCCGACCATCGGCTGACACCCGCATCGCTCACCAAACTTGCGGTTGCCGCCGCGACGCTCAACCGCTGGGCAGGGGACAAGGGCTTTGAAACGCGCCTGCTGGCGCACGGTGCAGCTGCAAGGGGGCACGCTCGCGGGCGATGTCATCCTCGACGGCTCCGGCGATCCGACGCTGGAATATCAGACACTGCTGGCGCTTGCAGTCCAGACAGCCGGGGCCGGCGTGACTGAAGTGCGTGGTCGTGTCATCGTGAATCTTGCGCCGTTCGCGGAAGTCGGCTGCGAGACGCATGATCGCTGCGGCGCTCTCGTGCGCAGCGATACCGCGTTCAACGCGCCGCTGTCGGCGGTGGGGGTCGACTACGGCAACTGGTGTGTGAGCGTGCAACCGACGCTGCCGGGTACGCCTGCACTCGTTCGTGGCTGCGGCGTCGCCCGCCTGCCAATCGCCGTGGAAGGCTCGATTATCACGGGTACGGCGCAATCGAAAAAGACTTTTTGGGTCGAGCGCGCGACCGGTGCCGGAGTCGATGTGCTGCGGGTCGGCGGCCAGCTGCCGCTTGGCCCGCGCGAGCGCGTGTATCGCGCCATGTCTAACCCGGCGCTCGGCGTCGGGCTGTTGCTGCGCGAGAGCCTGCGGGAGGTCGGGGTAAGCGCTCCCGGCGATGTAATTGTCACGCAGGGCGCGCTCCCCGAAGGCGTCTTTCCTCTGGCGCAGACCGAGGGGCTCGTGCTGCGCGAACAACTGGGCCGCATGTTGCGCTACTCGAACAATTACATCGCCGACGTGCTGACGTTTGATCTGGCTGCCGATATCACCGGCCGGCCGCCGGCGGGGTTGGCGGACGCCTCGAAGAGCCTGTCGGATTTCGTCGAGCGCGCGCTACGGGCGCAAAGCCACGCACGCGTATCCGCGCCCTTGCTGGTGAGCGGCAGTGGCCTCACCCCGGAGAACGAGCTCTCGGCGCACGATCTGGTGGCGCTGCTCGCGTACGAATACCACGACAGCCGGCATTTCCCGGCGTTCTACGGCGGCTTGACCGTGCCGCGCCAGGCGCCGTTCGCCTTTCTGCGCCAGGGCACCGAAGCATGGCTCGATCGCGTGGCGCTCAAGACCGGCACCATGGATGAGCCGCATTCGGTGTGCGGCATCGCCGGCTACGTGCGCAAGCGCAACGGCGGCTGGATCGCGTTCGCGGCGCTCGTGAACGGGGGCAACTCGACGTCGCGACATATTCCGCTGTATAAGGCCATGGAGGCCGCGCGGACGGATCTGGAGACGCTGCTCGCGCATTACTAGGCCGAGGGCACGGGAGAAACTCATGCTTCACGCAGTCAAACGCGTACTGCTCGCTGCCGCCTGTATCGCCATCACTGGCGCAAGCCTCTCAGTCGGAGCACAGAACCAGGCTCCCGTTACCGAGCCCAACCCAACCGACAAGCTGCAAGGCGATGTGTGCATGAGCAAGACCGGCGATGCGCGCGAAGCGTGCCTGAAGGAGGGACAGGACCGGCAGATCACCTCCGGCGTACGCGGCGATGTGCGCGCCGAGTCGACCAACTCCGGGTACAACGTTGCGCGCGCAAAATGCGAGGCTCTGTCGGGTAGCGCGCGTAACAAGTGCATCGCGGATGCGAAGGCGAAATACAAGATAATCGACTAGGCCTCGCGTCATTGTGGTGGCGGCACCGACCCGGAATAAAAGACGGTGCAATGCGGCGCCGAGCAGGCTCTTGCCTTTGTTGATTAGCTTGCGCACCGGCCCGGTAAGCGTCGCTACGACGCTCGGACGGTCGATGACCGGATCGCGAAACGGCCCGTGGATCTTTTGCTCGCACGCGCGCGCAGCCCTGCGGGCCAACGAGCGCAATCGTGACGTCCTGGTAGTTTCCGTCGACAAAATCCAGTGCGCCGTGCATCGCGATGCGGTTCACGGCAGTGGCGAGCGCCACGTCCTGCGCCTGCGCGACACCAGCTGCCACGCGCCATTGCGAGAGCAGCGTGCGGATGCTGGTGGTGCCGGGCGCTTTCTTGAGGATGCGCGCGTAGTCGTAACCCTTGGTGACCGCGACGCCGAGCGGGCCCGCCAGAAAAAACGCACCCACATCCACGAGATTGAAGCTCTGCGTTGACTCATAGCGCGAGAGCTCCTTGTCCAGATCGCCGATGTCGAGCACGAGATCGCTGCCATGCAGGGAGGCCTCACCGCTTGCCGTGCGCATTAGCGGCGTCTGCGGAGTGCCGCGCAAGGTGAGATCAGCGGAGAAGTCGAGCGCACCTTTGGCAAGGCTCGCTGCTTTCACGGTGCTTCGAGAAATATGCGACTTGCAGCTTCTCGATCGCGGCATGCAGATGGTAAACGGGCTCGGCTGCCGTGAAGTCTGCCGTGACGATAGCCGCTGCCGCGGCCGCCGAATATCTCGAGCGTCACGGGCTCGAACTTGAGTACCCCACGCGCGCTGACCACAGTGGTCTTGACGCCCGCGGCGGCTAGGTTATTGGTGTGCATCCGCGCGCACGCAAGCTCGCCCGCAAACGACAGCGCAGCGAAGAGGTCGGGCGATGCGTTCGGCGTCAGCTGCACGCCAGTGAGCTCGACTGTTACAGCGCTCGGCGGTGAAATCGTTTGCGAGCTGCGCGTCCTTATAGATGAGGCTCGAGTCGCTGAACGATACTCGGCCGACGGCGGCAGAAATTGTGGTTGCGGGCAGCGCGCCCGGCGCGCGTTCGATGTTGAATCGCCCCCCCTCTTTGCGTTCGATGAGGATCTTGGCGCCTTTGAAGCTAAGGCCCTCGATCTCAACGTCTTGGTGCCAAAGCGCGCGCAGCGCCACGGCGAGTTGTACCTCGGCGACGGCTGCCACATCGACCCCGTTGTTGCGGATGTGTACGTCCTTGAGCGTCAGGTGCAGGCGCGGGAGAAGGCGCAGCGTCACCGGCCCCGCGACGCTCACCTGCATGCCGGCGGCATCCGCGACGCGTGCGGTGAGGTGCGCGGCGAGCGGGCCGCCGAGCAGGCGCACGCCGAGCCATGCGAGTAGCCCTGCCAACAGCGCGATGCCGACGAGTGTCATCAGCACGCGCTGCACGGTTTTCGACATCATCGATCCTGAAAGAAGCGCCGGTGGCGCGCCATTGAAACCTTAGACGAGTTTCAGGTCCACAGCTCTTGCTGCAGGGAAGACCTGCTCGAGCTGCGCCGGGGAGAGCCCCCAGAGCGCGCGAAACAGGCCGCCGAGCACGGCGCGATAGTCATTCAGCACCGGGTAGTCACGATCCTGGAAGAGCGTCGCGCGCGCGACGGGCCGCTGCTCGCCGACGATGCGGCCGCCGCTGATGGAACCGCCCAGTACCCAATACACCGAGCCATGCCCGTGGTCCGTGCCGCTGTTGCCGTTTTCGCGGAAGGTGCGGCCGAATTCCGACACCACGACCACCACGGTGTCTTGCCATTGCGCGCCCATCGTTTCGGCGAAGCTCACGAGCCCCCGACTGAGGTTGTCGAGGTTGTTGGCAAGCGCGCCTTGTGCGCCGCCCTCGTTGACGTGCGTGTCCCAGCCGCCGACATCGACGAAGCCGAGTCTGTAGGTGTCGCGCATGAGCTTGCCCATGCGCTCGGCCTCGAGCGCAAAGCCTTTGGTGTTGATCGCGCCGCGATTTGCAGCGCGCATCTCCTCGGCCATCGCCACGGCGACTTCCTGGCGCAGTTCAAGTCCGTCGGCGACGGCGGATTCGAGGTGGCTCTCTGCGTACATGCTGGTAAGCAGCGATGTCTGGCGTTCATCGAACGCCGGCTTGCCGATTCCCCGGAGCGCTACATTGGGGACATCGGCGCCGCCATGAAAAACCAGTGGCAGCGAGTCGGTGAAAGCGATCGGCTCGCCGCCTCCGAGCACCTGCACCAGACGCGCCATGAAGCCCGAAGCGAAATTGTGCTGTCCCTGGGAAGGCTCGCCGAGCTCGATGCTGTCCTGGGTTTCAAAATGGCTGCGCGACAGATCATCCGTGCCGGCAAAGGGTATGAAGGAGAGCTGGCGCCGCTGGAAGAGCGGCAGCAGCGTCTCGCGCACGATGGGAGTGAGCGCCCAGCTGGCATCGAGCGCCAGCGCTGCATTAGCGCTTGCGGCATCGGGTCTGGCAACTGCAATGTGCGGCCGCGTCTCATAGTAATAACTGCTCGAGTACGGCACCAAGAGATTCGCGCAGTCGTAACCGCCGCGCAGGAATACCAGCAAAAAGCGCGCCGGCGATGTCGGCGCGGCAAACAGCCGCCCGACCGTGGCGAGTGCCGGCAGTGCGGCGCCCAACTTCAGCAGCTCGCGCCGTCGCATGCAGACGGCAAGGCGTTGCGGTGTCCTTGCGATCATCGGTAGTTAAACTCCGGCGAGGACAGCAGTAGCGTATTCCATTCGGGCTGCGAGGTCGCGGCATTGAGAGCGCTCTTGGTACGCTCGGATAGCAGCGGTTCCAGCGCATCGTAGAACGTGCGACTGGCGAGCTGGGGGAAACCTTCGCCAGTGGTGATGCTGCCTTCCTCGGGTTTGAAGAGGCCTGCGTTGGTAGATGCCATGGCACGCGCAATCTCGAAGCGTCGGCTCATCTGGCCAGAACTCGCCCAGGCCGCCTCGGTGAGCGCATAGCCATCGGGTGTTTGATGTCCGAAAGGGGGTTCGGCCAGGGAGTTTAGCCAGCTGACAACCGGATGAGTGTTGAGAATCGGGCGCGTGTCGTAGGCCATGCGCAACGCGGCGACGACAAAATGCATGGGATCCTTGAATTTGTCACCCAACGAGGCCGTGAATTCGGGACTTGAGAACATCACCTGCACGACTTGTGCGATGTCGCCGTCGGTGCTCGAGAACCTTGCCGCCATGCGCGCAACGAGCGTCGGCGGCGGATTGTCAGACACAAAATACATTGCCAGCTGGCGCGAGACAAACTGGGCGCAGGCGGGCTGCTGCACCAGAATATCCACCGCCTGCTCGACCTCGGCAAACCCTTGGCCGCGGATCGGGCTTGCCGAGCAATACCTTCGCCGTGAAGTCATGGCGCGCGGGGTTGAACTCGAAGGCGCCGGCGCGCCGATAAAGCGGCTGCCAGGCGGGTTTTAGCTTGGGCGCCGGACCGTCCGCATTGATGCCGACCCCAGTCAGAACGCGGGCGAGCTCCTGCACGTCATTTTGCGTGTAGCCGCTGCCGACCCCGAGTGTGTGTAACTCCATGAGCTCGCGGGCATAGTTCTCATTGATATGGTTCACGGCGTTCTGGGCGTTGTCGAGATACTGCAGCATTGCCGGGTGCGTCAGCGTCGCCATCACGAGCTCGCGAAAGTGGCCGAGCACATGTGGCCGGATGGCACGCTCTTCGTAGTCGCCGATCAACCAGCGGATGCTGGCCTTGGAAGAGGCGACGTTGAAATGGTTGAACCAGAACCAGCTGAGCTGCTCGCGCAGCTGCGCCGGCGAATAGATGGCACGCAAAAGTTCACGGCGTGCCGCCTCGTATGCGAGTGCATTACCGCGCTCGTTGAGCGCCTTGCGCGCGTCCTCCTTCTCCGGGCCGTCCGCCAGAGAATTAATGCGCTTGTACTCCGCGTTGGTCGCGGCAAGCAGCTGCGCCGCATCAGCATGCGTCAAATCGAGGATGCTGAGCTGTGCAGCGATCGGCGCTGGCAGGACCGGCTCGCCGGCCGCAAGCTGCGCGCTCAGAAACGCAGCGCGACCATGTTGCTCGTAATCGGCCAGCGTCTGCGAATTGAGGCCGTAGGTGACGCGGTTAAGCCACAGCACGTCGCTGCGTGAGGGCGCGGCCGCGCGCGGGCGCGTGGTCGCGCAGGCGATGAGCGCGAGCGCTGCACTCGCAAGGGCTGCTGCCCGCAGCCCGCGCCGCAATGCTGGCCGCGCGCCGCGCGCGGTCAACGGCCCGCCCGAAACTTCGGCTGCTTACCAGCGGCGTCCATAGTAATAATGCGGCCCGTACCAGTATCCGCCCACTGTGACCACCGGCGCCGGTGCGACAATTGCTGGGCCAACGTAGGCGCCCGCGGGAGCCGGCGCGACAACACAACCACCGAGTGACAATAATCCGGCGGCAACCAATAGCTTACAAATCATGCGCATAGCTGCTTCTCCGATCTAGTGTGCTTCTGCGCTATCAACGCACCACCGGCGCGCCGCGCTGACACGGCTGCCCGCCACGCGGATCACGCCAATCAAGGTATGCGGCTGCGCACCAGGCGTGAGCACCTTCTTCGAATTGAGGCATCATTGGTGTCCCACGCTTTTCGGATGCCTCACCATGAAAGACACGCCGCCCGACTGGCCGCGCATATCGCCTGCAATCTTCTACGACGATGCGCTTGCGGCCCTTGATTGGTTGTGCCGCGCCTTTGATTTTGAGGTGCGCATCAAAGTTCTCGGCGCCGACGGCCGCCTCGCGCACTCGGAGCTTGTGTACGGCGGCGGCGTCATCATGGTCGCACAGGCCGGCAAGGCCGGCGGCGCACCGCGCGCGACCCGCAGCCCTGCAGGCCTCGATGGCGCGAACACGCAAAGTCTGATGGTCTATGTCGACGCTGTGGATGCGCACTACGCCCACGCTCGTGCTGCCGGAGCAGTGGTTGACGCGGAGCCGTCACTGCACGATTACGGTGAGGAGTACTGGGCGGATCGCAGCTACGGCTGTCGTGACCTCGAGCAGCACCATTGGTGGTTCACGCAGCGCATGCGCACCGCGACCCAGAAGTAAAGCCCGCGCTTGCCGCCTTCTTGCCCTGCCTACGCCAATGCCGGTGCACCGGTGCGCAGCATTCTCTGCGGCACGTTAAATGCTAATTCGTCGGCTCCTGACTTGCGAGGAGAGCGTGATGCTAAACGGCGTGAAGGTGGCGATCCTGGTGGCGGAGGGTTTCGAGCAGGCAGAGCTTGCCGAACCCAAGAAGGCGCTCGATGCAGCCGGTGCTGAAACGAGCATTGTCTCGCCTGCCAAGGGACAGGTACAGGCATGGAAACATTTCGACAAAGGAGACAAATTTACAGTCGACGTGGCGCTGGATGATGCTGATGCGAGGGAATTCGATGCCCTGCTGCTCCCGGGCGGTGTCGCCAATCCCGATCAGCTGCGCACGTTGCCAAGGGCGGTCGCGTTCGTGCGCGCGTTCTTCGACAAGGGCAAGCCGGTGGCGGCGATCTGCCACGGGCCGTGGACGCTCATCGAGGCCGACGTCGTCAGCGGGCGCACCATCACGTCATGGCCCTCTCTGAAGACGGACCTGAAGAATGCGGGCGCGCACTGGGTCGATCGCGAGGTTGTGGTGGACGAGGGTCTCATTTCGAGCCGCAAGCCGGCGGACATCCCGGCCTTCAACCGGCACATGCTCGAGGAGTTCGCCAAGGGTAAGCGCACCCGCGTGGCGCACACTTCGGCGCGCGCAAGCGCGCACTGAGCCACAAGGACTCGAGTAATCCGGCACGGCGCTGCGCTGCCAGCGCCGTGCCTCTTTAGACTGTCAGCGTCGAGGCAAGGAGCCGTGTCTTGCGGCAGTTGCCCGGGCCGCAGCACTCACCAGCTCGATGAATTAAGATGCCGCGGGCACTTATCCCCATCTGCATGCTCATGTTTCAAGCACGCGCCCTGCGCCTCTTGGTGGTTCTCGCATGCCTCGTCGGCGGCGCGCAGCTCGCAGCGGCGCCGGCAAGCGTACGCCACGTCTTCTTGATCGTGCTGGAGAATCAGTCATACGCCGTAACCTTCGGGCCGGGCTCACGCGCCCCTTACCTGGCGCGCACGCTCGCCGCACAGGGTGTGCTGCTGCAGAACTACTACGGCATTGGACATTGGAGTCTTGATAACTACATCGCGCTCATCAGCGGTCAGGCTCCCAACGAGGCGACCCAGGGCGACTGTCCGGCCTACACCGAGTTTCAGCTGAGTACGCCCGGCTTGGATGCGCATGGACAGGTGCTGGGTGTGGGCTGCATTTATCCGTCAATCGTCAAGACCTTGCCCGATGAGCTCGATGCGAAGGAGCTCACGTGGAGGGGATACATGGAGGATATGGGCAAGGATCCCAGCCGCGAAAGCGCCACATGCGCACACTCGCCGATTGGTGCTCAGGAGCGCTTGCTGCGCGCGACCAGCGCCGATCAATACGCGGTCAAGCACAATCCCTTCATGTATTTTCATTCGATCATTGATGATGAGGCGCGCTGCAATGCGCACGTCGTCAACCTGGACGCGCTGCCCGCGGACCTGCGCAGCGTTGCCACTACCCCCAACTACGCCTTCATTACGCCCAACCTGTGCAATGACGGCCACGACGTCCCATGCGTCAACCAGCAGCCTGGCGGTCCGGTCTCAATGGACGCCTTCCTGAAGAAGTGGGTGGCGCTTATCACCGGCTCGCCGGCCTTCAAGCAGGACGGCCTCCTCATCATCACCTTCGATGAGGCGGATACCCAACTCACCGACAGTGGCTTCGCGTGCTGCGGGGAGATCGGCCTGAGCGGCGCGCGCTACCCGCCCGGATTGCAGGGGCCCGGAGGCGGCCGGATCGGCGCGGTGCTGATCTCGCCGTTCATCAAGCCGGGCACGGTCTCGGAGGTTCCCTACAACCACTACTCGCTGTTGCGTTCCGTCGCGAGCCTGTTTGGAGTTGCACCGCTGGGGTTTGCAGCCGAGCCGGGGCTACGTCCCTTCGGGTCCGACGTCTTCAGCGCGCATTGACCGCGTTAACATCATGTCAATCAGCGCCAGCACACGCGGATGAGTCGCGGCCAAGTCACGGTGCTGATGCCGAGCCTGCGCGGCAGCTCATCCCGCGGGAACCGTGAGGGGTGAGGGGCCCGGGCCCACGCGAGCAGGCTGTGGTTAAGCGGTGGAGCGCGCGGCGTGGAAGGTAGTATTGCCTGCCACCTTCTGATTGATTTGGTGGATGTGCCCGTTGAGAACCGTCACTGAGCCAAAGCGACGTAGCACACTCATCAGCTCCTCGGAATCTCCCGTGCCCCAGCGGCCTTTTATTCCCCGGCCTTGCTGCCGGCCGCTTGCGCCCGCTCGGTGCTGCCCAGATCCTGCACTAACCGCACGAGACCCCGAAGCTCATCCCAGCCGGTGTCCGAGACGGCGCAAGTAGTCAAGATCTGCCGGTGCGCCAGACAGAAGAGGTGATAGCCGTTACGGGTCGCGCTCGAGGGCAGTTCACGGCCGGTCGCCGTCCAGCTGAAGACATTGATGACGTGCGCGCCGTGCTGGTAGACGACGGCGGCGGCGCGTTGATGGTCGAGGTAATCGGAGCGGCCGCCGACCAGGCGATAACCCTGCGGCGCGAAGTCCGCGACGGCCGGGGAGACATCTGCGTGACCGGCAAACCACGGCTTCACGGTGTGTCTGTCGGAGGAAGGCACGTCGATGAGATGGTCGGGCATGAGTGAGCGGATATGTGCATCCACGACGTCATCAAGCAGCGGATTGCTGAATCGCGGCAGCACCAGGAGCACCGCGAGCGCGGCAGCCATGGCACTTATGCTCACGCCGCTCGCTGCTCCCAGCCAGAACGGCCGGCGCGCGGCCGAGCGCTGGCGCGCGGGCGGTTGCAGGGCAGGGCGCTCGCGGGCTCTCCCGATCGAGTGCTGCGCTGATGCGCGCGCGCAGCGCGGCCGGGGCGCGAAAGTCGTGGCACATCTGAGCGCAGCGCAGCGCGCGTCTGGCCGAGGTCTTGCAGCAGTGCGCGGCAGTCGGCGCACCCTTGCAGGTGCCGCTCGATGTCGCCCGCCGCCAGAGCATCCACTTCGCCATCGAAATAGGCTTGCGTCGCGCACGTCTTCAGGGCATTGCATGCGGTTTGGCCTCGCGGTCTTTCAGCCAGCAAGCCTTCAGCGCCGCGCGCGCGCGTGCCAGCCGTGACATCACCGTGCCGATGGGCAAGTCTGTGACAGCGGCAATCTCTCGATAATCCAAGTCCTCAATTTCCCGCAGCACGAGACCTCGCGATGCTCTGCGGAAAGCGCTGACAGCAGCCGATCGAGCGTGCGCTCGGCGTCGCGCTGCATGGCTCGCTTTCCGGGTCGGGCGTGGTCGAGACAGCGCGTCCTCGCCCTGCGCTCCATCATCGGTCGGGCAACGGCACAAAGGCGCGCCGCTGCTGTTGCTTGAGCGGCGGTGCACGTGGCAGTTCCTTACGATCGCCAGGAGCCACGGCTTCGCATCGGAGCCGCGCAAGGAGTCAAACGCGCGAAACGCGCGCAGGAGCGCCTCCTGCACGACATCGTCGCGCATCGCCCGGGCTAGCGCGCGAGCCAGCGCGCAAACCGGTAGGCGGCGTCCAGATGCGGCAGTACCTGCGCCTCGAATCGAGCGCGCTTGTCATCCATGGATCGGACCAGTAGCCTACCCTCAGTGATCGGCCCACCGACAATGGTCGGCTGACAAGAGAAGACTCGCGACGCGGATTAGTATTATTCCCGTCGCGCCGACTTCGCGGCGCCAGAGTAGCGAACTGGAGTGAATCGACGTGCGGTTCGGTCACGTTCTACTCACGATTGCTGCGCACGCGGGCTTCATCCATGCAGAAGGTTGTCACCGCCGGCCAAGCCATCGTCGAGTGTCTCATTCGCTACGGCGTCGACCGCATCTTCGGCATTCCCGGCGTGCACACCTATCATCTATTCGACGCCCTGTACGAGCGCGCGCGGCGAGATCGAGCTTCATCGGCACGCGCCACGAGCAGGGCGCCGCCTACATGGCCTTTGGCTATGCCAAGTCGACCGGCAAGATCGGCGTCTATACCTGCGTGCCCGGCCCGGGCGTGCTCAATACCGACCGCCGCGCTGTGCACGGCCTACTCGGCGAACGCGCCGGTGCTGTGCCTGACGAGCGAAATTCCGGCGGCGGAGATCGGCCGCGGCTACGGCATTCTGCACGAGCTGCCGGACCAGCTCGCGCTCTTGCGCGGCCTGACCAAGTGGGCGCGAGCGCATCGATCATCCGAGCGAGGTGCCGCGCATCTGTTCGCAGCTGCGATGGAGCAGCTGACGACGCGGCCGCATCGGGCCGGTGGCGCTCGAATGCCCCTGGGATACGCTGAGCGTCAAGGCGCTGGTCGATTTCGACGGTGCCGCCGCGCGCGCTCCGCAGGTCGCCGCCCGATCCTGCGCAGCGTGTCGAGCAGGCCGCGCAGATCATCGCCGCGCGCGCGCAGCCCGATGATCATTCTTGGGCGCGGGCGCGGTCGCCGCCGGCGCCGGAGATCTTGCAGCTCGCGCGCCTGCATCCAGGCGCCGGTCACCGCGCATCGCAGCGGCCGCGGCATCGTCAGCGAGGAGCTGCCGTACGGATTTGGCTTCGCCGCCGCCCACAAGCTGTGGCTCACGAGCGACGTGCTGATCGCGATCGGCACGCGCATGGAGCTCGCCTACCTGCGCTGGCGAACATTTCCCGGCGGATCTGAAGATCGTCCGCATCGACATCGATCCGCGGGAGTTCGCGCGCCGCACGCGCCGATGTCGCCATCGTCGCGGATGCGCAGCCGGCGCGTGCGCGCGCTCCTCGACAGCGCTGCAGACGCGGCAGCAGCGGCGCGCGGCTCGCGCGAGGCGGAGTTCGCGCCATCAAGGCGCAGTCGCGCCGCGAGATCGAGGTCGTGCAGCCGCAGCTCGCCTATCTGGATGTCATCCGCGCGCTGTTGCCGCGCGATGGCTTTTTCGTCGAGGAGATCTGCCAGGTTGGATTCACGGCGCGCTTCGGCTTCCCGGTGTACGAGCCGCGCACCTACGTCACGTGCGGCTATCAGGAGAATCTCGGGCTTCGGCTTCATGACGTGCGCTCGGCGTCAAGGTTGCGAATCCCGACAAGGTCGTGATTTCGATCACCGGCGACGGCGGCTTCATGTTCGGAGTGCAGGAGCTTGCGACCGCGGTGCAGCACAAGATCAATCTCATCACCGTCGTGTTCAACAATCGCAGCTTCGGCAACGTGCTGCGCGACCAGCAGATCTCCTTCGGCGGCCGCCTGATCGGCGAGTCGCTGGTGAACCCGGATTTCGTCGCAGCTTGCCGAGAGCTTCGGTGCTGTCGGCCTATCGCGCCGCGAACTCCCGTAGAGCTCAAGCTTGCGCTCGAGCAGCGCTCCAGCACAAAGGCGCCGGTGCTGATCGAGGTGCCGAGCGAGCCGGGCAGCGAGACCTCGCCCTGGCCGTTCATCCGGCCCGGACGGCTGAAGATCAAGGGGTCGCCGCGCGAGCGCCGTTCTGCGCCGTGCTAGATTCAGCGCCACGATGACCGCAGCGCGTGCAATTTGGGCATGAAGAGTTTCGGCTGCTGCTGCGATATTCGCAGTGTGGTCTGGCGGTCGCGCCGGTTCCACGCCGCGCACGCCGAAGACAAGCAGCTCAACATCTACAACTGGGCCGACTACATCGGCAAGAACACGATCGCCAAGTTCGAGCAGGAGACCGGCATCAAGGTGGTCTACGACACCTTCGATGCCGACACTATGCTCGAGGCCAAAGTCATGGCGGGCGGCTCCGATTACGATGTGGTGACCACCTCGACGGATTTCTTCAGCCGCCAGATCAAGGCCGGCGTGTATATGAAGCTCGATAAGAGCAAGCTGCCGAACTGGAAGAATCTCGATCCGCACATTCTCGCGATCGAGGCGCTGTCCGATCCGGGCAATCAGCACGCCGTGCCTTACATGCACTCGATCAATGGCTTCGCTTACAACGTCGACATGATCAAGGCGCGCATGCCGAATGCGCCGCTCGACAGTCTCGACATGCTCTTCAAGCCCGAGATCATCGCGAAATTTGCCGATTGCGGCGTGAGCTTTCTGGATTCCGCCGAGGATGTGCTGCAGCTGGCGCTCAATTATCTGCACCTCGACCCGAATACGACCCGTCCGCAGGACTTCAAGGCGGCCGAGCAACTGCTGCTGGCGGTGCGCCCTATATCCGCTCATTTGACTCCTCCGAGTACATGAACGGCCTTGCCAACAAGGAGGTGTGCGTCGCCATGTCGTTTTCGGCGGATTATGCCGCCTCGCGCGCGCGCGCCAAGGCGGCCGGGGTGGATGTGAATCTGGCGTTCACCGTGCCCAAGGAGGGCGCCAATGCCAGCTATGATGCCTTTCTGATTCCCGGTCGGCGCACCGCACCTGGAGGCCGCGTACAAGTTCATCAATTTCATGCTGCGCCGCAGGTGATCGCGGAGATCACGAACGAACTGCACTATGGCAACGACAATCTGGCAGCCAATGCGCTGGTTGATCCGCAGATACTGAACGACCCGACGATCTATCCCACGCCCGCCATCGAGGCGCGGCTGTATCGGGCGGCGGAAGTCAGCGCTGCGACCGAGCGCATCTGCGCACGCGCACCTGGACTCATATCAAGACCGCCGAATGACCGCCCAAGGAGCAAACTTGAGGCTGCGCATTACCTCGCCGAGCGAGCTGTCGGTACAAAAAAAGGACGGCGTCGGCGTTCGCGATTCATCCGATGTGGTTGCGCGAGCGCTGTCAGGATGCCGCCTGCGTCGACCGCGCGACGCGGCCAGCGGCTGTACGATCCGTCGGATCTTGATCTCGAGCTATGACGCTGAGCGCCGTGCTCGGAACCGACGCCCGGGCAGTCTGCTCGTGCGCTTCAGCGACGGGCACGAGGCGGATTTCAGCGCCGCGGAGATTCTCGCCGAGAGCGTCGCTTGGCGCCGGGCGATGCCGATTGCCCGGCCTTGCAGCTGTGGAACGGCACGCTGACACAGCTGCCGCGCGCGCAGTGGCGCGCAGATGCCGAGCGACGCTGAGCTGTTCGAATGGGTTACGCAGTTTTTACGCTGGGGCTTCATCATCTTCAGCGACGTGCCGGCAGAGCCGGGCGCGATTCTCAAGGTCGCCGCACGTTTTGGCTTCACGCGCACCACAAATTTCGGCGAGCTCTTCAACGTGCGCTCGACCCCCGATGCGAACGATCTTGCCTACACGTCGATCGCGCTCGATCCGCACACCGACAATCCGTACCGCTCGCCGGTTCCCGGAGTGCAGCTGCTGCATTGCCTGGTCAATGAGACCTCCGGGGGCTTATCGACACTGGTCGATGCGTTCGCGGTCGCGGCGACGCTGCAGCAACGCGATCCGCAGGCGTATCGCATTCTGAGCGGCACGGCGGTGCGCTTTCGCTAACGGATCGCGCCACGCGAGCTCACCGCCAGCGCGGCGCCGATCGACCTCGACGTCACCGGGCGGGTGCGCGCGGTGCACTTCAGCCCGCGGCTCGATTTTGTTCCGCTGCTACCGCCCGCGCGAACTCACCGACCTATTATCGGGCGCGGCGCGCTTTCGATCATCTGCTGCGCGCCCCGGAGTTCGAAATCCGCTTTCTGCTCGCACCCGGTGATCTCTTGATGATGGACAATTGCCGCCTGCTACACGGACGCACCGGGTTCGATCCCGAGCGAAGGCCTGCGCTACTTGCAGGGCTGTTACATCGACATCGATGGCCCGCGCAGCCTGTATCGGGTGTTGCGGCAGAGGAGCCCCATGAGCAAAGTGGTCAGCTTCACGCGCATGGCCGGACGGCACGCGCGAGGACTATCTGCTGCTCGATCAGGCGGAGCGCGATCTACGCGCGCGCCCTGCCGGAGCGGATGCTCGGAGTCGCTGCGCAAGCTCGATCACTCGCTCGCCGGCTATCAGCGTCAGTCGCCTCGCAGCATTGCCTGCAGACCGCGACGCGCGCGCGCAGCTGACGGCGCCGACGAGGAGCTGCTGGTCGGCGGCGCTGATCCACGACATCGGTGACGAGCTTGCGCCCTACAACCACGCCGAGATCGCGGCGGGCATCATCCGTCCCGTATGTGCGCGCGGAGGTGACCTGGATCGTCGAGCAGCACGGACTGTTTCAGACGTACTACTACGCGCATCACATGGGCGGCAATCGCAACGCGCGCGAGCGCCTGCGTGAGCACAGTGGTTCGACGCCTGTGCGAGCTTCTGCGAGCGCTGGGATCAGGCGTCATTTGATCCCGACTTCCCGACGCAGCCGCTGGAGGCGTTCGAGCCCGTGGTGCAGCGCATCTTCAGCCGCAAGCCGCACGATCCGCGCTACGTCGCCGCCGTATGACGCCGCAGCGCACGCGCCTCAGCGATCCGCCATCTGGATTTCGAGCTGCCGCCTGCGCTCGGCGCGGCGCATGAAGTAGCCGGCCAGGACCACGCAACGCGCCCGACCAGCGCGATGATGATGCTCGCGAGCGCGTTGACATCCGGACTCAATCCGAGCTTGACCTTCGAATAGATGACCATGGGCAGCGTGCTCGCGCCCGGGTCCGGAGACGAAGCTTGAGATCACAAGATCGTCGAGCGACAGCGTGAAGCTCAGAAGCCAGCCGGCGGCGAGCGCCGGCGCGATGATCGGCAGGGTGATCTCGCAGAAGGCGCGCACTGGACCCGAGCCCAAGATCCATCGCCGCCTCTTCCAGCGAGCGATCCGCGCTCAGCAGGCGCGACTGCACGGTGATCGTCACGTAGGCGGTGCAAAAGGCGACGTGCGCGATGACGATGGTGGTGAAGCCGCGATGCGGCCAGCCGAGCGACTGCAGCATCGACACGAACAGCAACAGCTGCGTGATGCCGGTGATCGACCTCCGGCATCACGAGCGGCGCATTGACCATTCCGGTCGAGCAGGAGCCGGCCGCGAAAGCTGCGATAACGCGTCAAGCGCGATGGCCGCGAGCGTGCCGAGAATCACCGCGCCGGTGGAGGCGACGACGCCGATCTCCAGCGACAGCGCCGCGGCATTCAGGATTTGGCGGTTATGCAGCAAGCTCCCGGTACCAGGCGGTGGAGAAGCCGCCCCAGACATTGACGAGTTCAGAGGCGTTGAACGAATAGCCGATCAGCACCAGGATCGGAATGTAGAGGATCGCGATGCCGAAGCACAGGATCGAGAACAGCAGCGGCGAGAAGCGCTCTGCCACGGCTAGGCCTCCATGTCCTTCACGTTGTAGTGCTGGTAGAGCGCGATCGGGCCGACAAGCAGCACCAGAAACGCGATCGCCACCGCGGAGGCCACCGGCCAGTCGCGATTGTTGAAGAACTCATCCCACAGCACGCGGCCGATCATGAGGTTGTCGGGACCGCCGAGGAGCGAGGGGATGACAAACTCGCCGATCGCGGGAATGAACACCAGCATCGAGCCCGCGATGATCCCGGGCATGGACAGCGGCAAGGTGATGTCGAGAAACGCGCGCCAGGGCGGGTGCCGCAGATCCGCGGCCGCTTCGAGCAGGGTGTTGTCGAGCTTCTCCAAGAGTGGCAAACAGCGGCAGCACCATGAATGGCAGGTAGGAATAGATGATGCCGAGATAGACCGCGAGGGTCGTGCGCATGATCTTCAGCGGATGATCAATCAGGCCGAAGTGCAGCAGCGCGGTGTTGAGCAGGCCGTTTTCGCGGATGATGCCTTCCAGCGCATAGACCCGCAGCAGAAACGAGGTCCAGAATGGCAGGATGATGATGAGCAGCAGCATGTTCTGCGTCGCCTTCGAAGATCGCGCCATGGCGTAGGCCATCGGATAGCCGATCAGAAGGCAAATCAGCGTGGAGAAGAACGCGGTCCTCAGCGAATAGATGTACGAGACCGCGTACACCTCGTCGGTCAGGAGATACTTGTAGTTGGCAGAGGCTCAGCGACAGATGCAGATGTGCTGGTCGGGCGTGATCGACAGCACATCGGTGTACGGCGGCACGCGGATTGCGGTCTCCGCGAAGCTGATCTTGAGGGCAAAGGCGAAGGGAATCAGGAAAAAGACGATGAGAAACAGCAGCGGCGGCAGGATGATGAGCCAGTGGCCGTGGCGCTCCATGAGCTCGCGTCCGGAGCGATCGGCGGCGCGGCGCACCGAGCGCGTGCGGCGGCGGCGTTCATATCCCCCTTCCCGCGGCGACGTGCCTCATGCTGCGGGCTAATTTAACGGACTCGGCAAATTTTTTCTGGTCGTTCAGACAAATTTGCGGCACGCTGTGCGCATGCGATCCAAGACCCAAATCCGCGCAGCTGCCGCAGCCGCCGCGCGAGCGCGCCTCGCGCATCCGGCAGCGGCAGCGCCTCATCGACGCCTGCATATCGGCGCTGCATATCCACGGCCCCTCGCGCACCACGGTGGAGAAGGTCGTGGCGATCGCCGGCATGTCGCCCGGGCATCGTGCGGTTCTACTTCGATTCCAAGGCGGCGATGCTGGTGGCGTCGCTGCAGTTTCTGGCGACCGAGTTCGAGGAGCGCGTGCTGGTGCCGGTCGCGCAACTCAAGGACGCACCGGTGCGGGCGCTTGAGACGCTGGTCGATCTGTATCTTGATCCGGATATCGCAAGCCCGCGCAAGGTGTCGGTGTGGTACGCCTTCTGGGGCGAGGCGAGCTCGCGCCAGGAATACTACGACATCTGCGGCCAGAAGGATGAGAGCTTCGCGGCGCTGGTGCGCGAGCTCGTCGAGCGGCTGATCGTCGAGGCGCAGACGCCGCATCTGGACCCGGACGGCGTGGCGCTCGGACTCATCGGCGTGCTGGAGATGCTGTGGCAGGGTTTCGCCTTCCAGAGCGAGCCGCATATCGATCGCGCCGCCGCCAAGCACCGCTGCATGGCCTATCTGCGCTCGGTGTTCCCGCGCGAGTTCGGGCGCGTGTCGCTGCTGGCGTGCCGCGCCGGCCGTTCCCGCGCAGGCAGCGGCCGAGCGCGCCCGAGCCGCCGCCCGTTGTGCAAGTTGTTTATGGGAGTTTTCCGATGAGCACTCACGCCCTGAGCACCGCCGATTGGCACGTGCGCGCCGCCACGCTGAAATACGAGACCCGGCATTTCATCGACGGGCAGTTCGTCGATTCGGTGGCCGGCGGCCGCTTGACGGTCGTCAATCCGGCAACCGGGCAGCCGCTGTGCGAAGTCTCCGCCGGCACCGCCGAGGATATCGATCGGGCGGTGGCGGCGGCGAAGCGCTGCTTTGCCTCGCGCGACCTGGAGCCGGATGGCGCCGCGCGACCGTCTGGCGGTGCTGTCGCGCCTATCGCACGTCTGATCGAGGCGAACGCCGAGCGCTTCGCGCTGCTCGACACGCTCTGCATGGGCAAGCCCATCCGCGACATGCTGGGCATCGATATCCCCGCGGCGGTGCAGAACTTCGCATATTTCGCGGAGCTGTGCGACAAGATCGACGGCGCGGTGACGGCGACGGCCGCCGATGCCTTCCACTACATCCTGCGCGAGCCGCTAGGGCGTCGTCGGCTGCCATCGTGCCGTGGAACTATCCGCTCCTGATGGCCGCCTGGAAGACGGCGCCGGCGCTGGCGGCCGGTAACACCGTGGTTCTGAAGCCCGCCGAGCAGTCGCCGCTGTCGGCGCTGCTGCTGGCGCAGCTGTTCATCGAGGCGGGCGGGCCGCCCGGCGCGTTCAACGTGGTGAATGGCCTGGGGGAGACGGCGGGTGCGGCGCTCGCGCTGCACAACGATGTCGCGAAGATCGCCTTCACCGGCTCGACCGAGATCGGCAAGATGATGCTGGTGTATGCCGGGCGCTCCAACATGAAGCGCGTGGCGCTCGAATGCGGCGGCAAGTCGCCGCAGATCTTTCTCGCGGACCTCGAGGATCTGGACCGCGCCGTCACCTACGCGATCAACGGCATCTTCGGCAACATGGGCGAGGTATGCAATGCCGGCTCGCGGCTGCTGATCGATCGGCCGATCGCGCAAGGATTTCATCGCGCGCTTCATCGAGCAGGGCCGCAACGCCTATCGCGCCGGTGATCCGCTGGATCCGGAGACCAATCTCGGGCCCGCTCGTCACGGCGGCGCATCGCTCGCGCGTGCTCGACTACATCGGGCGCGGCAAGAGCGAGGGCGCGCGCCTGGAGTTCGGCGGCTCGACGCCGGACTTGCCCGGCGCGTTCGTCAATCCGACGCTTTTCTCGGGGGTCAGCAACAACATGACGATCGCGCGCGAGGAGATCTTCGGGCCGGTTGCCGCCGCCATCGAGGTGAACGGCATCGACGAGGCGCTCGCGGTTGCGAACGACTCGATCTACGGTCTGGCCGCGTCAGTGTGGACGCGCGATCTGGTACCGCGCATCGCGCGGTGCGCGACCTGGAAGCCGGGCGTCATCTGGGTCAACTGCTTCGACACGGCGACATGACGCAGCCATTCGGCGGCTACAAACAATCTGGCCAGGGACGCGACAAGTGCCTGGAGAGCTACCTCTCCTACACCCAGACGAAATCCGCCTGGATCCATCTCGGGTAAGCTTCGTCCTACGCGAACGTGCGCGGCGCGCTCGGTTGCCGCGCCTCGGGGATGCGCTCGCGGATGCAGTTCGTGAAACTCGAACATGCAGCCCTCGAGATTGGACAGTGGTCCGGGCTGATAGCTGCTCGAGGCGAGTCCGCGCTGCACGCGCGCGCACAGAAACTCATCCTCGCGCTGCACCTGGCGATTGATGCGCGCGTTCAAATAGCGTACCACGCGCATCTCGCGCCGCGTGTCCGGTAGGCCGAAGGTGCCGCCGCGAATCGTGCACTTGCCCGGGCCGCGCGGCAGCACCTGGAAGAAATCCATCTGATCGGGAAAGATGTCGATGCCAAGATTGGGCAGCATGCTGTAGAAGCTCCAGCAGCGGCGATTGGGCTCGGGCAGATCCGTGGTCACCGTTCCAACGAGCTTCTGATACATGCGCTCGGTCCATTTCGCAGGAGGGCGCTCGCGCATCCAGCTGATGCCGCGGGCAACGCCGGGCACCGTGGCCTGATCCTCGTAGTCGGGCGTCAGGAAACGGAAGAGGCCGGGATGGCCAATGGGCACGTGGTAGGACTCGAGGTAGTTGTCCATGGCTACCTTCCAGTCGACATCCCAATGCTCGTAGTAGAGCGGCGCGAGCGGCACCATGTCCTCGAACCGGTAAGGCGCGAAGTCCTGTGCCAAGCGCCCCCAGATCTGCGTCAGCGGTGGCGGATCGCCGCCCAGGCACACAAACACAAAACCAAACTGCACGTCCATGCGCACGGGGCGCAGGCCGTATTCGGCGCGATCGAGCCCGGGAAAGCTCTCGCGTACCGGAACGCCAAATAGCGAGCCGTCCAAGCCGATACGACCAGCCATGGTAGGGACAGGTGATGGAGCCGGGCCGATTGCCGCAGCCCTCGAGGATGCGCGCGCCGCGATGGCGGCAGACGTTGTGAAAGGCGCGAATCTCGCCGTCTCGACCGCGTACCGCCACGACGCTCTCAGGGCCGAC
This sequence comes from uncultured Gammaproteobacteria bacterium, assembly GCA_963695315.1. Classification (GTDB taxonomy): domain Bacteria; phylum Pseudomonadota; class Gammaproteobacteria; order Steroidobacterales; family Steroidobacteraceae; genus PALSA-1196. The sequence goes on from OY968773.1 coordinate 1,085,420, forward strand.
ATCGAGCGTGATGAAATCGCCGGGGTTGGGGTATGGAGTTGACGTGGCAGACGATCTGCCAGCTCGGCACGAGGATGCGCTCCTGCTCGAGCCGAGTCATTTGCGGATGGTTGTACGTCCAGGCGGGCATCGCGCGGCGCACGCGCGGCGCGGCGGCGAATATCAGCTTGAACGGCAGAAGAGGAGTTCACCGTCGCCGCTCCGGCAAGTTTGTATACCCATTCAATATACATCTGACAATATCAGATGGGCAAGTCGAAAGGGCCTATCCGGTAAGGCGTTTTACCTTCAATTGTAATCTGTATGAGTCATATAATTACCTGGACGTACAGCCCCGCTAATGCTATTGTGGCACTGCTGCCGAGCCATCGCCGCGGAGGGCCTGCCATGGCCAGAATATCTGACCAAGAGCAACGAACACTTCCGGCGCGCAGTCAAGCGCTTACCGCTGGGAGTCGCATCCAATTTTCGCTACTGGGGCGAGGATCGCACCATCTACGTGAAGTACGGGCGCGGCGCGCGCATCGTCGATCTGGACGACAACGTCTACATCGATTACCGCATGGGCTACGGGCCCGCAATTCTAGGTTACGCCGACCCACGCGTCGATGAGGCCGCCCGCGAGGGGATGGCAGTCGGCGGGGTATTCGCGCTCTCCACGGAGCGCGAATTCAAAGTCGCCGAGCGCATCTCGCAGATGGTGCCCGCTGCAGAGCTCGTGCGGTTTTCCAATTCCGGGCACGGAAGCGGTAATGGCGGGCCTCAGGCTTGCGCGTGCCTACACCGGCAAGGACGACTACATCATCCTCGAAGGCAGCTACCACGGTCTGTTTGACGCGGCGATGTGGTACACGCCGATGGACAAGTGGACGCAGGTTGGCGATCCGGAGGTACGGCCGTACAGCGAAGGCATTCCCGTGAGCACGCGCAGCTTCGCGCACTTCGTGCAGGCAAACGATGCCAATCAACTCGAGGATGTGTTCAAGCGCAAGAGCGGCACCATCGCCTGCATGCTGATCGAGCCGATCATGGGCAATTGCCTGGGGATTGCCGCCGAGCCCGAATACGTGCGCGCCGCGCGCGCTCTGTGCGACAAGTACGGCGTGCTGATGCTGATCGACGAGGTCAAGACGGGCTTTCGCGTCGCGCGCGGCGGCGTGCAGGAGCTCTACGGCGTCAAAGCGGACCTGTGCACTTTTGCCAAGGCGGTTGCCAACGGCTACCCCATCTCGATCCTCGCGGGCCGCGAGGAGATCATGCGCAAGCTCGGTCGCGGGGTTGCGCACGGCGGTACCTACACCGCGCACTCAGTTTCGCTTGCGGCTGCGGAGAAGACCCTGCAGATTCTCGCCGAGACCGACGCGCTCGAGCGCATCGCGCAGTACGGCACGCGCTTGCGCGCCGGCATGCACGCGGCTTTGAATGCGCGCGGCATCGCCCATAGCTTCGTCGGCCATCCGTCGATGAGCGGGCTGTATTTTGCGCACGAGCCGCCGCGCAACTACCGCGACTGGAAAGGCAGCGACTACACGTTCTACGACGCCACCGCCAAAGTGCTGCACGACGAGCGCATCCTCTGCGAGCCTGATTCGCGCGAGCCGTGGTTCGTGTCCGCGGCGCACGATGATTCGTGCCTCAAGGAGACGCTCGCGGCCTTTGAGGTGGCGGTCGACACGACGCTGCGCGCTGCGGGCGGCGCGACCCGTAAAGTGCCTGCCTAGCCGGCCTGCGGCCGATCGCGGGCGTGAGTTCAAGCACCAACAGTCCGCCGCCGGCACGACGCCATCGTCGTCGGCGCAGGCCATAACGGACTCATCGCGGCCTGTTATCTGGCGCGCGCCGGCCTCGATGTTCTCGTGCTGGAGCGTAATAGCTACATCGGTGGCGCTGCGGTCAGCCGCAGGCTCTACCAGGATTTCACCTACTCGAACTGCTCCTACGTGTGCAGCCTGCTGCGCCCGGAGATCATGCGCACGCTCGAGTTGCCCCGCTATGGGCTGCAGATCATCCCCTACGAGGGCGGCTGCACCATGATGCGCGGCGGCGGGCACCTCGCGCTCTACGACAATCACGATGCGTTGCGTCGTGAGATCGCCCGGCATTCAGTTCGCGACGCCGAAGCCTACGATCGCTACGCGCGCGATGTCATGCGGCAGTGCCGCTTCATCAAGCCGCTGCTGATGCGCGAGCCGCCGGATCCCGCCTCGTTTAAGCCGCGCGATATCAGCGAGCTGCTGTTTCTGGCCCGGCGCTTCCACAACATGGGTGAAGAGCGCATGTACGACACGCTGCGGTTCTGGACCATGAGCGCGTCGGATTTTCTCGACGAATACTTTGAGAGCGAGATCGTCAAGGCGCATCTTGCCGGCAGCTCCATCATCGGCACGGCGCTGGGGCCGCGCTCGCCGGGTACGGCCTACGTGCTGCTGCATCATTACATGGGCGATATCGACAACACCGTCGGCGCCTGGGGGTTTGCGCGCGGCGGCATGGGCGCGATCACCGCGGCGCTCGCCGCTTCTTTGCAGGCAAGTTCGGGAACCATCCGCAGCGGCGCGGAGGTGCGTGAGATCATCGTGCGCCACGGCCGCACGGTAGGCGTTGCTCTCGCCGACGGCGAGGAGATCCACGCGCCGGTCGTGCTATCCAATCTCGATGTGCGGCGCACTTTTCTTGCAGACCATCCGCGCGGAGCACCTGCCGGCCGAATTTCTTCAGCAGGTGCGCAACTTCAAGATCCGCGGCTCCTCCGGCAAGCTCAACATCGCGCTCGATGGCATGCCGGACTTTCCGGCGATTCCCGCCGGGTCGCCTTGCGTGCGCGGCGACCTGCACATCACCGATACGATCGAGATGATGGAGCGCGCCTACGATGACTGGAAGGACGGTCGCTGGTCGCCGCGCCGTATGTGGACATGCTGATCCCCTCGCAGATCGATCCGACACTCGTACCGCACGGCAAACACTACATGTCGGTATTCGTGCAGTATTGCCCGTATCGTCTCGCTGATGGTCCGTGGACCGCCGAGAAGCGCGCCGCATTTGGCGCCACCGTCATCGATGCGATCGCGCGGCAAAGCCCGAATTTCAAGAGCCTCATCCTGCACGCGGAAATCCGCACGCCTTGGGACATCGAAAATGAGGTCGGACTGACGGAGGGAAATATCTTCCAGGGCGAGCTCACGCTCGATCAGCTGCTCTTCAACCGACCGATTCCGGGCTACGCGCAATACCGCTCGCCGATTCGCGGCGTATACATGTGCGGCTCCAGCACTCATCCGGGTGGCGGCGTAATGGGTGCTCCGGGCGCCAATGCCGCGCGCGCCGTGTTGCGCGATCTGCGCAGGCTGAATTGAGATCATGGCGAAGCGCGATCGTCTGGCGTGCGCTATGACTGCATCGTCATCGGTGCCGGTCACAACGGACTCGTCTGCGCCAACATATCTTGCGCGGAGCGGGCGCTCGGTGCTCGTGCTCGAAGCCGCCGCGCAGGTAGGAGGCGCCGCGGTGACGCGCGAGTTCGCGCCCGGCTATCGCGTGTCCGCCTGCGCTCACCTGTTGCATTTGATGCCGCACGCGCTTATCAAGGAGCTTGTCGCTTGCAGCGCACGGCTTGCTGCTCGCAAAGGACGCTATGGCGACGACCGCGCTTGCTCCCAAGGGCGCCACGGCGGTGGTGCTCGGCGCCGGCGACAGCGGCGCCATCGCCGGTGCATCCGCTGCGGACGGCGCGGCCTATCCCGCGATACGTCACGCGTCTGCGCACAGCTCGCGCGAGCACTCGAGCCGGTGATGGACGGTGTTCCGCCGCGGCTTGGCACCGAGGCCTGGTCAGATCGACTGGCGCTGTTGCGCTTGGCATGGGGGGTGCGGCGCCTCGGCCGTCGCGACATGCGCGAGCTGCTGCGGATCGTCGGCATGAACGTCTACGATCTGCTTGAGGAGCATTTCGACACGCCGCTCTTGAAGGGCGCGCTCGGCTTCGATGCCGTCCTGGGCACGAACTTCGGACCGCGCTCGCCGGGCACGGTGTTGACGCTGCTCTATCGGCTTGCGGCACACGAGCACAGCGGCTTTCTGGCGCAACCTTCCGGCGGCATGGGCGCGCTTGTCCGATGCGCTGGCCAAGTCAGCGATCGCCGCCGGGGCTGTCATCCGCACGAACGCGCCGGTCGCGCGCATCACCGTGCAGGCAGGATCGCGCGCAGGGCGTGGTGCTTGAGTCCTCCGAGTCGATTACCGCGGATGTGGTCGTCTCGAGCTGCGATCCGAAGACGACGTTCCTCGGGCTGCTCGGCAGCGCACAGCTCGATGCGGGGTTTGTGCGGCGCGTTGCGCACCTGCGCTCGCGGGGCCTTGCCGCCAAACTGCATCTCGCGCTCGATGAGCGACCGGCATTCTCCGGAGTGGCCCCGCGAGGCGCTCGTCGGGGCGCCTGCTCATCGCGCCGTCGCTCGAGGCGATCGAGCGCGCCTACAACCATGCCAAATACGGCGAGTTCTCGAGCGAGCCGACGTTCGAGATCACCGTTCCGAGCGTAAACGATGCGCAGCTTGCACCCGCGGGCAAGCACGTCCTTTCTGCCATCATTCAGTACGCGCCCTACACGCTTGCGGCCGGCTGGGAACAGCAGCGGCAGCGGTTTACCGATCTTGCGCTTGCCACGCTGGAGCGCTACGCGCCGGGACTGCGCGCATCCGTACAGCCACGCGCAGCTGTTGACGCCGGTCGATATCGAGCGACAGTTCCGCATTCACGGCGGCCACTGGCATCACGTGGACCTTGCCTTTGATCAGTTCTTCATGGTGCGCCCGGTGCCAGGTGCCGCGCAGTATCAAACGCCGCTTGCCGGGCTGTATCTGTGCGGGGCCAGTACGCATCCCGGCGGGGGCGTCATGGGCACCGCTGGGCGCAATGCCGCGCGCCAGGTTCTCAAGCGAGCCGCCTGATGAGCGCCGCAGCCCCCTTTCAGCAGCCGCTCTTGACGACCCCGTTCCACGAGCGCGCGCGCGCCTTGAGCCAGGCCGACAGCTTCATCCCATGGGCGGGCTATACCACGGTCGACGTGTTCAGCACGGTCGAGCAGGAATATTTTGCGATTCGTAACGCCTCGACGCTCTACGATCTGACGCCGATGGTGAAGTACCGGATCGCTGGAGCTGATGCGACGGCCTACCTCAATCGTCTGCGTGACGCGCGACGTGCGCAAGTTGCAATCGAATCGCGTCGCCTACTGCGTTTGGTGCAACGATGCCGGCCACCTCATCGATGACGGCACATTATTTCGCCTCGGCGAGAACGAGTATCGGCTGTGCACCGCCGAGCGCCAGCTCGACTGGCTTCTCGATTCGGCGATCGGCTTTGATGTCGACCGTCGTTGAGATTACCGAGCAGATTGCGGCATTGGCGTTGCAGGGACCGCAATCGTGCGCGCTGCTGAAGGACTTCGGCATGGTGGGCATCGAGGCGCTGCGACCCTTTGAGATCGGGCACTTTGCAGTCGGCGCGCACGACGTCATGGTTTCGCGCACCGGGTTCACGGGCGATCTCGGCTATGAGCTGTGGATGGCGCCCTCGCAGGCGGAGAGCGTTTGGGATGGCCTCATGGCTGCGGGCCGCACGCGCGGCATACGACCTATCGGCTCGCGCGCGCTCTGGACGTGGCGCGCATCGAGGCGGGATTCATACATGCCGAATGTCGATTTTGTCTCTGCCGAGCACACCTTGCATGTCGATCGCGCACGATCGCCGCTGGAGCTCGGGCTTAGGGTGGCTCGTCGACTTCGAGAAGGGGCACTTCACGGGGCGGCGCGCGTTGCTCGCCGAGGAGCGCCGCGGCGCGCGCTGCCGGCTCGTGGCGCTCGACATCGAGGGCAACAAGCCTGCGCACAATGCGCTTTTATACAGCGGCCGCTCGGGTAGGCGCGAAGTGGGCAGCGTCACCTCCGCCGTCTGGTCGCCGACTTGCAAGCGCAACATTGCCCTCGCGATGCTCGATACGCCGCACTTTGCGATTGGCGTCGAAGTATGGGCGGACATCTACCTGAATCGCGAGCTCGTGTGGGAGCGGCGCATGGTACGCGCGCGCGTCGTCGAAAAGCCGTTCTTTGCGCCCGAGCGCCGCCGGGCGACGCCGGCGGCGGATTACTAATCCTCATGACGGCACTGCGTCCGAGCAATTCAAAAACTCAGGCGAACCTGACGCTTGAGAAGCCGTGGCTTGATCCCAACTCAAAGCCGCAAATCGTGATCGAGAATGTCTGCAAGTCCTATCAGGATTGTGTCGCGGTCGACAACATCAGTCTGAAGATTTTCAAGGGTGAAATGTTCGCGCTGGTGGGCTCCTCAGGCTGCGGTAAGACCACGCTGCTGCGCATGCTCGCCGGGTTCACGCGCCAGACCTCCGGACGCATCAGCATCGATGATGTGGAGATGACGGGCGTGCCGCCACACGAGCGGCCAGTCAACATCATGTTCCAGTCCTATGCGCTCTTCCCGCACATGACGGTCGAGCGCAACGTCGGTTACGGGCTGAAGAGCCTGAAGCTGCGGAGCGCCGTGCAAAAACAGCGTATCGAAGAGGCACTCGATATGGTGCAGCTTGGACATCTGGGCAAGCGCAAGCCGCATCAGCTCTCCGGAGGCCAGCGCCAGCGCGTGGCGCTGGCGCGCGCGCTTATCCGCCGACCTAAAGTGCTGCTGCTCGATGAGCCGCTCTCGGCGCTCGACAAGAAACTGCGCGAGAAGACCCAGTTTGAGCTCATGGACCTGCAGTATCAGGTCGGCATCACCTTTGTCTTCGTAACCCACGATCAGGATGAGGCGATGGCGCTGGCGACGCGCATCGCAGTGATGGACCGCGGCACCGTGTTGCAGGTCGGCACGCCGTCGGAGATCTATGAGTTTCCGCAGAGCCGCTTCGTCGCCGATTTTATCGGCACCACCAATCTCTTCGAGGGCACGGTATCAGCCTGCGCGCCCGGATTGATTACCGTGCGCTGCGCGGAGATTGGCTGCGATCTACAGGTGGATGACCTCGGGCACTTCAGTACCGGTCAGCAAGTGTGGGTCGCGCTGCGGCCCGAGAAGATCCGCGTCACCAAGGAGCCGATGGCCGACGCCCGGCTCAATCAGCTCTCCGGAACAGTCTGGGAGTTGGGGTACCTCGGCAATCGCTCGACCTATCAGATCAAGACCGCCAGCGGCAAGCTCGTCACCGTGTACGCCCAAAACGATCGCCGCACATCGGAGTGGACGATCAACTGGAGCGATCAGGTGTTCGTCAGCTGGAGCGCCAATGCCGCGATCCTGCTGCAAACGTGACTAGCAACGCTCTATGAGCCAGGCCATCAAACTCGGATCGCCACGATGAGGACGGTGCGCAAGCTCGGGCTGCTCGGCACCGGTGTTATTGGCGGCGGGTGGGCGGCGCGCGCGCTGCATTTTGGCATCGATGTCATCGCGGCCGATACCAAACCTGAGATGGAGGACTGGATCAGGGCCGCCGTGCAGAACGCGGAACCGGCGCTCGCTCGGCTGACCTTTGCGCCCCTGCCGCCCAAGGGCAAACTGACATTTACTACCGACCTGCGCTCCATGGCGCAACAGGTCGATTACATTCAGGAAAATATTCCCGAGCAGCTCGACCTCAAACAACGGGTGCTCGCGGATGTTAGCAAGCACGCCGCTGCGGATGTGATCATCGCCTCGTCCACATCCGGTCTTATGCCATCCGACCTGCAGCGTGACATGGTGGCTCCGGAGCGCTTCCTGGTCGCCCATCCTTTCAATCCGGTGTATTTGCTGCCGCTCGTTGAGTTGGTCGGCGGTAAGCTCACGGCGCCGATAACTCTCCAGGCCGCGCGGCATTTCTATATCTACATCGGCATGCATGCGCTGACTTTGCGGCACGAGATTCCCGGGCACCTCACGGATCGCCTGCAGGAGGCGCTATGGCGCGAAATTCTGCATCTCGTCAACGACGGCGTTGCCAGCACCGGTGAACTTGATGACTCGATCGTGTACGGCCCGGGGCTGCGCTGGGCGGCCATGGGCACCAATCTGATCTACCACCTGGCAGGCGGCGAGAGCGGCATGCGGCACATGCTGGCGCAGTTCGGGCCGTGTCTGAAGTGGCCATGGACTAAGCTTGCAGGCGCCGGAACTTACCGATCAGCTGATCGACCGCATGGTCGCAGGGCACCCAGGAGCAGGCAGCCGGCAGATCGATTCGCGAACTCGAGCGGCTGCGCGACGACTCGCTCGTGGCGATCCAGCAAGTGCTCCGCCAATACAATGTCGGCGCCGGCGCGACTTTGCGTGCGCTGGAGGAGCGGCTCTATGCGGACGCTGCAGCGCACGGCAAGCAGCAGCCAGCGCCACATGAACTGACGCGGGTCGACACCCAGGTTCGCCCCGAATGGGTGGACTACAACGGTCACATGACTGACTTTCGCTATCTGCAAGTGTTCGGCGAGGCGATGGATGCGCTCTACCGCCGGGTGGGGATCGATGAGTCCTATCGGCATAGCGGGCGCATGTTTTATACCGTTGCGACTCAGATCTCCTATCTTGCCGAAGCCAAGGTTAATGAGCCGCTTTACGCGACGACGCAGCGTAATGTCCGTCGACAACAAACGCCTTAAGGTGTCGCATCAGCTGCATCGCGGCAGCGACGCCAAGCTGATCGCTGCCGGCGAGCAGACGCACGTGCACGTCAATACCCAAGCTGGGAAAGCCACTGCGATGGACGACGGTCGTGTACCGCAGGCTCGAGAGCTTGTGCGCAGCGCAAGCCCTTGGCGCGCAAGCCTGAGGAGACGCCGATGGAATTTCTCGCTCACGCGACGAACAGCGGCTCATCGTCAAGACAACACGCGAGTTCGTCGAAAAGGAACTCTATCCCCACGAAGCGCAGCTCGAGAGCACGGGCGAGCTGCCCGAGGAGCTGCTTGAAGGCGCTCAAGGTGAAGGCCATCGATGCGGGTCTGTACGCGGCTAACATGCCCACGGAGGTCGGCGGTGCGGGCCTTGATGCGGTCAGTTGCGTGTTCTTTGAAAAAGAACTCGGGCGCACAAGCTATGCGCTGCAGTTCGTCTGCGTTGCGCGGCCATCGAACATTCTGCTCGCCTGCGCAGGGTGAGCAGCGTGAGCGTTACCTCTTGCCCGCCGTGCGGGGCGAGCGAACCGAGTGCCTGGCGATGACGGAGCCCGGTGCGGGTTCGGACCTGCGCGGCATGAAGACCAGCGCCGTGAAGAGCGGCGCATGACTACATCATCAACGGCACAAAGCATTTCATCAGCCATGCCGATCAGGCGGACTTCGTCATCCTGTTTGCCGCCTCGGGCGAGGAGGACTCGCGCGCGCGGCAAGCGAAAGCTCATCACCGCGTTTCTTGTTGATGTCGGGCAGCCGGGGTTCGTAGTGCGCCCCGGCTACAAGAACGTTTCGCATCGCGGCTATCACAACAGCATTCTGGAATTCAACGATTGCCGGCGTGCCCGCATCCGCGGTGCTCGGCGAGGTGCACAAGGGATTTGAGGTTGCGAATACCTGGCTCGGGCGCCACGCGCCTGCAGGTGGCGGCCACCTGTCTGGGCCGGGCGGAACGGGCGCTGGAACTCGCCACGCAGTGGGCGGTGGATCGGGTTCAGTTCGGGCAGCCGATCGGCAAGTTTCAGGGCGTGAGCTTCAAGCTTGCGGACATGGCAGTGGAATTACGCGCCGCCGAGCTCTTGACTCTCGAAGCGGCTTGGAAGGTCGACCAGAAGACCGCCACGGACATGGACATGGCGATGGCGAAACTCAAGGCGAGCGAGATGCTGGCGATGGTGGCGGATGAGGCTCTGCAGATTCATGGCGGCATGGGACTGATGAGCGATCTGCCGCTCGAGCGCATCTGGCGCGATGCGCGGATCGAGAGAATCTGGGACGGGACGAGCGAAGTGCAGCGCCACATCATCTCGCGAGCGTTGCTGCGGCCTTTGGGCGGCTGACCGATACGGTTGGCCCACGCGAGCGGATCTGCAAGGTAGTTGCGGCGCCACGCGGGTGCTGCCCACCGGACTTGGTTCACAGATCTGACATCAAATCGTCCGCGGCGCATGTAACTTCGGGGCTTGCTGGCCGACGCGCCGCCAAATACCGATGTCGGCCGCGCGTAAATCGTGGCCCACTCGCTTTGGCTAGCGGTGCGGCAAGGTAAGTCATTGAACGCGGGCCAATATTCCGGCGAAGCAGCTGCGAACGAGACATAGATCGCATCGCGCGTTCATCTTGCTTGTCAGCCGCGCCCCGAGAGTTCAATTATGGCATATGACGTCCGACTCGGTCCGCGTTGCAACCTTAGGTTCCGCCACGCGGGAGGGCCCTGCCGTTAAGGCGGGCGCCATAGAACAATCTGCGCAACCCCCTGTAGCTGACGCGGCGCAACGCTGGGCCGGCAGGCTCGTGTTCGGGCTTCTGATCTATGTGCTTGGCTGTGCCGTGTGGATGCTGGCCGGCTTCGGCGGTGAGCGTGTCGTTCACTATGTCGGGTTTGTTGGCCGACTCACCCGCGTGTTTAGTAGCGGTCATCGTCTCCGCAGCGACCGCACACCACTTGCCGCAAGGCGCACTGCGCACCGCGTGGCGCTGCCTGGCGGTGGCGCTCGCGTTGTATTTCATCGGCACGGTCATCGGCGTCAGCTCCTGGCTTCACGGGCGCGACCCATTTCCCGGTGCCGCGGATGTCTTCTACCTCGCGTTCTATCCGGCTTTCTTCGCAGCCGCGGCGTTTCTGATTCGCGCCGCCGCCGTGCGCGTGCGCTGGGTGCAGTTTGCGCTCGACGCGCTGATCCTGATGGTCGGCTTTGGCGCCTTCTTCTGGTACCTGGTCATCCGTCCCGCAGGTGCCACCACCGAAGTCGACACGATTAAGAATGCGCTCAGTCAGACATATATCGTACTGAATTGCGCCTTATTGCTGACGCTCGGCGTGCTGCTCTTGGCAGGCGTCGGCAAGTCGGCCGGGCGGCGGGTGCCGCTGCTGCTGCTCGTCGGCTTCGCAACGATGTTTCTGGCGGACATTCTATGGTCGGTGGCAAAGATCAGCGGCGACTATCTGCCGGGATCTTTGCAGGATGTCTTGTACGTCGCCTGCTACTTGCCGCTCGCCGCCGCGGGCGGCGCGCAGATGCGCACCAACACTACCCGTGTTACGCCGCGCGCCTCGGACTCACTAGCGCAGACGCTGCCATATGCAGCCATGCTCGCTGCATTTCTGGTGCTCGTATCATTCACGCGCGGCGACATCAACAACCCCGCGACGGTGATGACGATCGTCGTGTTCGGACTCACGCTGGTGCTCATGGTGCGCCAGGCGCTGGTCTTGCGCGAGGACGCATTAACCCGCGAGCGGCGCGCAGCGCGGATGGTGGAAGATCGCTACGCCTCGCTCATTGCAAACGCTTCCGACGTCATCATGATCGTGACGGTGGACGGCGCGTTGCGCTTCGCATCGCCCGCCTCGGAACGCACGCTCGGATTCAAGCCCGAAGAGGTTGCCGGCAAGAACCTGCTTGAGCTGTGGGCCGGCGACGATGCCGAGCGGCTGCGCGTGTTTCTCACCGAGGTCGCCGGGACTTCCGGCGGCGCCGTCGGCCCGATCGAACTGCGTATCGAGCGCGGTCCTAACCGATACGTTCTCGAGCTCGTCGGCAGCAACCTCATCAACGATCCGGCGGTGTGCGGCCTGGCGCTCAATTTCCGCGATATCAGTGAACGCAAAGCGCTCGAGGAGCAATTGCGCCAGCTCGCATTTCACGATCCGCTGACGCTGCTCGCAAACCGCAACCTGTTTCGCGACCGTGTACAGCATGCGATCACGCTCGCGCAGCGCGGCCGCCATCAGGTGGCGGTCATGTTCCTCGACCTCGACAATTTCAAGAACATCAACGACTCGCTGGGCCACGACATCGGCGACCGCCTGCTGCTGGCGGTCGCGCAGCGACTCGTCAAGTCGACGCGCTTTTCCGATACGGTGGCGCGGCTCGGCGGCGATGAGTTCGCCATTCTGCTTGAGGGCGTCACCACAGCCTCAGAGGTAGAGAAGGTGGCTGCCTCATTGATTGAGGCCTTGGACCAGCCATTTGCGCTGAGTTCGACAGCGGTGCGCGTATCGGCGAGCATCGGCGTTGCCTTCTCATCGTTTGAAGCCGGCGCCGAGGCACTCCTCAGCAAGGCTGACATTGCGATGTATCACGCTAAAGCAGCTGGCAAGAACCGCTTCGTCACTTTTCAGCCGCAGATGCAGGAGCTGCTACACGAGCGGTTGCGACTGGAGGCGGATATCGCGCGAGCGCTTGCCAACGAGGAGTTTTTCGTCGAATACCAGCCGATCGTCGACCTCGGCACCCGCAGCCTGCTCGGGGTGGAAGCCCTGGTGCGCTGGCGGCATCCTGACTTGGGAGTGCTGATGCCGGGGCGTTTCATTCCGGTGGCGGAAGAGTGTGGCCAGATCGTCAAACTCGGGCGCTGGGTGTTGCGCCGTGCGTGCCGCGAGATGCGCGCGTGGCGAAATTCCGTGGCGGGCGGTGCTGGACTGCGCGTTGCCATTAACATTTCCGGCCGGCACTTGCAGCACGGCGACTTAGTCCAGGATGTGGCGCAGGCGCTGGAGGAATCCGGTCTTGAAGCCGGCAACCTGGTGATCGAGCTGACCGAGAGCACCATCATGCACAATACGGAGGTCAACCTGGGGCGCCTGCGTCAACTCAAGGCGCTTGGCGTACGACTTGCGATTGACGATTTTGGTACCGGGTACTCTTCGCTTTCCTACCTGCATCGTTTCCCAATCGACATTCTAAAGATCGATCATTCGTTCGTTAATCACCTGACCAACACCGACAATGGGCCGGAACTTGCGCGCGCGGTCATTACTCTTGGCGAGACGCTCGGGCTCGATACGGTAGCCGAAGGTATCGAGGTGGAAGCGCAGGTCGCGGCGCTGCTTGCACTGGGGTGCGTCGCCGGGCAGGGGTTCCTGTTTGCGACTTCGGGTTCCCTGGAGGAGCTCTCCGCGAGCCCCTTCGTCGCGCGGCGCAATGCCCTGTGGACTGCGCAGGCGGAACGCGAGAATCTCTCGCCGAGCGGGCGCTTCGCCGCACTGAAGGACGTTGCTGGCGCAGCCTAAAGGGGCTGCGGGGATTGCTGCTTGATGTGTTGAGCGCGCGGCCGCCCTCGCCCAGTACGCCGCAGCGATAGGCGGGTCGAGCCGTAAACGCCGCGCCCAGCGCCATTGTCGAACGCAGCTGTGCCCGTCGCGGGCGGCGATCTGCCCTCAACGCTGCTCGCCCAGCCTCGGTGCCGCTACTACCGGCCTTGCCAGCGTGGGGCGCGCTTATCTGCAAAGGCGCGTGCGCCTTCCTTGAGATCCTCGGACTGGATGACTTGCTGAACGCCGTGCAGCGCGTCATGCAAAGCGAAGGCTTCATGCTCAGGCACCATCTCGGTGTGACGCAGCAGCTGCTTGATGGCCGGGAAAAGCAGGGGAGGGCCTGTAGCAAGTTGGCGCGCAATCTCGCGCGCCTTGCCGAGCCCTTGCCCCTTCGCGACGACATGATTGGTAAGGCCCCAGTGTTTGGCTTCGACGGCATCCATCCAGCGGCCGGTCATTAGAAACTCCACCGCCACGTGATACGGAATCCGCCGGCGCAATTTGATGGTGCCGGCATCGGCCAGCACCGCCACATTGATCTCCGGCAGCGCAAACCGCGCGTGCTCCTCCATCACGATGATGTCGGTGCCAAGAACAATTTCAAAGCCTCCACCGCAGGCAATTCCATTGACGGCAGAGATGATCGGCTTGTCGAGATTGCGTGGATGGTTGAGGCCACCGAATCCGCCCGCGCCCCAATCTTCATCGGATTTCTCGCCGGCCGCTGCCGCCTTGAAATCCCAGCCGGCGCAGAAGAATCGATCCCCAGCGCCGGTGACAATGGCGATGCGTAGGGCCGGGTCGTCGCGAAAGGATGAGAACACACTATTTAGCTCGCGACTCGCTTGCAGATCGATGGCATTGGCCTTCGGGCGATCGATCGTGACTTCAAGAATCGCGCCGTCTCTGACAATGTTGATTCCGTCGAGCCATCTGTGCAACCTCTCTAAGAAAGCCGAATCAGCGCATCCACTGCAATCGCTCCGGCGCCGGCCGCGCGCACGATGACCGGGTTGACATCGAGCTCGACGAGCGCGGCCAGGTGCGCCTCCGCGTAGCGGCCGACTGCGACGATAGCATCTATCAGTGCTGGAACATCCGCGCGCGGGCGGCCGCGGAAGCCGTGCAGCAACTTGTTCACGCTCAAGCGTCGCAGCGCGGTCTCGATGCTGCTGCGGGTAAACGGAGGCAGCAAGCTGACGCTGTCCTGCAGCAGCTCGGTCAGCACCCCGCCGGCGCCAAGCACCAGCGTGAGCCCGAATTGGGCATCCACGAGAGCACCGACGAGAATCTCGGCCACGCCGTCGGTAATCATCTCCTCGACGAGAAAGTCCTCGCCGAGCGAACTGAGACGCTGCGCTGCCGCAGTCGGCTTCGGCCGCGCTGCATACATTGAGGATGACGCCTCCGACATCGGACTTATGCGCAAGGTCGGCTGCTGGCGACTTTGATGACCACGGGAAAGCCCAACTCGGTTGCCACGTGCGCAACTGTGGCGCGCGTGGCGAGCCGCGAGCGCGGGATACGCAAGCCAAAGCTGGCGAGCGCCGCCTTGGCATTTGCCTCGGAAAGTGTTTGCACTGCGGCAAGGGCGCGCGTGGGAATGCGCAGCTTCAGGCTCCGCGTGGGTGCCCCAGGTCTCGCCGACGGTTCCCGCGAGGCTCAAGCGCCTCCAGCGCCTCGCGCTGCCCCTGCAGCGGCACGACGCCGGCGGCAAGGCAGCGCTGCGCGCACACCGGCGGATAAGGTCTCCGGGAGCGATGCAATTAGCGCGGCGCGCGTCGGTGCACCTTGCGCTGCGCTGATGAAGGCATCGATCGCCACCATGAATGCGCGCGTGTCCGCCTTGTCCTCGGGCGGGCAATCAAGCACGAATCCGAGCGCGTCAAACCAGCAGCGCAGCGCGGCAGCTGAACATCGCGCGCATGGCATCACGGTCGAACCAGATGTAGGTATGAAAATCGAACGGGTTCGAGATCGTCACCCGATCGCTAAGAATTTCGCGCAGCTGCGCGGCGGTCTGCGGTGGCAGTGGCGCGAAATCGAGCGCCAGGGGCCGCGCTAGATCCGCAGCCATCGCCATGTCGCCGCCGGAGGCGCCCATGATGAGCACCCGGCGACCCGGTAGCGCGCCGCCGGCGTGAAACACCTTCAGCGTCTCGCAGAGTGTTGCGAGGGTATCGCAGCGCGCAATACCGGCCTGTCGGCAGAAGGCATCGAACACGACATCGGCGCCGGCGAGCGACCCGGTATGACTTTGCACCGTGCGTGCCGCAGCTTCAGTGCGCCCGGCTTTGACGACCGCAATCGGCTTGCCCGCCGCCCGCGCCAGCGCCGCGGCGCGCGCGAGGCGCGGCGCATCCTTGATGCCTTCGACATACAGACCGAAGGCGGTGACGCGCTCGTCATTCGCCAAGAGCTCAATCAGGTCTTCGACGGCGAGCGAGGTTTGATTGCCGACTGTGAAGATGTAGCCGATCGGCACCGAGCGATCGTTGAACATCAGCGTGAGCGCGATGGTGCCGCTCTGGCAGATCAGGGCCACGCCGCGCCTCACCGCAGCGCCCACGACTTGGTCCGGCCAGAGCGCGATGCGATCGAAGAAATTGACGAAACCGTAGCAGTTCGGGCCAAAGAACGGCATCGGCCCCGCGCTGCTGATCAGTTCTCGCGTCAACCGCTCGCCTTCGGCAGTGCCGGTTTCCGAGAACCCGGCCGCAAAGCATACGAACCCGCCGGCATCGCGCTGGCGCAGCGCCGCCGCCAGTTTCGGCGACATCGCGCGCTCGGCGTCGGCGACGAAGGCAGCATCTGGAGTGCCCGGCAGCTCCTCGACGCTGCGGTAGTATTTGGTCGTGGCGGTCGAGGGGCGGTGCGGGTGCACACGCCACAGCTCCCCCGTATAGCCGATGGCACGATTGCCCGCAGCAACCTCGTCTGTCCAGGCGCCGCCGATGAGCGCAAGGGTGCGCGGCATCAGCAGTCGTTTGATGTCGATCTGCTGCCATCTAGCGCCCCCGCAGCTCCATCTTGCGCGACCCGCGTTGCAGGGGCGCGCCGGCGGTAGTCGCTTTCAGGCTTTCGAGCGCCTGGGCGATCTCCGGCGGAAACGGCGCGCGCCGCCGACGCTTGCGGCTTGCTCCACATGCAGCAGCATGAATTCGATGCTGGCGGCCGGTTCGCTCAGGCGTGCGCAGTGGAGCTCAAACCCGGCATGAATGCGCTTCTCGTCGGTGCCGATGATGCGTACGGTGACTTCGATGACGTCCTGTTGTTTCACCTCGTGGAAATAGTGGACGTGCGCTTCGAGCGTGTAGAGCGTGCAGCGGGTCTTCTGGCGGTACGCCGCATCGATGCCAATGCGGTCCATGAGCGCGTCGGTGGCGAGACTTGCGATGAGCGACGTAATAGGCGTCGCGCAGATGGCCGTTGTAGTCGACCCATTCGGACAGCACCGGTGTGCGATAAATTGGCAAGCGCCATCGCCACGATTAGGCCCGCAGCTGCAACCGCTCACGCGTTTGTGCCGGAGTCATTATTTGCGCACCCATGGCTTCGATGATCGTGCGTGCTTTGGTCACGAGCTGGGCATTACTTGCGTAGACGCCGCGGCTTAAATACAGAGTTATCCTCGAGTCCGACGCGCACGTTGCCTCCGAGCAGCACTGACTGCGCCACCCATGGCATCTGCATGCGGCTGATCGCAAACGAGGACCAAATGCAATCCGCGGGCAGCGCGTTTACCATTGCGAGCAGGTGACCCGTGTCCGCAGGCACGCCGTAAGGAATCCCGGCGCACAGCTGGATCAGCGTCGGCGCGTTGAGAAGTTTCTCCTTGAGCAGCTGCTTTACGAACCACAGGTTGCCGGTGTCGAAGACTTCCAGCTCCGGCTTGACGCCAAGGTCGAGCAGAATTTGCGCGCCCTGGCGCAGGTAGTCGGGAGTGGAAATGTAGGCGCGATTACCGTCGCCGAAGTTGAGCGTGCCGCAGTCGAGAGTTGCGATGTCAGGACGGTATTTGCCTTCCTGGCACAGATCGATCACGTGCCGCATGCGCTCTGGCTGACTCACGAAGTCGGTGCCGGGGGCCGGCGTATTGGCAAGCCCCTGATCGCCGACGCAGATATAGCCGCCCATGCCGCACGTCAGGTTGACGATGACGTCGACCTTGCTTTCGCGAATGCGCTTGACGACTTCGCGATAGTGGCGCGTCTCCATGCTGAAGATGCACCGCTCTCGGGGTCACGCACGTGAATGTGCACGACCGCAGCGCCGGCGTGCGCCGCATCGATCGCGGCCTGTGCAATCTGCTCGGGCGTCACCGGGCAATGCGGGCTCTTGGTAAGTTTCGTGTCATCGCCGGTGATAGCGCAGGTGATGAACACGTTCTGATTCATGGTTGTCATGCTGCAGTGTCCGTGGGTTTTTGGGCGTAGGTCGGCATAATGAGCGCGTCAGTGCTCGCGCGCGATATCGGCGAGGAAGCGCGCCACATAGTCAGTAAATGAGCGCCACACCTCGATACGAAACACGTCCCTGGCCGTGCGCCAGAGCACGATTTCGGCCTTGGCGAATAGCGTGCGTGTGCATGCGTCGATTGGGAACACGCTCACCTCGAGATCGAGCGGGCAGCCGCTGCTCAACATCTCAACTGCATGGGCACCGCTGATTTCAAGTCCCGTTTGACGGTGGCTCACGTCAACCAGCGCATGCGGATGCCCGCGCAGCGCCTCGGCCAGAAAACTCGTGAGAGTCGCCGTTTCTGCATCCGCGCCGAGCAGCAGGTACTCATCGGGACCCAGCCACAGTAGCGCACGGCCCCGGCCATGAGATGCCTGGCAAGCCTGGGCGGCAACCTCTATGCCGAGTGCGGCGCCGGCAGCGCGAATGACGGCGCTGCTGCCACGCAGGATGAAGCGTGACGCGGGCGGCAGCAGGCGCACCGAGGCGATCGTGGGAATCTGCGTCAGGTGGCGCAGGGCGGCGTCCTCAGCCATTGAGACGCTCCCCCTGCGGATCGTAGAAGACGGGCGAGGTCACCTGTACCGCGATATCGCCCCCCGGCATCGGTACGTACAGCATCTGCCCAATGCGCTCGCGGCCGCCCGCCACCAGCGCAAGTGCAATGGAGCGGCCAAGCGCAGCGCTCTGGTAGGACGAGGACACATGGCCTATCAGGCTCATCGGGCATTGCTGCGCGGCGGTTTCGATGATCTGAGCGCCTTCTTCCAGCGCCACCTGTGGATCACTGCGTGAGGAGGCCGACCAGCTGCTTGCGCCCTGCCGAGCGCAGGGCGGGGCGCTCAAGCGAGCGCTTGCCGACAAAATCCGGTTTCGCGTGCGCTATCGCCCACCCCAAGCCCACATCATCCGCGGTCACGGTGCCGTCGGTATCCTGACCGACGATGATGTAGCCCTTCTCGGCGCGCAAAACGTGCATCGTCTCAGTGCCGTAGGGCGTGATACCCAAGGGCTGGCCTGCGGAGTAGATCGCTTCCCACACCGCGCGGCCATAATCCGCCGGAACATTGATTTCGAATCCAAGTTCGCCGCTGAAGCTCACCCGAAACAGGAGCAGCGGTACTCCGCAGATGCGGCCGCGCGCGACCGCCATGTGTGGAAAGGAGGCAGCGCCGAGATCCATGTCCTCGACCAGTGGCTGCAGCACTTGCCGAGACGCAGGACCCTGTACCGCGATCACCGCCCACTGTTCTGTCGTCGAAGTGAGCCAAACCGAAAGATCCGACCACTCAGTCTGCAGGTAATCTTCCATGCGTGCGAGTACCGCAGCAGCGCCACCGGTAGTCGTCGTGACGTGGAAACGATCCTCGGCGGTGCGGGCTACGACGCCATCATCGAGTATGAAACCATCCTCCCTGAGCAGTATGCCGTAGCGCGTCCGACCGACTGCAAGCTTGGTCCAGCTGTTGACGTACATACGATTCATAAAGGTCGCGGCATCGCGCCCGACGACTTCAATCTTGCCGAGTGTCGAGGCATCGAAGATCCCGCATTGTCGTCGCACGGCGAGGCACTCGCGCGCAACCGCGTGGTGCATGTCCTCGCCCGGACGTGGAAAGAAGCGGGCACGCTTCCACAAGGCGACGTTTTCAAAGACCGCCCGGTGTTGCTCGGCCCAGGCGTGGATCGGTGTGGTGCGTACAGGATCGAAGAGATCCCCGCGAGTACGGCTCGCCATGCTGCCAAAGCTCACCGGCGTGTAGGGCATGCGAAACGTCGTCAGGCCCACCTCGGGGATGGTTTTCCCCTGGTGTTTCGCCACGATGGCAAGCGCGTTCAGGTTAGAGCTTTTCCCCTGATCGGTCGCCATGCCGGCGGTCGTATAGCGCTTGACGTGCTCGATGGAGCGAAAGCCCTCGCGCGTCGCAAGTGCAAGGTCGGCCGCCGTCACATCATTTTGCCAATCAACGAAGGCTTTGCCGCGCGGGTGCTTCGCCGCAGGCAAGGCGCCGAGGGTGCCATTTGCCGCGGCGAACTGTTGCAGGTCCGCCGCCGCGTGCTCGCGTCGCGCGGCGCTGTCACCGGCAGCCGCACCCTCGTCAATCGCTGCTGCGAGACCATACACGCCGTGACAGGCTCCCACGCAGCGCACCCGCTCGGCCGCAGTTGCCGGCATGAAGGCCTGCAATTCCTCATTCCAGGCGAGCTTGCCGCGCGATTGCGAAAAAAGATGTACGCAGGGCGTGTAGCCGCCCGACATCAATACGAGATCGCACCGCACAGTGTCCGCAGGTGCCACTTCACGGCCCTCGATGCGCCCAAGATGCACGGCGCGCACGCGCCGCCTGCCGCGTGTGCCAAGAACGGTCATCTGTTCACGCGTGGGCAGGCCCGCGCGCCGTGCCGCATCACGCCATGGACCGTCCACGCGCGCCCGCGGGTCCACGATAGCGGCGATCGTGACTCCCGCGGTGCCGAGGTCCAGCGCCGCCTGGTATGCCTCATCGCAACCGGCCACGACGACGGCGCGTGACCCGCACCGCACGCCATAGCGGTGCAGGTAGGTGCGAGCGGCGCCTGCCAGCATGATTCCCGGCCGGTCGTTGCCCGGGAAGACGAGTGGACGCTCCAGAGCTCCGGCAGCGAGGATCACTTCTCGTGCGCGCACCTGCCAGAGCCGCTCGCGCGGCAGATGTGAGGGTGGCGTGGCGAGATGGTCCGTGAGCCTTTCGTTGATGCCGATGAGGTTGTGCGGGAAATATCCGAACGCGGTACTACGAGGCAGCATCGTGACGCGTGGGTTCTGTTGCAGCACCGCCAGCGCGTCGCGCAGCCACTCTCCTCCGGTGCGGCCGCCGATGACGGCGGCCGGATTGTCGAGCAGCGAGCCGCCAAATTGGGCCTGCTCATCGCAAAGTATGACGCGCGCGCCCCTGGCGGCGGCGGCGCGCGCGGCGGCAAGTCCCGCGGGTCCCGCGCCGATGACAAGAACCTCACAGTGCGCAAAGCGGCTGGCGTAACGGTCGGGATCAGCGGCGCGGGGCGCTCGGCCCAGACCGGCGCGCGCCCGGATCAGTGGCTCGTACACTGTTTTCCAGAAGCGGCGTGGCCACATGAACGTCTTGTAGTAAAAACCAGCCGGAATGAATGCCCCTATGAGACCGTTGATCGCGCCGACGTCCAGCGCAAGATTTGGCCAGCGGTTCTGGCTTTCGGCCTGCAGACCTTCGTAGAGCTCAACCTGAGTCGCGCGCAGATTCGGCGCGTAGCGCGCGCTGTCGCGCCACACGCCCACCAGCGCATTAGGCTCCGCTGAACCGGCCGCGAGGATGCCGCGCGGTCGGTGATATTTGAAAGAGCGCCCGACAAGGTGGACGCCGTTGGCTAGCAGGGCGGAGGCGAGGGTATCGCCGCTGCACCCCTGGAAACGCTTGCCGTCAAAGGTGAAGTTGAGGTGCTGCGAGCGCTCGATGAGGCCGCCCGAGGCGAGGCGAAAAGTGCTCATGGCGGCTCATGCGCACGCGCGCTCGGCGGGGGTGCGTCACCGACTTCGTAGCTTCCGATGAAATGGTCGGTGGTCGTGTCGCGCAGTGCATTGAAGAAGCGGCCACAGCCATGCGTGTGGCGCCAGCGCTCGGCGTGCACGCCGCGGGTGTTGGCGCGCGCGTACAGGTACTGTGCCCAGTCCTCGAGGCTCACCTCATCTTGCGCGGCCGGGCGGGCGATGTGCGCCTCGCCGGCGTAGACGAACTCCAGTTCGGGACGTTCGCCGCAATACGGACACGGGATGAGCAGCATGCGTTTCTTAGTGCGCGACGGCTGCCGCGGCCGCCTCGTCAATGAGATAACCGTCGCGGAAGCGCTCGATGGTGAATGGCGCATTGATCGGATGCGGCTCATCGCGGGCGATTGTCCATGCAAACACATGCGCGGAACCCGGCGTCGCCTTGAATCCGCCGGTCCCCCAACCGCAGTTCACATACAGGCCCGGCACGCCGGTCTTGGCGATGATCGGCGAACGATCGGGTGTGACGTCGACGATTCCGCCCCAGTTGCGCAGCATCCGTACCCGCCGGAAGCATGGAAAGAGTTCACAGATCGCCTCCAGCGTATGCGTGTTGATGTGCAGCGCGCCGCGCTGCGTGTACGAGATGTAGGCATCGGTGCCGGCGCCGATAACGAGTTCGCCCTTGTCAGACTGGCTGATGTAGGCATGGATCCCATTCGACATTACGACGCAAGGCAATGCCGGCTTGAGCGGCTCTGATACCAGCGCCTGCAGCGGAAAACTCTCGAGCGGCAGGCGCACGCCCGCCTTATTCATGATGACGCTGGTGTTGCCGGCGGCGCTGACTCCGACTTTGCGGGTACGAATGAGGCCACGGCTCGTCTGCAGCGCCTCGACCGCGCCGTCGGCACCGCGCAGGATATCGCTCACTTCGCAGTTCTCGATGATGTCGACGCCCAGCGCATCCGCGGCCCGCGCATAGCCCCAGGCCACCGCGTCGTGCCGGGCAGTGCCGCCGCGGCGCTGCAAAGCGGCGCCGATGACCGGGTAGCGCAGGTCCTCTGAGATGTTGAGCGCCGGGCAGAAGGCCTTTGCCTCCTCGGGGCTCAACCACTCGTTGTCGACCCCGTTGCAGCGGTTGGCGTGAACGTGGCGCTTGATGACATGCGCGTCATGCACCGTGTGCGCCAGCATCATGACGCCGCGCGGCGAGAACATGACATTGTAGTTCAGTACCTGCGCCAGTTGCTCCCAGAGCTTGAGAGCATGATCGTAGAGCGCCGCGCTTTCATCGAAGAGATAGTTGGAGCGGATAATGGTCGTATTGCGCCCGGTGTTGCCGCCGCCGATCCAGCCCTTCTCCAGCACCGCAATGTTCGCCAGCCCGTGCTCGCTTGCCAGATAGTAGGCGGCGCCGAGCCCATGGCCACCGCCGCCGACGATAACGGCGTCGTAGCGCGGTTTAGGCTCAGCACTGCGCCACTGTGCCTGCCATCCTCGCTGTCCAGAGAAGCCTTCTTTGAGAAGCTTCAGTGCGGAAAAGAGCTGCATTGTTAGTACAAATACTTGAGGTTTATGCCTTAAGTGCTTGATTATACTGGTCAAACGGGGAATCAACTAATAACGTTGCGCGCTTGCGCACGCCGAGAATCTCGATGTCGAGTTCCTTGCCCACCACCGCGAGTTCGCTTTTCAAATAGCCGATGGCGAGGCTCTTCATGAGCGTGTGTCCGTAGTAGCCGGAGGTGGCGCGACCGACGATGTTTCCTTTGCGATCAAATAGCGGCTCGTTACCCAATGGATCAGCATCCCCGGCATCGTGCACTTCCAATGTGATGAAGCGGTTGGGTACGCCGCGCGCGAGCTGCTGTTCGAGAGCCTCACGGCCGATGAAGTTGCCTTTGTTCATGCGTACGAAGCGGTCAAGCCCCGCTTCGAAAGGTGAGTAATCCCGTGTCAGGTCTGTGCCCCACATGCGGTACGACTTTTCCATGCGCAGCGATTCCATCGCGCGCATGCCGACCATGCCGATGCCTAACTCCTTGCCGGCGCTGAAGATTGCATCGAACAGATGGTGTGCATACTCAATCGGGAAGTGCAGCTCCCAGCCGAGCGCGCCGACGAAGTTTACGCGCAGCGCGTACACGTCGGGCGCAAGGCCAACCTCCACAATCCGGCCGGTGAGCCACGGAAACCCTGCATTGTCGAGCGGCACATCGGTGAGCTGCGCAAGAACCTCGCGCGAGCGTGGACCGGCAAGCACGAAGCATCCGCGGCTCGTCGTGATGTTGTGCAGAGCTACGCTACCATCCTTGGGTTGCGAGCGCTGCAGATAGTCGCTGTCGTAGCGCTCGGCGGCGCCGGCACTCACCACGTAGTAATGCTCGTCGGCAAGCTTGGTGATCGTGAATTCGCTGCGGATGCCACCGCGCGATGTGAGGGCGTGGCAGAGTGCAATGCGGCCCGTTTTCGCCGGAACTTTGTTGGCGACCAGACCTTCGAGCCACTTTTCCGCACCCGGACCGCTCACCTCGTGCTTGGTGAAGGGGGTAAGGTCAATGACGCCAACGCGCTCGCGCATCAGGCGGCATTCATGCCCCACGTGGGTGAAGTAGTTGGTGCGCCGGAAACTATAATCATCGCGGCGCGCGACCCCCGGCGGCGCGAACCAGTTGGCGCGTTCCCAGCCATAGCGCTGGCCCCACACGGCGCCCATGCGGTCGAGCCGCTCATACACCGGGCTCGTCTTTGCGGGGCGGGCGTCCGGGCGTTCCTCGTCGGGGAAGTGAATCGTGAAGACATTGCGATAGGTCTCCTCGTTCTTGCGCACCACGTAGCGCTTGCTGGCATACGCGCCAAAACGTCGTGGATCGACCGCCAGCATGTCGATGCCCGGCTCGCCTTCGACGATCCATTCCGCGAGCTGCCAGCCGGCGCCACCTGCGGCGGTGATCCCGAAGCTGTGGCCTTCATTGATCCATACGTTGCGCAAGTCCCAGGCAGGGCCTATGAGCGGCCCGCCATCGGGCGTGTATGAGATCGGGCCATTAACGATGTCCTTGATGCCGCAGTGTTCGAGCGCCGGCACGCGGCGCATCGCCGCTTCAACATGCGGCAGCAGCCGATCCAGATCGCCCTCAAAGAGGCTTCTGCCGAACCAGTCCGGCACGCCGTCGGCAAAACGGGCCGGCGCGCCCGCCTCGTACGGTCCGAGAATCCAACCCATGCGCTCCTCGCGCAGGTAATAAGACTGATCGGGCTCGCGCAGCACCGCAAGCTCGCGCCCGCCGCGCGCGCGGTAGCTCTTAAGCTCCGGCGATTCGTCGTAGACGATGTACTGGTGCTCGACGGGGATCGCCGGGACATCAATGCCAAAGAGGCGCCCCGTCTGACGCGCGTAGTTACCGGTTGCACAAACGACATGCTGCGCCGTGATCTCGCCCTGATTGGTCGTGACGCGCCACTCACCCGAAGCTGTGCGGGCCACCGCGGTGACTTCCGTGTGTTCATTGATCTCTGCGCCACCGGCGCGCGCGCCCTTGCGCAACGCCATCGTCAGATCCGCCGGCGCGATGTGCCCATCATGCGGGTGATAGAGCGCGCCGATGATGGCGGCCGCGCCGGTGTTATCGCCGAGATTCACCAGCGGCCACAGGTCACGCACCCTCTGCGCCGTGATGATCTCGTAGGGCACGCCAATGGTATTGGCGGTGCCACAGTACTTCTGATATTCGTCCATACGCGCCGCGCAGGTGGCAAGGCGCAGATTCCCGCTGACGTGAAAACTTACCTCCTGCCCGGTCTCCACAGGCAGGCGCTTGTAAAGATCGACGGAGTACTTGTGCAGCTGACCGACGGTGTAGCTCATATTAAAAAGCGGCAGCAAGCCGGCGGCATGCCAGGTCGATCCGGCGGTAAGCTCGGAGCGCTCGAGCAGCACTGAATCGGACCAGCCTTTCTTCGTCAGGTGATAGAGCGTGCTAACGCCCACAACGCCGCCGCCAATCACGACTACCCGCGCATGCGTTCTCATCTTTATATGTCCGTGCGACCGCGTCTAAGCGGGTGCAGTGTATCCAGCGGGTCAGGGGGCAAAGCTCCCAATTGCGACAGGCACTTACACGAATACGTCCACCGGCAACCGGCGGGAGTGGCTGGTAGCGCGTGCGGAGCGGCGATATGTCGCCCGCAGATAGCTTTTTGTCGATTTTAGGCATGCGCCAAGGCGCCGGCCTATACTTACGGCTGCCGGCTCGAGAGGAGAGGCCATGGAGACCGCTGCCGCGATTCGCAAGAGTCGCTACGCCTTCATCACCCTGCCCAACTATTCGCTGATCGCGCTCACCAACGCGATCGAGCCGCTACGCATGGCCAATACCCTGTCGGGCCAGAACGCCTATGAGGTGTCGATCGTCAGTCTGGATGGCGCGCCCGTCGTCGCGAGCAATGGGCTGCAGCTCACCCCCACGGGTGCGCTCGACCAGATGGGTCGGGTCGATATCATCTTCGTGTGCGGCGGCGTCAATGTGCGTGAGGCGGTATCACGGTCGCTCTTGACGGCGCTGCGTCGCATGGGCGAGCAGCGGATCGGCCTTGGTGCCTTGTGCACCGGCGGGTACGCGCTCGCGCGCGCCGGCCTGCTCGATCAATACCACGCGACCATTCATTGGGAAAACCTCGCGGCGTTGCGCGAGGAGTTTCCGCGAGTGCTGATCAGCGATCAGCTCTTCACCATCGACCGCGATCGCTACACATGCTCCGGCGGCATCGCGCCGCTTGACCTCATGCTGCACCTCATTGGCATCAAACTGGGCCCGCGAATCGCCAACTTGGTTTCTGAGCAGTTCATCGTCGATCGCGCGCGCAGCGACAAGGATCGTCAGTACATTCCATTGAAGGCGCAGATCGGCGTCTCGCATGCAAGCCTCATCAAAGTCGCGCAGCTCATGGAGGAGAACATCGAGAAGCCGCTATCGCTGGATACGATCGCGCGTGCGACGGGCTTGTCGCGACGCCAGATCGAGCGGCTATTCAAGCGCCACCTCAAGTGCGTGCCCAAACGCTATTACCTCGATATGAGGTTGCGCCGCGCGCGCGATCTGCTGCTGCAGACGGCTATGCCGGTCATGGACATTACGACGGCGTGCGGCTTTCAATCGCCGCCGCATTTCTCCAAGTGTTACCGCAATCACTACGGCTACCCGCCGAGCGCCGAGCGGCAGCCGAACCGCCTCGCGAAGAATGCCGCAACACCGCTGTTGCAGTCGTAGCGAGCTTCGCGCTCGCCGCGCGCTCGCGAATCCGAGCGCCAAGAGCTCGTCTTCGGGGGCGCTCAGCACATTATGTAAAGGTACCTTTGAGCTCACCTTGCGCGCTCTAAGCAGTTTCTGTGGACGGATAATGTCCAAAATGCGACAGCCGGTTCGGCACTCCGACGCGCAGTAACTGCCTCCATCTAAACGGTGGCTGTACGAGGCGTCGTTTTCAGACACGTGGCCGTCGTGATATAGCCAGTCCGGATGATTCACCCCTCGTACCATGCCCCTACCGGAGCGTGCCTATGACAGACCAGTCCGAAGGCGAATTTGATCTTAAGAGCTTGAGCGACGCGGAGCTCGTCGAGCAGGTTCACGATGACCTCTATAACGGCCTCAAAACCGAGATCGAGGAGGCGACGCGAATTTTTCTTGCGCGCGGCTGGGGGCCGGAGCGCGTCCTCAATGAGGCGCTCGTTGAGGGCATGCGCATCGTCGGCATTGATTTTCGCGACGGCATCCTGTTCGTGCCCGAGGTGCTGCTTGCCGCGAACGCGATGAAGGGCG
Source organism: uncultured Gammaproteobacteria bacterium (assembly GCA_963695315.1). Taxonomy (GTDB): domain Bacteria; phylum Pseudomonadota; class Gammaproteobacteria; order Steroidobacterales; family Steroidobacteraceae; genus PALSA-1196. Next base: position 1,112,408 of record OY968773.1, read on the forward strand.
GCATGGAAATCCTGCGGCCGCTGCTCGTCGAGACCGGAGTCGAGCCCATCGGCAAGATCGTCATCGGTACCGTGAAGGGCGACATTCACGACATTGGCAAGAATCTCGTGTCGATGATGCTTGAGGGCGCCGGATTCGAGGTCATTGACCTTGGGATCAACAATCCGGTGGAAAAGTACCTCGATGCGCTCGACAAGCACCGCCCGGATATCCTCGGCATGTCGGCACTGCTCACCACGACCATGCCTTACATGAAGGTCGTGATTGATACCATGAAGCAAAAGGGCATCCGCGACGACTACATCGTGCTGGTGGGTGGTGCGCCGCTCAATGAGGAATTTGGCAAGGCCGTCGGTGCTGATGCCTACTGCCGCGATGCGGCCGTAGCCGTCGAGACTGCCAAGGGCCTGATCGCTGCGCGTCGCGCCGCCACAGCGGCCGCGTAGCGGAAGCTGTCGTGGACAGCGTTCTGCGTGGTGCACTCGTCATTGCTTGCGGTGCATTGGCGCGTGAGATCGCCGCGCTGCGGCGCGTGAACGGGTGGACCGAGCTCGACGTGTGCTACCTGCCGCCGCAACTACACAACCGCCCCGAGCGTATCACCCATGAAGTGCAGCAGCAGATCCGCGCACACCGCGGGCGCTATCGGCGCATTCTTGTCGCCTACGGCGATTGCGGCACCGGCGGGGGACTGGATGCCATGCTGCAAGCCGAAGGCGTCGAGCGCATCCCTGGGGCGCATTGCTACGAGTTCTTTGCCTCGCCGGTGGTGTTCGCTGCGCTTGCCGATGCGGAACCCGGCACGTTCTATCTGACAGATTTTCTGGTGCGTCATTTCGACCAGCTCGTGGTGCGCTCGCTCGGTCTTGATCGTCATCCGGAACTTGCGTCGATGTATTTCGGCAACTATCGGCGCGTGGTCTATCTAGCGCAGGCGCCGAGTGAAGCCTCGCTTTCCAAGGCGCAGGCGATTGCCGCACGGCTGCAGCTGCAGTTCCAGTTTCAGTTCACCGGGTACGGCGGGCTTGCGTCGCAGCTGCAAGATCTCGTTCGGCCGCCGGCTAGCGCATGGCCAGCCTGATCGTCATCTCCTGGCGCGACATTCCCGCCCAGGTCATCGCCAAGCGCGGCCGCGAAACGGTCAAAGTACAGCTGAGCGCGCGCTTCCAGGAGGCGGTCGACCGCGCCGCGATGCGTGCGGGCAAGGGCACCTCCGACGCCTATCTTGCCGATTGGCGCCGCACGCCGCGCGACTGCGGGCAGGACCTCGCATCCGAAGCCGCGGCCGAAGCGGCCCGGCTCGAAGCTCGGTACACCGATGCAGACCTTGAGCGCGTCATCCGCGCCAAGGGCATTGATGAGCATCTCGCAAGCGCCGACGGATCGGGCACCCCCGCGGGATCCGAGGTGCCCTGATGTACGCCGTGCGCCTTTGGTCCACGCGCCATGCGCGCGGGCTGGAGCTTTTCTACCGCTGCTTCGAAGCCTGCTTGGTACGTCTGGATGGCATTGCAAGGATGCTCGGCTACGCCCGCATCGAGCGTCCCGTAGCCGGCGTCGAGCGCGCCGTCAAAGGCTTTCTGTTTGACTGCCAGATGTGCGGACAGTGCGTGCTGAGCTCAACCGGCATGTCCTGCCCGATGAACTGCCCGAAGAACCTGCGCAATGGTCCCTGCGGCGGGGTGCGCATTGATGGTCGCTGCGAGGTAAAGCCCGAGATGCGTTGCGTATGGGTCGAAGCCTATCAGGGCAGCCTGCGCATACCCGGCGGCGTTGCAGCGATGCAGCAACTGCAGCGCGCGGTCGACCGCCGGCTGCAGGGAAGCTCTTCGTGGCTGCGCGTGATGCGCGACAAGGCTGTGCTGGGTAAGCAGGTTGCGCCATGATTTTCGAGGACGAGCCGGTACCCGGCTATCCGCTGCCGATACTGCCCGGACATACCTCGCCCGGTCGCCTGGAGCGCGTGCTGCGCGCCGGCAGGTTCGCCGTAACGGCAGAACTGGCTCCGCCCGACTCGGCCGACCCGGAAGACGTCTATCGGCGCGCGCGCGTGTTTGACGGCTACGTCGATGCCATCAACGCCACCGACGGCAGTGGCGCCAACTGCCACATGTCGAGCCTCGCGGTGTGCGCGCTGCTGACGCGTGTCGGCTATGCGCCGGTCATGCAGATCTCCTGCCGCGACCGCAATCGCATTGCGATCCAGGGTGACATTCTGGGCGGCGCGGCGATGGGCGTGTGCAACATGCTATGCCTGACGGGCGATGGAGTGCAGGTGGGGGATCATCCGCAGGCGAAACCGGTGTTCGATCTCGACTGCATCTCGCTGCTCGAGATCGCACGCATGCTGCGTGATGAGCATCATTTCGAGAGCGGCCGCAAGATTAGCTACGCGCCGCGCGTGTTTCTCGGCGCCGCGGAAAATCCTTCCGTGCCGCCGTACGAATGGCGTGCGCAGCGCCTTGCGAAAAAAGTCGCTGCCGGCGCGCAGCTGATCCAGACCCAGTACTGCTACGACACGACCTTGTTGAAGGACTTCATGGCGCGGGTTGCGGACCTCGGTGTCCTTGGCAGGGCGTTCATTCTGATCGGCGTGGGGCCGCTGCGCTCGGCGAAGGCCGCCGAATGGATGCGCGCGCACGTTCCGGGCATGCACATTCCCGATGTGATCATCAAGCGCCTGGCCGGCGCACAGGACCAGGCGCGCGAAGGGCGCAACATCTGCGTCGAACTCATCCAGGAGTATCGCGCGGTGCCCGGCGTGAGCGGCGTGCACGTCATGGCCTACCGGCAGGAGGAATCCGTGGCGGAAGCGATCGAGCGCTCGGGCGTACTTGCCGGTCGTGTGCCGTGGTTTCCCGAGCGCGATCGCAGCCAACAACCACAAGACAGGGCAATGCAATGACCGATACCGTCATCAGCTCGGCAACCCAGGAAGTCATCATCGGCTTTGGTCGTCCGTTCGTCGTGATCGGCGAACGCATCAATCCCACCGGGCGCAAGATCCTCGCGGCCGAAATGGCGGCCGGGGATTTCACACGTGTGCGCGCCGATGCGCTGGCGCAGGTGGCGGCCGGCGCGCATATGCTCGACATCAACGCAGGCATTCCGCTCGCCGATGAGCCGGCGATTCTTGCGCAAGACCATCGAGCTTGTGCAGTCGATCACCGACGTGCCGCTGTGCATCGACTCCTCGATTGTTGCGGCACTCGAGGCGGGACTCGCCGTATACCAGGGCAAGGCGCTCGTGAACTCCGTCACCGGCGAGGAGGAGCGGCTCGAGAAAGTGCTGCCGCTCGTCAAGAAATACGGCGCTGCGGTGGTTGCCATCTCCAACGATGAGACCGGAATTTCCGAGGATCCGGATGTGCGATTCGCGGTCGCCAAGAAGATCGTCGAGCGCGCGGCGGATCACGGCATCGCCCGCGCCGACGTCGTTGTGGATCCACTCGTGATGCCGATCGGTGCGATCAACCAGGCCGGGGTGCAGGTGATGCACTTGCTGCGCCGGCTTGCGCAACGAGCTCAAAGTTAACAGCACCTGCGGCGCATCCAACATCAGCTTTGGCCTGCCGCAGCGCGAAGGCATCAGCGGCGCCTTTCTGACCATGGCAATTGCCTCCGGGCTGACCTCCGCCATCACCAACCCTCTGCACGCCGAGATCTTGAAGGCCATCATGGGCGCGGACGTGATGATGGGTCATGATCCGGATTGCGCACGCTGGATCCGCAAATATCGCGAGGCCGCCGGCCGCCGGCGCCACACCGAGGGCGCGGGGCGCGGTCGGCGCGAGGGTGGGCATCGTCGTCGTGTCTACGATGCGCTCGTCGTCTTTACGCCCTCCGGCAAGCGGGGCCGCTTTGCCATCGGCACGCCGCTGCTGCAGGCGGCGCGCGAGCTCGGCGTCGACATCGATTCCGTGTGCGGTGGGCGGGCGCTTTGCGGCCGCTGCCAGGTGCTCGTCATGGAAGGCGACTTCGCCAAGCACAGCGTGAAATCCACCGCGCAGAATCTGTCGCCATATCGCGAGGCCGAGGTCGACTATGCCGCGCGGCGCCCGCTGCCGGCGGGACACCGCCTGTCCTGCTCGGCGCGCATTCTTGGCGATCTGGTGGTCGACGTCCCACTCGTCGAGCCAGGTGCACCGGCAGGTGGTGCGAAAAGCGGCGAGGCGCGCGACATCGTTCTCGATCCCGTGCTGCGACTGCATGAGGTCGAAGTCGAGCAGCCCGACATGCACAACCCGTCGGGCGATCTGCGGCGCCTGATGACGGCGCTCAAGCGCGAATGGCAGCTCGACGGCCTTACCTGCGACGTCGAGGTGCTGCCGGGCTGCAGAGCGCGCTGCGCAACGGCGAGTGGAAGGTGACGGTTGCCGTCCACGCCGGCACGCACATCATCGGCGTGTGGCCCGGCCTTCATGAGCGCGCGTTTGGCCTCGCGGTCGACGTGGGCTCGACCACGATTGCGGCGCACCTGTGCGATCTTGAGTCCGGGCGAGGTCGTCGCATCGAGCGGCATCATGAACCCGCAAATTCGCTTCGGCGAAGACCTGATGAGCCGCGTGTCGTACGCGATGATGAATCCGGGCGGCGCTGCGCAGATGACCAGTGCCGTGCGCGCAGCGCTCACGACGCTCGCTGCTGAAGTTGCGCGCGCCGCGCGCATCGCGCCTGAAGATATCCTGGAGATGACCTTCGTCGGCAACCCCATCATGCATCACCTGCGTGCTCGGGATTGATCCGGTTGAGCTTGGCGGTGCGCCCTTTGCGCTGGCGCTCGATCAGGCGCTCACCCTGCGCGCCGCGGATATCGGTGTCGCGCTGCACCCCAATGCGCGGGTCTATTCATTGCCCTGCATCGCCGGACACGTCGGTGCGGATGCGGCCGGGATGATTCTCGCCGAGCGACCGGATCTCAACGACGCGCTCACGTTGCTTGTGGATGTGGGCACCAATGCGGAAATCGTTCTCGGCAACCGCCAGCGCATACTCGCGTGCTCAAGCCCGACCGGACCCGCTTTCGAGGGCGCGCAGATCAGCTGCGGGCAGCGCGCGGCGCCGGGCGCGATCGAACGTGTGCGCATCGATCCGGGCAGCCTCGAGCCGCGCTTTAAAATCATCGGCAGCGACCTGTGGTCCGATGAGCCCGGCATTTGAGGCCGCAACCGCTCGCCAGGGCATCACCGGCATCTGCGGCTCGGGCATCATCGAGGCGATCGCGGAGATGTACCTCGCCGGCGTCATCAATCAGGATGGCGTCGTCGATGGACAGCTTAGCGCGCGCAGCGACCGCATCGTTGCGAGCGGCAGGACATTTGCGTACGTCCTGCATCGGGGCAGCGTGCCGATCATGGTGACGCAGAACGATGTGCGCGCGATCCAGCTTGCCAAAGCGGCGCTGTACGCCGGAATCCGCTTATTGATGGAACATCTGGGTGCCGAGCGCGTGGACCGCATCCGTCTCGCGGGCGCGTTTGGGTCGCACATCGATGTCAAATACGCGATGGTGCTCGGCATGATCCCGGACTGCGATCTTGCGCACGTCGCCGCAGCGGGCAACGCCGCGGGTACCGGGGCGCGCATCGCGCTGCTCGACTATTCATCGAGGCGCACGATCGAGGAGCTCGTGAGCCGGGTGGAGAAGATCGAAACCGCGCTTGAGCCCCGCTTTCAGCAGCACTTCGTGGAGGCCATGGCCATTCCGCACAAGAATGCCGATTACTCGAATCTGAGGAAGGCGGTTACGCTGCCCGCACCGAAGGACTCGGCAAGTCAGGCCGAAACGCGCGGCCGCCGCGGCCGCGGCAAGCGCCCGGCGCCGGCGCCCTAGTAGCTGGAGTCGGGGAAGCTCGCCCGCCGGCGATTCATGTAATCGAGCAACGCCTCATCGACCGCGGGGTCGAGCGGCGGTGCAACGTACTCGGCGAGCTGCTTTTTCCACAGCGCGTTGGCGCGCTTGGCCATATCGGGTGCGCCCTCGGCCTCCCATTGCTCGAAGCTGTTGTTGTCTGCGAGCGGCGAGCGATAGAACGCCGTCTCGAAGTTCGCCTGCGTGTGAGCGCAGCCTAAAAAATGCTTACCCGGACCCACCTCGCGAATCGCATCCATCGCCTGACCGTTGACTGAGAGGTCCACGCCTTCAAGCAAGCGTGTGCATCATGCCGGCCTGGTCGGCATCCATGACGAACTTCTCGTACCCCATGGCCAGAGCCGCCTTCGAGCCACCCCGCCACGTGCAGCACGAAGTTCACGCCTCCCAGACAGGTAGGCAGCAGGGTGTTCGCGGATTCGAAGGCGGCCTGCGCATCCGGAATCTTAGACGCACACAGGCTGCCGCCGGAGCGAAACGGCACACCGAGGCGGCGCGCGAGCGCCGCCATTGCATACAGAACCAGCTCGGGTTCGGGAGTGCCGAAGGTCGGCGCCCCGGATTGCATCGAAATCGAGGAGGCGAAGCTGCCAAGTACGACCGGCGCTCCGGGATTGATCAGCTGCAGGAAGGCCATGCCCGCGAGTGCCTCCGCCAGAGTCTGCGCGACGGTACCCGCGACCGTCACCGGCGACATCGCCCCAGCCAGAATGAAGGGCGTGATGATGCAGGCCTGGTTCGCCCGCGCGTAGGCTTTGGCTGCGCCCAGCATGGTGGCATCAAAGGTCATCGGCGAGTTCGCGTTGATGAGATTGATCAGCACGGTCTTGGGGCGCCCCGTGGCAGGATCCATGTAGTCGTTGGCAAACAGGATCTTTGCCATCTCGACCGAGTCCTGCGCACGTTCCGGATGGGTCACCGAGCCCATGAATGGTTTGTCGCTGTACTTGATGTGGCTGTAAACCATCTCGAAGTGACGTTTGTTGACCGGCAGGTCGACGGGCTCGCAGATCGTCCCACCCGAGTGGTGCAGCGCATTCGACATGTAGGCGAGCTTGACGAAATTGCGAAAGTCCTCGATCCGGGCGTAGCGGCGCCCTTCATCGAAGTTGCGTATGAACGGCGGGCCGTAGGCGGGCGCAAATACCGTGTGGTTCCCGCCGATGACGACGTTGCGTGCGGGGTTGCGCGCGTGCTGCACGAACTGCCGCGGCGCGTGCTTCTGGATGAGCGCGCGCGCCAGGCCCCGCGGGATGCGTACTCGTTCGCCCTGGACCTCGGCGCCGGCCTGCTTCCACAGCGCGAGCGCCTCGGCGTCCTCGCGAAAATCGATGCCGATCTCCTCGAGTATCGTATCGGCGTTTTCCTCGAGCTGCACGAGGCCTTCTTCGCCGAGCACCTCGTAGACCGGAATTTTACGGGTGATGTACGGCACCGAAGCGGCGGAGCGGGCGCTGCGCGCGGCACGCTTGGCATCGCGACCACTCGGGCGACGTCGCCCGGGGCGATGGGGATTGCGGCTGCGTCTCATCCATAATCAAAATGCTCCAGAAGGCCTCGACAGTATCCTCAGCGCCGTGAGCAGCGAGTGCTCAATTTGCGGCATCGGCGTGTCAGGGTGCGCCATCCTGATCGGCCATGCGACCCGCCAGCCCGCGAACGATCTCCGCAGCGTCGCAAAATCCGCAGAAGCTGCCGCCCTCGATGAGCAGCACCGGATGGCCGGTTCGCTGCCGCAGTTCAATGATGGCCCTGAGCGACATGGACGCGGGTGCAATGGCGACGCCGGAACGCAGTTGCTGCCAGGATTGCTCCCCGACCCGGCCGAGCTCCTGCACCGTGCCGTCGCAGGAAACCTCGATGGGTTCACTTGCGGCGTTGATCGCGACGCGGTAGCGGTGCTGCACATCGAGCCAGACGCCGCCGCCATCACGCGCAAGTTCCGTTGCGCGGCGCATGACCATGGCGCCCGTGAGCACGGTGAGCGGATTCATGTGTTGCACGAACTCGGCGACGTAGGCGTCGCCCGGCCGCAGCACGATGTCCTCGGCCGTGCCGGTTTGCACGATGCGACCACCCTCGAGCATCGAAATGCGATCCCCGAGCTTCAGCGCCTCATCAAGATCATGGCTGACAAACAGAATGGTCTTCTTGACGCGCTCCTGCAGCGCCAGCAGTTCATCCTGCAGCTTGCGCCGAATGAGCGGATCGAGAGCCGAAAATGGTTCGTCCATGAGCAGGATGTCGGCATTGGTGGCAAAGGCGCGTGCCAGTCCCACCCGCTGCTGCATCCCGCCGGAGAGCTCCGCCACGGCCCGGTCGCCCCACTGCGAAAGCCCAACCAGCTCGAGCTGCTCATCGATGATGCGGCGGCGCTCCTCGGCGGGCTCGCCGCGCAATTCCAGTCCGAAGCCAACGTTGTCGCGCACGCTGCGCCACGGCAGCAGTGCAAACTGCTGGAAAACCATGGCGATGCATCGTCGGCGCACGCGGCGCAGCGTTGCGGAGTCGCACTTGGCAACATCAACCACACTCGCGCCATCCTCCACAAGGACGCGCCCGCGCGTGACGGCGGCGATGCGGTTCGCCGCACGCAGCAGAGTGGATTTGCCGGAACCGGAGAGGCCCATTAGCACTGAGATCTCGCCGCGGGCGACTCTGAGATTAGCGCCGGCGACGCCGACCACGACGCCGAGTTTCTGCGCGATCTCCGCCCGAGTTCCGCCAGCGTCGAGGGCCGTCAATGCCTGCTGCAAGAGGGCCGCACCGCGCCTTCCCGACTCGGGCGTGAAAAGGATGTCGACATCAGAGAATTCGAGCGCAATGTTCACGGGCGTTTTTTCTCAGCGCGGCCGACTGATGCGATCGAGGATGATGGCAAGGAGCACGATGGCAAAGCCGGCCTCAAAGCCCATGCCGATCTGCACCGTGTTGAGTGCGCGCACGACCGGTACTCCCAGACCGCCGGCGCCGACCAGCGCCGCGATCACCACCATCGACAGGCACAACATGATGCATTGTGTGACGCCCGCGAGAATCGTCGCTGCGGCGCTCGGCAATTCGATCTTGAACAACATCTGTGTGCCAGTGGCGCCGAATGCCTGCCCCGCTTCGATGAGCGCGCGCGGCACTGAAGAGATTCCCAAATACGTGAGCCGCACGGGTGCCGGCAGCGCAAAAATCACCGTCGAGATGAGGCCCGGCACGACCCCAAGCCCGAACAACACCAGCGTCGGGATGAGATACACGAAGGTCGGCAGCGTCTGCATAAGGTCGAGCACCGGACGCATGGCTGAATAGAGCCGCGGGCGGTGCGCGGCGGCAATGCCGAGCGGCACGCCGATGAGCGCTGCTACCAGCGCGGACAACATCACGAGTGACAGCGTCTCAAGAGTAGCGAGCCAATAGCCCTGATTCATGATGAAGAGCAGGGCGGTTGCGACGAATGCGGCGAGCGCGATTGAGCGGTGCAGGAACCAGGCGAGCGCGGCGGCCAGCAGGATGAGCAGCGGCGATGGGATTGCACGCAGCAATGCGGTGAGACCGTTGACGCTGTCGCCGACGAGTGCAGAGATGCCATCAAATAGCAACGTGCCATGCGCCTTGACGTAGTCGATAAGCACCGCGACGCTGTCGCCCACGGGAATCTTATGCTGCGTCATCCACGCCTCGAACCCCTGGTGTTCGGCGGGGCTTGTGGCGAGCGCGCCCGCCGCCAGCGCGGCACTGCCGTCAAAGCGGTTCACTCCGGCAAGCCATTGGGCCTTGATCGCCGGGTTTGCCTGCAGCCACGCGGCTGCGGCCGCGGCCGGAGGCTCGTGGTGATCAAGAATGGCGGCCATCACCTCGCTCTCGCCGCGAGTTGTGAAGTGCAGATTTTTCAATAGATGGCCGACGTTGGGGCACTGCGCCAAATAGCCGGCGCGCGTGTTCGTAAAGACGCTCGCGCCGCCGTAGTTCGCTCCGAAGCTCGCATCACCCCCGGCGAGGTAGCGCAGCTGAAAGCGCATGTTCATGGGATGCGGATCCCAGGCGAGAAACACAATCGGCGCGCGATTGCGGACGGCGCGCTCAACTTCCGCCAGCATGCCCTGTTCACTGGATTCCACCAGCTTGAACTTTCCGAGGTTGAACTGGTTATGATCGATGATGCTCAGGATGAGGCGATTGCCATCGTTGCCGGGCTCGATGCCGTAAATTGAATGATTGAGAGCGTCGGCAAAGCGCTGGATATCGGCAAAGTTGCGCAGCCCGGCCTCGTACGTGTATGCAGGAACTGCCAGGGTGTACTTCGCGCCGACGAGGTTGGCGCCGAGCACATCAACCGAGCCGTCGGCGACGAAGGGCTTGCGATCACCTTCCATGCTCGGCATCCAGTTGCCGAGGAAAACATCGATGTCCTTGTTTTTCATCGACGCGTAGGTGACCGGCACTGACAGCACCGTGACCTGCGGCTCATAACCCAGTTCGCTCAGCAGGTCGCTGACGAGCGCAGTGGTTGCGGTGACATCCGTCCAGCCGATGTCAGAGAGTCTGACCACCCGGCATGCAGCCGGCTCGATGGCCTGCGCCGGATGCGCCGCGGCAAGCACGGCGACGCTCCAGATCGCCCACAACAGCGCGCACACTTTTCCAAGCGTGGGGCGGCCGCGGCACGGCGCTGATAATTGCTTTCCCGTCATCCGCTGATTTATCTTAGTACGATTGAACAGGTGTTTAACCGCTTGCGATAGATGCACAAAAGGCTCGCAACAAACTGATTTATATATGGTTGTATCTTCACAGGCCTGGATTATCAGGCTTCATGCAGCCTGCCCAGTCAGGCACTCCGGAGCAGCTCATTGAACAAACAATCAATTTCGCGCGCACCCGATGAAGCCAACCCCGAGACCCTGCCGGGCGGTGACCTCGAGGACTCGCGCCGCAAGCAATTGATCGCCGTCACGCTCGACAGTCTGGCAGAGCTCGGCTATGTAAGCAGCACGCTTGCGCAGATTGCCGGTCGGGCAGGTGTCTCGCCAGGCCTGGTCGCCCATTATTTCGGCGACAAGGACGGTTTGCTCGAAGCGGCATTCCGCTCGCTGGTACAACGCATCGGCGATCAGGTGCGCTCGCGGCGCGCGCGCGCGAGCACGCCGCGCAGCCGAATTCAAGCCGTAATCGACGCGAACCTCGCACCAGCCGAGTTTGAGCAGCGCACGGGGCGCGCTTGGCTTGCCTTCTGGGGTCAGGTGGTGCACACGCCGCGCCTGAAGCGCGTGCAACGCGTCTATCAGCGCCGCACGCTGTCCAACCTGCAGCACGCGCTCAATCAGCTTCTGCCCGCGGAGGAGGCGCGCAGCCTTGCCTACATGATCGCGGCAATGATCGACGGCGTGTGGCTGCGCGCGGCGCTATCCGAATGGACAGAAGCCGACAGCGAGAGCGCCCGGGCACTGTTGGGCGCATTTGTGGACGGCCGGCTCAGGCAGTGCGCGAAGCACGCGCAGGCGCCGCACGCTTGCGGCACAACTGACGCCCCGGCGCCGCAAGACCGTGAAACCTTCATCACCATCAATCCTGCGACGGGTGAGGTTCTCGGGCGCATTAGGATTGACGGCGCAGCCGAGGTCGATGCTGCCGTGGAGCGCGCACTGTGCGCGCAGGCGCAGTGGGGCGCGACGCCGGGCGCCGAGCGCGCGCGCGTGTTACGGCGCGTCGCACAGATGCTGCGCGAGCGCAATGACGAGCTTGCGGAGCTCGAGACACGCGACACCGGCAAGCCCATCCAGGAAACCCGCGTGGTGGACGTGATCTCGGGCGCCGACTGCCTGGAGTACTTCGCCGCTCTCGCAGCAAGTCTTGCTGGCGAGCATATTGATCTGGGGCCGCAGGCATTCGGTTACACGCGGCGCGAGCCGCTGGGTGTGGTTGCGGGGATCGGCGCCTGGAACTACCCGCTGCAGATCGCCTGCTGGAAGACGGCTCCGGCACTCGCCTGCGGTAACGCCATGATCTTCAAGCCCGCGCAGTTGACACCCCTCTCGGCGGTGAAGCTCGCAGAGATTTTCAGTGCCGCCGGAACACCTGATGGTTTGTTTCAGATCGTGCAGGGCGGAGCTGATACAGGAAGACTGCTCACGCGCCATCCGCAGATACGCAAAGTGTCCGTGACCGGTGCCGTCGACACCGGCAAAGCGGTGATGGCCGATGCGGCCGGCACCCTCAAACACGTGACCCTTGAGCTCGGCGGCAAATCGCCGCTCATCGTCTTTGATGATGCCAAGCTCGAGAATGCGGTTGCCGGCGCTCTGCTCGGAAACTTTTATTCCGCGGGCGAGGTGTGCTCAAACGGTACCCGGGTGTTCGTTCAGCGCGGCATCAAGAAACGCTTCCTGGAGCGCCTGCAGGCGCGCGCCGCTGCGCTCGTCATCGGCGACCCAACCGATCCTCGCACGCAGGTGGGAGCTCTCATAAGCGAGGCCCACATGCAACGTGTGCTCGACTACATCGCACGCGGCAAGGCGCAGGGCGCGCATCTTCTGCTGGGTGGCGAGCGCGTGGTGAGAGGCGACCTTGCCAAGGGATTCTTCGTGGCGCCCACGGTATTTGACGGCTGCCGCGACGGCATGACGATCGTACGCGAGGAGATCTTCGGCCCGGTCATGGCGGTGCTCGACTTCGAGGATGAAGAGGAGGTCATTGCGCGCGCCAACGCCACGGAGTACGGCCTGTCGGCCGGCGTATTTACTAACGACCTCACGCGGGCCCATCGCGTGATTGCGAAGCTGCAGGCCGGCACGTGCTGGATCAATCATTACAACATCACGCCGGTAGAGCTGCCCTTCGGCGGGGTGAAGATGTCAGGCCTCGGCAGGGAGAACGGCCGCGCAGCAATAGAGCACTACACGCAGCTCAAAAGCGTCTACGTCGCGCTCGGCGACGTCGACTCGCCTTATTGACGGTGGCCTGCTGTGTCCGACGAGATATTTGACTACGTGATCGTTGGCGCAGGCTCGGCGGGCTGCGTGCTCGCGGAGCATCTGACGCAGAGTGGTGCGCACAGCGTGCTGGTGCTCGAATATGGCGGCTCGGACCGCTCGGTCTTCATCCGCATGCCCGCGGCCCTGTCGATTCCGATGAATAGCGCCGAGTACGACTGGGGATACCACACGGAGCCCGAGCCGGCGCTCGGCGGCCGGCGCTTGCACACGCCGCGCGGCAAGGTATTGGGAGGCTCTTCCTCCATCAACGGCATGGTCTTCGTGCGCGGTAACCCGCAGGATTTTGACCGCTGGGAAGCGCAGGGCGCTCGCGGCTGGGCTTATCGACACGTGCTGCCGTACTTTCGGCGCGCCGAGCGCCGTGCCGAAGGCGCCGATCGGTACCGCGGCGGCGAGGGCCGGCTGCAGGTGCGCTGCGGAGCGCTCGGAAATCCACTGCATCGTATCTGGCTCGAGGCCGGCCGCCAGGCGGGCTACCCGATGACAACCGATATCAACGGCTTTCAGCAAGAGGGCGTCGGGCGGCTCGATATGAGTGTCGGGGATGGGCAGCGCTGTAGCGCCGCGCGCGCCTATCTGCATCCGGCAATGCGCCGGCGCAATCTGAGCGTGCGTACACGCGCACGCGCGACGCGTATCCTTTTTGAAGGGCGCCGCGCGGTCGGTGTTGGTTACCGTCGCGGCGGGCAGGACTTCATCGTGCGCGCGCGGCGCGAAGTGCTGGTGTGCTGCGGGTCAATAAACTCGCCGCAGCTGCTGAAGCTCTCCGGCGTCGGTCCCGCAGCCGAGCTGCGCGCTCTGGGCATTCCGCTGGTCCTGGATTTGCCGGGCGTGGGTGAGAATCTGCAGGACCACCTCGAGTTTTACTTTCAGCTCGCCTGCAAAGAACCCGTCACGCTGTATTCGGCAATGAACCCCTTCAGCAAGGCGCTGATCGGCGCACGCTGGCTGCTCTTCAAGGACGGCGTAGGCGCCAGCAATCAGTTCGAGACCGGCGGCTTTATCCGCAGCGGCGTCGGCGTGCCCTACGCGGACATCCAGTATCACTTCCTGCCGGTGGCCGTAAACTATGACGGTTCACAGCCGCTCAGAGAACATGGCTTCCAGGCGCACGTCGGGCCGATGCGTTCGCAAAGCCAGGGCTGGGTGCGTCTCACATCCGCCGCGCCCGCGAATCCGCCGCGCATCTTTTTCAACTACATGAGTCGTCCGGAAGACTGGGTGCAAATGCGCGCCTGCGTACGCCTCACTCGCGAAATCTTTGCGCAGCCCGCCTTTGACCGCTACCGTGGCCGTGAGATTAAGCCCGGCAAGGAAGTGCAGTCGGATGCGGCGATCGACGCCTTCATTCGCGAGCACGTGCAAACTGCCTACCATCCTTCGTGCACGTGCAAGATGGGGCGTGCCGAGGATCCTGTGGCGGTCGTTGATGCCGAGACGCGTGTGCTCGGCGCTGAAAACCTGCGCGTGGTCGATTCTTCGATAATGCCTTCGATCACGACCGGCAATCTCAACGCGCCAACGATCATGATCGCCGAGAAGGCTGCGGACCATATCCTCGGCCGGCCGCTGCTCCCCGAGTCCGACGTGCCCTTCTACACGGCGCAGGATTGGCGCACCCGCCAGCGCTAGGGTGGCGGGGGCATAGTAGGATAGATTTCCGCCGGCACCGGCCCTCGACAGGAGAGTGAACTTGGCAACGCTCCTTGAAACGCGACGCGCCGATATGTTTCCGGTGCTTTCGACTGCGCAGATCGGACGCCTGCAAGCCCACGGAGCCGTGCGTCGCTTTGCAGCGGGCGAAGTGCTTTCGCAATCCGGCGAGCGCGAAGGGCGCGTGCTGGTGGTCGTCTCCGGGACGATCGAAATCCTGCGGGCGACCCTCGCCGGCGAGGAGCGTGTGACGCTGCATGGCCCCGGAGAATTCACCGGGGAGATGAGCACGCTTCGTGGTGCACGCAGCCTGGTACGCACGCGCATGCATGAAGCGGGCGAGCTCATCGTCATCGACCACGACAATCTGCGCAGATTTGTGCAGACCGATTCCGAGATCAGCGAGATATTCATGCGCGCCTTCATTCTGCGCCGTATGGGTCTCATCGAGACGCAGGGCGCCGATGTGGTCCTGGTCGGGTCGCATCATTCGGCGGGCACACTGCGGCTGCAGCAGTTTCTGACGCGCAATGGCATGCCCTATCAAAGCCTCGACGTTGAGACCGACCCCAGCGTCGAAGCGATGCTCGAGCGCTTTCATGTCGCGGCGAGCGAGATTCCGATCGTCATCTGTCAGTCGCGCAAGATCCTGAAGAATCCCAGCAATGCGGAGCTTGCCGAGTGTCTGGGAATGAACCCGGAGTACAGCGATGCGACGCTGCGCGACGTGCTCGTGGTCGGTGCGGGCCCGGCGGGCCTCGCAGCCGCGGTCTATGCAGCCTCCGAAGGCCTCGACGTTCTGGTTTTGGAGACCACCGCCGCCGGAGGACAGGCGGGCTCGAGCTCAAAGATCGAAAATTACCTTGGATTTCCGACCGGCATTTCCGGGCGGGCGCTCGCCGCGCGCGCCCTTAATCAGGCACAGAAGTTTGGTGTTGATGTGGAGATCGGCAATAGCGCGCTGCGCCTGCGCTGTGAGCGGCGTCCGTACGAGATCGAATTGTCGAATGGCCACACCGTGCGCGGCCGTGCCGTCGTGATCGCGACCGGCGCCGAGTATCGCCAGCTGGCGTTGCCCGATCTTGCTAACTTTGTCGGCGTCGGGGTTTATTACGCCGCAACCTCCGTGGAGGCAAAGCTCTGCACGCAAGAGGAGGTCGTCGTCGTAGGCGGCGCCAACTCCGCCGGTCAGGCGGCCGTATTCCTCGCCAGCAGTTGCCGCGTAGTCAACGTGCTCATCCGCGGACCAGCACTCTCTGAGAGCATGTCGCGCTACCTGATACGTCGCATTGAGGACAATCCCAGGATCGTGCTGCACACGCGCACCGAGCTTACGGCACTCGAAGGCACCGATCATCTACAGCGCATCCGCTGGCATGATGCAACGACCGGCAAAGATGAGGAGCGCGGGATTCGCCACGTGTTCCTGATGACGGGCGCCGTGCCGAATACCCGCTGGCTGCAGGGTTGCGTGCCACTTGATGAACGGGGTTTCTTGCGCACCGGAACGGATCTGGCTGCGGAGCATTTGCAGGCGGCGCATTGGCCGCTGCCCCGCGCGCCGTATTTGATGGAGACGGCTATACCGGGCATCTTTGCCGTTGGCGACGTTCGCTCAGGCAGCGTCAAGCGCGTGGCGTCAGCCGTCGGCGAAGGATCCATCAGCATCCAATTGTTGCATCGCGTGCTGCAGGAATGAGCGGGCCATGAGTGGCGCCGGCGAAACGATCTTTCTGTTTGACGTAGATAACACGCTGCTCGATAACGATCGCATCGAAGCTGACATCAGCCAGCATCTTGAGGCGCGCTTTGGCAAGGCGGGATGCGATCAATACTGGGCGGATTTTGAGGCGCTGCGCAACGAGGGCGGCTTTGCTGACTATCTGGGCGCGGTGCAGCGCTTTCGTCTGCAGGCGCTCGCTGACCCGAAAGTTCTTGAGCTGTCGTCGTTCTTTCTCGATTATCCGTTTCAAGATCGCCTGTATCCGCACGCGCTCGATACCGTTGCGCATGTGAACGCCTTCGGCCGCACGGCCATCCTGTCGGATGGCGATGCGGTGTTGCAGCCGCTCAAGGTTCGCCGCAGCGGTCTGTGGAGCGCGGTTGGTGCTCGTGTTCTGATCTACGTTCACAAGGAGCGCATGCTGCAAGCGGTGGAACGCCTGTTCCCGGCGGCGCACTACGTGATGATCGACGACAAGCCGACGATTCTTGGGGCGATGAAGCAGATCTGGGGCGCGCGTCTGACAACCGTGTTCCCGCATCAGGGGCACTATGCAAGTGCGAGCCGCACTGCGGGCGATTACCCGCGTGCCGATATCGCCATCGAGCACATCGCCGAGCTTCTCAACTACAGTTATTCCGATTTTGCCTCAGCCGCGTGACTCGCGAGCGCGATGGCAAGGCGATCTGCCAGTGCCCCAAGAGCGCGACTCATCGCTGCCGCGAGTGACTCTGCCGTCGCGTCGGTGGCGTTGACGGATACCTCTTCGGTGCCACGCAGATTCGGAGCGCGCGGTGTTTGCAGAAGCCATGTGGCACGCAGCTTGACAGCGCCGCGCTCATCACCGGCAAACTCCTGAACATCCAGATACAGATGACGCTGCTGCTGACGGGCAGCGGGCTCGTTGGCACCGGCCACGGTTCCGGCAGCAAGGCGCGCCGCAAGATCTTCGGTGACGACATGTTGAATCATCTCCTCAAGCGGTGCGCCCCAAAGATCGAAGGTCGCAATCCGCAGCTGATTGGATTCGCCATGGCGCACGATCTCGAGCCGATCAAGCTCGCCCGGAATGGTGACACGCTCCACACGCAGCGGCAGGGCGCCTGGCAAGCTTACGCGTGGCTCCGAGGCTGCGACTGCCGTCAGCGCAAAGTAGTGCGTGGGCGGGCTTGACTGACATGCTGCCAGCCACAGCAGCCCCGCAAGCATCGGCCATGCCTGTTGCAGCCTGCTCATGGTTGCGGCTCCGGCTTCTTGCCGCGGATGAGCGCTTCAGGATGGCGGTCCAGATAGTCCGCCAGTGCCCTGACGGAGCGCGCCGCGGCGGTGAGCTCTTCCATGAGGCGCGGCAAATCCGTGTTCGCCGGCGCGGCATCGCCGCCTAGCACGCTGCCAGCCTGCTCGAGCGTGCGTTGCGCCGCTGCGGCGCTTTCCCGCAGACTCTTGATGAGCGGTTGGATCTGCGGTTCCGCATCTGCCGTGATCTTATCAAGATGGGTCAGGGTGCGGTCGAGCTCTTGGATGGCGTGACTGAGCTCCGGGCCCGCAGTGGCACGATCAATGTGGCGCAAGACGTTGTGCGCCGACTGCAGGACTTGTGTGATATCGACGGACGGAGCACTCGGAATCTGTAGTTGTGACTCGACCGTCTCCACGCGCGCCGGCGCCGCCTCCGGCACCATGTCCAGGGAGACCACCTGCTGCCCCGTGAGGATGCTCGCCGACCGCAGGCGCGCGCGCAGACCATGCTTCACCCATTCTTCGAGATGGGTTTCAAACTCCTGCGACGGCTCGGATGTGAAGTGATCAGGCCCGTTGATAACTTTGACGCGCGTTGGATCGAGCTCGACGAGCAGTGGCGTGTGCAGCATATGAGTGCGCTCGTCGTATTCCAGCTGAGCGTGCTTGACTTCGCCAATTTGTGAGCCGAGCAGTTCAACCGGAGTGCCGTGCTGCACTCCCGGCTACGGTACCCGTAAAGTCGATGCGGTAGATCAGCGGCGTGCCGTGGGGATCCTTGTCCGCGCTGTCCTTATCCTCGTAGAGGCGAAACTGCGCACCAACCGGACTCGGCGCTTCCGCGCTGGCACTTGATGAGGCAGAGAACTCCACGCCGCCCGCCAACAGCTCCTGCCAGGACGTGGCAACCATGCGCACGCCCTGCGCGCCCACCGTGACGTCGACGCCGCTCGCGTTCCAGAAGCGGGTCTGCGGGTGGATGAGCTTGTCGTACGGGGCGCGCACGAACGCGAAGATGTCCACCCGCTGGGTCTTGTTGTTGAGCGTGTAGCCGTAGATCTCGCCCACTGTCAGGCCGCGGTAATAGATCGCCGAGCCGCGGCCGAGCGAGCTCAATTGCGAGGCATGCAGGATATAGCTGCGCCCGGGCACCTCGGGAGCGAGCGCCGGAGGCTGTTCCAAACCCGCGAATTCTCGACGCGGGGCATCGCTCGTGCGCCCGGGATTCATCTCGATGTAAACCCCGGACACGAGCGTGTTCAGCCCCGAAATGCCCTCGGCCGTCACCCGCGGTCTTACGATCCAGAACAGCGTATGCGATGTCAAATATGGCGTCGCTGTGCGCAGCATTTGCGCGCGGACAATGACGCGCGACAAATCGTGGCTCAGGTAGATTGATTCGACAGTGCCGAGGTCAACATCCTTGCGGCGGATCTTGGTCTGCCCCGCTTGAATGCCATCGCCTGCTTCAAACGTGATGGTAATCGTCGGCCCGCGCCGCGCAAGCTCGCGCCAACCGATACCTATGACGATGATGACGGCGATGACGGGGATGACCCATACCCAGGGGAAGCGCCCCCCGCGCGTGACACGCGCCCGGCTTTCTGTGTCTGGTGGCGTCAACCGCTGCTCCTCGCGGCATCCCACATGAGGCGGGCATCAAACGCTCGCGAAGCGACCATGGTCAAGACAATCACGGAAGCAAAAGCGAGCGCGCCGTAGCCGGCGCGCACTTCGCTCAACGCGCCGAACTGCACCAGTGCGACCAGAATCGACAGCATGAAGACGTCAATGTTCGACCAGCGCCCGATAAGATCTATAAAGCGGTAGAAGCGCGTGCGCCCGACGAGATAGTGCTCGGAGTGCCAGTGGGTTGCAAACAGCATCCAGGTGAGCCCAAAGAGCTTTAGAAGCGGCACGATGAAGCTGGCAGTAAACACGAGTATGGCAAGCGGCCACAAGTCGGCGCGCACCAGCTCGCGTATCCCCCTCAGAATGGTGTTGGGGGTGGTTTTGCCGAGCTGCTCGATCGTCAAGATTGGCAACAGGTTGGCGGGCAGCAGCAGCACATAGCCCGCGATCACGAGTGCCGCAGTGCGATCCAGCGCGAATGGCTTGCGCTGATGCAGCACTGCCTCACAACGTGGGCAGCGTCTCGCCCTCGCGTGCTTGCGGAACCGGTAGCTCACAGATGATGCAGTTGACTGTTGCCGCACCTATCGCCAGCGCGCGCCGCGGCGCCAGCGCATCCCACACGCGTCGCTCATCAAACCTTGCAGCAAAGAGCAGCAACACAAACGCCGATGCCAGCAAGCACCAGCCGCCGAGTTCAACGTTGACGAACGCGATCTTTTGCAGGCGGCTGTAGGCGACACAACAACCGACGAGATAAACCTCAACCATCATCCAGGGGCGCAGCAGTGCGCTCCAGCGAAACAGCACCCCGAGGCGCGGAGTACCTCCAAATCGGGCTCCGGCGAGCACTATCACGATCAGCACCAGATACATGAAGGGAATGACTATCGTAAAAGCGGCGACCAAAACGGCCAGCCATTCAAAGCCAGTCGACCCACAGTGTCGCGACGCCCGTCGACAGCCAGCTCTGGCGCTGCGCGCCGCGCTCGGTCACGCTCATCAGCGGTTCGAGATTGGCGGGAATAAAGAGGAGTAGCGCCGCAAGGGCGAGCGCCAAGGGCACGTCGATGCCGCCGCGGTTGCCCCGCGCGAGTACCTTGTCGCATTGCGCACAGGATGCGACCTCGCCAGTTGCTATGGCAGGCAGCGCTTGCACAAGGCCGCAGTCAGGGCAGGCGACGCGTTCAGAGCGGTTACGCTTGAAGAGGGGATGCAACGCGGCGGAGTCCTCGTTCAACTCGCCCTCGGGGAAACGCTCTGGCAGCGCTCAAGTTCCATACCAGCGGCCTCTCGTGCGCTCCATGCTCTAAGTTCGCGCGCGAGCCCGAAGGCCGGCAATTGACCTCACGCGCCGGAGCGGAAGATCATCTTTAAGCAACAGATACGGACGAGGCGTAGGAGTGTTTTGGAGGGCCCTGGGGCTATGCTAAACGGCTCACTTCCCGATTACAAAGCTAGCGGTTATTTGCATTGGGCAGATACACAAGGTAGATGGTCGCACTGACAGCCTTTACTACGCTGAAGCCATCCGACGCTTCCGGCACTACCTCGACGGCCAACGCATGTTTGGCGTCGAAAAGCCGATCTCTCATTCGGGCCCGCGCAATGATCTGCCCTTGGCGCGACGGCTCAATCTTCCAACCAGTCGCCTTAAGGGTTGCTTCCGCATCGTCGAATGACATGCCGACGGGGATGTAGGTGACAACAATTGCCGTGACGTCATTGCCATCATGGATGGATCTTTTTAAGGATTTTGAAGCTTGCAGCTGCAGGAAGACTTCGTCAATGGCCGCGCGCAGCTGCTCGGCGCGCTGATGCAATGCATCCTCAGAAACGAGTCTAGGTGCCGGCCCAACATTGGCCTTCGCCTGGTCAGCCACCGATTGAGTCGTCGCAAATAACGAAACCAAGCTCATCATCATCAGCAACGTTCTGGATTTTGCTGTCGGCTGACTACTTTGCAAGAGCATCTAAGATCACTCTTGTGTGCGCAAACTATGACGTTGCTGAGCGCATGAACGCTTCGCGCCGCGCCCCATATAGCCCCCTCGTGAGCCGAACTGTTGCGCGCCGTTGCTAAAACTTGACCAGCACGCCAAGCGACCACATGGCCTCACGCGTGCGAAGATCTGGAAACCAGACGGCGCCGGGGCCACCACATGCAGCATACGCCTGCGTCAAGACATTGGTTCCGGAGGAGGCGCCCGACATGCACGCGAAGTCTTGAGGCGTGCCGTTATTACCAAAAGGAGGCGTGACGCCACCCGTGCCGGAGAAATAGGGGATATCGGAATGCCGAAATCCGAGTTCCGTCCACCAGGTAATCCACTCTTTGGGCATGTACTGGAAGTTGATGGTGCTATCCCATTGATAGGCGTGCTGCCCGGGGCTTTCGGGAAAATACGGTGTACCGGTTGAAGCGGTCGCTCCGTTGATTGGCGGAAGCAAGGTCAGGTAACGACCGTTGTTGGTCATCGCGCCGCCGCCCAACGTCAGAGCAAGAACGTCGTGGTAGAACCAGTAGCGGTTGTAGAGCATCCAGCCGAGAAAGTTACTCTTGTTCGGCCCGCTTGAGCAGCCGAT
Organism: uncultured Gammaproteobacteria bacterium; assembly: GCA_963695315.1. Lineage (GTDB taxonomy): Bacteria > Pseudomonadota > Gammaproteobacteria > Steroidobacterales > Steroidobacteraceae > PALSA-1196. The sequence goes on from OY968773.1 coordinate 1,134,096, forward strand.
ACCGCCACCATACTGGCATCCCGCATCTAACGTGAGGGAGAATGCGGCCTTCGATATTCCACCACCGTTATTGTGATTTTCATAATACTTGTACTCAATGCTGTCGTCGGTATGAACGCGATTCGTCTTGGCGTAATTAACCAGCGCGCCGTTGTTGACGAAGGGACCTCCATTCGAGAGGTTATCCTGGCCAATACCGTAATTGTTAAAGACCAGCTTTAGATTTTCGGTCGGTAACCAAAGGATCTGGCCGCCCACACCTGGATGGGAATTGAATTTGGCGTACGACTGCCAGCCGTTAATGATCCAGGGTTCGATCTTCAACTTATTGGTCGGAAACCACTGGATTCTTACCCCATTGAAGAACCACGGCGTGTTGGATGAGACGTACGACGGCTGGTAAGTCCAGTTGTCGTAGTTATAGTAACTAAACAACCCGATATACGAGAGGAAAATTCCCGCGTCCACATTCAGCCCATGGTTCACATCCCAGTGATAGCCAGCATTGGCTTCTGAGAAGTAGCGGTAGGCATCTTGCAGGTCCCACTGTCCGACGCCACCGATATTGCCCGAGCTCGCATCATTGCGTGGCGTAGTGGTCGAATATAAACCGAACATGGAAAGAAAACGCGCACGCACGTTCTCCCAGTGGAAATCGCCTCCTAGGCTGACCTGCTCCAGTTGAACTTCGCCGGAGCGGAACTCCTCCGTTGAGCCGACGATCGTGTGATCCGCCGGGTGGTTGTAGTCGTTGACGTAGTAAGCGTCCAGACGGATGTCAGGCGTGAAGAACTTTGTATCGAATGCCGGGGCATGGTTGCGGGGGCTGCCGTTCAACCAGGTGAAATCTGCAAAGGCAAACGGCGTGTCGTTGTCGACTGCGGGCCCCGGCTCCGGCGCCTGCAGGCCGAGGGCAATCGCCGGAGTCGCGGGCGTCGCAGCCGGTGCTGGCGCAGCGGCACCCGCTGCTGGCGCCGCGCGTGGCAGAGCGGCGGCGAGAGCGGATGCTGCGCCGGAGGCCGGGACTGCCGCCATTAGCACGTCAAACCGCGCGGCTTTGGTCGCGATCACGTCAAGCGAAGGCGCGGTCGCATCCGCATAGCCCTCCACGTGCGCAGTTATGGACCACTTGCCGGACGGCACGTCAGCAAACGAATAAATGCCATCGCTGCCGGAGATGGTGGCGCGAATGCCGCTGCCATCCACTCTGGCAGCCGTGACGGTTGCGCCCGCGACGGGAAGGTGCGCCGAATTCGTTACGATGCCGACAATCGCACCAGTGGATTGTCTCGAACTGCCAACCACAGTACCGCCATCAGCCATCGCAGCCGATGAAGCCATTGCCAGTAGGGTGATAGTAATTTTGAGCGCGCGCGCTCTGGCACCGAGCGTTCGAGCCCTGTCAAGCGCCCCCATGTTGCCTCTCCGCCTGAAGTAGGTCCTGCAAGGCTATGGTGTCCACGCTGCGATGAGGAGACAAAATTCCGTTAGGATTTTCAGCTGCCTTCCAATTTGAGCCGTTACGTTACTAAGACGGCGCCGGCTGATCCGCTACCTGTCCAGCAATACTCACATCTTGTTCACGCGCGGGGCCCTAGACTTCCGTTCATGGACTTCGTATTTGTGCTGATCATCGGCGTGCTCTACGCGGCGACTCGCTGGCTGATCGGGGCGATTACGCAGCTTGGGGGCATCGAATGATTGGCGTGTACGTGCTGGGCGCGGCACTCGCCTTCGGCCTCGGTGCGTATCTCCTGTACGCCCTCATCAGGTCGGAGAAATTCTGATGACGCTGGCGGCGGTCACGCTCGTAGTCTTGCTTCTCCTTGTGCTATCGCTCTTGACGAAGCCGGTAGGGCTATATCTCGCGGCTGTGATGGAGGGCAAGCCTATTTGGGCGCTGCGCGCCTTGGCTCGCGCCGAAGCGCTGGTGTATCGAATAGCAGGTGTTGATTCCGCACTCGAGATCGGCTGGAAGCAATACGCGATTGCGCTCTTGCTCTTCAACTCAGTCGGCGCGGTATTTCTCTATTTTCTGCAGCGCCTGCAAACATGGCTGCCACTCAATCCGCAGCATTTTGCAAACGTCGCGCCGGACTCATCCTTCAACACCGCGGTCAGCTTTATAACCAATACCAATTGGCAGGGCTATTCCGGTGAATCCACGATGAGCTACCTCACGCAGATGACGGGGCTTGCCGTGCAGAACTTTCTGTCGGCGGCGACCGGCATCGCTGTCGCACTCGCACTCATTCGCGGGTTTGCGCGGCACAGCAATACAACGATTGGCAATTTTTGGGTGGACGTTACGCGGGCGACCCTCTATGTATTGCTACCATTGGCCTTTATTTTCGCGTTCGTGTTTGTGTCGCAGGGCGTGGTTCAGAATTTTAGCGCCTATAAGGACATTACAACCGTCGAAGCGTTGACTTATCAGCAACCAAAAACGGATGCTCAGGGCAATCCGCTAAAAGACGCGAACGGTGCGCCGCTGCAGGAAGCGGTTACGACGCACGCGCAGACACTGCCGATGGGCCCTATGGCCTCGCAAGAGAGCATCAAGGAACTCGGCACCAACGGTGGCGGCTTCACCAACGCCAACTCCGCACACCCCTTTGAGAATCCCACGGCGCTTTCGAACTTCGTGCAGATGCTGATCATTTTGTTGATTCCGGCAGCACTCACTTACACATTCGGCTATCTGATCGGCGATTCGCGCCAGGGGTGGGCGGTATTTGCGGCGATGTTGGTACTGCTCCTGCCATTGCTCGCCCTTGCGATCACGAGCGAGCAAGCTGGCAATCCGCGCATCGCGGCGCTCGGCGTCGATCAGAGCGCCGGCGAGCTGCAGTCGGGCGGCAACATGGAGGGCAAGGAGCTGCGCTTCGGAATTGCCGCTTCGGCCGCCTATGCGACGATAACAACCGGCACCTCCTGCGGCGCGGTCAATTCGATGCACGACTCCTTCACGCCACTCGGGGGATTGGTCCCGCTCGTGCAGATGCAGCTCGGTGAGGTCGTGTTCGGCGGCGTCGGTACGGGACTGTATTCAATTCTGATCTTCGCGATCATCGGTGTCTTCATCGCGGGCCTGATGATCGGGCGCACGCCCGAATATCTCGGCAAGAAGATTGAAGCCTTCGAAATGAAAATGAGCTCCATCGCGATTCTCGTAATGCCTTTCATCGTGTTGGTTGGCACCGCCATTGCGGTCTCGGTAAGCGCCGGCAAGGCTGGCGTGGCAAATCCTGGCGCACACGGATTCTCGGAGATCTTGTATGCGTTTACCTCCGCTGCCAATAATAATGGCAGCGCTTTCGCGGGCATCTCAGCCAACACTGGCTTTTACAACACTGCGCTCGGAGTTGTGATGTGGGTGGGGCGCTATTGGCCGATCGTCGCGGTACTCGCAATAGCGGGATCGCTGGCCACGAAAAAGCGCGTCCCCGTGACAGCGGGCACGATGCCGACCCACGGGCCAACATTCGTGATCCTGCTGGTCGGCACGGTGTTACTCGTGGGCGCGCTGACCTTCGTGCCTGCACTGGCATTGGGCCCCATCGTCGAGCACTTGACGCTGTGGCCGGGACATTGACGGTCGCCTAGGAAGCAAACATGCCGCGGCAAAGGCTATCGATGTTCGACCGCTCGCTGCTCGGGCCTGCTGTGGCGGATACGTTTAGCAAGCTTGACCCGCGCCTGCAATGGCGCAACCCCGTCATGTTCGTCGTCTATGTCGGCGCGATCCTTGCCACGCTGCTTTGGCTGCAGGCATCCGTGGGCCGCGGCGAGGCACCCGCTTGGTTTATTCTCAATGTAGCGATCTGGCTGTGGTTCACATTGTTATTCGCGAACCTCGCTGAGGCGTTGGCAGAGGGACGCAGCAAAGCGCAGGCGGCAGCGCTGCGCGGCCTGAAGCAGACGGTCATGGCAAAGAAACTCGTCGACCCGAAGGATCGTTTGCGTACCTGCGCCGTGCGGGCCAGTGAGCTGCGGCGCGGCGATGTCGTGCTGGTGGAAACTGGCGACTACGTGCCGGCTGACGGCGAGGTGAGCGAGGGGGCAGCATCAGTAGATGAAAGCGCGATCACTGGTGAATCAGCACCCGTCATTCGCGAGTCCGGCGGTGATTTTTGTGCCGTCACGGGCGGCACGCGCGTCATTTCCGACTGGATTGTAGTCACCGTGACCGCCAACCCGGGCGAGACCTTCATCGATCGAATGATCGCCATGGTCGAAGGGGCGACGCGCCAAAAGACACCGAATGAGATCGCTCTGACCATCCTATTGGTCGCCCTTACGCTGGTGTTCCTGTTTGCCACGGCCACATTGGTGCCGTATTCGCTCTATAGCGTGGAGGTTACCAAGCTCGGCACGCCTGTCACGATCACGGCGCTAATTGCACTGCTCGTCTGTCTGATCCCGACCACAATCGGAGCGCTACTCTCGGCGATCGGCGTCGCCGGCATGAGTCGCATGATGCAGGCAAATGTAATTGCGACCTCCGGGCGTGCCGTTGAGGCCGCCGGTGATGTGGATGTGTTACTGCTCGACAAGACGGGAACAATTACGCTCGGCAACCGTCAGGCAGCCGAGTTCCTGCCAGCGCCGGGGGTGACGGAGGAGGAGCTTGCCGGCGCCGCTCAGCTTGCCTCGCTCGCCGATGAGACGCCGGAGGGGCGCAGCATCGTTGTTCTCGCCAAGCAGCGCTTTAACTTGCGTGAGCGTGATCTGAAATCACTGGCGGCAACGTTCATTCCGTTTTCTGCACACACGCGCATGAGCGGCGTAAACATCGGTACGCGTCAGGTGCGCAAGGGCGCTGCTGACGCCGTGCAAAAGCAGGTCGAGGCGCTCGGCCAAGTGTTCCCCAAGGTGATCCAATCCACGGTACATGACATCGCCCGACGCGGCAGCACGCCGCTGCTCGTGTCCGATGAGGGCCGGGTGCTCGGGGTTATTGAGCTCAAGGACGTTGTGAAGGGCGGCATCAAGGAGCGCTTCGGCGAGCTGCGTCGCATGGGTATCAAGACGATCATGATCACCGGCGACAACAAGCTGACCGCTGCGGCGATCGCCGCCGAGGCGGGCGTGGATGATTTCTTGGCAGAAGCCACTCCGGAGGCGAAGCTGCGCCTTATTCGCGATCACCAGAGCCAGGGCCGGCTCGTCGCGATGACCGGTGACGGCACCAACGATGCCCCGGCGCTCGCCCAGGCCGACGTGGCAGTTGCCATGAACACCGGCACGCAGGCCGCTAAGGAAGCCGGCAACATGGTGGATCTTGATTCCAATCCGACAAAGCTCATCGAGGTCGTCGAGACTGGCAAGCAGATGCTGATGACCCGCGGTTCGCTCACGACCTTCAGCATTGCGAACGATGTCGCCAAATATTTCGCGATCATCCCTGCCGCCTTCGCGACGACTTATCCGCAGCTTAACGCGCTCAATGTAATGCGTCTGGCAAGTCCATTGTCGGCCATCCTTGCCGCGGTGATATTCAACGCGGTGATCATCGTGTTTCTGATTCCGCTGGCGCTGAAGGGCGTGAAATACCGGCCCCTCGGAGCGGCGGTGCTCTTGCGCCGCAACCTTCTGCTCTACGGGCTCGGCGGGATTCTGCTGCCGTTTGCCGGGATCAAGCTCATTGATCTCGGCCTGGTAGCAGCCCACCTCACCTGAGGAGACGATTGTGATGAGTACAATCATGCGTCCCGCCATCGTTCTGTTTGCTCTCTTGACTGTCTTGACCGGCGTCATCTATCCGCTTGTCGTGACGGGCATCGCGCACGTTGCTTTCCCCTATCAATCACAGGGCAGTGTCATCGTGCGAAATGGCAAGCCGCTCGGGTCGCAGCTGATCGGACAGAGTTTTAGCGACCCGAAGTACTTTTGGAGCCGACCATCGGCAACCTCGCCGCAGCCGTACAACGCGACGGCTTCGACCGGCTCGAACCTCGGCCCGCTCAATCCCGCGTTGCTTGAGGCAGCGAAGGCGCGCATTCAGGCGTTGCACGCTGCCGACGCCGTCAATAAGGGCCCGATTCCCGTAGATCTGGTGACCGCCTCCGGCAGCGGCCTTGATCCGGATATCAGTCCCGCCGCCGCGCAGTATCAGATGGATCGAGTAGCGCGCGCGCGTGGCATGAATGTCTGGGAGGTTCAAGCCTTGGTGGCCGCGCATACGCAGGGACGGCTGCTGGGATTCATTGGAGAACCACGCGTCAACGTGCTCGAGCTAAATTTGGCTTTGGATGATCGGCAGGTGCGCCGCGCTCGCGCGGGATCAGCGGTGCCGTGATACTTGTATTTTTGCGATCGTGGGTAGGCAGGGCCACCTCGCCGCGGTAGCCTCTAAGCATGGCGGAGCTGCGGCCCGATCCCGATCAACTCCTGCGGCATGTTGAGGACGCGGAAAAGCGTGCGCGACGTGGCCGATTGCGCATTTTCTTTGGCTCCTCGGCCGGCGTCGGTAAGACCTACGCAATGCTGGAGGCCGCGCGTGCAATGCATGCTTCGGGCACCGATATCGTTGCGGGCTACGTCGAGCCCCATGGACGAGTGGAGACCGAAGGGCTCCTCGAGGGACTTGAGCGCTTACCGACCTTGCCGGTCCGCTACCGCGGGATCGTGCGCCAAGAATTCGATCTTGACGCCGCCCTGCGGCGCCGTCCGACGATCCTGCTCGTAGATGAGCTCGCGCACTCCAACCTCATCGGCGGCGAACCTGCGCCGCGCCACCCCAAGCGCTGGCAGGATGTCGAGGAGCTCTTGGAGGCCGGAATCAACGTCTGGACAACCGTAAATGTTCAGCATCTTGAGAGCCTCAACGACCTCATCACGCAAATCACGGGTGTACAACAGCGCGAAACATTGCCGGACCACGTCTTTGACGAGGCCGATGAGCTTGAGTTAATTGACCTGCCACCCGACGATTTGCTGGCGCGACTGCGCGCCGGCAAGGTGTATGTCAGGGATGAAGCGGCCAACGCGATCGAGCGTTTCTTTCGCAGGCCCAATCTGCTGGCATTGCGCGAACTCGCATTGCGGCGCGTCGCCGCGCGCGTCGAAGCGAGCGCGCGCGCTTCGCTTGCGACTGGCGATGTCTCGCCGGCTCGCTTCGCGAACGATCGTATTCTCGTGGCCATCGGCCCCGACGCACAGGCCGAGGAGCTCGTGCGGGCGGGCAAGCGCATGGCAGCGGCTCTGGATGCCCAGTGGATTGTGGTTTACGTCGAGACTCCGGCACTGCTGCGCCTGTCAGAGGCACAACGCGACCGGCGCATCGACCTCTTGAGGCTTGCGGAATCGCTGGGTGCCGAGACCATCACGCTTGACGGGCCGTCTGCTGCGACGGCACTGATGGAGTACGCGCAGACGCGTCACATTACGCGTCTCATCGTGGGCGCACCTAAACGGCGTGGCTGGCGCGCATGGCTGCGCCCGTCGACGGCTACGGCACTCGTGCGCAGCACGCGCGATTTTGATGTGCTCTGCATCGCTCCCGCACGCCGCGGACCACCGGGCGCCAGTCAGGTGCCGCAACCTGTTGCCGCTACCGATGCGTCAGCAATCCGTTGGGATCGCTACGGCTTGGCGCTGATGAGCGCACTCATTTGCACGGGTGTCGCCGCTCTCATGTATCCGCGATTCGAACTCTCTAATCTCGTCATGGTTTACATGCTGGGGGTGACTCTCGCCGGTCTGCGACTCGGCCGGGGTCCCGCGGCGTTGGCCGCGGTAATAAATGTTGCGGCGTTTGACTTCTTTTTTGTGCCGCCGCGCTTCAGCTTTGCTGTCTCGGATGTCCAGTATCTGGTCACCTTCGCCGTCATGCTGATCATCGCGCTCGTCATTGCCAATCTGATGGCGAGCGTGCGTCAGCAGACCCGCGTCGCCGGTGCACGCGAGCGGCGCACGGCGCTGCTCTACGGCATGAGCCGCGAGCTGGCGGTGACGCGCGGCGTAGGCAACATGGCGCGCGTTGCGATAAAGCACCTTGCCGAGGTGTTTGATAGCCGGGCAGTGATCCTGCTGCCCGACGGTGCGGGCAAATTGCGCTATCCGCGCGAAGATCCCCTCGAGGTTTCCTTGCGCGGCGCGGACCTTGCCATCGCCCAGTGGGTGCTCGACCACGGCCGCCGAGGCGGGCTCGGCACCGATACGCTGCCGGGTGCGCCTGCGTTGTACGTGCCGCTCGGTGATTCGCGCCCGGCGCTGGGTGTGCTGGCAGTCCTGCCGAGTAATCGGCGGCGCGTGCTGCTACCGGAGCAGCGGCATCTGCTGGAGACCTTTGCCGGCCAGATCGCGCTCGCTCTGGAGCGGGCGCACCTAGCCGAGACGGCAGAATCGGCGCGCGTCGCAGCCGAGAGCGAGAGCCTGCGCAATACCCTGCTCGCCTCGATTTCACATGACCTGCGTACACCGCTCGCGATCTTGGCCGCAGGGCGGCAGCACTCTCGCGGAGCACGGCGCTGGACTTGATCCTGCCACACGCACATCTCTCGCCCGCTCGATCGAGAGCACCGCGCGCGATATGTCGGAGCTGGTGTCGAACGTGCTCGACCTCACGCGCTTTGAGTCAGGCGAGGTCGTTCTGCGCCGCGACTGGCAGGCAGTCGACGATCTGGTCGACTCGGCCTGGGCACGCCACGAGGTACGGCTTGCCGGCTACCCGCTTGAGCTTTCGTTGCCGGCGGATCTGCCGCCGGTTTACGTGGATGCTGCGCTTATCGTGCAAGTGTTCGCCAACCTGTTCGACAATATCGCCAAGTACACGCCCGCGGGCACGCGGGTGAGGGTATCGGCGGTGCCGGAAGGGCAGGCCGTGCGGGTCTATGTCGATGATGAAGGACCGGGCTTACCGCCAGGCCAGAGCGAGCGGTTGTTCGACAAGTTTTATCGCGGCATCGAGGAGGGCGCCGTCGCGGGCGTTGGCCTGGGCCTTGCGATTTGCCGTGCAATCATCCGCGCTCATGGCGGCAGCATCGAGGCACACCAGCGCCCCGGCGGTGGCGCGCGCTTTGAGCTCACGTTACCGACTGTGGACACCGTGACGTGACGCAGGCTATGCACCTCGTTCTTGCGGTGGAGGATGAGCCGGCGCTGCGCGGCGTGCTGCGCGCACTGTTTGAAGCGCAGAATTATCGGTTCGCCGAGGCCAGCACCGCTGCGCGTGCATTGATTGAGGCGCGCAGCCGCAAGCCCGATATCGTACTCGTCGACCTCGGGCTGCCCGACGGTGATGGCCTGGGTGTCATCCGCCAGGTACGCACGTGGTCAGCGCTGCCCATCATCGTGCTGTCGGCGCGCACGATGGAGGAACAGAAGATCGCGGCGTTCGATGCGGGCGCCGACGATTACGTCACGAAGCCCTTCAGTGCGCCGGAGCTGTTGGCTCGAGTGCGCTCGGCGCTGCGGCGCAATGCGCGGCGCGAGGGCGGCAGCGCAGCGCTGCTACTCGGGTTCAATACGAGTCGATCTCGCGCGACGCGAGTCTGAGGGGCCGAGCGGGCACATCCACATGACGCCCCTTGAGTATCGTGTGCTCGAATGTCTGGCGCGCGAGGCCGGCCTCATCGTGCGCCAGGAGCAGCTCATTCGTGAGGTGTGGGGCCCGGATCGGCTCGGGGATTCGCGCAGCCTGCGCGTGTGCATCAAGAATCTGCGCGGCAAGCTCGAGCCCGATCCACGCCGGCCAAAATACCTGCTGACCGAGGTGGGCCTGGGTTATCGACTGCGCAGCGATGAGCCGTCGCCCTCCGGGTCATGAGCCTACGGGTGGGCGCGGCGCGCGCCGCGCTTCCTCCATGATCCAGGCGCGAAACGCCGCGATCTTGTCCATCGCGAGATAGCTTGCCGGACAGACAAAGTAGTAAGCGCTCTTGATGGGGATGATCGTGCGGCTGGCGATTACGAGCGTCCCGGAGGCGATCTCCAGCGCCACCAGGCTCCAGCGCACGAGCGCGAGGCCCTGGCCTGCGGCGGCGGCGCGCACCACGCTCACCGAGTCATCGAAGCTTGCGCCGCGGCGCTCCTCGGCAAAAAAAGCGGCCGCCTCATCGGGCGCGCCACCGGGCCACGCGCGCCATGCGACGCTGTCCTCGTGCAGCAGGCGGTAGCGCCTGAGATCCGCGCGGCTGCTGACCGGGCCGTGCTGTTTGAGCATTCGCGGCGTGCATACCGGCAATGCCCAGTCGTCGAGCAACTTCTCGCAGTGCAGCGTCGGCCAGTCACCGCCGCCGAAGCGAATCGCCACCTGCACATCCGAGCGCCTGAAAGTCCACCAGCTGATCGGAGGTGTGAATGCGCAGATCGTACTGCGGGTGGCGCGCGTTGAAGCCGGGCAGCCGCAGCAGAGCAGCCATTGCTGCAGGAATGAGGCAAGCATGCTGACGGTGAGAGGGCCGGTGCGCTGCTCGAGGCGCGCTTCGTTGATGGCGCGCTCGAGTTCGGCAAGCCCACTGCGCACCCGCGGCAGCAAATGGGTGCCTGCCGCCGTCAGTTGCGCGAGCCGCCCGCGCCGCTGAAAGAGCGGCGTGCGCAAATACTCCTCAAGTACGCGCACCTGCATGCTGACCGCTGCGACACTTACACCGAGGGCATCGGCGGCGTGGCTGAACGAGGGATGCTCGGCCGCTGCGACAAAAACCCGCAGGCTTGCAAGCGGCAGCCGTCGAAAGCCCGAGGCGGGCTTGTGCGGAAGACTTTTTCTTCGAGCGCGTGACATTCGGCATGGGCAGCCCCCGGCCCGCCGGATGCTGGCACGGCGTTAACCGTGCCGTCTACATGCGGCCGGTGAGTTGCCTTAAATGCTGCGGGCCGCGACGTTCCTTGCCGCACGCACGCTGTAGGCGGCGTGGTGCTGCGCAGTAACGTTTGGATCGTCAAGCTGTGCAACGGTCGCGGCAATGGCCTGGTCAACGCACTTGTCGTGCAGCGGCGCGGGCGGCGCCTGCGGCAGTGGCAAACGGCGCGCAGACCTCTTCGGCGGCATGGCCAATGCGCCCATACAGTACGGCTGCGTCCGCGGGCCGCGACAAGTCGAGGTCGCGGTAGGTGACCGCCTGGGCGCCGAGCTTCTGCGCGCCGAGTCCAACGGCGGCAAATCCGAGCAGGTGGATGGCTACGGTGATGGATGCGAGCGTGACGAGCGGCAGTGTCTTGGTATTCATGAGTCGTCTCCTTAAATAGCGTGTGTGGCTATGCTCGCCGCTAGCGCGCTCGCCAGGCTGCGATGTGCTGAAGGACTGTTCAGGAATGCTGAAGCGTCGGCGCGCGCGACTGGACGCTGCGCGCGCAAGGTCGTACCGTGCGCACCTCTGCTGCACCCGTCGTCAGAGGAATCCCATGAAAATCAAGTCAAGCTGGGCGCTGATCGCCGCGCTCGCCGCGGGCCCCGTTTACGCGGCACTGCCCGATGGACACGCCGCCCCGGATTTCACGACGCAAGCGTCCCTTGCGGGCAAGAGCTTCCAGTTCTCGCTCGCCGATGCGCTCAAGAAAGGACCGGTGGTGCTGTATTTCTATCCCGCGGCCTTCACGCCGGGCTGCACCGTGGAGGCGCACGATTTCGCCGAGGCGACCGACAAGTTCAAAGCCCTCGGCGCGACGGTCATCGGCGTCTCACACGATTCGATCGACACTCTGAACAAGTTTTCAGTGAGCGAATGCCGCAATAAGTTTGCGGTGGCGGCGGATACGGATCAGAGCATCATGAAGGCGTACGATGCGGTACTCGCGGCGAAGCCGGAATATGCCAACCGCACCTCCTACGTCATTGCTCCGGACGGCACGATCGCCTACTCCTACACCGCCCTGAATCCGGACCAACACGTGGCCAACACCATGGCCGCGGTGCAAAAGCTGCAAAAAGGCGCGAAGTAGCCCCCCCCCGCGGACCAACGGGAAGTGCGCGTTGCCGCCTTCCCGTTGGCCGCCGCGTTGCGTTATTTCCTGTCGCGGTTCTCGCGCAGTGAATCCTTCACCCCGCCGACAATGTTCTGTACCTTTCCGGCGACTTCTTCAGCTTGGCCTTTGCGTTTAAGCTTCTCGTCGCCGAGCACCTTGCCTGCCGCTTCCTTGACTTCGCCGACTTTCTCTTTGACGGCGCCTTTGACGCGATCGTGATCCATGCCCATCTCCTGTTGGCCGCCGAGGATGCGGCGGGCTTGCTGTGGAGAAACGATAGGCGCTGAGCTTCGTTCCGCCGTGCGCGTGTAAAGCGCACTCCGATGCGCTAGCATCTCGCGCCGCTAACGCCTCGCCACGCCTGGGGATTTCAAGCGTGGCGCGATCTTGATCGGGGCTGAGGAGAGGGGATGCTGAGTACGCTGTTTCCCTATGGGCTCGTACCCCTGCCGCTGTGGGGGTATGGGCTCGTCAGCTTCGGACTCATCCAGCTGATGTTCCTCGGGATCACGCTGTATTTGCACCGCGACCAGGCGCATGGCGGGCTCGTGCTGCACCCGGTTCTGCGGCATTTCTTCCGGTTCTGGCTCTGGTTCAGCTCTGGCACGGTGACGCGCGAGTGGGTCGCGGTTCATCGCCGTCACCACGCCTGCGCAGATCGCCCCGGAGACCCGCACAGTCCGGTGATCTATGGTCTGAAGAAGGTGGTCTTGGAAGGCTACGAGCTCTACGTGGCCGCGGCGCGCGATCCGGACATCCTTGAGTATTACGGGCGCGGTACCCCCGATGATTGGCTCGAGCGCAATGTCTACAGCCGCTGGCCCGCAGGCGGCCTCGTGCTTTTCATAGCGGCGGAACTCGCGCTCTTTGGTGTGCCGGCTATCGTCATGCTGGCGGCTCACTTGGCCGCGCAGCCGTTCTTTGCCGGCGGCGTGATCAACGGCATCGGCCATCGCCTCGGCTATCGCAGCTTTGAGATGCCTTCGGCTGCCACCAACATTGTGCCGTGGGGTTTACTAGTGGGGGGCGAGGAGCTGCACAACAATCACCATGCATTCCCGCGCTCCGCGCGTTTTTCCGTGCAGTTCTGGGAGATCGACATCGGCTGGCTGTGGATCCGTCTTTTTTGCGCGCTGCATCTGGCCGAAGTGCGCCGTGTAGCGCCACAGCCGCTGCTTAGCCGTGCGCGGCGCACCTTGGATGCCGAGACCGTGGGCGCGCTCTTTACCAATCGCATGCACGTGTTGCGCGCCTACGCGCGCCGGGTCGTGCGGCCGGTGTGCCGTGAGCTGGCGCGGCGCGAGCCGCGCGGGGCCATTCCGCGCGCCGCGCCCATGCTGCTGATCCGTGATCGCGCGCTGCTTGCCGAAGGGGCACGGCGTGCGCTCAGCGAGCTGCTGGCGCGCTATGAAGTGTTGCGTGCCGTGATGGAATTTCGCGACGGTTTGCAGCGCGCGTGGAATACCACCGCCGCCGCCAATCAGACCTCGGCGGTGCAGCAAATGCGTGAGTGGTGCGTGCGCGCCGAGGCGAGCGGCATTCGTGCACTGCGTGAGTTTGCGCTCGGATTGCGCGCCTACTCGAGCACGCCTACCTAGTTACGTTTGCAACCAGAAGGTTTCGCAATGCGCATTGGTGTACCCAAAGAGATCAAGATTCAGGAATATCGCGTCGGACTCGTTCCCGAGGGCATACGCGAGCTCACGCATGCCGGTCATGAAGTGATCGTCGAGAGCGGCGCCGGCGGCGGCATTGGCGTTTCCGACGCGCACTACGAGGCGGTGGGAGCGTCAATTGTTGCCAGCGCCGCCGCGGTGTTCGAGCGCGCCGAGCTCATCGTCAAGGTCAAAGAACCGCAGCCCAACGAATGCAGGATGCTGCATGAGGGGCAGGTGCTCTTTACCTATCTGCATCTCGCCGCCGATGCCGCGCAGGCCGAAGCACTCATGCGCTCCAAATCCACCGCCATTGCCTACGAGACCGTCACCGCCCCAAACGGCTCGCTGCCGCTGCTCACGCCGATGAGCGAAGTGGCCGGGCGCATGTCGATTCAGGTGGGTGCAGCGTGTCTGCAGAAGGCGAACGGCGGTTTTGGCGTGCTGTTGGGCGGCGTGCCCGGCGTGCCACCCGCCAAAGTCGTCATTCTGGGCGGCGGCGTGTCGGGCACGCATGCTGCGGAGATGGCCGTCGGCCTGCGCGCGGATGTCACCGTGGTCGACCGCTCGGTGGATCGGCTGCGCGAGCTGTCGAGCATCTTCGGCTCCGCGCTGCGCACGGCGTATTCCACCTCGCAGACGATCGAGCGCCTCGTGACGGAGGCGGACCTCATCATCGGCGCGGTGCTGATCGTCGGTGCCGCCGCACCCAAACTCGTGACCCGCGCAATGGTCAAGAGGATGAAGGCGGGGGCGGTGATGGTGGACATTGCGATTGATCAAGGCGGCTGCTTTGAAACCAGTCGGCCGACCACTCACGACAATCCGACCTTCCTCGTCGATGGCGTGATTCACTACTGCGTGGCCAATATGCCAGGCGCCGTGCCCCGTACCTCCACCTACGCGCTCACCAACGCGACGCTGCCGTACGTGCGCGCGCTCGCCGATCGCGGCTGGCGCGAGGCCCTAAAGCGCGATCCCGGCCTTGCGAATGGGCTCAATGTGGACGCCGGACGGGTGACACACCCGGCGGTTGCGCAGGCGCTGCAGGCCGGTGGCGGACAGTTGCGCGCTTGAGCGCGCCTGCGTGTCCCGCTAGGCTATGCCGCGCCCGGTAACCGTCGCGCGCTGCCTGAGCACTCAAGGAAACTGCCGATGAAGACTGCGTTCTTGCTTTTCACATCCCTGCTTGTCGCGGGCAGCGCGCTCGCCGCACCGGTAACCTACCAGGTGGATCCCGCCCATACCTACCCGAGCTTTGAGGCGGATCATTTAGGCGGCTTGTCGGTGTTTCGCGGCAAGATGACCAAGAGCTCCGGCACGATCGTACTCGATCGGGCGGCCAAGAGCGGCACGGTCGATATTACCGTCGATCCGGCGTCCATCGATTTCGGCAATGCGAAGCTCGACGAGCGTGCCCGCTCGCCGGATATATTTGACGTCGCGAAATACCCGACGATCACCTACAAAGGCACGATCGACAAGTTCAACGGCGACACGCCCGCCGAGGTGCACGGCGAGCTCACGATGCACGGCGTCACAAAACCCGTGACTTTGACGATCAAGCAGTTCAAATGCATGCAAAATCCGACGACCCATAGGGACGTCTGTGGCGCTGATGCTGCAGCGACGCTCGATCGCAGCCAGTTTGGCGTTGACTATGACGTCAAGTTAGGCTTCAAGCAGGAAGTCAAACTGCTGATCCAGGTCGAAGGCATTCGCGCGAGCTAGCCCGCGCACCTTTGCTGCGCATCGCGACCTTGTAAAGGTCGCTCTCCCGAGGAGTCGTTGCGTGCACGATGCGCAAATTCTCGACATCATGATCGCGGCCGCGCTCGAGGCGGGCGCGGCCGCGCATCGGTATTTCCGCGGCGAGCTGCAACTAGCGCACAAGCAGGACAACACGCCCGTCACCGCCGCCGACCATGCCGCCGAGGCGATCATCCTCGAGCAGCTTGGTAAGCACTTTGGCGAAATTCCGATCATTGCCGAGGAGGAAGTCGCGGCCGGTCGCGTGCCGACCATCGGCGACACATTTTTTCTCGTCGACCCGCTCGATGGCACACGCGAGTTTGTCGCCGGCCGCCCCGAATACACGGTAAACATCGCGCTCGTGCGTGGCGGCACACCGCGCCTTGGGGTGGTGTACGCGCCGGCGACGCGCCTGCTGTATGCGGGTGATGCGGAACGGACACAGGCCTTTCGCGCCAAGCTCGCGCCGGACGCCGACGATGCGCCCGAGCGCTTGCCGGTGCGCGTGCGCCGCGTGCCGGCTCGTGGCTTGACGGTGGTTGCGTCGCGCTCGCATGGCAATCCCAAGCTTCATGCTTACCTCGCCGATTATCAGGTAGCCGATACCGTCTCGATCGGCTCGTCGCTCAAGTTCTGCCTGGTGGCCAGCGGCGAGGCGGACCTGTATCCGCGCCTCGGTACCACCATGGAATGGGATACGGCTGCCGGACATGCTGTGCTGCTGGGAGCGGGCGGGATCGTCGTGGACGCAGTCGGCAGAGCGCTGCGCTACGGCAAGCCCGCTTTCACCAATCCATGGTTCATCGCGACCGGCGGCTTTGCGCCGCGCCCGCTGCCCACTTAAATCGCGCGTGCGAGCCGTTCAGGGCGCGCTTGGCGAGTCGCGGCCGCGCGGCGTGCCGGCGCCGCCCGCAGCGAGCGGCAGCTGGGTTGTGAACTTCTTGGTGCGCAGCACGAAACTCGTATTCACCGAGCGCACCGCCTTGGTTTGCAGCACGTGCGTGCTCAGAAAGTGCTCATAGGCCTCGATGCTGCTTGCGACGATGCGCAACAGGTAATCGTTCGAGCCACTCATCGAGTGGCACTCAAGCACCTCGGGACGATGCGCAATCAGCTGGTCGAACTGGCGCACGCTTTCCGGGTGATGGTTCTCGAGCGTTACCTGCGCGTACGCGAGGATCGGCAGGCCGATCGCCGAGCGATTGAGGATCGTCGCGTAGCTGGCGATGAAGCCTTCCTCTTCCAGGCGCCGCAGGCGCCGCCAGCACGGCGCACCCGACAAGCCGACGCGCTTGGCCAGATCCTGATTGGAAATGCGCGCATCCGCCTGCAGCTCATCGAGAATGCGGCGATCCACGCGGTCCAGCGGCTTGCTCATCGGGAGAATCCTCGCGGCGCAAGAATATTGCCAGAATGTGCGAGATTTTGGCAATAAAGGCAAAATAATTTCCCGAAATGCGGCATAGCATTGACCGCGTGGTCAGCGGGAGGTTAATCCACGTGCAGACCGATTGGGCGCGCATTGCGTGGCTCGCGCAGGCCTCGCGCGCGCTGGATGGGATCGAAGAGGAGCGGCTGCTGCCGGAGCGCAAGATTCTTTATCAGTTCTGCGCGCGCGGCCATGAGCTCGGGCAAGCACTGCTCGGAGTGCTGTTGACCGACGCGCACGACGGGGTCGGCTGCTATTACCGCTCGCGTCCCCTGATGCTCGCGCTGGGCCTGGCTCTGGAGGATGCCGCTGCGGGTCCGCTCGCCCGCGCGGAGTCCGCAAGCGGCGGACGCGATATCGGGGTCGTCTTCAACATGCCCAGCTGCGGCGGCGCAACCGTGTTGCCGAACTGCGGCGGCGTTGGTACCCAGTACACGCCGGTCGTCGGCTGGGCGCAGGCGATCTGCTATCGGCGCGATGTGCTGCGCGATGCGAGCTATGCGCGCAGCATCGCGGTAGCGCACGGCGGTGAGGCGTCGACCGCGACCAACGGCTTCTGGGCCGCGCTCAACATCGCCACGACCCTGCGCCTGCCGGTGCTCTTTTATATTGAAGACAACGGCTACGGCATCTCGGTGCCAAGTCAGCTGCAGACCCCGAACGGCGACATCGCCGCTAATCTGCGCTCCTTCGGCAATCTCACCGTCACGAGCGGCGATGGCACAAGCCCGCGCGAGGCCGAGGAGCTCATCGGCCAAGCGGTGCGCCTGGTGCGCGCGGGCGAGGGACCGGCGCTGCTGCGGCTCACGGTGCCGCGCCTCTCGGGCCATTCGGGTCAGGACACGCAGGCGTACAAGTCCGCCGAGCTCATCGCCCGCGAGCGCGCGCACGACCCGCTCGAGCAGTTGCGCCGCTTTGCCACACCGACGCACATGAGCGCGGCGGACTGGCAGCGCATCGAACGGCGCGCGCGCGAGGATGCCGCGGCGGCGGTGGTCGGCGCGCTCGCGCGCGCCATGCCCGCGCCGCAGTCCCTCGAGCGCTACGTGTTTTGCGAGCGCGCGGATCGGCATGAGTCGCTGCAGCGCCAGGGCGGAGTTGCGCCCGAGGGGCACGTTTTTCCCTCGTGTGCCACGACACCGACGCCCGAGCCCGCACGCATCAACATGCTGACGGCGATTCGCCGCACGCTCGATGTGGAGCTCGCCACAAATGCGCGCCTGGTTGTCTTTGGCGAGGACGTGGGTCCCAAGGGCGGGGTGCATGGTGCGACCTTCGGATTGCAGCAGAAGTACGGCGTGGCGCGCGTCTTTGATACTAGCCTCTCGGAAGAGGGCATCATCGGTCGCGCGGTGGGAATGGCTCTTGCGGGTCTCGTGCCCATCGCCGAAATCCAGTTTAGGAAGTATGCGGATCCTGCTGCTGAGCAGCTCAATGACTGCGGCACGCTGCGCTGGCGCACCAACAATCGTTTCGCCGCGCCCATCGTGGTGCGCATTCCGGGGGGATTCTTCAAGTGCGGTGATCCCTGGCACAGCCAGACGAACGAAGTCGCCTGGGTGCACGGTGTCGGCTGGCGCGTGGCGGTGCCGTCCAACGCACAGGATGCGGTGGGTTTGCTGCGCACTGCCATGCGCGGCAATGATCCGACGATCTTCTTTGAGCACCGCGCGATGCTCGACGGCGCCTCTGCGCGCCGGCCCTACCCCGGGGATGCTTTCGTCCTACCGTTCGGGCAGGCTCGGCTGGTGCGCGCCGGCGCGCAGATCTCCGTCGTCACCTGGGGCGCAATGGTTGAGCGTTGCGAGCTTGCGGTGGCCGCAGGCGGCATCGATGCGGAGATCCTTGACCTGCGCACGGTCTCGCCGTGGGATCGGGATGCCGTGCTCTCATCCGTGAAGAAAACCCGACGCTGCCTGATCGTGCACGAGGACAACCTGACGGCCGGATTCGGCGCTGAGATTGCCGCGATGCTCGCTCAGGAGGCATTCTTCAACCTGGACGCACCGATTGAGCGGCTCGCCATGCCCGATATCCCCAGCCCCCACAGTCCGATTCTCCTCGAGGCCGCGGTGCCAAGCGCGCCGGCGATTGCGGCAGCTATGCAACGGATCGTGCGCACGTGAGCAGTTTTTCCGAGGTGCGCGTGCCGGACGAGCAGAGTGAGGGCACGCGCTCGCAGGTGCTGAAGTGGCTGAAGGCGGTCGGCGCGCAGGTGCTGGCCAACGAGCCGCTGGTTGAGCTTGAGACCGACAAGGTCACCGTGGAGCTTCCGGCTCCGGCAAGCGGTGTGCTGCGGCAGATCCTCAAGGCCGAAGGCTCGGAAGTGGGGCCCGGCGATGTGCTGGCGCAAATCGAGTCGGGTGCAACGCCGGCGCCGAACGCGCCGCTGCGTGCCGCGGACTCGCCGAGCGCAGTCGCAGGGCCGGCGGCGCCGAGGAGCGACGTTGGGAGCGCGCGCGAGAACTTAAGTCCCGCGGTGCGGCGGCTGCTTGCCGAGCATTCGCTCGCCGCGGGCGAGGTGGAGGGATCGGCGGAAGGGGGCCGGATTACGTGCCGAGGATGTCCTGCGTGCCGTCGAGACGCGGCGCGCTGCGGCCCCGGGCGGCGCCGCCAGCGGCGGAATCGCCGGCCGCGATGCGGCGCGTGCCGCATTCGCCGATGCGCAAGCGCATCGCCGCGCACATGGTGCAGAGCCTGCATGGCGCGCCGCACGTGACCAGCGTCTTTGAAGCGGACATGAGCGCGGTCATCGAGCATCGCAAGAGCAATCACGCCGCCTTTGACGCAGCGCGGCGCCGCGCTCACGCTGAGCGCCTATTTCATCGCGGCGGCGGTGGATGCGATACGCGCCGTGCCGGAAGCGAATAGCCGCTGGGGCGAGGATGCGCTGGAGATCTACGACACGATCAATATGGGCGTCGCCGCCGCGCTCGGCGGCGGCGGACTCATCGTACCGGTACTGCGCGGGGTCGAAGCCCGCGATCTCTTTGACATCGCGCGTGGTCTCAATGATCTCGTCACGCGCGCACGTGCGCAGGAGTTGACGCCCGCGGACCTGCACGGCGGCACGTTCACACTCTCCAATCACGGCACCTCCGGCAGCCTGCTCGCCGCGCCCATCGTGATCAATCAGGCACAGGCGGCAATTCTCGGCATCGGCAAGCTCGAAAAGCGCGCGACGGTCATCGAGGAAGAGGGCGCCGAGCGCATCGTAGTGCGGCCCAAGTGCTACGTGACCCTGACGATCGACCATCGGGTCCTCGATGGGCAGGAAGCCAATCGCTTCTTGCAGGTGTTCACCGCGCGCCTGGAGGATTGGGCCGCCCTAGAAGCGGTGAGCTGCGCACCGCCACCGCCTTCACCAGCACGAATACCGGCAGGCCGGGCCGCAGCGCGAGCGCATCAACCGCATCGCGCGTCACCCGCGCAAGCACGGTCGTGCCGCCGATGTCCACGCTCACGAGCTGCGCCTCGCTCTCATCGTCGCGAATCGCGCTCACCGTGCCGGCGAGCGCATTGCGCACACTCAGACCCTGCACCGGCTGAGTCGCGATGATGAGATCGCGCGCGAGGAGCTGCACGCGCACGCGCGCGCCGGCGCGCGCATCGCGCGCGCTCACCCGCAACGTGCCGTAGCCGAGGTTCAGCTGCGCCACGCCACGCGCCGCATCGACCTCGCCGATCACGCCCTCAAGTACCGCACCCACCTGTTCCGCCGCCACCATGGCGGTAAGCTCCGGACGCAGACTCACTTCGTGCATGCTGCCGGCCGCGACGACTCGTCCGGCCTCGATCAGCACCAGATAATTGGCAAGGTGTAGTACCTCTTCAAACTGATGGCTGACATAGATCATCGGAATCGAGAGCTGATCGCGCAGCGCCTCAAGATACGGCAGCACTTCGGCACGGCGCGGCGCATCGAGCGCGGCGAGCGGCTCATCGAGGAGCAACAGGCGCGGCTGCGCGAGCAACGCGCGCCCCAACGCGACGCGCTGCCGCTCGCCGCTGGAGAGTGTGTGCGGCCGCCGCGCAAGCAGCGGACGCAAGGCCGAGCAGCGCCACGACCTCATCGAAGCCGATGGGGTGCGGTCCGCGGTGCGCGCTTCTTGCCGTAGAGCAGATTGCCGCGCACGCTCAAATGAGGGAACAGGCGCGCATCCTGGAATACGTAGCCGATGCGGCGCTGCTCGGCGGCGAGCGCGACCTGCGCGGCGGTGTCAATGAGCACGAGCTCATCGAGGCGCACCGCGGCCGCATCGGGCGCGAGCAGACCCGCGACGATATTAATCAGTGTGGTCTTGCCGGATCCGGAGCGGCCAAAGAGCGCAACGATGCCGGGCGTCGGCGCCTCAAATGCCACGTCGAGGGCGAAGGCAGCCGCGTGCGCTTGGTAACCTTGATGCTAAGCATCACGGGCCCAGCCAGAGCCGCAGGCGGCGCGTCAGCCACTCGGCGAGCAGCAGTCCTCCAAGGCCAAGCACGAAGGAGATGAGCGCGAGGCGCAACGCGAGCGCATCGCCATCCGGAGTCTGAATGGCCGTGTAGAGCGCCAACGACAACGTGCGCGTGCGCCCGGGAATGTTGGCGACGAAGGTGATGACCGCGCCGAACTCGCCGAGCGCCGCGGCAAAGGCCATGACGCCGCCGGCGAGAATGCCCGGCAGCATCAGCGGCAACGTGATGCTGACGAAGCGATCGACCGTGCCCGCTCCGAGAGTGCGTGCCGCGGCCTCAAGGCCGCGATCAACGCTACCCAGCGACAGGCGGATCGCGCGCACCACAAGGGGAAAAGTCATGACGGCGGTTGCCAGCGCAGCGCCGTTGGTGCTGAACGCGAGCTCCACACCAAAGTGGGTGTAAAGCCAGTGCCCGAGAGGCCCGCGCGTGCCAAAGAGGACGAGCAGCACGTAGCCCACCGCGACCGGCGGCAGCACCAGCGGCAGGTGCACGAAGGCATCAAACAGCGTGCGCCCGGCAAAGCGTGCCCGCGTCAGCAGCCACGCGACCAGGATCGCCAAGGGCATACTGCACAGCACGCTGCGCGCGGCGACCTGCAGACTCAGGCGCAGGGCATCAAGTTCCGCGGCGCTCCAAAAATCATGCATGACGACTCAATCCGACCCGGCGTGGCGGAGATGCTCAGGGTTTGGAAGCGCCGCGGTCAAGCGGCGGCGGGCATCAGGCGCTACGCGCCCGTGCGTCGTTCGCCGGCTCGGGCCGCTCTGCGACGACGCCGAGACGCTTTTGCAGCAGCGGGCTCGTCGTCGTGTACTGCAGGTGGACCTTCTCGCCCGGGCTGCAGGTACTCGCGTACCGCAAATGCCGCGAGCGCCGCCTCGTGAAAGCCGCGACAGGATGAGCTTCTTCTTGCCCGGGATAGTCGTTGATATCGCCCACGGCAAAGATGCCGGGAATGCTGCGTCTGGAAGCGCGCCGCATCGACGCTCAAGGTCTTCCTGTTAAGGGCGAGGCCCCAGTTTGCGATGGGACCGAGCTTCGGATGCAGCCCCCAGAACACCAGCAGATGCTCGAGCGCCACGGCGCGCGTTACGCCATCGGCGCCTCTCACGTGCACGCCGCTCAACGCGCCAGCGCTTTCCATGAGTGGACTGCACCTGGCCTTCGAGAACATCGACGCGCCCCGCGTCGCGCAGCTCGATCAGTCGTTGCACCGATGCGGGCGCCGCACGAAACTCACTGCGCCGGTGCACGAGCACGATGCTGCGCGCGCTGTCGGCAAGGCTCAACGTCCAGTCGAGCGCCGAGTCGCCGCCTCCGAGGATGACGAGATCGCGATCGCGGAAGAGCGCCGGATTCCTTACGCGATAGTGCAGGCGGCTGCCCTCATGGCGCTCGGCTCCCGCGACGCTCAGCCGGCGCGGCTGAAAGGCGCCGACGCCGCCGGCGATGATGACGCTGCCGGCATCAAAGCGCATGCCGCGGCTGGTGGCGACGTCAAAGCGGCCATCGGCGCGCGCCTCGACGTGAGTGACTTCCTGCGCCAGATGAAACCCGGCGCCAAAGGGACGGATCTGCTCGGCGAGCCGCTCGATGAGCTCGCGGCCCGTGCACACGGGCACCGCCGGAATGTCGTAGATCGGCTTGTCGGGGTAGAGCTCGGTGCATTGCCCGCCGATCTGCGGCAGCGAATCGATGATTTCCGCGCGCAGTCCGAGCAGGCCGAGCTCAAAGACCTGGAAGAGCCCGACGGGGCCGGCACCAACGATGACGGCGTCGGTGACGGTGGCGAGTTTGCCGCGCTCAGCGCACAAGGGCGCTCTCCAAGCTGAGCGGCGTGCGACCCGCGGAGGTCACGGCTGAAGCGAGCCCCTTCTGCGTGAGCCACTCATGATTGAAGAGCCGCGCCTGATAGTTCGCGCCGCCATCGCAGAGCAGCGTGACGATCGTGTGCCCGGGCCCAAGCTCGCGCGCCACCGCACCGCGGCTGCCACGTTGATACCGCTCGTGCTGCCGAGGAACAGGCCTTCTTCGTTGAGCAGACGATACACAAAGCGCACCGTCTCGACATCTTCGATGTGGACTGCGGCGTCGATGCGCGCGAGCGCCATATTGGCGGTGATGCGCGCGATGCCAATGCCCTCGGTGATTGAGCCCGTGCCGGTTGCTTTGAGCTCGCCGTGGCGCACATATTCGTAGAGGCTGCTGCCGGGCGGATCAGCCAGCACGCAGCGCACGGCGCGACCGTGCGCGTGCAGATACTCGGACACGCCGGAGAAGGTGCCGCCGGTGCCGCTCGCGGCCACGAACGCATCGATGCGCCCGCCGGTCTGCTCCCAGATCTCCGGACCCGTCGTCGCCAGGTGCGCCTCGCGATTGGCAAGATTATCGAACTGATTGGACCAAATCGCGCCCGGCAGTGATGCGGCCACGCGCGCGGCTACTTTCTGGTACTGATTGGGATTGCTGTAGGGCACCGCCGGCACCCGAAGCACCTCGGCGCCGAACGTTTCGAGGAGCTCGTATTTCGCCGGCGACTGATTGTCCGGCATGACGATGACGCAGCGATAGCCGCGCTCGTTGCAGACATGCGCAAGGCCGATGCCGGTATTGCCTGCGGTTCCCTCAACGACACTGCCGCCGGCGAGGAGCTCGCCGCGCCGCTCGGCCGCGGTGATGATGGCAAGTGCAGCGCGATCCTTGACGGAGCCGCCCGGATTCATGAACTCCGCCTTGCCGAGGATCTCGCAGCCGGTCTCCTCGCTTATCCGGCGCAGGCGCAGGAGGGGCGTGCGGCCGACCGCACCGGAAAAGCCGGCGCGTACGTCCCCTCCGGCCCGCATCAAGCGTGTACCTCCTCCGGCGCCGCGCTCAGCGACACCTCGGGCTTGATGGCGTGCGCTGCCGCCCCGGAGCGCGCCAAGGCGGCGACCTTGCCTACAATGAGAAGCGCAGGCGCGACAACCCGGGCATCGCGCGCGAGTGTCTCGAGGGATGCGACCGTGCCGCTCAGCACGCGCTCATCGGGCAGCGTCGCCCGCTCGATGATGACGGCCGGGTGATCAGCCGCGGCGCCTGCGGCGCGCAGCCGCGCGAGGATGCGCGGCAGCTGTGCGACGCCCATATAGAAGACGGCGGTGTGGTTGGGTCGCGCCAGCACGTCCCAGTCAAGCGCATCATCGTCGAGGGCGTGGCCAGTGGCGAAGGTCACGCTCTGTGCGAGACGCCGGTGCGTGAGCGGCACGGCGGCGCTGGCGGCTGCGCCAAGCGCGGCGGTGATGCCGGGCACGACGACGTACGGTATGCCGTGCGCCGCGAGTGCTTCGATCTCCTCGCCACCGCGGCCAAATATGAAGGGATCTCCGCCTTTTAAGCGCGCAACCCGCAATCCGGCGCGCGCGTGGCGGATCATGAGTTCGTGGATGTGGGCCTGCGCGTTCGCCGGATCGCCCGCTTCCTTGCCGACGAAGATTCGCTGTGCATCCCGGCGCGCGCGCGCGAGCACCGCATCGGACACCAGCCGGTCGTAAAGGATGACGTCGGCCTGCTGCAGCAGCTGCGCCGCCCGCAGCGTCAGAAGATCCGGATCCCCAGGGCCTGCACCGATCAAATAGACCTCACCGCGCGCGCTGCGCGCACTCGCATCGACGAGCTCGTCGGCGAATGCCGCATGGGCTTCGGCTTCGTTACCCGCGAGCACTTGCGAGGCAACCGCGCCGCCAATGATCCGCTCCCAGAACGGTCGGCGGCCGCTCGGGCTGAGCGCGCGCTGCACCGCGGCGCGCCGCTCGCCGAGAAAGCGCGCGAGCGCTCCGAGTTTGGCGGGCAGCAGCGCCTCGATCTGCGCGCGCACGCGCCGCGCCAACACCGGCGAGCGTCCGCCTGAGCCCACTGCCACAATGACGGGCGAGCGATCAATGATGGCGGGAAAGATGAAGCTGGAGAGCTCGGGGCTGTCGACCACATTGACCGGGACGCGCGCGGCGCGCGCCGCCTGCGCTACTGCGCTATTGGTTGCGCTCGAGTCGGTCGCGGCGATGGCAAGCGCCGCACCCTCAAGCTGCCGGGCATCGAATTGCGCGCCCTGATGCTCGATGGCGCCGCGCGCGAGGAGCGCGGCGATCTCGGCGTTGAGGCGCGGCGCGACCACCCGCACGCGCGCGCGCGCGGCCAGTAGCCACTCGATCTTGCGATGTGCGACCTGACCGCCGCCGACGACCAAGGCCGCGGCATCCTTCACGACGATGAATATGGGCAGGTAATCCATAGGGGGTCTCGATTAGCTCAAGGCGTTGACGGCCGGCCGCACCCGCGGGTGCAGCCCGCACTCGCGCACAGCGGACTCCTCCCACCACCAGCGGCCTGCACGCTGCGGCTCGCCGGGACGCGTTGCACGCGTACACGGCGCGCAGCCGATGCTCGGATAGTGCTGATCGTGCAGCGCGTTGTAGGGAAGCTCATGCGCGCGGATGTACTGCCAGACCTGCTCCTGGCTCCAGTCGAGGAGTGGGCTTAGCTTGTAGAGTCCGTAGCTCGCGTCCCATTCCTCGGCGGCGCCGGTGGCGCGCAGCTGCGACTGTTCACGGCGCACGCCCGTTACCCAGGCATTGAAGCCGGCGATGGCGCGCTTGAAGGGCTCAACCTTGCGTACCTCGCAGCAAGACAGCCGTGCGGTGATGCTCTTCGTGAAGCCGTTGACGCCGTGCTCAGCGGTGAGCTGCGCCAGCAAGGCCGCCTGCGGGTGTACCAAGCGAATGCGCCGGCCGTAGCGCTCCTCGAGACGCGCGAGCAGCTCGTGCGTCTCCTCGGGCAGGCGCCCGGTGTCGATGCTGAAGATCTCAATCTCGGGCAGGTGCGTGGCGATGATATCGGTAAGCACCATCGCCTCGCTGCCAAGAGAGTTGGCGTACACGACGCGCGCGTGCTTCTCGACTGCGGCTCGCAGCAGAGCACGAACGCGCACCGCCCGATCCGTCAGCTGCCGTGTGAGTCTCTGCGCCATGGCCTGAAATATAGCCAGCACGCCTGTTTGCCGGAACGAATCATTGCTTCTTAGAGGGTGCGCGCTGGTTATAGGGCAGTTACGGGCCGCCGCGCCTTTGCTGTAGGCTTGCCCGTTCGGGGCTCGAGCAACGCTACGGTTTGAGGGTTCGATGAAATTGCACCAATTGCGCTACCTTGCGGCTGTCGCGCAAAGCGGCCTCAATGTCACCGCGGCCGCCCACAAGCTGCACACCTCGCAGCCCGGCGTGAGCAAGCAGATCAAGCTGCTCGAGGATGAGCTTGGATTTCAGATCTTCGTGCGCGAGGGCCGCAATCTCACGCGCATCACGGCCGCGGGTCAGCAGGTCATCGAGCGGGCGCTGCGTATCCTGCAGGAGGCACAGAGCATCCGTGATCTATCGACGGAGCTGCGCGATGAGGGGCGCGGCAGCTTGTCGATTGGCACAACACACACCCAGGCGCGCTACGTGCTGCCGGATGTCATCCGCAGGTTCCGCGACAGCTACCCGCAGGTGCGGCTGAATCTGCACCAGGGCACCTCGGAGCAGATCGCCGAGATGGTCGCACAGGATCGCATCGACTGCGCGATCGCAACGGGCTCCGAGCAGCTCTTTGCGGATCTCACGATCCTGCCGTGCTATCGCTGGCAGCGCACCGTGATCGTGCCGCAGTCGCATCCGCTGGCAAGCGCCGGCCGTTTGACACTGCGTGCGCTGGCAAGTCACCCGCTGGTGACCTACACGTTCAGTTTCACCGGGCCATCGTCGCTGCACGAAGCCTTTGCGCGCAGCTCCCTCGTGCCCAACGTGGCAATTACCGCGCGCGATGCGGATGTCATCAAGACCTACGTGCGCTTGGGTCTGGGCGTGGGCATCGTGGCGAGCATGGCGCTCGATGCGCGCGAGGATCAGGACCTCGTGGCGCTCGATGCCGGCCATCTTTTCCAGCCGCACGTCACCTGGATCGGTTTTCGGCGCGGTACGCTGCTGCGCAAATACATGTTCGAATTTGCGCAGCTCCTGGCGCCGCATCTGGAGCGGCGGCTCGTGGAGCGGGCGCATCGGCTCGATGCGCCGGCGGCGGTGGCGGCGCTGTTCAGCGAGGTCGAGCTGCCGCAGCGCTAGCAAGACCTCACCGCGGCGGCGGCGGCGCGGCGCTCTTCAGGAGCATTCGACGAGCTTCTTCTGCATGCGCTTGTTGCTCATGGCGACGCCGCGAACCACGACCGTGCGCGTCTCGAGCATCGCAAACCCGTGGCGCCGGAAAAATCGTTCGGCACATAGGCTGACATCCGAGTCAAGCACCGTAAGACCTAGATCGCGCGCTACGCGCTCAAGATGCTCGAGCAACGCCGTGCCGACACCGTGGCGCGCGTGCGCACCTGAAACATAGAAATGGTCAAGGTAGCCGTCCGTGGCGCAGCGCGCAATAGCCGGCAATCGCGCCGCCTGCCGCAGCGACCAGAGTGTGTTGGGAGCGCAGGCGCGCCGTCCACGACTGTGCGTCGAAGTCCTGCGGCGCCCAGGCGGAGAGCTGCTGCGCCGTGTAATGAGTTGCGGCGAGATCGTGCACCGAGGAGTAAAAGACACCGCGGAGCAAAACCTCCTCGCCGTCGCGCATTCCCCGCACTACCACCTTGCTCATCGACCTGCTGAGCCAAAGCTGCTCAAACGCGCGCGCAAGCCACGCGCCAATTCATCCTACTGGGTGGCGGACCTCGTTCGCCAGCGCAACCCGAGCACACTGCCCGCGTCGGCCTGGTAAGCGACGCTGTAGCGGCGCAGCGCCTCGAGGCAGGCCTGCGGATCTTCACCCGGCAGCCACTTCGAAGGCATCAAAGCCGCAGCGCGCAAGTGCCACCATGAGGTCGCGCTTGACGGCGGCGCCTACCGCGCGCAGCTCCCCCTTGAAGCCGAGGCGGCCGCGCAGCACGCGACCCTGGGTGTAGCCGCGGCCTTCCGTGGGCGAGGGAAACTCGATGGCGACCAGCGCAAAGCGCGCAAGCTCCGGGATTAAGTCCTCGAGCTTGTCGGCAGGAGCGATGCGCACACCGAGCGCTCTGCGCGGGCGCAGACCATCCGTGCGGATTGGCGCGTAGCTCGCGTGAGCGGCACGATGACGCCCGCGCCGGGCGTCGCGACTGCTGCATCCTCCTCCCAGTGGCGCCAGTCATCGACGACGAGCTCACGCCGCCGCAGCACGCGACGCATACACGCGCTCCTTGAAGGGCGCAAGGCCGATGCGGCGGTAGGTGTCGATGAAACGCTCGCCCTCCGCGCGCTGCGCACGGTACACCTCGACGAGGTCCTCGATGACCGCGGCCACCGCGCGCTGCGGCACGGATGGGCCGATGACCTCGCCGAGCGCGGTGAAGCCATTGACCGAGCCGCCGAGAGTGATCTGGTACCACTCCTCGCCGTGCTTCTCGACGCCGAGAATGCCGATGTGCCCCACGTGATGGTGACCGCAGGCGTTCATGCAGCCCGACATCTTGATTTCGATCTCGCCCAGGTCGTAGAGGTAATCAAGATCGTCAAAGCGGCGCTGAATGTCGCGCGCCACGCTGATCGTTCCGGCGTTGGCGAGGCTGCAGAAATCAAGGCCCGGGCAGGCAATCATGTCGGTCAGGAGTGCCGATGTTGGGCGTCGCGAGGTTCTCGCGCCGCAGCGCAAGCCAGGTGTCATGCAAATCCTGCTGGCGCACATCGGCGAGCAGCAGATTCTGATCATGCGCAACGCGGATGAGACCGAAGCTGCGCTCATCGGCGAGCGCCGCGAGTGCCGTCATCTGCTGCGGCGGTCATATCGCCCGGCGGGCAGCCGTGCGCCTTCAGCGACACGAACACCGCGCGATAACCGCGGCACGCGGTGCGGCCGCGTGTTGTAGCGATACCAGGCGCGAAAGTCGCTGCTCGCGATCGGCGTCGACGTCGATATCGGCAAGCGCCTCGTAGGGCGGCGGCTTGAAGAATGCGCGCACGCGCTCGACTCTCGCCGAGCGGCAGCTGCGGGGCGCTGGTGCGCGCGGCGCGCCATTCGGCTTCCACTTCATCGCGAAAACTGCGCGGCGCCGAGCGATCTTCACCAGTACCTTGATGCGCGCCTTGTGGATGTTGTCGCGCCGGCCGTAGCGGTTATAGACCCGCAGGATCGCCTCGAGATAGGCGAGCAGGTCGGCGAGCGGCAGGAACTCGCGGATCATCTGGCCGATCGCCGGAGCCCGCCCAAGCCCGCCGCCGACCAGTACTTCAAAGCCGATCGCGCCCGCCGCATCGCGCCGCATGTGCAGCCCGATGTCGTGCACCTCGGAGGCCGCGCGGTCCGCCGGGGAGCCGGTGACCGCAATCTTGAACTTGCGCGGCAGGTAGGTGAATTCCGGGTGCAGGCTCGCCCACTGGCGGATGATCTCGCAGTACGGACGCGGATCATCGAGCTCATCGGGCGCAACGCCCGCGAGGTGATCGGCGGTCACGTTGCGCACGCAGTTGCCGCTGGTCTGAATGGCGTGCATCTGCACTGCGGCGAGCTCCTCGAGGATGTCCGGCACGCGCGCAAGCTCGGGCCAGTTGAGCTGCAGATTCTGGCGGGTGGTGAAATGGCCGTAGCCGCGGTCGTAGCGTTGGGTGATGTCGGCGAGCTTGCGCAGCTGCGCCGGAGCTCAAGAGACCGTAGGGGATGGCGATGCGCAGCATGGGCGCATGGCGCTGGATGTAGAGGCCGTTGCGCAGCCGCAGCGGCCGGAACTCCTCCTCCGAGAGCTCGCCGGCAAGAAAGCGCCGGGTCTGGTCGCGAAATTCCCGCACGCGCTCGTCCACAAGGGTCTGGTCGATGGCGTCGTAGCGGTACATGGTCGACGAATATAGGGGCGCAGGCGCTGCTGGCACTGAAATACCCGTTGGTTTGGTGGCCGTTGCCGGCGGTTATGAGCGGCGCAGCGTCGCGCTGCTAAACTAGCGCGCTGGGGAGAGATGAGGCATGGCGGGACTTTATTTCGAACAATTCGAGGTCGGCCAGCGGTTCGAGCACGCCGTGCGGCGCACCGTCACGGAGACCGATAACCTGCTCTTCAGCGCCCTCACCATGAATCCGGCCGCGCTGCATCTGGATGCCGAGTACGCCAAGGGCACGGTCTTCGGCGAGCGCATCGTCAACAGCGTCTTTACGCTTGGGGCTGCTCGTCGGGCTGTCGGTGTACGACACCACCTACGGCACCACCCTCGGCAATCTCGGCTGGGAGGAGGTGAAGTTTCCGGCTCCCGTGCGCGTGGGCGACACCTTGCGTGCGCAGACCGTGGTGCTTGCCAAGCGCGAGAGCCGCTCGCGCACCGACTCCGGGATCGTCACCTTCGAGCAGCGCGCCTTCAATCAGCGCGGCGAGGAGGTCGCCTCCTGCCGCCGCGCGGCGCTGATGCTGAAGAAGCCGCCATGAGCGCGACGGCCTCGATCCGCTCCTGGCTCTTCGTCCCCGGCGACAGCGCGCGCAAGCAGGAAAAGGCGGCGGCGTGCGCGGCGGACGCGCTGATCCTTGACCTGGAGGATTCGGTCGCGCGCCGAGCAGCTGCCCGCAGGCGCGCGCGCGGGTGTGCGACGTTCTTGCGCTCCCGCGCGCAAGCGATCGTGCGCAGCAGCTGTGGGTGCGGGTCAACGCGCCCGCGAAGCGGCAAGCTCGTCCGCGGATCTCGCGGCCGTCATGGCGCGCGCTCCCGATGGCATCGTGCTGCCCAAGGTGTCGCGCGCGCGAGGCGCTCGAGGTGGCACGCGCAGCCTAACGACGCTTGAGCGCGAGCACGACCTGCCCGCCGGTGCAACGCCAGCTCCTCGTCATCGCGACCGAGACGGCGCCGGCGCTGCTTCGCGCTCGGCGAGTACGCGACCACCCATAATCCACGCGCTCGCCGCCATGACCTGGGGCGCGGAGGATCTGTCGGCGGCGCTCGGGGCGCTGCGCGCATGAGGCGGACGGCACGCTTGACGCTTTACCTTCGAGCTCGCGCGCTCGCTGTGCCTGCTCGCCGCCGCCGCCGCCAACGTTCCCGCCATCGATGGCGTATGCGTCGATTTTCGCAATGCCGAGAGGCTCGCGCCGCGAGGCGGCGCGCGCCTGCGCGCGACGGGTTCGTCGGCAAGCTTGCGATCCATCCCGCATCAGGTCGGCGCCGATCAACGCGGCCTTCAGCCCGCAACCGCAGGAGATTGCGCGCGCCCGCGCAGTCATCGCGGCGTTCGCCGCCGCCCCGCAGGCGGGCGTGCTGAGCCTCGACGGCCAGATGCTCGACCGGCCGCATCTGCTGCGGGCGCAGCGCATTCTTGCGCGCGCCGCGCGCGCGCAGGCGCCGCCGTGAAGCTGCGCATCAAAGGCGACTCGCTGCGCCTGCGCCTGACGCGCGGCGGAGGTGCAACGCCTTGCCGAGAGCGGCTGCGTCGAGGAGCACGTGCACATCAGCCCGCAGGCGACTGCGCTATCGCCTGCAGCGCGCGCGCCGGCGCCGCGCGCTCGGGCGCCACATTTGTCAACGGCGTGATTGAGATCCAGGTCTCCGCGCAGGCGGCCGAGCGCTGGTGCACGAGCGAGCTCGTCACGCTCGAGCATACGCAGCACCACGGCGACGCCAGCTCTGCGCATCGTCGTGGAGAAGGATTGGGCCTGCCTCGCGCCGCGCGAGGATGAGGACGAGAGCGACAATTTCCGCCACCCCAAGGACAGGAGCACCGCCAAGTGATCGAATTCGACTTCGCATTTGGGTGAGAGCGTTGATCTGTTGCGCAAGACGGTGCGCGAGTTCTCCGCGGAGCTGATCGCGCCGCGCGCCGCCGAGATCGACGCCTCGAACCTGTTTCCGCGTGATCTGTGGCCGGAGCTCGGCGCGCTCGGGCTGCTCGGGATCACGGTCGAGCCGGAGTACGGCGGCAGCGGCTTGGGCTACCTCGAGCACGTCGTCGCGATGGAGGAGATCAGCCGCGCGAGCGCTTCGGTCGGCCTCTCGTATGGCGCGCATTCGAACCTGTGCGTGAATCAGCTGCGCCGCTGGGGTACCGTGGAGCAGAAGCGCCGCTACCTGCCGCGGCTCTTGAGCGGCGAGCACGTCGGGGCGCTCGCGATGAGCGAGCCGGAGGCCGGTTCGGATGTGGTCGGCGATGCGCCTGAGCGCCTCCCTGGCAGGCGACCACTACCTTCTCGATGGCCGCAAGATGTGGATCACGAACGGGCCATCGGCCGATGTGCTCGTGGTGTACGCGAAGACGGACGCGCAGTCGGGCACGCCCGGGCATCACGGCTTTCATCGTGGAGAAGGGTTTCGCCGGGTTCAGCACCGCGCAGAAGCTCGACAAGCTCGGCATGCGCGGCTCGGATACCTGCGAGCTCGTGTTCGAGGATTGCCGCGTGCCGCTCGAGAACGTCCTGCATCAGGCCGGGCCGCGGCGTGAAGGTGCTGATGAGCGGGCTCGACTACGAGCGCGTCGTGCTCGCCGGCGGGCCGCTCGGCATCATGCAGAGCTGTCTTGATGTGATGCTGCCCTACGTGCGCGAGCGCAAGCAGTTTGGCGCGCCGATCGGCAGCTTCCAGCTGATCCAGGCCAAGCTTGCGGATCTGTACACGGCGATGAATGCCTCGCGTGCCTACGTCTACAGCGTCGCGCGCGCCTGCGACACAGGGCGCACCACGCGCTTTGATGCCGCGGGCTGCATCCTCT
Organism: uncultured Gammaproteobacteria bacterium; assembly: GCA_963695315.1. GTDB lineage: Bacteria > Pseudomonadota > Gammaproteobacteria > Steroidobacterales > Steroidobacteraceae > PALSA-1196. The sequence goes on from OY968773.1 coordinate 1,167,000, forward strand.
TTGCCAGCGAGTGCGCGACGCGCTGCGCGCTCGACACCATCCAGGCGCTGGGCGGCAACGGCTACATCAATGACTATCCGGCCGGGCGTCTGCTGCGCGATGCCAAGCTCTACGAGATCGGCGCCGGGACGAGCGAAATCCGCCGCATGCTGATCGGGCGCGAGCTCTTCCAGGACGCGCGCTGAAGGCCGGCTCGATGTTCGAGACGTCTCCTGATCGCCAACCGCGGCGAGATCGCCTGCCGCATCACCCGCACCGCGCAGCGCCTGGGCATGCGCGTCATCGCGGTGTACTCCGATGCGGACGCCGGCGCGCTGCACACCCGCCTCGCCGACGTCGCGCTGCGCATCGGCCCTGCGAGCGCCCGCGACAGCTATCTCAACATCGCCGCACTGCTCGAGGCGGCGCGCGCAAGCGGCGCGCAGGCGGTGCATCCGGGCTACGGCTTTCTCGCCGAGAGCGCCGAGTTTGCGCAGGCTTGCGCAGCGGCCGGCATCGTCTTCGTCGGCCCCTCGCCGGCGGCGATCCGCCAGATGGGGCTCAAGGATGAGGCCAAGAGCCTCGATGCAGGAGGCGCGCGTGCCGGTCGTGCCCGGCTACTTCGGCGCCGAGCAGGACGAGCGGCATCTGGCGCGCGAGGCGCAGGCGGTCGGTTTCCCGCTCCTCATCAAGGCGGTGGCCGGCGGCGGCGGCAAGGGCATGCGCGTGGTGCGCGACGCGGCCGCGCTGCCCGAGGCGCTCGCCGCGGCGCGCGGCGAGGCCGAGCGCGCCTTCGGCGACGGCCGCGTGATGCTCGAGCGATTTCATCGAGCGCGCGCGCCATATCGAAGTGCAGATCATCGCCGATCGCCACGGGCACTGCCTGCATCTGCTCGAGCGCGACTGCTCGCTGCAGCGGCGCCATCAGAAGGTCATCGAGGAGGCGCCGGCTCCGGGCATCTCGCAGGCGTTGCGTGCGCGCCTGCACGCCTACGCGGTCGCCGGTGCGCGCGCCGTCGGCTATGAGAACGCCGGCACGATGGAGTTCGTCGTCGACGGCGGAGGAGTGCTTTTTCCTCGAGATGAACACGCGTCTGCAGGTGGAGCACCCGGTTACCGAGATGATTCTCGGCATCGACCTCGTCGAATGGCAGCTGCGCATCGCCGCCGGCGAGGCGTTGCCGCTAACGCAGGATGAGGTGCGCGCGCAGCGGCCACGCCTTTGAGGCGCGCCTCTACGCGGAGGATCCGCGCCGCGGCTTTCTGCCCACGAGCGGCGTGCTGCGCGAGCTCGTATGGCCTGCAGCCGAATGCGCAGCTGCGCATCGACGCCGGCGTCGCCGCAGGGCGACCGGGTGGGCATTCACTACGATGCGATGCTCGCCAAGATCATCGTCGCGGGCGCCAGCCGCGAAGCTGCGCTCGCACAGCTTGCGCAGGCCCTGCGGGGCTGCCGCATCGAGGGAGTGACGACCAATCTTGCCGCGCTGCTCGCGCTCGCGCGCGATGCGGAGGTGCGCGCCGGGCGCATCTTCACCCGCCTGATCGATGAGCGCGGCGCAGCAGCTGCTGCCGCAGGCGGCAGACCTCGCGCGGCGTGCGGCGCTGCTCGCAGCGCTCTCACTGCTCTGCGGCGGCCCGCACGCAATGCCCGCAGTCGCCTTGGGACTGCGGCGGATGCCTGGGCCTTAACGGCAGCGGGCGCGACGCTCATCCGCCTGCAACCGGCCGGGCTTGCCGCGCACGTCGTGCGCGCGCGCGCGCGGCGAGCTGGGTTGGCAGGTCGAGATCGACGGTGCGGGCGTCGAAGTCGGCCGACCTCAAGGTCGCCGAGTGCAGCGCTGCGCAGGTTGAGGCGAGCGCGCGCGTCGGCGGTGCGCCCGTGCAGTGGTCGGCGCAGATCGAGCCCGAGCGCATCGCGATCTGGCTCGATGCCGAGTGGCACCGCTTCGAGCGCGTGAGCGCGGGCGCCGATGCGCCAGGCGGCCGCGGCCGACGGCATCGTGCGCGCGCCCATGCCGGGCGTGATTCTCGCGGTGCGTGTCGCGGAGCGCGAGCGCGTAGCACGCGGCCAGGCGCTCATCGTGATGGAAGCGATGAAGATGGAGCACACGCTCGCGCGCCGCCACGGCCGGGTGTCGTCACCGAGCTTGCGCGTGCAGGCCGGGCAGCGGGTGCGCGACGGTGATGCATTACTTAAGGTAACCGCACCGCAATGAGCGTGCGCTGTTGGGTTGCGTGCGGCGGGGGGCGTCAGTAGAGTCGCAGCGCCTTTTCTTGTCGCAAAACTTCCATTCGATGGCCAACTCGGATCGTTGGATCGTCCACAAGTTCGGAGGATCGAGCGTCGCGGATGCGGACTGCTTCGCGCGCGTCGCCTCTTTGCTTGAGGCATTGCCGCCCGGCCGGCTGGCGGTGGTGCTCTCCGCATGCCGGGGCGTTACCGACGCGCTCCTCGGCCTCATCAGCCTCGCCGAGCAGCAGGACGAGGCGTTCCGCGAGGCGCTTGCGAGCCTGCGCGAGCGGCATGCGCAGATTGCCGAGCAGCTCCTCGGCGCGCAGTCTGCGCAGCAGTATCTCGCGCGCTTCGACCGCGACTGCCAGGATCTTGAAGGCATACTGCGCACCGTGAAGCTCACGCGCAGCTGCGGCGCGCGAGGTGAGCGATCTCATCGCCGGCTACGGCGAGCTCTGGTCGACGCAGCTCTTCTATCAGTATTTCAAGGAGCGCGGCGCACGGCCCGGCGCGGTGCAATGGGTCGATGCGCGGCGCGTGCTGCTCGGTGGAGTGGGGCTCGCTCGGGCCGGCGGTGCAGTGGCCGCGTTCGCACGAGCGCCTGCGCGGACATCGTTCCGGCGGATTTCGCGGGCACGCTCATCATCACGGGCTTCATCGCAAGCAAGGCGCGCGGCGTGCAGACGACGCTCGGGCGCAACGGCAGCGATTTTTCTGCCTCGATCTTCGGCTCGCTGCTGGATGCGCGCGAGATCCACATCTGGACCGACGTCGATGGCGTGCTGTCGGCCGATCCGCGCCGCGTGCCCGATGCGCACGGTCATCGACTCGCTCTCCTATAACGAGGCCATGGAGCTTGCGTACTTCGGCGCCAAGGTGATCCATCCGCAGACCATGGCGCCCGCGGTCGGCGGCGCCATTCCGATCTGGATCCGCAACACCTTCGCGCCGCACAAGGCAGGGCACGCTCATCTGCGCGCAGCCGCAGTCGATACTGCCGATCAAGGGCATCACCAGCATCGAGCAGATCGCGCTCGTCAATCTCGAGGGCGCCGGCATGATCGGCGTGCCCGGCACGGCGCACCGGCTCTTTGGCGCGCTGCGCGACGAGGGCATCTCGGTCATCCTCATCTCGCAGGGCAGCTCCGAGCATTCGATCTGCTGCGCGGTCCCGCAGGGCCAGGCGGCGCGCGCCGCGACCGTGGTGCGCGCCGCCTTCGAGCGCGAGCTGCAGGAAGGCCAGATCCAGAGCATCGATGTGGACCCCGACCTTGCGATCCTCGCGGTGGTGGGTGACGGCATGGCGGGCCTCCCGGGTATCGCGGCCAAGGTCTTCAACTCCCTCGGTTCGGCGAGCGTCAACGTGCGTGCGATCGCGCAGGGCGCTTCCGAGCGCAACATTTCGGTCGTCATCGAGGGCCGCCAAGCGACGCGCGCGCTGCGTGCGGTGCACGCCGGTCTGTATCTGTCGCCACATACCCTGTCGATCGGCCTCATCGGTCCGGGCGCGGTCGGCGGCATGCTGCTCGATCAGCTCGCCTCGCAGAGCGAGCGACTGCATCGCGAGTTCAACCTCGATCTGCGCATCCGCGGCATTCTGACCTCGCGGCGCATGCTGCTCGCGGCGACCGGCGTCGATCTGTCGAGCTGGCGCACGACGCTTCGACGAGCAGGCGCTCGCGCCGGACATGGACCGCTTCGTCGAGCATGTGCACGCGGACTATCTGCCGCACACGGTGTTCATCGACTGCTCGGCGAGTGACGCCGTCGCGCGCCACTATCCGCAGTGGTTCAAGCGCGGCATCCATGTCGTGACGCCGAACAAGAAGGCCAACAGCGCCGACTGGGAGTTCTATCAGAGACTGCGCGAGGCGCGGCGCTTGAGCCGCGCACACTATCTTTACGAGACGACCGTCGGCGCGGGACTGCCGGTGATCCAGACGCTGCGCGACCTGCGCGAGACCGGCGACGATGTCGCCAGCATCGAGGGCATCTTCTCCGGCACGCTCGCCTATCTGTTCAACGTCTACGACGGCCGCACGGCAGTTCTCCGAGATCGTGCGCGACGCGCGGCAGCGCGGCTACACCGAGCCGGATCCGCGCGATGATCTTTCCGGCCTCGACGTGGCGCGCAAGCTCATCATTCTCGGCCGCGAGATGGGCCTGCCGCTCGAAATGAGCGACGTCAAGGTCGAGAGCCTGGTGCCGGCGGAGCTCGTCGGCGCCTCGGCCGATGAGTTCATGAGCGGCCTGCCGCGGCATGATGCCGCGATGCGCGCGCGACATGCCGCGGCGCACGCGCAGGGCAAGGTGATGCGCTACGTCGGCAAGGTCACGGCGCAGGGCGAGGCGGTGGTGGGGGTCGTGGAGCTCGACGCGGCAGCACCCGTTCGCCAACATCGCGCTGACCGACAACGTGGTGCGCTTTGCCACGCGCCGCTACTGCGACAATCCGCTCATCGTGCAAGGGCCCGGCGCGGGGCCCGAGGTGACCGCCGGCGGCGTGTTCGCGGATCTGCTGCGCCTGGCCGCTTACCTGGGGGCGCGCCTTTGAGCGACGCCGCTGCGCGCGCGCGCGACCGCGTTCGCTCCCGCTTCGGTCGGCAATGTCGCGATCGGCTTCGACATTCTTGGTTTTGCGGTCGATGCGCTGGGCGATCGCGTCACTGCCGTGCGGCGCGTGCGAACCGGGCGTCGTCATTGACCGCGCGAGCGGCGTGGCCGGCGAGCTGCCGCGCGATCCCGAGCGCAATACCGCGGGGCGCGCGGTGCTCGCGATGATCCAGGAGCCTCAAGCTTGGATTCGGCTTTGAGATGCAGATCGACAAGGGCATCGCGCTCGGCTCCGGCCTCGGCGGCTCGGCGGCCTCCGCGGTCGCCGCGGTGGTTGCGGTCGAACGCGCTCCTCGATGAGCCCTGCAGCCGCCTGGAGCTGCTGAGGTTTGCCATGCAGGGCGAGACGCGTCGCGAGCGGCTCGCTGCACGCCGACAACATTGCGGCCTGCCTCTTTGGCGGGCTCGTGCTTACCGTCGGTATCGATCATCCGCGCGTCAAGCAGATCCCGATTCCCGCCGGCGTGCGCGCCGTCATCGTGCACCCGCACATGTTCCTCTCCACGCAAGCAGGCGCGCGCGCTCCTGAAGGGCAGCGTCGAGCTGTCGGACTTCGTGTGGCAGACCGCGAATCTTGCGGGCTTTATTTCCGGCTGCTACACCGACGACCTCGATCATCATTCGCGCATCCTTCGAGGATGTCGTCATCGAGAAGCAGCGCCAGGCGCTGATTCCGGGATTCGCCGACGTGCGCCGGCGGCGCTGGCAGCCGGCGCGCTCGGCTGCTCGATCGCCGGCGCGGGGCCGACGCTTTTCGCCTGGGCGCTCGAGCCGCACGCAGCCGCGGTGCTCGCGGCCATGCGCGCTGCCGCTTCGAGCGGCGCTCGATCGGCGTGGATGCCTGGGTGATCGACATCAATTCGCCCGGCGCGCGGATCGTGGCGTGAGCGCCATGCGCTATGGCAGCACGCGCGATGCCGCGAACGCGGTGGGATTCTGCACCGCCCTGCAGCAGGGCCTGGCGCCAGATGGCGGGCTGTACGTGCCGGGGAGTTGGCCCGCGTTGCCGGCGGTGCCGCTCGCGCCGAGCCTGGAGCTTGCGGGGCTGGCGGAAAAAATGCTGGGGCCGTTTCTCGCGGGCGATGCGCTCGATGCCGAGCTGGGCGCCATCACGCCGGGAGGCGTTCAATTTTCCCGCGCCTCTCAGCGTGCTCGACCGCTCGGCGCGGCTGTCGCTGCTCGAACTGTTTCACGGCCCGACAGCGGCTTTCAAGGACTTCGGCGCACGCTTTCTCGCCGCGGCACTCGCGCGCATCCCGCGCGGGGGCGATCGGCCGCTCAATATGCTGGTGGCCACCTCCGGCGATACCGGCGGCGCCGTGGCGGCCGCCTTTCACGAGCGCCCGGGCATGCAGGTCACCGTGCTCTTTCCCAAGGGTCTTGTCTCACCGACACAGGAGCGCCAGCTCACCTGCTGGGGCGGCAATGTCGCCTCGTTTGCCGTGCGCGGCCGCTTTGATGACTGCCAGCGCCTCGTGAAGGAGGCTTTGCAGGCGCCGGAGCTGCGCGCGCGCTTCGATCTGTCCTCCGCCAACAGCATCAACCTCGGCAGGCTCCTGCCGCAGATGGTGTACTACGCAGCGGCAAGTCTGGCGCTGTATCGCGAGCACGGTGAGCGCCCTGCGTTTGTCGTGCCGAGCGGCAACCTCGGCAATGCGCTCGCCTGTATCTGGGCGCGCAAGCTCGGCCTGCCGATCGGCGAGATCGTCCTTGCGCACAACGCCAACCGCACGGTGCCGGACTACCTGCGCAGCGGCGACTGGCAGCCGCAGGCCAAGCATGGCAACGCTCGCATCGGCCATGGATGTCGGCAACCCCAGCAACATGGAGCGCCTGCGCAACCTCTTTCCGCGGCAACCGGATCTCGTGGCGGCGGTGAGTGCGGATTCGGTGGACGATGCGGCGATACGGCAGCGCATCGGCAGCGCTTATCGGGACTGGGGCAGCATCCTGTGCCCCCACACCGCGGTTGCGGCGGAGGCGTATGCGCGCTTGCCCGCGCAGCGTCGCCGCGCCACACCCTGGGTTATCATTGCGACCGCGCATCCCGCCAAGTTCAGGGAAATTGTCGAGCCGCTGATCGGCAAGGAACTGCCCATTCCGGACTCGCTCATGAGATTATTTGCACGGCCGACCGTGTGCACTGAAATTCCGGCAAACCTCGAGGGGCTGAGCGCCGCACTCAACTCATGAACGAACTTCCCACCACTTTGAGCAAGCTGCCGCCTGCGACGTGGATTCTGGTCGCGGCAGCGCTGGTGCTCGGCTGGGGCCTGTCGTGGGCGTGGCGCTGGTACCGCCGCCGGCGCGCGCAACGCGCGCTAATTGCGGCCGTGACGGCGTCTGCCTCTGATTACGTGCGCGACGTGCTGGTGCCGGACGGCATGGGCGGCTATTTTCACGTGGATTTCATTCTGCTCACCCCGCGCGGCATCTTGGTGATCGACCTGCGCGATGTGCGCGGCAACATCTTTGGCGGCGACCAGATGACCGAATGGACCGTCATGGATGGCCCGCAGCGCTTTACCTTTACCAATCCGCAGGGCGCGCTCTATGACCGCATTGCCGCGGTGCGCGCCGTGGCGGGCGATGCGCCCACCGAAGGGCGCATCGTGTTCACCAAGCGTGGCAAGTTTCCGAAGGGGCTGCCCAAGTGGACCCTGATGGTGGATGCGCTGCGCACCGAATTTCCGCTGGCGGATACGGTGCTGCTGGCGAGCGCCGAGCGCTATGACTCACCCTGGCAGCGCCTGAAGAGCGCGGTCATGCCAAGCTCGATCAATCAGATCCGATCGAATGCGCCGCGCCTGAACTAGGATTCAGGTGCGCCCGCTGCGCGGCCCGGCAAAGAGCCAGATCAGAAAGCCGAGAACGGGCAGCAGGATCACGAGCACCGTCCAGAGCACCTTGCGGTCGGTTTCGGCACTGCTTTGAAAAATATTCACGATCGCCCAGACATCGGCGATCAGAACCAGGATGCCAAATAAACCGTTGTAACCGTAGTACATGCGTCGCCTTGAGCTCATCGGCGCTGTCGCCCGGATCAGTATTCTAGCAGCCTCGAGCGAGGCAGGAGCCTGGCCATGACATTGACCCAATCACGCCCCGAAGCGTCGGCGGCCGCTGCTGGCACGCTCACGATCGGCGGCGATCTCAACGTGCATCGGCTGGGATTTGGCGCCATGCGCCTCACCGGGCCGGGAGTGTGGGGTCCGCCGCCGGACCGCGCGGGCGCGCTGCGGGTGCTGCGCCGTGCGCTCGAGCTCGGTGTGAATTTCATCGATACCGCCGACTCCTATGGACCCAGCGTCTCTGAGGAGATCATCGCGGAGGCACTGCATCCCTACGCGCCGGGGCTCGTGATCGCGACCAAGGGCGGGCTTACCCGCTCGGGTCCAGGCAATTGGGGCCGCGACTGTCGTCCGGCGCATTTGCGCGCCGCCTGCGAGGGCAGTTTGCGCCGCCTGCGCGTGTCCCGTATTGATCTTTACCAGCTGCATGCGGTCGACCCCAAGGTGCCGCTCGCCGAGTCGCTCGGCGAGCTTGCGCGCCTGCAAACCGAAGGCAAGATCCGCCATATCGGCGTGTCCAACGTGAGCGCAGCCGAGTTGGCGCATGCCAAGCACACGGTAAGCGTGGTGTCGGTGCAGAACCGCTACAACGTTGCCGATCGCGCCTCCGAGGATGTACTGCGGGACTGCGAGGCTGCGGGGATCGCGTTCATTCCGTGGTTTCCGCTCGGCGCCGGCCGCGATGCTGCGAATGCGCGGGAGGTGCTCGCGTGGTTGCTGGCGCGCTCGCCGGTGATGCTGCCGATTCCGGGCACCTCATCCGTGGCGCATCTGGAGGAGAACGTGGCCGCCGCCGCCATGCGCTTGAGCGCCCAGCAAAAGCAAACCTTGGGCGGCGCGCGCCAATAATCCAAAGAGACGCCTCGAAAGCCGACTGCGCCCGCATTTGCGCAGCCCATAACAGCGCCAAATGCCTTCCCCAGAGCGGGCGCGCCGCGCGCGTGCTGCCAGCTGCTACCGCGTTCGCGCTGCAAAATCCGCCAATACCAGCGCGACGCACGCCGTCAGTCGGCACGCATAGTCGATGTGCAGGAACTCGTTGGGTCCGTGGGCATTCGCGTGCGGACCCAGCACGCCGGTGATGAAGAACTGGGTTTGCGGAAATCGCTCGCCCAGCATGCCCATGAAGGGGATCGTGCCGCCGCACCCGACATGTACCGCGTCCGCCTTGAAAATCTCGTGCGAGGCGCGCGCGATCGAGCTCTCGAGCCATCGTGCAAAGGGTGGCGCATTCCATCCCGCGGTCGCTCCTTCGGATTCAAACTGCACCTGCGCGCCGTAGGGTGGATCGCGCTCGAGCGTGCCCTTGACAGCCGCCTCGGCGCGCTGCGCATCGCAGGTGGGCGGCAGGCGCAATGACAGCTTGAGTGCAATCTGCGGCAAGAGCACGTTCCCGGCGCTCTGCACGGGCGGCAGGCCATCGGCGCCGGTGACCGCGAGCGTCGCGCGCCAAGTGGTGTTGATGAGCAGTTCAAACGGATCATCCGAGAGCGGCTGCACTCCCTTGGCGAACGGGATCTTCTCAACGACCTGCGCGCCCAGTACCTGCGCTGCGATGGCGAGCTGCTGGATACGGTCGCGCGGGATTGCGACCTGCAGCTCATCGAGCAGCACATCTCCGGTGATGGCATTCTCCAGCCGCTCCAGGAGCTGCGTGACGATGCGAAAGGGCGTCGCGGCGATGCCGGTCGCCATACCGGAGTGCACGCCTTGTTCGAGCAGCCGCACGTGCAATCGGCCGACCAAATTGCCGCGCAGCGAAGTCGTCGTCCAAAGCTGAGCGTAGTTGCCGCACTCGGCATCCAGGCACACGACGAGCGAGGGGGTGCCGAGCCCCGCGCCGAGCGCCTCGAGGTGCGCCGGCAGGTGGATGCTGCCGCTCTCCTCGGACGCCTCAATCAGCACCAGGCAGCGCGGCAGAGCGACGTTGCGCTGCTGCAGCGCAAGTATCGCTGCGATGGAGCTGAACACGGCGTAACCATCGTCGGCAGCGCCGCGACCGTAGAGCTTGCCGTCGCGAAGGACGGGCGACCACGGCGCGAGTCCCGCATCCCACCCGGTAAATGCAGGCTGCTTGTCCATGTGCCCGTAGAGGAGTACGCAGTCGGGAAGCTCGCCGGCAATATCAATGAGCAGCAGCGGCGTCAGCCCGCTCAGGCGCCGCACCTCCACGCGCGCGTTCTTCAGCGGCTGGGCGCGGCACCAGGCCGCCATGAGATTGATCGCGCGCTCCATGTGGCCATTGCTTTCCCACTCGGGATCAAAATGCGGCGATTGATTGGGGATGCGCACGTAATCCATGAGCTGCTCGAGGATCGAGGCCTGCCAATGCCGCTCGATATCGCTCAGCAGGTCGGCTGCATCAATTTTTGTCATTGATAATTAACTCTTTATATATCATTCTGTTACAGATATTATTTAAGGTCATACATCGGTAGCGAGAAAAGCCTGCGTGCATTGCCCGCGCTCAGCTGCGCCGTCGTTGCGAGCGGCTCGCCGCGAGCGCGCGCCACTGCTGCGGCGATGTGCGCAAGATAGGCCGGCTCGTTGCGACGCGACAGCGGGCGCGGCACAAGGTCGCGTGGCAGAAGGTACGGCGCATCGGTTTCAAGCAGCAGCCGGTCCGCCGGAATGGTGCGCAGCAACGGCACCAGATGCGCACCGCGGCGCTCATCGCAGATCCAGCCGGTGATGCCGATCAGCAGACCCATATCCAGATAACACTCAAGCTCCGCCGCGGTGCCCGTAAAGCAGTGTGCCACGCCCCCGCGCAGCGCCTCATGATGCTCGCGCAGAATCGCTACAAAGTCGGCATGCGCATCGCGCTGATGCAGGAACACGGGTTTGGCGGCGCTCGCCGCAAGTTCGAGCTGGCACTGAAAGGCCGTGCGCTGCGCGGCCGGAGCGGACAGGTTACGGTAATAATCGAGCCCGCATTCGCCGATTGCGACAACCTCGGCACGGCGTGCGATCGAGCGCAGCAACGCGGCCACAGCTGCCGCTCCACTGATCGGCGTGATGCGGATGAATCCCGGCGGTGGCAAACAGCCGCCGCGGGTGCGCCTCGGCCAGCGCCACTGCCGCCTGCGTGCTCTCGGGGCTGGAGCCGGTAATGAGCATTTGTACAACGCCGGCGGCGTGCGCACGCGCCAGCACCGCATCGCGATCCGCATCGAAGCTGTCGTGCGTGAGATTGACGCCGATATCAATCAGTGCGACCGGTTGCGCCGACGGTGCAAGGGCGGCCGCGGCGCCTGTAGTATGGTTTGCCATGGGTAGCCGACGATCCGCACATAGCCGACCTGCGCCGCGACACGTGCCGCTTGCGTGCGTGGCCTGCCTGTTTGCCGCCGGCTCGGCAGGCGCGGCCAACGATGAGCATTGGCTCGATATCGAGGGACAGATCCAGTACGGCTACTATACCGAGGACCTGCGCGCGCTGGGCAATTTGGCCGCGCAACTCGACACGAAACAGGCAGCCGAGCCGTTGCAGGATTACTACGCGGCGCTTGCTGACTACCGCCTCGCGCTCCTGGCATCGGCCGACACGCAGCGCGCCGCGAGCGCCGTCGAGAGCTGCATCGCGCATCTGGAACGGGCGCTGCAGGCGCGCGCGGAGTGGGCCGAAGCGCTCGCGCTGCAGGGCGCGTGCCTCGGATGGGTGGCGGAGATCAGACCGCTGCGTGCGCCGTTTGCCGGGCCGCGCAGCCGCACCCAGCTCGGCCGCGCGCTCAAGCTCGAGCCGCACAACCCACGCGTGCTGTTGCTCGACGGCTGGCTTATCTTCGAACATCCGCACGCCGCCGGCGGCGCAGCCAAAGCGCAGGCCTGCCGCGAGTTTGCCGCTGCGGTGAGCGCCTTCGAGGCGGCGCGGCCAGGCGAGGAGCACGCGCCGGAGTGGGGGCCGGCGGAGGGCTACGCCTACGCGGCTCGCTGCGCTCTGCAGCGCGGCGATGCCGTTGCCGCGCGCGATGCGCTCGAGCGCGCGTTGCTCATCGCCCCGGACTTCAAGGCGGCGCGGCAGCTGCTCAAACGCGATCATCGCGAGCTGACGCGCGCGAGTGCCGCGCACAAAGCGCCGACGTCCTCCTCACGCTGGTCCCACGAGACTACAAACCGCGCGGCGCCCGAGTGCTGCGCGCCCCAATCGTAGAATTCGATGCCGGCTTGCGCGCACCGCGCCCTTGCCCTCATCACCGAGCGCCACGAAGACCTCATTGGCTTCGACCGGAGCGAGCAGGCGCGCGGCGGCAGCTTTCCCGATGCGCTGCGCGAGTTGGTTGGTGCGCTCGTGCATTGCGGCGCCACAATCCGGACTCAATATAGGCAAGCAGCTGCGCGGCCGCGTAGCGCGCCTTGGAGCAGCAGGTGACCGGCGCGCTTGCGCCGCAACTCAAAATCGGCCGACGCGCGCGAGGTCAAAAAACACCACGGCCTCGGCGCCGAGCGCGCCGTTCTTGGTGGCGCCGAATGAGAGCACATCCACTCCCGCCCGCCAGGTGATCGCACTCGGATGGCAGCCGAGTGTCACGAGCGCATTTGCAAAGCGTGCGCCGTCCATATGCACCGCAAGCCGGCGTTGGTGGGCGATATCGGCGAGCGCGCTTGATCTCCCCGCGCCTGATACACCGTGCCGAACTCGCTCGCCTGGGTGAGCGTCAGCGCCGCTGGCTGCACGGTGTGCACGGTCGGCGGGTTCCACTGCAGCGCACGCATAAAGCTCTCGGCACTGATCTTGCCGTGCTCGCCGCTCAAGGAGATGAGGCGCGCGCCGTCGGTGAAGAATTCGGGGGCGCTGCATTCATCTCTGAAGCACGTGTGCCTCCTCGTGGGCGAAGATCGCGCCGTAGGGCGGGGTGAGCGTTGCGAGCGCCAGCGCATTGGCCGCCGTGCCGGTGGCGACCGTGAAGACGCGCACCTCGGTCTCAAAGAACTCTTCAAATACCTGATCGAGGCGCAGCGACCAGGGGTCCTCGCCATAGGCATGCTCGAGCCCGTGATTGACCGCCTGCAGCGCTTCGAGGATTTCGGGGCTGACGCTTGCGGTGTTGTCGCTCAGGAAGCGAATCATGCGAGCCGCCAGCGAAATGACCAGGCGCCGAAGGCGAGAAAGGCGAGCGCCGTCGCCGCAAGGTACGCAAGGTCCGGTGCCACTTGCACGATGCCGGCGCCATCAATCATGACGGCGCGGGCGGCGTTGAGAACGTGCGTCAGCGGGAACACCTGTGCCACCAGACGCACCCAGTGCGGCGCCCCCTCGAGTGAATACCAGATTCCGGACAGCAGCATCATGGGCCAAGTCATGAGGTTCAGCACACCGCCCACCAATTCCTCGCTCGAAACGCTCGCGGCGATGGTGAGCCCCAGTGCGATGAGCGACAAGGCTCCCATGAGCGCGATCAAGAATAATAGAAGAACACTGCCCGCGGTATGAAAGTGAATGATGGGCGCTACGCCGCAGTACAGGATCAGCGTGACCAGCATGACGAGGCACAATCTTGAGAGCACCTGCGCGCTCAGGAACTCGAAGGAGGTGAGCGGGGTTGCCGACAGGCGCTTCAGAAAGCCGCTCTTGCGATAGCGCAGCACGACGTAGCCCACGCCGAAGAGGCAACTGAACATCATGTTCATGCCGAGCACGCCGGGGAAGAGCCAGTCGACGTAGCGGATCGGAGTGCCGCTGACCGACTCGCGCCGTGCGCCCGGATCGGCCGCGAGCAACAGCTTCTCCACGATGTAGCCCTTCGGCGAATCGGTATTCACCCAGTAGTGATCGCCGCCGTGCGGATCGAGCAGCAGGTCAAGCTGATGCCGGCCCACCTTGCGGATGGCATCCGCCTGATCACCGACGGGTACGAACTCGACGTAGCGTTCGTGCAGGAAGCGGTCGTGCTCGGCGGCGAGCTGCGCGGTCAATACGCCGACCTTGAACAACGGCCGCTCGGGGCCGCCAAACACGATCCCCATTCCCACGACGAGCGCGATCGGCACTACCAAGCGTGAACAGCAGCGTGCTGCGATCGCGCACAAATTCGAGGTTACGCGCGTGCCAGGTCGCGAGCAGCCGCTTGATCACGCGCGCAGCTCCTTGCCGGTGAGCTCCAGAAACAGATCCTCGAGATTGGGCGGCCGAATGCGCAGCTGCGTCAACGGCACCGCGGCCGCCATCAGCGTCCGCAGCGTGCCGTCGAGGTCGTCGGTGGTGATCTCGACGCGATCGCCCGCTTCAAAGAGTCGTAGCGGCAACGTGCGCGCCGCAGCGGGAAAATCCTGCCGCGGAAGCTCGAGCAGGATTTCGGCGAAGTGCTTGCGCAAGAGCTCGCGCGGGCCGCCCTGGGCAATGATGCGCCCGCGATCCATGATCGCAATCTCATCGCACAGCAGTTCCGCTTCCTCCATGTAGTGGGTCGTCAGAATGATCGTCTTGCGGCGCGCTTTGATGGACTGTACGAGCGCCCAGAAATTGCGGCGCGCCTGCGGGTCAAGCCCGGTCGTCGGCTCATCGAGAAACAGCACCGCCGGATCATTGGCAAGCGCGATCGCCAGTAGCAGTCGCTGCTGCTGGCCGCCGGAGAGTTTGCGCGTGTCGCGATTCTGCAGCTTTTCAAGCGCGCAGAGTTTGATGAGCTCATCGACCGAGTGCCCGCGCGCATAGAGATTGCGGAACAGCGTGAGGCTCTGCCGTACGGTCAGGAAGTCCTGCAGCGCCGTCTTCTGAAAGAGAATGCCGGATTCCTCGCGCGCGCGCCGCCCGAGTGGCTCGCCGCGATAGCGCACCTCGCCGGAGGTCGCAGTCAGGATGCCCTCCATGATCTCGATGGTCGTCGTCTTGCCGGCGCCGTTCGGTCCCAGCAGCCCGAAACAGCTGCCCGGGTTCGACCGCGAACGACACGCCGTCGACCGCGGTCACGGTGGCGTAGCGCTTCACGAGCGCGCGCACGTCGAGGATGGGTTCGTTCACGCAAGCTCCACACAGATCAGACTGGCGCCGCGCGCGATCCTAGCGGATCTGCGGCCGCGCGTGCAGCCGCGCGGCTGCTATCATTGCCGTGCAAGTTATGCTGGACACGACCCCATCGCAGCTGCCCCTGTGGGCGCAAGAGACTCAGGCGCACGGCTGGGCAGTGCGCGAGAGCCGGCGCGCACGCCGCCTTGCGGTGCGGGTCTTCCACAGCGGGCGGGTCGAAGTCGTCGTGCCAAGGCGCACCTCGCGGCGCGCGGTGGTGCAGTTTCTCGACGGCCATCGCGAGTGGATCGAAGCCAAGCTCGCGCACGCGCGGCGGCACGCACTCGCCCCCGAGCCCTTTCCGCCGAGCCGCATCGAGCTTGCCGCTTGCGGGCACAGCTGGCGGGTGCACCTCGCGGGCGGCAACGCCCGGGTGCGCGCTCGCGTGACGCGCCCGGCATCCTGGCGCTGAGCGGCGACAGCGGCGATGCGGCGTTTGGTGAGAGCGCGTGCTGCGCGGCTGGCTGGCGCAGCAGGCGCGCGCGCTGCTCGGGCCTGCGCTGGCGGCGTGCGCGCAGCGACATGCAGGCGGTCTATCGGCACGTCGCGATTCGCTGGCAGCGCACGCGCTGGGGAAGCTGCTCGACGCGCGGCACCATCAGCCTCAACGGCTGCCTGCTGTTCCAAACCCCGCAGGTGCTGCGCTACCTCCTGGTACACGAGCTTGCGCACACGCGCCACATGAATCATTCGCGCGCATTCTGGGCGGACGTCGCGCGCTACTGCCCCGAGCATGCGCGCCTGGATGCCGAGCTGCTGGACGGCTGGCGCCGCGTGCCTTCCTGGGTGTTTGGCGAGAGCTGAGCCTGCAAGTTCACATCGTCATGAGCGACCAGCCCTACGAGAAGAGCGAGAAGATCGACCTCTCCGATGAGCCCATCCACTGGGAGCTCGGCAAATCGCTGACCTACGGCGATTATCTGCAGCTTGCGAAGCTGCTGGATGCGCAAAAGCCGCTGTCCTATCAGCACGACGAGATGATGTTCATCATCGTGCATCAGACCTCGGAGCTGTGGCTGCGGCTTTTCCTGCATGAGCTCGATGGTGTGCTCGAGTGCGTGCGGCGCGACGAACTCGATCCATCCTTCAAGATGCTCGCGCGCATCACGCTCGTGCAGGCGCAGCTCACCGCCGTGTGGGACGTGCTCGCGACCATGACGCCCTCGGACTACTCGGCATTTCGCAATCTGCTCGGGCACTCCTCGGGCTTTCAGTCGGTGCAGTACCGCACGCTCGAGTTTCGCCTCGGCAACAAGAACGCCGAGATGATCGACGTGCACAAGCACGACCCCGCCGCCTACGAGAGCGCTCGCGCGTGCGCTCGCGGCGCCGTCTTTGTACGACGAGGTGCTGCGGCTGTTGAGCCGCCGCGGCTACGGCATCCCGGAGGAGTATTTGTCGCGCGACTTCAGCGCGCCCTATCGCGCGAGCAAGGCGGTCGCAGGTGCGTGGCTCGGCGTGTATCACAACGCCGAGAAGGACTGGGATCTTTACGAGCTCGCCGAGCGCCTGGTGGATCTTGATCAGCAACTTTCAGCTCTGGCGCTGCCATCACATGACGACCGTCGAGCGCATCATCGGCTACAAGCGCGGTACTGGCGGCAGCGGGCGGTGTGTCCTATCTTGCCAAGGCGATCGAGCTGCGATTCTTCCCGGAGCTGTGGCAGATCCGCACGGCGATGTAGGGTTGCAGCGGCAAGCCACGCTCATCGCCGTACCCGGGGCGCTGCGCCGCTGCGCGCGCGCAACCGCGCGGTCTGGCCGACTTACTGCCAGTTGAGGCAGCCGAACTTCAACTCTTGCGCCTTACGACGCAGCTTCGCTGAGGGATTGATGAGCCATGCTTCATCGGCAAGGCGCAAATGATCGAAGTCACAGGCGCTGTTGGCATAGGCCACGGTCGGCAGCTGCGGATATCGGGCGCGCAACTGCGCGAAGCAGCGCGCCTTCTCCGCGCCGCGCCGATTCGGCGTCGTCAGAGCCCCATCGAAGTGCTCGCCATGCCAGCGCACTCCGGTGCAGATGCGTCTCCGTAAATCCTAGGCGGCGCGCGATCTCCGGCACATACAGGTCGGGACTTGCGCTCATGAGCACGAGCACATCGTCCTAGCATGCCGGTGCGTGCCGATCGCGGTCAACGCATCGACGAACGACGCCGTGCGCGAGGAGCTCGGTCACGTAGGCGCGCGGTCCACGCATCGAGCACGCTGCGGCTGCAGCCGCCGAGCGCCGCGCGCATGAGGGCCGACTTGAGCGTGCCGCGATCGACGAGCCCGGCGGCGGCGCCGAGCAACGCCGGCACGCTCGTGAGCATGCGCGGCCAGCGCGAGCGGTGCTGCTTGAGGAAGCCCGCCGAGATAAGCGGCGAGCGTGTCATGGCGGCTGATCGTGCCGTCAAGATCGAAAACGACGAGCGCCAACGAGGTACCCGAGCTTGCGAGGGCGGCGCGCCGCTAACGCGCGCTAGGCGGCGCGCGCCGGCGCCGCGAGCTGCCGCAGCACGTACTGCAGAATGCCGCCGTGGCGGAAGTACTCGCGTTCCTTGGGCGTATCGATACGCACGCGTGCCTCAAAGCGAGTCGGTTCGCCCTGCGCGCTCGTTGCGCTGACTGCGACCGTGCGCGCCTCGCCGCCCTCGAGCCCGGTGATATCAAACACCTCGCGCCCGGTCAGCCCTAGCGACTGCGCGTTCTGGCCGGCCGGGAACTGCAGCGGCAGCACTCCCATGCCGATGAGATTGGAGCGATGGATGCGCTCGAAGCTCTCGGCGATGACGGCCCTGACGCCGAGCAGCATCGTGCCCTTCGCCGCCCAGTCGCGCGATGAGCCGGTGCCGTATTCGCGCCCGGCGAGCACGACGAGCGGGCGTGTGCTCGCGCTGGTAGCGCATGGCGGCGTCGTAGATCGAGCATCTGCTCGCCGGCTCGGCAAGTGCACAGTGATCGCCGCCCTCGACGCCGGGCACCAGCAGATTGCGCAGCCTGATGTTGGCGAACGTGCCGCGCATCATCACTTCATGATTGCCGCGGCGCGCGCCGTAGGAGTTGAAATCGGCAACCTTGACGCCCTGCGCGACGAGGTAGCTCGCGGCGGGACTCGACTTGGCGATATTGCCGGCCGGGGAGATGTGATCCGTCGTGACCGAGTCGCCGAGCACTGCGAGCACGCGCGCGCCGTGGATGTCGTTGACGGCGGCGGCCTTCATGGTCATGCCGTCAAAGTAGGGCGGGTTCTTGACGTAGGTCGATGTGGCCTCCCAGGCGTAGACCTTGCCCTGGGGAACCTTGATGCCGTTCCAGAGCTCATCGCCCGCAAACACGCTGCCGTAGCTCTTCTTGAACATCGGCGGAGGTCACCGACTTGACGATGACCTCCTGGATCTCCTGCGGCGCGGGCCAGATGTCGCGCAGATACACCGGCCGGCCGTCACGATGCCGTGCCGAGCGGCTCGGTATTCAGGTCCACATCGAGCGTACCCGCGAGCGCGTAGGCGACGACGAGCGGCGGTGAGGCGAGGAAATTCATTCGCACTTCGGGGTGCACGCGGCCCTCGAAGTTGCGATTGCCCGAGAGCACCGCGCAGGCGATGACGTCGGCCGTCGCCGAACCGCTTCGGAGATCTCCGCTTTTAACGGGCCGCTGTTGCCGATGCAGGTCTGGCAGCCATAGCCCGCCGTATAAAACCCGAGTGCCTCCAGCTCGGCGGTCAGGCCCGCGCGGTCAAGGTAGTCGGTCACGACGCGCGACCCCGGTGAAAGGCTGGTCTTAACCCACGGCTGGGTGGTAAGGCCGCGCTGGTGCGCATTGCGCGCCAGCAGGCCGGCAGCGATCAGCACCGCGGGATTGGAGGTGTTGGTGCAGCTCGTGATTGCCGCGATCAGCACGGCGCCATCGCGCACCTCGAAGCTCTTGCCGTCCACGCACGTCGTTGCGCGCCCGCTCGCGCCGCGGATTCTTCTGCGTGCGCTCCTCCGCCATTTTCTGGTGCGCCGCCTGGTAGACCCTCTTGGCACTGCGCAGCGGCACCCGATCCTGCGGGCGGCGCGGCCCCGCTAGGCTCGGCTCGACGCTCGCCAAGTCGAGCTCCACCACGGAGCTGTAATCTGCGGCGCGCTGACCGTTCTCGCGCCACAGGCCCTGCGCCTTGGCATAGGCGGAGACGAGCGCGATCTGCTCTCGCCGAGCGTCCGGTGAGCTCCAGATAGCGCAGGGTTTCCGCATCGATCGGAAAGATCGCACAGGTGCTGCCAAACTCCGGCGACATGTTGGCGATCGTCGCGCGGTCGGCGAGCGGCAGGTTCGCAAGGCCGTCGCCGAAGAATTCCACAAACTTATCGACCACGCCTTTCTTGCGCAGCAGCTCGGTCACGGTGAGCACCAGATCCGTTGCCGTCGCGCCCGGCTGCAGGCCACCGCTGAGCTTCACGCCGACCACCTGCGGGATCAGCATCGTCACCGGCTGTCCCAACATGGCCGCCTCGGCCTCGATGCCGCCGACGCCCCAGCCGAGCACGCCGAGGCCATTGATCATCGTCGTGTGCGAGTCCGTGCCGACCAGCGTGTCCGGATAGGCGCGCCGCACGCCGTCCTGCTCGTCACTGAACACGACCCGCCCGAGGTATTCAAGATTCACCTGGTGGACGATGCCAGTGTTGGGAGGCACCACCTTGAAATTGCGAAACGCCGCCTGCCCCCAGCGCAAAAATCCGTAACGCTCGATGTTGCGCGCGAACTCGATGCGGTTATTGGCGGCGAGCGCCTGTGCTGTGCCGTACTCGTCCACCTGTACGGAGTGATCGATGACAAGCTCGGCGGGAGCGAGCGGGTTCACGCGCTCGGGGTTGCCGCCGAGTTTGACGATGGCCTCGCGCATCGCCGCAAGGTCGACGATGCAGGGCACGCCGGTGAAGTCCTGCAGTATGACGCGCGCCGGCGTGAAGGCGATCTCATGCGAGGGCAGCGCGCCTGGATTCCAGGACAGCAGCGCCTCGATGTCGCTCTTTCTGACATTGACGCCATCCTCAAAGCGCAACAGATTCTCCAGCAGAATCTTCAGCGAATAAGGCAGGCGCGCCAGCTTATCCTGCGGCAGCGCGGCGAGACTCATGATCTCGTAGTGATTCGCGCCCACCTGCAGCGTCGTGCGTGCATTGAAACTGTTCATCATGCGTAAGAATCCACGAGCAAAGACATGGCGAACGCAATTATATAACGCGGCGGCGCCGCCAGTCCGAGCGTGCGCAAAGCCGCTAGGCGGCGGCGTGCAGGCGCTGCAATGGCACGCTGGCCGCGATAATCGCGCCGCCGATGCAGCGCCGCGCGTCGTAGAGTACGGCGTACTGTCCGGGGGTTAGCGCGCGCTGCGCTTCAGCAAAGCGAATATGGACGCCCCCGTCGGCGCGTGGCTCGATCCGCGCGGCTTGGTCAGCTTGGCGGTAGCGCACCTTCACGTGTGCATTAAAAACGCCCGCGGGCGGATCCACGAGCCAGTGCACGGCTCTCGTCGTGAGCTCACTGCTCGACAGGAGCGGATGATCATGTCCCTGCACCACGATCAGCGCATTGCGCGCTGCGTCCTTTGCGGCGATGAACCAGGGCGCGGCGGCAAAGCCGCGCTGCCCGCCGATTGCAAGACCCGCGCGCTGTCCGAGCGTGTAGAACCCCAGCCCCTCGTGGGTGCCGAGCCGCACTTTATCGGCGGTTTCGATGGGGCCGGGGGTGCGCGGCAGGAAGCGCAGCAGAAACTCGCGGAACGGGCGTTCGCCGATGAAACAGATGCCGGTGCTGTCGGGCTTGTCAAACACCGGCAAGCCGGCACGGCGCGCGCGCTCGCGCACGGCGCTCTTTTCTAACATCGCCGAGCGGCATCAGGGTGCGCTCAAGCTGCGCGCGCGCCGACCGCGTGCAGGAAGTAGCTCTGATCCTTCGACTGATCTTCGGCCTTGTGCAGTTCCACTCCCGCGGCGCCGTGCAGCAGGCGGGCGTAATGGCCGGTGGCGAACCAGGCGGCGCCGAGACGCTGCGCGTAGCGCAGGGCGACGCCAAATTTGATCTCGCGGTTGCAGAGGATGTCGGGATTGCCAGTGCCGCCGGCACGCTGCTCATCGAGAAACTGCGCGAAGACGCGCGCGCGGTACTCGGCGGCGAAACTGACGCGATGCAGCGGGATATTCAGCTCGCGAGCCACTGCACGTGCGTCCTGGTAGTCCTGCGCAGCGGTGCAATAGGAGTCGTCCGCCTCGTCCCAGTTGCTCATGAAGAGCCCCTGCACCTCCCAGCCGTGCTCCTTCAGCAGCAACGCGGCGACTGCGGAATCCACGCCGCCGGAGAGGGCAACGATAACGCGGGGACGAACGGCAGCAGGCATGGCGCGCATTGTACGCGCCCCCGCGGATACGCTGGAGTGGCTAGCGCCGCGCGGCGTTTAAGTGGAGCGCGGCCTCGGGATCGAGACTGCTCACCGCATCGAGCGGCAACCGCCGGCCGTTCAGGTAATCATCGAGACAGCGCAGCACCAGCGGGCTGCGCAGCCGCGGCGCGCGCTCGATGAGCTGGGCGCGGCTGAGCCAATGCGTGCGCACGATCGCGTGATCAAGACGCTGACTCGGATCGTGGTCGGCGACGCGGCCGCTGAAGGCGAAACGCAGGGTTGCCCGGCCGTTGGCGGGATTACTCCACAGGTAGACGCCGAGAAACGCTTCCGGCAGAAATGCCCAGGCAGTCTCTTCGCGCACCTCGCGTACCACCGCGTCCTGAATGGATTCGCCGCTCTCGACGTGGCCCGCAGGCTGATTGAACACCAAGTGGTTGTTGATGCGCTCCTCGACGATGAGAAAGCGACCCGCATCTTCAATGACAGCGGCGACGGTAATGTCTGGTTTCCATGCCATGCGTGGCATTATATCCCCTGCCGGCCGCATGCTTTTTCAGCTGCGACGCGCGACGCGCAGGCCGTGCTCCGGCGCGCTCGCATTCCACACCGCATCAAACTCCGCGAGGTAGAGCTTTGCCACCGGCGCATTGTTGAAATCGGCCACGCCCTCCCAGGTGTCCGCGCGCATGCGGTAGGCGATCGCGCGATCATCGGCGATCAGATACGCCGAGGCCCGCTGCGGCGCCTGGGCGGCGACATAACGTATATCGATGCAGCTTGACAGGCGCCGCCCCATGGCCACGAAGCGATTGCTGTCGCGCATGACCCGCGTCGGCTCGACCAGCAGCACGCGCACCTTGGAGAAGCTGCGCGACAACACAAAGTGTTTCACGATCTCAAGAAATGCAGTCTGGTCATAAAGGTCAGGCTCCAGATCCGGGGTGTAGATCGACATCAGCCGCTGGGCGCCTGCGGCAGCGCAATTGACGGCCTGGCGTGCCTCGGCGAGCGTGGTGAAGACCAGCAGCGATTCGGTGGAGCGTTTGCGACCCTTGGCCTTGCCCTCCGGAGGGGACTCGGGTGTATAGCGGGCGTTCGCGAGCTGCGCGAGATCGGCGTTCAAATCCGCGTCGTCCTCGGGAGAATTCAAGATCGAGAGCCTGCCGTGAGCGCCTGCATCGCAGGCTCCCCGATCTTAGAAAGGCGCGCCGCACTTGGTTGCCGAACGGGTCACGCTTTTGTGCGCTGCTACCGCTGCCGCCGGGAGAAAACGCGGCGCAGTTCGCACTTTCTGCGCCGCTAGAGCTCGCGGGCGAGGCGCTCGGCAAGACCGCAGTAGTCGGCGGGCGAGAGCGCCTGCAGACGCGCTTTGTCGGTCGCTGCCAGGGGCAGCGTGGCGATGAACGCCGCGAGCGCCGGCGCATCGACCGCGCGGCCGCGCGTGAACTCCTTCAGCCGCTCGTAGCCGTTGGGGATGCCGGCGGCACGCATGACCGTCTGCACCGCCTCGGCCAACACCTCGGGCGCCGCGGCCACATCGGCGCTCAAGCGCGCCGGGTCGGCGGCAATTTTCTCGACTCCCCGGCCGAGGAAGCTAAAGGCGACGAGCGCATGTCCCAGCGCCACGCCGAGATTGCGCAGCACCGTTGAGTCGCTAAGGTCACGCTGCCAGCGCGAGATCGGCAGCTTCTCACTAAAATGCCGCAGCAAGGCATTGGCGACCCCGAGGTTGCCTTCGGCATTTTCAAAATCAATCGGGTTGACCTTGTGGGGCATAGTCGAGGAGCCGACCTCGGCGGCGAGCGCGCGCTGCCGCAGATAGCCGAGCGCGATGTAACCCCAGACATCGCGACACAGGTCGATGAGAATCACATTGAGGCCCGCGAGGGCGTCGCAGTACTCCGCGATCCAGTCATGCGGCTCGATCTGCGTCGTGTGCGAGTTGTACTCGAGGCCGAGCGATTCAACGAATGCCCGGCTCACGGCCGGCCAGTCAACGCCCGGCGCCGCCACGACGTGCGCATTGTAGTTGCCGACCGCGCCGTTCCACTTGCCGCGCGCGGCGACGCGCGCCCAGCGCGCGCGCGCGCGGCGCAGGCGCGCCACGAAATTCGCGATTTCCTTGCCCAAGGTCGTGGGGCTGGCAGGCTGGCCGTGCGTGCGCGCCAGCATCGGGGTCGCCGCCTCGCGCTGCGCGAGCTGTGTCAGCTGCGTATCGAGCGCATCGACGCAGCCGAGCAGCACGGTTCGCGCGCCGCCAAGCAAGCGTGCGTAGCTCAGATTGTTGATATCCTCGGAGGTTGCGCCGAAGTGCACAAGCTCGAGCACCTCGGGGCGCGCGCCGGCGGCAACGAGCTCCTGCCGCACGTAATACTCAACCGCCTTGACGTCGTGATTGATGCGCGCCTCGATCGCTTTGACCGCCGCCGGCGCCGCCTCCCCCGGCTCGCGTGCAAGCTGCGCGGCGCGGGTGTGCACGGCGGCGTCGAGCAGGGCATAGGGCAACTGCGGTACCGAAGCGCTCAGCTGCAACAGCCACAGCGCTTCAATGCGAACGCGTTCGCGGATCAGCCCCGCCTCGGAGAGCAGGGCGCGTAGCGGCTCCGTCACGGTGCGGTAGCGGCCGTCTAGCGGCGAGAGCGCATCGATGTGGCTCGACGGCATGCGTTCTTTAGATAAAGCCTCGAGGTGATACGATTTGCATTCTATCGCATACCGATGCCCTTCGGAGTCCGGCGCATGACGACTTCCTCTCGGATCGAGCGCGACAGCATGGGAGAGCTTGAGGTGCCGGCGGACGCGCTCTGGGGCGCCCAGACGCAACGTGCGGTGGAAAACTTCCCGATCAGCGGCCACACGCTGCCGAGCGCGTTCATTGCTGCACTCGGTCTCGTCAAACAGGCGGCGGCGCGTGCCAATGCGGCGCTCGGTCTGCTGGCAGCGGAGGTGGCAGGCGCGATTGACGTCGCCGCTGCCGAAGTGGCCGCCGGGCGCCATGACGCCCAGTTTCCGATCGATATGTTTCAGACCGGCTCCGGAACGAGCACCAATATGAACGCCAACGAGGTGATCGCGCACCTGGCGAGCCGCCACCTTGGGCGCAAGGTGCACCCGAACGACGAAGTGAACATGTGCCAGAGCAGCAACGACGTCATTCCGACGACGATTCATGTGAGCGCGGCACTGGCGGTGGTGCGGCTTCTGGCGCCGGCGTTGCAGCATGCCTGCGCCGTGTTGCTTGCCAAGGAACGCGACCTCGCCGCGGTCGTGAAGACCGGACGCACGCATCTGATGGATGCCATGCCGATTACACTTGCGCAGGAGCTTTCCGGCTGGCGGGCGCAGCTGCAAAACGGCCGCGCGCGCCTGCAGAGCACCATGCCGCGCTTGCTCGCGCTGGCGCAGGGGGGCACCGCCGTCGGCACCGGCATCAACGCGCATCCGCAATTTGGCGCGCGCTTCTGCAGCGAACTCGAGGGCCTGACGGGGCTGCGCTTCGTGCCGAGTCCCAACTACTTTGAGGCGCTCGCCTCGCAGGACGCCGCGGTCGAGCTTTCCGGACAGCTGAAGACCATCGCGGTGAGCGTCATGAAAATCGCCAACGATCTGCGCTGGATGAACAGCGGCCCGCTCGCCGGGCTCGGCGAGATTAGCTTGCCCGCGCTGCAGCCGGGCAGCAGCATTATGCCGGGAAAGGTGAACCCCGTGATTGCCGAGGCGGCAATGATGGTCGCCGCGCAGGTAATCGGCTACGACACCACGATTACGCTTGGCGGCCAGGCCGGCAACTTCGAGCTCAATGTCATGCTGCCGGTCATCGCCTACGATCTTCTCGAGGGGATCCGCCTGCTGGCAAATGTGCTGTTGGCACTTGCGGATCGTGCGATTGCCGGCTTTACCGTCAATCACGCACGCTTGGGCGAGGTGCTTGAGCGCAACCCCATTTTGGTGACCGCGCTGAATCCCATCATCGGCTATGAAAAAGGCGCCGCGATCGCCAAACAGGCCTACGCCGAGGGCCGCCCGATTCGTGAAGTCGCCGCGCGCCTGACGGACCTGTCGGCGGCGGATCTTGCCAAACTGCTCGATCCTTTGGAGCTCACGCGCGGTGGTGTGAAGGGTGGCGGCGGCGCGGGCGGCTGACGGCTACGGTCACCGACTGGAAAGCCTGCATTAGCGCGCGCCTCGCGGGCAGTGCGCCGCGTCATGCCGCTGAGGAGTGGCTGCTACCGGGTCTGTCACGTGAGGCGACGCGCGCGCTGCAGGCGCACCTGCCTAAGGCGCTCGCTGCGGCGGCGGTGCTGGTGCCGCTTGTGGAGCGCGGCGATGGGCTGACGGTGCTGTTGACGCAGCGCGCCGATGAGCTCAAAAGCCACGCCGGCCAGATATCCTTCCCTGGCGGCCGGCTGGAACCCGGCGAGACGCCGCGCGCTGCCGCACTGCGCGAGGCACACGAAGAGATCGGGCTTGATCGGAAGTTCGTGACGATCGTCGGCTATCTTCCCGATCACGTGCTCTTGAGCGGCTTTCGCGTAACGCCAGTGGTTGCCTTCGTGCGCCCCGGATTTGAACTACAACTGGCGTTGGAAGAAGTGCGCGGCACCTTCGAAGTGCCACTTAGCCATGTTTTTGAGCCGGCAAATCACCGGGCGCGCCGCCGCCGGTTTTCAAAAGACGGGCCCGAGTTCGAGGTCTATGACCTTAATTTCGGGGCGCATAACATTTGGGGGGCCACAGCCGGCATGCTCATCGCATTATATCGGCTGTGTACGAGCGAAGGATCACCATGAGTACTGCCGAAGGCGCGCTCAGCGCGTTGCTCGAGGTCATGGCGCGTTTGCGCGATGCGCAAACGGGCTGCCGCTGGGACCTTGCGCAGGACTTTCGCAGCATCGCCCCTTACACGATTGAAGAGGCATACGAAGTCGCCGACGCGATTGAACGCGCCGATAGGGCGGACTTGCGCACCGAATTGGGCGACCTCCTATTCCAGGTGGTGTTTCACGCCCGCATGGCGCAGGAGCAGGGCTGGTTTGATTTCGCCGCCGTGGCCGAAGCAATCCGCGACAAGCTCGTGCGCCGTCATCCGCACATCTTCGGGGCGAATCCGCGGTCGCTGGAGGGGCCGGCGCTCGAAGCGCTCTGGGAAGAGCAAAAAGCGCGCGAGCGCGCTGCCACTAACGCCGCTGCGGAGCCGCCGCGCACGCTCGCCGACATACCGGTGGCGTTGCCGGCGCTCACGCGCGCGGCGAAGCTCGGGCGCCGCGCGGCGCACGTCGGCTTCGACTGGAGCGAGCCTTCGCAGGTGCGTTCGCAGATGCTCGCCGAGCTTGCGGAACTCGATGCGGCACTCAGCATGCAGTGCGCGCGCTCGAGCGATGCGGTCGAACCGAGCGCCGAGGTCAGTGAGGAATTCGGTGATCTGCTGTTTGCGCTGGTCAATTGGGGGCGGCACCTGCGAATCGAGCCGGAGGCTGCGCTGCGCGCGGCAAACCGCAAGTTCGAGGAGCGCTTCCAGCATATGGAAGCGCTGGCGCGCGCTCGTAAGCTTGCGCTTGAGGGGCTGACACCGCAGGCGTGGGATGAGCTGTGGCGTGAAAGCAAGGCGGCACTGGCGCGGCGGTGAAGCCGCAAGCGCTGTTGCGCCAGCGCACTTTAGCCGTAATGCCGCGGCAGCGTGATGCGAAAAGTCGTGCCGTCGGGCTGGCTCTCAAGTTCCACCGTCGCCTCAAGCAGCTCGCACAACCGTTTGACGATCGTAAGTCCGATGCCCTCGCCGTGGCCAACCGAATTTGGCAACGGCTGCGCCGGGTCCGCGGGGTCTGCGTCTGACTCTTCGGCATCCTCCTTGAGGCGTTGCGCAGAACGTGTCGCCTCATCGAGTGCCTGCACGATCGGCGCGCTCGAGGTCTGAGTAATTCCCGGGCCGGAGTCGATGATGGACAGGCGCCACTGGGGACGCTTTTCGGTCCCGACCGCCTCCCATTCGAGCGTGACGCCGCCCGTGCGGGTATAGCGCAGTGCGTTCAGCAGCAGGTTCTGCGCGACGCGCAGGATCTTGATGCGATCGCCTTGCACTTCGAGCGTGCTGGGACCGCTCACGCGCAGGAAGAGATTGCGCTCGTGCGCCACCGCGCGCAGCGTGTCGCTGAGCTGCCGCAAAGCCATGGCCGCGTCGAAGGTCTCGAGCGAGAGGTGATCCTGTCCGGCATCGATACGCGCCAGATCGATGAGATCGGACAGCAATTCGTGCAGTGACTGCACGCCGCGCTTCAGCACCTGCAGCGAATGATCGCGCACGGTTTCCGGTGCGCCGTCACGATCGAGAATGCTTGAGGCGCTTTGCAGCACGCCCACGCTGCCGCGCAGGTCATGAGCCGCCTCACGCCAGGCAGCGGCGCGCTGCTGCTCGATTGACGCGAGCTTCTTAAGAGCCCGCTCAAGCTCACCGACCTGGGCCGCCGCTGCCGCCTGGCGCATCTCGGCGTACTGGCTCGCGCTCTCGCTCACCCCATCGTTGACGAGGCGCGCGAGTGCGCGTCGCGCAACCGGCATCGCCGCGCGTCCGGGATCGTCGAGCGTGCTTGCGAAGGCCTCGATTTCCGCCAGCAGACACAGGTGCAGATGGCCCCAGTCGCGCGTGGTATCGCGCAGGTTGTAGCCTTGCTGCCAGCGCTGCAGACCATGGGCGGCGGCACCTTCTTTTTGGTCCTCGGCGGCCGCGTGCTTCTGTGCGCCGGTTTCCGCGCTCAGCCGCCGCTCAAACGTATCGAGGACTTCAGGGACATGATCGACAAACTGCGCTCGGGAGAGCGTGGCGGCCGCCGTGAGCTGCGGGTCCGAATCAACGGCGCGCCGCCATGCATCGAGGATCGCCTCGCGCCGCACCCGCAAATGCTCTGCAAGGTGCGTCAAGACATTGACTGGCTCGGAGTCGCTCACGGCTTAGGACCCTAACCTTCCGTGCATGCCTTTACAAATAGTGTCGCCCGCCTAGGGTGCGAGTTTGAACTCGATGCCCTGCGCGAGCGGAAGCTCGCGACTCCAGTTGATCGTGTTCGTCTGCCGCCGCATATAGGCTTTCCATGCATCGGAACCGGATTCGCGGCCGCCCCCCGTGTCCTTTTCCCCGCCGAAGGCGCCGCCAATTTCAGCGCCCGAGGTACCTAAATTGATGTTGGCAATGCCACAGTCGCTGCCGGCCGCCGACAGATAGCGCTCCGCGTGCTGCAGCCGATCCGTGAAGAGCGCGGAGGAGAGTCCGTGGGCCGACGCATTCTGCAGGGCGATCGCCTCCTCGAGCGATTGCACCGCAATCACATACAGGATCGGCGCAAAGGTTTCCGTCTGCACGATGGGCCAGTCGTTACGTGCCCGAAATATCGTCGGCTCGACAAAATTACCCGGCCCTGTGAGGACTTTGCCACCATAGAGCAGCTCCGCCCCGGCGGCGCGCGCGGCGGCCACGGCCGAGCGGTACTGTTCGATCGCGCGCGCATCGATCAGTGGACCCATGAGCGTGCCGGGCTCGAGCGGATCGCCGATGCGAATCTGCCCGTAGGCGTGCACCAGGCGCTTTTCAAGGTCCGCGGCGCGGCTCGCATGCACCAGAACGCGGCGCGTCGTCGTGCAGCGCTGCCCGGCGGTACCGGCCGCGCCAAACACGATTGCGGGCACGGCGAGATCAAGATTCGCGCTCTCGTCGACGATTACCGCGTTGTTGCCCCCGAGTTCGAGCAGGCTCTTCGCAAGGCGCGCAGCTAGGCGTTCGCCGACGCGCCGCCCGACATGCGGTCGAGCCTGTGAACGAGACGAGTGCCACACGCCGATCATCGACGAAACGCGTGGCAAGCTCGGTTCCGGCATCGATGAAGAGCTGAAAGATGGGCGGCAGGCGCGCTTCCTTCATGACGCGGTTGCAAAGCTGCTGTACCGCGATCGCTGACAGTGGTGTCTTTGGCGAGGGCTTCCACACCGCCACGTTGCCACCGATGATTGCCAGGCAGGCGTTCCAGGCCCACACGGCCACCGGAAAATTGAACGCGGAGATGATGCCGACCACACCGAGCGGATGCCATTGCTCGTACATGCGGTGCTGGGCGCGCTCCGAGTGCATGGTGAGTCCATAGAGCATGCGCGACTGACCGACCGCGAAGTCAGCAATGTCAATCATCTCCTGCACTTCGCCGAGGCCTTCGGCCAGGATCTTGCCATTCTCGAGCGACACCAGCGTGCCAAGGTCGTTCTTGGCCGAACGCAGCGCTTCGCCGAGCAGGCGCACCGCCTCGCCACGTTTCGGTGCCGGCACGGCGCGCCATTGCGCCGCCGCCGTGACTGCCGACCCCATGACGTCTTCGTAATCCGCAAGGGTCGCCGAGCGCACCGTTGCGATGAGCTCGCCGTTTGCCGGGTTCTTCACGGCGATTTCCGCACCCTGGGTGGCGTTCGACCAACCCATGGAACCTGACCACGCACCCGTGTGGGCTTGGTTGATTTCGAGCCGCGTGAGCAGCGCCTGCATTTCCATCAGCGTCACCGTGCGGCCGCAGGAGCAAGGCGCCGCTGGCGGCCCGCCTTGCCGGTGACCACGACCTCCGCGGAAAGGTCCTTCGTGCCGCCCTGCGCGTAGTAGCGTCCGAAGCGATTGCGCAGGATGTCGGGCATGCGGAATTTCTCCTGGGGCACGAAGCCGTGATATTGCTCGGGGTGTTGCAGTACGAGGTCGACCAGCGCCGTGATGCCGGCGGCGGTGGTTACCTGGATGGCGGACCACAGCCGGCCCGCGATCAGCTGCGGGTAAACTTTATTAACGTAGTTCTCTTCGCGCAGCTCGCCGTCCTGGGTCCCGGTCACGGCGGCGTACACGATGACGACGTCCTGCAGGGTCTGGGGAACCGCATTCTCGAGCACGTGCTTCAGCGTCTTGCGATCCTGATTGAGCTTCAAGTCATTCATCAGGAATTGCATCTGCGCGCAATGCCCGGGGTAGCGGATCGTCTTGTAGTTCATCGTCTCGCAGCGCGCGCCGTCACTCTCGGCGAGCGACCCTAGTCCGCCTGAGGTGTTGAACGCCTCGTACAAGGTGCCATCGATCTCGATCTCCTCGAGTCCCTCAAGCGGTGCGACCTCGAGCAGGCGCCCATCCGCGATGGCCTGGCAGGGATTGCCATACTCATTGATGAGGCCTTCCGTCGACCAGGTGAGCGAGTACTTCAAGACGTTGTTCGGATGTTGGGGTAGGGCGCCGACGCGCAGTTTCACCGCGCGTAGCTGGTCGAAATGGCTCATGAGCTCGCTTGCGGCGATGCTGATGAACCCAGGGGCAAGTCCACACTGCGGCACGAAGGCCTGCGAGGCGTTCTCGGCGATGCGCACCACGGCGCGCGTCACCTCGACGTCCTCCGTCAGATCAAAATAGTGCGCGCCTGCGCCGCGCGCCGCCTCGGCGACTCCCACATTGCAGTAGTACGGCAGGCTTGAGACCACCGCATCGACCGGGTGTGCGCTGAGGTGCCGCACGAGAGAGTCCTTATCGCTGGCATCCAGTGCGAGCGCGGTTAGGTTCGAGCTGCCATGCGCGCGCGCGACCGCATGCGCCGTCGGTCCGTGAACGTCCCCGATAAAAACCGTGTAACTACCTGATTCGGCTAGTAATCCTGAGATGAGTGCGCCGATCTTCCCGGCGCCGAGAATCAATACGCGATGCATGCAAATCCCCCTGCCTCGAGCACCGCCCACGCGGCCGGCGCGCATTCTGCATCCGGCGTCCCTGCAGCGCCACCCCCATGGTGTGGTTGGGAGCGAGTCTCGAAATGTGTAGCATCCCCGGCCATGCGATCACCCGAAACCATTCCCTGGCACGCGGCGAGCTGGCAGACCAAGGCCGCCCAGCAGCAACCGAGCTACGAGGACGCTGGCTTGCTTGAGCGCGTAATTGCCGATCTGTCGCGACTGCCGCCGATTGTCGTCTCATGGGAGGTCGACGCGCTGCTGGAGCGCCTGGCGAGTGCGCAACGCGGCCAGGCGTTTCTGCTGCAGGGTGGCGACTGCGCCGAGACCTTTGCCGACTGCGAATCCGATCGCGTCGCAAGGCAGCTCAAGATTCTGCTGCAGATGAGCCTCGTGCTGCTGCACGGCCTGAAGAAACCCATCATCCGGGTGGGCCGCATGGCTGGGCAATACGCGAAACCGCGCTCCGCGGATACCGAAACGCTTGACGGGGTGACGCTGCCAAGCTTTCGCGGCGACCTCGTGAACCGACCCGAGTTCACCCCAGCCGCGCGCGCCGCCGATCCGCAGCTGCTGCTACGCGGCTACGAGCGCGCGGCGCTGACGCTCAATTTCGTGCGTGCGCTCGTTGCCGGCGGCTTCGCCGATTTGCATCACCCCGAGTACTGGGATCTGGGGTTCGTCAAGCACTCGCCGCTCAAGGAAGCGTTTCACCGTATTGCCGATTCGATCTCCGATTCGCTCGATTTTCTCGAGGGGATCAGCGGCCAGCCCGTGCACGAGACAACGCACGCGGATTTCTACGCCAGCCACGAGGGCTTGCATCTGCTCTACGAGCAGGCGCAGACGCGTTTCATACCGCGCCAGCAGCGCTGGTACAACCTCGCCACGCATCTGCCCTGGATCGGCATGCGCACCGCGCAGCTCGATGGCGCCCATGTCGAGTACTTTCGCGGCATCTCCAACCCCGTCGCGGTCAAGATCGGCGCCGCAATGGACGCCGGTTGGCTGCAGGGGCTCGTTGCGACCTTGAATCCGCATAACCAGCCCGGGCGCCTCACGTTCATTCACCGCTTCGGAGTGAAGGAGATTGAACGCGCGCTGCCGCGCGCCATCGACGCCGTGCGCCACACCGGGCAGACGGTCCTGTGGGTGTGCGATCCGATGCACGGCAATACCGAGACGAGCGCCGGCGGCTTCAAGACGCGCCGCTTCGAGAACATTCTCGGCGAGCTGCAGAGCGCCTTTCGCATTCATGCCGAGCTCGGCTCCTATCTGGGCGGCGTACACATCGAGCTTACCGGCGATGATGTGACCGAATGCACTGGCGGTGCGCGTGGCCTGACGGATGCGGATCTGCAGCGCGCCTATCGTTCCACTGTCGATCCGCGCCTGAATTACGAGCAGGCGCTCGAGCTGGCGTTACTTATTGCCGAGCACAGTCAGAAGCGGCGCGGTGACCGGCGACACAGTCGCTAGCTGCGGTAATATTGCCTTGGCACGACGGCGCCGCGCCGCTATTCTCCCGTGCGCACACCGAGGACCACCGTGAATATTTCTGCGAGGGAGCGGACCGAACCCCTCAGGATCGCAGCGCCAGCGCGCGCGGATTATCAGGCGATTCTGTCCCCCGACGCACTCGAGTTTCTTGCCGCCCTGAACGCGGAGTTTGCCGGCCTCGTGCGCGCGTTGCTCCAAGCGCGAGCCGCGCGCCAGCAGCGCATCGATGCGGGCGAGCGCCCGGATTTTCTCGCCGCCACGCGTGCGCAGCGCGAGGCCGAGTGGCGCATCGCCCCGATCCCGCAGGACCTGCAGGACCGGCGCGTCGAGATCACCGGTCCTACGGACCGCAAGATGGTCATCAATGCCCTGAATTCGGGGGCGCGAGTCTTCATGGCCGACTTTGAGGATTCGCTCGCGCCGACCTGGGAAAACCTCGTGAGCGGGCAGCAGAATCTCTACGATGCCGTGCGGCGCACGATTGAACTGGTGAGTCCGGAAGGCAAGGTCTATCGGCTCAACCGCCAAACGGCGGTTCTCATGGTACGGCCGCGCGGCTGGCATCTATACGAGCCCCATCTCACGCAGGCGGGCGAGCCCGTGCCGGGCGCGCTCATGGATTTCGGGCTCTATTTCTTCCACAACGCGCGCGAGCTCAGTGCGCGCGCTACCGGCGCCTACTTCTATCTGCCCAAGCTCCAGAGCCATCTCGAGGCGCGCCTGTGGGCGCAGATCTTCGACTTTGCCGAGAAGTACCTCGGCGTGCCGCGCGGCACGATCCGCTGCACGGTGCTCATTGAAACGCTGCTCGCCGCCTTCGAGATGGATGAGATCCTGTGGGAGCTCAAGGACTACATCACCGGACTTAACTGCGGCCGCTGGGACTACATTTTCAGCTTCATCAAGGTGTTCTCGAAGCGCGCCGATTGTGTCCTGCCCGAGCGCCTGCAGGTGGGGATGACCACGCATTTCCTGCGTTCGTACTCGTTGCTGTGCATCAAGACGTGCCACCGCCGCGGCGCCTTCGCCATGGGCGGCATGGCGGCGCAGATCCCGATCAAGTCGGACCCGGTGGCCAATCAGGCGGCGCTTGAGAAAGTACGCGCCGACAAAGAGCGCGAAGCCACCGATGGCCACGACGGCACCTGGGTAGCACACCCAGCACTCGTGCCGATCGCGCGCGAGATTTTCGATCGCCTCATGCAATCGCCCAATCAGGTGCATCGCCTGTGCGACAAGGTTGTGGTGAGCGCCACTGACCTTCTCACGGTGCCAAGCGGTGAGATTACCGCCGCGGGCGTGCTCAACAACGTGAGCGCGAGCTTGCAGTACCTGAGCGCCTGGCTCGGCGGCAATGGCTGCGTACCCATCAATCACCTGATGGAAGATGCGGCTACTGCCGAGATCGCGCGCACGCAGCTGTGGCAGTGGGTGCATCATCCTGGCGGGGTGCAGGCGGACGGCACGCGGGTAACCATCGAGCTCGTGCGCAAACTGCTGCACAGCGAGGTTGAGCGGCTGTGCGCGCGGCTTGAGCCCAAGGCCGCGGCGCGCGAGCACCTGCGCGAAGCTGCGCGCATTCTCGCCGAGCTGACTGCTGCGGCGAGCTGCGCAGAATTCCTGACGATCGTGGCCTATCCGAAACTACACTGACCTCTTATTTTAAAGGAGCGCTGCACGCAATGACCCGTACGGCCCAGAGCTTGACGAACGAGTGGAATAATCACCCACGCTGGCAGGGCATTACCCGCGGCTATCGCGCGGAGGATGTCGCGCGGCTGCGCGGCACCGTACCTATCGAGCACACGCTCGCGCGCCTTGGCGCCGAGAAACTCTGGCGCTATATGCACGAGAAGCCCTTCGTGAACGCGCTCGGTGCGCTGACCGGCAATCAGGCCATGCAGCAGGTGAAGGCGGGGCTCGACGCCATCTATTTATCGGGCTGGCAGGTCGCGGGCGATGCCAACCTGTCGGGCAAAATGTACCCCGATCAATCACTCTATCCGGCGGATTCCGTGCCGGCCGTCGTCAAACGCATAAATAACGCTCTGCAGCGCGCCGATGAATTGCATCACGCCGAAGGCAATGACTCGGTCGACTGGTTCAAACCAATTGTTGCCGATGCCGAGGCAGGCTTCGGCGGCGTTCTGAATGCCTTTGAGCTCATGAAGCAGATGATCGAGGCGGGAGCGGCGGGTGTGCATTTGGAGGATCAGCTCTCCTCGGCAAAGAAATGCGGCCACATGGGCGGCAAAGTGCTCGTGCCGACGCAGGAGGCCATCCACAAGCTCGTCGCGGCGCGCCTCGCCGCCGATATCTGTGATGTGCCTACGGTGCTGATTGCCCGCACGGACGCGGAGGCCGCCACGCTTATCACCTCGGATGTCGATGAGCGCGACCGGCCGTTCATCAGTTCCAAGGAGCGCACGGTCGAGGGCTTTTTCCGCGTGCGCGCCGGCCTTGATGCTGCCGTGGCGCGCGCTTTGGCCTACGCACCCTACGTCGACATGCTGTGGTGCGAGACCGGCGTGCCCGACATCACCGAGGCGCGCCATTTTGCCGAGAAGCTCCACAGCAGATTCCCCGGCAAGCTGCTCGCCTATAATTGCTCACCGTCATTTAACTGGAAGAAGAAACTCTCGGATGCGGAGATTGGCAAGTTCCAGCGCGAGCTGGGCGCGATGGGTTACAAGTTCCAGTTTGTGACGCTCGCAGGCTTTCACGCGCTCAACT
The DNA here is from genome assembly GCA_963695315.1 of uncultured Gammaproteobacteria bacterium. Lineage (GTDB taxonomy): Bacteria > Pseudomonadota > Gammaproteobacteria > Steroidobacterales > Steroidobacteraceae > PALSA-1196. The sequence continues at coordinate 1,202,240 of OY968773.1, forward strand.
ATTCCATGTTCGATCTCGCCCGCGGCTACAAGCACAGTCAAATGAGCGCCTACGTCGAGCTGCAGCAGCGCGAGTTCGCCGCGGAGGCGCAGGGCTATACGGCCACCAAGCACCAGCGCGAAGTCGGCGCCGGCTACTTCGATGATGTCACCCAGGTGATCAACGCCGGCACCTCGTCGCTGACCGCCCTCACAGGTTCGACGGAGGAGGCGCAGTTCGCGACCGCCAAGCGCTGAGAAGGCCTGCCGCGGGCGCACGCGAGACCCGCCGCAGCAAGATTTACAATTCGCGCTGCGTGCGCTGCGCACGCCTCGCAGAATTTCTGGCGGCGGTGCGCACCGAGCATCCGACCTATTGGGCGCGTCCGGTACCCTCGTTCGGCGCCTCTGCGCCGCGCATCCTGATCGTCGGGCTCGCCCCGGGCATGCACGGCGCGAATCGCACCGGACGGCCCTTTACCGGCGATTTTGCCGGCATCCTGCTCTATGAAACGCTGTTCGAGTTCGGGCTTGCGACTGCGCCCACATCGCAATCGGCCGACGACGGCCTCAGCTTGGTGAACGTTCGCATAGCCAACGCGGTCAAATGCCTGCCGCCCGCCAACAAACCGCTGCCGATCGAGATGCGCACCTGCAACACCTACCTGCGAAGCGAGCTTGCGGCGCTGCCCGGGGTGCGCATCATCGTTGCCTTGGGTCGCATCGCGCACGAGGCGGTGCTCCTCGCGTGCGACCTGCCGCGCGCTGCATTTGCCTTCGCGCACGGCCGCGAGCATGCGCTCGGCGAGGCACGATGGCTGCTCGACTCGTATCATTGCAGTCGTTACAACACGCAGACACGACGCCTGAGCGCGGCCATGTTCAAGGCAGTCATCGGGCGCGCCTGCGCATTGGCGGGGCTATAAGGTCAATGGCGCGCAAGTTTGACGCCAAGGAATTCGTCGCGGCGTTGCCGCGTCGCCCGGGTGTCTATCGGATGATGGACGCTTGCGGGCAGCCCTTGTACGTGGGCAAAGCCAAGAACCTGCGCGATCGCGTCGCCACCTACTTCACACCCGCCAACGTCAACCCGAAGGTGCAGGCGCTCGTGCAGCAGGTTGCTGACATCGAGGTGACGGTCACCAATTCGGAGACCGAGGCTCTGCTTCTTGAATTCAATCTCATCAAGGCGCACAAACCGCGCTTCAACGTTGTGCTGCGCGATGACAAGAGCTTTCCCTACATCCGGCTCTGCCTCGACCATCAGTTCCCGCGCCTGTCCTTTTATCGCGGCGCGCGCAATCTGCCGGGGCGCTATTTCGGGCCCTTTCCAAGCGCCGGCGCCGTCAAGGAAACCCTGCAGCAGCTGCAGAAGCTGTTTCGCATCCGTAACTGTCGCGACACGTTTTTTGCCAATCGCAGCCGCCCGTGCCTGCAGCACCAGATTGGCCGCTGCTCGGCGCCCTGTGTCGGGCTGATCTCCGCCGAGAGCTACGCGCAGGACATCCGCGCCGCGGAGAAAGTGCTCGATGGCCGCAGCGATGAGGTAAACAGTGAGCTGCAGACGAGAATGGAGGCCGCCGCCGCAGGGCTGCAGTTTGAGCGCGCGGCGGTGCTGCGCGATCAGCTCGCAGCACTGCAGCGCATCCAGGCCCAGCAGATCGTGACCGCGGATGCGGAGCGCGACGTTGACGTCCTCTGCATTGTGGGTGAGCCTGGCGAATACGCCATCAGCGTCATGCTGGTAAGGGGCGGGCGCAACCTCGGCACGACGAGCTACTTTCCGCGCGGCGCGCTCGCCGAGCCCGACGAGGCGCTGACGTCCTTCATCATGCAGTACTACGAAGCCCAGGAGCCGCCTCCCGAGGTGCTCGTGAGTGTCGATCTCGAAGATGGCACGGCACTGTCGCAGCTGCTCGCCGCGCGCACCACACATGCGGTCAACCTGCGCCGTCCGGTGCGCGGCCTCGGGGTGCGCTGGCTTGAGCTCAATACGGAGAACGCCAGCCAGGCGCTGCGCATGCGACTCTCACAGCGTGAGGGCGTCGAGGAGATGCTGGCTGCGCTTGCGCAGGAGCTTGATCTGCCGGAGCTGCCGGCGCGAATTGAATGCTTTGATATCAGCCATACGGGCGGGGAGGGCACGGTCGCCTCGTGCGTGGTCTTCGGACGTGACGGGCCGCTGAAGAAGGAATACCGGCGCTTCAACATCACCGGAATCGTGCCCGGCGATGACTATGCCGCGTTACGTCAGGCGCTCACGCGGCGCTACTCGCGCATCCGGGAGGGCGAATACCCCGTGCCGGACCTGCTGCTGATCGACGGGGGCCTGGGGCAGATCAATGAGGTGCACTCGGTGCTCGCACCTCTGGGTTTCGAGGATGTCACGCTCGTGGGCATCGCCAAGGGACCCGACCGACGTGCGGGGCAGGAGCGGCTTTTTGTCTTCGGCTCAAGCGTGCCGCTCGCGCTCGAAGCGCATTCGCCCGCCTCACGCGTCATTCAGCGTATCCGCGACGAGGCGCATCGCTTCGCCATCGCTGGCCATCGACGCCGCCGCGCGCGTCGTTACAATGAATCCATCCTGGAGACGGTTCCGGGACTGGGCCCGGCCAAACGGCGCGCCCTGCTGCGACACTTTGGAGGATTGCAAGGCATCCTGCGCGCGGGCACAGCGGACTTCGAGGAAGTCTCCGGTATCGGTGCCGCGCTCGCGCGGAGTCTTTATGATCACCTCCATCCCGGCGACTAGTAAGACGATGCCCTGGAACATTCCGAATACGCTGACGTGGCTGCGCATTGCCACCGTGCCGCTGATCGTAGTGCTTTTTTACGCCCCATACCCGTGGGCTGATCCGGCAGCCGGATTGCTGTTCGCGGCCGCCGGCATCACCGATTCGCTGGACGGCTACCTTGCGCGGCGTCTGGGGCAGACCTCGCGACTCGGGACGTTCCTCGATCCGGTTGCCGATAAGCTCATCGTCGCGGTGGCACTGGTGCTGCTCGTCAGCCGGGATGCGCGTGCGCTCATCGTATTAACGGCTGCCGTGACGATCGGTCGGGAGATCGCGGTGTCGGCGCTGCGCGAATGGATGGCGGAGATTGGCGAGCGGCGCAAGGTCGCCGTGTCGCAGCTGGGTAAGTACAAGACGACCTTGCAGATCATGGGCCTGTCGATGATGCTTTTTCGACGTGACCTGTTCACCCTGCCAACCTACAACATCGGCGTAGTTCTGACCGTTCTTGCGGCAATTCTGACGCTCACGTCGATGGTGGCCTATTTGCGTGCCGCGTGGCCCGAGCTGCGACGCTAAGTTTCGGCACTACTTGGGAATTTGTGCTACCGAGGTGCGCGGTTTGCCTTGACTTGGCAAGCGCGGAACCTACAATTTCGCCTTCCTTGCTCGAGCGGGAATAGCTCAGTTGGTAGAGCATCACCTTGCCAAGGTGAGGGTCGGGAGTTCGAGTCTCCTTTCCCGCTCCAGTTTTTCAGAGGCTCCAAATTGGTGCGCGCGGGCGTGCCATTATCCGACTCACCTAAGGCTAGGTGGCAGAATGGTCATGCAGCGGCCTGCAAAGCCGTCTATGCCGGTTCGATTCCGACCCTAGCCTCCAGAACCCTATCTCAGCGCGTCCCTCCGTGGCCCGCGGTGTCCTTGGGATCGATGTAAGCACCTGAATAAATAGCGTTTCATGTAAATAACTGTCCAGAAGCGTCCTTTGGCATACCGATTTGCGACTGGGGTATGGGTTGGGGTATGTTGAACTTTAGTGGGGTATGTCTGGGGCAGCGATGCTCAACGAGGCCAGGGTTCGCGCCGCGAAACCGACTGAAAAAGCGTACAAGCTCTACGATGAGCGCGGCTTGTTCCTATTTGTCACGCCGACGGGCGGGCGCTTGTGGCGGCTCAAGTATCGGATCCACGGCCGCGAGAAATTGATCTCGCTCGGCGCCTATCCGGATGTCGCACTCAAACGCGCCCGCGAGAAGCGCGATGAGGCGAGGAAGCTCATGGCGGACGGCATCGATCCGAGCGCCGAGCGCCAGGAGCGCCGCACCGCGCTCCTCGATACGTTCGAAGGCGTGGGCCAGGAGTGGCTCGGGCTGCAGACCAAGTCGCTTGCACCGGAGACCATCTCGATCCTGGGAGCGCGCCTTAAGAGCGCGCTGTACCCGTACTTGGGCAGCAAACCGGTGGCGGCCATTACGGCGCAGGAGCTACTCGGCGCACTGCGGCGCATCGAGGCACGCGGCCTGCACGAGACGGCACATCGAGCCCGCGCCCTGGCGGGCAGAGTTCTTCGCTACGCGGTTGCCACGGGACGCGCGCAGCACGACGTTGCGGCGGATCTTAAAGACGCGCTGGCGCCGGTCAAGTCAAAGAACTTCGCCTCCGTGACCGATCCCAAGCGAGTAGGTGAGCTGATGCGTGCAATTCATGGGTACAGCGGCCACCCCGTGACCGCGTTCGCCCTGAAGCTTGCTCCGCTGGTCTTTGTTCGGCCTGGGGAGCTGCGCGCCGCAGAGTGGTCCGAGTTTGACCTGGCGGATGCGGAGTGGCGCATCCCGGCTGCACGCATGAAGATGGGGGAGCTGCACATCGTGCCGCTCGCGCGTCAGGCGCTGGTGATACTGCGCGAGCTCCAGCCCCTGGCTAGGGGCGGGCGCTACCTCTTTCCGTCCCTCCGCACGCGCGACCGGCCGATGTCGGATAACACTGTCAATGCCGCCTTAAGGCGCCTGGGCTACAGCAGCGAAGAGCAGACGGGACACGGATTCCGCAGCATGGCGAGTACGCTGCTAAACGAGCAGGGCTTTCCACCTGACGTGATCGAGTTGCAGCTCGCCCACACGGAGCGCAATAAGGTGCGCGCGGCGTACAACAGGGCTCAGCGTCTAACTGAACGCCGGAAGATGATGCAGGCCTGGGCGGATTACTTAGACGGGCTGCGCGCTGGCGGCAACGCAGTACCGATGCGGCGCCGGTCGTGACGCGGGTCACGCGGTTTCACTGCGCGATTGTCATGTGTATCGCATAGAGATACACTAGTGATTAGAAGCTTCCGCCATCGAGGCGTGGAACGGTTCGTCAGGAGTGGCTCTAAGGCTGGCATTCAGCCCAAGCACGCCAAACGACTTCGGTTGCAACTTGGCCGCCTTGATGGCGCGACGGGTCCCGCTGATATGGATATGCCCGGATGGAGGTTGCATCCGTTGAAGGGCGATCTCGATGGGTTTTGGGCGGTATGGGTCGATGAGAACTGGCGGCTTACGTTTGGCTTTGAGGGTACCGACGCCGTTCAGGTGGACTATCGAGACTATCACTAAAGAGAAACGACTATGTCCCGCATGCACAATCCACCGCATCCCGGCGAGGTCTTGAAGGACACTGTCCTGCGAAAGGGCGGCGGGGTGTCGGTTACGAGCTTTGCCAAGCGCCTCGGCGTATCTCGCGTTGCGATTTCTCGCGTGGTGAACAGCCGTGCGGCGGTGAGCGCGGAACTTGCAATTCGGTTGGCCGCCGCGCTCGGCGGCTCGGCAGAGTCCTGGCTCCGAATGCAAGTTTCTTATGATCTTTGGCAAGCGCAAAAGAGACGGCGGCCACGGATTCAGCCGCTGAAATCTGACCAGGTGAATCGAGCAGCTTACGGCTCCGACTGATCGGTGAGCGTCTTCTGAACGGATTGGATTGGGGCGATGGGAATTAGGTATCACGATCTTGCGATTGAGGAGCAACTTCGGTTGGTCGAGGTTTTGTGCGCGTATCTGAGGCGGCGACTCTTGAATTGAGAAGTGCCCAGCGAGCGGAACTCGATCGCCGCCTGCTTACGGGCTCCATAAGGCCCCGGGTCGTCCAGCGACGAAGCCGTGGAACCCATCCGCCGGCGACTGGGTTAGCGGCACGGTTCTTGGGCGCGATCGCATACTCGGTCGTCTCCATGTGTCCGGGCGGATCTCCGCTCCTTTGCGTAGCGAATAAAATCAATAGCCAACCGCTCCCGGTCCGTGAGTACTGGCGGTAGGTGCATCGCGAACCAGCGGACGTCGCCGGCGAGAATGATCTCCTCTTGGGCATCAAGCGCAGCAGCGACATTCATCCACGCAGCGACGAGCGCTTTTCGCGTCTCCTCGAGCCGAAAATGCGCAGGGTCACGGATCGTGCCGGTCTTCGAGAGCTCTTGGGCGATGCTATCGACCCGCTCGCGTACCGCATAGGAACTGCCGCGCTGTTGGGTGCGGTAGACCGCGTCGCGGAAGGCTTTCTTAGTCTGTCCGCGTGCGGCACGGGAGGTCGCATTGGCCGCGATCCCCTGATCGCGAATCATTTGGGCGAAGTCCTGCCGCCACTCCCGCAGCATGGCTTTGTTGATATGAAGGCGTCCCTTGCTGTCCTCGCGCTCGGCCTTGACGACCAGGTGCACATGCGGCTGGTGCTGATGAGTGTGTAGCATCATGGCGTATCGGTGCTTGGCGCCAAACTTTTCGCGGGCGAATATTTTCGCTGCCGCCAAGACCTTTTCCGGGGGTGTTGGCGCGGGCATCGATAGGACGATGTTATGAACGAGCTTTACCGGCCGCGCGAAGGCCTTCGCGCCGCGCGGCGCTCGGTATTGGCCGGCTGAGAGATCGAGATGCCAGCTTTTGAGGAGAGCTTTTTGGCCATCCTCGCTCACCTGTTCCCCACGATCGGTTTCAATTTCAAGTTCTCCGTGCTGGCTGATGTAGGAAAAGTGAGCTGCCACAGCGCCACCTTTGCGGCCGCCACCGGTGACTTTCACTATGACTTCCGCGGCGCGTCCGACCGTTCGGCGAATCTGCTCGATTTGTGCTATCGAGAAGCCACGAGACTCCGAAGGACCTGGCCGTGCGTCGCTAAACAGGTCGAGGTAGCGGCGGCCTGGAAACACCACGCGAAAGGGATGCCTACTCAAGGCGGCTCTCCCAGGTCATGAGTGCAGCCTTAGCGAAGTCGTGTGTCCGTTGTTCCAGAGCCGCTACCGCGACGCGCATACGGCTCAGGGTTTGGCGCACGTCTTCGAAGCCCGGGCCGCTCAGGGCCGGGTTACGAGCGCTCTGAGCGAGAAGGGTGCCGACCCCGGAGAGTGCGACGATGCTCTGCTTCAGAGCCGCGAGCTCGTTGGCGGAGAGGGGCGGGTCGGCCGCCAGGTGTGCCCGTGCCAGCGCGGCCAGGTAGGTTGAGGTTTTCATGCCTCGCTCTGCAGCGCGACGACCGATGACAGCTCCGTCGCCAGGGCGCAAGCGAATGGTAATGCGATCGGTCGCCCGTACGCGTTCCGCCGCCGGTTCGTGTGCCGCGGGTCCCTGCGTCCTGTCGTCTTCGCCCACAAATGTCCGAATCGCCATCAACGCAAGTCTCGACTCTGATATGCCGGCCGAGTGGGCTAGGGTTGCGAAGCGCGCCTTCTCCGCGGCAGAGGCTCTGGCGGTAATCGACAACCATGTTGTTCGAGTGGCGCGGCAGTTCATATCGATTTCGGGCAGCGGCCGGAGCTAAAGCCTCAATTGTGTGCCCGCTCCCGACGACCGCGAGGAGCCGGTGGTATGGGAAGGGGAAGAGCACTTTGACGCTTCCTGCACGATCTTGTTGAGGCTCGTGCGGGGCTGACGCTGGTCGTCGAGCGGGTGATCAGCTCCGTGATCGCCGCGGCGGAGATGAACCGGCGGCAACCGATAACGACACTCGCCAGCTCTCCCGATCGGAGCAACTGGTAGATCGTATTCCGTGAAATACCGCCCAGAAGCTTGCGGGCCTCCTGGATGGAAAAAAGTTCGGGTTGATGCATAGCTGCCAATATCCTCAGAGGATCTCGCTTAAGCGGCCGAGCAAGCATGGAGCGCTGGGTGCAGAAAAGTAAAATGAGGTATTGGTGGTTTTTTAGGCCGATACTTCGGGTTTTTTTGAGCCCGTCGACGCCCATCCATAGACGCCGCACATCTCAGCACCCGCGTCGCGCCACATGTCGGGCCGACAATGAGGCCAATGAGCTGCGCGCTCGTGATGGAGGACATTCGGGGCCGGCTGACCAGTGTTCAGAGAACGCAAGAATTCGGTGCGACGAGCTTGATGATCAGCAGCGAACGTCGGCCGGATGAGTAATTCATCCGCAACCTGGGGCCATCCCTCCCCGGTCGGCCAAAGTGCTCGATTGCCATCTGACGTAAGTACCGCGACGCCACCGAAAGGCTCTCGCTCGCCTTACGCTCTGTCCGCGGAGGAACACGCAGTGATCGAAGGCGGTGACAATGCGGCGATCTTGCAGAACGACAGTTCGTCAGAAATGCCGTTCTGCTGCAAACGCGGACACCCCGCTATCCTGCCATCCACTCACACACTCACTTCTTCCCCGTGCACGCAGCTCCACTGCGCGAGTGAGCCACAGGTGAGAATTCCCGTCCGCTGGACGATCGCCCTGCGTCTCTGACAATTCCCCACGAAGGACGGCGGGTGGCAGCGAATGTCAGCCTCACCAAATTTGACGCAATACCCGTTGCCAATTCCCGCCGAGAACGAGCTTGATGTGTTCGTCGGAATAGCCCCGTCTGACCAGCGCGGAAGTCAGCTCATAAATGCGATTCGGCCCTTCAAGACCTGCGACGACCTCGCGTGTGCCATGGACGCGGTACCGCGGATCCGCTTTGGCGAGCATGCCCTTAAGTGCCTGCGGCGATCCGAGGTCGTTGCTCTCGATTCCGGCGTCCGAGCCAATGCCAACGTGCTCGATACCGACTAAGTCACGCACGTGGTCGATATGATCGACCACGTCGTCAACCGTCACCGGTTCACTGCCCTTGACCATAAATGCGATGCATGCGATGCCCATCACACCTCCGCGTCTGGCGATCGCGCGAATACCTTCGTCGGTGGAAGCGCGCAACGACTCGGGGTTGAGCGCACGGCAGTTGCCGTGAGAGAGGATAACCGGCGCCTTCGAGAGCTCACATGCTGCCAGCTTGGTGCGATCACTGGCGTGACCGAGATCGACCGCCATGCCAAGAGCGTTCATCCGCTCGATGACTTTGGCGCCGAATTCGCTGATTCCCGCGTCCTTGGGCTCGAACGCCCCGTCCGCGACCGCAGAACGGAAGTTGTGGCATAACTGGGAAATCCTTTGTCCGGCCGCGTAACAGGTATCGACAGCTTCCACCGTCTCGAACTGTGCGCTGGATTGCAGGCCAAGGATAACTCCATAGCGCCCCGTGCTCTTGCACCGAGTAAAATCCTCTGCCTTGTCGATACGCATGAGCCATTGCGAGTACTCGAGGACAAACCCGTTCCATCGCGCAAACAGCTCTACTGCCTCCCGCAGTGAATCTGCACCGAGTCCGAAGTTAATAGCATTGATGCCCGAGTCGGCGAACTGCCTGAAGTCGGAAGACTTAAAGGCGTTGGGCTTTGACAGCCACTCATTGAGCGTATCCTGCTTGTCTGTGCGGTACAGAAACTGGTTCAGCATGTCGATGACCAGCGACTCTCTCACCAGTCGCTCCACCCGTTCCGGATAGCGAGGTGTGTTCCCTGAAGCGAAGGCAAGTCGGTTGCCAAAGACGCCGGGTGTCGTGAGCGCCGTAATTAACATGCCTCGCAAGAGTGCACGGCGGGAGATGGGGACCTTCGTGGTCATCGTCGCTTAATTATGGGCAGGGCCGGCCGCCGCCAGCGGCAGGAGCAGCACGCTGCTACGTTTGGAGTCATGAAAGATCTGGATGTGAGCCACGCGCGCCTGAGACGGGTCCTCGTAGCCGATGCGCCCGCCGGTGTTGTAGTTCTTCTGGTAGTTCGGTGAATTGAGCGGCATTAGCACCAGGCGCAAACGCGCACCAGCCGGTATGCGCCAAGCTGTCCAGGCGAATTCGAAGGGGATCTTCACCAACTGACCGGCCTTTAGCAGCTCTTGCTTGAAGAATCCGTCCCTGAACCGTGCGCGACGAATATCCGGCTGGCTGAGCTGCACTGCTGACCCGTCCGGCATCACCATCATGACCTGCGCCCACAGATCAAAATCGAGCGCGTCCGCGGCACATGTAAGCGTGAGTCGCATATGTCCGGCGATCTCGGTATCGCTTTCCAACGGCTCCGAATGGAACACCGTTGCATGCTTCTGGAACGACCGGAACTGACTTGTCAGTCCCTCATCCGGCAGGTACTTCGCTACCTCCAGCTCCGGATGCTCTTGTGGGTCGCTGACCAGGACCGCAGGAGGCTCGGTCGGCGGTGGCTGCCTCAGGAGGCGACCGGAGTGATAGGCGTCCGCGGGTGTTCCCGTTGGGTCAGAGAGATAGAGTGCGATATTTGCTCCTGTCGATGCTCCATCAAGGGTATGCGCAAAGCGCCATTCATTCGCGCCCATCATGAAGTATGCCACTCGATCCTTGAGTAAAGCGGGCTTTGGTCCGCGGCCTAACGCCCAGTCGTACCACTCGCGGTGCAACGCCTTCATATCGAGCACTGCCGCGTCCGGAATCGCGAGGTTTTCGATCTCTTTGGAAGGCTCCTGGGTGCCGAAGTGGTCCCAGGGGCCGATTACCAGTTGGTGCTCCTCTGCCACCTCGGCCGCAGCGTGCGCCACGTGGTTGCGGTAGTAGCGCAGGGTACCCGGCTGATCATCATCAAAGAACCCCGTTGCCGTTAGGACTGGAAAGCTCATCGCAGCGTAATCCTCGGGTTTCGGCTCCGCGGCAAGGTTGAAGACCTCATCGCCGACGTGATCGAGCCATAGGGTCATCAGCGGCACCCGCTGCCCCCGCTCGTTGAGCACCCACCAGTCGTCCCGTGCGGCAATGCCCATCCCCCGGTCAAGCTCGGTGAACGGTCGATCCGCCGCATACTGCTCGAGCATCTTGCCCATCCAGTAAGCGGGGTTGGTGAAGACGAAGGAATTGAGCGAGCGACCGGAGGTGTAGGCGAGGATCACCGCGGTCCAGGACTGCGGAATGCCGTTAGTGTTGGGGATATCCCAGCCCGGATAGATCGGCACGTATGGTGCAATCGCCGCCAGGTGCGGCGGGCGCTGTGTCGCCGTACGCCATTGTGTCATGCCGACGTACGAACCTCCGTACATGACCACCTGGCCATTGCTCCACGGTTGCCGGGCGATCCACTCGACCAGATCGTAGCCGTCTCGCCCCACCTGCGGCCCCAAGTTGTCGCTCTTGACACCGCCCGAGCGACCGCGCCCACGCACGTAGGCCTGTACGAAAACATAACCGTGCAGCGCAAAGAACGCCGGATCGGCGTGGCGTCCACCGTCGATGTCGTACTGAGTCAGCTCGAGGATGGCCGGCGTCTTGCTCTTGAGGCCCGATGGCTTGGTGATCCATGCCTCGAGTTCGACGCCGTCGCGCATCAGGATCATGCGACTCATTTCGATGTCGTAACCCGGTCCCGGTGGCGCGGCCTGAACTATGTTGGCTGCCATTACCAGAAGACCTGCAGCGAGCCTTAGTTTCCACTTCATGTCTAGATCCGGTCGGTGTCGGGTGGTCAACTCGGGAAGTTCAGCGCTGACTAGCCTGCCTCGAACACGACGCAGCAGGCTAGAGCCCTACGGCGGCAGTAAACGCGGGGGTTCAGTGGGATTGGCCCCTCAGGGCGCGTGCTACCACACCAGAAGTCCTCGGGCAAGCCTCGATCTCAAATGGGGTAGGCGGTGGGGTACGCCGCGACGGTGCCGGTGGCGTTAGCCTTGTCCGCCAGAAGCTTACGAAATTGTTTGGATTCCGACCCTAGCCTTTCCTGACCCTTTTTAGGGGAATGGATTTTCGAGCTGGCGCGGCGCCTTTATCAGCGCGGCAGGCTGGCGCGGCTGCTGGGCGAGTGCCAATACGTTCCAAGCGAGACGGCAACCTACTTGTTACAGGGAAACGCTTCGGGAATCGCGTACGCCAAAGCGGTTTCAATGGCTACGGTATCCGGCAGTTTCTTTCGTTGGATTATCTCGTCCAGGATATCCACATAGAACAAGTCCCGTATGCCAATCTTGTCAGGTGGACAATCCAGGGGCGGCGCATGCCGAGATACATGCAGCGCATCCGCATAGTTAAAGCCGGAGGCAAAACCTACGATATACGACGCTAATCTGTTCCATGCGTCGCCACCTGCCGCTCTTATGTCGTGATACTGCTTAATGGTGTACTCAGCGTTTGCGGCAGTCGAGACGAGTGCTAGCGCGCACATTATTGTGATTCGCTTCATAGGAAGACCTCCAGGGACACATCACGCCGCAGGATTACGGCGCGCCGCGATTTGCTCGTGTTTCTCTCAGCGGCAAACACGTCAGTGCAACAAACAAAAGCAACAATCTAGTGCGCATAATTCCTCCCTTACGCACGCCCCATCATCTGGTGGCGGTATCGCTCACAAAGCCTTCGGCCGTGTCTGCGACCATCAAGGCTTCACAAACCTGAGCGTCATGCGATCGGATTCGCCGATGGCCTGCATCTTCGCGTGCTCGGCTGCGGGACCGGCCAGATCCGGTGGCAGGCGATGCACGATGATGTCTTCGGGGTCCTTGGGATTGGCGTTGATCTCGGAGACGCCGGCCACGCGGAAACCCGTCTGGAGCGCCATCGCGATCAGGTAATCCTCGGGAATGCGGTGGAGTGTCATCGCGCTTTCCGTGGCTGTGGCGAACGGCTTGGCGCGGTGCTCCTCGAAGCCGAAGACGCCACCGGGCTTGAGCACGTCGAACACGGACTTGAAGACGGCAGCAAGCGTCTCCGGGCTGTCCATAAGCCAGTCATGCGCGTTGCGGAAGCTGACCACCATATCGGCAGAATTCTCGGCGCCGAGGCGCACCTGCTTGGGCGGGTCGAACGGGATGATCGACCCGATGTGCCCGAACACGGCCGGATTAGCCTTGATCTTGTCGGCGAACTTCGGATCGGCAGCTTCGAGCAAATGGCCGTGTGCGTAAAGGACGGGCGCGAGGATTTCGGTGTACCAGCCGCCGCCCGGCTGCAATTCAATGACGGTCATGTCCGGCTTGAGGCCGAAGAATTGCAGGGTCTCGATGGGGTGCCGGTATTGATCGCGCGCCTTGTGCGCGCGCCGAACGCCAGTCGCCGTCCACGGCTTTCTGCAGCAGCGCAGTGGTGCTGTCGGATGGCGCGACGGGATTGGCGCCGACGACGGAGACAAGAAGTAGGGTGCTCGCCAGCAGGATGAAGGGCTTGCAGATTCGGCGGAACATGGTTCGACCTCCAGAGGATGGGCATTCAAGATTACTCTGATGGGCGCTAATGGGTAGTTCGCTCCATGCGCTGGCCTTGATAGAGGCACCCCTTGTACGAATCGATAGGTGATCGAATCGTTGAAGTTCGGACTCAAACGGCCGAGAACGCGCTCAGTCGCGGCGTGATCCTTCGTCAGGGCGGATGCGGATCTGAAGCTCGCGCATCTTGTAATCAATGATGAGCGTATCGACCGATCCGAGCATATCCATCCCGATCATAAGTGCTGGCTCATGGGTAAGGTTCCAGTGCTCGAACAGAAACATTTCGCCGAACGTCACCCGGGCATTACGGATCTTAATACTTCCAAAGGCTATTGGCGCCGTCGCGATATTCTCGCCTCGCTGAACATCGAGTGAGACCCCGATAATGTCCTCTGGCTTTGCATCTGGCGGCTGACGCCGCATCAACGCGTCGCGTAGGGCGAGATTGCCGACAGTTTGTTGGCTTCCGGTATCAATGATAGCCTTTGCTCGAAGTGAGCCGACTCGCACGTCAGCCATCAGCAATCCGTCCCGGGTCAGAGTCAGAGGAATAGCGCTGAAACCCGACATCGCGCGCTCCCTGTGGGAGCGCGAAATAATGAGAATGTCGCGGCCGAAGTCGGCGAGTATTCGCTTGTCTGGCAGTCCTTCTCGTCCGAGAACTCCCTCGGCTCCGCCAAATACGTCTGCGACAATCGGTAGCGCGGTCGCGTTGATGAGCAGATCGCCTACCTCCATCCGCGCTACATGGATTGAAGAAACGATCACCGACCCGGTAGCGCCCAGAACCAGAACTTTGCTGGAATCTTGAGCAGTGATGCCGAGACTCTCGGCGACGTGCGCGATGACGGCCGAATGGCTGGCGCCGGTATCGAGCACTAGTCGAAACGGACCTTTCCCATTGATTAATACGGGGGCCCAGATGCGCCCGATGTGGTCACGTCGGGTGGGGGCCACAAATCGCGGCTCGGGAGCCTCGACAAGGACCTCGGAGAGAGCAGTCTCCGTGCGCTCGACCACTACGGTCGGCCCGGGTTGCGCGATTTCCGTCGCCGCTCCAGTCGCGAGTGGTGACGATAGGAATGCGCCGACCAACGAACACGCGCGCGCGAGCAGATGCGGGCTGCCGATCATACAGAATAGTAGAGCACGGCCAAAAAAACGCCACCCATATTTCATCCTTTCAATTCGATTTGGAGCTTTGCAATGGCCGATGCAGCCGGCAGGAATTGGCTGCAGGCTGCACGCGAAGCCTCTGTATCAAAATGTCTTAGGGGCATAAGACGCGCGCGTAAGCCTCGGAGTACGGTTGCTGGCAGCCATGCGCTATCTGGAAGGTCAGTGAACCGTGTTAAGGAGCGCTTCGTACCGTCGCTCGCGGCGGGGGGGCAAAGTTCGCTTCTTGACCCGTTGCCGTACGCCGTGACAGTCCGCCTACCGGCAGCCTATTTGGAGCGCTTGCGCTGTGCCGTAGCTCGATTTTGTAATCGGGTCGCCGCGTCATCTATAGGACATGGATCTGACTGCAGCCATCACACCGTGTATCCCAACCGCTCGATCACCGGCTGCAGGACGGGAATGATCGGCTGTAGCTGTGCCAGATAGTTTCGATAGCGGTAGCGCGAGCGATCGTAGAGCCGCTCGGTCACCTGTGCGTAGCTTGCAGTACGTGCATAGCGGCGGTTCTCATGGAAGGCGAGGCACCTCGGATCAAACTCCTCGCCGACGAAAGCGAGCACCCTACGGATGCTCGTCTCCTGGTCTTCCACCATGTCCTCGTAGCGCACCCGTAGGTACTTTGGGCTCATCTCGCCGACGTAGTGCTCCACCAGATCCATGACCTGCGCGTAATGGCGCGCCACGCTCTCGAGTGCATAGGCACAGTAAAACCCGTGGGTCAGAAGGTTCGAGTACACCGAGACGACGACATCCAACGGATGGCGCACGACGTGCAGGAGCGGAGATGCGGGAAAGAGCAGGTGAATGAGCCCGAGATGCGTCTCGTTCAAAGGCATCTTGTCCGTGAACCAGGCGGCGCCTTTAGGCACGATTCCGAGCTGTGCCACTTTGCGCAGGTAATGATCGCGCAGATTATTGAGGTCCTCGCGATGATCGGCCATCCACAGTTCCGCGAGCGCCTCGGGGTAGCCCAGCGGGCTGTCGAGGAGACGCGGCATGAGCTCGGCGAGCTCGATGATGAAGGGCAGCTCATCGGCCGCGGCGATCCGCGGGTGGGCGCTCAAGGTCTGTTCCAGGAGCGTCGTGCCGGAGCGCGGAAAGCCGAGCACGAAGAGCGGCTGTGCGACATCGGTGCGAGTGTTGGCGCGGGGCAGCGTGGCGAGGCGCTTCTTGATGAAGAAGCTCTTCAGCCGAGCAATGAGATGTTCGGCCTGCGCATCAAGATACTGCTGTCCCGTGACCTCGCGCAGCCGTTTCCTGCCTGCATCGAAGGCAGTGAACGCCTCGTCGTAGCGGCTCAGGCGATCCAATAGCCGCCCCTTTTCGAGCCATTCGACCGGGCTCAGGGTTGCGTTGGTCGCCGCCATTGTATCGAGCACCGCAAGTGCCGCATCGGCCTCGCCTCTGCGCCCCAGCACCGTCGCGCGCAAGAGCCGCACGTTCGGATTATCGGGAAAGAGTGCTGCCGCGCGCTCGAGCAGCGACATCGAGGCGGTAAGGTTACGGTCGGCCTCCTCCAGGCGCGCAAATCCCAGCAGGGTGTGCAGGCTATAGGGTGCGGCGGCGAGCGACTCTTCGTAAAGCGCGCGTGCGTCGGCCATCTTGCCTTGGTTCTTCAGGCACAGGGCAAGATTGGCGAGCACCACCGGATCGCGCGTGCCGGATAGCTTGAGCGCGCGGTAATAGTGGTACTCGCCCACCGCCGGACGATTCGCCTCGGTCAGCACCAGACCCATAAGGTAGTGCGACTGGGCATTCTCCGGTGCCATGCGCACGGCGTTACGGGCGTGACGTTCGGCTTCGTGGACATTGCCCCGGCCGAGGAGGAGGAGCGTCAGTTCATTGGTGGCCCAAAAGTTATTGGGTTCAAGCGCCACGATGCGCCGGATCAGAGCTGCGCACGCTTCGGGCTTTGACTGCGCTTTGCGGATTTCGTAGAGCACCGTCAAGGCGCGCGTGCGACCAGGGGCTAACTCCAACACATCAATTGCCAGGCGTTGGGCCTCCTCGGTCGCGCCGCTGCGTTGGGCTTCGGCCGCGCGTTCCTCAAGCGGCGCCAGATGACGGCTCGCCTCGCGTGCACCGAGGCTTGCGAGGTTCAACTCACAGCAGCGCGCGCGGGTGAGGCCGCTGCCGCAGGCGCACAACTGACGCTCACTCGGCTCGCGCACCGCGTTATTCATCGGGATGCATCTAGTCTGGGGACCCTGAAGACAAGGACCGCCTTGGGTCTGCGATCTGCATTCTCAAGGGGGTTGCGGCGCTGCACGAATGCTCTTGAAACGCTCGCGGCACTATGCATTGCGCTGCGGGAGCAGGCACGGTCGTAAATGCGCGCTGACGTATCGAGCCTCAGGGCCTGAGGCCTGCCTCTCAACGTCATCGCTAGCATTACGCATGGGACCCAAGGCTCAGTGCATGAGCGACACCGTAGATGCCCTTGCCGGCCTTCTTCAATGATCGACGCAACATCTGAGTGTTGACTTCGCTTTGACCATGCACCCTCCAGGGCGCGGTAACAATATGTGCGTTGATGCAAAGCTGTCGCCGCGGTCATTTTCATCCGCGGACGGAGTCGTTGGCAACCACGATTGGTGCGGCGCGGCGAAACGATCGCCTTCTGGCGGCTCGGCCTGTTCGCCTTCCAAATAGCGGCCGGTGAGAAGTCGCAAAGCGGACGATCACACTGCGACGTTGCCTAGGACGGGCTGCTCAGGGCATTCTCGCCCAGCCCTTACAAGATCAAGAGACGGAGGATGGAGGGGCAATCGCCAACCCAGGCGAGCACACCCGCCGGGGCAGTATTTTTGAGCTACGCCTCTCAGGATGCCGAGGCGGCTAAGCGCATTTGCGAGGCGCTGCGCGCCGCCGGCATCGAGGTTTGGTTCGACCAGAGCGAGCTCCGGGGCGGAGACGCCTGGGACCAGTCGATACGCAGGCAGATCAAGACCTGCGCCTTGTTCATTCCGGTTATCTCACGCCATACACACGACAGAGCCGAGGGCTGCTTCCGGCTCGAGTGGAAGCTGGCCGTCGATCGATCGCATTTGATCATGGCCAACAAGGCCTTCCTGCTGCCCGTCGTCCTCGACGATACCCGCGACGACGAGGAGAATGTTCCGGACAAATTTCGGGACGTGCAATGGACGCGGCTGCCTGCTGGCGACACGTCGCCTGCCTTCATCGAGCGGGTCTCGCGCCTTCTGAGGGCGCAGGAGCAGCCGACCACGGTAAGCAAATCGCCCGAGCGCTACCCAAATGTCGCCAGCGCAGCCGAGAGTCCGCGAGCGGCCTTGGAGGCAAGACCCACTGAGGCGCAACCGGCCCGATTGTCCGACCGGATGCGCAAGTTCGTGCCGCGCAATCACGTGGTGTTTGCGGCCGCAGCAATTCTGGCCACCGTCGTCGCGGTCCTGGTCTTTGGGCTGCTGCGCCAAGCTCCCGAGCACGTGCGCGATCCGCTGACGGAAGCCAAGGTCACGCGGCTCACGGATTTCGAGGGAACGGAGGAAGGAGCCACCATCTCGCGAGACGGTCGACTGGTAGCGTTTCTGGCGGACCGCGACGGACACTTGGACGTCTGGTTGACGGAGATCGGCACCAACCGCTACCGCAATCTGACCAAGGGGCAGTTTCGGCAGCTGAGGAATCCCGAGATCCGCTCGGTCGCCTTCTCCCCCGACGGTGCGCTCGTTACTTTCTGGACACGCAGTGGTGAGGGCACTCCTACTCTGATTGGGTAAGAATCGGTAACAGCGCCTAGAACTTTGCGTGAACCTGGGCCGGGCACCGCCCTTTGCGCCGGCGCGGCGGACCCCGTGTCCGGGTCGTAGGGGTAAGAGAGTGTCGTCAATCGCGGCCGGTGCTTTCGTCGGCGCAGTAAGCGAAATAGCTGTGAACTGGATGCCGAAGCTCGCCTAGTATCGTCGGAACTTTCAACGCCTCCATTGCACCGGAGAGCCGCGATGAGCCGCTGGCGCAGAAAACCGATCGTTGTAGAGGCGTGGCAGTTCATGCCGGCCGGACAGCGCGAGAAACTACCCGTATGGATCGATCCACAGTGGTTTTACGAGGATACTGAAACCGGAGCCAACCGCACCGCGGAGCACCGCGCGAGGCCGCACATGCGAATCCCGACACCGGCTGGCACGCTGCGCGCCGAACTCACGGACTGGATCATTCGCGGCGTGAAAGGCGACGTGTACCCCTGCAGGGCCGACGTGTTCGCCGTAACCTACGAGCCGGTACCGTGAGAATTCAAGACGAGTACGCCAGTGAATCGCCAAACGGATGCCAAGCGAGTTGCCTGACCTGCTTGCGCAGCAGCGACCCTCAGCCCGGGGAAACCAACAATCTAAATCTGGGTACCTGCCATGCCTGGGGCGGCGCCTCGCGTCCAGTTCGTCGAATCGAATTGAGTGGGGCCTTCGCTGAGCGAGGTCCCGTTCAAACACCTTGAGCAGGCTCTTGATGACAAAAACGATCTCTTGATCGCCTGCTCGGCTACGAGACCCTGATAGGCCTATATGGACCCTGGCGAGCGCGCCGGCATTTCCCTACCGGCGACGGCGAAATGGCGGCGCGCTCGCCTTGTATCTGTAGGTTCGCTCTATTATTTGCGCGCCTTCTATGACGCCGGAGTGACGGTGCCAAACAGGCCATGAGTCTCGCCGTTGGGTCCAGCGGTAAAATAAAGCGTGTCCGGGCTCGAGCCGGCGCCGCCACCGAGAGCCAGGTTCCATAGGCCATAAATGATCAGCGGATTTCCGTATGCATCCGCGAGTTCGTCGATCAGAGTGCCGTCGTCCTCGAACGCGTGGATCTTGCCGTCGCCGAAATTCCCGATCAAGAGCTTGGCGCTGAATTTACCGAACGCAAATGAGGCGCGTGCGATACCCCACGGTGCGTTGAGCGCCCCGTGGCTTGCGAACCGACGCAGCAAATGACCGTCCGTATCGAACACATCGACGAAACCCAATCCGGGTCCTGGGGTATCGTCGTGCTTCGAAGCGTCTTGCTTCGCATAGGTGACAAACAAATCGCCGTCGATATTTTGAATGCCGAAGGGCGCGTAGCCGGCAGGAATCTGTGAGTCGACGAAGCCAGCATCAGTGGTGGCCGCCGTAAACAGGCCGTTCGTGCCATTTGGACCGAACACATCGATCTTGCCGTGACGAAAGTTGGTTGCAAACAGAAACAATCCCCTGACGTTGAGCCCGAACACGAGCCCCTTGTAGACGGCGCCGTCGGCGGCGGTCGGTGATGCGGAATTGTCAACGGCGATGACGGCGTTGTTGGGCGGCGTAAGGCCACCGCCCCATGCCGATAACGTGCCGTCCTCGGTTGCAAAGATAAATGCCGCCGGAAGCTTTGTGCCCGGAACCAGAAATGCTGACGAAGGATTCCACGCCATCCCGGTCGGCGCCGCCGGAAGGGGATTTGGCGGATGATTCGGATCGACCGAGTGGCAGGAACCGGCCGCAATGACGTTGCCCGGCAGAGGAATCGAAACTCGAAGTGGTATGCGCGTGCCATCGCCGGTGTAGAGGGTCGAGCACCCTGTGTCATTATCACTGACCCAGAATGGGCTGCCGTCCGGGGCGAAGGCAACGCCCCAGGCGTTTTGCAGCACGCCGTCCTGCATTGCAGCTGCGCCGGCGACATCTGCGACCAGCGGCGTCACCTGATAGGCGTTGTCGGGTGATGACCCGGTAGCGGCTGCATGGACCATGGTGGCAGAGCCGGCACTCGCGATTAGCGCTGCCACGCGCATGAATTGTGAAGATTTAGACATACGCACTCCCTAACGTGGGTGACAGAGAAACTGTCGCGCACGTGAGTACGCTGAAGTGAGTCATTGGTTCATTGGCAGGTGTGTTAGGAATTGCGAGAGGCGAATTTTAACGACACGTAATCGCATCGACCTGTGACTACGGCGTAAGCGTGTTGCATTTTTGCGGCAGGCGCGGTTCTTGCGACGGTGCGAGACGCGGGATCCAAAGACGAGCGCGCGTGTTAGCAACCCAAGCGTCCACGTGAATGACCGATTTTTGGCCTGAGCCGTGTATGGCGGCCGGCGACTTCGGGGTACCTTAATCTCGCGAACCGAGGTGCTGAGACGCGGGCGACGGACCGTGTGATAAAGTCTCTGGCGATGAGTATCGAGCCACCGATTATCGCGCCCACTCCGGCAAAGGAATGGACATGACGTTCAAGCATGCTTGCCTCGTTGCGGTTCTGCCGGTCTGGATCGGAATTGCTGGGGCGGATGGAATCAAGCCTCCACCGACAAAGGAGGGCCTTTGGGAAACTCACAGCACGCATACCCAGCAAGGCAAGACTGTGTCTGATACGCCGGTGAAGATGTGTCAATCGCAGGAACTCACCAAGTCGATGCAATCGAACGCAGAGGAGTTGAGGAAGAAGAATGACTGCACCTCTAGCGTGACTCAACCGTCGACAAATACGTACGTGGAGGAGAGCCGATGCGCCAAAGGGCCAAACGCCGGCTCTGTCACCAAGGTCGTTTACACGTATCAGGGCGATACCGCGTCTCATACGGAGATGCACCTCAACGTGGGCAAGGCGGAGACGGTGATGATCATCGACGCCAAGTATTTGGGTAGCTGCCCGGTGGGTATGAAGCCAGGTGACCTAATGATGGACGGCAAAATAATCTCAGGCGGAAACTGAGAAGCGCTATGCGGCGGCTGCCCGCTCAAGCTGCGGCAGCCAGTGCGACTGCGGCTATGGGGCACCTCAAGCTGCTAAATTGGAGCATTCGCGCCGCGTTAGGCGACGGCCTCGCATTGCGCAAAGCTGCAGGTCTGCTCAACGAGCGCGCAATTGGCTTGCCAGGCGGGTGCCCGGTGGCACGCGCCAACAGTCTTGAAGGCTGCTCACCGACGCGGGTTGCGGTAGCGGTTCGTTGCTCGGGATTCGCAAGCTCCCCTTGGCGTGTGAGCCCGGCCAATCTATTGGGTAATGTGCGAGATTGACCCCCGCAGCTGCCTATCGCGAAGGTCCGGTTCGCGGCAACCAAGAATTTGCGAGCGCGCAAACTGGTAGTCAGGACCAATTGCCGACGGGCTGCCCAGATAGGGTCATATGTTCGCAGCGAATCTGATCAGAACGTTTGCTCATTTATATCCCCTGTATAGCGGGTATGGGCGAATTGCGAATTTGCAGCCTTGCGTGCGCGTTAGCGTCCATGTGCCATCCCCCTGCTGGACAAAATTGAGGGCGGGCACGCAGATCCTAGTTCCTCTCGATGACTGGGTTGGGCGGGCATTGTTTTATTTCGGCGATCTTGATCCGAAGCTAAGCTGGCTGTGTCGACGCCTGCTGCGTCAGGGAGACACGATGTTGGATATAGGCGCCAATATCGGTGTCATGAGCCTGATTGCACGTGGGCTCGTGGGCGCTGCGGGCACCGTTCATGCGATTGAGCCACAGCCGCGTTTCGTGGAATTGCTGCGCGTGTCTGCCAGCAGAAACAAGTTCGAAAATCTCTACGTGCATCAATGTGCGCTTGGGTCGCAGGATCAGACGCTTGACCTGCCGGTTCCCGACAGCAATGGCGGAGCTGCCTCATTCATCCGATCCCTCTCGGCGTACAAGGTGATCACGCGAGTGCCGGTTGCTGTTAAACACACTTCAACGTATCTGGACTCTTTATGCCTTCCCAGAATCCGCCTGATCAAGATCGACGTAGAGGGCTTCGAGCCGCAAGTGATTGAAGGCGGGATGCGTTATTTCGAAACGCATCGTCCGGACTCGATCGTATTTGAACTCAACGATCATTCCGTGAGGTTTTTTGAGCAACCCGTGGTTCGTCTGCTGCAGAGTATTGACTACGCGTTTCTAAACATACCCAAAGCTCGCTTGCGGATGCGCCTTGAACCCTTAAGCCGTGAAGACCAGCCTTATGGTCACGACATACTGGCCATAGCGCGGGGGCCAACATACGCGGACGTGCTGCGTTGCCTCGAACCCGCAGTGGCAATTGCCGAATAAGGCGCGGGCGACGTAGGCCACGGACGCACCGCACTGGAAGTCAATGAAGCGCGGTAACTAGAGCTCGCAGCAATACAAGCGATTCAATATGAGGATTGATTTGTTGCGCAGCACTAACATCGGGGTCTCCTGGGCGCAGCTGGCGCGTGCTAGAATTCGCTCTCATCCTGGAAACTAAGGGCACATAGCGATCGCTCTGTTCGGCCCAGTTGCGTATTTACTTTTGGGGGTTTATGGCGGTTGCGCGGTGCTGCAATCAGGCACTCAACGAGCAAGTTTCCGCTTCGTCACCAATTCGGAGGGCATGCGCATGGCAGTTAAATCGCAAGATCTTTCGCGGCGTGGTTTTTTTAGACGCGCAGCGGCCTATGGTATTGGGGCGGCGCTTCTGCAGGAGCTCCGGCCAGATCGGGCCGCCGCACAGTCTAAAGTCGCCCAGACCGCGGTCGCGTACCAGGATAAGCCCAAAGGCACGCAGCGCTGCGACGGCTGCAGTCTTTTCCAGGCGCCAAGTGGCTGCAAAGTGGTCGACGGGACAATTAGCCCGCAAGGTTGGTGCTCGCTTTTCTCAGCCAAGACCTGAAGGCGCACGCCAGCTCGAGGCGCGAGCGGTCAAGATGGCACTCAATGTGCGTGCCGCTTGGCAGGGGAGGGAGCACGCGCTACGTACGGATGTCATTGGTTGGCGATCCGGCGCAACGTAACCCAAGGATGCTGTGCCTGCGTCGCGGGTGAAGCCCGTCGCGTTTAGTGCGGCGCGCATGACGCGGTCACGATCCGCGCGATCCCGGATACGGTAATACTAAGACATTGCGTACACGCTCGTAGCAGATGGCCCGCGGGAGTTCAGCGTTGATGTAAAGCGGCACGGGTAATGAGAAGCCAAGCAGAATCCGGCGCACGCCTGCGCCACTTGGCAAGCGCCATCGTGCTGGCCGCTGCGGCCGCACTCATTGTTGCAAAGCTCTGGGGCTGGATGGCGACGGACTCCGTGGCGCTTCTCACTTCGGCTGCGGATGCCGTTGTCGATGCGTTGGCGGCGACAGCGACTTTTTTTGGTGTGCGTTTCGCCCAACACCCTGCCGATCTAGAACATCGCTTCGGTCACGGCAAAGGGGAAGCATTAGCGGCATTCACGCAAGCAATCTTAATCGGCAGCACCGCCATCTTGCTCATGGCCCAGTCAGTCTGGCGGTTGATTTATCCGCAGCAGCTCACCGCGATCAGTTTGGGCATATGGATCGCGCTCGGCGGTGTTGCGACCTCAAGCCTTCTGGCAGCCCTGCAGACTTGGGTCGTGCGCCGTACAGGATCGATAGCCATCGCCGCGGACCGCACGCACTACCTCATGGACGTGGTATTAAATGTTGCCGTAATTATCGCACTTGCGCTGAGTAGTATGACCGGATGGGTGCGCGCGGACCCTGTATTTGCATTCATCATCGCGAGCTACATGATCACGGGGGCGTGGCGCGTCGCCGCGAGCGCGTCGCATCAACTTCTGGACCACGAGTTGCCGCGGGAGCAGCGCGAGCGCATCAAAGCAGCCGCGGTCGGCTGTGCTGGTATTCGCGCGGTACACGATCTGCGCACCCGCGACGCGGGCGACCGCGTGTTTGTTGAATTCCATCTGGAGGTAGATGGTCATATCTCGGTGCAAGAGGGCCATCGGATGGTCGATACGGCCGAGCGCACCGTGGCTCGGCTCTTTGCAAAGGAGACGGAGGTGATCGGCCATCTCGAACCCACGGGGATCGTGGACGAGCGCCTTGATGAGCGCGTGCGGCGCCCTCGAGGGCGCTAGCCATTCGGGTCGGCAAGAAATAGCGGCATCGTGAACGCGCGCCAGCGCAATAGAATCGCTTGTGCGATGCCACATTGGATCTATCGTGAGGCATGCGCTCGACAATTAATGCTGGTGCGCTGCAACCGAGCGGTCGTGTCAGGTGCAGTAGGGATCATACGTATATGTGCTGCAACAGACATTATGCTAAAACGCTCTCCCGGGAGAATAGTGGCCAATTTGGGTTTGCCAATAGCCGCATGAATTACAGGGGGTTGAAAGCTATGGAGCACGTCCGATGGGTGCGCCGCGTGGCGCTTCTCCAGCTTCTATTGAGCTTTGCTCTGGCAGCGCCGGTGGCGCAAGCCGTGCCCAGTTTCGCTCGCCAGACCGGGCTCGCCTGTGAGGCATGCCATACCGTTTTCCCAGAACTCACGCACTTCGGCCGGATGTTCAAGGCCAACGGCTATACCCTGGATAACCTGAAGCAGGTGCGTGCCATCGACGCGACCAAGCAGGAACTGTTGTCGCTGTCGACTCTGCCACCGCTCGCAGTAATGGCTCAGATCTCGGACACCTGGCTCAATTCGCCTCTGCCGGACAGTACCAAAACCCAGTCGCGCTCGCAGACCAACACGGTCGGCTTCCCGCAGCAATTCAGCCTCTTTTATGCAGGCAAGATTGCACCGCACCTGGGCGCCATGATCCAGCTCACTTATGCGAATGATTCAGGCACGATCGGCATCGACAACACCGATGTGCGCTATGCCAACAATATAGCTCTGGCTGATGAGCGCAGCCTTATCTACGGCATCAGCGTCAACAACAATCCGACCGTGCAAGATCTGTGGAATAGTACTCCGGCATGGGGCTTCCCCTACGCGGCAAGCGACGCCGTTGTATCACCGCTGGCGGGTACGCAGATCGACGGAGCACTGGCGCAGGACATCGCCGGGATCACCGCCTACGTCATGTGGAATGAGTCGCTCTATGCGGAATTCGGCGTTTATCGCTCTGCCAAGCAGGGCGTGCTTAATCCGATCACCGGAGCGGCCGGTCCCCTCGACGGATCAGTGTCCAACGTCATCACCGGCACGGTGCCCTACGGTCGAGTGGCTTATGAGAATCAATGGCAGCGCCATGACCTGGAGGTCGGTGTCTACGGGGCAACCTTTAAGCTCTTCCCCGGCGGGGGCACTGCCAGCGCGCCCACCCCGTTGACCGGGCCGGTGAATGAGTTCAGGGATGTCGCCGAGGATCTGCAGTATCAGTTCATCGGCGACGAGCACATCTTTTCGCTTGCCGCGACGCGCATTCATGAGTCGATGCAGCTCGATGCGAGTTTTGCGGCGGGAGCTTCCAGCAACCCGCGCGATAGTTTGACCACGACACGCGTCGTCGGCACCTATTACTTCCGGCGGAAGTTCGGCGGTTCACTCAGCTACTTTTCAACCACCGGCAGCAGCGATGCTGGACTGTATCCGGCGGGGCCGGCGCCCGGCGTGATCACCAGCGCGAACGGAAGCCCCAATACCAAGGGCTGGATCGCCGAAGTGAACTACCTGCCGTGGCTGAATACCAAGATTTCGCTGCAGTACACGACCTACACGCAGTTCAACGGCGGGGACAGCAACTACGATGGCTTCGGCCGCAAGGCTTCGGACAACGGCGTGACTTATGTGCTGTTGTGGGTTTCGTTCTGACAGAGGAAAGACAATCATGAAGAGCCCTCTGGTCATCGGCCTAGGCAGCGCGTTCTTACTGGGACTCAGCTTGGGGCATGCGGAGGACGTTGATCCCGCTAGCCGCGTGGCTGCGGAACGCATCGCCATCGGAACCTGTGCGAGCTGTCATGGCCCGCAGGGGCATAGCTTTTCACCCAAGTTTCCCGTGCTAGCCGGCCAGAATGCGAATTACCTGATAGCGCAGCTGCAAGCCTTCAAGTCACAGACGCGCGGCGACGCGGACGCTCTCGGGTACATGTGGGGAATGGCGGCGCCCCTCGATGATCAGACGATGGCGGGACTTGCTGATTATTACAGCCGACAAAAGCCTATCGCCGGACCGAAGGGCAATCCAACACTTCTCGCGCGCGGGCAGGATATCTATGAACACGGGGACGTTGCTCAGGGTGTGCCTCCCTGTGTTACGTGCCATGGACCTGGGGCTGCAGGCATGGCCAACTTCCCCCGACTAGCCGGCCAACATACGCAGTATCTTCTGAAGCAGTTGCGCTCGTTTCAAAGCAATATGCGCAACGTAGCCGTGATGCACGGCGTGGCGCTTGGGCTGCATAGCGATGAGATGGATGCGGTGGCGACGTATCTGCAGTCGCTCGGCCCCTAAGAGTCCTGCGAAAGCGCCTCGATCTCGGCTGTAGGGTCGGTTCATTTCGACCGAGCGAGTTCCATGCGTTAAGATCGCGCGCTCAAACTCCATGATCCAATTGACCTCCCAAGTTGCGGCTTCATCCGGCGAGAACGCTTGCTGCCAACGGCGCGGCGTCGCTCCGGCGCGCAATTCGCGCATGCGCTACGCAGTGAGGCTCAGCTTCGTACCATTCGGCACGGAATGGGAGCATTCTCGTTGTAGTAGTAGATTGCGCAGATGCGGTGATAGCCATCTGCAACGACGAGAGGAATATTCCGCGACATGTCGCCCTGAATGAGGAGGATGGGTGACAACGCTTTGCCCTTGTGAATCCTTTTCAGGTCTGCATTGACATGCGGTTCATCGCGCGGCAGCAGCGCTAATTCGCTCGCGCGTAGGAGGTCCTTGGCGGCGCGCTCCACAGTGGTGGCATTGTGCAGGGCACGAATCAACTTTTTTGCGTGCTCGACCGGGACGACGAGCGACAGGAAATCTAACGCTGCGGCGTAGTCGTCTTGCTCGGGCTTCTTTTTCCAACGGACGTGTGTCTTGGTCATGGCGCTGCGCAGTTTGCTGGCGGGCCATTCTCCCTGCAGGTCGTCCGGCGCGCAACGCGTCGCGCGCCAGCGCTTAGAAACTGCCCAAGTCGTGGCTGGCGGCTAGTTTCGTAGCCGCGCGAAGCCATCGGCGCTCCAGTCTTCGCTGCCCACACCGTGATGCACGAAGAATAGCCCATCGGGATCGTACTTGTCCTTTACGGTACGCAGGCGCAAGTAGTTCCTGCCCCAATAGGCCTGCTGCCATGAGGCGTTGAAGTAGTTGCTTTCAGATACATAGGAGCCAGCTTCTGGCACGACCTTGCGCAACTCGGCTGTTGCAGTGTCAATCCTGCGAGCATCTTCATGAGCCGCAACAAGATTGATCGCGGGTCGCGAGAGTCCGGGGTATGCGGGACCTTCACCGTCGGCGATGATTGCGAGGGCGAAGGCGCTGCAGAGCGCGGGATTAGTAGCGGTCTCTTGAGCCGCTGCGATGACGGCGGCCGGCGCCCCCGCCAGCCCCTTGTTGAAATGCAGGCGCACCTTTTGCGCTCTGCTGGCGGCGAATAGTGCATCGAGCAGGCGCTGGCGCGCGTTCGGCTGCAGCAGTGATGCCGGCAGCCAGAGCGAATCGTAGCCATGCAGGAAGGCGCCTACCTGATCCTGATCACCCTTCCACCAGCCATGATGGTGAGGCGCTGCCGGGCGCGTGTCTGCAACCATGGCGTCGTTGCCCCGCACGCGCCACCAAGCGCGTGCGTCTTCGGCTTCGGCGCCGGGTTGGCGGTCGAGCACGTAGTCCTGCGGCGCGGCGCTCACCCAATCGAAGAACGGCTTCCAAACATCATTCGCGTACTGCTTGTCAGATGCGTGGCACACCATGGAGATTTGCAGGGCATCGCCACGTCCGAGCGTCACGCCCTCACCCCAATGTGGATTCAGTAACTTCGTGGCATAAAAGTCGAAGAAGCGCGCCAGCAGTTTTCGATAGGCGTCAGCGGATTTGGCTGTGATCTCGCCCCAGGCAGCGCCAAAGAACTTGGGTAACTCGTAGGTGCGTAGCGTCAGTCGGGTTACCACGCCCCAACTGCCGCCACCGCCGCCCTTGAGCGCCCAGAAAAGATCGGGATTGGTGCAGGCATTTGCGATCCGCACTTGCCCTTCGGCGGTCACGATCTCCGCCTCCAGCAGGCTTGCCGCCGCGGTGCCAAACCCCTTCGACATGCTGCCGAAGCCGCCGCTTTGAATGAGCCCTGCGACCCCGACATCCGTGCAGCCGCCACCCTGCACGTAACGCCCAGCGCGAATGGTCACGGCGTTGTAAAGGTCGATCCAGACTGCGCCTGCTTCGCTCGTCACGGCGCTGGTCGCAGCGACCATGCCCGCGCAGCCTTGGGGAACAAAACGTTCGTGCAATGTCACCCGATCCATGGCGCGCGTCCATATGAGAAGAGAGTCCGGGGCGTTGGACGTGCCAAGGTAGCTGTGGCCTGTGCCTTTGACGACTAGACGCAAATTATGGGTGCGCGCAAAATTTACTGCTGCAACCACATCGGCAGTGGTATGTGCCTTGACCGCGTAGGCGCTGGCCGCAGGAGTCCAGGCGTCGAGCCATCCGGAAACCTGCGTGCCCGAGGGTTGCTCACCCAAGTAAAACGGGTTGCGCATATTCTGCGTAGCAGCGCGACAGGTCTCGCCATTGGGTGCGTCCGTGCACGGTTCAAATAGCGGAGCCGTCTTGATGAGGTTCCCGCGGACCGCGACATTCAGGCGACGCCAGGCAGCCTCTTCGGGCCATGCGGCATCGGTGGGGCGCACGCGTGAGCGGCGCGGCGTGCCTGAGCTCGCCCCGGAAGCCACCTGCGAAAAGGATGGCTCGCGAATCGCCGCTAGCAAGGACGTGAGCGCAGCCATTTTGAGCAAGTGCCTTCGGCGCAATGCAACTCCCCCACGCGGAATTCGACTCCCCGCATTGTAACGAAAGGGCAACGCGCTACGGTGCAGAACCCTTGGTCAAGCAGGCCCGCCGCTTGCTAGCATGGCAAGGCCTGTGCTTGCTGGAGCCGACCATGAGTGCTTGTAACCGAGTGATTGCCCTGAGTGCGATCGCGCTTCTGCTGGGTGTCCTGTCCGGATGCTACCAACGTGATGACCGTGGCCCCTACAGGTGGGAGAATGGCGACCGCATCGATCGGTCTGGCCATCGCGAGGCTCACTGGTGTGATGACCATCACGAAGATGAGCACTGTCGGCACTAACAAGCGCACCGCAGGTGTGCTGCGACGCGCTACCTGAAATCACGCAGTTCGCCCAACTGACTTGCTGCGCGCGAGGTAACTCACGCGGGCTCCAGGCCGACGTCGGCAGCGGCTGCCCGCCGGCGGTCAGCTTCAAGATCCACCGAACGGCACGCCAACACATAAACCAGAGTTGCAACCGGCAGCCCGACCAGCATCGCAAGATCAGCGCCTCCAAGCCTGCGCGCTACCGGGCCTTTGTACGATTCGATGCTGAAAAACGGGATCATCACAACAAACCCAATGGCATAGGCAAGCAGTCCTCGCCAGTTCCAACGCCCATACATTCCGTGCGGATTGAAGATTTCGCGCACCGAGTAATGGCCCTTGCGAATCAGATAGAAGTCTACAAGATTGATTGCCGTCCACGGCGTGAACAGATACAGCAGGATCGCCAGCAGATCTGCGAAACGGTTGACGAAGTCATTTGAGGACGCGACCGCGATGACAATCGCGGCAATTGCGGCCACGAGCAGACTTACCAAGCGCTTCGTGAGCGTGCACACAATTGGCGTAAAGGAATCGGCTACGCTGAGCAGTGTCAGTGATGCGCCATAAAAATTGAGTGCGGAAATTGTCACCAAGCCGAGGAGGGCGCCGATAAGCAGGATAATGCCAAGGCCGGGCAGCACCGTGTCAGCCGCGCTCTGCATCGCGGCGGCTACATCAGCGCGCGGCTGCAGGGCAGCGGCAAATGTACCTACCAACATTGTCCAGGCCGAGCCGACAAATGAGCCCATATAGGTCCACCAGAACGAGGCGCGAACGCCGACCTGGCGCGGCAGATAACGCGAATAGTCCGAAACGTAAATGGACCAGCTCAGCTGGTACGACGCAGCCGCAAAGAATTGCGCGAGAAACGGTATGAGCTGAAATGTGCGGGGGTTGAGCTGTTGCGCCGGCAGGGGGATCAACGCCACCGCCCCGATTGACACGACCGACAGAATAATGATCAGGATGTAGGCGAGGTAGCGTTGCGCGCGGTGAATCCAGTCATATCCGATCACTGCCAGAGAAACGGCGATGATCGAAAACGCAACAATAATAGTGGTGGTACTAAGGACTGGGGAGCGCGTGAGTTGATGCACCGCCTGCGCGGCCAATACCTCGTTGAACGCGTTGTAGCCGATGTAAGAGATCAGCGCCACGCCCCAGACCAGAAGCGCACCCAGATAGCCGAATTGCGGGCGTGATTGAATCATCTGCGGCAGGCCGAGCTGGGGTCCCTGGGCGGCATGAAAGGCCATGAAAAAGGTGCCGAGTGCGCAACCCGTAATAACCGCGAGCGATGTCCAGAATAAATTTCCGCCGAGCGTGATCCCGAGAACGCCTACCGCGACGGTGGCCAAATGGGCGCCGCCAGTGAACCATACCGGCCACAAGTGCCAGACGCGGCCGTGGCGCTCGCTAAGCGGCACGTAGTCGATGGATCGCCTCTCAATGGCCATAGGGCAGGAAGGCGCAGCTGATTGCAGCAATGATCATCAAGTCTTTCGAGAAGCCGGTATGCCCGAATTTAGCGAAGGCCATGTACGAGCTCCGGTCGCGACCTAAGGTGAAAAGCGGGCGGGTTCCAGGAAGTGCCCGCGCTTGGCAGTTTCGCGTCATCCTTTGATTGTCGCTACGCGCGTGCGCGCGTGTTGCGACGCGACAAGCTCGGCGATTATGCCTTGGCGTAGGCTCGGCTGCGAGAGGGGAATCCCCTTGAAGCGCGGGATCCGGGGTCGCCAGCGGGCGTTTCTATCGCGAGCAGTTCCTTTGGACCTCACGAGCAGGCTCGACTTTTTGGTTACTTACCTAGGCGATCTTATTAATGCGCGCAGCCGCTATTGATCTTGCCTCGAGCGCGGGCAGCGACGGGCTGATCAAGAGCAACATCCCGGCGCGGCTGGATCGACTGCCTTGGTCGGCATGGCACTGGCGTGTCGTCATCGCTCTGGGCGTCGCCTGGGTGCTCGATGGTCTGGAGGTCACACTCGTAGGTTCGCTCGGTGCAGTGCTTGAGCGCCCCGAAAGTCTGGGAATGTCGGCGGCCGAAGTGGGCGCATCAGGCTCTTTCTATCTCGCCGGAGCCGTGCTCGGCGCGCTCTTCTTCGGACGACTCACTGATCGGCTCGGGCGCAAGAAGCTCTTCTTGACCACCCTCACGGTCTACATGCTGGCGACGCTTGCGACCGCTTTCGCCCCAGATTATCTGTGGTTTGCCGTGTGCCGAGCGGCCACTGGTTTCGGGATCGGCGGCGAATACGCTGCCATCAATTCCGCGATCGATGAACTCATCCCGGCGCGCCTGCGCGGTCGCGTGAATCTCGGCATCAACGGCAGTTTCTGGGTGGGCGCTGCGCTCGGCGCCGCGCTCAGCCTGATACTGCTTGATCCACGCGTGCTTGGACCTGCACTTGGCTGGCGAGTCTGCTTCCTGCTGGGCGCCGTCTTCGCGGCCGTCATTGTCTTGGTACGGCGGCACGTTCCGGAAAGCCCGCGCTGGCTGCTCCGCCACGGCAAGGCGCGCGAAGCGGAGGCGATCGTGCGCGAGATTGAAGCACAGATCGCAACCCAGGTGGGTGAGCTTGCGGAGGCAACGAAGCAAACGGAATACGCGAGCAATGCCGACCCATCGCTGAGCGAAGTCGCGCGACTATTATTTGTCAAGTACCGCCGGCGCAGTTTGGTCGCGCTCGCCATGATGATTGCTCAGGCTTTCTTTTACAACGCGATCTTTTTCACCTATGCATTGGTGCTCACCCGCTTTTACGCCGTGCCCGACAATCGCGTGGCGCTGTATCTGTTCCCCTTCGCATTGGGCAACGTTCTGGGCCCGCTCATTCTGGGGGCGGCGTTCGACAGCGTCGGTCGGCGGCGCATGATCGCGACGACCTACATCCTCTCCGGGGTTGGCCTCGCATTGACGGGCTGGGCTTTCTTGGCTGGGCATCTTGATGCGCGCAGTCAGACTTTGTGCTGGTCGGCAGTGTTTTTCCTTGCATCTGCCGCTGCGAGTTCAGCTTATCTGACCGTGAGTGAAGTTTTTCCATTGGAAATGCGCGCACTCGCGATCGCCGTCTTTTACGCCGTCGGCACCGGGGTCGGCGGTGCTTTAGCACCCATGTTTTTGGGTGTACTGATCCAGACCGGTAGCCGCGGCGCTGTGACGACCGGCTGGCTCATCGGCGCGGCATTGATGATCGGCGCCGGTTCTTTGGCGCTTGCCTTCGGCGTTAATGCCGAGCGCAGGGCGCTCGAAGATATATCAAGCCCCCTGGGGACAGAATCGCGCGAATCAGCGTGAGCAGCACTTCGCGGCGAGGCTGCGCAATCGCGCGGTCGTTTGCTGCCAATGCTCAGGCGCTAGCGCTGTCGCGCTATGATGGCTGACAGCATCAGCGCCGTGGGCGATGGAGGATGCTTGAAGAAGCCTTGTCGCGTGCGCCGGGGCATGCGCGCACAGCGCCTGCAACAGCACTTCGGCACACCAGATGCGCCTCGCCAGCGCTTGCGACGCTCGCCAAATGGTTGAGCCCGACGCGAAGGCTAACGCGACGGGCTTGCGCCACGTCCTCGGCCGCTGGCAGCTGCTCGGCATCGGCATAGGGGCGATCATCGGCTCCGGGATCTTCGTCATCCCCGGTCCAGCTGCGGCGCAGTTCGCCGGGCCTGCAATCACTCTCTCTTTCATGATTGCCGCGCTGGGATGTGCGCTGGCGGGCCTGTGCTATGCAGAGCTTTCTGCCATGTTCCCAAGCGCCGGCAGCGCCTATGCGTTCAGCGAGCGCGCTTTCGGCCGCCTCATCGGATGGCTGGTCGGCTGGTTACTGGTTCTGGAGTATCTCTTCGCCGCCGCCATCGTGGCGCAGTCCTTCGCAGCCTATTTCGCAGGCCTTTTTAGCATTACAGACCCCGCGACCGCGCGCGCTTTGAGCGCCGCACTGCCCCTGCTAGTGCTCGCGCTTGCCGCGGCCCTGGCAATTCGCGGCGTGGAACTGTCTGCAGACATCGTGGCGAGTCTCGTGCTGGTCAAGCTCGGCGTAATTGTGCTGGTCATCGCAGTAGGTGCTTTTTACGTCAATCCGCACAACTGGGTTCCGTTCGTACCGAAGAACACGGGTGCCTGGGGTGCGTTCGGCTGGAGTGGGGTGGTGCGCGGTGCGGGCATCGTCTTCTACACGTACCTTGGATTCGACACCATCTCGGTCAGCGCGCAGGAAGCACGTACGCCGCAACGTGACGTGCCGTTCGCGCTTATCGGATCGCTCGCTGTCTGCACGATATTGTTCGCTCCAATGATGCTGGTCGTGACTGGGCTAGTCGACTATCACGCCCTCAACGTCGCCAATCCGGTGGCAGTGGCAATCGAGGCCACCGGCGCGCATCTGCACTGGCTTGAGCGGGTGGTACAACTCGGAGCGACGATCGGCATGGTGTCGGTGCTGCTGGTCGTGCTGATGGCACAGGCACGCATTCTCTTCGTCATGGCTGAGGATGGTTTGCTGCCGACGCCCCTGGCTCGATTGCATGCGCGTCGCAGTACGCCCGCCACGGCGACGGTTTTTGCGGCGGTATGTGCAGCGGCGCTGAGCGAGCTCCTGCCGATCAGCCTTTTGGGTCAAATGGTTTCGATCGGAGTCTTGGCGGCATTCATGGCCGTTGCATGCGCGGTGCTTGCGTGGCGCCGCAAGTATCCGCAGGCGGCCCGGCCGTTCCGCACGCCCTGGGTGCCGGCGGTACCGATTGGTGCCGTCTTGGTGTGCGGCTACATGGCTGCGGGATTACCAACGGCGACATGGTGGCGCTTTGCCGTATGGCTGCTACTTGGCCTGGCGATCTACGGGCTCTATGGCACCCGCGGGCGACGGCGGCCCACAACGTCCCAGCAAGAGAACCGGGTGATGAACGTTGGGAGCGGAATCGGAGGGCCATGAGGGTTGCCGCGTGCTGCGGCCCTGCCGATGTGAAGCGAAGGGTTGTTTCCACTGCCGTGCGTGCGCTTGTCCACAACCGGGCGGCGTTGTAAGGTCCGATAGGCGAGCATCTGCGCCGCACCGGGCCGCTCGCCGGCCTAGAGCATAAAAAGGTTTTCAGCTGGGGGAATGCATCATGTTCAAGTGCTCGGCCAAGTCCGCCCGAGAGGCCGTGGGGATACGCGTTTTGGCGGTCGCGCTTGCCGTCGTGGCGCTCACGCTACTAATGACGCCGCCATCCCGCGCGCAGCAGACCTCATCAGGCGCAAGCCCCTCGAACGCCGGCGCGCTGCAAGAAGTTGTGGTCACGGCCGAAAAGCGCACCGAGACTGTCCAATCGACGCCTCTTAGCGTTACCGCGTACACGGGCGTGCAGTTGCAAGCTGCCGGCATATCCGACATGAACGAAGTCGGCTATGAGACGCCCGGGATGTCGGAGCGCAATTCCGGCCCAGGCCAGACGGAGTACGAGATGCGCGGCATTGCCTCCTCGGGCGGCGAATCGCCGACAGTCGGTTTTTATCTCGACGATACGCCGCTGACACCTCCTGAAGAGGCGCTGCTCGGTAAGGTGGTCATTGATCCGAGCTTGTACGATCTCAATCGCGTCGAGATCCTGCGCGGACCGCAGGGCACTCTTTACGGATCCGGATCAATGGGCGGCACGATCAAGCTGGTCACCAATCAGCCCGACCCGACCGCATTTGCCGTTAGCGCCCAGACAATCGCCTCCGACACCAAGGACGGGGGTTTTAATTACGGCGTGAACGGCATGGTCAATATTCCATTGGTGCAGGACAAGCTCGCCCTGCGCATCGTCGGCACCGACTCCTACACCGACGGCTGGATCGATCGCGTCGTGCTCAATCCCTTTCCGTATGAGACGAACGGCGGGGCAACGCGCGGTGACGTGCTGACCGCGCCAGTGCAACACGACTACAAGGATTCAAACTGGGCGCAGGTGCAGGGCGGACGCATTGCGTTGCAATGGCTGCCAATCGACGGCGTGACCATCACGCCGAGTGTCTTCCTGCAGAGAGTCACCCAGGGCGCGCCGAATTTCGTCGACAATCCGCCGGGCGTGCAAACCGAGACACATTTCCAGCCGTTTGATCGCACCGAGCCGTACGGAGACAGTTTTGAGCTGTTCAGTCTGCCGATCAAATGGGACATCGGCCCCGTTGAGCTCTCCTCGTCTTCTGCCTACTACCGCCGGCAAACGCACCTCTCCCAAGACACCTCCGAAGTGGGGCAAGATTTTCTTGGGGCGATCATAGGTATCCCCATTCCTCCGTGCCCCCCTGGAGCACCCTGTGACACGTACGCCGCCGCAGGCTCCTTTTCGGCTTTCGAGACTGACTACACCAGCCAGTTCAGCGAGGAGCTACGGGTAACTTCTACGGGCGAGGGCCCGTTCCAATGGCTCGCTGGCTTTTTCTACGAGGATTACAAGACGAACACTGCGATTGGCACGACCACTCCCGGGCCGCTCGTTGCCGATCTGTTTGGCGTACCGTCGTTGTTTTACCTGACTTTCGACAATGACCTGAAGCAATACGCGGGCTTTGGCGAAGCCTCGTACAAGCTTCCGTACGACTTCAAACTCACCGCGGGCCTGCGCTACTACCACTACACGAGCACCGAAGAGCTCGCAGAATCCGGCGGCCTGATCACCGGTCCGGCGCCGCCGATTTTGTTCTCGCTGCCTGCTGCGGCATCGGGCGTCAATCCCAAGGTGAATCTGTCCTATGAGCCCACTCAGGACCTGACGCTTTACGTTCAGGCGGCCAAGGGCTTCCGCCCGGGAGGAGGCAATCCGCCGCCGCCAGTGACCTGTCCGTCAAACCCGCTGCAGTACAACCCCGATGGAATATGGAGCTATGAGGCGGGGGAGAAGGTGCGCGCCTTCAATAACCGCTTAACCGTCAATGGTGCTGTCTACTACGAGGATTGGACCGGCATTCAGCAGCTGGTCACCGAAACCTGCGGCGCAACCTACGTCGCCAACGCCGGCACGGCGCATGTCTACGGCGGCGAACTTGAAGCAAGCTTCAGCATCACTCCGGAGCTGACGCTCACAACCGCTGCTGGGTACACACACGCCGAAGTGGTGCAGGCTCTCGCCGGCACCGGATTCGTCGATGGCGAGCGTGTGCAGGAAGTGCCGGACTGGACCGAGACCACCTCCCTGGTCTATCGGCACCCGATTACGGACGACTATGACATCCTCATCCGCGCCACCAACGAGTACATCGGTACGATGACTGACGTCACGGAGACTTTGAACTTGGTGCCATCGCGCGACATCGTCAGGGCCCGCGTCGGCTGGGTGAGCGACCGCAAGGTATCGGCATACCTGTTTATCGACAATGTATTCGACAAGCGCGCCGACCTGGGCGATCCCGAGGAGATCTCGTTTTTCGTTCCTGCCTTGAACCGGGTGATGACGAATCAGCCGCGCACCGTGGGGCTGGAATTGAGCTACGCTTGGGGTGGTAAGGCGGGCCAATAAGCAGTGCTTGGAGCGCGCAAGCTTGCAGCGCGACCGCATTGTGCGCTGCGCTCAAGCAGTGCGATATACAGCGAGCTTGCTGTGAGCGCGGTCGACTTCGGATTCTTCGACCGCGGCTCCCTGGGCCGCTTGATTGCATAACATCTGCTCGAAGGCGTCGGCACTTACCGGCGTGCTGAAATGAAGCCCTTGATACTGATCGCATCCGAGGGTTTTCGGGAATTCCAGCTGATCGCAACACCAGGCTGACGCATGGCGGCAAGACTGCAAGGGCGCAAAGCAGGCACGCTGGAGGCACGCCAGATCGTCTGCAATCATATTGGCGAGGCGCTGCGCGCCCTCAAAGGCAGCGGCCCCTCCGATATTTCGATACATACGGCGCGCAAGGCCATCAAGAAGGCCCGCGCCGTATGGCGCCTGCTGCGGACAGATTTACCTGCGGCCGCTTATCAGCAGATAAACAACCGCCTGCGCGATGCCGGACGGCCGCTCGGCGCCGCGCGCGATGCAAAGATTCTGCTCCTCGCGATCGACAGCCTTCGTGGCAGCGCACGCGATGCTGTAGTGGCGAGCCACTTGCGAACAATCCGCCGCACGCTGGCAGCGCAGGCTAATGAGATCAAGCGCGCGGTGCAAAGCAAGCCAGCCGGCGTAGCGCTCAGCCGCCGGACACTGCGGCGCGTGCGGCGGCGGATACGACGGTACTCGCTTGCAAAGCACGGCTGGTCGACGCTCGGCAAAGGGCTAAGCCGGGTCTAT
Organism: uncultured Gammaproteobacteria bacterium; assembly: GCA_963695315.1. Classification (GTDB taxonomy): domain Bacteria; phylum Pseudomonadota; class Gammaproteobacteria; order Steroidobacterales; family Steroidobacteraceae; genus PALSA-1196. The sequence goes on from OY968773.1 coordinate 1,239,867, forward strand.
CGGCGCGGGCGTCGCCTGTATCAGAAGGCGCGCTCCGGGCGACGCGTGCAGGATCTGCACGAGTGGCGCAAGCAGGCAAAATACTTGCATCATCAACTGACGGTTTTGAAGCCCTTGTGTAAAAGACGTCTCGCGAAAACGTCGGCGGAAGCTGCGGAGCTGACCGATAAGCTCGGCGACGACCATGATCTGGCGATCCTGCGCACGCAAATCTGCGCGCCGGAGTCGGGCATTCCACCCGCCGCGCAAGAACAATTGGCTTCGCTCATTGAGCAGGAGCGTACGCGGCTGCAGGATGCGGCCTTTATATTGGGGGCGAGTATCTACGCTGAAAAGCCGGGAGAGTTCAGCGCGCGCCTCGGTGGATACTGGCAGCAGTGGCGCCACTCACAAAACGCCTGACGCGCTCACTCGGCGTTCGCCGCCGTGCTCGACTCCGGTGCGCTGCTGCGCGGCGAAACGCCTCAGTCGCCGCGATGCGCGCGCATCGCTTACCGCGTTGCAAGGGCAACGCCGCCCAGCAGCAAGACTGAAGCGGCAACAAGGCGCACGGTGATGCGCTCGCCATAAAGGACAACTCCGACAAAACTTGCAATCAGCGGGACGGTCGGCTGCAGGTTCGCCGCGGCTGTCGCTTTGAGGCGGGGCAGCGCGGCATACCAAACGGCGTAGCCGACGCCCGACGTCACAGAACCGGACAGCACCGCGAGCATCATGCCCTGCGGATCGATTGCAGAGTGCGTCCAGTAAATTGCGCTGAGTGCTAGCGCACCCGGGACCGCGCGGATGAAGTTTCCCGCATTATCGCGCAGCGCATTAGTGGAAGCGCGCCCGCGATAAGGCGCACGCTCGTGAAACTAGCCGGGTCGATTACGGTGTCGCGCAGCGCCATTCGGCACAGCAGCGAATTGGCGGCAAACGCCAGCAGTGCAAACGCGGTGGCGAGCGCGACGCCCCTCAAGCCAGTGCCTGCGCGAGATCCTCGATGAGGTCTTCCGTGTCCTCGATGCCGATTGACAGTCGCAGCAGGTTTTCGGGCGTCCGGGTTCCGGGCCCCTCGATGGAGGCGCGGTGTTCGATGAGACTCTCCACGCCTCCCAAGCTCGTCGCGCGGGTGAAGAAACGCGTGCGGCGCGCCGCGGCGAATGCCGCCGCGCTTCCGGCGGCTAAGCACATCGACAGCACCGCTCCAAAGCCACCGGGCATTTGCGCCGCGGCAACTGCATGTCCAGGATGGCGCGGCAGCCCCGGATAATAGACGTGCTCTACCGCAGGATGGCCGGCCAGAAACTCCGCGATGAGCTGGGCACTGCGACATTGCGTCCGAACGCGAATACCGAGCGTCGCGATACTGCGGCGCAGGAGCCAGCAATCGAACGGCCCGAGTGCGGCACCTCCGACACGCTGCCAGTTGTGTAACTTCTCCAGAAGAGCGCGGTCCTCGCGTACCACCACGATGCCGCTGAGCACATCGCTGTGCCCGCCGAGGTACTTGGTGCCACTGTGGACGACAAAATCGGCTTTGAATGCAAACGGGTTTTGGCAAACCGGTGTCGCGAATGTGTTGTCGCACGCAACCCACGCGCCCGTCGCGTGGCCCATGGCGCTCACGCGCGCAAGATCGGTGATGCTCAATAAGGGATTGGTGGGCGTTTCGATCCACACAAGACGCGTGCGCGCGGACAAGGCGGCCTGCACGGCAGCGGTGTCGCTGAAGTCGGCGAAGTCGACAGTCACTGCGCGCGCGCCTGCATGTTCGCGCAGTTGCTTAAGTGTGCCGTAATACGCCTCGAGCGGGGCAAGCACACGATCGCCTGCGCGCAAGAGCTCGAAGATCGCCATGTTGGCCGCGAGGCCGGAAGCGAAAGCGAGCGCTCCGATGCCGCCCTCGAGGCTCGCCATGCACGCCTCGAGTGCCGTGCGGTTGGGCGAGCCTTCGCGACTGTAGCGATAGCCGCGCGGATAGGCGCCGTCCGCATCGCGTTCGAACGTTGTGGTGAGATAGATCGGCTCGGCGATTGCTCCCAGCGCCGCATCAGGCTCGTGAGCAGCGTGGACGCATCGCGTATTCAGGCGTGGTTCTGGCATGGCAGTTCCGGTGGCATGCAGTGCGAGGCTGCATAGGTTAAACGAACTCGCCGCCACCGGTCTGTTATGAACGATCATCAACGCTCGTTCGGGGCAGTCAGCGTGGCGCTCGATTCGGGTTAGGATGCTGCTGCTGGCCGAGTGTGCCTCAAGGGGAAGGAATCATGGTTGGATCGTCGCTGCGCATGGGGGTGCTCGCTCTTTCGGCGAGCATCGCGCTTGCGGCATTGGCAAGCGACGGCAGGGAAGCGGGGATACTCGGCAACTGGCTCACCGAGCCCAAGGACGGCATTATACAAATCAGTCTTGCCGCGCCCTCCGTTTACGAAGGCCGGATCGTTGGCGGCAACCATCCTGGGCGCGTCGATGCGTTGAACCCCGATCCCGCAAAGCGCAACCAGTCGTTGCGCGGGCAGGTCATCCTGCGAGATCTGCGCTACGGTGGTGATGGCAAATGGTCGGGGGGAACAATCTACGATCCGAACAATGGCCATACCTATAAATGTGTGATCGAACTCATCTCACCGGATATTCTCAAACTGCGCGGCTACATCGGCATCCCGCTCCTCGGCAGGGAGCAAACCTGGACACGCTATAAGGGAACTTCAATGGAGCTGCCTCCTGCGAGCTGATGCGAAGCGGCAGCTTGCGCGCCGCTCTCGGCGGCGGGCGGTGCCGCGGCAGATACGCTCGTTGCCGTTATTGAACGATCGCTTAATAGCAGCAGCAGCCGCCTTTTCGTTATACTTGATCGTTCGCTGACGGGGCCGACGTGGCGCGAAATCCGCGATTTGATGTTCTCTTTGAGCCGGTACGCATCGGGCCGGTGCGCGCTCCGAATCGCTTCTATGCGGTCCCGCACGCCAGCGGCATGACGAATACGATGCCGCGGATGCGCGCCGGATTTCGCGGCATGAAAGCCGAGGGTGGCTGGGGCGTGGTATGCACGGGCTACGTCTCGATCCATCCGTCCTCGGATGACACGCCGCTGCCGTACGCGACGCTGTGGGATGAGAACGACGTGCGTGCGCACGCGCTCATGACGGATGCCGTGCATGCCCATGGCGCTCTTGCGGGCGTGGAGCTGTGGCATGGCGGCGGCTCGGTAACCAATCGCACGAGTCGCGAGCCTCCTCTGTCGCCCTCCGGTGTCTCCTGGATGGCCACACATGTCGGCTTCATGGGTAATCAGCGCTCGAAGGTCATGGATGCGGGCGATATCGCCAATCTGCGCCGCTGGCAGGTCGAGGCGGCGCGCCGCGCGCGCCGCGCCGGTTTCGACATCATCTACGTGTACGCCGGCATGGGCTACCTGCCGTACGAGTTCTTGCTGCCCGAGTGGAACCGGCGCACGGATGCGTACGGCGGCAGCGTTGCCAATCGCGTTCGGCTGGTGCGCGAATTGCTCGAGGCGACTCGCGATGCGGTTGGCGATACCTGCGCGGTGGCGCTGCGCATCAGTCTCGAGGAGCTGCGCGGCCGCAGGAGCGAGCGTGCCGCCTCCGAGGCGCACGAAGTTGTCGAGCTCCTCGCCGAGGTTCCGGATCTGTGGGACGTCAAGCTGGATTCGAGTCCAACCGATTGCGCGCCATCGCGCTTCAGCGCGGAGGGCAGTCATGAGCCGGTGATCGAGTTCGTCAAGCGCCTCACGACCAAGCCCGTGGTCGGCGTTGGCCGCTTCACCTCGCCCGACACGATGGTCTCGCAAATCCGCCGCGGCATTCTCGATCTCATCGGCGCCGCGCGCCCCTCCATCGCCGACCCGTTTCTGCCGCGAAAAATCGACGAGGGTCGCGAGCAGGACATTCGCGAGTGCATCGGCTGCAATATCTGCATCGCCAGCTGGCATGACAGTGTGCCCGTGCGGTGCACGCAAAATCCGACCATCGGCGAGGAATGGCGTCGCGGCTGGCACCCGGAGCGCTTCGCCAACGCGGGAAGTGATGCGGCGGTACTGATCGTTGGCGGCGGCCCCGCAGGCCTCGAATGTGCCGTGAGTCTTGGACGTCGCGGCTACACGGTATCGCTCGCCGAAGCAGCCGCCTCATTTGGCGGCCGCTTGCGCTTTGAAACACGCTTACCCGGGCTCAGCACATGGGGCAGGGTGCTTGACTGGCGTCTCGGTCAGCTGCAGCGTCTGGCGAACGTGACGCTGTACGCCGGCAATGAACTCAGCGTGGACGATATTCTGGGACTGGAGCATGCGCGCGTAGTTATGGCGACCGGCGCGCGCTGGACACGTTCGCTGTACTCGCCGCTCGAACTGCCGGTCGGGGAATTGAACGCGCCCGGGGTTTTCACGCCGGATGATCTGGCCGCCGGCGCGGTCCTTGCAGAGCCGATCGTGGTGTTCGATTTCGACAACTATTACATGGGGAGCCTCATCGCCGAGCACCTGGCGCGCAGCGCAGGGCGAGTGACCTATGTGACCCCCGCCGGGCACGCCGCCGCGTGGGGGATCATGACGAACGAGCAGCCGCAAGTGCACCGAGCGCTCGCCAGTGCGGGGGTCGCTCTGGTGACGCTGGCGCGAATCACCGCGTTTGCGAACGACGAGGCCGTAACTGCCAACCTTTTCACGGGGGCGGAAATGCGCCTGCCGTGCCGCTCGCTAGTGATCGTCGGCGTACGCCGCGCGAATGATGAGCTCTATGCGGCGCTCACATCGCGCACGGCGGATCTTAAGGCAGCAGGCATTGAGGGGGTGGATCGCATTGGCGATGTGCTTGCTCCCGGGGCCATCGTGCACGCGACCTACAGCGCACATCGCTACGCGCGCGAGCTCGACGGCGCCACGCAAGCCGCGCCGTACCTGCGCGATGCACCGTTAACGTCCTACGCGCCTGCACATATCGACCGGCCAGAGGAGCGCATCGCTTGACAGCCGCAGAGCCTGCACCGCTCGCCGGCCTGGAGAAGACCTTGCCGTCAACGTGGTATTACTCCGATGAGACCTTTCGCCTCGAGAAAGAGCGGATCTTTTGTCGCGAATGGCTTTGTGCGGCGCGCGAGGAGGAAATCCCCAATCCCGGCGATCATCTGCTGCTCGACGTGCTCGGCGAGAGCGTGCTCGTCGTGCGCAATCGACACGGCGCGTTGCGTGCGTTCTATAACGTGTGCCGCCATCGTGGCGCGCGGCTGTGCCGCGGCGACGCAGACGCGGCGCCTGGCGCGGCCGTGCAGGGCGGCGTGATCGCCGGCCGCTCGATCCTATGCCCTTACCATCAGTGGTCGTACGATCTTGACGGGAAGCTCATCGCGGCGCCGCACCTCGCCGGTGTCAGCGGTTTCGACAAGAGCGCAATCCATCTGTACCCGGTGGGAGTTGCATCCTGGGGCGGCTTCATCTTTTTGCACCTGACGCCTGCCGAAGCGCAACCGCTCGCCGCGCAGCTCGGCGCAATTCCGGCGCGTGTCGCGCGCTATCCGCTGGCGCAGTTATGCATTGGACACACGATCAGCTACACCGTGGCTGCCAATTGGAAGGTCATCTGCGAGAACTACAACGAGTGTTATCACTGCGGCGGTGTCCATCCGGAGCTGTGCGCCGTCGTGCCCGCCTTTCGCGAGGCCGGCGGCGCCGGACTCGACTGGCTGCGCGGAGTGCCGCATCGCCCCGGCGCCTACACGTTTACCCGCCTCGGCACGACTACGCGCCGTGCCTTCCCGACGCTCAACGAGGATGAGCGCGAGCGGCACAAGGGCGAACTGATCTATCCCAATCTCTTCATCAGCCTTGCTTGCGATCACGCCGCCGTCTTTATCTTGCGGCCGCGGGCGCCCGAGCGCACCGACATCCTCTGCCATTTCCTGTTTGAGCCGCAGGAACGCGCCCAGAGCAACTTCGATCCGTCTGACGCGGTGCAGTTCTGGGACCTCGTGAACCGCCAGGATTGGGCGATCTGTGAGTCGGTGCAGCAGGGCATGAGGAGCCGTGTGCATCAGCATGGCTACTACGCGCCGATGGAGGACTTCAGCCTGGACATCCGGCGTTACGTTATCGAGCGACTCAAGTTGAACGACGACCCCGGCCGTACCACCGCGTGATCGCGCGCAGCCCTACGCTGCACGTCGCGCTGCTGCGCCGGGTCCGCTGGCGCATATTCGGTTTTCTCTTTGGTTTCGGCTGCGTTGCTTATCTGCAGCAGAAGAGCCTGACCATTGCCGGCGAGCGGATGATGCCCGATCTGGGTATCTCTCAGATGCAGCTCGGCTGGCTTGAGTGGGCCTTCGTGCTCGGTTACGCGACGTTCCAATTGCCGGGCGGCATCATCGGCCAGCGGGTCGGCGCGCGGCGCATGTTCGTCATCATCACGAGCATCGCACTGCTTGCGACTTTGCTGACGCCGCTTGCGCCTCTGGTGCTCGGCGGCAGCGCCCTCTTTGGCGTGCTCCTGCTCCTGCAGTTGATCGTAGGCCTTGCGCAGGGTCCCATCTTCCCGGTCAGCGCCGGCGTCATGGAGGCGTGGTTTCGCCCGCAAAGATGGGCGCTCCTGCAGGGACTGCAATCCATGGGCCTGCAGATCGCCGCGGCGCTGACGCCGCCCCTGGTTGCCTATCTCATGCACCGGCTCGGCTGGCAACACTCGTTGTTCTGGCCTGAATTACCGGTGCTCGGGCTGATCGTGCTGTGGGCCTGGTATGGGCGCGATGCGCCCGCCGAGCACCCGCGTGTCACACCGGCGGAGCTCGCCGAGCTTGGCCCAGACGTCAGAGAGCAGACCCAAACGGCAATCTCATGGCAGCGCCTGCGGCAGCTGCTGGCGAACCGATCGATTGTACTGCTCACGCTGTCTTACATCTGCATGAACTATGTTTTCTACCTGATCTCAAACTGGTGTTTTCTCTATCTCGTGCAGGAACGTCACTTCACCATTCTCGAAGGCGGCTGGCTCGCGGCGGCACCGCCGCTTGCGGCGGCGGTGGGCGCGGGGGTGGGCGGAGTGGTTGCAACACCGCTGTGCGCGCGACTTGGGCTGCGCTGGGGATTTCGTTTGACGCCGCTCGTGGCGCTGCCGACAGCCGGCCTGTTGTTGCTGCTCACGGTTCACCTCGACAATCCGTATGGCGCGGTGGTCGCGCTCGCGCTGTGTTACTTGGTCATTGAGCTCACCGAAGGCTCGTATTGGGCGACGCCGATGTTCATCGCGCGCACCGATTGCATGACGGCCACCGGCGTGCTCAACACGGGTGGCAACATCGGCGGGCTGATCGGCATTCCGATCGTGGCCTACCTGTCGGGGCATGGAGCGTGGACGGCCGCATTCGTCGTCGGCACGCTCTTCGCGCTCGTGGGCGCCGCCTGCTGGATGGGCATCGACGCCTCGCGGCCTTTCGTCGCCGAGCCAGCCTCCGCCTCATAGCGCGCGCGCCGCGACGGCGCGTCAATGGTGGCTGAGCACGTCCGTAATCGCCGGCGCGGCGGCGGGCACCGCATGGTGATAATCCTTGCCGAGTAAAGCCGCCACGGTCGCGGCGATCTGTGCCTGCGTCACCGGTGCAACATGAGCGCGCTCGCCAAGCGGCGCAGTATCGGGGCCGAGCACCGCGATCCAGACGTTCTCCGAGCCTTTTTCTTCCGCGCCGTGTTCCTTCCACTCCGAAGGTCCGCTGCCGCGCCCGTGGTCCGCGGTGATGATGAAGGTCGTGCTGTCGTGGTATTGCGGCATAGCCTGCATCGTCTGCCAGAGCTCAGCGACGAAGCCATCCATGCGCTGGGCACTGTCGAGCACTAGATCGTAGCGCCCCTGGTGAGCCCAGTTATCGGTCTCGCCGTAGCCGACGAACAGCACGCGCGCGCTGCCGGTGTGCACGTAGTCAAGGAGCGCGACCTGCAGCAGGGAGTCGAATACGTCTTCCTCGTCAAAGCGCGTCGTGGTATCGAAGAGCCGGGCGAGCAGGGCGTCCTTGGCGGGGTCACCGCTGGAGCGCGGAATGCTCCAGCCGGTCTGCGTCGTCAGGTGGCTGCGCGACTTGTTGAAAATGTCATCGAAGATCGACCAGGTGCCGAAGACTGCAACCCGCCCGGAGAACTCCGGCAGGCCGTTCAGCCATTCCAACACCGTCACGTTGGGGTTGGGCCCGAATTCATTGCGATCAATGCGCCGATCCGGATACCCGACGGTCATCTCGTTGTAGCCCGGGTAGGAGAAGGCAAGACCGTTGGTGACATGTGCCACGCTGCCCTTGGCCTGGTTGCCAAAGATTTGGCCGCGTGCGGCCACGGTGCCCCAAATGAACGGAAACAGGATGCGACGGCGCTCCTGCGGGTCGTCGCGCCAGAACTTGGCTCTGAGTTGATCCTCTTCCATCCAGCTGCCGCCATTCTTTGGGTCGAGCAGCAAGGGGTCGGCGCCGGTGAACACTTCCTGCCAGCGCAAACCGTCACTGACGATGAGTACGACCGTCTTCGTCTGCGGCGCCGCCGCCGCCGGCAAAGCCCACCAAAGCACAGCGAAACTGACGGCGACGATGGCGAGTCTGCGCATGAATCCCCCCAACGCAAGTTTGCGAACCCGCTACAGTCTGCAGGGTGCAGCGGCGGAAGGCCACCACGACCGTGCGCGCGCTGCGCCTGTCTTGACTCGGCGATTTACCCTACTGTACAAGCGTTTAATAAATGCGAGCGCGACAAGCCTGCGCCTCGCTGGCGCTCATTAAAGGCTAACGTGGCAATAGCAAACGCGGTAGTCGACATGCTGCTCGGGGCAACACACACTGCGACCTCCCGCCGCCATGGCGATTGACGCCCGTGCGCGCGCCGGGCTCGCCTGCGCGCTTTTATGGGCGCTCATCCCGGCATCATCCTCGGCCGGGTCACCGGCAAGCGGGAGTGGTCACTCGAGTCTCACGGTGGGCACTTTGACACTGCGGCGCTGCGCTGCGCTTGACGCATGGTGCGGCAGCCTGAAGCGCGCACTGGATCCCACCGGCGCGGTAGCCGGGGCGCTCGTCATTCACTTCGAGTATTACCCCCATGAAGCGGCCGGCCAGACGCAAGGGTTGCTGGTTGCAACCGAGGGTGGCCCTGGTTCTCCCGCCACAGACTCGCGCGATGAATACCTGGCGCTGTTTCGGCCGCTGCTCGGCGAGCGCGATCTACTCATCATGGACAATCGGGGTACCGGCCAGTCGGGCGCGATCAATTGCACGGCGCTGCAGCGCTCGCGGACAATCAGTGAAGAGGACGTGGGCGCCTGCGGCCGCGCGCTCGGCCGCAGCGCCGATCTTTACAGTACGGCATACGCCGCGGATGACCTGGCAGCGATCCTGGATGCACTTGGCGCAGGACCGATCGATCTGTACGGGGATTCGTACGGCACTTACTTCAGCCAGGTATTCGCGCTGCGCCATCCGGCGAAACTGCGATCGCTCGTCCTGGACGGCGCCTACGCCCTCGATGGGCCCGACTACGCCTGGTATCCGACTTACGCACCGGCAATGCGCGATAAATTCAATATCGCCTGCCGTCGCGATCCCGCGTGCGCGCAGCTACCGGGCGAGTCGCTGGATCACATTGCCCCGGTGCTTGCCTTGCTGCGCCATGCGCCCTTTAAGGCGAGCGCGCCCGATGCCGATGGCACAGTACAGAAGTTCATGGCCGATGCGTCCGCACTGGCGACCGTCATGTTTGCCGGTGCGCCGGCTTTATCCAGCGTCCGTGAGCTCGACGCGGCCGCCCGTGCGTTCATGGCGAGCGATCAGGCACCGCTGCTGCGACTGATGGCCGAGACGCTCGTCGACGTGGATTCGCGCGATGCGACTCAGGCGCCCGAGAGGTTCAGCTCCGGTCTTGCGGTCGCCATCACCTGTCAGGACGAGCCGCAGATCTTTGACATGCGCCTGCCCCCGGCAAGTCGCGTGGTGGATCGCGATCGGGTTATCGAGCAAAGAAAGCTCGTGGCCCCCAACACCTACGCGCCGTTTACAATCGACGAGTATCGCGGCTTGCCGCGCGATTACAGCTTCATCGATACCTGCGTGCGCTGGCCGGTGGCGCCGGCCGCGCATCCCGCCGGACACGTCGTGCCCGAAGCGGCGAGCTATCCGGACGTGCCGACGCTCGTCCTCTCCGGCGAGCTCGACAACATGACCACGATCGCTGACGGTGCTGCGGCAGCCAAGCGTTTCGCGCACGCACGGCAGCTCATCTTCGCGAACAGCCTTCACGTCAATGCGCTGCCGCATGCGCGCAGCGGCTGCGCGGCTGACATCGCGCGGCGCTTCATCGTAACTTTGCAGACGGGGGACACTGCCTGCGCCGGAGCGGTGCCGCCGGTGCGGCTGCTGGCGCAATTTGCCCGCCGCTCGCCCGAGGTGGCACCTGCCCACGCACTGCCGGGCAACACGGCGACGATCGTGCAGCTTAAGGCAGCGACTACGGCGCTCCTCACGGCCGCCGACGTCCTCGGGCGAGTCGAATCGAACACGACGGGAGAGGGGGTCGGGCTGCGCGGCGGCACATTTGCCATCAAGCACCATGCGGGAGAGTCGCTGTTGACACTGAATGGCGTGCGCTGGTGTGAAGATCTTGCCGTGTCGGGACGGCTGCAACTGGGCGGGCGCAGCGGTCGCGTCGCCGGCGAGCTGCAGCTTGCCGGCACGCAAGAGCTCGCTGGCAAGTTATACGTGAGCTGGCTGGAAGGCAGCGCCGATGCGCGCGCGCTGCTGCACGGCAACCTCGGTGGAGCAGTCGTACGCGCCGAGCTGCGCGCGCCCTGAGGCGCCCGCTCGTTCGGTACCAGCGGTTTTGGGGGGATTCCTGTGCAGAAGGCCACAGAGCGGAGCGTTTTTAGCGAGGCGGAGTCGCGTCGCTGCAGGGCAGATTTTCCAGCTCTGCAGCGCACTGTCGGCGGGCACCGCATCGCGTTCCTCGATGGTCCCGGCGGCACGCAGGTGCCGCAAGCCGTCATCGATGCGGTTGCCGATTGTTATCGCAACCGCAATGTCAATACGCACGGCAATTTCCCGCCGTCCGCGGAACTGGATGAGCGTCTGCACGAGGCGCGCATGGCCATTGCCGATCTCCTCGGCGCCTCGGGCCCGCAGCGCATCTCCATCGGCCAGAACATGACGTCGCTCGCGTTCGCCTTGGCGCGCGCTCTGGCGCGTACGATTCAAAAGGGTGATGAGGTGCTGATCACGCAGCTCGACCACGAGGCGAACCGTGGCCCGTGGCGACTGTTGCAGGAGAGCGGCGCCGTGCTGCGCGAGGTGCCACTGCTCGCAAGCGGCGCCCTTGATTATGCTGCCATGGATACTCTCATCACCCCGCGTACGAGATTGCTCGCGCTCGGCGGCGCGTCGAACGCGCTCGGTACGGTAAACGACATCGCTCGGGCGCGCGCGCTCACGCGCGCCGCCGGTGCCTTGCTGATTCTCGATGCTGTTCACTACGTGCCGCATTTCCCCGTCGATGTGCGAAGCCTCGATCCGGACTTTCTGCTGTGCTCCGCCTACAAGTTCTATGGGCCGCACGTGGGCGTGCTGTATTCGCGTGCGGGCGCCCTTGACGCACTGAACCCCGACCGGCTTGCCGTGCAGGAGAGCTCTGCGCCGTATCGCATCGAGACGGGGACGCTGAATCACCCCGCGATCGAGGGCGTGCAAGCCGCAGTCGACTATCTCGCCGGCTTCGGACGCGGTGCCACGCGAGGTGCAGCCGTGCACGATGCGCTCGGCGCAATTGCGGCCTACGAGCACTCACTGGCAGCCCTGTTGTGGTCGGAGCTGGCGCAGCTGCCGGGCGTGCGCTTGTGGGGCCTGCCATTTACCGACGCCGCGCGCGCGCCGACCGTTTGCTTCACGGTAGACGGGCACGATTCGGCGGCGCTCGCCCGCACGTTGGGAGCAGTCGGGATCTGCGTGTGGGATGGTAATTTCTACGCGCCGCGGCCGCTCGAGATCCTGCAAGTGCCCGGCGGATCGCTCGTGCGCGTCGGCTTTTCCATGTACAACTCGGCAGAAGAAGCCATGCGTCTGGTGGCGACAGTTCGGGATGCGACCGCGGGGCAGGGCAGAGCGCACAAGCACAGCCGGTAGCCCCGCATCCGTTTCCCGCTTGCGGGCGTAGACCCTGAAGGGCTCGCGCGGGCGGTGCATCCGGCATGAATGTGCGTTTTTGTTCGTGGCAGCGGCTGCTGGCCGCCCTTTATGCCGGCGTGTGGGTGTGCGGCGCGCCAGCGCTCGCCGCGGTGATGACGCCCGTGCCGGGCGCGGCGCCGCAGCCGCCGTACCGCGCGCCTTATATTCCAGCCGAGGAGGCTGAGATTCTGCAGGAAGTGCCGAGCGCTGCCGATCCGGCGGTGCGCCAGATGCACCTCCTGCGCGGTAGGCTTGACGCCGACGGCGCCGATCTGCGGCTTGCGGAGGAGCTCAGCCAAGCCTATATCGACTTCGGCCGCCAGATTGGCGATGCGCACTATGTCGGCTATGCCGAGGCCGTGCTGAGCCGCTGGCTCGCGCAGCCCTCGCCGCCTGCCCGCGTCCTGGTGCAATACGCCACCATTCTCCAATACCGGCATCAATTTGCTGACGCGCGCCAGCAGCTCAAGAAGGCGCTGCTCGCGGATGCGCATAGCACCCAGGCGTGGTTGACGCTCGCAAATCTCGACATGGTGCAGGGGGAGTATGAAACCGCGGGGCGCGACTGCTCACAGGTCGCGGCAAACAACGGCTACATGCTCGCGATCGCCTGCGCAGCCAATTTGCGCTCCTACGTGGGAGAGGCCGAACAAAGTGTGGCATTGCTGAGGCAGGTTAACCGCGGCTCGCAGGCCCTGCCCGCACCGCTCGCAGCGTGGATTGAGGGGCTCCTCGCCGAAACTTCAGAGCGGCTCGGTGACTGGGCGGGGGCTGAAACCCACTATCGCAACGCGCTCGCGCTGACGCCCAATGACAATTTTCTGCTGGTCGCGTACGCCGATTTCTTGCTCGACCAGAATCGCCCCGCCGAGGTGCTCACGCTGTTGCGCGATTACGCGCAGTCGGACACCGCATTCCTGCGTCTGGCGCTTGCCAAGGCAGCCTTGCACAGCCCGGAGGCGCCCCTGTACACGTGGATCATGGGCGCGCGCTTTGCCGCGCTCGCGCAGCGCGGCAGCGATTACTTCGGCCGGGAACAGGTGCGCTTTGCGCTTTATCTGCAGCGCGACCCGCAGGCGGCGTTGCGTATGGCGCAGCGCAACTGGCAGGTGCAGCGCGCCCCCTGGGATGTGCGTGTGCTGCTCGAGGCAGCGCTCGCTGCGGGCAAGCCCGAGACCGCCAGCGCGGTGCTCGCCTTTCTACACAAGACGAAGCTTCAGGATCCAATCATTGCGCCACTCGCGCACCGAGCCGAGGCGGCGCTCGCGCTCCGGGCGGCGCCGCCATGAGAGGGTGCCCTCGCCGCCGCAAGATAACCGCGCTCACGCTCGCCATGCTGGTGAGCACTGCCGCCGAGCCGCACTCGGCAAGTGACGCCTACCTGACCGTGGTGGTGCAGCGCGCGAGGCCCGCCACCGCAAGGATCGCGCATGTCCAGTGGGACATCGCGCTGCGCGATCTTGATTTCGTACTCGCGCTCGATGACGACGGCGACGGCAAGATTCGCTGGGGCGAATTGCGCAGGCACCAGCAAGCGATCGTCCAGTACGCGCTCGCCAACGTGCGCTTCAGCGCCAACGGGCAACCCTGCCGGATCGAACCCACGCATCAGGCGGTCGACTATCACGCCGATGGCGCTTATGCGGCGCTGTTCTTCGATGTCGCGTGCAGCGGCGCTGTCGCTCGGCTCAGCGTTGACTACCAGCTGTTCTTTGCAATCGATCCATCGCACCGCGGCATTTTCGTCCTTCATTCGGGCGACAAGGTCGCTACCGCCGTGCTATCGCCCGCGAACGCCGCAATCGATCCAGCCCTCTAGCGTGCGACGTGGGTCCGCCGCGCGCGCGGCGCGCGATTGGTCCCCAACTGATGCATCCAATCGCGAGTCGCGCACGTAGTTGTCGTCGATGTTCGTTGTCACAGGAGCACAGGTCTCATGAATCGCCCAGTCATAGCGGCCGTCGCGCTTGTTGCGTTCGGCATGCCACTTCTCAGTCTTGCCTCAAGCCACCGCGAGGCTCCCACGATTGCCGGCTTGCCGCGGCTCGACGGAACAGACCTGTATATGTTCCGCAGCTACGAATCCGGCCGGCAGAACTACGTTACCTTCATCGCGAACTACATTCCCTTGCAGGATCCCTCCGGCGGTCCGAATTTCTTCAAACTCGACCCGAATGCTGTGTACGCCATCAACATTGACAACACCGGCGAAGCCGTGGCGAACATGCAGTTTCTCTTCTATTTCACCAACGTCGAGAAGCATATCGCGGTCGATGCCGGCAACAAGAGCGTGCAGATTCCGCTTCTGAATAGCGGACCCGTCAACCCTGCAGGCCAGAATCTCAACGTCCAGGAGAGCTACAAGCTTTATGTGCGGCGCAACGACGGTACGCCGCAGCCGGTGGTGAACTATTCAACCGGGACCACCACGTTCTACAAGCCGGTCGACAACATCGGCGAGAAATCCATTCCGGACTACGCCGGCTACGCCCAGAGCTTTGTCTACGACATATCCATACCGGGATGCTCCACCCTGGGGCGGGTGTTCGTCGGTCAGCGCAAGGAGGGCTTCGTCGTCAATCTGGGCGAGATCTTTGACCTGGTAAATCTCAATCCCGCCGGGCCGCGCACCGGGGCGCCCAATACCCTTTCCAACAAGAACATTACCTCGCTTGCGATCGAAGTGCCGATCAGCTGCCTGGTGCCAGGCAATGATCCGGTCATTGGCGCCTGGACCACCTCGAGCGTACAGCCTGCGGGAACGGGGATGTCCTTCTCCGCGCAGACGCAGATGTCGCGCCTCGGCATGCCTTTGGTCAACGAGGTCATCATCGGCCTTGCCGACAAGGACACGTTCAACGGCAGCAATCCGCACAACGACGCGCAGTTTCTAACCTATGTCACCAATCCGTCGCTGCCGGTTCTGCTGAATGCGTTGTTTGGGGCCGCGGCCATCCCGCCGCAAACGCCACGCCAGGATCTAGTGGCCGCGTTCCTGACCGGCGTTCATGGATTGAATCAGCCGCTGCACGTCACACCCGCGGAACTGCTGCGCCTGAATACCTCCATCGCAGCCACCGCACCTGCCGCGCAGAGCGATCTCGGAGTTCTCGGCGGAGATCTCGCCGGCTTCCCGAATGGCCGCCGGCCCTATGATGACGTCGTCGACATCGAGTTGCGCGTCGCAATGGGCGCGCTGTGCGGACAGATCGGCAACTGTGGCACCCAGACGAGCGATCCGAACCATGGCACGCCCTACACCGACGAGGCTGAGTCTGCCGGTCCGGATGCGTCGCACCTGAGCGTCACGGGCGCAGTCAATCCGGCTGATACGTATCTGGATGTATTCCCGTACCTGAATACGCCGCTTCCCGGATCGCCCAATGGCCCGAACGGCATAACCTAGGACGCAGCGACTGACCATAGGAGCCGCAGCACCGACTCGTTTCGTCGGCTGCGGCAACGGGCCCCTGCAGAATAAGCACGGGCCCGTCTTTTTTATTTAGCGCGCGCGATTATCGGGCGGCGCGCCTAGCTTTGGCGCCCGGCACGCCCTTCGGGTGCACGTGCTCGATGCGCCGAAAGCGCAGTGCTGACCAGTCTGCGTCGATGGCGACAATGCGCACCTTGCGAAAGCCGGCGCGATACAACACCTGCCAGCCCGTGTCGCGATTGAATTCGCACTCATAACGCCGGGAAGTACCCTTCGGATAGGCAAACCATAAGAGCGCATCACCGGCTGCCTTCTTCGCGAGCAGACTTGAGAGACGGTCGAGTTCGGCCTGCGCGGTAACAAATGCGAGCGCGAACTGCACCGCCTTGACCTTCTTCGGGTCGCGCTGCACCACGGCGCCGCGCAGCGCCGCGATTTCGGGCTCAAATGACGCAGGCACGTTGATGAGAACAATCTCGCGCTGATCCTTGAGATTGAGTTTCCCGAATACGCTTGGCATCCCGGCATTCATCCACAGTCGTTTGGTGCGGCGTAAGATAGCGCAAGTTTTTCCTGCGGCAAGGTGCCTTCATGCCAGCAACTCCCCGCGTCATTGCTTTCACCGCGGCAATCGAGGCGCAGCGCTCCGTGCCCGAGCCCTCGCAAGTGCTGGCGGGCAAGCCTGAATTTACCGTGCGCAACCACTACGCAGATGCGAGCGAACAATTCTTTGCCGGCACATGGGCGGCAACCCGGGGCCGTTGGACGGTACGCTATACCGAGCATGAATTCTGCCACCTGCTCGCCGGGCGCGTGGTGCTGACCAGCGAGGCGGGCGAGCGGCTGGAATTTACGTGTGGTGACAGCTTTGTCATCCCCGCTGGCTTTAGCGGCACCTGGGAGGTCCTCGAGGACTGCCGCAAACTCTACGCAATCTTTGAGCCCCGCCGGGCGACCTGAGGCGCATTGAAATATCGGCGCCGGGCGCCATATTGCACCGCTAGTGCGATCGCCGCCGGGTCCCGGACATGTACGTTCGTGACCGCCGCCGCGCGATCGAGGAGCCAACGGAGGCAGTCGATGCAGGCAATTCGTCTTTCGCAAGAGCGCGGCCGGGCCGATCTTGGCTGGCTTGATAGTCGCCACACGTTCTCCTTCGGGGACTACTACGACGGGCGGTTTATGGGCTTTGGGGCGCTGCGCGTGATCAATGAGGACCGCGTCGCGCCGGGCGCTGGGTTCGGTACTCACTCGCACCAGGACATGGAGATCCTGTCGTGGGTGCTCTCCGGCGCGCTCGAACACAAGGACAGCCTCGGCACGGGTGCCATCATCCGTCCCGGTGAACTGCAACGCATGAGCGCCGGTACGGGCGTCACGCACTCGGAGTTCAATCGTTCGCGCACTGAGCCGGTGCACTTCCTGCAGATCTGGCTCTTGCCGCAGAAGCTCGGCCTCAAACCCGAGTATGAGCAGCGCGCATTTAGCGACGCCGAGCTGCACAATCGCTGGCACCTGATCGCTGCGGGCGATGGGCGCGCCGGCGCGGTTACGGTGCACCAGGACGCCGATGTCTATGCGGCGCGCTTCGATAAGGATGCCGAACTTGCGCACACGCCGGCGCAGGGGCGGCGCCTGTGGCTGCAGGTTGCGCGCGGCAGGCTCGAAATTGATGGCGCCACGCTGCGCGATGGCGACGGCATGGCCTGGAGTGAGGCCGGCGCCATCACGGCACGGGCGCGCGACGCGGGCGAGGCTCTGCTGTTCGACATGAGAGCCTAGGCCGGGCCCGCTTGCGCGCGAGACGCGCTCAGTAGAGCCGCGTCTCGCCGGTCTCGAGCGCCTGAAACGTCTCGGCGCGGACACCGAGTCCCCGCCGTGCAGCATCGAGCTCAATCAAGGGATCATCGATGGCCTCGTCCGTGAGTCGAAAGCAGCCGAAATGGGTGGCGACGGAGACGCGCGCGTCGAGATCAAGGTGAGCTTGCACCGCCTCGTGCGGATTCATGTGCTGATCGCACATGAACCAGCGCGGCTCGTAGGCGCCAATCGGCAGTAGCGCAAGATCGATGGCGCCGCAGCGTGCGCGGATGTCGCGGAAGTGTCGCCAGTAGCCCGTGTCCCCTGCAAAGTAAATCTGCCGTGAGTCAGCGCGCGCGACGAAGCCTCCCCACAAAGTGCGATTGCGACTACCGGGCCCGCGCGTCGACCAATGCTGCGCGGGCGTCATGAGCAGTTCCACGTCCGCGACGCGCATGCTGCGCCACCAGTCAAGCTCGTGCACGTTGCGCAGCCCGAAGCTGCGCAGAAAGTCGCGATTGCCGAGGCCCGTAACGAACACCGGAGCATGCAGCGCCTCGAGGCGCCGCAGTGTTTCAATATCCAGATGGTCGTAGTGATTGTGGCTCACCAACACGAGATGTATCGGTGGCAGAGCCTCGAATGCGAGCCCCGGCGCGCGCACGCGTCGTGGCCCCAAGTGACGAAAAGGGCTGGCACGCTCGGAATACACCGGATCGGTGAGGATGTTGCAGCCTCGATACTGGATCAGGAAGGTGATGTGATTGATAAACGTCAACGCCAGCTCGCCGTGCCCGAGGGCCGGCGGCAGCTTGGGATTCGCGCGGTTCTCGACGTGTGCCGGCCAGGGCTTGGGATTGGAGGTGCGACGCCAGCGCAGTAGATCCAGAAGGGTGCGTCCCGCGGCGGCACCGGGATTGAAGAAGTGCTGGCCGTCAAAATGGTTGGAGCGCGGACCCTCGTAGCCGCGACCACCGCGCAGCGAGCGCCACTGGTCGAAAACGCTCCAGGCAAGCGCTGCGTCGCGCGCTTTACCACCTTGCGCTCTGTCAGGAGGTCCAGTCAAAGGAGGGCTCGCGTGCAAGTAAGACGTCCTGCGCGCCGAGGCGCGCGCTGCCATGGTGTTGCATCTCGGCGGCAAGCCGCAGCAATGCAAGCTCGCTCCACGTCGGACCCACAAGCATGACTCCGAACGGCAACGCGGCGCTGGTGAAGCCGGCGGGAACGGCGACACCCGCAAGGTCCAGCAGATTCATGAAGTTCGTGTAGTACCCCAGGTTGAGATTGAGGCTGATGGGATCCTCTTCGATCGCCGCAATCCGATAATGCGTGCCGACGGTAGGCGTCACCAGAAGGTCGATGTCCTCCCAGAGATCCTCCGTCACCCGGCGCAGCTCCTGCAGGCGATACACGACTCGCAGCGCCTCGGTCAGTGCAATGCGCGCTCCATTCTCGATGACCTCACGTGTGACAGGATGCAGTGCCTGCGGTGCGCGGCGCAGAACATCTTCCACGACGAGGTAGCGTTCGGCCACCCAGGGACCGCGGAAGAAAAGCGCCGAGGCTTCGGCGAAGGCTGAAAAATCGATAACTGTCGCAGCGCCGCCCAGGCGCTGCAGCCGCGCGACCGCAGCCCCGAACAGCCCGGGATAGTCGGTGTTGCCGAAGTACTTAAGCTGGTGCGCCTGCGGCACGCCGAAACGGAAGCGGCGTTGCGTGAGATCGAGCGGCTTCGCCGCGGGCGCGATTCTGCGTGAAAACGGATCGGCGGCATTGAACCCTTCGGCAACGCGACACACGCGCGCTGCATCCTCCGCGGTCAGCGCGAAGATTGACACCGTATCGATGGTGCGGCTGCAAGGCACGATACCTTGGATGCTGAGACGCCCGAGACTCGGCTTAAGACCAATGAGGTTATTGAGCGCTGCCGGCACCCGGCCGGATCCTGCGGTGTCGGTGCCCAGGGAGAAGCTTGCGAGTCCCAGCGCAACCGCAACGGCAGATCCGGCGCTCGATCCGCCGCTGATGTAGCTCGGATTGAAACTGTTGCCGCACGCGCCATAGGGCGAACGCACGCCGACGAGGCCGGTCGCAAACTGATCAAGGTTGGTCTTGCCGATCGGAATGGCCCCGGCGCGCATGAGGCGCTCGACCACCGGGGCAGTCGCCTGTGCTGTGTAGGCGTAGGCTGGACATGCGGCGGTAGTCTGTGCGCCCGCAAAATCCATGTTGTCCTTGAGCGCAAAGGGAATCCCGTAGAGCGGCAACGACACGGGATCGTTGGTACCGAGCGCAGTCGCCCGCGCGAGCGCAC
This sequence comes from uncultured Gammaproteobacteria bacterium, assembly GCA_963695315.1. Taxonomy (GTDB): domain Bacteria; phylum Pseudomonadota; class Gammaproteobacteria; order Steroidobacterales; family Steroidobacteraceae; genus PALSA-1196. Next base: position 1,259,585 of record OY968773.1, read on the forward strand.
TCTCGCGACTGAAAAGCGATATCCAAATGCCGCGTGCCGGCAGCGCCTCGATGCGATCGTAGAGCACATTCATGACGTCCACGGGAGTCGTGCGCCCGCCGCGATAGGCGGCGGCGAGATCGCAGATGGCGAGACTTCGGGCGCGCGGTGCAGCCGTCACGGCCTCCTCCGGAAGTTAGATTCTATTTTCTCTTGCATAAACAAAGTGTTGCAAGTTTATATACATGTAATATCGAGGTACTGCGTTGGGCAGCGATGCGGAACGCTCAAACCGCAAGCGCTTTAATCGCTGCGGCAGTGCGACATCCCGTGTCATCTTCACTGCATTTGGCGCATGACGGTGACGCGAATTGGGTCAATACTAAGTCGCTCGGTGCCGCTTGGGGCGATGAACTGACGATGACTCGCCGCCGCGATTGAGTTACCGATTGCAATCATCTTGCGGCGGGGAACTCAAGATCGGTGAGCCTGTCGAGGCTACTTGTAGATCACGCTAAATATCGCATGGGCAAACGCCGCAGGGCACTGCCCGCAGCCATGTTCAGGAGGTAAGAACGATGAACGCAGTCCTGAAGGAAATTCCACCGTCGAGTCGGGTCAATCAGTTTCTGGCTACCCCAAAGAAGATGCTGGTCGCCGGCAAGTGGGTAGCTGCCGCATCCGGGAAGACCTTTGAAGTCACCAATCCGGCAACCGGCGCCGTCATCGCCCACGTCGCCGAGGGTGATAAGGCCGACATTGACGCTGCGGTTCAAGCGGCGCGCAAGGCCTACGAGTCGGCACCCTGGGCAACCATGACGCCCTCCGACCGCAGCAAGATCCTCTGGCGCATCGGCGAGTTGATTCTGAAGCATCGTGACGAGTTCGCGGAGCTCGAATCGCTCGACAACGGCAAACCCATGACGATCGCTAAAGCCGCCGACGTGCCGCTCGCTGCCGACATTTTCCAGTACATGGCGGGCTGGTGCACGAAGATCGAAGGCAAGACCATTCCGCTCTCGGTGCTCTACACGCCGGGCGTGCAGTATCACTCCTACACGCGGCCCGAGCCGATCGGCGTGGTCGGTCAGATCATTCCCTGGAATTTCCCGCTGCTCATGGCGGCATGGAAACTCGCGCCGGCGTTGGCGACCGGCTGCACCGTCGTCCTCAAGGTTGCAGAGGAGACGCCGCTGTCGGCGTTGCGTTTGGGCGAGGTTCTGCAGGAGGCCGGCCTGCCCCCGGGGGTGGTGAATATCATCACGGGTTTCGGCGAGACCGCCGGCGCCGCACTTGCCGCCCACCCGGGCGTGGACAAGGTCGCCTTCACCGGATCGACCGAAGTCGGGCGCCTCATCGTCAAGGCCGCGGCACGAGACCTCAAGCACGTCTCGCTCGAGCTCGGCGGCAAATCCCCCAATATCGTTCTCAAGGATGCGGATCTGGAAACGGCGATCCCCGGTGCCGCGAGTGCGATTTTCTTCAACCACGGCCAATGCTGCTGCGCGGGCTCGCGCCTTTATGTGCAGAAGGGCGTTTTCGACAAGGTTGTGGACGGCGTCGCCGCCTACGCCAAAGCGATCAAGGTGGGTCCGGGACTCGATCCGGCAACCGAGATGGGGCCCATGGTGTCCGAAACCCAGCGTAATCGCGTCGCAGGCTATCTCGAGGTGGGCAAACAGGAAGGCGCGCGTGCGGTCGCCGGCGGCAAGGCACGCGAAGGCGCCGGCTACTTCATCGAGCCGACCGTGTTTGTGGACACACGGCCGCATATGAAGATCATCCAGGAAGAGATCTTTGGCCCGGTCGTGGCCGCGATCCCGTTTGACGAGATGGATGACAAGCTTGTCAATGCCGCAAACGACAGCATCTACGGACTGGCTGCCGGAGTGTGGACGCGCGATGTCAGCAAGGCGCACACCCTGGCGGCGCAACTCAAGGCCGGTTCGGTGTGGGTCAACTGCTACAACATCTTCGACGCGGCGCTGCCCTTCGGCGGCTACAAACAGTCAGGCTGGGGCCGTGAAATGGGTGAGGCGGTGCTGGAGAACTACTTGAGCACCAAGGCGGTGACGATCCAACTGTAAAGCGCGCCTGCGGCCAGGGGCAAAAAAAGGACCCCGCTGCGGCGGGGTCTTTTTTTTGCGCTCCCGTCGTGATGCGGTCGCGCGCCGGGCGCGCGCGCCAGTTTGCATGCCACCGGCCGAATGCAGAGTATGTGATCCACCGTGCACGACTCCCCGGTTATCCGCCGCGAGGCGGGACTTCATCGCAGCCTCAAGCGCCCGCAAGTTGTGATGATCGGCCTGGGGGGTGCGATCGGGACGGGACTCTTCCTGGGCAGCGGGCTTGCGATCGGCTATGCCGGCCCCGCGGTACTCTTGAGTTTCGCGATCGCGGGATTCGCCGCGGTCGTGATGGTCTTCAGCCTCTCCGAGATGGCTGCCATGCACCCGGCGGCCGGCTCCCTTGGTGTCTACGCGGAGATTTATCTGAATCCCTGGGCCGGAGTCGTTGTTCGCTATACCTATTGGATGTGCCAGGTCATCGCCATAGGCGCCGAGGCAGTGGCCGCGGGCCTTTACATGGGGTATTGGTTTCCCGATACGCCGGTGTGGATTTGGTCCCTCGCGTTCGCGCTGTTGCTGCTGTATTGCAATTCGCGCTCGGTCAGTTACTTCGGGGCGATCGAATACTGGTTTGCCTCAATCAAGGTCGTCGCCATCATCGTCTTCATCATGGTCGGCGTCGCCGCAATCCTCGGCATCGGGATGCGCCCGGTGGGCTTGCACAACCTCACCGGCTTGCCCGGCGGCTTCATGCCGAAGGGCTTCGGCGGCGTCTGGATGGCTGTGATCGTCGGGGTGTTCTCGTTCTTTGGCATCGAGGTGATCGCGGTGACCTCGGGCGAAATGCGCGACCCGGTGCGCATGATTCCGGCGGCGCTGCGCACCATGGCCTTGCGCCTAATTCTGTTCTACCTGCTGGCGCTTGGCATCGTCGTGACGTTCGTTCCGTGGACGGAGACCGGTGCCGCCATCGTCACGCAAAGCCCCTTCGTGCGGGTGTTTGCGTACTCCGGCATCCGCCACGCCGCCGGCATCATGAACTTCGTGGTCTTGAGCGCAGCCCTGTCGAGCATGAATACCAACGTCTATCTATGTTCGCGCATGCTCTTTTCGCTCGCGCGCGGCGAGTACGCGCCGCGGTTTCTGGGACGGCTCAGCAGCAGTGGTGCCCCGATCGCCGCGATCGTAACTTCCGGGGCTTGTACGCTGCTCGCTGCCGCGGTCTCTAAATTTACGCCGCAGGCCTACAATTATCTCTTTGGCGTGGCGCTATTCGGCGCGATCATCGTTTGGATCATGATCCTGTTGAGCCATCTGAGCTTTCGCCGTCGACACCGCGTGGCGGACCTGCCCGTCCTCATGCCGTTCTTTCCCACGATGCAGATCGCTGGCCTGGCGCTGCTGACCGCGGTGTTGCTCACCATGGGATTCGGCAGCCAGGTGTGGCGGGTGTCCTGGATCGTTGGTGTGCCGTGGTTGTTGCTGATCTCGGCGGCGTACTTCCTCATGCGGCTGCGCCGCACGAGCGCGCCGCGCTCGAGCTGACGGCATGTGACTTTTCACGGTGATCTTGAGCGAGGAGCAGCGCGGCATGGAACCTGATTTTCGCACCCTGCGCAAGGAGTTCCCCCTCCTTGATCATAAGACCTATTTGAATAGCGGCTCCTACGGGGCGCTAGCGAATGATGTCAAGGCGGCGTTCGAGCAGTACATGGCTGATCGGGTGCTGGTGGGCGCCAATTGGGACGCCTGGGTCGCCAAGAACGAATCCGTGCGCGCGCTCGTCGCGACACTACTGCGCGCAACGCCCGACGAAATCGCGGTCACCGCCTCCGTGTCCGCCGGCTTAAATGCGCTTGCGAGCGCGCTGCAGTTCTCCGGCACCCGCAACAAGATCGTGGTCAGCGACTTCGAGTTTCCCACCAACGCGCAGATATGGCACGCGCAGGAGCCGCGCGGTGCCCGCGTCGTGCACGTAGCGCGTAGCGCCGACGGCTATATTCCTGCGGAACATTTCGCCAACGCCATCGACGAGCACACCCAGCTCGTTGCGATAACGCACGTCTGCTTCCGCAACGGTGCCAAGCTCGATATTCCCGCGATCGTGCGCCTCGCGCGCGCCAAAGGCGCCAAGGTGCTGCTCGACTGCTATCAATCGGTCGGCTCGCTGGACATTGACGTCAAGGCCCTCGATCTCGACTTCGCTGCCGGGGGAATGCTGAAGTATCTCCTGGGAACCGCAGGCATCGGATTTCTATACGTGCGGGGCGAGCTGGTCGAGTCGCTATTGCCCACCAACAGCGGCTGGTTCGCGCAGCAGGACATTGCGGCCATGGACATCACGGCCAATCGCCCCGCGCCGAATGCGCGGCGCTTCGAGGCAGGCACACCGGCGGTCGTCAACTGTTACGCATCCGAAGCGGGCCTGAAGATATTGCTCGCCGTCGGCCTCGCGGCAATCGAAAAGCGCGTGCAAGCATTGACTCACGACTGCATGCAACGGCTTGCGCAAATTGATTGGCCAAGCATCACCCCGGCGCAAAATGAGCGCCGCGGCGCAACGGTGGCGATACCTTCGCGCGCCGCTGCCAAGATGTCCGCGGAGCTGCTGAAGCGCGACATTGTCACCTCATCTCGCGACAACAATGTGCGCGCAAGCTTCCATTACTATAATAATGAGGAGGACATCGACTCGCTGATCACCGCGCTTAAGGACTTACGCAGCGAGTACGGGGTACGCTGAATCCTTTTGAGCCGTGCTCAGCGGCGCGCTGGGCAATGGAGGGGGAAGGGCTGATGGATATCCGGGTCTTGCGCGGTCCTGAAGTGCGCGAGCTGCTCACGATGAGCGACTGCATCGAGCTCATGCAGCGCACCATGATCGCGCTTTCGGAAGGGCGCGTGGTGCTGCCGCTGCGCTCGCTGCTCCTCATGCCCAAAGAGATCGGCATGATGGGCAACATGCCGGGATACCTCGGCGAGCCCGAGTGTTTTGGCGTCAAGCTCGTCAGCTTGATGCCGCGAAACAAGCCGCCGCAGTTCTCTTCACATCTGGGCGTGGTGCTGCTCTTTGAGTGTGAGCACGGGCAGCCGGTAGCCCTGGTGGACGCGGCCGCCATTACCGCCATTCGCACGGCAGCGGCGAGCGCGCTCGCGACGCGGCTGTTGGCGCGACAGGACGCGGCTGATCTGGCGTTGCTCGGTGCTGGTGAGCAGGCGCAGAGCCACCTCGAGGCGATGCTCGCGGTGCGCAAAATGCATCGCGTGCGCGTATGGGCGCGCGACGCGGCCAAAGCGGCAGCGTTTGCCGCAGCCGAGGGCGCGCGCCACGGTATTCGCATCGAGACCGCGAGCACTGCGCAAGCGGCGGTCAGCGGTGCGGATATCATCTGCACGCTCACCAAAGCGCGCGAGCCTATCCTCCTCGGCGATTGGATCGAAGCGGGCGCCCACCTTAACGTCGTGGGATCAAGCGTCGCCGCGAAAGCGGAAATTGACACGCCGGCGGTCGTAAAGTCGCGATTTTTCGTCGACTGCCGAAACTCCACCCTCAACGAAGGCGGCGAGTATTTGCGCGCTCTGCACGCGCATGCCATCAGCCCGGACCACATCGTTGCCGAAATCGGCGAGGTTGCCAACGGCTCCAAGCCCGGCAGGCGCGCGCCAAGCGAGGTGACCCTGTACAAGTCCCTCGGTGTCGCGCCGCAGGATCTTGCTGCCGCACACTATGTGCTGCAGCAGGCACGCGTGCGCAACATGGGCCAAAGCGTCAACTTCTGAAGGAGTCCGGCATGCATGAGCTGCGGCTGCCGACGGCCGAAGATGTAGCCGCCGCACGGCGCAACATTCGCGGCCGCGCGATCCGCACCCCATTGGTGAAGCTCGAGTGCGACGTCGCGGGCGCGAACATCTACCTGAAACTTGAGAACCTGCAGCCATTGGGCTCATTCAAGATCCGCCCGGCCATCAACGTGTTGAAAACGATGAGTCCCGAGAGGCTCGCCGCAGGCGTATTGACAGCGAGCGCCGGCAACTTTGGGCAGGGCCTGGCGCTGGCTGCGCGCGAGATCGGCATCCCCGCCACGGTCATCGTGCCAGAGGCTGCTGCAGCCGTAAAAACGGCTGCGCTTGCGACGCTCGGGGCGCGTGTGGTGCGTGTGCCGTTCGACGTGTGGTGGCAGGCGATGACGGTGCGCAGCTTTCCCGGCGCTCCCGGCGTGTTCGTCCATCCGGTGGCAGAGTCAGCGGTGGTGGCCGGCAATGCCACGGTGGGGGCGGAAATTCTTGAAGACCTGCCCGAGGTGGATGCGGTGGTCGTGCCCTTTGGCGGCGGCGGGCTCATCAGCGGTATTGGCTCGGTGATGCGCCGCGAGCGTGCCGCCGTGCGCATGATTGCCGCCGAATCGCAAGCCTCGCAACCGGCGGCGGCCGCACTTGCGCAAGGCACCCCCACCAAGGTTGCGTACATCCAGAGCTTCGTCGATGGCATGGGCAGCACCATCGTGCTTGAAGAGATGTGGCCGCTCGTGCGCCAAACCGTCGATCGGGCGCTGTGCGCATCATTCGCGCAGATCACCGAGGCGATCCGCTTACTCGCCGCGCGCCACCATGTCATTGCGGAGGCGGCTGGCGCGGCCGCAGTTGCGGCCGCCCTGGCCTCACTCGCCGGAGGGGGTAACATCGTGTGCATCGTGTCCGGCGGCAACATCGATTCGCTGAAGTTGGGCGCCATTCTCAATGGCGAGGACCCGTTCTGAGTCACCTGCGGGTACGGCTGGCATCTGTGAGCACGGAAGGTCTGCTTGTCTGACGCAAAGCCGATAGTCGCGCATAGGAAGGGCTTCTACCACGAGGTCAAGGGCGGCAAACGCTACTGGTGGTGCCGGTGCGGGCGCTCCCGGACGCAGCCCTTCTGCGATGGCTCGCACGTCGGCACGGAATTTCTGCCAATCGAGTTCGTCGCCGACCAGGATGCGGAGGTCATCTTCTGCGGCTGCAAGCACAGCGCCAACGCGCCATTTTGCGACGGTACCCACAGCAACCTTCCCGGCGGCTACCGGCTTGATGATCCGCACAGCGCGGCGAATCAGCGGGTGCGAATGGTAAGCGCGGGTGACTCGGCGCTGCTGCGTTTGGACGCCGAGTGCTATGTTTTCTCCACCGCGCGCGCGCCACTGCGAATGCGCGCCGGCATCGCTTATACGCCCGTGATCACCCCGAGCCTGGGCGCGCGCTATCAATCACAGTTCTACGCGCGCTTTGAGCCGGGCGCATCCACCGTGCTCTCGGCCGACGGCCGCCATACCGTGCTCTTCATCGCAAGCGGCGCAGGTGACATCGAGATCAGCGGACGTAGGTTCGCCGTGCTGCCCCGCACCGGGTTTTACATCACACCCACCGAGGCTTACCGCATACACGCGCAAGCGGCAATGGAAGTCTTCATCTCGAATGGGCCCGGCAGCGAAGATCTCAGCTGGCGCGAGCGCATGCCGACTGACTTCGAGGTCGCCTATCCGCAGCGTTGCGCCCGCATCGATCCGGCGCGCCGCCACAAGCTCGCGCAGCGCCACTATCAGCTGCTGGTAAATCGCGAGCACGGCTGCGCCGTCATGACGCAGTTCATAGGCACGATCCCGCTCTCCAAGGCCGAGCCGCACCGCCACTTGTATGAGGAAGCGCTGATTTTCCTCACTGGCGCCGGTGTGGTGTGGACTGAGCGCACCAAGGCCAGCGTCGGGCCGGGCGATGTGCTGTTTCTGCCCCGCAAGCAGCTGCATGCAGTGCAATGCACCTCGCCGGACGGCTTCGACGTCGTTGGTGTGATTTATCCGGGCGACAATCCGGCGATCGACTTCTAAGCGCGCGCGCGCGGCGCGCTCCCGGGCCGCTCGCTGCGCCTTAGTTACTTGACATCTAAAATAAATCCAGCTACACACGCTCACCTATGAAGCGCATCGTTGCCGTGGGCGGCGGCCCCGCCGGCCTTTACGCCGCCATCCTTCTCAAGAAGGCGCTGCCGCGCGCGCACGTCGAGGTCCATGAGCGCAATCGCCCCGCGGACACCTTTGGCTGGGGGGTGGTGTTCTCCGACCAGACCATGGAGAACTTCAACGCCGCAGACGCGCCGTCGCACGCCGCCATCGTTGCGGGCCTGCGTCATTGGGATGACATTGCGATCCACATCCGTGGTGAGCGCTTCCTCAGCCACGGGCATGGGTTCAGTGGCATCGGCCGCGTGCACCTCCTGTCCCTGCTGCAGGAGCGCGCTGCGGAACTGGGCGTTGCACAGCACTTCCAGCATGAAGTACGCGACGCTGCGCAGTTTGCCGACGCCGACCTTATCGTGGCGGCGGACGGCGTCAATAGCGCCACGCGCAACCGCTACGCCCACATCTTTGAGCCCAATGTCGACGTGCGCAAATGTCGCTTCGTGTGGCTCGGCACAACCCAATCCTTCCCGGCGTTTACGTTTGCCTTTGAGCATACCGAGCACGGCTGGTTCCAGATTCATGCGTACCAGTTCAGCGAGGCCATGTCGACGGTGATCGTCGAAACCCGCGAGCAGACCTGGCAGGCGCATGGTCTTGACCGGCTGGGCGCGCAGCAGTCGATCGAGTTCTGCGAGCGTCTCTTTGCCGGCTACCTGGGCGGGCATCGCCTGCAAAGCAATGCCGCCCATCTGCAACATACGCCCTGGCTCAACTTTCAGCGCGTGTCATGCAGGCGCTGGAGCCATGGCAATCTCACGCTCATCGGGGATGCGGCGCACACCGCGCATTTCTCGATCGGCTCCGGCACCAAGCTTGCGATGGAGGATGCCATCAGTCTCGCACGCCATGCGGCCGGCGCGCCCGACCTCACCGGCGCACTCGCAGCGTATCAGCAGGAACGCAGCGTCGAGGTGCTGAAGCTGCAGAGCGCGGCGCGCAATCGCATGGAGTGGTTTGAAAACGTGCAGCGGCATACGCACCTGCCGCCGCGACAGTTCGCCTACAGCCTGCTCACGGGCAGTCAGCGCATCGGGCACGAAAACCTCAAACTGCGCGACCGCGCCTTCGTCGATGAGCACGAGCGTTGGCTTGCACGCCGCTGCGGCGCAGGGCTCGAGGCGCGGCCACCGATGTTCTTGCCGCTCACACTGCGCGGGCTGCAGCTTGAAAATCGCGTGGTGGTATCGCCCATGGCGCAGTACATGGCCTCCGATGGCGTGCCCGGCGAGTGGCACTTCGTGCATTACGGCAGTCGCGCTGTCGGGGGCGCTGGGCTGCTGTTTACCGAAATGACCTGCGTGTCTGCCGAGGGTCGCATCACCTATGGCTGCACGGGCTTGTGGAACGATGCGCAGCGCGCAGCGTGGCAACGCATCGTGGCGTTTGTGCACGGCAATTCCGCCGCGAAATTTTGCCTGCAGCTGGGGCACAGCGGCCGCAAGGGCTCAACGCAACTCGGCTGGCAAGAGCCCGACCATCCGCTGCCGCAGGGCAACTGGGAGGTTCTGGCGCCGTCGGCGCAGCCGTACCTCGCAGGCGTCAGCCAGACACCACGGCCGATGACGCGGGCGGATATGGACAAGGTGCGCGACGACTTCATACGCGCTACGCACCTTGGCGCGGCTGCAGGCTTCGACATGCTCGAGCTGCATATGGCGCATGGTTATCTCCTGGCGAGCTTTCTCTCGCCGCTCACCAATCAGCGCACTGACGAGTATGGCGGCTCGATTGCAAACCGCCTGCGCTTCCCGCTCGAAGTGTTCGCTGCGGTGCGCGCGCTATGGCCGCAGTCAAAGCCGATGTCGGTGCGCATTTCGGCGACTGATTGGTCGCCGGGCGGTTTGAGCGACGAAGACGCCTTGCAGATCGCAAACGCCATGAAGGATGCCGGCGCTGATATGATCGATGTGTCGACCGGACAGACCGTCGCCTCACAAGCGCCGCTATATGGGCGGATGTGGCAGACCCCGTTCGCGGATCGGATTCGCAACGAAGTCGGCATCGCAACCCTGGCCGTCGGCAATATTTTCGACCCGGACCACGTGAATTCGATCATCGCCGCCGGCCGCGCCGACCTGTGCGCCATCGCCAGACCGCACCTCGCCGATTCGTCCTGGACTTTGCGGGCTGCGGCATTTCAGGGCTACGAGGCGCAGTGGTGGCCGGCGCCCTATCTGGCAGCGAAGACCCAGCTCGAACGCAACCTGCAAAGAACTCAGCCGGCGGGGCCGGTATGAGCGGCGGGGCGCTCACCGGTCGGCATGCGCTCGTGACGGGCGGCGGCCGCGGCATCGGTGCGGCCATCGCCCGGGCGCTCGCGGCAGAGGGCGCGCGTGTCAGTCTCCTCGGGCGTGACCAGCCAAGCCTGCAGGCGACCGCCGCCGCAATGACGGCGGAGCAGTCGCACTGCGAGGTGCGCGCGTTTGCGGCGGACGTGTCCGATGGCGCCGCCGTGCGCGGAGCGATCGATGCGGCGCGCCGGCACTTCGGACCCGTGCAGATACTGATTAATAATGCCGGGCAGGCGAGTAGCGCACCGTTCATCAAAACCGATGAGGCGCTGTGGAATCGCATGCTGGCGGTGAATCTGACCGGCACTTACCTGTGTACGCGCGCCGTGTTGCCGGACATGCTGCAGGCTGCATCGGGGCGCATCGTCAATATCGCGAGCACCGCCGGATTGCGCGGTTACGCCTATGTGAGCGCGTACACCGCATCAAAGCACGGCGTGGTCGGTCTGACGCGGGCGCTCGCGCTCGAGGTTGCCGCCAACGGGATCACGGTGAATGCCATCTGTCCGGGTTACACCGATACCGACATCGTGCGCGATGCGGTCACGACCATCGTGAATCAAACCGGACGCTCGGCCGAACAGGCGCGCGCGCTGCTGGCGCGCACCAATCCGCAGCATCGACTGATTCAACCCCAAGAGGTGGCGCAAGCGGCGCTGTGGCTGTGCACGGCGGACACCGGCAGCATCACCGGTCAATGCCTCACCATTGCCGGCGGGGAGGTCATGGTATGAGGAAGGCCAAGGCTGCCGTGCGGCGCACGCCTGCGGTCCTCGACATTGAGACGCGCGTCACGAGCGATCATCACCAGTCTTTGCGCGTCTGGCTGCGCCTGCTTGCGTGCTCGAGTCTCATCGGCAACCACGTGCGCCAGCGACTGCAGGCGCAATTCGGGATCACGCTGCCGAGATTTGATCTCATGGCGCAGCTCGAACGCGCACCGCAGGGCCTGAAGATGGGCGAGCTCACGCAGCGCCTCATGGTCACCGGCGGCAACGTCACCGGCATCACCGATGCGCTCGAGGCTGAAGGGCTCGTAGTGCGCGCGACCGATCCCATCGATCAACGTGCCTTTCGCGTGAAGCTCACGAAAGCGGGCGAAGCGCAGTTCCGGCGCATGGCACTCGAGCACGAGCGCTGGGTGGTCGACCTCTTCGAGGATCTGACTGCGAAAGAGAAGACACTGCTGGCCGACCTTCTCAGATCCCTCAAAGCCAGCGCTGCGCAGCGCGTGCTCGCCGACGGGGGTTCACGACCATGAGTTACGCGCAGCTGCAACCGCGGCACTTTCTCTGGCACCTCGAGCAAGAGGTCGCGCTCGTTACATTGAACCGCCCGGAGCGCAAGAATCCGCTGACTTTTGAGTCCTACGCGGAGCTGTGCGATCTGTTTCGCGGGCTGCGTGCGACGCGCGAGGTGAAGGCCGTGGTCGTCACTGGCGCCGGCGGCAACTTCTGCTCCGGCGGCGATGTGCACGAGATCATCGGTCCCTTGACGCGCATGAGCGAGCCGCAGCTGCTGCAGTTCACCCGCATGACCGGGGATCTCGTGCTGCAGATGCGCCTTTGCCCGCAGCCCATTATCGCGGCCGTCGACGGCGTGTGCGCCGGCGCCGGCGCGTGCATTGCAATGGCAGCGGATATGCGCATTGCCACGCCGGCGGCGCGCACGGCGTTCCTGTTCGCACGCGTCGGGCTCGCGGGCTGCGATATGGGTGCGTGCCTGATCCTGCCGCGCATCATCGGTCAAGGGCGCGCCTCGGAGCTGCTGTACAGCGCCCGGGTTATGACGGCCGAGGAGGGGGCGGCCTGGGGGTTCTATAATCGTCTCGTCGCCGCGGCGGAGCTGCTGCCGCAGGCGCTCGCTTTGGCGGCTGACATTGCCCGCGGTCCCACGCTGGCACATGCGATGACCAAGCGGATGCTTCACCGGGAATGGAACCTGGGGGTTGACGCCGCCATCGAGGCGGAAGCACAGGCGCAGGCCGAATGCATGCGCAGCGAGGACTTCCAGCGCGCCTATCGCGCTTTCGTCGCCAAAGAGCCTCCGACCTTTAAAGGCGACTGACCATGCAGCCCCTGACGCACCTTGACACCCCGTTCTTTGATGACGCGCATCGCGCGCTCGGCGCACGCGCGCGCGCCTGGTCGCAGACCCACTTATGCCGCACGGATGCGCCTGCCGAGGATCGCGCCGCGGTCGACGCCCGCTCTCGACAGCTCGTGCAGCAGCTCGGGCGCTCAGGCTTGCTGCAATATTGTCTCCGCGCAGCAGAGGGCGGCGCATCACGGGACTTTGACGTGCGCAGTCTCGCACTGCTGCGCGAAACGCTCGCTTGGCACGATGCGCTCGCGGATTTTGCATTTGCGATGCAGGGTCTTGGCAGCGCAGCTATTTGCCTGGAGGGCTCGCCGGCGCTGAAGGCGCGCTACCTGCCGGGCGTCGCCGCGGGCTCGCTGATAGCCGCGTTCGCACTGTCTGAACCGCAGGCGGGTTCGGACATTGCGGCCATGGAATGTTCTGCAAGAGCGGCGGGCGGTGAGTACTTACTCGATGGCTGCAAGACCTGGATCTCGAACGGCGGCATCGCCGACTTCTATTGCGTATTCGCGCGCACCGCCGCGGCGCACCTGCGTGCCGATGGCTCCTCCCGTGCCGAGGGCATCAGCGCGTTTGTCGTCAACGCGGATGCGCCCGGACTCAAGGTGGAAAGGCGCATTGACGCGCTCGCGCCCCATCCGCTTGCAATGCTGCGCTTCACAAACTGCCGCATCCCCGCGGAGCAGCGTCTCGGAGATGAAGGCGCGGGGTTTAAGCTTGCGCTGCGCGCGCTCGATATTTTCCGGATTTCCGTTGCCGGGGCGGCGCTGGGCTTTGCACGCCGCGCGCTTGATGAGGCGCTCGCGCATGCGCGCGCCCGGCGCCTTTTCGGACAGTCGCTCGGTGCCTTGCAGCTCACGCAAGGAGCGCTCGCCGACATGGCGACCGATCTGCAGTCAGCCACTCTTCTGACTTACCACGCCGCCTGGCAGCGCGATCGGGGCCAAAACGTCACGCTCGAGGCCGCTATGGCCAAGATGGACGCGACCGAGGCGGCGCAGCGCGTGGTCGATCGCGCGCTGCAGATGTTTGGCGGCCGCGGCGTCGAGCACGGCCATGTGATCGAGCGGCTGTATCGCGACGTGCGCCTACTCAGAATCTACGAGGGAGCAACCGAGGTGCAAAAGCTCATCATTGCGCGCGCCTTGCTACAGGGCCGTGAGGGCAAGCCGTGAAATACGCTGCTGAGATTTTGCAGCCCGCACATTGGCCGCGCCCGAAGGGATTCAGTCACGGTGTCGCAGCTCGCGGGCGTCTGTTGTTCATCGCCGGCCAGGTTGGCTGGGACAGCACCGGGCGTTTTGCGAGCGAGCGCCTGGCGCAGCAGGTGAGGCAGGCTCTCGAGAATGTGGTGGCCGTGCTCGCCGCGGGCGGGGCGCGCGCGGAGCACGTCACGCGCATGGTGTGGTACCTGACGAGCCGCGATGAGTACTACGCGAGCCTCCCTGAGATCGGCACGAGTTATCGGGCGGTGATGGGCAAGCATTACCCGAGCATGAGCGTGGTGCAGGTGGTCGCGCTCATGGAAGCGCAAGCGAAGGTTGAGATCGAAGCGACCGCCGTCGTTCCGGACTCGGACTAGGAGTCGATCCATGTGGCGGCCCGCGCAGCGCATCCGGCACGACTCCGCGGCCGGGATATGGCCTTCGGCGCACGTTGCAGCAAGCTCGCGCCTGTTCTCCTCGATTAAGGTCGGGTGCCTCGTGCTGCCGCACCGCACCTGGGTGCCGGCGATGGTGCCGTGGCGCGCCACCGAGAGTGGCGATGTCACCCCTGAGGTGCTCGGCTGGTACGAGCGCTTTGCGCGCGGCCGTCCGGCGGCCCTCGTGGTCGAGGCGACCGGCATTCGCGATGTGCCGAGCGGACCTCTGCTGCGTATCGGCCACGAGCGCTTCCTACCCGGCCTCGCCGAGCTCGTGCGGGTGGTGCGCAAGGCAAGCGCAGGTCAAACACGGCTCTTCATTCAGATCATCGATTTTCTCGCCATCCGGCGTCGCCCCGACCCTGCGAAGTTCTTCGAACGCTACCTTGCGATCACGCCCTCGCACCGCGCGGCCTTTGGCCGTGCCGATGCCGCCGACTCGCAGGTACGGCGGTGGCTCGCGGGCCTTGACGCGGCCGCGCTCGCCGCCGTCCTTAGCGAGCGCGAGCTGCAGGCGCTGCAGATTGGCCATCGCGAACGGGTCACCGATGTTGCCGAGCCGCACATCCGCAACCTGCCGCAGGTGCTTCCCAAGCTGTTTGCCGATGCCGCCGAGCGCGCGCGCCGCGCGGGCTTTGATGGCGTCGAGCTGCATTTTGCGCACGCCTACACGATGGCATCGTTTCTGTCGGCCTTGAACGATCGCCAGGATGGCTACGGCGCCACTCTTGAGGGTCGATTGCGCTTGCCGCGCGAAGTCACGCGGCGGGTGCGTGCCGCAGTCGGCGCCGATTTCGTTGTAGGTTGCCGCATGCTGACGGAGGAGTGCATAGCTGGGGGCGGCAGCGTTAGCGACAGCGCATTTTTCGCGTGCGCGCTTGCTGCGGCCGGGCTCGATTACGTCTCGCTGTCGCGCGGTGGAAAATTTGAGGACGCAAGAGAGCCCAAGATCGGCGAAGCCGCTTATCCGTACACCGGACAGAGCGGCTACGAGTGCATGCCATCCTACTATTCGGATGCTCAGGGTCCCTTCGGCCGTAACCTCGCTCCTGCGGCGCAGGTGCGCCGGCGCTTGCGCGCCGCAGGTTTAGATACGCCCGTGGTGGTCGCCGGCGGCATACACAACTTTGCCCAGGCCGAAGCCGCGTTGGCCGCGGGCCAAGCAGACATCATCGGCTTTGCAAGGCAGTCACTCGCCGATCCCGACTGGTTTCGCAAAGTGCGCCTCGGCCGGGGACACGAAGTGCGTCTGTGCACCTATACCAACTATTGCGAGGCGCTCGACCAGCGGCACCGCCAGGTCACCTGCTCGCGCTGGGATCGGATCGCGCTTGATGAGCCTGGGGTTGCGGTCTCCACCGACGGCAAGCGGCGGCTGACCGCGCCGCCGTGGGAGGCATGATGGGCAGTTTCGTTGCGCGTATATTCAGGCGCTAGCACACCCGCGTTCCAGGTTGCACCCATGAGCAAAGAAGCCGATATCCTCGCTGGCGTAAGCGCCGCAATCGTAACGGGCAGCATTCGCGTCATCGACCTCACCGTACCGCTTGAGCCTGCAACCGCGGTCATCCGCCTGCCGCCGCAGTTCGCCCCCTCGAACGGGTTCTCGATGACGGAGATCTCCCGCTACGATGAGAGGGGTCCGGCCTGGTACTGGAACAACTTTGCGTGTGGCGAGCATACGGGCACGCATTTCGATGCACCGGTGCACTGGGTCACCGGCAAGGACTATCCGAATAACGCGACCGACAGCATTCCGGTCGACCGCTTCATCGGCCCGGCCTGCGTGATCGACGTCTCGAGCGAGGCGCGCGCGAACGCGGACTTCGTGCTCACGATTCCGGTCATTCAAGCGTGGGAGACGCGGCATGGCCGCATTCCGCCGCATGCCTGGGTGCTGGTGCGCACCGACTGGTCGAAGCGCAAGGACCCCGAGCAGTTTCTGAACATCAAGGCGGACGGCCCGCACACGCCGGGCTTTCATCCCCAATGTGTGCCATTTCTTGCCAAGGAGCGCGACATCCTTGGAGTCGGCGTCGAAACGGTCGGTACGGATGCCGGACAGGCGGCCACCTTTGAGCCGATGTTCCCGTGTCACACCATCATGCACGGCGCGAACCGTTTCGGGCTCGCCAGCCTCACGAATCTCGACAAGCTGCCGCCGACCGGCGCCATTGTCATCGCGCCGCCGCTCAAGATCGTGAATGGCTCGGGCAGTCCGTTGCGCGTACTGGCGCTGGTGCCAAGCGCGGACTAGGACCTCGTGGCCGAACGCTCATTTGCTCGAGAGGTTGGATCGCTGCGCCTGGGCGCTGGCGAGGAATTTCGCGGCGAGGGAATTCTTGCCGTCACCAAAGCTCTGCTGCAGTCCGGCGTTGGCTACGTCGGCGGCTATCAGGGCGCGCCGATCTCGCATTTGATGGATGTGCTGGCCGATTCGCAATCGATTCTGAATGAGCTCGGGGTGCACTTCGAAGCAAGCGCCAGCGAGGCGACGGCAGCGGCGATGCTGGCCGCGTCGATCAACTACCCGATGCGCGGCGCCGTGACCTGGAAGTCCACCGTCGGCACCAATGTCGCCTCGGACGCCTTGGCAAATCTGGCTTCGGCGGGCGTCAAAGGCGGAGCGCTCATTGTGTTGGGCGAGGACTACGGCGAGGGCGCGAGCATCATGCAGGAGCGCACGCACGCCTTTGCGATGAAGTCGCAGATGTGGCTGCTCGATCCCAAGCCCAATCTGCCCGCTATCGTGCGCGCGGTGGAGGAGGGCTTCGAGCTCTCCGAGGCGAGCCACACGCCGGTCATGCTGATGCTGCGCGTGCGCGCCTGCCATGTGTATGGGCGCTTCATCGCCAAGAACAACCGCCGGCCGCAATTTTCCGCATCCGATGCGCTCGCGGCACCGAGGCGCGACTACGGACGTATCATCCTGCCGCCGTCGACGTTTGCGCAGGAGAAGGAAAAGATCGAGACACGGCTGCCCGCTGCGCAGCAGTTCATAAGCGCGCGCGGCCTCAACGAGATGCGCGGTGCGGATTCGGATCTCGGCATCATCCTGCAGGGCGGCCTCTACAACGGCGTGCTGCGCTCGCTCGAGCTGCTCGGACACGCGGATGCATTCGGGCGCAGCAAACTACCGCTCTATGTTCTAAACGTGACCTACCCGCTGATCCCGGATGAGATCGTCGGTTTCTGCGCCGGCAAACGCGCGGTGCTCGTCATCGAGGAAGGCCAGCCTGAATTCATCGAGCAGGGCATCTGCCGCATATTGCATCAGCATGGCGGCGCAACGCGCATCCTCGGCAAGGAAATATTGCCGATGGCCGGCGAGTACACGGGCGATGTCTTGCGAGCGGGAATTGCCAAATTCCTCGAGCGCTCGGCGCCGCGCGCCGTTGCAGAGGCCGCCGTCGCGCCGAGCCGCACTGAAGCCGCCATGCTGCCTGCGGGTCGTCTCGCGGCGCTGGTTCCGGCAAGGCCCTCAGGACTCTGTACTGGTTGCCCTGAAAGACCGCTCTTCTCCGCGATCAAGCTCGTGCAGCGTGAACTCGGGGCGCTGCACATCAGCTCCGACATCGGCTGCCATTCGTTTGCGACGCTGCCACCTTTTAATATGGGTAACAGCATCATGGGCTACGGCCTGGGGGCCGCCGGCGCCTCGGCGTTCAGTGCCAGCACCCAGCGCCGTCCGGTCGCCGTAATGGGCGATGGTGGTTTCTGGCACAACGGCCTTACGAGCGGCATCGGCAATGCCGTCTTCAATCGCCACGACGCCATCACGGTGATCGTCGACAATGGTTACTCTGCCGCCACCGGCGGCCAGGACATTCTTTCCTCGCGCGCGGCGCCCAAGCAGCGCTCGGGAAATCAGTCGATCCTGGAGGCGGTCAAAGGCATAGGCGTGCAGTGGGTGCGGCACGTGCACACTTACAACATGCGCGAGACCCTGGCAGTGCTGCGCGAAGCCCTTACCACGGGCTACGCCGGGCCCAAGGTCATCGTCGCCGAAGGCGAATGCCAGCTCAATCGCCAGCGCCGTGTGAAGCCGCTATTCAAGAAGGCCGTGGCCGCCGGCGAGCGCGTCGTGCGCGAGCGCTTTGGCGTCGATGCGGCGCTGTGCACCGGCGATCATTCGTGTATCCGCCTGTCCGGCTGCCCGTCGTTGAGCATTAGAGACAATCCCGACCCGCTGCGCACCGACCCCGTCGCCTACGTGGATAACTCCTGTGTGGGATGCGGGGTGTGCGGCGAGGTGGCACATGCCGCGGTACTGTGTCCATCGTTCTACCGTGCGGATGTCATTTACAACCCATCTTGGTGGGACCGCCGGGTCAATGCGATGCGCACGCGCATCATCGGCGCGCTGCAGCGGCGGGCGGAACGGGCGCGATTACGCTACGCGCTATGAGCAGCAAACCCTTGAAGCTTGCGATCGCGGCGCTCGGCGGCCAGGGCGGCGCGGTACTGACCGACTGGCTGATCGGGATTGCCGAGGCCAATGCCTATCTCGTGCAGTCCACATCCGTTCCGGGCGTCGCGCAGCGAACCGGCGCGACCCTTTACTACCTCGAGTTCTTTCCGCGTTCAGCCCTCGAAGGAGGTGAAGTGGAGGAGCCCGTGCTGGCACTCATGCCGGTGGCCGGCGATGTGGACTGCGTGGTCGCGGCGGAACTTGTCGAAGCGGGGCGCTCGATCGCGCGCGGCCTCGTAACGCCGGAGCGCACCACACTCATCGCCTCATCGCACCGCGAATACACGATCAGTGAGCGCAGCGCCATGGGAAGCATCCCGGCAACCGCCGCCGAGCTTGCCGAGCTCGCGCGCACGCAGGCAAGGAAGCTCATTCTCTTCGATATGGCGGGCATGGCCGCCAAGCACGAAAGCGTAATCAGTGCGGTGCTTCTGGGTGCCATAGCGGGAAGTGCAGTGCTGCCCTTCGCCAAGCAGGCATTTGAAGAGGCGATTCGACGCAGCCGGATTGCAGTCGAAACCAATCTCGCCGCGTTCGCGGAGGCATTCGCTGCGGCGGCGATGGGTGAGGCGGCGATGCCGCCGCCGGTTTCACCGGTCGCTCAGCAGGAATTGCCGACAGCATCGGGTAATCCCCATCTGCAGCGGCTACTGCAATGCCTGCATGAGCTGCCCCGCGCGGTGCAGCCTTTAGCGCTTGCGGGCGTACGGCGCCTGCTTGACTACCAGGATCCGGCGTATGCGGCTTTGTATCTGGATAGGCTCGGGCGCATCGTGCAACTGGAGGCCGTGCGCGCCCGAGGCAACGACGGCTGGCCCTTGAGTACAGCGACGGCGCGAGCCCTTGCATTGTGGATGAGCTTTGAGGACACCATCCGCGTCGCTGATCTTAAGACGCGCGAATCGCGGCTCGGCGAGGTGCGCAGCGAGGTGCGGGCGCTACCGAATCAGATCGTCAGTGTTACCGAGTACCTCAGCCCCCGCGTGGCGGAGATCACCGGCACGCTGCCCGCGGCGCTGGGCGCGCGCTTGCAAGGCAGCGCGCGTGCAACCCGTTGGCTGCAGCGCTTCACCGGCGGCAAGTGCGTGCGCAGCACCACAATCACGGGCTTTCTCACGCTGCGAATGTTGGCGCGGCTCAAAGGCTGGCGGCGCGGCACGCTGCGTTACAGGGTCGAGAATGCGCGCATCGAGAAGTGGCTTGCCGACATCGAGCTGCTGGCGCCCGGCAATGTCGAGCTCGCCATAGAGGTCGCGCGCGCCCAGCGGCTCATCAAGGGTTACGGTGATACCCACGAGCGCGGCTGGCGCAGCTTCTGCAGTGTGATGAGTCAGCTGACGCGCCTGCAGAGCCGCGCCGACGGGGCGGCGCTGCTCTTGCGTTTGCAAGATGCGGCGCTCGCCGACGAGGAGGGGGCAACGCTTGCGCGTGAGCTTCTCAGCCTGGGCGAGGCGCCGCAACGGGCAGCGACGTTCAACTAGGCGCAGGCCGCTAGGTCGCAGAACCAGAGCTGGAAAATTGGGTATGGGAGCAAGTGTCAACAGTGTGGTGAGCGCGTTTCTCCTCACCTTTGCGGGGCTTTTCCCAATCGTCAATCCTCCCGAGTCCGCGCCGTTCTTCTTGGCGATGACCAAGGGCATATCCACTGAGGTCCGTTCTACCCTTGCGCGCAATATCGCGATCAATAGCTTCGCGCTGCTGCTCGGGTCCATGGTGCTCGGGCCCTGGCTGCTTGAGTTCTTCGGCATCCAGCTGCCGGTGGTGCGCATTGCGGGCGGCTTCGTCGTCACGGCGCTCGGTTGGAAGCTGCTGACACAGGAACAATGGTCTGACCACACGGCGGCTGACTTGCCCGCCGGCAGCACGGGAGCTACCGGCAGCTTCTATCCGTTGACGATGCCCTTGACGGTGGGTCCCGGTTCGATGTCCGTGGCAATAACGATCGGTAGCCACAAGCCCGCCAACGGCTATCACCTGCCGGAACTGGCGCTGAATGCGATGGGAGCTGTGGCGGGACTGGTCGCGATTGCGGCTTGCATTTACATCGCGTATCGGTTCGCGGACCGGTTTGCGCGCATGCTCGGTACTACGGGCCTCGACGTGATGGTGCGCCTGTCATCTTTCATCCTCATGTGCATTGGTATCGAAATCATGTGGACCGGCTACGTTGCGCTCAGCGCATTGGCCGCACATTAAAGACGGCCGCGCTGCGCGACAAATCGTGAACAGTGCGCGCATCGCGATCGCCGCTCAGGCTAGCGTTCAGTGCGCACCCGCTCTCCACGCGCGTCGATGAGGAGTTCCCCGTCTTCCTTAGCGAACGGTCCTTTCTGCGGCAGCGGCAAGATATCTAGCAGCATCTCGGAGGGTCGGCAGAGCTTGACACCCCACGGCGTCACAACGATGGGCCGATTGATCAGAATCGGGTGGGCGAGCATCTGCTCGATCAATTGCGCATCGGTAAAGTGCTGGGCCGCAAGGCCAAGCGCTGCATAGGGCGTGCCCTTTTCGCGCAGCAACTCGCGCGGCCCAATCCCCATCCGCTGTATCAGCGTCTCGAGTGTCGCCCGATCGGGCGGATTCGTCAGATATTCGATGATCGTCGGCTCAACGCCCGCATTGCGGATGAGCGCGAGCACGTTGCGCGACGTTCCACAGGAGGGGTTGTGATAGATCGTGACGGGGACGGCAGGGTCAGACATTCAGGGTTTCGGGTTGCGTGGTGGCGGTGGGCTGAAAAAGCAACCGTGCGCAGGCGAGCGCTGCCAGCGCGCCGATGAACTGCGCCAAAATAAAGGCGGGCATGTCGCTCGGGCGAATCCCCGAAAAGGTACTGGTGAGGGAGCGCGCCACCGTGATCGCCGGGTTCGCGAAGGAGGTTGAGGCCGTAAACCAGTACGCCGCTCCGATCCACGCAGCCACCATCCACGGAGCGTCCTCGGAGCGACGGTGCCCGAGCACGACGAGCAGCAGGCCGAACGTCGCGACGCCTTCGGCGAGCCACTGCGCAGGCCCGGTGCGCACGTGCGCCGAGGCCTGCCAGAGCGGCAGCTCGAACATGAAATGCGCGAGTAGGGCCCCTGCACAGCAGCCCAATACTTGGAGAGCCATGTATGCCGCGGCGTCCCCCCACAGCATGCGGCCGCGCAGGGCTTCGATGAGTGACACGGCGGGGTTGAAGTGGGCGCCGCTCAGCGGGCCGAGAAGCGCGATCAGCGTGGCGAGTACCGCCACGGTCGCCGCCGTGTTCGCCAGCAGCGCCACCGCCATATTGCCGCCGCTGAGGCGCTCGGCCATGATGCCGGAGCCGACTACCGTTGCGGCCAGCAGTAGCGACCCGAGGCCCTCTGCGGCGAATCGGCGTCCCCGAGGTTCTGCATGCACAGTCATTTCACGTATTTCCGATTGCACGGACTTTGCTACCAAGCGCGAGCGCATCAAGACTTGCGATCGGGAGGGCCGTGAACAGCTCTATGCGCCGCTCGAGCACGCGCAAGGCCTCGCGAAACGCGCTCACCTTCTGAAGATCCGTCCCCTCAACGGCGGCTGGATCCGGCTGGCCCCAATGTGCGCTCGTCGGTTGCCCCGGCCACACCGGGCACACCTCGCCGGCAGCGTTGTCGCAGACGGTGAAGATGAAGTCGAGCGGCGGCGCATCGGGCCGAGCGAACTCATCCCAGGTCTTGCTGCGCAGCCCCGCGGTCGGCATGCCCATGCGCTCAAGCAGCGCCAACGCCAGAGGATGTACCGCCCCCTTCGGGTGGCTACCCGCGCTGAAGCCCCTGAACCGCTCGCCAGCGCGGAAGTTGAGGATAGCTTCGGCGAGAATGCTCCGCGCTGAGTTTCCCGTGCACAAAAACAAAACGTTGTAGCGTCGGTCGCTCACGGCATCTCACGCCGTGCGCTGTGGTGTGCAGCAGGGCTTGACCGCGCGCGGCGAGATCGCATCGGTGCCGTAGACGGTGCTCTCGCCGGTCGTCAGGAAGGTTTCCCATTCCACGCCCTGCGGGTCCTCGATCCAGCTTTTCTCGCTCTGGGCATAGCAGCAGGTCGTCGCGCCTTCTTCGATCATTGGCCCACCGGCGCGCTTCAGGCGCGCGTAGACTTCTGTGAGCTCGGCGCGATCCTCGACCTGGATGCCTAAATGACTGACGCCGGTTGTCTGATTGCGCTGGCTGATCGCAAAATTCACGCGCGGATCCTCGAGCATCCATTTGGCATAGTCGTCTTTCATGACGACGGGCTCGGCGTTGAAGAGCTCCCGGTAAAAGCGGATTGAGGCCGCCAGGTCTTTTACGCTGATATGGACGTGCAGTCGTTTCATCTTTCACCTGCCCAGTTAGGTCGCTTGAGCCTGAACGCTGAAGCTCGCGGCACAAGGGCGCACGAACTCACGAGTCGATTGCAATGCGGTCGGCGCTGCGCTCGCTCGCATCTGGTCAAAGCAACGCCAGCGCAGCAGCTCGCGGCGGTCGCTCACATGCGAGGTTTGCTGACACACGAATTTAAGCGACCTTGCTCGCGCGCTTAGCTGATTTCACCGGCGGCGCCGGGGCGCATCGCATCGCGCACTCCGCGCCGCTTTCCGCACAACAATTTGCGGTCAAATAGCCGAGCAGCGCATCCATCGCGCTGAAATCGGCCGAGTAGAAGAGTTGACGGCTTTCGCGGCGTTGCGTGATCAGCCCGGCACGCTGCAGAGTCTGCAGATGGAACGTGAGCGAGGAGGGTACCAGTCCCACGCGTTCCGCGATCTGCCCAGCAGGTAGCCCTTCGGGTCCGCGCTCTATCAGGAGTCGAAAGATGGAGAGCCGATGTGCGTGCGCGAGGGCACCCAGAGCATCGATTACCTGGTGGGTTTTCATTGCAGAGTACGATAGTACGAGTATCATCGAACTGTCAAGCAACACCCATCTCGGGACACCCCTTCAGACGCAGACTCTCAAAGCGCTCTGGACAGAAAAGCCTGCGACCCTTGGGAAGGCAAGGGCGCTGCGTTGCGACCCGCGCTGAGGCGCTCTGGTGTCGCCGCC
This sequence comes from uncultured Gammaproteobacteria bacterium, assembly GCA_963695315.1. Lineage (GTDB taxonomy): Bacteria > Pseudomonadota > Gammaproteobacteria > Steroidobacterales > Steroidobacteraceae > PALSA-1196. Next base: position 1,283,160 of record OY968773.1, read on the forward strand.
ATCCGCGCATCCTCGCCGACTAGCTCCTCCTCACCCATGAGGAGGTGTTCCACATACTTGGGGCCGGCCGCACGGCGGCTCTGGGTCGTCAACTGATCGCAGAGCCGCGCGACTTTGGATCCGAAAGTGCCGCGCCACAAAGCCATGAGGCGCTGCAGTCACATCCGGAGTCTTGGGCAATCGCCATCTGCAGCACCTTCATGAGATTTGACCTCGGGGGCAGCTTTAGAAGGTCGCTGCATGGCACACAGACCTCCCGAACTTTCCGATGACCCAGCAGCGAGCCTCCCGCCCAATGACCGGCGAAGGACGAGTGTTTTGTGCGGTGCCCCAAAAACCGTATAACGGCGGCTCAGGCGGCCGCGCCACCGACGCGTCCGGGCTTTGGGCATCCACCTTGCTGCGAGGCAATACGTGCGTATGTCGGAGTTCCTGCGTGAGAATATCGAGCCTATCCTGGCGGAGTGGGAAGAGTTCGCGCGGACGTTGCAGTCAGATAAACCCGAGAGGACCAGGGTCCAGCTGCTTGACCATGCAAAGGAGATGCTCGTCGCGATAGCGCACGACATGGAGACAGAGCAATCCCCCGCGGAACAGCACGAAAAATCCCGTGGCCGCCGGGCAGATGCGCCGCTATCGCAGGATTCGCCTGCCCAATCGCACGGTGGTGACCGACTCGAACAGGGATTCACCATCAACGAGATCGTATCCGAATACCGTGCGATTCGTGCCAGCGTGGTGCGACTATGGACGCTGAAAGTGGGGACCGGTAATGGATCAAGTCTCATCGAGCTCATTCGCTTCAACGAGGCGGTCGACGAGGCGATGACCGAAGCCGTGGCGCGCTACACGTCCCGCATCGAGCGCGAGCGCACTCTCCTCATTGGCGCGCTCGGCCACGACTTGCGAAATCCGCTCGGGGCTGCGATGCAATCGGCGCAAATTCTCACGGTAGAGAATGTCCCAGAAAGCACGCGAGCACGCGCCGTTACGAGAATCCTGTCAAGCAACAAGCGCATGGCGGAAATGATTTCCGACCTGCTCGAGTTTGCTAGTACGCAGCTCGGTGAGCGCTTGCCCGTTTCTTGTGCGCCGATGAGCATGCGCGATGCCTGCCAGTTGGCAATTGACGAGATTGCCGTCGTTCACCCGCGCTGCACGTTCAACCTGGATGCGCAAGGTGTATTGCTTGGCAACTGGGACGGTGCCCGCATTGGCCAAATGCTTTCGAACTTGATCGGTAACGCCGCGGAACACAGCTTCCCCGCTACGCCAATTCGAGTCAGCTGCCGTGAAACGGACGGGCAGGTGCTTGTTGAGGTGCAGAACCAGGGACCGCCGATTCCAGAAAGTCAGCGACATCGCATTTTTGAGCCGCTCGCTCGTGGATCCAACGTGACGGGAGGGTCGTTCGACCGCGGCGGACGCCATCTGGGTCTCGGCCTGTACATCGCGTGCGAGATCGCTAAAGCGCATGGCGGAACAATCAAGCTCGATTCGTCAAAAGCGATAGGCACCACATTCGCCGTGTATTTGCCTCGAAGTCGGCACCACCAAGAACCCTGATGCCATCAAGAGCGCGCGTACGACCGTTGAAGGAAGCGCGCGTCATCGCACATGCGCCTCGCATCGGTGTTGTTGCGATCCTTGCGGAGCGCGGCGCACCGCAGCGAACATGAACAGCAACCGCGGCGTGCCCTTCTGAAACTGCAACGCACAGATTTCCAAACGTACCTGCAGACGCATCAACACGCCCTCGAGCGGGTCCACGAAGCCCTCGATCTTCGCAGCGCGGCCAAGCTCGCCAACGCGCAGGCGGCCGCGAGCTAGGGGCAGCCGCCGCTGCGCAGTTCAGCAACGCTTAATCAGGGCGTCCCTATGCGAAGCGTGTGCGCTGCTCCAGCGATGCGGTATCAATGCGATGCAAACATCGCTCACCGCCTGACAATGGCACTCGCGCCGCATAACGTGCAGCCAATAGCGCTCGTATGCTCATCTTCGCTGGTTTCACTTTGGTGCCGAGAGCTCACCGAGCAAGATATCCCAACCAACTCCCAGGGACACGTCCCGGTGCCGTGACTAGGCGCATTGCACCAGTCGCAACCGTGCGGAGCTGCCGCCGATCTCATACGCACGCCCTGTTGAGTGAGCATTGTTAGCGAACAGCGGTGCCCGGACTGAGATCCTCGCCGATGAGCTTGCCCCATAGAGCTTTCAATCGGCGCTTAAATTGCTGCCAGTTCTCATCGACGATGTTCCAATTCATGATGGCCCTCGGTTGAGATGACGGTGTGCGTCGCCGTACATCCATTTGAAATGTCTGGGGGTGGTCCGCCTGCAATTGAGCTTCAAGCCTTTCTCCATGTGCGCTACGCGAGCCCGATCGCCGCACGGCGGCTCTCAGTTAAGCCCGAGGAGCGTAATTTTGGACGTTTGAGCAGTGCGCCGATCAGGGCATTGAGTTCCTCGACGTCAACGGGCTTCTTGAGCGCAGCAACGTCGGCGCCTAACCCAGGCTTACCGATCTCGATCGACGCCTGGTCCATGAATAACACCGCAGGGATATTGTAGCCCGCCAAGCGACGCGTTTGGTTGATCGCTGCGATGCCGTCGCCGCCGCGAGTTAGGTCGATATCTGCGATGATGATGTCAATGAGAGATGGCCCCATACGGACCAGATCGAGAGCTTCCTCTACACTGGCTGCCGCGAACACCCGATACCCGGCGCATAACAGATAGATTCGTACTGCGCACAGCGCCCCTTGGTCCTCATCGATTAAGAGAACGCGGCGCGCTTGGGACGCCGGCCAGTCGATCGCGGGCGACTCGGGCAGGTCCACGGCGAGATTCATGGACCATGCGGCTGACCATGTTTCGGCAGGCGACGCATCGGTTGCGTTCGGGTGACGCGCTCTGCCGCCAGCTCGCGGCGCAGGCTCCGTGAGCACTGTCGGTTCATCCGCTGTAGCGAATTCGCTGACCGTCAGTAAGCCGTCAATGAGATCGGTCACCACGTCGAGCGTTTGACGTTGCTGTTCGATCATTCTTTGGGCCACCGCGTTGGTCGGCCGAAAATCCCAATCGCTATTGAGCCGCAGCCATGCCGTCAAGGGTTCACGCAAATCGCGCTGGGCTTGAGCCAACAAGTCGCGCGCGGATCCCGCAGTGCTCAGCGGAGCGCCGAGCGCGACGCACGGCGCATCGGTGACGCCTGTGACGAAAGGCGCAACGCGGAGTCCTTGCGCGAGGTCATCGCGCAAGTTGCATTGCTGGTACGGCGCCGAGGCAATACGTGCCACGCGCGCTGGCGCAGCGATTACTGGCAGAGTGACGCTCAGAGCCGTGAGATTCTTGGAAATGAGTGTGTTCATGGTTCGATCCGACTAACAATTACTCACCTTCGAGTGATCGCTAAGAGGGCGCACGCCGTACGAGCGGGATGAAGGGAAGATGTTGCACGCGCCGCTTACGCGTGCGCGCTCCACACGGTCAACCCGCAGGCGACGCATACCGTGGTATGCCTGTCTAGTTCGGAGGACTGGTCGGGTTGCGGGCTGGCAGGAGTGGCGGCGAAATCGCGGCCGGGCCAATAAATACTCGCAAAAAGCAAAGAGTCACGAGCCAGCAGTCACCGTAGGCTAACTGCTACGCAATGTCCACCGTTATCGCAGTGCCATAGGCAGTTAGCCCGAGTCTCACGCAGGCCGGCGCGCCGAGAGATGCGGGGTGCCCCAAAGGCACCCCGCAGGGACATGCGCTCGCCATTTTTGATAGATAAGTTCAAGTGGAGGCGCGATTGTCTAGAGTGACCATATGCCACGCGCCGATAGGCGCTGTCGGTGCGCTGGAGCACTGAAGAGACAATCTGAAGGTACTGGGCTACTTCAAGCCGAGCCGCCAAGCTGCCGCAATCCCATCGTTCTTCGAGAGCATGTAGCGCCGAGCGTCAGTCGTCGTCCGGGTCCGAGGTTACACGCACATCTCTCATGAAATAGGCGTCGTTCAGCGCGGCCGGGATAAGCTTGAAGCTGATCGGCGACTGCGTGAGATCGAAACAGTCGGAGAGGTCATCGGCCGGGGTATCGGCGTACCCGAGCGATGGCAGCTTGAAGGTCGTCTCGACGAATTTCAGGATACTGCCGAAATCGTGTGTGGCATGTGAGATGTACGCCGCTTTGGCATACGGCGAGACGACAATGAGTGGAACCCGGAAGCCATAGACATAGCCCGAGCCCCAGCTGACCCCATCGTTGATGACCTTCGGCGGTACATGGTCGTACCAACCTCCCCAGTCGTCCCAAGTGATGATGATGGCCGTATTCGCCCAAAAGGCACTATTGCCGATCGCATTGACGACTGAGGCGACCCAGGCGGGTCCGGTGCCGTCATTCGATAGCGCATGATCCGAATCAGCCCCGTCCGGAATGACCCAGGTGACCTGCGCAAGCTGCCCGTTGGCGATGTCAGTTAGAAAATTGGTCTGTGGGATGCTTACGAAGCTCGTCCATTCGGGACCCGTGCACGTGCGCGTGCCGTTGATCGTTTGTTCCTGGCAAATGTGCGCAATCGCGGTCGGACTCGTGAAGAGCGATCCGGCACTCGGCGTGTAATAACGCCACGTGATGCCGTTGGTCTGGAGAATGTCGGTCAACGTCGGATGGTCAAAGCACGGATATTCGGGGGGCTGACTGGTCTCGCTGCCCTCGGCATCGATCATCACTACGGTTGCCGTTAAAGGAGCGATGCATCCGTAAATAGGTAGATCATGCTGCTGATTCTCAGCTTCGAAAAGAGTGCTCGTCGCCGTAGGCGCTGAGGTTCCCGAAATAATGAACTGATGAGCGGGAAAACTCGGGCCCTCATTGGTTTGAAACATGCGATCACCGAATGTGTACTGCTCGGCGAGTGCAAAATAGGGCTGAACGTCCGCCGGGTCGACATAATGAAATTGCGGGTTCGGATGAGCATTGGGAGGGCATTGCGCGGCCGGATTGCAGAGTATTAGGTCTGCGCCATCCATCTTGCCCCCGTCGTACATGGAAACGAAGGCGTGGTGGGAATGGGCGAGATCGTAGGTATCAGGATTTGCGCCGTTGGTACCAAGATCCATGGGGGTGAGTGGAATCGTCTGACCCAATGAGTTGACGCCGCTGCTCGCGATGTCGGCGCCGCGAGCCATGAGTACGCTGTCATGAAAGAGGTTATCGGGCGTGCGATTCTCTTGGAAAATCACGACGACGTGTTGGATCGCCGCGGCCGTGGTCAGCGTCAGGACCTGCACGCCGTTATTGGGCGGCAGGCTGTCGGCGCCGCTACCCGTGACCGAGACCGTGTAAGTGCCGCCGGGTGTGCTGTTCGAAGTCGAGAGGGTGAGGAGCGCCGTGGCAGAGCCTGTGCCATTCAATGTCACGGTGTTTGAGTTGAAGGAGCAACTGGGGCCTGGGGTCGAAGCAGTTGCGTTCTTCACGCTGCACGAGAGGCTAATGCTGCCCGCATAGCCATTCACCGCCGAAGCCGTGACGGTTGCCTTGGACTCCCCTCCGGCCGTAACCGAAGCAGGTGTGAGTGCTTCGGCAAAGAGCGTATAGCCGGGTGTGCCGTTCGTTGAGCTACCGCCGGCACCGCCACCCCCGCCGCAACTGATGAGCGCCAGGAGCAGCGCACCCGCGCCGAGACGTGCAGTCCATACACGAAAAAAAATCATGCCATGCTTCCTTGGATCGCTTCGATTGAGCCCAAGGTCGGCCAGAGGCCGCCCGCTCACCTAACGCGCGAATTAACTAACTAGTGTACCGCAGCGCAAAAATTTAACTTTTTGCCGCACACGTGTTGAGACACAGTCGATGGAGAGGCGCATCAATCCTCCCCGGCCAACCACGATTCAAGGTTGCATGAGAAATGCCAGAGAAAGAATAAATAAATCTTCTTGTTAGATTGGGCGCAAAGGTGCGCTCGTGCCCCAGTGCCCAGAAGGAATGGCGAGTTAGCCCTATCTGCCGTGGACGAAGCGGGTGCGGCGCGTCGTCATGGCGGCATGTGAGCGGGCTTGCTCAAAATGAGTCGCGCACTTAGGGCGAGGCGTATTATTTGAGAGGCACGTGATCGGCCGCATCCAGCGCGCGGATAGGTAACTCTCTACGCACTCGCGGCCGCGGCCACAAAAGACCAACCCCTACGCGCCATCATCTTCGATCATCCATCGGCCCGCCTCGCACTCGGCAACAGTCTGCCGCCAGGCGTTGCGCCGGCTAATCATCATCGGGGCCGGTGGGTGTGCGCTGATCGTTGATGAAATGCGCGGCATCAAGCGGCGCCGCGATTGGGTGAAAGATGAGTGGCGTCTGGGCAAGGTTGAAGCAATCCGAAAGGTCGTCGGCAGGAGTGTCGGCGTAGCCGAGCGAGGGCAGGTTGAATATCTTTTCGATGAATTTCAGGATGCTGCCGAAGTCGTGGGTGACGTGGGAAATGTAAGCGGGCTTGGCGTAGGGTGAAACGACGATCAGGGGAACCCGGAAGCCGTAGACGTAGCCTGATCCCCAGCTGACGCCGTCGTTGATGACCTTAAACGGAGCGACGTGGTCGTACCAACCGCCCCAATCATCCCAGGTGATTATGATGGCGGTATTCGCCCAATACGGGCTATTGCCGATCGCGTTGACAATCGAGGCCACCCAAGAGGGCCCGCTGCCATCATCGCCTAAGGCATGGTCGGAGGCGTGGGCATCGGGAATAATCCAGGTCACTTGCGCGAGATCCTCGTTGGCGATATCCGTCAGCACTTTCGTCTGCGGGATGACGACACTTTGGGTCCAGTCGGGGCCGGTGCAGGTGAGTACGCCGTTGATGCTCTTCTGTTGGCAGATGTGCTCGATGGCGTCGGGGCCAGTCCAGATGGAACCGGCAGTGGGGGTGTAGTAGCGCCACGTTACCCCGTTGGTCTGCAGGAGGTCGGTAAGCGTCGGATGCTCGAAGCACGGGTACTCGGGCGGGGCGCTCGTTTCGCTCCCGGCGGCATCAATCATGGTGACTCGCTCCGTGAGTGGCGCGATGCACCCGACGATCCCGGTAAAGGGGATCGGCAGATTCTCGGAGGCGAACAGGGAGCTCGTTGCAGTGGGGGCCGAGGTGCCCGAGATGATGAACTGGTGCGCGGGGAAGCTCGGACCTTCATTGGTCTGAAACATGCGATCGCCGAATGTGTATTGCTCCGCCAGAGCAAAATAAGGCTGCACGTCGGCGGGATCCACGTATCTGAAGGGCGCGTTGGGATGCGAATTGGGAGGGCAGGGTTCTTGGAAGCCAATACTGCAGCCGATCAAGTCCGCGCCGTCCATTTTGCCGCCGTCATACATCGCGACGAAATCGGCATGCGAGTGGGTATTATCGTAATTTTGCGGGTTGGAACCTTTGAAGCCCAGGTCGATGGGGGTGAGCGCAATAGTTTCGCCCAGAGAATTCTTGCCGCTGCTGGCTATATCGGCGCCCCGGGAGATCAGAACGGGATCGTGGAAGAGGTTATCCGGGGTACGGTTCTCCTGAAAGATAATCACGACGTGTTCGATCACGCCCGCCGTTGCGAGAGTGAGCGCTTGGGGACCGTTGCTGGGAGCCAAATTGCCGGCGGCAATTGCCGTAACGGAGACCGTGTAGTCGCCCCCGGGTGCATGGGTTGAGGTGGATACCGTCAGTAACGAGGTGGCCGGGTGGCCACTACTGATCGTCACTGTCGGCATGCTGAAGGAGCAGTTGACAGCCGTCGTGCCAGCGTTTGTGACCCGGCACGATAGAGTAACGCTACCCGCATAGCCATTTATCGAGGTCACGCCGATGACAGAAGTCGACGTTTTGCCTGAAGTAACGTAACTAGGCTTCAACAATGGCGCCGCCAGCGTGTAGCCTGGTGGATTCGGTGCGCCGCCGCTGCAAGCGCTGAGGCCGAACAGCAGTGCGCCCAAGCCAAGGATTGCGCCCAAGGTGAATAGGCGACGAGAGGGGGTCACGACAGGTCTCATTACGGATCCTCGGTTGCAGCGCATCACATGACGCGATGAAGGTAACCAACGCCCTCGCACTACTACAACGATTTACTGCTTAAATGGTGCCCGGGGCCGGAGTCGAACCGGCATGGGGTGTCCCCCAAGGGATTTTCTTACTCGCTACAGCTTTCGCTGCTGCATGCAGGTGCCATGCATTTGGAGTCTGGACTTTACCTTTGCCCTGTCGCGAGGTGCGATTTAGGCAGGGGCCGTCAAGTCTCTACACTTTCCGCGCCGCGCAAGCAGCTTGGCTTAGCTCGGGGTTGCAGTCACCCTTGCACGTGGACTGGTTCACCGACTTTGACCCCATTCACCGCAGGCGTTTCCACCTGAATGCTCAAAATGACTTAAGTCCCTTGCGTCTACCAGTTTCGCCACCCGGGCAGGGCAGGCACGCTGGCGATTCTACAGAAGATGGGGCGCATGACGCAGGTTGAAGACACTTGAACCAATGGCGCTAACTGCATGAATTTGAAAGAATCACATTTGTGAATACCACTTCGGAACGCACGACTCATAGCCTCCGTGCCGAAGGCTTGGAGCTGTGGCGCGGCGAGCACCACGTGCTCGCTGCACTGGATCTCACCGCAAGCTCCGGCGAGTTGCTGCTCGTGAGTGGTCCCAATGGCAGTGGCAAGACCACGCTGCTGCGCACGCTTTGCGCACTGATGCACCTCGAGGCGGGCCGCGTGCTCTGGCAGGGACGCAACGTGCGTGAGGATCTGCCCGCCTATCACGCACAGCTTGCGTACCTCGGCCATGCGCCGCCTTTGAAGGACGACCTCAGCGCGCGCGAGAACCTGAAGTTCTGGGTGGGCATGCGCCGCCGCATAACGCGGGAAGAAATTAACGCGGCGCTTGAGCGTGTGGGGGCAGGAGGCTTCAGCGAGCGGCCGCTGCGCACGCTGTCCGCGGGGCAAAAGCGCCGTGTCGCGCTCGCCGGTGTCAGTCTCTTTGCCGCCGCTTTGTGGCTCCTGGATGAGCCGACGAGCAATCTCGACCGCGATGGTCAGCGCCTCCTCGGCGCCCTCATCGACGAGCACGTGATGGCGGGCGGAATCATCATCGCCGCGGCCCATCAGGATCTGCCGGTGAGTCGTGCGGCCACCCGGCGGCTCGAGCTCTCCTGCGCATGAACACATCGGCACTGCAGGCGGCGTGGCTCGTGCTCGCGCGCGATCTGCGACTCGCACTGCGCAAGCCCGGCCAGTGCGTACAGCCACTTGCCTTCTTCGCAATCGTGACGACGCTCTTTCCGCTGGCAATATCCCCGGAACTCGCACGCTTGCGGGAGATCGCCTCCGGCGTGCTGTGGGTCGCCGCATTGCTGGCGGCGCTGCTCGCGCTCGAATTCCTGTTTCGCGATGATGCCCAGGACGGCACGCTCGAGCAGTACGCGCTCTCCGGGCAATCACTCACCTGGCTCGTGTTTGCCAAGACCGCAGCGCACTGGAGCCTGACCGGTGTGCCGCTCGCCCTGATGACGCCGCTCGCCGCCGCAGCCCTCGGTGTACGCTATGAAGCAATGCCTTGGCTCATAGCGCCGATCGCGCTCGGTACGCTCGTGTTAAGTCTGATCGGCTCCATTGGCGCGGCCCTCACGCTCGGCGTGAAAAGAGGCGGGGTGCTGCTGACGCTCTTGACGCTGCCGCTTGCGATGCCGGTGCTGATCTTCGGTGCGCAGGCCACAGATTTGGCGATCCGCGGGGCAAGCTTCGCCGCGCCGCTTTATCTTCTGGGCGCGCTGGCGGTCTTGGCGGTGACGCTCGCCCCGCTCGCGGCCGCCGCGGCGGTGCGCATGAGTCTCGAATAGCGAGGAGCAATGGCCTGGACGTGGTTTCATCGACTTGCCTCACCGCCGCACGTGTATGCGCTCGCGGCGCGCTTGACCCCGTGGTTCGCATGGCCCGCAACTCTGCTCATCGTGGGCGGTCTTTATGGGGGGCTCGTGCTCGCCCCGCCCGACTACCAGCAGGGCGATGACTTTCGGATCATTTATGTTCACGCGCCGAGCGCCTGGATGTCGCTCATGGTCTACGTCACGATGGCGGTCGCCGCGGCCGTCGCGCTCATCTGGCGCATGAAGGTTGCGCACGCGGTGGCGGCGAGCTGCGCGCCCATTGGCGCCTCCTTCACACTCGCCGCGCTTGTCACAGGCTCGCTCTGGGGCCGCAAGATGTGGGGCACGTACTGGGAGTGGGATCCGCGGCTCACCTCCGAACTCATCCTGCTGTTTTTGTACATCGGCTATATGGCGTTACGCTCGGCCATCGAGGAGCTGCAGCGCGCCGATCGGGCGAGCGCGCTGCTGGCGATCGTCGGGGTCGTGAACGTGCCGATCATTCATTATTCAGTCGTATGGTGGAACTCGCTGCACCAGGCGCCCACCGTCATGAAGCTGGCAAAACCGGAGATGCCGGCAGCGATGCTGGTGCCGCTGTTGCTGATGCTGGCGGGATTCACGTTTTTTTTCGGTGCCGTGCTGTTGGTCAGACTGCGCGCCGAGGTGTTGCGGCGCGAACGCAGCGCGAGCTGGGTGCGCGAGGCCTTGGCGGCATGAGTGCTTTTTTTTACATGGGCGGCTATGCGGCCTTCGTCTGGCCGTCGTACGCGCTGACGCTTGCCATCGTCGTATTGAATATCATCTGGGCGCGGCGCGCGCTCGCGCGCGCCCGCGCTGAGGCGCGGCGGCGTCTGCTCTCGCAGGCAGGCGCGCCGTGACGCCACGGCAGCGTCGCCTCACCCTGGTGCTCGGCATCGTCACCGGCGTTGCCATCGCCGGTGGGCTCACGCTGCGTGCGCTGCGCGCCAACGTGATGTTCTTCTTTGATCCCTCGCAGGTGGCACAGGGCGAGGCGCCGCGCGACCAGCGCTTTCGCCTGGGCGGCATGGTGGAGAAGGGCAGTGTGCATCGCGCATCCGGAAGCCTCGAGGTGAGTTTCATGGTGACCGATTTCAAACACGAACTGCCCGTGCACTACAGCGGTGTGTTGCCGGACCTGTTTCGCGAAGGCCAGGGCGTCATCGCGCATGGCCGGCTCGGCGCGAATGGCGTCTTCGTCGCCGATGAGGTGCTGGCCAAGCATGATGAGAAATATATGCCGCCGGAGGTGGCGCGCGCCTTGAAAAAAGAGGCGGGCGCAGCGACTGGCGGGGCACGGAGCGGTTCGTGATGGTGCCGGAGCTCGGGCACTTCGCTCTGATTCTGGCGCTGCTGCTCGCGGGGTTGCAGGCCTTCTTTGGAATCGCCGGCGCACATCTGCAGCGCGAGCGCTGGCTCGCGGTCGTCGCCCCGGCCGTTGCCGGCCAATTCGTGATGGTGGCCACCGCCATTGCCTGCCTCGTGACAGCATTCGTCAACTTTGATTTCTCCGTGCGCTATGTCGCCGAGAACTCCAATTCCGCACTGCCGCTCTTCTACCGCGTGAGCGCGCTCTGGGGCGCTCACGAGGGCTCGCTGCTGCTGTGGATCTTCCTGCTGTCCTGCTGGACGCTCGCGGTCGCGCTCAGCGCCGCGCGCCTGCCGCCGCGCTTCAGTGCGCGCGTGCTCGGGGTGCTCGGACTCGTGAGCTTCGGGTTCCTGCTCTTCACCCTCGCCACTTCAAACCCTTTTCTGCGCCTGATACCGGCAGCCCCCGACGGGCGTGACTTGAATCCGATCCTGCAGGACCCGGCGCTCGCCATCCATCCGCCGATTCTCTACACGGGCTACGTGGGGTTTGCCGTGGCGTTCGCATTCGCCTGCGCGGCGATGCTCGAGGGCCGGCTCGATCAGGCGTGGGCGCGCTGGACGCGACCCTGGACCACCTTTGCCTGGGCGTTCCTCACGGTCGGGATCGCCCTCGGAAGTTTCTGGGCGTATTACGAGCTCGGCTGGGGCGGATTCTGGTTTTGGGATCCGGTTGAGAACGCCTCGTTCATGCCATGGCTTGCAGGCACGGCGCTCATCCACTCGCTCGCCGTAACGGACAAGCGCGGCCTCTTCAAGAGCTGGACGCTGCTGCTCGCGCTGCTCGCGTTCTCCTTGAGCCTGCTTGGCACCTTTCTCGTGCGCTCGGGAGTGCTGGTGTCGGTGCATTCCTTCGCAGCGGATCCGACGCGCGGCATCTTCATCCTCACGTTCCTGGTGGTGATGATCGGCGGGGCGCTGGCGCTCTACGCCTGGCGTGCGCCATTGTTGCGCTCGTCGGCTGGCTTCGAGCTCGGCGCGCGCGAATCGTTTCTGCTCTTCAACAACATCCTGCTGGTGATCGCCGCGGCAATTGTGTTCGGCGGCACGATGGCGCCGCTCATCGCCGATGCGCTCGGTCTGCCCACGTTGTCGGTGGGAACGCCGTACTTCAATCCCACCTTCCTGATGCCGGTACTGCCGCTGCTTGCGCTGCTGCCGATCGGGCTGCATGCCAACTGGAAGCGCGGCCGCCTCGGTGAGAAAGAGCGCGCCATTCTTGCCACACTGGCGATTGCAGTCGCTCTCGCGCTTGCCGTGGCGCTGGGATTATTTGGAGGCGCCGGCGTTCTGACGCTCCTCGGCCTGACGCTCGGCTCGTGGATCATTCTCTCCTCGCTCGTGGATCCGATCGACCGCTACCGGCGCGGGCTCACGCTGTCGCGTTCGATTATCGGCATGACGGTCGCGCACATCGGGCTTGGCCTCTTTGTCACTGGCATCAGCGTCGTACAGTCCTTCACCGAGGAACATGATGTGGCCTTGGCACGCGGCGAGTCCGCGCACGTCAGCGGCTATGAATTCCGCTTCGATGGAGTGCAGCCCCTGGAAGGGCCGAATTACGACGGCATCCGCGCCACCCTCGTCGTGACTCGTCGTGGCCTGCCGGTCGGCACGTTTTTCCCCGAGAAGCGCCATTACTTTGTGCAGGGAGCCGTGACGACGGAGTCCGCGATCCGCATGACACGCGCGACGAACCTGCTGCTCGCGCTCGGGGATGATCTGGGCGCCGGCCGCTGGAGCGTGCGCATCCAGGTGCGTCCGCTCATGAGCCTCGTATGGCTCGCGGCGCTCATCATGGCGATTGGCGGCGCCGTGGCGGGCAGCGACCGGCGCTACCGGCTCGCGCTGCGCAGCGCGGGGGAAGTCGCTCCCCGCGCCGCCGCAGCGGCGCGGGAGCCCGCGGGTTGAATCGCTTTGCGTTGCCGCTTGCGCTCTTTGCACTGCTCGTCGTGGTACTTGCGGTCGGCATCCGTCACGCGCGCAACCAGGGCGTCATTGTCTCGCCGCTCATCGGGCGCGCGGCCCCGGACTTCGCGCTGCCAAGTCTCACCGACGCCAAGCGCACCGTAAGCTCAAAGGATCTGCAGGGGCGCTGGTATCTACTCAATGTGTGGGGCACCTGGTGTGTCGCGTGCCGCGAGGAGCACGCCATGCTCATCGAGGCCGGCCACGCCGGCGTCGTTCCCATCATCGGGCTTGACTGGAAGGATGAGGACGATCGCGCGCTCGAGTGGCTCGCGCAGCTCGGCAATCCTTATCAGGCGATCGCCGTGGACCATGACGGCCGCGCGGCCATCGACTGGGGCGTGTATGGCGCCCCGGAGAGCTTTCTCGTAAACGCCAGGGGCATCGTGGTCTACAAGCTCGTGGGCCCTCTGACGCGCGAGTCTTGGACTCAGGAGATTCTGCCGCGGCTGCCGCACACGGCGGACAAGGGCTCATGAGGCGCGGCCGACAAGTCTGGGCGTGCATCGTCGTTGCGCTGCTTGGCGTTCAGGTAGCCCACGGCATCGATGCAACCCGGATCGATGATCCCAAGCTTGAGGCGCGGTATCTCGCACTCACGCATGAGCTGCGTTGCATGCAGTGCCAGAACGAGTCGATCGCGGATTCGCCCGTCGGACTTGCCTCGGACCTGCGGCGCCAGGTGCGCGACATGGTGCTCGCCGGCAAGACCGACGAGGAAGTGCGCAACTACATGGTGTCGCGCTACGGCGAGTTCATCCTGTTTCGGCCGCGCTTCTCGGCACGCAACGCGTGGCTGTGGCTCGCGCCGCTGGTGTTCCTGGCGCTTGGCGCCATCGTTGCCGTGCGCGTGCTGCGCCAGCGCAGCGCGCTGGTCGCGGCTGATCCTGACCTTGCGGACATCGACGAGCCTTAGCGGATGATCATCTTCGTGCTGCTCGCCGGCGCGCTCACTACCGCGGCAGTCCTGCTCATCGCCGTGCCACTGCTCAAGCCCGGGGTTGAAAAGCCTCCGCCCGCCTCATGGGCCGCCATCAGCGCCGCGCTCGTGATCGTCATCGGTGCCGGCATTTGCTACGCGCTCTCGAGCAACTGGACGTGGAATGTGGCCGAGGGGAATCAGCCGCAAGACATGGTGGCGCGACTTGCGCGGCGCCTGGAGCACAACCCCGATGATTTGCAAGGCTGGTTGATGCTCGGGCACTCCTACGAAGTGCTGCAGCAGCTGCCGCTCGCCGTGCGTGCCTACGAGCGCGCCGATCGGCTCGCGGGCGGCAAGAATGTCGACGCCATGGTCGGTCTTGCGGGGGCGCTCGCGCTCAGCGATCCCGCGGAACTCGACGGGCGCGCAGGTCGACTGATTGAGCAGGCCATCAAGATGCAGCCCGATTCGGGCAAGGCACTTTTCTACGGCGCCGCCGCTGCCCTGCGTCGTGGCGAGTTGCCGCTCGCGCGCGCGCGCTTCGCGCACCTCTTGACACTCGATCCGCCGGTGAATGTGCGCCCGATTCTGCAGCAGGAAATCGACGCCATCGACAAAACACTCGCCGCCGCCACCGCGGCCCCCGCCGCACCGGCCGCCGCGCCGGCAGCGGCCGCGGCGCCGAGCGTGCGGCTCACGGTGAAACTTGCTCCGGCACTGGCATCGCGAGTCGCCGCTTCCGATGCGCTCTTCGTCATCGTGCGCGATCCGCTGAGACCCGGGCCGCCCCTGGCGGTGAAACGCCTCGAGAGCCGCTTCCCGCAGCAGGTCGCGCTCAGCGCGGTGGACTCGATGCTCCCCGAGCGACAGGTGAGGGCCGGCGAGGCGGTGCAGGTCATCGCGCGCATTGCGCACTCCGGACAGGCGACCGGTGCGAGCGGTGATCCGTTTGGTGAAATCTCCTATCATGTAGGACAAGATGGACTCGTTGAGGTTGTCATCGACCGACTCATCCCCTAGAGCTCCTCCGACGTGCTTTAATTCCTCGCCTTGCACTGCGGCATAGGTCTTGCTGTAAGGGAGCTGTCAATTGGTTTAGTTGACGCGCGGCCTTAGGGACGCGCAACGTGTGGTCGATGATTGAGGAGAAAGTTATGACTCAAGAGCGGACGCAGGACGGGCGAACTTCGAACCGTGGATTCGCGTCGATGAAGCAGGAACGGCAACGGCAGATCGCCAGCATGGGCGGTCGCGCGGTGCCCGACGAGAAGCGCAGTTTCTCGCAAAATCGCAGGCTCGCTGCCGAGGCTGGCCGCAAGGGCGGTCAGAGCGTTCCGGGCTCCAAGCGCAGCTTCTCGCAAAATCGCGAGCTCGCGGCGCAGGCGGGTCGTAAGGGTGGCCAGAGCGTCCCCGACGAGAAGCGCAGCTTCTCGCAGAATCCGGGCCTTGCTGCCGAAGCCGGTCGCAAGGGTGGCCAAGCGAGCCATCACGGCACCATGACGGCGCCGACCGAAGCGGAACCCGCACCGATTGCGCGCAAGTCGTAATTGCAAAGATTGCACAGTCCTTGCAGAAATTGCAGCGTTCAAGGCCGAGACAGCGTGTCTTAGCGGAACCTTAGGCATAGCATCTATGGCCAGCGCCACCCTGCCGTGCGCGTGATCGCGTGGCGCGTGGCGGCCCTCGCCGCTGCAATCCCGGCCGCTGCTCTCGCAGCGGCCGGCACTACCTCAGATTCGTCCGAGTTTCTGCTGCTCGCGCAGATCGCGACCCTGATTCTCGTGGGGCGCCTCTTGGGCGAGCTCATGCAGCGCGTGGGCCAGCCCGCCGTCATCGGGCAGCTTCTGGGCGGGGTGCTCCTCGGGCCGTCCTTCTTCGGCTTCTTCTGGCCGCATGCACAGCACGCGCTCTTTCCGAGCGATGCGCACCAGATGAGCATGATCAACGCGGTGGCGCAGATCGGGATTCTGCTCTTGCTGCTGCTCGCCGGCATGGAGACGGACTTCGCGCTCATTAAGCGCATCCGCCGCGCGGCAGCCTCCACCTCGATCAGCGGCATTGCGCTGCCCTTTGCCTGCGGTTTTATTCTCGGGGAGTCCCTGCCCGCAAGCCTGCTGCCGCAGCCGCAGTTGCGGCTCGTTACCGCGCTCTTCCTCGGTACGGCCCTGGCGATCTCCTCGGTGAAAGTGGTCGCGGTGGTGGTGCGCGAGATGAACTTCGCCCGGCGCACCCTCGGCCAGATCATTCTCGCCACGGCCATCATCGATGACACGGTCGGCTGGATCATCATCGCGGTGACCTTGAGTCTTGCCTCCCACGGCACGATCGATCTGCACTCGGTCGGCACGAGCGTGCTCGGCACCGCGCTCTTTCTCGTCGTGAGCTTCACGCTCGGCCGGCGCGTGGTATTCGCGCTGATCCGTTTCACCAATGATCATTTCGTCAGTGACGCGGCGGTCGTGACGCTGATCCTGCTCATCATGGCAACACTTGCTCTCACCACCCAGCTCATCGGGGTGCACACGGTCCTGGGGGCGTTCGTCGCCGGCATACTGGTCGGCGAGTCACCGATTCTGACCCGCGAGATCGGGGTGCAGCTCGGCGGGCTTACGAGCGCGCTCTTCATGCCCGTGTTCTTTGGGCTGGCCGGCCTCACCGCGGACCTCACGATTCTGCGCGACCCGACGCTCTTAGCCCTGACCGTGGGCCTCATCCTGATCGCGAGCCTGGGCAAGTTCTCCGGCGCATTTGCCGGTGCTTACGCCGGCGGCTTGAGCGGGCGCGAGGCGCTGGCGCTCGGCTGCGCCATGAACGCGCGCGGCTCGACCGAAGTCATTGTTGCCTCGATCGGCCTGTCGATGGGCGTGCTCACGGAAAACCTGTACACGCTGATCGTCACCATGGCGATGATCACCACGATGATCATGCCGCCGACGCTGCGCTGGGCGCTCAATCGCGTACCGCTGTCGCGGGAGGAGAAAGCGCGCCTCGAGAAAGAGGCGACCGAGAGCCGCGCTTTTGTCCCGGGACTGGAGCGGCTGCTGGTGGCAGTCGATGAGAGCATGAACGGCACCTTTGTTGCACGCCTCGCAGGGCTCATCGCCGGCACCCGCGGCATGCCGGTGACGGTGCTGCAGGAGGATGCGCCCACTCCCACGCGCCGCGCGGGAAATGTGCTGAAAGGTGCGGCGGATGCCGGCCGCCCACGCGCCACTGCCGAGGAGGCTCGACCGCCGGCGGTGGATGTGACCACGCGCTCGCAGCGGGCCCTGTCCGCGGAGGCCATCGCGCTGGAGGCACACCGCGGCTACGATCTTCTCATGATTGGCAGGGACTGCGTGCGCAGCCGCGCCGGCGTGTTTGACGAGGACATCTCGCGCATCGCGGAGGCATTCGTCGGGCCGGTGGCAGTGGGGCTCGCGCTCGGCGTGCACGCCACGGATGCCTCCTGCGCAAACTTGAACATCCTCGTGCCGATCACCGGCAGTGAGGTGTCGCGTCACGGCGCCGAAGTGGCGGTGGCGCTGGCGCGCGCCACGAAGCGCCGCCTGAGCGTGCTGCACGTCGCGGCGCAACCGGCCCGCGGCCGCACCCTCGAGATGCTGGGGGCGCGGCGGCGCGAGCAGGAAGCGGTGCTGAAAGAGATCTTGAGGATCGCCGATCAAAACGGCGTGCGCGTGCGCTCGGCGCTCAAAATGCATGTAAATCCCGCGCACGTGATTCTCGAGCAGGCGCGGCGCGGCAAACATAACCTCATCGTGATGGGGGTGAGCCGCCGGCCGGGAGCCGCCTTGTCGTTCGGCGAAGTCGCCGCCGCGGTCCTCGAGGGTACGCAGTACTCGGTGCTGTTCGTCGCAAGCTGACGCTGCGGTGGCGCCGCCCGTATAATCAGGCGCCTTGAAGATCGCCCCGACACACGAGCGGCACGCGGTGCGCCACGCGCACGACCACCACGGCCATGGGCACGGCCACGATGATCATCATGCGCGCGCACACGCATCGGCGCCGCCGATGCAGGCGCGGCTCGCCATTGCGATCGCGCTCAACCTCATCTTCGTCGGCGTTGAGGTGGTCTACGGATTCATCGCCAACTCGGTCGCGCTGATTGCGGATGCGGGCCATAACCTGAGCGATGTCCTCGGGCTCGTGGCGACCTTGGTCGCCATCGTGCTCGCCACACGTCCCGCACGCGGGCGTTTTACCTACGGTATGCGGCGCGCCTCAGTACTCGCGGCGCTCGGCAATGCGGTGCTGCTGCTCTTCACCAGCGGCGCGATCGCCTGGGAGGCGGTGCAGCGGCTGCTTGAGCCGCAGCCGGTGGGCGGCGCCATCGTCATGATCGTGGCGGGGCTCGGCATGCTCGCGAGCGGCGGCAGCGCCTGGCTCCTCGGTGCCGCCGGGCACGCGCATGACCTCAACATCCGCAGCGCCTTTTTGCACATGGTGGGCGATGCGGTGGTCTCCGCCGGCGTCGTGCTCTCGGGCCTTGTCATCCTGCGCACGGGCTGGACCTGGGTGGATCCGCTCGTGAGCCTGATCGTGGTGAGCGTAATTCTCGCAGCGACCTGGGGCCTGCTGCGCGATGCGCTGCATTTGTCGATGGATGCGGTGCCGCGGCGCATTGACCTCGCTGAGGTGCACACCTACCTGTCAACCTGCAGCGGTGTTGCGGAGGTACACGATCTGCACGTGTGGGGTATGAGTACCAGCGAGGCGGCCCTCACCGTGCACCTCGTTGCCCCCAACGTCAGCCCCAACGACGATCAGTTCAGAAACTCCATCGTCGATGAGCTGCGCAGTCGTTTTGGCATTCGCCACACGACACTGCAGGTCGAATACGACAGCTGCCAGCGCGCCTGCGGCAGCTGAAGCGCTATTTCTGAGCGAGCCAGGCGCTAAGCTGCGGCATCAGGCGCTTGCGCAGCTCCGCCTGCTCCTCAATGCGCGACACGGCGCGTGCCGCCTCGTAGCGTGCACCCGCTGTGGCCTGCATCTCGGGCATGGCCAGGAGCTCCTGGCCGACCGCGCTATTCATGGAATGCGAGGCGATCGCGGGCAGGAACCCAGACCTGAATTCCTCCGGCAGCTTCGCCATGATCGGCTCGCGCTCGGCCAGCACCGCTTTCCACACCTCATCCGGGGTCGTCGAGCTTTGCGCCACCTGCATCAGAAAGCCGGCTACCCGGCCGTTTGAGATCTCATCCGTGTGGGCGATGGCCAGATCCTCGCTGATGAAGTCCGGGTTCTGGGCGGCGGCGAGCGCCATGTAGTAGCGCAGCTTGTCCTCGGTGCCGGAGGCGGACCTGCCGAGCGTGCGCAGCTGCTCGAAGGTCGCCTTGTCAGCGTAGCGGGCGACAATTTCGATGACCGGCGTGCGCAGATTCCCAGGCAGCGTTGCCGGATCTTTGACGAAGGCCGCAAAGCGCCGCCGCGACTCGGCGATCACCGCCTTATCGCCAAAAGTGCCGAGCGCGCTGATGAGCGCCGCGCGCAACAGCGCCGCCTGATTGCTCTCGGTGCTCGTGGCATCCCAGCCAATGTGCGCAAAAACCGGCTGCAGCACCCCGATCGCATAACGGCGGAACGCGGCGCGTACCGGCAGCTGCCGCGCGAGGTCATCGAGCGCGCGCAGCCGTACGATGACATCCGACCACACAACGTAGGTGGACTCGGCGCCGAGATGCTTGGTCAGGTCGAGGTAGGACTTAAGATTGGCGCGCGCGCCGGCAACGAGCGCCCACTCATCCGAGAGCAGGTTGACGCGGTCGGCAGCGGCGAGGGTGGGATACGCCGCCGTCAGCGCCGCCAGATTCTTGGCGTCGTATTCGACGCGGTAATAGCCCGTATCGCCCCAGTTCGCCTTGACGGCCTTGCCACAGCCAGGCGCAGTGAACGTGCCTGCACCCTTGACGAGGAGCGTCTGCGGGGCTGCGCCGCCGACGACGCCGATCTCAAGCGGCACACTCCATGTGAGCGGCGTCGCCTTCGGATCATTGATGGTGAAGCGCTGCTGGCCGAGCGTCGCGACGGTCTCCTTGCCGCGGCAGGCAACGTCAACACGAATGAGCGGTATGCCCGGCTGCTCGGTGAAGGCCGCCGCGATCGCAGCAACGGGTTTTCCGGATGACTCCTGCAGTGCGGCCCACAGATCCGCTGTGGTGGTGCTCGAGTACGCATGCGCCTTCATGTAGCGGCGCATGCCATCGCGAAACACATCCTCGCCGAGGTAGGTTTCGAGCATGCGTAGGAACGCCTGGCCTTTCTGGTAACTGATCGCATCGAAGGCGCTGAGGATCTGGCTTTCATCCGTAATGCTGATCTGGATCGGGTGCGTCGTCGGACGCGCATCCAGCGTCATGGCGCGCTCCTTTGAGGCGTGCGCGCGCAGCCAGTACTGCCAGTCGGGATTGAGCGCATCCGTCACCTTGGTGCCCATCCAGGAGGCGAAGCCCTCGTTGAGCCACGTGTTGTTCCACCACGCCATCGTCACAAGGTCGCCGGACCATTGATGCGCCATCTCGTGCGCCACGACGGAAAAGATGTCCTGCCGGGTGCCTTCGGAAGAAGACCCGGGCGTCATGAGGAGGTCATCGTCGATGAAGGTAATGCCGCCCCAGTTCTCCATGGCGCCGGCCGCGAAATTACCCGGCACCGCAATGAGATCGAGCTTCGGCAACGGGTAGGGGACGCCGAAGTAGCGGTTGTAGTACGCGAGGATCTTGCCCGCCGCCTCGAGTGCATAACGGCCCTGCTCGGCCTTGGCGGCGACTGCGAACACACCAATGTCGGCGCCGGCGGAGCTGTCATGGATGCGCTCGAGAAAGCCTGCGCACAGCACCAGGAGGTAGGTCGACATGCGCGGCGTCTTTGCAAAGCTCGTCTTCTTCAGCGCCACCCCGCCGCCCGCGGCCACCGGCTCGGCGTGCGCCGCCGGCGTGTTCGAGACCACCGCAAGATCGGCCGGCAGTGTGACGGTGAGTTGGAACGTCGCCTTGAAAACCGGCTCGTCCCAGCACGGGAACATGCGCCGCGCGTCGATGGCCTCGAACTGCGTGACGAGCATGCGCCGCTTGCCGGCGCTCGTGGCGTAGTCGTTGTAGTAGATGCCCGCGGGCGTTTCGGGAATGTGTCCGGAGAAGCTGAGCGAGAGCGTGTGGTGCCCGGCGCTGAGAGCTTTAGCAAAATGCAGCGTCGCGGTCTCTTTCTTCTCATCGAACGTCACATCTGCGCCGGCGCCGCCCGCGCCGGCAACGATCGCATGCGTGATCGTAAGTTTCGCGGCATTCAGCGTGACCGTGGCGCTTGCTTGCGCAACCTCCACATCGATCTCTTCGGAACCGGTGAAGGCGAGATGCTCAAGATCCGGGACCAGTTCGATGCGGTATGCGCTCGGCACGACATTCTTCGGCAGCTGCCCCGGGGTGCTCGCGAAGTTGAAGGGCGCCTCGGCCCAGGCGGGCAGCGCACAGCACAGAAGGAGCGCAAGCGCGACTGTGCGCGCGGCGCGCGCGGCGCGCGCGGCGCCAGGGTGGTGAGAAGGGGATGAGCACATTGCAATTCACCCGTTGTTTGACATTTATGTGTAAGTAAATCCTATCGTTAGGATCATTAACGAAAGTAATTTATATGGCGCTCATTGCACCCGCGCGCGCGCACGCACCTCATAGCCGGGCGCTTCAGGTTCATCATCCGTCATCTGCGCGGGGAAGCCCTCCCCGAGCACGCGAACGTCGCACGCCTCCTCCAGGCGCTTGATGATATTGGGTGAGAGCTCACGCGGACCGTAGCGCGCGGCGCCCTCCTTGAAGATTCTGAGCACGAGCGGTGAGATCTCCAAGGGCACGCCGAGCTCTGCCGCGAGCGCATCAAAGAGGCCGACATCCTTGATGACAAGATCCATGGTGAAACTGATATCGCGGCTGCCGTTCAGTATAACTTGTGACTCGGTCTCATGAACGAAGGAGTTGCCGGAGGAAATGCGTATCGCCTCGTACGCGGTATTCATGTCCATGCCTGCCGACTTTGCAGACCGTGAGGGCTTCGGCGAGCGCCGCCAGGTGCACCGTGCACAGATAATTCGTCACGACCTTGAGCACGGAGGCCGAGCCAAGCTCCCCGGTGTGCAGGATGCGCCGCCCCATGAGCGACAGCAGCGGCAGCACCGCCTCGAAGGCGGCACGGCTACCGCCGGCGAAGATCGAGATGTTGCCGGTGGCCGCGCGATGACAACCACCCGACACCGGACAGTCAAGCGCCGTGGCGCCGCGCGCGGCGACCAGCGCACCAAGTCGCTTCACTTCGGCTGAGTCAGTAGTGCTCATCTCGAGCCACACTTTGCCGGCTGTGAGACCGGCGAGAATGCCGTCGGCGCGCTCCATCACATCCGCCGAGGCGGCGGGCGAGGGCAGGCACGTGATGATGACGTCCACTCTCTGCGCCATCGCTTGGGGGGATGGGGCGCGGCTCGCGCCCTGCTTGATGAAAGGCGCCTCGAGCTCCGCGTTCAGGTCGCGCACCACAAGTGGCACGTGATGTCGGCTGAGCGAGCCTGCAAGCTTGGCGCCGACATTGCCAAGACCGATGAACCCGACCTTGAGATATTGCATGGTCACGTTTTCCACAAGCGCCCAGACGCGAGCGGCGCCCGCATTAAGGCCCTGCCGGGCGCGCCGGCCGATGATCGCGTATGCCAACCCCGGTGCTCATGGCATGATCCGTCAGGACGGCGGGGAATTACGGCGCGCGCTCGCGCGCGCCTGGCTGCGACCGGACAAATCACGAAGGGGTCAGAGTGCACACTTCAGTTAAAGCGGCGGATTTTACGACGACGCCACAGGCGAGCGCATCACTGCTGCTGCGCTGGTACGTGCTGCTCTCCATGTGCATGGTTTACACACTGAGCATAGCAGACCGCTACGTGATCTCGACCGTGCTCGAGCCGATCCGCCTCGAGCTGCATCTCACCGATTCGGGGATCGCGTTTCTGAGCGGCACCGCCATCGCAATCTTCTACGTCACCGTTGGTATCCCGCTCTCACTGCTCGCCGATCGCTTGAACCGGCGCAACCTCATCGCGATCTCGGTGATCGCGTGGTCGGCCATGACGACTTTCACGGGCCTCGCCGCCAACTACTGGCAGCTGCTGCTCGCGCGCATCGGTGTGGGCATCGGCGAGGCAGGCGGCACCCCGGCCGCCAATTCGATCATTTCCGACTACTTTCCCTGTGACCGCCGGCCGATGGCGCTGACGGTGTTCGCGCTTGGCGCGCCGATCGGCGCGTTTGTCGGCGCGAGTCTTGCCGGGCACATCGCCGATGTGTTCGGCTGGCGCGCCGTGTTCCTGGCGCTCGGCGTGCCGGGCATCATCTTCGGCGCCATGGTGTACATCACCGTGCGCGAGCCGCAGCGCGGGCAACTCGACACCGCCGGCTGCGGCAGCAAATCCTCTTTCCTGCAGACCCTCAAGTTTCTCTGGCGGCAGCGCGCCGCCTGCCACCTGATGGCCGGCAGCGCGTTGACGGCGCTGTGGGGCTGGGGACTGACGTGGTGGACGCCGGCGTTTCTGATGCGCACCTACCATCTCACCGCCGGGCAGGCGGGCGGCATCACCGGCCCCATGCATCTCGTTGCGGGCATTGCTGCCACCGTGTTCACCGGCTGGCTCATGGGCCGGCCCTTTATGACCGACCCGCGGCGCGTCGTGCTCTTCATGGGCGTCATCATCGGTGCTGCCACAATTCCGTCGATCCTGATCTTCTGGACGCATTCGCTTGAGGTTGCGAAAGTGATGCTGTGGATCTTTATTCCCACCATCTACTTTTATCTCGGGCCGTGTTTCGGGCTGCTGAACAATCTGTCGCCCGCGCCCATGCGTGCACAGTTCTGTGCGGTAACACTGTTCGTCGCCAATGTCGGCAACCTCGTGGTGGCACCGCAGTTCGTCGGCTTCTTGAGTGACCTGTTCGGCCGATTCCATAATCTGCACCTCGGCGCGCTCACTCTGCTGCCGCTCTCTGCCGGCGCAGATGTCAGTGCGGCCTCATTGCGCTGGGCACTCTTGTGCCTCGCGCCCTCCGGTTTCTGGTCGGCCTATCACTACTTCGCCTGTGCGCGCACGGTGCGGGAGAATCAGGAGCGCGCGCTTGCGCATGCGCATTGAGTGCTCGCGCGCATGAGCCGCGGCGTCATCGGCGCGCTGCTGCTTGCGGCACTGCTGGGCTGCCGGTCCGCATCGGATGAGGCGACCCTGCGCCTGCTCACCTGGGCGGACTATGCACCGCCCGATGTGATCGAGCTCTTCAGGCAGGAGACCGGCATCCGCGTGCTCGTGACCTTGTCCAATAACGAGGAGATGATCTCGAAGCTGCGTGCGACGGGAGGTGCGGGTTATGACCTCGCGCAGCCGACCCAGGATCGGATCACGGGCGTGCAGCGCGAGTTCGGCATCTATCGACCCTTTGACCTAAGCCGCGTCAAGCTCGAGCAGTTCCGGCCCGACATGCTCGAGCTCATCCGCAGCAACACGACGCTGGACGGCAAGCTCTACGGGCTGCCGTACCTCTGGGGCACCGAAGGGCTGGTCGTCAACACCAAGCGGGCACAGGTGAGCGACTATCCGGATCTTTGCCGGCCGGACCTGAAGGGCAAGACCTCGCTGCGGCTGCGCCGGCCGACGCTCGTGGCGTTCGCCTTAGCCTCCGGCCAGGACCCCTTTGCGCTCTACGGTAATCCGCCCGCCTATGATGCGCTCGTCGAGAAGGTCGGCCGCGAACTGTCGGCCTGTAAGGCGAACCTGCGCTTCTTCTTCGATAATCGTGATCAGCTCCTGAACGCCATGCGTTCGGGGGAGATTGTTGCGGCCATGATGTGGGATACGGGCGGCTGGATGCTGAATCGCGAGAATCCGGACATTCACTACATCGTGCCGCGCTCCGGCGCTCTCGGGTACCTTGAGAGCTTCGCGCTGCCCGCCAAGGGACGCCATGAGGCGGCCGCCTACGCCTGGATCAATTTCACCATGCGCCCGCAGATTGCGGCGCGCATCACGCGCAGCGTGGGGAACTGGACCGCTGCGCGTGGCACCGAGGAGCTCGTCGACCCCACGTTCCGGGCGCAATACAATGCCAGCTTCCCCGAGGGAGCCTTCAAGAACATCCGCTGGTATCCGGCGATTCCGTCGGGCCTGGAAGAATTCGAAGGGCGCATCCTCGACCGTATCAAGGCCGCCGAGTGAGCCAGCCAGATCTTGCCGTTGATGCGCTCGTGAAGCGCTTCGCCGACCACAGCGCGGTCGATAACCTCTCCTTCACGGTCGAGCGCGGCAGCTTCTTCTCCATTCTGGGGCCTTCCGGATGCGGCAAGACGACGCTCTTGCGGATGATTGCCGGCTTCATCGCGCCCGATAGCGGCGACATCCGCATCGGCGGGCAGAGCATGCGCGCCGTTGAGCCTAACCGCCGTCCGGTCAACATGGTGTTCCAGCAGCTGGCACTCTTCCCGATGATGTCCGTGGGTGAGAACGTTGCCTTCGGCCTTGCGCGTCGGGGCGTGGCGCGCGCCGAGCGCGCCCGTCGCGCTGGGGCCATGCTCGAGCGCGTCGGGCTTGCCGGCGCTGCGCACAAGAAAGTGGATGAGCTCTCCGGCGGTCAGCGTCAGAGGGTCGCGATCGCAAGAAGCCTAGTGCTCGAGCCGACGCTGCTACTGCTTGATGAGCCACTCGGGGCGCTCGATCTGAAACTGCGCGAGCACATGAAGATCGAGTTGAAGCAGCTGCAGGCTTCCTTCGGGACGACGTTTGTGTACATCACGCATGATCAGTCCGAGGCACTGGTACTCTCCGATCGCGTCGCGGTGATGAATCGCGGCCGTTTCGAGCAGCTCGGCACCCCGCAGGAGCTCTACTACACGCCGGCGAGCGCTTTTGTCGCAGGCTTTGTGGGAGCCAACAATCGCATCGTCGGTCATCTCACGGCGCAAGACGGCGAGATCGCCGAGGTCGCAAGCTCGCAGGGCTGGCGGGTGCGCGCTCGCCTGAGCGGGCCCATCGCCGCGGGCGCCTCGGTCGAAGCCTTCGTGCGCCCCGAGGTCGCAACGCTTGAGCGCGACGCGGCGCTGCTGCCGGCGGCGCACCCGCGCTACACCGGCATCGTGCAGAGCCTGCTCTTTGATGGTGCGAACTCCGCCGTGCTGCTCACCGAGGAGACGAGTCGCTTCGAATTTCGCGTGGCGCTGCCACAGACCGGGCGGTTCGCGGATCTGAAAGTCGGCGAGCGCGTATTCTTCGGTTTTGATCCGGCGCGCGCCATCTGCTTTGCCGCCGCGAACGGCGGGTAAGAGGGATGGACTCACTGGCGCAACGTATCTGGCGGCGCCGGCTCGTCCTGACGCTGCTCCTCGCCCCGGCGCTGCTGTGGCTCTTGCTCCTCATCGTGCTGCCACACGTGGACCTCGCGCTCCTGTCGCTGCGCGCGCGCGTCGCGCCGCGTCTGCATCATGTGAGCCTCGCGCAGTACCAGACTTTCCTCGCCGAGCCGCTCTACTGGCACATCTTCGTGCGCACGGCGCTTCTCTCCGCCCTGGCTACCGCGCTTACGCTCCTTATTGCCTTCCCGATTGCGTGGGTGATCACCAAGGTCGCGCAGGGCAGGGCGAGCGCGCTGCTCTTTGTGGTCTGCCTGATTCCCTTCTGGGTGAGCGAGACCGTGCGCGCGCTCGGGTGGCTGATCCTGCTGCGCGAGTCCGGGGTGCTGCCGGCGCTGCTCGTGCGCCTGGGGATCACCGCACAGCCGGTGGAGCTTCTCTATCACGATGCGACGATTCTGACGGGGCTGGTATACACCTCGCTCCTCTTCATGGTGGTGCCGCTCGTGAGCAGTCTTGAGAGTCTGGATAACTCACTCATCGAGGCGGCGTACGATCTGGGCGCGGGTGGCGCCGCAATTCTGAGAAAAATCGTGATACCGCACGCGGCGCCCGGCATCACCGCCGGCTGCATCGTCGTCTTCATGCTCACCCTCGGCAACTACCTGACGCCCACCTTGCTCGGCGGCAAGAACTCGCAGTGGTTCACGGAGCTCATCTACACGCAGTTCATCGTGCGCTTTAACTGGGAGCAGGGGGCGGCGTTCGGCTTCCTGCTGCTCGCGCTCTCTACCGCCATGGTGGCGCTGGGTCTGCGCGTGAGCGGCCAGCGCTTCGTTGATGTGATGCGGCGCTCATGATCGCAACCCTGCCACGTTCGATCCCCTTGCGCATCGCCACCGCCGCATACGTGGTTGCCTTTCTGATCTTTCTGTTCCTGCCGCTCACCATCGTCGCGGTATTTGCATTCAACGACGCACCTTACCCCGCGCCTCCCTGGCACGGCTTCACGCTCGACTGGTTCATCGGCAATGCCGCCAAGGGCAGGGTGGGGCTGTTCCATGATGCGGCGCTCCTCGGCAGCATCTGGACGAGCGTCATCGTGGCAACCTGGGTGACCGCGCTTGCGGTGGCGATCGGCACCGCGAATGCTTTCCTCATGGAGCGCTATCGCTTCCCCGGCAAGGATTCGCTCTCGGTGCTGATGCTGGTGCCGCTCGTGATGCCGGGCGTCATTCTGGGTATCTCGATTCTGTCGTTCTCGAGCCGCCTTGCCGACCTTGCGCTGTACCTTTTTGACACCGAAGTGGATTTGCTGCGACCCGGCTTGCCACTCGTGGTGCTCGGGCAGTTCTCCTACATCGCAACGATCACCACCTTGATGATCAGCGCGCGCCTGAAGCGCTTCGATCGTACGCTCGAGGAGGCCGCGCTCAACCTCGGGGCCTCGCATGCTGCGGTGCTGCGCACGATCACCTTCCCGTATCTGGGTCCGGCGCTCATCGGCTCCGCGGCCATCGCGTTTCTGATGTCGTTTGAGAATTTCAACACCACCTTGATGCTGGTCGGCTCGGATGCGCCTCTTACCGTCATGATGTACGGGCGCATGCGCGAGGGTGCAACGCCGGTGCTGAATGCCGTGAGTCTCTTTCTAATGCTGGCCTCGGCGCTGCTGGCGTTGACGCTCATGCGCGGTGGGTCGAGGAAATCGGCCGCCGGGGCTCCTCGCACCTAAACGCGTGCGAATCGCTAGCTCGACAGGTCATCCAGGGAAAACCCCATGAAACTAACGGATATCAAGACCTTCGTGGTGGGCACTCCGCCGCCGCACAACGGCAGTCGCTACTTCGTGTTCGTCAAGCTCAGCACCGATGGCCGCGTCGAGGGTGTTGGTGAGGCCTATTGCGCGCCCTTCGAGCCGCATCTGGTGGCAAAGCTGATCGAAGATGTGTTCGCGCGCTTCCTGCACGGCTCGGACCCGCACGATATCGAGGCGTTGTGGCGGCGTGTCTACTCGGCCGGCTACACGCAGCACCCCGATCTCACCCAGATGGCGGTATTGAGCGCGCTCGAGATGGCCTGCTGGGATATCGTCGGTAAGGAAGCGAACCAGCCCATCTATAAGCTTCTCGGCGGACGCGTGCACGAGCGACTGCGCTCTTACACCTACATCTATGCGCGCGCGGGCGACCGCACGGACGTCTATCGCGATCCGGACCTTGCCGCAGAACGCGCGGCAGAATATCTCGCGCAGGGCTTTACGGCACTCAAATTTGATCCCACAGGGCCCTACAGCGCCTTTGACGGCCGCCAGCTCGCATTGGCGGATCTGGAGCGCTGCGAGCGCTTCATGCGGCAGCTGCGCGCGGCGGTAGGTAATCGTGCCGACCTGCTCTTCGGTACGCATGGGCAGATGACCGCGGCAGGTGCGATCCGGCTTGCGCGGCGTCTTGAGCCCTACGATCCGCTCTGGTTCGAAGAGCCTGTCCCGCCGGATGCGCCGGAGGAGATGGCAAAGGTAGCGCGTGCCACCAGCATACCGATTGCCACCGGCGAGCGCCTCGCGACCAAGTACGACTTCGCCCGCCTGCTGGATGCCCACGCCGCGGCCATTCTGCAGATGAATCTGGGGCGTGTCGGCGGCATTCTCGAGGCGAAGAAGATCGCCGCGATGGCTGAAGTGCGCCACGTGCAGATTGCGCCGCATCTTTACTGTGGGCCGGTGGTCGGCGCGGCCAACATTCAGCTTGCGACCTGCAGCCCGAATTTTCTGCTTCTCGAAGGCATCGAGCGTTGGGGCGGATTTCACGCGGCGGTCCTGAAGAAGCCCCTGCAGTGGGAGGAGGGCTACGTCATCCCGCCGACCGATCCGGGACTGGGCGTGGAGCTGAATGAGGAGTTCATCAAGCAGCATCCCTACACGGGCACGAAGCTGCAGCTTGAAATGGTGAATCACCCGGTACTTCCCTGATGGCGGAGCGCATTCGAGGCCGCATGCCCGTTAGGGTTGAATGAATCTGTTCGACTACATCGTCGTCGGTGCCGGAACGGCGGGCTGCGTCGTTGCGACGCGCCTCGCCGCAGGAGGTCGGCGCCGCGTCCTGCTGCTCGAGGCCGGAGGAACCGAGCGGCGCTTCTGGGTACAGTTACCGATCGGCTATGCGCGCACCTTCAACGATCCGCGCGTCAACTGGATGTATGAGTCGGAGCCCGACCCGACACTCGATGACCGAGTCTCGTTCTGGCCGCGCGGCAAGCTGCTCGGCGGCTCGGGCTCCATCAATGCCATGGTGTACTACCGCGGTCTGCCGGCGGACTTCGATGAATGGCGCGATCTTGGCAATGCCGGGTGGGGCGCTGCAGATGTGCTGCCTATATTCGAGGGCTTCGAAGCGCGCAGCCGTGCGCCAAGCACAACACGCAAACCGACGCTGCACATCACTGATGTATCCGCTGACGTGCACCCCTTGTGCAGCAGCTTCATCGACAGCTGCCGCGCGCTCGGTTTTGGGCCGCAGGACTTCAATGCCCCGCACGGCGAGGGCATTGGTATCTATCAGATTACGACCCGGGGCGGCCGGCGCGATTCCACGGCACGAAGTTACCTGCGCCCGGCGCTGCTTCGCAGGCACCTGACACTGCTGCAGCATGCGCAAATGCTGCGCATCCTCTTTGAGGAGAATCGTGCGGTCGGCGTCATCTATCAGCGCGCCGAGCGCACGCGCATGGGCCTTGCGAGCAAGGGCGTCATCCTCTGCGCCGGCGCCATTAACTCCCCGCAGCTCCTGCAGCTCTCGGGCGTCGGCGATCCGCAGCTCCTCAGGCGCTATGGGATTGGAGTCGTCACCGACAGTCCCGCCGTCGGGCGCAACCTGCAGGATCACCTCGCGCTGTCTTACTTTTATCGCTCTCGGGTTCCGACTCTCAACAATGTGTATCGCTCATTCTCCGGGAAACTCGCGGCGGCGCTACGTTACCTTGCGAGCGGGCGCGGCCCGCTCGCCATGAGCGTCAATCAGGCGGGCGGCTTCATCCGTAGCGATCCTGCGCAGGCACGCCCCAACCTGCAGCTTTACTTCAACCCCATCAGCTACACGACCAGCAATCGCGAGCGGCGCGTATTGCAGCCGGATCCGTTTGCGGCGTTCCTGCTGTCGTTTAATTCCTGTCGGCCGACGAGCCGCGGCTACGTTGAGATTCGCTCGGCGAGTCCCTTCGATCCGCCAGCCATCTACCCCAACGCACTTTCAACCACGGAAGACGCGCGCGATGCCCTGGTCGGTGCGCGCCTGCTGCGCGCGATCGCGGCCGCGGCGCCGCTGTCGCAGTTCATTGAGTCGGAGATGTTGCCCGGGGCGTCAAAGCAGACTGACGATGAGCTGCTGCAGGACTTCCGGCACCGTGCGAGCACGGTGTTTCATCCGGTGGGCACCTGCCGGATGGGCCCGGATCCGGCGAGTGCAGTGGTCGATGCTGCCCTGCGGGTGCATGGGCTTGAGGGGCTGCGGGTCATCGACGCATCGATCTTTCCAACCGTCACCTCTGGCAACACGAATGCGGCCACCATCATGGTCGCCGAAAAAGGCGCAGCCCTGATTGCCGCTGAAGATGATGGATGATTCGTGATCGGCAGAGCGCCTGCATGCTCGCGGCTGCGGCTAATCGCAGCTAGCAGCGCGCACCGGCTTTCTCGGCCCACTTTTGCGCGTTAACACCGGCCAGCAGGAGCCACAGGGTAAGCGATCCTTCGCCCAGGACCCCTGGAGCGATATTGTAAGGACGCAGATAGCCTGCCAGAGGCGGCGACAGAAAGGTGAGCCAACTCAGACCGCCGAACATCATGAGCACGCCCACAACTCGGGGCAGGAAGCCGGACCTGAAAATGAGCCAGCCGATGAGGAGGCAATAGCATCCGAAGAACGGCAGGCCGATGTTATAGGCCTGTACGTAGAGGTGGAGCGCCAATAGCCCGAGCGCCTGCGCTTGGTTCGTCGAAAGCGCGCTTAGGTACTTGGAACCTGACAGTACCATCTGGGGTGCGGCATAAAAGACCAGTGCCACGGCCTGCACCGTGCAGCCGGCAACGCTGAAGAGCACCGCGCAAAACGACACCGGTCTGCTCACCGGAGTGAACAGGTCGTAGAACAGTGCCGTTACAAGGAGGTAGCTTACGATCACGATGAGGTTGAACGTGAAGCCCAGCCAAAACCGCTGTTCGTGCAGCAGAATGTTGCTCGCGGTCGCCGCGGCGTCGTTCAATGCGAAAAGGCCGCCGCTGACGAGTACCGCGACCCCTCCCGCCAAGAACACCGTCAAATAGAACGCGCCCGCAAGGCGCGCTTGGGGACCAACCGATACCGGAGCGGCCGGAGCTATCATAGGTTTCCGCCTCCCGCGTCTGCCCTCTGCAACCGCAGTCTACGCACAACCTGCCTGACGGCCGAGGCGCCGCACATCCACATGCGCCGGTATGCTCCTGCCCGGCGACAAACAGTGGGGGCTCCCGCACCTTCTGCGACCTGGCGCGCACAGCATAGCTTTCAAAGTGTTCCCGTTGGCAATGTACCGAGCGCCGCTTTCAGCGGCCCGAGCCAGGGCTCGAAGTGTCGCCATTGTTCGAGGCCTTCTTTGAAGATCGGTTGACGCACCTGTTCGGAGCTCGCGGTGCGCACGTTGCGTTCGGTCTTGTAATACTCAACGCACTGCGGCTCAAAGGGCAGCTCGCAGAAGTCGAGAATCCGGCGCACGTGCCCCTCGAGATCCGCAACCACATCCTCGTACTGCACGCGCAGGACCTTCCCCGGCAGCACCCGCTCCCAGTGCTGCATGAGCCCGATGTAGCTGCGGTAATAGCGCGCGATGTCCTCCAGGCTGTAGGTAAATTCCTGGCCGTGAGCAAAGAGCTGCTTGAAATTCGAGAAGCAGCAGGCGAGGGGCTCGCGCCGCGCATCGATGATCTTGGCGTTCGGCAGCACGAGATGTATCAGGCCAAGGTGGCGGAAATTGTTTGGCATCTTGTCGATGAAGCGCGGCTTGCCCTGCCGATAGATGCGTGTCTCGGCGAGGTATTTCTCGCCAAAACGCGCAAAGTCCGCAGCGGGCAACTCGCGCAGAATGCCGGGATAGCGCGGCTGGGTGTCGCTTGAATCCCTGCCCTGGAGCTCCTGCGCGAGGCGCGGAATTTCGGGCAACTCGAGGGTGCCCTCGACCTGCGAATGGGAAGCGAGAATCTGCTCAAGCAAGGTCGATCCGGCGCGTGGCAAGCCGACGATGAAGATGGGCTCAGCGCTCGGGCAGCCGACGCCGCGGCGGGCTTCGAAGAATTCCTGCGTGCACACCGCAGCCTGCAGCTGCGCGTTACGCTCGATGAACTCCGGCTTATAACGGCTCTGGCTCTTCTTGAGCGCATTGCCGCGCTCGTAGTACCTGAACGAGTCCTCGTACTCGCCGCGATCTTCGAGCGCCTTGCCGAGCGCGAAGCACAGATGGTAGCGGTCAGTGAGCGGGGTGTTAGCGGAGGATTCTTCGGCGCGCATGCGCGCGATTTCCTCATCCGCGAAGCGGTACGTCTTAAGATTTGCCAGGCTCCAATAGGCATCGCCGTAGTTGGGTCTTACGGCCGCCGCAGTCCGATAGGACTCGATTGCCGCCTCGCGCTGGCCCATCGTTTTCAGCGCGTGCGCGATCGAGAGATGGATTTCGTCGGCCTTGGGCGTCTCGAGCAGCAATTCGCGATACAGCGCGATCGCCTTCTCATATTCGCCAAGCCCAACCCAGGCGGTCGCATAGGCAGTCCGGTACGAACGGTGGCGCGGCTCGATCTTGAGGAGCTTGTCGAGCTCCTCAAGCGCCCTCGCGTGCTTGTGCCTCTCCATGAGTACGTACGCATAGTCGTAGCGCGCGGCGTGGTAGTCCGGTGCCAGCACCAACAGCGATTCGAGCAGCAGTTCGGCGTCGTCCAGCACGTCGAGTTTTGTGCCGATCTTCGCCAGCAGCCGCATCGCTTCCACATGATCGCCGTGCGTAAGCAAGAATCGGCGGATGAGCCGTTCCGCCTCGAAGATATCGCCGTCCGAAAACATGCTCGAGGCGGTGATCACCTCGACCGGCAGGCCCGCAAGAGCATGGATGTGCTTGGCAGCCAGTTCCTCATTCGCCGCCTGGCCCGTCATGTGAAAGAGCGTCTTCAAGGTTTTCCAACTGGCGGGCAGGGCAGGGTTCAGGTTCACGGCGCGCAGGAAAGCCTCGATCGCCGGTTCCGCCGAACGCAATGTCACGTAGCAATGACCGCGCTCCTGGAAGAGGCGGCTGTAGGTTGGATACAGTCTCTCCAGGCGGGCGAGGGTGGCGAGCGCGTCAGGGATGCGCTGCAGATAGCGCTGGCTGACGGCGAGCATGTAGAGCACATCGCGGTTCTCGGGCACCTGCGTCAGCAGGGCCTGCGCGGCTTCCCGGGCCGGCTCAAATTCGCCGCGGTCTAGCAGCTCACGGATGCGTCGCACCTCGGCTTCAACGGGCGACATCGGGCGATCGACTACGGCGGCCATGCATCTTCAAAAAAAAAAGGCGGGCACACTCGTGCCCGCCTAGATTCTACTGGAGTTGGCCGTTGCCCGGCCGTCACCTTCCTAAAACTTATAACCTACCCTCAAACCGAGGATCCTCGGCCGGATAACGGTCTCGGTCTCGATCGCCTCGGACTGCGAGATGAAGGTAATGCCGCGCGAGTCGGTGAAGTTCTCGGCAAAGAAAGCTGCATTCCAGTTGTCTCTTGAGACACCGAGCGATGCATCGTACGTCGTGAACCCCGGCTGCAGGTATCTCTGGTTGATCGACCCGGTGACCGAGATCGGCGGCACCGTGCCCACCGCGGACTCAGATTGCCCCTGGCGCGTGACACCCGCCTGCACGAAGGCGAGATAGTTGTTCGCCATATTCCACTCGTAACGCACGCGCAGATTGCCCTGGAACGGCGGTGAATTGGCAAGCGGGCTGCCAATGAGACCGTAGGGATTGGTAATTCCGGTGATCGGGTTGCCGAAGTTCGCGCTCGCCGGGTTGTTGTCGATCAGCACAGGAGAGTTCGTCTGTTCGGTGCGATTCCACGCCGCCGATCCCTGTATTGTGAGTCCGTGAATCGGCTGCGCCAGCACTTGCAGCTCGAATCCGCGCACCCGGTAATCGGCGCCGTTGGTCACGAAGCTCAGGTTCCCCAATGCGGCCGGATTGAAGAACTGCAGCTGCACATTGTCCCATTGTTCCTGGTACACGGTGCCGTTGACTTGCAGGCGATGATCGAGCCACTCGGTCTTAAAGCCCAGTTCGTTGTTGGTGAGCGAGTCGGGCGAGAACCCTTGCGGCGTGAAGAACTGCCCACCGGCATGCAGGGCGGAAACGCGGTTAAAGCCGCCTGGCCTGAAGCCCTGCGACCAGGTGTAGTAGAGCATTGCGTCCGGCGTTACATGCCAGGTGATATTGCCGCGACTTCTCGAGCCCGTATAAACGTTGTCCAGGTGCTTCGTGTTGTCGTTGGTGGCGCCATTAGTGCAGGGAGCAGGACCCGAATCGATGCACCCGAAACTGCTGGCGTCGCTGCCAGTTTGCGTATTGGTGAAGTGGTAATAGCGCGTGCCGCCGGTGATGGTTAGCACCTTGGGTATGAGGTCAAAATCAAGCGAGCCAAATACCGCGTACTGCCGATAGCTGCGCTGAATGTCATCGAAGAAGGACTCGTTGTCGGGGCGCACACCCGGGACGTTGGCGGTGGCGCCGACCGCAGGCGCAATGTCGCTCAAGCAACCGGTATTGAGCGTAGCCGTACACGCAGGCAGCGTCTTGTAGAACCAATCGGTGTTGTCGTACAGCGTGAAGTTTTCCCAAAACCCACCGAGAAGACCACGCAGCCGCCAGTCATCGGGGGTGGTTAAGCGTATTTCATGGCTTTCATGAACGATGCGCTGATTTTCGCGCCAAAACGCGCTCGGCGAATTACACGCATCAGGGCCCGGCACGCCGTAACCGACGCTGGTCGTGCACTGATAGAAGTCGGCGAAATAACCGCGGCTGTAATTCGTATAGTCGCCCTGTGAATCAACGTGGCGGTCAAGATAGCCGCCCGAGTAGACAACTTTCAGAGCCGAGATGCGGCCATCGACGGTTAGCGAAGTCGCTTCAAAGCTGTCCTTGTTGAAGGACGGGTTGAAGGTAGTGACCGAGAGGTCGGGCAGCTCTTGGTGATTGAACTGGAAGTCCGAGCCATGCGGCATCTGGTAGAACACGCCCTGCGAGTTCATGTCCTGGTAGGATTGTGAAAGGACGGCGCTCCAGTCGTCGTTGAATTTCCAGAGCAGCTCGCCGCGGATGCCGGTGTAAGTGGTTGGGTTGGTGCCATTCGCGACCGTGGACGCGTTGTTGATCACCGGACTGCCCACCGGAACGGTGCCGCCAGCGTAGTGGATGCCCAAGTCAGCGTTCGATCGCGTAAAGGTCTGGGGCACGTTGTTGATGTAGCCGCCGCGGGAGTCGTCGTAGATGACCGTGCGCAGCGCCAGGGTGTTCTGTATCAGCGGCACGTTGAGTGTCGCGTCAAAGTTCGCATTCGGATCGCCGTGAGCAGTGATGCCGTAGCCGCCGTTGAACGCACCTTCCCAGAGATCCAGCTTCGGCTTGTTCGTGATGTAGCGGATCGCGCCCGCTTCGGCGCCCGCTCCGAACAGGGTGCCCTGCGGACCTTCGAGAACCTCGACGCGCTCGATATCGACCGCGTAGATATCGAGATTGCGGTAAGGCATCTGCGCCGACTGGTCGTCGAGATAGACGGCGACGTTCGGAAACTCCGCGTCAGTACCTGCGCCCTGGGTACCGAGGGTTCCACTGCTCAAGCCGCGCATGTAGATATTGCTCTGGCCCGGCCCATAGCCGGCGGCAGTGACGTTTGGCAGATACTTGATGTAGTCGTCGAAGGTCGTGACGTTCAGTTGGCTCAGCGTCTCAGCGGTGAGGGCCTGAATCGTGATCGGAACGTTCTGGATGTTTTCCGTGCGTCGCTGCGCGGTGACGGTGATCTCCTGGATCCCCTCGCTGGCTGTGGCGGAAGTGTCAGCCGTGGCCGCGGTTTGCGCCCAGCCAGCGGCCGGCGCTCCCAGAATCGCCGCGACAGCGGCGGATACTCTGGCGTTGTACCTCATCGTGTGCTCCCCGTCTGATAGATCGAGTTAGAAGTGACAGACCCGCTTTTGAACCGCGGCTCGGCCGAAACGCCACCATGTAAAAATCCCGGACGGCACTTGAATTTTAGCGTGCCTTGCCAAGGGTTTCCCCGCGTCTCTTGTATGTCAGCCGGACCGTAGTTGTATCAACGCCGTCACAGACTTTCATACTTTGTGACATTCGTCAAAGGCGATAAAGCGAATAGCACTATCGAAAAAAGGCATTGGAACCATGGACCGGCGCGTTTTCGTAGGGGAGGGCAGATTTCCGGGGAAGTTCGGATGCGAATTCTGTTGCTTTTCCAACACAATCTCGCTGAGCTGAACGTGTGGGCCAACATGGAGAGCAAATCGGCATGATCAGCGACCCCCAGATTCTCGTTATTGACCTGGAAGCTACCTGTGCGGATGACGGCAGCGTGCCGCCTGAGGCAATGGAGATCATCGAAATAGGCGCCGTCTGGGCCACACGCGAAGGCAATGTCCGCGATCGCTTTCAGGTCTTTGTTCATCCGTTGCTGCGGCCCACGCTCACGCGCTTCTGCATGTCGCTTACCGGAATTCAGCAGGCGGAGGTTTCCGCCGCGGCGCCATTTCCGGTTGCCGCAAGAGCTCTGAACGAGTTTGCGGATCGGGGCGCCGAGCCTGGAGCGGTATGGATGAGTTGGGGCGCATACGATCTTAAACAGATCGCACGTGAGTGCACGCGCCACCAGATCGCAAATCCACTAAAGCTGGCACACCAAAACGCCAAGCAGCTGTTCGCTAAGCGGCAGCGTTTAGATCGGCCGATTGATTTGGCAGGAGCATGCCAGCGTGCAGACATCGGGCTCGAGGGAAACTATCACCGGGCGCTTGACGATGCGGCAAACACTGCACGCTTGCTGCCGTGGATCCTGGGGCTGCGACAGATCGCGGCCAGCAGTGGCGACGGGGAGGCATTCAAGAGTTAAAGAAGGATCTGATGTTGAATCTCAGTTTCGCAGGTAATGTTTAATTTAACATAATATACATTATGCGAAGTAGGCCGGCGATGTTACACTTGACATACCCAAGACCTACGCGTAGGCTGCCTCCATTCTGGAGATAAGCCCATGACTTCCGTACTGAACTTCCCCCATTTCCACGATGAGCAAGCCGCTCATGACTACGTGGAAAACCTCTTGTGGCCCACGGGGCCGGTTTGCCCGCACTGCGGCAACTGCGATGGCACGAAGATCGGCAAACTGAACGGCAAGACGACTCGCGCAGGCCTTCGCAAGTGTTACGAGTGCCGCAAGCCCTTCACGGTAAAGATGGGCACCATTTTCGAAGATACCCATGCGCCGCTTCGCTTCTGGCTGCAAGCGATGCATCTCATGTGCTCGTCCAAGAAAGGCGTCAGCACGCGCCAGATTCAGCGCACCCTTCAGTGCAGCATGAAGACTGCGTGGTTCATGGGGCACCGTATTCGCTTGGCGATGGCTCCCCAGAATGCTGGCCCGATTGGTGGTCCCGGTAAGACCGTTGAGGCCGACGAAACCTATCTCTCCAAGTCTCCGAAGACTCGCAAGACTGGCCCGCTTCACGCCAAGCCAGATACTCAGGTGTTCAGCTTGGTCGAGCGTGATGGCGCGATCCGCTCCATGTACTTGGACGAAAAGAATGTGCGTCGCGCGCTCTTTGAGAATCTTCACGAAGACAGCCGCTTGGTGACGGACGGTGCGCAGGCTTACAAATTCCAAGTGATGAAGCATGAAAGCGTGGACCACTCCCAATTTGAGTGGGCGCGCGGCGATGTGCATACCAACACGCTTGAGAACTTCTTTTCGATTTTCAAACGCGGTTTGGTAGGCGTCTATCAGCATATGGACAAGAAGCACTTGAACCGCTATTTGGCCGAGTTCGATTTTCGCCGCAACACTCGCGCGAAACTCGGCATCAATGACGTTCAGCGCACTGCTATTGCAGTGCAAGGCGCACACGGCAAGCGGTTGACATACCGGAGGCTTGATCGCCAAGAAGCGCAAGGCTAAGAAAATAGTGGCGTCCAAGGTTTTCACGTGCCGCAGCTTCTGAAGAATGTTAGGCCGCCCATAAACGGATTCCAGTGGGGAACTGTTCTCCAAACTCGCCCGCAACTAGCGGCATTACCTATGCAGGTAATTGGGGCTTGGTCTGTAATCGACCAAATGATAAACGGCATGGTGGCTGACCTATTGAAACTCGACATTGTTGTCGTGACAAAGATGCTATATGCGATAGACAACATATCTCTGAGACGAAATTTAGTTCGAACCGCTGCAGAACACGCTCTTTCAAGCGAAGATAATCTCCTATTCATCGCAACGCTTAAAACAACTAACGCGTCTGAAAAACGGCGGCACGCGTTTGCGCATCATGTCTGGGCGACGCCTTCTGGTAGCGATCATCCTAACTCGCTGCTCCTGATTGACCCTAAGGCGTTCAATCAAAAAATATCGCAATGGAAAGGCGAAGTAGCATTTAAGAACATTGTCGATTCCAAGCATTCTTTAACAGCACTAACAAATTGGCACGAGGATATATATATGTTCACAGAACACGATTTCCTCGAAGACATAGAAAATTCGAACCGGGCATACAGAGTTATAAGTTGGGTGGTTGGTCTGGCACCAGGCTGGCCGGATGAGTCAAGGAATAAAATGCGCGACGTGCTATCCAAAGAGCCTCTGATTCAGCAAGAGATGCGCAGAATGTCAGAGAAAAGGTGTCGCGAATCTCAGCAACCACAGCAGCCTCAAACTGCCCCTGAGTCGCGGTAATTGTTGGCTCGTGTTCAGACATGGCCTAGACTTCCCAACCATGCGAACCAAGAAAGAACCACGCATGACGCCTGCACAGCAGTCCGAGGCGTTCATCAAAATGGCCCGAGAGCTGGGTACGGACGAAAGCCCAGAGGCTTTTGCGCGCGCGGTGAAGCGCGTAGCACCCAAGAAGACTAAAGCCACCGCGCGGAAGCGCTGACAACGTCACGGACGCGCTCGACTTACGGACGTCACAACCATGTCCGATTTAGACAAAAGGGTCACAACGATTGGCGCTTCTGGGGTAAATGCCGGGTACTGAAACCGTAAGTAGAAATGCCTCTTATCGGCCTGTACGCCATAGCTCACACCCATCATTACCGGCTGCCCAGCAACAAAGAACTCACCATCTACCATGTCGCCGCTGGTCTCTATTAGGAAGGCTGTAGGCTGGCTTGGCGTGTCGGTTTGTATGATCAGTTGAAGCGCAAACTTGGCGTCATCGCGGGTTGAGTTCGTTCTCCGTTGAGTCCATTGCGCGTGTTGCACCACGCTTGGTCCAAGCGACCCAACGCTTGTGGGTGGAGTCTCTGAGACCGGCGGTGCCGCTGGTGACCCCGTTTCGGGTGTGGGCACTGGTTTCGAGGGAAGCTTTTTATCCTTGGATGTCTTAGCCATTGATGATTGCAAAGAACTAATGGCAATAACTATGTTGTCAGACGCGATTTTCGTGTCGGCTCTCAGGTTGCTTAGATCATCCTTCAATGCCTGAACGGCACTGGACAATGCCCGAATGTCCTGCGTGGTTACCTCAGTTCCGGTCGGGCTTGTTAAAGCTCTAATCTGCGCTTGGAGTTTTGCCTTATCTTGAGCGCCAAACCAGAAGCCAACGCCAGCGAACGCAATGAGAAATATCGCCCCGGCCCGAAAAAGAGCAGGCTTGCTCTCGACCCAAGACGCAGATCCGCGGAGGATCACAAAGACTCCGAGCAGCGTAAGCGCGAGAACCGAGAGTTCTGGTACGTTTTCCCGAAGCCAGAGGACTTTCGGGGTCGAGTAAAAAAGGACGGCGCTGATGGCGACGAGAAGCGCCAGCCATCCGAGAATAGCTGCCCACCGCTTGGGACGATGCTGCTCGCCCGAATCACCCATGATGGTTGGACCCCAGTGGGCCAAAGGGTGCGCTCAGAAGCCGGGTATGTCAAGTGTAACAGCGCCAGTAGGCCGGCGATTATATACTTGACGTACCGAGAGCGTGTTAGCGGCCGAGCGGCAGAAGAACGCGCCTAATGACGACTCTTGCTCTCAGCATCTTCGCCGCCAGCATCGCAAGGATTGCTCGACTAACGCAGGGAACCCATGGATAAGACCACAACAAGCAGCCCGGCTCGTATCCAGTTTTCGGCGTACCAGAAGGTCGTGATCGGCATTCTGGGATTTCTGCAGTTCACCGTTATTCTGGACTTCATGATCATCTCGCCTCTCGGGGCGATCGTGATGCCCACCCTGCACATCAGTCCCCACCAGTTTGGCCTCGCAGTCTCTTCGTACGCTTTCAGCGCCGGAGTGTCGGGATTC
Organism: uncultured Gammaproteobacteria bacterium; assembly: GCA_963695315.1. Taxonomy (GTDB): domain Bacteria; phylum Pseudomonadota; class Gammaproteobacteria; order Steroidobacterales; family Steroidobacteraceae; genus PALSA-1196. The sequence goes on from OY968773.1 coordinate 1,324,226, forward strand.
CTAGGGGCAGGCTTCGCCGACCGTTTCGACCGAAAGCGCCTGCTGTTGTTCTTCTATTTTGGATTCATGCTGGGCACCTTGCTGTGCGCCCTGGCCACCACTTACCCGCTCCTCTTAGGGGCACGCATCGTGACCGGATTGTTTGGCGGCGTGATCGGCTCCGTCGTATTTGCCATCGTCACGGATCTTTTCCCTTTGGAAATGCGCGGCCGGGTAATGGGTGTGATTTCCACTGCCTTTGCCGCGAGCCAGGTGCTGGGGCTCCCGGCAGGTCTCTATCTCACCAGCCATTGGGATTGGCACGCCCCCTTTCTCGCCATTAGTGCAGTCGGTATACCTGCGGGCGTCATCATCATGCTCCTTATGCAACCGGTCGTCGGGCACCTCGCGCTGAAGCAGGAGCGCAGCCCGCTGATGCACCTCATTCATACCATCACCGAGCCTCGCTATCGCTTGGCGTTCCTCCTCGTGATGCTGCTGCCGACCGGCGGCTACATGCTAATGCCCTTTGGGACCGCCTATATCGTGAATAACGTCGGGTTGGCCTTCACCGTGCTGCCGGTGATTTATCTGGTGACCGGCGTCAGTTCTATTTTCGTGGGCCCGCTGGTGGGTAAGGCCAGCGACAGCTTCGGTAAATTTCCGATGTTTTGCTTCGGGAGCCTCGTCACGCTGATCATGGTGCCGATCTGGACGAATATTGGGCGCGTGTCGCTTGCCACGGTCATCGTGATCAACGTGATCCTGTTCGCCGGGATCTTCTCACGCATGATTCCCGCCCAGGCGCTCATCTCGGCTGTTCCGGAACCCGCCAAGCGTGGCGCCTTTAACGCCGTCAGCGCTTCACTGCAGCAATTTGCAGGCGCGGTATCGGCGGCCGTGGCCGGTTGGCTGATCGTTCAGAGGCCCAACGGCTCGTTGGCTCATTTCGATTGGCTGGGCTATCTCGTGATGGCTATCGCACTAGCGACGTTTGCTCTGATGTACCTGGTGCACAAACAGGTGCCCGAAGCCTCGCCGAAATAGAACGTGTCTCCAGGACAAGAAGAAATCTTACGAACCAGATTGATCCAATTGGCCGCTAGGTCAGCGCCTGTGCCTTGCTTTGTAAATATAATTCACAAACACATACCCCCACGGTACCGCAACGATAGGTAATATCACCCACAAGAACGCCGACGTAATGCCTTCCGCGGGCGAACCCTCCAGAGTGCTCGTTGACCAAAGCGGGTACGCCACAATAATAAGCCACAGGAGTTTGTAGAATATCTCTAGCAGCAGGATGGGCAACATTTTCAAAGGACGAATGATTCCCAATCCTGCCAAAGTCGCGAATGCGGTCCAGACGCACCAAGCCACGGCATTGGTTGGTTCCCAAGGTCCTTTGTGGGTGAAGATGTGCGTCCAGGTGTCCTTGCCCAGTACCAAGAACATTAAGATAAAGACGAGTCGCAACAGGTAAATATTGATCCTACGAACATCTTCGTATCGGGGGTCCGCCTGAAAAATACCTCTGAGGCCGAAGGTCATGAAAATATCCTTGAGGATTTGGCGGCTTGCGAATTTGGCGTAAGGATCATGGGCGTCGGCACCATGGTGCAGCACTGTACCTCGGCAGAATGGCGTCCGATCGCACTTCGTTTGGGTACCTGATCATTGCCACTACCAACCGACAGAACAGGCCGCCCGCGAATACGTTGCATCGTATGCGCAAGGCGGCCACCTGATTGCGGCATGGGCTAGCGCTTCTGCCCCATCGCTTGAATCAGCTGTCCCATTTGGCTAGAAATAGCCGCCAAATCTTGTCGAATTCCCTCAAGTGCGTCTGCCGAGTCTTCAAGAGCCCTAATCTTACGTGCTTCAGGGCCTGTCGCAGCTTCTCGATATGGATTTCTGAATTCCATAATCTTTCTAAAGTCTGACATTGGATGCTCCTTGTTGTGGTTTCGAAACTATGAAAAGGCGGCTTTTGCTCGAAAACGAAAATACGAGTTGCGTACAGCGACGCTTTGCAGCAGCGCAAAGTGCTACAAGCTCGTATATCCCGCCGGATAGGTCTACCAAAGAAAAATGTACCTTCGTTTAATTCTGATGCAAGGTCGCTTAGAGATACAGATTCTCTCCAATTTCTCACCTGATTTCACGAATTGGCTGGTTTAACTCCCTCTACCACTTGCTCAATGGCTATTTGGTCAGGTTGCATCACGCCGTCGAGACGTGAGGCGTGCCTGGGAGCTTCGTCGCTCTTCAAGCGCAGCATGACTTGCGGCCTCGCGGACGTGTTTCCCATCCACACAGACCAAGCACAATGCGCAGCTAGCCCCGCAGTTGCAGGTACGGGCTTGCTGCTTGCGGGAGGCCATCGGGTTGGGCTTCCTAGGTGGCACGCGCTTTTCTTAGCGCGAAAAGGCTTGGGGCCTTTTGTCCGCGCCAGTGGATCGTCGCGGCAGCCACATAGTCTTGACGCACCGGACGCGATGATTGCCCTGCGCTACATCCCGCGGACTAGCGAAAGACGGGCGCCTGGCGCCCGTCTTCTTCGTGAGCTACATGAAGTGAATCATCGCCAGTTTCATGGCGATGTTATCCGCGGGCGCGCGGTGACGCTCGAATGGCCGCTCTGTTAGATCGCGCCACACGCCGGTAATGATGACATTGCATGCCGGTACTGGTAATAGAATGGTCATATGGATAATGACGGCTGGTGCTTCTTAACTGACGCTCCCGACGCGCCTTCGGCCAATGCGTTACTTGCGACGTTGGTCGCTGCTGGTGTCGCTGCTCGCATAGTTGCAGATACCGTCCTCTTGGGCGAGGCGCGGCAATGCAAGATCTTCGTGAGACGCTCTCAGGTCCATCGTGCTCGATGGCTTGTCAGTGAGCCGCGCTTTTCTGACGAGGAGCTAGCGCGTCTGGCGCTCGAAGACTGTACGCCTGATCAACCCGAGACGCCCAACTCCTAGCAGCGTCCCTCCGCGCAGAGTTATGGCCGCCCAAGACATGCTGAAATCACTTTTTAGCCGCTCCGCGCGCAAGGCAAAGGCGCTGCGCGGTACCGGCCTTGTCGCTTCGGCTCCGGATCGGCATCCATCAGGCTTTACACGCACCCAAGGGATGTTCTTGCAATGGAACGCCGAGCGCCTTGGCATTTCGCTCGAGGAAAGTGGTCGGCGCTATGCGGATTCTTGTGCCGTGTTCCCCAAGGGCCATAGAGGCCGGGCGTTCGATAAGTTCAACGGTGACTTTCACTCCCTATTCCGAGTCTTCTTCGAGGACACCCCCAGCGAAGTCTACGAGACTTATCAATTCTTAGGGCCGCTGCATTTTCTCACTTTTCTCACTTACCCAGAGCCGCAGTGGTCTGCGTCAGATCTCATTGTCAAAGAGATAGGCCAGCGTCAGCATGTTTCGATAATGGACTTTGGCTGCGGGCTTGCCCAGCAAAGTCGATCGCTTGCCGAGTTCCTGCGTGCTCAGGGGGCTCACGTTGCGCTCACCCTCGCCGACATACCTACGCTAAGAGCGCAATTTCTTACCTGGTGGGGCAAGCAGACCGGGATACAAACCCAATTTCTTCCCTGTACCGCGCAAGCGCCGATTCCAGAGCTGCCCGCATTTGACGTGTGCTTTGCGATGGAATTCTTCGAGCACGTTCACGATCCACTGACCTACTTTGAGCACATCGACGCAAGGCTTTCTCCCGGTGGACTGCTCATCACGGGGATCATGGATCACCATGCCGGCTTTACGCACGTGTCGCCGCAATTAGGAGCGTTGCGCGAGCGGGTTGCCTCTCGAGGCTACAAGACACTTGTCCCTAATCGAATCCTGAAAAAAAGCTAGGCACTGCGCCCGAGACTACTGGATCGCGCTGCGCGCGCCGCTAGGCGGCACGCTGGCCTGGGGGCGGGCCTGCCCTACTCCGTACCGATAGAGCCGCTAAGCACTCCGCAGATAGCGCACTGGGCCATTGTCGCTATAAGCTGCGCGCGCCGCGTTCTGCCCCGAGAGTGACCCTGCAGCCTCTCAAGTTCATCTCATCCAGCGCGGCGCCGCGCGAGAAACCCCCTCGCGCCAGGCGACGCGAGGGGGCCCATATCAGACATCATGGCCCCCGCCGTTCTGGCGGAGGCGGTTAATTAGAGGATTCAAGGAGTCTGCCTCCCGTCGTATCGTGGGTTGCGCACCGAAGTGTGCCGAGCCACATACAGAACGCTGGTCGAGCGTGATCTGCACAAGCCACAGGAGGCAGACTATGAGCGAGGTTATCACTGCTTTTGTCGGATTGGATGTTCATAAAGATTCCATTGCGATTGCGGTCGCACTACCCCGGCCGTGCGGCGCCGCGGTTTGTGGGTACGACGGGGTCGGTTCTGGCCGAAGTGGAGAAGGCGCTGTCGCATTGGGCGCTCGCGCCAGAACTGTTGATTGTGTACGAGGCGGGGCCGTGCGGTTATGGTCTGGCGCGTCAGTTGAGTGCGCGCGGCTATCGATGCGAGGTCATCGCCCCGACGCTGATCCCCCGCAAGCCCGGTGATCGGATCAAGACTGACCGGCGCGACGCGCTCGCCCTGGCGCATTTCGCTCGGGCGGGTGATCTGAGGCCGGTGGTGGGTCCCCAAGAGGCGGATGAGGCGATCCGGGATCTGTCGCGGGCGCGCGAGGACGCGGTCCGTGCTCGCCTGAAAGCGCGCCAGCAGCTCAAGGCGATGCTGCTGCGTCAGGGGCAACGTTATAGCGGCAAGAGTTCCTGGACGGCGGCGCACGAGCGCTGTCTTGCCACGGTGCGCTTTACCCATCCAGCGCAGGACATCGCTTTCGTGGAGTACCGAGCAGCGGTGAGCGAGGCCACGAACGGGTCGAGCGGCTCACGGCGGCGCTGCGCGAGCAGGTGGCCGAGTGGCGCCTGCAGCCGGTCGTCGGGGCACTCATGACGTTGCGCGGCATTGAGCTCATCGCCGCTGTCACGTTGATCGCCGAACTGGGTGATCTCAAACGCTTCGATCACCCGAAGCGACTCATGGCGTTTCTCGGACTCGTACCGAGCGAGTGCTCCACCGGCGAGACGCGCTCGCTCGGAGTCGATCACCAAAGCCGGCAACTCGCACGCGCGTCGCGTCCTGATCGAGGCGGCTTGGGCGTATCGCTTCCCGGCACGGATCGCCCGCGAACTGCAGGTCCGCAACGAAAGTCAGCCTCGAGCCGTGCGCGAGATCGCTTGGCGAGCGCAGCTGCGCCTGTGCCAACGCTACCGGCGCTTGAGCGCGCGTGGTCTGCCGTCTGAACAAGATCTGCACCGCTATCGCTCGAGAACTCGCCGGCTTTATGTGGGATCTGGCACGGCAGGTCACCGTGGCGTGACTCGACTCGACCCCACACAAACGGAGGCCTTCCCGACGCACCGATCACAACCACTCCCGACTGGAAACGCGACGCGCGAACACGATGAGGGGAATCCTCGAAAGTTCTACGTGGGCATCCAAGCGATGATCCCCGATGTTAGACAGAGGCAGCCCCGCGACGTACCGATGCAATGCGGTAACCAACCCGCGAATATCAGAGTGATCCATCGTCGCTACAAGCTTCGCGCGTCGCGTTCCCCGTCGAGAGTGATTTCCCTGACAGCTCACAAGTTCATATCATCCAGGCGCGACATTCGCGAGAAACCCCCTCGCGCCAGTTGACACGAGGGGGCCATATCAGAACTTGTAATTGACCCCCGTCGAGAAGCCCTGAATTCGACGGCCACCCCAGGTCGTCGGGCCCGCCGAGCTGTAGTCGGTAAGGATGGTGTTGGTGCCGTCATGGCAATCGGTCGTCAGGCCGCGACCGCCGGCACCCAAGTCATAGTGCGCATTGCCATGATTGATGGTGAGCGCGGTATCCAGGTACCACGTCAGCTGCTTAGCGAGCTTATGCATCCAGGCGATCGTGTACATGTCCGCCGAATCCCCGGTGGTCAGCGGATCGTAGTTGTGCTGCCCGCCCGGATCGCCGGGCGTTGCGGTGGCGTGCGCCCAGCCGACGCTGACATTGTCTTTCGCGCCGATCTGCTGGGTGAGTGCGACCCAGGAGCCGTTGCGCTGCCGCTCATTCTGGAACTGCAGATCCTGAGGAACATCGCGCCGCAGGTGCTCCCAGATGCCATTAACCGTCAGGCCAAAATCGAAGGCGTATTGAGCGCCTACCTTGAAAGCCCATTCATCCGCGATATCGGTGAGGTACGGCGGTGAGGCAACGCTGGCATAGCCCAGAAATTCCGCGACGATGCTGTCTAGCCACGGGACGCTTTTGTCACGCCCTCGTGGTTATGCGATGTCGCTTGGGGAGCTGAAAGCCGCCTGCGCTGCAAGGGCGCTCGCCACCAAAAGTGCGCACCAGAGAACAGCCCCTGCCCGCAGATCGGCAGCTTGCGTGCCGCCTCTCTCAACCCTCATGCTCGCCTCCTGCGGCGATGCGTGACCGCTGCAACGGCCGCCCGGGCGGGCTTGCTCGAGCGCCGGCGCGACGGCGTCGAGGACCCTGTCCTTCGTGGCGCTGCCAAGATGCCAGCATTAGCCAACACCCGATACGCCTCCTCTTCATTCATCCGGCGCGACTCAGCGCGAACCTCGCGCGGTACCCATCCGGGAAATGCGCTCTCACGCGCAACATGGTGCCCGGCCGGGGTGTGCTCCTCGTGAATCTGCGCGAAGTTGCTCGCAATCAAATTGATCGGCTAATTTTACCAACGCCGGCCACAGCCGCCGATGAATAAGGGTTATCTTGCCGTCAATCAGCCGGCACACGAGTACCTCGGGAGATTCGCGCAGCTCACGCAGCACCGCGAAAATTTTGCGGCTTTTCGGATGAGCCCACCAGCTGCCGCGGATCGGCTCGCCGACAATCGCCTCCGCAAGACACAAGAGCTTCCCTTTGCCCGTCGCGAGCAGCGCACCGCGCGCACGCAGCAACTGCACGGCCTCTTTGACGTTCACCGCTTGCTCCGCAAGGCGGCAGGCCGGCTGCTATGGCTATAGGATACTGTGTATCGCATGTTACCCTTCCCGGCTCGCGCCCATGAAACTTGAGGCGGTGCGCACGATCGCGCTGTCGCTGCCCGGGGCCGCCGAGGTGCCGCATTTTCATTACACCTCGTTTCGGGTCGGCGGCAAGATCTTCGCAACCGCACCGCCGTCCGGCGAGCACATTCACATCTTTGTCGCGGATGAGGACCTTGAACTCGCGCTGGCACTTTATCCAGCGTTCATCGAGAAGTTGCTCTGGGGCGGCAAGGTCGTCGGAGTGCGCGTCCTTCTTGCCAAGGCTCGAGCGCCGCTAATCGCGCAGCTCTTGCGTAAATCATGGCAGCGTAAGGCGCCGCGGAAATTGGCACAAAAAACACTCGCGGCGCTCAAATAGAGTGAGCGACTCACGATCTAGGCACTGCAGGCCTGAGCTCTTAGAAGCTGTATACTCTTCAGTTCAAGCTTTGGGCTCGCGCGGATCCTAGACCTCTGCGTCCTGCCTCTGGCGATCAATCAGTTCAGATCCCCAAGGAAAATTATGACCCAGAATCGATTCGCGGCATGCGCCGCACTCGCCTGCTTTGCTTTTGCAGGCGCCAACGCCCTTGCCCAGGATCACGCGTACTCCGAAGGGGCGGTTCAGGTTGTGACGAAAATCCGAACCGTCGAGGGCCATTTCGATGACTACATGAAGTGGCTCGATACGACCTGGAAGAAGGAAGAGGACGCGGCCAAGAAAGCCGGTTACATCGTGAGCTACGAGGTTGTGACGATTAACCCGCAGGGAGCCGATGATCCTGACCTGCTGCTGATTGTCACGCTGAAGAACTACGCCGCCCTGGATGGCGCACTCGCCAAAGGGGATGCTATCGCGAAGCAGTTCGAAGGCTCTGTGGGCAACGCCAACAAGGCAACCGGAGAGCGCAACCAGATCCGACGCTACCTGGGTACTGAAATCGGGCAGGTGCTGGAACTTAAGTAGTCGCGCGACGCAAGTCGCATCAGGCGGGGCCGGGCGATGGGCTCGGCCTTTGCCGCCTTTCAGTCTCCCCTCCCCCCTCAGGCGGCAATATTCTGCGCGTCGAGCGCCTGCAGCACGTGCTTGTATTGCACCAGCAGCTGCTCGACGAGAACGCGCGCGTAATCAAGCTGACCTTGCGCCGCGGCCATCTCGACCTCCTTGCAGAGTTCGGCAAAGTGTAGCGCGCCGACGTTGGCGCTGCTGGATTTGAGGGCATGGGCCGCTTCTCTGATTCCGGCGGCATCGCGCGTGAACGCCGCGGCGCGTAAAGCATCGGTGAGAGCGAGCGAGCTTGAGAAGTACAGGCTCACGATTTTCGCAAATAGGTTTGGCCCGCCGGGCTTGTGCAGCGCGCGTATGCGTCCGAGCGCATTGGCATCAAGCACCTCGCTGTCCTTCTTCACTTCGGAGGCGCTGGTCATGCTCACCGAGGCGCACGATTCAAGGACGCTGGAGAGCTGCTCGCTCGTGAAGGGCTTGCTCAGATAGCGGTCCATCCCGGCCGCAAAGCATTTCTGAGCGTCGCCGCTCAACGCGTTGGCGGTCAATGCCACGATCGGCGTGCGCCCGCGGTTATTGTCGCGCTCCCATTCGCGAAACAGCGTGGCCGTGGCGTAGCCGTCGAGTTTCGGCATCTGGCAATCCATCAGAACGACCTCGAAGCGGTCCGCCTTGAGCTTCTCAAGTGCCTCCGTGCCGCTCCAGGCGCTGACGACCTCAACTCCGAGCTCCTTCAGCATGGCCTGAGCCACTTCCTGATTGACCGCGTTGTCCTCCACCACCAAGACGCGCTGGATGCGCGAGGCCGTGCGCGCCTCGACGCCGCTGAGCGCCGCGCTGCGCGTTGCCGCTTGCGGTGCTCGTGCTGCAGTGGCGCCCGCGTCGCTCAGCAGTGCCGTTAGCGCGGCATGCAGATGTCTGCGGCGCACCGGCTTACTGAGCCACGCGGTTGGGGCGCCTGTCAGACTGGCCGCATCGGGAATTGCCGCCGCCACCGGATTCATCATCAAAACGGGCACACCGGCAAAGTCGCCGCGATTGCGCACCATCGTCGCGAGCGTCACACCGTCCATTTCGGGCATCTGGGTATCAATAATCAGGACGTCAAATTCACCGCCCAGTGCGTTTTCGAGAATCTCCAGCGCCTGCCTGCCGGAGGTGGCTTCCGTGACCCGGACGCTCCAGGTGGCAAGGTGGTGCTTCAGCACTTCGCGGCTCGTCGCGTTGTCATCGACGAGCAGCATGCGGGTGCGCAGTGGCAGATCCTGCCGCTCGCGCAGCACCGCCGTGTCCGTTGGCAACGTCACGGTGAAGTAAAACGTTGAACCGCTCCCTACGCTGCTTTTGACGCCGATTTCCCCGCCCATCAGCTCCACCAGCTGCTTGCAGATCGCAAGGCCGAGGCCCGTGCCCTCGTGCCGACGGGTCGTCGAGGTGTCCTCCTGTGCGAACGACTCGAAAATCGTGTTGCAGTTTTCCGGCCTGATGCCGACGCCGGTGTCGATCACTTCGAAGCGGTATACGGGGTTGAAGAAATCCGAGCCGCTGCGCTGCACGCTGATCTTGACCTCGCCGCGCTCGGTAAACTTCACGGCGTTGCTGATCAGGTTGATTACGATCTGCCGCAGACGCTGCGCGTCCCCGCAGACACTGGTTTCTATCTCCGCCGGTATGTCGCAGAAGAGCTGCAGGCCCTTGCTGTGCGCGCGCTCCGCGAGAATGTCCACTGCATCCTCGGCAATATCGCGCAGATTGAACGGTTCGACATGCAGTTCGAGCTTGCCCGCCTCGATCTTGGAGAAGTCGAGGATGTCATTGATGATGTCAAGCAGCGCATTGCCGGATTGCTGGATGGTGGCTGCGTAGCGCCGCTGGCGCTCATCAAGCGTAGTTGACTGCCGCAGCAGCTCCGCCATGCCGAGTACACCGTTCATCGGCGTGCGGATCTCATGGCTCATGCGTGCAAGGAACTCGCTCTTGGCGCGACTCGCCGCGTTGGCGCGCTCCAAAGCCTCGCGCGCCTCCGCGACTGCAGCATTGAGCTGCACGGTGCGCTCGCCCACGAGCTTCTCCAGATCATTCTTGTAGACGTAGAGCTCCGCCATCATCTCGTTGAAGCCGTCGATCAGCGCACCGAGCTCGTCGTCGGAGGTTTTCTCGGCACGAATCGCAAAGTTCTTGCTCTGGCGCACCTGACGCACGGCGCGCACGAGATTGTTCAGGGGCGTGAGGATGGCGCGCTGCAGGCGCAAAGACAGAATGAACGCCAGCGACGCGGCGAGCAGCAGCCCGAAAAGCGTGCTGCGCAGCGAGCTCTTGAGCTGCGCATAAAGCTGGGTGAGCTCGGCATCCACGTGAATGGTGCCGACCTGCTCGCCATCGAGCATCACCGGAACATGGATATGCGCACGCGTAAGCCCGCGAAAAAGGATGCTCGGTTCGCGGCCCACGGCGTTGCTGATCCCCCAGTCGAGGAGGCGATCGCCGGGCGACACCGTACCGCCCCTCAGGTCGACGTCTACAAAAACGTTGCCGGCGACGTCATAGAGCGTGACGGTGCGAATGTTGGGATCCGCCTGCAGCGAGCGCAGCACGTTACGCGCGTCGGCGCGGTCGGAGAAAGTGAGCGCAGCGGTGGTATTGGCCCCAACGGTGGTCGCCAGTGTCAGCAAGTGCTGCGCCAGACTGCGGCGCAGGCTGAACACCTCTCCCCAGATGTAGAGCACCGACACCACCAGAAGCGCAACGGCGGATGCGTAGATCACGATAAAGCGCAGCCGCGTGGCAACCGACAGTTTGGAATTGCGGCGCATCAGCGTTTTCCGCCCTGGGTGCCGGCGGCAGCGATCTGCATCAGCTGCGCCCCGATCGTGAGCCCGGCGCGACTGCTGGCGGTGCGGTTTATCTGAAAGCCCGTCTTACCATTGGCAGGGGTAAAGCCGATCATGCCTCCCTGGGCGACGAAACCTTCGACATCGCTCACCGTCAGTACTGGGCTGTGGGCCACGGCGCTCAGCACTTGTGCAAGCCGCTGCCGCGCGGAGCTGTTGATGAAGATGATCTGGCATGCGGACGGCTGGTCGTCGCCCGACAAATGCGAAACTGCGATCACCCGGTCCTGCAGCTTCTTGCCGTTTAAAGTGTCGATCGTCGCATCGCCTGCGGCTGCGCCGAGGATGCACAGCTGCAGCACGCCTGGCGAGTTTGCGAAGGCCGCCTGCGGCCAGCTCACGAACTTGCCAATCTTGAGGAGAAGCGCCGCTTCGGACTCAGCCGGCGGCGCGGCGTGCGCGGCACCGACGAGCGCAAGCAACGCCCCCAAGCCTGCCAGAGCGCCGCGCCGCGCCGCTGAGGCGGCCGCCCGATTATGACTGTGCGCCACGCCTAGTGCTGCCCCATGCAGTTGCGCCGCGCGAGCGGATTCAGATCTCGCGCGCGTGCGGCGCCATCGATCTGCTCCGCGCACGCATCACCCGGCGACCTCAGTGGCCGCCGGTGCTTCGGGACTGTCGAAGCCGCGCTGCAGGCGGCTCAGCAGCTTCGGGACTTCAGACACCGGGATGGGCGCGCTCACGTAGTAGCCCTGCACCTGATCGCAGCGATGGCGGCGCAGAAACTCCATCTGTTCGGCGGTCTCGACGCCCTCGGCGATGACTTTGAGCTTAAGCTCGCGCGCCATGGCGATGATGGCGGCGCAGATCGCGGCGTCATCTTTGCTCGTTTGCAGGTCCTTGACGAACGAACGGTCGATTTTCAAAGTGTCCACCGGAAACTGCCGCAGATAGCCGAGTGAGGAGTAACCGGTGCCGAAGTCATCGATCGATAATTTAAGTCCGGCCGCGCTGAAGCGCCTCAGGTGGTGCGTGGTCGCCTCGATGTTGCGCATCAACAGGCTTTCGGTAATTTCAAGCTCCAGCTGCTGCGGTTTGAGACCGGATTGCCACAGCACCCGCAGCACTGAATCGACAAAGTCCTCGCGCCCGAACTGCTGCACCGACACATTGACTGCGATGGTCAGATCCGCCAAGGCGCTGCCCGCCCAGGCATTGAGTTGCTGGCAGGTCTCGCGGATGACCCAATCACCGATTCCCACGATCAGGCCGGTTTCCTCGGCGACCGGGACGAATGTATCCGGGGCGATCCAGCCGCGGGTCGGATGATTCCAGCGCAAGAGTGCCTCGACGCCAATAATCACCCCGGTAGCCAGATCCATCTTGGGCTGGTAGTACAGCTGGAACTCGCCGGCCTCAAACGCGCGGCGCAGGTCATTCTCAAGCTCCAGGCGCCCGAGCGAGCGCACCGCCATGGATTCGCCGTAAAACGCATAACCGTTGCGCCCCTGATCCTTGGCCTTGTACATCGCCATATCGGCCTTGACGAGCAGATCCTCGATCTCGGTGCCATCCTTGGGGTACAGCGCGATGCCGATGCTGGGTGTGACGACAAAACGATGGCCGCGGCAATCAAACGGCTCACTGAGGGACTGCTGAATGCGGTGCGCAACCGTCGTCGTCTGCGCCTCATCGGTGATGCCGGTCAGCAACACGACGAACTCATCGCCGCCGAGGCGCGCGATACGCGCATCTTCGTGAGGCCGTGCCGTACCGGCCTGCGAGATGACATCCGAAGCACGGATGCTCAGCTCCAAACGTCGCGCCACCGCCTGCAGCAGCGCATCGCCTACCGAGTGGCCAAGGTTGTCGTTGATTCGCTTGAAGCGATCCAGATCCAGGTACAGCAGCGCCATCATGTGTCCGGTGCGCTTCGAGTGGCGGATTGCGCGCCCCACGACGCGCACGAACAGCTGCCGGTTCGGTAGCCCGGTCAGCGTGTCGTAATACGCGAGATACTCGATGCGGGCCTTGGCGCGCACCCGCTCGGTGGTGTCGCGCTTGATGATGAGGAGCGTGCCGTCAGCCTGCGGACGCAGCCGCACTTCGAAGGAGCGTTTGTCCTTGCCGTGCCCGAGGGAGAACTCGCAGCTCGCCGCTTCGCTGGCCGCTGCGCCGCCGCTCATTGACAGGCGTGCGGCGCGCGCCACTTCCGGCGGCAGCACGCGTTCGAGCTGTTTACCGATGAGACTTGCGGCGGGGTCCTTCTCGTCGCGAGTGAGGTGCTCGAGTATCGCCCCGTCGCGGTCTGCGATGAAGATCGTATCCGGCAGCGCCTGCAGCAATGCACGGTTTTTCTGCTCGCTCACCCGCAGCGCGCGCATGCTGTCCTGAGCGCGCAAAATGAAGCCGATGCGATGCGGCAGCGTCGGCCACAAGACCGGCTTGTGAATGAAGTCGGTGGCCCCCGCCTCGTAGGCGTGCGCGATCGATTGGGTGTCATCATGCGCGGTAACCATGATGATCGGCACGTCGACATCCGGACTCATCGCGCGCAGTTTGGTGCAGATCGTGAAGCCGTTGCTGCCCGGCAATTCCACATCGAGCAGCACCAGATCGGGCTTATCCTTCTCGAAAAGCGCAAGTGCCTCGTGGGTGTTACTGGCAACCTTGGCGTTGAAGCCAGCCTGCTCGAGCGTCTCGCTGGCGAGCAGCGCGAAGACCGGATCGTCGTCGATGATCAGTACGTAGCGACGGGGAGGGTCTGAAGATGGCACGCGGGCGCTTGGGTCAAGTAACCGATGGCTTGATGAGCGCGGGCGCGATCTGTCCAGGAACTGCGGTCACGACTGGTCCACCTTATTCGGCAAATTTCGTATTGAGAACGCTCTGGGCTCTCGCGCGATTCGACATTAGCTGCCTACCCGGGCCAGTTCTCGGAAACCGGTCCACACTCTTCAGAGAAATTGCGGAAAATCCGCTCCCATAGGAAGAATCGAGAACCAAGTCACAGTGGCGGTGCCGGGCCGCGGCGACTTTTTAGGTCGTCTTTTGGGGGACTTGCTGCAGGCTTTACCGATTCTGCGGCGCACCCAAGTGCCCGCGAGCTTTGCTGCAGGCGCGACCCCAACGTGACGAAGCGCCATCGAACTGCCAGCCGCGAGGAAGCCACAATATGGCGCTGGGGCGCAGCGCAAAGGCACCCCCAAAGCTTGCCTGCCCCCGTAAGACCACCGCCATGCGCGATATGTCATCGCTGCGAGGCGCCCGCCAGGCGTTGCAAGGGGCGCTGTGGCTGCCAACGCACACGCCGGCCGGCGCTCATGGTCAAATTTTGAGCATTTCTACCCCCTTTATTATTAAGGAGTTACGTTCGATTCCTCCGGTTATGTATCTGGCGGAGTTCCCGCTCAGCTGGTGCTTGGACGCTACGCTTAAGCCCCAGAAAACCACGGCCTGCCAGATAGATAAAGCGCAATACCGGGGTGGATTCGAGGGCGTGATGCAGCCAACAGAACTGTGCGCTTTAGTTGTATTTCGGAGGCGCTGCGCTATATTTCGAGCCTAGGGGATTGAGTAGTCAGGAATCTTCGAAGAATAACTAACAACCGGACGCACCGGCCCTTCCCACAGAGCCTGCCTAAGAGCCGTAGCGTCCAGCGGGGACTTCGCGATGAAAACAGCATGGGAAAAATTCCAGTCGGCAACCCTCTGCCTTGCCCGATCCGGCGGCATCAAGGAGCGCCTGACGGAGGCGTACCGCAACTACTTGGCGCTGGTCGTCGAGGAGGACCTGCCGAAGGAAGTGCGTGAAGACTTTCGCGCAGTGAGCCGCGCGTTGACGCGTGAGCGCCCGCTGCTGCGCGGTGAGGATGCTTTTCGAGCGACCATCCGCAAGATGTCCAACGACGAGGCCGATCAAATCGCATCGACCGTGGTGCTGATGTTTGCCGCCATCCCGCGCAGCTACACGCCGGTGATCCGTTCAGTGAGCTCCGCGCAGATCGTACCGCTGTATCTCGCCGAGGCTGCCGAAGCTTAAGTTTTTCGCGCCGCGCGCGCGCCGTCAGTCAATTTTGAATTCAATCGTATCAAAGCGCGCGGTGTCTTCATGGCGCGCCTGGCGACGCACCGCATCCACAAGGCCGCGCTGATCCCAGTCGACCACTTCGTTGGCAAGATCGGCAAGCGGCTTCGGCACGGCCACGCTGCTGCCAAAACGCTTCAGTAGCACCACCGGCTTGTTGCTCGCCTGTGCGTATAGGAGTTCAAATGTGAGCAGATCCTGATTGCGCTCGTATAGTTCCGGCAGCGCGATGACGCACTCGGTCGGGGCAATCTGCCGCCGCAAATCCTCTTTCATCGCCTCCTTGTCGCCGGCGGGCGTTTTCTCGGGAGTGCTGTAGTTGCGGTAGAAAAAGTTGTTGGCGCTCTCGAGGTACTCGAACACCCGCACGTACCCTTCGCTCACCTCCCAGAGGTGGGTCACGAAGATGCGGATCGGATGCGATTGTGACATCGAGCTGACATTTTAAGCGGCGCCCCCTGACCGCACACGCGATAGAATACCCCATTAGCGTCCTGCGAGCCCCGATCGCTAACAATTGCGTCTGCTTCTTTACAACATCCGCTATGCCACCGGCACCGGGGCAGCCTTCCATCTGCCATTGCCGGGGGCGGGCTACCTGCGCAGCAACCGCAAGGTGCTGCGCCACATCACCGAGTTCATCCGCGAGCAGCATCCGGACATCGTCGGCTTGATCGAAGTCGACACCGGCTCGGTGCGCACCGGCATGGTCAACCAGGCGGAGCACATCGCCGCCCAGATCGGCCATTACTCGACCTACGAGTGCAAGTACGGCCTCGGTTCCTTCAACCAGTTCATGCCCATCGTGCGCAAGCAGGCGAATGCTTTCCTGTCGGCGCCGCACGTGCGCGGCGAACGCTTCCATTACTTCGACACCGGCATCAAGCGGCTCATCATCGAGCTTGAGCTCGAAGATGTCTGCGTGTTCCTGGTGCATCTTTCCTTGAAATTCCGCCATCGCCAGTACCAGCTGCGCTCGCTGCACGATCTGGTGGTGCAGGCACAAAAGCCCGTGATCGTGGCCGGCGATTTCAATGCGTTCTGGGGCACGCACGAGATCTACCTCTTCATGCGCGCCGCGCGCCTGCGCAGCGCCAACACGCACGGCATCCCCTCCTTCCCGGCGCGCGTGCCGCGCATCGAGCTTGATTTCATCCTGGTCAGCGAGGGCATTGAGGTGACCGACTTTCGCGTGCCCGACATGCGCTACTCAGATCACCGCCCGCTGGTGTGCGATTTTGAAGTACGAGGCCACGCCTGAACGCATCGACGAACTGGAAGGCAGAGCGCGATGCCGAGGGCATCGTGTGGCTCTCGCTCGACAAGCCCGGCACGTCGGCGAACGTGCTCTCGAGCGAGGTGCTTGTTGAGCTTGGCGCACTGCTCGGCGGGCTCGCCGCGGCACCGCCGCGGGCACTCATCGTGCGCTCGGCGAAGCCGAGCGGTTTCATCGCCGGCGCCGACATCCGCGAATTCACCGCGTTCAAGGGGCCGGAGGATGCCTTTGCGCTGATCCGCGCGGGCCAGGGCGTGCTCGATCGCCTCGAAGCGCTACCTTGCCCGACGATTGCGGCCATCCACGGGTTTGCGCTCGGCGGAGGGCTTGAGCTTGCGCTCGCGTGTCGCTACCGCATCGCGGTCAATGACGAGAGCCTCACGCTCGGACTTCCCGAGGTGCAGCTCGGCATCCATCCCGGCTTTGGCGGCACGGTGCGCGCGGTACGGCTCGTGGGTGTGCGCCCGGCCATGGAGCTCATGCTGACCGGCAAGCCGCTGCGCGCGCCGCGGGCCGCGCAGATCGGCCTCATCGACCGCCTGGTGAGCGCGCAGGAGCTTGACGAGGCGGTGCGCAGCCTCGTGCGCTCCCCGCCGCAACCGCGGCGCGCCCCGTTTTTCGAGCGCCTCCTGAGCAGCGCGGCGCTGCGTCCGCTCGTCAAGGCCGCGCTCCTGCGGCAAGTGCAGCGGCGCGCGCGGCGCGACCACTACCCCGCGCCGTTTGCGATCATTGATCTCTGGGCACGCTTTGGCGCGCACGGCGATGTGGCCTATGAGGCCGAGGCGCGCTCGATCGCCGAGCTGTTCGCAACACCGACTGCCCGCAACCTGATCCGCGTTTTCACGCTGCAGGATCGCCTCAAGTCGTCCGCCGGCAAGTCCGCGGCACCGGTGAAGCGCGTCCATGTGGTCGGCGCCGGTGTCATGGGAGGAGACATCGCCGCTTGGAGTGCGCTGCGCGGCTGCACGGTCACCTTGCAGGACCGCGACATGCAGTTCGTGCAACCCGCGCTCGAGCGCGCGCGCGCACTTTTTGAGAAGCGCATCCGCGATCCGGCCAAACGTGCCGCGGCCGTCGGGCGCCTGAGCGCGGACGTTGAGGGCAGCGGCGTTGCCACGGCCGATGTGGTCATCGAGGCCATATTTGAGGATCTGGAGGCGAAGCATGCGCTCTACGCGCGCCTTGAGCCGCACATGCAGCCCTCCGCCTGGCTCGCGACAAACACCTCGAGCCTGACACTCGAGCCGCTTGCCGCGAAGCTTGCGCGGCCCGAGCGCCTCGTCGGGCTGCACTTCTTCAATCCGGTGGCACAGATGCCGCTGATTGAGGTGGTGCGCTCCGAGCACACCGATCCGGCCGTCGCCCAGGCTGCCTCCGCATTCGCCCGACGACTCGACAAGCTGCCGCTGCCCTGTCGCAGCGCCCCGGGATTCCTGGTCAATCGCGTGCTCATGCCCTATCTGCACGAGGCGATGTTCGCGGCGCAGGAGGGCGTGCCGCTCGCGGTGATTGACGCGGCGGCAGTGGACTTTGGCATGCCGATGGGCCCGATCGAGCTTGCTGACGTCGTCGGGCTTGATGTCGCGCTGCACGTCGGTGAGATCATCGCCGCGGAGCTGGGACGCCCAGCCCCGGAGCTCGGTGAACTCAAAGCCCGCGTCGCCGCCAAGCAGCTCGGCAAGAAGACCCAGCAGGGCTTCTACCTCTGGAGGGACGGTAAGCCGGTGAAGCCGCCGGGAAGCACTGCGGCGCCGCTCGATCTTGCGGACCGCATGGTTCTCGCGCTCGTCAATGAATGCGTCGCGTGTCTGCGCGAGCGCATCGTTGAGGATGCGGATCTCATCGATGCCGCGGTGATCTTCGGGACCGGCTTTGCGCCGTTTCGCGGCGGCCCGCTCACCTACGCCCGCGACGTTGGCGTCGCGACGATCACGCAACGCCTAAGCGCGCTCGCACAGCGATACGGTTCTCGTTTTCGTCCCGACGCAGGCTGGGCACTGTTGACATAGCCTATACTGGGGCCCCTTCGGGGGCGCCTATTATTTTCCCTTATGGTGAGGCAAGAGCTGCGGTTTTCCTGAAATGGCCGACGAACGCGAAACCAGCACTTCACAGCTGCTGAAGACCCTCACGCCGCTCGACGGCCTGAAGAGGGACAATCTTGCGGCGCTCGCCAAGAAGGTGAGCGTGCGCACGATGAACGCCGGCCGGATGCTCTTCAAGGAAGGCGACACCGATAAGCACTCGATCTGGCTCGTCGCCGGCATGGTCGAGCTGCGCCATGGCGAGCAGACGATCGCGGTGATTCAGGGCGGCTCGCCCGAGGCCAAAGGTCCGCTGTGTCCGGGCACGCCGCGGCGCGCGAGCGCCCGCGCCGTCGATGAGATCAAGTACCTCGCCATCGACAGCGAGCTGCTCGACGTCATCATTACCTGGGACCAGACCGGCACCTACGAGGTGACGGAGCTGCAAACCCAGACGCAGAGCGCCGGCGATGATTGGATGACGGCGCTGCTGCAGACCAAGGCCTTTCACCGCATCCCGCCCGCCAACATTCAGGCGATCTTCATGCGCATGCAGCGCGTGCCCTTCCGTGCGGGCGAGGTGATCATCAAGCAGGGCGACGATGGCGACTACTTCTACGTGATCGTGAACGGCAAGTGCGTGGTCACGCGCGAGACGCCGCTCAACAAGGAGGGTATCAAGCTTGCCGAGCTTGGGGTGGGCGACAGTTTTGGCGAGGAGGCGCTCATCGCGGAAGCCAAGCGCAACGCCACGGTCACCATGCTCACGGACGGCATGCTGATGCGCCTCAACAAGGATGATTTTCGCGAGCTCATGAATGAGCCGCTGCTGCAATGGCGCAGCTACGAAGAGGCGCGCGAGATCGTCGCCCGCGGCGGCAAATGGCTCGACGTGCGCCTGCCGAGCGAGCACCAGAACATGTGCATCGAGGACTCGCTCAATATCCCGCTGTACTTCATTCGCCTGAAGCTCTCGGCGCTCGATCCGCGCGTGCCCTACGTGGTGTATTGCGACACGGGGCGGCGCAGCTCGGCGGCTGCCTACATCATGGTGGAACGCGGCTTCGACGCCTACGTGCTGCGCGGCGGACTTGCGAGCGGCAACGTGCAGCTGCGCCGCTCGGCGTAGCGGTTGCTTCAGGACTCACAAAAAAAGCGGGCGGCCGAAGCCGCCCGCGCGAATGTTTGGAAAAGCCTGCCGCACAGCCTGTGCGGCAGGTGAACTCCTCCCTACGGATTCGTCGCCGTCTGCGGTATACCCGCCACGGCAAGTCCCGGACCGCTCACGAAGTCGTTCGCGATCACGGTGCCGTTACCGAGCACGAGGTTGTAGCCGGGGTAGGTCTTGTAGACACCGTTGCTGCCGAGGACGTCGCGACGGAACACGGTGTTCGCTGAGCCATTCTCCTGAGCTGCGGCGAGCGCGTAGATCTCATAGTTCTCGTTGCCGAGCCGTGCGCCTCCGGACTGAATCTTCAGTGCCACGAGGCCGACGAAATCGGGCGAGGACAGGCTCGTGCCGACGAAACCGTAGAAGCTTCCGGACAGCGGCGTCCAGTCAAAGCTGCGATCCGGCGGGCACACCCCATTGATTTCGTAGTAAAGCGTGCCAAACGGGCAGCCGCCCATCTCGACCGAGATGTCCGGAATCGTGCGCCAGTTCTGCGCGGACGCCGGCAGGTACTGCTGCGAGACCAGGGTCTGGTACGAGGGCTTCGCAAAGTAGCTGCTGATGCCGCCACCCGAGCCCCACACCGCACCGGTTGCCGTGGTGCCGTAGAAGATATCGAAGGCGAGCGGATCGTCCTGGGCGTTCTCTTTGACATAGGCCGACTTGAGGCTCGGCGGATTAAAGGTCGTTACGAGATTGGTGCCGCCGACCGCAGTGACGTGCGGGCTGGCCGCCGGAATGCCGACGCCGACTTCCATCGGGCCGCAGGGCGTGGGCGGGCTTGAACTGAAGCAGGCCGGTGCCGGAATGTCCTTGCCGCCCCAGTCGGCCGAAGCCGCCACCCAGGTGATGCCAAGCGCAGTGCCTTCGGCGAAGAGATCATCGTAGACACCGATGATGCCGCTGTAGTTCACGCCATTGTTATACGCCGGGGAGTAGCCCGCCTCCGGTCCGCCAAACGACATGTTCACCACATCAACGCTATTGCTTTCGATGATGACGGTGATACCCGCGATGATCGAGTCATCACCAAGGTCGGGTATGTTGTAGAGCGTGACCGTCGCCTTCGGCGCCATGCCGGCCGAATGCGTGATATCGATGTGCGTCTCGGCTGCGGAGTTCACATTGTAGGGCGCGCCGCCTTCCACGTTCACGGTGGAGATCGACGGCCTCGCGAGCTTCTCATGCGAGAAGTAGAGCGTCATATCCGGCGGATTGAAGTTCGGGGTCATCAGAACGCCGATATGCGCGCCTGCGCCCGTCAACACCTTGTAGCTCGGATAGGAATACGCCTGCTTCAGGTCATCGAACCAGTAGCCGCCCGTGGATGATTCGCGGTTATCCGGATTGATCACCGGTCCGCTCGCAAGGGCCGACTTCTGCGCGGTGCTGCGCATGTTGACCGCGCCCGAGAACGCCATCACGACAGCGCCCGCGGCGGCAAGGTTTGGCGTCATCTTCATGGGCGAGGTTGCCAGAAGGGTGGTCCCGCCAGAGGCATAGTGCGCACTCGCAAGCGCGGTGCCAAATGCGGCATTCACCGCGCCCACCGTACCCGATACGGTCAGGCTGTGCGTATGCACGGCCTCGACGTGCAGGCCTTTGGCGGCAAGCTCATGAGTGATGGCACTCATCTCGCTCGCCGAGCGCCCGAACTGCTCGTTGAACTGCGCCGGCGTCAGCCACTGATGGTAGGCGGGCGAGCCCGGAGTATGCAGCTCGTCGAGCAGCGCCTCGACCGCGGCGCGGTTCTTCGTGGGCAGATATATGTTGAATTCGACGACCTGCGAGACCGCGGCGAGGGTGCTCACCTGCGCTCGCTCCAACGCGGCGGACGTGCCTGCAATTGCAAACCAGGAACACGCGCCGAGCAGCGCCAGCGCGCCTGCCTTGCGATGTCTGGATACAGGCTTCATTGAAAATATTGACACGCGAGTATCTCCCTTTCGTTCCAAAGACATGATTAAGTTAAACCATCAGCGCAATTGCGCGGGCACGGCGCAGTTTTTGAAGTGACTCCCCACAAAAGCTCAGTTAAGAGTGCGCGCTTGTCTCAAATACACGCTTTTTTTCTTGCTGACAACTTTGGTTTTTGGATGGGGCAACCCTACGCGCTCTGTTTGAGATTCGCAAGCGCGCGCCCGCTCGATTCGTCGCATCACAACACGCGCGCCGCGGCGCGCGCCGCAGCATCACATAAGTCGCGCGGTTAAGAATAGTTGCAGTAGTTTGCGAAACGCGCGCGCGTTGATGCGGGAGCCGAATCCGGCTCTACATCGTGTGCGTGGCTTTCTCGCCCGAGAGCGCGCCGGCGAGATAATTTTCGATTTTCTTCTGCGTTTGACCGCGATCCTGATCGCTGAACTGCACACCGATGCCGGGCGTGCGCTTGCCCTGCGCGCCCTTGGGCGTCACCCAGATCACGCGGCCCGCGACCGGGAGCTTCTCATCCTCGCCCATGAGGTTGAGGAGCATGAAGACCTCATCGCCCAGGCGATAGTTGCTGTTGGTCGGAATGAACAGACCGCCGTTTTTGACATAGGGCATGAAGGCAAGATAGAGCGCGCTCTTATCCTTGATCGTGAGCGTCAGCAGCCCTGGTTTGTTGGTACCCGTGCGCAAACTCATTGTTTCCTACTCAGCGGGCCCCTTGTGGCCCTGGTCGGTCAGCCCGCGGCCAGTTGTCGCAGCAGACTCTCGAGCGCGAGTGCCCGATTGATGGGCGCATCGAGCGCCGCCTTCAACTCCTGCACCGCGTCCGTGAGATTGAAGAGATTGCATATACTCGGGACCTGCGCGCCGCGTTGCAAGTGCACTCCCGCATGCACTTCTACGGAAAAATCCGGGTCAGCGAAATGCCCGCGAATACGTTCCGTGAGCCAGTTCTCAATGCACAGCAGCCGCAGCCCCACATCCGTGCGTGCCCAGCGCTCGGCGCTGGCAACCGGGTCGGCGCGCCCGCCGCGTGCCGCCTCGAGCACCGCGCGCGTCTCGCGAGCAAACTCGATGAGCGCGGCGGGATCACTCTGCGCAGCCAGCAGCGGCGCATCGCCGAGCGTGTCGAGCGCGGCGTCCCAGTCGCCGCTGCCGCGCTGTGACTGCAGCCACGCCACCGCCTCGGCGCGAGCAGGCGCACGCACGATGAGGCGCTGGCAGCGCGAGAGCACCGTGGCCGGCAGCCGTGATGGCTGCGTCACCACCAAAATGAGCAGCGTGCTCGGTGTGGGTTCCTCGAGGGTTTTCAGAAACGCGTTCGCCGCGGCGCGGTTGAGCGCGTCCGCCGGGGAGACGATGGCGAGCTTGTAGCCGCCCTGATGGCTCGTCAGTGCCAGCTCTGCGCTGAGCTCGCGCACCTGCTCGATGCGGATCTGCTTTGATTCCTCGAGCGGCTGCAGCACGGTGAGATCCGGATGCTGCACGGCCGCCACGCGCTGGCAGGCGACGCACACGCCGCAGGGCGCGCGCGGCCGCTGCGTACACAGCACAAACTGCGCGCTCCACAGCGCGAGCGCCTCGCCGCCGGCGCCGCGCGCCTCGTGAATCAGCAGCGCGGGCGCCAGGCGCTGCGCCTGCCACGCGCTCCGGAGCAGCGCCTTCTGCGGTTCAAGCCAAGGTAAATCCTGAATAATCAATCTGATAGAGAGATAATAGAATGTCTATTCGAGCAGGCTCTGTAATACCGCTTCGATCTGCTCCTTAACTTGCGGCAGGGCGCGCGCCGCATCAATCACGCGAATGCGCTGCGGCTCGTGGCGCGCAAGCGCGAGGTACGAGGCACGCACGCGCTCAAAGAACTGCGCGCTTTCCATCTCGAAGCGATCCGCCGGCGCATCCCCGGCGCGCCGCTTCGAGCGCGCAAGCCCCATCGCCACCGGAAGATCCAGCAGCAAGGTGCAGTCGGGGCGCAGCTGCGGATGCACCGCCTGCGCGAGCTCCTCGATCCAGGCACGCGCTACACCGCGACCGTCGCCCTGGTAGGCGCGCGTCGCATCCGTGAAGCGATCGCACACGACCCACTGCCCGCGCAGCAGCGCCGGACGAATCAGGTTCTCCACGTGAATGCCGCGCGCGGCGAACATCAATAACGTCTCGGTCGCCGCGCTGAGGCTCTCCCCGCCGCGCTCGAGCACTATGGCGCGTACGCGCTCGGCGAGCGGCGTGCCGCCGGGTTCGCGCGTCAGGCGCACGCTGCGGCCGCGCATACCGAGCCACTCGACCACGTAGTGTGCGAGCGTCGACTTACCCGCTCCCTCGATCCCCTCAAGCGTAATGAAGCGGCCGCTCGCAGCCGCGCTCATTTGGATGCCGCCTGCTTGAGGCGCGCCAGGTATTGCTTCACCGCCGCATTGTGCTCCTCCAGAGTCTTCGAGAAGTGATGTGCTCCATCGCCCGCACCCGTCGCCACGAAGTACAGATCGCCCGTGACATCCGGACGCACCGCCGCGCGCAGCGCCTCGCGCCCCGGCAGCGCAATCGGCGTCGGCGGCAGCCCGAGGCGCGTGTAGGTGTTGTAGGGCGAGTCGGTGGTGAGATCGCGCGTATGGATCTCGCCGTCGTAGCTGCTGCCCAAACCGTAGATCACCGTCGGATCGGACTGCAGGCGCATGCCCGCCCGCAGGCGGGAGACAAACACGCCGGCGATGCGCGCCCGCTCGCTCGCACTGCCGGTCTCCTTCTCCACGATCGACGCCAGCACCAGCGCCTGGTACGGCGTGTCGAAGGGCAGATCCGGCGCGCGCTCACCCCACTCCTCCTCGAGCACACGCTGCATGCTGGCATAGGCGAGCCTGAGGATGTCGACATCGCTCGTGCGGGCGGCGAAGCGATAGGTGTCGGGAAAGAAGCGCCCCTCAGGGTCCTCGCCCGGGTGATCGATGGCGGCCATGATCTGCGCATCGCTCTGGTGCGCGAGCGTCGACACCACATCGGTATCGCTCGCAAGCTCCTCGCGTAGCTGCGCGAAGGTCGAGCCCTCGACGACAGTGAGCGCCACGAGCACCACGCGCCCTTCGCGCAGCAGCTCGATGATATCGGCGGGGCTTGCGCGCGCGCCGATCTCATAAGTACCCGCCTTGATCGTGAGGCGCTCGCCGTGCATGCGCAGATACAGCTCGATTACGCGCGGCCGGGAGAGCGCGCCGCGCTGCGAGAGCAGCGCGAGCACGCCGCGCACGCTCGTCCCCGGCTCGACCTCGACGCGCAATGCCTGCGCCGCCGGACCCGGTTGCACGAATTGCGCTTGCACGAAGTAGTAGCCGGCGAGCGCCGCCGCGCCGAGGACCAGGAGGGCCGTCAGGAGGCTCTTCAACGCGCGCTTCGCTCGGGCGGCAACGGCGGCCCGCGGCCTCAGCCCGTGAAGCGGCGAAAGATGACGGTGCCGTTGGTGCCGCCGAAGCCAAACGAATTGGACAGTGCGACGTCGATCCGCATCGGCCGCGCCACGTTCGGCACGTAGTCCAGATCGCACTGCGGATCGGGCGTGTGGTAGTTGGTGGTCGGCGGGGCGACCTGGTCGCGCAGGGCGAGGATTGAGAAAATGGCCTCCACCACGCCCGCCGCGCCGAGCAGGTGCCCGGTCATTGATTTAGTGGAACTCACCGCCAGGTGCCTGGCATGCGCGCCGAAGGCGTTCTTCATCGCGACGGTTTCGGCGCGATCGCCCAGCGGAGTGGACGTGGCGTGCGCATTCACGTACTGCACGTCGCTGGCAGCGATCTGCGCATCCTTCAGCGCGTTGACCATCGCCAGGCGCGCGCCGTCCCCGTCCTCGGGCGGCGCGGTGATGTGAAAGGCATCCCCGCTCATGCCAAAGCCGATGAGCTCGGCATAGACATGCGCGCCGCGGCGCTGCGCATGGCCGAGCTCCTCGAGCACGACCGCGCCGCCGCCGTCGGCGAGCACGAAGCCGTCGCGCTCCAGATCCCAGGGGCGGCTCGCCTCCTGCGGCGCATCGTTGCGCGTGGACAGCGCCTTCGCCTGGCCGAAGCCGCCCAGGCCGCACGGCGTGGTCGCCATCTCCCCGCCTCCGGTGAGCACCCAGTCGGCATCCCCGTACTGGATGGTGCGCATGCCCAGGCCCAGTGCGTGCGTCGAGGTGGTGCAGGCGGTGACGACACCGAGATTCGGGCCGCGCAGGCCATACTGGATCGAAAGGTGGCCGGCGATCATGTTGACGATGGTGGCCGGAATGAAGAAGGGGGAGATCTTGCGCGGACTGTTGGCCTTCAGGAAGGCGTGATACTCGGACTCGATCGTGCCGAGGCCGCCGATGCCCGAGCCCATGATGACGCCACAGCGGTCGCGGTCGACCTTGTCGAAATCGGTGCCGCTGTCGAGCACCGCCTGCATGCCCGCCGCGACGCCGTATTGCATGAACTCATCCATGCGGCGCTGATCCTTGGCGGAGAGGTACTGATCGGCGTTGAAGCCCTGAACGCTGCCGCCGAAGCGCACCGGAAAGGTCGCCACGTCCATGCGCGTGATCGGCGCGATGCCGCTCTTGCCGTTGAGGATGTTCTCCCACGCCACCGGCACGGTGCTTCCAACCGGGGAGATGATGCCGAGGCCCGTGACGACGACCCGACGCTTACTCACGTGCTACCTCGCGTGGAGTGGGCGGCGCGGGGCGCGAGGTGCGCTCGACGCCGCCCGCGCGGCGCCTTGCCCCGGACATCTTAAGACTTGGTACGACGTTCGTTGATGTAGTCGATAGCCTGGTGGACGGTCGTGATCTTCTCGGCATCCTCGTCCGGGATCTCGATCTCGAACTCCTCTTCCAGAGCCATCACCAGCTCGACCGTGTCGAGCGAGTCTGCTCCCAGATCATCGACGAAAGAGGCATCGTTCGTGACTTGTTCTTGTTTGACGCCCAGCTGCTCGGCAACGATTGCCTTGACCTGTTGTTCAACCGTGCTAGTCACAATGTTGTCCTTCTGACGTTAGCGTGTGCGTGCGCACCCGCACGGGTGGCGCGGGCGCGGTATTGTAGGGGAACACCCCCCGGGGTGCCACCCGAAGGCGCCTTTTCACGGCATGTACATGCCGCCATTGACATGCAGCGTTTCTCCGGTGATGTAGGAGGCCTGCGGGGACGCCAGAAAAAGCGCCGCCCCGGCAACGTCCTCCGGCGAGCCGAGCCGCCCAAGCGGAATCTGGGCCTGAAGCGCCCCGCGCTGCTGCTCGCTGAGCGCACGCGTCATATCCGTATCCACAAACCCGGGCGCGATGGCGTTTACGGTGATACCGCGCGAGGCGACCTCGCGGGCGAGCGACTTTGTGAAACCGAGGATGCCGGCCTTCGCAGCGGCGTAGTTGGTCTGGCCCGGATTGCCGGTCAGGCCGACAATCGACGTCACGTTGATGATGCGGCCGCGCCGCTCCTTCAGCATTCTTCTTATACAGGCCTTGCAGATGCGGAATACGCCGGTGAGATTCGTCGCGATCACCTGCTCCCAGTCCTCATCCTTCATGCGCAGCAGCAGGGTGTCGCGGGTAATGGCGGCATTGTTGACGAGAATCGTCGGCAGCGCGTCCGCGGCTTCAAGCTCCGCCGCGAGCGCATCGATGGAGGCGGCATCAGCCACATTCAGAACCGCTCCGCGGCCCGCCACACCTGCGGCGGCAAATGTGGCGCTGATCTGCCCGGCCCCTGCCGCGCTCGTCGCCGTTCCCACCACGCGTGCGCCGGCCTTGGCGAGGGCGAGCGCAATAGCGCGGCCAATGCCGCGCGAAGCGCCGGTGACGAGCGCGCAGTCTCTCTCAAGCATGGGCGTCTCCCGAGGTGGCGGCGAGTGCCGCGGCCACCGCCGCGGGGTCCTCGAGCGCAAGGCACTGCAGGTTCGCGCGGCGCTCAATGCGACGATTGAGCCCGGTCAATACCTTGCCGGGGCCGCATTCGATCAGCGCCTGCACAGGGTTGCCAAGCAGCGCGTGCACGGCATCCGTCCAGCGCACCGGCCGCGCAAGCTGCGTCGCCAGTAGCGTGCGGATGTCATCCGGATCGGAGTGCGCTGCCGCATCGACGCCGCTGTAGTAAGTCACGTCGGGGGAGCGGAGGGTGATGCCCGCGAGGCGCTCGGCCATGCGCTTTGCGGCCGGCTGCATCAGGCTGCTGTGCGCGGGCACGCTCACCGGCAGCAGCAGCGCACGCTTGGCACCGTGCTCGCTCGCAAGCGCCATGGCGCGCTCCACCGGGGCACGCGCTCCGGCGATGACGACTTGGCTGGGGCTGTTGAAATTCACCGCCTCAACCACCCCGACGGCGGACGCCTCGCGGCACACCGCAAGCACGGCGGCATCCTCCAGCCCGACAATGGCGGCCATCGCGCCGCTGCCCAGCGGCACTGCCTCCTGCATCGCGCGCGCCCGAAAGGCGACGAGCTTCACCGCCGCGCCGAACTCGAGCGCATCGGCACACACGAGCGCCGTGAACTCGCCCAAGCTGTGGCCACATACGCAGTCCGGCATGCGCCCTTTGGCCTCGCGCCAGAAGCGAAACGTCGCCACCCCGGCGGCAAGCATCGCCGGTTGGGTGCACTCGGTGCGATTGAGCTCCTCGACCGGGCCTTCCTGGGTGATCTTCCAAAGATCGTATTGCAGTGCGGCCGAGGCCTCGGCAAAGGTATCGCGAATGGTGCCGGAGGCCTCCGCGAGCGCGCGCAGCATGCCGACCGACTGCGAGCCCTGGCCTGGAAAGACGAATGCAACTCGCATCGGTGGTCCCGACAAAAAGGAAATTATAGCCGCATAGGCTGTGGCCTTATGCAAAGCGCCGCCGCCGCCCCGCCGATGACCCCATATAGATGAGCATCGACCACCACCGGCACCGACGCTCCTGCAAACGGCAGTGCGCCCGTGGTCTGCTCGTAGATGAGCTTGCCGAGCAGGAACAGCCCGAGCAGAGCACCGCTCCACTCCCGGCGACGCAGCTGCGCCAACACTCCCGCTGCCATCACCCCGTGCAGCACGCCCGAGGCGCCCACATACCACTCGACCGCGCTGTCGCGGAACCACAAGCCTGCGTCGATAAATGCCGCAGATGTGACCAGGATCAGGAACCATTGCCGCGCCCGATAGTCGCGTACAAACAGAGCCCACATGAGGGTGAGGCCGAGCCCATTCAGCACGGTATGCCGCAAATCCAGGTGCACGAGATGCGCGCTCGCAAGGCGCCACCACTGCCCGGCATGGAGCGCACTGCGGTCGTAGCGCAACACGGCAACGCTCGCCGGCGCCGCAAGCTGCAGGGCCAGGAGCAGCGCGAGAATGGCCGCGAGCGCCCGCCCGTACCCCCCGTCGCCGTTGAGCGACGCAACGAGACCTTTGAACCCGCCCACAGGCCGAAAAACTCTCATTTGCTATGATCCGGCCCCCGCAGGAGGCGCTCGAGTCTTATGAAACCCACACACAATCGCCACGCATCGCTCGCAACGCCCCGCGCGGCCGCACGCGGCTTCACGCTGATCGAGATCATGGTCGTCGTGGTCATCATCGGACTGCTCGCGGCGATCATCGTGCCGCAGGTCATTGACCGCGTCGATGAGGCGCGCGTCGCCAAGGCCAAGCAAGACATCCAGGGCCTGGAGACCGCGCTCACGATGTACCGGCTCGACAACTCCAAGTACCCGACCACCGATCAGGGCCTAAAAGCGCTCAGCGTGCAGCCCACTGACCCGACCATTCATCACTGGCGCCCCGGCGGCTACATCCAGCGCGTCAGCAAGGACCCGTGGGGCAATGACTATCAGTATGTCTACCCCGGCACGCACGGCAAGGAGTACGACATCTTCTCGCTCGGCGCCGATGGCCAGCCGGGCGGGGACGGCATCAACGCCGATATCGGCAACTGGAGCGACGATCAGCAGCAGCAGTCGCCGCAGTAGCTTG
Source organism: uncultured Gammaproteobacteria bacterium (assembly GCA_963695315.1). Lineage (GTDB taxonomy): Bacteria > Pseudomonadota > Gammaproteobacteria > Steroidobacterales > Steroidobacteraceae > PALSA-1196. The sequence continues at coordinate 1,353,528 of OY968773.1, forward strand.
CGCGCGGGCGAGGACCGCCCCAACCGCATGAAAACTTCGCGTTCCACATCTGGCTTCACGCTCATCGAGATGCTGGTGGTGGTGTTTATCATCGGCATCATCACCGCCGGGGTTGTGCTGTCGGTCAATCTCACCGGTCAGGACCACGAGCTGCAGTCCGAAAGCGAGCGCATCGCCACACTCATGAACTACGCGCGCGACGCCGCGGAGATGCAGACCCGCGAGATGGGCCTTGCCTGCTCGGCGAGCGGCTATGAGTTCTACGCCTTCGATCCACGCACGCAGCTCTGGGACAGCATCCCGGAAGATGATGCGCTGCGCGCGCGCCGGCTCCCCGCGGGACTTGCGCTCAAATTGCGCGTCGAAGGCCACGACATCGTGTTCAAGCCGGTGAACAAGGCGGACCCGAAGAAGCCCGACATCATGATCTTCTCCAACGGCGACTTGAGTGACTTCCAGCTGACCGTGGAGCGCGAGGGCGCGACGCGCAATGCGAAGATTGCCGTCAATGACAAGGGGCATATCGAAGCGACGCCCTCGGCGCAGAGCGCCTCGTGAGCGCGCTGCGCGGCACACGCGGCTTCACCCTCGTTGAGGTGCTGGTAGCGCTCGTAATCGTCGGCCTCGGGATGGCCGCGCTCCTGGGCACGCTCAACTCGGCCGCGAGCACCGCAGGCTACCTGCAGGACAAGACGCTTGCTGAGTGGGTCGCGCTCAACCAGGTCTCGAAGGTGCGCTTGAGTTCGCAGGGACCGTCCAAGGGCAACAGCGACGGCGAGGTTGACTACGCGGGGCGCAAGTGGAAGTGGACGCAAAATGTCGATGACATGCCGATTCCGGGAATCTTGAAAATTGAAGTGAAGGTGCGCCCGTCCGACGTCGTGGCAGGCGCGGATGCTGCCTGGTTCGCGGACGTGATCGGGGTGTTTGGCGATGCCGTGGGGCTGCCGCGCGGCGACCTGCCGAGCTGGAGTACCTCGCCCGCCCAGAACAACGGCACCAACAATACGCCCGGTGCACCAACGAGCCCGCAGACCCCCGGCACCACGACGGCGCCTGCGACCGGCCCCAACGGCGCACCCTTAACGCCATTTAATCCGTCCAAGACGAATCCGGTGCCGCAGGGGCCGACGGTGCCCACGCCATGACAGCGCGGGCACTCAACCGCGGCTTCACGCTGATCGAGCTCATGGTCGCGGTCTTCATTACCGCGATCGTGCTGTCGATGGGCTACGGCGCGGTCAATCAGGCACTGCAGAATCGCGAGGCGCTCGAAGCGCGCCAAGAGCGCCTGCAGGCGGTGCAGACGACCTTTCGCGTGATGACGCAGGACTTCACGCAGCTCGTGCCCCGCCCCGTGCGCCAGCCCCTGGGCGATGGCTGGTTGCCGGCGCTGCTCTCCGGCACCAACACCGGCTCGACGCTGGGCTCGACGACCCTGACCTTGAGCACCACGAGCTCAAATTCGAGCTCCACGAGTTCGAGCTCCTCGCCGTCGGGATTTGGATCATCAAGCTCAGGTCTCGGCGCCTCGAGCACGGGGCTCGGATCTGCGAGTTCGGGTTTGGGTCTCCTCCTCCTCCTCCTCCGGGGGGCTGGGGCTTGGTTCCTCCAATACCTCTTCAGGGGCGACCTCGGCGTTCGGACTGAGCTCGAATGCCACGAGCACGCAATCGGCGCCGGCGGCGAGCGGCTCGAGCAGCACTACAACGAACAGCACCGGCAGTTCATCGGGCCTCAACAAGGGTCCGGTGATGCTCGTGACCTTTACGCATGCGGGTTGGGCGAACCCGGCCGGGATCCAGCGCCCCGCGCTGCAGCGCGTGTCCTACATCATCGAGAATGGCACCTTGCGGCGCGAACACTGGCCGGAGCTCGATGCGGTGCTGACGAGCGCGACCGTGAAGCGGGAACTCCTCGACAAGGTGAAGTCCGTCACACTGCGTTACATGGATGTGTCTTTCAATTGGCGTGACCAATGGCCGCCAACGGCGCTCGCCGGTGATCCCACCGCCAATTTGCGTCTGCGTCCCATCGCGGTGGAGGTAACGCTTGAACTTGAAGACTGGGGCACGATCGTGCGCGTGATCGAGATCCCCGCGTGAGCAGGCGCCGCCATCGCGCAGCAAGTGCCGCGCGCCAGCGTGGCGTCGCGCTGTTGCTCGCGATCCTGATCGTCGCCATTGCCACTATTCTCGCCGCGGCCATCGGCTATGCCAGCGCGATGAGCGCGCGGCGCTCCAGCGCGACGATCGCCTTTGATGAGGGCCTGTTGGTGGGCGAGGCGGCGGAGGCGCTCGCCGCCTTCGGCCTGCGCGCTGATTTGCAGCAGGGCGCCGAGTATGACTACCCGGGCGAGGCGTGGGCAAAGCCGGTGGGTCCCATCGAGATCTCGCCCGGCGTGCAGCTCGAAGCCTCGCTCGAAGACATGCAAGGACGCTTCAATCTCAACAGTCTCGTGACGAAGAGCGGCACCACGGATCCGGAGGCGGTGCTCATCTTTCAACGACTGCTGCAGATGGTGGGGCTGGAACCGAAGTGGGCGGTGCTGATGGCAGACTGGATAGACACCGATCAGGAGCCTGGATTTCCCGACGGCGCGGAGGATAGTTTCTATACCACGCAGACGCCGCCCTATCGCACGGCGAATCTGCTGGTGACGAGCACCAGTGAGCTCATGGCGCTGCCCGGCTTCGGGCGCGATCGCTACTTGAAGATCGCCCCCTATGTGGCCGCGCTGCCGCAGGATGCCACCATCAACATTTGCTCGGCCTCGGGATTCGTGCTCGACGCGATGATCGAGGGACGCACGGAATTTGGCTCCGACACGGCGCGACTCGCCGCCGAACGCCAGAGCGCATGTTTTCCGAAGCTCGCGGACTATCAGGCGGCCTTTGGCGGCGATCAGGCGGGCTTCGGCAAGATCAGCAGCCGCATCAGTCAGAACTCGCACTACTTTCGCCTGACGAGCATCGTCAGTATTGGCACTGCGCAGTTCAACTTGTACAGTCTGCTGCTGCGCGATCCGAGCGGGCATGTGCGACCCATTCAGCGCAGCTTCGTTGCCGACTAGGATCCTCAGGCGTCCCCACTATGGCAGATTGGCTTCTCATCCGACTTGCGCGCCCGCCGGCTGACCTGGCTTCCTGGGTCGTGGTGGATGCGCACGGTGCCTGTCTTGAGCCCCCGGGAAGCGGTCCGCTGTCGCTCGCGCAGCCGGCGGCCGCCGGCCGTCATGTGTGCGTGCTGGTGCCGGGCACCGATGTGCTGCTGATGGAGCCGGAGCTGCCGGCCAAGGCCGGCGCCAAGCTTGCGCAGATGGTGCCGTACGCGCTCGAGGAGCAGCTCGCCGAGGACATCGATGAGCTGCATTTTGCGATTGGCCGCCGCACCGAGGCCAATGGCCGCCGTGCCGGCGATGCCGCGCGCACCCCGGTTGCCGTGGTCGCGCGCGCGTTGATGGATGAGTGGCTGGGTGCGGTCCAGAGTGCCGGTATCAGCCCCGAGACCCTGTGTGCGGATACGGATCTTCTGCCCGCGAACCCCGGCCAGGCGGTCGCGTGGCTCGACGGCGATGCCATCGTGGTGCGTCCGGCCGGCGGCTCGCCCGTCACGATGCCCGCGGATGCCCTGCAGCAAGCGCTCGCGCTTGCTCTGCCCTCGAGCGAGCTTGCGGTGGAGAACCGCGGCGCCGGACTCATACTCTATACCGGCGCTGCCGAGTGGCAGCAGCACGGCGCTGCGGTCGAGGCGCTGCGCGAACGCTTCGACGGCATCACCGTGCAGCTCTTAAGCGATGGCCCGCTACCGCTGCTCGCGCAGCAGCTGCCGGCAAACGCCGCCATCAATCTGCTGCAAGGCCCGTACGCGCAGCAGACCGCGCACGATGTGGGTTTGCGCGCCTGGCGCGTGGCGGCCGTCCTCTTGGCCTGCTGGGTGGGTTTGCATGTCGCCGGCAAGGCCGCCGAGCTTGCCGTCCTCAAGAAGCGCGAGCACACGCTCGATGCCTCGATCGATCAAGCATTTCGCGCCGCCATGCCGGGCGAGCAGAACACCACCGATGCGCGCCGCCGCATGCAGGCGCGTCTCACGGCCGCGCGCGGCGGCGGGGAATTCTCCGGGTTCCTGCCGGCGCTCGGCGCTCTGGTGGTGGCGCGCAACAATGCGCCGGGCACGGTGGTGCAGGCGCTGAGCTTTCGCGAGGGCGCCGTGGATTTGAAGCTGGCCGCGCCCAATGCCGAGAGCCTTGATCGCATCAGCCGCGCGCTGCGTGACAGCGGCTGGCAGGCGGATCTCACATCCGGCAATGTCGCCGGCACCGGCTATGAGGGCCGCATCCAGATTCGGCCGAAGGGCTCGTAGATGAAATTGAAGTCATTTGAAGCGTTGAACGAGCGCGAGCGCCGCATGGTCATCATCGGCGCGGTGTGCGCAGTGCTGCTGCTCGTCTTCGGCGTCATTCTGCCGCTTGACCACAGCGTGTCCCGCGCGCAGGCGCGTATCAGCGCCAAGCAAGCCGATTTGGCGTGGATGCACGAGGTCGGGCCGGAGCTGCTCGCCTCAGGTCCCGCGGTCGCGCCGCCCACCTCGGAGCGCTCCATGCTCGTGGTGGTGGATCGCGCCGCGCGCGAGGCGGGCCTTGGCAAATCGCTCACCAGCAGCGAGCCATCAGGTCCGGGCGGCTTGCAGGTGCGTCTTGAGAAGGCGCCCTTTGATGCCGTAGTCGCGTGGCTCGCACGGCTCTCGGAGCAGGAGGGCATACGCGTGGAGTCGGCAACCATCGACACCGCCGGACCGCCGGGCATCATCAACGCCGGCGTCGTGCTGCACATCCGTTGAGAACACGGCGATCCTTGTGGCTCGGGGCGCTCGCGGTCCTTGCCTTCGTGCTCATCATGCTCGCGCGCTTTCCGGCGCAGTGGGCGCTCGGATTACTGCCGCGCGGGGTGACGTGCGATGCCGTGGCCGGCACCGTGTGGAACGGCGCCTGCTCCGGTCTCATCGTGCATCAGCAGCCGCTCGGCGATCTCACCTGGATGGTGCGCCCGGCCCGGCTGCTCGTCGGGCGACTCGGCGCGCGTGTCGAGCTTTCCGAGGCGGGCAGTTACATTGACGGCGACGTCGAGGTGAGCGCGGGGGGCACGCTCTTCGCTCACGACGTGCGCGCGAACGTGCGCCTCGGCCCCGAGGTCACTCCGCAGCTGCCGGGCGGGCTGCGCGGTACGGCGAGCGCCGAGCTTGCGAACGTGGAATTCCGCAACGGACGGCTGCGCGACCTGCGCGGCCACATTGAGGCGCGTGATCTGACGCAAACGGGCGGCAGCACCACCGCGCTTGGCAGCTATGCCGTCGCGTTTGCCGGCGCGGGCGCCGCGGGCGCGCTCATCGGCGAGCTGCGCGATCTGGGCGGCCCGCTAGCGGTCGACGGCACGGTGCGTGTGACCCCGGAGCCCGGGGTCGTGGTCGACGGCAAAGTCGCCGCGCGCTCCATGGCCGCGCCGAGCCTCGTTCGGCAGTTGCAGGTGCTCGGGCCGCCGGATGCACAGGGGCGGCGCTCATTCTCGATCGCCGATACCTTCTGAGAGCGCCAGCTCGCGAAACACTCCGAGCAGCGGGAAGTAAAGCGCCGCGTGCACCGGCTCGGGCCCGAGCGCGCCTGCCAGCTGCGAATGAGTCGTTAGCTGCGCACGATAGCGCTCGAGCTCGCGCCGCACGAAGTCCTCCAGGTCCGCGCCCGTGTGTGAGCTCGTTTTGTAGTCGATCACCCAGCGCGTGCCTGCGGCATCGACAAAGGAGCGGTCGATGATGATGCTCTGCAGGGCTCCGGCGGCGATGCCGGTGAGGGGCAGCTCGCTCACCGCCTCGCGATGCGTGTTGGACAGGATCCAGCGACCGCGCTCATCCAGGCAGGTGCGCGTCAGGGCGGCAACCACCAGCTCGGCGGCGCGCTGCAGCTCCTGCGCAGGCACGCCGTGACGCGCAAGCTCGCCCCGGTAGCGCTCCTGCTCGGCGTGAATCGCTTGCGGTGTCGGCAGCGATGCCAGCTGCGAGTAGCGTTGCAGAGCCGCATGCACCACCGTGCCCACGTGACGCGCCGTCTCGCCGACCCAGCTGAACTCCGGCGTCTCCAGCGAACGCTGCGCGATCGGCAGGCGTGGCAGGGCCGGCAGCGCGGGCAGCGGCGCGCTGCGCCAGCTGCCTCGCAGTCGCTGCAGCTCAAGCGGCGGCGGCGCTACCTCAGCGACTGAGCCCCCCACGCGCATGGCTCGCTCCGCGCTCGTCAGCGCTCCCCACAAACGCTCGAGCAGCGTGCCTGCGTGGGGCTCGCCGGAGGTTTTCAGTTTCGGTGCCCCCGACAAGTGCAGACTCTCCTTGGCGCGCGTGCACGCAACGTACAGCAGTCGCAGCTGCTCGTGCCGGGCGCGCACGCGCACGAGGTAGCGGATGTAGCGATTGATATCGGTCGGCGCGTCGCCCGTCTTTGGCACCGGCGCCACCAAGAGATCCGTGCCCCCCGCGCTGCGCGGCAGATTGAGCGTGCGCAGCAGCGGCTCGCGACCGCGATTGACCGCGCGATCCAGCGCCGGCACGAAGACGTGATCGAACTGCAGACCCTTCGCATGATGGATTGTCATGATCTGCACGGGATTGCTGCCGCTTGCCTGGGCATCGCCAAACAGGCTCTTCAGGATGACCTCCAGATCCGCCGGTCCCTGCCAGCGCCCGCGCGGCCGCACGCGCGGCCACGGCGCCGAAGAACGCGCGCGCATACTGCAGTTCGGCTGCTCTATAGGCATCGCTCGCACCGAGCTGCAGCCAGGTCCATTCGAGCCATTCGGCAAGCGGCAGATCGGCGCGCAGCTGCAACGCGCGCGCGAGCACGGTGCGCACGCGCAGCAGCCGCGCGCGCTCCTCGGCCGCGCAGCGCGCCAACCGCGCCTCATCCGCGAGCGCCTCCCACACCAGCAGCGGGTCGTCACGGCGCGAAAGCTCGGCGAGCGTCGCCAGCGTCGCGCCGCACCAGGGCGCGCGCAGCACCACGAGCCAGGCGGCACGATCGGCCAGATGATGCAACGCGCGCGTGAGGGCGACGAGATCGCGAATTACCGAGCGCGTGTGGAGCGGCACAATGTTGATGCCAATGGATTTGATGTTCTGCGCCGCAAGGGCGCTCGCGATCACGGCGGCATGGGCGCGCGCCTGCACGAGGACCGCGACGGTCGCATCGGCGGGCGAAGTGTCCTTGAGGTGCGCGATGCGCTTGGCGATTGCGGCGGCCTCGGCCGCATAGTCGCGCGGCGCGAACCACGCGCATTGCAGCGCGACGAGTGCGTTCGGCGGCCGTGTCGCGATGCTGGCGGTGAAGGACACGGCGCTCCTGCGCGGATCATCGCTGGCGCCCAGGAGGTGCGCGAAGTGCGCGTTCGTCCACGCGACCAGCGGCGCCACCGCGCGAAAGTTGCTCGTCAAGTGCAGCCGCCGCGGGCGCAGCGCGCCGATGCCCTGATCGCGGATGCGCAGAAAGAGGCCGACCTCGGCCTCACGAAACTGGTAGATCGACTGCATGGGATCGCCGACCACGAAGAGCGTGCGCCCGTCCCCTGGCTCCCAGCCGCGCACGAGGTCCTCCAAAAGCTCGAACTGAGAGATCGAGATGTCCTGAAACTCATCGACGAGGATGTGCCGCAGCTTAAATCCCGTGTTGAGCGCCAGATCCGTCGGCAGCCCGCCCTCGCGAAAGGCGGCGCGCGCCGCGCCGGCGACGAACGTGTGATCGATGCGACCGGCGAGCGCAAACTCGACGTGCAGGTACGCTGCCGCGAGGCGCAGCACCCGCGCCAGTGCATCGAGTGCGGCTTGGTCCTCGGCGTCAATGGCCGCGGGCGGCAGCTCGCGGATCTCTGCGAGCGCCGCGCCGAGTAACGCTTGCAGCTGCGGTGGCACGAGCGCCAGCTGGGTCACGGGGTCCTTGGGCTGGCGCTTCTGCCACTCGCCCTCCTTCGTCAGCAGGCGTGCGGCCAGTCGCTGCCATGCCGCCACGTGCTGGATGCTGCTACCGAGAGCACCGACGTCAGGCATTGCAGACAGGGCGGCTGAGAGCTGCGGCGTCAGCAGCGCGTGCGCATGCCGCAACGCCTCGCCAATGAAGTCATGCAGGCTTGCCTGCAAGCGCGCACGCAGCGCGGCCGGGTCAGACTCACTGTGCAAATACGGCAGCCAGTGTTGCCGCTGCTGCAGCATGTGCGCGAGCAGCTCCTCGAGCTGATCCCAGCGGTTATCGCGGCGCGCAAACAGGATCTCAAAATCCGCCGCGAGCGCAGGATCACGCTCGCCCGCGTCGAGGGCGGCACGCGCGGCGCGCAGATAAATCTCCTCCGGATAGTCATCGACGTTGAGCAGCGCGCCCGCCTCGGTAGTGACGGGCAGCTGGCTCGCGATCCAGAAATTGAACGAGTCGATGGTCTGGATGCGCAGGCGCGAGGGCTGGTTGAGAAGATCCCAGTCCCGCGCCTGCGGCGAGGCCGGCGCAGCTTCGGCAAGCTCGCGCAGAATGCCCGCGCGCATGGCGGCCGCTGCCTTGCGCGTAAAGGTCACCGCGAGAATCTCCTCCGGCTCATCGACGCACTCAAGGAGCCGCAGAAAGCGCCGCGTGAGCACCGTGGTTTTTCCCGAACCCGCCGGCGCCTGCAGCACGACGGAGAGCGTCGGATCGATCGCCTGCGCGCGCGCGCGCGCATCCGCAAGCTCGGCGGCGCGCGCCTCACTCATCGGCGGCCTCCTCGAGGTCGTCCTCGTCGATGACGCCGCGCTCGACGATGCGGCAGAGACTCACCACGTCGCAGTTCTTGCAGGCCTGCGGAGCCGGATCCACCGCGGCGCGTCCCAGCAAAAAATCGCGCACCAGCGCCTCGATGCGCGCGCGCCAGAACTGCCGCGAGCGCGTCCAGGCGTCCGCGCCGCCCGCCCCGTCGGGCCCGTCGGCCGCAGTCACCTTCGGCAGAAGTCCCGCGGAGCGCGCGATGCCCTGAAAGCCCATCTGCGCCGCGCGGATCGTGACCGTCGCCAGCGCACTCACATCCTCCTCGTGCGCGGCGAGATAGGCGAGGAGCTGTGGATGCGACAGGTGCTCGCGGTACCACTCCATGGTGTGCCGCGCGCCGGTCTTGTAGTCGAGGATCGCAAGCCCGCCGTCACCAAGCTCGTCCACCCGATCGATGCGCAGGTCAAGCCGCGCACCGGCGAGCGTCACGCTCAGCGCACGCTCGATGTCGCGCACACGAAAGGCGCTGCGCACGCCCTCGAGCGCACACAGTTTTGCGATCAGCTCACAGGCGCGCGCAGCCTCACGTGCCTGCGCGCGCGATTGTCCCGCGCGCCACAGCGTACGCGCAGCGCCAGTCACACTTTGAGCAATGAGGCCGCGAAGCTCTGCAGGCGGCATGGCCTGCAAACGCTGCGAGTCGCGCACCTCTTGCCACAGCGTCTCAAGGGCGCGGTGCATCAGCTGGCCACGCTCCTGAGCGCTCACGCCCGGTTCCGGCCCCTCGAGCGCCTTGCTGTTGAGGCGCACCTCGGCGAAGGCGCGAAACGCACAAAGACTCTGCAACTCCAGAAGCCGCGTACCCTCGCGCAGCTGCGCGCCTTCGGGCAACGCCGGCGCGGTGGCATCGAGCAGGCTCTCGCGCTCGCCCGGCCTACTGCAAAGCGGCCGGCAGCCACATGAGCGCGCCCGCCGGCACGGGCAGCGCGCTCCAGCTCTCCAGCACCGGGCTTGGCGCCAGTTCCGTGTCCTCCTCAAGAGCGCAGGTGCTGAACACGAGCTCATCGGTGCGCGCCCGCCACGCGTGCATGAGCGCGCGTGCCTCGGCCGTGCGCCCCGCCATGCTGGCCGCGGGGATGTTGGCGGCACGCTGCGCTGCCGCCGGCACAAATGGATTGGGCTGCACGGGCTGCGGCCAGGTACCGGCGTCGAGACCGGCGACCCAGATGCCGCTGTAGCGGATGATCGGATCTTCCAGAAACGGCGTTATCAGCACCGGCGCATCACCCGAAGCCGGTCGAAATATGATGCGCGCTGCGAGGTCCTTGAAGACCTGCAGCGCCTGATCACGCCCGAAACTGCCGCTGGCGAGGGTGAGCTCGCCAAATTCGCTTAAGAGCTCGGTGAATCGCTGCAGCGCCTGCTGCGCGGCGCTGGCGCGCGGCGCGCCGGGCCAGCCGAGCGCCGCGAGCGCCGCGCTCAAGCGCACCGCCCATTCGCGCGGTGCGCCGCCGCGCCAGTCAAGATGCGCCGCGGCCGCCGTCAGGCGCGCCGCAAGCTCACGTGCCGGCCCGAGTGCCGCCGCGTGGCGTCCGCGCGGCTCGCGTGCCAGCAGCTCGCGCAGTCCCGCCGCGTCGAGCTCAAGCGGCGCCACGCCTCGCAACCACAGATCGACGCGCGCGCGGCCGGCGGCATCCGGCGCGCTCCAGTAGGGTGCGCAAAGCCACGCGCTCAGCGTCTCAAAGTCGAGCGCGCCCGAGAGCAGCGAGAGGCTCGTCAAGGCGTGCGCCACGAGCGGCAGCCGTGCGAGCGAATCGCCGCCCTCAATGGCGACGAGTGAATGCGCAGGCTCGGCCGTGCCGCCAAGCCAGCCCGGCGCGTCAAGCGCCTGCTGTACATAGAGCGCAAGGCGCTCACGCGCCACGGGCGCTCCGTGGAACACGATGAGCAGGCGCGCCTGCCGATCCTGCCGCAAGCGCTCGGCACACCAGCCGGCGATGCGCTCCAACTCCTCGCTGCGGTCGGCGCATGCCGCGCGGCCCGCGCGCTCGGCTGGGGGCTTGCGATGCTCAAACTGGGTGGCATAGCCGCAGCGCGCGCGCGCCTCGGCCAGCGCCTGCATGAAGGGCGTCTTGCCAAGGTAGCCGGCAAACTCCACCGCCCGCTCATCGCCAACGCAGGGCAGATCGCGCGCAAGCTCGCGCGCGCTGCTGACCCCCAAAGCGCCGTAGCGCGCACGCACCGCAGCGCGCACCTGGCAGAGAAGGTCGGCTTCGGATCCGCCGGCGCGCAGCACAATCGCATACTCCGCGGCAAGCGCGCTCGCGCGCCGCAAGCCCTCCGCGAGCGCACCGCGCGCGATGAGTGGCAGCGCCTCGGCGCACTCGGCAGTGCACTGGCGCCACAGGAGCCACTCCTGCGTGGCCGCAAGCAGGCGCGGCAAGTGGCGAGCCTCGGCTACCGCTTCGACCTCGCGATGCAGCCAGGCATCAAATGGCAGCACGTCGGGACTTGCCCACACCTGCTGCCCGGCGCGCACGGCTGCGCGCGCATGCGCAAGACGCAGCGCCTCGGCGCGCTGCCGGGACGGCACGACGAGGGTGCGCGATCTGTCGTTTATAATGCCATCTAAAATAACGAGTTATGTTCCTAATCAAGAAACAGCTTTAATGATGCTTCCACCTGCGCCGCGCCCGTAGCGACGCGAATTTGAGTGCGCAGTGAGCGGGCGTACGGATTGCGCGAGAATAGCGTTTCCGTGTTGTGGGCGCGCGCATGCGCTGCGCTTTAGATCTCCCGCCAGCGATGGCAGGCAACGTGGCGGCCATCATCGAGCGCCTCCCACGCGGGAATCTCCTGCGTGCAGCGCTCAATGGCATACGGGCAGCGCGGATGAAACACGCATCCTGAGGGCGGAGCGAGCGCCGAGGGCGGCTCGCCCGGCGCGATGCGCTGCAGGCGCCGAGGCTGCAGGTCCGGGTCGGCAATCGCTATTGCCGCGAAGAGCGCGCGCGTATAGGGATGCAGCGGGCGCGCATACAGCAGCGCCGCCGGCGCAAGCTCCATCATGCGCCCCAGATACAGTACCAGCACCTGATCGCACAGCTCTCGCACCACCGCAAGGTTGTGGCTGATGAAGAGCAGCGCCAGAGTGTGCGCCTGCCGCAGCGCGCGCAGCAGCGCGAGAATCTGCGCCTGCATCGACACATCGAGCGCGCTCACGGCCTCGTCGCACACCAGCAGTTTGGGCGGCAGGATCATCGCCCGCGCGATGGCGACCCGTTGGCATTGGCCACCACTGAGCTCGTGCGCATAGCGCTGCGCGAACTCCGCGCCAAGTCCGAGTTGCGCGAGCGTTTCGTGAGCCGCGCGCGCGCGCGCGCGCGCATCAAGGTCCGGGCGGTGCACGCGGAGGGGCTCGGCGACTATCTCCTCGACGGGCATGCGCGGATCGAGGCTGCCGGAGGGATTCTGAAAGATCATCTGCAGCTCGCGGTGCAGACGGTGCCGCGCGCTGCCCGCAAGGGCTGCGATGTCCTGCCCTTCCCAGAGGATGCGTCCTGCGGACGGCGCGATGAGCCCCATGATGGCGCGTGCCAGCGTCGATTTGCCGCACCCTGACTCGCCGACGACGCCGAGCGCTTCGTGCGCACGCTACGCTAAGCGCAACTGCCTGCAGCGCCTGCAGGCGCAGGCGCCGCCCGGCGGCACTGCGCCGCACGCGGTACTGCACCTGCAGTGCTTGCAGCTGCAAGAGCGCATTCATGGCATCGCGCCCGAGAGCTGCGGCATGGCGCGCAGCAACGATTGGGTGTAGGCATGCGTGGGCGAGCGCAGCACGCTGCCGACCGCGCCGCACTCCACGATGCTGCCCTGCCTGCATGACCGCGACACGATCGGCGAGGCCCGCCACGACGCCGAGGTCATGCGTGATGAGCACCAGCGAGAGCTGCCGCGCGCGCTTGAGATCGGCGAGGAGCGCGAGAATCTGCGCCTGCACCGTGACGTCGAGCGCGGTGGTCGGCTCATCGGCGATGATGAGTGCGGGATCGCAGGCGAGCGCGGCGGCAATCATGACGCGCTGGCGCATGCCGCCGGAGAGCTCGTGCGGATATTGCCAGGCGTGTCGATCAGGCTCCGGTAGCTGCACTTGCGTCAGCAGCAGCAAGCGCGCGCGCGCGCGCATCGCGCCAGCTCACGGCGCGGTGCCTGACCAGGAGCTCGGCGATCTGATCGCCGACCCGCAGGTGCGGCGTAAGCGCGCTCATCGGGTTCTGCAGGATCATGGCAAGTCGCGCGCCGCGGATACGATCGAGCCTGGCTTGCGAGGCGCCGATGAGCTCTTCGGACTCGAAGCGGGCGTGGCCGCTTGCGCGGCCGTTGGCGGCAAGAAGTCCCATCACCGCGAGGAACGCCTGGCTCTTGCCGGCTCCCGATTCGCCTACAATCCCGAGGCACTCGCCGCGCTCAACGATGAGCGAAAGATTCCTGACGCAGTGCAGCTCGCCCTCAGCGGTGGCGAAGCGTACGTCGAGGTCCTCGATTCTCAGCACCGCAGTTTCGCTCATGTCGCCGCATCCCGGGGGTCGAGCGCATCGCGCAGCGCATCGCCTACCACGCTCAGGCACAGCAGCAGCACTACCAGCAAGCCCGCGGGCAGCAGCAGCATCCAGGCCGCCGACTGCATCTCGCGCGCGCCATCGTTGATGAGATTGCCAAGGCTCGGCAGCGGCTCCTGCACGCCAAGACCGAGAAAGCTCAGGAAGCTCTCAAAAAGAATCATCTGCGGGATGGCAAGCGTGGCGTAGGCGACGATGGTGCCGCTGAGATTTGGCAAGATGTGGCGCCAGAGCATCGCCGCCGGCGCCACACCGATGACGCGCGCCGCCTCGACGAATTCGCTGCGCGCGAGTAGCAGCGTCTGGCCGCGCACGATGCGTGCGATGGTGAGCCAGCCGACGGCGCCGATCGCGACGAACAGCACCACGAGGCTGCCGCGCGAAAACAGCGTCGTCAGGATGATGACGACGAAAAGATACGGCAGCGAGTAGCAGCACGTCGACCGCGCGCATCATGAGCTCATCGGTGCGTCCGCCGCTGTAGCCGGCGAGCATGCCCCAGATGACGCCGATCATGAGACTCACGACGCTCGCCAGCACGCCGATGAGAAGCGAGATGCGCACCCCCAACATCGTGCGCACGAAAAGATCGCGGCCGAGCCGGTCGGTGCCAAACCAGTGCGCGCCGCCCCACTGCGGCGGCACCGCGAGTGCATTCCAATCGAGCGCGTCGTAGCGCACCACCGTCGCGTGCGGGCCCACGAGGGCGATGAGCACGATCAGCGTGAGGAGCGCCCCGGCGATGAGGGCGCGCGGCTTGCGGCGCAGGCGCTGCGCGGCCTGCGCCCAGAAGCCGCCCGCGATGCCGTGCCCGTCAGCCACCAGGGCCGATCCGCGGATCAAGCCAGCCGTAGGCCAGATCCGCCGCCAGATTGCACAGCAGCGTGATGAGCCCGTACACGATGACCATGCCCATGATGAGCGTGTAATCGCGATTGATCGCCGCATCGACGAGATAGCGTCCCGTACCTGGCAGCGCGAACACCGTCTCAACGACCAGCGATCCGGTGACGACAAAGGCGGTCGCAGGCCCGAGATAGCTCACGACGGGCAAGAGCGCCGCCGGCAGCGCGTGCCGCCAGATGACCCGGCGGCTGCCCAAGCCGCGCGCACGCGCGGCACGGATATAATCGCTCTGCAATACCTCGAGCAGACTGCCGCGGATGAGGCGCGCGATGTAGGCGAGCAGTGGCAGCGCGAGGGTGATGACGGGCAGGATGAGGTAGGCCGGATTGCCCGCCTGCCAGCCGGCGACCGGCAGCCAGTGCAGCAACAGTCCGAACACCAGCACCAGCAGCGGACCGGTCACGAAGCTCGGCAGCACGACCCCGAGCACTGAAAGAGCCATGATGCCGTGGTCAAGCCAACTGCCGCGGCGCCGCGCCGCCCAGATCCCGAGCGGCAGGCCGATGGCAAGCGCGACGCTGAGCGCGCAAAACCCCAACGTCAGGCTCACCGGCAACCCCTGCGCAATGAGCTCCCGGACACTGAGGTCGCGATAGCGCAGCGACGGACCGAAGTCGCCGTGCGCAACGCCGCGCAGGTAGCGCGCGTACTGCAACGCTAGTGGCTGATCGAGCCCGTAGGCGCGCTCGAGATTGGCCTTGACCTGCGGTGGTAGCGACTGCTCGGCATCAAAGGGACCGCCGGGTGCACTGCGCACCACGACGAAGGCGAGTGTGACGATGATAAACAGTGTTAACGGAAGGGCAGCCAGGCGACGCGCGGCGTACGCGAGCATGCGGGCGTCATCTCCTTTTCTCGCAGCAGCGCCGTGCGGTTGACCGGCGCGGCCGCAGTGTACACTTGCACTCATCGACCGTGCGAACAGGGCTTGCGATGAGGCGTATTCTGGTAGGTATCAAACGCGTCGTGGATGCCAACGTGCGCATTCGCGTGAACTCCGAGGGCACCGGTATCGTGACCGACGGGGTGAAGATGGCCATCAATCCGTTCGATGAAATCGCCCTGGAGGAGGCGCTGCGCATCAAAGAGCGCGGCGCCGCCGATGAGGTGGTGGTCGTCAGCATCGGCGTCGCCGAGGCGCAGCAGCAGCTACGCACTGCGCTTGCGATGGGAGCCGACCGCGCACTGCAGGTACGCAGCGACACGCCGGTCGAGCCGCTGGTCGCGGCGCGCGTGTTTCTCAAGCTGATTGCGCGCGAGGAGCCGTTCCTCGTGATTCTCGGCAAGCAGGCGATCGACGATGACAACAGCCAGACCGGACCCATGCTCGCGGCGCTGTGGAATCGGCCGCAGGCAACCTTCGCCTCGAAGGTCGAGCTTGCCGACGGCGTCGCGCGCGTCACGCGCGAGGTCGACTCGGGGCTGGAGACGATCGAGGTCGATCTGCCGGCGGTGATCACCACCGATCTGCGCTTGAACGAGCCGCGCTACGTGAAGCTGCCCGACATCATGAAGGCAAAAAAGAAGCCGCTCGACACGCTCACGCTGAGTGAGCTTGGGGTTGAGCCGCGCGCGCTGCTGAAAGCCGTGCGCTTCGAGGCGCCCGCGCAGCGCCAGAAAGGCGTGCTCGTCAAGGACGCGGCCGAGCTCGTCGGTGAGCTGCGCAAGCGCGGAGTGCTCTGATGACGCAGATTCTGATCATCGCAGAGCACGACGGCGCGACCTTGAACCCGGCCACCGCCAAATGCGTGACCTGCGCGCGCGCGCTGCCCGATGCGTCGATCAGCATTGCGGTGTTCGCCAAGGACGCGAGCGCCGTTGCCGCCCAGGCCGCAGCGCTCGCCGGCGTCGCACGGGTATTGAAGGTTGAGAATCCCGCCAACGCAGAGCCGCTCGCCGCGATCATCGCGCCGCAGGCAGCCGCGCTCGCCGCCAATTTCACGCACGTTCTCGGGCCCTCGACGACATTCGGCAAGGATCTGATGCCGCGCGTCGCCGCGCTGCTCGGCTGCGCACAGGTGAGCAACATCATGGCGGTGGTGGACGCGACGCACTTTCGCCGCCCCACCTATGCGGGCAATGCCATCGTGACCGTCGCGGCGGAGGCCGCGGGCAAGCTCGTCGGCACGGTGCGCACGGCCTCTTTCGAGGCGGCCGGCGGCGACGGCAAGGCGCGCATTGAGGAGGCGCCGCTCGATGTCGCGCTGCCCACGCACACGCGCTTTGTCGCGCGCGCGGCGGCCAGGGCCGACCGGCCCGACCTGCAATCGGCGGCCCGCGTGATCTCCGGCGGCCGCGCGCTCGGCAGCGCCGATAACTTCAAGATTCTGTATCAGCTCGCCGACGAGCTCGGCGCGGCGGTCGGCGCATCGCGCGCCGCGGTGGATGCCGGCTATGCCGCAAACGACATGCAGGTGGGCCAGACCGGCAAGATCATCGCCCCGGAGCTCTACATCGCGATCGGTATCTCCGGCGCCATCCAGCACCTGACCGGTATCAAGGATGCGCGCACGATTGTGGCCATCAACAAGGACGCGGAGGCGCCGATTTTTGAAATCGCCGACTTCGGGCTGGTGGGCGATCTGTTTCAGATCGTGCCCGAACTGCAGCGGCTGGTGGCCGCGAGCCGCGTGGCTCAGAGCTGACTTAGCACGTGCTCGGCGGCTGAAACCTTAAACTCGCGCGGCGCTTCGATGTTGACGCGCTTGGCAACGCCGTCGTCGACAACAATCGCAAAGCGCTGACCGCGCATGCCAAGACCGAACTCGCGGCCATCAAGCTCGAGCCCGAGGGCGCGGGCGTAGTCGCCATTGCCGTCGGCGAGCATCATGACCTTATCGCCCACGCCTGCGCTCTTGCCCCAGGCGTTCATGACGAACACATCGTTCACGGACATGCAGGCGATCGTGTCGACGCCCTTGGCCTTCAACTTGTCAGCGTGCCCCACGAAGCCGGGCAGATGCTTGGCGCTGCAGGTCGGCGTAAAGGCACCCGGAACGGAAAACAGCACCACCTTCTTGCCGCGGAAAATATCCTCCGTCTTGATATCCTTCGGGCCCTCCTCGCCCATGATTTTCAAAGTGCCTGAAGGCATGCGCTCGCCGGCCTTGATGGACATGATCTGCTCCTTAAGGAATGGGTTGCGGCACTGCGCTCAAGCGTGCTTCGCGCGGATGTCCCAAAGATGCGCGAGGCGCTCGTATTTGGGATCGCCCTTGATGGCCTCAAAGGTCTTCATGCGCATCATCCTTCTTGCCGGCGTGCAGCTGCGCGATGCCGAGCATCAGTCGGGCGTCGGACTCGCTCTTCACGCCACCTTTGGAAAGGCCGCTCGAGATGGCATCCGCCGCCTTGTCGTATTGCTGGTAGCTGAAGTAGGCGAGGCCGAGGGCCACAGATTTCTGGCCGGTCTTGGCGGCCGCGGCGTCCGCAGCGAGCTTCGGCAGCGCCGCCTGGTCGGCTGCCACTTTGGATTTCACAGACGCCAACAGCTGCGTGCTGTGCTCCTTGATATTGGCGCTTGTAAAGGCATTCTTCTGCTGCCCGGCCTGCAGCACGCGTTCGGCCTCGCCGGGTGAGCCCTGATCGTTGGCGAGGGTCGCCATCTCAAGGTAGTCCTCGCCGCCGCGCAGTACATCAACATCCAATGCCAGCCGATACACCTGCAGCAGATACGGATCGGACTGCCCGGGCGTCTGGATGATCGTGTACAGGCCTTCGCGCCAGTTCTCCGCGGTCGGGTAGTACGAGAGGCGCCGATCAACGGCGCGCGCGGTGCAGTCGGTGTCGTTGAGCTTCAGGCAGGCGCTCAACTGCAGCTTCAGCAGATCCTCGGGCGGCGCCTGGTTCTTCTTCGTGAGCGCATCGGTGGTCGCGTCGACCGCCTGCAACGTGCCCTTGTAATCGCCCTTCAAGTAGTACGCCTGGTCGACGATCGTATAGACGTCGTCATTGGGCGCGCCAGCCTGAATCGCGCGCTCGCCGTACTGGATCGCCTTGTCGTAGTCCTTGTTCTGGTAGTTGATCTGCGCAAGCGTACGCAGGCGCGCGGGCAGATCCGCCTTGGGCATGTACTTCGAGTCCACCAGCGACTCGATCACTTTCTCGGCGTCGTTGAGATCGTTAGTCTTTGAATAGACGTACAGCTCCATCGAGTTCATCGTGTAGGTGTCGAAATCGGTGCGATTGGTGAGCGCCTCGGCTTCCTTCAGGTGCGTGAGCGCCGTGGCGAAATCGTTCTTCTCGATCGCATCCTGCGCCGCCTTCAGGGACTTGCTCGCAGCCGCGCTCACCTGCTCTTCCTTGCTTGCCGCAATGCAGCTCGTGCTCTGCACGAAGCTGATGGCGCCGAAAAGCACAACGCCTGCGATCACGCCCGCAAGGCTCGGCAACTGGATTTTCATGACGACAACCTTCTAAGTTGCGCTCATTCCTTGAACTCGCCGGTATTCACGAAGCCGATGCGCTTCATGTGGTTGCGCTGCGCGGCGGCCAGAACCTTGGCGACCACGTCATACAGCGCACGGCGATCGGGACGCAAATGGATCTCCGGCTGCGGTTCCTTGTCAGCTTCGGTGCGGAAGAAGCCTCCAGCTGATTAATGTTCGGCACCACGGTCCCGTTCCATACCACCGTACCGTCGAAATCGATCTCAAGATCAATGACCTCGGGACGCTGATCCGTCGGTGGCGGCGGTTGATTCGCTTGCGGCATGTCAAGCTTCACCGCGTGGGTCATGATGGGCAGCGTGATGATCAGCATGATGAGCATCACCAACATGACGTCGATGAGAGGGGTCGTGTTGATATCGCACATCACGGCGCCCGCTTCGGTGCCCATGCTCATAGCCATGGTCTACTCCTTACGCCCTAACGTGAACCGCGGATGCCATGGTCGGGCTCGGTGAGAAAGCCGACCTTGACGACGCCGCCTCTTTGAATGCCGTACAGCACGCGACCGACAAACTCAAAGCGCGCCTCCCGATCGGCGCGGATGTGGATCTCCGGCTGCGGCTTGCGCACCGCGGCCGCCTTAACCTGATTGATGAGATCGTTGAGATTGCTCACCTGGCGGTCGTTCCAGAAGATGACGCCGTTCTTGCGACCGCGACCGTGATGTTTTCGGCCTTGGTCTGCGTCGGAATGTTGACTGCCTTGGGCAGATCGACCTTCACCGTGCGCGTGATCACCGGGATGGTGATGAGAAAGATGATGAGCAGCACGAGCATCACGTCCACGAGCGGCGTCGTGTTGATCGTCGCCATCATGGACGGTCCGTCCCCGGCCGACGGGGAGCCAACGTTCATCGACATAGTGGCATCTCCTTAAGAATGTGCGCGCCGCGTTACTTGCGCAGCGCCGCCGCCGGTGCGGCCGCCGGACGTGTGCCTCCCATGTCATTGCCACCGACGCGCGCGCCGCCCACCAGATAGGCGTGCAGGTCGGAGGCGAAATTGCGCAGCGAATCCTGCAGGCCCTTGTTGCGACTCAACAACCAGTTGTAGCCCATGACCGCGGGCACCGCGACCGCCAGGCCGAGCGCCGTCATGATGAGCGCCTCGCCGACCGGGCCGGCGACGCGATCGATGCTCGCCTGTCCGGCGATGCCGATCGACACGAGGGCGTTCAGGATGCCCCACACCGTGCCAAAGAGTCCGACGAACGGTGACACCGAGCCGACGGTTGCGAGGAACGCAAGGCCGCTCTGCAGCTTGCCGTTCACCTGCTTCCACCGAGCGTTGCAACTGCATCGTGATCCACTCGTGCAGATCGATGCGGTCGGTCAGGCGGCCGTCGTGGTGCGACGCGGCGCGCAGCCCATCTTCGGCAATGCCGCGAAAATCATTGCTCTTGGGCAGCCGCTCGACGCCATCCTTGAGCGAAGGCGCGCTCCAGAACTGCTTCTCCGCAACGCGCGAGGCGCGCTTGAGCTTTCGCTGATCCCACAGCTTGGTGAGGATGATGTACCAGGAAAACAGGGACATCAGCAGCAGCAGGATGAGCACTCCGCGGGCGATCGGATCGCCCTGCGCCCACAGGGCTTCAAGACCGTAGGGGTTATTAACAACGACTGCGTTAGCGTGGGTTTCCATATTATCCTCGGGTCAATTAAGGCCGGGCCGGCCCGGTCATAAGATCAATTCTTCAGCTGAAACTTGATACCAAAGTTGAAGCATGCGGTGGACGGCTTACCTTCCTCGGTGCCGGGGTTGTAATGCCCGGCCTTGGCAAGCTTGAGTGCCGCCTTCATCAAGGCGCGAGCTGCCGGAGGTCTTCGCAACGGTTGGGTCTTCGGCGAGCTGCCATTGGGCCCGACGCAGGCATGCACCACGACGATGCCCTCCTCTCCCAAGCGCATGGAAGCCGGCGGGTAATAGTCGGCGCTGTTCGGGAAATTCTTGCCGGTCGAAGGCGCCGTACCGGCGGCATGGGCCGCCGGCGGCGGGGCGTTCACCTTCGGCGTGTTCTCGACCTGGGTGATCGCGGTGGTCGACGGCTCGGCCGGCACGTCGATATTGATATCGGGCGGCGGCACATCCACCGGCGGTCTCTCGAACTCCGGCGGCGGCGGCGGCGGCGGCAGCTCGTGCTGCTGCACTTCCTCGACGATGGTGGTCTGGATCGGCGGGGCGATGATCTCCATCGCCCGGCGGGCAAGGCCCGTCGCCAGCCCGTAGGCGAGCAGCACATGCAGCAGCGATGATGGCGATGAGGACGACGACACGGCGAGAGATGAACGAGGCGTCTTGTGCGTGGGCGGTCATGTTTAAGCTACGAAGTTCTATATATCTGGATCACCAAGCCCGGGTGGAGGTTCCGGACTCGGACCACTTTGTTAGCACTGCCCCAGCCGCGGCAGGTGCCTTTTTTCCCCTAGCCATTTTCGGCTCCAGCGCGCGGGCGCTCTCGCACCTGCACGACGGAAGTGAGCGAACTGTAACCGCTGCTACCCGGACTGACAACTTCTGCGCAGCAGTGCATAGTCAATCCGATTCTTGCGTAACTGCTCCACGGGAGGCGCTGCCAACGAGGCGCGCATACTTCGCGAGCACTCCCGCGGTTGCGTAAGGCTTGCGCGGCTTCCAGGCCGCGCGGCGCCGCTTGAGCTCTGCCGCAGACAGCTCCACATCAAGGGTACGGCGCAGGGCATCGATACAGATGCGATCGCCCGCCTTAAGAAGTGCAATGGGTCCCGCGCAAGCGGCTTCCGGGGCAATATGTCCAACCACAAAGCCGTGACTGCCGCCGGAGAAACGTCCATCGGTGATGAGGGCAACCTTGCCGCCGAGGCCGCGGCCGACAAGCGCGCCGGTGGGGCTGAGCATCTCGCGCATACCCGGTCCGCCCTTGGGACCCTCGTAGCGGATCACGACGACGTCCCCGGCGCGCACCGCCCCGTTCAAAATTGCGGCAGTCGCGCGCTCCTCGCCATCGAACACCCGTGCTGGACCGGCAAAGCGCACGCCCTCCTGGCCGCTGATCTTCGCCACCGACCCTTCGGGGGCGAGGCTCCCGTACAGCACCACTAGATGACTGTCTTTCTTCAGGGGGTTGCTCAAGGGTCTGACGATGTCCTGCCCGGGCGGGTATGCGCCGACGCTTGCAAGGTTCTCAGCAAGGCTCGCGCCTGTGACGGTCATGCACTGCCCGTGCAGATAGCCCGCATCGAGCAGAATTTTCATCAGCGGCTGAATGCCGCCAATGCCGATCAGCTCCGACATGAGGTAGCGGCCGCTCGGACGCACATCGGCGAGCACCGGCACGCGACGCCCGATGCGGGTGAAATCATCGAGGCTGAGCTTGACGCGCGCGTCGCGCGCGATCGCGAGCAGGTGCAGCACGGCATTGGTCGAGCCGCTCAGGGCGATCGTCACCGTGATCGCATTTTCGAAAGCCTGGCGCGTGAGGATGTCAGCGGGGCGGATCCCTGCCTGCAAGAGATGCATGATCGCCTCGCCCGCGCGCCGGCAATCGCGCCGCTTGGCCTCACCGACCGCTTCCTGCGCGGAGCTGTTCGGCAGCGACAGCCCCAGCGCCTCGATGGCCGAGGCCATGGTATTTGCGGTGTACATGCCACCGCAGCTGCCCGCGCCAGGGATTGCGGTGCGCTCGACCTCGAGGAGCTCGGCATCGCCGATACTGCCGGAGGCACGCGCGCCGATCGCCTCGAAGACCGTCACGATGTCGCGCCGCTGCACCCCGGGCCGGATGGTGCCGCCGTAGACGAATACCCCGGGACGGTTCAGTCGCGCGATCGCCATCGCACAGCCGGGCATATTCTTGTCGCACCCGCCGATGGCAATCACGCCGTCGAAGCCCTCAGCCGCAACGACGGTTTCGATCGAATCGGCGATCACTTCGCGCGACACGAGCGAGTAGCGCATGCCCGGCGTGCCCATCGAGATGCCATCCGACACGGTGATCGTATTAAAGAGAACCCCCTTGCCGCCTGCGGCATCCACGCCCGACACCGCCTCCTCGGCAAGCTCGCGGATGTGTACGTTGCACGGCGTCAGCCGCGCCCACGTGGAGGCAACGCCGATCTGCGGCTTCTCGAAGTCCGCGTCGCGGAATCCGACCGCGCGCAGCATGGAGCGCGGCGCCGGTCTGCTTCAGACCGTCGACGACAAGGCGCGAGTACTGGCGCGTGATCGGGTGCTTTCTTTTTGCTCATGGCGCGGGAGCCGGTGGCAGGGCGCAAGACTAACACTGGCGCGTCAAGTTCCTGTATCGACAATGCGCTTCTCGCGCAGAGTGATGATGGCAACGCCGGCGAGCGTACACACGCCGCCGACGATCAGGCGCGCCGACAGCGCCTCGCCCAGAAACAGCACGCACAGCAGCACGGCGAAGAGCCGGCGAGAGCGTCGTCACCGGGGCCACGCTCGTCACCGGATAGCGTTGCACCAGGTAGAAATAGATCGTATGCGCGACGAGGCTCGCCGCCAGCGCGGTGTAAGCAGCGCTCCCCAGGCACCGAGCGAGACATGCGCAAGCGCACCCAGGTCCGGCCGCTCGAACTCCAGGCTCAGCACCAGCAGCACCGGCAGGCTGAGCCACGCGATCCACGCCTGCAGCTCCAGGGGCGAGAAGCCCTGCAGCTTCTTGATGGCAATGAGGCCGATGCAGCCGATGAACGCACCCCCGATCACCAGCGACAGGCTCTGCCACTGCGCGGCGATATCCCGGTCGAAACCCATGATGAGGACGCCGGCGAACGAGAGCGCAATGCCGCGTCCAGCGCCGCCAGTGCACGATCTCGCCGAGCAGCGCCACCGACAGCAGCGTCGAGAACGGTACGCT
Organism: uncultured Gammaproteobacteria bacterium; assembly: GCA_963695315.1. Lineage (GTDB taxonomy): Bacteria > Pseudomonadota > Gammaproteobacteria > Steroidobacterales > Steroidobacteraceae > PALSA-1196. Next base: position 1,377,116 of record OY968773.1, read on the forward strand.
CAACTGACTGGCGATCGCGACGGCGGCGACATTGGTCGCCATCGCCAGCCCCCAGAAGTAGAGCGCGAACTGCAGCGCGCCGATGAACACCGCCGCGACCACCAGCGTGCTCATCTGCCCGCGGCGCACGTGCAGCCACGGCGCGAGGCACACCGCCAGGATCGCAAAGCGCAGCAGCGTGAAGAGTATCGATGGGAACTGCGGCGAGGCCGATCTTGCTGATGACGAGATTCACGCCCCAGATGAGGTTGATGCCGAGCAGCAGCGCAAGATCGCGCGCCGATGATGCGGGGTGCTGATTGCGCTGGCGCAGCGGCTTGCATTGCAGTGAGCGGCACGGGGCGGGACATTTGACGATGATCGCACTTCAACGTTGCCAAACGTAACGCCTTTTTCGCGGCACCAACAAACCGCTCGGCGCGGTTGATGCCAGAGGCGAACTTTTCTTAAAGTCAGCGCGCCTGCGAGGCGCAGGCGGCGCGCCGCGAGCGTGCTTGTCGCTCACTACCGGGCGGCGCAATTTGACAACCCCGGCGCTGGTTATGATCACATCGGGCAAGCTTAGGATTTGGATCCCGCATACCCGTGGCATTTGAGGCGAGCGAAGGGCTGATCGAGCACATCCCGGAGGCATCCGGAATTGTGGGCGTACTGCTGCTTGTCCTATTCCTCGGGGCGCTCCTGATTAGGAGCGGCCGGCGCGGGACGCTCGCCAACGCCTGATCCGGCGAAACGCGAGAAGAACAACAAACCCCGCACCGGCCACCGAGCCGCTGCGGGGTTTTTTTTGCCGCCACGCCAGGGCGTGGACGGTGGCATGAGTGACCGCGGGGGTGTGACGATGCGACTGTATGGCCAGAAAGATGTAGACCGCAAAGCGCTCAAAGGAGCGCGGCATCGCAGTGCTCGGCTTTGGCAGCCAGGGCCGGGCACATGCGCTCAACCTGAAGGACAGCGGCTTTGAGGTCGTGGTCGGGCTGCGACCGGGCGGCAAGAGCTGGCACGAAGGCGCGCCGCGAGGGACTCGAGGTCGCAGCGCCTGCCGATGCGGTGCGCGGCGCGGACCTCATCGCGATGCTGGTGCCGGATACGGTGCAAAAAGGGCTCTATACAGCGAGGTCGTGCGCAGCATCAGGAAGGGTGCGACGCTGCTCTTCGCGCACGGCTTCAACATTCACTTCAAACAGATCCGGCCGCGCAAGGATCTCGATGTCGTGCTGATCGCGCCCAAGGGACCCGGGGATCTCGTGCGCCGCCAGTACCAGCAGGGACGCGGCGTACCCTGCCTGCATTGCGGTCGTCGCAGGATGCCAGCGGGCAGGCACGCGCGCGCGCCCTCGCCTATGCGCATGGCATCGGCGGCACCCGCGGCGGGGTGCTCGATACGAGCTTTGCCGAGGAGACCGAGACGGATCTGTTCGGTGAGCAGGCGGTGCTGTGCGGCGGTGCGACCGAGCTTGTGATGCGCGGCTTTGAGACCCTCGTCGAGGCGGGCTATCAGCCCGAGGTCGCCTACTACGAGTGCATGCACGAGCTGAAGCTCATCGTCGATCTGCTGCACGAGGGCGGCCTCAAGAAGATGCACGAGTTCATCAGCGACACCGCCAAGTACGGCGATCTCACGCGCGGGCCGCGCATCGTGAACGCCGGCGTGAAGAAAGAAATGAAGAAGGTGCTGAAGGAAGTGCAGAGCGGCAAGTTCGCCCGCCAGTGGATCGCCGAGAGCGCCGCCGGCGGGCGCAAGTTCCGCCGGCTGCTGAAGCAGGACTTGAAACATCCGATCGAGAAGGTGGGCGCGGCGCTGCGCGCGCGCATGCCCTGGCTCAACGCGCGGCGCGCCTGAACACAAGGAGCATCCCGATGCGAATTGAAATGCAGGTGCGCGAGCAGACGCCGATGACGGATCGGCGCGTAGGTGGGGTGCACTTCGACGATATCGTCGCCGCCCGCCAGCTGCTCGCCAAGTCTCATCACGCCGACACCGCTCGTCACCCATCCGCTGCTCTCGCAGCGTCTCGGCGCCGAGGTGCACGTGAAGCTTGAGAACACCGTGCCGCTCGGCTCCTTCAAGCTGCGCGGCGGCCTGCAATCTGCTCGCTTCGCTTGACGCGCCGAGCAGCGCGCGCGCGGCCTCGTCACCGCGACGCGCGGCAATCACGGCCAGTCGCTCGCGTGCGCCGCGCAGCGCCACGGCGTGCGCTGCGTGGTGTTCGTGCCGCGAAGGCAACAACCCCGACAAGAATGCCGCCATCAGCGCGCTCGGCGCGACGGTGCGCGCGGCGGGCAGTGATTTCGATGCCGCCTGGGCGCGGCGCTTGAGTATGCGGATGCAGACCGGCATGATCGCCGTGCATCCGTCGCGCGAGCCGAAGCTCATGGCGGGCTACGCAACCGTCGCGCTGGAGATGCTCGATCAGATGGCGCAGCCGCTCGATGCGCTGTTCATACCGGTGGGTGGCGGCAGTCTCGCGGCCGGCATGGGGCTCGTCTATAACGCGCTCTCGCCGCACACGCGCCTGATTGGCGTGCAAAGCGCCGCGGCGCCGGCGCTCGCGCGCGCCTGGCACAGCGGCGAGATGCGCGAGTATCCCGGTCGGGCGAGACGCTCGCCGACGGTCTCGCCGCGCGCGTGCCCGCCCCCGATACCCTCGCGATCCTGCGCGAAGTGCTCGATGACATGGTCGAGGTGAGCGAGGCGCAGATTGCCGCATGCGATCCGCGGCCTTGCCGAGACGGTGCATCAGATGGCCGAGGGCGCGGGCGCTGCTGCGCTCGCCGGCGCGATGCAGCTGAAGCGCCGCATCGCCGGCGAGCGCATCGGCGTCGTGCTCTCGGGCGGCAACATCACCGCCGCCCAGCTCTCGCAGATTCTGCATGGCGAGCTGCTGCCGCACGAGGAGCGCGCTGCGCTGCTCGCGGCGCAGCTCGCCGACATGGAGTACGGCGCCCGTGGCCCTGAAGACGCCTCTTGAGGATATGCCCATGCCTCAGCCCGAACCGCTGATCATCTTTGATACCACCTTGCGCGATGGCGAGCAGTCGCCGGGCTGCAGCATGGCGCGCGCCGAAAAGCTGCGCGTTGCGCGCGCGCTCGCCGAGCTCGGCGTGGATGTCATCGAAGCGGGCTTTCCGGCCGCCTCGCGCGGCGACTGGGAAAGCGTGCAACGCCGTCGCGCGCGAGGTGCAGGGCGCCGTCATCTGCGGCCTCGCGCGCTGCAACGCGCGAGGACATCGAGCTTGCCGCGCAGGCGCTGCAGCGATGCGCCGCGCCATCGCCTGCACGTGTTCCTCGCCACCAGCGCGATCCATCGGCAGTACAAGCTCAACATGGCGCAGGATGAGATCCTGCGGCGCGCCGTTGAGGCGGTGCGCATCGCGCGCGACCTGTGCCCGGACGTGGAGTTCTCGCCCGAGGATGCTTCGCGCACCGAGCTTGAATTTCTCGCCCAGGTCGTCGAGGCCGTCATCGATGCCGGCGCCACCACCGTCAACATACCCGACACCGTCGGCTATACCGTGCCGGATGAGTTTGCCGAGCTCTTCCGCTATCTGCGCAAGAACGTGCGCGGCATCGAGCGCGCTACGCTCTCCGTGCACTGCCATGACGATCTGGGCATGGCGGTTGCCAACAGCCTCACGGCGGTGGTCGCCGGCGCGCGCCAGATCGAGTGCACGATCAACGGCATCGGCGAGCGCGCCGGCAACTGTTCACTCGAGGAGGTCGTCATGGCGCTGAAGACCCGCGCCACCTTCTTCAACGTGGTGAACCGCGTGCAGACGACGAAGCTCTATCCAACCTCGCGCCTGGTCTCGAGCATCACCGGCCAGCCGATCCCGCGCAACAAGGCGGTGGTCGGCGAGAACGCCTTCGCGCATGAATCCGGGATCCACCAGCACGGCATGCTCAAGCATCATCTCGACCTACGAGATCATGCGTCCCGAGGATGTGGGTCTGTCGCGCAGCCACCTCGTGCTCGGCAAGCACAGCGGACGGCATGCCTTCCGCGAGCGCGTGCAGGAGCTCGGTTTCGAGCTCGACGAGCTCGAGTTCAACCGCGTGTTCGAGCAATTCAAGGCGCTCGCGGACAAGAAGAAGGAGCTCTTCGACGGCGACATCGAGGCGCTCGTGCTCGCCGCCGAAGGCGCAGCCGCGGCCCCTGGAGCCTGCTCGCGCTGAAGACCGTCGCCGACAGCGAGACGCTGCCGAGGCGCAGGTACGCCTGCAGCATGCCGACGGGCGCATGGTGGAGCGCTCGGCACGCGGCGACGGCCCGGTGGATGCCGCCTTCAAGGCCATCGAGGCGGCGACCGGCATCGAGCGCCTCGCTGCGCAAGTTCGAGTTGCGCAGCGTTTCGGTCGGCGAGGACGCGCAGGGCGAGGCGATCGTGTATGTGGAATACAATGAGCGCAATTATCGTGGCTCGAGCGTCAGCACCAACATCGTGGAGTCGAGCACCATGGCATTCCTCGAAGTGCTGAACCGCATCGAGCTTGCGCAGGCGGGTGCGCGCGCGCGCGAGGAGCGCCCGGGCGCGTGCGCGTGCATCTGCGGCGGTGTGATTTTTTTTGCGAGGAAGCACCATGCCCATCCCGGCCACACAATTCATCTGGTTCAACGGCAAGCTCGTGCCCTGGGAGAAGGCGACGGTGCACGTGCTCTCGCATGCCCTGCACTACGGCTCATCCGTGTTCGAGGGCCTGCGCGCCTATGCCACGCCGCGCGGTCCGGCGATTTTCCGCCTGCGCGATCACACGCGGCGCATGTTTGACTCGGCCAAGATCTATCGCATGCCCATGCCCTTCTCGCCCGAGCAGATCAGCGACGCCTGCCGCGAGGTGGTGGCGATCAATGGCCTCGCGCGCGGCGCCTATATTCGCCCGATCGCCTTTCGCGGCTATGGCGAGATCGGCGTCACGCCGAAGAACGAGCCGCCGACGGAGGTTGCGATCGCCGCCTGGGAATGGGGCAAGTACCTCGGGCAGGCGAGCGAGGAGGAAGGCGTGGATGTGTGCGTATCCTCGTGGAATCGGGTGGCGCCGAATACCCTGCCCTCGCTTGCGAAGGCGGGCGGCAATTACCTCTCAAGCCAGCTCATCGGCCAGGAGGCGCGTCGTCTGGGCTTTGCTGAAGGCATCGGGCTTGCGCCCGACGGCACGGTAAGCGAAGGCTCTGGCGAGAATATCTTCATCGTCAAGGACGGCGTGTTCATGACGCCGGCGCTGGTGCACTCGGTTCTGAACGGCATAACGCGCGATACGGTGCTCAAACTGGCGCGCGCGCGCGGCACCGAAGTGCGCGAGTGCGCGATTCCGCGCGAGCTGTTGTATCTGGCGGATGAAGCCTTCTTCACCGGCACTGCGGTGGAGATCACGCCGATCAGATCCGTCGACCGCCTCACGGTAGGCTCGGGCAAGCGCGGCTCCGATCACCGCGGCACTGCAGCTTGCATTTTTCGGGCTCTTCACCGGCCATACCCACGACGAGCACGGCTGGCTCGATTACATCGACATGGCGCGCGTGCGCGTTGCCGTCGCGCAGTAGGCCCGATGCCATGCCGGGCAGCGCGCGCACGATGCTCGATAAGATCTGGGAGGCGCACGAGGTCACCCCCGAGGGCGCTGACACGCCCGCGGTGCTGTACATCGATCTGCACCTCATCCACGAGGTGACCTCGCCACAGGCATTCGCGCTGCTTGCCGAGCGCGGCCTCAAGGTGCGCCGCCCGGAGCTCACGCTCGCGACCATGGACCACTCGACGCCGACGCGCACCGAGCAGATCTTCGGCGGTGCGCCGATTGCGCTCGAGTCCGCGGCTGCCGCAGATCCGCGCGCTCGAGCGCAACTGCGAGCGCTTCGGCGTGGAGCTGCTCGGTTTGACGCAGCGCGCTGCGCGGCATCGTGCACGTGATCGGCCCGGAGCTCGGCGCCACCCAGCCCGGCATGACCATCGTCTGCGGCGACAGCCACACGAGCACGCACGGCGCCTTCGGCGCGCTCGCCTTCGGCATCGGCACGACCGAGGTCGCACACGTGCTCGCTACGCAGTCGCTGCTGCAGAGAAAACCGCCGCAGCCTCGCCATCAGCGTCGCGCAGCGCCTGCAACGCGGCGTCACCGCCAAGGATCTCATCCTGTGGATCATCGGCCGCATCGGCGTCGCCGGTGGCGCCGGCCACGTCATCGAGTATCGCGGCGCTGGCATCAGCGCGCTCGACATGGAAGAGCGCATGACGGTGTGCAACATGTCGATCGAGGCGGGCGCGCGCGCCGGGATGATCGCGCCGGATGAGACGACCTACGCCTGGCTTGTCTCGCGGCCGCGCGTAGCGCAGGGCGATGCCTGGCAGCGGGCGCTCGAGCGCTGGCGGCAGCTGCCAAGCGATCCGGGCGCTCTCTTCGATGCTGAAGTTGAGATTGATGCCGCCCAAGTTGAACCCATGATCACCTACGGCACCAATCCGGGCATGGTGATGCCGATCAACGGCACCATCCCGCTGCGCGCGCACGATGCCGCCTTTGCCCGCGCCCTCGCCTACATGGGATTTGAGGCGGGCACGCAGCTCAAGGACAAGGCCATCAACGTCGTATTTCTCGGCAGCTGCACCAACGGACGGCTCTCGGACCTGCGCGCCGCCGCGCAGCTGCTGCGTGGCCGCAAGGTCGCGCGCGGCGTGCAGATGCTGGTCGTGCCCGGCTCGCAGGCGGTCAAGAAGGCGGCGGAGGCGGAAGGCCTGCACGACATCTTCCTCGAAGCGGGCGCGCAGTGGCGCGAGTCGGGCTGTTCGATGTGCCTGGGGATGAACGGCGATCTTGTCGGCAGCGCTCAGTACTCGATGAGCACCAGCAATCGCAACTTTCGAGGGCCGTCAGGGTGTCGGGGCGCGCACGCTGCTCGCAAGTCCGCTCACGGCAGCGGCGAGCGCGGTGCGCGGCCGCGTGACGGATCCGCGCGAAATCTTAAGCGCCTAGCCGATGCAGGCCCCTGACCACCCTGCGCTCGCGCACCCTCGTGCTACCAGCCGCCGACATCGACACCGATCAGATCATCCCCGCGCGCTTTCTCACGACCACGGTGCGCGAGGGCCTGGGGCGCCACCTTTTTGCCGACTGGCGCTACGATGCGCAGGGGGCGCCGCGGCCCGACTTCGTCCTCAATCAGCCCGCCGCGCACGGCTGCCGCATCCTCGTGGCGGGCAACAACTTTGGCTGCGGCTCATCGCGCGAGCATGCCCCGTGGGCGCTATTCGATCACGGGCTGCGCGCCATCGTGAGCACGCAGATCGCCGACATCTTCCGCAACAACGCATTGAAGAACGGCCTGCTGCCGGTCGTGATCGACGCGGCAACGGCCGAGTGGCTGCTCGCGCACCCGGGCGTCGAGATCAGCATCGATGTGCCAAGTGCCACCCTCACCTTGCCCAGCGGCGCACGGGTGAGCTTTCCGCTCGAGAGTTTCGCGCGCCACTGCCTCGTCAACGGCGTCGATGAGCTCGGCTTTCTGCTCGCACACGAGCGCGCGATCAACGCGTTCGAGCAGCGCCGCGCCGTACCATGAAGGCGCTGCATCGCGGTGCTGGCCGGCGATGGCGTCGGCCCCGAGGTCATCGGCGAGGCGGTGCGCTGCCTTGAGAGGATCGCGGCGCTCTTTGATCATCACTTTGTGCTCGAAGCGGCGCTGTTCGGTGGCGCCGCGATCGATGCGCATGCAGATCCGCTGCCGCCGGCGACCCTGCAGCTTTGCCAGCGCTGCGGATGCCGTGCTGCTCGGAGCGGTCGGCGGGCCACGCTGGTCCGCGCCCTCCTGCCCGGTGCGGCCCGAACAGGGGCTGCTGCGGCTGCGTCAGGAGCTCGCGGTGTTCGCCAACCTGCGCCCGGTGCGCGTGCATCCGGCGCTCCTCGGTGCCTCATCGCTCAAGCGCCGAAGTGCTCGCCGGACGTGGACCTCGTGTTCGTGCGCGAGCTCACCGGCGGGATCTATTTCGGCGCCAAGGAGCGCAGCGCCGATCGCGCGACCGATCTGTGCGTGTACAGCGCTTTGCCGAGATCGAGCGCGTGACGCGCGTCGCCGCGCAGCTGGCACGCGCGCGGCGCAGCAAGCTCGTCTCCATCGACAAGGCCAACGTCCTGGAAACCTCGCGCCTGTGGCGCGAGGTGTGCTCACGCGTGATGCAGCGCGAGTTTGCCGATGTCGCTCTCGAGCACATGCTGGTCGATGCCGCCGCCATGCATCTCATCCGCCGGCCGCGCGATTTTGACGTGCTCGTCACGGAGAACATGTTCGGCGACATCCTGACCGACGAGGCATCGATGCTCGCGGGCTCGCATGGGATTGCTGCCCTCCGCATCGCTCGGCGCAGGCAACGCGGGCTGTACGAGCCCATTCACGGCTCCGCGCCCGACATCGCCGGCCGCGGCATCGCCAATCCCGTACGGCGCGATCTTGAGCGCGGCGCTGTTGCTGCGCTATTCGCTGGGGCTTGCGAGTGAAGCGCGCAGACGCTCGAAGCGTGCCGTGAGCCGCGCGCTCGACGATGGCGCTGCGCACGGCCGACATCGCCGCCGCCCGACGCGAGCTCGCTGTACTACGCGGCAGGCAGGTCAGGCGGTGCTCGAGCGCCTTAGCGCGCGCGCTTAGGCGACACTCTGCGGGCGCGCGCAGGCGCGCAGCCGCGCGCTCCAGCGCGCGCGCCAGATCGGCGCGCAGATCCTCGAGCGCTTCGATGCCGATCGAGAGGCGCACCAGCCCGTCGGCGAGGCCCGCCTTCTCGCGCGCGATCGGATCCATCGCCGCGTGCGTCATCGTCGCCGGGTGTGCGACCAGGCTCTCCACGCCGCCGAGGGATTCGGCGAGCGAGAAGCACTGCAGCTGCGCAACGAAGGCGCGCACCGCATCGTGACCGCCGGCAAGCTCCACGCTGATGACCGCGCCCATGCCGCGCTGCTGGCGCCGGGCGAGCGCATGGCCCGGATGCGAGGCTCAGGCCCGGGTAGTACACGCGCTTCACGTTCGGCTGCTGCGCAAGCCAGCGCGCGAGCGACTGCGCGTTGCGCTCATGATGCTCAAGGCGCGCATGCAAGCGTGCGCAGCCCGCGCAGCGTCATGTAACTGTCAAACGGCGCGCCCGTGATGCCGAGACAATTGGCCCACCAGGAAAGCTGCTCGTGCAGCGCCGCGCTGCCGGCCACGACCGCGCCGCCGACGACATCGCTGTGGCCATTCAAATACTTGGTGGTCGAGTGCACGACGATATCGGCGCCCAGGGCGAGCGGCTGCTGCCAGGCGGGCGAGAGGAACGTGTTATCGACGGCGATGAGCGCGCCGGCGGCATGGCCAAGGGCCGCGAACTGCTCGATGTCGGTGATGCGCAGCAGCGGGTTGCTCGGCGTCTCGATCCACAGCAGCGCGCACGGCCGGGCAAGCGCCGTGCGCACACTCTCCTCATCGCCGAAATTGATGAACTCCACCTGCATCTCGCCGCGACGGCGCCAGGCATCAAAGAGCCGATAGGTGCCGCCGTAGCAGTCATGCGGCGCGACGATGCGCGCGCCCACGGGCAGAAGGTGCCCGACGAGCGCCACCGCCGCCATGCCGGTGGCCGTAACGACCGCGCCGACGCCCTGTTCGAGGTCAGCGATCGCCTGGCCGAGCAGATCGCGCGTCGGATTGCCGGAGCGCGTGTAGTCGTAGCTGCGCTTCTCGCCAAAGGCGCGGAACGCAAAGGTCGAGGTCAAATGGATCGGCGGCACCACGCAGCCGGTCGCATCGTCGCACTCGATCCCCGCGCGCACGGCCTGGGTCTGCTGCCAAAGGGCGCACCAATCAGCAATGCCGCGGCATCGGGGGTCGAATCTCGTGAGGCAGTCATCAAATGCTCCGCATATGTTGGTCCGGCTCACCGGCTCCTGCGGAGCATCCACGCCAGTCAAAGCGTGGAACTGTGGCGTCCATCTTCCGCACGGCTCGGCGCCGTATGGCAGCTACGCGCACTGCTCATCTGGGGATCCAAGACGGATCGCAGGAGTTGGCACCTTTCCGCGCTGGTTAGGCAGCGGCGGTTGCCCCGGCGTCTAAGGGCCTTTCCCTCAGCCGGTCTCGATGAGTGAATAAAGTCTAAGGGCGAAGCTCTGGGGTCGTCAAGAAGACACTGCAAATCAGCGCTTGCACGTGCAGCGCCTCAGCGCGGCGCGAAGGCATCGGCGCGCGCATCCGCGCTCGCCGCTTCCGGATTCCGGTTGCGCGCCCGCAGCGAGTCGGCGATGAGGCGCCAGGCGGCGGCCTGCGCAGAGGGATCGCCCTCGGCAAGCCCGACCGCCTTATGCCCCATGCTGTCCGCCTGCGCAGGATTGCCGGCCGCGAGCTGCACCCGTCCAAGCTCAATCCAGACCAGAGGATTATCCGGCTCGATGCGTAGCGCCCGTTCGAGCGTGGCGGTGGCGGCAACGTAGTCGCCCGCCGCGACGCGCGAGTGCGCCTGGGCGACGAGCGCAGTCGCGGCGTTGCCGAGTTCGTAGTGCCGGGTCGCGGCGGGCCGCGCTGGGGGTGCCGCCGTGCCGGGAGCCTCGCCGGCCGCATTTGGCGCCGGCGCACCGGGATTGACCGGCGGCTCGGAGAGCGATTTGCACCCCGTCAACGTGAGCGCCGTCAAGACGATCGCGATTCGCAGCTTCATTGCCGAATGATAGCGCGCAGCCGCTCACCCAAGCGCTGCACGGCGCTCGGCGCCGAGCAGTTCGGATCCTTCGGCAACTGGCTGCTCAGAGGCACGGCGACGTGGATGGCATTCGGGTCGCTGCAATTGCCCTCGAGCTGCAGGCCGGTGAGATAGTCGATCGATACTTCGGTGAGCGATTCGGGCATCGCGCCGATCCACGACGTCGTGTGCAGATCAGCGAGCACGTGCGCCCAGATGGAAAGCGCGGCGGCCGCGCCGGTGAAACCCGTCGGGCGATTGTCGTCATAACCCACCCACACGACGGCCAGGTGGCTGCCGGAGAATCCCGCAAACCAACTGTCGCGCAGGTCCTGCGACGTGCCCGACTTGCCAAGCACGGTAACGTCCGCCGGCAGCACGGGGCGCGCCGGCCGACCGGTGCCGCGCTCCATGACCTGCTGCATCATCTGATCGACCTCGTAGACAACGTCGGGCTGTGCCACCGGGGTCAGCTCCAAAGGGAACGCCTTCAGCGGCGTGCCGTTCGCGCTCAGCACGGTGCGCACCGCGCGCAGCGGCGTGCGATAGCCGCCGCTCGCAAGCCCACCGTAGAGCTGCGCCACCTCGAGCGGCGTCGCCTCCACCGCGCCGAGCAGCAGCGCCGGCACCTGCGCCGGGGCGCGCTCAAGGCCAAAGCGCTGCAGGGTCTGGGCGATGCGCGTCACGCCGACATCCATGCCGACCGCAACCGTGGCAAGGTTCATCGACTCGGCGAGCGCCCGCACGAGCGGCACCGCGCCGTAGGTCTGGCGCGTGAAATTGACCGGCTTCCAGTGCACGCCATTGGACAGACGGATGTCGATGGGTGCGTCCTGAACGATGCTGGCATCGGTGTAGCGATGGGTCTCGAGCGCGGTGAGGTACACGAACGGCTTCACCAGCGAGCCCATGGGGCGCGCGGCATCGAGCGCGCGATTGAAGCCGCTGTAGCCGATGCGCCGTCCGCCGACGATCGCAATGACCTCGCCGCTGGAGGGCGAAGTGACCACCACCGCACCATCGAGGGCGGCGTTCGTGGGTTTGCGCGTTTTCTCAAGCCGCGCAAGCTCGCGATCGAGCGTGCGCTCCGCGTCATCCTGCGCGCGCGGCTCGAGGCTCGTATAGATCTTGAGGCCTTCCTGCGTGAGATCCGTATCGCGATAGTCGCGCCGCAGCGTGCGCCGCACGAAATCCAGATACGCCGGATAGTAGGCGCCCGCGGCGCGCGTCGTGACGCCCAAGCGGGCGCGCCACCGCAGTGGCGGCATCCTCGCGCGCTGATGACATTGAGGTCCGCCATCAGCTTCAGCACGAGATTGCGGCGCGCGAGCGCGCGCTCCGGATGGTGCCGCGGATCGTAGTAGGAGGGGCCGCGCACGATGGCGACCAGCAGGCTGAGTTCGGCGAGGTCAAGCTCACTGAGCGGCTTGCCGAAGTAGAACTGGCTTGCAAGGCCAAAGCCGTGCACGGCGCGATCACCGTCTTGGCCCAGGTAGATCTCATTGATATAGGCATTCATGAGATCCGCCTTGGTGAAATGCAGCTCGAGCGCGATCGCCATGAGCGCTTCGTGCACCTTGCGGCCCATCGTCTGGCGCGAATCGAGGAAGTAGCTCTTCACCAGCTGCTGGGTGAGCGTGCTGCCGCCCTGCGCGATCTGGTGTGCGCGCAGGTCCACCCACAGCGCGCGCAACATCGCTTGCGGATCAACCCCATGATGGCTGTCGAACTTGCGATCTTCGACCGCCTTCAGCGCCGCGGGCAGCAACGCCGGCACTTCCGCAGGGGTGACGACGATGCGATCCTCGCCATGCGTTGGGAAGATGCTGCCGATGAGCAGCGGATCGAGGCGCAGGATCGGCATCTCGTGACCCGCGGCATCGCGCAACGCCTCGATCGCACGCGCCCCCGCCGTGATGGTGATGATGCCCGCACGCCGGCTCTCATCCGCAAAGCGCGTGGCGCGCAGCGCGATATCGATGCGCGCGTCCTGGCGGCGATAGGTGCCGGGGCGATCGAGCGTCTGCGCGGGGCGGTAGCGTAAGCGGCCGAGCTCCTCGAGAAGATCGCTCATCGAGAGCGGCGCGCCCACATAGAGCTCGAGCGGCGCGGCAAAGACCTGCGCCGGCAATGTCCAGCGCGTGCCCTGGAACTGCTTGGTGACGCTGCGATCGAGGTAAATGAAGTAGGCGCTGAAGAGGACGCAGGAAGATGGCCGCGCCGCGCAGCAGCGTTTTCAGCAGCAAGCGCCGCAACGATATTTTGCGCGAGCGCGACAACATGCCCTTCAGAGACACACTTCGGGCGCGGGCGCGCGCAGGTTGTAGTGCGAGCTCATCACGTGGCCATAGGCGCCCGCGTTGCTGACGAGCAGCACATCGCCTTCGTAGGTGGCGGGCAACAGGCGGTCATGGCCGAGAATGTCGCCGCTTTCGCAGATCGGGCCGACGATATTGACGAGTTGCTCGGCCGGCTCGGCGAGCCGAGTCAGGTTCACAATCTCGTGATAGGCGCCGTAGAGCGCCGGCCGGATGAGCGAGTTCATGCCGGTCGCGACGCCGACATAGCGCACCTCTCCCTTGGTCTTGAGCTGCGTCACGCGCGCCAGCAGCACACCGGCCGCGGCAACGAGATAGCGCCCGGGCTCAATCCAGATCTGCAGGTGCGGATGCGCCGCGCGCACGCTGGCAAGCGCAGCATCAAGCTGCGCCAGATCCACGCCGCTCTCGCCCGCTCGCTCCGGCACGCCAAACCCGCCGCCGACGTCGATGATGCGCGCCAACGGGAAGCGCTGCGCGAGCTGGGCGAGCAGCCGCGCGGCTTGCTGCCAGTTGGCGACGTTGAAGATGCCGCTGCCGGCGTGCGCGTGCAAACCGATGACGTGCGCCTCGACGGCGCGCGCGCGCGCGCGCGAACTCGTCAAGTTCGCCCACCGGCACGCCAAATTTGGAATTGACGCCGGCCGTGCGCACGTACTGGTGATGGCCGCGCCCGGCGCCGGTATCGATGCGCACGAAGATATGCTGATTTGCGAAGAGCTCCGGCCAGCTCGCAAGCGCATAGCCGTTGTCGACGGTGACACGCACGCCCGCCTCGAAGGCCCAGGCGTACTCGGCGCGGGCTGCGAAGTTTGGCGTAAAGAGAACGCGGCTGCGCTCAATCGCGGGGAAGAGTTGCAGCACGCGCTCCAGCTCGCCGCGCGATACGCACTCAAGCTCGATACCTTCCGCGTGCAGCGCCTGCAGCACCTGCGGGTGCGCATTGGCCTTCATGGCATAAAGCACGCGCGCGACCGAGGGCAGCGCGCGCAGCGCCCGCGCCGCGGCGCGGATGCTGTCGCGATCGTAGACGTAGGCCGCATCGCTCGCGCCGAGCGTGCTTAGCAGCTCGGTGCGCTTGTGATGCCACCAGGCGCGCGGTTCGGCGCTGCGGCCGGGATGCGCGAACAGTTGCTCCCAGGTGGGCCCCGAACACGCGGTCATCCGTCACCGGATGGATCAGAAGCTCGTGCAGCTGCTCCACGAGTCGCTCGCCCTGTCCCTCGTCGACCACAAATGTAAAATTCAAATCGTTTGCAGCCTGCGTGACGAGATAGATCTTTTGCTCGGCGAAGAGTTCGAAGGCTTCCCCGAGGCGATGCAGGATGGCGCGGATGTTGCGTCCGACGAGGCTCACCGAAGCGCACGGCCCGATAAGCTGCACGCGGCAGAGGCGCTCAAGATCAGAAACCAAGCGCGCCAGAGGGATCGTATCGAGCGTATTCGCCGCCGGATCGAGCGAAACCGTGACGTTCGTCTCGGAGGTGGAGATGAGATCCACCGACATGCCGTGCGCTTTGAAGATCTGGAAGGCATCGGCGAGAAAACCCACCTGGTGCCACATGCCCGGACTGTCGAGCACCACGAGCGTGATGCCCTTGCGGATGCAGATGGCTTTCACCTGGGCGGCGCCATCGCCGCTTTCCTGACTGACGACCGTGCCCTCCAGATCCGGCAGCTGCGTTGCGTAGATGTGTAGCGGGATGCGCGCCTGGCGTGCCGGCAGGATGCAGCGCGGGTGCAGGATCTTTGCGCCGGCGGTGGCGATTTCCTGCGCCTCATCGTAATGCAGCGCCCGCAGCAGCCGTGCGGTGGGCGTGTGGCGCGGATTGGCGCTGAACATGCCGGGAACGTCGGTCCAGATCTCCAGCCGCGCCGCGCGCAGCTTGGCCGCGAGATACGCTGCGGAGGTGTCCGAGCCGCCGCGTCCGAGGAGCACGGTGTTGCCGGCGGCGTCACTGGCGATAAACCCCTGCGTGAGCACCACCGCAGCGCCGCCGGCAAGACGCTCCTCCAGCGCAGCGTCGGGCGCAAAACTGCAGACCGCCGAGAGGATCGCGGCCCGCTTGGAAACGTTCTCACCGTCGCTCGCGCGCAGCATGCCGCGCACGTCCTGCCACTGCACCGGCACGCCGCAGCTTGCGAGGTAGCGCGCGCCAAGATCCGTTGCCATGAGCTCGCCGCTTGCGAGCACGCGCGCGCGTGTCAAATCGCTCAAGGCAGCGCCGTTCGGCACCGCGAGGATTTGCCGCAGTTCAGCGCAGTGACGGGCGAGCGCTTCACCGGGCGCGATACCCAGCTCGCGCGCAAGGCGCTGGTGACGCTCCTCGAGCGCGCCGATGCGTGCAGAGCGCTCCTGCAGGTTCTTGGGATCGAGCAGCTCTTCGAGCGCATCGGTGACCCCGCTCAGCGCGGAATGCACGATAAGCACGCGTGCTCCGGCGGCGTGCCGCGCGCGCACGATGGCGGCGATGTTGCGCCAGTTCTCGAGCGAGGAGACGCTCGTGCCGCCGAACTTGAGAACAATCCAGGACGAAGCCGCGCGCATCACCGCCACGACGGACCGGCGCCGCTGCTCTTAAGACTCTTCGTCAAAAGTATCGCGCAGGTCTTTCTCGAGCTTGCGATCGGCGAGAACTTCCTCGAGGCGACTCCAAGCAGCCTTGCCTCGCTTGCCCTGGTTGCGCACGCGCTTATCTACCCTGTCGAGTAGCCGCTCGTATTCGGTACCGTCCTCGGCTCCGGTTGGAAATTCTTCGTCGATATCGAAGCCTTCGGTGTCTCGCTCGGCCATCGGGTAAAGTCTATTTTTCTATGCCAATCAACAGCTAACGCGCCATTGGGGCATGTCAGCAGGGTTGCGAACTATAACGGATTCCCGCCGCCGATCAACTGCAGGTTTGACTCACCGCGACCTAGCTGTCGCGCACCACCACCGGTGCTCCCCTGCTTAAGCCCAAGCCATCCGCGGCGCTCTGTTCCGCGCGCGCAATCTCGATGACTCCAAAGGAGTTGACGAGCGCGAGGTACTCGCCCGGGCGTACATCGCCATAGGTGCGCCGCAGCTCAAAGGAATGATTGCCGGCAAACACGCGCGGCGTGTGGAACGCGTCGATCAGGGCGCGCTCGATATTGGTGATGAGGTTGCCGAAGTGATCGATGGTCATCACGAGCCCGGTGACCTGGCCGTTCACCGTGGGTTCTTCCACCCAGGAGGGGACGAGGGTGCGTATGCGCTCGCCCAGCTCCGCGGGCACGCAGCGTCCCGCGGCGAGTTCCGCCGCCAGCGGTGCAAAGATGTCGCGGCCATGAAAGGTGGCGCTCGCCTGCTTGATGTCAAAGCGCTCCAGCGCCTGCGGCGTGAGCCGCACGATCTGTGCATCGGCATGGCGCGCTGACGATCGGGGCGAGCAGGCCGTTGTCGGGCGCGAAGAACATGTGGCCTGCGGCGCAGACGATCACAATGTCGCGCGAGGTGCCCACGCCCGGGTCCACGACCGCAACATGCACAGTGCCTGCGGGAAAATACTCAAAGGAGCGCGCGAGCCAGAAGCCCGCCTCCGCCGGCCAGTGAACGACGATCTCGTGCGTCAAATCCACGATGCGCGCGTTGGCAAAGCGCTTGAGGATGCAGCCTTTCATGACGCCAACAAACGGCCCCTGATGGCCGAAGTCAGTAGTGATGGTGATGACTCCGCTCGGGGGCGCAGCGTTCATAATGCGACATGACGAAATACGGTTTAGACTCGTCCAACATGTGCGTAACTGCGTCGCATGTCAACGGCGCGGCGTGCGTCGTGCATCCGAGCGCCGCACGCGAGCGTAGATAGGCCATGCCCAACACCGATGCCGCGAGCGCCAAGGACGAGGAACTTGCGCGACTCATCGCGGCGTGCGCCGCGCGCGACCGCGGTGCTCTGCGGCAAATCTATGACCTCATGGCTTCGCAGATGCTGGCGAGCATGATGCGCATCTTGCGAAGGCGCGCGCTTGCGGAGGAGGCGCTGCAGGATGTGTTCGTCAGCATCTGGCAGCGGGCCGCGCAGTTCGAGGCCACGCGCGGTGCGGCGCGCATCTGGTTGCTCGCGATCGCGCGGCATCGCGCGATCGACGTGCTGCGCAGCGAGCGCACCGAGCTCTATCGCGAGGCGGATATCGAGGCGCTGCCCCAGGCAACGGTCGAAGCCGTCGGCGACTGGTCGAGCGCGGGACGCTCGGCGGCGGCACTCGAGCGCTGTTTTGAGGAGCTGAGCGGCGATCAGCGCCGTGGCATTGAGCTCGCCTTCGTCAACGGCTATTCGCACGCGGACATCGCGCGCGTCACCGGCGAGCCGCTGGGCACGATCAAGAGTTGGATCCGGCGCGGTCTTGCGTCGCTGCGGACGTGTCTCGAGCGATGAAACACGATCAGCCGCAACTCATTGACGCGCTCGCCGCCGAATACGTGCTCGGCACGTTGCGCGGCGCCGCGCGACGCCGTTTCGAGCGCTGGATGGCTCGCGAGTGGCACGTCGCAAGCCGCGTGCGTGCCTGGGAGGTGCGCCTTATGCCGCTCGCCCTGCGCCTGCCGCCGCTCGAACCTTCGGCGCACCTGTGGCAGAGGATTGAAGCGCGCATCGCCGCCCAGGCACCGCGCACGGCGCGCACGCGCCCTGCCCTGCGCGCGCTCGCCGCGCTGCTCGTGCTGTGCGCACTCTTCGTCGGAGTTTATGTGGTGTGGCAGGTCACGCAGCCGCCGCCGCTGCAGCCGATCGCCACCATCCAGAGCGAGAAGGGCCCGGCGGTGTGGAGCATCGAGCTTGATGCGACCCAGCAGAGGTTGCGCGCCGTCGCGCTCGCGGGCGCCGCGCCGCAAGCCGGCCACTCGTTCGAACTGTGGGCACTGCCGCCGAACAAGGCCGCGCCAGTGTCGCTGGGCGTGTTGCCCGATGCCGGGCAACTCGAGCGCAGGTTGAGTGACGCACAGCGCGCGGCGCTTGCGGGGGCTACGCAACTCGCAGTGAGCCTGGAGCCGCCCGGCGGCTCACCCACCGGCGCACCCACGGGTCCGGTGCTTTACGTTACGGCGCTGAACACCCACGCCTGATCCGCCGCGCTGTTTAAGGTTTGGCCTGCGAGGGCGCGGGCGGCGGCAAAGTGGCCGCCTGCGCACTGCTTGCAGCGGGGGGCGCCGTTGCCGTTGGGATGGGCGCGGGTGTCGCCATCGGCTCCGGCGGTGCGGGCATCGTGATCGCGCCGCCCGTGATGGGTCTGCCGCCAGGGCCGATAGCCGGATCCCCCGAGATCGGCGGCGGCGGCGCCAGCGTCACCGTCGGTGGCGGCACGGCTGCTGCAGCGGGATTCGGGCTCGGCGCGGTGGCGCTCGCCTGCGCGGGCGGTGTCAGCGCGCCCGGATCGGCCTCAAGACCCACCAGGGTCGGCATGCCCTGCGCCGCCTGCAGGGTTGCGCGCGCGAGATCCCAGTTGATCGCAGCGACATTCGCGCCGAGCGCGTGATCCAGTCGCTGCGAGAGCATGTCGAGATCGGGCTCCATCGTCTGCCCCTCGGCATCAATCTGCGGATGCACCTCCAGCAGCAGCTCGCCGCCCACGTAAGCCACTTTCACCGGCTCATTGATCAGCCAGACCTTGGTGCCGACCGGTACCATCTTGAAGAGCGCCTCGATGTCCTCCGGATACATGCGGATGCAGCCGTGCGTCACCGCCATGCCGACCGCGAGCGGATTATTGGTGCCGTGGATGAGATAGGTCCCGGGATGAATCGCGAGCCGCATGGCGTACTCGCCGAGCGGATTGTCGGGGCCCGGCGGCACGACCTTCGGCAGCGGATCGCCACGCTCGGTGTGCTCCTTGATGACCGATGCGCGGCGGATACCAGTTCGGCAGCGTCTGCTTGCTCACGATCTGCGTCTGTCCGAGCGGCGTGCGCCAATCCATCTTGCCGACGCTGACGGGATAGGTGATGACGACCGGCTTCTCGTGGGGCCGCGGCTTCGGGTAGTAGTAGAGACGATGCTCGGGCAGGTTCACGACGATGCCCTCGTGCGGCCCCGGAGGCAGGATACGCTCACCCGGGATCAGCACATCCGCGCCGGCGCCCGGAATCCACAGATCAAGCTTCGGATTGGCACGCTGAATCTCCTCGTAGCCGACGCTGTTGCGCCGCGCGATATCGAGGAGCGTCTCCTCATAGGTGGCCGCGACATGCTGATCCGTCCCATAGACGGGCGGCGCATCCGGCGTGAGTTCATACTGCGCAGCGCCCGCCGCAACGCTTAACGTGCTTGCCACCGCGAGCCAGCCGAGTCGGCACAGATTCATGAATTTACAACCAGATTTCGCACCACAGCTTTGTATTGTATGCAATTTCGACGTCGCGATCGCGCGCGCCGCGGCCTAGCTCGCTCCTTTTACGCGCGCGACACCCTCCTCGTTGCGCGCGAGCTCATCGGAATGCACCTCGTGCACGATGACGGTGCAAGGCGCCGCATCGGGCGGATCGTCGAGACCGAAGCCTATTGCGGGCCGCAGGATCTCGCCGCCCACTCCTCGCGCGGCCGCACCGCGCGCACCGAGGTGATGTTCGGTCCTCCTGGATACGCTTACGTTTACCTCATCTACGGCGTGTGGAATTGCCTGAACGTGGTGACGGGCGCGGCCGGCCGGCCGCACGCCGTGCTGCTGCGCGCCCTCGCGCCCGTGCAGGACCTCAGTGAGGCGAGCTGGGGCCCGGGCCTGCTGTGCCGCGCGATGCGCATCGATCGACGCCTGAACGCAGCCGACCTGTGCGGCGAGGTGCTGTGGCTGCAGCGGCCCGGCGCCGCGACGCCGCAGCCGCGTATCGCTCGCTCGGCGCGCATTGGAGTGGATTACGCCGGGCACTGGGCGCGGCGGCGCTGGCGCTTCTTCGACCGCGATTCACCGTATGTGTCGACGCTCACGGCGAGCGCAAGAAGGGGCGCAATTGCTGCGATCCCGCGCGTGGGTTCCCGGCAGAAAGATCCTTTTGTGCCAAGCGCCAAGTAACGCTAGGTCCTTGTCATGCAAACTCCCGGTCCCTAGCCTTGAACCCGGTCCGCCCGACAGCGTTCTCGCGGAAAAGCAGCAACTGCTGAAGTATCTCTGTGCAATGTCGGCTAAATATCTCAACTTCTGCCGCGGCAACTGCAAAGAAGTCTTTAGGCGCGGGCGAGGCCGCCTGCCGCGCTCGGCCACGAGCTTTAGTCCGAGACGTTGAGCAGCCGCGCGTGTACGGCTGGCGCGACCTCAGCCGAAGCTGCAGAAGCACCACCCGGAGTGCAGCCCGCGCGCTGCAGAACCTGCGCGAGCGCCGCACACGCATTCACCGACATGATGGGCGTGTCATGCGTCGTGAGACTCTGTGAGGTACTTGCGAGCACCCGTTGCAGCTCGGTCGCCCCCAAGTGTGGCCGCTGCGACAGGAGCAGCGCCACAGTGGCGCTCACTTCCGCCGCGGCGATGGAGCTTCCGGAGGCAAAATCCCAGTGGCCTCCGGGCACGAGCGTCAACACCTCATGACCGGGAGCAACGAGCACGCTGCCGCCGCTCGCCTCCTCTGACGCTGCGACCGATAGCACCCCCTCCACGCCCGTCGGAAAACCGCCGCGGGCGCCCGCGCCAGGGGCCGCTCCCACGAAGACCATGCCGCGCCCGCATGCCGTGCTGCAGGAGTCGTTCGAGGAGCGGATCCGCCGGACCGGCGAGACTTAGGTTGACGACGTCCGCGTGCAGGTCCATGGCGCTTTGCAGCGCCTGCGCGAGCGTGAAGCTGTTGCACGCCGCGGGGGTATTGCCCGCCGCACTTTGCCAGCAGGCCTTCAGTACCATAAGGCGCGCATCCGGGGCGATGCCGACGATCCCGATATGGTTATCGGGCACCGCGCCGATGACGCCGGCGACCGCCGTGCCGTGACGATCGGCGCGGAAGGCCGCCTCATCGGCATCGACGAAGTTACGTCGAATGATGACCTGGCCTGCCAGATCCGGATGCTGAAAATCGACACCGGTATCGACGATCGCAATTCGCACACCGGCACCGCGCGACCAGCGCTGCGCCTGTGCCACCGTGAGGTCGCGCAGCACGACCTGCAGACTGGCGTACGGATCGTTGTAGGCGCCGTCATCCTCGTGCGCCTCGGTGGCAAACTGATTGAGTGGCTGCGCCGAATCCACCCGCGGGTCGCTCGCGAGGCGCGCGATCATCTGCGTCGGCAGCGTATTCTCGGGCACGCGGAATACGATGCAGTGCACGCGTAGCGCGGCGATGGGCCACGCGGAAACCTCCTGCAAGCGGTAATCCTTGCTCAGGGCGCGCACCGTGGCCCGGGCGACGCTCGTGACGCCATAAAGCCCCGCGCCATCGTAGCCGCGCAGCGTCGAACCGGCGCGCGTCGCAAGCGGGTGCGGATCATTGCGCACCGTCACGACCACAAAGCGCGCAGGCTCGGCGCGCATCCCGGCAGGCAGAGGCGGCGCACGCAGTTGTGTGCCGCCCGTCGCGCACGCGCTCACCAGAGTGATCAGCAAGCTTGCGAGGATGCGCATGATCCGCCCTTCAGGGGGTCGCCGCGACCGGCTCCGCAAAACGCACGCTGGTAGCGGCGCGCAACACGGCGAGGCGCCGCGCGACCTCAGCCGAGGATTGTTGCCCGCCCCCAAGAGTGAGCGTGAATACGCCGGCCTCGGTGGGGCCGTCGCTGATATGGGCGTTGATCGAATGCAGCAGGCGCTGCAGCTCATTCATTGTCAGATCAGGTGTGAATACGACTCGCAGGCGCGCCCCATTGATGGGCGCGGCGGGCCCAGCCGTCAGCGTCAGATACACGCCCGCGGCGCCGCGGCCCGGCGGCCGCTGCAGCATCCAGCCGCCCCAGGCTACAAGGCCAAGTGCCACCACGAAACACGCCGCGATCACCCAGCGCGCCGCAACGGCAATGCGTGGCTCGGCCGCCGGCGCATCAAGACGCGCCGCAAGTTTCTGAAACGACGCCTCGGATGCAAATGCAATGCTGTCATCGGCCTGCATGCCATCAAAGACGCGGCGCTGCGCGGCGAATTCACGCGTGCACGCGGCGCAATGCTCCAGGTGTGACTTGGCTTTGAGCGTCTCTTCGGCACTCGCCCGTCCATTCACGAGCCACGGAATGAGATCCCACACCTCATCGTGGGCGGCGCGCTGCGCAACCGATTCATTGCTCACGGCTGCTCCTCCGCGGCGCCGCCGGCGAGCGCGGGCAGCAGCACGCTCAGTTTCTTGCGCGCATGGAACATGCGGGTCTTCACCGTGTTGACCGGGCAGTTCATGATCGTGGCGATCTCCGCGCACGAGTGCCCGAGATGATAGGCGAGTTCGAGCACCAGGCGCTGCTCCGATGGCAGCCTCTCAAGTGCCGCACTCAGCCATTCGCGCCGCTCCGCGGCGCTCCAGGGCTCGTGGCTCGGGCCTGAATCCTCGGTGGGCTCAGTCAGGCGCTCGCCGGCGCAAGGCTCGCGCGCTTTAGCGCCTTGAGGCCGCGCCGATAGGCAATTCCCATGATCCAGGTCGATACGGTGGATGCGCCGCGAAACTCGCCCGCGCGGCGCCACACCACCCAGAAGGTATCGTTGATGATTTCCTCGGCGAGGTCATAGCGTGAGGTGACGCGGGTCAGGAAGCGCGCCAGCCGTCCGTGGTAGAGCAGGTAGAGCTCCTTCAGCGCCGCGCGCTCCGCGGCCGCGATGCGCGCAATCAGCGCGCGATCGCGCACATCCCCGGCGGCCGCGCCTGCCGCACGGTCGCGCCGCGACGTACCGGCGGGCTCAGTCACAGGGGTGCGCTCCGCGCGCGCGCCTGCGGGCAACCGGGCTTGCGCGAGCGAGATGACCTGCATAGCGCTGAGTACCCGTTGGGCGCATAGAAGTTCAAAACCGCCACACTAGGGTAGCGACCCAGCGACTACCCGCAAGGGCGTAGCCATAGAGATATGTCGCACGCGGCTGCACGTCGAAGTACGACACGTCGAGCTGAAATGCCCCGAGCGCGTAGGCGATCCCTCCGTTCCAGTACGCGTAGCCGGAAATGCCCCGCAGCTCATCGTAACCCACGGCCGCTGAGAGGGTGAACGCACGGCCCAGGCTTTGGTGTACCGCGGCGTCGTACGACACGATCCGGCAACAAAGTCCGACCGCGCGCTCGGAGTACGGCGCGGTATCGGGTGTCCAGGCGACGGTGAAAAAGAGCCGATCCTCGTAGGCCCACTTCGCCGCGAGCTCGTCGTAGTCGTAGTGCGGCGCGCCGTGTGCATCAGGATAGGCGTAGTGCGTGTAGCTCAGCGTTGCGCTCGCGGCGGGGGTCGAGCAGAAACGTGCGCCCGGCGTAGGCGTTGATCTCATAGTTGGCGCCGGTAGAGGCGCGGCTCGTCGTCGAACCCCACAGCCCGAGGAAGTTCTCCGCGCTCGCCGCATTCGAGTCGAAGCGGTAGTGGAGATCGGCCTGGAGCGCCGGATCGCCGTTTGATTGCGACAGGCCATGAAAAATGTAGTTGCTGGTGAGGTCCACCGACCCGCCGAATGAGGCTTGCGCCTCGGCAGCGCTCGCCGCACTGCAGGCAATGACCATTAGGATGCGGCGCGCTAGGCAAGGTCGCGGCATGGCAGCCCCGCGGGCAGGTGAGCTCCTGGTGTCCTTAGACCGGCCGTTTGTTCTTGACCGCGGCAAGTCCCGCGCGGATATCGGGCAGGCGGAATCCGAGAAATTCGAGCGCCAACGAGGCATCAAAGTTGGGCCCGGAGAGCTTGAGCCAATTATTAAGCGCGCGCTTGGTCCACTGCATCGCGGTCGCGCTCGCCGCCGCCAAACGCCGCGCGGTCTCGAGCGCCTCCGGGTACACCGCCGCATCCTCGACACAGCGCGCCACAAGTCCGATACGCTCCGCCACCTCGCCCGAGACGCGGCTCATTCAGCAGCAGGTAGTAGCGCGCGCGCGCCAGGCCGCACAGCAGCGGCCAGATCAGTACCGCATGATCGCCGGCCGCGACGCCGAGTCGCGTGTGGCCGTCCATCAGTCGCGCGCTGCGCCCGGCGATGGCGATATCGGCAAGCAGCGCAACCGCCAGACCCGCGCCGACCGCCACACCGCGGATCGCTGAGACGACGGGTTTGGAGCAATTCACGAGATTGTAGACAAGATCGCTCGCCTCCTGCCAAACACGCACCAGCGCCGCATCATCCGCAAGCATCTCTTCGATCAGCGCAAAATCGCCGCCCGCTGAGAAATGCTCACCGGCGCCGCGCACCAGCACCGCACGCACGTTCGGGTCCGCATCGATGCGGCGCCAAACCTGCGCAAGGTCGCGGTGCATGTGCGGCGTCGGCCGCGTTCAGGTGTGGCTCATTGGCGATGATGATCTCGAGCACCTGCGGCAGCGGCGCATCAAATTGCAGCGCCGCGTGTGCCGCGCGGTAGCCTGCCAGGTCGATGGAAGCAGCGTCCGCCATGCGCTCCTCAGCCTGCCTCATCAGGAATGGCACGTTCGCTCACCATAGTGAGCACATCGTAGCTTGCCACCACGGCCCCGTCCTGATTGATGATCTCGGCGTCCCAGCGCACTTCGCCGTAGCCGGCGCCGACGCGCAGCGACTTCTCCTTGCAGCTGATGCGCACCTTGATGCGATCGCCGGGCTTTACCGGCTTGAGGAAGCGCAGCGCATCAATGCCGTAGTTCGCGAGCACCGGGCCGTATGCGGGCTCGACGAACAGGCCCGCCGCCGCCGCGATCAGAAAGTAGCCGTGTGCGACTCGGCCGCCAAAGAGCGGGTTGCGCCGCGCGGCCGCCTCGTCCATGTGCGCATAGAAGTGATCGCCGGAGAGCTGCGCAAAGCGCTCGATGTCCGCGATCGTCACCTCGCGCTCCGCGGAATTGAAGCTGTCGCCGATGGCAAGCTGCGCCAAAGGCAATCCGAAACGGGTGCGCTGCGGGGCGGCGCTGCCGCGCGCCGCGCACCCAGCGCGAACCCACCGCGGTGAGCACATCGGGTGTGCCCTGCACGGCGGTGCGCTGCATGTAGTGCAGCACGCCGCGCACGCCACCCAGTTCCTCACCGCCGCCGGCGCGCCCCGGGCCACCGTGCACGAGATGCGGCAAGCGGCGAGCCGTGGCCGGTGGATTCGGCCGCGCAGTCGGCATTAACGACGAGAACTCTGCCGTGCAGCGGCGCAAGGCCGCCGACGAGCTGCGCGGCGATGGCCTCATCGGCACTGAATACGGATGCCACCAGGCTGCCACCGCCTTGCCGGGCGAGCGCAATCGCCTCGCTCGTGCCGCGATAGGGCAGCACGGTGCACACCGGGCCAAAGGCCTCAATGTGGTGAACGGCGCTCGCCGCGCGCGCATGCTCGCAATGAAGCAGCGTGGGTGCGAGAAATGCGCCGCGCTCGGCGTCGGCACCTTCGGGCCGCAGCTGAAGCTCGCCGCCAAATACCGCGGCGCCGCCGGCGCTGAGACGGGCGAGCTGCGCGCGCACCTCGCGGCGCTGCCCGAGCGATGCCAGGGGGCCCATGGCGACAGTGCTCGAGACGCGGGTCGCCGATGACGAGCGCCGCAAGCCGGGCGCGCACCGCCTCGAGCACCGCGCTGCCAAGCGATGCGGGGACGATCGCCTTGCGAATGGCGGTGCACTTCTGCCCCGCCTTCACGCTCATCTCGCGCACCACTTCGCGCACGAAGAGCTCAAATTCGGGAGCGCCTGCGTGCACATCCTCCCCGAGTATCGAGGAGTTGAGCGAGTCGGTCTCCGCGGTGAAGCGCACCGAGCGCTCGGCGATTGCCGCATGCCGCCGCAGAATCGCGGCGGTGGCCGCGGAGCCTGTAAAGGAGACGACTGTCCTCGCCGTGCAGGTGATCGAGCAGATCGCCGACGCTGCCGCAGATGAGCTGCACGGCGCCTGCCGGCAGCACACGCGCATCGATGATGCGCCGGAAGACAAGCGCGGCGAGGTACGCGGTGGCCGATGCGGGTTTGACGATCGCCGGTACGCCTGCCAGGAGCGCCGGGGCGAGCTTCTCGAGCATGCCCCACACCGGAAAATTAAATGCGTTGATGTGCACGGCGGCGCCTTCGAGCGGCTACCCAGATGTGCTGGCCCAGGAAGCGGCCACTCTTGGAGAGCGCCTCAGGTGCGCCATCGAGATACACGTGGCCATTTGGCAGCTCGCGCACACCCTTGCTGGCGTAGACAAACAGCGTGCTGATACCACCGTCGATGTCGAGCCAGGCGTCATGCTTGGTCGCCCCGGTGCGATAGGAGAGCGCATAGAGCTCCTCCTTATTTGCCGTCAGCGCCTTGGCCAAAGCCTTGAGCAGCCCCGCGCGCTCATGAAAAGTGAGCGCCCGCAGCGCCGGGCCGCCGATGGTGCGCGCGTGCTCGAGCGCCGCCGCGAAATCCGTGCGCGGCGTCGCCAGCTGCGCCACGACTTCGCCGTTCGTTGCATCGCGCAGCAGCTCCGCGCCCGCCGCGCCGTGCGTCCAGCGTTCCTGGATAAAGCTTTCCAAGAGCATGTCGGTATCCTGTCGTCTCTCAAGCGTGCTGCGCACGCCGGGCCTGCCACGCTGCGAACGTGCTGTTCGCGGCGGCGAGCTCCCCCAGCAGCGGCGCGCCCGACCAGTAGCGCGCGCCATAGTTGGCGGCGAAGCGGCGGATGCCATCGTACACGGTGGCAAGTCCGAGGCTGTCAGCGTAGGCCATGGGACCGCCGCGTGCGCGCGGAAAGCCGTAGCCATTGCACCAGATGAGATCGATATCGCTTGGAGTTGCCGCGATGCCCTCCTCGAGGATCGCGGCGCCTTCATTGATGAGCGCGTAGAGGCAGCGCGTCATGATTTCATCATCGCCGTGCGCGCGCGGCGCGACGTTAAGGCGCGCCGCCTCAGCACGAATGAGCGGCTCAACGTCTGGGTCGACGGCGCGCTGGCGCGAGCCGCTCGCATACCGATAGATCCCGCGCCCGCTCTTTTGTCCGAGGCGGCCGTGCTCCACCAGAAGATCCGCCACGCGGTAGTAGCGCGGATCATCCGGCAGATCCTTGCGCTCACGGCGCACGCGATAGCCCACATCCAGGCCCGCAAGGTCGCCGACCGCATTCGGCCCCATGGCCATGCCAAAGCCCTCGAGCAGCGCATCGATGCGCTGCGCGGCGACGCCCTCGAGCAGCATCAGCTGATTCTCGCGTCCGTATGCATAGAGCATGCGGTTGCCGACAAATCCAAAGCAATTGCCGACCACGACGCCGACCTTGCCGAGCTGCGCGGTGAGCGCCAGCGCGCGCGCCACGCTCGCGGGCGAGGTGCGCGGCGCGCGCACGATCTCGATGAGACGCATGATGTGCGCCGGGCTGAAAAAGTGCATGCCGATGACATCCTGCGGGCGCGCGCTCGCGCTGGCGATCGCCGCCACGTCAAGCGTCGAGGTGTTGGTTGCAAGCAGCGTGTTCGCGCGGCAGCTGGCATCGAGTGCGCGAAAGATGTCCTGCTTGAGCGCGAGGTTCTCGTACACCGCCTCGATGACCACGTCGACCGCGCCGAGCGCCGAGAAATCGCGCGCCGGCACGAGGCGCGCGCGGGCCGCGTCCGCAGCCTCGGGCGCAAGTTTGCCCCTGCGCACCGCGCCGGCGAGCGCATCGGCAATGCGGCGCTGCCCGGATTCGAGCGCCTGGGCGTCCGTATCGATGAGCGTGACCCTGAGGCCGCTCGTAACACAGCTCGTGGCGATGCCGGCACCCATCGTGCCGGCGCCGATGACCCCGGCGTGCTCGAAACAAATCGTATCGCCGCTCACCGCCTCAGCGCCCCGTGAATTGTGGCGGGCGTTTCTCCAGGAAGGCAGCAACACCCTCGATGTAGTCGGGCGAGCGCCCGAGTTCGCGCTGATAATCCCGCTCGACATCGAGCTGCTCGGCAAGCGTGCGCGCGCCGGAGGAGTAGATTGCCGCCTTGATCCGCGCGAGCCCGCGGGTCGGCGCAGCAGCGAGCTGCTGCGCGAGCTCCTCGACGACGCCGTGCAAAGTCTGCATCATCGACACAGCGCCAGATGAGGCCCCACTCGGCCGCCTGTTCGGCGGAAGTTTGTCCGCCAGCATGGCAAGACCGATCGCACGGGCGGGCCCGACGAGCCGCGGCAGAAACCAGGTGCCGCCGGTATCGGGCACCAGCCCGATCTTGGAGAAGGACTGGATGAAGCTTGCCGAGCGGGCAGCGATGACCAGATCGCAGGCGAGCGCAAGATTGGCGCCGGCCCCGGCGGCGACGCCGTTCACGGCGCCGATCACCGGCAGCGGCAGCGCCCGCAGCGCCAGCACGAGCGGCTTGTAGCGCTGCTCGATCGACTCGCCAAGGTCCGACGCCCTCGGCCCCCGGAGCCACCGCGCGATCGCCCAAATCCTGCCCGGCGCAGAAGCCGCGTCCGGCTCCCGTCAGGATCAGCACGCGGCAGGTCGCCTGTGCCTCGCAGCTCCTGCAGCGCGCGCTTGACATCCTCGTGCATCTGCACGTTGAAGCTGTTGAGACGCTCCGGCCGGTTCAGCGTCAGTCGTGCAATTGCGCCGCGCGCTTCGAAGAGGATGCACTGATAGCTCATGTCTTTCAGGTCTCGTCGTAGGTGATTTCGAGCTCGCGGGTCTTGGCATGCGCCTGGCAGGCAAGGATGAATCCCTGCTGCAGCTCCCAATCCTCGAGCGCGTAGTTCTGCGCCAGCTCGACTTCGCCGCGCACCAGTTTCGTGCGGCAGGTCGAGCACACGCCCGCGCGGCAGGAAAAGGGCAAATCCAGTCCCGCGCGCGCAGCGGCATCCAGAATGCTCTCGCTGCCCGTGTGCATGCTGAAGCTGCTGCGCCGTCCGTCGCGGATGACTTCAACCTGCGTCATGCCCTCTTCGTGCGCACGCGTGGCAGAGGGTCGCGCCGCTGCGCTGTGCGCGCGCGCTTCCTGCGTGCGAATTTTCTGCGGCGCAATGCCGAGACCTGCGAGCTGCGCCGCAAGCGGCGCGACCTCCGCAGCGGCACCGACGAGGAAGTATGCGCTGATGTCGTGCGGGGCCAGGAGCTCCTTGGCGAGCGCGCGCACCCGCGCGGCATCGAGCGCGCCGCTCAGCAGCTCGCCCTCCTCCGGCTCGCGCTCCATGATGAAGTGCAATGCGAGGCGCGCAAGATGGCAGTCCTTGAGCGCGAGGAGCTCCTCGAGCGCAGCGGCATCAACCTCGCCGTAGTTGCCGAAGAACACGAGCACGGCGCAATCCGGCTCAAGGGTGAGGCGTGCGGCGACGAGCTGCTGCAGCGCTGCCAGATGCGCGCCCGCGCCAAACACCACGTAGGTGGTGCGTTTGGCAGTGCGCGCGGCGTCAGCGGCCGTGTGCTTGGGCGTGCTGGGGGCCGATGACTCTAGATGCATTTGAAGTAATCGAAAGGCTCGAGGCAGGCCGTACAGGTGTAGTGCGCCTTGCAGGGCGTAGAGCCGAACTCGCTGATACGGCGTGTCGCGCTGCTGTGGCAGCGCGGACAGGCGACCGGGGCGGTGGCAAACAGCCCGCGCGGACTGCTCACGGTTTGCAGCGGCGGCGCGATGCCGTAGGCGGCAAGCTTGGCGCGCCCCGCGGCCGTGATCGCATCGCTGCTCCACGGCGGGCTTAGCACCGTCTCGACCGTGGCGCCTGCAAAGCCGGCGCGGCTCAGGCGCTCGGTGACCGCACGGCGGATCATCTCGGTTGCGGGGCACGCCGAGTAAGTCGGCGTCAATCCCACGCGCAGCATCTCGCGCGTCGCACCGCGTACGTGGCGCACGATGCCAAGCTCGAGAATGCTGAGGATCGGGATTTCCGGATCCGGAATCTCACCGAGGAGGCGCCAGACCTCGGCGTGCCAGTCCTCTTCGGCCGCGGCGGGCTGTGCAGTGAGACTCATAAGTGCTCACCACTCGGCGCCGGGATAGGCGCGCTGCAGGAACTGCATTTCCGCAAGCATGTAGCCGAGATGCTCGGTGTGCACGCCACGGCGGCCATGCCAGGAGAAGACGCCGTCGGCAGGCCGGCTCAGCGTGGCCTCGCGCAACGCTGCATCGATGCGCTGCGACCAGCGCGCCTGCAGTGGCGCCATCGCGGGCGCGATCCCGTGAGCCTGCATCAGCTCATCAACCTCGTCCGCCGCGAACAGCTCCGCGGTGAAGGGCCAGAGCTCATCCACCGCAGCCTGCACGCGGGCGTGACTCTCCGCCGTGCCGTCGCCGAGGCGCACCAGCCAGCTTGCGCTGTAGCGCACGTGATAGCGGGTCTCCTTCAGCGCCTTCGCGGCGATCTCCGCCAGGCGCCCATCGCTCGAGGTCTGCAGCGCCTCGTAAATTTCGAGCTGATAGGCCGCGATCAGGAATTGGCGCACGATGGTGCGTCCGAAGTCCCCGTTCGGCTGCTCGGCGAGCGCGACATTGAAGAAGCCCGAAGCATCGCGCAGGAACGCGAGCGCATCCTCCGAGCGGCCGCGCCCCTCAAGCTGTGCTGCATGGGAGAGCAGCAGCCGCGCCTGGCCAATGAGATCGAGGGCAATGTTCGCAACGCCGAGATCCTCCTCGAGTGCCGGTGCATGCCCGACCCACTCGCTCAGGCGCTGCCCGAGGATGAGGCTGGTATCGGCAAGGCGCAGCACGTAGCGCATGTGCGCCGCGGCGCGCTCGGCGGTGCTGCTGCTCGCGCTCACAGGTTTTTGACCTCATCGGGAATGGCGTAGAAGGTCGGATGGCGATACACCTTGTCACGCGCGGGCTCAAAGAACGGGTCGGCATCGCTCGGGTCCGAGGCGGCGATTTCGCTCGAGCGCACCACCCAGATGCTGATCCCTTCCTGGCGGCGCGTGTACACGTCGCGGGCGTGCTCGAGCGCCATGCGTGCATCCACCGCGTGCAGGCTGCCGACGTGCTTGTGCTCAAGACCGGAGCGGGCGCGGATAAAGACTTCAAAGAGCGGCCAGTCGGGCGATGTCATGTAGCCTCCGTATCAGGCGGCAGCGCGCGTGCGCTCTTTGGCAGCGTAGGCCGCGGCGGCCTCGCGCACCCAGCGGCCCTCCTCGTGCGCGCGGCGCCGCGTCTCCAGGCGTTCACGGTTGCAGGGGCCCTGGCCTTTGACGACACGCTGGAATTCGCCCCAATCAATCTCGCCGATCTGATAGTGCTGCGTCACCTCGTCCCAGCGCAATTTGGGATCGGGAATCTTCAGCTTGAGAAAGTCCGCCTGCGGCACGGTCACGTCGACGAAGTGCTGGCGCAGCTCATCGTTGGTGAAGCGCTTGATCTTCCAGCGCATCGACTGCGCGGTATGCTGTGAATCCGCATCGCTCGGCCCAAACATCATGACCGACGGCCACCACCAGCGATCGAGCGCATCCTGCGCCATGGCACGCTGCGCCGCGGTGCCGCGCGCAAGCGTCATCATGATCTCAAAGCCCTGCCGCTGATGAAAACTCTCTTCGCGGCAGATGCGCACCATGGCGCGCGCATACGGGCCGTAGGAACAGCGGCAGATCGGGATCTGGTTCATGATGGCGGCGCCGTCGACGAGCCAGCCGATCGCGCCGATATCCGCCCAGGTGAGCGTCGGATAATTGAAGATGCTCGAGTACTTGGCGGTGCCTGCGAGTAGCTGCCCGACAAGCTCATCGCGCGAGACGCCGAGCGTCTCCGCGGCACTGTAGAGATACATCCCGTGGCCGCCCTCGTCCTGCACTTTGGCGATGAGCACGGCCTTGCGGCGCAGCGTCGGCGCGCGCGTGATCCAGTTGCCTTCGGGCAGCATGCCCACGATCTCGGAATGGGCGTGCTGCGAGATCTGGCGTATGAGCGTGCGCCGGTAGGCCTCCGGCATCCACTCTTTGGGCTCGATCTTCTCGTCGCGCTCGACTCGCGCCTCGAAGCGCTCGTTGAGCGCCGGCTCGGCCGGCGCCGTCTGCAGGCAGTCCTTGCCGAGCGCATCCAGGCCTTGCGTGTACACGGTAAGCCTCCGGTCTTGAGGTCTCAATCTGACACACCAATCGCCTTGCAGCAACCATTTATGTGTCACAATTTGCGGCCCCGCTGGCCACCAGTTCCGCGCACGACGTGCACGCGCCGACCGATGCTCCGCTCGCCGCCCTCGTGCGCCGCTTTCGGCGCCAGCGGCCGCTGCGCTGCGGCTCCCTCCTCATCACCGTACTCGGCGATGCGATCGCACCGCGCGGCGGGCGCGTAAGCCTCGGCAGCCTGATCCGCCTGGCGGCGCCCTTCGGGCTACCCGAGCGTCTGGTACGCACCTCGGTTGCGCGCCTGGCGCAGGATGGCTGGCTTGCGGCGCGCCGCAGCGGCCGCACCAGCGAGTACACGCTCACGCCGCTTGGGCGGCGACGCTTTGCCGCGGCCACGCGCCGCATCTATGGGGATCGGCCGCATGCCTGGAACCGGCGCTGGACCCTCGTTCTGCTGACCGCGGCAACGGGCGGCCGTGAGCGTGAGCGGGCGCGCGAGGAGCTGCGCTGGCTCGGGTTCGGCCAATTCGCCACCGATGTCTTCGGCCACCCCACCTATGGGGGCGTGGCGGTGCGCGCGCGACTTGCAGAGGCGGGCATGCGAAATGCGCTGACGCTGCTGGAGGCGCGCAACGATCGGTTGAGCAACGATCGGCGCCTGGTGCGCGCCGGATGGGACCTCGCGCAGCTCGCGCGTGCCTACCAGCGCTTTGTGCGCAGCTTCGCACCGCTCGCCGCCGCGCTCAGGGCGGGCGGCCCCGTTACATCCGAGGTTGCCTTCGTGGCGCGCACGCTGCTCATCCACGAGTACCGCCGCATCCACCTGCGCGATCCGCTGCTACCCGATGTGCTTCTGCCCGAGGGGTGGGTCGGCGGGGCAGCGTACGAGCTGTGCGGCAGGCTCTACCGCGCCTTCTTCGCCCCGGCCGAGCGGCATCTGACGCAGCACGCGCGCCACTTGGGAGGCGCGCTGCCGGCGGCCGCGCGCGCCGCGCGCCAACGTTTCTTAAGCACGCGCTAGGCGGGGTTTTCCAAACTGAACGATTGGCTCTGGTCGTCGTAGGCGAATACTTCGCCATAGCGGCCCCAGCTGATGATGGTGCGCAACGTCTCCTCCGCCGCCTCCTCGGTCATGTGGTCCTCGAGCTCATCGAAGAAGCGCCGCTTCGGAGCGCTGTGACTTGCGCGTTCATCGAGCACGCGGCGCACGTGCGCAGCGAGAGGTACGTAGGCGAGCAGATGCTGCGAGAAGAGCCGCTTGCGCTCGTCCGTTTCGCCCTTGGCAAATTGCAGCCCCGCCTCGCTGAGGCGGATATCGCCACCGGCGAGATCGGCAAAGCGCAGCATTTGCAGCGTCTCCGCAACCGGCAAGAGCTCGTCCGCGTCCATTCCTAGGTCGGCGGCGATCGCCGGCAAGTCGGCATGGCCGTTATAGGGTGCCGCACTCACCGCCTCCAACAGGCCGGCGAGCAGGTTCGAGGATACGTGGCTGAGCATCGTGCCGATGCCGGCGCCCGCGTAGCTGACACGCGCCCCGACACGCGCATCGGTGCCGGGCCGGGCGGTCATCTCCGCGTAGACGTGATCCATGATCGCGCGAAAATGTGGATCAGTCGTGTTATGGGGCTTGGGCAGATCAACAGGAATCTCGCTCACGATCCGCCCGGGCTGCGAACGAAACAGCAGCAGGCGGTCACACATCAGCACCGCCTCCTCGATGTTATGGGTCACCAGGATCACGCCCTTGATCGGCAGCTGCCCTGCGTACCATAGATCCAGGAAATCATTGCGCAGCGTTTCGGCGGTCAGCACATCGAGGGCTGAAAACGGCTCGTCCATCATCAGGATGTTCGGATGCACGACCAGCGCGCGCGCGAAGCCCACTCTCTGGCGCATGCCGCCCGAGAGCTCGCGCGGATAGGCCGATTCGAAACCGTCGAGGCCGATCAAATCGATCGCGGCGAGCGCACGCTGCCGGATCTCCGCAGCCGGTAGTCCAAGCGCCTCAAGTCCGATCTGCACATTTTCAAGTACCGTCAGCCACGGAAAGAGCGCAAAGCTCTGGAAAACCATCGCGATGCCCTCGGCGGGCCCGGCGATGTTGTGGCCGAGATAGTTGACCGCGCCGCCGGTAGGATTCGCAAGCCCGGCGATCACGCGCAGCAGCGTCGACTTGCCCGAGCCGGAGCGGCCGAGGAGTCCGACGATTTCCCCGGAGCGCAGCGTCAGATCCACCCCATCGAGTACCACGAGCTCATCGCCGTCGGGCTTGCGAAAAGCCTGGCAGACCTTTTGCACATCGAGCAGCAGCGGTTCATTCATCCGCGAGACTCCACCACCTCAGGCAATGCGGAAGCGCCGTTCCGCCTGCGCGTACAGCGGACGCCAGAAGAGCCGGTTCAGCAGCACCACGAACAGACTCATCACCACGATGCCGAGCACCGTGCGGCGCGCATCACCGGCAGCCGTCGCCTCGGCGATATAGGCGCCGATACCGGTCGCCACCAGCTTCTGCTTTCCCCAGCTGGCAAGCTCCGCCACGATCGCCGCATTCCACGAGCCGCCCGAGGCAGTAATGGCACCGGTCAGGTAGAACGGAAAGACCGCCGGCAGCGCGACCCGGCTCCACCACAGCCAGCCGCGAATATGCAGATTCTCGGCGACGTGGCGCAAATCAGGTGAAATCGAGGAGGCACCGACGACGACATTGAAAAGAATGTACCACTGCGTCCCCAAGATCATGAGCGGACTCAGCCAGATATTGGGGCTCAAGTGCCACGCCACGATGCCCGATACCACCACCGGAAAGAAGAGGTTCGCGGGAAACGCGGCAAGGAACTGTGCGATCGGCTGCACGATGCGTGTAACGCGCGGACGCAGGCCGATCGCCACGCCCACGGGCACCCAGACGAGACTTGCCAGCGCGATCAGAATGACCACCCGCGCAAGCGTTGCGAGCCCGAGCAGCACCACGTGGCCCATCTCCGCGGCGCTCACGCCCGAGTGCACGAACGCGCTCATCTTCCAAAGGCCGGCGAGTGCCAGCGCGATGATCGCGACGTACCACGACGCGTCGCTCCACGCCGATGCGGGCTTGGGCGCCCTGGCACCGCTCATTCGCTCGCGCCGATTGCGCAGCCTCTGCCCCCAGCGCGACGCGCCGCGCATCAGCGCGGCGAAACCGCGGCGCATCAGGCGCAGCACGCGCGAGCGCCGCAGCATGGTCAGCACCCAGGTGCGCGTGGGCGTGAGTCCCGCCTCGTGCTCGAGCATGAACCAGTCGGCGCTCGCAATCAGTGGACGGAACAGCAGCTGGTCGTAGATCAGGATGACGACGAACATCGCGGCGATCGCCCAGCCGATCGCATGCAGGTTGCGCTGCTCGATGGCAAGGGCGATGTAGGAGCCTATGCCGGGCAGCGTCAAGGTGGTATTGCCGACGCTGATCGCCTCGGAGGCCACCACGAAGAACCAGCCGCCGGACATCGACATCATCATGTTCCAGATGAGCGCCGGCATCGCAAAGGGCACCTCCAGGCGCCAGAAGCGCATCCACGCGCCGAGCCGGAAGCCGCGCGCGACCTCGTCGAGCTCGTCCGGCACGCTGCGCAGCGATTGGTAGAAGCTGAAGGCCATATTCCAGGCCTGGCTGGTGAAGATGGCGAAGATGGCGGCGAACTCCGCGCCGGCAATGCGTCCGGGTGTCAGGGACAAAAAGAAGACCACTGTCACTGAAATGAAACCCAGGATCGGCACGGATTGCAGGATGTCGAGCAGCGGCACGAGCAGCGCCTCGGCGCGGCGGCTCTTGGCTGCCAAGGTGGCATAGGCCAGCGTGAAGACGATCGATGCGATCATCGCGATCAGCATGCGCAGCGCGCTGCGCGCGCTGTAATCGATGAGCTTCCAGGGGTTGAGGGATATCGGCGTTGCCTCAAGGCCCGCCAGCGGTTGCGTCAGTCCATGAGCGGCCTCACCGAGATAGAGGAGAAGCCCGAAGACGAGCGCGACGGCCACCACGTCCCATCGATCCGGGATCAGGCGGCTTTGCAGGACCGAGATCGGCAGGCGATCGATGCGCATCCGCGAACCTTACCGTAACTTCGCTGCCATCGGTCGCACCGGTGTGTTAAAAAAAAAGCGCGCCGCGTTACCGCCGGATCACCGCGCGGTTACGGCCATTGCAGCGCGTGCTTGAATTGCGTAGTGTCAATCGCAGAAGAGATCTACGGGGGGCTCATGCTGACGCGACGCAAATGGATCGCCTCGACGGGAAGCATCATGTTGAGCGCGCTCGGGCGGGCGCACGGCGCAGCCGCCGAAGACACCTCCGCCGAAGCGCTCATCGCCCTGCCGGGTAAGCGGCCGCTCATCAAGCGCAGTTTCCGTCCGCCCAACTACGAAACCCCGCGCGCCGAGCTGCGCCGCGCGTTCACGGCAAACGATGCGTTCTTCGTTCGCTATCACCTGGCGGCCATCCCCGAGGTCAATGCGCGCAGCTGGCGATTGCGCATCGGCGGACCCAGCATCGTGCGGCCGAGCGAGTTCTCGCTCACTGATCTGCGGCGCCATTTCCAGTCCGTTGCCATTGCCGCCATCAATCAATGCTCGGGCAACCGTCGCGGGCTATTCACGCCGCGCGTGCCTGGCGTGCAGTGGGGAGATGGCGCGATGGGCAACGCGCTCTGGAGCGGCGTGCGCCTGCGCGATGTGCTGCGCCGCTGCGAGCTGCAGGCCAATGCGCTGGAGGTGGTGTTCGACGGCGCTGATGGGCCGCTTCTTGCGCAGACTCCGGACTTCAAGAAAAGCCTCCCGGTCGAACGCGCGCTCGATGAGAACACCCTCATTGCCTTCGAGATGAACGGTGAGCCGCTGCCGCACTTCAACGGCGCACCGGCGCGGCTCGTCGTTCCCGGCTGGACCGGCACCTACTGGGTCAAACACCTCACCGAAATTCGTGCCCAGCCCTACCCGTTCGACGGATTCTGGATGAAGGGTGCGTACCGCATTCCGACCGGAGCGTTTCCCGGAGCCCGCTTCAAGAGCCAAGAGAGCGCGGAGACCACGCCGATCACGGAGATCCTGGTCAATTCGCTCATCACCGGCCCGGCCGCCGGTGCGCGCCTCGCGCGCGGGCAGCCGGTGGAGCTCACCGGCTGGGCGTGGGATGGCGGCACCGGGATCGCGGCCGTCGATGTGTCGACGGACGCAGGCTCGAGCTGGCGCACCGCGACACTGCAAAAAGATCTCGGCCGCTTCGCCTGGCGCGGCTTTCGCTTCGCCCTCGATACCTCCCAACCCGGCGCCCTCGCTGTCAACGTGCGCGCCACGAGTCACGGTGGCGAGCAGCAGCCGGCGAAGCTCACCGTCAACCCCGCCGGCTATCACAACAATAAGATTCAGTCGCTGTTGCTGGAGGTTGCGTGACTCGCGCAGCGCCGCGCATTGCGCTCGCCGCGTGCATCGGGGCGCTGTGCGCGCCTGCCATCGCCGACGAAGGCAGCGTTCAGCTCATCGACGCCGCGGGGCGCGAGCTCACATCCGGCGCGTGCGTCACCTGTCACAGCCTCGACTATATTCCGATGAACGCGCCGCTCATGAACCGCGGCAGCTGGGACAAGACAGTCCACAAGATGATCGACAAGTTCGGTGCGCCGATCAGGCCGGAAGATGTGGACGCGATCGTCGCGTATCTGACGCAACATTACTCGGGCTGATACGGGTGCCGCGCGCCCCATGCGAGTGCTACTCATCACGGGGCTGGCGGGCAGCGGCAAGTCGACCCTCGCCCGACGCCTGGCACGGCGCTACAACACATTGCTCCTCAGCAAGGATGACATCAAAGAGCCGCTGCTCGATGTTCTTGGTGCCGGGGATGCCGAGCATTCGCGGCTGCTCAGCACGGCAAGCTTCGCGGTGCTGTTTGCCATCGCCCGGCGCCATCTCGTGGCCGGAGTGGATCTCATTCTGGAGGGCAACTTTCGCCCCGGCGAGCACGAGAAGTTCCTGCGCTCCGTTCCCGGAGCGCACATCGTGCAGGTGCTGTGCCGGACTAGCGACGCTGCAAGGTTGGCGCGCCTCGCCGAGCGCGAGCGGCATGCCGGTCACGGCGATGCCGCTCCGGCCGTCAGGGCAGATCGAACGAGCGATGCCTTCCTGGATCTACCCGGAGAGCGATTGACTCTTGACGGCGAGACCATCGACTCCGCCGGGGTTGTGCTCATCGATCGCTGCTGGCACGACGCCTGAGGCGTCGCGGCTGCTGACCTGCGGGGGCCATGCGCGCGCGTTATGCGCCTCGATGATCATCTGCGCACGCAGCCCCGGGTTGTTGTCGGCGAGCACCAGGGAGCCGCCATGCAGCTTCGCGACGGCGGCCACGAGGCTCAATCCAAGGCCGACGCCGGGCGTCCCCCGGCTGGTATCGCCGCGGTAGAAGCGCTCCGGGGCTTTGAGCTTCTCCGCCGCGGGGATTCCGGGACCGTCATCGGCCACGGTGATCTCGACCCTGCCATCCATGCGACGCAGCACCTCAACAGTCACCGCACCGCCCTCGCGCGCATACTTCAGAGCGTTGTCGATGAGATTGCTGACGGCCTGCGCAAGTAGCAACGGATCACCCGCCACCGGTATCGCTCCGGTGTCACGCCAGGACAGATTGATGGCTCTCAATTCTGCTGCCGGCAGGTAAAGCTCGACCGCCTGCGCGGCAAGCTCCGCGGCATTCACGTCCACGAAACCCGAGCGGCGCAGGCCGGTATCGATCTCCGCAAGACGCAGCAGCGCGTTGAATATGCGAATGACTCGATCGACGTCGGCGACCGCGCCGTCAATCTCCGCAAACGTTGCAGGCGGGGCCGGGCGCGTGAGCGCAAGCTCCTCCAGGCGCGAGCGCAGCTCCGCTAGCGGCGTGCGCAAATCGTGTGCAATTGCGTTGGAGACGTCGCGGATGCCGTGAAAGAGCTGCTCGATCTGATCGAGCATGCGATTGATAGTGCGCGACAGCGTATCGAGCTCATCGCCGCCCTGCGGGCTGGGAAGCCGATGACTCAAATCTCCCTGCATGATCGCGTGCACGGTCCGGCGGATGCTGTCGATGCGGGTCAGCAGGGTCTGGCGGATCAAGAAGCCGCCGAGTACGCCGACGATGCACAGCACCGCACCGGCGCCGGCAAGCCCGTACCAGAAGCGATGCTCGAGGGGCGCAAAGCGGGCGACGTCGCGTCCGACGAGCAGGTGATAGTCGCCCGGCAGTGCCGCGCGCATCACCACTGCGCGTGTCGCCTGACCGGCAAGGTCCATCGTGATCGTCGAAGTGCCGGCGGCGAGCGGTAAGCCGCGTGGCCACCTCGGCACGTTGCCCGCGAGCGGCTTCAGGGCCGAATCGGTAAGCAGCAGGATGCGCTCGCCGGCGATCTGCAGGCCGACGCGGGTATCGATGAACGTCTTCAAACCCTCCGGCCCGTCGCGGCGGAAAACCTCCACCAGGCGCTGCGTATCCGCCTGCAGCAGCTCCACCCGGCCATCCTCGATCGTGACCTGCCAGGCATACCAGAGTGGCGCCGCAAACAGGATGAGCGCGGCAATGCCGAGCGCCACGTACACGAACGCGAGGGTGAACGCCGAGGATTGCAGCATGCGGTTCATTGCATCTTAGCCGGCGTTGTCGGCGCTGGCGCTAAGCATGTAGCCGGCATTGCGTACCGTGCGCAGCAGCGGCCGCTCGCTGTCGCTATCAATCTTTTGGCGCAGCTTGCTGATATGCACGTCCACGACGTTGGTCTGCGGATCAAAGTGATAATCCCAGACGTTTTCGAGCAGCATGGTGCGCGTCACCACCTGATCCGCGTGACGCATGAGATATTCGAGCAGCTTGAACTCGCGCGGCTGCAGCGTGATCACGCGCTCGCCGCGCATCGCCTTGCGCGACAGCAGGTCGACGCGCAGGTCGCCGACGTCGAGCGTCGTTTCGGTATTGTTGCCTTGGGCGCGGCGTGCGAGCGCATCGAGCCGCGCCAACAGCTCGCCGAACGCAAAAGGCTTCGTCAGATAATCGTCGCCGCCGCTCTTTAAGCCGCGGATGCGCTCATCGACATCCGATAGCGCACTCAAGATCAGGATCGGCGTGCGATTGCCCGCCTTGCGCAGCGCTTCGATGATCGCCAGGCCATCGATCTGCCCCGGCAGCATGCGATCCATGATGATGACGTCGTAGTGCTCGCTCGCAGCGAGAAAAAGACCATCGCGCCCATTGTCCGCGTGATCGGTCGTGTGGCCCGCTTCCTTCAGGCCCTTGACCACAAACTGGCTGACGCGTTCATTGTCCTCGACGAGAAGCAGTTTCATAGGGCCTCGACCGGATTCTGGGTCACCGGCAGGCGGCGCGCGGCGGACTCTTCGCGGCGCTGCGCGAAGCGCATGCTCATACGATCGAGGTACAGGTAGACGACCGGCGTGGTAAACAGCGTCAGCGCCTGGCTCAGCAGCAGCCCGCCCACCATCGTGTAGCCGAGCGGCTGGCGCAGCTCCGAGCCCGTGCCATGCCCGAGCATCAGCGGCAGTGAGGCCAGAAGCGCCGCCATGGTCGTCATCATGATCGGGCGAAAGCGCAGCAGACACGCCTGGCGAATGGACGCCTCGGGCGACAGGTGCTGCTCGCGCTCCGCCTGGATGGCGAAATCCACCATCATGATGCCGTTTTTCTTGACGATGCCAATCAGCAGGATGATGCCGATCAATGCGATCACCGACAGATCAAAGTGGAACAGGATCAGCATCAGCAGCGCGCCCACGCCGGCCGACGGCAGCGTCGAGAGGATCGTGAGCGGATGGATGTAGCTTTCGTAGAGCATGCCCAGAATTATGTAGACGACCACGAGCGCTGCAAGAATCAAATATGGCGTGGTCTTCAAAGAGGACTGGAAAGCCTGCGCCGTACCCTGAAACGTTCCGGTGATGGTCGCGGGCATGCGGATGCTGGTGGCGGTCGCCTGAATGGTATCGACGGCATCGCCCAGGGCAACCCCGGGCGCCAGATTGAATGACAACGTGATCGCGGGGAACTGACCCTGATGGTTGATGGAGAGGTACGTGACCTGCTGCGTGTCGAACTTGGCAAATGTCGACAAGGGCACCTGCTGACCCGTCAGCGGTGATTTGACGTACAGCTTCCGGAGAGTGTCCGGGTCGCCTTGCAGTGCCGGAGTCACCTCGAGAATCACGTGGTAGCTGTTGAGCTGCGTAAAATACTGCGTGACCTGGCGCTGACCGAAGGCATCGTAGAGCGTATTGTCGATGACCGAGGGCTGAATCCCAAAGCGCGCGGCCTGATCGCGATCGATGTTGAGTGAAACCATCGTGCCGCTGGTCTGCTGGTCGGTCGCGACGTCACGCAGCTGCGGCAGCTTCTGCATCTTCGCCAACAGGCGCGGCGCCCAGGCGTTGAGCTCGTCAAGATCCGAATCCTGCAACGTGTACTGATACTGAGTGCGCGAGGTACGCCCGCCGACATTGATATCCTGCGAAGCCTGCAGGAACAGCGTTGCTCCCGGAACCTGCGCAAGCTGCGGGCGCAGACGCGTAATGATCTGATCAGCGCTCACGGAGCGCTGGTCGCGCGGCTTCAAGCCCAGGACCACGAAGCCGTTGTTGATCGGGCGACCACCACCGATAAAGGCGCCCCAGCTCGCGACGGCGGGATCGCGATTGATCACATCGGTAAGCTTATGCTGCAGCCGCACCATCTCATCAAAGGAGACATCCTGCGCTGCATCCGAGATGCCGACGATGATCCCGGTATCCTGCTGCGGGAAGAACCCTTTGGGAATGACGACATACAGCAGCGTGCTCGCGGCGACCGTCGCGAGAAAGACATAGAGCGTGGCGCGCTGATGCCGCAGAACAAAATCAAGACCACGCGTGTAGCCCGCGAGCATCTGGTTGAACCCTGCCTCGATGAGGAGGTAAAGGCGGCCGTGCTGAGCGTGCTTCTCGTCGCGCAAGAATAACGAGCACATCATCGGCGAAAGGGTCAGGGCGACAAACGCCGAGAAGAGAATCGTCATCGTCACCGTGATCGCAAACTCGCGGAACAGGCGCCCGACGATGCCGCCCATGAGCAGCAGGGGGATGAACACCGCGACCAGCGATAGGCTGATCGACACGATCGTAAAGCCGATCTCCCCCGCCCCCTTCAGCGAGGCTTCCCTGGGGGACATGCCCGCTTCGATGTGCCGATAGACGTTCTCCAGCATGACGATGGCATCGTCGACGACGAAGCCGACCGCAATCGTCAGTCCCATCAAGGACAGATTGTCCAGGCTGTAGCCCACCAAGAACATGAGCGCCGCGGTGCCGAAGAGCGCAAGCGGCACGGTAACGCCTGGGATCACGGTCGCCCAGACGTTTCTGAGGAACAGGAAAATTACCAGCACCACGAGCGCGATGGTGAGCAGCAGGGTGAATTCGACATCGTGCACTGAAGCCTTGATCGTCGTCGTCTTATCGACTATGCGGTCGACTTTGATCGACGGCGGCACCGTCTGCATCAGGTGCGGCAAGAGCGCATCGACGCTTGCGACCGCATCGATGATGTTGGCGCCCGGCTGCTTGTAGACCAGCAGCAGAATACCGTTCTTGCCGTTCTGCCAGCCGGCAAGCTGCGCATTTTCCGGGCCTTCTACCGCGATGCCGATATCGCGAATGCGCACCGGCGCACCATTCTTGTACGCGACGACGATGTCGTTCCACGGCGCGGCCTTCAGCAGCTGATCGTTGTCGTAGATGGCAAAATTGCGGCTCGGGCCCATGATCGAGCCCTTCGGCGCATCCACCGTCGCCGTCGTGATGACGTTGGCGATGTCCTCAAGCTGGACGCCGAGCGAGGCGATCTTTGCCGGGTCGACTTGCACACGCACCGCAGGCTTTTGCTGCCCGCCGATACTGACCTGGGCGATCCCGGGCAAACGCGAAATCTGCTGCGAGATGACGTTTTCGGCGTAGTCGTCCACCGTCGTGAGCGGCAACACGTCCGAATGCAGCGCCAGGATCAGCACCGAGGAGTCCGCGGGGTTTACCTTGCGATACGAAGGGGGCGTGGGCAGGTTCTTCGGCAACTGTCCGCCCGCAGCGTCGATTGCTGACTGAATGTCCTGCGCCGCGGCATCGATGTTGCGATTGAGATCAAACTGGATGGTGATCTGCGTTGTGCCGAGCACGCTCGTCGAGGTCATCTGAGTGACGCCCGGAATCTCCGAGAACTGATATTCGAGCGGGGTGGCCACCGAGGAGGCCATGGTCTCGGGACTCGCGCCGGGCAGCTGCGCGGACACCAGGATCGTAGGGAAGTCGACCTGCGGCAGCGGCGCCACCGGCAAGAGCGGGAACGCGACCAGGCCGACGAGCAGAATTCCCGCCATCAGGAGCGAGGTGGCAACCGGGCGCTCAATAAACGGCGTTGAAATGCTCACCGCACACCACCGCTGGCGCCGCCCGGGGAAGCCGCGCCAGTTGCCGCCGTGCGCAGCGGCGCGGCGGCGGTGCTGGTACGCACCGCGGCGCCCGGCTGCAGGCGATATTGATTGCTCGTCACCACGACCTCGCCGTCGCTCAGTCCCTGCGTAACGACGGTGGTCGCGCTGCTCTCGGCGCCGATCTGCAGCGGCCGCGCTTCCACCGTCGAATTGGGCCTGACCACGTACGTGAACACCCCGGAGGGACCACGCTGCACCGCCGCGGATGGGATAGTTACCGCGTTGCGCGCGGTGTCCACCAGTAGGCGGGCGTTCAAAAACTCTCCCGGCCACAGCTGCCCTGCGTCATTTGGGAAATTGGCCTTGAGGCGCGCGCTACCGGTCGCCTGGTCGATTTGATTGTCGATAAGCGCCAGCGTGCCGTGATCAAGTTCAGTCTTATCGTCGCGGGAGAGCGCGGTTACGGCAACCGGCCCGGTTGCAAGCGCCCGACTCACCGCCGCCAGCTCATCCTCAGGCAGTGTGAAGATGAAGGAAATCGGGTGCACCTGTGTCAGCACGACGATGCCGGTGGTGTCGGTGGCGTGCACATTGTTGCCGGGATCGACCAAACGAATTCCGGTGCGGCCTTCGATCGGCGCGGTAATCGTCGTGTAGGCGAGCTGCGTGCGCGCATTGTCTATGGTCGCTTGATCGCCTTTGATCTGCGCCTGCAGCCCCGCCACCAGCGCACGCTGCGCATCGAGCGTCTGCTTGCTGGTCAGTTCCTGGGGCGCAAGCTCTACGTAGCGTTCCAGATCGGCTTTGGCGCTTTGCAGCGTCGCCTCGTCCTTCGCCTTCATGGCGAGCGCCTGATCAAGCGCAGCCTGATACGGCCGTGGATCGATCTGCGCAATGAGCGCGCCCTTGGCGACCGTCTGGCCTTCCGTGAAGCCGATCTTCTGAATCTGTCCGTCGACGCGGGCGGTCATCGTCACCGTGTAGAACGCCTGCACCGTGCCCAGGCCTTCAAGGTAGATCGGCATGTCGCGGCGCTGCACTGGCGCTGTCTCGACACGAATCGCTGCGTGCACTGCTGGCTCGGCAGCCCCCGCGGTACCGTTGTTGCCGTGCCAGCGCCATGCGACCAGGAGCACCAACAAGACGGCCGCCCCGAGCATGACCAGACGCGCCTTGCCCTTATGGGGCGGCGGCGTCTGCGCTATTGCATTCGTATCCAAGCGTGCGCTCCTAGGCCTGG
This sequence comes from uncultured Gammaproteobacteria bacterium, assembly GCA_963695315.1. Taxonomy (GTDB): domain Bacteria; phylum Pseudomonadota; class Gammaproteobacteria; order Steroidobacterales; family Steroidobacteraceae; genus PALSA-1196. The sequence goes on from OY968773.1 coordinate 1,421,869, forward strand.
TGCCAGCCGCCGCCAAGCGCGTTGAACAGCGAAATGAGTGCCGCCATATGCGCATACTGCACCTGCACCAGTGCATCCTCGGCGGTGAATAACGCCGTCTCGGTGTTGAGCACCGTGAGAATATTGATTACCCCAGCGTGCAGCTGCAGCTGCGTGATCTCATAGGCGCGCCGCGCCTTCGCCACGGCTTCCTCCTGGCGCTCACGCTGCAGCGCGGTCTGCTGCAAGGCGACGAGCGCATCCTCGACATTGCTGAACGCCGACACCACGGTCTTATGGTAGTCAGCCAACAGCTCCGCGTAGCGCGCCTTGCTGTACGAATACTGTCCGGCAAGCGCGCCGCCTTCGAAGAGCGGCTGCGTCAAAGATCCCGAGAGCGTAAAGATGCGGTTCGCGGGGTTGAAGAGCGAAGAGAGCGCGGTGCTGGCATAGCCGCCATCCGCGGTGAGATTGATGCTCGGGAAAAAACTCGCGCGCGCCTGCTGAATGTTCGCGTTCGCAGCCATGAGCTGCGCCTCCGCCTCGGCGACATCGGGGCGCCGGACTAGCAGCTCCGAGGGCAAGCCCGGCTGCACTCTTGGTTCCTGCAGATCCGCAAACGTACCGGTGCTGATCTGCAGCTCCTCGGGCGACTTGCCGACCAGAATGGCGAGCGCATCGATACTCTGCAGGAGCTGCTGCTGCAAAGGCGGAATCGACGCGTTGAGGATCGCAACCGTGGTTGCCTGCTGCGCGACATCAAGCGCGGTGACGATTCCGACGGTCTGTTCGAAGCGCAGGCCCTGCAGGAGCTTCTGCGCGCTGGAGAGATTGTCGCGAGCGACCGTGAGGCGGTCCTGCGCCTGGATCGCCTGAAAGTAACTGCTCGCGACACTCGTCATCACCGTAAGCTCAACCGTGATCCGGTCATAGCGGCTCGCATCGGCTGCGAACTCGGCCGATTTGAGTGCTGCGCGATTCTTGCCCCAGAAATCCACCGCATAGGTTGCGTTGAGAAGCGGACTGAATTCATTGGCGGTGAGCGTGCCGGGCGCTCCGAGATTAAGTTCGCGCGCGCGCGTGGCGCTCGCCGACGCCGACACGGCCGGCAGCAACGGCGCGCCGGCGATGCGTACCTGCGCGTCGGCCTCGCGCACGCGGGCGACCGCGGCGGCGATGTCATCGTTGGTGTGCTGCGCCTCCTCGATCAGCTGATTCAACTGCGGCGAGCTGAAGCCGCGCCACCAGTCGGACGAAGGCCACGCGGCCGCGCCCTCGAGCTCCTCGCCGCGCCAGGCGGAGGGAGGCGCAACGTTCGGATGGCGGTAGCGCGGTCCGAGATTGCACGCGGCAATCGTGAGCACGCTCGCGAGCACGAGCGAGCGCGACCCGATCCGCACGGGCCTGCGCAGAGCGCGTAGTAAATGAGTGAACGTGAGAATAACGCCGGCGCCCGTAAAGATGCCCTGCCTCCCTGGCGCACAACAATGCCGGCTTGAGGGTTCACCACGGGTTGGCGAATTATTAAATTCCGTTAATTGCGGGCCGCCCGCCCCGCCGCGGGTGTCTTATCGGACCGGGCTCACACGCCAGATGGTGTTGGAGGCGTCGTCCGAGACCAGCAGCGCCCCGTCGCGCGCCACCGCAACGCCCACGGGTCGCCCCCACACGCTCTCGTCGTCCACCACGAAACCGGTCAGAAAGTCCTGGTATTCACCCGTCGGCGTGCCCTCTTTCATGGGCACGCGCACGACCTTGTACCCGGTGCGGCGGCTGCGATTCCACGATCCGTGCAACGCGACGAAGGCATCGCCAAGGTACTCGCGCGGGAAAGCCGCAACGCCCGAGGCTGCCTCGTAAAAGACGAGGGTCAGCGGCGCGGAGTGGGACTGGAATAGCACGTCCGGCACGGTCACCTTGCCGGCAAGATCCGCTCGCTCCCCGGCGTGGCGCGGATCCTCGTGAGCACCGAGGTAATACCAGGGCCAACCGTAGAAGGCGCCCTGCCGCACGCGCGTTGCGTAATCCGGAACCAGGTCGTCCCCCAACTCGTCGCGCTCATTCGTGGTGCACCACAGATCGCCCGTGTGCGGCTGCACCGTCAGGCCGACGCAATTGCGGATGCCGGTCGCAAAAATCCGCGCGGGCTGCTTGCCATCGACATCAAATGCGAGCACATCGGCACGATTGGTCTCGCCTCCCCATGCCGCGCCGAGCGCATGCGTGGCCTGCCACTGCTGAAGTTGCGCGCCAGACATGCGCGCCTCGCGTTGCGCGTCGTTCGATCCGGAACCCACGGAGATGAACATGCGCGAGCCGTCAGGCGCAAAGGCAATGTCGCGCGTCGAATGGCCGGCCCTGGTGTCCGCAAGGCTTGCGACCAGAACTTCGGGCGGCGCGCGCGCGCGCAGGTCATCAGACTGATACGCAAAGCGCACCACCTGATTGTGCAGGGCCACGTACAGCCATTCGGGATGCACACCCACAGGGTAGAACGCAATTCCGAACGGGCCATCGAGTCCGGATGCGTAGACCTCGGTCTGGGAGGCAGTGGTTGCTCCGGCCGCCGCGCGCAGCACGCGCACGCGTCCCGCTCCGGTCTCGGCGACAAAGATGTCGCCGTTGGGTGCGATCTGCACGCGGCGCGGCCCCTGCAACCCAGCCGCGAAGGCACTAACCGTAAAGCCGCGCGGCACGGCGAGCTTGGCCGTAGCCGGCCGAGGCACCACCCGCGATGCATTGGCACTTGATGCGGTGGCGTACGGTGCCGGCAGATCCGCGATGCTGATGCGCCGCACTCGCCCGGGCGCATCCTGACGCCAGTCATCCACCGCGCCGTAAGCGCCTGCCGCAGCCACAGCGCCGGCGGCAAGCAGCGCGAGACACGCAAACGCTGCGTGCCTGCTCTGCCACGCTCCGGCCTCGCTTTGCCTCAACGCCTCCTCCTGCAAGAGAACAACCTGCGTTGCGCGCCGAGGTTCCCGAGCCGGCCGCTTACTTGGCAAGCATGGGGTGGCCTTCGTGGCTGACGAGCAAGTCATGCATGTCGTTGGCGTGCTCTTCTTCCTGCGCAAGTATCCCCTCAAGCATGGTTCGCGTCGTCGGGTCCTTCTGGCCGAAATAGCGCACCATGTCGCGATAGGTCTGAATCGCAATGCGCTCGGCAATCAGGTTCTCCTTGATCATGTCAACGAGATTGGTGCCCTCGACATACTCGGAGGCGGCGCGCGAGAGCAGCCCCTCGGGGTTGAGATCGGGCTTGCCGCCGAGCTGGTTAATGCGCTCGCACAGCTCATCCAGATGCTCCTCCTCCTCCTTGGCGTGCTGCTTAAATTCCTGCTTGACCGAATCGCTGGCAATTCCAGTGGCGGTGACCGCATGAAATTTGTAGCGCAGCACGCACACGATTTCCGTTGCGACGGCATGGTTTAGCAGCGCAATCGCATCCTTAACATTGCCCCCGTAGTTCTTGGTGACCGCACCTTCCGTCAAATGACGGCGCGCGCGCGCGCGAATCTTCTTTATATCGCTCAAGAATTTGCCCGCTGAAGCCATGATCTTTTCTCCTGTCGACGTGGCAGTAGACGCGATTGCGCAGGAATTTTACTCTGCAAGCGCATCTGGCCGCCATCGCAACCGCCGCTGCCTTGCAAAGCACGCCGCCGAGTTGCGTAACGGCGCTAAGATGAACACCCAATAGCTCTCCGGGCGCGGTGCGGAAGCGGATTTGAATCTGACGGGTACTGCGGTGCTTTCGGGTGTGCACCTGCTGCTGGCAGCGGGTGTTACCGGGCATGTGCTCGTCACTAAACGCGACCCGGGCTCAGCGGTCGCGTGGATTGGCATCGCCTGGCTGTCACCGGTACTCGGCAGCGTGTTGTATGTGCTGCTCGGTGTTAATCGTGTGCGGCGGCGGGCGCTGACGATGCGCGCGCAGCGCCGCTCTGCCCCGGGAGACGAGAGCGGTACCGATGCCAGCCCGGATGGATCGCGCAGCACACTCGAGTACTCCGCGCAGAGGATCACGGGACGACCCGCTAAAGACGGTAATGCGATCAGCATCCTGCGCAACGGCGATGAAGCCTACCCGAGAATGATCGCCAGCATCGACGCTGCACAACACAGCGTCGCTCTGGCGAGTTATATCTTCCGGGCTGATGTGGCCGGCCAGCCCTTCATTGATGCGTTGCTGCGCGCACAGCAACGTGGCGTTCACGTTCGAGTGCTCATTGACGGCGTCGGCGGCGGCTACTTCTGGTCGACGACCTACCTTAAATTGCGGCGCGCGGCGGTTCCGGTTGCGCGTTTCTTACACTCGCCGCTGCCCTGGCGCATGCCGTTCCTGAACTTGCGCTTGCACAAGAAACTGCTGGGCGTGGATGGCCGCAGCGCCTATATCGGCGGCCTCAATATCGGCGCTGAAAACCTGCTGCGCAGTCATCCTTCAAGCCCGGTGTTGGACACGCACTTTTTCATCGCGGGACCGGTCGTCGCGCAGATACTCACTCCTTCGCCGACGATTGGTTTTTCATCACGGCTGAGCGACTGTACGGTGAGCGCTGGTTTCCTGCGCTTACGCCCGTCAGCGACAGCGTTGCGCGCGCGGTGACCTCGGGGCCCGATCAGGACCTGGAAAAAATAGAACTCATGATTCTGCAGGCGGTCGGCGCGGCACGCTCTTCGGTGAAGATCATGACCCCCTATTTTCTGCCGGATGATCGCATCATTACCGCGCTGGCGCTCGCATCCATGCGTGGGGTGCAGGTCGATGTGGTGCTGCCCGCCAGCAGCAATCATCCCACTCTCGACTGGGGTGCACGCGCCCATATCGGCCCACTGCTTGCCGCGCAATGCCGGGTGTGGACCCACGGCGCCCCCTTCGATCACTCCAAGCTCATGACGATTGATGGTGAGTGGTGCCTAATCGGCAGCGCCAACTGGGACATGCGCAGCTTCCGTCTGAATTTCGAGCTGAATGTGGAGATTTACCACTCGCCGCTCGTAGCACAACTGCAAGAATTCATTGCGCAGAAACAGCAAGTGCGCCTAAGCCCGGAGCTCCTGGAAAAGAACGCCGCTGCCAATCGCGCTACGCAACAGCGCCGCGCGGCTCATGCTCCCCTATTTGTAGCGGGCGACCTTCCTCAGGCGCACGCGCTAGTAGGCGTCCGCTGCCATCTTAATTGCGAGCGACTGCGTCGGATATGCATGCACGACACGCCCGAGCTTGCGCAGGCCGATGCCCGCGGTCATCGCCAGCGACAGCTCGTTGATCATTTCCCCGGCGCGCCGCGCAACGATCGTGGCGCCGAGGATCTTGTCGCTGCCGTCTTGCAGATGCACCTTGAGGAAACCCGGAATCATCGCCGTCGGTCACGGCCCGGTCCACGTCGTGCATCAGTATCGTAAAGGTCTCCACCGGAATTGACTGCTCGCGCGCTTCGCGCACATACAGGCCGACATGCGCGATCTCCGGATCCGTGTAGGTGCACCACGGCACGGTTAGAGCGCTCAAGCGGCGGCGGCCCCGCAGCAGCGCGTTGTGCAGCACCATGCGCGCGGTCTCGTCTGCCATGTGGGTGAACTTGTGCTGCAGGCACACATCGCCCGCCGCATAGATGCGCGGATTGCTCGTCTGCAGAAAATCGTTGACGCGAATGCCCGTCGCTGCTGTCGTACTTGACCTGCGCGGCCTCAAGTCCCATGCCCTCGACATTCGGCACGCGACCGATGCCGGCGAGAATCTCATCGACGCGACGCTTAATCTTGCTGTCCTCGCTCACGAGGTCGACGATTTTTTCCGTTCCCTCGCGTGCGCACCGCCGACGACCGGGGTATTCAGATAGGTGTCGCACGCCGTCGCTGGCCAGTCGAGTCGGCGAGAATCTGCGCGGCATCGCGCTCCTCGCCCGGGCAGAAACATCGGGTCGTCCTGCGCGATCGTGACCTGCGATCCCAGGCGGCAGAAAGCCTGTGCCAATTCGCAGCCGAGAGGTCCGCCGCCGATGACGAGCAGCCGCGGCGGCGTCGCGTTGAGATTGAATATGGTTCTCGTTGGTCCAATAGCCCGCCGCCTCAAGAGCCCGGGATTTGCGGGCTATGCGGGCCGCGCGCCGGTCGCAATGAGGGCCTTTTTGAAACGTCAGCAGCGACGCCTGCCATCGACTGACAGCTGCGAGGGCCCGACAAAGCGCCCGCGCCGAAATACAAATCCACGCCGCGCTCGCGCAGCGCGATGGCGGAATCGGCGCGACTCAAGCGCGCCTGCAGGCGGCGTATGCGCTGCATGGCGCGGCCACGCATGCGCATGCCGATCGGCCTCGCCACGCCCAGCTCCCGGGCCTCGCGCATGCGCGCATACAGGCGGCTCGTGCGAATCAGCGCCTTTGACGGCACGCAGCCGACATTCAGGCAGTTGCCGCCGAGAAGATCGCGCTCGATGAGCGCAACCTTCGTGCCCAGCGTCGCCGCGCCGCGAGCGGCAAGAAGCCCGCGGGTCCCGCGCCCAGAATGACAAGATCGTAAGTGCCGGCAGGGCGCGGGTTGCGCCAGTCCGGCGGGCGCACATTCGCGAGCAGCGCAGACCGTCGTCGGCGCGTGCAGCATCGCTGCCCGCTTCGTCGCCACCGCGTACGAGCTTCCGGCCACGCCAAAAAGCACGTCATGCCAGCCAACCGCCGCGTAAATCCCGCGCGGCGCAGCCCGCGTGCCGATGTAGGGGCAGCGGCGCAGCAACTGCCAGATCAGCCCGAGCGATAGTTTTCGATCATGAGGACGAGCCAGCCCCTGGTCAAGCCCATAGAATCCTTCGGACACCCAGCCCTGCGGGCCATTGCCCGGCAGCGTCGGATTGAAGCCGCCCGGGCAGCCGCGCCGTCGCGCGTCAGGCGCGGATAGCGCTCGCACAGCGCACGCAGCGCCGCCAACACGCATCTGCGGAGCAAAGGGCAACGATGCCAGCGCGGCGCAGGGGGCGAGCGTCCCATCATCGGGACCGAAAGGGACACCGCGTGCGGCGTAGCCAAAGAAGCGCCGTTCGCCGCGCTGCCTAACGATCATGGTCTTCGAGCCCGGGCCGTCGTTGGCGGAGATTCCCCAGCAATCGGCCGTCGTAGCCCTGAAAGTCGTGCGGGTTGCGCCGCGCGTATTCGCGCTGCACGGTAATCGCGCGGCAGCTGTTTTCGAAAGTAATCGCTGCGCTTCTCACGCATGAACTCGTCGCGGATGCCCTCGAAATCGATCCAAGCGTGCGAAAATTGGTGAATGAAAAGCGGGCCCGGCATACAGAATACTCGCAGTCGTAGATGTTCTCCCATTGATAGGTTGCGGTCCAGGCGCCGATAGCTCTGCGGGTCGAGAGCGGATGTGTGGGCGAGGCCAGACCCAGAACATAAAGGAGCGTGGCCTCGCTGTAGCCCTCCCAGCCGTAGTGCAAAAAGCCGCTATCGGGCTTCCATCCCTGGCGCACCGTGGCGGCGCCGCCGTGCGCCCACCGCCAATCGACCCGCCGGTAAAGTGCAGCGGCAAGCTTCGCGAATCTCGCTGCTCGCGAGGTGTCGCGTCGTGAAAATAGACGCCGCCGGTCAGCATCCCGGCGAGCAGGAGCGTGCTGTCGATGAGCGACAGCTCCGAATGCCAGACGCGGCGGCCGCTTTGCATGTCGAGAAAGTGGTAGTAGAAACCCTTGTAGCCGCGTCGCATCGGCCGCCTCGCTCTGCTCGCTCTTCCGAAAGAAGCGCAGGGTCGCAAGCGTGCGCTCGGCCGCCTCTTGCCCGGCCATCCAGCCCGCGCTCCACCGCCACCGGATAGCACGACAAAGCAAATCCAACGACGGCGATGCTCGCGGGCGCGTCCGGGCGGCTAGTATCCGCCACCAGCCCATTCGCGGATTTACTTGCTCCAGAAAGTAATCGAACGCCGCGCGTTGAAAACGCGCAATGAGTGCTTCGTCCGCTGCGCTGGGAGCGGTCAAGCCGCCGGCTGCGGCAGCGGCGCTCGCGGCCTCATAGGGCAGCGCTGCCAGCGAACGACAGCCGCCAAGCGCTTGCCGTGGCGACTGATCGGGGTCGGAGTGTTCAGCGAGCGGCGGCTCGGGATCGAAGGCATGGAACGCGACGGCGCTGCGGGATGATAGGCGGGCGGCCTTGCCGCCTCCAGTCGGGATGATGCCATCGCCCGTGCCCGCCGCGCGGCGGGCCCACCCAGTAGCCCGGACCCCAGCCGCCGTACTCGTAGCCCCAGGGCTCGTAGAAATCCGCGCCGTAGGTGACGTCACGCGCCGCTCGTAATATCCGCCGCCGCCGGCGACGCAGCCCGGCAGCAGCAGCAACAGAGAGCCGCCGAGCGCACGCAGCGAGCGAGCCGTAGCAACGCACGCTCATTGCATTGTCCTCCTTGCTCTGCTCTCTGCCCATTCAAGCAGTCCAAAAGGCGCGCCGGACGAAATCCGCGACCACGGCGACTTTGCCGCCATGCCGATCGATATGTGGCTCGACTAGCACGCGCCCGCCGAGCTGGGTCGACCTTGGCGGCCATCTGCTGCGCTATCCGTGACGCGAACGAAGTTGAGCCAGTGCGCGTGGCGACGGGCCGAGTATCTGGCAACCCGTTCACGCTGGCGCGCGCATATTCGTCCGTCGAGAGAATCAGGTGCTCGGTACTGTCGGCATCCTGCGTCGAGTCGAATACCTCATAGCCGAATACGTTTTGATAGAACGCGGCGTCGGTGCCGGGCTCACGCGCGATCAGCGAGCTCCAGATCCATTCGCCCGGCGCGGCTAGAAGTCCGGCGGGTCGCCGCTGCTCGAGGCAAGGACGGCGAACACTGCGCCCTGCGGATCGGCGAACACCGCCTGCCGGCCTCGCTGCGGATAGCTATGTGGCGCCGCCAGCATCTGGCCGCCCTGCTGCAAGATGAGCTTCTGGGCCGTATCGGCATCACTCACGGCAATGAAGGTGAGCCACGCCGGCTGACGATGCTCTCCCGGGGGTATGGCGTGCTGATAGAGGCCGCACACCGGGCGTCCGTCGAGCATCGCCAACGCGTAGCCGGTCGAAGCTGTCGAATGGCTCGAAACGTCCAGCCAAAAAGATCCGCCGTAGAAATGCTCCGCGGCGGCGAGGTTAGGGGTCACGAGGTCGAGCCAGATCACCTTGCCGAGGTGGTGTTCGTTGTTCGCGGGCTGCGACAACGGCGGCAGTGCCGCCGGCAGCGCCGCCAGCAACGGGGCGGCCGCCGTCAGGCTGAATAGGCAGGCAAGAAGTGCGAGGACTCGCGACCGAAGCATGAACGTGCACTCTCCTAGCGAACTAATCGCTTTAGCGTCCGAATGGTTCCCCGCGCTTACTGATTCGTGGCGCCCCTGACGAGCGGTAATTCCACAAAGCTTGCGCGCGGACCCTCGAACACCTTGATGGTGGCCTTCTGGTAATCCGCCGGCGTGGCAAAGAAGATGTTCTTTACGTACCTCTGAGGGTTGCGATCGTAAAGAGGGAACCAGCTTGACTGCACCTGCACCATGATACGGTGGCCCGGCGAGGAAGACGTGGTTTGCGGTCGGCAGGCTGAATCGATAGAGCTGCTTTACGCCCGCCGGCACGGCCTTCGGCGCCGCGAACGATTCGCGGTAACGACCGCGCAGAATGTCTGCGGAGATCATGAGCTCATAGCCGCCCAGTCTCGGATCACGCCCTACTTCCTCCGGGTACTGGTCAATGAGCTTCACCACAAAGTCGACGTCCGTACCGCTAGTCGAGGCGACGAGATTGGCAATCGGCTCGCCGCTGATCTTTACCGGCTCACGCAGCACCTCTGAGACGAAGCTGACGACGTCCGGGCGGCCCGACGCTTCGCGCTGATCGCTCACCAGCCAGGTTTGCCACGAGCTGGCGCCGCCCTCGCCTTCGATATGGATCGGGCGCGGCAGATAGGGAACGGGCTTGGCGGGATCGGCAACGTACGCATCGACACCCGAGCCCTGCGCATCCGGGAGGGCAAAGCTCAAACGTCCGCCGTTTTCCAGATACAGCGGCGTCGCTTCGATGCGGCAGCCGGCGGCGCAACCCATGGGCCAGCCGGGCAGAGCCAGCCACTCGTTGGTGCCCGTCTCGAACGCATTCACGGGAGCGAGGTTGAGGGGCGGTGCGTCGTCTTTGAGAAAATGGTCGAGAAAGGGCCGCAGCAAATGCAACCGAAAGTAGCGCGCGGTATCGCTGCCAAACTCGATACTGCCAATGGCACTGCCGTCGAGCCTTTGCTGGTGGTGAAACCAGGGTCCCGCCACCAGAAACACCTTCGAATTGTCCAGGTCCTTGGGTTTGATCACCTTGTAGACGGCGATGTTGCCGTAGATATCTTCCTGATCCCACAGGCTATGCACCAGCATAACGGGCACTGACAGCGGTTCCTTCGCGAGCAATTTGTCGACCGCCTGCGCCTGCCAGTACGCGTCGTAGGCCGGATGGTTCAGCAGTTTTACGGCAAAGCCGACCTGATCCAGTGCGTGCATCCGCACCATCCCGGCAGCAGAGCCGGCCGTCAGCCAGGTATCGAAATCATCATAGTGGTCGGACCACCACTTGATCTTGCTCTCGCGTGTGGCTTCCTGGTCGTGGGCATACACAAGGCTGTCGATGCGAAAAGCCCCCTTGTGAAACCAGTCATCGCCCATCCATCCGTCGACCATGGCATTGATGGGGATGGCGGCACGCAGTGCCGGGTGCGGATGAAACAAGGCCATGAGCGATGTGAAGCCGTCGTACGAGATGCCGAGAATCCCAACCTTGCCGTTCGATTCGGGGGTGTTATGCACCAGCCACTCGATCGTGTCATACGTATCGGTAGCGTGATCGACACCGGTGGGATTCAAGGGGCCGACGAGTGGCCGATTCATGACGTACTCGCCTTCTGACCTGTACTTGCCGCGCACGTCCTGCAGCACACGAATGTAGCCGCCGTGCACCACGGCATCCCCGGCCACATCGGTGCTGCCGATGACGGCATCCAGGTGCGCGCTGTCATTCGCCGTCATGCGCGCGTCAGCGCTATAGGGCGTTCGGGTCAGGAGCATTGGCGCGCGTTGTACGCCGCGGGGAATCAGCAGCAACGTGTAGAGCTTCACGCCGTCGCGCATCGGAATCATGACTTCGCGCTTGACGTAGTCGAAGCTTGACTCGTTGGGTTTAAAGACCTGCGGAGTCTCGTTGCCCGACGGGTCGGGAGCGGCGAGCGCTGCTGGCAGCCCCACCACACATATCAACTCACATATCAACGCAGCTGCGCACGTTCGCCAGATGGCCGTCATGGTTTTCCTCGTAACCTGTAGCAATGCTCCGGCCGGGATCGTGCGTTAAGCGAGGCGCGCATTCAAGCGCGGGTGCTCGGCAGTTGCGGCGCGAGCGGCTGCCGGGCTGATCCCAAATCGTTTGCGCATTATGCGCAGTGCGGAATATAAAGTATGCCGCTCCGAGGATGCACAGGGCGGCCCATAAGTAATCAAAGCCGCAGTGACTTATGCAGGTGCAGCACGGCAAGGGGGACAAGAACGCCCAGGGTGATGATCTTCTGCAAGATCTTGAGCTGGGACACTGATGAGGACTGCTCGCCCCGCGGGCCAACTCCCCCACTGGGGCGCCACCTCACGACGCGAGCAGGCCCTCTGTCACACCGGCGAAGCGTGGCGTCGCACAACCACCGCCGCGCAACGCTCCGCGTCCGATGGACCCGTACCTACCAGTAGCGCGGCTCCTTGTAATACTCGAACGCTCGCTCGCGATACGCGCTGCCATCGCTACGCGTCAGTTCGTCGATAGAGGCGGCCGGCGCAGCCTTCAACTGATCTTTCGTATATTCGACTACGTAGGCGTCTTGCGACGGATCGTAGTCAAGCGACGACCAAGGTATCGGGTGGTACTTCTCCGACACACCGAGAAAGCCGCCGAATCCCACGACCGCAAAAAGAATACTGTTGGACTGCTTATCGAGCACTACGTCCTCAACTTGACCGATTTTCTTTCCTGACGGATCCGTGACATTTGATCCAATAACCTTTTTCGCGCGAATGGCCGAGGTATGGCCTGAGGAAGTCGTCATTAGCAAGCTCCTTGAGAATCTTAGACAATTCAGAACGTCATCAACCACCAAAACCACACAGGACCTAAGAACGAAGTCAGTGTCGGAAGGTTCCCCGCGCCTGCGATCCGGCCCACATGCATTTGAGACGCTGACAGCTACTAGCTCATGCTTGACCGGTGACTACGTAATTAGAAGCGCCGATTGAGCAGACGCGCCAGGCTTATGGGCCAACTCTGCGGTTCTCAATAGCGGATACTTAACGCTCGCCGTCGTCTGTCCGGGCCGGCAGCTGGCGCCAGTGAGAGATCGCAGGTGTCGCGCGAGCGAGCTTCGCATGCAGCAACGGCGTGACGCTAGCTCAAGAAGATTGTGCAAACGAAGTAGGTATTTGACACCTACACAACTAAAGCGAGAGCTAATCTTGCAGCCGGCGGCTCTGCTGGCACGGTCTTGCTGTGCGGCCTCTGAAAACTAGGTGTTCGGTAATCGCCCGGTCGACTTTTCGCAGCGAGCCTAAGCTTCGCAACTGCGCCGACATAGCGGGCTACGCCTCAGAGATGGCCGCTCTCGCCTGATCCGACTGGCTCTCGCTTAGTTGCTGCCGATATTCAGCGACTGATATGAGTTGGTGCGCTCGAGTATCCCACAGGATGTACTTCAGCGATCCACAGACGGTAGCGAGTTTCAAGCGACTGACATCGGTGAACAAATCCCGATACTCGTTGTGACAGGCAATCAAACAATAGTTCGGAATACTGGCGGATAGGTGATGAACGTGATGATAGCCAATGTTGGCAGTAAACCAGTTCAACCACGCTGGCAACTCGAGGAAGCTCGTGCCTTCGATTGCTCCGACGTCGCAATCCCAGTACTGCCCGTCGCCTGCGTACGAGTGTTTGAAATTATGCTGAACTGTAAACAGTACAATGCCGGCCGCACCGGCAAGTGACAGACTAATCACGTACACCTTGAAAAACAGTGACGTGCCGAGTGCAAAACACATCAGCACCCACGCGCTGATCAGAACCACATTATTCCCGGTCATGTGCCGGTATTCTTTAGCCGAATTCCAGTAGCGCGCCTTAAAGCTGGCGGCATGTGCCTTCAAAGAACCGGTGGGCTGCGCAATCCTCTGGCGGATCATGTGACACACAAACTCGACGCTGCCTTTGAGCCAAGTGAAGCGCGGATTGAAAATCAGATAGACGAATCCAGCGATCGGTGTTCCGGCAACACTGCACTTCCATCGATACATCCACTGCTGCGTTCTGGTCAGCGCCGCGTACTCGCCAGTCGAGAGCGTAGTGTACGGACCGCGGTACTTTTCCCAATTGCCGTTGTGGACGTGGTGAAAGTTGTGGTGCTGCGACCAGACGTACTGCGGCATGCCCGCAACTACACCGAGCGCAAAGCCGAATGCGCGATTAAGTGATTGCGTGCGAAACAAGCTGCCATGACCGCACTCGTGCATCAATGCGAAGACGCGCAGGGTGAACAGGCTGATGAGAATCACGACGGCAGCAGTCAACCAGGCGGAAACGGCGACGCTCAGTGCTGCACACCACCACAGGAGCGCGAGCGCCGCTAAGGTTGTTAAAACCTGCGCGAGTGCTCTGAAATTGCTGGGTTTGGAATGCTCACGGATGAGGGTCCGCTTCTGTTCCTTAATTCGGCGGATCGATGACACCTGAAGCACACCTTTGGTCTATCGCCCCGATGTGGCGAATCAACGACCGGTCAATTATACCAGCTTGGCAGTGGCCGCGTCAGATTTCTCGGCAGGTGCTGACTGGCGTAGATGGGCACTGTCGCTTAGCCGCGACCTCGCCATCGGTTTTTGCTGACATGCAATTGTCTACAATTGCATGACGGCAGACTGTAATCGCAGGCGCGAATCCAAATGCCGCTTGTTGTCATCCGACAACATCACGTCTCACGGGATCTGCAGCGGCAGCATGTTTGCAGCGCGTACGGGACGCTTTGTTGACGGCACTTATGGCTGTCTTAAGGACCAGGCAGAAACTCGCCGCCACCTTCTAAAGTGCCCAGTGAACAAGGCGAGACCAGCTCGTGCCGTAACGACGCGGCCGCGTTCGGTTTCCGCAAGCATAGCCATTTGCTATGGCACAATGCCGCGACCATGACCGAAGAAACCTGGCCTGAGCTTCCCTACGATGCCTGGAAGGACACGTATGCGACCTTGCATATGTGGACGCAGATTGTTGGCAAGGTGGCACTCGCCCTCGCGCCACCACTCAATCATTGCTGGGGAATCGCATTGCATGTCACATCGCGCGGTCTCGCTACCCGGCCATTGCCACACACGGGACGGTTCTTTACTTTGGAATTCGACTTCATAAGTCATCGGCTGCTTATTGGCACCTCCGATGGCGCCGAGCGTGCGATACGGCTTGAGCCTCGAACCGTGGCCGATTTCTACCGCGAGCTTATGGCGGTACTAAGAGAGATGGCTCTCGGCGTGAAGATATGGTCGATGCCAGTTGAAATTGCCGCGCCGATTCGCTTCGAAGAGGACACGGTGCACGCGTCCTACGATCCCGTGTTTGCGAACCGTTTTTGGCGCATCGTCGCGCGGCTCGCCGAGTTATTTACCGAGGCACGCTGCGGGTTCGTTGGCAAGTGCAGTCCCGCACATTTTTTTTGGGGGAGTTTTGACCTTGCTTTGACACGCTTTTCCGGTAGGCCAAGCCGCGTGCCAGCCGGACCCGCGTTTGTTCGCGACGCTTATTCCCACGAAGTAATCAGCCACGGATTCTGGCCGGGCAGCGGGCCGCTTCTGGAACCCGCTCTGTATGCCTATGCGGTGCCAGACCCGCCTGGTTTGAAGGACGCCAAGGTTCGACCCGACGCAGCTTATTTTCATCAAGAGCTCGGCGAGTTTATCTTGCCGTATCAGGCAGTGCGAAACGCGAGGTCCCCTGAGGCTGCAATCCGTGAGTTCGTGGATTCAACTTATGAACAGAGCGCCCGCTTAGCAAACTGGGACCGCGCGACCCTTGAGCGGCGCGAGTCAACCTCGACTTAGAGAGCCGCATCGGTGCAATCTCCTGATGCGCGCGACGGGTCAGAACGCGTCGCTCCTACGCCTGGTCTCGCGCTCTAGCGCCTATGGCGCGCAGTTTGGAGCAGATATCGGTGAGAAAGACTTCGCCGTACCGCGTGACTTCCCGCGCGCTTAATTGCGCATCATCGCGGTGGATTGGCGAGCAGATACGGCAAGCCGCCGTTGATGGCAGGATTCTCGCCCCAGACCAAACTGCTGAAACCCACAGGCAGCCCCGCTTGCAGCTGGGATGTGGTAAGGCCCGAGATGCCCGGATCGTTGCTTCGATCGCCGGCGCCCTGACTAAGGTTTGTAACTCCGCTCGTTGTCGTGTCCCAATAGGAGTTCGCGATATCGGGTGCATCCCCATCTGCTCCCGTGAAGCCGCCAATCACGCTTCCTGCAGCTCCGGTCACGGCCCCTGTCGAATATGAGCTTGCGATGGTTTGATTATCGTGGGAGCCGGCAAACCCGCCGATGCTCTCTACGTCGCTTCCCTGCACCGCGCCGGTTGCGTAGCAATTGCTGATCGAACCTCCAAGGTTAAAGGCAACCAGACCACCGGCCGGATTCCGAGCTCCTGCCAGTGCCGTCACGCTTCCCGAAGCGTACGACGTCATTATGGTTCCTTCATTAAGGCCTACGAGACCTCCCGGCCCACAGGCATCACCGCCGCAGCGTACCGCAGCCGTCGAATGCGAAAGAGAGATGGTGCCAGAGGTGTTGTGGCCAGCGAGCCCGCCTATTAACAATGCAGCCCCAAATACTCTTCCGGTCGTGTAATCACCCGTCAGGGTTCCCTGATTATTACCGACCAGCCCACCGGTACCGTTAGCGGTGTGCACCTTTCCCTTGACGTAGATATTGATTAAGCCTAGGTGCTGGACTTCGCCCGAGGTGCCGATAGTGGAGAAGAACCCAAGGGGCTTCCTTGACTGAGCGTCCGTCTCATCGATAGTCAGATTCTTGATGGTGTTTCCGAGGCCCTCAAAACTTCCGCTAAACGTCGTGACGACGGGCGAAGAGGCATAGGTTCCATCTCCTTCGGCGTCGTAGCTGCGCGCCAACGCAAAATCCCCGGTGGAATTTGCTGCAATGTCGCTCGCAAGCGTAGCGACGTTACCTACCAGCGTGTAAGCCGCACCGTTGATCGTAAGGCTGCTCGTCAGATTTGGAAAATTGACGTTGCCTGTCGCCGCGAAGCTCAGCGCACCGCCTGTGCCGCCATCGTCGGTGACGAGCGAGACACCGCCAGTACCCGTGACCGAAATGGACTTGTTGATCGTCACCGAACGGTAGGCGTCGAGCGTCAACACGCTGGAGCTCGCCCATGTCAGCGCAGTCGCCACGACAATATCGTTCGTCTGTGCAGCGAGCCCGCCCGAACCGGTTGTGACCTGCGTGTTGGATGTGGCGAGCAGGTTCTGAAGGTCCGTCACGTTGAGTATCGCGCTCTTGTGTGTCGGCGTGCAGACGCCGCTCGCGCAAATCATGTTTTTCGTCGCAGCCGTCGAAATCGTCACGGCCGCCTGAATCGTCGCGGGCGCGAGGATCGCAAGAGATGCCGCAAGCGCCCATCGCCATTGACTGAAAGCAATATCGCGAGCGCGCGTATCAAACATAGTAGCCGCCGTCATTTCTTTGCCCTCACTGAGCTGCTGGTACAAATCCATCGATGACTCAAGCGCGCGATTCGGTGGCGCGGGTATTGATGACGTTACCGCTGGCGAATCGCTTGCAGCGTATGCACTGCAGCGTACACCTCATACGGCACGCCAAAGACTATGCACGCTTCCGTTGCGGTGCTGAAGCGTACTACAGCTGCACGCTCGCGAGGCCATTCCGGAGCTTGGGATAAAAAAGTGCGGCACGCACGACGAGAAACATCCGGGGGCGCGCGCCACATTTTCACTGGCAGCGCTCCCCGCCTTCTCCTTGGTGACGAGTTCCCAGGCGACGCTTGCGAGCGCCTGCACGTTGTACGGCACGTCCTGCGCGCCCTGCTCCGCCTCAGGGGCGACGCGATAGCAAACTTAGCGGGCGGCAGCGAACCCGAGCGCGGCGTGGTGCTGCAGCGCCGCGCGGCGCTGCGCTTCGGTATTTGGGCCGCCGAGCCCGATCATTTTCTGGAACTCAACGACCACGAGAGCAAAATGGCGCCGGCGCAAAATCGCGATGCCGGCGTGACGCCTTCGCCTTATGTCAAAGCGCCTGTTAGCCGGCGGCTACAGGCGTATAAATAGAAGGAGAAGAACAAGACAAACCGGGGAAACCTCCATGCATCGAGTCGGCCGCCGCGCCTGCGCGCGGTTCAACACTTCACGCCTGCTAACGCTCAGCGGTGCCGTGCTCGCGATAGGCCTCGCCTGCAGCGCGGGCGCGCAAAGCGCACCGCCGGTGCTGCAGCGCGGCTATGACAGGCTGCTGAGCGGCGCCAATGTCAACGAGAGCGCACTCAACGTCGCCAATGTCACGGTCGATACATTCGGCATGCTCTACACCGCGCCCGTGGACGATGCGATCTTCGCCCAGCCGCTTTACGTGCCGGGGGTCGCTATCAGCAACCAAGGTACTCACAACGTCGTGTATGTCGCCACCATGAGCGACACGCTCTATGCGCTCGACGCCGAGACTGGCGCGCAGCTTTGGAGCATCAATCTGGCAAGCCTGGTGGGTGCGACTCCGGTTGCCATCGCCCCGTGGGTGTTCAGCGGCAACAAGAACGTCGTCGGTAACCTCGGCATTCTGAGCACGCCCGTCATTGATCTTTCCACAAACTGGCTCTATGCCGTGTCGTGCACGCTCGAAAACGACACGCTCGAATACCGCGTGTGGGCTGTCGATATCCGCGACGGCAGCCTGCCTCTGGGCGTGGGCGTGCCGATCTCCGCAAGCTATGGTGGCTCAACCTTTGACGCCCGCTATCAGACGCAGCGCGCATCGCTGACGATTGCGGCTAATGAAGTCGTGTTTGGCTTCGGCCCCATCGAGCTTGAATACGCCGGCGGCTATGTCGGCTGGGTGATGCAGTACAACAAGCACACGCTCGCGCAGAACGGCGTATTCGCAACCGTCACCACGGGTAACCGCGGCGCAGGCGTTTGGCAGTCGGGACGGGCACCGGCGATCGACAGCACCCGACATGCCTACGTCTTCACGGGCAACGCCTATGGCGACGGCTATGACGGAGTCGGCAATTTCAGTGAAAGCGCGCTCAAGCTCGACACCGCCAATCATCTGGCGCTCGTCGATTGGTTTACGCCCCACAATTGGAGCAGTCTGGACACCCACGATCTTGATCTCTCAAGCTCGGGGCCGGCGCTGCTGCCGACTGCCGATGGGCTTCTCGTCGGCGGCGGAAAACAGGGCATCCTCTACGTGCTGCACAGCAGCGGCCTCGGCAAGGAAACCGGAACCGATTCCGGCGCGTTGCAGCAAATTTCGGTAACCAATGAGTTTCGCGGCGGACCGGTCTACTGGCAACGCACGGCGGCGCACGGCGGGTTGCTGCTCTATACCTGGAATGCGAGCGACGTTCTGAAGTCGTACACGTTCAACGGCACCGAATTTGCCACCAGCCCCGGCTCGCAGAGCACGATCAATGAAGGATGGCCCGGAGGAATACTGGCGCTCTCCGCCTGGGGTGCTCGGCCGAATACCGGCATCGTCTGGGCGAATGTTTCCACCGGCGGCGACGCCGAGAACAATCCGCCGACGCCGGGAGCGCTGTTCGCCTTCAATGCCGAGGATGTTTCTCAGGAGCTGTGGGACTCGACGATGGATGCCTCACGCGACGGGCTCGGCAACTTCGGCAAATTCGTGCCACCACTAGTCGCCAACGGCCGCGTCTACGTCGCCACTTGGTCCAAACGGCTCGCCGTTTACGGCCTGCTCTCAAGTTTCACGGCTCGGCCAGGCGCCCTCGCCTTCGGCAGCGAGCCGGTAGGCACCAAGAGTGCCCCGTTGAGTGTGACGCTGACCAACACGGGCAGCATTACGCTGCTGATTAAGCACATTTTTCTCTCGAGCGTCGGTCCGGACCCGTTTTCGCAGACCAATAACTGCGGCTCCTCGGTCGCCGCGGCAGGACAGTGCACGATCAACGTCTACTTCACTCCCCAGGCGACCGGGGCGGCCGCGGCGACGCTCAATGTGACGACGACGAGCGGTGCGCCGACTCAGCAGATTGGGTTGAGTGGAACCGGCTCATAGTTCGCGCCGACGAGGGCCAGAGCGGGCCGCCTTGGGCGCCGGTTATACGGCGGCACGAACGGCCTGGCACAGCTCTTCCGGGCCTCCTAAACAGAGCGTATAAG
Source organism: uncultured Gammaproteobacteria bacterium (assembly GCA_963695315.1). Taxonomy (GTDB): domain Bacteria; phylum Pseudomonadota; class Gammaproteobacteria; order Steroidobacterales; family Steroidobacteraceae; genus PALSA-1196. The sequence continues at coordinate 1,441,301 of OY968773.1, forward strand.
CACTGCCAAGAAGAATTTAAACATCGAGGACACCCCACATGCATGCCAATGGCTCGCGCTCAATCGCGCGGTTGAGGACTGTCGCGCTGCAGGCGCTTGCTGGTGTCATGTTGGCGAGCGGAATCTTGCACGGGCCGCAGGCAGCCACTCCCACGGCCGTCGCGCAACGCGGCTACAACCACTCGGTGACCGGCGCCAATCTCACCGAGACGACCCTCAACACCTCCAATGTGGCGCTCGACACTTTCGGCATGATTTTCGCCGTGCCGGTCGACGACGCCATCTTCGCGCAGCCGCTCTACGTGCCCGGTGTCGCCATCCCGAATCAAGGCACGCACAACGTCGTATACGTGGCGACCATGAGCGATACGCTCTACGCATTCGATGCCGAGAACGGCGCGGAGCTTTGGAGTGTCAATCTTGCGAGCGCCGTCAATGCGACGCCCGTGCCGATCGCCAAGTTCGTTTTTAACGACAACAAGAACATCGTCGGCAATCTCGGGATTTTGAGCACGCCGGTCATCGACACGTCGACAAATCTGATGTTTGTCGTCTCATGCACCCTCGAGAACAACGCGATGACCTATCGCCTCTGGGCCGTCAACATCACCGACGGCGGCCAGCCGCACGGCGCGGGAAAGATCATTTCGGGCACTTATGGCGGGTCGACATTTGACGCTCGCGACGTGACGCAGCGCATGTCGCTTGCACTCGGGAGCGGAAACGTGATTTTCGGCTTCGGCGCGCTCGAGGGCGAGGAAGCTGGAAACTACGTCGGCTGGGTCATGCAGTACAACAAGAACACGTTGGCGCAAAACGGGATATTTGCGACGGTCACCACCGGAAGCCGTGGCGGTGGCGTGTGGCAGTCGGGGCGCCCGCCAGCGCTTGATAGCAGCGCCCATGCGTATGTGTACGTGGGCAACGGGTGGGGCAATGGCTACAACGGCACGAGCGATTTTAGCGAAAGCGCGCTGAAGCTCGATCTTACGGATAAGCTCGCGCTCGCTGACTGGTTCACTCCGGATAACTGGAGCACGCTCGACACTCAAGACAAGGATCTTTCCAGTTCGGGGCCGCTGCTCATTCCGGGTACCTCGCCGCTGCTGCTCGCGGGGGGTGGCAAGGGCGGAACCTTCTATCTCCTCAACACCACGAATCTTGGCAAGGAGACCTCGAACAATGGCGGCGCGGTGCAGCAGATCGCCATGACCACGTCATTTCGTGGCGGCCCCGTGCTCTGGGAGCGCAGCGCGGCGCAGGGCGGCACGCTGCTCTACAACTGGAGTTGGGATGACGTCTCGAAATCATTCGAGTTCGACGGCACGAAGTTCACAACCACCCCGGTCTCGAAAGGCAGCATCACCGCGCTCAACCCCGGAGGCATTCTGACGCTTTCCGCCTGGGGTGCCCGTCACAACACCGGCATTCTGTGGGCAACCAGGGTGACGAGCGGTGATGAGGAGAGCGACCCGCCGGTTCCAGGCGCCCTGTACGCATTCAACGCCGAGAATCTTTCCCAGGATTTGTGGGACTCGACGATGGACGCATCGCGCGATGGATTTGGGAATTTCGCCAAGTTCGCGCCTGCTCTTGTCGAGAATGGCCGGCTTTACGTTCCCACCTGGTCCAAGCAGCTTGCGGTCTACGGCTTGCTCTCGAGCTTCTTGGCCGAGCCGATGGCCGTCGCATTTGAAACTCAGCCGCCGCGCGTCGCAAGCAAGCCTGTTCCCATCACGGTAACCAACACCGGCAACACCGCGCTTATCATCAAGAGCATTGTTCTCGCCAGCACCGGCCCGGATCCGTTCTCGCAAACCAATGACTGTGCAGAAGCTGTACCGGCGGGGGCTCACTGCACGATCAACGTCGTTTTTAATCCCGCGGTGAGGGGAGCGGCTCGCGCGACGCTGAGTGTGAGTACCGGCACTGCGGCGAGCACGCAGACCGTTGCTCTTTCTGGGTCGGGCTCCTAGCGCTCAAGCCGCGACCAAGTAGCCGCCGCGACGCCGCCTGGTCGCACCACGCCTTGGCCGAACATAAACGACCAAACATCAATGTTCGCGGCCTTTTCCCACGAGACGAATGGTTATATCCGCAAGTGTCTGGTCAAGACACGTCGATCGCAGGCGTTGGCGGCGCAGGAGGGGTTTTGTAAGCCGCTGCCAACGGGTCCGGCCGCTCTTTTCAGAAGAGCGGCACGGACCTCATCGATAATGTTGGCAGTTCGATCAGACGAAGTGGAACTTTCTAGCTCAATTGTGTTCGACGAACTGGATGTGGGGGCCCGTCCCGCCCGTACCCGTGCAGGTACCCAGATTCAGATTGTTGGTTTCGCCGGTCGTGCCGCCGTTGGCGACGCACGTGGGCGCGCTGGAGCTTCCGTCCGTCACCGCGATTCTGACCGTGATGTGGGATCCGGTGTTGAATACCGCCTTACTGCCACCACCGTCACCGATGATGTTGAACTCGGACTGCTGCCACGCCGTGGCGAGGTCAACCACATGGTCGCTGCCGCTCACGCTGTACGCGATACCGGCGCCGGTGAACATGACGACATCGCTCTTATTGACAGTGGCCCTCCCCGTCACTTTCATACCCGAAAGATCACTGATCGGCAGCAGGGGTGCGAAGACTGCGGCGCTGTTCTTGTAACAACTGCCACTGAAGGCATTCCAGCCCGCCGGACAGGGAGTGCCATAGTTGATGAGCCAGTACTGCATGAATACCGCATTCTCCCCCGACGAATAGATGAACTGCTGCCAGGACAGGCAACCGGAGTGGCCATTGCAGGCCGCGGTGGACATGAAGTTCGAGTTCAACTGGAGTGAATAGTCATTCGATACTCCGTCGTCCGTTTCGCTCGTGACGCCCGTGACCACCGGGAAGGTGCCCATCGTCCTCGTCAGCAAACCGGAGACGCCCGCGGCGTAGTCATGCCCGTTGCCGACCGTTTGGCTGCCGGCACCACTTTTTGGCACGTAGGGGCGGTTGGGGGCGCGGATGCATCCGACCGGCATCCAGGTGGTGCTCGGATACTCGGCCATGAAGCAGCCCTCGTGCGGAACCTCTGTGTTTGAGATTGCCTCGCTCCAGTTGTCGCGCGCGAGCGCCTCGGCATCGTCGGTAGGAGGCGCGGCAATCGCCGACGAGAAGGACAGGATACCGACCAATCCGGCGGCACTTACACCATAACGCAGGAACCGTCCAACAAATTCAGTGTTCACCGTGAGTTCTCCCTAGGGGTAGAGTTCTTATGTCTTTAAGTGTGCGGCTCGCCGACAGACACGTCAATCGCAACGCGAAAAGAGCCGGGTGATCGTCGCCAAACTCGGCCAGCTCTCGCGCGTCGTGCATTTTATCTCGAGCCTAAAGCCGACTCATCATCACCGAACTTGGACGGGAGGAGGATCCCTCCGTGCTGCACATGTATGTGGCACACGCGCAAAGGGACCGCAAGCTCACGAGCGCAAGAAGGCCGTGCTGAAAGTTGCAAAGGCGCGCGCTAAAGCTAGGCACGCGAGCGCCCACCAAACGCGACATCGGACGGATTGCCGGCGCGACCTGCACCGGGCAGGCACGCTGTTAAACACGCGCGAACCGGTAGTTAGCACCAATTGCGCAGAGCACCATTCAATAAGCTCATAGCCTGACGAAATACGGAATCGCAATAAGCGTTACTCCTATTGTGACGAGCAGAATGCTGTTGGAAACCAAATATGGAACGATCATTAAAGCCAAGCCGCAGATCAACGGTACAACCGCCCTCTGTTTTCGGCCGTAAACGAGAAAACCAAGCCCAATTGAGCCGAATAGCAAACCCCAGAAAAGCGACGAGGTGTCCAATGGATCGATTAAGTTAAGTCATTGGGCTTTTGACAAAGCTGGCAGCACTAGGTCGCCGCCGAAGGCGGACGCAAGACTAGCATGCCAGTCAGCAACGATAAGGCGAGGGTAGCAAACGCGCCGCCGCCTGGCTTGCTCGTCACGACGACGGACGTCCGGCCGGCCTGCTGCTTCTCGGAGCCCACGGTACAGTTCACTCCGGAGGAATACGTTCCGGCCGTCGATTCTGCACCAGTCTCGTTCCGTTCAATGCAATGTCCCCAGTCCAGCCATCGGCGGCTGAGCCGTCTGTTGCTGTGCAGGACAACTTCCGGTAGATGGAGGCGGAATCGTGGTCCACGTCAGTGTCCCTGGGCTACCCGCTGTGAATATTGCGGGCGGGCCCTTCAATCTGGATATCGGCAGTCATCTTTCTGCCCTCAATGAGCTGCTTGTACCAATCCATCGATGACTCTGATGTCGCGAGAATCTAGGATCGACCCGACTACGCGCCTTGCGGAGCCTTGAAAAGGCCCGATCTGCGCGCACTCGATGGGACGGCGAGGGAAAGCGCGAGAATTTGCCGGTTGCTGGCAGCTGGGAGAATCGGAGAATCACCCGGCCGCGCGCGAGGTCCCATTCGATTCTTGAAGCGGCGCGCAGGCGGCTTCATGACCGCGTTTCAGATCCCCGTTAACGATCCGCGACGACCTTTCAGCCAATCGTAATGAGCGCGTTGTATCGTAGGCTGGGCATTTTTTTGTGGTTAGGGCGATCGTAGTGAGCTTCCGAGTGCGTCCGAACTCGCCGCACTTAGCGGTAGTGCGGATTTCCATTCCAAGGATTGTCGTTTCCGGCGGCCTATTGGCGCTCGTCCCGATCGCGGTACTTGCCGCACCCGCGGATGATCCCCCGACGCCCTTGGAGACCGTGCTTGTGCAGGGGCAGAAGCTCAATGTCGAGACGACAATCGACCGCAAGATCTATAGCATCCCGGAGGAGGCGCAAACCACACTCGGTACGCTGAGCGATCTTCTAAATGTGATCCCGTCTGTCGACGTAGATCCTGACGGCGCAGTGTCCTTACGCGGAGACACCAACGTCCTCATCTTGATTGACGGGAAGCCCGCAACCCAGCTCCAGGGATCGAAAGCCGGCGACAATCTGCAGTCAATCTCGGCAAGCGATATCGAGCGAATTGAGATCCTTACGACACCGCCCGCGCAATTCAAGGCCGAGGGCGCTGCCGGGGTGATTAACATTATTACGCGCAAGCGAAGCGCCAAAGAATCGGCATCCGCTTCACTGACAGGAAGCCTCGGCAGCGGCGGGCGCTGGCTGGTTGGCGGCAACGGCAACTACGGCGGTAAGCAATTCGCAGCATCGCTGAATGCGGGGTTTCGCGAGGACTACCGAGACCGAAGCATTCAATCGATGGTCATCGGTACGGACCCCACGACCGGTCAGGTGCTTGAGAGCCAGGACAATGTCAGCCAGCTCATTCGCCGGAACATCCCAAGCGTTGGCATTTCGGGCGAGTACGACCCGAATGAGCGCCAGTCGGTTGCGGTATCGGCGAGCTGGCTATCGCGCGGGGGGCTTCGCACTTACACCCAGAATGATGTCAGTGCTCTGGAGTCCGGCGCTGTAACGGGCGCTACGCGGCGCATTACCAGCGGGCACGATCCGGAAGACGACTACGATGCGACGCTACGATTCACTCAGAAGCTCAGCAGACCAGGGGAGACGCTGGACTTTTCGGTGGACCGCTCGATCTCGCATCAGCATGAGCACTATGACTACGTCAACGAGCCATTCGTACCGCCGGCGCCCACCTTTTACAACAACCTGAGCTTCCTCGAGGATCACGGCATCACCGAAGCCGACGTGGACTACGCACTGCCCTTAAAGACCCAATCCTTAAAACTCGGTTATGCGTTCGAACAAGACGATTACGGGATCGATAATTTGGGTGCCAATGTCGATCCCGTGACCGGGGTAGAGACGATAGACCCCACGCTTACGAACCAATTTAGGTTCCAGCAACGCATCCATGCGATTTACCTGACCGATCAGGCAAGTGTTGGTGCCTGGACTTGGCTCGCCGGGGTACGGACCGAATGGACGACCACGGATGCCTTGCAGATCTCCGAGAACGCATCGACCGCGAGCGGGTACGCGGATATCTTTCCGAGCCTGCATGTCGATCGACGGCTCTCGGACCATTCAACGCTGTCCTTCGGCGCAAGCCGCCGCATCGCCCGGCCAGACCCGAGTTACTTGAACCCCTACGTCGATTACGAATACGCGCCAAACCTGACCGCGGGAAATCCGAATCTCAAACCGCAGTTCACTCAGTCCTTCGACCTGGGCTATGCGTACGAGGGAGGCGGCGCCAGCTACGGACTCACAGGCTACTACCGTCGCAACACGAACAGCACGACTGACGTGACAGAGTACCTCGGCAATGGCCTGACGTTGACCACCAAGGCTAACCTCCCGAGAAGCGATTCGGCTGGGCTCGAGTTCTCGGCGACCGGGCATCTCCTGCCAAAGCTCTCGTACAACCTGAGCGGCAACGCGTTTTACACGCAGATCGATACTACGGCGCTTGGCGCGCAGGGGCTGAAATCGACCACCGGGCTTAATGTCAAGGCGAAACTCGATTACCGGCCGACAGTCGCCGACTCGGCGCAGATTATCTTCACGCGCACCGACAAGCGCCTCACCCCTCAGGGCAGCGTGAGCGCCATCAACATCGTCAATCTGGGCTACAAGCACACCCTGACGCCCGGTCTGTCGGCAGTGGCGACGATCTCGGATCTCTTCGACGGCCAACGCTATCAGCGCTTTGCATCCACCCCGACGCTGACCCAGGTTTATGAACGCAGCGTCGCAGGCCGGGTTGCCTGGTTCGGTCTCACATACACCATCGGGGTCTCGAAGAAGGAGAAGGAGCCGAACTTCGAATACGACTCTTCCGGAGTTGGGCGGTGATACGAACGCATCAATGATCGGATCGGCGGTGAATACGCTCCACACCCCATACAGGGTTCTGTTCGTTCTTGTTCATGGGCTCTCTCCTAGTTCGAGAAGGGAGCCAGAATGTCACCTTAGCTCTGGGACTTCACACTGTGATTACGGCGTTTATGATCCGCGATCCGGATGTGAGGGTGTGTCCCGCCGAAGGCAACGCAGGCACCCAGATTGTTGGTTCCGCCGATCGTGCATTGCCGATCGCAAAGCCATTGATACTAAGCATTTGGCCCGCTTCTTGCCGCGGCGGCGGCGGCGAAGTCCTTGCATACTGTTAAATGCCAAGGACCGCTGAGGCCGGGGATTGCGGTAGGGCCCGCTGCAGTGCAGATTCACCTTCTCAGGGCAAATATCAATAAGCGAGGTGTCATGGGCGCGTTTAAGGAGCCGCACGGCGGCAAGCTTCAAGAGTTGTATCTCACCGAGTCCGCCGCGGAACAGGAGAAGCTTGCAGCTCGCGACTATCCTTCTTGGAATCTCACCGTACGACAGCTGTGCGATCTCGAGTTACTGTTGAACGGCGCCTTTTCACCTCTCAATGGTTTCTTGGGTCGCGCCGACTACGAATCGGTCCTTTCCTCCATGCGACTGGCGAACAAGCTGATATGGCCGATTCCGATCAATCTTGACGTGTCGGCAGAATTCGTCGCAGACCTTCACGAAGGTGACCGCGTTGCACTGCGCGACCCGGAAGGCGTGCTCATCGCGACAATGCAGATCAGCGATCGCTGGCAGCCCGACAAGACGCACGAAGCCCGTAGCGTCTATGGCACCGATGACGAGGCGCATCCCGGCGTTAATCATCTCATGCACGGCACCGGCAACATCTATATCGGCGGTCCGTTGCGCGGCGTTGAGCCGCCGACGCACTATGACTTCAAGCTACTGCGCGATTCGCCGTCAGAGCTGCGCGGTCGTTTCCGTAAGCAAGGCTGGCGCAAAGTGGTAGCGTTTCAGACGCGAAACCCCATGCACCGGGCGCACCAGGAACTCACTTTCCGCGCGGCGCGCGAAACCGAGGCCAACCTATTGCTGCATCCCGTCGTTGGCATGACGCGGCCCGGCGATATTGATCACTACACGCGCGTGCGCTGCTACGAACACATGATGAAGCACTATCCGGAGCAAACGACCGCACTCAGCCTGCTAAACCTCGCGATGCGGATGGCCGGGCCCAGGGAGGCTTTGTGGCACGCCATCATCCGCAAAAACTACGGCTGCACTCATCTGATCGTCGGTCGCGATCACGCCGGACCAGGGGTTCGCGGCAACTCGGAGCCGTTTTACGAACCCTATGCCGCCCAGCGCCTAGTCAAGCAGCATGAGAGCGAAATCGAGGTGACCGTCGTACCGTTTCAAGAGATGGTTTACATCGAGCAGAAGGCGCAGTTCGTCCCGGAGGACGAGGTTACACCGGACATGAAGGTTCTGCGCATTTCCGGTACCGAGTTCCGGCGCCGTCTGCGAGAAGGGCTGGAGATCCCGGAATGGTTCTCCTATCCGGAGATCATCGCTGAGCTGCGCAGCACCCATCCGCCGAAGCACCTGCAAGGCCTTACAGTTTTCTTCACCGGTCTTTCGGGTTCGGGAAAATCGACCATCGCAAACGCCTTGCTCGTAAAGCTGCTGGAAGTCGGAACACGCCGCGTGACGCTGCTCGACGGCGACATCGTGCGCAAACACCTTTCAAGTGAGCTCGGCTTCTCGCGCGAGCATCGTGACCTCAATATCCTGCGGATTGGCTACGTCGCCTCTGAGATCACCAAGTACGGCGGCGTCGCGATCTGCGCACCGATCGCACCTTATGCCGCAACCCGGCGGCGGGTTCGCGAGATGATCGAGGCGAGCGGCGGCTTCGTTGAGATCCACGTTGCAACGCCGCTCGAAACCTGCGAGCAGCGCGATCGCAAGGGGCTGTATGCCAAGGCGCGGGCGGGGATCCTCAAGGAATTCACCGGCATCAGCGATCCATACGAGGAGCCGCAAAATCCCGAGATGCGCATCGACACGCGGGAGCTGTCCCCGGATCTCGCCGCCCATCGGATCCTTGTCAAACTCGAAAGCTTGGGCTTTATCCGCTGAAACACGGCGGCCGGGCAGTCTGTCGAGCGTCACGTAGTGTCTGCCCACTGAGAAAGCCGAATACCAAGGGCTTATCCTTCTTCATTCGCTCGGCGGGAATGCTCCATTCAGCGTTGTCGAAGTTGATTTCTTCCCATCGCGCTTCAAGGAGTTCGGACTTACGTACCATGCACAAGATCAGCAGGTGCAGCGCCAGCTTGTGCTGCCGCTTGATCGAGGATTGTAACTGACAGAATTTTCGGGAGATCGTTGCGACAAACCGGTTCGCAACGGACCCTACTCGGAATTAGAGCTATTTTGCGATGCAGAAGCGATAGGACGCGCGTAAACGGCCGAAGGACTCTGGCCCCATACTGATGCATCGAAACCGGTGGGCAGACCGGATTGCAGCTGCGAGGTCGTCAAGCCTGTGATGCCGGGGTCGTTGCTCCTGTTGCCTGCGCCTTCACCGGGATTTGTGACACCACTCGTTGTCGTGTCCCAATAGGCGTCCGCGATGCTGTTCGACGGCGAGTCATCAGCTCCGACTAAGCCCCCAATTGAGCTACCCGGAGGTCCGCTTACGTTGCCAGTGGAATAAGAAGTCGAGATGGACAGATAGTTGACTCCCACCAACCCACCTATATTGGGCGTGAATCTGGTGCCAAGGACCGCGCCAGTTGCATAGCAATTGCTTACCAGCGCCCCGGAGTTCGCGCCGATGAGACCGCCTCCAGAACCTTCAGACAAGGTTACAGTTCCTGTCGCATAGGATGTCTCTACGGTGCCGGTATTATTCCCCGCGAGTCCACCGGGTTGACACAAAGTGCCGCTACACTGGACTGCGGCGGTTGAATGTGAAAGGTCGACCGTTCCCTCAGTAAAGCCGACAAGCCCGCCTGTCTCAGATGGGCCGCCGAAGACTCGCCCAGTCGTGTAATCGCCCCACAGGGTTCCTTGACTCTGTCCCGCCACACCGCCGATATAACCGTGCCCCTTCCCCCTGACGTAGACGTTCACCAACCCCAGTGACCGAACTTCACCTGAGCTGCCAATGTCGGCGAATAAGCCGACGCTGCTCCCGTTGCTCGTGTCGTCAATCGTCAGATTCTTGATAGTGTTCCCGAGGCCCTCAAGACTCCCATTAAAGGTCGTCGGTATGGGTGAGGAAGCGTAGGTCCCGTCGCCCCCCGCATCGTAGTTCGCCGCCAGCGCGTAGTTGCCACTTGGGTTGGCCGCGATGTCGCTGGCGAGCGTTGCGAGGTCGACTACGAGCGTATAGGCAGCGCCATTGATCGTTAGAGTGCCCGAAAGGTTGGAGAAAATTGCGCGCCCGGTTGTGCCGAAGGACAGCAATCCTCCCGTGCCACCGTCATTGGTGATGAATGACAGGCCGCCCGCTCCAGCTACGAGAGTCACCTTGCTAAATGTGATGGAATGGTAGGCGTCAAGAGTAAGCGCGGCGGTGCTGCTCCAACTGAGTGGTGCATTGACATCAATATCGCTGGTCTCGGTCGCAAGCGACCCAGACCCCGTCGTCACCAGCACGTTGCCGGTGGCGAGCATGCTTTGCAGATCGCTTGCATTCAGCACGGCGCTCTTGTGTGTTGGCGTGCAGACGCCTGCCGAACACGTCATGTTCTTGGTGGGACCGTTGGAGATCGTCACGGCGGCTTGAGCCGCTGCGGGCGCGAGTACCACGAGAGATGCTGCAAGCGCGTACTGGAATTTCGCGGTGCGTGCATCAAACTGGGTAGTGGCTTTCATTTTTTCCCTTTACGGCACGCCAAACACTACATTGCTCGACAATGTACCGGTCGGCGTCGTCACCTCAACGGTGCCCGTGGTCGTGCCCGCAGGCACGGTAGTTTTGATCTCCGACGCGGAAACCACGGTGAATGTGGCCGATGCCCGGTTAAACGTAACACTGCTCGTGCCCGTTAGATCAGTCCCGAGAATCTTGACGGCCGTACCAATCCTTCCCTCTGTCGGTTGGGTTTGCACGAACGGCTCTAGGCCGACGGACAGTTTAAAAACCAAGCCCTCGTTGTAAGCACCGCCCTGATACGTCGTCCCGTACAGATTCCCGTCGGTGGCCTGCATCACTCCGCCTTGGGGACCCGCGCCATCTGCACAGCCACTTTGGGCGCAAAAGCTGTAGAGCGTCGTCAACGTGCCAGTCGGCGTGATTTTAAAAATCGTGCCGCGTTGGTCTGAAGCGCCGTAGGAGTCTGCGTGCCGATGCGTATGACCCCGCTATCTGCCGACACACCATCGGTTGACTCACCGGGATTACCGATGTCGATGTTGTTGCTGCCGCCAGTTAGGTTGTAGCCTGCCTGCCACCCCAACGCCACGTTGTAATTGCCCGTCATGTTGGAACGGAGTGCTTCGTACCCGTAGGCGGCGTTCTCGCGGCCTGACTTATTTTCGTACATGGCCTCTCTGCCCGATGCCGTGTTATCGGCACCCCCGTTATTCTTGAAAAGCGCTTTGTAACCTGAAACCGTGTTGTTATTCCCGTTCTCGTTGGAAAGTAGCGCCTCGAAGCCCAATGCCGTGTTGTAGCTGCCGGTCGTGTTGCCATTGAGCGAAGCTTGGCCAACGGCGGTGTTTTGGCTGCCGCTTTGGTTTTTGAAAAGGGCGTTCGCTCCACAAGCGGTATTATCGCTGCCGTCCAAGTTCTCGGTCAGCGCATACGGCCCGAACGCGGCGTTGTTGTTGCCGCTCGAGTTGGCGCTTAACGCATACGATCCTACAGCGGTGTTGTAGCTACCCGTCAGGCTGGAAGTAAGCGCTGAACGTAAGTCTTTGATCGGAACGCCGAGATTTGAACTCGGGACCCCTTGCACCCCATGTAATATGCGCCTGCAACAGGTCGCAACGAATCGTAACGCCTAATCTCGTTCCAGGCCTATATTTACCGAGTATTCGCAGCGCTATGCAACACCCGTAAGTTGCACTAGGATGCGCTCAGTTGCATAGCTGAGTGTCCACAAAGTGTCCACAGCTTCAACCCCAGGACCCCTTGCGAGGCAAGCAAGGTTCACCGCGACGCGTGTTCAGAGCTTAAAGCCCGGGCGCCGTCAGCGCGACGTAAGTGACCCGGAGTGCCGTGGGCTTGCGCTGCGTATCGAACCGAATGGCTCGAAGACGTGGCTCTTTCGTTACAAGTGGCGCAAGCAAACCGTGCGGCTCTCGCTGGGCGCATTCTCGGAATATAACGGCTTACGCCAGGCCCGAAAGGCTGCCCGGGAGCACCGTGGCATGCTCGAGCGTGGCATTGACCCGCGAACTGCGAGAGCGCCTCGCCGGCCTTCCCCTTCCATCCCCCTCGCCTCTGGTCTGCCATTGAATCCAAACAGCATCGAGTTCCTCGCGCACGAGTTCCTCGAACGTCATGTCAAACCCAACCGCCGGCACCCAGCATACGTCCAGCGAGTTCTTGAGCATGACGTCCTACCCGAGTGGCGAGGTCGCGATGCCCGTACGATCACTCCCCGTGAGGTGGTCGAGTTGCTCGACAAAATCGTGGCCCGGGGTTCGCGGGTGATGGCAAACCGAACCGCCGGCCTCCTCGGCCAGTTATTCAAGTTTGGGATTCACCGGGCGATCGTGGAAGACAGTCCGGTCAAGCTCCTGTACCGCCCCGGAGGAAAGGAGAGACCCAGAGAGCGGGTCTTTAGCGACGCGGAGCTCAAGGCTTTCCTGGCAAACCTTGACGACGCCTGCCGCTTTCAGAGGCTGCCGCACGTGCTGAGATTGTTGCTCCTCACACTCCAACGCCGCGGGGAGCTTGCTCTTGCTGAGTGGCGCGAGTTCGACTTCAAGGCGAAGACCTGGACCATTCCAGATGCGCACGCAAAGAGCGGTAAGGGGCACGTCGTGCCGCTGTCTGAGTGGGCCATCGAGGAGCTGCAGAAGCTGAAAGTCATGGCGGCCGGGTCTCGGTACGTGCTGCCGAACGCAGACAAAACCGCGCCCGCTGACCCGAAGTATATTACGCGAAGCGTCGCCCGCTGCCTCAAGCGGTTCAAGAAACTCGGCGTCGCCGCGTTCACCGCGCATGACCTGCGACGCACGGGACGCACCGGGCTCGCCAGACTCGGCGTCAAAACCGATATCGGTGAGCGTGTCCTCAACCACGCCCGCGAACGAATCGAGGCCACGTACGATGTGCACGGGTACATCGATGAGAAGCGCGAGGCGCTTGAGAAATGGTCAAGATATCTAACAAGACTCTGTGATTCCAAAGTTGCAGCATAGGGTCGCACTCACGATGTGGCTTAATTTGCGTGGAAAAATCCACGCCTCTCGTGGTTACCCCAGTTTGTTACCCACGCCATCGGCCACTGATGTCGGGAAGCTCGGAACCATAGATTGGCTTTCTCATTGCGCGTAACGCATATCATTCTCCATTTTTAGTCGCGCGGCCCCCCTCGGCGGACGCCTCCTTCTCGCAGACGTACGCTCCATGCTTAGTGTTTCCGTACCAACGCTGGCCCTTGTAATGCCAGATCATTGTCGGCAGGTTTAGCCAAACCACCGTATCTTGCGGACAATGTTTTGCTGCTTCCGCTTCAGTATTGAACTGCTGTAATGCGAATGCCTCGACGGAGTAAAAGCAAGTGCACGCGGCTGCGAGCAAGGCGATCAGAGTACGTCGCATACTGTTAGCCTTGAATTGTCTCGAACCAAGTCGGGCGGGGACTCTATTGTAACGGCCAGGCGTACACACGCGACACGCGGACTACATATGCGCATGTTGCAACGCACACGAGTACGCTGCCCAAACTATGAACCTTTTCTCGCGGAACACGTGGTTGAAGGCCGCTGCCATGGGTGGCCTGAGTGTTGCCTCGCTGATGCCAGCGCGTGCCGGCTGCATATCAGATTGTCGCGATCATTACGACTCCGACGTGAGTAGTTGTCGTCTGCTTTACGACGACCCCGACGATGCAGATGAGCTTCGGTTGTGTTTGGACAACGCCAAAGAAGATTACGATAACTGTGCTGAAGAGTGCAGAAGCTGACTGGCCGAGCTTGATGCCCACAGTTTCCAAAGAAAGATCAATGAGCGCTGCCAAGATCGCAGTATTAATCTTACTGGCTAGTGCGCCGATAATTGGTAGCGCGCGAGCGCCGAGTCACCACGCCAGCACTGGAAGTCATTCGACCCACAGCCACTACGCGAATCAGGGTGGCCATTACGTAGGTGGCCAGGGATCTTCTCATCGCGGCGGTCATTACGTGAATCCCCGCACCGGGAACCACTACACTCACCACACCCGTTGAGGTGAGGCCCCAGCGGCGTCAGGGTCAAGCGGGATCTTGCCTATAACAATCGCGAATCAAGCGCCATATAACGGACCCGCACAAATGGAATTGAGCGAAGAGGATCGTCTAATCAGAGACGCGGCGCTCGAGTTCGCGCGCGCTCATAAGAAATCACGGTGCGGAATATTAACCGACCCTTCAGTTTTCTTGCCCGAAGTAGAGCCCGTTTGCGTATTCATGGCCGGTTCGCCCGGGGCCGGGAAAACTGAGTCCTCGAAGGAACTAATCGCCACCATGGAAGCGAGAACATCGCCGCCTTGTCGCGTACTCCGGATCGACCCGGACGACCTGCGCAGTGAATTTCCCGGATATACGGGCAGCAACTCGTGGTTATTTCAAGGCGCCGTATCGATTTGGGTCGGTAGAATGCTCGATCTCGCTCTCGAGCAAAGTCAGAGCTTTTTGCTCGACGGAACACTGTCGAATCTCGCCCAAGCACGACAAAACATTAAGAGATGCCTGAAAAGGCACCGAACCGTGCAGATTCTTTATGTATACCAAGACCCGGTGCTAGCGTGGAATTTTGTCCAGGCACGGGAAGCGCAAGAAGGTAGGCACATACCTCCCGAGCAGTTCATTACGCAATATTTCGCGGCCCGAGAGGTAGTTAACAGTTTAAAAACCGAATTCGGCACCAATATTGCTCTAGATCTCCTCTTAAAGCCCAACGATGCCTCGCCGAAGCTTTACAGGGCCGGAATTGACCAGATTGACTACCATGTGCCCGAGAAATACGATACTGCGCAGCTTCGGCGCTTGCTGGAGCCATAAGCAGTGGTGAGACGTATGTTTTCCTTTTTCCGCAGGCGACAGCCACCGACGTCGACGCCATTTTCCGAGTTTATTCGGAAAGCTTCGGCGGAAGAGAAGAAGCGAGTGTACTCGCAGGTCCTGAAGCGAGCCTCTGAAGCACAGAATAAGGTGGTCGAAAAATCCAACGCATGTAAGGCGACGGGTTAGGCCCTAAGTAGCTTCGAAGACCGCTCTCAACGCAGCCGAGCGCCTTATAGCTAGCGCTTCCACCTCCATCGTGAAGCTGTAGGCTTCCCCGTCAAGTGCATAGCTCATAAGTAGACTTTCGCCTGAGCTAGGCTTGGGTTTCAGCAGACGGTCTCGCGCGAAAAGCGGTGGCCAGCCATGCCCTCTGCTCTTCAGTGTCCGGCACCAATCGCCCGCGTGCTGCTGAAGTACGCAGCCATGCGGTCTCGAGAAGTATGTCCAGTTGACGAGAACTCCGGTTGTGATCAGACCTGCACGACCAATGCTGGCGCGACAATGATACCCACGGCTCGCCCGCTGCGAATCTTTCCTTCCAGCCTGCCCCACAGTATGTGCACTGCTTCAAGCGAGGACGGTACTCGGCGGTTAGGAATGGGAAATCTCTCGAACGGAATGCCAATATCTCGGCGCTCATAGGGTCCGTCCGGCCGTGGGTATGTAAATCAATGGCGGGATTCGACCAAGGCTATCGTGTGGTCTTTCCTGATTGGATGCGCATAGCCAGCACTCGGTGATCTCGCGTTCCTGCGCTTACGGGGATTATCCCGCGGCCGCGTTGCACTTCGAGTTGCATTTCTGCTCATCGACCAGGCGCTCGGCCGCGCGGTGATCTTCGGCTTAGTTTTCTTTGTAAGGGACAAGATCCAGCCTCAGCCGCTCGATGAACATGAGCCCCAAATCGGTAAGGACGTATCGCATCCCATCCCAGACCGACAGAACCGTCACCAGACCAGAGGCGGAAAGCTGCTGTAAAGCTGCAATTTCTGGATCGTGAGCTCTGGTTCGTGGCGCTTTTTTTGCTTCCTCTGTATTCGCCCAAAAAAATGGGCCCTCCTCAACTAGATTTCTCGCGTCGGGAAGGTTTATGAGTGAAACGGCAACGATTGCGTGCGTCAGCCTATAGAGCATCGGCCGCTCAATCTCGTGGCGGGCAAATGCCGAGAAAACCGCGGCGCTCATAATCGCCTTTCTTCGGCCGTCGATACGATCCAAATGTTCGACCAGGTGTTCGCCAACTGACTCGGCGTAATGTGAGTCCTTGCTCAACCGCTCGATCATGTTTGCTCTTTGTTCGCGCGTCGTGCCGGACATTCCGTGGAGGAACGCCTGAATCTTGTTGAGCAAAATCTGATCTCGAATGCTTTGCGCAGCCCTCACGGCTGCGACACCGAGCTTCGCAATGGGTATGTGCTCAAGAACGTCCATGCTGGTGAGGATCGCCATTGCGTTCTCACCGATTTCAGCCGCGCTATCGGTCAGTGAGTCCGTTGCTCGCTGCTCTCGATCCTCCGATGACATAGTCAATCTATTGCGCCGCCTTGAAATCGATACTTTAAGACCGCGTCGGCCAGCATTATTGTCATCCTTGCATGGTCTGTGCCGCGATTGCGATAACGACCCAAGGCTCAACGTCGCGATATGTTTCCTCGCATACAATTCGCAGTCCAGGATTCTCGCGATGGTGTGCGTGTGGTCGAACGCCCGGTTCGACGAGATCGACAAGCACACACCCATGCAACGGTTCGAGAATTCCGGCGGCCACCGTCAACACCGAGGTGAATTGCGCGGGATCGAAGATTGGCGCACCGCTTATCCCATGGCCGGCAAACACGCCCAGGTGTTCGGCGCCCTTAAAATTATCGAGGTTTTGGTGCTGCCGTATTGAGGTCTTCGCGCCATGGCTTTTTTGGTGGTATTTCCCGTCGCGGTGGTAACTGGCGTGGGGATCCCACTCTTTGTCGCGCGGGTACAGGATAAAGCACTCGCCGCGCTTGGAGCGTCTAATCCACAGTGTCAGCCTCAGCCTAGCTTCGTCTTCAATTGCGACGGCGTAGCAATATCCTCCAGCGGTGCCTGGCTTGAACACCTGCGGCCGGAAGGCATCCATTTTCGCCTTCGTGTCTTCAAAATGACTGCGCAACCCAGCGAGCACGTCCGCAGGGATCCGCTCGACGAGGCTGTCGAGCTTTTGATATTTCAGCCAATCTTCGAATGTGTCCACGGGGCTCAACTTTCGGGACGCTCGCGCACCACGCGCCCTTCAACGATTGTTATGTGACTGGCTCACGATACAATCGAAACACGTACCACAGCGGAAATACCCAGGCAAGCAACAGAATTTGGGCAAAGAAGAGGCACGCAATTCCGATAGCGACACAGAGGAACAGCAGACCAAGCCTAGTAATGCGGGATAGGTGGATTGGGGAAAATAAAGCAACCAGCAGAGCGAAGGACAGAAATAAGACCCCGAAAACTACAGCCGAGAGAATTCGCGACGCCGCGTCCGCAGCCCATAGGGCGGATGGATAAATGCCGTAGCTCACGTTAACAGCCAAGATGCCCACGCAGAGGAGCGCCGGCCAGATGAAGGAGATGGCGGCGAGAGTGCGGCGGTTCTTAGCCAGACGCATAACGCCACGTTTGAGCGATGCGCCACCGCATTGGTAAGGTCACCAACCCACCCATGATCGCCCTCGCTCACATTGCCGTCTCCATTCAGTCTACCGCGCCCCGTGAACGACCGCTAAGTGGTAGCCATTTCGGAACTGCCAGTGGCGGGTAATGGCCGGCCAGCGACCCTCTGCCGTCTGGATCGGTCGAAGGTCATTTCGTGACCCGAACCGGCCTCTGAGCTGTGACCGCTATTCAGAAGAAGGCCACGCCACTGACGAGGACTATGAGAAAAATAATCAGCCCAACCAGTTCTCGGGCCGTGAATAAGTGCCCTCCAGCCGAGACCCGCTCTCTTCGCGCCAGCTAATCAAGGATTAGGGGCCACAAGAAAACGTAGTCCCAAATGTTTCGAACTTACCTGACTGGATCCGTCTCAGCGAACGTACCAACAAAAATGCCAGGCCGCCAAGACCTATAGGGACGACAAGAACAAAAGGGGCGTAGCGAACCAGAGAAGCCAATTGTGACGCATTGTTGTAACGGAACGAATGGCAGCTTTCGGAACCGCCAAATTCGTCACCGAATGTCGGGTTCTGGCCCGTGAGTTGCCCTTGGGCCTACCGCGGTGCAGCGAGGTTTAGCACGCACCCGCCGCGCCAGCGCATAGCCTCTGCCACGCCGGTTGCTGTTTCCATCCGAGCAGGTCTGCCTTCAACGCGCTCGAGATCTATCCCGCACTTTTTGACGCCCGAGGAGGCCGTTTCGAATCCACTCCTTCTCCGTCTGAGGAGGCGGCATCCGCGCTGCGAATCTCCGTATTGCCTGAGCAAGTTCGATCTGGTTCTGCATCACGAGCTCGTCGCCCAGCGCCCACCATCCTTGAAGGACTTCATGCCGTGTTTGCAGCAAGCGCGCCATACCTGGCTCAGGCTCGACATCTTGGCGATTCAGTTCCCGCGCCACCGCCGCGGTCCTCTGCCTCCAGTGGGTCGAGGCGCCGCGCATCGCCGCCAGATGGATGCCGTCAGTTTTCTGCGGATTGACTACACCGCGCACTTGGCGGTCAGTCGCATTCGCCGCCACACCCTGTTCGCGCAAGTGCCCTGCAAACTCCTGCCGCCAGTTGCGCAATGTCGCCTTCTTGATATTGAGCCGCACGCCCTCCTCGCTCACTGCCTTGACGACCATGTGCACGTGCGGGTGCGGTTCATCTGTATGGAGGACCATGGCGTAGCGATGCTTGGCCCAAAACTCCTCCCGCGCGAAGGCCTTCACCGCCGCCAAGACCTTCTGCGGCGGGGTTCCTGCCGGCATCGAGAACAAGAGCTTATGCACAAGCTTCGGAGGTCTCTTGACCCCTCGGGCCTTGACGTTCGCGGCGCGCCGGTCCTCCTCTAAATCGAGGTCCCAATCCTCGATCAGGGACTGCCCGATTCCTTTGCCTTTAAACGGTGTGCCGTCGTCAGTCTCGATGGGAAGCTCTCCGCCCCGGTCTATGTAGTTGAAGTGTCGGCCGACGGCTCCCAGGTTTTGGCCGCCGCGGGTCAGGACTTTCACCATGACCTCGGGCATACGACGAACGGTCCGAGCGATGACCGCTAAGTGTGCCGGCGACAGGTGGTCCCGCCGGCCGGAGCCGTGACGACCAAAGCTGCGCAGGTCCAACAGAGGTTTTCCGACAGTATCAATGCGGGAGCTCGGCATTTCCTCTCCAGCTGGCCGTATTGGCCTTCAGCAATGCTTTCACGTGCTCCCGCAGCCCCTCGCCGATCTTGAGCATCGCCAGGAGCTCCTGCTGTCCTGGGAGCGACACGCGCTCTCCTGAGTTGACCGCCCGTGCAATCTGGTTAAGGTTCCGGCCGATCGCACCGAGCTCCGCGATAGATCGCTTCAGAGTCAGGAGCTCCTCCTTTGGCAAAGGGGCGACGTTGCGAAGATGCGACCGAAGTAGCACCGCTGCATAAGTCGCAGCCGCCATGCTCCGCGACCCCGCTCGCTCCTTGAGTAACCTTAAGTCTTCCGGCGCCAGACGCAACGTCAACCTCGAGTCGCGATTCCCCCGCCCTTCTGTCGGCGAGCCCGGTAGCGCGTCGATGGCCGAGGTTCGAAGCACTGCGCCCAGCAGCTGCTTTACGAGTGCCGACTCGGTGATCCCCTCACGCGAAGCCATCTTGCGAAGCACCGCTTTGGTGTCCGACGTCACCCGACAGTTGATGTAGGCATCCGCACGCACGAGAGTAATGGTGGGACAACAGCGGCTGCGCCGCTATCCTGCATCGGCCCCCTCTTTGCCCTGAAACTCACGATTTCGGAATGATGTTGGTGCTGGTCGCTGCTCTCAACCACACCGAGATTCGCGTGCGACGGCATGTGGAGTATTTGGGCAAACTGCCGACACATGGAGATGTTTTTTCTCAGTGGATTGCGCGAGCATTACGATGCAGGTGGCCTTCTACCCTGGATCTGCCAAGCCAATGAAATCACTGCCATGAACGCAAAGACCCATCGCCGCCGACTTACCCGCCGAATCGAGCCCTCGCAGGTCCCGTTCAATTTCGGGGACACTGACGCACTTGATCGGGTGCTCAACACTCGCGAGATTGTCAGGATCACTGGCCGTCATCGCGTAACTATTTACCGATGGATTCAAGCTGGCCTCTTCCCCCACAAGCACGAGACTCATGGTCACAAGGTGGGATGGCTTCGTTCGGACGTACAGCGGTGGCTTCAGCACGAGCGCCCTTTCGGACGGTAGCACGCGGCATACGTATGGTGTCTCATTCAGCAAGGATGTCACGGCCACCGTAGGAAGGAATCTGGTGCCAGAACGGAATGTTAATTCAGCGCACCTCGCGCAGAGTTCTCACGGGCGGGACGCTCGTTCATCAAGCAACCGCATTAAGTGCGAGGCGAGCACCACAATGTCCCGAGCCTTTGCCTCATCCACAGCCACAGCGCCGCCATGGGCATGCGGGTTGCGATGGAGGCCAAAAGCCCCTGCAAAAAGATTGCGCATTCCTATCCGCTCGCTGACCGGCCGGTTCATATCGCTTAGAGGGCCGCGGTCGACATTGAACGCCGCTTCCATGAGCGCGACCCCGACCATATGGTCGGGGTACGCACCTGCTATCCGCACCGCCTGCTCGACGGCCGTGAAGGCTTGGGTGATGGCAACCGCGAACTCAGCGCGCAGCAGCGGCATATAGGCACGCTCCGCAACGACCGCGTGCAGCAACGCCTTAGGGAATTTGGCGGTTGCCTGAATCGTCCGGGGGTTATCCAGCTCCGCCGCCCTGCGAGAGGGGACGCGGAATCCATTCCGTCCGTTCCAGTCGTCCGGCGGGTCCAAATATCCCTCCCGGTCAAGCAAATGCCACGCTGCGAGCACCGCCCGTTCGACCTCACCCATCCGGCCCTGCTCGTAGCCGGGGCCACCGTTGCCCAAGGGAATCCCGAGTTGAGCGGTCACGGTTTGGACGTGCATGAGGCGATTGCCCATAGGCTTATTGGCCTCGGCCTGCGCCACTTTGAAGACGTAGGGGGCTAGCTCTTCGGGCCGCAGCTCTAGCAGGCTATCGGTGTCGGGAACGAGTTCGATCAGTCGCATGCGGCCATCACGGGAAAGCCGAACGGCGCTCGTCAACTGCTTTGGCGTCCGGCGAGTCCGCCGTCACAAGGGCGAGCTGCGGCGTAGACCAGCACTGCGTCAGGTTCGCGCAGGATCCTAAGGTCGAGACTCGCGGCACTCCGGTGGCCAGCCGGTCCGGATATACCGCACCCGTGTATATGCCGATGGGCCAGAGTTGCGAATCTTGCTCCACGAATACCGGCCCGCCTGACATGCCGGGCGCGCCCGCTCGGTCGATCAGAAACTCCATATGCTTTTCCTTGCTGAACATCGCCGCCACGTGCGCCGAGATGACCACCGGAGTGGGCGTTTGCAGTGCGCTATACCCGTGCGGGTACCCCACAAAGACCACCTTGTCGCCCGGCAGAACCATCATCGACGGGAGTATCGCGCTGCTGTCCGAAAGGAATTGGTCAGGCATCGCCTCGATGTTCGGAAAGGCTATCTTTACGGCATCGTAGTAATACGGGAAGCGCAAACCCGCACGTTCGAGATCAGCGTTCGGAACGTATTGGCGATCCTGCAGCCAGAGATACCGGCGTTCCTCCGAATACAGCTCGCGCACGATCTCCCGCGCACCACCCGTCGCCGCGAGTCCCCCGCCGTGTGATTCAAACTCCTGTAGCGTGACGCGTACCTTCCAAGGGCGCAGCTGCAGCCACTTTTCCGGAGGCGGCAGTGCGCGCGTATTCCGATCCAAGCCGGTAACGGTGTGCCAGCACGTGTAGAGGTAGAGTTGGTCGCCTTCACGTCGGAGAAATCCAGTCGCGACACGACCAGTGGGCTCTCCGTCCGCATCGAGCAAGGTGAGCAACACGGCCCGATAAGGCAATAAAAAGCGCAGGCGCTGAAGCGCTGTCATCGCACCTGTCAGAGTGGAGCGCGGAGTACGGTTCATTCGAATACGCCGGAAAGATTGTTGCGGGGTCTTAAGTGTACTTCCGCGCGACCTTTGGTTTTAGCTACCGCACGCCACCACAATCGATTCGCTGTTTCCGATCCCCTCTATCGGGTCACCGGGACGAAGGGTACTTGATCGTTCCTGCGGCACTATTGTGTACGGCCCGGCGCACGTGCGCGCAGCGCGATTCAAACAGCGTTCATAGCGCTGGCTGTTGCAAGTGATCACATATGCAGGCTTACCGCTGGGCAGTGTTGTTGGATGAATGTGGTCTTGCTCGGTTAAGCAGCCGCAGACCGACAGTGTCAACAATATAAGAGCGAAACGCATAACTAGCCTCAGGTCGTTTGTGATGGCGGTCGCGAGAAGCCACTTTCAACTTCGAAGGGTTCGCCATACAGAGATTCGTACTCTATCTTCATTAATATCCTGTCTCGTAGGTGGAATACCTGATCCCTCGTGTAGCCGGGTACAACGATCTTCACGCATTCCCATTCGGTCCCCGCGCCCATCCACGTGCGAGGCGCCAACTCCCTGAGCATCTGCAGATTCTCGTGTCGCAAGCCGATCGCACGCAGCTTCGCATGAAGGAGGTCAATGGGACCTGGTGAGTCGCCCCGGGTGGCAGACCCGTCCCTCTATAGTGAAGGTTTGCTTGATGATCTTCGCCGGGCCGATGCCAAAATTATTTAGGACAATACGCAAGGTTTCACGGTCGCCAAAGGTGTAGAACTCAAGCGCCGGTGTGACGGATATTCGGTTGTGCCTCTGGGAACGCTGTTCAGCTTCCTGCGATAGCACGTAAGTGCGCCAAATCAGGAATAGCTGCACGCCAAGGACAAGCGCAGTCAGTGCGCCATCAGGAGTTATCCGGGACAGCCAGGAGATTAGGGAACAAAACATAACTGAGACCGGTGATCATTAGGTCTTTTGCTTTTCCACGACATGGGTGCCGTCAGCGACCGTGCGCCTGCACGCAGGGCAGATTCGCAAACCGTCGTCCAACACAATCCAAAGCCACACCCGACAGGTGCATGACGATGCCATCGGGCGGCTGCGGCCAAGTTAATAGCCTGCGGTCAAGCGTCGTCTCGGCCATCAACTTTCTCCTCGGGCTCTCTACCCCAGCCGGTTTAAGTCTACCGCGTAGCCGGCTTGCCGAAGTTCTGCGGCAATCCTGAATTTCCAGTCAGCTTCGTCCATCGAAACATAGACGACACCGTGGTAGTCGCTCGGTATCTCGACGTTCCCCTTGTGCAGCGCGCACATGCCGCGCCTGCCGAGTTTGCCGACGAAGTACCCGAGCTCGAGAATTACGTTTTGCCTTGCCCTCGGCTTTGGAGTCGATTCACTGAGTGCCCGCCCCTCGTCGTCTGGGGTTAGGAGCGCGATCGTGTACGGCACTTCGCTATGATGCTCAAGCTTCTCGATGACTGTCCTGCCGCCGCTAGCCTGCTCAGACAGCACAACGGCTTCGATTCCAAGCTGACCCAGAACCCGCGCCACGGCATCGCGGGCTCCGATGTCATGGCCGTGAACAATGAAGACCCGGGAAAAATCTGCCGCAGTATCCTCCGAAGGGCGCCCGCCGCCGGAAAGCGCGGCGGTGGCAGCGGCGCGGCTTTCGTACAACTCCAATTTTGCGACAACCGACTCCAACCCAGCGATGCGTGCACTGACCACCTTTTTTTCAGTCTGTAGCCGTTCGTCCAGTGAGGGCATAGCAAACCACGCGACGGGGGCAGGAGTTCGCCGGCTGTACTCTTGGCACTCTTTGTCCGTTGAGAATGCGAATCGCAAGAGCTCCTGGTTGAAATCATCCCAGTTCTTGTGGTCGTGCTTGAGCTGCTGAAGGTCTTCATCCGTCCATGCCTTCCGGTCCAATAGCTCCTTGCCCTTCGCTATCTGCCGCTCTATCCGCTCTCTAACCGATGCCGCGGGCGCGATCAGTTCCGAGCGTTCCACCGAAGATGACTCGTGAGTAGGAGGGCGTTTTGACGCCACGTTGGATCCCTCTGCCAACCCGAAGCCTGGGTGTCCATTAGGGTGTCCATAGCGGCTCGGGCGAATGCACTAAAACTCTGGTCGGAACGCCGAGATTTGAACTCGGGACCCCTTGCACCCCATGCAAGTGCGCTACCAGACTGCGCCACGTTCCGACCGTAGGCCGATGATATCACTGCCTAAGCGGGCGCGATGCGCGCCTAGCGACCGAACCATCGTCGAGGATGCGCTGGACCAGCGAAAAGATGCAGGACGCCTCGAGTGGCCCAGCGAACGGGTGCGATGCGGCGCAGCAGGGCAAAGCTCCAAGCCCGGCCACGCTGAGGAGGATCGACGGAGAAACGATTGCGCCGCGGGCCGAGACTGCCCGGTCGATCGCGCGTGAAGTGCGCATGCGAAATCACCGTATGCGTAGCCCAGATCCGACCGCAGATGTTCGCTGCGCAGCACCAGCATGCGGCGCCGCGCCTCAAGCTCGCTCAGGCTCTCGCTCATCGCTTGCGCTCAAGCGAAGCGCGATCGCGCTTGAGCTCCTCGAGGCTCGCGGCCATGAAGTGGGGCTTGCGATTTCACGTGCGCGCGCGCGAGAAGCGCCATGCACGGCCGTGATGGCGACAAACGCAACCGTGATGCAGCGCGGCGACCAGCACGCGGTGCTCGTCCCAAAAGATGACGAGCAGCGTCACCGCGAGCATGAGCACGGACAACGTTCCAAAGAACAGCGCCAGCATCATCCATAGGAAAATGACAACGCCGCGCTGCAGTTCCTCTTCGAACTCGGTCGCGATGAGTTCGATGCGCGTGTAGATGAGCGCAACGATGGTTGCGCCAAAATGACGAATCGAGGCGAGCAGCCCCAGGGGACGTTCGGCTCCCGACCAGGGCTCCTCCGGACCCATCGCGCTCAGCGTCGGCCGGCGAGGAGCCCGATCAGAAAGGCGACGCCTGCGGCAACGCCAAGGGCCTGCCAAGGGTTCTCGTGCACGTACTCGTCCGCATCATCGAGCGCCTCGCGGGCTCGGCGCGTCAACCTCTTCCTGCGCCGCTACAAGACGGTCGCGCACCACGCGCACCGTTTCCTCGGCTCGTGGCACGCACCTGCTGAATGCGCTCACCGGCCTGACCGGCCGTTGCGCTCAAGAGCGCTTCGGCATCCTCGAGCTACCGTCTGCAGATCCTCGATCAGTTGGTCCGCGGAGGCCTGGGTCAACTCCGCGGCGCTTACTTTGCGTTTCCTGGCCATGGTTACTCCTGTTGTTTGCGCACTTAACGCCTCAGCACCTTCAGAAGTTCCTCAAGTTCCAGTCGAAGTTGCTTCACGATCTGCTGGCTTTGGCTCACATCGGTGCGCGCTTCCTCGCCCGTAAGCTTGTTGCGCGCACCGCCGATCGTGAAGCCCTGATCATACAGGAGGCTGCGGATCTGGCGTATGACAATCACATCCTGACGCTGATAATAGCGCCGATTGCCGCGCCGTTTGACGGGTTTAAGCTGCGGAAACTCCTGCTCCCAATAGCGCAGCACGTGCGGCTTGACGCCGCACAAATCGCTCACCTCGCCGATGGTGAAGTAGCGCTTGCCGGGGATCGGCGGAAGCTGATTGTTATTCTTTGGCTCCAACATATGCTTCAACTCGTGCCTTGAGCTTTTGCCCCGGTCGGAAAGTCACTACGCGTCGCGCGCTGATCGGAATCTCTTCGCCGGTCTTTGGATTGCGTCCGGGGCGCTGGTTCTTGTCGCGCAGATCAAAATTGCCGAAGCCGGATAATTTGACCTGCTCGCCGTTTGAGAGTGCGGCGCGCACTTCTTCAAAGAACAGATCCACGAGCTCGCGCGCTTCGCGCTTGTTGAGGCCGAGCTGGTTGAACAGCGCTTCCGCCATTTCCGCTTTAGTGAGAGCCATGCCCCTATTCTCTTATTTTTGCGTTTAAGCTTGCGCGCAAGCCGGCGACGATTGACGCGACATTCGCGGTCGACATCTTCGTCGGTAAGCGTGCGGGAAAAATCCTGAAATATCAAGCCTAAAGCGATGCTTTTTGTACCAATTTCTAACCCAGGGCCGCGATACACGTCAAAAACGCGGCATTGGCGCAAAAGGCTGGATGCCGACAAGATTACACGCTCGCGCAGGGCACTTAAAGACACGCTTTCATCAACCACCACCGCGAGGTCGCGACGCACCATCGGAAAGCGCGACACCTCCGCGTAAGCCGGCCGGCTGCACCCGCAGTGCGTCATAAAACGCGAGCTCGAACAGCACCGGGGGATATGTAAAGTCGAGCTCACGCGCGATCTGCGGGTGCAGCTCGCCGATCCAGCCCACCGCCGCGTCCCTGGCGCAGCACACGCGCCGCCCTGCCGGGGTGCAGACAGGACAGCTGCGCCGCCTCGAACTGAAAGTCCTCTTCCGCGCCGGTTGCGACCAGCAGCATTTCCAGGTCAGCCTTGATGTCGAAGAAATCGGCCGCGCCGCGCGCCTCGCGTGGCACGCCCCACTGCTCGGGCAGGCGGCCTGCCACAGGCGAGCGCCGCCAGTCGTGTCCTCCTCGCGCGTCGCCCCCTCCTCCGCGATGAAGCACACGCCGCGCTCCATGAGCCGGATGCGCTCCTGCTGGCGGTGCTGGTTCTGTGCGGCGGCGCGCAGCAAACCCGGCCACAGCGACACGCCGCATGACCGAAAGATCGCTTGCAATGGGATTCTCGAGCGCAAGCGCCGCGCGATCCGGGAAAGAGCCGGCGCTGCAGCTGCGGATCGACGAACGCGTAGGTGATTGCTTCCTGGTAGCCGCGGGCACTCAAGAGCTCGAGAATCACCGCTGCCACGGAAGGCCGCGCGCGCGGCAGCGGCGCGAAGTGCTGTGACGTCTTGGCATCCGTCCTCGGCGATCTTGTCGAACCCGACCATGCGCGCGACTTCTTCGATCAGGTCCGCTTCAATCGCAATGTCGGCTCGGTGCGATGGCGGCGTCACCTGCCATCCGGCGGGATCTGCTTCGACTTTCATCTGTAGCGCGGCAAGTGACGCTGTGACCTGCGCCGCTGCGATCTCGCGTCCCGAGCAGACGCGCGAGCTGCTTGCGACGCAGCTCGACCGTGGCGCGCCGCGGCTGATGCTTCGCGCGACTCGACGGCCGTTACCGGACCTGCCTTGCCGCCGCCAATCTGCACGAGCAGTTCGCTCGCACGTTCCATGGCGCGCCGCTGCAGGCCGGGGTCGACGCCGCGCTCGTAGCGCTGGCTGGCATCGGTCAGCAGCCCCAGCCGCCGTCCGCGTCCCTGGACCGCGCGAGGGCGCAAAATAGGCGACCTCCAGAAACACATTGCGCGGTAGCGGTCGCAACCGCCGGTGCGCGCGCCGCCCATGATGCCGGCAAGCCCAATCGGCTGCTCGCGGTCGGCGATCACGAGCATGTCCTCGCTCAGAGTTGACCGTCGCGCCCGTCGAGCAGCTGCAGCTGTTCCGCCGTGCGCGCGCGTAACGCACACGGATTTCATCGCTGAAGGCTGGCCAGATCGTAGGCGTGCATCGGCTGCCCAAGCTCAAGCAGCACGTAGTTCGTGACATCGACGACGGGGCTGACGCTGCGCACGTCAGCGCTCTGCAGTCGTGCCGTGAGCCACGCCGGCGATGACGCGCGCGATTGTTGATGTCGCGAAACACCCGCCCGAGAAACGTCGGACAGCCGCCGGCGTCATCGACCCGCACCGGAAACGTGTCGGCGAGCTGCGCGTCGACCGCATGCACGCGCGGGACCGCGCAGCCGGCTGTCCACGTCAGCGCCGCCACTTCGCGCGCAATGCCCAGAACTGACATCGCATCGCCGCGATTGGGCGTGACGTTGAGCTCGAGGATCGAGTCCTGCGCGCCCTGACGTAATCCCCTCGAGCTCAAAGCCCGCCATCGTCAAGCGCGCACCCAGCTCCTCGCGATCCCACGGCACATCGACCCACTCTTTCAGCCACGCGTAGGAGAGCTTCATCGCGTCAGAAGGCCCGGAATTGGCGCAGGAAGCGCAAATCGTTCTCGAAGAACAGCCGCAGATCGTTCACGCCGAAGCGCAGCATCGCCAGGCGGTCGATGCCCGGCGCCAAACGCGTAGCCGGTGTAGCGCTCCGGGTCCACGTTGCTCGCTCGCAGCACATTCGGATGCACCATGCCGCAGCCGGCAATCTCCAGCCAGCCCGTGAACTTGCAGGTGCGGCAGCCCGCGCCGGCGCAAAACACGCACGACATGTCGACTTCGGCCGACGGCTCCGTGAAGGGAAAATACGAGGGCCGCAGCCGGATCGCCAGATCGCGCTCAAAGAACGCGGCGAGAAAACCATGCAGCACGGCCTTCATGTTGGCGAAGCTGACGTTCTCGCCCACCACCAGACCTTCGAGCTGGTGGAACATGGGCGAGTGGGTGAGATCGTGATCGCAGCGATACACGCGCCCGGGCGCGATCACCGCGAGCGGCGCGCCACGCGCGAGCATGGCGCGAATCTGCACCGGCGAGGTGTGCGTGCGCAGCAGCCGGCCGTCCGGGAAAGTAGAAGGTGTCGTGCAGGGCGCGCGCCGGATGGTTCGCGGGAATGTTGAGCGCCTCGAAATTGTGGAAGTCATCCTCGATCTCCGGGCCTACCGCGAGATCAAAGCCCGCGCGGGCAAAAAGCGTCTCGATGCGCAGGCGCGCCTGCGTGACCGGATGCAAGCCCGCCGCGCTCCTCGCCGCGCCCGGGCAGCGTGACATCGATGCGGCCGGCAGCAAGCTCGCGATCGACCTCTTGCGCGCTCAAGCTCGGCGCGGCGCGCCTCGAGAGCGCTCTGCACCTGCTCTTTGGCGGCGTTGATGGCCTGACCCGCGGCGCGCCGCTTCGGCGCCCGGCAAGCGAACCCAGGGACTTCAACGCCGCCGTCAGCTCGCCCTTCTTGCCGAGCCACTGCGACGCGGACCGCTCCAACGCCGCAAGATCAGCGCTCGCTGCGATCGCGGCGAGCGCGCGAGCTGACGAGGTCCGCAGCGTCATTCACGGCGGCCGGCCGCGCCGGTCAGCTGATGCCGAGCGCGCGTCTTCGCCTGCTGCGCGATGGCGCCGAAAGCGGCCGCGTCAGCGACCGCAAGCTCGGCGAGGATCTTGCGATCGATCGCCAGACCCGCCTTGTCCAGGCCGTTGATCAGACGGCTGTACGACAGACCATGAGCGCGCGCCGCGGCATTGATGCGTGCGATCCACAGGGCGCGAAACTCACGCTTCTTGGCGCGCCGGTCGCGGTAGGCATACTGCCCCGCCTTGATGACCGCCTGCTTGGCCGCGCGATAGATCTTGCGCCGCGCGTTGTAGTAGCCCTTCGCCTTACCTAGTACTTTCTTGTGACGCGCATGCGCCGTCACGCCACGTTTGACTCGTGCCATGATTCACTCCTCGCTGATTATTTGGAATAGGGAAGCAGCTGCTGCAGGCGACCGACGTCGGTGTCGTTCACGAGACTGCTGCCGCCCGAACGCAGCTGACGTTTGCGCTTCGGGTCCTTATGGCCGAGATTGTGGCGGCGATGGGCCGAGTACCGCTTGAAGCCTTTCGCTGTCTTGCGAAAACGCTTGGCCGCGGCCCGGTTGGTTTTCAACTTGGGCATCGATCTCTCCTGTTGTAGCTATCCGGTCGCAAAAGCACCCAGTGCTTCGCTACGGGCGAGCGGGGACGAGCCCCGCTACTTCTTTTTCGGTGCAAATATCATGACCATCTGCTTGCCCTCCATCAGCGGGTTTTGCTCGACGACGCCCGCGCTTGCGAGGTCGACGACCACCCGGTCGAGAAGCTTGCGGCCAATGTCCTGATGCACCATCTCACGGCCGCGGAAACGCAGTGTTACCTTGGCCTTGTCACCCTCGGTCAGAAAGCGAATCAGATTACGCAGTTTGATCTGGTAGTCCGCCTCTCCCGTACCGGGACGAAACTTCACTTCCTTAACCTGAATGTGCTTCTGCTTGCGCTTCGCCGAGTGCGCTTTCTTGTTCTGTTCAAACAGGAATTTGCCGTAGTCCATGATGCGCACCACCGGCGGTTCAGCCGTCGGCGACACCTCGACGAGATCAAGCTCTGCTTGACTGGCCATCTGGAGCGCGTCGTAGCGCGACATCACCCCGGCCTGCGCTCCGTCCGCTGCGATCACGCGCAACTGCGGTGCGGTGATCTCCTCATTGCGCCGGATGCGCTTCGTTGCAATTGCGATGCGTTAATCCTCCCAACGTTCGGCGCCCGCGGCTTTCGAGCTCGATGCGCAGACGCTCCAACGAACGTCTCCGCCGACATCGTGCCCAGATCCTTGCCGCTGCGGGTGCGCACAGACAAAAGATTTGCCGCGACTTCCTTGTCGCCTGCGACTAATAAATAAGGAACACGCTGCAGCGTGTGTTCGCGAATCTTAAAGCCCACCTTCTCGTTGCGCAAGTCGGTTGCAGCGCGAACCCCCTGATTTTTCAGTGTTTCCGCGACTTTAAGCGCGTATTCGTGCTGCCGGTCGGTAATCGTCAGCACGCACCGCCTGCACCGGCGCGAGCCACGCCGGCAGGCGCCCGGCGTGGTGCTCGAGCAGGATGGCGAAAAAGCGCTCGAGGGAGCCGAAAATGGCCCGGTGCAGCATCACCGGGGTGCGCTTCTGGCTGTGCTCGTCGATGTAGTACGCGCCGAGGCGACCGGGCATGTTGAGGTCGACCTGCAGCGTACCGCACTGCCAGTCGCGGCCGATGGCATCGCTGCAGCACGAACTCGAGCTTCGGCCCGTAGAAGGCTCCCTCGCCCGGGTTCAGCGTGTACTCGATGCCGGCCGCGCGCGCCGCCGCCTGCAGCGCCTCCTCGGCCCGGTCCCAGACGTCGTCTGCGCCCACCCGCTGCGGCGGACGATCGGCGAATTTGATCTTCACATCATCGAAACCGAAGTCGCGATAGATATCGAGAATGAGCCGCGTGACCGCGACCGACTCCTCGGTGATCTGATCCTCGGTCACGAAGACGTGCGCGTCATCCTGGGTAAAGGCGCGCACGCGCATCAGGCCGTGCAGCGCACCCGAGGGCTCGTAGCGGTGCACCTTGCCGAACTCGGCGAGCCGGATCGGCAACTCGCGGTAGCTGCGGAGCCCTGCTTGAAAATCTGCATGTGCCCGGGGCAGTTCATCGGCTTGATCGCGTACACCCGCTCATCGGGCGTCTCGCGTGAGATACATGTTCTCGCCGAACTTCTCCAGGTGGCCCGACTGGCGCCAGAGGCTCGCGTCCATGAGCTCCGGCGCGTTCACCTCCTCGTAGCCCGCCGCGCGCTGCCGCTCGCGCATGTAGCCGATCAGCGTCTGAAATACGAGCCAGCCCTTGGGGTGCCAGAACACCGCGCCCGGCGCCTCCTCCTGCAGATGGAAGAGATCGAGCTCGCGCCCGATGCGGCGGTGATCGCGCTTTTCGGCCTCCTCGAGCCGGTGCAGGTACTCATCGAGCTGCTTCTTGTCGGCCCACGCGGTGCCGTAGATTCGTCTGCAGCATCGGGTTGCGCGAATCGCCGCGCCAATAGGCGCCCGGCGATTTTGGTCAGCTTGAAGGCTCGCAGCTTGCCCGGTGGAAGGCACGTGCGGCCCGCGGCACAGAGTCGACCCAGTCGCCCTGCCCGTAGAGGCTGATGTCCTCCTGCGCCGGAATGCCGCGATGATTTCGGCCTTGTAGTGCTCGCCGAGGTCGGTGAAGAAGCGCACGGCCTCATCGCGAGGAAGCACGCGGCGGTGCACTTTCTGGTCAGCCTGGCGCGAGCTCGCGCATGCGCGACTTCGATTGCCGCCAGGTCCTCGGGCGTGAACGGGCGCTCGTAGGCGAAGTCGTAGTAGAAGCCGTCCTCGATCACCGGTCCGATCGTCACCTGGGCGGCTCGGGAAGAGCTCCTTGACCGCCTGCGCGAGCAGATGCGCGGTGGAATGGCGGATGACCTGACAGCGCATCGGGATCCTTGTCGGTGACGATCGCGACCTGCGCATCCTTGGCGATGACAAAGGAGGTATCGACGAGCTTGCCGTCGACGCGGCCGGCGAGCGCCGCCTTGCGCAGTCCCGGGCCGATGCTGGCTGCGACCTCGTCCACGGTGACGGGCTGGTCGAAGGCTCGCTGGCTGCCGTCGGGCAGCGTGACGATGGGCATCGGTGTATGGCTCTCGCGCGCAAATAATAAGGGCGCTCCTGCCGCATCTCATGCAGGAGCGCCCTTGGAATTAGTGCATGGTACCGGTGCACTGGGTGCCCGACTGGCGCGAGATGCTACACCAGCGGCCGTGCGACTGCCAAAACGCGCGCCGCGCAGCCTGCTCACTGGCTCGCAGCCATCATCGCATCGCGCCGCGCCTTGAATTCCGAGCCGCTCTTCCATTGCGGGATACTCGGCGACTGCGCGACCAGCGTAGCCAAGGTCCATCAGTAAACGCAGATCCTCCACCGTTCCGGACAGATCCCAGTCGGGCTTTATCTCATCGGAAGGCTTGTGATAGTCGTGCGCCGTATAGTCCTGATGCTTCTGCAAACCCCAGCCGCTCGGGCGGCCGATGTAGTCGTAGCCGCTGCCATAGGTAATGGCGGGCACGCCCGCCTTGGCGAACTCGAAATGATCGGCCCGGTAGTAATAGCCTTTCTCCGGCTCCTGATCCGGCAGCACGGTGCGACCGCGGGCACGCGCGAGCTCCGTCAGCGTGTCCTCCAGAGTGCGACTGGCCCATGCCCGGGATCGTCAGATCGCGCGTGCGTCCCCATACGTTCAGTCCGTCCATATTGATGTCCGCGACCGTGTGCGCCAGCGGATACAACGGGATGCGTCGCGTACCAGTTCGCTCCCAGGAGCCCCTGCTCTTCGGACGTCACGCCGATGAAGAGAATGGAGCGCGCGGGAGGACGCGGAAGGGCTTTGAAGGCCTTGGCAATCTCGAGCAGGCCCGCAACGCCGGAGGCATTGTCTTCGGCGCCATGGAAGATCTGATTGCCGATAAGCTTGGGATTGCGCCCGAAGTGATCCCAGTGCGCGCTGTAGATCACGCCATTCATCGCGGCGCTTGGGGTCCGAGCCGTCAAGTCGCGCCGACGACGTTGTACGGAGTCGACGTCACGCAGCTCATTGGTCACGTGCAGGTTGGCGCGCGCCTTCAAGGCGACGGGCCTGAAATCGGCACGCGCCGCTGACTTGTAGAGAGCATCAAAGTCAAGACCCGCCGCGGCGAAGAGTTCCTGCGTCTTATCGAGCGTCATCCAGGACTCGATCGCGCACGCGATCCAGATGTTTGTTGGCCGCCGCGGTCCCGAATTTCTCGCCGCTCCAGCTGTTCTGCACCACCTCCCACGGGATAGGCCGCCGGCTCGGTCTGGTGCACGATGATCACCGCCGCCGCCCCCTTCTCTGAGGCGATTTCGTATTTATAGGTCCAGCGCCCGTAATAGGTCATGGCGCGCCCCTTGAACATGCGCTCATCGAGTTTCGAGGGATCCTTTGGATCAGGTACCGGCGGATCGTTGATGAGCATGATGAGCGTCTTGCCGCGCACATCGACGCCCTTGTAGTCATCCCAATGATATTCGGGCGCGACGACTCCGTAGCCGACGAAAACGATGTCCGAATCCTTGACGTCAACCGCCGGGACGAAACGCTCCGAGCGCGCTACCGCATCCTTGGGGAACTCGAGCGTGATGGTGCGGCTGCCGGCGCTGAAGGAGCCGCTCGCCGCACTGCGCACGCCATCGAGGGACACCGCCTGCAGGTAAGTGCCGTCAGGATTGCCCGGGGCGACGCCGAGCTTCTTGAACTGCTCGGCAATGTATTGCACGGCGAGCTCTGCACCCCGCGTGCCCGGCAGCCGGCCGTCAAACTTGTCGGACGAGAGAACCTTGATGTGCTCCAGAACCTGCGGGGCCGAGATCACCTGACCTGCCTCATCGGCCGGGCCGGTCGAGGGCAGCGCCGCAGCTGCGCTGAGCGTGAATAGCTGCGCAACGATGAAGTAGACGGCGCTTGCGCCGGGAGTTCGAATGATCGGGCTCACGACTTGCTGCCTCGCGTTGATGATGCCGATGAATGCACCTTATCTTATTCTCTTATATCCGGAGTAGACGGATAGAGACGCTCATGGGCGCAGCGCCAATCGCGCAACTGCACGCGCTGCAGGCGGACATCACGACACTGACAGTCGACGCGATCGTAAACGCAGCCAATTCCTCGCTCTTGGGCGGGGGCGGCGTGGATGGCGCGATTCATCGTGCGGCCGGAGCGCCCCTCAAAGAGGCCTGCCGCAAGCTCGGCGGTTGCGCGGTCGGGGACGCGAAGTTGACCCCGGGCTTTTCACTCGACGCCAGATTTGTAATTCACACGGTGGGGCCTGTGTGGCATGGCGGCACACGTAATGAACCGCAACTTCTTGCCTCCTGCTATGAGCGCTGCCTGGCGCTTGCCGCGGATCAGCAGCTGCGCAGCATCGCGTTTCCGGGCATCAGCACCGGGGCGTATGGCTACCCGCCTGAGGCTGCGGCAAGCATCGCGGTGGATGCCGTGATGCGGGCGCTCGCCCGCGCGGCGAGCATCGACAAGGTCCTCTTCTGCTGCTTTTCAGCCAGCGCCCTTGAGACCTATCAGAAACTGCTCGAGCGGCTGCCGGGCGCCAATCGATGAAGATCAACTGCTCCAGACGCGTGCGAACAGGCGGGCAAAATTTGCGCCCAAGATTTTCTCGACGCGCGCCTCGGTGAATCCGCGCTTCGCGAGCGCTGCGCCTATTTTCTCGAATCGGTCGGCCGAATTCAGGTCCGGGAGAAAAGTGTAGACATCGGGTCGCTCGCCGGGCGCGGAGACCCCCGCCGCACGTCGCTCGGCCACCTCGGCAGCGAATTTCCTGCGGTATTCGTCGTCGAACTTGACCGCCGAAATCATCCCGTCCGTTCCGATGCCCACATGATCTTCGCCGCAGACCTGGACTGCATGGTCGATATGGCGCACGAGATCCTCCGCGGTCGGCTGGCCGGCCACGCGCAGGAATGGCATCAGGTACATACCGGCCACGCCACCCTGGTCTGCCAATAGCTTAAGCTCGGCATCGGTCTTGTTCCGCGGCAGCGCCGCCAATGCCGCGCAGCCGGTGTGCGAGATGGCAACGGGCGCCTTTGAGGCTGCGATCGCCTCGCGCGTCGTGCGCTCGCCAGCGTGCGAGAGGTCAACCAGATACTTGCGCTCGTTGAGGCGCTCAACGAGCGCCACGCCGAATTTGCTCAAACCTGCATTGCCGGGCTCGAGGCACCCGTCGCCCACGAGGTTGCGGCGGTTATAGGTCAACTGGAAGATCCGCACGCCCAGCTCGCCGAAGGTGTCGACGCGATCGAGATCCTCACCCATCGGCGTTGCATCCTGAAAACCGTAGATCACGCCGAGCCGCCGGCTGCGCTTCGCCTCCGAGATGTCGGCAGCCTTGCGCACCAGCAAGAGGTCATCAGCGTGCGCGGCGATCTCCGCGTTCCACCGAGCGATGTTGCGAACCGTCGCGTCGTAGTCCTTGGCGTAGCTGCCGACACCGCTCACGGTCAAATTGACAGCGGTCAGCCCCGATGCACGCACGTCCGCGAGTGCCTTCGCGCTCAGCGGGGCATCGGGTTTGGCGTCCGGCTCACCCGGTCCGCCGAGCGCGTCGATCAGCGTTGCTCGCTGATAGAGTGCACGTGCATCGCTTTGCGCACTGCCCGCGGATTGCGTGACCAACGCGGCGCCCACGAGGCCGCTCGTCAGCAGAAACTCTCTGCGATCAATCATGCTTGTTCCCCGTGTCATCGGGCGTCACAGATGTGCGCGCGTCTTGCGGTTGCGAATCGGTGGAGAAGTTCGCGGTGCAAAGCGACGTATCCTGGCGCTGTGGTCGCGAGCTGTTTCCCCGTCAGCGCATTGACCGTCGCGAGCGTGTGAAAGGGTACGGATGGAAAGGCGTGGTGTTCAGCGTGAAACGACATCTGCCAGGTGAGAAATCGCAGCGTGCGCGCCGTGTAGGTGGTGCGGGTGTTGGCGAACATGTCATCGCTGAACGGGCACGCAACATGCTCGGCGAGCAGAAACATGCGCAGCAACGGCTGGCCACAAAGCACGGGGAATACCCAATACAGCAAGAGGGCGGCAGAGCGAAAATACAGCGAGACGCCGGCGGCGAGTAGATACAGGAGTAGCAGAACCCGCGCTTCGCGCACTAGCAGCGCGCGTTTGCCGAAAGGGACAAATGGCTCGGTGACACGGCCGGTCAGCGCCATGCGCACGGTGACCGACCAGCGATCGTACCAATAGGGCAATCCCGACACATGCCACAGGTAGGCACCGAGCGCGGCGGGGCGCGCGTGCGCCAGCTCCGGATCAAGCGCCGGGTCTTGCGTATGGCGGTGATGCGCGAAATGAAACAGGCGAAAGAAATCCGGCGGCAGGACCAGCAGTACACCGCAAATCCAAGCGACCGTATCACTGATACGCCGTGTCGCAAAGGCCGTGCGGTGAATAGCCTCGTGCAGGGGACAGAAGAGAAAGGCGAGCAGCGCTCCGTGCAAAACGATGGCGGGCGCAACCCAGAGCGTACCGCGGCTTGCCCAGATGATGGCGCCCGTTGCGCCGAGCAACAGCAAGTGCGCGGCGAGCTGCGCAAGTCCGCGCACGTCTGAGCGGCGCGACAGCCGCTGTAGCGTTTCGCGGTCGAGTCTCCGAGCCGGTATTGCGTCGATGTCCATCATGGCGCCATCGGGTTCATCGTGAAATGCTACCCCGTAGGCGGCAGCGCCGCCTCATCGGCCGCCCCGGATGAGCTAGAATTTCTCTTATTTAGGGCGTGATCCGCTCGAATCGGAACTTGCCCGCCGCGGGCGCGGTCGTAGATCTCATGCCGCAAACACCCGACGGCGCCGTGAAAACAGGCCCGATGGTGAATCTCCGCATCAAACCTTGGATGTTCGCTGCCGCGATTATGCTCACCGGCGCACTTAGCGTGCGAAGCCGAGCCGCGCCCGCCGACGAACCCGCGCACGTTGCGATCGAGGCACTTGCCGAAGCACCGGTCCTCCGGGCCGGCCAGACGTTTCGCGTCGCTCTGATTGAACGCATTCAGCCCGGATGGCATACGTACTGGATCAACCCGGGCGATGCGGGTCAGGCGACAAGGCTGCGCTGGACGCTGCCCCCGGGGTACCGCGTGGATGAGGTGCAGTGGCCCGTGCCGCAGGTGTTTCGGGCGGGATCGATCGTCAGTTACGGCTATGAAGGCGAGGCCGTGCTACTGCAAACGATGCACGCGCCGGCCACTGTGCCCGCTGCACCCGCAAAGTTCTCTGTCGACGTGCAGTGGCTGGCCTGCCGGGACATCTGCATCCCCGAGCACGGCACCGCCGAGATGACACTCGGCCAGGAGCCCGCCTCCGCAGCGCCGCGGACCAGCGCGGTCCCGGCAATTTTTGTGACAGGCAGCGCGCACCTACCGCAGCCCTCGCCGTGGCCGGCGTCGCTTCGGGTCGACACAGCGACTGTCGAATTACGCGTGCGCGGCCTTGCCCATGATGTGCCTGCAGACGCCGAAGTCGAGTTCCTGCCCCTCAACTGGGGTGAGATCGACAATGCCGCGACGCAGCGCGCGGCACGCTCGGGCGCAGACCTGATCCTTACCCTCGCGCGCGGCGACCTTCGTGCCCAGCCACTCACGCGACTCGATGGCTTGCTGGTCGTGATCGAAGGGCACGGCACGCGCCGGCAGCGCGGCTTCTTACTGCAAGTGCGCCCGCGTGCTACTGCTGACACGCACACACAGAGCTAGGGTCTACCTACTTTGCCCGGGAGATGCTGCGATGACTCACACTGCAAGGTCGACCAACGCGGAACGCATTTCGGCTTGCGCGACATTTGTGGCGGCCGCCTGGATCGTTGCCACGTCCCTCAGTGCCGCAGCGGCCGAGAGCAGCGCACGCATTGGCGCCGCGGCACCCGACTTCGTTGGGGCGGACAGCAATGGCAAGAGCGTTGCGCTCAAGGATCTGCGCGGTCACATCGTCGTGTTGGAGTGGTCCAATAACCAATGCCCCTTCGTAGGCAAGCACTACCGCTCGGGCAACATGCAGTCGCTGCAGAAAGAGGCCACCGCCGAGGGTGTCGTCTGGTTGACCGTCCTCTCGAGCGCGCCCGGTGAGCAGGGCAACGTCACGGCCGCCGAGGCCAACGAGCTGACACGAAGCCGCGGCGCTGCGCCCACGGCCGTGATTCTGGATCCGAGTGGAGACATTGGCCACGCCTACGGCGCACGTACCACCCCTCATATGTTCATCATCGACAAGCGTGGAACGCTCGTCTACATGGGCGGCATCGATGACAAGCCGACCACCGACCTGGCTGATGTCCCGGGCGCCAAGAACTACGTGCGGCTCGCACTGGCGGCCGTGATGGCGGGCAAGCCGGTGCAGGATTCCGTCACACGTCCGTACGGCTGCTCAGTCAAATATCAATAGGTACTCCCCGGCCCGTGCTGCTGGTACGCGGCTGGGGTTAACGGGCGGTGTCTTTGCGGGGTGGCGATGCGCCCGTCTCCATGAGGAGCCGGGTAAACAGATAAAGCCGCGGGGTGACGCTGTCGAGATCGACCCACTCGTGATCGGTGTGAAAGTCGCTGCCAACCAGACCGAGACCATCGAGAGCGGGCGTGCCCTCGGCCATCGCAAGCGCCGACTCCGAGGCGCCGCCGTTGCCCGAAAGGCCGATGCGCTTGCCAAGCTCGGCGTAGATCGACTGGGCGCGCTTTGCGAGGGCGTCGATCTGCGCATTCTCAATGAGCGGTGGGAACGCCGTGGTGTGCTCCACGGATACCTTGGTGTCCGGGACCGAGGTCACGGCGGTGGCCGCCTTGAATTTGGCGAATTCCGCGTCGAAGTCCTCAGGCTTGCGAAAGCGCACGCTGAATGTTGCCGAGGCCGCATCAGGAATGACGTTGTTGCGCTCGCCGGCTTTCAAAAGAGTCAGGTTGACCGTCGTACCGTCGCCCGAATGCGGGAAGGCACTTTCCAGAGCGAGCAGCTGATGGACCAGTTCAACTGCCGCATTGCGGCCGTTTTGCGGGTACATACCTGCGTGCGCGGCGCGCCCCGCGACATCGATACGACGTCATGCTGCTTGACCAGCAACTCGATGAGCGCTCTGGAACCCGGTGAGCCTCGCTCCTCGCTGTCGTCAAGCAGCAGCGTGATGAGCGCGTAGTTCCTGAAGTGCAGGTCGTGCAGGATCTTGAGCGCACTGACCGCAATCATCACACCGCCCTTCTCATCGCCCACCCCCGGACCGTGCGCCTGGTGGCCTTCGATGCTGAAGGGACGGCCTGCTACGGTCCCGGAAGCAAATACCGTATCGATATGCCCGATAATCAGAATTCGTCCCTTACCGGTGCCCTGCAAGACTGCGACGAGATTGTCCGGTAATCCCGGGACCTCGGCTGGCTCGGTGTGCACAGCGGCGCCGATTGCGCTGAGGCGCTGCGCAAGCACGGCAGCCACCCTCGAACCGCCCTCGACATCACCCGTGCCCGAATCGATGTTGACAATCTGTTGCAGCAGCGCGAGCGCGTCCGGACGATTTTCTTGTACCGCGCGATACAGGGACGCATCGCGCTCAGGCGCAGTCGCGCCGGCGCCTGCAGCAGCGAGCGCCAGCATCCCGGCACAGAGGCGGGCGACCGTTAGCATCAATTTCATCTTAGGCGTTCCTTGGTTCGGGCTGAAGCCTGTGCCGAGCAATGTGTTCGTAGCTTCGACACACGCGCGCTATGAAATGTCAGACCCGTGTCTGATCAGTTGTCGTTCTAGCTTGGAGTTGCTCCTAAGATTCTGCAAATGATGGCGCGCGGGGTCCGCGGGCCGCTCGATTGCTACTCAATCGGTGCCACTGCAGTTTATCGGCCTCCCGAAGGAGCGCGCCATGCAGGATGTAGAAGCTCGATATCTTCCCGACAAGTCACCTTTAATCCGTGTCCTGCGGTTCTTTTCCGCGATTTTGCCCGGTGAGTACCTCAAGACCGCCTTTTACCTCAACTGCATCGATGCGCCGCGACGCCTGGTGCGCCAGGCGCTGCTGTCTTTCTATCGCTATGACCACGTCTACGGCGTGCTTCGGGAGTTTTCCCAGCACTGCGCCGAGCCGTTTTCAATACTCGAATTCGGAACCTCCGACGGTTATTCGTTTCTCAAGCTCCTCTACGCCACTCGCTACATGAAGCTTACTGATCGCGTGATCGTCCACACGTTTGACAGCTTTGAAGGCATGCCGAGGGCGGTCGATGAGAAAGACAAGGAGTGGACCAGTGGCGATGACTGGGCTCCCGGACAGTTCAAAGGTCGCTATGCGGAGCTCACCGCGTATTGCTCCAGGCATTATCACAATTACAAGATACATCGCGGCTACTTTGATCAAACCATCAATAAGGCGTTCTTGGCGTCGCTCGACCATCATCCGCCCGCGCTGATCTGGATCGATTGCGACTACTATTCCTCGGCGCGGGTGGTCTTCGAACGCCTGCGTGACCACATCCCGAATGGCTGCGTCATCTACTTTGACGATCTCGATAACCTGAATTTCGGCTCGCACTTCACCGGTGAAGCTCGTCTCGTCTACGAAATCAATAACGGCATCCTGGGCAGCGGCATCGAGCTTGTTCCGGAGGTACAGCTGGCGCTCTACTCACGGCGCATTTACCGATTCTTCCGGCTGCCACCCAACCGCATTTTTCGCACCACCGGGCCC
The DNA here is from genome assembly GCA_963695315.1 of uncultured Gammaproteobacteria bacterium. Taxonomy (GTDB): domain Bacteria; phylum Pseudomonadota; class Gammaproteobacteria; order Steroidobacterales; family Steroidobacteraceae; genus PALSA-1196. The sequence continues at coordinate 1,482,259 of OY968773.1, forward strand.
AAGAACACCGCGGACCAGGTGCGCCATTTCTCCGATGGCTCACCGCTGCCATGAGGCGTTTCGGCTAACGGGCCTGACGACGCAGGCAAGTGCGTGGCACGCGGCGCGGCGCGAGGCGCGACTTTTCAGAAGGAGACCCGCACACCGCCGTACGCTGTCATCGGCGTTCCGGGGTCCGCGGTGCGCGGGTCAGTAATGCCTCCGGGCACGTTGGGCCATGGCACATCGTCGATGGGCCCAAATGAGCCGTAAGTGTCGTAATGCCGGTTGAGCACATTGTTGATCACTGCGAATACAGTGACGTGGCTGGCGACATGCAAGGCGGTGTCGAGGTCCACCACGGTATAGCCGCCCAAGGGACGGGTGAGATTGGCTTCGTCGCCAAAGCGGTAAGCACCGCTTTGCGTGATGGCCGAACCACCCAGGCTCCAACGATCCGTTACCTTGCAGTCCAACACAAAATTGAAGCGCTGCCGCGCAACGCCCGGAATCTGGTCGCCAGGCAACACGCGCTCCGCGCCGTTAGCATTTGCCGCTGGACTGTTGGTGTTCAGCAGCAGCGCTGTTCGGAACGTGGCGTCGGTATATGCGTAGCCCAAAGCCATGTGCACCCGTTGGGTGTCAAAGTGCAGGTTGGCCTCCGCGCCTTGTCGCAATGTCCTGCCGGCGTTGGTGTAAAAGGCAAGATTGGGATTGTACGCAGCGGTCTCATAAATGATGTCGTCGGTATTGAGGGTGTGGTAAGCGTCGACGTTCCAGCTGATCTGGCGCCCGCTCGCTGCCTGCCAATGGCCGCGCAGGCCGAGCTCGAACGTGTGCGCAACGACTTGCTTTAAATTCGGGTCGCCCACGAAGAAATTCAACAGGCTGCACGGGGTCGCCGCGCTGGCGCAGGAGAGCTCCTCCGGAGTCGGCGCACGGTTGGATTCCGAATAACTGCCGTAGGCCTGAAGTCCCGGGACAATGCTGTAGGCAAGGCCCGTATTGGGATTGAAGCGGTTGTAGCTGTGCGCGCCATTCACCGGACCGCCAAGCTCGTCCGCAAGCACGATCTGCGCATCATTGAAGCGCCCCGCCAGGGTGAGGTCGAGGTGAGGAGCTAGAGTCACTACGTCGGCCGCGAAGAGCCCGTAGAAGTGTGTGTCGCTGCGCACGCGCACTGGATTCACCCCTTCACTCGGCTGGTCTTGCACGACGCCGGGACCGATGTACTCGCGCGTGTAGGGATTGAATCCGCCGATCTGCTGCTCACCGGCAAAGATGCTGTCGGAGCCATCGAAGCTGAAGCCGGCGACAAGGTGATTGGCGTGGCTGCCAAGAGATGCGATATCGGTGAGCTGTGCCGAGGTTCCATAAGCATGGCTACCGAGCTGCTGCACGCTCAGCCCCGAATAGGTAGCGCCATGCAGGAAATTCGTGACCTGTGCGCCGTTTGAGCCGGTCACCACGGTGCCGTCAGAGTTGCACAACAGGAGCCCGCCGTCGCACGGACCCACCTCCTCGGTAATGCCGTTCGGCACTACCTGATTCAACGTCTGGAGATAGGCGACGCCTTGCAATGAGATGGTGTCGGTGAGCTTGTAAGACCCATTGAGACTAAATCCCAAGTACGTGTTGTCGACCACGTTCGGCGCCGTGAAGATATTGGAGATGTTTGCGGCCAATGCCTGAATGGGCGTCGCGCCGGGGTTGCCGAGCGTGTCATGGGCGGCGCTGATGCCGAGATGCAGCTCGGCGCCCTGCCCGCGCCATCCAAGATCTGAATAGAGTCGATGAAGATTTGACGTGCTGGTCTGGCGAAAGCCATCGTCATGAGTGACGTCGGCGGCCAAGTAGGCGGCTGTCGAGCCGCCCTGGACGCCGTATTCCAGGATGCCGGCTTCGCGGCCGTAGGAGCCGCCGTAGGTGGTGACGCTCGAGGTCGGATTGGAGAATCCATTCTTCAGCCGAATGCTCACCGAGCCCCCGAGTGCGTTCAGCCCGAACATCGGATTTGAGCCTTCCAGGCTGACCGTTTCGATGGCCGAAGGCGGAATCAGGTCCCAGTTCACCGTGTCCCCGAATGCATCGTTGAAACGGGCGCCATTGACATAGACAGCCAGCCCTTCGGGGGTGCCGGCTACTGGAGATGCGGTGAAGCCACGGAACAAGATGTCGGGCTGAAACACGTTACCCTCGTTGTCGTTGATGGTAGCGGAGGCCACATTGGCCAGCAGGGCGCTGGTGAAGTCCGGTATGCCGGTGCGATTGATGTCGCCCGCGCTCAAGACCTGGGTGGCAGCGGGAACTTGGTCGCGATCCAAGTCCGACCCCATGATCGGCGTCGTGCCGATCACGACTACCGACTGCGCCAGAGTCCCAGAGGGTAAGGTCTGCGCGTATACCGTAGCGGGGCTGCTCGCCAATCCCAGCAGCAAAATTGCGCTGAGCGCACTTGACCGCAGCGCCAGCCGGCTCGCGACCTGGATCGCATGAGAAACAGCCGCCGTGAGTTCACGGACCGCAGGCCGCGCAACCACTCAGCCGCGTCTCCTGTGCCAAGATTGTCGCGTTAGCCGTCGCATCTCTGCTCCATCCGCCTGTTGAGTGCATGCGGGACATCACGACAACGCGAACCATCGGTTCCCGATGACGTCGAGCCGATCCGCTTGGCGAAACTTCTGGTCGCACCAGCAGGCGGGTCGGCTATGGCGTCACGCTATGCGAGCCGGATTTTCCTGGTTACCGGATCTATCTGGGAACAATGGCGCAAGCAGAGTTGCGCACCGCTGCCCGGATCGAATCGCGGTCGTGCTCAGCCCTCAACATAGCACTTTAGTCCGGTAGACCCTGCCAGCGCGCCCGACGCTCCCCCGGTTGCGTGGTGAGTGCCACGGGGGTGAGCGCAGGAAACGCGGGACCACCCTAAGCGCGAACTCTAGCGCGCTGCACTCCTCGGTTGCACGGCGCCGGTGGCGCCCGGGCCCCAGAAGTCGTGCGCGATGATCCCGTACAGCGCTGCAGTGAAGCGCTCTGCCTCAGCACGAGTCATGTGCGACCACTCGGGCAGGTAATAGCCCTGCAATTGTGGGTAATCTTCGAAGTAGATCCCCGGGGCGCCGCTCGCGGCGAGTAACGCGTCCCAGGTGCGCGCACGCGGGAACTCACGATTCTCATACGCGAGATACTCGCCCGTGCTGGGTGGACGCACGAACAGCACTCTCACCCCCTGTGCGCGCAGCTTCGCGACCGCCTTGGCCATGCGGTCGATCTGTTCCTTCTCGGTCTTGCGGGCTTCCTCCGCTGATGGATCCTCGTCCGAGGGCTGGAAATCCTGCCGCCAGATGTTGCGCGCCATCTCCCGATACTGCGGATCAGTCTCGACCTTGCTCCACAGGTAACTGTTGCGGTCGGCTTCGGTCTCGGCCAGCTTGCGTACGTCCATGAACCACATTTTGCCCGCGCGCTTCGGCCACGACTGGCGCCCGAGCACCGTATGCAGTGCGTAGTCGGGGTCGTCAAACGCAAAAAACGGCTCGATCAAGCGCATCGAGAGCCACTGGCCGATTCGCTGGGAGGGTGATTCCTGATGGGCATAGCGCACGGCGCGCGCGCGATATGCATAGCCGCTGAAGAATACCTCGGGAGCCACGCCGATGATGAGCCGGCCCGTGAACTTCGGATCCGCGGCCAAATCCTCCACCGTCGTAAGCGGCGAGGTGCCCTCAAAGGACAGCTGGATCGGTCGTCGGCCATCGAGGCGCTCCCACACGGGGAGCTGTAAGTCGAAGTACAGGCGCGACGCGCCAACCAGCACCGTCGCACTCCCCTCGCCCGCATCGATGCGCCGACGTTGTATGGCCCACAGGCCGAAGCTATTGCTAATGCTCGGCCTCACGCCATAGGCGCGCCAATACCATTCCCAGCCGGCGATGAGCAGGCTGAGGAGCGCCACGACGCCCAGCAGAATCCTGCCCCACGGCTGCTCGGGCACCGGGCGTACCGGAACGGGCTGCGCTACTCCCGGCCGGTCGGCCGCCGTGTGGCGCGCGTAGCGATCGCCAAGAGGCGGCACGACTCTGCGCAATTTCGCCGCGCGTGCGACGTGTGCCTCCTGGTCCTCAGAACTGGAAATAGATGAAGGCATTTCCAGTCCCCTGGGCAATGATTATCGCAAACGCCATCAATGCCCAAACCGTGCATACCGCAAGCGCCGGCGCGCGCGCCACGACTGCTTCGAGCGTGCGCGCGCGCATCAGCCAGTGCGTCAGCACCAGAGCTCCCACGATTGCAGCCACCGAGATCAGATAAAAGGTCGACAGGATCGGCCGCGGCGCGGAATTTTGCCCAAACATTCCGCGCAGCACCAACCACGCCCTGCCGAAGGTCTTAGCGCGAAAGAACACCCAGGTGACATTCACCAGGGTGTATGTGAGCAGGCCGAGCAGCACGAAGACGAGCGGCCCGGGGCGGTAGTTGGCGAAACGAGCGCGCATGGCTCGCTCGACCGCCAGGTACAGTCCATGCAAACCGCCCCAGGCCACGAACGTCCAATTTGCACCGTGCCACAAGCCGCCCAACAACATGGTCCCCATGAGCGCGAGGTAGGTGCGGCGTGCACCGTGGCGGTTGCCGCCGAGAGGAATATAGAGATAGTCGCGCAGCCACGATGACAAGGTAATGTGCCAGCGTCGCCAGAAATCAGAGAACCCCACCGCCGCATAGGGGAAGCGGAAGTTGTCCGGCATGGCGAACCCGAGGCAGAGCGCCGCGCCGATCGCGGTCGTCGAATACCCCGCGAAGTCGCAGAAGATCTGCGCGCTAAATGCAAGCGTCCCCGCCCATGCATCTAACGTTCCCGGAATGACGGTGCCGTCATAGACGCGCTCGGCGGCACCCGAGAGGAAGCTATCGGCGAGCACGACCTTGTTAAAGAGCCCGAGCGTCATCAGCAGGAGCCCGAATCGCAGTTGCTCGGCGCTCGCACGGCGCGGCTTTGCGAACTGCGGCACCAGCTCCGTCGGGCGCATGATGGGACCCGCGACCAAGTGCGGGAAAAACGTCACGAACAGCGCGTAATCGAGCAGGTTCTGCGCCGGTGCCGCGCGTCGCAGGTATACGTCAAGCGTGTACGACATTGTGGCGAATGTATAAAAGGAGATGCCTACGGGCAGCACGATGTCGTAGTGGGCAGGATGGTAGGCGATACCCAGTACCCCCATCAGCGCGCTGAAATTATCGAGCAGGAACTGCCCGTACTTGAAGTAGCCCAGCATGCCAAGGTTGGCGATCACGGAGAGCAGCATCCACGCATGCCGCGTCGAAGCGCGCCGCGCCTTCACTAGCCCCTGTGCGGCATACCAGTCGACGACCGTCGAGATCCACAGCAGGATGACGAACGGTGGATTCCACGCCGCGTAGAACAGGTAACTCGCGACCAGGAGATTGATCTTCTTGGTCGTCCACGGCAGCGGCAGCGAGTGCACGCCGAGCACGCACGCAAAGAACACGACGAACGTGAGCGAGTTGAAAACCATGTTGGCTGCCGCCCGCGTGCTCGCAGGCTCGCAGCTCTCCCCCGGCGCCGTGGCGGCGCGCTTTTGCACATCATGAATGGAACGCTCGCCGCAAGCAACGCGCAGCGATTGCCTACGGGTCAGGGGCTGCACCTGCGCTAACAGCGGCTCGAGCGCGCGCTGCCAGGTGCGCGGGCCGCTTGCTCACTCGAGAGCGCCGGGTTTATTGTCCGACGAGTCGATGGCGCAAGGCGCCCCTGCCGGCTCGAGAAGAAAGGCATTAACGCGGTCGAGCAATGGCTGGCTGCGATGCAGCGAGCGCTAGCGCGCGGCTGGACGGCGTGCTTGCCGACCTGCAGCGCAAGACCTGAGTGCGCGAGTCGCCGTGAGCAAACTGGTACTGCAAACCGAGGGCGACAGATATGTCGTGGTTACGAGGCGATTTGCGGCATCGCCGGAGTTGCTCTATCGCGCGCACACGGAACCGGTGTTGATTCAGCAATGGCTGCTCGGCCCCGCTGGCTGGACCATGCCTGGCTGTATCGGCGACCCGAAGCCAGGCGGGCGCATCCGCTATGAGTGGCAAAACGCGAACGGTAGCGCCTTTTATCTGACGGGGGAGTACCTGGAGCTGATGCCGTTTAGCAAGATTGTGCATGTAGAACGCCTGCACCTACCCGAGCCGACGCCGGACAACCGTATTGAGACGCGGTTTGAGAGTGACGATAGCGGTACGTCAATGACCATGCGAATGGCCCTACCGAACGCAAAGGCGCGCGCAGCCATGCTTGCGACCGGAATGCAACATGGCATGGAAGCAAGTTATGTTCCGCCTTGAGAAAATGCTCTAGCCGGACGACGAACATCGATGCCCACTGACAACGGCTGATAGCACTAATCGGCCATGGGAGTGCGCCATATGAGCAAGCGAACGACACCCCGGAATATCGATGAGTACATCACGGCGGCGGCGCCCGAATGCCAGCCAATTCTCAACAAGATCAGGAAGACCATTGGCGAGACGGCACCGCAAGCGCAGGAAACCATTAGCTATGGCATGCCGGCATTCAAGCAGCGCGGCATCTTGGTGTACTTCGCCGCCTGCAAGAAGCATATTGGCTTGTATCCACCGGTGCGCGGTGATGCGAAACTCATGCGCGATGCGGCCCCTTATGCGGGCGAAAAAGGCAATCTGCAATTTCCCCTGGGGGAGCCTATTCCCTATGATCTCATTCGGCGCATCGTGAAAAACAGGGTCGCGGAGCAGAACAGGAAAGTCGCAACAGAGCAATGACTGCACCTCCCCGCCGCTTCGCGGACGCTGCGCGTGCCGCTGCGGGAGCGCGCAGGCCGTCATGCCGCACGATGCGGCATGACATTGGATGTCACGTCGGCGGCGCGTGTTCCGGACGCCGGCCGGGCGAGGCGAACGAGAACCGGTCGGTCACAATCACATCCATGGGTATGTCGTGCTGCTGGGGGTAAATGGTCACAAGTTCGGCGTCCGCGCAAGCCACGCCGATCGTCCAAGGCTGCGGCGTGAGCACAGCCAGTGTGCGGTCGTAATAACCCCCGCCATAGCCCAAGCGGTAGCCCGCTCGGTCGTACCCCAGCATCGGCACAATCAGGATATCGGGTGCTATGCACTGGCGCTTGCGCGGAACGGGGATGTTCCATGCACCCGGCTGCATCGGCGCATCCGGCGTCCAGCGCCAGAACTCGACCGGCGATGCTCGCTTGACGATCACCGGCAGCGCCGCCTGGCCCCCCGCCGCGACGTGGCGCACCGCGACTGCACGCAGATCAAATTCCCCACGCACGGGCCAATAGAATCCGAGCACGTTGTGCGCGGAGAGCGTCAGCCGCTCGGCGAGGTGCTCGCCAAGGTGTTCCTCCAGGTGCGCACGCGCGCTCGGATCCCTGCCGAGCCGCACAAGCAGACGCTCCGCGCGCCGCGCTTTGCGCCATGCCTTAATTTCTGTCCAGCTGGCAGAGGGCTCGTCAAATTCGTGCATGAAACAAGCGGGCGAGCTGTAGCCCCGCGCCGGGTCGTCATCGGACATCAGTGCAAGGTCCGCCGCAGGAACTGCAGGGTTCGTTGCGCATGCCGTACGGGACGGTGCTGCCGAAATCTCATGGAAATATTAGAACGCATTCGAGCGATGTACAGCTAGAGTGACGCTTGCCGGTGGCAGCCGGTGCGGGCGTTCTGTACGGCACCGCACTGTCAGATAGCCGATAACGCGTACTATGGAGCGGTGCCACACCTCGAAGCATCCAATGGGCCACGGCAAAACGTGCAAGCGTCGGATTCCGCTCGGGAATCTGTCCCGCTCGAAGCCGCGGGATGGAGCGCATACGACGTGTGGCACAGGCGCATTCGCCTGTTCCCAGGAGAGCCAGTCCGAACACCTGCGATGGGACAGGCAAGTAAGTAAATTCCATCGGTGTCTGCGTAGGGCGCACACTCACTATTCTTGGGAGCCGCATTGCCTCTGCGGGCGGCGGCGGTGTCGGATTCGATCCCCGGGCTGCTGCTGCTTTGCGGCAGAGGGCCTGACGCGTGACGTGGGCGCGCAGCGGGCTTAGCCTTGAGCAATTACGAGCAGCTGCGCGATGCGGCGATGCGCCCGGCCCAACGCAGCAACCTGGTTTCCGCAACAGGGCCTTGAGGAGTTCGCGTCATGTTTAAATCCAAATGGTTTGCAGCGAGCATGGCTGCCCTGATTGTCTTCGGGTGCGCAAGTCAGAAAGAACCGGCCGAACAAGCAGTCGCGAACATCGAGGCGACGCTCGGGAACGTACACGATTCTGCCGCCAAGTATGCGCCCGATGCACTGCGCTCCGCCGAAGCAGAGGTTGCCACGCTCAAGAACAATCTCGCCCAGGGTGACTACAAGAAGGTGCTCGCGGATGCACCGGCGGTAAGCACCACTCTCGCCAATCTACAGCAAGCGGCCGTAAGCAATCAGGAGGCCGCGGACACCAAGGTTGCGCAAACGAAACAGCAATGGCGCGCCCTTAGCATCAGTGTACCGAAGATGATCGCTGCGATTCAGGCGCGCGTTGACGAGTTATCCAAGTCGCGACGGCTGCCGAAGGGAGTCACCAAGGCATCATCCGCGGCCGCCAAGGCGAGTCTCGAGTCGCTCAACTCAACTTGGGCCGAAGCCACCGGCGCGGTTACCAATGAAGACTACGCAGGCGGCGTCGCCAAAGGGCAGGCGGCCAAGGATCGGGCTACAGAGGTCATGCGCGAGTTGGGCATGACAACGAGCTGAATCACACTCACTTGGCGCGGCGCCTTGGGCAACGGTGCCAGTTCAAAAATTGGCATCGCGCCAGGAGAGAATTGAACTCGGGTGTGCGCGCCACTTCTAACAGTCCCCGGAACGATTGCGACTCATTGTTACGGACAAGCGCTGCTCGGCGTGTCGCGCGCGCCCTTCGCTTGTGCGTGCGCGCAGAAAGCCACGACCCGGTTTTTTTTCAGGGCATCCCAGGCGGCAAGCTGCGCACCGAGACCGGCGTGCAGACCGGCATAGGTGTCAATCTCCTGCGCATTGGGGGCCGTATCGGCGTCGTCGAGCAGTCCGCTAAAGGAGTAGATCTGTTCGTTCAACATACCGGGGAAATTCAGGTTGGCTTCCGACCCCTTGATGTTGACCTGCATCAGCACCGCTTCGATTTTCGCAGCCTCTTTGAGCAGCGCATTCGCCTCGGCTGTGAGCGCCGCGCCATCGCGCGTTCCACCTCCCTTTTTTAGCGCCGCCGTGACCTCGCCTTCGACGTCGCGAATATCATTCACGGCACGATGCAGCGCATCCTGGTCGTGATAGACCTCCATCGACAGCGCAAACTTCTGCTGCAAGCCCGTGAGCGATTGCTTGTCGCGCGGATCGGGCGCGACCACCAAGGGCACGCTCTGAGTCGCTCCGGCGTAAGTGAGCCTGACGGTGTAGGTGCCGGGCAGCGCAATCGGCCCGCGTGGTGGCAATCCGGCGTAGAAGGCGCCCGGAATCTGCACCGGATCGTCATAGCGCAGGTTCCAGACAAAGCGGTTCATGCCCTGCAGCGCCGGCAGCGTATCCTGGGGATGCACCTGATTCGGCCATTCCGGCGGCTGCTCGCTCTTCGTCGCCTGCACGCTGCTGAGGTGGCGCACCACGCCGCCTTGAGCATCGAGAATGTCGACGTTGATCGCGGCGGTGGGCAGCGAAGGCAGATAGTAATCGATGAGAATGCCGGCCGGCGGGTTCTGGCCGACAGGCGGATGCGTGTCAACCTCGTCGGGATAGTAGAGCCGATAACCGGTTTCGGGCTTATAGAGGTATGCAGTTGACGCTGCCGCGGCAGCCGCGACCTGCCGCAATGGGGTGACGTCGTCGAGGATCCAGAATGAGCGGCCATGGGTAGCGACCACGAGGTCGTTGCCCTTGACTACCAGATCGTGAACCGGAGAGCGCGGCAGATTGAGCTGCAGGCTTTGCCAATGTTGCCCGTCATCGAAGGACACAAATACGCCGGTCTCGGTGGCGGCATAAAGTAGGCCACGCTGCGAAGAGTCTTCGCGAATCGCGTGAACGAACGACCCATCCGGCAGGCCAGCGCCCATGCGCTGCCAGGATTTGCCGCCATCGCGCGTCATGAAGATGTAAGGCTTGAGGTCGTCGAGTCGGTGCCTATCCACCGCGACATAGGCGGTGTTCGCGTCATAACGCGATGGCTCGATCAGGCTGATCGTACTCCAGGGGAGCACTTCGCGCGGACTGACATTCGCCCAACTGCTGCCGCCATCGCGTGTGAGTTGAATGAGCCCGTCATCGGTTCCGACCCAAATCATTCCTTTGCTGAGCGGCGACTCTGCGATAGCGAAGATCGTGTCGTAATATTCGACGCTGGTGATGTCCTTGGTGATGGGGCCACCGGAAGCCTGCTGCTTGGATTTATCGTTGCGAGTGAGATCGGGGCTGACGGCGCTCCAGCTGCTGCCGTCATTGGTCGTTCGATAGAGGCGCTCCATGCCGTAATACAGCGTGTCCGGATCGAACGGCGACATAGCTAGCGGTGAGGTCCAGTTAAAGCGATGCTCGAGGTCTTTGGCGGCGTGGCCAGAGGCGTCGATCGGCCATACCGAGATCACCTGCGACTGCATCGTGTGTTTGTTGAAGCGCCCGATGAGGTTTTCGTTGGTGCCATAGACGATATAAGGATCGCGCGGATCGGCGATCACGAAGCCGGCCTCCCCGTCGAACACCTCGTACCAGTCGCGCTCCACGATGGCGCCTTTGTCATCCATGCTGGCAATGGCGACACTCGTATTGTCCTGCTGAGCACCATAGACATAGTAGGGAAAGCGGTTGTCGACCGACACGTGATAGAACTGTGCCGTCGGCTGATTGTTCTGTGTGCTCCACGTCTTGCCGTTGTCGAGCGAAATCGAGGCGCCCCCATCGCTGGCCTCGATGATCCGCTCCGGATTGGCCGGATCGATCCAGAGGCCGTGATGATCGCCATGACGCCCGGGCAGAAGGTCGAACGTCTTGCCCCCGTCCGTGGAGCGGAACAGGCCAGTGTTCTCTGCATAGACCGTGTCGACGCGTTTGGGGTCAGCGAGGATCGTGGAGAAATACCAGGCCCGCTGGCTGAGCCGCCCGTCATCGCTAACGCGCCGCCAATGCGCACCGCCGTCGTCTGACCGGTACAGACCCCCTTGCGCCGCTTCGATCATCGCGTAGATGCGACTGGAATCGGCGCCGGAAACCGAGACGTGAATGCGCCCCAGAGTGCCCGCTGGCAACCCGTTGCCGGACAGTTGGGTCCAATGCACACCGCCGTCAGTGGAACGATATAGCCCGCTGCCCGCACCGCCACTCGAGAAATTCCACGGCTGTCGACGTGCCTGCCAGAGTGCGGCATAGACAATGCGGGAGTTGTGTGGATCGAAACTCACATCGATCGCACCAGTTTGCTCATCCTTGTAAAGGACTTTCGTCCAGGACTTGCCCCCGTCGACCGTGCGGAACACGCCGCGTTCGGTGTTGGGGCCGAAGGCGTGACCAAACGCGGCGACCAGCACGATGTCCGGATTCTCCGGGTCGACGACCAACGCGCCGATCTGGCGGGTGTCCTTAAGACCGAGACTTCCCCAGGTTTTGCCGCCATCGACCGACTTATAAATGCCGTCGCCATAGGTGATATCGCCGCGCGGCGCAGCTTCGCCGGTGCCGACATAAATGACGTTGCGGTCGGAGGGCGCGACGGCGATTGCGCCGACCGAGGAGATGGCGGTGCCATCAGTCAACGGCAGCCAGCTCGCGCCGGCATCGGTCGTCTTCCAGACCCCTCCGGCCACCGCGCCAAAATAAAACGTGGTGGGATCCCCGGCGATGCCAGCGACCGCGAGCGCGCGGCCGCCGCGATAGGGACCGATGCCGCGCCACTTCAGGGCTGCGAAGAGGCTCTGGTTAAGTGCAACCGTGGCGGCCTGATCGCCTGCCGGAACCGCTGGCGCCGCGGCGCTGGCATCGACGCCGAGCGTTATCGCGATCGCAAGCGCTCCCATGGCGACACAACAGCGAAAAAACGTCGCACGCTGTGCGAAGAGCAGACGAAATTGCATGTATTCCCCCTAAGTACACGGGTCGTACGAACTGGATCTAGTGTGCGTTATATCCGAAGCGTACCCATAATGTGCGCGCATTTAATAGATAGAACGACTCGCTGCCGAATTCACTTGCGCTGACTGGTGGGCGCTGGTTAGTCAAATTAGTGCCTTCAAGCGACAGCAGGTAGTGCCGCAGGCGATAGCCAAGCGTCGCATCGAGCTTCATGTAGCCCCCAACTGGCGCGGTATTGCCTTCATCCAAATAGCGTCGGCCGACGTAGCTCGTGACCAGCGTCGCATTAAAGCCTTCCCGCGGTTCGTAGAGCAGCCCGACCGATGCGAGATGATGCGGTGAAAGCGGCAGTTCGCGTCCTGCGACGTCGACATAAGCATTGGATTCGATATCGAAGAACAAGTACCGCGTGAAGTGCGCGTCATGGTACGAATAATCTGCGGCAACCGCGAGATCGTCAGTCACCCAATAGCGTGCCACGAGCTCCGCGCCTCGCAATTGCTCCCCGGCCGCATTGGTGAGAAAGCCGGACTCGGTCGCGACCACCAGATTCTTGAAGTCCAACTTGAAGAGTTCCGCCTGGTAGGTCAGGCGGCCGTCCATCACCGCGCCTTTGAGTCCGGCTTCGTAGCTCTTTGCGCTCTCCGGACGCAGCACGGCCGGCTGGTAATCCGGACCGAAATCGAGCGCCGCGGGCTTGAAAGCGTCGCGATAATCCGCGTACAGCACCGCCTCGTCCTTGCCATCTGCCCAGAACCGGTAGCTGGCACCGATCGTTTCGGTCGGGCGAATCTCTCGCCTGCTCGCGCTTTGTTCGGTGAATTGCACCGTTGGCGTGAATGGCGGTAGCGTGAAATCGCTCGAGAATTTACTCTCGTCGGTCTCGTTAAGACGAACTCCTGTGCTCACATCCCAGCGCGTACCCGCTTTCCAGTCAAGTTGCGCATACTCGCCGGCAAACAGCCGTCGGTCCGAAACGAAGCCGAATTCGTTAACCGGTAACTGCGTCGTCGGCGGCGGCAGTTGTGAGCCCTCTAGCGGCACCGCATAGGCGCTGTTGCCGTTCAGCGTGGGCTGGCGCCCATAGCCATACAGCAGATCCGCCCCGACGGTGAGCACAGTGTCGCCGAACAGGTGACCTGCCAGGTGCGTGTCGAAATAATCATCGTCGAGTTGGCGATTCTGATCCTGCGTGTCGGCGGTACCGCTCAGATCTGGATGCAAAAAGGCGCGAATATCCTGAACGTGTGAGCGCGACACCGCGACGAGCGTGTCCCAGACACCCCAGGGTGTGGGCCGGGAATAGTCAATGGCGAGCTGGTATTTGCTCTCGTTGAGCGCCGCGTTTGCCGGATTGAAATTGGCATTCAGCGGCGCCAAGGTGTTGAGCGCGGTGCCCTCACGGATGACCGGGCTCGGCGGTACGTCGCGAACAGTGTCGAGGTTCGCATCGACGCGCAACTGACCTGTAGCCAGATCGAGCGCGCCGCGATACAGCAGGCGCCCATCGGAAACATTCTCGCGTCTGTCGGCAAATCCAAGGCTTGTCCCGGAGGCGGCGAACGATTGACGATAGTCGCCCCATTGAGGCAGCGCGAACGCCGCCGACCCGCGTGCTGAGCCATAGTTGCCCATCGCGATATCGGCCTCATCAGCCGCTTCACCTGCAGGGTAGTGGAGAACGTGCACGACGCCGACAAATGATGTTGCACCGTACATCACGGGCGCGGCGCCCTTAAGGACCTCGATGCGCTCAACATTGGTTAAGTCCAGTGTTGTTATCGCCGGATTGAAGGCGCCTCCCCACGGGACGTTGTCCACGACGAGCAGGAACGCGTCGAATTCATGCAATCCCCAGAATGACGGCACTGCGCTCGACGGTCCAGCGTCGCCGCCCGCCGGCGCCTCCACACCGGGCACCAGGCTCAGGGCAGAGGCCATATCCCATGCATCGCGAGCGCGCAGCTCCTCCCCGGAGACCACCGAGATGTCATCAGGCAGCTGCTCGACAGCCTGAGGGACGCGGCTCGCCGTAACCACGACTTCGCTCAGCGAGTCAGCGTGTACCTTGCTGGATGGCTCAACGGCACCGGATCCGTGGGCAGCAACAAGCAACAGCCCCAAAAGAATGTGCTGCCGAATTTGGCGATCTCTCGCTCGGCTGCGGTCAACGAGCCGACCATTACTGTATTGGCGCGTACTCAAGCAGCCATGACGGTCAAATAATTTTTAAATCCCTGAATTTTGGCTTCGAACATACAGCGCAAGTCTTCACCGCCGCATGCGGCCAGTTCTAGCGGGCGCCGCGCGCTCAATATTGCCGCCAGCTTCCGGCCCACCCGGTCAATCCATCCCATATGCCGACGCGCGGCGCCCTGTAGGTTACGTGGCCGTGTTGCTCGAGCATCTACTTGTTGTCTCGCCCAGGCTTGCCGCAAACACGAGGCCTACGTATTGCCACAGCCAGCCTGCTAGAACGAGACGGTGGCTGCGATCCCGACGCCGGGGTAATTGCGGTCATACAGGTAATACCCATCGCCGTTGTAATCGAGATATACGTCATCGGTTTCGTACCACGTCGCAGGCCAGGATTCCGGCCATGGGTCCATGCACGTCACCCAATAGCCGTCGTACTGAAAGCGCGGGTAGCCGCCGACGAAGACCAGCGGTAGCCTGCCGATACGGAAAGAGTGTTCACGCCCGAAGTACATACGGAAGCGGTTGTCAGGGATTCGGTAGCCGTTATAGCCGCCACGCTGCGTCCAGCTGCGGTGTTCGCTGCTCCACGATTTTGCGCGCGATTGCGTGAACCCGCTGCGCACCTGATCCGCGTGTTGCGGAACGCCGCTATGGTGGACGCCACCATGTGTGGTGTCATCGGCCCGGACGCCCCCATGATAGGAGCCACCGTAGGCTTGTTGCGATCGCGTCGCAGGCCCCCTAGCCTGCTCCTGATGTTCCTGTCCCGCGGACGGCGCAGCTTCGTGTTCGTGCTGCTCGCTCTGCGCGTAAATAGGAGTCATGGCTCCGGCGAGAAAAAATACGGCCGCTGTGCTGATCGCCAGTTTCATAGTCATGTCTCTCACCTCTTGAAGGTTGGGTTGCAATTTCCTTTAAATGCAGGAAATGTTGCACTTGGATTCATTGATGAGCCGTGCGGCGCGCTCAACCCTGGCGCGTTTCCCGGGCTTCCAACTCGTTGCGCAATCCGAACGCTTGACGACCAAGTTACTATGACCCTCGATATCATATCCTGCAACGTGCGGGAAACTGCAGAGCGACCCGGCATGCCGCGTTGCCATCCGCCGCCCTTCAGGTGGGCTTCATAATGACCGAACCAATGTGGCTTTCAATCGCACGGGAATTGCGCGCCATTGCGCAAACTGGCCTCACCTTCAGCAAGAATCGATACGATCGGGACTTGTATGAGCGCATTCGCGAACTCTCGGCATCGCTGATGGCGCACGGCTCAACTTCAAGTCTCGACGTCCTCCTCGAGCTTTGCCGGGGCGACACTGGCTATCCGACACCCAAGGTGGACGTGCGCGGCGCCGCGTTTGTCGACGGCCGCATTCTCATGGTGCGCGAGGTGAGCGATGGTAATTGGACATTGCCGGGCGGCTGGGCCGACGTCAACCAATCCGCAGCAGAGTGCGTGGTCAGGGAAATCCTCGAGGAGTCAGGATTCGAGGCGCGCGTCCTCAAGCTTGCGGCGGTGCATGACTATCGTAAGAGTGCCCACCCACCCTGCCAGTTTGATTCCATTTATAAGATGTTTTTCTTGTGTGAGCTCACGGGCGGCGCCGCGCGTCCGAGTCCAGAAACGAGCGCGGTAAACTTTTTTCCAAGAGGCGAGCTTCCGACACTATCGCTGCAAAGGACCACGGCCGCGCAAATCGACCGCATGTTCGATTATTCTCTGAACCCGAGCCTGCCCACGGATTTTCATTGAGCGGCGGTTGAACGTGCGCCTTGGCGCGACCTCTATGTCATGCGGGAATGCTAGCGGCAAGCATGCGCCCTGCCAGTCCCGCCGCCTGTGCCTGACCGCCTGCCACCCAGGGGTGGCGGGACAGCGCATGCCTCACCCTGGCCGGGGTGCGTGCCAGGATAATCTGCGCCGCCGCCCGCTCGTACTCCACGAAGGGCTTGAGGATCGTCAATAGGTTTTCTGGGACCGGAACGCAGACTGGCTTGCGTACCAATTGCCGGTGCGCCCAGTGATGCGGGATTTCGAGCACGTCGTCGTGCCTGAACTGCGCATGCCTGCCGAGATTGGCATCAGAAAGGAAGAAGTGCGTGGAGGAGCTCCCAGTGACAAGGGATTCCAGAAGCGGCCCTAGTGCATGGGAGTACCAAGGCGCCGGACGCGCATCGAGGCAGGTCTCGATCTGCGTTCTTGTGCCAGTTGCATAAACGTTGATCGCCGCATCACTGAGGCGTTGCAACTCGGCAGCGCGCGTCTCGGCGCGCAGCTTTTGCTCGGACTGAACCGCTTGCGCCTCTTCGTGTAGGCGCCAGTACTTGAGCGCAATCGGATTGCGGCCCGACATCCCATACAGCCATCCCAGATGATTGATTCCGATGTAGTCATACTGCGAGCGCGGCAATCCCGAGGCGAGCAACGTCGTCATAGGCAGCTCGCACAGCGCCCGGACGCGCAAGTCGGGCCAGCGCAGATGGGCCAAGCGGGTGAGAAGGCTGCAGGGCGAAGTCAGCAGCACCACTTCCGCGTGCGGACTGATCCGCCGAATCAAGGCCAACAGTTTGTCAACCTGCGGCCACGATCGCCACGCAGAGGAGAAGCCGCCGGGACCCAGGCCTTCATCGCCACAGACCCCGAACTGCAATGGAAAGGCTTCGTCAAACTCACGCCCCTTAAGACCGCCGTAACGGATCTGAATCACGATCGCCGCGGCTTCCGCAACGGCACTCTCCAGAGAAGCCTCGGCAAAGTCGTGGCGCGTCAGGGCAAAGGCGCCCTCCCCTACGATCTCGATGGCTCTAACGATTGCGTCGAGCCGCACGCTGGATCGTGCCGTAAGCGCGAATCTCAAATGCGCTACTGCGCTTGAGCGTCGCAAAGCGCGAAACAGGGCGGGCGTGCTCTGGCTCGTCGCCCCCAGGATAGCTACCTTTTTCACCTACCTGCTCCCGCCCGTCGCGCTCGCGTAGTAAGCGGCCCCGAGCAGCCCCAACTCTTGGTCGAGGCTCACAACCTGCGCCAGTGAAGCAAGTTTGCGCTCCGCGAGCGCGTAGCGGGATTGCTCGACCAACAGTTCATTCAGGATCTCCGCGTAGTGCGCGCCGATGTTTTGTGCAAAGCCGCCAACTATAAAAACTCTATCCAAGCCAACCGCCATCGTCACAGCGAGCAGCGTGCGCGCAAGCGGAGCAATGGAGGCTCTCAATGCAGATAAAGCCCAGCTTTCTCGACGCTGGATGGCCGGAACGATGTCGAGATGGTTATCAAGCTCGGCATTTCCGAGTTGCCGACGCAACAGCCGCTCGACGCCCCTTCCGGAAGCTATCGCACCCAGGTGTCCACGCCCGCCGCAGTCGCAGAGCGGGGCGTCGGGATCATCATCGACCACGTAATGTCCGATCTCACCGGCGAACGAGCTATCGAGGACCCCGTGGCGATTGTCGCGATCAAACACCTTACTGCCAATGCCGCTACTCACCGTCACCACCATAAACCGCGAAGCGGTGGTTCGCCGGCTAAGCGCCCACGCCGTCGCGGAGACATCATTGAGCATGTATACCGATCGCCCGGTGCGGCGTCTGAGGAGAGAAGCAAGATCGGGGAGGTCAGTGCATGCGGGACCGTACAAGGTCGGCGCCGACAGGACCGTATTGCCCGAGCGCACCGGGCCCGGAACTGCCACGGCAATGGGATCATCGCGCGCCACGATTTTTCCGTGGGCTGCCGCATACGCCCCGATGCCCTCGACGACCGCCACCGCAACTTCCTCAGGTCCTAGGCCGCTGATGAAATTCGCGACTTTCTGCACGGAGATATTGCTGATCTCGTCGCCATTTGCGACGCCGCACCTAAGGTGTGTCCCACCCAAGTCAAACGACAGAATTGGCATAAGGCTCGGTCGCGCGCTTTGATAGGCACCGGATCAGATTGACACTGTCCTCGATTTCGCGTCGCGAAACGTTTTGTAGAAAGGTGCCACAGCCGATCGCAGTGGGCACCACGAGATTCAGGCAGCCGCCGCGCCGCTGCTGCACACATTGCAGCGCGCCAAGCAATTGGTCAGTCGAGGCCGGCGGTGGTCCCGAGGGCAACCTAAATAGCTTCAGTAACGAATGCAATGCCTCTAGAACATTGCTGGAGCAGATCCCACGCCGCACTGCAATCGCCGTCGACAGTTGCATATCGAGCGCCACGGCCTGTCCGTGCGCAATCTGGTGGCCGCTTTGGACCTCGATTGTTGGGCTGAACGAATGCCCGAAGTCAACTATTCTTCGTGTATCGGTCTCGAAAAGATTTGGCTGCAGCTCCTGCATCATGAGCAGGCAAGCGCGCGCCAACACGTGCGTCGCGACGCTCTGCGGCGCGGAACAGTTCGAAGCGAATAGCTCGGCTGCGTGCTGCGTCAGTCGAGCAAACAGCGAAGCATCACGAATCAGCGCAATCTTGATTATCTCCGCAAACCCGCATGCAATCTGTAGCGCTGGCAGGGTTTGCAGGAACAATCGGTCATTGATTACGGCGGTCGGCGCGTAAAAGGCTCCGACGAGATTCTTCCTATTGGAGAAATTGACAGCTTGCTTTACGCCGAGGCCCGCGTCGATCAGGCCGATCAATGTCGTGGGAATACGCAAGTATCCGATGCCCTTGCAATATAGCGCTGCGGCGAGCCCCGACAAATCCAGGGTCACGCCACCGCCTATTGCAACCAACATCCCATTGCGCGGCATACCCAAGGCGGAAGCGGTCCGGCACAGCCGTGCAACCTGCAGCCCGGTCTTATGCTTGTCATGCGCCTCCAATACGAGTTTAGTGCGACAATCCAGGAAGGCTCTCGCGTATCGATCAAGTTCCGAGCCGTAGAGCTCGTTGACGCGTCGGTCGACGACCAGCATTACCGGACGCCCGGCGGTCAGGTCTGCCAACGCAGGCTCAGCGAGGGAAAAAACCGGGCGCTCAACGTGCACAACCTTATAGGAGATTACTCGCGTGGCAGTCAGAGTCAGCGTGTGGCGACCATCGTAATCACGCGCCACGTGGCAACCGTCGCTTGCGCGCCGCCGCGCCACCGCACGGATGGCCCCGCCTAGAAGCGCATCGCTGGAGAGCTTGAGTGCTGTCGACGGGCAAGTCTCGGCGCCGAACTTATCGCTGCCTTCTAGCATCGTAATCGCGTCAAACCCGAAGGCGGCTAGACATGCGCTGGTTGTCTCAAAGCGACTGCTATCCGCAGGCAGTGGCGTCGCAGCCGTGGCCAGCAGCCGGTCATTTTCCTTTTCGACCAGCCACCACGTGCGCGTACAGAAATCGAGCGCCTGGAATTTAAGCGAACTACCCGGGACGACTTCGGCCGCCGCGACGATGTCCGGAACCACATAGATTGGAAACGGCAGGGTTTCGATGCACTCCACGGCGTGACGGCCGCGCGCCTCGGTCGAGGTAACAAAAATGAACGCATCAATGGCAGCTGCGTGATTCGCAATCAATTCGCGCGCCACCCGTCGCAGCGCGTCACACTCGAGCGGCTTAATCTCAGGTACGTCCGCCACGCGTGTGGTTGATGGCCGCCCGGCATGGTCGAAGAACGCGAGTCTGCGCTGTCCCGCACGGGCATCGACAACTGCAACGTGGTGTCGCGGAACCATCTAGGCTGCTGACCCCGGCGCAACACGCACTTGCACGACTAAAATCTCCACCGGTGCTTCGGTATCGTTGATGAGTTCGTGCGATTGTCCCGAGCGCACTACGGCGATATCTCCGCGCTTGAGCCTTCGGGTGTCATTCTCAACCCGAACCATCGGAGAACCCGACGCTATGAAATACGCCTCCTCATTGCCCTGATGACCATGCCACCCGATCGTACTGCCGGGCGGGATCAGCGTCAGATCGACAAAATCAATAGGCGCCTCGAAATCCGCTGCACAGCAAAGGCGGCGGAAAAGAATCTGGTTTAGACCGCCATGCTCATTGTGCCGAACGACAGGCGGGACGTCCTGTAGATGTGTAAATGCTTTCATGGGGCGCGCCACGCCAAGCACTGCGCAAACGCGCGCAGGCGGTTAATGTCATTCGTCATACGGGGAGCGCCTCCCTCGGTACGTGCTGCGACAGATCTTTGCAGGCTGGCAAAGCCGCGCGACACCGCCCACCACAGGTGCCGGTGGATCAGAGGGTTGAGCCCGCAGCGTTCGGTCCGATTCTCTTCACTCTTTTTGCCGGCTGCAACTGGCTGCAATCGGCGTATGTAGCATGTGACCTCAGCAGCACGGCCTGGCGACTGCGCTCTTCTGATCCCAGCCGCGCGACCGCGTCGAGCTTTCCATTGCAAGCCAATGCAAAGCGGGATAATTCCCATCTAGGCACCCAGCTCACGCAAAACTGGGTTAAAGGCTTGGGGGTCACGTCCCGCCCAAGTCTTCGCTCCCCTCCTACGGCTATGCGTGGTTCGCACGCGCGGTGCGACCTTGGCACAATGTGGCCGGCAGATGCGCCGTGGACCGCGTCACTGGCAATTCCATGCTCCTCAGCGAACCCGAAGAGGCATTCCCATATAAGCCACCGAGTGAGGCGCTCCTGGGCCGATATCCACACATCTTTTCGTTGCGCAGTCCATTGCGCCCGCGGTTTCTCAAGAACCTGTTTGACAAGGTAGTCGCAGCGGTTCTGCTGCTCCTTGCGCTGCCGCTATTGCTGCTGCTGAAGATCTGTTTCGTAATCGAAGGCTGCCTCATTCCTGAGAGTCGAGGCCCGATGTTCTTTTTCTATTGGGCGGTCAGCGCGGGCAGACCCATTCGCAAGTACAAGATTCGCCTGATTAAGACCAAATTCATCGACCCGGAAGGCGCAAGACGCGGAGACTGGCTCGCGTACTGCGCCGAATGGAATCCGCAGAGCCGCACTCGCACCGGCCGGTGGGTTAAGAAGTTTTACCTGGACGAGCTGCCGCAATTTTATTGCGTGCTCAAGGGCGACATGAGCATCGTTGGTCCCCGGCCTTTATCAGTGCGGCATTACGAACGTGACCGCGATCAGGGTAACGTCGCTCGGCTGTTGCTGCGCGGCGGTATGGTGAGTCTAGCGCACAATAAAAAAGGCTCGCCGGAGATGGGTAATCCGGCATATGAATATCAATACGTTGAGGCGTATCTCACGCGCTCATCGATCGGCCTGTTGATCTTGGACCTGAAGATTCTCTGGGCAAGCCTTGCGCTGGTCACCCGAGGCGGTGGTCATTAGATCGCTGATAAATTACGGCGACGCAACGCTAAGCTGAAGGCCGTGCGAATGAATCGCTTCGCAGGCCCGACAGCCACGCCTCCAGCCGAGTGATAAGTCGATTGCGGTCGAATTCTCTGCTACCGAGTGCCAAAGCGTTCCTGCGCATCTCGGCCCGCGCCTCATCCGGCATTGCGGCAAGGCGCTGGACCGCCATGGCAAGACCGCGAGCATCACTCGCGCGACATGTCAGGCCGGCACGCGCGCGTTCGATGAGATCAGCGCATTCGCCGTTCAACATCGCGACAACCGGAACGCCGGCGGCAAGATACGACTGCAGTTTGCTCGGTATAGTCATCGAGAAGATCGGCTCATCCTTGAGGCTGACAAGCATCGCATCCGCATGACGGTAGAAGGAAGGCATCCTGTCGACGGGGTAGCGCCCCAGGACCAGCACAGACTGCTGCAAGCCCCGTCGGTCAATCTCGTCGCGAACCCATCCGACCATGCGACCGCCTCCGATGATTAGCCATCGAAACCGCGCGTCGTCTTTCAGAATTTCCGCTGCCTCTAGAACCGCAGGAAAATCCTGCGCCTCGCCAATATTGCCGGCAAACAAGATGTCAAAGGTGCCCTCTCGCGCCGGGACTTCAGGCGCCGGTTGTGGATCTTGGGCGCCGAAGATTGGCTCGGCCCAATTTGGGAAATAAACGATCCGGGACGGATCCCTGCAGTGCGTTGCGATCTGCGGAATGACGGACCGGGATGGCGCCAAGATGAGATTGCAGCGGTTGTATACGACCGACATCAATTTGCCAACAGCTCTGAGTAGCGCGGGCGAGCGCACGGCATTGAAAGCTTCCAACATCTCGGGCCATGAATCGAGTACCCAGCACGCAAGCGGCGCCCTCTTCAGGGCCGCCAGTATCACCCCCGGAATGCCAACCGTCGCGGGCGTTACCATAAAGATGAAAACCGCATCAAAGCGGCGGCGGCGCAACTTCCACGGTCCGATAAGCGAGGCGGTAATGGCGTAGGAAGCGAAATTCACGGCGAGCCGTAGCCGCCCCTCGCCGCGCGGTATCAACGGCACGCGCAAGATGTCGATACCCGCGTATCTGTTGAAGGCCTTCGGATTGCGCGCGAACTCCGGAAATATGTGACCGTCCGGATAGCTGGGCAGACCCGTCAAGACGGTTACCTTGTGACCCCGCGCGATCAATTCGCCGACGAGATCGTTGATGCGGAAGTCTTCGGGCCAGAAGAACTGACTAACCACCAGTAGGCGCACAGGAAGCTCTCGGCGCGATCGCGCCCGTTCTCGAAAGTTTAAATATAGGCGCGAGTACTATCGAATTGAGAATCCAGCGAATCGCAATAGACGCTGATGGATTAGGTTGTAATGCGCGATCCTGCGCTCGCTAGAGTTCCGCGCTACGACCGCTATCAGTGGCCGACACATCTGCTGGAATTGAACCTTGATTAGACCTTGGTAAACACCCACCAGATCGCTCCGCAGGGTTACAAAAAACCAGGACCTCAATGTCCGAAGGCAGCAGCGGCAGGATGAAAGACAACCCCCAAATCACCGAGAACATCAAGGCGCCCTTGGCGCCTGTATGAGAAGCGCCTATGCGAGAAGCCAACCCCTGGCGGGACACGCTTTGCATAGAAAACCGCTTGAGCAACTGCAAATTACTATGCCGCTGAATCAAAAGGTTCAAATTCTCAGGGCTGAAATAGCTGACATGAGGCGATGGCATGCCCATTTGCCACAACCGCGCCAGTGGCCCAACAACGCCCAACCTGGACAGAAAACTAGCGATTAGGAACAGCACTCCCTTGCTAGAAGGAAGGTTAATAACGGCGATACCTCCCGGCTTCAGCAAAGATTGCACAGCTTGAATAACAGCTGAGGGCTTAGGCAGATGCTCGAAGACATCGTTGAAGATGACCAGATCAAAAGGTCCGCAATTTTTTAGATCGTTCGGGAAAAAGCCAATTTCCACAGCAAGGCCGTTCTTGCGAGACACTTCGGCGTTAACAGCGGCCGGCTCAATGCCTTGAACTTGGACGCCACGGCGAACCGCCGCTTCGAGAAACCACCCCCTGGCGGAGCCAACTTCAAGAAGCCGCGCTCCCTGAAGAATTTTTACCTTTTCCAATTGATCCAAGAGAACTTCGAAGTTCTTGAGCCGTAACTCTTCCAATCCTGGAATAACGCTCCCCGCGGCGGGAGTTAGGTTTGAGGCCTGAAAGCCACACTTGTGGCAAACATGAACCCAATCCCCGAGCGGCTGCATTGGCGCGCCGCAGCATTCGCAGACATGGGACAAAGACACGCCGGCGCTGCGCCGGCGACGCAATATGCGGTAGCTGCCGGGGGCAATCGACCGCAATCTCTCATATGGAATGCTCGTCATTTCAGTTCGCCTGATCGGGCCGGAATCCCGTGTCGTTTTGTTGAATAATCCTAAGCTCCCCCGCTTTCGTCAACTAAATGTAAGCCGTTGGGCGGGGGATTGAGTTTTTGCGAGAATTGAGGCGACCCGGAGCGGCGACCCCAAAGGAGGCCTCCACTACGGGCGCCGCCCCTCAGGTAACCCCCGAAGCTTGCAGTCCTGGGCTTGGCAGCGTAGGGTCCGGAACCCGCGGCAGCCATTGGCTCCGCCGCACCACAAACCAACTCATAACTTCACCCTGGGGAGATAGCTTCATGATTCGTATCAGCCGAGTTCTTTGCGCCGTGGGCGCCGTCCTGTCGTTGGGCTCGCTGGCCACAGTGGCATACGCCGATGGCCGAGACTGGAACGACGGACCGGTACAGAATGTCTCGTTCATCCGCACCGTTGACGGTCATTTCGATGACTACATGCATTGGCTCGCGACGACCTACAAGAAACAGCAAGAGGCGGCCAAGGCCGCGGGCCTCATCACACGCTATCAGGTGCTAGTCGCCCAGCCGCACAACCCGCAGGATGCCGACATCATACTCATCACCGAGTACAAGAATTGGGCAGCCCTCGATCAGCTCGGCGGCAAGTTCGACAAGGTCCTCACCAAGGTCGAAGGTTCGGTGGATGCCGCCAATAAGAGCGAGGCAGACCGCGCCAAGATCCGCACCGTGCTGGGTTCGGACAACGTACAGGTGGCTGAACTGAAATAGCCGCTCCGGTCGGCGGGCGCATCTCCTGCGCCCGCCGGCTTGATCCGCAGCTGCGCCGCGTCCAGCGGAGCCTACGTGCGCCTCACTCTAGCCGGTGCCCGCAAGAGCAATCTCGGCGGCAGGCGACTGATGGTGCGGTAGTTGCAAGCGCGGTGGCGTTGCGCGCGGATTTCGCCTTAAAGAAAAACAGACTGAGCACCTAGCACCAAGCCTTCGGTATTTTGTATACCGTCTAGGCAGCCCCTGCCGGCGATATCGGCCCACGTTCATTCACAAGCTAGATCACGCAGCGGCAAGCGCGCACGCACGATCGCAATTGTGTCGCCCGGGGAGACCCTCCTCCAGCGCGGCATCTCGCGCTCTTCCTTGATCTTGGGAACGCTGACGTGCATCCTCCAACGCTCGCTCGGAATGGCACCGGAGCGGATCGCAAAAAAGTTAAAAGCTGCAATCACTCAAGGGGGACAACGTGAAAAAGATTCTCTCACTCATCGTGCTCGCAGGAGTGTTCTTCGCTAGCCCGGCCTTCGCGGCAGACCCGGTCGTGGGCACCTGGAAGCTCAATGTAGCGAAATCTAAGTTCAATCCGGGCTCGGAGCTGACCGCCGGCACCCGTGTCTATACCGAAGCCAACGGCCTATACACGCTCGACCAGAAGCTGACAGGCGCAGATGGCAAGGAGAGGTCTAACCGGGCGCAATACCGCGACGGTAAAGAGGAAAAGCAGGCAACGGGCGGGCCCGTGGATACGACGCTCGGCAAGAAGATAGACGCAAACACCTGGGATTTTGACCTCAAGAAGGAGGGCAAGATCGTTGGCCATGTCCATCGTGTCGTATCGGCTAACGGCAAAACGCTCACCGTACAAAACACAGGTATACAGCTCAGCGGCGCCACGGGCGACGAGACGCTGGTCTTCGACAAGCAATAGGGGGTGTGCGAACGGGCTGCGCGCAGGGACCGTGCGCAGCCAGCCCGAGTCGTTTGCGTAAGCTCGCGAGCATAGCTTCCGACTGCCTACCATCGCCACCGGAGTGGCGATGGTACCCGCAGGGACACGCAGCACCCCCAGCGGCAATTGAACCCGTCACGGCTGGTCGCGAGCAGCAGTTGTGGTGGCCAGTCACGAGCTCATAGCTGGAGGCGACCGCCGAGCCGAAGAAAAATCCCGTGCCCGCTTCGGCGAGGATGTCGAATGCAGGGCTTGCCGACTCGACCTTGGCGTAGTGATCGAGACAGGGCTTCAAATAGTTGACGTGGAATTCACCCGACGGATCCACCGATTCATACCTTTGGGGCGCCACGCGCCTGCTGCAGAACCAGCCCGTTTCCTTCACTGTCGCGCAAAGTGGCGTAGCGCCCCCACGGTGCGTCGTTCACGTCATCAATGTCGACGCCCGCGGATTTCAGTCGAGCGTGTTCGGCATCTAAATCAGCGGTCGCAATGACGAGTCCGCGCAAGGATCCGGGCGGCATCGAATCGAACCAATTCACCAACGTGACTACCGTGCCTCCTCCGGAGGGTTGCAGAGTAATCCAGCTTCTGCCGGGACCCATCGCATTCACGGCCTCCATCGTGACCTTGAAATTCAGCTGCCCCGAATAGAAGTTCTTAGCGCGATTCTGATCCGAGACCGGGATCGAGACGATAATGATCGTGCTGTCGCTCACGGCGGAACTCCAGAAATTCACCTAACGTGACACACGCCGAATGATGACGTCAACGAGCAGGCGCGAAGGGATACATCAAGTCGCTTGCGCGATTCGGTGCAGTCGAATTTCTGAATAGGCGCGAACACTATCCAGCCAGGAGGCTAAGCAGCGGAATCCATTAGCCTTCTTGCATAACGAATTGCGCCAATACCCCACCGATACCGCCAGCACTGGCATGTGAGCGGCGGTGCCTTGATTGCGAACGAGACCTGCATCGCAGCGCGCATTCCTCTTCCTTGTCAACCGCCCCTTGAGGCCTCAATTTTGCGATCTGGCGACCGGGCCAAATCACGGCTTAGCCGAACGTTCAGCCATGCAGACAACGCCGCATTAGGTATATCAGGTGAGCACTTCAGTATCGCCGGCGCGGGGGGAGCGCTCTAAAGCACAACCAGGCTGGGTGGACAAACTCGTCATCGGGCTTGTGATCTACGTCACTCTCTGCTCGGTCTGGATGCAGGCAGGACTCGGCGGACACCAAGTCATACGTTACGTCGGCCTGCTGTGCCGTTTTCCAGCTTCCCTCATCGCAGTGATCGTCGTCACGGCGGCAGCGCGCCGTCTGGCGCCCGGCGCGCCGCGGACGGCGTGGTGGTGCCTATCGGTCGCGCTCGCCCTGTATTTCGTAGGCGACGCCATTGGCGTTAGCTCCTGGCTGCGCGGCCAAGATCCTTTTCCAGGACCCGCTGACATTTTTTACATGGCGTTTTATGCCGCCCTTTTTCCGGCGGCGGTGTTTCTGATTCGGGCCGCGGCCGTGAAGGTACACTGGGTGCAGCTCGCCCTCGACGCTGCAATACTAGTAAGCGGCTTCGGTGCATTTTTTTGGTTCCTGGTCATCCGTCCTGCCGCGTCGAGTACCGAGACCGACGTTATCAAGAACGCTTTGACTCAGGTCTATTTGGCGCTCGACTGCATTTTGCTGCTGACGCTGGGTGTGCTACTGCTGGCGGGAGTCGGCAACCGCGCCGGCCGCAAAGTCTCACTGTTGCTCTTGGTTGGATTCGCGATGATGTTTCTCGGAGACATCTTGTGGTCAATCGCGAAGATCACCGGCGACTACTTGCCCGGCGCTCTTCAAGACGTCTTGTACGTCGCCTGTTACGTTCCATTGGCGGCCGCCGGACGCGGACAGATGCGTGTGACGACGCTCCCCGCCAGGCCAGTAGCCTCCGACTCTTTAGCGCAGTCGCTACCGTACGCAGCGATGCTGACCGCGTTCCTGGTGCTTGTGTATTTCACGCGTGGCGATATCGGCAGCCCGGCGACAATGATGACCATTATTGTTTTCGGACTCACCCTGCTCGTGATGGTGCGTCAAGCGCTGGCCCTGCGCGAGGACGCATTGACGCGCGAGCGCCGCGCCGCCCGCATGGTCGAGGATCGCTACGCTTCGCTGATCGCCAACGCCTCCGACGTCATCATGATCGTCGCCGCGGACGGGGCTCTACGATTTGCGTCCCCCGCTTCCGAGCGTACCCTTGGCCTGAGTCCCGAAGCCGTCGCAGGAAAAAATCTGCTCGACCTTTGGACCGGCGATGATAGCGAGCGGCTGCGGGCGTTCCTCGCCGAGGTCGCTGCCACACCCGGCGGGGCCGTCGGCCCAGTCGAATTGCGAATCGACCGCGGGTCCGAGCGCTACGTGCTTGAGGTAGTCGGCAGTAATTTGACCACCGATACGGCCGTGCAGGGACTCGCGCTCAACTTGCGCGACATTAGCGAGCGCAAGGCGCTCGAGGAGCAATTGCGGCAGCTCGCATTTCACGACCCGCTGACGCTGCTAGCGAATCGCAACCTCTTTCGGGACCGAGTCCAACATTCCCTCACCCTGGCGCAGCGCGGCCAACATCGGGTGGCGGTGATGTTTCTTGACCTCGACAACTTCAAAAATATCAATGACTCCCTAGGGCACGACGCCGGTGACCGGCTTCTACAAGCGGTCGCGCAGCGGCTGGTCAAGTCGACGAGCTCCTCCGACACCGTCGCGCGCCTCGGGGGCGACGAGTTTGCCATCCTTCTTGAGGGGGTCAATACAAATGCGGGGGCCGAGCGCATCGCGGCATCCTTGGTTGAAGAGTTGGGCCAGCCGTTCGCACTGAACACGACTGAGGTGCGGGTATCGGCCAGTGTCGGAGTTGCGTTCTCGACATTTGAGGCCGGCGCCGAGGCGCTGCTCAGCAAAGCCGATATCGCGATGTATCACGCCAAAGCCGCAGGCAAGAATCGATTTGTTACCTTTCAGCCGCAAATGCAGGAATTGCTGCACGAGCGATTGCGCCTGGAGGCAGATATCACCAGCGCGCTCGCCAATGAAGAGTTTTTCATCGAGTATCAGCCAATCGTCGATCTGGGCACGCGCGTTCTTCTCGGCGTCGAGGCGCTCGTGCGCTGGCGGCATCCAGACCTTGGAGTGCTGTTGCCTGGGCGGTTCATTCAAGTCGCCGAGGAGTGCGGTCAGATCGTCAAACTCGGTCGTTGGGTGCTGCGGCGGGCGTGCAGTGAGATGCACACCTGGCGCAACTCCGTGGCGGGCGGTACCGACCTGCGGGTCGCCGTCAATATCTCCGGCCGTCACCTGCAGCACGGCGACCTCGTGCAGGACGTCGCTCAGGCACTGAAGGAGTCCGGGCTCGAGCCGGGCAACCTGGTGATCGAATTGACTGAAAGCACCATCATGCACAACACGGAGGCGAACCTCGCACGGCTGCGCCAATTGAAGGCCCTTGGCGTTCGGCTCGCGATCGACGATTTCGGCACTGGTTACTCATCCCTCGCGTACTTGCACCGCTTTCCAATCGACATTCTGAAAATCGATCAATCCTTCGTTAACCGTCTGACGAATACTTATAATGGCCCGGAACTCGCGCGCGCTGTCATTACGCTGGGTGAAACCCTGGGACTCGATACGGTGGCCGAGGGAATCGAACTCGAACCACAAGTGGTCGCGCTACTCGCTCTAGGTTGTGTGGCCGGGCAGGGTTTCCTGTTCGCAGCCGCGGGGTCACTCGAAGAACTATCAAAGAGTGCGTTCGTCGCGAGGCGCAATGCGCTTTGGCCTGACCAAGCGGCGCGCAAAGAGCTTTCGCCGACTGGCCGTTTCCGGGCACTCACGAACGTTGCTGGGGCAGCTTAGATTGTGCGGACTCGGCACTTTCAGCCGCGTCGCGCGAAATTTTTCTGAATAGGCACGCCCCCGCAACACGCGTTCACCGGCAGCTCAGTTCGCCGTGGTCCGTGCGTGTGCGCTTTTTGATGGGCTAGCACCCGCTCGGCGCAAATAAATGTCACTGCCTGCCAGCTGGCCGACGCGCTTGCATCCTCAGGTGACTGCCGTGGTTGGAGGTCTTCGTCCGTTGCTCTGTGATCCGCCCGCCCATTGCCGAGAGTTGTTTCGCCGGCGGCCGCTCGGGTTTCCCGCCGCATCCTACTTGCTTTGTGAATACACCTCACGAATGGCATCGACGACGAAACTGGGCTGGTCGAACGGGATGTATTCCGAGCTCTTGTTCGTGAACAACTGCGTGAGCTGGCAGGATGCGCGTGCCTGTTTGCCGGAGAAAATCTCTACTGCGCTGGAAACTTCAACTCCCGCATCACCGCCTGGAAGCGCGGCTCTTTGCGCAAGGGGTCCAGGAGCGGGTCGGTCTTCAGCTGCACTAGGCCCGGATCACGCAGTCGCAGCCCCGTCTCGAGCCAATCGAGCGCCTGGGCTCGATTGCCCCACTGCGCATAGACTGTGGCGCACTGGTACGCCGCGTCATCGCCCAGTGCTGCCCTTAGTTTCGAAAGCTCGGCTTCCGCATTCGAATGTCGCCCGAGCTTGTCATAGATCACCGCGAGGCACTGTTGACTCGCCCAGTAGTCAGGCTTGGTCTCGCACGAGGCGCGCGCGCTCTGCAGATCCCCGAGCCCGTAATAGGCGAGCCCACGCGCCCCGTAGGTTCCCTTGAAACCGGGCTCGAGGCTGATGAGTTCTGCGTAAGCCGCAACCGCCTCGTCATAGCGGCGGGCCGCATACAGTGCCCGGCCCAGCACACCATGGCTTTCGCGAGCGAGCGGGTCAAGCACGACGGCGCGCCGCGCGGCGGCAACGCCCGCATCGAAGTGCCCCATCCAGACTGCGAATTGGCCGCTTCGTCGCAAAACCTCCGCATTGCCCGGCGCGAGCGCGAGGGCGCGATCGAATGCATCATTCGCCTGCATGAAGTCGAGATCTCCAATTTCCCAAACCTGCGCCAATGCGAGGTGGCCCTGCGGCAGATCCGGTGCCAGCGCAATCGCCTGGCGCGCATCCGCTCGCGCCTTGTCAAAGCCTTCACGCACCGCCGCTGCGGTCTCGACCTCGGTGGCGTAGGTGGTGAGGGCGACCGATCGCCCCACGAAGGCGAGCGCATAGTGCGGATCCAGGTGGATCGCATCCGTGTACGCGGCAATCGCGGTGGGGAGGTCTTTAGCTTCATGCCTCGAGCTAAACGTCTTGGCCCCGCGCAGATACGCATCGAAGGCGGCCGGATTGCGCGTCCCGCCGAGCTCGACTTTCGCCGCGACATCCCCGAGCAGCGTGATTTTAAGAGCGCCGGCTACCGAGGTGGCAATCTCGGTCTGAAGTTTCAGCACATCGCCCAAGTCCCGGTCATAGGTCTTCGACCACAGGTGAAAGCCCGTGACCGCATTGATCAACTGCGCGGTGATGCGGATGGTGTTCGCGGAGCGCCGCACGCTGCCTTCGAGGACTGCGCCCACGTTCAGTTTGCGCGCGATCGTGCCGATGTCAGTGTCTTTTCCCTTGAACGAGAACGCCGAGGTGCGGGCGGCGACCTGCAACTCGTTGATCTCGGAGAGCGAGTTGAGGAGCTCCTCCGTGAGCCCATCGGAGAGGTACTCCTGCTCCTTATCCCCACTCATATTCACGAATGGCAGCACCGCGATCGAGTGCGGCGGTGGGTTAAAGGAAGTGGAGATCGCGTCTGCGCGGGCAGCCGCCTCTGGCGTCGCGGGTTTGGCGATCCAGAACTTATTGGCAAGGAAATACGTCAGCGCCACGAGGACGAGGAGAGCTACGATTGCGAGCAGCACCGGCTTTGACATCCGGGAGACGCGCACCGGCTTTCTTATCGCCGGTCCAGCACTGGACACTGCTGTTACTGGCAGCTGAGTCGCTGTCGACACCTCGGGTGACAGCAACCGACGTACGCGCTCGATAAATGATGGCGATGTCTGCCCGTCCGGCAGTCGCGACCACTGAACTTCACGGAAGCGATCGGGTACGCGCGCGGTGGCATCTGGCGTGCTGTCGATGACCACCGGGAGCAGGAACGCGACGTCCTCCGCCATGTCACCCGCCCGTTCGACAGCTAACCTCCACTCCCGACGGAAGTAACCCTCGTGACGAGCGTCAGAGTGCGTGGAGATGACCGGTACGAAGAGAGCGCAATCGTGGATCTGCTTTCGAATCTGGCGGTCCCAGGCATCCCCGCCCCGCAGCTCGCTCTGATCGAACCAGACTTCCACGCCGGCCGCACGCAGTGCCGCACAGATGCGTTGAGCCGCCTCCGCATCCTGTGAGGCGTAGCTTAGAAATACCGCGTGCGAAATCCCGCTCAAGGTGCGCAGCTACCCTCGACCATGTCGAACATCCCCCTATGCGCCCCGAATGGTCGCGGATGCCTGTCGGGTTGGCAACCGGCGTTGATTTGAAGGCTAGGATGTCCGCTTCGCGGCGGCCATTTAAGGTAGCCGTAAGACGGCTCTTGGCCCGGGAACTGCCGGATTAGCCTCCCCAAAACCAGACAGCCACCGAAAAACACCGCGGGCCATCGGCCAGGATCGCTCATTGACCCCTATCCGCCGGTCGCTAACGGCAGCTTCCGGGCGGCGAAATCAGCTCCTCTGCTTTGCGACAGTGTCGCGCGCTTCCTTGAGTTGCTTCCAGTTCGGCGCGTACTTGAGCGCCTCGTCGTATTTTGCGAGGGCCTCTTGCGGGTGTCCCTGTTTCACCAGCACATCGCCCCATACCTTCAAGGGATCGGCCCAGTGCGGGCCTCGTTGGTTCGCTGCCTGAAGTTTGGCAATCGCTCCGTCAAGATCGCCGTGCCTTGCCAGTGCGGCTCCCCACGAGTAGTAGCCGGCTGGCAAATCAGACGCCAGCGTGACTGCACTGGCGTAGGCCTGTTGCGCTCCGGCCCAGTCATTGCGCCCATCCAAGATGTCGCCAGAATACCGATAGCAATCCACGGACCGACCGCTCCGCAACAGCGAATCGGCCTCGGCGGTCTTGCCGGACGCGTCGGCCACCCGCGCGAGTGAACAAAGCCAGTCAGCTTGCCCTTTAGAGATCAAGTCAACGACAACCGGCGAAGCTGGCGCCATCGATCCAATGGCGGAGAATTCGGTCGTCGCCGACTCCTTGTGGCCCGCATCCATTGCCAGCGTGCTGCGAATGATATGGGGCAGTACGCCGAGGACGACAACGTTATGCTGATCGGCCGAGAGCGTGTGCAACGCTAGTTCGGCGCCGGCCGGATCATGTAGATTCGCCTGGGCCTGTGCGATCAGAATGCCGGCCGCAGAGGAATCAGCCCAGACTCCGCTGCCGTTCACCGCCCGGTCATCCTCGAGCAGGCGCAGCACCGTAGCATTGTCTTGTGTGAGCCCATACCAAATGACGTGAGCCATCGGCGGCGCTCGACCAGGGCGCCCGCCCGCGGCGACTCGAAAATCTTCCTGGGTACGCCAGGCCGCTTCTTCGTCCCCTCGCTGCAACTGGATCGAGCTGATGTTGTGGTAGGCCCACCAGAATTCCGGATCGGCCTGAAGCGCGGCGCGATGCAATGATTCAACTTCGGGGTTCGTAGGGCTCGTCGTGATGCCCAGCGCTATCGCCCAGCTGGTCAGCAGCCAGGCCCGCTCGACGGGGTCGGCGGTACGGGGAAGTTTTTGCCGCGCAAGAGCAATGGCGTCATCGAATCGCGAAACGTTCACGAGGTAATACGCGTACGTTCCTGGAAGCGCTTCGGCGTACACGTACTCGGCTGCCTGCGCTGCCAACCGGTCGAAGTCACTGGCGCCGCCGGTGAACACCTTCGGCAGTACGCCATCGCCCCGGACGGTGAGGGCGAGCCCGCCGCCATCGCGCTCAACCAGATCCCCGTCGATGTGAGTATCGTTGCCGAAGCGCGCCTTGAGCAGCCGTGAGAATTCGCTCAACGAGAATCCCGTCTCCGGCACCGCTAACTTGACCTCGCCTGACCACGCACTCCTCGCGCCGCGTTCATAAATGTGGGCGTGATTGGCCGCCTGCAGCCGCGTCAATTCGTCCAATACCCTGCTGGCCGCGACCTCACCGGTGAGGCCACGAGCCGCGGTCGAAGCCGGGGCTTGAAACGGCTCTACAACTACATTGCGAGAATGGAATGCCTCATAGACGAGCGTCACGACACCGCCGGCGACCAGGATCACCAAGGCCGCCGCGGCGAGTTGTATCGCCGCCCGGATCCTCGCCCCGAAACGCCGGATCGCGCTCTCCCCAACCTGGCCGCTCAGGTACCGCAGTCGTAGCTGGTGTTCCTCTTTCAGGTGTTGCGCCTGAATTTTCAGCAACACCGACTGATCAGTCAGAAACTCTTCCGTCTTTCTGGCGACTCCGGGATCCTGATGCGAAGCTATGGCCGCAAGGGCCGCAGCGAAGGCGTCGGCAGCAGCCGGGGCAACAGAAGGCTCGAGCTCCGGCTTGTCATTCTCTTCCTCCAGAATTCCGCCGAGCAAACCCTCTGCCATCCCCGTCTCCGTTTTCTCGTTCTTTGGCTATGGTCGTCTGTGCGCCAGACGTTGGCAACCAACGTCAGCAATCGGGAGGTCATTTGCGCATTCCGACTGGCGGTTCATGGGCCGGTCAGCGACCGTCATCCCCCTCGCCCGCCTCGTCGACCTTCTGGAACTGGCCGCTTCGGCGTTTGGTCGCCTCGTGACCCCATACACGCCTGTCGCGAGCGGCATTGCAGGGCCGCCATGGGCGACAAGCCAGCTTCCACCAGCAGCGAAAGTTCGTCGTGAAGGCTGAAGCCTGGGAATACATACGGATTGTAGACGTCGCTGCCCGCCAGGATGCCAACACCAGCCTTGTGCATGCGCCCGACGAGCTTGAGCTCTTCCGGAAACTCGCGGTGAGCGTCAGCCCAAATCTCACCGGTCCTTTCCTTCACGGTCTTCTCGCTGAAATCCCTCCAAAAATCGCGTGTATCGCTCGGAACGTATTTCAACCACTCCTTGTGCATGAAATTGCCATCGTCAAGATGTTCATAGGATCGATTCACGACCAGAGTCGGGCACTGCCACGTACCATTCTTAATGAATCGGGCGAACAGCGATGCGGCCTTGGACTCGTCATAGGTCGCTTCTGCGCGCAGATCCCTCCGAAGAAAATCGCCCGGCTGGACATACTTCACGGCAAACAATGTCTCTTCTTCAGAGGAGGCGCCAAGTGCCACGCCGATCAGATGCTCCATGCTCTTCTGACCCGCGTCAGACGCCTCTTCCACTCTGATCGCATCGGGCACATGCCCCACGAACGAGATTCCGAGCTTGTGGGCTTCATCGGCGATCGCGAAGTAGGCGTCGCGAGGCACACCGTCATAAACCTTAATGAAGTCCGCTCCGTTTGCCCGGTAACGATCGACGGCTGCGCGTGCCTGCGCCTCATCGACGACGGCGACACTTCCAGGCCAGGTGGGTTTCGGTCCGTCGATGATGGGGCTAGCGAGGTATGCCGTCGGTGACGGCTTATCGTATTTGGCGTGCTGCGCACGCCACGCGTTGGCATCCTCAGGTCCCCACATCACGCGCACGCCGACAACACCGTTTACCAGATACAGCGGATACATCCACGTCTTGCCGCCCGGCTTGCCACCAGACTCCGTAGCAAAGCCGTGCACGTGCATGTCCCAGAGGCCTGGGATCAGAAACTTCCCTCGTCCGTCGACGATCTGTGAGCCTGAAGGAGCCTTGACCTTCTTCCATGGGCCGATCGCCGCAATCTGATCTTGCTCTATCACCACGGTCATACCGGGTTGTGCAGCCTTGCCGGTGGCGTCGATCACCGTGACGCGCTGGATGACAAGCGAGTCTGCCCATGCCAGAGGACATAGCAAAGTAGATAGGAAGACGCAGAGGACGCGCATGGAGAAGTTCAATGCGTTAGGCCACCGACCGCTCCTGGCCCGCCTGCTGACGGATTAGCCTTTACTTCCGGTTGACCCCATGGAGACACTCGGGACCGGCGGCTATCGGGAACTGCCTCGCTCACCACGGCGCATCTTCGGAACGACGGTGACCGAGCACCACAAGCAACAGTCCGAACGTCGCGACACTTTCTGCGAGCCATTGAGCCGATCCGGTCCGGACGTGAGCTGAAAGCTACCAAGCGGGCAACTCTTGCCGGTTTCAGCGGCATTCCAGGACGCGAACGTGTAGCGGTGGATTCGATGGTGAACGTGAGTGTAACTTGTATGACTGGAACGCGATCCTCGGATTGCGTATTCCAGCACCGTCCATGAGGTGATCCGATTTCTCCGTCGGTTTTGCGCTACGAATTACGGTGCCAGAAAGCATTCTGGGGGTATCGGACTTTGTGACAACTCCGATACCCCCAGAAATACCCCCACGATTGATTGGCTACCACTGGATATTGGTGGACCTCAGCGGACACGCAAGTCCCTAGATTGCGCGATTCATTGCACGCGCAATGGAAGTCTGCGGAAGTCTGAGGACGTCTTTGGAAATAGGCGCGAGTACTATCACATTGAGACCCTAACCGCTGGAATGTAATATATTTTTTGCTGGCCGAAATTGACGATACCCCCACCGATACCCCCAACGCCAACGTTGTGTAATTCTGTCCTAGTCAAGCCGGTGCCGCGACCAATAGCCCGATAGATTCCGCCAGGCTTTTGGTTCGTCGGCGAACCTCTGGCTGCTCGCGCGGTCGCGTTAGGCTCAATGCTTTGCTCACACAGATAACGGGCGAACTCCCGGCGTCGGTGTGTGTCGGGTGTCAGCACCGACGCTTCACGAGCCAGTGCGCCGCGATTAATACAGGTGGTCCTCACGCAAGGCTACCGGGGCTGGGGGAGGTCGCCGCCGGCGTGTGTGGCGGCAGGCGTTGACTTATATGCATCAATCGGCCATATTAATGCATAT
Organism: uncultured Gammaproteobacteria bacterium; assembly: GCA_963695315.1. Lineage (GTDB taxonomy): Bacteria > Pseudomonadota > Gammaproteobacteria > Steroidobacterales > Steroidobacteraceae > PALSA-1196. The sequence continues at coordinate 1,518,865 of OY968773.1, forward strand.
GAGAACCACACTGATCATCGATGATGTACTGCTCGACAAAGCCCGAACACTGAGTGGCCTCGACGAGAAAACCGCTGTCGTGCGGGCAGGCCTCGAGGCCTTGATTGCGCGCGAAAGTGCTCGCCGCCTCGCAACGCTCGGCGGAACCGTGCGCGAGATGGTCGCCGCGCCGCGGAGGCGTAGTCGTGCTGCCAGATAGCTCATCGTGCTGGTCGATACATCCGTCTGGATAGATCACTTCCGCCGACGCAACGCGCGGCTATCGGACCTGCTCGAGGCGGCTCAGGTCTGGATTCATCCGTTCGTCATCGGTGAGCTTGCTTGCGGCAACGTGTCCCGCCGAGCAGAAGTGATCGGGCTGCTCGAAGCGCTACCGAGGGTACCGCTCGCGGATCATGAGGAAGTCTTGGATTTCATCGCGGCGCAGCGCCTTCATGGCCGCGGGTTGGGCTGGGTCGACATGCACTTACTCGCATGTGCTCGACTCGCTAACCTGCCACTCTGGACTCTCGACCGGCGATTGGCATCGGTTGCGGCGGAACTATCGCTCAAGCCTCCCGCCTCGTAGTTCGAAATTCGCGGCTTGGTGAACGGGCGTTGTTGACCCGGAACCGTCACTGGTGACTGACCGCTGTCGGGCGGTCTCCAGTGTCGCCTACCTTGTCTCCCTACACCATAATGAATGCTACCGACAGAGCGGCAATGTGCCGACATCGTGAAGATGCGGGAGACTGGCTTGAATCGACTACCGGCCACACAATGTCTCCGAGTATGGATGATTTCCGGCGCCAGTCTGCTGGTGTTCCCCTTTAGTGCGTTGGATCAGACGGAACACGCTTCTTACCAACGACCCTCGGCTATGGCACCACCGGACTGGCTCTTTCCGGTTAATCCACCGGCTCTGGCAAAGCCGCCCGCTTCCCGCGGCGCCGTCCGCGTCCCTCACAGTAGGATCACTTTTCTCCCAGGCCAATTGTCGGATCTATTCAGCGCGCCGGATTGGCACCCAGCCGATCATCCTGTAATGCCGGAGGTGGTCGCACACGGCAGAAGTCCCAGCGTCTATGCTTGTGGCTACTGCCATCTTCCCGATGGCGGGGGCCGGCCGGAAAACGCCAGTTTGGCGGGGTTGTCCGCAACCTACATCGCGCAGCAAGTTGCTGATATTCGCAATGGCACGAGACGTACCGCTCTTCCAACGCGAGTTCCGCCGAAGCTGATGACCCAGTTGGCAGCGGTTGCAACCGATACTGAGATCAAGGCTGCGGCTGAGTACTTTGCAAGGTTGCAGCCGCAGTTCCGAATCAAGGTGGTGGAATCCGTTACGGTGCCGCGCATTTATGTCGCCGGCTGGATTCTCGCCGTCGATAAGGCTGGACCTAGGGAACCTATTGGCCAAAGGATCGTAGAGGTGCCAGAAGACGTAGAGCAATTCGAACACCGAGATTCACGCACCGACTTCATTGCTTTTGTTCCAGTTGGCTCAGTTGAGGCTGGCAAGGAACTCGTTGCCAGCGGCGGCGCGGACAAAACCATCGCGTGTAGCGGTTGCCACGGGGCGGACCTGAAAGGCGCCGGGGACGTTCCGGGTATCGCCGGGCGATCGCCCAGCTACATCATGCGACAGCTGTTTGATATCCAATCAGGACTGCGCGCGGGCACCGCTATTGCACCCATGGTGCCGGTGGTTACTAAATTGAACATTCTAGAGATGATTCAGATTTCCTCATATCTGGCCACCCGGCACTGAGCGCCGCGCAGCCTACGTTTCGGTCGCTCATTGGACCCATTGCAGCCGAACACGAACGGCCGCTTAGCGGACTGCAGCATCGAGATCACGGGGTTTCGCACGCAGAGCGCCCAGTTCGCTCTCCCTGAAGGTCATTGGGCCATTGGATGTCGTTAATACAAAGCCCCTCGATCCGCATTTGATCGCAGCCAGTGCTGGGATTTCCGAATAGATGACCTGCCGTTCCGCAAGGTCTGGCTTGTACTCAGCAGTCACTGAAAAGGATGTTTCGACTGCAGCACCCCCGGCCGTGTTGATATACAAAGCGATGTTGACGCCGCCTCCAGTCGAACAACGACTCAACAGACGGTCGCCCTCTGGGTTGCCGAACACGTTTCGACCGTGTGGCCCTGCGCAGGCGGAGACCGCCAACAGCAGCCAAGTCAGGTTACTTACCAAGTTGAATCGAACTTTTGATCTGCTCAATTCAGACGAACCAATCTGTCGCATCGTGACCCGGAGCGGAAGTACGACTTTCCCGGAAGCAGCCGTTCAAGATTATAGAGCGGACATTGGCCTACGCCGCCAGTCGATGCGCACCGATTGCCCGTCAGCCGGTGGCGCGGCTCGGCCAAACTCCAACCACTTGCGCTAAGCTGCGCCCTACCGGGGCAGTGAGAAGACCTCCGGCGATCTCTCAGGGGTGGTCCCATCGGTGACTGAGCCATCGCACGCGGTATTTCTGAGTTACGCCTCACAGGACGCGGAGGCTGCGCAGAAGATTTGCGAGGCGCTGCGTGCGGCCGGCATCGAGGTTTGGTTCGATAAGAGCGAGCTTCGGGGCGGGGATGTCTGGGACCGATCCATCCGCGAGCAAATCCGCGAGTGCCAGCTGTTCGTCCCGGTGATTTCGGCTCACACCGAGGCTAGGCGGGAAGGGTACTTCCGTCGAGAGTGGAAGCTGGCGGTGGACCGGACGCACGACATGTCGGAGCGCGTGGCGTTTCTGGTTCCAGTTGTCATCGACGACACGAGTGACTCGCGGGCCGACGTTCCGGACCGCTTTCGCGAGGTGCAGTGGACGCGCCTGCCAGAAGGCGAGACATCGGCTGCCTTTGTCGACCGGGTCAGGCGGCTGCTCTCGCCCGATAGTTCTGCCGCGCCGGACCCCGCCCGCGCAGCCGGCAGCGCTGTGATGAGGGGTGCGCCGGGTCCGCGCAGGCTCATCCGTCGGCAGAGACGAATGCTTTACGGGACAATCGTAGCGGGGACCGTCCTCGCGCTCGGGTTTTTCGGGCTCGAGCGGCTCAGGAGGTCCGGGCTCCATGCTCAGGGCGGTGCCTCCATCGCGGTGCTACCGCTTGCGAACGAGAGCGCGGAGGCGAACCAGCAGTACTTCTCCGACGGGATCTCGGAGGATCTGATCGCCGCGCTCTCGCAGTTTCCGGGACTGAAGGTGATCGGGCGCACTTCGGCTTTCCAGTTCCGGGATTCCAAGGAGGACAGCCGCAGCATCGGTGCGAAGCTCGGCGTGGCGCACCTGCTCGAGGGGAGCGTGAGGCGCTCTGGAGCGATGGTGCGCGTGAGTGCAGAGCTAGTCGATACGGCTGATGGGAGCACGCAGTGGTCGGAGCGCTACGACCGGCCTTACAAGGATCTCTTTGCGTTGCAAGATGAGATCACGCATGAGGTGGCGGGGGCGCTGCGGGCGAAGCTCCTTCCGGGTGAGCATGCGGCGGCGCAAAGCGAGCGACCCCCGGGCGGGAGCCTCGAGGCCTACAACGCTCTGTTGCAGGGCCGGTTCTTTTTTTACCGCGTCACGGAAGCCGATTCTCGCAAGGCGATCGAGTCCTACACACAGGCAACGCAGCTCGATCCGCGCTATGCACTCGCTTGGAGTGAGCTCTCGCGGGCCTGGACCGGCCTCGGCCAGGCATTCCTCGGGGACGCCCCGGCGCAAGAGGCATACGCTAAGGCGCGTGAGGCGGTCGAGCGTGCGCTGGCTCTCTCGCCGGAGCTTGCGGCCGCACACGTGGCTCGGGGTTATCTGCTTCGATGCGCCGATTTCGACTGGCGCGGAGCGGAAGAGGAGTTTCGCCGGGCGCTGGCGCTGGCGCCGAACGACGGCGAGGCGAAGTTCCAGTACGGGTCCCTGCGCGCGGCTTTCGGTGAGCTGGAGCCGGCGATTGAGCTCACACGTCAAGCGCTCGCCACTGAACCGCTGCGGGCCGCCTGGTACAGTTGGTTCGCTATTTATCTCTCAGCACTTAACCGCCTTGATGAGGCCGAGCGGGCTGTCCGCAAAGGTATCGAGCTGCAGTCCGCTGCGCCGTTCTATCGCTTCGTACTCACAATGATCGAGGTTCAGCGTGGTGATGCGCAGGCGGCGCTCGCCGCCGCGCAACAGGAGCCCTCCGGATCGTGGCGGGACGCTGCGCTCGCTTTGGCACGACAGATCGGGAGCGACCGGAGCGCCGCCGATGCGGCGCTCAGCACACTGATCAAGGAGGATGATGCTGGCGATTTTGCCTACGAGATCGCTGAGGTCTATGCGCTGCGCAACGATGCGACGAAAACCTTTGAATGGCTCGAGCGGGTCTGGAGCCAGCGCGATACCGACATCGGTATGCTCCTGTTCGACCCCTTCATCCTGCGCTTCAAGGACGATCCGCGCTTCGCCGCTTTCTGCCGCAAGGTAGGACTACCCACGCCGGCAGAGATTCAGCGGCGAATATGATCGGCGAGACTTCCGCAGCATAGAGCGCACTTGAAGATTTTGAAGGGCCCGACAGCTGCGGTAGGAGTCACGCTTCCAAGGAGATCGAGCGCGAGTTGAAGTTTCTGAATTAAGTGGCGGGTGCGGTTCCGACGCTGTTCATTCGGTCCCCAGAAGATCGTTCCAATGTCAGCTATGTAGAAAATTGAGGGTTCTGCTCGAGTGGCCGGAGTTGGCCGTCCGCTGCCCGTAGTGCCGGTCTTGACCCTGTGCGGCCTGTCATGACCGTCGGCTATCGGGCACGCTAGTGTGTACGGCAAACGCAGCCTCGGTACGTTCCCGATGCGTAGCCGCTCACCTGACACGACAAAACCCCGGCCCGAAGGCCAGATCTCTGCGTGCGAAGCGCGTCAGCGTTGCGCGACAAGTTCGTCCTTGCTTTGCAGCTTCGCGAGTGCCGCGTGTAGCTCTTGCCTAAGATCCTGCAACTCTGTCACCTGCTGCTGCGTGCTCTGTAGTTGACTTGATTGTGTCACGAGTTGTTGCTTGAGGGCGCTGATCTCAGTAGCCCGCTTCTGCACTTCATTGAGGAGCATCGGGGCAAGCTCGTCATAGCGCACTCCCTCTATGCGGCCCGCCTCATTGCGAATCACCAGCTCCGGATACACTTTCGCCACTTCCTCAGCAATGAGCCCGTATTGAACCGCGCCCTTAGGATCGGCTTTGAGATGAAAACTCACCGGGCGCAACTTTTGCAGCTTGTCGGTGCCGTCGCCAATTGGCGCGATCGCCGTCTTGTATCGCTCGGACGAGGCCTGCACGCCAAGTCGGCCAGTGTTCGTGACATAGACGGCGGCGATGATGCCAGAGACGGTGGAGGTACTGATTCCCGCGATAATTGCGCCCTTGTGCGTGCCCTTCGTGCCGATGCGTATGAGGTTACTTTCGCCCGCCACACCGACGTTGCCGATGTTGATGTTGTTACTGCCCGTCGTCAGGTTGGAGCCGGCCTGAAAGCCCTGAGCAATGTTGTTGCTGCCGGTGGTGTTGGCGTATAGCGCGTGGTACCCGGAGGCAGTGTTATTGCTCCCGGAGGTATACGAGTAGAGTGACCCGGAGCCGATGGCGGTGTTGTCGGAACCCGTGCCCAACGCTCCAAGCGTGTCACTAAATGCGCTCTGAAGTGCCTGGTATCCGACAGCGGTGTTGTCGGAGCCGCTTGAGTTGTTATTGAGCGCGTAATACCCGGCAGCAGTGTTGTTGCTGGAAGAGTTGAACTCGAGCGCGAGGCCGCCAATGCCAGTATTGTAGTTGCCGGTCTGGTTGAAATAGAGCGCCTGCGTGCCGGAGGCCGTGTTCCAGCTGCCGGTCGTGTTGTTGATAAGCGTCTGGAAACCGGAGCCGGTGTTGGAGCTGCCGCTTGGGCTGCCGCTTATCAGGCTGTGGAGCGCATTGGTCCCCATCCCGGTGTTGGCATTGTTGTCGCTGATGTCGTTGCCGCTCCAGGTGCCTAGCGGCACTTGAGCGTAAGCCGTTCCTGCAAGCGCGAGCGCGCCGAGCGCGAGTAACAAAGACTGATAGAGAGTTTTCATGGCGCATGACCTCGTAATTTCCGCGTTGGTTAGAGTTATTAACATATTCGCTGCAGTCCCGTGCCGCGGACCTGCGCCGAGACATATTCTGTTTCGACGCTACGCCTAGCTGTGCAACACCGTCAACAAAGAAATAGGCCCGCGCGCTAGCAGCACGTGGACCTCGACGACATTGTCCAGTTCGCCGTTGGCGGCTCGCAGAATGTTCTCGCAGTTGATGAGCGCCTGCCGCGTCTGCTCCTGGATCGTCGAGCCGGCCAGCTGGTTGGTCTTCGGATCGATGCCGGTGATACCCGACAAATAGACGGTTGAGCCCACCCACCCTAATTGCCTGACTGAACAACGCCGACGCGGGCGCATCAGACGTTCGGATGATCTGTTTCGTCACCTGGAAACCTCCTCGGCCACTGACGGCCCCCCGATATTTAGTCATGTAACTTTGCTTACAAGCACTAGCTGCGACTATGAGCAGCACTAAGGCCAAGCGCGCAATGGGTTCACTATAATTTGACCATCTTGGGTGAAGTCTAGCTGAACAATTAGGCCCAGGCAGGACGATGCTGTTAGACGCTTATTGACCCAGAGCGGAAATCAGAGTTCCTACAAAGCGGTCATCGAAGCCAATGAAAGCGGACGTCCCGCCGTCGAGAAACTCGAGCCTTTTCACCCGGGATTACTGGTGATCGTACTGTTCGCGGGGGTCATCTCAAAGGCGCTCTCTGTACACCCCATGTGTCTGTGTGACTGGCGATTCTGCGGTTTTGATAAGTGCCGCTGATAGAGGCCCCGTCGAGCGATAGTTTTGCGGGGTAATCACCCAACTGACCAGTGATTACAAGAGTTCCGGTTGCGTCTATTGTCCCGCTCCAAGACTCATAGTCGTTAATGTTAGAGGAACAGCCTTCGTCGTTCAAACGCAGCTGGGATCAACTATCACTGGCTTCTTCTGCTGGGATATAACACAAGACCCGCTCAGTCATACAAGTTACACTCATGTTCACAATCGAATTCACCGCTACACTTTCGCGTCCTGGGATGCCGCTGAGACCGGCAAGAGTTGCCCGCTTGGTAGCTTTCAGCTCACGTCCGGACCGGATCGGTTCAGTGGCTCGCAGAAAGTGTCGCGACGTTCGGACTGTTGTTATCCGATTTCTCCGTCGGTTTTGCGCTACGAATTACGGTGTCAGAAAGCATTTTGGGGGTATCGGACTTTGTCACGACTCCGATACCCCCAGAAATACCCCCACGATTGATTGGCTACCACTGGATATTGGTGGACGTCAGCGGACACGCAATGCGCTAGATTGCGGGATTCATTGCACGCGCAATGGAAGTCTGCGGAAGTCTTTGGACGTCTTTGGAAATAGGCGCGAGTGGGATCGAACCACCGACCACCACCATGTCAAGGTGGTGCTCTACCACTGAGCTACGCGCCTGCCAAGAAGGCTTAAAACCATACCGGAGCGAATTGTGGATGTGCAAGCGCCGTTAGCGCAGCACGCTTACCCTGCCAGCGTTTTCCCGATGCCTAACTCGATCTGCTTCAGCCGCTCGATGTCATCGCGCAGCTTAGCGGCTTCCTCAAATTCGAGGTTACGCGCTTTCCTGAACATTTCCGCTTCAAGCTTCTTGATTTGCCGAACGATTGCTTCCGGCCGCAGGTCCACGGCCTCGCCGCCGCACCCGAACGTCCGGCGCGTCTCGCTCCCGCGATGGGCGCCACGTCAGCGCGCGCACCTTCCATGATGTCGGTTACCGCCTTTTGTATTCCACGCGGCGTGATGCCATGCGCGGTATTGAATTCGACCTGCTTTTCGCGACGGCGATTGGTCTCATCGATTGCCCGCTGCATCGAGCCGGTCACCGTGTCGGCATACAAAATCGCACGTCCATGCAGATTGCGTGCGGCGCGACCGATCGTCTGAATGAGCGCGTGGTCGGAGCGCAGGAACCCTTCCTTGTCAGCATCGAGGATCGCGACCAGCGCCACCTCGGGCATGTCCAGGCCCTCGCGCAGCAGATTGATGCCGACCAAGACATCAAACTTTCCGAGACGCAGATCACGAATGATCTCGGTACGCTCCACGGTATCGATATCGGAGTGCAGGTAGCGCACGCGCACGTCATGCTCGTGCAGATACTCCGTCAGGTCTTCAGCCATGCGCTTTGTTAGCGTGGTAATCAGCACCCGCTCGTCCTGTGCGGCACAGCGCCCGATCTCAGAAAGGACATCATCGACCTGCGTGCGCACGGGGCGGATTTCGACTTCCGGATCGACGAGGCCCGTCGGCCGAACCAGTTGCTCGACCACCTGCCCGGAACGCTGCGACTCGTATGCGCGCGGTGTCGCAGAGACAAAGATTATCTGCGGCGCAACCTGCTCCCATTCGGAGAACTTAGCGGTCGATTGTCGAGCGCGGAAGGCAGGCGGAAACCGTACTCGACCAGCGTCTCCTTGCGCGAGCGGTCGCCTTTATACATGGCGCCCAACTGCGGAATGGTCTGGTGGCTCTCGTCAACGACGAGAAGTGCGTTCGCCGGCAGGTAGTCGAACAAGCAAGGCGGCGGCTCGCCCGGCTCGCGCCCGGACAGATAGCGCGAGTAGTTCTCGATGCCCGCGCAGTAGCCAACCTCCTTCATCATTTCCATATCGAACATGGTGCGCTGTTCGAGCCGCTGCGCCTCGAGCAGCTTGCCATCGTCGCGCAGTTCGCGCAGGCGCGCGCGCAGATCATCACGAATCTGATCGACCGCGCCGATGAGTCGTTCGCGAGGAGTGACGTAATGCGTCCCGGGATAGACGGTGTAGCGCGGCACCTTGCGATCGATGGCACCGGTGAGAGGATCGAACAGCGTCAGCGATTCGATGGCGTCATCAAAGAGCTCGACGCGCAATGCTTCGCGCTCGGATTCCGCAGGAAAAATATCGATGACGTCGCCGCGAACCCGGTACGTACCCTGAGTGAGGTCAAGCTCGTTGCGCGTGTACTGCATGTCCGCCAGGCGCCGCAACAGGCGGCGCTGATCCATCCGCTCGCCGCGCACGAGGTGCAGCACCATGGCAAGGTAGGTCGCCGGATCACCAAGCCCGTAGATCGATGACACGGTGGCAACGATGATGACATCGGAGCGTTCGAGCAGCGCCTTGGTGGCCGACAAGCGCATCTGTTCGATGTGCTCGTTTATCGAGGAGTCTTTCTCGATATAGGTGTCGCTCGAGGGAACGTACGCCTCGGGCTGGTAATAGTCGTAATAGGAAACAAAGTACTCGACGGCGTTTTGCTGGAAAGAACTCCCGAAACTCCCCGTAAAGCTGCGCCGCAAGGGTCTTGTTATGCGCAAGAACCAGCGTCGGGCGCTGCACCTGCTGGATCACGTTCGCAATTGAAAAGGTCTTGCCCGATCCGGTGACGCCGAGCAGGGTCTGGTGCGAATAGCCGGTCTCGGAGACCTTCCACAAGGTGGGCGATCGCCTCGGGCTGATCGCCCGCGGGCAGGTAATCGGCCTTGAGCTCGAACGGCTTTTGCTCCGTGGCGCGTGGCTTGGTAGCGCGTGACGTTGGTTGTGCGGTCATGATCCCGTAATATAGCCCCTGCCGCCATTCTCAAGCGACCATAGGAACTCACGTGACTTCATCTGTCGCGCGACGCGTCCAGCGCGTTAAGCCATCGCCAACGCTCGCCGTAACCGCCCGCGCCGCTCGATTGAGGGCCGAAGGCAAGGATGTCATCGGACTTGGTGCGGGCGAGCCCGATTTCGACACGCCAGTCCATATTGCCAATGCCGGCATCGCGGCGATCAAGAGCGGCTTCACGCGCTACACGAATGTGGATGGAATCAACGAGCTAAAGGATGCGATCGTCGCCAAGTTTGCGCGCGACAACGACATCCATTATGAGCGGCCGCAGATCCTGGTGTCGTCGGGCGCCAAGCAGACGATCTACAACCTGTGCATGGCCGTGCTCGATTCGGGTGATGAGGCCGTCGTTCCGGCACCGTACTGGGTTTCCTACCCCGACATGGTGCTGCTGGCCGACGCACTCCCGGTGATGCCCTTCGCGGGTGCGTCGCAGGGATACAAAATTACCCCCCGGCAGCTTGCGGCCGCGATCACCGCGCAGACGCGACTCGTGCTCCTCAACAGTCCGTGCAACCCGACCGGCGCCGCGTACACGCGCGCGGAGCTTCGCGCCCTGGGCGAAGTGCTAATCGAACATCCGCGCGTCATCATCGGCACCGATGACATGTACGAAAAGATCTACTGGGGACAAGAGCCGTTCTGCAGTCTGCTGACTGCGGTTCCAGAGCTTTACGGTCGCACGATCACGATCAATGGCTGCTCCAAAGCTTACGCGATGACAGGGTGGCGCCTGGGTTACTGCGGCGGACCGAAGGACATCATTACGGCCATGGCCACCATCCAGGGACAATCCACTTCGAACGCCTGCAGCATCTCCCAGAAGGCCGCGGTCGCGGCACTTACGGGAGATCAGAGCTGCGTGGCGATGATGAATCGCGCCTTCCGGGAACGCCATGACTTCGTCGTTGCGGGCTTGAACGACCTGCCCGGGGTGAGCTGTCTGCCAGGTGCGGGGACTTTTTACGCCTTCGCGGACGTCACCCGCGCGATGGCGGCGTTGGGCTGCCGGGATGATAATGAGTTCACCGAAGTCCTGCTCACCACGGGTGGGGTCGCGGTTGTGCCGGGCTCTGGTTTCGGCGCTCCCGGTCATATCAGGCTTTCGTTCGCCTGCGGGTTGCCGACCTTAGCGAAAGCGCTGGAGCGCATGAAGCGCGTACTGGCCACGGCGACGGTCGCCAAGAGCGCGTAGCATTGCGGCGCCGGCGCGCTCGGGCGTGAGCCTAGCGCACAGTAAGAGTCACGCGCTGTTTGCGCTCCGTTGCCTCGCGCCGAGCGGCCGCAAGTGCGACTCGTCATGTTCGATCATTCCCGCCACAAGCTCCCGCAAGCTCACGAGACGCCCTTCGAAACTCGCGCTGCGTGCCCAAGCATCGTCGCTCAGTCCGCCCAGGAGAATAACGGATGCCTCACGGTGCTGGGCGAAACCGTCAAGCGCAGCACCAAGTTCCCGTTCCAAATAGCGCCGTTCGCGCGCCAGCTGCTCCCCATCGATGGATACGAGCACTGGCTCGTCCTCGGCCAGGATCCTGCGAATTCTAAGAAAATGTCCCTCGGCCTCGATGTCGCGCAAATGCCATGCATCCTCGATGGGCGCAAAGCCACCGTTAGGCGCCGAGCGCAGCTCGGATTCGGGCAAACTGTTCAGTAGGGCCCGCAACCGCACCGGTGAGGCTGCCAATCGGTCTAAAATCTGACGCACGAAGAGTTCCGCCATCGTCGGTCCTTCGAGCAGCAATTATGCACGGATCGAGGCTTTCTTGACTGGCCGTCCCTCGTTCCCGGACAATCCGCCGCCTTCCGCCAGTCTGCATGTTCCCGGGTAGCTCAGCGGTAGAGCGACGGACTGTTAATCCGTTGGTCGTTGGTTCGATTCCAACCCCGGGAGTCAATTACCCATAAATATCAAGCACTTCTGAACCAACAGCGGCATCCGATCCTCCCTTCACTTCAAATTCCGTGCAAATCAGTGCACTTCGAGACTCGCCGCTACCGCAAGCGGTAGGCAGTGCGAGATGGCATCGATCCAGCGTGTCGTATACCCACGGACAGACGCCCTTTCCTACCGTGCGCATGTGAGAGTTAAAGAACGCCCTACTCTCTCTCTGCTCTCTGCTTGTCTCCACCTTGTTACCCGGAATTTTTGGTGCGGGTGCTAGATCGTTAGCGTTGTGCGCTCGCTTGCGTGCCCCAGAATTTCTTGAGCACGTTTGAGTGACAGGGTCGCCTCGTGCATCAGAGTTCCAGCCATGTGGCGCAGGCCTGGAATCGCAGCTCAGGCAACCCAGCGCGGCGCAGTGCGCGCCGTAGGGCGTGCCGTAGCAGGTTGTCGGCTTCGATGGGACCACGCTCGCACTTGCCCTCAAGGTCGATCCGACTCCCAGACTAGTCCGCAAGTTTTCACTTGAAAGACGTCTTGACGTTATAACGTCTCAACTCCATAATAAGCTAATGGATAGCCCGAAGCGCGCCACCGTCTACTTCTCGTCCGACGTACACAAGGCTCTGCGCCTTCGGGCCGCCGCCGCTGATCGTTCCATCTCCGACATGGTCAACGACGCCGTCCGGATCGCTCTGGCTGAGGATGCGACCGACCTTGAGTCTTTCAAGGAGCGTCAGGAAGAGAAGAGTATCTCGTTCGAGACGTTCGTGGCCGGTCTGAAGCGGCGTGGCCGGATATAGGCTTCTCCTAAAGGCCTCGGCAGCTAAGGAAGTCGAAGCCGTCGGCTCGAAGGAAGATCGTCGCCGAATCGTCGAAAAGATCGCAGGGCTTGCGTCGAACCCCCGGCCCCACAACTCCGAGAAGCTCGCTGGCTACGACGACCGATACCGGGTTCGTCAGGGCCACTATCGAATCGTTTACCTCATCGATGACTCTCGCCGAGAAGTCACGATATTTAAGGTAGGACATCGAAAGGATGTCTATCGCAGGTGAGAATGATCCCGGCATCAGCGGTCACGTCCTGCGCGCCGATGAGCAAGGTCGGTCCTCTAAGCTGTTTTCTAAGGAAGCGCTCATAGAGCGACATCCCCATTTATTAACCTACCCCGGGGTTCAAAGGGCACTGCGAAACCGCGCCAGAAACGGTCTTTCGTCTGTTGTGTATGAATCAAAGTCGGGGCAGCTTCTAGTGCATGAGCCTGACTTTCTTCGTTGGTATCTCGGATTGACTGGTCGGTCAAAGCCTCGCGCGTCCCACGTTCTGCGTCGTAGTGCGGGTCTCCGAAGCCTTGAAGAGTCGTAGTCAGGCTGCCGACGTCGCCAGCGGATTGCTAAGGAGTCGAAGGACGAAGGACGCCGGCGCCAAAACACCATCCGCATTGCAAGCCCCGACGCAGTCGGAAAAATTACTTTGGCGGATCGGGCATCAACAGAATGATCTTTCCTACGCCGCCCTTTTGCGCCAACACCTGTGCCTCAGCCGCATCGCGTAAAGGAAGCCGGCGACTGATTGGCAGAACGAACTTGCCATCGCGCAAGTCGTCTGCAAATTCACGTACCTTTGATGGATCAGGCTTCGCGAACACGCGAGTGATCTTTACTGTCGGGTGCAACGCGGCTATTCCCTCTGGCAATACAGAGGCATACCCGAACCAGCCTCCCTGCTTCACCTTTGCAATCACCTTTGCTCCAACCTCACCGCCGACAGTATCGGCAATTGCATCCAAAACGCCTAGCTTCGCAATCGCTTCGTCGTCATCAATTGCCAACAAGCCAGAGACACCAAGGGCGCGAGCGTCCTCCAGTTGTTTCTTGCGAACGCCCGCAATCACCTTCGCACCCATCTTCTTGGCAGTATGTACCGCAGCCCGCCCCACGCTTCCCACCGCTCCCGTTACCAGTATCGTCTGCCCTTTCTGCAGCTTCGCCGCATGGCGGACCAACTGGTCTCCCGTCAAGGCAATCAGCGGAATTGCTGCCGCATCCACCAGGTCTACCCCGTTCGGCAGGTGCGTCACGTCCGAATCGGGCACTGCCACCAGTTCTGCATACGTCGCATTCGAGAATGCGAGTACGCGGTCACCGGGCTTGAAGTGCTTCACATTCGCGCCCACAGCGCGCACGACGCCACTCACATCGCAGCCAAGAATTGCCGGAAACGACAACGGAAAATCCTTCTGTCTCGCACCCGAACGAACCTTCCAGTCAATCGGATTCACACTCGCGGCGGCCGCCGCGATCAATACCGTATCGCCACTCACCTGCGGATCGGGAACGTTATCTTCAAACTTCAGCTTTTCAGGACCACCATACTCATGCAGCACAACCGCCTTCATCGCGTTTCTCCAATTCCATCCGCAGAACTCGTAAACATAGGCGTCTCCATTAGATATGCACCGCTAGCCTGGTTGGTGCTGCCGGAGCGAGCGGGGCCGTCAATCGCTCTTTGAATTGTAGCCTCCTCAACAGAATCTGTGGCCAGATTCCCGCGATGTGTTGATCAATGTACGCGCGCGACTTGGAACGCCCGGGCAAGCCGCAACAGCATTGAAGCCTTCGAATTTCCTATCAGTCTGTCAGACGGTCATCTGCTGCTGTACAGCCGGATCGTCGGGATTTGGGCCGGTTCCCGCCCCCGGGTGTCATACGCCAAGCTTGGAGCGAGCCGCGGGCGCGCAGCACCGAACCTCGGCGCGGGGCAACGACCGGATCCGACTCCTCAGTAGTAACGACGGAAAGTCGCAGGTCAGGTAGCCTTCGGATTCAAGCAGCTAGCGAGAGCCGGACGATAGTAGCCGGATCCGTAATCACGCCCCCGCTACCACTTGCAACGGTTTGCATCGCTATGCGCCGGGGTGCAACGTCCGTGAACCCACGGGCAGGCTCCTGTCGAGGAGACGGTGCCGACTCAGTTACTCGCCTGTCAGGCTGCTGTTTCCGTCTCTCGCGGTTCGATCGCGCGTACGGCTTTTCGCGTTTCTGCAGATCGCTCCGCTTTTCGAAGGTCGTAAGCAGACTGCAGGTTGAGCCAGAACTGCGCGCTGCTACCAAAGTAGCGCTCTAGGCGCACCGCGGTATCCGCGCTAATACCGCGACGCTCTAACACGATGTCGTTCACTCGCGAAGGCGACAGGTGTAGGGCCTTAGCGAGCGCGTTCACGCTCATGCCCAGGGGCTTGAGGTACTCCTCGCTGAGCACCTCGCCCGGGTGCACCGGTCGCATGCCGTTCTTGAAACCCATAACCGTCACTCCTACTCGTAGTGCTTTGTGATTTCTACGTCCGTTGGACCCGTCTCCGTCCAAACAAAGCAGATTCGCCACTGATCATTAATCCGTATGCTGTGTTGTCCCGCTCTATCCCTGGTCAACGCCTCAAGTCGGTTTCCCGGCAGCGACTCCAGGTCCTTGAGTGTCGAAGCCGCATCAAGCATCCCGAGCTTTCGCGTCGCAAGCTTACGAATAGATCCAAACTGCTGGGACCTGTCCGTTTCAAAGAGTTCCTGTGTATCGGCGCACTTGAACCCTTGAATTGCCACGCGAGTAATTGTATCCCGTTTACCGGTATGCAGCAAGGATCGGCCTAGCCGCGAAAAACGGACTCGTTACCCCACGGGCATAATCGTGCAAGCGCTAAATTTCGCCAGCATCTCGACCATCGCCGACATGGACGGGCACCAGCGAATCGCGGCCGGTGATACTGCTTGCCCCTAGCCGTCCGTCAGTTCGGCCATCGCTCAGTTAGCCGGCGGACGCGGTAGCACCGGATCCTCGAAGCCTTGAAGAGTCGTAGTCAGGCTGCCCGCGTCGCCGGCGGATTACTAGTCCGTGGCCGCATAGGTTATTCGGCGAGTTGTGACGGCCGCTCCTGCCCGCCCGTATCTCTTCGTAAACTCTTAGCCGCGTCAAAGCAGCGGACAGTAGAGGTGTGGCGATTCCTTTCTCGGTCGCTCTCACCACCAGATCGCCAATGATCTGATCCGCCTCGACAGGGTAACCACCCTTCATGTCGCGATACATTGAGGAGGTCAGACTGGACCCCCGATCGATTAATAGCGACAGGACTTGAGCTTTGAACGAGTTCGAGAGCGGTCGCCAGGCTGCGTCAATGGCAGCCACGATCTCTCCGAATAGACTCTTGACGAGATCGATACCGCCCGGTGCGCGCGCCACTTGGCCGATGTCGCCATCCAGCAAACAAGTGATGGCGCCGAGACTGGCCAGCATAGCCCACTTTTCCCACATGTCCCGCTCGATGTCGGCGGACAACCGGGCATCGAAGCCGGCTCCCGTCATGAACTGGTCGAGAGCCAGAATACGCCCGGACCTTTCGCGATTCCATTCGCCGTAAGCCAGGTCATGGAAATCAGCTTGATCCAATATCCGGCCGCGCTCATCCAGCGTGCTCGCAATTTTCGCGACCCCTCCAATGACATGGGGCGATCCAAAACGGGAACGCAGAATGTCCATATGCTTCATCCCGTTGAGCACGGGCAAAATCATGCTCCGCTGAGTGACATAGGCCCCGAAGTCCTCGATCGCGGCATCCAGCTGATAGGCCTTGACTGCCAGGAGGATGAGATCGAACTCCCCCGCCGGTTTGCCCGTCGTGATGACCTTGGCAAGTGTCCTGGTCTCCTTGCCCTTGCTGATTATCGTGAGCCCATCCGCCAAGATGGGCGGCGCGCCGAGGGCGGACGAGGAAGGTCACGTCTCGTCCCGCAGCCGCCAGGCGGCCGCCGAAATAGCCGCCAACGCTTCCCGCTCCGACTATCAACGCTCTCATATGAGATTCCTGTTTATCATTACTCGAGTTGTGCGCACTTTTGCAGGCGCCCGCCACCAACGAACGAGCATCGCCCAATGCGTGCTGCATCTTTGTGTAGCAAGCCTTGAGGAAGTCGAAAGAAGCATGCTCTCCGAAGACTTTGAAGATAGGTGGGCGGGGTCGCCTGAAGGAAGGCATGCAGACCTTCACGGCTGGAACTTCATGATCGCCTTGAGCAGCCCGGGAAAGCGCGCGTTCAGCTCATTCGAGCGCACGCAATTGAGGTTTTCCACGCCCTGCTTTGTCGTTCGGATCAACCCGGCATCACGCAATACGCGGAAGTGATGTGAAAGCGTGGACTTAGCCATTTCTGGACAGGGCGCCGCTGCCGAGCACGACAGCGACCCGTTGCGACGATTGAGCAGTATTCTTGAAGATACTGAGCCGCATTGGATCGCTCAGCGCGCCGAGCACTCCTGCGAGCGTGATGTCATCAGCCGACGGGATGCACGAAACGCGTCATATGCTCATTCTCAATACGGTCTTTGCAACTGGTTCACATAGTTCAATAATACTGCACTATCGCAATTCAGAACCAGGAGACTCATCATGAAGAGACTCGAAGGCAAAGTGGCGGTGGTGACAGGTGGTAACAGCGGTATCGGCCTGGCGAGCGCCAAGCGCTTGCACGAGGAAGGCGCGCGGGTAGTGATCACCGGACGGGACCCCAGGACCCTGGACGCGGCGGTGAGTGCGATCGGCGCCGGAACTGTGGCGCTGCAGTCCGACGCATCAAAGCTCGAAGACATCGAGCGGCTGTTCTCGGTGGTCGAGTCCGAGGTCGGCAAGATCGATGTACTGTTCGCAAACGCTGGAATCGCCAAATTCGCGCCCTACTCCGCCTCGCAGGCAGCGCTGTTTGACGAGCTGTTCGCGACCAACGTGAAGGGCGTGTATTTCACGCTTCAGAAGGCGATCCCTCATCTCAATGCTGGGGCCTCCGTGATCCTCAATACCAGCGTCGCAGCCAGCAAGGGCACCGAGAATATGGGAATCTACGCGGCCACCAAGGCCGCCGTGCGTTCCTTTGCCCGCACGGCCGCCACCGAACTGAAGGAGCGGAACATTCGGGTCAATGCCGTGGCTCCAGGACCGATTGCCACACCCATATTCGGGCGCAGCGGCCTGACCGAAGAGCAGATCGACGGCTTCAAGGCGGGTATATCCTCTCGTGTCCCGCTGGGGCGGATCGGCCGCCCGGAAGAAATCGCAGGCGCGGTAGCGTTCCTCGCCTCTGATGACGCCTCCTACATCACGGGAGTTGAGCTCAACGTTGATGGAGGAATGGCAAACCTTTAATCAGCTCCCAACCGTTTGCGGATGCGAGGCGGCTCAGCGACGCGGCAATGCCCGAAGGTCGCCACATTGCGCGCGTCACTTGCCGTTGCGGCTATTGTGACGATAATGACGCGCTCATCTTGTGCAGTTGACCGGAAGCGGCGCTAATCGATTCCTTTTGCGTTCCGATTAGTATGAGCCGCTGTATCCAAATCCTCCCGCCACACATAAGGACGTCATGACATGCTGCAACATCCAAGGTTCACGGCTCATCTGCCCCTGGTGGGTGTTATGACCGTTATCGTTGTTGCCCTACCTGCCTCCACGCTAGCGGCAGATCCTGCTCAGGAAGCGGCTACTAGCGCAGTGCACGCGGGTCTGGCAGCCCAGGCGGCGACCATCGAACAGGTCCACATGCATCTACACCACACTGTCAACTGTTTGGTGGGATCCAAAGGGCAAGGATTTGATGCCAAGGAGGCCAATCCATGTCAGAAGCTCGGGGATGGGGCGATTCCTGACACGGCCGACTCAGCGACGAAGGCCAAACTGACCGCAGCGCTCGCAAAAGCAGAGGCAGGGTTGAAATCCGACGACCTGACTGCGGCAAAAAAAGCGGCCAACCAGGGCGCTAAAGAAGCCGACCCTCATAATAAGTCCTGATTGATTCGGTACCGAATCGATAGATGGTCTATTTGTGGCGCCAAGAGGCGACGGAGATTCGACGGCTCAAGAAGCGAGGAGAGACGTCGCGCTACTTTGCGGCGGCTGACGGCTTGCCTCCTCGCCGGTGCAGCGAGCTGGCTCTCAGTTGGGCACGGAAAAGACAAAAAGGATTTCGTCTGCGCCAATCCCAGCTCCCTTAGCCAGGCTGAGAATCGGCAACGGGAATTGGACAACTACACTGAGAAGTCGCCGGATCCCAGTAAGACTTGTAGCGGTTGCCGATTATTTCACCACGGGAGCCGAACCCAGAGATTGCGGCGAGTGCGAAATATTCAACGGTCCCGCCAATCCGAAGGGCAAGTGCGATGATTGGACGGCGCGCCCGGTCTGAGCGTCCAGGCTAGGCTGTCTCCGATTGCGGCCCTTGTGTCCAGAGTTTCACCCTGTACAGAAAGGGGCTCCATTTCAGCTGGTCCCGGTTACGACGGCAACCTGGACGAGAAATCATTAACGGAAGCCCTGCAGCATACATCGGCTCCCGTAGTGACTCAGATGCTCCCAAAAGCTGATGTCCGCGCAGCTCACGCGCCCGCAGCGCCAGGGCACCGCCCCGCAGACGCGCCCGGGCGAGATTCTCCTACGTCTCGGCGGATTGAACTGCTGCCTGA
Organism: uncultured Gammaproteobacteria bacterium; assembly: GCA_963695315.1. GTDB lineage: Bacteria > Pseudomonadota > Gammaproteobacteria > Steroidobacterales > Steroidobacteraceae > PALSA-1196. The sequence goes on from OY968773.1 coordinate 1,537,923, forward strand.
GCGCCGCGCTTGCAGCTGCGAGAGCGGCTGGGCAGAACCCACCACGTGCACCTCGATCCCTTTGGCACGAAGCGAGGCGGCCCGCCTCGGTAGCTCGAGTTTCTCGCGAACGAAGATCGTGTCGCCGACCCTCTCGACCCGCCAACAACCGATGGCATCCAGCGCGGGCGCATGTAGCGCCTCTCCGGTGTGCACGTCGAAGCAGGCATGGTGTCGAAGGGCAGCGCAGCGTGTCACCGACGAGAAGACCGTCACACAGTGATCCATGATAGTGAGTGCAGTAAGCGCCGACTGCAAAAAACCTCTCCCCGCGCTGACCTAACAATACATCCTCACTGCCAACACGGCCCTGGATCATGGCCTCCATCTGCGAGATCCTGTACTCGGATGCCACAGCTCAAGTTGGATTTGGTGTCATGGGTCACCGGTCGACCTCGCAATCTCAGCCGAACTTATCTGCATCATGCAAAAGCGTACCACGCTGTCTTAGTGGCAAGGAGCTAGTGCTGCTCGCGCTCCCCCAACTCTACTCCGATGCCCACAAAGGCGACGTCGGGGCGCTAGTCATCATCGGGCTCGGTGGGTGTGCGCTTGTCGTTGATGAAGTGGACCAGCATCGACCGGTGCAGGGACTAAGTGGCAGGTCAGGGGCGTCTGGATGAAGTTGAAATAATCAGAAAGGTCGTCGGTAGGCGTGTCGGCGTAGCCAAGTGAGGGCAGGTTGCATGTCGACTCGACGAATTTCAGGATGCTGCCGAAGTCGTGGGTGACGTGAGAAATGTAAGCGCTCTTGGCGTAGGGCGAAACAACGATCAGCGGCAGCGGAAACCGTAGACATAGCCTGAACCCCAGCTGACGCCGTCGTTGATCACGTTGGGCGCGACATGATCGTACGAGTCGTCGCTCGCGACCCATTAAGGTGATGTCCTAACTAGCTGATCCGACTGAGGGGCCATTCCACCGATCAGCGCTGGCGCACTTTCGGGGCTTCCTCGCTCGTGCCCTGAGGGGTGTGCGATTGCGATGAGGTCAGGTTGCCCGCACGCGGATCGACCCATCGCCGGTATGAATCAGCAGCACGGGCCCACCCCCATTGAGCGTGCCCTGTACGTGGGTTTTGGAGAGATCACCCTGAACCGTCACCGGCAGCCCTATGGAGATGTGTCCATCACGAGTGCTGGCATCGAGGTTGGCGCGTAAGTCTTTCGGCACTGCCACTTCAACCCGGCCATCACCCGTCTGGATTTCCCAGCCGGTGGACATCTGCGAGCCTGATGTCGCGCTCACGGACACGGCACCATCGCTCGACCTGAGACTGAGGGCGTCGAATCGGCCCGCCAGATGAATCTGCCCATCCTTGGTCGAAGCCTCGCATTTCCCATCGAGGCTGCCGCCAGAAATGCTGCCGTCACCACTATGCAGCCGAATCTGGCCCTTCAAAGCATCCACGGTGACACTTCCATCGTTGGTCGCCAAGTCAATCGTGCCGGCGAGTTGCGCCGCCTTGACGGCTCCGTCATTGGTATGAATCGTGATGTTGCCATTGACAGAGGTGACGTCGATCGAGCCGTCGGAACTTTCAATCTGCAGATCAGCATTCTTCGGCATATGCACCTCGGTACTGAGCCTGCGGGTGTTGAAGCCGATTATGATGTGCGGCTTCGCGTGCGCCGTAAGTGTCACCTGATTGCCGGACTGTTGTGAGTCAACGTGCAGATCCCCACCAACCCCTATCGTGAACCCTTCGTAGCTCACGCGAAATTCGACTTGGGACGTGTCCGCGGCGATCACGTGCACACTGCTGTCATCAACATCCACGTGAACGCTGCTGCGTCCCTCGATCGCGTATGACTTGTAGTATTCCTCCGCATTGACGCTGGAGGCGAACACAATACTTGCGATCAGTGCGCAGGGCCTGACAACCCGGGTCAGAGTGCTTGCGTATATCATGAGTTAGATCCTACCAAGGTTTGCGTGCCCGGTAGCACGGCTTGGCGCAGCGGTGGGGCGGACCAACGAAATGCGATGCGCCAGGAATCAGACATGCAGGGGCTGAAATCTGCTATTGAGTGTGGGCGCATCCGCTGGTCGTTGCCTCGCTTCCAATCCCCCGAGCCATAGCAGCATCACACTTCGAGTCGATCTCCCGGCCGGGCTACAAGCGCATAGAGCGCCGGCATCAGAAAGACGCTGATTAAAAGTCGCGTGAACAGACCACTGACAATGACCAGGGCAAACGGCCGTTGGGAATCCGTTCCAACACCGGTCGCCAATGCCACCGGCAACAGACCCAGCGCCGCTACCAACGCGGTCATCATGATCGGGCGCAATCGCAGGATCGCGCCTTGGCGGATCGCCTCGGCGAGGCCCGTGCCGCCGAGGCGCAGTTCGTTGACATAGGAGATATAAACAACTGCTGTCTGCACCGAGACCCCAAACAAAGCCAAGAAGCCGATGCCGGAGGAGACCGAAAACGGCGTGCCGGTAACCCAGAGGGCCACGATGCCGCCCATCGGGGCTGACAGCAGCACCCCGAGCACAGTGATAAACGGAAATTTAAAATTGCTGTAGAGCGCGAACAGCAAGAGAAAAATCAGGAACAAGGTCAGCGGTATAATCCCACTCAGTTGCCGGCGCGAAGCCGTATATTCCGTGTATTCTCCGCCCCAATCCAAACGATAGCCGTGCGGTAGGGCGACCTTTTCATTGATCTGCTGCATAGCGTCATCCACCGCCCCAGCCAGGTCGCGTCCCTCGACCGAGAACTGGACACCGATATAGCGCGAATTGTCCTGGCGATAAATGAACGAAGCGCCGTTCGCCACCTGAATGTCGGCAAATTCCTTGAGCGGAATTTGTTGCCCACCGGGCGTGGCCACCGGGATGTTGCCAATTTCCTCTGGGTTATCCCGATATTGGCGCTCGAGGCGCACGATAAGATCAAACTGCTTCTCTTCCTGCACTACCTGGGTGGCTGCGTCGCCACCGATGGAGGTCGTAATTAAGGCATTGATGTCGGCGACGTTCAAACCGTAACGGGCAATTTTGGCGCGGTCGATCTTGATTGTCAGACTTGGCTGCCCGAGCTCCTGCACCAAGGTCACATCGCGGATGCCGCGCACCCGTTCCAACACCTGTTTGATGGCCTTGCCTTTCTGTTCGAGAGTATCCAAGTTGCTGCCGAAGATCTTGACCGCCAGGGCGCTTTTCAGGCCGGTCTCCGCCTCATCCACCGCATCTTCCGCGGGCTGGGTGTAATTAAAAATGATCCCTGGAAATGCCTCGAGTTTCTGGTTGACTGCTTCAATCAACCCAGCCTTGGTGCGATAAGAGCCGGTCCATTGCGAATAAGGCGTAAGACCAACGTAAAACTCGACGTTGAAAAAACCGGTCGGATCAGTGCCGTCGTCGGGGCGCCCCAGTTCCGAGGCGACCGTCGTGACCTCGGGAAAGGAGCGCAATATGTCGCGCACCTTGGGAGCGACCTTGGCCGATTCGTCGAACGAAATGGTGTACGGCATCGTCGCGCGCACCCACAGCGCGCCTTCGTCCAGCTTCGGCATGAACTCGGCGCCGATGCGCGGGACGAGCAGCAGCGAGCCGGCGAGCAGAATGGCCGAGGCAAGCGTAGTTCCCCAGGGATAGGCGAGACAGAAGTCGAGGCCCTGCGTGTAAGCCGATTTGATGGCTTCAAACGCGGCGTTGCGGCGCTCCTGCACGCGCCTGCGCATGAACCACGCACACAGAACTGGCAGCAAAGTCAGCGTAACGATCAAAGAACCGACCAGCGCGAAAACCATCGTGTCCGCCATCGGTTTGAAGAGGGTCCCGGAAGGCCCGGCCAACACATAGATAGGCAGGAAGCTGACCACGATGACAGCGACCGCGTAGAACAGCGGACGATCCACCTCCGCCGCTGCATCTTTAATGATTTCCGTGACGTTGAGCGAACTTCCCCGGCGCGCCGCGAGCTGACGGAAGATGTTTTCCACCATTACCACCGCACCATCCACCAGAATCCCAAAATCCACCGCGCCGATGGAGAGCAGGTTGGCCGAGGCGTTCTGCAGATCGAGACAAACAAACGCGAACAGAAGCGCCAGCGGAATGGTTACGGCGACAATCAAGCCCGCACGAACATCATAAAGAAAGAATATCAGCACCACGATGACGAGCAGCATTCCCCGCAACAGGTTTCGCTCCACGGTCTGCGTCGTCAGCGCGATCAAATCGCTGCGATCATAGAACGGAAGAACTTTGACGTCCTTGGGCAAAATCTCATTGTTGAGTTGCTCGGTCTTTGCTTCAACGCGCTTTAGGACGTCTTGAGTTTTCTCGCCCGTCCGCAGCAAGATGACCCCCTCCACGGCGTCGTCCTGTTTCTGGTAGCCGAACTCGCCAAGGCGCGGGGCAATACCGATGAGCGCGTGGCCGACGTCCTTTACCAGCACCGGGGTGCCGTCATGGACCGCCAGCACCACGTTGTCGATGTCCTCCAAGGTCTCCAGCCGCCCCATGCCGCGCACGTAATAGAACTGGCCGCCTTGCGAATAGAAGCCGCCGCCGGCGTTAGCGTTGTTGGCCGCCAGGGCGCTCTCCACCTGCGGCGCCGACAAGCCGACTGCGGCAATCTTGGCCGGATCGAGCAGCACCTGGTATTGCATCGTCCCGCCGCCAAATCCCGAATCATCCGCGACACCGGGAACGGATTTGAACTGCGGCTCGACGGTCCAGTCTTCGAAAGTCTTCAGTTCCATCGGCGACCGGTCCGGGCTTTGCAGCACATAGCGATAGATCAGACCCGAGGGCGAAGACAGCGGCGCCACCGCAGGCGTCACGCCGCTTGGCAGATTGATCTCCCCCATCCGGTTGAAAACCTCCTGACGGGCGAAGTAATTATCCGTGCTGATTTGAAAAGTAAGGATGACGTCCGACAATCCATAGAGCGAAATTGAACGATTCGTAGTCATTCGAGGAATGCCATTCATCGCAAGTTCCACAGGCACGGTGATGAGCCGTTCTACCTCCTCCGCTGCGTGCCCCGGCCATTGAGTGATGATCTCGACCATAGGCGGCGAAAGATCCGGATAGGCATCCACCGGCAGGCGCTCCAGCGACCGGGAGCCCGAGCCGATAAGCACGAACGTCATGAGTACGACCAGAAAGCCCTGCCGCAACGACGACACCACGATCCGGTTCATGATCGACGGCTTTCGCGGCGAGGGTCCGGCAGGGGGCAGAGGGTCGCTCATTGATTCTGCATGAATTGAACGAAGATGCCGCCATCAACCACAATCTGCTCGCCCTGTTGCAGACCGGCGGCAATGACATATTGGTCGCCGATGCGATAACCGAGCGTCACATGCTGGCGCGCGAAGCCGCGCTCACCTCGGGCCACATAAACAAACGGCAGCTTCTCGTCGTCACGCAAAACCGCTGAAATCGGCACCAGTAGTCCGCTGCTTTCCTGGCTTGCTTGAACCCGCACGCGCACGTACATCTGTTTCTTCAAAAACTCTCCCGGGTTCTCGACGACTACACGCGCCAGCACTGAACGGGTGTCGGGGTCGACTAGGGCCGAGATATTGGCGACTCTGCCGGCAAAGCTTTTTGAAGCGCCTTCGGTCACTACTTCGGCTGCATCGCCAAGGTGGACCGAAGCAAGGTCTGCGCCGAAAATATGTGCCATGACCCAGACGCGCGAAAGGTTGGCCACCGTAAAGCACGGCGTAACGCCTGCCTGTAGCAGTTCTCCGGGCGTGATGAGCTTTTCCACCACGGTGCCCGCGACCGGCGAGCGAATCATTCCTTCGACGCGCGCAACCGGTCGACCTTTCTGAAGGTCTTTGATGGCCCGAGGATCAACCTTCAGCGAGACCAGTTCCTGCAAAGCCGCGTCGCGATCAGCCTCGGAGTTGATGGCGTCGGTTTCCGCCTGCGCCGCTTCGCGCTCAGAGACGCCGTGATGCTGTACAAGATCCTTGTCCAGGTCGGCAAGCCGGCGGTCGGTCTGGGCGGTGGCGAGTGCCTTGCGATAAGCACTGATGGCCGCCGCAAAGTCGGGTGAATCTACCACCGCCAAGGGGGCCCCTTCCTTGACTTTGTCACCGGGGGATACGAGCAGCCGCGACACCGGGCCGGAGAACGGCGCCAATACGCTTGTGGCCTGATCGTTGTCGAAATCAACAACCCCGGTGGCCTCGGTCATTTGGCGAAAGTTGGCAGGCTTGACGGTGTAGAGGTGAATGCTCTGTCGCTGGGCTGCCGTCAGCGTCACGTTGCTAGCCGTAGCGAATGAGGTCTGCGGGCTGGTGTCAATTTTGGGCGAACAACCGGTTGTGGATATGACCGCAGTGCCTGCCATGACCGCAACTGCGAGTGGGCGCAACAATTTGCCACCATGTTGCGCAACCGGTACTCCGCAATATGATTTATTTCCCATGGTTGTCCTTGGCCAAATCCGCGCGATGCCACCACCCACCACCAAGTGCTTGAAACAACGCGGCCGTATCGGCATAACGACTGGCCTGCGCCTGCACCAGGCTGATGCGGGCTTGCTGATAGGCTTGCTCGGCATTTAACAACGCAAGATAGCCGACGTAACCGTCCTGCAATTGTCGTTGTGCCAAATCCAGTGTGACCTTGGCGGCTTCTGCGGCGGTTGCCGCCGCCTTCATGGTCGCGGCGTCCTGTTCAAGCGCCGTCAATGTGTCAGCAACACTCTGGAAGGCGGTCAGAACCGTGCTGCGGTATTGCTCCGCTGCTTGGTCGTAGGCAGCCTTCGCAGCGCGTTCCTGGTGCAGCAGTGTCCCGCCTTGGAACAGGGGCGCGGTCGCTGTCGCGCCTATCCCCCAAAAGCCCGTTCCCGAGGTGAACAACTGATTCATGGCCAGTGCCGTGCTGCCGGCATCTGCGGTCAATGTGACATTTGGTAGTCGGTTCGCTATGGCAATGCCGATCTTGGCACTCGCAGCGTGCAGATTTGCCTCCGCCTGGAGCACATCCGGCCGCTGTTCCACCAGTTGCGAAGGAAGGCTCACCGGCAGCTCTTCCGGCAATTCCAAGCTCGAGAGCTGGAATTCTTGAGCTGGTGCCTCACTTGGAAAGCGGCCGGCCAGAACTGCCAGAAGGTCGCGTTGCTGGCTTAACTGCTTGAGCAGCGGTGGCAGCGTGGCGGCGACTTGCGCAAGTTGCGATTCCTGGGCGGCAACGTCAAGTCGGTTGGCATAACCTTTGGCAAATTGGTATTGCAGGATTTGGAGCATGCTGGAGTTGATGTCGACGAGCTGGCGCGTCGCGCTAATCTGCATCCGCAACGAGCCTTCCTGAATCGCCGCGACCACCACGTTGGCGGTCAACGTCGTATACGCGGCGATCATTTGGAAACGAACCCCCTGTTCCTGCGCCTGCAATGACTCGACGGTCCGGCGGGTCAGGCCGAATACATCGGGGACATAGGAAACGCTGACCTGCGGGGTAAAAAGGTTGTATAGGAAGGCGTTCGAGTTGGGCGTGGGTGCGATCTGCCCTGATTGCCGCTGGCGGCTGGCCGAAAAGCTTGCCGCGACACTGGGATAGTAAGCGCCCCGTTGAGCCAGGACATTCTCCATGGCTACCGACAATGCCGCTTGCGCCGCCTTGAGGTCGGGATTGTTTGTGAGCGAATGTTCGATCAACTCATCGAGCGGCTTGGAATGAAACAAAACCCACCAATCTGCGGCAATGTCGCTGCCGCTAGCAAATCGTTGCGCTGCCCCCCCGGCGACGTTAGTGATGGTGACGGTGGCCGAGAGCGGGCGGTCGGTATAATCGCTGACAGCCGGAGCAGCAGGTTTCTTAAAGTTGGGACCCACCGCGCAACCGGCAATCAGCAACAACGCCGGCACCGCGATGCAAGGCCACGCGCGCGCTTTACAAATCACGCTCATACGAATCCGTCCTTAGGGCCTGTGACATCGTCGCTGTCAGCGACTGGGGCGACCTGCACCCCCATACCGCCGCGTGCCGGATTGCGGTCGGCGAAAGCGCTGATTCCCCTAAGACACCTGTTGCTGCGCGCAGGGTGACGTTACTCAGCCGGCATTGCAGGCCGTCGGGTGCGCCGCGACTATGGAATTGCGCGAAGGTGCCCTGCGCGACCTCGTGCGCGTGCAAGATCGCGCTAGCGCGAGGTTCGATATCGCGCTTTGAGATTGCCGCTATTGCGGCAGCGTTAATCCGGGCAGTCGATGCGCCCGCCTGCGTCTTGACACCGCCGTGCGAGCCGCACGCATAGCGGGTGCTGACCTCGTTGTTCGCCAGCGCGCCGGCAGTTTCGGGGGCGAGCGGCTGCGTGTTCGCCGCATGGTCGAACGCAGGAAGCAAGGCCGTCACGGCAATCGCCGTGACACGAAAAGCAGAGCCCAACATGAACAACTTCTCTCAATCTGAACTTCAAATCTGCACCGGCGCCTGATCACTCAGAGTCGCCGCATGCCTAACACAACGAAGTCAGAGGAGAACGGGTGGTCCGCGGCTGCGGGGCGCCGGCGCGCGTGCTGCAATGATGGAATATTCAGGTTCGGGGCTGGCGTGATGGGGGGTTGCAACGATAGGCGGCAACGACAGTACGCCGCTTGCAGAATTTGCGCCCTGCGAGAAAGCAAGACAGACTTCGCACGACTTGCCGTCCAGGAAAGTAGCGCCATCCTTGAGCTCGGGGGCACCCGTGCGATAGACATGACTCAGCTCATGCAGCACTGCCCCCTGCCGCGCGAAAATTAGCAGCAGCGCGAGCGTAAGAGCGAAGCCAATCCGACTCATTCCAACGGCAAGTTCCAGGTTCAGTCCGAGCGGAAGACTAACACAGAGCCCAAGCACGCCGGGCCACCGGCTCCAGTGCGTTCAACAGCAGGGCCGCTAGCCCGTCATAGCGAACGCCGTCGATCCGGCCTCTAGCATCGCGGACGAGGAGCTGCGGACACACCCGCGCGATCACCTGCCCGGCGACTGGCCCATGCTGCATGGGCGCCGCGCAGCTGCCCTAACCGTGCTGCCGCGAGCGCCAACCGGGGGTGGGCTATGAATCCAAAACGCTCGCGACTGCGCGGACGATATGTCAACGCTCCCTCCGGCAGAGATGCATCAACTAATCGAGAGAATCAATCGCTGCTGCGCCGCTAGCCGAAAGCGCAGCGCATTGCAAATTCTTGATCGATAACGGCAAAGAACACGCTAACGGTCACAATCCCAGGCTCGGGCATTACACTTGTGGTGCCGCTGCAGGCGATTCGAGGTTGCATGAAAATCACGGTAATCGGCGCCGGGGCCATCGGTGGCTATATCGGCGTGAAGCTGGCGCTCGCCGGCGAGCAGGTCACGTTCATCGTGCGCGGCGCGAACTTGGAGGCGATTCGCGCTCACGGCATGAAGCTCGTCATGCACGATGGCAGCGAACTGATCGCCAAGGATGTCGGGGCAACCTCGGATTACGACTCAGTTGGACCGCAGGATCTGGTGATCCTAGCGATGAAAGCACACCAGGTCGCAAGTGTGGCCCAAGACGTTCCGAAGCTTTTCGGCTCTCAGACGACGGTCGTGCCGATGCAGAACGGCCTGCCTTTCTGGTACTTCCATGAGCATGGTGGTGCGCTGCAAGGCCGTCGCATCGAGAGTGTCGATCCGGACGGCTCCATTGGGCAAAACATTCCAGCGCAGCGCGTAGTGGGCTGCGTCGTCTATCCGGCATCGGAGCTGCTCGCACCGGGGGTCGTTAGGCACATCGAAGGGGATCGCTTTCCGGTGGGCGAGCCTGACGGCAGCTGCAGCAGTCGCATCTTGCGCATATCGGAGGCGTTCATCAAAGCTGGGTTTAAATCGCCTGTCCTTGACGACATTCGCGCCGAGATCTGGTTAAAACTCTGGGGCAATATGACCTTCAATCCGATAAGCGCCTTATCGCGGGCCACGTTGGCCGGCATTTGCCAATACCCACTGACGCGTACCCTGGCAGCCGAGATGATGACGGAGGCGCAGACGATCGCGAACAAGCTCGGCATCACTTTCAGGGTGCCCTTGGAAAAGCGCATCGCCGGCGCCGAAAAAGTCGGCCATCACAAAACTTCGATGCTCCAGGACGTGGAGGCGCGGCGTGCGCTCGAGACCGATGCGCTGCTCGGCGCTGTCGTGGAACTCGGGCGCTTGACGCAAACACCCACCCCACATTTGGATACCATTTACGCTTTGACGAAGTTACTCGGCACAACGCTACACGCTTAGCTTGCCTTTGAGCGCTACGGCCGGAGCGGCCTCAGTGACTGTCGCCCCAGCGACCCAACGTCGGCATCTGCGCACACGCCGGCAACGCCTGCAGCAATACTTTGCTTTTAGCCGCAGCGTTGCGTTGCCAGCCGAGCTTCGCAAAGCTTGCTAGCGCTGCGCCGACATCCGCGCTTTCGAGCATCCGCATAAGCAGGTCTGGGTCGGCCCAGACGGCGCAGCCGGACTCGACCTTCAAATACATACGCCCGCTCGCCTGCTCCGCAAAATTGATATTGCGGAATCGATCGATGCATTGCTGTAGGAACTGCAGATTCTTGTCGGGCGCCAGCGCCGCTGCATCTGGATACAGAGCGCGCGCGTGCGTTGCGTTGACATTCGCCTTGCGATAGCGCTCGATGTCAAGCATGCAGGTGATGTCGAGCACATTCATGGTGTCGTTACTGCCGAAGGCCACCGTGCGCGGACGCTCCCCGCGGCGGACACTGTTGTCCAAGAATTCAAAATGCACGCTCTTGTCCGCTCGCTGCACCCACGTGAAGAACAGCTGAGGCATGCCGGAGTAGGCCTCGGTGCCGTGCGCTAGAGTGTCGTCAACTGCCTTGTAACGGCCCACGTCGAGCCCTCGCGCCCAGGCGCGCTCCACAAGCGACTGCGGCGGCGTGATCATGAAAAACAGATAAATGATGCGACCAAAACGGGTGAGTAGATTGCTCCCGGGCTCGTCCGAGTCCGCGGCAAAGCTGTCAAAGCGAAACCGGTCGATCAGCAGGTGCGGGGTCTTGCCGTGCGCCGCTTTGCGAGCAACGTAACGGTCGAGTTTTTGATCGACGATCTGGAGCTCATCGCCCGTAAAGCTTCCGGCGTATTTGAAATGCACGCCAAGCGAGTCATAGTCCAACAGCTGTTTGCGCCAAATGTCGGGACTGATCAGCGCGAAGTCACTCCAAATGACCCCAATGCGACTGCTGAGCTCCTTCTGCAGGGGACGCAACGTGCTCTTGCCCGAAGCCGACGGCCCCTTGGTATTCATTATCACGGGCGATTGTTGGGCGGGCAGCAGGTGATAGCCCTCCTGTAGAACGGCTTGTGATAGCAGCGGCTCGATCTCCCGCCCGACGACGTCGCTGCCGTACTCATTGCATGCCATGTTCGTGGCGATCGCGGCCACGAGTTCCGGAGTGCCCCACGGCCCGCCGTAGCGGCGCAGCATGGCACCGACCACATGTGCAAGAGCACGACAGGCCGCCGCCGGCAGCTCGTCGGCGGCTAAGCCGCGCGTGCTCCAATCGGGTAGGCGCTCTTCCCAGTGATGCACCGCGCCACCGCCCGCAGGCAACCTGCCGCGCCTCCGAAAGATTGCCGCCAGGCCGCGTCTCTTTTGCTTTACGAGCGGGCTGATGCCCGCGGAAGTGACGCCCAGTTCTGAACCGATGAGCGTTGCAAGCTCGCGCCTCGCGGATTCAAATGACTCGCAAATGCGCTCCATGTGCGGTGCCACGTACCGTGTGAGAATCGTACGTGTCATTTCACGGAAATTGTGACCAAGATCCTCAACTCGTACCCCATCAGGCACCGACAGATCGGCCGTGACGCGGATGAGAAGCTCATGCAATGCCAACCGCTGGGGTCTGAATGCCACGAGCTCATTCAGTCCCAATCCGGTCAGGTCGTGGAGCTCTTGCGCCCCACCGAGGCTCGTGAATACATTTTCCGGTAGAAAAATCGTGCAGTGGCGCCGCAGCTCGTCGGGCACCGGCGAGACGATGCCGGGATTCCACGGACCGTACTGCCCCGGCGCCGCCTCGTTAGCCCCATTCATAAACATTCCTCATGCGGCGCATCCGCATGCCAATCCAAAACCGCCGCCGTACGCATTGGCGGACGCGCGCGCATTGCCGGTATCCTTGGACGCGCACGGAGAAGCCGGGACTAGCTCAGGCCCGCACCAAGGCCGGCGCTTCGATGCATCATGGTTAACATGAACCAAAGACCTGCGAGGGCGCGCGATGACACAATGGGTACGATTTAGAGCCGCTGAAGGTCGTGTCGGTTTCGGCACTCTCGAGCGTGACCAGATCCGAGAGCATGCGGGCGATCTTTACAGCTCATGCTCACCGAGCGGGAAAACGTATCCGCTCACCGCGGTCACACTATTGTGCCCTGTCACGCCGAGCAAGATCATCGCTCTCTGGAACAACTTCCACGCGCTGGCAAAAAAGATCGACAAACCCATTCCGAAGTATCCGCTTTTCTTGATCAAGCCGGCAAGCTGCGTAATTGGGCCTGGCGAGCCGATCCGCCGACCCGCCGGGTACGCGGGGAAGATTGTCTATGAGGGCGAATTGGGCGTCGTTATTGGCAGGCACTGCGCAAACGTGTCGGTCGAGAATGCAGCGAATTACATATTCGGCTACACGTGCGTGAACGATGTCACGGCCATCGACATACTCAACGAGGATTCCAACTTTGCGCAGTGGTGCCGCGCCAAGGGCTGCGACACCTTTGGCTGCCTGGGGCCAGCAATAACGACCGAGCTTGAGTGGTCGTCGCGCAATGTCGTGGCTCGCCTTGATGGAGTCGCGCGGCAAGACTATCCACTGCGAGACATGGTGTTCTCACCGCGCGAGCTAGTCAGTCACGTATCGCGTGAGATGTCACTCCTGCCCGGCGATGTTATCGCCTGCGGCACGTCGCTCGGGGTAGGTTCCATCAAAGATGGAGCAACCGTGGAGATCGCGATTGAAGGCATAGGAGTGCTCGCAAACACGCTCCAAGGCGCGCATTAGTGGGGTCGCTAGCACTGTTACAGCAACGGTATATGGACGCCATCGGCCATTCGCTGCGCAGCCCATTTACCCTTCTTTCTTCTGCAGCTTGCGCCGTGCCGCGCGCAGCTCCCGCCGGCGCCGAGAATCCATAACCGGGTAAGTCGATCTGAGCGCGCGCAGCGCATCAAGAATAGCCTGTGACACGATGAGCCGCGCATTCACCTTATCGTCCGCCGGCACGATGTACCAAGGGGCAACGTCGGTGCTCGTCGCCCCTAGGCACTCCTGATAGGCGCGCATGTAGTCTTTCCAGTAGCCGCGCTCCTTGACATCGTTCATAGTGAATTTCCAGTTCTTCTGCGGCTCATCAACGCGAGCAAGAAAGCGCTTACGCTGTTCTTCCTTTGACAGATGCAGGAAGAACTTGATTGTCCGCGTGCCATTGCGGTGCAGGTGCTTTTCGAAGTTAACGATGGAGCGATAGCGCTCGTCCCAGGTCTGCGTGGACGGCTGCGCGATGCCCTCGGCGCGCAGAAGCTGTGGATGAACTCGCGCGATCAGTACCTCCTCGTAGTACGAGCGATTGAATATGCCTATGTGCCCCCGCTCCGGAAGGACGCACGTCGAACGCCACAGAAAGTCGTGCGCGAGCTCAGTTGTGCTGGGGGTCTTGAAGCTGTGCACCTGACAGCCCTGCGGATTAACGCCGGACATCACGTGACGAATAACTCCGTCTTTGCCCGCAGCGTCCATCGCTTGCAGGATTATGAGAAGTGCGTATTGATTCGATGCATAGTGCAGCTGTTGCAACGCGTCCAATTGCTCGATGTGCTTCCCGAGCAACTTATGGTAGGCGTGCTTGGAGTTATAGAATCGCGGCACCGCGGTCGGCCATTCGTGCAGTCTTACCTGGGACCCTTCCGCAACGCGATACGACTGTGAGTGAATTTTCATTTACGTCGCTTCGGCGCTAGCCACCGAGCATGCTAACTCACGAAACGCCCAACCGGTGCGCGCGGCCCGATGTCGCGAGGAAAAGTTTTGCAGCCACCGCACCGCAACCATGCGACAATAATGGTATCCACAAAAACATTGGGAGAGATCATGACAAAACTTGAAAAGCCGCTGAAGCGTGAGATCGATATCAAGGGCAAGCCCTATATCGTCACAATAACGCCGCAGGGATTGAAGCTCACGGAGAAGGGTAAGCGCAAGGGCCAGGAGTTAATCTGGGCGGATCTTGCCAGCGGCGGCACTGCCCTCGCGGTAGCCCTCAACGCATCCGTCGAGCAAGCGACCTAAATATCCCAAAGCCTGCATCCCACCTTCGCTCCTGCGTATTGCGACGCCGGAACCAAACGGCATCGCCCGCGTTTCTGGGAGAGATTGCGGCGGCGCCGCGCCGGCGCGGAGGAACGCATCATGCGAGCCAATTACGTCGTGCTCGGGGTATCCACGGCATTGCTTTTGGGGTATGCGCTCGCCAACGGGCAAGCCGCCCAGCACGCTCAGGAGGCGCCGATGTCGCCCGGCGTGACTTCGCACGTCGAGAACCCGACCGAGAGCGGCGCCGGTCAGCCGGTGAAGACCGAGCAGCCAACGGCCGGGCATGACGAGGTCTCGGAGAACGACGAGATTTCCACGGACGGCAATCAAGTCCGCAAGACCACCGAAAAGCATCCGGAGTTTGCCTCCCTCGATCAGAATAACCATGGGTACTTGACCGCGGATGATGTCAAATACAACAGGTGGCTACGCGCCAATTTTGCGCGCTGTGATACCAATCACGATGGCCAGCTAAGCCAGCAGGAATACGCGAACTGTAAGTAACACCCCAAGCCGCACCAACATCTGCGAGTCCGAGCGCCCGGGACTGCGTAACAAAAATCCGAGCACACCAGGAGAGTTCCACGGCGCCGCCATGCTCGGATGCTGAAGCGCCGCAGCTGCACTCAAGACCGGGGCCCGCTGCCCGCTCGAGCAGCACTAGGTCCGCGCCGCCTGCATGCAGGTGCCACGCCACGCTGAGACCGGCGAGGCCGCCGAGGCCGGCGCCGATAATGATGACCCGCATGATGCGCGGCGACTACTCAGTCAGGTCTTGCCGGGAAGCGCAAGGGACGCGTGATTCGAGAGTCTCGCATGCGGGCCCTGCCCGACTCAGGCTCCTTGAAGCCGCGCCGCAACGCACTCAGCAAGACCCAGCGCCGAGGTCAGCCCGGGCGACTCGATGCCAAAAAGATTGACGAGGCCAGGCACTCCATGTTCGCGTTCGCTGTCGATGCGGAAATCGCCCGCGGGCTCACTCGGGCCGACGATTTTGGCGCGCACGCCGGCATAGTCCGGCCGCAATGCGCCATGCGGCAGACCCGGCCAGTAACGCCGGATCGCCGCATCGAACATCACCGCTCTGTCCGGATCAACGTCATAGTCAACGGCGTCGATCCATTGGGTATCGGGGCCGAAACGTGCAACTCCTGCCAGGTCAAGCGTCAGATGCACGCCGAGGCCCGCAGCCTCAGGGACGGGATAAATGAGATGCCGAAACGGCACCCGCCCGGCAACTCCAAAATAAGATCCTTTGCAAAGATACGCGCTCGGCACCCAGCGTCGCGCCAGGCCGACTGTGTTGCGCGCGAGCTCCACGCTGCCAAGACCCGCACAGTTCACAAGAATGGCGCATCGCACCTGCGTGGGTTCTGCCGCGGCGATCGAGAGCGCAAAACCCGCCGCAGTGACTTCTACGCGGGTGATCCGCGTGTTAAACACGGCGCGCGCGCCATGGGCCTCGGCATCGCCCAATAGCGCGAGCATGAGCGCGTGCGAGTCGATGATGCCCGTCGACGGTGAGAGCAGCGCGCCCTCCACACTGAGCGCGGGTTCGAGAGCGGCAATCTCCTTGCGGGTGAGTGCGCGCAGATCGGTAACCCCATTAGTCGCAGCGCGCGCGCGCAGCGTCTCAAGCGCGCCGAGCTCGCCCGCCGAACAGGCGACGATCAGCTTGCCGATTTTGCGCGCTTCGATGCCGCGCCGCGCAGCATAGGCGTACAGCAGCTCGCGTCCGCGCACGCAGGCGCGCGCCTTGAGACTGCCCGGCGGATAGTAAAGGCCAGCATGGATCACCTCGCTGCTGCGCGAAGAGATGTCCATGCCAAAGTTTGGGTTGGCGTCCAGTATCAGGACATCGGCGTAGGCCTGCGCGAGCGCTCGCGCCACTGCGAGCCCGACAACTCCGGCACCGACGACAACGACCTGCGTCGAATCTCGAGTGCTCATCTTTCCTGGTAGGCCGCCACCTTCGCCTGCAGCAGCGCCGCCAATGCCCGCGTCTTGGTGCGATCGGGCCACCACAATCCCTTGACCACTTTCAGACCGTTATCGCTCGGCAAAAACTCGCCGCGCGTGGCGCTGTAGACTTCCGGAGAGTTGGAACCACCCTTTGCAACGCTCAGCAACTCATGTGCCCCGTCCTTGGTCGTGATCAGTACGCGGCTGCCCCAGGTGCCCGCATTCAGTGGCAGAACCATGTTCACTGCAGATAACGGGTGGGTGATCAACTTGATCTCGACGATGTCGCGGAACGGTATGGTGATCAGCCGGCGCTCGCCTTCTGGCCCAGGTGCAAAGCCGACGCCCGTGAGAATCTCGAGCGCATCGTCAGTCACCGTCGCGGCGTTGAGAACGGTAAACTTCTCATCGCCGGTATCGAGGATGTAACCCTTGTCATCGACATTGCGATGCCACTCGAGCCGATCGATGCGCTGCACGCTCGCAGCACGGCCCGCCACCTCGGCGCTATTGCGCACATTGCGCGAGGCAGTGCCGCACCCAGCTGCGAGGATGAGCGCGCATAGCAGCGCCGCCCGCATTGCCGACTTACACATTTGCAATTGCCACCACCTAAAGTGCGCGCAGCTTAGCGCGGCGCGCACGCCGCGGCGAACCGTCCAGCAAAACCTAATGGCCGCCTTGGACAAAAAGGCCCTCTTGGCGCAAGGCCTCGGCAAGCCCAGCCTCGATGCGCAGCGCCTCGCTGCGCGCAATATTCTGCAGATGCGCTGTCGGCCCGGTTAGAACCTCAAGCCCTCGGCGCAACACGCTACCTGCGGCGCGGATCCCGGCCTTGTGCTGATCGAACCGCTGGTGCGCGCTGTAGCGGCTCATACCGACGTACAGCGCGTGCGGGTCCGCGCGACTGTCGCTGTAGTCAAGCAGCACCAGGTAGACATTGGTGCGACCGGAGGAGTTCGCCTGAAACCGCGCGCATACCTCATACACCAGCGGCAGCCATTCAATGTCGCGCATCGGCAGCCAGTCCGGGATGCACTGCGCCGCCTGCTTCCAGAGCTGTTCAAGCGCGTGGTCGATGTTGACCACCAGGTCGCGGCGCATCCAAAGCTCATGGATACAATGCGCGCCTACCGCCCCGCGAGCTGCCGCAAGCGCAAGTGCCAGCTGCGATCTCACGAGCTCTGCCGGCACGAGCCGTAGCGGCCGGCTCGCCGGCGACGCCTGTGCTGCTCTGCGCCACCACTCACACGCGAGAGCCTCACGGCCAGGCTCGCGCACGCCAGCGCGGGTTATCGGGCGCGACGCCCGCGGCATCGCAGCATCATGCTAAGATAAAACCTGGTGCCAGTAGCGCTGCACCGATTTGAACTGGAGCTGGAGCTGATTCATGCGGCAAGCGGTCAAATCCGCCCTACTGGCAAGTCTGCTGGCCGCGCCGTGGGCGGCAAGCGCGGATGACACGGCCGCGCCACCGCTGCCCGCCCCCGACCACGTGACAACTCCACCTCAAGCGCCGTCAGATTCCGCGCACAAGGCAGGAGGAGCCGCGCTGCGCGCTCAGAAGCCATCGAGCGCGCAGGTCAGCCCGGTTGCGATCACCGCGAAACGGCAAGACCCGCGGCTGGATTTGCGCCTCACCAACGACCGGCTCAGCCAAGTACTGAGCGATTCGGGCGTGCAACCGATCGCCGAGGAAGATACGAGCGTCGAGACCGTTGAGGTCACCGGCCATCAAGTGAACGAGCCCATCGCGCAAGGCATACCGGCGCTGTACTACGGGCTCACGCACCCGACCGAGGCCTGGCGTATCTTCCTGCCGATCCAGCCCTAGTGGCCGGAATCGGACTTGGACGTGTCGGGAGCATCGGCGGCCGGGCTCGTCTGGCGGTGCTTCTTCATTGCCTTCTGCATATCGGCGACCGAGATCTGCCCGCTGGAATCCTTCGGCAGTAGACTCCAATGAGTTGACTCGTAGCTCATAAATTCTTCTTTCGTAATCTTGCCGTCGTGGTCCGCATCCATACTTGCGGCATTCACGTGCATACCGCCGCGCGCAAAGGCCGTCTTCGCATCACTCATGCTCATCGTGCCGTTTGAATCTTTCGTCATCTGGTCCCACATGTCGGAGTGGTACTTCATGAACTCGTCCTTGGAGATCATGCCGTCATTGTCGGTATCCATCGCCTTGGCGCTAAAGTGCATGCCGCCGCGAGCAAAGTCGCCGGAGGAGTTGGCTTGCGCATAACTGAGACTCGTGAGAGTCGCCGCTGCGAGGAATACGAGTAACCTGGTCATAGAGCTACCTCTGTTGGGGGATGCTGGGGAAACGCCTTGCTTGTGCAAACACACGCAGCGGTCCGGTAATCGTGCGATTTCGCGCTGAGCTTATACCAGATTCGCCGCTAGGATGGCCTTCAAAATTGAACGTCAGAGCATTGTGCCGTTGCTCGGCCGTGAGACACGAGGTAAAGGTGTGGGGCTGCGCACTTCGCACGTCCGCAGCTTTCGCGGCAGTTGTTGTTTGCCAGAGCCCCACTTTCAGGGCAAAGTCGAGATCTGCGCATGACCCGCCTGCGGCAGCGCCGCGACGCAATAACTAGGATGCCCCGCGATCCGAACGCCACCCAGCGATGCTCCGCTATCTAGCTACCGATACAGACCGGCCCGAGAAGCTAAAAATGGCAGGCGGCTGCGCGGTAACGGTCGCGCGAAAATCAAGTGCCCGCGAGCGCCTGCAGTAACTGCGCGCCGTTAGGGCTGCCCCATCCGGTACACGCATCCCACCCAACCGCGGCCGCGTAGGCGCCATTGTTGCCGGAGGTGATATCGCGGCACACGCCTGCGGCCGCCAGCGTGCCGTACAGGAGTGGGTTGACGAAACCGACCGGCTTTGCAAGTTTCTGGTTACACAGCGCGATGAGTCCCGCCCACAAGGGCGCGACCGCGCTCGTGCCACCAATGACCAGGTTTTCGCCGTCGACGCGCACCTGATAGCCGCTGTCCGGATCGGCATCGCCGGCAACGTCCGGAACGCCGCGGCCCGCTGTGCCGCCGGGATTCGCCGATGGCGGCACGTGCGCCGCATCCTGATAGCTCGGCAAGGCAAACTCGCTACTGATGCCGCCGCCGGTCGCGCTGCTCGGACCATCGTTCCAGACGACCTCACTGCTGATCGCTGTACGCGAAGCAGTCAGGGACGTGCCGCCGCATGCGAGCGCGTGCGGACTCGAAGCCGGA
Source organism: uncultured Gammaproteobacteria bacterium (assembly GCA_963695315.1). Lineage (GTDB taxonomy): Bacteria > Pseudomonadota > Gammaproteobacteria > Steroidobacterales > Steroidobacteraceae > PALSA-1196. The sequence continues at coordinate 1,557,479 of OY968773.1, forward strand.
AAATCAACGTGCGCGAGATTATCCGTCGCGCCGTCGCCCGAACCCTGATCGCCCGCTGCCACGCAGATGGTAAGGCCGAGCGTGGCCGCCGCTTGAAACGCCGCATCGAACTGCTGCATCGCCTGCGCCGTCCACGCCGCCTCCGGGCCACCCCAGCTGATCGAAATGACCGAGGGTTTATTCTGCGTGTCGTGAATCGCAGTCGTTATCGCGTCGAGGAAGCCGCGATCCGTGTTTGGCGCGAAGTACACAGCAATCCTGGCAGCGGGTGCGATCGCGCCAGCGACTTCGATGTCGAGCATGACCTCCCCGTCCGGGCCGCTCGGCGTTGTCGGACTGTTCGTCGCCTGGTCCACGCTCACCGCGCTCACCTGTGGCACCGCAATGCCCAGAGCCCCGAAGTAGGCATCAATATCGGCAGGCCGAAAGCCGCCGCCAAGCTCGATGAGGCCGATACATTCACCCGTGCCATCAATGCCCGGTCGGAAAGTTGTAGATGCGCGCAAGCGCCGGCGGCGTAAACGACGCCGGATCAGCCTGTTTGCCGGGGCGCGCGCCGGCAGTTGCCATCTGGAAGCGCGGCTGCGCCTGGGAGCGATTGTCAAGGCCGAATACGCCCCGAACGATTCCGGCGAGCGACTTGGGCAGGCGGATGGGACCGACGCGGCCGCGATAGCTGCCGTTCGCGTGTGCGTAATAGCGCAATGTCACGCCAAACGCGCGGCTGAATGCTTCGGCAGTGCCGGCGAGCACGCTCGTGTGGCGCGCCGCACTCTCCTCCACCACTGCAAGGCCGTATTGCTTGGCGAACTTGCGCAGCTTCGCAAAATCCGCGGCGCTCGTGCCGTACTCTTGCGCGTAGCGCGCGCGAGCTAAGATAACGGCGCTGGTGCACTGGCGTGCTGTCCAGGTAAGAAGCCCCAGTGGGCAGCGCGGTGGCAGGCCGCAGGCGCACACTGACTTCGAAGCGCTCCTGCGGAGCAATTTTGCCTGCAATGCGTGCCCCCGCCAAGGCGGTACGCTCGCTGCCCGAAAGTTTCACGCGTCCTGCTGATGCCATACACGCGCTCCGCCGCAATCGCGAACCCTGCAGAGAGGGCGACGCTACTCTTGAACGCGCGGCAACTCCAGTTGTCGCCGATCCAGCACAAAGGCGTGCACTCGTTGCGGCGGCCGCGCGCCCGCGAGCGCTGCGAGGTTGCCCATTGCTCTGCTAGGATCGGTTGCGCCGCGGCGGCCGTGCCACGAGCGCACGAGGCAATTCACCGCAATGATGGCCAAGCTCCGTTGGATTGATTTCTCGGCAGTCGCGATTTGCACGCTCGCGTGGGGCACGACCTGGTACGCAATTACCTTTCAGCTTGGCAGCGTAGATCCGGTCATCTCCCTGGTGTATCGCTTTTCGCTCGCCGCTGCGCTGCTTTTCGCGTGGTGCGCGCTGCGCGCTATACCAATGCGCCTGAGCGCCGTCCAGCACGCCGCCGCGTGCGCCATGGGCCTCTTCACGTTCAGCATCAACTACACATTCGTATACCTGGCCGAGATGCGAATCACCTCCGCCATCGTCGCGGTGATGTTTGCCATGCTCGCGCTGGTCAACCTGGCGGTCTTTCGCATCATCCTCGGGCAGCGCGCGCCGCTGCGCGCGTGGGCAGCGGCAAGCCTCGGCGCCAGCGGCGTTGCCATTCTGTCGTGGAGCGAGATCATCAGCGCCCATCTCAACGAGCAAGCGCGCATGGGATTTGCGCTGGCGGGCGCCGCGGTAGTGTGCGCATCGCTCGGCAACCTCTGCGCCCATCGTCGCGCAGCCGAGAGCGCACCGGTCGCCAGCCTCACCGCCTGGGCGATGGCCTATGGGACGGTGCTGCTCGCGCTCTATGCGCTCCTCACGCAGCGCGTGTGGATCATTGAGGTGACGCTACGTTACATCGCCTCGCTCATCTACCTTGCGGTCGTCGGCTCGGTGATTGCCTTTCTCTTCTTCTACGGACTTGCGCGGCGCCGCGGTTACTCTGCGGCCTCCTATATCACCGCGCTGACGCCCATCGTCGCCATGACGGTATCGAGTGTATTTGAAGGCAAGAGCTGGAGCGCCACAGCGCTCGCCGGAGTCGCCTGCGCTCTGCTCGGGCAATGGCTCTTCATCACCGGGACGGCGCGCAAGTCCTAGGCATCATGCCGCGCGTGCCCGCGCTGTGCGCGCAGATCGGGCAGAAAGGCCGCCAGCAGCCCAAGCAGCGGCAGGTACGAGCACAGGCTGTAGACGAATTCGATGCCACGCAGATCAGCGAGCTTGCCGAGCAGCGCCGCCCCAATCCCGCCGATGCCGAACGCGATGCCAAAGAAGAGGCCTGACACCGTGCCGACCCTGCCCGGCAGAAGTTCCTGGGCGAACACCAGAATCGCGGAGAACGCCGATGCGATGGTGAGTCCGATGACGAACACCAGCACGCTGCTCCAGGTGGCATCCGCGTACGGCAGCAGCAGCGTGAAGGGTGCGACACCCAGGATTGACACCCAGATCACGCGCTTCCTGCCGATGCGATCCCCGACCGGACCGCCGATCAGCGTGCCCATGGCGATGGCGAACAAAAAACCGAACAAGTGCAGTTGCGCGGACTGAATCGACAGGTGGAATTTGCTGATCAAATAAAAGGTGTAGTAGCTGCTGAGGCTCGTCAGGTACAGGTACTTCGAGAACATGAGCGCGACAAGAATGGACATTGACCAGGCGACGCGGGATCGGAGGAGATGCGCGTGGCTGCGCGACGGGCGCGCCGCGTGCTGCGCGGGTTGCGCGCGCTGACGCAGGTACCAGCTGCCGATTCTCCACAGCACCGCCATGGCGATGAGCGCCGCCACGGAGAACCAGGCGACACTGCCGCGGCCGTACGGCAGGATGATCCAAGCCGCGAGCAGCGGCCCCACCGCAGTGCCGGCGTTGCCGCCCACCTGAAATATTGATTGCGCCAGCCCGTGCCGCCCGCCCGAGGCAAGGCGCGCCACGCGCGAGGATTCCGGATGAAAGATCGATGAGCCGGCGCCGACCAGCGCCGCCGCGATGAGGATCATGCTGTAGTTTGGAGCGAGCGACAGCAGCACCAGGCCCACCAGGGTAAAGCCCATGCCGACCGAGAGCGCGCGCGGCTGCGGCTTGCGGTCCGTGTACATGCCAATGAACGGCTGCAGCAAGGAGCCGGTGATCTGGTAGGTGAGCGTAATGCAGCCGATCTGCACGAAACTCAGGGAAAAAGCATTCTTCAGCAGCGGATAGATCGCAAGGATGAGCGACTGGATCATGTCGTTCAGAAAATGCGAGAAGCTGATCGCGCCCAGCACCTTGAAGCGCGTCGGCTCATCGGCGGAGGCAAGGGCGGCGGGTTGAGTTTCGGTCAACATAGTCGGGCGGTCCGGCCGCAAGGTGCCGCCGGAGCAAGAACTCGCGGGAAAGCAGGAAGGCAGCTTCATTGTATTGAAGCCTCCGGCGCGGTACAACGAAGCCGTCCGCGCCAACTTGAGACGCATCGCAGGCGCGCAGCTCCCGCGCGCTGCTAACATACGCGCCGTTTGGGTTCACCGCCCGGCGCGCGCCGCGCCGTCATCGACCGATCTTTTCATGCCCGCCGACCGGCCCAGCCCGCAAAATGCATTAAGCACCAAGGCAGCAGGAATCGTCGCGCTTGCGGTGATGTGCAGCCGCGTCCTCGGACTCGTTCGCGAGCAGGTGCTGTTCGGGCTCTTCGGCGGCGGTCGCGCGATGGACGCGTTCACGGTCGCGTTCCGCACCCCGAATCTGCTGCGTGATCTTTTCGCCGAAGGCGCCCTGTCGACCGCGTTCATCACGACGTTCTCGAAAACCATCGCGACCGACGGCGACGCTGCCGCCTGGCGCCTCGCGAACAAGGTAGCGACCCTGGCCGCCGTCGTGCTGAGCGCGATCTGCCTGATCGGCATTCTCATCGCACCACTCCTCGTTGCGCTCTTTGCGCCGGGTTTCGATCCTGAGAAGGCGCGCCTCACCGTGCTCCTGGCGCGGATCATGTACCCGTTCATCCTCCTCGTGTCACTCGCGGCGCTGGTGATGGGCATGCTCAATGCCAAGCATGTGTATGGCGTGCCGGCAATGGCCTCGAGCTTCTTCAATCTCGGCTCGATCGCAGGCGGTGTCCTCATCGGTTACGCGCTCGATCCACACTTCGGCACACGGGCGCTCGTCGGACTTGCGCTCGGCACGTTGATTGGCGGTGCGCTGCAGCTCATCGTGCAGCTGCCCTCGCTGCGCAGGCTCGGTTACGCCTATCACCCGGATTTTCGCTGGCACGACGCGGGGGTGCGGCAAATCCTGCGCCTCATGGGCCCGGCGGTCATCGCGGCAAGTTCGGTGCAGCTCAACGTGATGATCAATTCCATGTTCGCCTCGACGCTCGGCGACGGCCCGATCTCCTGGCTCGCCGTTGCATTTCGCCTGATGCAGCTGCCGCTCGGCGTCTTCGGGGTGGCGCTCGCGACCGTTACGCTGCCGGTGCTCTCGCGCCTGGTCGCGGCGGGCGATAGCGTTGCGTTTCGCAGCGAGCTCGCACGCGGCCTCAGGCTCGCGTTTCTCCTGACTATGCCCGCCACCCTCGGCCTCATCATTCTCGCCGAACCCATCATCTCGGTGCTCTATCAGCACGGCAAGTTCAACGCCTACCAGACTGTGCAGGCCGCCGCCGCGCTGCGCTTCTACGCAATCGGGCTTACCGCCTATTCGGCGATGAAGGTGCTCGTACCGGCGTTCTATGCGCTCGATCGCCGCAAGACACCCATGATCGTGAGCTTCATCGCCATCGCAGTGAACCTGCTCTTCAACTGGCTCTTTACCTTCCGTCTGGGCTGGGGCCATCGCGGGCTTGCGCTCTCGACGGGCTGCGTCGCGCTGACGAACTTCCTGCTCCTCTACGTGCTCATGCGGCGCCATGTGCGCTACATGCATACGGGCTTGCTGGCGGTGATGTTCGCGAAGGTGCTGGTCGCGAGCCTGGCGCTCGGCGCGGTGTGCTGGCTCGGCGAACATTGGTTCCTGGCGCAATGGCAGACGCAGCCGTTGCTGCCGAAGACGCTCGCGCTGCTGCTGATCATCGGCGTGGCATCAGCGGCGTTCCTCGCGGTTGCGACCTTGCTGCGAATTGCCGAGATCACGCCGTTTGCGGATCTGGCACGCCGCAGGCTCGCCCGGCTCCTGCGGCGCTCGTAGAAGCGCGCCGGCTTAGGTAGGCTCGCGCTCCATGACAATCCCTCCTTCCGATCAAGCACGCCCGCGCGCCCGTGGCCTTACCGCCTGCATGCTTGCGCTGACGCTGGGCAGCGGCTCCGCCGCGCACGCGGACTGGCTGGCACGCAATGAAGCCATCATGGGTACGCGCATCAGCGTGGAGCTGCGCGCCGATGACCCCGTCAAGGGTGCAGCGGCCATTGATGCCGTCATGGCGGAGATGCACCGCATTGATGAGCTCATGAGCCATTACAAGCCCGACAGCCAGCTCTCACAGATCAATGAGCATGCGGCGCAAGCGCCGGTGCAGGTTGATCGGGAGCTCTTCGATCTTCTCAAGCGCTCGCTGTACTTCTCCGAGATCACGGACGGCGCCTTCGATATCACCTACGCCGGAGTCGGACACCTGTACGACTACCGGCGTCACATTCGCCCCACCGAAGAAGAGATCCAGGCGGCGCTTCCGACGGTCAACTGGCGCAATCTCATTCTGGATCCCAACAAGCTGACGGTGAAATTCGCCATGCCCGGCATGCGTATCGACGTCGGTGGCATCGGCAAGGGCTACGCGGTCGATCGCTGCATCGCGATCCTGCAGTCGCGCGGCTTTTCGCATGCGCTGGTCACTGCGGGCGGCGACAGCCGCATCATCGGCGATCGGGACGGCAAGCCGTGGGTGGTCGGCATCCGCCACCCGGATGATCCGAACAAGATCGTGACGCGCTTGCCCTTGGTGGATACGGCAATGTCGACCTCGGGAGACTACTACCGCTTCTTTGATGAGAACGGCGTGCGCTACCACCACATCATCGATCCGCACACCGGGCACCCGGCGAGCAGGGTACGCAGCGCCACCATCCTCGGGCCCACCGCTACCGAAACCGATGGCCTGTCCAAAACCGCCTTCATCCTCGGCGCCGAGAAGACTCTGGAGATGATCAATCGCATGCCGAATTTCGATGCGATCTTCGTCACGCCCGACGGGCGGGTGCTTTACTCGAAAGGCCTCGAGCCGCCGCCGGCGAGCAGCGCGAGTTCCAAGCGCCCCTAAGGCACTCGGCAGAAAAGGTTCGCGTGCGCTACTGCGGTGCGTCGCCGTGTTTGGCGAACAGCAGTGCATCCACCTCGTCCTCGGCGAGCAGCCAGTCTTCGCGCTCATGGCCGGGCGCAAAGCCACGCTGCTCCGCGCGCAAATAGGCAGCCTCCGCGATCATTTGGCGACGCACGTCCTCGGAGACGGCAATGTTGGGCGCGCCGGCGGCAGAGCGCGGGCGCTCAGCGGACGCTGTGCGCGCGGCAGCGCGCTTTTTCGCGGACGGGGCGGCGGGAGAGCTTCGTTGTGAATCGGGAGAACGGCGAATCGCCATACACACCTCCTGTGCAAAGTGCGTGCATAGCTTGCGGCGCGCGCTTAGGACATGCAAGCGTCGCCGCGCCTAACTGTGACGCATTTGAAATGCGTCATAAGAAAAACCGTTACGCGGCTTTACGCTTCTTCGCCTTTACCTTGTCGGCCGTGGCAACCGTTTGCAGGTATTTGGCGAATTCGCGGCCGAGCTGCGGGTGCGCGAGCGCGTATTCCACGGTCGCCTGCAGGTAGCCGAGCTTGCTGCCGCAGTCGTAGCGCTTGCCTTGGAAGCGATGCGCGTACACCGCCTCCTCGCCCATGAGCGCGCCGATGCCGTCGGTGAGCTGAATCTCCCCTCCCGAGCCCTGGCCGATCTTCTCCAGGTGGCCAAAGATGGCGGGGGTGAGAACATAACGACCGACGACGGCGAGATTCGATGGCGCATCGGCCGGCTTTGGCTTCTCGACGATGCTGCGGATGCGGCTGGTGGGTGAGTTGGGTGCCTCGACCTCGACGATGCCGTAACGTTCGGTTTCCTTGTGCGGCACGAGCTCAACGCCGAGCACGCTCGAGCGCTTCTCGCTGTACACCTCGGTCATCTGCTGCAGGCACGGCTTCTCGCTGCGGATGAGGTCGTCGGCGAGATGCACGAAAAATGGCTCGGCGCCGACTGCAGGCTGCGCGCACAGCACCGCGTGCCCGAGGCCGAGCGGCGCCGGCTGGCGGATGTAAATGCATGCCGCATAGGAGGGCAGCACGCTGCGAATCTGGTTCAAAAGGTCGCTCTTGCCCTGCGCGCGCAGCAGCTGCTCGAGCTCAGGATCGGAATCAAAGTGATCCTCAATCGCGCGCTTGGCCGCGCCGGTGATAAATACCAGGCGTCGCGCGCCCGCCGCGAGCGCCTCTTCGACGGCGTATTGAATCAGAGGTTTGTCCACCACCGGCAGCATTTCCTTCGGGCTTGCCTTGGTCGCCGGAAGAAAGCGCGTGCCGCGCCCGGCCACTGGAAATACCGCGGTTCGAATTGCAGAGTGCAAAGCCATTCAGCGCCCCCTATGCGCAGGAAGTTGTTATCACGCGCGCGCCGCCTCATCGGTGCGCTCAGCCCACTTGAACACCACCGGGTGCAGGCTGTCCCACGTGCGGCAGCGCGGGCAACGCCAGTACCAGCCCACGCTCGACAAGCCGCAATCATCGCATTGATAGCGCCCGCCGACATCGCTCATGCGCACCAGCAGCGCGCGCAGCGATGCCGTCTCGGCAGATGAGTCCGGCAAGTCGGTCGCCGGAACGGCAGTGGCGAGCAGCCACGCGAGCTGACGCGAGGTGACCTTTCCGGTTGCGCGCAAGCGCGTGCTGACATCACCGAGGAGTTGCGCCTCACCGGCTGTGCCGACGAGCGCGAGCACGCGTGGAATGATCTCAAGCGCAAGCGCCGGCGCGGCCTCAAGCGCCTGCAGGTAGAGCGCGAGCGCAGCGGTAGTATCGCCGGCGGCGGCGGTGATGCGCGCGGCGAGAATGCGCGCCCGCGGCAGATCCTCGTCAAGCGCAGCGGCCTGCTTGAGCAGCGTGTGGGCGCGCGTGCCATCGCCCTGCAACATCGCCTGCTCGGCAAGCTCGCACAGATAATGGGCCGCCACACGACGCCGCTCGTGCTGCACGCTGCGTGGCAATTCATGAAATACCTGCAGCGCGTTCGCCCAATCGCCTGCCTGCTCATGAATGCGCACTAGATGATCGAGCGCCGCATGGCGGTACTCGCGCGTCGCCGCAAGCTCCTCAAAAAGCTGCTCCGCACGGTCCATCAGTCCGGCGCTCGAGTAATCAAGCGCGAGCGCGAAGGCGCCGCGCTGCGCCACAGCGGGCGAGGCGTCACTCCTCAAGCGGGCGTGAATGGCAATCGCCCGGTCGACCTCGCCGCGGCGGCGAAAGACGCTGCCCAAGGCGAATTGGATTTCCACCGCGTCACCGTCGACTTGCGCCATGCGCGCGAACACCTCGGCGGCGCGATCGAAGCGGTCGTTGATGAGGTGGTCGAGGCCGATGTAATAGTCGCGCGGCAGCCGTACCGTGCGTGCGATGCCGCGCCCGTGCCCGAGCCCCCACGCAATCACTCCGACGACGATGAACGCGAGCGCCAACAGCAGCGGCGACAGCTCGATCATGACCGTCGGCTGCGCAAATCAATCACGGATCGGTCGGTCGGCTCCGTCGTTGACGCGCTCGCGCAGATCCTTGCCCGGCTTGAAATGCGGCACGTATTTGCCCGACAAGGCGACCGCCTCGCCGGTCTTGGGATTGCGTCCCTGCCGCGGCGGCCGAAAGTGCAGCGAAAAACTGCCGAAACCGCGGATCTCGATGCGCTCGCCCTGCGACAGCGCATCGCTCATGATCTCGAGCATCTGCTTCAGGGCAAGCTCGACGTCCTTGGCAGGCAGATGCTTCTGCTTCGCGGTGATGATCTCGATGAGTTCCGATTTCGTCATGGCTCGCCCGGTGCTGCGCAGCGTTGGAATCAATCCTGTTCGGTGCCGATCTGCTCCTTCAGCAGATCGCCGAGGCTCGTGCCGGCGGAAGCCTGGTCGGAGCGATAGCTCTGCACCGCCTCGGCCTCCTCGTGCGCCTCCTTGGCCTTGATCGACAGCGAAATGGTGCGGGTCTTGCGATCCACGCCGGTGAATTTCGCCTCCACCTCATCGCCGACCTTGAGCACCGCGCGCGCATCCTCGATGCGGTCGCGCCCGAGCTCGGCGGCGCGCAACTGGCCATCGACGCCGTTGCCGAGATCGATGACGGCGCCGCGCGCGTCGACTTCCTTCACCACGCCGCGCACGATCGTGCCCTTGGGGTTCTCGGCGATATAGGCCGAGAACGGATCCTTGGCGAGCTGCTTGATGCCGAGCGAAATGCGCTCCCGCTCCGGATCGATCGCGAGCACCATCGCCTCGATCTGCTGGCCCTTCTGGTAGTTGCGCACCGCCTCCTCGCCGGGCTGATCCCAGGAGATGTCCGACAGGTGCACCAGGCCATCGATGTTGCCCTGCAGGCCGATGAAGATGCCGAAGTCGGTGATGGACTTGATCTGTCCCGCGACCTTGTCGCCGCGGTTGTAGTTCTCGGCGAATTCCTTCCACGGATTGGCCTGGCACTGCTTGAGGCCGAGGGAGATGCGGCGGCGCTCCTCATCGACATCGAGCACCATGACTTCCACTTCCTGGCCGGTATGCACCACTTTCGCCGGATTGACGTTCTTGTTGGTCCAATCCATTTCCGAGACGTGCACCAGCCCCTCGACGCCATCCTCGATCTCGACGAACGCGCCGTAGTCGGCGATGTTCGTGACCTTGCCGAAGACGCGCGTGTGCGGCGGGTAGCGGCGCGCGATGTTCTCCCACGGATCCGCGCCGAGCTGCTTCAAGCCCGAGGCTCACGCGCGAGCGCTCGCGGTCGAACTTCAAGATGCGCACCTCGACCTCATCGCCGACCTTGACCACCTCGGAAGGATGCTTGACGCGCTTCCACGCCATGTCGGTGATGTGCAGCAGGCCGTCGATGCCGCCGAGGTCGACGAACGCGCCGTAGTCGGTGAGATTCTTGACCGCGCCGCGCACCACGGCGCCTTCCTGCAGATTGTCCATGAGCGCGCTGCGCTCGGCGGAGAACTCCTGCTCCACGACCGCGCGGCGCGATACCACGACGTTATTGCGCTTCTGATCGAGCTTGATGACTTTGAATTCGAGCGGCTTGCCTTCAAGATAGGAGGTGTCGCGCACCGGGCGCACATCCACGAGCGAGCCCGGCAGGAATGCGCGCACCGTTTCGATCTCGACCGTGAAGCCGCCCTTCACGCGGCCGGTGATTACACCGGTGACGATCTCCTGATTGTTGAACGCCGTTTCAAGGCGCGTCCAGGTGCGAGCGCGTTTGGCCTTCTCGCGCGACAGGCGCGTCTCGCCAGTGCCGTCTTCGACCGAATCGAGGGCGACTTCCACCTCATCGCCGGCTTTGACTTCGAGCACGCCCTGTTCATTCTTGAACTGCTCGACGGGAATGACCGCCTCGGACTTCAGCCCACATTGACGATGACGACGTCGTCGGAGACATCAATCACGAGCCCGGTCAGAATCATCCCCGGCCGGATGCGCTGATTCGCCAGACTCTGCTCGAACATCTGGGCAAAATTTTCGGTCATACCTTCACTCGCACGTCACAACGTGCATACGCCTGAACGCCATCCACCGCGTTTCAGGGATGATAAATACTGGTTCGGCCCCTCCGTGGCCAAACCCCCACGAGCACACGATAAGAACTGCCGCCTAGCCCCACAAGGAGCGATTGCGACCCAGCTCAAGCACACGATTCACGACCTCATCGATCGTCAGCTCGGTGGAGTCGATCACGTGGGCATCCGGCGCCGCCTTCAGGGGACTCACCTTTCGGGTCGAATCCCGCAAATCCCGCTCGGCGATCTCGCGCGAAAGGGCGGCAAGGCTAACACCGGAACCCTTGTCTTTCAACTGCTTATAGCGACGCTGGGCTCTTTCGGCAGGCGTCGCCGTGAGGAAGATCTTGAGGTCGGCGTCGGGGAATACAACCGTCCCCATGTCGCGCCCGTCGGCCACAAGCCCGGGCGGGCGGCAAAAGGCGCGCTGACGGCCCAAAAGCGCCGCGCGCACCTCCGGCCAGGCAGCAACCCGGAGGCGCCCTGTCCGGCAGCGCTCCGAGCGCAGCGCGCGCGTCACATCCTGGCCCGCAAGCGTCACAAGCTCTGCGCCATCCGCCTGCGCGCCGAAACTGATCAGCATGGATTCGGCCAGACGCGTGTGCCCGGATATGTCATCCGCAGTAAGCCCCGCCTGCAGTCCGGCAAGCGCCACCAGACGATAGAGCGCCCCGCTGTCGAGAAGATGCCAGCGGGCGTGGCGGGCGACCGCATCGGCTGACGGTGCCCTTGCCTGAGCCGCTCGGACCATCAATGGTCGCGACCGCGCAGCTCACGAGGCCGATCCTGAGCCCTACCTGCCGGGCACTCGCGAGGAAATTCGGAAACGATGTGGCGACGCTTGCAACATCGCGGATCTCGATCGCTCGACGCGCGCGCGTCGCCGCTACGGCAAACGCCATCGCGATGCGATGGTCGCCGTGACTGTCGATTGTGCCGCCCCAAAACCATCCGGATTGCCGCGAATCCACAGTCCATCGGCGAGGAGCTCAACCTCGATCCCAAGCGCGGTCAATCCGGCCGCCATGGCGCTCAAGCGATCACTTTCCTTGACGCGCAGTTCGTGCGCGCCGCGCACCAGCGGTTTCGCCTTCCGCGCAGGCCGCCGCGATGAAAAACACCGGCAGCTCATCGATCGTCAGCGGGACTGCGGCCTCGGCGACCTTGATGCCGCTGCAGGGCACGGGCGTGTACTTCGATATCCGCGACGCGGTTCTGCGCGCGCCAACGCCACACCGGCTGCGTCGCTCGCTCTCACGCGGATGTCGGCGCCCATGGCGTTCAGCAGGTCCAGCAGGCCGGTGCGTGTCGGATTCACCCCGACATCGCGCAGCAATATCCCGCGACCCGTGCCCAAACAGCCGGCCACGATGAAGAACGCGGCCGAGGAGAAGTCCGCGGGCACCTGCACGGTGGTCGCGCGCAGCGCCTGCCCGCCCTCAAGCGCGATCTCGCCCGTTCGAGTGCAGCAGATCCACGCCAAGGCGTGCGAGCATACGCTCGGTGTGATCGCGGCTCGGCGCGGGCTCGACGATGCGCGTGCGCCCTTCGGCGCGCAGCGCCGCAAGCAAAATCGCCGATTTGACCTGTGCGCTCGGTATCGGCAGCTCGTAGTCGATGGCCTGAAGGCCGCATGTGCCGCGAATCTCGACCGGTGGGCGCCCTTCGTGAGTTGAGATGTCGGCACCCATCATGCGCAGGGGCACCGCGACGCGCTCCATCGGCCGGCGCATGAGCGAGGCATCGCCAATCAATTTCGAGTCGAATGGCTGGCCTGCCAGATAGCCCATGAAAAGTCGCATGGCGGTGCCCGCATTGCCCATGTCGAGCGCACCCGCCGCCGCGTGCAGCCGCCCCGGGCCATGCACGATGACGCGGCCGGGAGCGGGCCGCTCGATCAGCAGCCCAAGCGCGCGCAGCGCGGCAAGCGTCGCGAGGCAGTCCTCGCTTTCGAGGAAGCCGTCGACGCGCGTCGCGCCCGCAGCGAGGCTGCCAAGCAACAGCGCGCGGTGCGAGACGGATTTGTCGCCGGGTATCGCCGCCTCGCCCTCGATGCGGCGGCTCGGCTCGACCAGATAGCGTGATGCCGAGGAGGAACTCAAGACAGTGCGCGCGGATAGGAGCCGAGAATTCTGAAGAGCGAGGCGCGGCGCTTGAGCGCTGCGAGCGCGCCGGCGAGCGGCTGCTGCGTGCAATGGCCGTCAAGGTCAATGAAGAAGACGTAGTCCCACTTCTTGCGGCGCGACGGGCGCGACTCGATGCGCGTCATGTTGATGTGATGGCGATTGAGCGGCTCGAGCAGCCGAAACAGCGCGCCCGGTGCCTGCGCGCGACTCGCCGACACCAGCACCGTCGTGCGATCCTGCCCGCTCGGCGCAAAGAGCTTGCGGCCGAGCACTAAAAAGCGCGTCGTGTTATCGGCGCGATCCTCGATGTCGGTGGCCAATATTTCCAGATCATAAACTTCGGCGGCCGTCTGCCCGGCGATAGCCGCGGTACCCGCCTCGTCGCGCGCGCGGCGCGCGCCCTCGGCGTTGCTCGCAACCGCCACGCGCTCGACATCGGGCAGGTGCTCCTGCAGCCAGGCGCGGCACTGGGCGAGCGACTGCTGGTGCGAGCAGACGCGCTCGATGCGCTCGAGCGCGGTCATTTTGCCCATCAGAAGCTGATGGATGCGCAGCTCCACCTCGCCACAGATCTTGAGCGGCGAGCTCAAGAAACGATCGAGCGTGTGGTTGACCGTGCCCTCGGTCGAGTTCTCGATCGGCACGACGCCAAAATCCGCACTGGCCGACTCGACCTCGTGAAATACCTCCTCGATGGAGCTCAGCGGCAAGGCGCGCACCGAGTGACCGAAATGCGTGAGCACCGCCGTCTGCGTAAAAGTGCCTTCGGGACCCAAGAAGCCAACCTTGAGGGGCTCCTGCTGCGCAAGGCACGCGGACATGATCTCCCGAAAGAGCCGCAGCACCTCCTCATCGCGCAGCGGCCCCTGGTTGCGCTCGCGCGCCCGGCGCAGTACCTGCGCCTCGCGCTCGGGCTTGTAGAAATCCTCGCTGCGCCCGGCGCGGGTCTTGGTTTCGCCCACGAGCTGCGCAAGCCTCGCCCGCTCATTGATGAGCGTATGGATCTGCTCATCGACCGCGTCGATGCGCGAGCGCACGTCCGCAAGAGCTGCCGTCGGTTGAGGCGCGCGGCGCGTGCCCGGCGCAGATGCGCTGCTGGCTTTTTTCTTTCGTGTTGACATGAGCTCAGGTTGCGCCCCGATCGGCGCATCGCGGCGTACAGACCCCTCGGATTTTTTGGCCCCATGGCCGAAGCTGAGATCTTCGCTCACGGCGACCGCGGCGTCGACGCCCGCTTCAGCCGTGGCGGCGCTCGAAGTCCTTCATGAAGGCGCAGAGCGCCTCGACGCCTGCGAGCGGCATGCCGTTGTAGAGACTCGCGCGCATGCCGCCGACTGAACGGTGACCGGCAAGATTGGTAAGCCCGGCCGCGGTGGCCGCGCTCAGGAAGGGCTCCTCGAGCTCTGCCCGGGCGAGCGTGAAGGGCACGTTCATCCACGAGCGGCAGTTCGGTGCCACTTTGTTGCGGTACAGGCCGGAGGCATCGATCGTGGCATAGAGGAGGCGCGACTTCGCGAGGTTGCGCTCGGCCATCGCCGCAAGCCCGCCCTGCGCCTTCAGCCACTTGAACATGAGGCCGGCGACATACCAGGTGAAGGTCGGCGGCGTATTGAGCATCGAGCCCTCCTCGGCGACCGCCTGGTAGTTGAATACCAGGGGGGTTTCCGCGCGCGCGCGCCCGAGCAGATCGGCGCGCACGATGACGAGGGTCAAGCCCGACGGCCCGAAATTCTTCTGCGCCCCGGCGTAGATGAGGCCCCAGCGCGCCACCTCGAGCGGCCGTGACAGCAGCGTCGAGGTCATGTCGGCGACCAACGGCACATTGTCGGTCGCCGGGATGTAGGGAAACTCCACCCCGCCGATGGTTTCGTTCGGCGTGTAATGCACGTACGCCGCATCCGCGGAGAGCCGCAGCGTGTGCGGCTCGGGCACCGTGCAGTAGCCCGAAGCGGCTTCATCGGCCGCCACGTGCACCCGACAGTAGCGCGCGCCTTCGGCGATCGCCTTGCGTGACCAGGCGCCGGTGTCCAAATAGTCGGCGCGCGAATCGGCGCGGGCAAGATTCAGCGGCACGAGCGCAAACTGGGCGCTCGGGCCGCCCTGCATGAAGAGCACGCGATAATGAGCGGGTACGCCGAGAAGCTCGCGCAGGTCGGCCTCGGCCTGTGCCGCGAGCTCCATGAAGGGTTTGCTGCGGTGGCTGATCTCGATGATGGAAGCGCCTGAGCCATGCCAATCGGTAAGCTCGGAGCGCACCTGCTCCATGACCGCGGTGGGCAGCATCGCCGGGCCCGGGAGCGAAGTTAAAAGCGCGCATGGCAATGAGGCGCTGAGGTGCGGATGAGCGGCACCGCGCGGCGCATGCCGCCGCGGCGGCGCTCGCCGGCACGCTCACACCTGCGGTGGCACCTCGGCGCTCACCTCCTCGGCGTCGGCTGCACCCTCGAGCGTCTCTTCGATCTGCTCGATGCCGGTGAGGCGCTCGCCTTCGGCCAGGCGGATGAGCCGCACGCCCTGCGTGTTGCGACCGACGATGGAGATCTCATCCACGGGCGTGCGCACGAGGGTACCGGTGGAGGAGATGAGCATCAGCTCCTGCACCGGGTTTGACCTGCACCGCGCCCACGGTTGCGCCGTTGCGCTCGGTGGTCTGCAGCGCGATCACGCCCTGGCCGCCGCGGCCGTGGACGGGAAAGTCCTCCACCGGCGTGCGTTTGCCGTAGCCGTGCTCCGAGGCGGTGAGGACATGGCCCTCGCCGACGACGATGAGCGCGATGAGCTCCTGCCCTTCGCCAAGTTTCACGCCACGCACCCCGGCGGCCTCGCGGCCCATGGGCCGCACTTCCTCTTCGTGGAAGCGGATGGCCTTGCCGCCGCTCGTGACGAGAATGACCTCGCGCTGCCCGTCGGTGAGCCCGACGCCGACCAGGCGGTCGTTGTCGTGCAGATCGACGGCGATGATGCCCGCGGTGCGCGGCCGCGAGAACGCCGCGAGCGGCGTCTTTTTCACCGTGCCCTGGCTCGTCGCCATGAACACGAAGTGCTGCTCGTCAAACTGTTTGACCGGCAGCAGGGCGTTGATCTTCTCGCCCTCCTCGAGCGGCAGCAGGTTCACCATCGGCTTGCCGCGCGCATTTCTGCCGGCCTGCGGCAGCTGGTGCACCTTGAGCCAGTACACCTGGCCGCGGTTTGAGAAGCACAGGACCGTGTCGTGAGTGTGAGCAACGAATAATTTTTCCACGAAGTCTTCATCCTTTACGGCGGTGGCCGCTTTGCCGCGACCCCCGCGGCGCTGTGTTTGATATTCGGCAACGGGCTGCGACTTGGCGTAACCGGAGTGTGAGAGCGTCACGACCACATCCTGCGGTTCGATGAGATCCTCGGTCGTGAGATCCAGGTGATCGCGGCTGATCTCGGTGCGGCGCACATCCCCATAGCTGTCGCGGATCTCGGTAAGCTCGGCGCGCACGACCTGCGTCATGCGCTGCGGGCGCGCGAGGATGTCGGTGTAGTCGCCGATGCGCTCCAAGAGCTCGCGGTACTCGCTGACGATCTTCTCCTGCTCAAGTCCCGTCAGGCGATTCAGGCGCATGTCGAGGATCGCCTGGGCCTGCGCCTCGGAGAGGCGGTAGCCCGAAGGCGCAAGCCCGAGATCTGCGGCGAGCCCCGCAGGGCGCGTCGAGACACTGCCGGCGCGCTGCAGCAGTTCGGGCACGATGCCCGCGGGCCAGATGCGCCCCTGCAGCGCCTCGCGCGCCGCAAGCGGCGCCGGCGCCGCCTTGATGACGGCAATAATGGCGTCAATGTTGGCGAGCGCTATCGACAGTCCTTCGAGAACGTGGGCGCGCTCGCGCGCCTTGGCGAGCTCATGAATCGTGCGCCGCGTGACCACTTCGCGGCGGTGCCGGATGAAGGCCTCGAG
Organism: uncultured Gammaproteobacteria bacterium; assembly: GCA_963695315.1. Lineage (GTDB taxonomy): Bacteria > Pseudomonadota > Gammaproteobacteria > Steroidobacterales > Steroidobacteraceae > PALSA-1196. The sequence continues at coordinate 1,574,348 of OY968773.1, forward strand.
GATCTCCTTCAGCGACAGCAGCTTCGGCTGCCCGTCCTGCAGCGCGACCATGTTGATGCCGAACACGGTCTCCATCGGCGTCTGCGCATAGAGGTTGTTGAGCACGACCTCGCCGATCTCGCCGCGCCGCAGCTCAATCACGACGCGCATGCCGTCCTTGTCGGACTCGTCGCGCAAATCCGAAATGCCCTCAATCTCCTTCGCGCGCGCAAGATCGGCGATGCGCTCGAGCAGACGCGCCTTGTTGACCTGGTAGGGCAGCTCGGTGACGATGATTGCCTGGCGGTCGCCGCGGCCGATGTCCTCGAAATGCGCGCGGCAGCGCACCGACAAGCGTCCGCGGCCGGTGCGATAGGCAGTCGCGATCTCCTGCGCGCCGTTGATGATGCCGGCGGTGGGAAAATCCGGACCCGGGATGTGCTGCATCAACGCCGCGAGCGGCAGCGCCGGATCGTCGAGCAGCGCGAGGCACGCATTCACCACTTCGGTCGAGGTTGTGCGGCGGAATGTTGGTGGCCATGCCAACCGCGATGCCCGATGCGCCATTGACGAGCAGGTTCGGCACGCGCGCCGGCAGCACCGAAGGCTCCGACTCCGATTCGTCGTAGTTGGCGACGAAGTCGACGGTCTCCTTGTCGATGTCCGCGAGCAGCTCGCCCGCGATCTTCGACATGCGCACTTCGGTGTAGCGCATTGCCGCCGGCGGATCGCCATCGACCGAGCCGAAATTGCCCTGACCGTCGATCAGCAGATAGCGCATCGAGAACGGCTGCGCCATGCGCACCATCGCGTCATACACGGCCGTGTCGCCGTGCGGATGGTACTTGCCGATGACATCGCCGACGACGCGCGCGGATTTCTTGTAGGGGCGGTTCCACTCCGTGCCGAGCTCGCGCATGGCGTACAGCACGCGCCGGTGCACGGGCTTTAAGCCATCACGAATGTCGGGCAGCGCGCGCCCGACGATCACGCTCATGGCATAGTCGAGGTAGGACTGCCGCATCTCGTCCTCGAGATTGACGGCCTGAACTTCGCGGGCGATTTCGGGCATGCAGACTGGCAGTGGAAAAAGGAAATTTTAGCACACCGAGACGCTGCAAAGCGCGCCGCCGCCGGTGTCGCCCGATGCGAACATGCGGCATCAGCGAGCCGCCCTCGATATACTCGCGGGCCTGTATTTCTGCGGTCCATGCGTGCTTATGGCTGTTACTGCTGCAGCTGACTTGCAAGATGCGTCAGAAACGCGAGCGGATCCGGCCGAGCTCGGCAAGTTTGATGCGCTCGCGCCGCGCTTCTGGGATCCGGGCGGCGAGTTTCGCGCCCTGCATCTGCTAAATCCGCGTGCGCACGAGTTTCATCGGCCGCGCGCGCCGCACTCAGCGGTGCGCGCGTGCTCGATGTCGGCTGCGGCGGCGGCCTGTTGTGCGAAGCGCTGCGCGCGCGCCGGCGCACAGGTCACGGGAATTGATCTCGCGCCGGGAATGATTGAGGTCGCGCGGCTGCATGCCGCCTCGCAGAACCTCAAGATCGACTATCGCGTGCAGGCGGCGCAGGAGCTCGCCGCAGCCGCGCCCGGGGCATTTGACATCGTCACCTGCATGGAGCTGCTCGAGCACGTGCCGCAGCCCGCGGCGACCACGGCGGCGCTCGCCGGCCTGACGCGCGCTGGCGGCGCGGTCTTCGTCTCGACCATCAATCGCAACCTGAAGTCCTTTGTGCTCGCGATCGTCGCCGCCGAGTACGTGCTGCAGGCTTATCCCGCGCGGCACGCACGACTACGAGCGCCTCATCCGCCCGGCGGAGCTTGCGCGCTGGGCGCGCGCCGCGGGCCTTGCGCGTGCGCGACATCGCCGGCATCGATTTCAGTCCCTTCACGCAGAGCGTGCGGCTGACGCGCGACCCGGCCGTGAACTACATCGCGCACCTTCGAGCGTTTGAGTTGAGCACGCAGGTGCTCATCGCGGTGGCGCTCGCGGGCTTCTCACCGGCGGCGCGCTCGGCATGCTCGCCGGCATTTCTCCTCGCCCAGTGGCGCGCGGCGCGGCACCTCGCGCAATCCGATGAGCGGCTGCGCGCCACGTTTGATTCGGTCGCCGCCGAGACGCTGCGCGCCAACAGCGAAGCGTTCCTGCGCTTGGCGCGCGAGGCCCTGAGCCGCGAGCACGTCGTCGGCGCAAAGTGCGCTCAAGGAGCGCGAGACCGCGATCAGCCAGCTCATCGAGCCTCTGCGCGTTGCGCTCGAGCGTACCGAGGCGCAGGTGCAGAGCCTCGAGCGCGAGCGCCGCGATGCGTTCGCGGGGCTCAAGCGTGCAGATCGAGAACCTGGCCGGCAACAACGCGCAGCTGCAGCGCGAGACCCGCGCGCTGGTGGATGCGCTGCGCCGTCCCGAGGTGCGCGGGCGCTGGGGAGAGATGACGCTGCGCCGCGTGGTGGAGCTTGCCGGGCTGAGCGCGCACTGCGACTTCACCGAGCAGCTGCACGTTGCCGGCCAGCACGGGGTGCTGCGGCCCGACCTCGTCGTGCACATGCCCGACGGGCGCGACCTCGTGATCGACGTCGAAGACACCGCTCGATGCCTATCTCGCGGCGCATGAGGCGACGCACCGAGGAGGGCCGGCAGCTGCACCTAAAGCGCCACGCGCAGCAGCTCGAGGCGCACGTGCGGCAGCTCTCCTCCAAGGCCTACTGGGCGCAGTTTCAGACGAGTCCCGAATTTGCCGTGCTGTTCCTGCCGGGCGATCAGTTCCTGAGCGCCGCGCTCGCCGAGCGTCCCGAGCTCATCGACAACGCGCTGCAGAAATGGCGTGATCATCGCAACGCCCTCGACGCTTGATCGCGCTGCTGAAGTCGGTCGCGTACGGCTGGCGCCAGGCGGCAGTCGCGGAGAACGCCGCAACCATCCGCGACATCGGTCAGGAGCTCTACCGACGGCTGGGAAACTTCACCGGCCACCTCGGACGGCTCGGCAAGAAGCTCGATGACGCGGTGGAGATCTACAACGAAGCGGTGGGCTCGCTCGAACGGCAGGTGCTGCCGCAGGCGCGGCGCTTTCCCGAGCTTGGCGTCAGCGGCGAGAGCCGCTGCCGACGCTCGAGCCGATCACGCAGCTCGCCCGCCCCGACGATCGGCGCAGCGCCGAGCCGCTCCGGCATGCCGCCGCGCGCGATCGTGAGCGACACGCACGAGCGCTTTGATCCGCGCGAGGTCGTGGCGCGCGCGGATGAGCTTCGCGGCCGCGTCATCGCGGTGACCGGAGCCTCGGACGGGATCGGCCGCGCCGTAGCGCTCGCCTGCGCGCAGCATGGCGCGGAGGTCGTGCTCATCGGCCGCTCCGCGCAAAAGCTGCAGGCGCGTGCATGCGGAAATTGAGCGCACCGGCGCCGCGCAGGCGAGCGATTGCGCGTGCTCGATCTTGAGAAGGCGCTCGCGCGCGACTACGACGCGCTCGCCGCGGCGATCCGCGAGCGCTACGGGCGGCTCGACGGCTTCGTGCACAACGCCGCGATTCTCGGGCGGCTCGCGCCGATCGAGCATTACGACGTGCCCACCTGGTGCCGCGTGCTGCAGGTGAATCTCACCGCAGCCTTTGCGCTGACCCAGGTGCTGCTGGCCGCTCCTGAAAGCCTCGGCGGATGCCTCGGTGCTTTTCACGACGAGCAACGTGGGACGGCGCGGCCGCGCCTATTGGGGCGCGTATGCGCGTGTCCAAATTCGGCGTCGAGGGGCTGACGCAGACCTTGCGGCGGAGCTTGAGAACGTCTCTGCGATCCGCGTCAACGCGATCAATCCCGGCCGGGCGCGCACGCGCATGCGCCGCCAGGCCTATCCCGGCCGAGGAACTCGAGTCGCTGCCGGAGCCCGCTGCGCTCACCGCTCCCTATATTGCGCTCCTCGGGCCGGCGAGCCGCGGCGTCACCGGGCAGAGCTTCGACTGCCAGCGCTCGCGGCGATGAGCGCGTCGCTCTGCTCGCGCGTGAGCTCGCGAAATTGTCCGCGGGCGATATCGCGCGCGCAGCGTCAAGGGACCAAAGCGCGTGCGCAGCACGCGGCTGACGAGCGCGGCCTGACGTTCGAAGAGCTGCCGCACATCCTTGCCGCTGCCGCCGCGCGCGGTGAGCGGAATACCAGCGATTGGCGCCCGCGCCGCCTGCGCGACTCGCAGCTCTCCACGGCGAGCGCCGTGCCGCGGTCAAGCACGCCGCCGAGCACGCCCTGGCGTTGCGCTGTCGCTCAGCTCGCCGCGCACGCGCACGCTGAACTCGCTCGCCAGGTGATGCGCCGCGCGCTGCAGCTTCACGCGCAAGCTCGCCGTCGGAGGTGAGAAGCTCAAGGCCGCCGTCGATGCGCGGCATCGGGCTCACGGCAATGAAGCGCCGTCCGGCGCGGCTCGGCAGGCGGCTCGCCATGCGCCGCATCCCTCGCTCCTCGCGGCTGCCCGAGCGTCGTCGCCCGGGCGAGCGGTGACACATGAAAACGCGCATTGCGGCGCCGCGTGGCGGCGCACCGACGCGGCCGTCGAGGCGCACCTGATCGTCGGGCGCACGCGCAACCCAAGCGTTGCCTGAGCTACCGTTGACGGTGAGCCGGCCGGCGCGGATCCAAGCTTCGGCCTCGCGACGCGAGGCAAGTCCGAGCTGCGCCAGAACCTTCTGCAGACGCTCGCCGCGGCTCCGCGCGCGGCGGCGCACTCTTGCGCGATGCGCTCAGCGGTCGAGGTCGGCGCCGGCGGCGACCAGCTCGCTGCGCTGCGGCCGTGCGCGTCCGCGTGCTCGTCCTCCTCGCGCGCTGTCGTCATCCAGGCGTGACGCCGCGGCGTGCCGCATCGGCCGCCAGCTCTGCGCGCGCGCATCCTCCCCCAGATCGAGCTGCAGATTGATATCCGCCATCGCCGTCAGCTGCGCAAGCGGCGGCAGCTCATCGAGCGTCTTCAGTCCGAAGTAATCGAGGAATTCGCGCGTCGTGCCGAGAAGCTCCGGATGGCCGGGCACGTCGCGCTGGCCGACGACGCGGATCCAGTTGCGCTCGAGCAGCGTCTTGACGATGTTGGGATTCACCGCGACGCCGCGCACCGCCTCGATCTCCGCGCGCGTGATCGGCTGGCGATAGGCGATGAGCGCGAGGGTTTCGAGCAGTGCGCGCGAGAAACGCGGCGGGCGCTCGGGCCAGAGGCGCGAGATCTCGCTCGGCGAGCGCCGCGCGCACCTGCACGCGAAAGCCGCTCGCGGTCTCCTTCATCTCAATGCCGCGCGCCTCGTAGTCCGCGCCGAGCGCATTCAAGCTGCGCGCGCACTCGTGCCGCGGCTCGGCCGCACGTGCTCGTCGAAGAGCTGCGCGATCTGCATGACCGTCAGCGGCCGCCCGGCGGCAAACAGCGCCGCCTCGATGACGTTTTTCAGGTATGACTCGTTCATGAGCTGACCTCATTGGCAGGGGAATCCTCGACCAGATGCAGCGGCGCGCTGCGCGGCCGCGGCGCGCACGTGCAGCGGCGCAAACGCCTGCGCCTGCACGATCTCAATCAGACCCTCGCGCACCAGCTCCAGGATGGCGACGAAGGTCACCGTCACGCCCATGCGCCCCTCTTCGACGCGGAACAGCTGCGTGAATTCTACGAAACGGTTCGCGCCGCGAGTGTAGTCAGAATCTGCGCTCATGCGCTCGCGCACCGACAGCGCGTTCGCGCTGCACGTGGTGGCGCGCGAAGAACTCCGCGCGCACCACGACTTCCTTGAAAGCCACCAGCATCTCCTGCAGCGTCGTCTGCGGCAGAAGCTGCACGACCTTGCGGTCTTTGACGTCGGCGCTCGCGTTCCAGACGTCGCGCTCCAGGCGCGGCAGGCGGTCGATGATTCTCCGCCGCGCTCTTGAAGCGCTCGTATTCCTGCAGGCGGCGCACGAGCTCGGCGCGCGGATCCTCGCCCGTCTCCTCGCCGCCGGCCGGCGGCCGCGGCAGCAGCATGCGCGATTTGATCTCGGCGAGCGTCGCGGCCATCACCAGATATTCGCCCGCCAGCTCCAGCTGCAGCTCCTGCATGAGCGCGATGTACTGCACGTACTGGCGCGTGATCTCGGCGATCGGAATGTCGAGGATGGCGAGATTGCGGCGGCGGATGAGATAGAGCAGCAGGTCAAGCGGGCCTTCGAAAGCCTCGAGGAACACCTCGAGCGCCTGCGGCGGGATGTACAGATCGCGCGGCAGCTCCATCACCGGCTCGCCGTTGACGACCGCAAAGCGTCATCTCCACCTGCTCCGGCGCACGGCGCGGCCGGCGCCGCGGCGCAGCGCTCGTTCGAGGCCACGAGCTTCAGGTCGGGTTTCATGACCTGCCTCCTCATCCGGCGCGCAAATGCATGGCGCGGCGCACGTCTTCCAAGGTCTGGCGCGCCACTTCGCGCGCCTTCTCGGCGCCCTTCGGCGACGATATCGCGAATGAGCTCCGGGTGCTCCTCAAATTCCTGGCCGCGCCGGCGCATCGCCGTCACCTCCTCGACGATCTTGTCGATGAGCGGCTGCTTGCAGTCGAGGCAGCCGATGCCGGCGCTGCGGCAGCCCGCGCTTGCCCACTGCGCGCGTCGCCTCATCCGAATAGATCTTGTGCAGATCCCACACCGGGCACTTGTCCGGATCGCCCGGATCGGTGCGGCGCACGCGCGCCGGATCGGTCTGCATGGCGCGCAGCTTCTGCGCGACCTGCTGCGGATCCTCGCGCAGGCCGATGGTGTTGCCGTAGGACTTTGACATCTTGCGGCCGTCGAGGCCCGGCACCTTCGGGGTCGGCGTCAGCAGCACCTGCGGCTCGGGCGAGGATGGTGACGCCCGCAGCCTTCGAGATAGCCGAGCAGCCGTTCGCGATCGGCAACGGTGATGCGGTTGTTGCTCTGCACGAGCGCCTGGGCGCGCTCGAGCGCTGCGGTATCGCCGCTTTCCTGAAACTTGCGGCGCAGCTGCCGATACGGGGTGGAGTTGCGCCCGCCGAGGCTCTTCACGGCGCGCTCCGCTTTCTCCTCGAAATCCGGCTCGCGGCCATAGAGGTGGTTGAAGCGCCGCGCGATCTCGCGCGTCACCTCGACGTGCGCGGCCTGATCCTCGCCCACCGGCACGAATGCCGGGCGGTAGAGCAGGATGTCGGCGCTTTGCAGCAGCGGATAGCCGAGAAAGCCGTAGGTCGCCAGATCCTTCTCCTTGAGCTCGCTCTGCTGGTCCTTGTAGGTCGGCACGCGCTCGAGCCAGCCGAGCGGCGTGATCATCGACAGCAGCAGATGCAGCTCCGCGTGCTCGGGCACGTGCGACTGGATGAAGAGCGTCGCCACGCCGGGATTCAGGCCCGCGGCGAGCCAGTCGATCAGCACGTCGCGGATGTACTCCTGCAGGCGCGCGGTGTCCTCGTAGCCGGTCGTGAGCGCGTGCCAGTCGGCGACGAAGAAGTAGCACTCGTACTGGTACTGCAGCTCGACCCAGTTGCGCAGCGCGCCGTGATAATTGCCCAGGTGCAGCGGGCCGGTGGGGCGCATGCCCGACAGAACCCGGCGGGTTCCCGCGATGGCGCTCATAGCATCCGCTGCGTCAAAACGGGTGTTCGCAAGTTCAGGATCACGTCGCGTGGCAGGTTGGCAGCAGCGCCGGATTATAGCCCAGGCGGCCTCAGGCGCGTTGCGCGCCCGAAATTGCCGCGACCGGCCCTTTGCCGACGCGCACCACCACCGGCGGGCTCACCGCCAGATCGACCACGGTGGTCGGCTCGAAGCCGCAGTCTCCGCCATCGAGCACCGCATCGATCGTCGTGCTCGAGGCGCGCGCGGATCTCCTGCCCGTCGGTGAGCGGCAGCGCATCCCCGGGCAGCATCAGCGTCGAGCTCATGAGCGGCTCGCCGAGCTCCGCGAGCAGCAGCAGCGGCACCGGATGATCGGGAATGCGGATGCCGATGGTGCGCCGCCGCTCGTGCTGCAGACGCCGCGGGGTCTCGGCGGTGGCGGGCAGCAGGAAGGTGTACGGGCCCGGGCGTGCAGGCCTTGATCAGGCGGAACTGCCAGTTCTCAAGCTTGGCGAAGCGGCCGACATCGGCAAGGTTGCGGCACACCAATGTGAAATGATGATGACGGTCGGCGTGGCGGATGCGCCGCACGCGCTCGAGCGCCGCCTTGTCGCCGATGTGGCAGCCGAGCGCGTAGCACGAATCGGTCGGATAGGCGATGACGCCGCCCGCGCGCACGATCGTCGGCCGCGCGGCGGATGAGCCGCGCTTGCGGGGTGAGCGGGTGCAATTCAAAGTACTGACTCACGATCGATGCGCCTATCAGCTATGATACGCGGCCTTTGCCGGGGGCTGCCGGCTCTATGCTCGCGATATCAATGCAGGCATTGCTCGAGTTTGCACCGCTCGCCGTCTTTGCTCGTCGCCTACTACGCGGCGGGGATTTATATGTCGCCACCGCCGCGCTGATGGTGGCGATGGCATTGCTGCTCGGCGGTTGACTACGCCCGCGGCCGCCGCGTGCCGCCGATGCACGCATTGAGCGCCGGCCTGGTGTTTGTCTTCGGCACCGCGACGCTGGTGCTGCACAATCAGCGCTTCATCCAGTGGAAGCCGACGGTGTTTTTCTGGCTGGCAAGCCTCGCCTTCCTCGGCAGCTTCTGGGTGGGCAAGCAGCCACTCGTGCAGCGCCTGCTAAGCGCCGCGCTGCCGCGGCGAAGTGCACGTCGCGCCGGCGCTGTGGCGGCGGCTCAACTGGCTGTGGATCGGGTTCTACGCGCTGCTCGGTGTTCTCAATCTCGTCGTCGCCTTCAATGCGAGCGAGCGCGCCTGGGTCAATTTCAAAGTATTTGGCCTCACGGCGGCGACGTTTGTCTTCATCGGCGCGCAGGTCGCATGGCTCGTCGCGGCGCACGGCGCGGCGGCGCAGCGCGCATGAGCGCCGAGCGCGTGGCGCGCCTGCGCGCGGCGCTCGAAGCAGGAGCTTGCGCCGCTGGCCCTCGAGATCAGCGATGAGAGCGCGGCGCACGCGGGGCATGCGGGCGCGCGCGACGGCGGACATTTTCGCGTGTGCCTCGTGAGCGCCGCGTTTCGCGGCCGCCCGCAGATCGAGCGCCATCGGCTGGTGTACGCCGCGGTCGCACCTTTGCTGCAGGGCGATGTCCATGCCTTGAACATCCGGGCGCTCGCCCCAGAAGAAGTTACTTGAATATTGCAACGTAAGTTACTGAGATATAAACATGATTTACTACTCAGAATCCTGATTCCCTGCGTGCTGTGCGCTGCTGGCCGCCTGCCAGCCGAAGGGCGCCGCGCCCGCCGCCACGCAGTTCCGCAGCGGCGCCCTCTGGCGCTGCGGCCGCGCCCGCGACGAGCGCGGATAATTCCGCGCCGGTCGCGATCGTCAACGGCACGCCGATCAGCCGCGAGATCTTCGAGTTCTATGCCAAGGGCATTGCGGACAAGAAGTCGATCGCGGAGGTCACGCCCGAGCAGAAGCAGCAGGCGCTCGACAATCTGATCCGCGCCCAGGTGGTGGCGCAGGAGGCCGTCAAGGAGGGCCTCGACAAGGACCCGACCATCGCGCCGCTGCTGACGCTCTCGCAACTGGAACGTGCTGCAGCAGGCGCTCTCCGAGCGCTATCTGAAGGACAAGCAGCCGACCGAGCAGGAAGCGCGCGCCGAGTACGAAACCCAGGTCGGCCTGCTGCCGCACCAGGAATACCACGCATCCCACATCCTCGTGGCGACCGAGGCCTTTGCTCGCAAGATCATCGCCGAGCTTGAGAAGGGCGGCAACTTTGCCGACATCGCCAAGCGCGAGTCGATGGATCCGTCAAAGAACAACGGCGGCGACATCGGCTGGCTCACGCCGGATCGCATCATGAAGCCCTTTGCCGATGCCATGGTGGCGCTCAAGAAGGGCGAGTACACGCATAAGCCGGTGCAGACCCAGTACGGCTGGCACATCATCCGTCTGGACGACATCCGCGACGTGACGCCGCCCGAACTTTGATCAGGTGCACCAGCGACTCGATCAGGTCGTGCAGGCAAAGAAGTTCAAGGCCTACACCGACGGACTCATGAAGAACTGCACAGATCGAGAAGAAGCTCTAGGCGCTCTAACGGGCGGCGCTAGCGTTGCAGCAGCGCAAGGAAGGCCGTCCTCGTCGAGGAGCTCGACGCCGAGCTGCCGCGCCTTCTCGAGCTTCGAGCCGGGGTCGGTGCCGTGCACGAGGTAAGTCGTCTTGGCGGAGACGCTCGAGGAGACCTTGGCGCCAAGCTTGCGCAGCCTCTCCTGCGCCTCCTCGCGGCTCATGCTCGCAAGCGTGCCGGTGACGACGATGGTCTTCCCGGCAAGCGGCGCAGGCGCCGCCGCTTGGCGTTCGAGATCATCCCAGTGCACGCCGTGCGCGCGCAGGCGCGCGATCGCGCGGCGGTGCTTTTCGGATGCCATGAATACGCGCCACGTGTGCCGCGACGACGGCCCGACGTCGGGCACTTCCTCGATGGCCGCCGCATCTGCCGCCATGAGGGCGTCTCAAGGCTGCCGAAGTGCTGCGCCAGCTGCAAGCGCCGTCGCCTCGCCCACATCGCGGATGCCGAGCGCATACAAAAACCGCGGCAGCGTGGTCGCCTTGCTGCGCTCGAGCGCCGCGAGCAGATTCGTCGGCCGACTTCTCGCCCATGCGCTCAAGCTCGAGGAGCTTCTCGCGTCGTCAGCGCGTAGAGCTCATCGGGCGAGCTCACGAGATTGTGCTCGACGAGCTGCTCGACGATCTTCTCGCCAAGCCCCTCGATATCGAGCGCGCGCCGGCTCGCAAAATGGCGCAGCGCTTCCTGGCGCTGCGCGCGGCAGGTGAAGCCGCCGCTGCAGCGCGCCACCGCCTCGCCCGGCGCGCGCTCGACCGGCGGAGTTGCACACCGGGCAGCTGCGCCGGCAGCTCGATACGGCGTCGCATCGGCCGGCCGGCGCTCGGCGAGGACCCGCACGATCTCGGGGATCACATCGCCGGCGCGCCGCACGACGACCGTATCGCCGATGCGCATGTCGTTGCGCTCGATCTCATCCATATTGTGCAGCGTCACGTTGCTCACCGTCGCGCCGCCGACGAATACCGGCTTTAGGCGCGCGACCGGCGTGAGTGCCCCGGTGCGCCCCACCTGAAACTCGACGTGTCAGGAGCTGCGTGAGCTCCTCCTCGGCCGGAAACTTGTGCGCGATCGCCCAGCGCGGCTCGCGCGAGACGAAGCCGAGGCGTCTCCTGATCCTCGCGGCGGTCCACTTTGTAGACGACGCCATCGATCTGGTAGGGCAAGCGTTGCGCGCCGCGCGAGCAGCTGCTGGTAGTACTCAAGGCAGCCCGCAAGCCCGTGCACGCGGCGCGCCTCGGCGCTCGTGCGCAGGCCGAGTTTGCGCAGCAGCTGCAGCAGCTCGCTCTGCCGCGCGGGCAGCGTCATGCCTTCGACGGCGCCGGTGCTGTAGAAGAAAATCTCGAGCGGCCGCTGCGCGGTGATCTGCGCATCGAGCTGCCGCAGCGCGCCGGCGGCAGCGTTGCGCGGATTGACGAACAGCTTGCTCGCCGCGCTGCGCGCGCCTCCTCATTCATGCGCGCGAAATCCCGCGAGCGGCATGAAGACCTCACCGCGCGCCTCAAAGAGCGCCGGCGCGCGCCCCTGCGAGCGCAAGCGGCACGGAGCGGATCGTGCGCACGTTGGCGGTCACATCCTCGCCGGTCGCGCCGTCGCCGCGCGTGGCGGCGCGCACAGCCGCCCGCGCTCGTAGGTGAGCGTCACCGCCAGGCCATCGAGCTTGGGTTCCGCCATGTAATCGATGTCGCTCGCGAGGCGCCGAGGCGCTCGCGCACGCGCCGGTCGAAATCGCCCACCTGCTCGGCGGAGAACGCGTTGCCGAGCGACAGCATCGGCACGCGATGGCGCACGGCGCCGAACTGCGCCGGCGGCGGCGCCGCTCACGCGCTGCGTCGGCGAGTCCGGCGTGATGATCTCGGGATGCGCGGCCTCAAGCGCGCGCAGCTCCTGCATCAGCCGGTCGTACTCGGCATCCGGAACTTCCGGATCATCGAGCACGTAGTAGCGATAGTTGAGAGCTGCGAGCTGCCGGCGCAGCTCGTCGGCGCGCTTCACGGCGGCGGATCCGCAGTGGCCGGCGTGGCCTGCGCTAGCTCCTCGCGCATGGCGGCGATGCGTGCGGCGCTGAGCGCCTCGCCGTGCTCATCCTGCAGCGTACCCTGCAGGCGTTCGTTCAGATTGCGGGCGCTCGCGAGCAACTCCTCAAAAGCCTGCGGCCGCCGGCAGCGGCCCGGGCAGCACCGCAAACAGATGCAGTCCGCCGTAGCGCTGCGTATCCATGGTCGCAAGATCGAAGCTGCCAGGCTGCGTCAGGCTCGCCGCGCGCAACAATTGCGCGCGGATCATCGGTGCCCGCCTTGTGGTAGATCGACAGCTTCCGTGCATGAAGCCCTCGGCGGCGAGCGCCTGGCGCAGCGCCCGTCCGGCAAAGCGCTCGCCGCTCGGCGAGGATCCGCAGCGACAAAATGCGCCGCGCCTCCTCCGGCGGCCACTCGACGACCGGCTCGACCACCTGCGGCAGCGCGCGACCGCCGACCGCGCAGGCTCGACCGGCCACCGGCTTCGGCGCGCTCGCGGATCTGCAGCGTCGGCAGTTCGCGCAGCGGCTCGCGCGCCCGCATCTGCGGCAGTGGCACCGGCGAGACTGGCGCGGATGGCGGCGCAGCTTCGCGATGCTCGGGGCGTTCGCGCGGCAGCCTGCCGCGGGCGGCGCAGTTCCCACCAGGCGAGCCCCGCAATAAACAGCGCTCCGAACGGTGAGCAGTATCCAGCGCAGTTCTGACATTGGCGGCGTCGTCACACCGCGGCGAGACGCAGCGCCGCGTCAATGTCCACGCTCACCAGGCGCGATACGCCCGGCTCACTCATGGTGACGCCGATGAGCTGCGAGGCGAGCTCCATCGTCGCCTTGTTGTGCGTGATGATGATGAACTGGATGCGCGCCGACATGTCGCGGACGATATCGCAAAAGCGCCCGACGTTGTGCTCATCGAGCGGCGCATCCACCTCATCGAGCAGACAGAAAGGCGCGGGGTTCAGGTCAAAGATCGAAAACACCAGCGCCACTGCCGTCAGCGCCTTCTCACCGCCCGATAGCAGATGGATGGTGCTGTTGCGCTTGCCGGGCGGGCGCGCCATGACGGCGACGCCCGCCTCGAGCACGTCCTCGCCGACGAGCTCGAGATACGCATGGCCGCCGCCGAAGAGGCGCGGAAATTTCTCCTTCAGCCCCGCGTTGATGCGCTCGAAGGTCTCCTGGAAGCGCGTGCGCGTCTCTTTGTCGATACGGCGCATCGCCTGTTCGAGCGTCGTGAGCGCCTCGCCAAGGTCAGCGTACTGGCGGTCGAGGTAGTCCTTGCGCTCGCTCTGCTCCTTGAGCTCATCGATCGCGGCGAGATTTACTTGCCCGAGCTTTTCCACATCCGCGCGTGCCTCGCTCAGCGCGTCGTCCCAGGCCGGCACGCTCGCCTCCGCGCTCAAGCTTCGCCTGGATCTCGGCGAGCACGAAATGCGTCGCCGCGAACTGCTCGGCAATGGATTCGCGCCGCACGCGCGTCTCCGAGGCGGCAAGCCGCGCCTCCTCCATCGCGGTGCGGGCATCAAACGCGCGCGCCTCGGCGCTCACGCGCCGCTCATCGAGCGCGCGCAGCTCGCGCCTCGGCCGCTCTCGAGCGCCGTGCGCGCGCCCGCGAGCTCCGCTTCGACCGCAAGGCGTTGCGCGAGCGCCTCGGCGAGGCGCCCTTCGAGCTCCACGATCGGTGCATCGCCGCTTGCAAGTTCGCGCTCAAGCTCGCGCGCAGCGCGCCGCAAGCTGCGCGCGCTGCTCCGTCATGCGACTCAGGCCCGAGCGCGAGCGAATTCTCCGCCGTGCGCACCGACTCGCTGCGCACCAGCAGATCGCGCGCCGCAAGCTGCGCCGCCTGCGCGGCGCTGCGCGCGCGCGGCAAGCGCCGCGCGGCGCGCGTCGCGCTCGGCCTGCATCTGCGGCTGCTGTGCATCAAGTGCCGCAAGCGCAGCCTCGCCGCGCCGCAAGCTCCAGCGCCCGCGCGCGCCAGCGCTGCGCTGCGCAAGCGCGAGTTCATGGGCGACACCGCGCTGCCTCCTCTTCGATGCCGCGCGCGCCGCAGGCTCGCCTCCTGCGCGCGCGCCCGCGTCGCCTCGAGCTGCCCCAGCAGATCTGCGTGTGAGCGATGCGCGCCCTGGATCTTTGACTGCGCCGCGTTGCGCTCGGCCTCCGACTCCGCGAGCGACTGCCGCACCGCCGCAGGTGCGCCTCGATGGCGCGGGCGCGATCGCTCGCGGCCGCACACTGGCGCGCGCAGTCCCTTTAGCCGATGTTCGCGCTCGATGACGCCGGTGTGCGCGTCGGCGCCGCGCGCGATGCGCAGCCAGTCGCGCCCGACCCACTCGCCGCGGCGCGTCATGATTGAGACCAGCCGGGCGCAAGCTGGCTGCGCCGCGCGAGCGCCTCGCCGAGTGTCGTCGGCGGTAAGAATGCGCGCCGAGCTGCTGCACGATGGCCGCGCGGGCCTGCGACTTTCGCGGCGAGCGTCATCGGCGTCGGCCGCGGCCGGCGCACGCCATCTTCGATCAGCGCGAGCGCGTCCGGTGCTAAACGCATCGAGTGCTGCGCCGAGGGCATCAAGGCGCTCGACACTACACCGCCTCCAGATAATCCCCGAGGGCGGTTTCCACGGCGCCCTCCCAGCCCTCCGCCACCTCAAGCGCCGCGGCCGCGCGCGGCGCGGCCGCCAAGACCCGCCGTGCTCAGCCACTGCGACGTGCCCTCGGCGCCATGACTGAAGCGCGGCCTGCTGCAGCGCCTCGAGCGAAACGAGCTCGGCGCGCAGCCGCTCGCGCTCGCGCGCGCGCCGCCTCGAGGCGCGCCTCCACCGTCAGCTGCTCGGCGCGCAGCGTCTCGGTGCGCTCGAGCGCTGCGGCGAGCGCCTGCGCGAGCTGCTCGTTCGGTCGAGCGCGCGAGCGCCTCCTGATCGGCAAGCCCCTTGAGCTGCGCCTCCTGCTCCTGCTGCGCCAGAGCGTGGCGCGCTCGGCCGACGAGCCGCTCGGCGTGCGCGTCGAGGCGGCGCTGCTGATTCTCGAGCTGCTCGATGCGCGCGCGCTCGACCTGGGTGGTCTGCTGCGCGGCGCCGAGCGCGCGATTGAACTCCTCCCAGCGCGCCTGCCAGTGCTGCAGCGCCTGCTCGGCAGTCGCAAGCTCGCGGCGCGCTCGGCTTCGGCGCGCGCCGCGGCGGCTGAGCTGCGGGGCGAGCTCGGCAAGCTCGCTGCGCGCAGCGTCGCAAGTTCGCGCTCGTCGCGCTCGATGTGCAGCGCGAGCTCGTTGAGCGTGCGCGTGCGCCTGCGCCAGATCCGGGCGCTGCCGCTCGCGCAGTTCGCGCGTGTGCTGAATGCTCTGCTCGGTGCGCGAGATCAGCGCGCCGACCTCGTAGTAGCGGCCCTGCACGCGCCGAGAGCGCGCTCGCTCTGCTCGGCGTGCAGCAGGCGCTGCTTCTCGAGCGCCGCCTCGGCGGCGCGCTGCTCGGCAAGCTCCGCCTGCATGGCAAGCTCGCGCGCGCGCACGGCGCTGTCGTGGACCTGCGCGCCGCTGTCGAGCTCGCGCAGCCGCAGCGCGAGCAGCTGCGCGCTCAGGAGCCGCTCGCGCTCCTTCAGTGCCTGGTAACGCCGCGCCGTCGCGGCCTGGCGCTGCAGATGGCGGATCTGCTTGTCGATCTCATCGCGCACGTCCTGCAGGCGCTCGAGGTTCTCGCGCGTTTCGGCGATGCGGCTCTCGGTCTCGCGGCGCCGCTCCTTGTAGCGCGAGATGCCGGCGGCCTCCTCGACGAAGGAGCGCATGTCCTCGGGCTTGGACTCGATGATGCGCGAGATCATGCCCTGCTCGATGATCGCGTAGCTGCGCGAGCCCAGGCCCGTGCCGAGAAAGAGCTGCGTGATGTCCTTGCGGCGGCAGCGCACGCCGTTGATGAAATAGATGGAAGTACCGTCGCGGCGTGACCTGCCGGCGCAGCGACACCTCGTTGTAGCCCGCGTACGGGCCGCCGATCTTGCCGTCGGCGTTGTCAAAAATGAGCTCGACGGAGGCGGCGCCCACCGGCTTGCGCGCGCTTGAGCCGTTGAACACCACATCCGCCATGGAATCGCCGCGCAGATGGCGCGCGGACAGCTCCCCCATCACCCAGCGCACGGCGTCGATGACGTTGGATTTGCCGCAGCCGTTGGGCCCCACGATGCCGGTGAGGTTGCTGGGAAAGCTGACGAGCGTGGGATCGACGAAGGATTTAAAGCCGGCGAGCTTGATCTTGGTCAGCCGCATCTCAAAGATCTCGTGCCCCTGGCTTCGTGCGTGGCGGCGTTGCGCGCCGAGGTAGTGTAAAGTAAACGCGCATGAGTGCACACCCCAGAAGCAGCCTTGAAACCTTCGCCAATCCCTCCCCCGAGCGCGACTACACGATCCGCATGCGCATTCCCGAGTTCACCTGTCTGTGTCCGCGGACAGGTCAGCCGGATTTCGCGACGCTCTATCTTGAGTACGTGCCGGATCGGCTGTGCGTGGAGCTGAAATCGCTGAAGCTCTACATCGTCTCGTTCCGCAGCCGCGGTGCCTTCCACGAAGCCATCACCAACGAGATCGTCGACCACCTCGTCGCCGCGCTCGCGCCGCGTTTCCTGCGTTTGACGGCGCGCTTCAACGTGCGCGGCGGGATCTACACCAGCCTCGTCGTGGAGCACCGCAAAGGCGGCCCCGCAGGGGCCGCCGCATAGACCCTGTACATACCAAAGTCGGCCGGTATAATCCCGCGTCCTTCACAGGGCTCATGCTTTTGAGGAGTAGCCGATGTCGGCCAAAAAACCTGCGCCGAAACCCGCAAAGGCGAAGAAATCCGCCAGTCGCCCGGCCGCCCGCAAGGAGGCCGCGAGCAAGTCCGTGGAGAAGGCCAAGAGCGTCGTCGCGCTGCGCCGGGGCACGCAACCGCCAAGAAGCGCACCGCGGCGGAGCCGCCGAGCGCGCGCAAGAGCAGCGCGGCCGAAGCGCGTGCCGAGAGCGCGAGCCGCCCGAGCGCCGCGCGCGCGGCCAGTACCGCGCCGGTGGCAAATCCCGTGATGCCCGTGCGCCTGACGCCCCGCGCCGCCGCCGCCGGATGCTGACGAGGGCGACGGCGGCGAGCCCGGCAGCCTGCTCGCCGGACCACGCAACGTCCAGCCCTACATCTCGAAGCGCGGCGAAGCGTACATGAGCAAGGAGCAGCTCGAGCACTTCCGCCAGATCCTGCTCAGCTGGAAGCGCGACCTCATGGAGGAGGTGGATCGCACCGTGTCGCACATGAAGGATGAGGCGGCGAACTTCCCGGATCCGAACGATCGGGCGACGCAGGAGGAGGAATTCAGCCTGGAGCTGCGCACGCGCGACCGCGAGCGCAAGCTTATCCGCAAGATCGACGAGGCGCTTGAAGCGCGTCGAGGACGGCAGCTACGGCTACTGCCTGGAGACCGGCGAGGAGATCGGCATCAAGCGCCTCGAAGCACGCCCGGTCGCCACTCTCACCATCGAAGCCCAGGAGCGCCGCGAGCGGCGCGAGCGGCAGTACGGCGACCGCGACGACCGCTACCGCTAGTTCCTCATCGACCGCGCGCCCGAGCTACGTCGGCCGCTTCGCCCCCTCTCCCACCGGAGCGCTGCACCTGGGTTCGCTGGTTGCCGCGCTCGGCAGCTACCTCGATGCGCGCCACCACGGCGGCCGCTGGCTGCTGCGGATCGAGGATCTCGACTGCGCCGCGCGTGCGCCCCGGCTGCGCCGATGAAATTCAGCGCGCGCTCGCCGCGCTCGGACTTCACTGGGACGGCGAGGTTGAGTATCAAAGCCGGCGCACGCAGTCGCTTTGAAGCGGCGCGTTGCGCAGCTCGCGCGCCGCGACCTCACCTATGCCTGCCAATGCACGCGGCGCACGCTCGGCGAATTTGAAGAGAGCGCTTATCCGGGGACCTGCCGCGATCGGCGCATCGCCGAGCGTGCAACCGCGCTGCGCTTCCGCGTCGAGGAGGCCGAAACGGTCCGCTTCACGGATCGGCTGCAGGGGCCGTGCGAGTTTGCGCTGCGCACGCTCGGCGACGTGGTGATCCGGCGCCGCGACGGCGTCATTTGCCTACCAGCTTGCCGTGGTCGTTGACGATGCGGCGCAGGGCGTGACCGATGTGGTGCGCGGCGCGGACCTGCTCGCAAGCACCGCCTGGCAGATTCCGCTGCAGCGCGCGCTCGGCTTGCCCGAGCCACGCTACGCGCATCTGCCGCTCATCGTCGAACCCGACGGTGCAAAGCTCAGTAAATCTCGCCGTTCGGTCTCCCTGCAGCCCGAACGAGCCCGCCAGGAGCTCCTCGCCGCCCTGAATTTACTGGGTCAGGAGGCTCCGGCGGAGCTCCTGCAGGAGCCGCCCGAAACGATCCTCGCCTGGGCGCGCGAGCACTGGAAACCGGCCAATTTGGAACGTGTCCAAAAAGCCACGGCTGCCGCCAAATTGCCTTAATTTGACCTTCGGCCCCGTTGTACTAAGGTATGCACTCGAGCCGACCCGATGCCATGGAACTGCAGAAACAATAAAAGCCGATAACATTCAAAGGGGACGTTGCGATGAACGAACCGCGGGTCATAAAAAAATATCCCAACCGGCGGCTGTACGATACGGTGGAGAGTCGCTACATCACGCTGGTGGATGTGCGCAAATTGGTTGTCGAGCGCGTCGACTTCGTCGTGATTGACAAGAAATCACAGAATGACATCACGCGTTGCATCCTGCTGCAGGTGATTGCGGAGCTGGAACAGGCCGCCGAGCCGCTCATGAGCCGCGACTTTCTCTCGCAGATCATCTGCTCCCATGATGCGCACGCGCACGACATGATCGGCAGCTATCTGGAGCAAAGCTTCAAACTGTTCTCATCGCATCAGCGCGATGCGCGCGAGCGCGTCAGCGATGCGACGCAGGCGGTGACAGGGCTGGCGCAGAAGAACTATCAACGCTGGCGCGCGGTGCAGGATGAGATCTATCGCACGCTCGTCAACGCCGCGAACGGCACTGCCAGCGAGGTGCGCCCGGCGCCGTAGCGCTCAAGCGCGCCGCTGCGCGCCTCTACGCCGCATCAAGGTTGCGCATCGTCAGCCGTACGCGCCCCTGGCGGTCAACTTCGAGCACTTTGACGCGCACCACGTCGCCTTCCTTGAGTCGATCGCTCACGCGCTCGACGCGCTCATCGGAGATCTGCGAGATGTGCACCAGGCCATCGCGCCCCGGCAGGATGGTGACAAACGCGCCGAAATCCATCAGCCGCACGACCTTACCCTCGTAGACCTGGCCCACCTCAACATCCGCGGTGATGAGTTCGATGCGCCGTTGCGCCTCGCGCCCGGCGGCACCGCTCACCGAAGCTATCTTCACCGTACCGTCGTTCTCGATGTCGATCGTCGTACCGGTCTCCTCGGTGATCTGGCGGATCACCGCGCCACCCTTGCCGATGACGTCGCGAATCTTCTCCTGGTCGATCTTCAGCGTGATGATCGACGGGGCCCAGTCGGACATCTTGGTGCGCGAGTGGCTCAGTACTTTGTTCATCTCGCCTAAGATGAACAGACGCCCGGCGCGCGCCTGGTCGAGCGCCACGCGCATGATCTCGGGGGTGACACCCTCGACCTTGATGTCCATCTGCAAGGCGGTGACGCCATCCTTGGTTCCCGCTACCTTGAAATCCATATCGCCCAGGTGATCCTCGTCGCCGAGAATGTCGGTCAGCACCTTGAAGCGGCCGCCCTCGAGCACGAGTCCCATGGCCACCCCGGCCACCGGCGCTGCGAGCGGCACGCCGGCATCCATCAGCGAGAGGCTCGTGCCGCACACGCTCGCCATGGAGCTTGAACCGTTGGACTCGAGGATTTCCGAGACCACACGGATCACGTACGGAAACGTGGTCATGTCAGGCATGACCGCCTTGATGCCGCGCCGCGCGAGGTTGCCGTGGCCGATTTCACGGCGCTTCGGCGAACCCATCATGCCGGTCTCGCCGACGGAAAACGGCGGGAAGTTGTAATGCAGCATGAAGGACTCGCGCCGCTCGCCTTCGAGGCCATCGATGATCTGCGAATCGCGGCTCGTGCCGAGCGTGGTGACGACCAACGCTTGCGTTTCACCGCGGGTAAAAAGTGCCGAGCCGTGCGTGCGCGGCAGCACGCCCACTTTGACGGTGATGGGCCGCACGGTGAGCGCATCGCGGCCATCGATGCGCGGCTCGCCGTTCAGAATTCTCTGCCGCACGATGTTGCTCTCGAGCCGGAAGAGCTCGCTCTCCACCTGCTCGGAACTCCACTTGGGCAGCTCGCCGGCCGCGAGCGCCGCCTGCGTCTGGCTCTTCACTTCGTGCAGGCGATTGCGGCGCTGCATTTTTTCCGTGATCGAGTAAGCCTCGGTCACGGCCGCCTGTGCATGCATCGCCACCGCGCTCTTCAGTTCCGCGTTGTCCGCCTCGGGCCGCCAGGCCCAGCGCGGCTTACCCGCCTCGGCGACGAGTTCGCGGATCGCGCGAATGGCAACCTGCATCTGCTCATGGCCAAAAACGACCGCGCCCAGCATGATCTCCTCGGAGAGGCCGCGGGCCTCGGACTCGACCATCAGCACGGCCGCCGCGGTGCCGGCAACCACCAGGTGCAGCGTCGAGTCGAGCAGCTCCTTGGCGGTCGGGTTCAACAGGTACTTGCCATCCTTGTAGCCGACGCGCGCCGCCCCGATCGGGCCGTTGAAGGGAATGCCCGACAGCGCGAGCGCCGCCGATGCACCGAGCAATGAGGGCACATCCGGATCGATGTCCGGATCGACCGACAGTACCGTTGCGACGATCTGCACTTCGTTCAGGAAGCCGTCTGGAAATAGCGGCCGGATCGGCCGATCGATCAGGCGCGAGGTGAGGGTCTCCTTCTCGGTCGGACGGCCCTCGCGCTTGAAGAAGCCGCCCGGGATGCGCCCCGCGGCGTAGGTCTTCTCCACGTAATTGACAGTGAGCGGAAAGAAATCGCGCCCCGCCTTGGCGGTCTGCTGCGCGCACGCCGTGACCAGTACCACCGTGTCGCCGACCGCGACGCGTACCGCGGCGTCCGCCTGGCGGGCGACCTCCCCGGCCTCAATGGTGACGCTATGGGAACCGTAGGCAAAAGACTTGCTGACAACGCTCACGCTTCAATCCTCGAACTGAAAATCGGTGGAAACCAACACGGCGAGGCGCGGTTAACGGTGGCGCGTCCCGGATATTTGATCAGCGTCGCAGACCCAGGCGCTCGACGAGCTCCTGATACTTCTGCGGTTGTGTGGCTTTGAGATAGTCGAGGTGTTTGCGGCGTTGATTGACGAGCTTCACCAGGCCCCGGCGCGAGGAATGATCGGCCTTGTGAGTCGTGAAATGATCGCTCAAACCATTGATACGCTCGGAGAGCAGCGCGATTTGAACCTCGGGCGAGCCGGTGTCGCGCGGACCGCGGCCAAACTGCTCGAGGATCCCATCCTTCTTCTGCTTGGATGAGGGCATTAACTAATCCTGATCTTTAAGCCATTGCAACCGCGGAATTCTACCCGTGGTTGGCTGTTGCCGACAAGACAAAGAGCCGCCGCGGACGCACTTGGCCCCGTCCATCGGCTTCGCCCATGCCAAAAAAGCGCCCCGCTTCGTCGTAGAGGCGTACGCGCCCGCTCAGCGCCCCATCCGCCGCGACCGCCTGCCCCTGCTGCAGGCGCTGGGTGCGCGGCGCATCCAGGTGCAGTGCCGCCAGATGCCCGATGCCAAAGTCCACCGGCAGCAGCGGCGGGTCGCGCGCGGCGGCGCGCGCCGCGCCGATCGACTCCAGGGTGTGCATGGGTTCGCGCTCGAAGGGCTCCACGTAGGCGCGGTGCAGCCGCGTCACATAACCGCAGGTGCCCAATGCGCGTGCGATGTCCTCGGCGAGCGTGCGTACATAAGTACCCTTGGAGCAGAGCACTTCGAGCGCCAGCACGGCGGCGTCAAAGGAGACGAGCTTAAGCTCACTGATCTCGATCTCGCGCGGCGCGCGCGTGACCTCAAGCCCGGCGCGCGCCAGCCGATAAAGCGGCTGCCCGGACTGCTTTAAGGCCGAGTACATCGGCGGCACCTGCGGCTGCCGGCCGAGAAAGGAGCGCAACACGCGCTCGATGTGCGCCGCGTCCATGTGCGGCACGCTTTGGCGCTCGATGGGCGCCCCTTCCGCATCACCGGTGCTGGTGCGTGCGCCGAGGCTGACGCTGAAGTGATAGCACTTGCGCCGGCCGATGAGCTCGCCTGCGATCTTGGTGGCCTCCTCCAGGCAGATCGGCAGCATGCCGGTGGCAAGCGGATCAAGGCTACCGACGTGGCCTGCCTTCTCGGCGCCGAGCAGGCGGCGCACCCGCTGCAGCGCGGCGTTGGACGAGATCCCGCGAGGCTTGTCGAGAAGCAGGATGCCGCTGCGCCGCGTGTCTTCAGGGCTCGCCATCGTGATCGCGGGCGACGGCCTGTTTGATAAGGTCGGTGAGCGCCGCCGCCTTATCGAAGCCGTCGTCGAACACGAACTGCAGGCGCGGCGCGTAGCGCAAGCCGAGCCGCCGGCTGACGGCGCCGCGCAGAAAGCCGCTGGCGCGCGTCAAACCCGCGCGCACCTCCGCGGCGGAATGGCGCGACGCAAATGGCGTGAAGTAGACGCGCGCACTGCGCATGTCGGGCGCCAGATCAACCGCGGAGATGGTCACGTTGCCGACGCGCGGATCCTTCACCTCGCGCGAGATGAGTTCCGCCAGCGTGCGCTGCAGCTCGGCCTGGATTCTGCGATTGCGCGGATGAGGTGCATCGAACCGTGATCGCGGCGCCATGAGGCTCCCTACTGCAACGTGCGTGCGACTTCGATCCGCGAGAAGCACTCGATCTGATCGCCGACGCGCACATCCTGGTAGTTCTTGACGCCGATGCCGCACTCGGTGCCCGCGCGCACCTCGTTCACGTCGTCCTTGAAACGCCGCAGCGACTCGAGCGCGCCCTCAAAAATGACCACGTTGTCGCGCAGCACGCGGATCGGATTGTTGCGTCGGACGGCGCCCTCGGTCACGAGGCAGCCGGCGACCACGCCGAACTTGCTCGAGCGGAACACCTCGCGTACCTGCGCGGTGCCCTGGATCTGCTCCTTGATCTCCGGCTGCAGCATACCGGTCATCATCTGCTTAACATCATCGATGGCCTCGTAGATGATGCTGTAATAGCGCAGCTCCACGCCCGTCTCCTTGAGCGCTTCGCGCGCGCCGGCGTCCGCACGCACGTTGAAACCGATGATGCGCGCCTTGGACGCCGAGGCGAGCTGCACATCCGACACGGTGATCGCGCCCACGCCGCTCGCGATCACTTTCACCTGGATCTCATCGATCGAGAGGTTCGCGAGCGCATCGCGCAGCGCTTCGGCGCTGCCCTGCACGTCGGCCTTCAGCAGGATCGCGATGCTGCCCGTCTTCTCGCCATCCATCTGTGAGAAGACGTCCTCGCTGCGTGATGTCTGCCGGGCCAGCTTCACGTCGCGGAATTTGCTCTGGCGATAGAGCGCAACCTCGCGCGCGCGCCGCTCATTCTCCACCACCAGAAGATCATCGCCGGCGTTCGGCGTGCCCGAAAGGCCGAGCACGACCACCGGCATCGACGGCAGCGCCTCCTGCAACGGCGCGCCGTTCTCATCAAACATCGCGCGCACCCGCCCCTGCTCGGAGCCGGCCAGAATCACATCGCCCATGTGCAGCGTGCCGCGCTTCACGAGCACCGTGACCACGGCGCCGCGGCCCTTTTCCATGCTCGACTCGATCACCACCCCGGAGGCCAAACCGGCGCGTGGCGCACTCAGCTCCAGTACCTCGGCCTGCAGCAAAATCGCCTCGAGCAGCTGATCGATGCCCTCCCCGGTACGCGCCGACACCTTCACGAACATGTTCTGTCCGCCCCACTCCTCCGGAATGATGTCGTGCTTGGAGAGCTCGGTGCGCACGCGGTCGAAATCCGCATCGCTCTTGTCGATCTTGTTGACCGCCACGACGATCGGCACGTTCGCCGCGCGCGCGTGCTGAATGGCCTCGATGGTCTGCGGCATGACGCCGTCATCCGCCGCCACGACGAGCACGACGACATCGGTCGCCTTGGCGCCGCGGGCGCGCATGGCGGTAAATGCCGCATGGCCCGGGGTATCAAGGAAGGTGATGACGCCGCGCGGCGTCTCCACATGGTAGGCGCCGATGTGCTGGGTAATGCCACCGGCTTCACCGGCCGCGACTTTCGTGCGCCGGATGTAGTCAAGCAGTGAGGTCTTGCCATGGTCGACGTGGCCCATCACGGTCACGACCGGCGGGCGCGGCTCCTGCGCGGCTTCATCGCTCGCCACGCCCTGCAGGTCATGCTCGATCTGGTTCTCGCGCGTGACTTTGGGCGTATGGCCCATCTCCTCCACCACGAGCACCGCGGTGTCCGGTTCGAGCGGCTGATTGATGGTCGCCATGACGCCAAGATTCATCAGCACCTTGATGACCTCGGTCGCCTTGACCGCCATGCGCTGCGCGAGCTCACCGACCGTGGTGGTCTCGCCGATCACCACTTCGCGGTGCACCGGCGCGGTGGGCATCTCAAAGCCGTGCAGCGCATCGGCCGGCGCCGCCACGCTGCGTGCCTTCAAGCGGCGCTTTTTCTTGTAGCGCGAGCTGACGTCGCCCGCGACGTGCAGCTCCTGGCGGCCGTAGCGGGTCTGCTTGTCGTCGATGTCCTCGGTGACCACCGCCTCGGTGAGCCGCGGCTTCACCGGCTCGGGCTGCGTGCGGCGCTGCTGCTCGCGCGCGCGCCGCTCGGCCTCCTCGCGGGCGCGCGCCTCGGCAATGCGCCGCGCCTCATCCTGGGTCTTCTTGCGGTTGAGCTCCTCTTCGGCGCGGCGGCGATTCTCCATCTCGAGCCGCTCGCGCTCGCGGCGCTCGTGTTCCAGGCGATCGTTTTCGCGCTGTTCGGCCTCGAGCGCCTCGCGACGCTTGACGTCGATCTCCTCCTGCTGGTGGCGTGCCTGCTCCTCGAGCACGTCACGCTTGATGTAGGTGCGCTTGCGGCGCACCTCGACATTGACCGTGCGCGCACGCCCCTGCACGCTCGCCAGCTTCAGTTCGCTCTGCGTCTTTCTCTTCAGCGTGATCTTGCGCGGTGCGCCACCGTCCTCTTCGCTGCCGTGACTGCGCCGCAGATGGGTCAAGAGCTCAAGCTTCGCATCGTCGCTGATGCGATCATCCGGTCCGCCGACCTTGATGCCGGCCTGATCCAGCTGCACCAGCAGCCGGTCCACCGGCACCTTCAGTACTTCGGCAAACTGCGAAACGGTTACTTCGGCCATGAGCCCCTCGCTGCCATCAATGACTGCTCGCTTCAAACCAGGGCGCGCGCGCCGTCATAATAAGCTTGCCGGCCTCCTCGGCGGCCAGCCCTTCGATGTCCGCAAGATCATCGACCGACTGATCCGCCAGATCCTCGCGCGTGCGCACGCCGCGCCGCGCGAGCGCGAGCGCCAGGTCCGGACTCATGCCCTCGAGCAACAGCAGATCATCCGCCGGCATTGACTGGTCGAGACTCTCTTCACTTGCGATCGCCTGGGTCAGCAGCACGTCACGTGCGCGGTTGCGCAGCTCCTTGACGATGTTGGCGTCGAATTCATGAATGGCCATGAGCTCGGCCTGCGGCACGTAGGCGACCTCCTCAATGGTCGAGAAGCCCTCCTGCGCCAGAATCGTTGCGACATCCTCATCGACGTCAAGCTGCTTCATGAACATGTCGACGAGACCGCGCGCCTCGCTCTCGCTTTTCGCCTCCGCGTCCGACTCGGTCATGATGTTAAGTTCCCAGCCGGTGAGCTGGCTTGCGAGGCGGATGTTCTGGCCGCCGCGGCCGATCGCCTGCGAGAGCTTCTCCTCGGCGACCGCGATGTCCATGCTGTGCGATTCCTCGTCCACCACGATGGAGAGCACTTCCGCGGGCGACATGGCATTGATGACGAACTGCGCGGCGTTGGCGTCGAAGGGAATGATATCGACGCGCTCGCCGGCGATTTCGTTGGAAACCGCCTGCACGCGTGAGCCGCGCATGCCGACGCAGGCGCCGACCGGATCGATGCGCGGATCGTTGCTGCGCACCGCGATCTTGGCGCGCACCCCCGGATCGCGCGCGGCGCCGAGAATCTGTATCAGTCCCTGGCCGACCTCGGGCACCTCGAGCTTGAAGAGCTCGACCAGGAACTCCGGGGCCGTGCGGGTGAGAAACAGCTGCGGCCCGCGCGGCTCGGAACGCACCTCCTTAAGGTACGCCTTGACGCGATCCTGGGGCTTTGCCTGCTCGCGCGGGATCATGTCGGTGCGCGGCACGAAGCCCTCGGCGTTGCTGCCCAGATCCACATAGATGCCGTTGCGATCGACCCTCTTTACGACGCCGCTGACGAGCTGCCCGACGCGCTCGCGGTACTGCTCAACAACCTGGGCGCGCTCGGCCTCGCGCACCTTTTGCACGATGACCTGCTTTGCCTGCTGCGCGGCGATGCGTCCGAAAGCGACGGATTCCATCGGCTGCTCGACGTAGCCACCCACCTCGACCTTCGGATCCATATCGAGTCCGTCCTCCAGACGCAGCTCGCGTTCGGGGACCTCGAGCTCCTTGGAATCATCGGCAAATACCTTCCAGCGCCGAAAGGTGTCGTAGTCGCCGGTCTTGCGGTCGATCGCCACACGCGCATCGAGCTCCTCGCCATATTTCTTGCGGGTAGCCGACGCCAGCGCCGCCTCGAGCGCCTCGAAAATGATCTCCTTATCGACGCCCTTCTCGTTTGAGACGGCATCGACGACCATCAGGATTTCCTTGTTCACAACGATTTACCTCCACCGCAGCACTTCAAGGAGCTACGGGGCAAGCTTTGCCTTGCCGATTTCATCCCACACCACGCTCACCGGCTGCGCATCCACGACCAGCGAAATGCCCGCAGCGTCCACCGCGGCGAGCCGGCCGGTATAGCGGCGCCGGCCTGCCGCGCGCGCAACCTTCAATTCAATCCAGACACGCTCGCCGACGAAGCGTTCGAAGTGCGCGCGCGTGCGCAGCACCCGATCGAGCCCCGGAGAGGACACCTCAAGCCGAAACGCCGTCGGGATCGGATCCTCCACATCCAGCAGCGCCGACACTTCGCGGCTGACCCGCTCGCAGTCCTCGATCCGCACGCCGTCCGCTTGATCGATAAAGAGCCGCACGGCCCCGGGACTTGATTCCAAGTCCACAAGCTCGAACCCCAGATCTGCCGCCAGCGGCTCAATGAGGGCAATAAGCCGCTCACGCAAGGTCCCGGTCATCTCACCGCCTCGACCCCAAAAGCCCCCGCCCAAAAAACAAAAGCCCCGGGGGGGCTTTCCGTTCGATCACTTTGGAGGTGCCCTGTCCGCCCTCGCCGACGCTGCGCGTGCGGCACTGCGGACATCCCCGCCAGTCCCAATCCCAGGGACACCTCTGCAATCCCTACTAAGGGACCCCCCATTTTAACCGAAGTCGGGTGGCGGGGAAACCCGGAACTCACCTGGCAGGGTACTCATTAGAAGTGAGCCACACAAAACGTTAAGTGCTGGTACAGTCTCTCAACCGGACCCCGATAGAAGAGGCGAGCTGTGTCTGAAAGCGCCCCCACCCGCCGCGGCCAGCTGCTGCTTTTCGCCGGCAACTTTCTCAAGCACCCGCGCATGCTGGGTTCGCTCATCCCAAGCTCGCGCTTTCTCATCGAGGAGGTGCTGCAGGCGGTCGACTGGGCCAATGCCCGCGTCATCGTCGAGTACGGCCCCGGTGTCGGCACGTTCACCGCCGAAGTGCTGCGTCGCATGCGCCCCGATGCCAGCCTGATCGCGATTGAAACCAATACCGACTTCGTGCGCTATCTGAGAAGCTCAATGCATGACCCGCGCCTGCAGGTCGTGCAGGAGTCTGCGCTGCGCACGGACAAGGTGCTGCGCGACCTGGGGCACGTCAAAGCCGACTATGTGATCTCGGGCGTGCCGCTCGGTTCGATGCCGCCGGAGCTGCGCCGCGGCATTCTCAATACGACCCATTCGGTGCTCGACCCGCGCGGCCGCTTTCTCGTATACCAGTTCACCACACGCGTCCTGCCCGATCTGCAGCGCATCTTCAGGCTGGTGGAGCGGCGCTTCGAGCCGCTCAACATTCTTCCGGCGCAAGTGTTCTTCTGCCAGCCGCGCTCGGCCTGAGCGCGGCGCGGCGCGGCGCGCCAAGCCGCCGCTCATTCGGCGCCAGCGTGCTAGTGCGCGTGCTCGTGACTGCGTGCGCTGTCGTGAGGCGCCTCGCTGTGGGCATCCTCGCCGTCCGCGAGCGCGGTACTCGCGCGGTACTGCTCGGGCGACATGTGCGGCAACTGCCGCACGAAGGCGACGATGTTCCAGATCGCCTCATCATCGTGCGTCTGCCCCCAGGCGGGCATTCCCGAGGCCTTGATGCCGTGTTTGATCGCCCAAAAGGCAATGTTGGGCGCAATTGCCACCTGCGACAGATTCGGCGGCCGCGGCAGAAGACCGGCGCGGATTTCACTGACGGTGATCCCGGGAGCCAAGTGGCAGTCCACGCACATGGCGCTGTAGTGTTCGGCGCCCTCGCGCAGCCTTGCCGGATCATCAAGCGGCGGCACAGGAAGTGCGGCGGCACGGCGCTCGATGGAGCGCTCGCGCAGCACGCTGAGCAGTCCTTGGGTTAGCGCCAGATGCGGCCGGTCCGCGCCGATGTCATAAAAGCCGGAGTAAGCGCCGAGCACGACGACTAGCACGCACAGCAGCACCGTCGCCAGAACCACGGCCAGTTTTTGCAGCAACATGAGCCCCCCCCTAGAGCCATACGCGCACGCCGAGCGCGAGCGCAACCTCGTTCGCATCACCGCCGGCGGCAGCCCAGTACCCGGCCGTCGCACCGTAGTGCCGCGTCCAGATGATGCCGGCATACGGGGCAAACTCGCGCCGCAGCTCATAGCGCAGGCGCAAGCCCACCTCAAGATCCGCAAGCCCCGCGCCTTCAATGCGCGCCGGATCGGCGCGCCCGTAGAGATTCATCTCAACTTCGGGCTGCAGGATCAGGCGCTGGGTGAATAGTAGTTCATAGGCGAGCTTGAGCCGCGCCGCGCTGCGCGCGGCAGCGCCCGCGTAGACGGTCGCTTCCACATCGAGCCCCTGCGGGGCGATGCCGCGCACGCCCAACGCCGCCCAGGTGCGGCCGGGGCCGGCGCCGACATCCTGCCGAGCGCCGGCTTCAACATTCCACCAGCGCAGCAGCGCGTGGTCCCAGAAAACCTCCGCCCGAGCGCTCTCGGCATGACCGGGCTCCGGCCCGCCCTGCGTGCGCAGCCAAGCCTTGTCGTAATCCCCGCCGTACCATCCTTCGGCCTGCCAGGCAAGACCGTTCGGCTGGGCAAGGCTGCGCCACTCGGCCTGGTCGAACCAGAGCATGCCCAGCGGTGCGGCATCGTTCATATCCATGCTCTGCGCCATCGGGCTTGCGGCGCCCGCGGCGCGCGCGCACCCGAGCAGGATGAGGAGCAACGCAGCGCCTTGCGAAGAGCTCACAAAGTGCCGGCCAGGGCGCTCGCGGGCGCCACCTCGACCTCGCGGAACATGCCCGCCTCCATGTGATAGAGGAGGTGGCAGTGAAACGCCCAGCGCCCGACGGCGTTGGCGCTCACGCAATAACTTAATTTCTGCGCCGGCCGCACGAGCACGGTGTGTTTTCTCACCTGAAAGGCACCGGCGGGAGAATCGATCTCGCTCCACATGCCGTGCAGGTGAATGGGATGCGTCATCATGCTGTCGTTCACCAGTACGAGACGCAACCGCTCGCCCTCACGGAATTCAAGTGGCGGCGCCTCGGAGAACTTGCGCCCGTCGAACGACCACATGTAACGCTGCATGTGTCCGGTCAAATGCAGTGCAATCTCGCGCTGCGGCGCGCGCGCATCCAATGCCCCGCCGAGAGTATGCAGATCCGCATAGCTGAGCACGCGCCGGCCGTTAGCGCGCAGCCCAACGCCGGGGTCATCGAGCCGCTCATCGGGCGCGGCGACTTGCATGTCGACGCCGGCGCTCGCCTGCGTGCGCCCTGGCTCGCCCGGCATTGCCATCATGTTGTCCCCGCTGCTCATGCCCATGTCAGCCGGTGCAAGCTGCGCACGCGCATCAAGTGGCGGCAGCGCGGCGCGCGCGCCCAGCGCGCGGCGTCAGCGTCCCGCAGGCAAACCCGGAGCGGTCCATGGACTGGGCGAATATGGTGTAGGGCTCATCGGCGGGCTGCACGATGACGTCGTAGACCTCGCCCGCGCCGATGCGAAACTCATCGACGCTCACGGGCTCAACGTCCTGGCCGTCCGCAGCCACGACCGTCATGGCAAGAGCGGGGATGCGCACGTCAAAGAAGCTCATCGAGGAGCCGTTGATGAAGCGCAGTTTGACGCGCTCGCCGCGCCGAAACTCGCCGCTCCAGTTGCCCGCGGGAGTAACGCCATTCATGAGGTAGGTGTAGGTGTAGCCCGAAACGTCGGCGAGATCCGTCGGATCCATGCGCGCGGCGCCCCACATGCGTCGCTCTGCCAGGGTGGCGCGCAACCCGTGCGCACGCGCATCGTGCACGAAGTCGCCGAGCGTGCGCCGTGAGAAATTGAAGTACTCGCTGTCGCGCTTGAGAGTCGCGTAGAGGTGTTCCGGATCCTGATCCGTCCAATCCGAGAGCAGCACGGTGTAGTCGCGCGCCACGACATGCCGCTCGCCGTTTGGCGGCGCAATGATGATGGGACCGTAAAGACCGGTCTGCTCCTGAAACCGCGAATGACTGTGGTACCAGTAAGTGCCGGCCTGTGCGGCGCGAAATTGATACGTAAAAGTCGTCCCCGGAGCGATGCCGTCAAAACTCAGACCCGGCACGCCATCCATGGCGGCGGGCACGAGGACGCCGTGCCAATGGATCGAGGTGCGCACCGCAAGACGGTTGCGCACGCGCACGCGAATCAAATCGCCCTGCCGCCACAGCAGTAGCGGCGCCGGGATCTGCCCATTGACGGCGGTGGCCAGGCGCGCCTGACCGGTGAAGTTGACCGCCACGCTTGCGACCTCAAGATCAAACTGCGTGCCTGAAAGCACGGTGCGCGGCGCGGCGGCGAAGAGCGGCGCACGCGCGCCCGCCACGCTGAGCGCGCCGCCGCTCAGCGCCTGCACGAAGCGTCGCCGCGAGATGCGGCCGCGCGCGCCCTTGTCGATCCGCTCGCCCACGAGCGGCATTGTCGCGCAACTCATCCCCATACGCGCCACGCGCGCGCCGCCGCCGCTACAATCCTTGCGATGCCGACTCACCCCACCGATCGCGCCCACCCCACGCCGCCTGGCGTGCGCCGCGCACCCTGGCTCGTGCTGGCCACGCTCGCACTGGCACCGCTCTGGCTCCTCGGGATGTTCGACCGGGCCCTGTGGACGCCGGATGAGCCGCGCGAGGCCGACATCGTCTGGCAGATGAGTCAGCAGGATGACATCGCCATTCCGCATCTTGCCGGCACGGCTTTCCTGGAGAAGCCGCCGCTCTCGTACTGGCTTTCGGCCGCTGCAATTGATGCGCTCGGCGACTCGCCGCGCGGCGATCGTCTGCCCAATCTGCTCTATGCACTCATCGTCGTTGCCGCCACGGGCACGTTGGCGGCGCGCATGGCGGGTCGCGAGGCGGCGCTCATCGCCGCCCTCATCGCAGGCTCGGCGCTGCTTTCTTACCGGGTCGCAATCTGGCTCGCGCCCGATGCGGCCCTCCTCGCCGGTAGCGCAGTGGCGCTCCTCGGTGCCTATAGCGGTTATCGCGCGCCGGCGGGCGCGCGCAAGCTCTCCGGTTACACGCTGATGCACGCAGGCGCGGCATTTGGCTTCATGGCGAAGAGCGCCCCAGGATGGCTCGTGCCGGCGCTTGCGCTCGGCTCGCTTATCGTGTGGGAACGACGCTGGGCGGAGCTGCGGCGCTGGGAGCTTTACGTCGGAGTGTTGTTGCAGGCGCTGCTGATCGGTCCATGGATCATGGCGGTGGCGGCAACGCCGAACGGCGCCGCCGCGCTGCGCGTGTTCTTCTGGGACAATCTCGCGGGACGCTTCAGCGCCCTCGCCGGCGCCTCCGCCGCCCATGACTACGCGCACGGCCACCTCAATTGGTGGGGCAAGTATTTCTTCGAGCTTCCGGCCTATCTCATGCCGTGGACATTGCTCTGCGGCGCGGCGCTGGCGCGCGCGCGCAGCCGGCTTCGCGCCCGCGCGGATCATGAGCCCGCCACGACCGCGTGGCGCTTTGCGCTGTGCGCCTGCCTGCCGTTCCTCGTGCTGCTCTCGCTTGCCGCTACCGCCCGCGACGTCTATGCCGCGCCGGCCCTGCTCGGCTTCGCGCTCGCTCGTGGCGCTGTGGGCGGCGTCGCTGCACGGCGAGCTCGCACGCATCGATGCGGCCTGCCTTGCGGGCACGCGCTGGATCCTCGCCCTCGTTGCCCTGCTGTGCGCCGCGGCGCTGGCGCTGCTTGCCGCTGCGGCACACTCAAGGGCCACCCGCACACGCGATGCGCTCGTCGCGATCGCCATCGTGCCCCTGGTGCTCCTCGTGCTGCGTTTTGCGGCAAAGCTGCAGCATGCGGGTCGCCACGGGGCAAGTCTCATCGCCACCTACACAGCCTACGTTGTGGCGTTCGCGCTCACGGCGTGCTTGCTGCTCCCCGAGGTGGATCGCTGGCAGGATCTTCCGGCACTGGCGGGGCAGATCAGCCGCGACAGCGCCGGCGGCGTGCTGGCGGTGCTTGCTCCGGACGAGACGACGCTCGCAATGCTCGATCATCCGCGGCGCATCGAATTCACGCGGCTCGAGGCTGCGCCGCAGGATTCTGCCGCGCTCCTCGCGGCCTGGCTGCACGGCCGCGACCCGGCCGATCACGTGCTCGTCATGCTGCCGGGGCATGCGGCGGGCGAGCTCAGCCGGCTACTGGGCAGCTGGCTGCCGAGCACGCCGCCGGATGATGGAGTTGCCGGGACGTTGTGCGCCGCGGGCCAGGCGCGCCTTCGCGCGCGCTACGAGCTGCCGCAGGGGCGGCGCTATGCGCTCCTTGGTGCCGCGTCACCTTAGAGGCGGCGCCGCGCCTCAGGCGGGACGGCCGATGAACTTCAGCGATGCGGAATTCATGCAGTAGCGCAGGTGCGTTGGCGGCGGCCCATCATCAAAGACGTGCCCAAGATGGGCATCGCACTCCACACACGCAACTTCACTGCGCGTCATGCCGAAGCTCGTGTCCGCGCCGACCTTGACATTGCCGCGCGCAATCGGCGCCCAGAAACTCGGCCAGCCGGTGCCCGAGTCGTACTTGGTTGCCGAGCTGAAGAGCGCATTGCCGCAGCAGATGCAGCGATACAGGCCAGGCTCGTGCAGGTTGAAATAGGGATTGCTGAATGCCCGCTCGGTGCCGCGCGCGCGCGTTACGTCGAACTGCAGCGGCGTGAGTTGCGCGCGCCACGCCTGCTCGGACTTCACCACATGCGCGATTCGCGCAACACGCAGCTGCTTGCCCGCATCGTCAAACAAGGTGACCTCGACCAGTTGCTCGTCAGCCTGCGCCTCGCTCAGTAGCAGCACTCCGGTGGCCGACAGCGCGGCGACGAGAAAGGCGCGGCGCTCGATCCTCATCGGTACAGCTCCGGAAACTGCTGCTGCAGATGCGCAACCTTGGGAGCATCGTTATAGACGATATACAGATCGTGCGGATGCCGCTCGGCGTAGTCCTGGTGATACTCCTCGGCCTTGTAGAACCCCTTGAGCGGCGTCACACGCGTCACGATGGGGCGGTCAAATACGTTGGCCGCACGCAGCTGCGCCACATAGGCCTCGGCGATGCGCCGCTGTTCGGCATCCGCGTAGAAAATGACGGACCGATATTGCACACCGCTGTCTGGCCCCTGACGGTTGAGCTGCGTGGGATCGTGGCCGACCGCAAAGAACACGCGCAGCAGCTCACCATAGGTGATCTGCTTGGGATCGTAGGTGATCTGCACGGATTCGGCGTGTTCGGTCGTGCCGCTGCTGACGATCGGATAGCTCGCCGTGGCAGCCGTGCCGCCCGCGTAGCCTGAGGTGGCGCGCACCACGCCTTTGACGTGCTGAAAGACATCCTGCACGCCCCAGAAGCAGCCGCCTGCGAGCACCGCGGTTCGCACCCCCGCGGCGTTCGCCGCGCTCTCATCGCTCGCCGGCGCGGGCAGCGGCGTATTCGCCGCGCGCGCGAGGTGGCAGCCGCTCGTGCCCGCCGCCAGTAGCGCAACAAGCACCGCAACCCGCATCATTCGCAACATCATGGCAAGCACTCCTTGCAAGTACTGACCGGCGCCGGCGCGCCGATATTGCACGCCTCCGCAGGCCTAGTCGCGCGCCAGAGACTGGTCAAGATCATGTACCAGATCCGCTGCGCTGAACACCGGCAGCGAGCAGCTGTGCGCGCTGCAGATGAATCCCGCCGCGCGCGCAAGGTGCGGATAGCGGACATCGGGATTTGGCATCGCGCCTTCGCGCGTGTCCCACCAGTCGATGCGCCGATAGAGCAGCGGATAATGCAGCGCCGCTGCGTGCAGGCTCTGCGCGAGCGCATCGTCCTTGTGGCCCACCACCGTAATATGTGTCGGCTCCGTAGCGAGTTCCTCGTCCGCGAGCAAAATACCGGAGTGCAGACGTTGGTCCGCAGCGATCTGCGGGGCAGCAAGGTAGCGCATGGCGTGCCGCGCAGCGTTGCGCGCCGCGGCGGCGGCGCCGTAGCGATAGAGCGCATTGGCGAAACGCGCCACGCCGATGTTTTCATCGACGTCGCGCACCGCACTCTTGAATACGCCGGAGGCGTGCTGGGTCACGGCGATCGTAGCGTAGCCGCCGTCCGCCACCGCGAAGTGAGCATCGATGTAGCGCAGCGCCTGCTCGGCCTGCTCGAGGCGGGCACGTTCGCCGCTTGCGACGTAGAGACTGAGCAATCCCTCACCGACGGCGAGCGTATCGCCGAGCGCGGCGGGCG
The DNA here is from genome assembly GCA_963695315.1 of uncultured Gammaproteobacteria bacterium. Lineage (GTDB taxonomy): Bacteria > Pseudomonadota > Gammaproteobacteria > Steroidobacterales > Steroidobacteraceae > PALSA-1196. The sequence continues at coordinate 1,609,578 of OY968773.1, forward strand.
CCTGACTCCGCTCGCCGTGTCGGAAGCCGCCGTCGGCGGTGCCGCGATGCGCCTGCAACCAGTCGGCCGCGCGGCGCGCGCGTGCCAGATAGCCCGCCGCGCCCGTCACGTCATAGAGCGCCGTCCAGGCGCTGATCGCCCAGCCGTTCTCGCGTGCATACACATGCGTGTCGATGCGCGGCTGGCGCTGTTGCCGCCGTTGCGCGTCACTCATCGCATAAAACACGTGGCCGGTAAGCTCATCGTCGACATCCGCATCCTGGCTGTGTGAACACGACGCCGTCAGCGCTCATCAGAAACTCATCAACATAGCGATCGATGCGGCGCGCGGCCTGCAGGAAATGCGCATCGCCGAGCACCCGGTAGCCTTCGGCATACAGCCGCATGTACTGCGCCTGGAACGACATGAGCTTCTCATAGTGCGGCGAGTGCCAATCGCGCTCGTCGGAGTACTGAAAGACACCGCCCCAGACCGGATCGATGAGCGCGCTGGCCGCGGCAAGCGTGCCGCGCGCCATCGCTGCCTGGCGCTGGTCGGCGCGTGCGTGAGCGAGCGCGTACTCAAGGCTGTCGGCATCAATGAACTTCTGCACGCTGCCCCAGCCGGCGTACTGCGTATCGTAAGCATCAAAATAGGTTGCCAGCAGCCCGGCGCGCGCCGCGGCGCTTAAGATGGCGGAGCTGGCCGTATGCACGGTGAGCGGCGCGAGCACTGACGGGCCGGGCGAAGGATCCTTGATAATGGCCGCGAGCATCGCGGCCATGGCTGCCGGCGGCAAATAGCCGCGGCGCTTGACGATCTCCGTGCCATCGGCGGCCAGCACGATGGTCGCGGGCCAGCCGTAGTCCTGGTAGCGCATCGCCAATGCAGGATCGGCGTCCTGATCGACGCGCACGGCGATGAAGCGCTCGGCAACGAGGCCCCTCACGGCGCTGTCCTGATAGGTCGTCTGATTCATCACGTGGCACCAGTGACACCAGACGGCCTCCAGGTCGAGCAGCACGAAGCGCTGCTCGGCGCGCGCCTGCGCGAACAGATCATCGTTCCACGCCTGCCAGCTGATGGCGCTCGGCGCGGCGGCGGCGTGCGCCGCAGCGCACATCGCCAATGCCAATACTCCAAGAATTCTCTGCATGAGCGCCCTGCCTGCGTAGATACTCGCACCTGCCGCGACTTACTCGCCCTACGGCGCAGGGGTGAAAGTGGATGCGCGAGCGTTTCGAGACAAGTACTGTAAGTATATGAATAACATTAAATAATATGGAACGAACCTACAAGTATTACGATTTCATCCTGGGCGCCTACGTATGCGTCGTGCTGTGCGCCAATCTGATAGGCCCGGCCAAGGTCTCCACGGTGCATTTGCCCTGGATCGGCTCGGTCTCGTTTCTCGCCGGCGTGCTGTTCTTCCCCATCTCTTATTTGTTTGGCGACATCCTGACCGAAGTCTATGGGTACGCGCGCGACCGCCGCGTGGTGTGGGCAGGCTTCGGCGCGCTGGTGTTCGCCGCCATCATGGCCGCGGTCATCGTGCACCTGCCGCCGCGCGACCCAAACTCCGCAGTCGAGGCGATCTTCGGCAACACGCCGCGCATCATTGCCGCGTCCATCATCGCCTTTTGGAGCGGTTCCTTCGTCAACAGCTACGTGCTTGCCAAGATGAAACTCTGGACGCGCGGCCGCTGGCTGTGGACGCGCACGATCGGATCGACGCTGTGCGGAGAGCTGGTGGACTCGGCGCTGTTCTACAGCATCGCCTTCGCGGGTCTCTGGAGCACCGACAAGCTGCTGCCCATCATGCTCACGCAGTACGTGCTCAAGTCCCTGTGGGAGATCCTCGCAACGCCGCTCACCTACCTGGTGGTCGGTTTTCTCAAGCGCGCGGAGCATGAGGACCACTTCGACCGGCACACGCGCTTTACGCCCTTCTCGCTGCGGGCCTAAAACGGCGCGTCACTACTCGGCGATGCTGTCGCGCACGCGCCCGTAGACCGTGCCCCACGCGTCCGTCATGTGGCCGCGGATGTCCCACAGCTGCGGGAAGAAGCGTTGCTTCGCGCCGATCTCGAGCAAATCCACCGAGCGACCCTTCAGTGAGGCCGCGCCCATGCCGATGGAGCGATGGATCAGCAGGATGTGGTTCAAGCGGAATTTTTGAAAGAGCTCATCGAGCTCCATCATGCACTCGGCGAGCGCGTACGCATCGTCGTGCGCGTACTGCGAGTCATAGATGGCCTCAACCGTGAGGCCGCGCTTGGTGAGGTACGCGCTCTCGTAGCTGCGCCAGAGGTGCGGCAGCATCTGCACGATGACGCGAAAGCCGGGCGATTCCTGCCCGCTGCCGTTGCCGAGCTGCAGGCGGATCTTCTGATACTCCTTCGGTGCCATCGTCTCGAGCAGCTCGAGCTGCTGCGTCATGAGTCGCACGATGCGATGACAACGGCCAAAGAGCGTGACGGCGCGGTGCGTCGCGCCCTGCGCCAGACACTCGTCAACATCGAGCAGCGTGTAGCCGAGGAGCTTCATCCACAGCTCCTCGACCTGATGCACGATTTGAAACTGCAGCTCGTCGGCGTTACAGAGCTCGTCGAAGGGTTTCTGACATTGCAATAGCGCTGCGGTGCGCAGGTACAGCTCGTAGTCGAGGCTCTTGCCGCCGCCCATCTGGGCGTAAAAATGTGCGCGGTCCATGGGGGAATCCTGGAAAGGGTTTCATGATGCGCGCCATTGTCGGGTGCGCAAGCGTCGCGGCGCAAGGTTATGCGGCTGCGCCGCGATATCCCGGCAGCGCGCAGGCGGCGGGAGTTCTCGCCAGGGCGAGCGCCGCAGCTACCGCGCGCTGAAAATCCTCCTGCGTGGGCCCTACCACGATGCGGTGCCGGAAGAAGTCCGCCCACAAGAATTCAGCGAAGGCAGTTGGCGTCTTGTCGTAGCCGCCGGCGGCACGCACAAAACCCGCGACGGAGCGATACACATCGTCGCGCAACTCCTCAAGGTGCTGGGGGATTGCCGAGAACGGCTGGCGCGCGCCGTGCTGGTCGATCGGATGTGCCCAGTGCTTCTCGGCCATCGCGCGCCAGAAAGGGGCTGTAGTCGAGCTGCCGCATGTCGGCCTCGATCATCAGGAACGCGGCCTCGATGCCCGCCTCGAGCGCAGCGCGCGCCAAATGATGATGATCGGTGATAAAGATGTGCTCCTCGGGGCCGACGACTGCCGGAATCAAGTGTGCGGCCAGGAACTCGCGCTGCTTGTGCTTGCCGAGCGACTCAAGATCCTTGCGTTTGACACTGACCTCAATGAAGCCGATCGTAATCTGCGTCGGACGCAGCTTGCGTACTTCCGCCTCGAGCTGGCGCGCCATCGCTGTGACCCCCCGGGAGCCCGCGCTGCGAGCTACACGAACGCCGCGCGCGGCTGCTGCACTTTTACCTCAGCCGCGTTGCGCGCGTCGGTGAAGGTGATGCAAAAACGCGCGCCCTGCCCGCTTTGACCGGCGAGCACGTCGACCTGCGCGGCATGCAGCGCTGCGATCTCGCGCACGATCGACAGGCCCAGGCCACAGCCGTCCCCGAGTGCGCCGGGCATGCGGTAGAAACGCTCGAAAATCTTGTGGCGCTCGGCCGCGGGCACGCCGGGGCCGTCGTCTTCGACGCTGAGGCGCGGCGGTGTGCCGCTCTCGACCAACAGCGTCACGCGCCCGCCGCTGCGGCCATAGCGAAAAGCGTTGTCGATGAGATTCGACAAGAGCTCCGCCAGCAGACGCTCGTCGCCTTGCACCCATACCGGCTCCTGCGGCACGACGAGACCGAAGTCAAGATCCTGCTCGAGCGCACGCGCGATCCACTCCTCCCCGACCCGCCGTGCCAGCAGCGCCAGATCCATGCGGCGAAACTGCACCGCAGCGGCCGCTTCGGGTTCGGTGCTCGCAAGGATCAGCAATTGCTGAATGAGGCGCGCCGCGCGATCGACGGCGGCATGCAGTTCCCGCAGCGCAAGCCGCGCGGCTTGCGGGTCAGCGGCGCGCTCGGCACGCTCCGCGTGCAGCAACACGGCGGCGAGCGGCGTGCGCAGCTGATGCGCCGCGTCCGCAACGAAGCGCTTCTGCGCACCGATCACGGTGCCGAGGCGCGCGATAAGCTCATTGATACGCGTGGCAAGAACGCGCGCTTCGTGCGGCAGCCCCGCCTCCGACACGGGCGCGAGATAGTGGTGATCGCGCGCCTCGATCTCACGGCCGAGATCTGTCAGCGGCTTAAGTCCGCGCGATACGCCAAGCCAGGCAAGCAGCAGCGCGATACCGAGAAGCGCGATCTGCGGCGCGACCATGACCAGCAGTATCTCGCGTGTCAGCGTTGCGCGTTTGATGAGCGTTTCGGCCACCGACACGGTGACGACATCGTGCGCACCGGACGGTGCGATGCGAATCCACACCAGACGCACCGGCTGGCTGTGCACCGTGCTGTCGGCGAGGCGGATGGCGCCAATCGGCGACTGTTCCACCGCAGGCAGCGCGGCCTCGCCCGCGATGAAGCCGCGCCGTGCTGACTGAATGCGGTAGTAGGTCTTGTCGACCTCATCGAACTGGAAGACCTCAAGCCCCACCGTGGTGAGATCAAACACCGCCTCGCCGTTGTTCGCACGCACGGCTTGCGCCAGGGAATGCGTGGAATCGATGAGCCAGCGATCGTAGACAAGGTTGGCAAAATGCAATGCGGTGAAATAGGAGGCGACCGCATCGAGCGCCAGCAGCAGTACCAGCGCGCCGCCCAAGCCGCAGCAGCAGTCCCAGGCGCAGGCTTGCTCTAGCCATCCGCGCGGGTTCTCCAGCAGGTAGCCAAAGCCGCGCAGCGTGCGCACTTTGAGCCCGAAGGGACTCAGCCGGCGGCGCAGCCGATGCACGCACACTTCGATCGCGGTATCGGAGGGCGGCTCGGCGCCGCGACCGAGTCGATCGGCGAGATCGTCGCGGCGCACGACGCGTCCGACGCGCGTGGCGAGCGCTTCGAGAAGCGCAAATTCGCTCGCGCGCAGATCGACGGCGACCCCGCCGAGCATGATGCGCGGCTGTCCCGGTGTCAGCACGAGGGCACCGATGCGGATCTGCGCATTGCGGTCGGCGCGCTGCCGTCGCAGGAGCGCGCGCACGCGCGCCTCGAGCTCCTGCAGCGCGAACGGTTTCACGAGGTAGTCGTCCGCACCGGCGTCGAGTCCCGAAACCCGATCTTCAAGCGCATCGCGCGCCGTGACCACGAGGATCGGCAGGCCGCGCAGCTGGCGGCGCAGGTTGCGCACCAACGTCAAGGCCGTCCATGCCCGGCAGGCCAAGATCAATCACTGCGAGGTCGTAGTCGTGGGAGAGCAGCGCGTTGAAGGCCGCCTGTCCCGTCCGCAAAGGCGTCTACCTCAAAACCGGACTGGCGTAGCAAATCCGTCAGTGCTTCGCGCAGCTGCCGGTCATCTTCAACAATAAGCAGTCGCATGGCTCAGGCACGAAAGGTTTAAGAAAGCTTCCGTTACTACACTCGGTGGCATGCTGCCCTCACGTGATCGCCGGCGAGTGCTGCCGTGTCTGCTCGCCGTGCTCTGCCGCCGGCGGCTTTGCGGCGCTCGCGCGCGCGCAGCCTGCAGCAACTGCCGAAACAACCGGTGCGACGGCGCACGACACTGACCAAGCATGGACACTGCCCGAACTCATCGAAGAGCTCAAGCGCTCCAATCCGCAGCTCGAGCAGGCTCATCAGACCTACCTCGCCGCACAACTGCAAGTCCCGCAGGTCTCGGCGCTGCCGGCACCGCAGGTGGCGCTTGCTCGAACAGGCGAACACCGGCGGTCCGTTCGATTTCAAGAGCTCCTCGGACTTCTTCGCCTATCCGAGCTTCACGCAGCCGTTCCTGTGGCCGGGCAAACGCGGCCTCGCCGGCGCCGTCGCAAGTGCTCAGGCGGAGGTCATCGGACGCCAGTACGACGCGCTCGTCGTGCAGCTGGTCGCGCAGCTGCAGCTCAATTTCTATCAGCTCATTGCTTTGCAGAGTCAGCGTCACTTCATGGACGAGGATCTGCAGCGGCTCGAAGCGATCAAAGAGGTCGCGAAGGTGCGCTACGCCAACAATGCCGCCGCGTTCGTCGACTTTCTCAATGCGCAGGTCGCTGTCGGTGCCCTTAGCAACGAGCGCTTCGGCATCGATAAGCAGATTCAGTCGAGCGCCGAGCAGATCAACACGCTCGTCGGGCGCGCCTCGCAAAGCGCGCTCGTGGTGCATGACACCGCCGGCGCTCCGCAGCTGCCGGCGCAGTCGCTCGCCGGCACTCATCAGTCTTGCGCAGCGGAGCAACCCGCGCATGGCCGCCGATGCCTCGCAGCTCGAGGCGGCCGACAAAGTCTCTGGCGCTCGCGGAGAAGGCATTCTTTCCGGATTTCTCCTTGAGCGTGGGCGCCTACACCGATCCGGCGCTCGCCCGCCCGGACTCAACCCGGCTGTATTCGCTTGGCGTCAGCGTCAACCTGCCCACCTGGGGCCATGAAAAGGAGCGCGCCGGGGTCGGCCAGGCCCGTGTGCAGGTGAAAGCGGCCGAGGCGGGGCGCGCTTCTGATCTGCAGCAGCTCGACCTTGCGGTCGCCAACGCCTACCACTCACTCGAGAGCGCCTTGCAGCAGGTCAAATTCAACCGCGAGCGCCTGCTGCCGCAGGCGCAGATGGCATACCGCCTTGCGCTCTCGGGCTACAGCAGCAACGGCGGAACCGCATTTTCCGATCTCCTGACGGCGCAAAGCAGCCTGCGCGCCGCGGAGCTCAGTTTGCTGCAGGCGCAGAACTCGGCGAGCCAGGCGTATGTCAGCCTCATCGCCGCCATCGGCCGCGAACCGGAGTAGAGACAGACACCATGGCTAACTCGGTTCAGGTCCGCGCCGCAGCTTGCATGCTATTTGCGCTCGCCGCGCGCGAGTGCGAGCAAGCGACACAGGCTTCAGCGCCAACTTCGTCAAAACGGCGCTGCCCGTGCAGCAGCGCGTGGCCGACACGATTCCGATTACCGGCAAGCTTGCGCTCGACAAACAACACACCCGCATCGCCGCTGCACGTGTCGCCGGGCGCCTGGGGCGCATCTTCGTCTTCGAGGGCCAGTCGGTACGTGCCGGCGAGCCGCTCGCGGAGATCTACAGCCCGGAGTACATCTCCGCCGAGAACGAGTACCTGCTCGCCAAGCGCTTCAGCGACACGCTCGGCCAGGATGGCGCGGAGGCCGAGCTGCGTGCGGATGCGCAAACAACGCTGCAGTCGGCCGCCAACAAACTCAAAGTTCTAGGCGCCTCCGCCGCGGACATCGCAACGCTCGGGCGCCGCGGCAGCTTCGCCGAATACCTCATGGTGCGCGCGCCGATCAGCGGCGTCGTCACCCAGCGCAACGTGGATCCCGGCGCCTACCTCAACGTCGGCGATGCGCTGATGTCGCTCGCCAACCTCGACACGCTGTGGTTGTTTGCCAATACCTACGATGAGGATTATCCGTATTTGAAGCTCGGCGAGGCGCTCGACTTTGAGACGCCGTCGCTGCCCGGGGATCACTTTACCGGCAAGATCGCCTTCATTGCGCCAAGTGTCGACCCGAACACCCACACCCTGCCGATCCGCTGCGATGTTCCCAATCGCGAGTTCCGGTTGCGACCCGAGATGTTCGTGCGCGGCACGCTGACGGTGGGCGAACGCGAGGCGCTCATCGTACCGAAGAGCGCCGTGATTCATATTCGCGACTCCGATTACGTCATCGTCCCGCAAGGCGGCCGCCAGTACCGCCGCGTGGCGGTGCGCGGGCATTCGATCGCCGCCGGCCGCTACGCGGTGACCGGCGGCCTGGATGCCAACCTGCAGGTCGTTACCGATGGCACGCTGCTGCTCAACGAGATGACCGGCGAGGAGTAACCATTACCGCGTCGGCCTTCACTTCGCGGTTTATCGATCAGGCGATCGCGAATCGCGCGCTGGTAATGCTGCTGTGCGTGCTGCTGCTGGCTCTGGGCGGCTACTCGTTCCGCACGTTGCCGATTGAGGCCTACCCGAATATCGCGCCGCTCAACATTCAGATCATCACGCAGTGGGCGGGACGCAGCACGCTTGAGATCGAGCGGCAGCTGACGATCCCGATCGAGACCTCCGTTGCCGGTGTGCCCGACGTCGATTCGGTGCGCTCGGTGTCGCTGTTCGGGCTCTCAGTGGTAACGATCAAGTTCCGCGAGGGTGCGAATGACTTCATGGCGCGCCAGAACACGCAGCTCTACCTGAGCACGGTCAGTCTGCCAACGGGCGTCATTCCCGCACTCAGCCCCGATGCCGACGCGACCGGCGAGATCATGCGCTATCGGATCAAGAGCGAGAACCCGGCGACCGATATCATCGATCTGAAGAGCCTGCAGGACTGGGAGGTGTTCAAGAGCATCAAGAGCGTGCCCGGGGTAGCCGACGTCAATGGCTTCGGCGGCATGGTCAAGCAATACCAGGTGCTCGTCGATCCGCAGAAACTCCTCTATCTACAACATCACGCTCGCGCAGCTCGCGCAGGCGCTGAGCAACGGCAACGCCAATGTCGGCGGCGGGCTCATGCCAAGCGGCGAGCAACAGCTCGTGGTGCGCGGCGTCGGACTCGTAAAGTCGCTGGATGACATCCGCAACATTCCGGTTTCAAACCTCCTCGGCACGGGCGGCGCCGGGAGTCCCGTTGGCTTGAAGGCGCCGATCCGCGTGCGTGATCTTGCCAGCGTGCAGTTTGGTAACGCCGAGCGCCTGGGGCAGGTGCAGTTCGATGAGGACCTGGAGAGCGTGGAAGGCATCGTGCTCATGCGGCGTGGGGAGAACGCGAGCGTCGTGCTGGCGCGGGTGCGCACGCGCGTGAATGAGCTCAACGCGAGCGGCCGCTTACCACCCGGCGTGAAGCTCACGCCGTTTTACGATCGCCAGGAGCTGCTCAATCTGACCGTGCGCACCGTCACGCACACGCTGCTCCTGGGCATCTGCCTGGTGCTCATCGTGCTGTGGCTGTTCCTCGGCAATCTGCGCATGGCGCTCATCGTGGCGGCCATCATTCCGCTCGGATTGTGCGTGTCCTTCAGCGGCATGAACTGGTTGGGCGTGCCCGCAAATCTGATCTCCCTCGGCGCCATCGATTTTGGCCTGATCGCCAATGCCGCGGTGATCGTCACCGAGAACATCATGCAGTCATTGGAGCGCGCGCACCGCCGCGCGCTCGCGTCGTTTCGCGATGCGACCGCGGAGGTTGCCCGCGCGATGATCTTCTCCACCGCGATCATCATCGTCGCCTACGCGCCGCTCTTTCTGCTGGGCGGAGTCGAAGGCAAGATCTTTGAGCCGATGGCCTTCACGATGGGCTGTGCACTGCTCGCCTCCATTATTCTCAGCATCACTTTCATTCCCGGCGCCGCCGCGATGCTGTTTGCGGGCAAGGCGGCGCTGCGCGCGCCGAAATTCGTCGCTCTGGCTGCAAGAGGGTTACCGGCGCCTGCTCGCCTTCCTGATCCACTACCCGATCCGGCTCGGCGTCGTCTCGCTGCTGCTGCTCGGGCTCTCGCTCTGGCTCCTCGTGCGTCTCGGCACGAGCTTCCTGCCGACGCTCGAAGAGAACAATCTGTGGATACGGGTCACGCTGCCGAACACGGTTGGCTTCGACTACTCGGCCGAGGTCGCCGCGCAGATCCGCGCGGAACTGCTGCGCCAGCCGCAAATCCGCGACGTCGCCGTGCAGATCGGCAGGCCGGATGACGGTACCGACTCGACCGGTATCTTCAACCAGGAGTACGGCGCCTACTTCAGATCGCCCCAGGAGCTGGGTTACGTCGTCGACCGGCAGGCCGTCATCAAGCATCTGCAGGAATACTTCGATGGCATCCCCGGCATTGACGTCAACTTCTCGCAGTACATCCAGGATAACGTCGACGAGGCGCTCTCCGGGGTGAAGGGCGAGAACTCGGTAAAGCTCTTCGGCAGCGATCTGCATGTACTCGAGGCGCGCGCTGACCAGATCCGCAATGTGCTCGAGCGCATTCCGGGCATCGCCGACGTCGGCGTATTCAAGGTGCTCGGGCAACCGACGCTGAACGTGACGGTCGACCGGGTCGCTGCAGAGCGCTTTGGCCTCAACGTTGCAGATATCGAGAACGTCGTGCTGAATGCCGTCGGCGGCAATGCGCAAAGCCAGGTTCTCGAAGGCGAGCGCGTGTTTGATCTGTTCATGCGCCTCGCGCCCGACGCGCGCGCCAATCCGGAGCAGCTGCGCAGGCTGCTCATCGATGCTCCTGACGGCAGTCACATACCGGTAAGTCTGGTTGCCGATGTCAAGGTGACCAACGGCCCGTTCTTCATTTATCGCGAGTCCGAGCAGCGTTACATCGCGGTGAAATTCGGAGTGCGCGGACGCGACCTTGGCAGCGCGGTCGCGGAAGCCCAGGAGCGCGTGCGCGACGATGTGCCCCTGGCGCGCGGCTACACGATTCGTTGGGACGGGCAGTTCAACGAAATGAAAGTCGCGCAGCAGAAACTCATCTTCATCATCCCCATGGCGCTGATCGCAATCTTCGTGCTGCTGTGCCTCGCGTTTCGCGGTATCCGCGACGCGGGCCTGGTGCTGATCAACGTGCCGTATGCCGCGATCGGCGGCATCGCCGCGCTCTATTTTGCTGGCGAGGATTTGAGCATCTCCGCGGGTATCGGCTTTCTGTCGCTGTTTGGCATCGCGATCCAGAATCTCGTCATCCTGATCACGAGCATCCGCGAGCTGGCGAGCGAGCCTGGCAGAACGCTGCATGAGGCCGTGATTGAAGGCGCGACGCGACGCTTCCGCGCGGTGCTGATGACGGCGCTGCTGGCCGCGCTCGGGCTTGCCCCGGCCGCCTTCTCGCACGACATCGGCTCGCAGGCGCAGCGGCCGCTCGCGCTCGTCATTTTTGGAGGCATGCTGTCGACGACGCTGCTGACGCTGCTCATCCTGCCGGTGGCTTTCGCCAGAGTTAATGCACGTCACAACGCCAGCGCCGCGCCGGCGTAGCGCTGTGACTGCAGAGGCTTTTCTTGCACGCTTTGGTGAGATCTTGCCGTCGGAAATTGGCGACAAATTGCGTTGCCAAACACCCCATCACACCTTCATGATTCTTCATGGCGCAGACGCAGGGTTTCTCGGTAATCTCAGGCAACTACATGGAGCGCAGCATGCGAAGCCGGTCTCTTGTGCACGTCAGCTTGCTCTTGGCAACGTGCGTACTCGTGGGCTGCGGCGCCCGCACCAACGTGTCGGCTACCGCAAACGTCACCTCCGAATACTCCCACGTCTGGATTACCGTCAACGACGTTAAGTTCAACACCAGCGCCACGTGCCGCCCCGGGAGATAGCAGCTGGCTCGACTTTCCCCTTGAGCACGCCGGCAACGGTTGACCTTGCGACGGTGACCAACGGCGGGCTTGCGGTGTTCGGCAACTCGCTCAAGATGCCGAGCGGCAACTACTGCAAATACAGCTGCTGCTGAGCGACCCTGCCGCTGCGCTCACGAGCTCCGCGGCGACCGCCGGCCTCACCTTCAACGACCAGGTACAGTATTTGAACAGCGCCGGGCGCCGCCGTGACCGCGCCGCTTAACCTCGTTCATCCGGAACAGGGCATCGTGCTGGCGGTGACGCTGTCGATCCCGAGCAATCTTAAAGCGGAGCTCGAAGCGCTCGACGCAGGTGCCGCCACCACCGCGAACACGACTGGCACGGACACGACCGGTACGGGCACGACGGACACCGGCCTCGGCGTAGGAGTTGCAACGACGCCGACGTGCACGCCAACGAGCGTCGATACCACGACCACCACGACGGCCACGTCGCCCGTCATAACGCCCACCAGCGACTGCACGAGCACGACCAACATCCAATTCACCGTCGGCATTGACTTCGACGCCGAGCGCGATCTCGTCCCCTTTACCATCAGCGGGCAGCCCGGCTTCTTACTCAATCCGCACCTGACGGCGCTACGACCTGTCCACCGCCGGCACGATTCAGGGAACGCTCAATCTTTGTGCGCTCTCAAGCCCGAATACTTGCACCTCGACGACCGACACCACCGGCACCACCGGCACCACCACGACACTCAGCTCCTCGACGGCCAGCGGCAATCCGGCCATTGAAGTGAGCGCCGAGGCGCTGAGCAGCGATGGTTCGCGTCACGTCGTGGTGCTAGAGTGCGCCGCTGCAGTCCGACGGCAGCTTCGTGCTCTACCCGCTGACGACCGATGCGACCTCCGCCGGGGCAACGACGACCACCACCTACGATCTTGTGGTGCATGGTCCGCAGATCCAGACGCTCATCATCAAGGCCGTGCCAGCCACTGTGGGGGCACCGTCTGCGGCGACCAGCGCTTCATTGACCTCCGTGACACTTGCCAGCGCGACGCCTTTCCTCGCGAATCTTTCCACGACGACTCATTTCACGACCGCGGGCGCTCTCGTGCAGTTCTATCAGACCGTGCCGGTGAGCGGCGAGGTGCCGTACGTCGTCGCGCAGCAGCCCATCGATCCCTTTAATCTCGATTTCGCAGGCGATGCGGCACTGCCCGTCGGCCCGATCGCGGTGACCTCCTATAGCGGGGCAAATGCATCCACTCCGGTCAGTGAGGCGCCGAGCGAAGGCAGCGGCGCGTACCGTGTCGCCGCGATTGCGCCGAATTTCAACGATGGCCCGCTGACACCGACCGTGACGGCGCCGAGCTCCGTTACGACGACGCCGTTGCTGGTGAGCCTTGCGCCGCTGACCGTTGCCACCGGCGGCACCGCCGAGACGCTGCGGGTTGAAACCTCCGTGGTCGCGCCCGGCAAGTACAACGGCGGCGAGCTCATCCTGAGCGCGAACGGTGCAATCATTGCGGTGACCTCGCTGAGCGCAGTCCTGAATGAGAGCGCCGGCTCGGTCACCTTTGCGAATGTACCCGGCGGCAGCTCGGAAAACCTCTTGAGCACGAACTACAACCTCTCGGCGTGGGTGTGGAACTCGAGTAACCCCACGGGCACGTTACGCCGCGAGTCAAGCCCAACCGCCATCACCATGAGCGGCGGCTCGGCGAGCGCCAGCATCACGATTGACTGAACTCTTCAGGCGAGCAGGCGCTCAAGGGTGCTGCGGTAGCGCGCGCTGAGCGGCCCGCGCCGCAAGTGCTCTCCGCCCGCGACCACTTTGCGCCCATAGCGCCACACGCAGTCCACCAGCGGCTCGCGACGCCGCAAATATCCACGAATCCAGTAACGCGTCGTCATGGCGGCACTGCAGCACATCGCGTGCCAGATTGAGACTGACGATGTCGGCGTCCGCTCCCACCGCAAGGCCGCGCCACTCGCACCCCAGCGCCTGCATGCCGCCAGCGACCGCACCCTCAAACAGGCGCCGTCCCGTCGACAGCTCAGCGCCGCCAGCAAGCACGTTGCGACGTCGGTGCATGAGACGCTGCGCGTATTCGAGCGTGCGCAGCTCCTCGGCTGCGCTTACGAGGACGTTGGAGTCCGAGCCGACGCCAAACGCACCGCCCGCCTCGAGGTATTCCATGGCGGGGAAGATGCCATCGCCCAGGTTGGCTTCGGTAATCGGGCACAGGCCGGCCACCGCGCCGCTCGCCGCAAGCCGGTGGGTTTCCTCATGGCTGACGTGCGTGGCATGCACCAGGCACCAGCGTGCGTCGACGGGCTGATGATCGAGCACCCAGTCGACCGGGCGCCGCCCGCACCAGGCGATGCAATCGTTGACCTCCTTGATCTGCTCGGCGATGTGCAAATGCAGCGGCGCCTGCGGCGCAAGTGTCACGAGCGCGCTGAGTTCCGCCGCCGTCACCGCGCGCAAACTGTGCGGTGCCACCCCGACCCGGGCAGCCTCGAGAGCAAGCACGGCGCGGCGACTCTCCTCGAGCAGACGCGCGAAGCGGTCAATGTCATTGATGAAGCGCCGCTGGCCGGGACTCGGCGGTAAGCCGCCGAAATTGGAGTGCGCATAGAAAACCGGCAGCAGCGTGAGCCCAATGCCGCTGTCCGCCGCAGCCGCGGCAACACGCGCGGCAAGTTCACCCAAATTGCCGTACGGCGTGCCGTCGCGATCATGATGCAGATAGTGAAATTCGCCAACCCGGGTGAAGCCCGCCTCCAGCATCTCCGCAAATGCAAACGCGCTGATTGCTTCGAGGTCCTCCGGAGTGAGGCGCCCGACAAACCGATACACCAGGTTGCGCCACGCCCAGAAGCTATCCGCTCCCGGACCTGCGCTTTCGGTTAAGCCGGCCATCGCCCGCTGGAAGGCGTGGCTGTGCACATTGGGGATGCCGGGCAAACCCAACGCGTGGCGTTCGTCTTCGGGCGTAGGCGCAACGCCGCTTTCAATGCGCACAATGCGCCCCTCCGCGATCGCGAAGCGCACCCCGTCTGTCCACCCCGCATCGAGCAGCGCGGATCCGAACCACAAGTTCCCCATGCGCGACGTCCCCTCCGGCGGCAACGCGCATAATAGCAACCTCCATCCGGATACTGACGGAGCGCCATCTGAGCGAACACCCGGACTGGCTGCACGTGGAGCGTCGTGACGCGCCGCTGCTTCTCAGCATTCCGCATGCCGGCGTGGAACTTCCGGCGCAGTTTGCCGACGGACTCGTCTCCCCGTGGCTCGCGCGGCGCGATGCCGATTGGTGGGTCGACCGGCTGTACGATTTCGCCGCCGGATTGGGCGCATCGATTGTGCGCACCTCGGTCTCGCGCACCGTGGTTGATGTGAACCGCGATCCGAGCGGCGCTGCACTCTATCCGGGGCAGGCAACGACGGAGCTGTGCCCGACGACAACATTCGATGGTGAGCCGCTGTACCGCGCGAACGCCGTGCCGGATGGCGAATCGATCGCCCGGCGCCGCAGTGCGTACTACGAGCCGTTTCATGCGGCGCTTGCAAACGAACTGCAGCGACTGAGGGCGCGGCATCCCCTGGTCGTGCTTTACGACTGTCATTCGATCCGCTCACGCATCCCGCGCCTTTTCGCCGGCGAGCTGCCGCACTTGAATCTGGGCACTTATAACGGCGCAAGTTGCGCCGCGGCGCTCACCGCGGCCGTTGAGAAGGTCTGCGACCGCAGCGCATTTTCTCGCGTCACCAACGGGCGTTTCAAAGGCGGCTATATCACGCGGCGCTACGGCGAGCCGGCGCGCGGCGTGCATGCGCTGCAGATGGAGCTTGCCTGCCGCGGTTACATGCGCGAATTGCCCGGTCCCGTGGAACCTAAGTCCTGGCCGCCGCATTATGATGAGAAGGAGGCTGCACCCTTGCGGCAAACTTTAGAGCGGGTCCTGGAGGCGTGCCTCGCGTTCGCGCAAGAGGCGTAGGCGCACTTGATACGGCTTTGAGGCCGCAGCGACCGCCAAGGCGCACATAAGAGCGACACAGAGGGGGCGATATGAGCACCGACCGACGGATCGCGAAAGCAGCCACGCTCCTCGCCGTCCTCGGCGTGGGTGTAATCCTCTACTTTGGCGCGGTCGCATTCATTCCAGTGGCGCTCGCCCTGTTCTTCGCGTTACTACTCGCACCTGCGGTAGAGGCTTTGGTGCGTCTGCGCATGCCACGCGCGCTCGCTGCCACGCTCGTCATGATCGCCTTGCTGCTCGCGGGCGCCGCCATGGTCGACATGGTTCGGACGCCGGCCAAGGAATGGGTCGCCCGTGCGCCGCAGACTCTGCACAAGATCGAACAACGCATCAGGCCGGTGCGCAATGCGCTCGCGCAAGTGGATGCGATGCGCGAGCGTGCGGACGAGCTCACGCAGGCACATCCGGCCGCGGCAGCCCCGGCGCCCGCCGCGCAGGCGTCCGCTCCGAGCAGCTCCTATGCGTTTGAGATGACGCAGTCGCTCTTCGAGGCGATTACGGTGATTCCCATTACGCTGTTCTTCCTGGCGGGAGGTCCGCCACTATTGGCGCGCATGGCCGGCGTACTTGCAGGCAGCGAGAGAACGGCCTCAAGTCTGCGCGTCACTCAAGCCATACGCGCCGAGCTCGGCCGTTACTTTGGCACGGTGTCGCTAATCAACCTCGGTCTCGGACTTGCAACCTGGGGGGTGATGGTGCTGCTTGGCATGCCCAACGCAATTCTCTGGGCGACTGTCGCCGCGGTTTTCAATTTCATTCCGTTTGTCGGCCCGATGACCACCTTGTGCATCCTTGCGGTCGCGGCGCTGGTGACTTTTACGAGCATGGGCCAGGCGCTTGCGGTGCCGGGGGCGTTTCTGGGGCTGCACCTCATCGAGAGCCAGCTGGTGCAGCCGCTCTTTGTGGGCCATCGGCTTGACGTCAGCGCGCTCGTCATTCTGCTCGCGATCTGGTTTGGCTTCTGGTTCTGGGGCATCCCCGGAGTCCTGCTCGCGGTGCCAATGCTCGTGGCGCTCAAGGTAGTGAGCGAACACGTCGAAGGCTGGCGTCCCGTGGCCACGTTCCTGAGCCCAAATCCGCCGTGGCGACCGATCCAGGTCTCCGGCACCGAAGGACCCCTGTCAAGACGGGTGCGCATTGCTCTTACGGACCGTGCGCCATCAGGTTGAACGATCACGACGCGCTCCACAGGCTCGCCGCGGGAGCGCGCAGCGTCCGCGCCGCGGTCATTCCCCGGAGAAATGCGCGCACTTGCAGGAGTTGACGGATATCCCGGGATATCTTGTTTGACCGCTACCAGCCTAACCTCACCGCGCGGGGGGCCCCGGCAGTAGTCCGATGGGTACGCTTGCCACGGTTGTCATCACGCTTCTGAGCACGGCGTTGCTGGTGGCGCTTGGCATCAATCTCGCCACCGCCGAGAAGCGGCTCCTCTACCGCCCGAGGCGGCTGTATACGAGCCGCGATGCTGATTTCAAGCGCGCCCTGGGAGTGCTCCTGGGGCCGCCGCTCGTTGCCGGCAACCATGTGCAGACGCTCATCAACGGCGAGCAGATCTTCCCGGCGATGCTCGATGCCATTGCGGCCGCCAAGATCAGCGTGACGTTCGAAACCTTTGTGTTCCGCGATGAGATCGGCGCGCGTTTCTGCCAGGCGCTCACCCACGCGGCACGGCGCGGCATTCACGTACATGTGCTGCTCGACTGGCTGGGATCGCGCACCATGCCACCCGCAATGCTGAGCACGCTGCGCGCTGCCGGCGCCGACCTGCAGCTGTATCACGCGCCCTCGTGGTATCACATCGGCCGGCTCAATAACCGCACGCACCGCAAGCTCATGGTCATCGATGGCAGGAACGGATTTACCGGCGGCGTGGGATTTGGGCGCGAATGGGTCGGCAACCGCAAACACCCCAAGGACTGGCGCGAATCTCACTACCAGGTAACCGGGCCGGTCGTGGCGCAGATGCAGGCGGTGTTTGTGGATAACTGGATCAAGGCGACCGGACGCGTGCTGCATGGTGCGGAGTACTTTCCGACCGACCTTACCGTGCAGGGCGACATGGACGCGCAGATGTTTGGCAGCTCGCCGGTCGGCGGCTCAGAGAGCATGCACCTCATGGTGCTGCTGGCACTCACCGCGGCCAACAGCTCCATCGATATTGAAAATCCGTACTTTGTGCCCGATCGGCTCACCGTCGACGCGCTGATCGCGGCGCGCCGCCGCAGTGTGCGCGTCCGGATCGTGGTTCCAGGCCGCTATACGGATGCGCGCATCGGGCGCTGGGCGGCGCAAGGCCTGTACGGCGTGCTGCTCAAAGAGGGGGTTGAAATCTTCGAGTATCAGCCGACGATGATCCATTGCAAGGTCATGGTCATCGACGCCGTGTGGACCTCGGTCGGCTCGGCGAACTTTGACGATCGTTCCTTCCGCCTGAACGACGAGGCCAACCTCAATATCTTCAGTGCGCGCCTGGCGCAGGAGCAGATCCGCCACATTGACGCAGATATCGCGCAATCACGGCGCATGGTCCTGCGACGCTGGGCGCGCCGCTCGACCTCGCGGCGATTCTACGAAAATCTGGCGCTGCTGTTGCGCTCGCAGCTATAGACAAGCGTTTCGCCCCCCGGCGCCGCGCGCCTAGGCGTACTGCGCCTCACCGTTGCCGAACGACCAATTCTCCTTCTTGACCTCGACGAGGTTGATGAGGATGTCCTCGCGGCGCAGGCCGACGCGCTCGTGCAGCGCATCGGCGAGCGCTTTGTAGAAGGCGCGCTTCGCCTCAAGCGTGCGGCCCTCGTTGAGGGTCACCTGTATAACGACAGCGGCACTGCTGCGTTGAATGCCCAGATACTCGGGATTGATCACGAGGTCGCCGCCTGAATGCTCCACGATGACCTGAAAGCGATCGTTCTGCGGCACCTTCAAGGCAGACAACATCGCCGCATAGACAACTTCACCGACTGCGGCGCGATACTCGGCGGAGTGGCCCGAGGGAAGGTCAATGCGTGCGAGTGGCATAACATCGCTCCTGCGGTTGCAATCGCGGCAATGTAGCACGGGCGGCGACTGCTTGGATTAACAAAACTCATCTAATTCAGTCTCTTAGGTCCTATAATTAATGCTTTACGCAACTCAGGTGGGCACGCGCCCGGTGCATGGTGGGCGCATTGGTTAAGGTTCTCTGAGCGATGAAGAGCCTGGTCATCGAAGACGAGCCGGAGACTTCGCGCTACATCTGCAATGCGCTGCAGGAGGTTGGGCACGCCGTGACGCCCTGCGGCAATGGTCTGGATGGATTGCATCACGCCCTCAATGACTCGTGGGATCTGATCATTCTCGACCGACTGCTTCCGGGGGGCGTGGATGGCTTATCGATCGTCAGCAAGCTGCGCGACCTTGGCAAGACCACACCCATTCTGGTCGTGAGCGCGCTCACCAGTACCGACGAGCGGGTGCGCGGACTGCGTCAAGGAGGCGATGACTACATCTCCAAGCCGTTCGCCTCCGCCGAGCTCATCGCGCGCGTCGAAGCGCTGCTGCGCCGCACTCATGCCAACCACAGCAGCGCGCAGCTGCGCGTGGCGGATCTGACGCTTGACATGCGCACCTTGCAGGTTGCGCGCGGCGCAACGCCCATCGCGCTGCAGCCGCGCGAGCTGCGACTGCTGGCGTACCTGATGCGCAACGAGGGACAAGTGGTGACGCGCACCATGCTGCTCGAAGCCGTATGGGACTGCCACTTCGACCCGCAGACCAACGTCATCGATGTGCAGATCAGTCGTCTGCGCAGCAAGGTTGACAAAGGGTTCTCGCCGTCCTTAATTCACACGATCCGCGGCGCCGGGTACCTCTTGGGACGGCGCGCCTAGATCGCGGCCGCTACTTATGCCGTCCCTGCATGCACGCCTTCAACCTCAATAACTCGATCGCCGCACGCCTGGCGCTGGGGAACGGCGCATTGTTGGTGGCTCTGATCCTGGTGACTTCGGGAATCTTCTATTTTGGAACGGTCGGCGTGCTCGATCGCAGCATCGACGGTAAAATCAACTCGATCTCCACGCGGCTGCTCGAAACCTATGGCGCGGGACCCATTGACGCGCTGGCGCGGGAAATCAACCAGGAGCTGACGGACGGGATTGATAGCGATACCGAGATCTTCCTGGTCACCTCCGCATCGGGGCTGCGGATCGTCGGCAACCTCTCGACCTGGCCCGCGCGCGATGCTCCGCTCGGAGTGCTGCTGAACCGCGACGTGATCCGCGATGGCAGGCCGTCATCGGCGCGACTGATCGTGCGCCCCCTGCCCGGCGGGGAAAGGCTCTACGTCGGACGTGACCTTAGCGAGCAGCGCGCCATCCGTGACCTTGTCTGGCATGCGCTCGAGGCGGTGGCGGCAGTCTCGCTCGTCCTGGTAGTCGTCGGCGCCTGGCTCCTGCGCCGCCAGATCGAGCGGCGCATCGGCGGGATTCGTCGCACCACCCACGAAATCGAGGCGGGCAATCTAGACCGGCGCATCCTGATCTCGGGCGATGATGAATTTGCCCGGCTCGCGCTCGACATTAACCGCATGCTCGATCGCATCGAGCAGCTCATGAACGGCGTACGCGATGTTTCAAATGCGATTGCACATGACTTGCGCACGCCGCTGAGTCGGCTACGCGCCAGGCTCGATGAAGCGCTGCGGCGTGAAATGACCGTGCCCGCCCTCACCGAGGCCGCGCACACCGCCATTGAGGGTATCGACGATCTTATTTCTGTATTTAACAAACTTTTACAGATTGCGCAGGCGGAATCGGGCGTGCGCACGGAGTCTTTCGAGCGCGTCGACCTGAACCGGGTGATTCGCGACATGGTGGATCTCTACGACGCGGCAGCCGAGGCGGCGGGCGTGAGTCTGTGGGTTGCCGAGCACGGTGCGATGTGGACCCTCGGCGATCGCGACCTGCTCGCGACCGCGGTCGCGAGCCTTCTTGATAATGCCATTAAATACGCAGGTTCCGGAGCACGCGTGGAGCTTGGAGCACACCCCGAGGGGCAGAGAGTTGCGATCGTCGTGCAGGATGATGGCCCGGGGGTGCCCGTTAATGAATTGCCGCGACTCCCCGAGCGTTTCTATCGCATGGATCGCGCGCGTAACCGGCCGGGCAATGGCCTCGGGCTTGCGATCGTGTCGGCGATCGCGGCGCTGCATGGCGGCGAGCTGCGCCTCGCCAATGCCGAAAGGGGCCTGCACGCCTCCATCGTGCTGCCGGGGATAAAACTTGGCGAAATTGAGCGCTCCGACGCGCCTGCGCCGGCGTTGCCCGCCACCCCAATTCCAAACCTTTCCAATTTGTAACCTACAGGAAAGGTAAAGGAAAGCTTAGTGGCCGCAATATCTAAAGCGCCGCGGCCGATCGTTAGGGCCGCAAGGATCAACATGAAGTGCGAACCCAAGTGCGCGCCCCGGGTAGAGGCTCAAAAGGAGCCTGCCCCGCCCTGCCACCATCGCGCGCGCGAGATTCGCGTGCACAACGTCCGGACGTGTGCCCATGCCAAAGCTTAACCGTACTCCCGTATGCGTCGGCGACCTGATCTTTACCCCAGGCGATCCGCGTGTGCGCGTCGGCAATCAATCCGTGGTGCTGCGGGCGCAGGAGCTTGCGCTCCTCGAACTGCTCACGCGTCACATGGGGCAGCTGGTAAGCACCGCGACCCTCGCCAAACATCTCGGCCACGGTCGTCCCCTGATCGACACCACCGTGGCCGTCTACGTACACCGGCTGCGGGCAAGGCTCGCTCCGGCGGGCCTGACCATCCGCGTGCTGCGCGGCTTCGGTTACACGCTCGAGGCCGCTAACGAGCGCCAGCTCGAGAGCTTGCAGTCGTCCCTGGCACAGTCCTCGAACAGCCAAGCCTAGCGGCAAGACCTCACGGCAGACCTGCACGATCAAGCAGCGCACTCACATGCGCTGCCGTCGCATTGATGTAGGTCCGGCCGTGCCAGCGAAACACGGCACGCGCGCGCGCCGCGGGAAAAGCAAGCGGCAATTCCGTGCACGCCAGGGCTACCGGCAATTGCGGCTGCCGCATCACGGCCTGGCGCACGATGTCAGCAATCTGCTCAGCCGCGCTATGAAGAGCCTGGCCGCGGTGCAGGCGATCGATCAAGCGTTGCACCGCTTTGCGTGTGGCTTGCGCGCGCGGTGCCGCCGCATCAACGCCGCGCGCCGCACATACCGCCTGCAAGCGTGAGGAGTTCATGGTCGCCGCGGTGCCCAGAATCAGCGCGCGCCGCGCGCCAATGCGGACGCACTCGCGCGCGACAATATCGAATACGTCGATCACCGGCATGTGAATTCCCCGCGTGATATACCGCAGGCGGTGATGCGCGGTGAAGCTCGCAATCGCCGCAACCTTGGCGCCACCTACCTCAAGGCGGCGCAACGCGGCGCGATGGTAGGCATCAAAGCGCGACCATGCCTGATCGGTCTCGTCGCTGCCGATATAGCCCACGGCGCGATGCAGATCCAGTGATTCAATCATGATCTCCGGCATCGCAAGCGTGCCTGGGCGGCGCCGCGCTCTCAGGCGCTGCTCGCTTTGCTCACAGATGCTGCGGTAGTACTCGAGCGTCGAGAGCCAGGCAATGCCGCCGACCAGACCGATTTTCTGCAATGGCGGCTCGCTTGCGGGGGCGTGCGCTGCGACCTGCCCGCTGGCCGCTACGAGAAGGCCGGCAGCCCAAAGGTTGCATCGACAACTTCGACGAAATTGCGCTCCTCGCGCAGGATGAGCCGCTTCGCGTGCGCCATTGCAAAATTCTTGCGCCCTTCCGTATCCGCGCGCACGCGCGTCTGATAGGCCTCGTAGGCAGCCAGGCTGTCACATGCGATCAAGCCCCATGCGACATCGTTCGTGCCCTGATACGGCAGAAAGTAGCCGACGAGATGCCCGCCGCACCGAGGAATGATGCGCCCCCAGTTCTGCGCATATTCTCTGAAGGCGTCCTTTTGGAAGGGATCAATTTCGTAGCGGATGATGCAAGTGATCATCATCGGTACTCCCGCGCTGTGGCATGCAGCGAGTGTTGCAATTGCGCCTCCGGCACACTTCGTTTACGATGAAATCATGACCGCAGACGCGCCCGACGCCACCGTTTCTCAAGTTGCAGCGGCGATTGCCGAGCCCGCGCGCACACGAATGCTCTTTTGCCTGATGGATGGCCACGCGCGCACCAGCACGGAGCTGGCCATCGTGGCCGAGGTAAGCCCGTCGACGGCGAGTGTGCATCTTGCCTGCCTGAAAGAGCGGCGCCTCGTGAAGGTGCTGACGCAGGGCAAGTACCGCTACTACAGCCTGGAGGGCCCGCGCATCGCCGCGGCGCTCGAGGCTCTAACGGTCGTTGCCGGTGGCACCCGCGACAAATTTGAGCCGCGCACACCGACGCGGCTGCGCGTCGCCCGCACCTGTTACGACCACATGGCCGGTGCGCTTGCGGTCGCACTGCATCAGCGCTTCTTGCAATTGGATTGGCTGACCGCCGATGTGGCGGGTAGCGATGGCTACGCCGTGACGAGCGCGGGCGCCCGTGGGTTTGCGCGGCTCGGCGTCGATATTGAAGCGTCGCGGGGTTTGCGGCGCCGTTTTGCATATGCATGCCTTGATTGGAGCGAACGCCGCGCGCACATCGCCGGTGCCTTTGGCGCCGCGCTGCTCGATGCGGCGTTGCGTCGCAAGTGGGTCATCAAGGACCTCGACAGCCGCGCTCTGAGCCTGACGTCCGTCGGCCGGCGCGAGCTGCGCACACAGTTGGGGCTGGCGCAGTTGCCCTGAATTAAACCGGGCCTCCGCGCATCAGCGCACGCTACGGCGAACTTGCTTCGATGGGAGCGCAGTTGGTGCGTCCCTGCATGAGGCAATCTTGCAGATTGGACGCCTCGTGCAGCACATGCTCCAGATACAAGGAGCCGACAATCAGCAGCACGATGAGTGCGAGCGCTATCAGCGCGCCGCGGCGCGACGGAGGATTCCTGGGCGGCTCAGGCACTGGCTCAATGTAAGGTCTCGGGTCCCGCAATGCGCTTGCTCCTGCCACCACCTAAGTCGATCGCCGCAAGCCCCGGCTTTGCGGGCATTTGGGGATCGCCGCGCTTGCCGGACCGGCGTCTAGTCTAGCGTCTCGTGACAAGTCTCTCTGCTGTTTTCTGTCGCGTCATGGCGTTGGCGCACTGCCGGTGCGTTTCCGCTCGCACCGGCGAGCGGCGCCGGAGATGCGCACTCGCCCCACCGATCACCCGAACCCTTGCCGTTGCACAATTATTGACCTTGTGCCTTCCTCACTACTAGCGGACCGGGCTGGCTTCAAGCTGCAGGTCCAAGGTACTAAGATTGGTGCGCCCATCCGCGAACTAGGCTAACGAGATGCGTTCCTCCAGTCTTTTTGCTTCGCTGTTGTGCGCCGCTTGCATCAGCGGTGGCGCATGGGTTGCGGCGGCAACTGCAGCGCCGAGCGCGGATGCCTGCGCACTGCTCACGCCAGCCCAGGTGGGTGCCGCACTGGGCGTCTCGGTAGGAGCAGGTTCGTACGTCACCCCAACATACAAGAAAACGTGCACATGGAAGGCGAGTACGGGCGACGGCGGATACGTCACACTCATGCTGCAGGATCCGGGCGCGTTTCAGGGCGGCAAGCAGTTGGGCCAGACGGCATCGACAAGCATCTCCGTCACGTCGATCAGCGGCGTAGGAGATGACGCCCACTACTTGGCGGTAGCTGACCAAGTTGGCCTCATCGTCAAGAAGGGCAATGCCGCCTTCAAGGTCGCCGTTTACGCCCACATCCCCGTTGAAAGCAAGAAAGCTAAAGAGAAGACTCTCGCCCAGCAAGTGGTGGCCGGGCTCTGAGGATAAAACGCCAAGTTCCTCATCGTTGGCGCGCCTGAAAGTAAACGCTTAATCCAAAACGCAAGCTTTAAAAGAGCGCGACCTTGCTCTTTACTTGTTCTTTACTTGCTCATCGTGCACGTGAGCCTCGGCACAAGCCATTGATACCCAGCGATACCCAAGCTACGCCCTTTGCGTCAAAATGCGCGCCTCCGAGTGGCTAGTAGCAAGTCACTGCACTTGATCTGCACGGCATGACCAAGTCTATTTCGGCGATTCCAAGAATTGGCTTTAGGTTGGGCAAGAAAAATTAAGGCCCATTTAATTGGCGGGTGAACACGTATGGCTGAATTACCGGCAAAAGTTAAAGAGGCTGCAGCACTTCGTCTTGAGGAAGCGGCTCGGCGCGAGAAAGCGCGCGTGGAAGAAGCGGCCCGGCGCGAGAACGAGCGCGCGGAGGAACTGGCTCGACGCGAGAAAGCGCGCGCAGAGGATGTGGCTTGGCGCGAGAAAGTGCGCGCGGAGGATGTGGCTTGGCAAGAGGAGACGCAGCGCAAGCAACTCGCCGCGAGAGAGGCGTTTCATGCTCAGTCGCTACTCTGCCTGACACGTGGTCTGGCCCTGATTGCAGCTGCGCAGAATGCCAAACCCGGCACATTGGCCAAGGAGTTGGCACGCAGGGCGCAGGATCTTGCGCCGTGGATCGGTGAGGGGATCGGCAAGCCGGACCAAGACACCGGCCGCAAGAAGCCATCAAGGGATTCCTGATAGGTATGTTCTGAAGTCTCCACGACGGCAACCTGACTTCTTCCGCACCGCGCCGTTTTATTCTGAATTTTGAACATGACCGGCTGTGGTATACGATCCCCGCGCCTTGCGGTGACGCCAAGGCCGAGCGCAGGTAACCGAAACCGTCTAATTTTCGCATCGACCGATGAACCGGCGGCGGACCAGGAGCAGCAATTGGATCGTGATCATCCCTTGGCGGTAATTGCGCGCCTTGCGCGCTGCCTCTTGGTCAGTGTCGGATTGGCCGTCGCTGGCCCGGCGGCGGCATGGGCGAACACGGGCTATTCAGTGATCTACGAATTTCGCGGCGGGGCGCATGGCATCAATCCGGAAGCGGGCGTCATCCTAGGGCCCGCCGGCTCCGTCTTTGGCACGACCGATACCGACGGAATCAATGCCGGCGGTGTGGTGTTCCAGCTTTTCCCGGCGGCGGTTGCGAATGAACGCTGGACAGAGCGGATCCTGAAGCGTTTTCCGGACCTCGCACAGGGCGGTTATCCGCTGGGCCTTACCTGGACAGCTGCCGGGGTGCTCTACGGGGTTACGTTCGACGGTGGCGGGACTGCCAACGGGGCAGGCACGCTCTTCCAGTTGACGCCACCCCCAGCGGGGTACACAAATTGGAGCTTCGCCACGCTACATCGCTTCCGTGGCGGCAATGACGGCTCGCGGCCCGCGGGCTCCGTCATCGTGGACGCAACCGGCGCGCTGAGTGGCACGACAATCCTTGGCGGGTCCGGACCCGGGTTGGATGGCTATGGCGTTGTATATTCCCTCGCGCCTTCGCGGACGGACGCCAGCGATTGGACCGAGAAGATTCAGCATCGCTTCACCTCCTCTCCCGATGGCGCCACACCCGACGGCGCCTTGCTGCCGCTCAGTACGTCCGTGAGGTATGGCGTCACGACGACAGGCGGGACAGGAGTCTGCAGCGACGTCGGCTGCGGAACCGTGTTTGAGATGGCTGAGACGGCCCATGGCTGGAAGGCAAGCGTCATCTATCAATTTCAGGGCGGCGCAGACGGTTCAAGCCCGATCGACAGACTCGTCGCGGATGACAGCGGTTCATTGTATGGTGCAACGGCGGATGGCGGTATGCCGGGTCCCGACGGCACCTATGTAACCGGAACGGTGTTCCGTCTGGATCCACCGGGCACGGGAGCTCGCAACTGGACCAAGGCGATTCTGTACGCATTCCAGGGTAGCGAGGATGGATACTCTCCTCAGGGCGGCGTGACGCTCGACCCAAACGGAGCGCTATATGGCACAACCGAATTCGGCGGCACGCAATATCGCGGTACGGTGTACAAGCTTACTCCGAACGCACCCGGGCAACCGTGGACCAAAACGATCCTGCACGACTTTGGTGGTGTGGGCGATGGCGCCTACCCCACGGGCCACGTGACACTCGACGATGCCGGCACCATCTTCGGTACCACCTGGCAGGGCGGCAGCACGAATGACGGCACGGTCTACCGAATAACGCAGTAGCTGCGCGCATAACCAGGCTCAGCCCGCCGACCGGATCTGCGCTCGGCACGTAACTGCTTCGCACGCGCTTTGACATACCGGAATGACGGTTGAAGATTTAGAAACATGGCGCGAATACCAGAACCGCAGGGACGTCCAACCAGGCGAGAGGCGGCGCAAAGGTTAAAGCGCCAGCAGCGTAACGCCCGATGGCTAAAATTCATTGCCGCTGCGGTCGCATTCGTAAGTCTAGCCGGTAGTCTTATTATATTTTGGCCGAGAATCGCCGTTAAAGCGACGGGTTCCGAGTTTGATCCCTCAAATCCGCACCCACCTCCTTTTGTAATCTCCAACATTGGCGTCACTCAGCTTCGCAACGTGCAACCCATGATCAGGCTTTGTTTGATCCCGCGGCGCCCTGCAGACACCTTGGTCCCAAATGTGCCGCTCTGTAACGGACCGCCTTCAGCCCCGTATCGCTATGGGCCATGGTTCAAGAAGAGCCTGTCGATGCGTGAACAATATATGATTCGCTTGGACGCTGGGCCGGGGGCGAATGACAGTAATGGACTCTTTGACTTTGGCAGCGGAACCATTTCCAGGTTGGAGATCTCGATTATCGTTGACTACAGGCCTTGGCTGCTGCCGATTCCATGCGAAAAGGTATTTAAATTCTCTACACGCAAAGAAGAGAACGGAATGCTTGCGTGGTTTCAGATCCTGAATAGAAAAGGCACACGGCCATAATCACCGTGTAGAGCATTGGTGAGACCCGTCAAATTCACTTCGATACCGATTGGCTGAGTGCAGCGTTATGAGACGGCGCCTCGGGCCTGAGTTATTTGGTGGACGGGTGGGGAAGCTAAGGAACCAACGCGGTGACTCCTAACAATCGCTGGAGCGACCGTGACTGCGGCGCCTCTTCGGCAGGGTCGTCCGGCCCCTCAACGTCATCGTTAAGTCGCGCGTGAGGCACGAGGCTGCCTCAACCTCGTCGTGGGCCAGACCGCTGATTGTGGTCTGGGTTCTCGCCGTCGTCCCGGTTTGCGTACTCTGCGGTTACACAATTCTGTACTATGTTGACCCCTCAATTCCGTCTCAGCGGGAATACCTTGAAGGGGCCATGATGGGAGCGGCCTGGGCTGTTCCCGCAGCGCTCATCATCGGTATTACTGGTTGGCGCAAGCGCGCACATCTGAGAGCGTGGCATAAACTGGCTCTAGCGATCCCAGTCGTGGCAACTGCGGCTGCGTTGATCGCAGACTTGCTACATCGTGTTCTAAATTAGTAGATTGGCCGCGTCCGAACCGCCGCTCTCGACCGAGGCTCTGTGAAAGCAAGCTTGCGGGCACTCCAACAGATGGTTGGAGGTCATTTGTCAGGCGGTAGGTAGCCGGCGCGCAGAAAAATTTCATGAGTCGCCGTCGATCGGCGGCGCTCCGGATGTGCTACTGCATGACTACTTTTTCGCGCGTGTCGGGATCGGCATTGATGTCGGTGACCAGGCCCCGATCGTCGAACGTAACGCGAAACTCGGCAAAGCTCGACAGCCAGTAGTGCCAGACCTTCGCATCAAGATTGGGATTTTCACTGCTCACCGGGTAACCCACGGCCATCAGTACCTGTTCGCGGCTCATGCCATTGATGAGGCGCATCGAGGTGATGGCGTCCTGGATTGGCTTTGGATACTGCGCCAACTTATCGGACGGATTTTCCGATACCACGTAGCGTTTTGCGAATACCTCCAGCGCAAGATCCCGGCTATAGTCGTTGCCGATTGCCTGTTTCTTGCCGCCGATCTCGATGTGAACCCGTTGGCGGCCATAGCCCACTACCTTGACGGGCGTGCCGGCGGGAATGACTGTCTTGCCATTTTCGGCGTAGTTGATGTCACTTATCCAGGAGCCATCAGTGCGCATATTGCAGCACAGATACCCCGTGAACTTCTCAGCGGCCAGCGCAGGATCGGCAAAAGCTGTGAGCGCGATGGCAATTGTGAGCGACACCGTGATGCGGATCGGCATGTTGATATCTCCCTCTGCAACCAGAATGACTACGTTAGCAGACAATCGTATCGACAGCGTGTCCGCTTTGGGACATCGATTCGAGCGCATTCAGTGACCGGAGTTGGGCCGTCTGCTGACAGATTACGCCGCAGGACCGGTTTTGACCCCTACCTGCCGGTCGCGAAATGTCCGCTGTCGGGCAGGCTAACGTTCCGGTTCAGCGGCGGCGCGGCAGCGCCGTCCGCTGCAACCGGTTGTTAGGCGTCATTGTGCCCTTGGCGCCGGAGTACAACATGGGTGGCTTTCTCCGACGCAACGAACTGAACGCATTCGTATCCCAGAGCGCGCACGTCAATCCCCTCGAACAGTCGCTCTCCCCCGCCCAGCAGGACCGGCGAGATAGCGACGTGCAGCTCATCGATGAGGCCCGTACGAAGATATTGCTGGATAGTGTTAGGTCCGCCGCCAATGCGCACATCCATTCCGTTGGCTGCGTCGCGCGCCCGGTCAAGCGCCTCGTGAATACCGCCCGTGACGAAGTAGAATGTCGTTCCGCCTTCCATCTGGATGGGCGGGCGCGCGTGATGAGTCAAGATGAAAGTTGGAACGTGATAGGGTGGGTTGTCCCCCCACCAGCCTTTCCAGTTCATGTCGGGCCAGGAACCGCGAATCGGTCCGAACATGTTTCTTCCGAGAATCCAGGCGCCAACATTCTTGAAGCCCCGCGCAGCGAAGTCGTCATCGATCCCCGTTGTGCCACCGTCGGCGCCAAATAGGGTCCGTTGGAACGTGCGTGTCGGGACTAACCACTGGTGCAAATCTGTCCCGCCCACGCCGAGCGGATTCCTGATGTCCTGATTCGGACCAGCTCCGTATCCGTCAAGCGAGATGGTAAAGCCCTCAACTCGGACGCGTGTCATTTTCATGCCTTCCTTTCGATTGACGCCTAACTCAAAGTAGACCGCCGAATTGCGGCGATACAAAAACCGCAGTTCTGCGAGGCAAGTAAATTGGGTTGGTGTAACTACTTGATCTGACTACAGCACCGTTACATTGCACCGTCAATATCGACGTTGAATTAGGCCCCGAGACCGCGGGGTCCGTTGGCATCCGCCGGCGAACTTTCGGGTTTGACCTATTCTGTTGAAAAACTCCATGCGAGAGTTAGTCAGAAATTTCTAAGGCTTTAGAAAGGCCGCAATTTGAATGAGCCGGGGGACCACGGCTTTCCTACGATCGCCAGGCTCAACCCGGCACAATGTTCCACACTGCGCATCTATGGCTGGTTTTAAGCCACAAAATGATTTACATGCAATATTCCCCACGCGCAGGAATTTAGTTTTTCAACAGAATAGGCCACAACCGGTCACTGGCGTCGCTGGAATGGCTGCCCGGAAGCAGTCGCTCACGCCTTACGGTAGGCTATGGAGCACTAATCAAGGGCCTTTGAATGCCCAACCGAGCCGATCCAGAGAACCGTCAGGGTCGCGACACGACGGGGGCAGCGTGACCGACCCGGGCAAGGCGGTGTTCCTGAGCTACGCGTCGCAGGACGCGGTGGCTGCACAGCGAATGTGCAATGCGCTGCGCGCCGCCGGCATCGAAGTTTGGTTCGACCAGAGCGAGCTTCGGGGCGGGGATGTGTGGGATCAGAAAATCCGCCGCGAGATCCACGACTGCGCGCTCTTCATTCCTGTCATCTCGGCCAACACGGCCTCGCGGCATGAAGGCTATTTCCGGCTCGAGTGGGACCTTGCGGATCAGCGAACCCACATGCTGGCGCGCAACCGGGCGTTCATCGTGCCGGTGTGTCTGGACGCACTACGCCTGATGCGGGTGCGGACGTTCCGGAGTCGTTTCAGCGGGTGCAGTGGACGCGCCTTCCGGGCGGGGAGACACCGCCGGAGTTCGTCAGGCGGATCGAGCAGCTTCTCTCAGGCGAGCTGTACCGTGACCCTCAACGGCCGGCGCCGCGCGGGGCGGCTGCGGAGAGGTGCAAGCCTCGGCGAGGAAGACCCTCACGAGGCGCGATGCGCTGCGCAGTCGCGCTCGCTATCGCGGCGGCCGCCGCCTATCTCTCTGGTCGAAAAGCCCTGGAGTCTTCGAGGCCTCCGACGCGCGCCCAGCACGCATTCGCCCCGCCGCCGCACTCGATCGCGGTGCTGCCGTTCGTGAACATGAGCGGGGACAAGGAGCAGGAGTACTTCTCCGACGGGCTCACCGAGGAGCTGCTCAACTCGCTGGCCGAGATCAACGAGCTGCAGGTCGCCGCCCGTACCTCGGCGTTCTCGTTCAAAGGCAACGACACCGACATCGGCACGATCGCGCGCAAGTTGAACGTGGGCGCAGTCCTCGAAGGGAGCGTCCGGCGCTCCGCGAACACCATCCGCATCACCGCGCAGCTGATCAATGCGGTCACGGGTTTTCACCTATGGTCGAAGACCTATGACCGGGACTTAGGCGATGTGCTGAAACTTCAGACCGAGATTGCCACCGCGGTGGCCGGGGCACTGAAAGTCACGCTCCTCGGCGATGTCGCGGCCAAAGTCGAGCTCGGCGGGACGCGCAATCCGGCCGCCTTCGATGCGTATCTGCGCGGGGCAAAGGCGTATCAGCTCGACGCACGAAGCCAAAGACCTCCCAGCCGCGATTGCCGCGTACACGGAAGCGATTCGCCTGGATCCGCACTATGCGCTCGCGTTCGCCGGCCGATCGATCGCCCTTTCCGAGCGTCGCCGCGGAGGCCGCGACCGCAGCGGCGGCGCGTGAAGGCTTTGACAAGGCGCAAGCGGATGCGCGCCAGGCGCTCGCGCTCGCGCCGGATCTGGCCCAGGCCCACCTCGCATTGGCGGTCGTTTCGGAAGTAGCACCCTCAACTTCACGCAGGCGAGCGAGGCGTACGAGCGTGCCCTCGCGCTCGCGCCGGGCAATGCGGAGGTTTTGCGACTAAGCGGCCTATTTGCCGCCTGGATGGGGCACTTCGATGCGGGCCTTGCGGCCGCCCGCCGCGCGGTCGTGCTCGACCCGCTCGCTCGCGGCAGCCATTCCGTGCTCGGCCGGGCGCTGTATGCGGCCCGCCGCTATGAGGAGGCGGTTGCGGCTTTCGCAGAAGTCATCAGTCTTGACCCCGACTATCAAGGCGACCTACGGGGATCGCGGGCTCGCCTATTACGGGCTCGGGGATCTTGAGAGCGCGCGCGCCTCGTGCGAGACAAAGCCGGACTACTGGGTCAGTCAACAGTGCCTCGCGGTGATCTATGACAAGCTCGGCCGGCACGCGGATGCGGAAGCCGTGCTTGCGAAAATGAAGGCAGCAGAGGGCGATGGCGCGGCGTACCAGTACGCCACGATCTATGCGCAGTGGGGCAATCGGGCGAAGGCGCTCGAATGGCTCGAAACGGCGCTGCGGCTGCGTGATCCGGGTCTGGAGTACCTGAAGACCGACCCGCTCCTGGACCCCTTACGCAAAGAGTCGCGCTTCCAGGCGATTGAGCGGGAGTTGAAGTTTCCGACCTAACTAGCCGAGTCGCGAAGCCTCGTCACCGAGATTGGATTCCCGAAAGCCGCCGGTGCGAGTGGCGACTCTGGGACCCCTAGCCGCCAGCCACGACCCCGGAACAGCGGACACTCAAATCAGATAAGCTGACGTTCACGGGGAGGCCGGCAAGACCCGTCAAGAGGATTTCCCGAATCGCGACCGTGGAGCAACGCGTCGGTGACCGAGTCGTCGAAGGCCGTATTCCTAAGCTACGCCTCCCAGGACGCGGAGGCTGCCGCACGAATCTGCGCGGCGCTCAGAGCCGCCGGCGTCGAGGTATGGTTTGACCAAAGCTCGCTGCGCGGCGGGGATGCCTGGGATGGGTTGATCCGTCGCCAGGTCAGGGAGTGCGCAGTCTTCATGCCGGTCATTTCAGCCAACGCCGACACGCGTACCGAGGGTTATTTCCGACTCGAATGGCGGCTGGCGGTCGACCGTTCCCACCTGATGTCCGATGACCGCCTGTTTCTTCTGCCGGTGGTGATCGACGACACACCCGAGCCGACGGCGCGCGTGCCGGACCGGTTCCGGGAGCGACAATGGTCCAAGCTACCGGCAGGCGAATGCTCGCCCGCGTTCGCCGAATGGGTCGCCCAGGTGGTGTCCGGCAGCGCGCCTTCGTCCGGTCCGCGGGCGATAGTGTCTTCAGCCGCGCAGATTTCCGGCGCCATGGCGGCGCCTCCGAAGACCCCGTCGATCGCGGTGCTGCCGCTTCTGAACATCAGCCGCGACGAAGAAGGCGAGCACTTTGCTGACGGCCTAGCCGAGGAGTTGCTAAGCGTCCTGGCAAGCATTCCCGGACTCAGAGTGGCCTCGCGGACGTCTTCGTTTTCGTTCAAGGGCACGAGTACCGATCTTGCAATCATTGCCGGCAAACTCAATGTCGCGACCCTCTTGGAGGGCAGCGTGCGCAAAGCTGGCAAGCGGGTGAGGATCACCGCACAGTTGATCCGGGTGGCCGACGACTCGCATCTATGGTCGAAGACGTACGACCGCGAACTGGACGACATCTTTGAGGTGCAGGACGACATCGCGCAGTCGGTGGTCAAAGAGCTGCGCACCGCGCTGATGGGCGGCGATGCCGGCCCGGCGGCGGCCGCCGAGGCACGCGCGGAGGTGCAGGCCGCAACCGTCGGCCGCACCGGAAATGCGAAGGCCTATGAGCTGTACCTTCAGGCGCGCTCTTTCGCCGACAAGATGACTGAAGCCGAAGGCGCACGTAGCATCGCCCTTTACGAGCAGGCGCTCGCGCTCGACCCCAGCTTCGCGCAGGCGTGGGCGGGACTCTCCGCCGCTCTTTTGCTCCGGACCCACAACGGGTTGGCTGCGTCCTATGCCGAGGGCTACGAGGCGGCCCGCAAGGCCGCTTCGAGCGCGCTCGTCATCGCGCCGGGCCTTGCAGAAGCCCATGCCTGCCTGGGCACGGTATTAATCAGTCACGACTGGGACTGGAGGGCGGCCGAGGAAGAATTCCACCAGGCGCTCACAGTGGCCCCCAACAATGGCGATGTCCTGATAGCGGCCGGCACTCTGGCCACGGCGCTAGGGCGGGAGGAGGAATCCATCCGCCTTTTTCGACAGGCAACATCACTGGATCCGCTGCGTGCCTCGCTACGCGTCTGGTTGGGGCTTACGTTGTACATCTTCGGTCGCTACGACGAGGCGGAGAAGGAGGCGCTCAGTGTGCTTGAGGGCAACCCCTCGCAGGGCCGTATGTATGGACTGTTGTCTTACGTCCGCCTGCAGCAAGGCCGCGCGGGCGAGGCACTCGAGTTCGCCGAACGGGAAAGCACGACTTGGACGCGCCTGACAGCGCAGGCGCTGGCCGAGCACTCCCTCGGCAACGCGGCCGGGTCCGACGCCGCACTTTCGCGCCTGACCGCCGAGTTCGACATCGATGCCGCCTTCCAGATCGCGGAAATCCACGCCTGGCGCGGAGATAATGATCGCGCCTTCGAATGGCTGGAACGGGCATACAAACACCACGACCCGGGCCTCGCGGTGTGGAATGGCGACCCCCTGCTTCGTCGGCTGCACGGCGACCAACGATGGCCAAAGCTGCTGGCAAAAATGGGACTGCGTTCATAGCTCTCGGGTCGACGCCGACGCGGGAGCCGGTTGACAGCGCGCGGTTTCAGTTCGGTTCGCGCTGCTGGGTCAGCGTGGAGTCTGATAACGGCGAGTTTTGGGTTGCGTCCAGCTCGGACTTGCTCGAACCTCAAACATCGTACGCCCTTAACACTGCCGCGACTGCGGCCCACACGACCGGTCCCGCCGAGCTGACAGGGGTACTACAGCGTGGTTTACAAGTGGCGGCAACGGAATGTGCACGCGACGCGAGCCTTTTTCATTTGGGGTTGGCGAATGTAGCCTGGCGATCGTCGGAAAGCCGCGGTCCCCCGACTCATTCATATTGCGGCCTTTCTAAAGCCTTCGAAACTTCTGGCCAACTTCGCGCATGGAGTTTTTCAACATGGACGTTGTCGATGCCATCGCTGCCGGTCGAATGGCGTCCCGCTCTGCGTGCCGTTCGGACTCCCTACTTGTTGTGCCGCTAGAGTTGTTTGGGGTTGGCTATGGCACCCGCGCCTCTGATGCTACCCTGGTGCGGCGGTTGAGTAAGCCTATGGTCCGGATATCCAACTCTATAGACGGTCCGCCACTTCCTGGAATTAGGTGATTACTCTTTTCGATGGCCATTAAGCGCAGAGAACAGCTTCTAACAACGCATTGGAGCGGGCCTTAACGTCGCGCACTTTGGCGGGCGGCCACCGGGGCAATTAGCCTACGCCGGTTCCACGCTAGCAAGCGCGCCGGAAACTGACGAATGTGCGCTAGTCATCATCGGGACCGGTGGGTGTGACCTAGCCATTGATGAAGTGCGCGGCATTGAACGGTGCAGGGACTGCGGGCGAAGGTCCGGGGCGTCTGCGTGAAGTTGAAAAAATCGGAAAGGTCGTCGGCAGGAGTGTCGGCGTAGCCGAGTGGGGGCAGGTTGAATGTCGTTTCGACGAATTTCAGTATGCTGCCGAAGTCATGGGTGACGTGCGAAATGTAACCTGGATTGGCGTAGGGTGACACGACGATTAGGGGCACGCGGAAGCCGTAGACATATCCTGACCCCCAGCTGGCGCCGTCGTTGATGACGTTTGGGGCGACGTGGTCGTACCCGCCGCCCCAGCCATCCCAAGTGATGATGATGGCGGTGTTGCGGCCAAACTGGGCTATTTCCAATGGCGATGACAATCGAGGCAACCCAGGATGGCCCGCTGCCATCGTTGCTTCGGGCATGATCGGAGCTATTGACATCGGGAACGATCCAGGTCACTTCAGCGTAAGCGCTTAGGTAACCGCGTTCTTCCGAGCTCAAGGATTTCGCAACAGACTGCAGGCTCCATGATCGTGGAGGTCAGGATGGCGATGGAGACGGTACAGAGAAGCGCGACTGGCGATGGAAGCGCTCGAGGGTGCGCGCCGTGAAGGCGTAGCGCTGAGCCAGTACGCGAAGGCGCGAGGTCTTGCGATCCGGGAGGTCTACGACTCGATCGCATGTCTGCGTCGTAAAGGACTGTTGCCTAAGTCCGACGAAGAAGGCGAAGAGCACATTTGTGGCTGTTCGGATGGCAAAGCCGAGTGCGCCGGCGGTCGAGTGCACACATTCCATGATTGGCAGCGAGGTGCTCTGTCGGATCGTGTGCTTGAACGGCGCGATGATTGAGTGCACGCAGTGGCCGCCGCCCACCTGGGTGGCAGCGCTCACGGCGGAGCGTGTGGATGCTGCGACCTGATCGCGGGATTGAACGGGTATACCTGCATCGAGCGCCCGTTGATATGAGGAAGCAGATCGACGGGCTGGCGATCCTTGCGAAGGACGTCATCAAAGAGGATCCGACCTCGGGATCTTTGTTTGCGTTCATCAATGTACGACGTAATAAATTGAAGCTTCTCGTGTGGGAGCGGAACGGCTTCATCGTCTGGTACAAGCGTTTGGAGCGCGCGAAGTTTCACTGGCCGCGGCATGTCGAGGAGACGGTCGTAACGCTCACCGGAGAGCAACTCAACTGACTCCTCGATGGCTACGATGTGTGGCGCATGAAGCCGCACGAAGTGCTGCATTTTTCGGTATTTAGTTGAGTCAAGACTAAAGCTGACGCGATATAATTTCGTGCGTGAACTCCCCCGCGCCGACGCCACAGCTCACAGCCGATCCCGAAGGCTTGCTCGCGCGCCTGGCGGCACTTGAAGCGCGCAGTCAGGCGCGTGAAGAGCGCATCGGGCTTCTCGAAGAAGAGAACCGGTGGTTAAAGTCGCAGCTCTTTGCCCGCTCCTCGGAGAAGAGTCACACCTGATGAGATCCACCCCGGACAGGCGTGGCTCTTCAATGAAGCCGAGGCACTTGCGCACGCGGCCGAGAGTGCCCCGGCGAGCCTCAAGATCCCGGCGCATGAGCGCGGCAAAGCCGGCCGCAAGAAGCTCTCTGCATTACTGCCCCGGGTCGAGGTCGTTCAGATCTGCCCGAGGATCAAAAGGTCTGCGGCGCCGACGGCACAACGCTCGAGCGCATCGGCGAGGAGATCTCGGAGCAGCTGGATTTCAAGCCCGCTCAAGCGCGGGTGATCCGGCACATCCGCCCGAAGTATGCCTGCCCGTGCTGCCGCACGGGGGTTGCGATCGCGCCGGTTCCGCTGCAGTCTTGCCGAAGAGTCTCGCCACGCCGGCGCTCCTTGCGCATATCGCCACGGCGAAGTTCGTCGACGGGATACCACTGTATCGCCAGGAAGCGCAGTTTGATCGCCTCGGGGTGCAGCTCGGACGCGCAACGATGGCCGGCTGGATGATCCAGCTCGGCGGCACGCACGTCGTGCCGATCGTGAACCTCCTGCACGAGCTCATGTTGGAAGATCCGCTCATCCATTGCGATGAGACGCGCCTGCAGGTGCTCAAGAGCGAAAGGCGCCCACCGCCGATCACTGGATGTGGGTGCGAGCGAGCGGCCCACCTGGCGGCGGATCATTCTCTTCGACTACGAAGCCTCCCGGGGAGGCGCGGTGCCGAGGCGGTTGCTCGAAGGATATCGGGGCATTCTACTCACCGACGGCTACGAGCCCTATGAGGCTGTCGCGCAGGCCCTGAACCTCGTTCACGCCGGATGTCTCGCCCACGTGCGCCGCAAGTTTGACGAGGCGCGCAAGGCGCAGACTGCTGACAACGCCTCGGGCGGTCACGCGCGCGTCGCCCTCGACTTCATCCGCGAGCTCTACCTCATCGAGCGCGCGCTCTGGGATCGGGATCGACCGGTTAGTGCCGAGCATCGCGTCCGCGTGCGCGCGGAGCTCTCGGCACCGATCGTTGCGAAGTTCCACGCCTGGCTCGAAGCGCTCGCGCCCAAAGTGCTGCCGCAGAGCCTGCTCGGCCGCGCCATCCACTACACGCTCGGCCAGTGGCCAAAGCTCACAACGTTCCTCGCGCACGGTGAAGTGCCACTGGACAACAACCGCTGCGAAAATGCGATCCGCCCTTTTGTAGTTGGAAGAAAAGGATGGCTCTTCAGCGATACCGTGAAGGGCGCGGTGGCGAGCGCGAACCTCTACTCGCTAGTTGAGACGGCGAAGGCCAACAATGTCGAACCGCACGCCTATCTGTCGCTGCTGTTCGAACAGCTGCCTCACGCCAAGACCGTCAAGGACTTCGAGACGCTGCTGCCGTGGAACCTGAAGCCATCGCTACCGCCAATGTTCTTACGGGTCGTGCAACACAAGAACGCGGTTATCTAATCGCTTACACTTGAGCGAGGTTTTCGTTGGCGATATCCACCAGAACCTGCGACTGCGGAATAACTACGTTTTGGGTCCAGTCGGGGCCAGTGCAGGTGAGCACGCCATTAATAGTCTGCTCCTGACATATGTGCTCGATAGCATCGGGGGCTGACCAGATCGAGCCAGCAGTCGGGGTGTAGTAGCGCCACGTTACCCCGTTGGCCTGCAGGACGTCCGTAAGCGTCGGATGCTCGAAGCACGGATACTGGGGCGGCGAGCTCGTCTCGCTCCCGGTGGCATCAATCATTGCAACCGTCTCTGCCGCCGGTGCGATGCACCCTGTGATTCCCAACAAAACATACTCAAGCGCGGGATTTTCGGAGGCGAATAACGAACTCGTTGCAGTGGGGGCCGAAGTACCAGCTAGGAGGAACTGATGGGCAGGAAAGCTCGGACCTTCATTGGTTTGGAACATGCGGTCGCCGAACGTATATTGCTCGGCCAAAGCGAAATAAGGCTGGACGTCGGCTGGATTGACGTACTTGAATTGCGGGTTCGGATACGAACTGGGAGGGCACCGTGTACTCCCGGTCAAAGTGCAGTTGATGCGGTTCGCCCCATCCATTTTACCGTCGTCGTACATGGCAACGAAATCGGCATTGCTATGGCCGAGGTCGTAAACCTGGGGACTAGAGCCCGCTGTACCAAGATCCATAGGCGTGAGCGGAATGGTCTGGCCCAGCGAATTCATTCCGCTGCTCGCAATATCGGCCCCGCGGGAGACGAGAACGGGATCCTGGAAGAGATTGTCAGGGGTGCGGTTCTCCTGAACTATAATCACAATGTGTTGTATCACAGACGTTGTATTGCCTGGGCCCACCACCTGACTCAGTACCGGTGAAGTGCTGCCAGAGAACAACGTGTTGCCGACGTAGACGGCCGTGATGGAATCGGTACCTACCGGCAGAGTGGTTATGGGGAGGGACCCAATCCCACCCGCGAGAGTCGCGCTACCTAGCCACGTGTTCCCATTGTTGAACGCGACCGTTCCGGTCGGCGTTCCCGAAGAGACAGTCACCGTGGCGGTTAGGGTCACCGCTTGACCATAGGTTGAGGGATTCGGCGATGAGTTCAGCGCGACCGCGGTCGTAGGCGGCCCCACTACCTGACTCAGTACCGATGAGGTGCTACCGGAGAACGACGCGTTGCCAACGTACACGGCCGTAATGGAATCGGTACCGATGGGCAGAGTGCTCGCCGTGAAGGATGCAACCCCACCCGACAGAGTCGCGTTACCCAGCCGCGTGCCCCCGTTATAGAAGATGACCGTTCCGTTGGGCGTCCCCGAAGAGGCAGTCACCGTGGCGGTTAGGGTCACCGCTTGACCATAGGTTGAGGGATTCAGCACGGAGCTCAGCGCGACCGCGGTCGTATTCTGGCCCACCACCTGACTCAGTATCGATGAGGTGCTACTGGAGAACGACGCGTTGCCAACGTACGCGGCCGTAATGGAGTCGGTGCCCGCGGGCAGAGTGCTCGTTGTAAAGGATCCAACCCCACCCGACAGAGTCGCGTTACCCAGTTGCGCGCTCGCGTTATAGAAGGTGACCGTTCCGTTGGGCGTCCCCGAAGAGGCAATCACCGTGGCGGTTAGGGTCACCGCTTGACCATAGGTTGAGGGATTCAGCACGGAGCTCAGCGCGACCGCGGTCGTGTTCTGGCTCACCACCTGACTCAGTATCGATGAGGTGCTACCGGAGAACGACGTGTTGCCAAGGTACACGGCCGTAATGGAGTCGGTGCCCACGGGCAGAGTGTTCGTCGTAAAGGATGCAACTCCACCCGACAGAGTCGCGTTACCCAGCCGCGTGCTCCCGTTATAGAAGGTGACCGTTCCAACGGGCGCTCCCAAAGAGGCAGTCACCGCAGCGGTTAAGGTCACCGCTTGACCATAGGTTGAGGGATTCAGCATTGAGTTCAGGGCGACCGTGGTCGTGTTCTGGCCCACCACCTGACTCAGTACCGGTGAGGTGCTACCGGAGAACGACGCGTTGCCAACGTACACGGCCGTAATAGAGTCGGTGCCGATGGGCAGAGTGCTCGTCGTGAAGGACGCAACGCCATAGGCCAGAGTCGCGTTACCCAGTTGCGCGCTCGCGTTATAGAAGGTGACCGTTCCGTTGGGCGTCCCCGAAGAGGCAGTCACCGTGGCGGTTAAAGTCACCGCTTGACCATAGGTTGAGGGATTCAGCACTGAGTTCAGGGCGACTGCGGTCGTGTTCTGGCCCACTACCTGACTCAGTACCGGTGAGGTGCTACCGGAGAACGACGTGTTGCCAAGGTACACGGCCGTAAGGGAGTCGGTGCCCACGGGCAGAGTGCTCGTCGTAAAGGATGCAACTCCACCCGACAGAGTCGCGTTACCCAGCCGCGTGCTCCCGTTATAGAAGGTGACCGTTCCATTGGGCGTTCCCAAAGAAGCAGTCACTGTGGCGGCTAATGTCACCGCTTGACCATAGGTTGAGGGATTCACGCTGGAGGAGACGCTGATCGTGGTCGTGCTCTGGCTCACCACCTGACTCAGTATCGATGAGGTGCCACCGGAGAACGACGCATTGCCAAGGTACACGGCCGTAATGGAATCGGTGCCGATGGGCAGAGTACTCGTCGTGAAGGACGCAACGCCATAGGCCAGGGTCGCGTTACCCAGCCGCGTGCCCCCGTTATAGAAGGTGACCGTTCCGTTGGGCGTCCCCGAAGAGGCAGTCACCGTGGCGGTTAAATTCCCCGCTTACCATAGGTTGAGGGATTCAGCACTGAGTTCAGCGCGACCGTGGTCGTGCTCTGGCCCACCACCTGACTCAGTACCGATGAGGTGCTACCGGAGAACGACGCGTTGCCGAAACCGTTCGACGTGCCACGACGGCATCCTTAGACCTGGTGTGACTGACCTGCGGAGATTGAGGGCTATTCAGGTTGGCCAGTGCCTTTCCAGCACTCGGGAGAATCCACGCGTTCGCCGCTTCAACTCCGCTCAATGGGAAATAAGACAGAACAGCAGCAGCAAGCAGAATTAGCCTCAATGAGCGACTCGCACTAAGATGCATCATCTGCGGCCCCTTCGCTCTCCTCTGTTCTAAAGTAAGAGAGCTCTTCCGCCGGGGGGTATAGGAAGTTGCGCCCTTGCTACACCCAACAGCAACGACTTGTCTGTGCGCTTTCGCACGTAAGATTTCACTTACTTCTGTGCCGAGAGCAAGGTTTCCAGGAGGCCTCGAGCGCGACCTTCCGGCGCTTGTCGATATTTCGAACTGGTTGAGAACATCGGCGATGAAGGAATCGCAAATTGGCAGCGGAATGGAAGCCAGGCGGCCGCCAAGACGATAAACGATTCGGCAACGCGCAGCTCCTGCAGCTTCCACTACGCACGCCCTTTTAGATTCACATCATCGATGCCAGCGCTCTTCGTCCGACAAGAATCGCACGCGGCCGCGCGGTTCTTTCTTCATCACTGATGTCGGCTGCCGGGTTGCGATCCATGAGTACCCATTCTTCGGCGGCAAGATTGCAAAGGATTCGTTGAATGTTGGCCATTTGCATCAACCTGCCGCTTGCGTGGCAACGAGTAGTTCAGTGCACTAAGAGATGCACAGAATTTGAGAATAAAAGAACCGCTCAAGGACTTAATCGCTTAAACGCTTGATTTGCCGATGTATTTTGTGGGACGGGTGGGGATCGAACCCACGACCAAAGCCTTAAAGAGGGTCGCCCTACTCCGCGCGGCTCTAACCAGCACCTAACTGGTGTTGCTAAGTGACTGATTCCTGCCGCTACGCAAATCTAGTCTCGTGCGTCAAAATGTGTGCCAAGGAGTGACCAGGAGTTAGTCACTGCACGGAATTTGCACGTTTGCACGGAATGACCAAGGCTCATTGCGCCTTCTCCATTTTTGGTTTTGAGGTTAGAGCAGCAGATCAGGTTAAGAGAAATTTTAGATAGAATCCTCCAGGGCGCACTCAGTTTCGACTCTTATTGCCTGGTCTCAGATCGTCGGAGCGCTGCCCTCAACAGGGAGGGTGTCGTCCCCTCCCACGTTCGGAAAGCTCTATAGAAAGAATTCGAATCCTCGTAGCCGAGCAGATATGCCACTTCCATGACATCCATCTCCGGCCGGTTGAGGTACTCGTGCGCCAGTTCCTGCCGCACGTCAAGAAGCAACTGCCTGAAGGTTGCGCCGTCATCGATGATTCGACGCTGCAAGGTCCGATCGCTCAACCCGAGCTCGCGCGCCACGGCCGCTATCTCCGGCCGGCTTCCCGCGAGCAGGCGTTTGAGAATCCATTTCACCTGCCCACTGATCGAACTTTGCGCACGGCGCTCTTCAAACGCGCGTTCGAGCTGCGGATTCAACATCTCAAGCAACTCGGCGTTGAAGGTAAGGAACGGCCGGTCGAGATCGGTCGCATGCAGGATGAGCGCATTCCGTCGCGCTCCGAACGTGATCGGGCCCTTGAAATAGGCTTCGTAGAAGCCGGTCGCCTCCGCGCTGCGCTTCAGCTCGACCCTTTTCGCCGTCACCAAATGCCCTGTGCCGCGGCGACCAAGTTCAACGAACGAGACAAAGGCGGCGTCTGTCAGCAGGGGCGGCGTTTCTTCCCGCGCGTGGAGCCACACAGGCTCGATCACGCACTCGTCCTTACTGACCTTGATTTGCAGTTCCTCGGGCGAACACAGTTGCTTGAAGCGAGCAAGGCGGGTGAGGGCATCCCGGTAGTCACGGGCATAATAGGCCGCCATAGTTGACGGTGGCCGATTGCCAACGTCGATCTGGGTGGCGATTTTCAGGCCCGCGGCCGGATCACCGGAGACCTCGCCCACGGCACGCCAGAGTGCGAAGAACTGCGCCGTTGTGACGAGGTTCTTCTTGCCGTCGTAAACAGTCAGTGGCAAGCGAGCTTGGCTCAGCACCGCTGCTGGCGTAAGTCCGATCTTAGCGAGCCCTATCCAAAAGGCGTTGGCGGCTTTGAAACGGTCTGGCACGTGGACGGTCATTTTTTCTCTCGCCGGCATTTCGTCTGGAAGCAATCGCGCTGTCAGGACATTCCTCGGGTTAGCCGATGATCGCTTTGGGTTCCAGGTACTCCTGCAGCCCGAAGATCCCGCCTTCCCGACCGATCCCCGATTGTTTGAACCCACCGAAGGGAGCAAACGGATCGTGACTTAATGTGTTGATCAGGACGCGGCCGGCGGCGAGTTTGCGCGCCACACGGGTGGCCCTTTCCGAGTCCGCCGAGCTTACGTAGGCGATGAGGCCGAATTCGGTGTCATTGGCGATTTCAATGGCCTCGGCTTCCGTCTTGTACGTCAGTATCGACAGAACCGGTCCGAAGATTTCTTCCTTCGCGATACGCATCTCGCGGGTGACGCTGGCGAACACGGTGGGCTTCACGAAATTCCCACCTTCAAGTCCCTGGGGATGACCTTCCCCGCCGATGACGAGCTCCGCACCTTCCTCGATCCCAGACTTGATGTACTCCTGCACGCGCTTGTACTGCTTTGTGCTGGCCAATGGGCCGAGGGTGACGTCCTTGTCCCTCGGATCGCCCATTTTGATTTTTTCGACGGCCGCCTTGGCCAACCGCGACACTTCGTCGAGGCGGTCTTCGGGCACGATCAGACGCGAGGCCGCAATGCAGGCCTGCCCGTTATTCAGGTAGCAGGCGTTGATGGCCATCGGGATCGCCGTGGCGAGATCGGCGTCGTCCAGGATGATGTTGGGCGACTTGCCCCCGAGCTCCAGCGTCAAGCGCTTCATCGTGTCGACGGAGTTCTTGGCGACCAGTTTTCCGATCTGCGTCGAACCGGTGAAAGCGATTTTCTGAATGTCGGGACTTCTCGTTAACTCCGTCCCGACGACCTCGCCGAGGCCCGTCACGACATTGATGACGCCAGGAGGCAACCCGGCTTCATGAAAGGCGTCCATCAACACTTCGGTTTGCATAGCGCTCATCTCGCTGGGCTTGATGACGACCGTGCATCCGGCAGCGATTGCCGGCGCCACCTTGATCGCGATCGAGCCGGCGCTCGAATTCCATGGCGTAAATATGCCCACCACGCCGGCCGGCTCCATCACGACCTCAGATGTACCGACAGTTTTGACCAGGTCGAAATCTTCGAGGACTTTCTTGAAGTGCAGAAAAATGTTCGCCGCGAGGTTGTTGGAGCCCTTCGCACGGTCTTGCGGTGCGCCGTATTCCACGACCGTTGCTTCAACGAGTTGATCCATTCGCTTGGCCACGGCGTCGTGCAGCCGCTGCAGGAGCTCCATCCGGTATACCTTGCTACTTTGCGAAAATGTGTTGAAGGCCTCTTTCGCTGCACCGATGGCTTTTCGGGTGTCGATTTCGTCTGCCATGGTGACCTTGCCGATAACCTTGTTGTCGGTCGGGTTCACCAGATCGACGACCTGGGTTCCATGGGGAGTGACGAACTGGCCGTTGATATAGGCGCGATCAAAGGCTCTTACTGGGGTCGTGGCTTCATGTGTTTTCACTTGTGTCACCCTTCATGAGGTTTCGGCTTTGCCAAGGTCGCTGTGTCTCTCAGGACCCCAGCTCACAATTTCAGTGTGGCTCAAAGGCGGGTCGGGGTAACTAGCAAAAGACGCCAATGCTCTTGCAGAACGTGCCAAACGGTTTATTGCCGAGACCCGGATACGACCGCCGGGTCAATTTTTCGTTGAGCTGGATGTGCATACAGTCCATTTCCGCCAAACTTCCAAAAATGCGCAATTTGCGTATAATGCGTAAATTATGAACATTGGAG
The DNA here is from genome assembly GCA_963695315.1 of uncultured Gammaproteobacteria bacterium. Classification (GTDB taxonomy): domain Bacteria; phylum Pseudomonadota; class Gammaproteobacteria; order Steroidobacterales; family Steroidobacteraceae; genus PALSA-1196. The sequence goes on from OY968773.1 coordinate 1,654,261, forward strand.
GCGCCCATGACGCGAGTGCCCGCAAGTGAGTTTCAGCGTGAATTTGGCCGCCTGCGTGGAGTGGCCCACCGGGAAGCGGTCATCGTAACCAGCCACGGGCGGGACGACGTTGTACTGCTCTCGGCTGAAGAATATGAGCGCCTCCAGAGCCTCGATCGGCGGGCCATGCATGTTTCCGAGCTCACCGACGAAGAGCTTGCTGCACTGGACAGCGTCGAGATCCCTTCTGAAGCAGCTCGTTACAACCATGAAATGACCTGATCGCCGCCAGCGGATGGCGCTTCCTCTTCCAAAGGCGGGTCAGGTCATTCGATACGCCTATCTCTGGTGGAACGAAGCACGCACGGGGAGGCAAGACGGCGGGAAGGACCGTCCTTGCGGCATCGTACTTACTCGCCTCACCACCGGCGGCCGCACCGCCGCTTATGTGCTCCCGATCACCCATACGCCGCCACTCAAAAATGAAAACGGCGTCGAGATTCCGCCTGCCACCAGACGACGCCTTGGTCTGGATGCAGAGCAATCCTGGATTATCACGACCGAAATTAACCAGTTCACGTGGCCCGGTCCTGACATCAGACCCACCGCGTCGGGCGACTATGTTTACGGCTACCTGCCAGAAAAACTGATGCGTCTTGTGTTGGATCAAGTCAGACAGCATGCACGCGACAAACGGTTGAAGTCAGTTCCGCGAACGGAATAAGAGTTACCAACCGCTGCAGGAACACCAATGACGGGGAGATCCACGCATGTCGGCACTGGATGATGTTTTGGCACAGCCAACTGGCGCGTGATTCTTGCGGGCCGACTTGCACGTTCACTCATATGGCGCCTCACATTACGTGAGAGACGCGATGCCCGATGGGATTTGGAACAGCTCCTCCTTAACGCCGCAAACCAAGATGCGGCAGAGCAATTGACGTTTGGAGCACATGCTGCCGGCAGGCACCCAAAACGCACCCAGACGCACGGCGGCGAACCCTGCCGAATGGAGTCCTTGGCTACCACTGCTTGGGCCGACGTTGCGCAAAAAGCAGGTAAGATTGGAGCCCATGCCGGCGTTGCACTCCAGCACCGCCGTCGCTGAACTCCAATGTCAGCGGAAAAAGGCCGCCAAAGGAAATACCTTGCCTCGCCGCTCCACGCGTAATGCCATTCTGGAAGCCGCCATGGAACAGTTCACCGAGCGCGGCTACAGCGCCTGCAGTGTCGAAGACATCACCAAGGCGGCTCGCGTTCCGAAGGGTTCCTTTTACAATCACTTCAAAAGTAAGCAGTCCCTTGCCGCTGAAATCGTTACCGAATACGGGAAGGGCACGACCGATCGAAGTGTTCTAACCAACCCCGAGATTGCGCCTCTTACCCGCCTCAAGAAGCATTTTGCGGCACTCAATGCGTACTTCTCTTCTTGTAAGGACGGCTGTCTGGTGGGGAAATTTATGGCCGAGGTCTCTGTCGATACCCCGCAGATCCGCGAAAGTCTCCGGCGAGTATTGAACCTCTGGGGAGACCAACTTTCCTCTGCCCTGGCCGACGGGCAGCGCCAGGGTTCTATACGCAAGGATCTGCCGGCAGACGACTTGGCTGCATTTATGATCGACGCTTACGAAGGCGCGATTCTGCGAACCCGCCTCGAAAAGAAACCAAGAGCACTCGAGTGCTTCGTGAAGGTTGTGTTTTCGAGCATTACCACCTGAGTAGGATGCCTTCACCACCCTGAGGGAACTCTCGTAGGGGGTTGCCGCTCGCCTGCTGCACTACTTCGGCTAGGGACTTTCACGAACAATCTTGATTATTTAAGATGACCGGTCATATTATTCGAACTGGTGTGCGCCCATTGCGGGCGGGCGCATTACCCCACAATGCCCCTTCGGTGCGCTAGCCAAACGGAGGCTCTGTATGAGTGGTTTCTCAGCTGAACAGAACAAAAAGATCGTCCTGGAGGCGTTCGAGACTCTGTTCAACCGACGCGACTATCAGGCCGCTGAGAAATTCTGGTCGCCAGGTTACATCCAACACAGTGCCCACATACCGCCAGGCCGCGACGGTTTATTCAACCTCGTCCGGGCGGCCCCGCCCACTCTCCACTACGAGAACTCCCTTGTCTTCGCCGCCGATGACCTCGTAATGCTGCACGGGCGCTTTTCCGGCAATGGCCGCTCCCATAACTGGGTCGCCGCCGACATCCTGATTATGAAGAACGGAGTGCTCATGGAACACTGGGATGTCCTGCAGGATGAGGCGACGCGAGCGGAGTCACTCAGTGGTCGTCCGATGTTTGGCAACTCCTTTCCCGAGCCCCTCGACGGCGCAGCAATGACGCCAGAAGACGCGCGAACGATTGTCGCACCCCTCTACGACGCACTGAATCAGCCGGCAAAGAAAGATGTAGCGGCCCTCCTTGCCAGAGCGACCAACCCGGACTATCAGTCGTATTCGACTAACGATGAGTGGCTTGACCGCAAGCAGTTAACTGAAGTCTTCAAGAGGATCGGCACCGCCGTACCGGATCTGAGTTGGTCGATCAAAGACATTCTGGTTTCGGGCGATCAGATTGTAGTGCGGGGCGAAGCGGCTGGGACGCCTGAGCGTGAGCTGTTTGGAGCAAAGCCCACGGGCAGGAGTTTTAGGACCATGTCGATCGACGTATTCACGGTGAAAGGCGGAAAGCTTGCATCGGCTTACCACGTCGAGAACTGGATTGGAGCGCTGGAGCAAATCGGAAAGTAGCGGTGGGCGGCGCGATCCACCGAGCTAATTGCAGGCATCCTAGCCACAGGGCTCCAAGGCGCGGATGACCTCGCTAACACATATTCGGAGGTCCCAATGACATCCAGCAGCGTCACGGCAGCCACGAGATTTTTGGAAGTCGGCGCGCAGCGGTACGCCTATCGCCGCTTCGGCGCTGGACCGGGCCAACCGCTTCTTTGCTTGCAGCACTTCACCGGCACACTCGACAACTGGGACCCCGCCGTGGCCGATCCGTTGGCACGGGGACGAGAGGTGATCCTTTTCGAGAATGCAGGCATCGGACGATCGACGGGTTCAGTTCCGACAACTATTGCAGGCATGGCCCAGCATGCATTCGCCTTTCTCGATGCGTTGAAGCTTTCTCGCTGCGACGTGCTGGGTTACTCGCTCGGGGGAATGATCGCCCAACAAATGGCGCTGGATCGGCCCACAATCTTTCGCAGAATGCTCCTGGTTGGAACGGCGCCCCGGGGCGGCGAAGACATCATGCATCTTGAAAAGCCTGCGTTGCAGGTTCACCTCAGCGATCCGACGCTTCGTGGATACGCGGTCTTGGGTAAGATCTTCTTTGCACCCACCGAATCAAGCCAGGCCGCAGCTGACGCGTTCATCAAGCGCCTCGGGCAACGTACACAGGATCGCGAACCCATTTCTGGACCTGCAGTTGCACAAGCGCAGACGGCCGCCTTTCGCGAATGGGAGTCATCTACGGGAGTGCGGTTCGGCACTCTCAAGACAATTCCTCAACCCACGCTTGTCGTGAATGGTGTTCACGACGAAATGATTCCTGTCCGGAATTCATACTGGCTTGGCGAGAATCTTCCGAATGCCGTCCTCTTGACCTACCCGGACTCGGGACACGGCTCCCTGTTTCAGTTTCACGAGTCGTTCACGAGGCAAGCAGCCGAATTTCTCGCCTCCGAGTCCGCCGCCGCGGCCTATTGAACGTGGGTCCGGTTCCCTTGATTCAGGCCACGCTCCGTTTACCCGCTCCAAAGATCAGCTTTGACGTTGTCAGCGGGGCGCATGGACCTCGAACCTGACTCATGGCAGACGAACGTCGGACCGAGGATAGACACTTCGGAGAATGCACAAGCCACGTGCTTCGGGCTCGCTTGATTTATAGGAGTATTTAGTGGGACGGGTGGGGATCGAACCCACGACCAAAGCCTTAAAAGGGCCTTGCTCTACCAACTGAGCTACCGTCCCGCGTGATTTACTGGCCTGGCGGCGCTGGCACGAGCGCGACCCGATGGGGCGCGAATCATACTACAGGGGTCGATAGCGGGTGGGATCCGACAACCCGGCGGCCTCGAAGCCGCTGCGTCTGATGCGGCAGGAATCGCAGCGGCCGCAGGCCCGGCCAAGCTCGTCCGCCTGGTAGCACGACACGGTCGACGCCAAAATCCACGCCGAGCTCGATGCCGGCGCGGATGATCTGCGCCTTGTCCAGCGTGATCAGCGGCGCGTGGATCGCAAGGGCGCGCCCTTCGACGCCGGCCCTGGTCGCGAGCGCGGCCAGCTTCTCAAACGCGCTGATGAACTCCGGCGCGGCAGTCCGGATAGCCTGAATAATCCACCGCATTGACGCCGATGAAGATATCCCGCGCACCGAGCACTTCCGCCCAGCCCAGCGCCAGCGCCAGCATCATGGTATTGCGTGCCGGCACGTAGGTGACGGGAATACCCGGCGTCGGCTGCTCGGGCACCGCAATGTTGGATCCGTCAGCGCCGAGCCGCCGATGCCGGCCAGATCGACGCGCATGACGCGATGCTCCACGCGCGCCAAGCGCGCGCGCGATCGCGTGCGGCCGCATCGAGTTCCGCGCGAGTGCCGCTGCCCATAGGCGACCGACAGCGCGTAGCAGTCGAAGCCCTGCGGCGCGCGCCAGCGCCAGCGCCGTGGCGGAATCCAGGCCGCCGGAGAGCAGCATGACGGCCGCTTTTGCTCAAGCCGCTCTTAAGCGTCTATTTGCCGGGCACATTGCCCCACAGGTACTTGTGCAGCTGGATCTGGAAGCGCACCGGCAGGCGATCCTGCCAGCATCCAGTCGGCGAGCTCGCGCGCCGGCAGCTGCTCGTGGCTCGGAGAGAACAGCACCTGCAGCGCGCGTCGAGCTGCGAGCTCGCGCAGCTTGGCGACGCTCCACTCGTAGTCGGCGCGGTCGCAGATCACGAACTTCACCAGATCCTTCGGCGTGAGCCGCGCAGCTCCTCGTAGCGATTGCGGGGCTCTTCGCCCGACCCGGCGTCTTGACGTCGACCACCCGGACCACGCGCGCATCAACCGCGTCAGACGCCATCGCGCCGCTGGTCTCGAGCGACACGCGATAGCCCGCGTCGCACAGCTGCGTGCAGCAGCGCCAGGCAGCTCTTCTGCGCCAGCGGCTCGCCGCCGGTGACGCAGACATGGCGCGCGCCGTAGCTCGCGCACGCGCTCGAGAATCGTCCGGCAGCTCCCACCACTCCCCGCCATGAAACGCATAGGCGGTATCGCAGTACTGGCAGCGCAGCGGGCAGCCGGTCAGGCGCACGAACGCCGTCGGAATGCCCGCGGTGTCGGCCTCGCCCTGCAGCGAATAGAAGATCTCCGTGAGCTTGAGCCGCGACATCGCATCCGCATGGCTCTACTGGGCGTCGGCGCGGCAGGCGCTTCAGCCGTTCGGCGGCGAGGTTCGCCGCATCGGTGCCCGGGAAGCGCTGCGCCACCTGCGTCAGCGTGGCGCGCGCCTCGGCGTGTGCTTCTGCTCATACTGCGTGAAGCCGAGCTTCACAAGCGCATCGGGCGCCTTGCGCGAATTCGGCCAGCGCTCGCCGACCGCGCGGAAGGCGGCCGCGGCATTGTCGAAGTCGCGGCGTCACGTAGTAGGCCTCGCCCAGCCAGTACTGCGCATTGTCGGCAAGATCGCTCTTGCGGATAGCTCGCAAGAACTGTTTGAAGGCCGCTGATGGCGATCGGCGTAGTTGCTGGCTCTTCAGCGCATCGAAGGCCTGCACGTAGGCCGCCTGATCGCGGCGATGCGCGGCGCTCGCGGCGGATGCCGCTGCTCGGCCGCCCGGCCGGCGGCAGCTGCCGCCCGCGGCGCCGCTGCCATGCCGCCGGTCAAGATCGGCATACAGGTCGCGCTGCTGCTTGCGCAGTGTGCTCGTTGGCAGTTCTGCAGCTCCTCGACCCGCCGCGCAGCGTGCGCACTTCCGCCTGCAGCGCATCCTGCGTCTGCGCCATCTCCAGCAGGCTCTGGTTCGACTCACCCGCTCGATTTCGTCAGCCGCGCATCGATGTCGTTGAGCTTGACCTGCACCGGGTCCTGCCCGGAGCGCGTCAACGAGCATCCGGCCAGCAGGACCACGAGCAGCAGCGGCGCTGAGTTTCAGCATGGAGCGTCGCCCTCTCTACTTGAGGTAGACGATTCGACTCGGCGATTTGCGCCCAGGCGGCTTCGTTGCTGCCGGTCGCCGCGGGCCGCTCCGCGCCGTAGCTGACGGTGGTGAGCTGCGCTTCGGCCACGCCCTGCAGCAACAGCGCGCGGCGCACCGCCTGCGCGCGCCGCTCGCCCAAGCCCGATGTTGTATTCGCGCGAGCCGCGCTCATCGGTATTGCCTTCGAGCCGCACGTGCACGGTCGGGTTGGCGGCCAGATAGTGCGCATGCGCGCGACGATCGCCGTGCCTTCGGCCTTGATCTCGCTGCTGTCGAAGTCAAAATAGATGATGCGCTTCGCAGAATGCCCGCGAGCGGCCCGGCCGCGGCCGCGCCCTCCTCCGTTGCCGCCCGCCGCCGAGCGCCGACCCCGCGCCGGCGCTCTCGGCGCCCGCGGCGCTCTGGCCGCCGGCCGGCGCTTCGGTGCGCTTCGGCTTACTCGCGCAGGCCGCAAGGGCCAAGCGGCCACCGCAATCATCACAATCAGTACTGTTCGACGCATACATCGCTCCCCATTCACGGCCGCGCAACGGCCATAAAGACTTCGTTACTGCGTGAAACGGTCCCCACACCGGCTCGCGCACTTCACCCTGATCGGACTTCAGGCGCTGGCCCGTCAGGCCGTCGACCGACACCGTCGCAGCATGCCGCGCTCGCCTTCCTGGTCCGAATAAATGACAGGCGCCGTTGGGCGCAAAGCTCGGCGAGGCATCCAGCCGGCCGCGCGACAGCACGCGCACGGTGCCGCTGTGCAGATCCTGCACGGCGATGCGGTAGTTGCCCTGATCCAGCGTCACCATGGCGAGCTGCTTGCCGTCCGCCGACATCCGCGGCCGGGCGTTGTAGGTGCCCTCGAAGGTTATCGCGTTTCGGGCGCGCGCCGCTCTGCATATCCGATCTGGTAGATCTGCGGTCCGCCGGCGCGATCGGAGGTGAAATACAGCGATTGCCATCCGGCGCCCACGCCGCCTCGGTGTCGATGGCGGGGTCGTCGGTCAGGCGCGTCAGGTCCTGAGTGCCAAGATCGAGCACATAGATATCCGGATTGCCGCCGGCGCCGCCGAGCGTGAGCGCGAGCTTGCGGCCGTCGGGCGACCAGGCGGGCGCGCCGTTGATGCCGGCCCGCGCCGAAACCAGGCGGCGCTCGCCAGTGCGCACCTCCTGCACATAGATCGCCGAGCGCTGGTTCTCAAAGGAGACATACGCCAGCCATTGACCATCGGGCGACCAGGCGGGCGACATCATCGGCTGACGCGACTCCAGGATCATGCGCGGATTCTCGCCGTCGGCGTCGGCGACGATCAGCTGGAAGACCTGCGCCGGCGGCTGGCCATTCACCGCGACATAGGCGATGCGCGTGGCAAACGCGCCGCGCACGCCCAGAATCTTCTCGTAGATCACATCGCTCACCCGATGCGCGGCATTGCGCAGGGCTCGGCGCTGGCGCGTGAAGCGCTGGCTCGCCAGGCGCTGCCCGTTCAGGACATTGACCAGGTCGAAGTCAACGGCGAGCTGGCCGTCGGGCAGCGGCGTGACGCGGCCCACGGCCACATAGTCGTTGCCGTCCGCCTTCCAGTCGGCCAGCTGCACGTTTTCCGCGCGCGACGGGTTCGTATGCATGCGCGCGCGCGGCATGGCACGAAAGCGCCCGCTGCCCTCCAGATCGTGTTGAACGACCGCCGCGACATCGAACCCGCCGTCGCGCCGGCGTGTGGGCGAAAGGCACGATGGCGATCGGGATCGGGTCGGTGACGCCCGAGGTGATTTCGATTTTCAGCTGCGCCTGGGCGGCCGTTGCCGCGAGCAGGCCAGACATGAGGAACAGCGCGCCGCGGCGCCGGCTTCGATGCGAAGTGCGTTCAGATTGATTCATGGCATCAGTCGACCGGCTTGAATTGAATTTCGAGATTGCGCTCGAACAGCGCCGGATCAGGGGGCGGCGGCAGGGGCGAGGCGCGATAGGCCGCGGCCTGGATGGACTCGCGCACGGCCTCATCGCCGTTGCACTCGCCAAGACGCACATTGATCACTTCGCCTCCCGGTACCTGTGTGACGTACACGATACAGTCAATTCCCGAACGCGCCGACGGCGGCTTGAGCCACGCGCGCTGGATGCGCGCCTGGATCTGTGCCTCCCAGTTGGCAAGCTGGCCATTGCTGCGCGCCGCCATGGCGTGCTCTTCGGCCGCCAAGACTGCTGCTGCAGATTCTGCTTCGTTCTGCGCCCGATCCTGCGCCTCCTGCGCGCTGGCGCTTCTGCTCGGCGAGGCGCTTCTCCTCCGCCTTGCGCTTCTCCTCGGCCTGTCGTTTCTCCTCTGCCTAGCGCTTCTCCTCGGCCTGGCGCTTCTGCTCGCTCCTCCGCGCCCGCTTCTCCTCGGCGAGGCGTTTCTGCTCGGCCTCCTCGGCCACCTTCTGCTCGTCGGCCACCTGCGCCGCACGTTTCTGCTCGGCCTCGTGCTGCACTTTTTCCTGCGGCCTCCTGCGCAGCCTTGGCGCGCGCGGCGAGCTCCTCAGCCGTCGGCACCGGCGGCGCGGCCTCCGGGGGCTGCGGCTCAGGCACAGGCTGCGGCTTCACCGGCGCAGGCGCCGGCGGCCGCGGCGCAAGCGCGCGTCCATCGACGACGCTCGCCTCGATCGCAAGCGTATGCGGCATGGGCGGGAGTCGGCGCATGAAACTGCCACCAGCCATAGGCCACCGCCCCGACGAGCGAGCATGCAAGAGTACCGACTGAATAATCGAAATCCAGCGATCGGCCCTGCGCTCCGCCATACAACCGCGCCCGCCCCGATTATGTACGGTGAGGCGGCGCGCGGAGGGCGGATCGGTGATGAAGCCGACCTTCGCAGCGCCCGCCTTCTGCAGGATCACCATGGCATCGATGAGGCGTCCATAGGGGATAGTCCGGTCCGCTTTGACGAGCACCGGCAGATCCGGCTTGCGGCGCAGCGCGGCGGCGGTACGCGCGCCAACGGTGCCCTCATCAATGGGCCGATCCGGATGGGCTCCTACGTTCAGATACAGCTTGCCCGCCCCGTCAATCGAGAGCACCAGCGGGTTGGCGTTTTTGAGCAATTCCTGGTCCAGAGGTTCCGCGGCCGCCTTCGGCAGGTCGACTTTCACCCCCTGCATCAAAAGAGGTGCGGTCACCATGAAGATGATCAGCAGCACCAGCATCACATCGATGTACGGCACGACATTGATGTCGCCCATCAGTTTGCGCTTGCGCGTCACTTGAGCCATCGGTGCACTCCTCTATCCGACTGCCACGGTTGCGCGGGGCATGGCGCTGCAGGACCGTCGAGAACTCCTCCATGAATCCATCGTAACGAATCTCCAGGCGCCCAACCTGATCGGCGTAACGGTTGTATGCGAGCACCGCCGGAATGGCGGCAAACAGGCCCGCCGCGGTCGTCACCAGGGCCTCGGAGATGCCCGGTGCCACCATCGCCAGAGTTGCCTGCTGCACATTTCCGAGCGAGCTGAAGGCGCTCATGATTCCCCAGACGGTGCCGAACAGACCTACGTACGGGCTCGTCGAGCCGACGCTCGCGAGCGTTGCGAGACTCTGCTCCAGTCGGTCGATCTCCTTCAGCTGCGCAACGCGCATGGCGCGACGAGCGCTCTCAAGCAGCTGCTCCGGGGTGGTGCTGCCGTGCTGCCGCGAGCGGGCAAATTCTCGAAAGCCAAACTCGAAGATGCTCGACATGCCGGTCGCGCCGCCGCGCGACTCGATGCCCCGATAGAGCTGCGATAGATCTCCGCCCGACCAGAAATTGTTTTCAAACTGATCGGCCTCGCGGCGCGCGCGCCGGATCACGATGCGCTTGCGGAAGATGATGGCCCAAGAAGCAAGCGAAGCGAGCGCCAGCAGTGCCAGCACCACCTGCACAGGGATGCTCGCCTGCATCACGAGACGTAGGATCGACAGATCGGGTGTCATATCAGTCGCTCTCCGGCGCACCGAGCGCGTTCATGAGAAATTGCGGCAGCCTCGTCGGCCGAAAGGTGCCGGCATCCACACACGCGACCTGCACTTCGGCTTCCGCGAGCAGCTGGCGCTCGGCCGCTGCCGCGGGCGCGCGCCGGAGGATGCGCTGCACAAAGCGGATCGCGGTGGCGCCGCGCGGCCGCGGATCGCAGCTGACGAAGAGCTCATCATCCAGACGCGCCGGCCGGCGGTACTGGATGCTCAGCGCACGACCGGAAAGATGATCCCGGGATCGAGCGCGAGCGCCTGCTGCGAGAAGCCGTGGGCGCGCAGCCATTCGGTGCGCGCCCGCTCGAGAAACTTCAGGTAATTCGCGTAGTACACGACCCCGCCTGCGTCAGTGTCCTCCCAGTAGACGCGCGCGCCCCACAGGAATTCGCTCACCGACCATCCTCAAACAATGGCAGGCTCGCCGCGGGCCGCGACGGCGGCTGCAGCCCCAGATGCAGGTAGGCGCTGCGGGTGGCCATGCGGCCGCGCGCCGTACGTATCACAAAGCCCTGCTGGATAAGAAAGGGCTCGATCACATCTTCGAGCGTGCCGCGCTCCTCGCCGATCGCCGCGGCGATGCTTTCGATGCCGACCGGCCCGCCGTCGAAACTTCTCGATGATCGTCGTGAGCAGCTTGCGGTCGAGCGAGTCGAAGCCCTGATGGTCGACTTCGAGCATGTCGAGAGCGGCCGTGGCGAGGCGCTCATCGATGCGGCCGTCAGCTTTGACCTGCGCGTAGTCGCGTACGCGACGCAGCAGGCGATTGGCGATGCGCGGCGTGCCGCGCGCGCGCTCCGCGATGCGCTGCGCGCCCGCCGCATCGATGGGCGTATTCAGGATGGCGGCCGAGCGCGTCACGATGCGCTCAAGTTCAGCGACGCCGTAGAACTCGAGCCGCTGCACGATGCCGAAGCGGTCGCGCAGCGGCGAGGTCAAAAGTCCGGCGCGCGTGGTCGCGCCTACCAGCGTGAAGGGCGGCAGGCTCAGCTTGATGGAGCGTGCCGCCGGACCCTCCCCGATCATGATGTCGAGCTGGTAGTCCTCCATCGCCGGATAGAGCACTTCCTCGACGACCGGCGAGAGGCGATGAATCTCGTCCACGAACAGCACATCGCGCGGCTGCAGATTGGTCAGGATGGCTGCAAGATCGCCCGGGCGCTCAAGTACCGGGCCCGCGGTCTGGCGCAGATTGACGCCGAGTTCGGCGGCAATGATATGGGCGAGCGTGGTTTTGCCGAGCCCAGGCGGTCCGAAGATGAGGACGTGATCGAGCGCCTCGGCGCGCTGCCGCGCGGCGCCGAGAAAGATCTCGAGCTGCGCCTTGACCTGCGTCTGCCCCACATAGTCGGCAAGGCGCCGCGGGCGGATCGCGCTCTCCACCGCCGCATCCTCGGCGCTCGCGGCGACTTCAATCACTCGTTCTGCTGGCAGCATGGCGCACTCCCTTAATCGCGCGCGGCGCTCTGCAGCGCGCGCCGAATGAGCTCCTCGGTGGTGTAAGTACCGGGCTCCACCGCTTTCAGCAAGCGGGCCGCTTCGACGGGTTTGTAGCCGAGCCCGAGCAGCGCAGCCATCGCCTCGGACTCAGGGTTCGCCGCCGCGCTCGGGGCTGCGCCCGGCGCGCTGAGTGAGATCCTTAACGCGATCGCGCATCTCTACAAACAGCCGCTCCGCGGTCTTGCGCCCGATGCCCGGGACCCGCACCAGGGTCGCAACATCTTCATTCAGGATGCACTGCGCGAACGCCTCCACGCTGATGCCGGAGAGCAGCGCCAAAGCAATCTTCGGCCCGACACCGGACACCTTCAGGAGGTTGCGAAACAGCCGCCGCTCCTCCTGCGTCGCAAACCCATAGAGCATCTGCGCATCCTCGCGCACGACCAGATGCGTGAGCAGGCTCACCTCCTGCCCGAGCGCCGGCAGGTGAAAAAAGGTGGACATCGGCGCGTCAAGCTCGTAGCCGACGCCGCCGACCTCGATCGTCAGTTGCGGTGGCGTCTTTGAGGCGATGCGGCCCCGCAGCGAACCGATCATTGCATGAGCCCGCGCAGGCGCCGCGATTGCGCGTGGCAGAGCGCAATTGCAAGCGCATCTGCGGCATCCGGCGCGATGCGTCCTTCCAGGCGCAACAGCGCGCGGATCATATGCGCAACCTGGCGCTTCTCCGCGCCGCCGAAACCGACCACGGCGAGCTTGATCGCCCGCGGTGCATACTCAAAGACCGGCAAGCCCGCCGGCAGCGCCGACAGGATGGCCCCGCGCGCCTGGCCGAGCTTGAGTGCGCTTGCGACGTTGCGATTGACGAACACCTGCTCGACCGCCACCTCCTGCGGACGATGCAGGTTGATGAGCTCCCGAATGCCTTCAAAGATCACGCGCACGCGCTCCGCCAGGCTCGCCCCGCCCGCGTTGATGCAGCCGTGCGTGCAGTGGATGCTGTCAGGGCCGTGGCAGTCGATCACGCCGAAGCCCGTGCGCCGCGAACCCGGATCGATTCCGAGAATACGTAGGTTGACCACCGGTACCAAGCGCACGAGCGCCGCCGATGGTTCAAAGCTGCGCCACGCCCTCGTCGAATATCTCGGCATTTGAATACACGCCTTTTACACCCTCGATTCCGCGCAGCTCCTTCTGCAGATGCAGCATGCACTCGGCGGCCTCACCGCAGAGTACGACCCGGGCGGAGGCGCGTTCAGTCACATCGCAGCTTGCCGGCACAAATCCCGCGGCTGCCAGCCGCGAACGCACCGCGGCGAATTCCCACGGGTCAGACAGCACCTCGATCGAGCCGCGCGCGCCGCTGACAACATCTTCTGCACCGGCATCAAAGGCGCGTTTGCGCAGCAGCGCCAAATCGCCCACCATCGGATAGCTCATGCGCCCCACCGCTTTGAACAGGTAGGCCACTGACCCCGGGGCGCCCAGATGGCCGCCGTATTTCCTGAATACATGACGCAGCTCCGCGACAGTACGCTTGCGGTTGTCGGTGAGACAATCGACGATCACTGCAGCGCCGCCGGGACCATACCCCTCAAAACGGGCGCTCTCAATACTCACGTCTGCGGCGGCGTCGTGAAGACAAGCGCTATCATAGCGTCAAACCGCCGCCTGTGACACGCTGTCAGGCCGCGCAGGCAACTCGCCGTGGAAACCGCACTCACCTGCCCGCAATGGATTCGCGATTCGATCGCACGCGCTGCCGCGTCGATCGAGCTTGCGTGCGCGCACGATGCGCCGCGGCTCGGAGTGGAAGCTGCGCAGATCATTGGCGCGCTCACCGATGCGGAGGAGCTTGCGCACGCGGTGCTCGCATGCCCGGCATTGCAGAGCGGCGCTTTGACGGTCGAAAAGCTCGGGCGGGTCGTCGCGCCGCAGGCGGCGCACATCGCCGCAGCGCTGCGCGACCTCGGCGAGCTCGGGCTCGCCCGCAATTGGTCCGCGGCCCAGGGCCTCGGCCCGCAGCAGGCCGAGACCGTGCGCAAGATGCTGCTCGCGGTGGTGAGCGATCCGCGCCTCGTTCTTGCGCGGCTTGCCGAGCACCTGGTGCAGTTGCGCCATGCACGCAGCCGCGCCGCACCCGTGCGCGAGCGCCTCGCGCTCGAGGCACGCGCGGTGTACGCGCCGCTCGCCAATCGCCTCGGCGTGTGGCAGATCAAGTGGGAGCTCGAGGATCTCGCCTTCCGCTACCTCGAAGATGCCGAATACCGGCGCATCGCGACCGCGCTCAAGCAGCGGCGCGCCGATCGCGAGCAGTACATCGTCGCCGTGTGCGCAACCTTGGGTGCACACTTGAGCGCCGCGCATATTGAGGCTGAGGTGTACGGGCGGCCCAAACACATCTACAGCATCTACCGCAAGATGCGCACGAAGGCTCTCGCGTTCGAGGAACTCTTTGACGTGCGCGCAGTACGCATCATCGTCGCCTCGGTGCCGGAGTGCTACGCCGCGCTCGGGATCGTGCACGGCCACTGGCGCAATGTAGCGGCGCAGTTTGATGACTACATCGCCTCGCCGAAACAAAATCTCTACCGCTCGATTCACACCGCGGTGATCGGCCCGCAGAATCTCAGCCTCGAGATCCAGATTCGCACGCGTGAAATGCACGAGCAGGCGGAGCTGGGCGTTGCGGCTCACTGGCGCTACAAGGAAGACGTCTCGCTCGATCGGCAGTACGCGCGCAAGATCGAATGGGCGCGGCGCCTGCTTGAGCCTGCGCCGGCGCAGGAGGCGGAGCGCGATTTCCTCGAGGGCCTGCGCGGGGAGCTCTTCAGCGATCGCATCTATGCGCTCACTCCCAAGGGCGATGTCGTCGACCTGCCGCGCGGCGCAACCCCGCTGGATTTCGCCTACCACGTCCATACGGGCCTCGGCCATCGCTGCCGCGGCGCCAAGGTGAATGGCCGCATCGTGCCTTTGAGTCACACACTGAAGAACGGCGAGATCATCGAGATTATTGCCGGTCGCGAGGCGGCGCCGAGCCGCGACTGGCTCGCGCGCGATCACTCTTATCTCATGTCATCGCGCAGCCGCGCGAAGGTGCGCGCGTGGTTTCGCAAGCTTGAGCCGAGCGCCGAGCCCGAACAGCCCGAAACCCCCAGGCCGCCGGTCCTCGCCGCGCCGCCGCGCGCGCCTGCGAGTGCCACGGCGCGCGCCAAAGGCCGCGGACGCACGGGAATCGAGATTGAAGGTGTCGGCGATCTGCCCCTGACGCTCGCACGCTGCTGCGGACCCACACGTCCGCAGGCCATCATGGGCTACGTCACGTTGCTGCGCGGCGTCACCATCCATCGCGGCGACTGCGCCAGTCTTGCGCGCATGCGCGCGCTCAAGCCCGAGCGCGTGTTGCGGGTCGAATGGACAGCCGAGAGCGACAGCGGGGCAGCCGTCCGCTCCTCCGCGCGCCCCTAGCGATTCATAAAATCGATGGCGCGCTTGTCGGCGGCAAGCGCCGCCTCGTGCAGAGCCTCGGACAGGGTCGGGTGCGCGTGCATCGTGCGCTGCAGGTCCTCACTGCTCGCCGAATACTCCATCGCGAGCACCGCTTCGGCGATGAGCTCGCCCGCAAGCGGACCGATGATGTGCACGCCGAGGATCTCATCGTCGCTCTGGGCCGCGATCAGTTTCACAAAGCCTGCCGTCTGCTCCATCGCGCGCGCCCGGCCGCTGGCGAGGAACGGAAAAACTCCGACCTTGTAGCTGCGGCCGCTCGCCTTCACCTGCTCCTCGGTCTCACCGACCCAGGCGATCTCCGGAGCGGTGTAGATGACCGAGGGGATAGTCTTGTAGTTGACCTCGCCAAAATGGCCGGCGATGAGATCCGCCGACCGTAACGCCCTCCTCCTTGCCTTTGTGGGCGAGCATCGGCCCGCGCACGCAGTCGCCCACCGCCCAGACCCCTTCGACGCCGGTGCGGCACTCGTGGTCAACCTTGATGAAGCCGCGCTCATCGAGCGCGACGCCGGTTCCCGGCGCGAGCAGATCGCGCGTAAAGGGCCGCCGCCCGATCGCCACGATGAGCTTGTCGAGGGTCAAAGAGTGTTCTTCCTTCGCGTCGCGGTAGGTCACTTCGACGCTGTCGTTCGCAACCTTTGCGCCGGTCACTTTGGCACCCAGGCGGATATCAAATCCCTGCTTCTTGAACTGTCGCAGCGCCTCCTTGGCGACCTGCTGATCGACCGTGGGCAGAAAATCCGGCAACGCCTCGAGCACCACGAGCTCACTGCCGAGGCGCCGCCAGACGCTGCCGAGCTCAAGGCCAATAATGCCGGCGCCGATGACCCCGAGACGCTTCGGCACCGCCTCAAGATCCAATGCGCCGCAGGAATCGAGGATGTACTTACCGTCAAACGGCGCCGAGGGCAACTCGCATCGGCACGGACCCCGAGGCGAGCACGACGTGCTTCGCGGTGAGCTCGCGCTTGCTGCCGTCGTGGGCCGTGAACTCCACGCGCTTGCCAGGCAGCAGCTTGCCCGTGACCCAGCAGCGGCGTGACGCCGGCTCGCCTTGAAGAGCGCGAGGATGCCCTGCGTGCTCGTCTTGACGATGCCGCTCTTGCGCTTCTGCATCTGCGCCACATCAAAACTTGCACCGCTGGTGCGTATGCCGTGCACCGCGAACTCCTCGCGCAGCCGATGATAGAGCTCGGAGGATTCCAGCAGCGCCTTCGACGGGATGCAGCCGACATTGAGGCACGTGCCGCCAAAGACCGGGTTGCCTTCGGGGTTTTTCCACTCATCGATGCAGGCGACGCTGAGCTTGTTCTGCGCGGCGCGGATCGCTGCCGGATAGCCGGCCGGGCCGCCGCCGATTACGACGACGTCAAATGAGTCGGACATAAATTGTTCCGCTTAGACTTGTTCTTCCAGTTAGATCTGCAACAGCATGCGGCCAGGATCCTCGAGGCAATCCTTGACCGCGACGAGAAACTGCACCGCCTCGCGCCCATCGATGATGCGATGATCATAGGTCAGCGCCAGATACATCATAGGCCGCGCGAGAATCTGCACCGCCGACCACCATCGGCCGCTCCTGAATCTTGTGCATACCGAGAATGGCGCTCTGCGGCGCATTTACGATCGGCGTCGACATGAGCGAGCCGAACACGCCGCCGTTAGTCAACGTGAAGGTGCCGCCGGTGAGATCCTCGATGCCAATCGTGCCCTCGCGGGCGCGCGCGGCGTAGCCTGCGATCTCGCGCTCGATCGCGGCGAAGCTCTTGGCATCGGCATCGCGCACGATGGGCACCATGAGCCCGCGCTCGGTCGAGACCGCGACGCCGATGTCGTAGTACTCGTGATAGATGATCTCGTTGCCAGTCGACGGAGGCGTTCACGATGGGGAAGCGCTTCAGCGCCTCGATCGACGCCTTGACGAAGAACGACATGAAGCCGAGCTTGACGCGCATGCGTCTTCTCGAAGCTGTCCTTGTAGCGCGCGCGCAGCTCCTGCACCGCCGTAAGATCCACTTCGTTGAAGGAGGTGAGCAGCGCCTGCGTCGACTGCGCCTCGACCATGCGCGCGGCGATGCGCTGCCGCAGCCGCGTCATGGCGACGCGCTGCTCGGCGCGCGCCCCGCGGGCCGTTGCGCGCTCGGCGGCGGCTGGCTTCGCTGGCGCCACGCGCGCTACCGCGCTTGCGCTGCTGCGCTGCGGGCTCAGGAGCGGCCGCTGCCGCAGTGGCGCTCTGTCTCTTATCGAGAAACTCCACGACGTCCGATTTCGTCACGCGCCCATCACGCCCTGAGCCCGCGATCGCCGCGGGATCAAGGCGGTTCTCCTCGACGAGGCGCCGCACCGAAGGACTCAGCCGATTGTCGTCTGACTTGGCGGCGCCGCTTGATGGCGCGAGCGCCGCGGCGGGTGCCTGGGGCAGCTCTTGTGGTGCCGCGGGGCGCTGCGCCTGCCGCAGCCTCCTCGAGCGTCGCCAGCAGCTGACCGCTCGTCACCGTACTGCCGGCAGCCGCGGCGAGCTCGTCCCATGACGCCATTCATGGGCGCTGGCACTTCCAGCACCACTTTGTCGGTTTCCAGATCCGCCAGGTTCTCATCGCGGCGAATGGCATCTCCGGGCTGCTTGTGCCACTTGACGAGCACCGCATCGGCAACCGACTCGGGCAGCTGCGGCACGCGGATCTCGGTCGTCATGAGCTCTTCCTGATTGCAGCCGCTGGCGCGACTGGGGCGGGCGCCACGCTAGCCGCTTCGGGCGCTGCGGTATCGGCAGCGCTCGCGTGCAGCGCGGCCTGCACGATGCCCTGCTGCTCGGCTTCGTGCACTTTGATGAGCCCGGTAGCCGGCGCGGCGGCCGAGCCGCGGCCCGCATACAGTACTTCGCGGCGCGGGCCGGCAAACTCCTGCAGGCGATGGCGGATCTGATACCACGCGCCCTGATTCTGCGGCTCCTCCTGGCACCATACGATCTCGCGCGCGTTCGGGTAACGGCGCAGCACCGCCGCGTACTCCTCGCCCGGAAACGGATACAGCTGCTCGATGCGCACCAGCGCGACCTCCTGCAGGCTTTCCTTGCGCCGCGCCTTCAGCAGATCAAAATAGACCTTGCCGGCGCAGAACACGATGCGGCGTACCGGCTCGGGGGCAATATCGTCGATCTCGCCGATCACCGTGGCAAAGCCGCCGCGCGTGAATTGCGTCAGCGGCGACACCGACAGCTCGTGCCGCAGCAGGCTCTTCGGCGTCATCAGAATGAGCGGCTTTCTGAAGTGTCGCAGCATCTGCCGCCGCAGCACATGAAACATCTGCGCGGGCGTCGAAGGCACGCACACCTGCATGTTGAGCTCCGCGCAGAGCTGCAGGAAACGCTCCAGACGCGCCGAGGAATGCTCCGGACCCTGCCCCTCGTAGCCGTGCGGCAGAAACAGCGTCAGGCCGCAGATGCGGCCCCATTTGGCTTCGCCGGAGCTGATGAACTGATCGATGATGACCTGCGCGCCGTTCGCAAAGTCGCCGAACTGGCCTTCCCAGATCACGAGCGCGTTCGGCTCGGTGGTCGAATAGCCGTATTCGAAACCCATGACCGCCTCTTCCGACAGCACCGAATCGATGACCTCGAAGCGCGGCTGGCGCTCGGCCACGTGCTGCAGGGGCATGTAGGTGCGATCGCTGTTCTGATCGTGCAGCACGGCGTGCCGGTGGAAAAAGGTGCCGCGCGCGCTGTCCTGGCCGGTGAGACGCACGGCGAACCCGTCCTCGAGGAGCGCGGCGTAGGCGAGCGTTTCCGCGCATCCCCAGTCAAACGGCAGCTCACCCGCGAGCATGCGGGCGCGGTTTTTCATCACCGCAGCGACGCGCGGGTGCAATGTGAATCCTTCCGGAACGGTCACGATGCGCTGGCCGAGCGCCCGCAGCCGTCGCGCCTGCAGCGCGGTTTGCGCGCGCTCGCTCCAGTCGACCTGGGAATAGGCACTCCAGTCGACCGTGTATTTATTGCCGATCATTCCCAATGAGGCGCGCGCCTGCGGACGACCCGCATCGAGCCCCTGGCGGTATTGGTCCACCATCGCGGCGGCATCGCTCTCGCTCACCACGCCCTCTTTGAGAAGCCGCTGCGCATACAGCTGGCGCACGGTCGGATGCTCGCGGATCGTGCGGTACATCAGCGGCTGCGTGGCCGCGGGTTCGTCCGCCTCGTTGTGCCCGTGGCGGCGGTAGCACACGAGGTCGATGACCACATCCTTATGAAAGCGCACCCGATACTTCAGCGCCAGGCGCGCCACGAACACGACCGCCTCTGGATCGTCCGCGTTGACGTGAAAGATCGGCGCTTCGAGCATCTTGGCGACGTCGCTGCAGTAGATGGTCGAGCGCGCATCGCGCGGCTCGGAAGTGGTGAAGCCGACCTGGTTGTTGATGACGACGTGAATCGTGCCACCGGTGTAGAAGCCGCGCGCCTGCGAAAGTTGCAGCGTCTCCATCACGACGCCCTGGCCTGCGAAGGCCGCATCGCCGTGCACCAGCACCGGCACAACGCGCTCGCCGCGCGCATCACCGCGGCGCTCCTGGCGCGCGCGCACCGAACCCTCCACGACCGCATCCACCACCTCGAGGTGCGAGGGGTTGAACGCGAGCACCACGTGCACATTACCGGCGGGCGTGCGCAGATCCGCCGAGAAGCCCTTGTGGTACTTGACATCGCCCGAGCCGCGCGCGGGGGCGGTCTCCGAGCTGCCCTCGAATTCCGAGAACATGACCGACGGGGACTTGCCGAGCAGATTCACGAGCACATTCAGGCGGCCGCGATGCGCCATGCCGATCACGACCTCCTCAACGCCCGCGGTCCCGCAGTGCTGAATGAGATCGTCCAGCAACGCAATGAAAGCGTCGGCGCCCTCCAGCGAGAAGCGCTTCTGGCCGACGTATTTCGTATGCAGGTAGCGCTCAAGCCCCTCCGCCATCGTCAGCTGCCATAGCAGCTCACGCCGCTCGGCATTGCTGAACGCATGCGCGACGCGCCCCGCCTGGAACTCATCCTGCAGCCACAGCCGCTCCTGCGAATCCGACACATGCGCAAACTCGGCACCGATGGTGCCGGAGTAGATCTGTTCGAGCTGCGTCAGGATATCGCGCAGCCGCATCTGTCTTGGTATGGCCGCGGTGCGGCTGCCGGTCACGAATACGTGATCAAGATCGCTCGGCTCCAACCCGAAATAGTCAAGGTCGAGCACGCGGGGCCGCGGTCGGTGCACGAGCCCCAGCGGGTCCACTTTCGCAAGCAGGTGGCCGCGATTGATCCAGATCTGAACGAGACGCGCGACCGCAGCTTGCTTGGCGCTCGCGTCGGCATCGGCGCCCGCAAGCGTTGCGCCAGAGGTTACGGGTGCGCTGGGAGCCTTGGGGAGCGGCGCTGGGAAGCCGTCGAAGAGCGCGCGCCAGTTTGCGGGGACGCTCGCTGGATCACGCCGATATTGCTCGTAGAGCGTGTCCAGGTAATCGGCGTTTCCGCCATAAAGAGGTGTGTATTCAAGAGTCATGGCCCGAACAGGTGATGATCGCACAGCCAATACTCATACGCGACCAGCGTTGCGTAGGTGAAGAGTACGGCATAAAGCACCGCCCCGACCCGGATGCGGCCGAAGGCGCGCGTGCGCGCAAACACGGTAAGCAGCAGCACTCCACCTGAGGTGAGGCCGATTTTGGCAAATGCAAACCAGCGCCCCGAACCGTCCAGCAGCCTCGCCATGACGGGGTTGGCCTCGTAGGCGCCGTTGGCGAGCAACGTCAGGGTGAAAAAGGCATCCGCGCACGAGAGGATGAGGATGAGCATCGCGACCGCAAGCCAGCGCGACTGGTGCCAATCGACCGACACGTAACGATCATCGGCGTTACGTCGCGTATCGCGGCGCCGCGGCGAGAAACTGCCGTAGAAGAGCGCGCGCAACGTGCTGCTGCGCCGGTCGGGGCAGGCGCGGCGCTCATCGGTCTTGGGCGTGAAAGGGCTCTCGTGCGACTGCCGCGCCATCGAATTCCTTGTCCGTTCTTGATCGCAGAAAACCACTGTATTTTAACGGCGCGTCAGGTGGGATCTTGAGTGTAAGTGTGTGAGCCGCATCACACTGCGCGGCTCGCTTACGTTAGCTGTGTCCCGGATGACGCGCTCGGGTGTGCGAGCCGCGCCGGAGCGCTGCGAACGAGCTCAGGGTGCGCGATCCGGGCCGGGCGCATCGATGGCGCGGGCACTTAAGCGCCACCGCTTTGGTGCGCTGAACACGGTCGCTGTGATCTTCGGTGTGCCATCCAGCGGCGTCCGAAACACCATGCGGCAGTGCGGGAAGGGTGCTCCCCGAAGCGCTGGCAGCTTGAATTTATATTGCCGCGGGGAAGCTCCTCGTCTAGCTGCGCCAGCGTCCGGCCCTTGGCAGCGGCGCACGATAAGCACTTGGTTTTAATGGCGTCCCCGGCCCGATTTGAACGGGCGACCCCCGCCTTAGGAGGGCGGTGCTCTATCCAGCTGAGCTACGGGGACGCAAAAGCAACACTTCAGTTACCGCCCGATGCGCAAGCCTGCCGGACAAATCATAGCCGCGGTGAGGCGAGGCGCACATGGCGCGCGCGAAAAACGGGCACAGGGGGTCCAAGCGATGATCGAGCAGCGCGCCTGCTGCGCTCGAGGGCGGCGCTCGCCGCGAGGAAGTTTGCGGCGCCATCTTGGCGGCTTGACCTCGAACGGGCAGAATCGTCCATCGGGGCTCGGCTCTCCGAAGCCGGCGTGTCATTTTTCTGCAATCTGCGGCTCCTAATATTTTTATAAGCCGTATTGCAGAATGATGGCAATGAGGGGGGCGTCCTGCCGCAACTCGTGCGGTGGGCTCGTGCAAGTTACGGGCGTGGACTAAGAATGCAACTCGCGAGCGGGGTCGAAACGCAACAATAACGGGATTACAGACGCGGGTGCGTTTGTACGGGGAGAATTTCTTGAAGCTCAATCACAAGATCACGTGCGCGGTCGTGGCCGCGCTGGGCGCACACAGCGGTGCTAGCTACGCGGCTGACGCGGATACCTCGGCGGCGGCAGCGGCTACCGGAGTTGAAGAGGTCGTCGTGACCGCGCAGCGCCGTAACCAGTCGATCCAGGACGTTCCCATCACCATTCAGGCGCTCACCGGCGCGCAGCTCGCCGAGCTCAACGTCTCGACGATCGAGGATGTACTGAAGTTCCTGCCCAACGTGACCTTTGGCACGAACGGGCCCGGTTCGGGCAACATCTTCATGCGCGGGCTCAGCGCCGGCTTTGCCGGCAACCAGTCGAGCGCGACCATCGCGCCGTTCCCGAACGTTGCAACGTATCTGGATGACCAGTCCGTGACGTTCCCGTCACGTAATCTGGATGTCTACTACGTGGACATGGAGCGGGTGGAAGTGCTGGAGGGCCCGCAGGGCACGCTCTTCGGAGGCGGCGCCGAGGCGGGCGCGGTGCGCTACATCACCAACAAGCCGAAACTCAACGTGACGGAAGGCAACGTCGAGGCGAGCTACGGCGTCACCGCCGGCGGCGACCCGAACAAGTCCCTCAATGCGACCCTCAACCTGCCGCTCATCGCGGATACCTTGGCGATCCGCGCCGTGGTCTATGACGACCGTCGCGGCGGTTACATCGACAACGTGCCGAGCACGTTCACGCGGCAGAATACCGACCCGGGCAATCACTACTTCAGTAGTCTTGCCGTGGGCGGCGTGTGCCCGAACGGCCTGAAAGCAAACCCGTTAAACGGCGGCTGCGTTCCGCCCAACAGCCAGACCGCCAACAACTACGACCTGGCGGAGTACGCTTCGAATCCGGTCGAATACGGCGGCTTTCGCCTCTCGGCTCTTTATCAGATCAACGATGACTGGAACGTGCTCGTCGCGCAGAGCTACCAGGACATGGAGGCGGACGGCGAGTTCACCCAATTTCCGACCGGTTCGGAGGGTCAGCCGCTGGGGCCCTGGCAGGACAACTCCTTTTCTCCCGCCTGGGACAAGGACAGGTTCGAGAACACCGCCTGGACGATCAACGGCAAGATCGGTCCATTGAAAGCCGTCTACACCGGCGCTTATCTCATCCGCAATATCGATCAGACGAACGACTACACCAACTACGCACGCAGCAACGGCGGCTACTACTACTCGTGCACGGGCGGGGCTGCCGGTAACGGCGCACTCGGATCCGGAACGGCGCCGGTGTGCTACTCGCCCATCACCTCCTGGCACGACACGGTGCGCAACACCCATCAGAGCCATGAGTTTCGCCTCAGCACGCCGGATGACTGGCGCACGCGCGGCATCGTCGGCGTCTACTGGGAAGACTTCGAGATCGCAGACGTGATGAACTTTCTCTACAAGACGGTGCCCTCCTGCACACCCACGAATCTCAAAATCGCGCTCGCCGGTGGGCCGCCGTGCGTCTCCAACGTCGTGCCGCCGCCCGGCTCGACCGCCACGGACCCCTCGATACGCAACGACAACACGGCATTTGGCGAGGACGCGCAGCGCGGCTACAAGCAGACCGCGGTGTTCGCCTCGGTCGACTATGACCTGATCCCGAAGGTGCTCACGGCAACCGTCGGCACTCGCTGGTACCACTACTCGGAGTTTGAGACCGGATCCCAGTACGGCACCAGCACGGGCTGCGTAAATATCCCCAACGGCTGCACCGCCGACGACCACAACATCAACGCGGAGGATCTGAACTCGACGTATAGCGGCTTCAGAAGCCGTGCGAACCTCACCTGGCACATCACTCCTGACGTGATGGTGTATTACACCTGGTCGCAGGGTTTTCGTCCCGGCGGCTTCAATCGCACGCGCGGGCTTGAGGCCCCAATCTCGGATGGCGGCGTCAAGCAGTACGACAAGCCGCAAGGCTACGCGCCCGATGAGCTGATCAATAACGAGTTCGGCTGGAAGGCCGAATTCCTGGACCATCGGATCCTGCTCAACGGCTCGTTGTATTACATGAACTGGAACAACGTGCAGATGGAGTTTTATAACCCTCCGGTGCTCGGCAATACGACCTTCGCGGTCAATGGTCCGGATTTCACGATCAAGGGCGCGGAGCTGCAGCTCGTGGCAAGAGTCACTGACCACCTCACGCTCTACGGATCCAGTTCCTGGAACAGCGACTCGCAGACCAATTCGCCCTGTTTGACAGTCACGAACCCGGCCTTGGCGGGCTCCCCCACCTACGGCCAGTGCATCACCGAGTCATTCCAGAAGGGCATCGGGGTCGAGCCGCTCGTGAACCCGTTCGGCGCGGAGGGCACGCGTCCGGCATTCTCGCCGGCCGTTGAATTTAACGTGCGGCTGCGCTACGACTGGGAATTCAACTCCTACAAGGCGTGGGCCATGGTGGGCGCCAATCACGTGGGCGACATGTCCAGCCAACCGGCGACCTACACGGCCGGCAGCACGGAACCCATCCCCGAGACGACCTTCCTGCGCTACGATCAACCCGGCTACACGACCTACGATGCATCGCTCGGCGCGACCAAGGACAACTGGACCGTACAGCTCTACGGAGACAACCTGTCCAATTCCGATGCGAGCCTGTTCACCTCTTCGGCGCAGTTCATCAAAGCGGAGGTGCCGCTGCGTCCGCGGGTGCTGGGCGTCAAGATCGATTTCAAGTTCTAACCCTCAGGCGAGTGAGCATCCGCAGCCGCCTTTGCGGCGGCTGCTTTAGAATCCAGGGCGGGCAGCGATGCCCGCCCTTTTTTCCCGCACCGCCAATGGACGCGACCGCCATCAATCCGACCGCATCGCCGATTGAGCTGGAAGTTCAGCGAATACGCGCGCTCCTCAAAAGCCGCGAGTTTACACAGAGCCTGCAGGCGGCCGAGGCGCTGGCGCTCGAGGTGCCGGAGAACCGCGATGTGCTCTATCTGATTGCGGTCAGTCAGCGACAACTGAACAGGATCCCTGAAGCGCTCGCCACGCTCGCGCGGCTCGAGCGCCATCATCCGGCGTTCAGCCGCCTGTACCAGGAGCGCGGCCATTGCTACGTCGTGATGCGGGATGCGCCGCGGGCGATCGACGCGTTTCTGCAGGCGGTGAATATCAATGTCGCACTGCCGGCGAGCTGGAGCATGCTCGAGCGTCTCTACCGCATGACGGGGCAGGCTGACAACGCCGGCAAGGCCGCCGCGCACGTCGCCACGCTCAAGCGCTTGCCGCCCGAGGTCGTTCAAGCGACGGGTTTGTTTTCCGAGGGCCTGCTCACTCCGGCGGAGAACATCATTCGGGCGTACCTCCTCGAGCATGGCAACGACATCGAGGCCATGCGCTTGCTTGCACGGATTGGCTTCAAGCGCGAGGTGTTCGACGATGCGGAGCTGCTGCTCGAGAGCGTCCTGGAACTTGCACCCGAATACCGCGCGGCCCGCCACGACTACGCCCTCGTACTGGTCGCTCGGCATAAGTACCAGCGGGCGCGCGAGGAGCTCGAGAAGCTTCTGCAGCTCGAGCCCCAGAACCGACAGTATCGGATGCTCTACGCGAACGCCTGCGTAGGCCTCGGCGAACATGCGCGGGCGCTGCCGCTCTACCGGGAATTCCTCATCGACACCCCACAGGCGCCCGATCTGCACCTCTCGGTCGCTCATTGCCTAAAGACGCTCGGTCGCCAACAGGAGGCCATCGAGGCCTACCGCGCCTCCGCGGCCGCCCGTGCGAATTACGGCGATGCCTACTGGAGTCTTGCCAATCTCAAGACCTACCGTTTCACGGACGATGAGATCGCGCGCATGCGCAGCGAGGAAGCCGCCTCGAGCACTCAACTCGTGGATCGCTATCATCTGTGCTTCGCGCTCGGCAAGGCCTTTGAGGATCGCGGCGAGTATCCGGAGTCCTTGCGCTACTACGAGCGCGGCAATGCTCTGAAGAAGTCCGAAAGCCGCTATCGCCCCGAGACCATCGAGCTCAATACGCGCAAGCAGATCGAAGTGTGCACGCGCGAGTTCTTCGCGCAGCGCGCGGGCGGCGGCGCCAACAGTGCGGAGCCGATTTTCATCGTCGGCCTGCCCCGCTCCGGATCAACGCTCGTTGACCAGATTCTCGCCTCGCATTCGCAGGTGGAGGGCACGCAGGAGCTGGCGGAGATTCCGCGCATGGTGCTCGAGCTGCAGGGGCGCGATCCTGATTTGGACAACCCGCGCTACCCGGGCGTGCTCGAGGAGCTGACGGCCGCCGACTTGCTACGGCTCGGGAATAAATACCTGCGCGATACGCGCGTCTTCCGCACCGACAAGCCGCACTTCATCGACAAGATGCCGAACAACTTCCGCCATCTCGGCCTCATCCACCTGATTCTCCCCAACGCCAAGATCATCGATACGCGCCGCGAACCGATGGCGTGCTGCTTCGGTAATCTCAAGCAGCTGTTTGCAAACGGCCAGGAGTTTACCTACAGCATTGAGGATATCGCCCGCTACTACCGCACCTACCTCGAGTTGATGCGCCACTGGGAGCAGGTGCTTCCCGGACGCATATTGCGCATCGTGCACGAGGACATCGTCGCTGACCTCGAAGGCAACGTGCGACGCATCCTCGAGTTCTGCGGGCTTGGATTCGAGCCCGCGTGCGTTGAGTTCTACAAGACTGAGCGCAGCATACGCACCGCAAGCTCGGAGCAGGTGCGCCAGCCCATATTCCGCGAAGGACTCGACCAGTGGAAGCACTACGAACGCTGGCTGGGTCCGCTCAAGGATGCACTGGGCGATGCGCTCGTGAGTTACCGTAGCTAGGGGGCTCTGCCGCAAGGTTGTGCCAACTTGGCACGCCGTGCGCGCCCACTCCGGGTTTACGGCTGCAGCCCTAAGCGCGCGCACGCCAAACGGCTCATCTGCCGCCCCGTGCTCAGCCGTGCGGTGCCAATTCCATCAGGCTTCGCAGCGGTCCGATAAATTTCTCGTAATTGTGCCAGCGCCCGCTCGATGATTGGGTGATGGGTTGGCGCACCTGCCATCGGCTCGTGGTAACCACGGTGCGCTCGCTCTGGTGGAAATTCAGGCAATGAGAGTCCCAAGGCAAGCCGATAAATTCCAGCATCTTGCGGCTCCAAAACTCCTGAGCATCGATGAGGCCCTCGTACGGCATATCCAGAATCGCCCTTTGCGGCAGAACCGCGTGCCAGTGCCGCATGAGACGAAAATATTGGCGGTAGTAATGCGCCAGATCCTCCAGATCGTTGGCGTACGGATAGGCAGTCGCAAAATATTGGAAGTAGGCCGAAAGACAGGTATCGACCGGGTTGCGCCGCATGTGAATGATGCGGGCATTTGGCAGCGCTGCATGGATCAGCCCGAGAAAGAGGAAATTCGCGGGCATCTTGTCGACCACCCGCAGCGCGTCACTTGATGCGCCCTGCAATAGCTGCAGATAGTCGGCGCCCAACTTCCCCAGTGTAGTCGCGCCGCTCGCGCCGCTGAAGAAAGCGGCTTCGTATTGAGCCGCCGCGGCATCCCAGAACGTCAGTTCACCGGCACCAAACACGTCCGGGTGCGAGGCCAGGATTTGCTCGACGAGCGAGGTGCCTGAGCGGGGCATCCCGACGATCAATACCGGACGCGCCGAGGCGAGCGCGCCGCCCCGGCTCCGCTCCAGCCATGCGTGATCAAAGTGCTGGATGATTCGATTGATAAGCTGCTCCTGGCGTTGTCGGTCGTACGTGCCTCTGTAGTGTTTGCTCAGTTCGCTGGCGCGCTGATAACTGCAAAATGCCCGCTCGAAATCTTGCACGTCGTCGAAGTATTTGCCGAGCGCGTAGCGCAGGTTAATCTCCTGGTGAGGCCGCAGATGCTGGCTCGCGATTGCCTCCACGGCCGCGAGCCAGGACGCATCATTGCCGGTCATCTTGCGGCAGCGGCAGCTCCCAGCCCAGGCTTCGGGGGATTTGGGCGCAATCGCGATGGCACGCTTGAAAAGCTCTTCCGCCTGGGCAAATTGGCCGCGGTCAGTATGAAGTTCGGCGAGAACGATAAACGCCGCGGCCGATTTCGGATCGATCTCCAGGGCTCTGCGGCAATGAGCCTCCGCTTCATCGTGGCGACCGCGTTGCCGCAGCAGGATGCCGAGGCTTGCGTACGCTTCAGCGTAATCGGATTTGAGAGCCAGCGCTCGCTGATAGCTTGCCGCCGCCTCATCGAGTTGCCCGAGCTCGATGAGCACGTGACCCAAATTGCAGTGCGCCTCGGCATAATCGCGCCTTATTTCAAGCGCGCGGCGATAGCTTGCGACGGCCGCATCGAGCTGCCCGAGTTCGCGCAGTGCTTTGCCCAAGTTAGCGTGCGCCTCGGCATAGTTGGGCTTGATTTGAAGCGCTTGGCGGTAACTTGCGATGGCCGCATCGAGCCGCCCGAGTTCGCGCAATGCGTTGCCCAAATTATTATGCGCCTCGGCCAATTCGGGCTTGTTTGCGAGCGCGCAGCGGTAGCTTGCGATGGCCGCATCGAGCTGCCCGAGTTCGCGCAGTGCGTTGCCCAAGTTCCCGTGCGCTTCGGCGAAGTTGGGATTGATCTGAAGAGCGCGCCGGTAACTCGCCACCGCCTCATCGCGCTGCCCGAGCGCGCGCAGTGCAGTGCCTAGGTCATCGTACGCCTCAGCGAAATCGGGCTTGATCTTGAGGGCGCGCTGGTAGCTTGCCACTGCGGCAGTGAGCTGCCCTTGGTCTTGCCGCGCATTTCCCAAGGCGCGATGCGCCTCAGCATCAGCGGGCATGAGTTGCGTCGCCTGCTGCAACACTTGCAAAGCATCTTTCCCCTGCATCAGCAGGCAAATCCCCAATGCCTTCCAGATCACACCGTCATTCGGCTGGCGGTCCAACAGTGCGCGCGCGCTGCTTTCCGCTTGCGCATACTGCGCGCCATTGAAAAAGGCGCTGAGCTGGCGCATTTCTGCGGGCAAGGGCAGTTGCGCCTGCGCAGGGTAATCGCGCGCGACCAAGTCGCCGCGGCTAGGCAAGGATTGCGCGGCGGCCATGGCAGACAGATCCTGCCCACAGCACTTCTTGTACTTTCGGCCGCTGCCGCAAGGACATGGATCGTTTCGTCCCGGCTTCACACCCGCCCCACCTCGCCTCCGAAATGCAGATCGATCAGACTATACCTCGGCGCTGACAACGGTCTTCCCGTGCACTGCGCAATACTGCTAATCGCGTGAGTACCTCCGCAAGTAGGTTCGACCTCGCAGTCGTGGGCGCCGGCATCATCGGACTGTCGTGCGCTCTCGCAGCTGCAAAGCGTGGAATGAAGGTGCTCGTCATCGAGCGCAGCGTGCGTGCCAGCGGCGCCTCGGTGCGCAATTTTGGTCTCATCACGATAACCGGTCAGGAGCGCGATGCCACCTGGGAGCGCGCGCGCCGCTCGCGGCAGGTGTGGTGCGAGGTGGCCCAGGCGTCCGGAATCCCGATCATCAGTCAGGGACTGTGGCTCGCCGCCCGTCGTGCAGAATCCGCAGCCGTGCTCGAGAGCTTCATGCATTCGGACATGGCGGAGGGCTGTGAGCTGCTGACGCCGTCGGCCGCGCGGCAGCGCTGCCCACAGTTGCGCACGTCGGCTCTGCAAGCCGTGCTGTGGAGTCCGCATGAGCTGCGGGTCGAATCGCGCGATGCGATCCCGGCTCTAGCGGCTTGGCTCACCCACGAGTATGGGGTGACGTTTTGCTGGCAGACCGCAGTGCTTACGGTGACCCCGCCCAGGCTTGAGACGTCGCGCGGCCCGAGGTTCGCTGCCGCAGCGGTCGTGTGTCCGGGCGATGACCTCGTGAGCTTGTTCCCGGAGCGCCTGGCCGCCGCGCGGGTGGAACGCTGCAGGCTGCAGATGCTGCGCTTGGAAAGCCCAGGCTTCGTATTGCCCGGGACGCTGATGTCGGACCTGAGTCTGCTGCGCTATGGCGGCTTTGCGAGCCTGCCCGCGGCGAGCGCGTTGCGCCGGCGGCTCGAGTCAGAGCAACCGCAGTACCTGCAGCAGGGCATTCACCTGATCGTCGCCCAAGGCTCCGACGGGAGCCTAGTCGTCGGCGACAGTCATCACTACGATAGCGCCACTGAACCGTTTGCCGATGAAGGGGCTTACCAACTGATCCTTGCTGAATACCAGGCGGTGAGCGGGGAGCCCCCGCCCGCCGTGCGGCAGCGCTGGATGGGCACGTATGCGGTGGCACGCGATCGGGCGGTACTGATCGACATGCCGTCGCCGCAGGTGCGCCTGGTGGTGGTCACGAGCGGTGTGGGCGCATCGACCGGTTTTGCGATCGGCGAGGAAGTGGTCAATGAACTTTGCAACTGACATAGCATCACGGGCGCACTTGCCATGACTGAGCCTATTCTTCTCACCCCGGGTCCTCTGACGACCTCAGCGGACACCAAGGCTGCGATGCTTTGCGACTGGGGATCGTGGGACGGCGCGTTCAACGCCCTCACCGCCTCGGTGTGCCGCGACCTGGTCGATCTGGTCAATGGCCAGGACGACCATGTCTGTGTGCCGCTGCAGGGCAGCGGGACGTTTGCCGTCGAAGCGGCGCTCGGCACGCTCGTGCCCAAGAGCGCAAAAGTCCTCGTGCCGGATAATGGCAGCTACTGCAAGCGCATCGTGCGCATGCTCGGCTACCTGGGTCGTGAGGCCGTCGTGCTGGCGTACGGCGAGCAAGACCCGGCAGACCCTGCGCGCATTGACGCCGCTTTGGCTGCCGATGCAGCGATCACGCACGTCGCGCAAGTGCATTGCGAGACCAGTACCGGGATCCTGAATCCGCTCGTAGAGATTGCCAACACTGTGGCGAAGCACGGGCGAGGTCTGATCGTCGATGCGATGAGTTCCTACGGTGCGATCCCCATCGACGCGCGAGCCATTCGCTTCGATGCGCTGATCGCCGCGTCCGGCAAGTGCCTTGAGGGCGTGCCCGGCATGGGGTTCGTGATCACGCGCCGCGCGGCGCTGGAGGGCTCTGCCGGCAACACAAGTTCGCTCGCCCTGGATCTTCTCGACCAGTGGCGCTACATGCAGAGCACCGGGCAGTGGCGCTTCACACCGCCGACCCACGTGATGGCCGCCTTGCGCGCCGCCATCGATCAATTCCAGATGCAGGGGGGCCAGCCCGCTCGGCTGGCACGTTACTGCGAGAATAGCGCCGCGCTCATCTCCGGCATGCGCGCACTGGGATTCAAGACTTTTCTGCCGGATGCCGTGCAGGCACCCATCATCGTCACGTTCCACGCCCCAGCGGATCCGGCGTACACGTTCGGCGAGTTCTATCGCCGGGTGCGCGAGCGCGGATTCATCCTCTATCCGGGCAAGTTGACGGCCGTGGAAACGTTCCGGGTGGGCTGCATCGGTGCGATCAGCGCCGCCCATTTGCGCCAAGCCGTCAAGGCCATCGCCGAGAGCCTGCGCGAAATGGGGGTGCGCGACGTATCGGCGCGAGATGCAGTCGACGCCTGACACACGGCGCCGGCCGCCATACCTTTGTCCCGTGCCGGCATAGCTGGTGTCCGCTTCGCGCCAGAGACGTATTAAATATCATATACTTATAATGTATTCTTAAACTACATTATATTTCAGTGTGGACGCTTTGCTTTTCCGGCGACAGATTTTTGCGGCTCACAACAATGCTATCTTTCTTAACTGCAGCGCTAGGCTGATGATGCTGCCGTTGCCACCGCCCGCCCACCACGCAACAGCCCGCGATCACCGCTACAGGCCGCAGCTGCCATCGGAGTAGTGTTCTTGCCAACCGACATCACCGTAAACGGCCGCAACTACAAATGGATGGACCATCCGGTTGTCATCGTTTGCATAGACGGCTGTCAGTTCGAGTACATCACTGCCGCCGTCGCGGCAGGAGGCGCGCCGTATCTGGCACGGCTGCTCGCAGGCGCAGGCACCTGTGTCATCGCTGACTGCGTCATGCCGAGCTTCACCAATCCCAACAATCTGTCCATAGTCACGGGGGTTACGCCCGCCGTGCACGGCATTTGCGGCAATTACTTTTACGACGCGCAGGCGCGCGCCGAAGTGATGATGAACGATCCGCGCTACCTGCGCGTCGGGACCATCCTGGCGGCGTTTTCCGCCGCCGGTGCGAAAGTGGCCGTGATCACGGCGAAGGACAAACTGCGCAAGCTCCTCGGTGAGGGCATGAGCGGCATTTGTTTCTCCTCGGAGCAAGCCGATCAAGCAACGCTCGCCGAGAACGGCATCGCCAACGTGCTCGAGCGCGTCGGCATGCCGCTGCCTTCGGTTTACAGTGCGGCGCTCTCGGAATTCGTGTTCGTCGCCGGCGTAAAGCTCATGCAGAGCGAGCGCCCGGATCTCATGTACCTGTCGACGACCGATTACATTCAGCACAAGAGCGCCCCCGGCACGGCGCTCGCGAATGACTTCTACGCGATGATCGACCGCAACCTTGCGCAGCTCGACAAACTCGGGGCGACGATCGTGCTGACCGCCGATCACGGCATGAATGCCAAGCATGGCGCCGATGGCAAGCCCAACGTGATCTACCTGCAGGACCACATCGATGCCTGGCTCGGCGCCAATCAGGCGCGGGTCATCCTGCCAATCACCGATCCGTATGTCGTGCACCACGGCGCGCTCGGCTCCTTTGCTCTCGTCTATGCAAGCCCGCCTGACACCGCCCGCGCGCTCGCCGAGAAAATCGCCGCGCTGCCTGGAATCGAGACGGTGCTGCCACGCGCCGAGGCTGCCGCACGCTTCGAGCTGCCCGCAGACCGCATCGGGGATCTTGCCGTCGTCTCACAGCGCGACACCGTCATCGGCACCACGCGCGCGCGCCACGACTTGTCGGGGCTGGATGCGCCGCTGCGCTCGCACGGCGGCACGAGCGAGCAGAAAGTCCCGCTCATCGTCAATCGCCGTGTGCGGCCTCAGCCGTCGCACCGCTGGCGCAACTTCGATGCGTTTGATCTCGGGTTGAACCTCGCTGGCCGCGCCGCGTAGGAGAGACGATGTCCGCCAGAACCATCCCGGCGAACGAGCGCGAGGTCATTCGCGAAACGTTGCGCATCGCAGGCGAAAAGGTCGCGGGCGAACGAGTCATCGAGGTGCGTCACCCCTACAGCGGCGAACTCGTCGGCACGGTGCCCAAAGCGAGCGTCGATGATGTCAAGCGCGCGCTGCGGATTGCGCGCGCGTTCCGTTCCTCGCTCACGCGTCATGCGCGCTACCAGATCCTCATGAAGGCGGGCGCCATCATCGAGCGCAAGCGCGAGGAGCTCGCGCGCCTCATCACCCTTGAGTCCGGTCTGTGCCTGAAGGACTCGCAATATGAGGTCGGGCGGGCTTCCGATGTATTGCTGTTCGCTGCCAACGCCGCGCTGGTCGACGACAGCGAGGTGTTCTCCTGCGATCTCACCGCGCATGGCAAGCGCCGCAAGGTGTACACGTTGCGTGAGCCGCTGCTCGGCGCGATCACCGCAATCACGCCGTTCAACCATCCGCTGAACCAGGTGATCCACAAGGTGGCCCCGGCGGTCGCGACCAATAACCGCGTAGTGCTGAAGCCGAGCGAGAAGACGCCGCTCACGGCGCTCGCGCTCGCCGACATTCTCTACGCGGCCGGCCTGCCCGCCGAGATGCTCTCGGTGCTCACCGGCGATCCGGCAGAGATCGCCGATGAGCTCCTCACCAGTGCCGACGTGGACCTCGTCACCTTCACCGGCGGGGTACCCGTCGGCAAGTACATCGCCGCCAAAGCCGTCTACAAGCGCCAAGTGTTGGAGCTGGGCGGCAACGATCCCATCATCGTGCTCGAGGATGCGGATCTTGAGGAGGCGGCAAGCCTCGCGGCGAGCGGCTCCTACAAGAACTCGGGCCAGCGCTGCACGGCCGTCAAGCGCATCCTGGTGCAGGAGCGCATCGCCGAGCCTTTCATCGAGCTTCTGCTCGAGAAGACCCGCGCCGTGCGCTACGGCGATCCCTTCGACCCGACGATGGATATGGGCACCGTGATCGATGAGGCTGCGGCACGGCATTTCGAGGCGGTCGTCAACGAGGCGGTAGCCGAGGGCGCGCGGCTGCTGATCGGCAATGTGCGCCGCGGCGCGCTCTACTCCCCGACGGTACTCGACCGGGTGCGGCCAGAGATGCGGCTGGTGCGGCAGGAGACCTTCGGGCCGGTTTCGCCCGTCATTCGCTTCGCAAGCGTGGATGAGGCGATTCGGATCGTGAATGGAACCGCCTACGGCTTGTCCTCATCCGTGTGCACCAACCGCCTCGATCTGATCACGCGCTTCGTGCAGGAGCTGCACGTGGGCAGCGTGAACGTGCGCGAAGTGCCGGGCTATCGCTTGGAGATGACGCCGTTCGGCGGCATCAAGGACTCGGGCCTGGGCTACAAAGAGGGAGTTTTAGAAGCCATGAAGAGCTTCTGCAATACGAAAACCTATTCACTGCCTTGGTGAGCCGGCGCCCCAGGGTATGCGTTTCTTCTGCACCCGCTCTGCCGCTGCGCTCACCGGAAGCGCACGCCCTGGCGGGCGAGCTCTGCCTGCAGAGCGCCGATGTTCACGCGCTCAACCGGCTCGGCGCGCTGCAGCGAGATCGCCGCGGCGACCCCCGCCCCCTGCCCGCTCACGGTGCAGCACATCATGTTGCGCGCGGAGGCGTGCGAGATGTGATCGCCGCCGATGCAGCGGCCGGCAACCAGCAGATTTGCGACCCCCTGGGGCACGAGCGCTCGGTAGGGCACGTGCCAGTAGCGTCCGGTGGTCGGCAGAATCAGGATGCCGTAGCCGTCGATGAACTCGGGAAATATACCGATCGCGTCCGCGAAGCGCGCCTGTTCGCGCACGTCGCGCGCGGTGAGGTTGTAGAGCGCATCAATCTTGCGCGTGTCGCGCACACCGAGCGTCATGCCGAAATTGCGCAGCTTGGCCGCTTCGCAACCCGGCATGAACTTGCGCAGCGCCTCGACCGCGTAGATGGCTTCGCGGCGCCCACGCATCTCGCCGATCGCAAGATCATTGGGATCGGTGCCGTCGATCTGCGGGATGTGCACGAGATTGAGGTAGGTGAGGTCGCCCTGGTCCGTCACCCCGCCCCAAGTGCCGGCAATCGTGCTGAGGTACGGCGGGATGATGCCCGCATCCAGCGCCTTCTTGAACGGCTTGCGCAGGAAGGGTGAAAACAGCTTGTCCTCCTTGCCGGTCGTTTCGTAATCCCATTCGTTGTTACCCGCCCAGTCGGCGTAGGTTTGCGGGTCGGCCTTGACCGCCTCGATGAAGCGCTGCTTGTTGACTCCGGACATCGAGAACATCACCGACACCGACATCATTTTCTCCTTCGGCGTCTTGTTGACGGGCGCGCCGGCGCGCGTGGCGATGTCGGCATCGCCGGTGGCATCAATGACCCGCTGGGCAAGAATCGCCTCGCGCCCGGCCTTGCTCTCCGTGATGACTCCGCGGATGCTGCCGTGCTCCATGATCGGCGCCACGCCGAGCCGGTGCAGCAGCGGCTTTACCCCCGCCTCCTCGACCAGTACGTCGGCCACCCATTTGAACATCTCGGCATCCAGTGCATGACTGATCGACTGCGGCTCGGGCATCGCCGCGCCCATCTCCTTCGCGCGCTGCTCAAATTCGATGCCGATGCCTTCGCTGTCCACGGTGTGTTCATGGCGATACCAGGCGAAGCCCTCGACGCCGACCTGCGTGATATTGCCGCCGAAGCAGCCGTTGCGATCGATGAGAGCGGTGCGCGCGCCCGCGCGTGCCGCCGCCAGTGCCGCCGCAAGACCTCCGGGGCCACTACCGACCACGAGCACGTCGGTTTCCAAGATGACCTCCAGCGAGCGGGCCGGCTCAACGATGCTCTTCATCATGACAGCTACTTCGAGTGCAGTTGGACCACGAACCTAGTTTCCTCGCCACCCGTGACGGCAGTACGTCAATGGCGGGCGCGCAGCAACGTCGCCGCTTCCTGCGCGATGACACTCTCCTCATCGACCCGAATCACCTGGATGGCGGCGCGGCTTGACGGCGCGGCGATGTCGGCTGCAATGCCATTGGCGCTTGAGTTGGCTGCGGCGTCGAGCTGCAGGCCCGCCCACTCGAGGCCACTCAAGATGCGCGCGCGGATGCTTGGACAGTGCTCGCCGATGCCGCCGCCGAACACGATCAGATCGGCGCCATCAAGTTCGCTCAGATACGCAGCCACATAATGGCGCGCGCGCCGGCAGAATACGTCAATCGCGAGCGCCGCATCCGCATCACCGCCCTCCTCCGCGCCGAGCAGCGTGCGCATGTCGGCGCTGCGGCCCGAAAGGCCCAGCAGGCCACTTTCCTCATTGAGTGCGTGGCGCATCTGCGCTGCGGACATGCCGGTGCGTTCCATCACGTAAAGCAGCGCCCCCGGATCCACATCACCCGAGCGCGTACCCATCACGAGACCCGCGAGCGGCGTGAATCCCATGCTGGTGGCAATGGCGTTGGCGCCGAGCGTGGCGGTCACCGAGCATCCGCGTCCGAGCTGCAGACTGATGACGCGCTCGGCCCTGACGCCCTTCGCCAGGCGCGCGCGCCCCGCCTGGCAAAGATAGCGATGCGCGATGCCGTGGAAGCCGTAGCGACGCACGCCATATTCGCTGAGCCAGCGGCTCGGCACCGCGTAGCGGTAGGCAACGGCGGGTAGAGCGGCGTAATAAGCGGTATCAAACACACCAATGGCCGGCACCCCAGCGCCCAGTCGCGCGCGCACCGCCGCGATGACCGACAAGGCGGGCGGATTGTGCAGCGGCGCCAGAATGTTGAGCTGCGCGAGTGCGGCAAGCTCAGCATCCCCGAGCCGCGTCGGCGCGCGAAACCGGTCGGCGCCGTGAACCACGCGGTGCGCGCTCGCAGCAAGACCAGTCAGCGCATTGCCACCCGGCGCCTTGAGGCTCTCGAGCCAGTCGATGACGAAGCCCGCCGCCTGCGCCGGCGTGCGAACCGGTGCATCGGGAGGAGGCATGGGTGCGCCGCTGCGCAGCCGCATGAGCCCCGAGCCATCGGCCGCATCCTCGAAGGCGCCATCGTGCAGACGGCGCAGTGGGCCGTCCTCGGATACCTCGACGAGGGCGAATTTGAGCGACGAGCTGCCGCTGTTGAAAACTAGAATTCGCATCGGCTGGCGCACCAGTGGACTCGAGCATCACACCGGCGCATGCGCAGCGCTCCTCACGGCGCCGTGCCGGCGCGCAC
The DNA here is from genome assembly GCA_963695315.1 of uncultured Gammaproteobacteria bacterium. GTDB lineage: Bacteria > Pseudomonadota > Gammaproteobacteria > Steroidobacterales > Steroidobacteraceae > PALSA-1196. Next base: position 1,691,593 of record OY968773.1, read on the forward strand.
CACTGACACGCGCCGCAGCGCAAAGGCCACGAGCAGCACCAGCACGCTGACGCAGCCAAACAGCAGCGGCGCACGCTGCGCGGGAATGAAGGCCATGGCGACCACGATCGCGAGCATTGCGACGATCGCCAGATGCGTGAGGTATGGGAATCCCCACATGCGCATCCGCAACCGCTCCGGCATCTCCCGCTCGAGCCGCCGCCGCAGCCGCAGCTGCGAGAGCGCAATCAGCACGTAGACGAAGATCGCCACCGTCCCGTAGGAGTTGACCAGGAACGCGAACACTCGATCGGGAGATACGTAGCTCATGACGACGGCGGCATAGCCAAATGCCGTGCCGGCGAGAATCGCGGCGGCGGGCACACCGCGCGCGTCGAGCAAAGCAAAGAGCCGCGGCGCATCCCCGTGCCGAGCAAGCGCCATCAACATGCGCGATGAGGCGAAGAGACCCGAGTTCAGAGCGGACAGCACCGCTGTCAGGATGATGATGCTCATGGCGGTGGCCGCCGCGGGCACCCGCAGCGCTTCGAGCACGCTGACGTAGGGTTGCTGCATTCGCGCCACGTCGTTCCATGGCAGAATCGCCACCACCAAGAATATCGAGCCGACGTAGAACGTTAACACGCGCCAAATCACCGATTGCATCGCCTGCGCCACGGCACGCTCCGGCTCAGCCGATTCTGCGGCCGCGACGGTGACGATTTCGGTGCCGAAATAAAATCCGGTGGCCGCCACGGCGCCCGTCAGCACGGGCACGATGCCGTTGGGCATGAAGCCGCCGTGCGCCGTCAGATGCGCAACGCCCGACCCGGCGGCGCCGGGCCACAGGCCGGTGACCAACAACGCACCGGCGCACAGAAACAGCACGATCGCAACCACCTTGATGGATGCGAACCAGAACTCAGCCTCGCCGTAGGAGCGCACCGAGAGCAGGTTCACGATGCTGAAGAGCGCAACCAGCGCCAGGGTCAACTGCCATGGCGCCGCGTGCGGCCACCAGTGTCCGAGCAGCTTCGCGCCCGCGACCGCCTCGAGCGCGACGACGATCACCCAGAAGTACCAGTACATCCAGCCGGTGAGAAATCCCGCAAGCTCGCCGAGCGCAAGACGGCTGTATTCATAGAAGCCGCCGATGGCGGGGTAGGCAACCGCCATCTCGCCCAGCATACGCATCACGAGCACCACCAAGATGCCCGTGATGGCAAACGACAGCACCGCCGCGGGTCCGGCCGAGCTCACGACGACTCCGCTGCCAACGAACAAGCCCGCACCGATCACGCCGCCGAGCGCGATCATCTGCATGTGACGCACACGCAACGAGCGGCGCAGCGTGTGCGGCGCTGCCGTCATGGAGAGGATTCTGGCGTCACCCGCATGGTCCGCAGTATCACGCGAATGTCTTGTACTTCTCCAGCAAGCGTACCGGTTTGGAGAGCGCGTCACGACGGAACGGGTCGCCCAATTCCTGGGTCACCATGAATTCGAGCACGGTGGTCTTACCGCGCTCCTGTGCCTGCGCCGCTGAGCGCAGCGCGTCACCCGCATCCGCGAGCCGCTCGACGCTCACCCCTTCGCAACCGAAGGCACGCGCCACCGCGGACCAGCTCGGATTCTCAAGATTTACGCCCTGGTAGCGGCGCGAATAAAAGTCGACGTGGTTCTTCTTCTCCGCTCCCCATTGGCCGTTGTTAAAAAGCACCACCGTCACGCCGATTTTCTCGCGCATGCAGGTGAGAAGCTCATTGAAGCTGATGCCCCATGCGCCATCACCGACATACGCAAAGGCTGGCCGCTCGGGAGCGGCGATTTTCGCGCCGCAGATGACCGGGAATGCATAGCCGCAATTGCCAAAGCTCATCGCCGCGAACATCGAGCGCGGCGCCTCGAAGCGCAGATACGAGTTTGCCACCGAGCAGATGTTGCCGATGTCGGTTGACACCATCGCGTTGGCGGGCATGGCCTTCTCGAGCGCGCGCAGAAGCTCACGCGGGTGCATGTAGCCGGAGTTGCGCGCCACCTCGAGCGAATAGGGATCGCGCTCGTGCGTCCAGCTCTGCAGTTCGCTCGCCCAGGCCTGCTTCTCGGCGGCGATGCGCGCGGCGCGCGCGGCGCGACTTGCTGCGCAAGCCAGCGTACGGCTCTTCAGGCGCTCGATGAGCGCAGCGGCTGCCGCGCGCGCATCGCCGTGAATCCCCACCGTAATCGGCTTCACGAGCCCGAGCATCCGCGGATCGGCGTCGATCTGCACAATCTTTGCGTGCGTGGGCCAGTAATCAAGGCCGTGCTGTGGCAGCGTGCCAAAGGGTCCGAGGCGCGTTCCCAGGGCGAGGACGACATCCGCCTGGGCGAGCAGTTTCATCGCCGCCTTCGAACCCTGGTAGCCGAGCGGGCCTACGGCGAGCGCATGCGAGGCCGGGAATGAGTCGTTATGCAGGTAGCTGTTGCAAACCGGGGCGCCGAGCAGCTCCGCAAGCGCAATCGCCTCGGCGCTCGCCGCGGCCATGATCACCCCGCCCCCCGCGAGAATGACCGGAAACTTTGCCCCCGCGAGCGTATCCGCCGCTGCATCGAGCGCCGCCGCGTCGCCGGGCCCGTGACCGATCCGCAGCGGCGCAGTGATCGTGGCCTCGATCTCGCCGTAAAAGAAATCACGCGGAATGTTGAGCTGGGTCGGGCCCATCTCGAGCAGCGCGCGGTCGAAGCAGCGCGCGGCGATCTCCGCCATGCGCTTGGGGTTATTCACATGGCCTTGATACTTGGTGATTTTCGAGAAGATCGGCAGCTGCTCGGTTTCCTGAAATCCGCCGAGTCCGACCGACATCGAGCCCGTCTCGGGGGTAATGAACACCACCGGCGAATGCGCCCAGAAGGCGGCGGCGACGCCGGTGACGAAGTTGGTGACTCCCGGGCCGTTTTGGGCGATGCAGACGCCGTGGCGGCCCGAGGCGCGCGCATAACCGTCCGCCATGTGAACCGCGCCCTGCTCGTGAGCCACGGGGACAAAACGAATGCCGGCCGCCGGAAAGATATCGAGCGCATCCATGAAGGCTGAACCCACGATGCCGAATACGTGGGTCACACCGTGGGCGGCGAGCGTCTCAACCAGGGCCTCGGAAGGTCCCATCTTTTGCGGTGCTCTCACGCATGCCTCGCCTGCAAGGAGTCTCGTTGATAGAGACAATGGATCTTCTTTATAGCTACAATATCCCGCACAAACGACGATGGCAATGCGTGTTCTACGCTAGCGCACTATTTATATCGTTTACCGGAAAAGTGGGTCGGCTATGAATCATCGCGCGCTGTCACTCGTTCCCGAGCCCGGAGAGATTGCGGGTGAGACCTCCTCCACGCTGAAAGCCTTTGCGGTACTCGAAGTACTGGTACGTAAGGGGCGCGCGGTGACCTTGTCCGAGCTCATTCAGGCGACCGAGCTTCCCAAGCCGACGCTGCACCGCACGCTTGCGCTGTTCGAGGAGGCGGGCATCCTCGCCCGCGAAGCGGGCGGGCGCGCCTACATCATTGGCGAGCGCCTCTCGCGCTTCGGGCTCGATGTGCTGCGCAACGATGGCGGCGCCACCGAGCGGCGCACCGTGCTGCGGCGTCTGGCGAGTGAGATTGGCGAGAGCTGCAACCTTGCCGTACTGCAAAAAGGCGCGCTCACCTATCTTGATCGGGTCGAAGTGGAGTGGCCGCTGCGCTTGCAGATTCCGGTGGGCGGCGTGGCGATTCCTCCGCATTGCTGCGCGAGCGGCAAACTGCTGCTCGCCTTTCGTCCGGCCGGCGAGCGCGAGCGGCTGCTCGAGCTTATGGCGCTGCAGCCTTTACCGAGCGCACGATCACCGACCGCCAAATGCTCGCTGCCGAGTTCGATAGAATCGTGCGCGCCGGCTACGCGGTCGACAACGAGGAATACGTCCTCGGCGTTGCCTGTGTCGCCGTGCCGGTGCGCAACTCGCACCAGCAGGTCATCGCGGCGGTGGCGGTGCAAGGTGCGACGGCGCGTCTGCCGCTGACGCGCGCCATCGAGTTTGCGCCGCGCCTGCACGCGGCCGCCGCGGATATTGGTTCAACATTCGACTAATTAAGCCGCGCATCGGCATCGATCCAAGTTCGGATTGCACCCGCGCGCGTCAACGGGAGATCGGTATGGAATTGAGCGTCGAGGCGTTGGAACACCACTGGCTGCCCTTCACCAATAACCGCGACTTCAAACGCACGCCGCGCATGTTCGTGCGCGCAAGCGGCATGTACTACTGGAACCAGGCCGGCCAGAAGATCCTGGATGGCAGCTCCGGATTGTTTACCAGCGCCGCCGGCCATTGCCGGCCGGAAATCGCGCTGGCGGTTGTCAAGACAGCTGCAAGAGCTCGACTTCGCGCCGTCCTTCATGCGCGCGCACCCGGGCTCCTTTGCGCTCGCGGACGGCATCGCGGAGCTCACGCCGCAGGACCTGAAGCACGTGTTCTTTTGCAATTCAGGCTCCGAGGCCGTCGATACCGCCATCAAGATCGCCCTTGCTTATCACGTCGCGCGCAACGAGGCGCAGCGCACTTATCTGGTTTCGCGCGAGCGCGCCTATCACGGCGTGAACATCGGTGGCACCGCGCTTGGCGGCATGGTGCGCAATCGCGAGGTGTTCGGTGCACTGATGCCCGCCGTCTTGCATCTGCGTCACACCCTGCTGCCTGAGAACCGCATGACGCGCGGCATGGGCAAGGTCGGTGCCGAGCTTGCCGATGATCTGCTGCGCTTCGTGCAGCTGGTCGGTGAGAAGCGCATTGCGGCGGTGTTTCATCGAACCCATCGCCGGATCGACCGGCGTGCTGGTCCCCCCACGCGGCTATCTCGAGCGCATCCGCGAAATCTGCGATCGCTACGGCATCTTGCTGGTATTCGACGAAGTGATCTGCGGCTTCGGGCGTACCGGCCAGCCCTTTGCGGCGATCTCCTATGGCGTGACGCCGGACCTCATCACGATGGCAAAAGCCCTTACCAACGGCGCGCAGCCGATGGGCGCGGTCGCGGTGCGCGACGGCATTTACCAGACGATTGTGAATGAGGCACCGGCCGGGGCGACCGAGTTCTTCCATGGCTATACCTACTCGGCGCATCCGGCGGCCTGCGCCGCTGGCCTTGCGACCCTCAAGATCTATGAGAACGAGCGGCTGTTTGCCAAGGGCCGTGAACTGTCGGGCTACTTTCTCGATGCGATGTTTGCGCTGCAGGATCTGGCGGTGGTGCACGACGTGCGCGGCGATGGTCATGCTGGCGGGCGTCGAGCTCAAATGCGGCAAGGCACCCGGAATGCGCGGCACGGAGCTGCAGGGCAAGCTCTTTGATCGTGGGCTGCACGTCAAAACAACCGGTGACGTGGCAATCATGGCGCCCGCTTTCATCGCCAGCCGCGCGGAGATCGATGAGATGAGCGCGATACTGCGCGATGCGCTGGCGGAATATTAGCCGCGAGGTACGCTCCTTAAGGCGCGCCGCTAGGGATCCGGCGAGCGAAAGGTTGCGACGGACGAGGACAAGCTGGCTCGAATCGCGGAAGTCTACTCTCGCGAATTGGCTCGCGCTGCGCGCCGCCGGGCGCGCAATATCCGCTACAGAGCCTCGGCGCTCCGCTAGCCCGGTAGCGTGAGTACGCGCAGGCTACTCAAAAAAGTAGCCGAGGCGTATTCCAATCTCGCGCGGCGGATTGACGAGGTAGTCGTTAGTCAGATTGTCCAGCTCGTTGGGCTGCGATGGCGGCGCAAGAATTTCCTGCTTATCGAAGAGGTTCGACACGAAGAAAGTCGCCCGCCAGCGCTCATGCTTCAGCATGGCATACAGATTCATGATCTCGTAGGTAGAGGAATGCTGAACCGTGTTGGACCCAACGCTGGGAGCTACCTGAAGCGCGACTGCGCTGCGGTACACGCCGTTCACTGACATGGTGAGGTCATATCCGGGACTGACCGCAATGTCATACATCAACGCCGCACTCACGCTCGTCTTGGGGCTTCCGGGCAGCTGCTCGCCGTCCTTGCCGGACAGCAAGCCCGGGACAATTGTGCCCGTGCCGTTGTTCGCGGGCAGCGAAAAGTCACTGGACAATGTGGCGTCGGCGTAGGCAAACCCGACCGAATAGCTGAGGTTCGGAACGAACAAGGGGCCGCTCGACTCGAACTCGAACCCTTTCGATTCGGCGGTGTTCGCGTTATAAACCGCAAGGTTGCCGGACGGCAGGCTCGATGAGATCTGGGGCTTGTCCCAGTGAATGTCGAACACCGCGAACGCATACGAGAGCCCGTTACTGAAACGACCCTTGAGGCCTGCCTCGTAGTTGTTCGTCTTGTCCGGCTGATAAGTTCTCAGCAAGGGGCTTTCTTCAAAGATACCGCTCTGCGGAACCGAGTTTGCGCCGCCGCGGCGAAAACCCTGCGACCACAGTGCGTACACGAAGTGGTGATCGGCATATTCATACGACGGGTTGACCTTGCCGACAGTTTTTGACGCGGGCGCGTGGCGCGGGGTCGGCGGAATAAGAGTCGGGAAGGTGAAGTCCTGATAGAGCTGCGCGTCAGTGAAGTCCTGATTGAAGTAGCGCGCGCCGAACGTGATCTGCCCGTTCTTCAGGAAATGCCAGGTCAACTCACCAAACACCGACTTGTCTTCGAAATTCTGCGTATCGATCTGCTGAAACGTGACATCGTGTGGACCACTGAGCAGCAGGCAGTCGGGGAAAGTAGCTCCCGCGAAGTAATACCCCGTGCAGCCCTGATCGACCGAGCGCGCGGGCGAGCCAGGGTTGGTGACGAACCAATTACCGTGGCGAGTCTGCTTCTCGTAGTAAACGCCGATCACGTAGTCGAGAGCATGGGCAGGATCCGCTTTCGAGACGAGCCGCACTTCCTGGGAAAAGGTGTGCGCCGAGTCGGTAAAGAGAAACGGGTACGTGAATCGCGGGTTGGTTGGTACGCCTGCGTAGTAAGGCAGGAAGAACCCACCATCGAAACCGCCGTAATCGAAGGATGAATCCTGAAGCAGGGAGCCATCGGTGGTGAAATAAGACGTAGTTGAGGAAACCGTCGCGAATCCCGCGTCGTAGCTCGCATCCAGGCTGGTCAGATTCGTGCTGCGATCCCAGGGCTCATCGATCAGGGCAAACTCCTGGTACCTTCCGCCTGCCGGAAAAATGGCGTTCGGGTCGAACGGGGAGACGCCGCCCGCAAAGCTGAGATTAACCTGCGGGCCGCCGTCACCCGTGGCTCGGGCGCGCATGAATGCCAGCTCCGCACTGAACGCGTCACTCGGTTTCCACAGCAGGCTTGCGCGCCCCGTGAAGGTTCTCTGCCAGTTCCAGTCATTCCGATCCGTGTAGATCGGTGAACTCGTGACAGGATCGGCCGGATGCGCGAGCAGCGGTACTCCGTAGAGGCCATTATTCGTGCGCTCGAGCGGGCCATAGGCATTGATCCAGCCTGGCTCGTACTCGTACTTTCCCGCCGCCCGGAATGCCAGCACATCGCCGAGCGGGATGTTGACCATACCTTTGAGGTCATAGCCCGTGCCGTTGGAGTGATCGAATCTGGCTCCGCCCGCCTCGATCGACCCGGCCCATTTGCCCAACTCAGGGGAGTTCGGAATAAAGCGCAGCGCACCGCCAAGGGCGCCGGCGCCATACAAGGTTCCCTGCGGCCCGCGCAAGACCTCGACGCGATTCAGATCCTCGAGCTGAAAGTAGCCTTGGATTGGCGAATTGCCGATATAGGTACCGACCGGATCCTGCTCAAAAGTGCGAAAGCCGCGCGCCGGACTGCCTGTGGCGTTAATGCCGCGAATAATCGGTGCGACGGCGCCGGCAAAGCGGGCACCGTAGTCGTACATGCTCAACCCAGGCACCTGGGTCGCCAACGACATCATGTCATCAGCGCCACTCGCAGCGATCTGATCCGAACTGACTACCGAGATGCTATAGGGGACGGCTTCGAGCGTCTGCTGGCGTCGACTCGCCGTTACGACGACCTCTTGCAAGCTGCCGGCGCTCGCGTCTGTCGAGTCCGCCAGAGCCGGTCGCGGAACCCCGTAAAGCGCAAGAAATACCGCTGCAGCTACTGTCGTCGCCGGGAAACGCCCGCCATTGTGAGCAGACCACGAAACGCGAGAATGCGTCGTCGCCATGAAGCCCCCCCAGCATCAGTTCTTATCGGCCTGTCCGATTGTCTCCCAACACTTTCTCCGGCGGTATCTAAAATTTAGATAGTCGTAACCAGATATTGGATGCGGGCCCGAGGCGCTACTTCGCGCTCAGACTCCACCGGTACACTGCCCCCGGGAAGGGCGGCTTCCATTGCGCGAAGGCGCCCGTGATGAATACTGTGTCTGCCCCGTGTGGTCCGAATGCGATGTTAGTGACGTACGGCGTCGGCACGTCGATCTTGCGCACGAGTTTCCGGCTTTCGCCGACCACCAGGACGCGCCCCGAGCCGTTCTGTGCGATGTAGTAGTTGCCGTCGGGGCCGAGCTTGACGCCATCGGGGCCGTTGTAGGCGTCCTCATTCGGGGTCGGCGGCGCGAGATCCTGAAGCCGCGCCCAGACGGTTCGGGGCCCAAGGGTGCCATCCGGCAAGACCGGAAAAGAGAGAATTCTTCCCGCGAGCATTTCGGCCACCAGGAGATGTTGCTGGTCCCTGGCCAGGGTCAGCCCGTTCGAGTAATGGATGGTGTTGGCCACTTCGGTGATCGTATTGCCGTCGGCCGTGATGTGCAGCACCGCGCCTGTGATAGGTGCTTTGATGTCATAAGCTCCTGACGCAGAGAAATAAACGCCACCATGCCCATCGGCCGCGAAATCGTTGGGACCGACGAAGGGCTTTCCGCGGCTGTCCTGCCGCAACACGCGCAGTTGCTTGCCGGCCGAGTCAAGTTCCACCAGGGAGTTGTCGTCGTAACACGCAACCATCAGGTGGCCGCTGAGCTCAATGAGACTATTCGCGCCGCACTTATCTTTGTGCCAGAAGATCGCGATACGCTTACCGTCCCATGTCTTGATATTGCTGGCGGAATATTCGACGTAAAACAGTTTGTCAGCTCGCCACACGGGGCCCTCCGGGTAGTGCGCGTGCGGATCGATGACCGTGATCTGCGCGCCAGCAATGAGCGGGGCGCCGAGCAACCAAGCCAAGCACGCGGAGCGATACGTCCGTCGGCTCCACCTTCTTGAGGCCGTAACGAATCTCGTATGGTTCATGAAGCAAACGCGCTTATTCATCTCGGTTTCCTGCAACAACGTGGTTTTCTTCTCGCGGTTCACGCCCGAAAAACGCCGCCTGGGAGCAACCGGACCTGCATGACTCCCCCGATTGGGGGACAGCAAATCGCCAATCGCGGGGAACGCGCAACGCCCGGTCCTGAGTATGAACCCGTCAGATAAAGGGTTGGCAGGTTCGCGATTCGACCCGCCAACCCAGGGTCGAGCACGCACAGAGGAAGGATGTGGAGCGGAAGGAACCGAAAAGCTCCCATAACCGCTTTATTTGTAAGACAAAATCCTAGCTGACTTGTCGCAGTTGCCCCCAAGGTTGCCCCCAACCATCTGCTGCGACTCACTTGACCGGGCGACCACGGCGGACCGGCTCTTACTTCAGAAGCTCTTCGCCAAATAATCCAAATTTCAGCATCGCCGCATGCATGGACTGCCCCACGAGATCGTCGTGCTTCGAGGCCAACCGCTCGAACGTGCGCCAGCGCATCCACTTTGGCTTGCCGCCGTCACCGTTGAGAATGCCAGGCTCCCAGCCGAGCCGGTCACGGAGCCTGTCAGCGCGTCTTGTGGCACGGTCGCCCGCATCCTCTCGCGTGCTGGCGTAGGCGAGCTGGTAGCAATGTCGGCAGGCGAATATGCCGCCACCGTACAAGATCGCGACGCGCCTGCTACAGCCGCGCGCAGGGCACATGAACCACGGGCGCGAGCCGCCGAGATTGCACGGCGTCCACGCGATGCGGACGGGATATTCCTCGTCTTTCCATTCATCACCGCCGCTGCGATGCCGGTACATCAAGATCACTTGACCGGGCTCGGCGCGCATGCGGATCGACCCCACGGTTTCGCCGATGCGAGTCCATTGCAACCCGCCCCCATAGCCCGGCCTCAGCATTCCGTTCCGCGCCAAGTAGCGCACGTCGAGCGTGCGATAGTCGTCCGTGGTGGACTTCGCGCCGTAGTGCCAGCGGTTGCCGCTACCCGAGCCGCCCATGCGATTTTCCCGTAATCATTTGGCGAACCTCAGTCCTACTAAGTCCGAGACTCATGCGATGTCCTTGTTTTCACCTTCGTTTCCAGCGATTAGCGCTCTATCGGATTTCTGTGCTTCCAGTGCCCGCAATTCCCCTGCTACAAGGGCTCTAACCCTGTCTTTCATGCCGTCGTCGTCCAGGGAGGGGTATTCCGCGCGGTCAATGTGCGGCTGCGAGAGCTTGTCCACCAAAGGGTCGCGCCCGGATAGCTGTTGCACGACGAAGGTTAGCGGGGCGGGTGCGGTCACGGTGGGCTTGCCTACGAGGTACTGCGCCAGCCATGCGCGCGCACTCGCATCACCGGCCTTTGCCGCCGCTAGAGTCGCCACGACGACGCTGCGCCATTCCTCCAGCGTCACCGCATCAAGCATCACGCCCATGTAGTCGGATTCAGTTCGCCGGTGCTCAAATCGGCCCTTGAGGTAACTTTGTTTCTTGCGGGTCATGTCTTTATAGGCTCGTGCCGGAACGTCACGACGTGCAATGGCGTTGCTCGGACGTGAGGCAAGCAAGCAGAGCGGCGTAGTCGTCCAGGCTTGCCGCATTGAAGCGTTCGGCGGGGATCGCGAGTTCACACGTCCCAACGCCGCGAACCGCGAGCGTGACAATCATCGCGCCATGCTCGAACCGATTGACGAAAGCGCGCTGCACGTTCGGATTCGAGCCTCGAGCTGGGCGAGCACCCTGTTGCGATCCACCTCATTCGCGGTCGTCAGCAGCGCCAAGAGCTCGCCCTTGTGTGCACGGAGATCGGCAACCAAGGCATCGGGGAGAGGTGCGCGTGCTTCCACCACCAGCCGACCCGTCATTGGCCGCGAAGACACGCGCCAAATCGTCGCGCTTCGGCAAGCAGAGCAGCTGCGCTCATAGCTCTATGCTCCACGGCGATGCTTCAGGCACCGGATTTTCGGTTTTGGAGCCGTCACGGGGTAACATCGTCGGCGAATCAAGGGCTTGAGAGGATTCCGCTGCCGTCACAGGCTCGCCTATGTGACGGGGCGAGATTTCGTCGAGAGGCTGCTTTTCACGGGGTTGTGACGGTGTGACGGCTGGAAAGGCAGTTTTCGCTGGCAAGGCAGGCAAGTAACGGAAGAAACGCTTCATCAAACTGCTCGCGCCTGTAGCCCTTCGCGGTCGTGCTTCCGATTCGCACCGTGCCCGGCGTGATCCCGTAACGACTGAGAAGCTTGGCGATCTGTGCGCCCGTGATGGGTCGCCCGCGACTGAACTCGGACCAGCGCGCTGTGTCATCCGCAACCAGACGCTCGATAAGTCGTGCCGTTGGCAGTCGATCATGCCCTTCAGCATCGAAAGCCTCGCGAATACCGCGCAATAGCTCGATGCCCGATACTGTCCGGCGTCGCGCTGGTTCCCGTGAGCGCCCGCGCAGCCGTCATTTGCGCGGACGAGCCAGTCTCCCCGCAGCGGCCGCGATTGCGAATAACGGCTCCCAGTTGTCGGCCGCCCGGTTGCTCAAGAAATCGGGCAGCGTGGGCCGGGCCGCTTGCAACTCCTCTCGGTGATCGTCTGCCCAGCGGGTGAAGCTTGCGGCGCAAATCGGGGAACTGGTGAGTGCGCCGCAGTTTTCCACCCTCTCGCCGGGTGCGAGTCGCTGCATCGTGACTGATCAGCGACACGGTCTTCGGTGGTGCCGGGTAGCCGTCCGATGCCAGCGATTGCCTTTGCGCACCAGGTCGAGAACCTACGACGGCTCATAATCGTCACCAACTACCCGGACTACAAAAGCCGCACTGCGCGTGTGCCCGCTGTTGATGATTCCCCGCATCTCCTCGTTCTCGGCGAGAAAGGTGTCGGCTTCGTCCAATAGCAGCGTGGGATGCACCAGCTCTACGGTGCGGAATAGCGCCGCGCCGGTGATATTGGATGCCGACAGCGCGCGGGCGCAACTTCGTTCCACTAAGTCCAGGACCGTAGTCTTGCCGCATCCCTTCTCCAGCGCGGTGATGAACAGCAGCGGCAAAATATCGAAGGCCTCGGTGACGTAGGTCAACGCGACCCACAAGGCAACCACCGTATCGGCGTTCTTCGGAAGTTGCAGGAAGCGCCCGCACAGTGCCGTAATTTCCGTCAGCAAATCCGCGCCGTTGACCGATTCCGCCCATGGCTCGATGTCCGGGAAGGTCAAAGTTTGACCGATGATGCTCTCCTCGGTCTCGCCGCGCGCCTGCCTCACTTCAGCATCCAGCACTGCTAAGCGGTCGATGCCCAGTTTCTTGGCTTCCGCCTTGCGTGCAAGCTCATATTCCAGCGGAGGCAATTTGGCCAACCGCTCAACAGCCGCACGCCAATCTGGAGCCGTCGCCTCTTCGTCCGTAGGTGGTGTCGGTAAGGGCTCACCGCCATCAGCGACCGGCTGGGCCTGCTCGATATTGAGTCTTACGGCACCAAGCCCGGCGTGTTGGTGCAGATCATTAAAGTCTGTTGCCCACTCGGGTCGGTCCGGGCCAAATCCGGCACTGCGAGCAAGCCGCTCACCGCCTGCGCCGCTTCGCGCGCCTTCGTCAGTCCCGGATTGCCGGGAGTATCTGACATCATTGTCCGCGCAAAGGATCAGTCGCTTATCCGGGAACTTCGTCCGTAGCCCCCGCGCCACCGCCATCAGGTTGCCCGCCGTGAAAGCTATCGCCACCGCATAGCCCGTGGCCTCGTAGATGCTCGCGCCGGTCGCATAGCCTTCCGCGATGCACAGCACCTCCTGCGGAGCGCCCATCGCAAAGTAGGCACCCGCTCATACGCCCGCCGGTAAGGAAGCGCTTGTCGCCGTCGCACGCGATGAATTGCAAGCTGTGCAGCTCTTCGCCGTCACGCATCGGAATTACGAGCGCGCCATCGTGGACACGCAAGCCGTGCGCTTTGACGCCCTTGCCCACCAGGTAGCCGTGATCATCCGGCGCTGGAGCGCCGCCTGCCAGATCGCCGCTGCTTTTTCACGCGCTTCGCATTTGCGCTTCGGCGTCTTCTGCTTCGCGCTGACGGCGCATCGCCTTCACACGCGTCCGATGCGCTGATTCCTCCTGCGGCGAAAGCCTGCGGCCGATGTCGGCCCGCCAAGTCTCAGACGTACCCGTGCGCCAATCGCCAAAGGCACCCGCCGGGATGCCGTCATCGTGGAAGACGTACCAGCCTGCGTCATCGCCGGCGCTGCCGTTGCTGGCGAACCTATGCAGGTTCCCGTCCGGCTCGATCACCTCCGGCGGCGTCAGGCCCGGTGTTCTGGATCGCGGCGCGGAATCGCTCGATGTGCTCGCGCATCGCCGTGACCTTAGGACGCAGCCTTGCGGCTGGCTTCAATGCGCTGTTCGAGCCAGCGCTGAACCTCAGCCTCGATCCAGCCGACAGCGCGGCCGCCGAGGCTCACGGGCTTTGGAAAGGTGCCCTGCGCGACGCGCAAGATAAAGACGTGCTGCGGGAAAGACCTGTGCGGGCTTTGACGGACGGGAAGCCGGAGGATTGAGGTAGCCATGTTTGCGCCTCCTTGGGGCGGCGTGTCTTACGTGGCTACGCATTGTTATGGCTCAAGGCTGCCTGGACATCTATCCGTATGCGGAAACTTCCATATGCTTCCGCACGTCTTGTCGGTGGTCAAGGCCTGTGCCTTTCACGATGTCCCGCGGCATTTCCTGTCGGACAGCAACTCCGGCGCGTCGGGTACAGTGCTGCTTGATCTTCCTTCACGTAGTTTCGCTGGCCGATTTTCACCAGCTGGGCGTACTTCGCCTTGATCGCTTCATCCCGGCTCGCATGCCGCGGCATATCCTTCGCGAGGTCGGCCGGCACTGGACAACCGAGCGCCTGAGCGAGCGACTCGCCGCGTTCACCTTATCGCTGGCGTGCCACGTGACTTCAGTTGGGCTCGAAGCTCTCACGAGATTCGACCGAAGTCTTCAGGCTCGTCGCAAGTGATAAAGGCCGGAGCAGGCTGCCCCATTCATGCCGTCTCGAAACGTGAATGGGCTTGAAGCAGTAGCGCTCGCATCTGTTGCAACGCGCACGGACCTGTGCTGGCGACACCGGCTGCTTCAGATCTGCCGCCGTCGAAGGCGGCGTGTGCCTGGTCGGCTCGAACCGCGAGAATTCGTCTGGCGCTGAAGACTGTCGGCGCCGGCGGCGTCCTGCTGGCTCGAGGATGTGCTCGATCAGCTCCGGCGGAGGTCACGCGGCCTTCTCAGCCTTCGTCGGTTCTCGCGGCTCGACACCGGAGTCCGCGAACATCCTGCGGATCACGAGGTCGCGGCCATCGTGCCGGAGCGAGCAGGAGTTCGGCCACGAGATGTCGAACGTTCGGGTCGGCTGTCGGCGCGCACCGGGTGCGTGCGCGAACGTCACCTTGATTCCCACCTGCGTCAGCACCATCTGCGCAAGCGGCAGTCCTTTGGTCACCTTGTCCAGCAGATCGAAGATCGCCTGCCGGTTGTAGGTCGGATCGGCTTCCAGGACGACTCGCTCCTTCTTTCCGACGACGGTGAATCTCAGCGACACACGGCTATATCCACGATCCCCGACTCCGGCGCGTAGACAAACTGGAAATTCCGCAACCGCATTGGATTGAGGTCATACACACGCTCGTCTTTTTCGTCCGCCCCCAGCTCGCTCTTTAGTATTGCCTGCGCGAAGATCGCTTGCAGGTCTGGCACTGGCTTTCGGTCGCCGGCCAAATAAACATCCAGCGTCCCGTCGGCCTGCGAGTAGACGAAAATGATCTCGAACGCCGGGTGATGCACGCGGCGCGTGAATTTCTTGCCGGCCGACTCCACGCTCGCTTGCGCGTAATCCTCCGGGTACGCAAAAAAGTAGTCGTGGTCGTCACGCCGGTAGCACTCCACTTTGCAGTTCTGGCCGCGCCCTTGCGTGGTGTGAAAGTAGCCCCGCAGGTTCTCTTCGAGCTGTTGCACTTCAGCGCTTTTCTGATCGTAGTTCGCCGACTGGCGCGGCATGTTCTTGCGCCTGCGCCAGTAGGAGTACGGCACCGAATCGGCACGATGGAAGTAGACGGCACCCAGCCAGTATTTCGGGCGTTCCAGTAGCGTCCACATGGCCCGCTCGTGGAAGTCGTCGAGCTGCGCGAACTGCTCGGTCAGGTCTTCGCCGAAGAACCGCGCCTCATCCCGAATTGCCTTGTTCCCGCCCTCGGTTGCGAGGTCGTGAACCTCGCGAAAATCCCGCTCGATGTCGTTGCGCACTTCGTCGGGCAACTTCAGCCACGCCTCGTGGACGGGCTCAACCTTGGTCTCCGTCAGCTTGGTGAAATCCACCTCAGACAGGACGTTCTTGCCGTTGAAATACTGTTTCAGCAGGCGATTCGGGACCTGCCGGAAGAATTGGCGGGGCTGATATTCTCGTGCCATCGGTGCTCCCAGAAGCCGGCGCGCCCACGAGCCGGGCGTCGCTCAAATTCGGCATACAAAGAGAGCCGAGTGAGGCCAGTGACATCCGATTTCAAGGGCAGGCAGCTACAAAAACGAGAGCCGCGGCCCGTCAACACCACCGTGCGGCGCAGCATGGACGCTGTGCGTGGCCAGTGGTCTGAATCAGTTATTGTGGCGGTGGGTTCGCCAGCAGATACGGCAGGCCGCCGTTGATGCTCGGGCTCTGGCCCCATACAGCCGGATCGAAACCTGCAGGCAAGCCCGATCGCAGTTGGCGTTTGTCAGCCCGCTGATGCCGGGGTCGTTAAGCCTGTTCCTGCTCCTCCCGACGGGTCCTGTGTTCGCCGCTCTCGTCGTCGTGTCCTGATACAGGCATCTCGGTGATGTCGCCGACGGTTACATCGTAGCCGACAAAGGCACCCGATGTATCGGAGCTCGGGTAACATGTAGTTGGTCCGTTGAGTAAGAAGAGGGTGACAGTCCCGGCATTTTGGCCAATCAATCCGCCGATTGCGCCCGACGGGGAGCCACCCGAAACGGACCCCGTCGACATAGCAATTGGTGATAGTTCCGGAAAAAGCAACAGCGGACTCAGGCGGCCATGATCACCTAAACACTACCGGCGAAGGTGACCGATCCGTGGCGAATGAATCCGCGAGAGAACCCTCATTGAGACTGACAAGACCACCCGTATCGCTGCCGACGATGGGAACCGTCGCGTAGGAATCGCTGATCGCTCCTTTGTTAATCCCGACGAGGCCACTTCGATCACGGACTGTCGCAGTTGAGTGTGTCCCGACGATGGTGCCGTTGTTGAGGCCTGCAGTCCGCCGATCTGGCAACAACCCGAACCGTGGCCAGGAAACAAGCCCGGCTACGGCGTCTTGAGAAAGAATCCCGTCGCTTCTGTCCGGCGATCCCAACCCCCGGATCCATTGTTGTTCGCAACAACGTGAAGGGCCGTCAGACCTTAGATTCACGATCTGCACTGCTTGCCCCAACATCGGAGAACAGCCGACCTTGTCCACCGTGAACCGGGTCCCTGATGGAAAGATGCGCCAAATCGTGTTACCGAGACCCTCAAAGGTGCCCTCGAAAGTGATGGAGATAGGCGAGGATGCATAGGTTCCGTCGCACCCGTGGCGTCGTAGCTGGCCGCCAACGCGAAGTTGCCAGTCGGGTTGGCGGCAATGTCGCTGGCCAGCGTGGTGATGTTGCCGACGAGCGTATAGGTCGCCCCGTTGATGGCGAGACTGCTCGTGAGACTCGAGAAATTGACATTGCCGTTCGCGCCAAAACTGAGATCCCTCCGGTGCCCCCATCATTGGTGACAAACGAGACACCACCTGTACCGCTCACGGAAATAGTTTTGCCAATCGTGATTGAGCGATAGGCGTCGAGCGTCAGCACACTGGTGCTACTCCAAGTGAACGGAGTCGTGACGACAATGTCACTCGTCAGCGCGGCGAGACGAGCCCGAGCCGGTGGTCACCTGCACGTTGGACCAGCGGCGAGAAGGTTCTGCAAGGTCGGTGCACATTGAAAACCGCGCCCTTGTGCGTCGGCGTGCACACACCCGCGGCGCACACCATGTTCCTCGTCGCCGCCGCCGGAGATCGTCACGGCTGCCTGTGCACCGACTGAGATGCACAGGGCCGCAGTAGCCAGCACCAACGTTTGCGGATCTACGTGAGCGCTCGATCATGGCGGCGGATTCGCCAGCAGATACGGCAGGCCGCCGTTGATGCTCGGGCTCTCACCCCAGACGGAGCGTGTCGAATCCGGGTGGGCAGGCCCGATTGCAGTTGGAGTCGTAGTGAGAGGCCTGCAATCCCCGGGATCGTTGCTTCTATTGCCAGTGCCTTGGCTCGGGATTTGTAATTCCGCTGGTTGTCGTATCCCAATAAGAATTGTTGATGTCATCAGGTGACCGACACGGTGAAGTGTTAATGTAGGCGGGCTCGAAGCCGGCCGATCGCACGCTGCCGAGCGGCGCCAGTCACTGGCTCCCGTTGCAGTTACGAGCTCGACAATGAACAGTGTGCCTAAACAGTGTTCAATGTCTGCCCACGAGGCCTACCCACGTTATTACACTTCACTTAGATCCATAGCCCTTGCACAGCACCGGTTGCATAGCAGTTGGCTAATCACTCCCTGAGTAGATACGCTCATCAATGGAACCGCTACTTCACAGGCCGAGCCATCGGTTTGCTACCCTGACATGCCCCCAGGTGGTACGATGTCGCTAATGGCACCGTAGTCTATCCGGCCAAGCCTCCTGGGTTGCAGCAGCGAAGGCACAGCGGACTGTAGCTGCCGAATGTGGAAGGTCGAATGGTGCCGTGTTGATTACCGACCAGCCCGCCCGTCGAACGACCGAGGCACCGAAAACCCTTCCGGTATTGAAATCGAACCAGTGACAAAGTTCCCGATGATTGTAGGCCGCCAGCTCTGCTCCAGAGACCGTTAACGCCTCCTGCTGGGTGAATTTACGATAGACATTGAGTCAGACGCAAGTGACCGGACCGTCCCGAGGCGCCTATCTCCGAGAATAACCCTACGTAATCAGTGGCTCGGAACCGCTCCTGTCTCAATAACAGTGAGGTTCTGGATAGGTGTTGCCGAGGCCTTCAAAGACTCCCGTTGAAACGTCGTCGCAATGGGCGAGGAGGCATAAGACACCGTCACTCGCTGGCGTTGTAGCTGGCTCAGCGCGAAATCGCCGCCGGGATTTGCCGCATATGGCGCTCGCAAGTGTAGCAACGGTGTCAACTAGAGCGTATAGGTGGCATTCATTGATGGTGAGAGCTGCCCGACAGATTCGCGAAATGTCAGAGTGCCCTTTCGTGCCGAAGCACAGCGATCCTCCTGCGCCGCCATCATCGGTGACGAACGACAGACCGCCCGTTCCCGCTAGACCGATATAACCTTGCTGAATGGTGATGGAGTGATAGGCATCGAGAGTCAGAGTGCTGCGTGCTAGCACCACGTGAGCGGTGACCGTTGACCATCAATATCGCTAGTCTGCGGCGGCCAAGCGAACCGGAGCCAGTTGTTACTCGTACGTTGCGAGGTTACGAGCAAGATCTGAAGATTTGTCTACGTTGAGCACTGGCGCTCTTGTGCGTCGGCGTGCAGACACCGGCCGAGCACACCATGTTCTTCGTGGCGGCTGTTGGAGATCGTCACGGCAGCTTGTGCCGCGACTGACGCGAGCACCGCCGTTGCCGCGAGCAGCAATACCTGCGGCTTCTTCGATGCGCACATCATGGCGGCGGGTTCGCAAGCAGATACGGCAGGCCGCCGTTGATCGACGGGCTCTGACCCCAAACAGACGGGATCGAACCCTGTGGGCAGGCCGGATTGCAGTTGCGAGGTTGTCAGGCCGGTGATGCCGGGATCGTTGGAGTCGGTTGCCCGCACCATCGCTCGGGTTGGTAATGCCGCTGGTCGTCGTATCCCAGTAGGATCGAGTCAAATCGCCCGCGTGTTCGGTCGTAACCCACAAAGCCACCTACATAGCTTACTGCCCGCGCCCTATGACTGAACCCGTAGAGTAGGAACTAACTGATCGTCCCGCCAGATTTCGTTAGCCCCACGAGCCCTCCAGCGTCGTTGTACTCCCCATCCCATCGTCCACCGCATCCGGTGGCGTAGCAGTTAGCGATCGCACCTGCGGTGTCTGAAACTGAGCCGCCATCGACGAGGTCCGCCAGACTTCCGCTATTTACCGCCCCCGTCGCGAAAGAACTCTATCGAAGCAGTATCGAAGCCATACAAGACCACCTGCATATAGGCCGTTTGCCGACGCCAGTCGCGTAGGAATTGAGAATCGTCCCCGATAGTTTCGCCGCCAGTCCGCTTGACTCGATCTGCCAATGTATCGGCAGTCGAGTGCGGAATATTTGATACTTCCATTGTTTATTCCGGCGATCCCCCGCCAGCGAAATCCGCCGCCCAGACTCTGTCGCCGAACGTTCCGGCGGTGGAATCATCAAACAAGAGCCATCGTTTTCGCCTGCGAGTCCTCCGGCGATGGAGTTATCGCTAACCTCGCACATGTAACGCCGTCAAAGTAGATCCGCAACGGTTCCGGTTGCCCCATAGCTCGTAAACATCCCATGTCATTAGCGTGTCCGCAGCGTCATCGATGATAGACAGATGAGAAATCGTATTGCCAAGCCCTTCGAAGTTGCCGTTGAACGTCTGTCGCAATAGGCGAAGACGTATATGTTCCGTCCGCTGTTGCGTCGTAGTTGGCCGCAAGAGCAAAGTTGCCAGCTGGCATTGGCGGCGATGTCACTTGCCAGCGTGGCGATGTTCACCAACGAGCGTATAGGCCGCACCGTTGATCGTGAGACTGCTCGTGAGATTCGAGAAATTGACATTGCCCTTCGCGCCGAAAGGTGAGCGCCCCCCGGTACCGCCATCGTCAGTGACAAGCGAGACACCGCCTGTGCCCGTGACGGACATCGGTCTTGCTGATCGTCACTGAATCGGTAGGCGTCGAGCTTCAAGCGTGCTGGCGCTCGACCAAGTGAACGGCGCCATTCACGATGATGTCGAGTGGTTTGCGCGGCCAAAGAGCCCGAGCCGGTCGTCACCGTCACGTTGGCAGTGGCGAGCAAATCCTCTGAAGGTCGGTGACATTGAGCACGGCGCTCTTGTGCGTCGGCGTGCACACACCGCTTGCGCACACCATGTTCTTCGTCGCAGCCGCCGAAATCGTCACGGCTGCCTGAACCGTTGTGGGCGCGAGGACCATCAAAGAGGCAGCGAGTACACCGAGCGTTAGCCAACGAAGACTGACGGCGTCATAGAGAAATCCCTGTTTGTGCGGTTTAACTTAATCTTGGCCGCTGAGTCGGCAGGTCCACTGCCATCCGCGAGTCCCCTGCGGTTCTTGTACGCCGTTGCGAGCCCGAGTCAACATCACGGGTGCCGCGCCGCAGGATCACGGCGAGCGGCTCACTAGCGGAGTAGTTGCAGCAGATCGTGCAGCGCGCTTAAGCAGACGCGCGCGAGGGTGGAATTGGAGTGATGCGCTTTGCGAAGCGGTTACAAGAAAGACATGCTCACGCAGCCCGGCCGATAGCGATTACATTCGTCCCCGCCCGCAACCCATCTAAGTAATCCGACCATGCCTGCATCATCTTCCGCCGCTCGGGCAGATGCGCGGTGCGGTTATAAGCGCGTCCGTTGGGATCGCGAACGGCATGGGCTAACTGGTGCTCGATAAAGTCGGCCCTAAAATTCAGAACCTCATCGAGAATCGTGCGGGCCATCGCCCGAAAGCCGTGACCGCTCATCTCATCCTTCGCGATGCCCATGCGGCGAAGTGCCGCCAGGATCGCGTTATCGCTCATGGGCCGCTGACTTGTCCGGGCGCTGGAGAACACGTACCGCCCCCGGCCGGTCAAGGGTTGCAGCTCGCGCAGGATCGCCACGGCCTGCGTTGAGAGCGGCACGATGTGCGGCGTGTTGGTCTTCGTCACCGTATAGCGCCACTCGGCGGCGTCGAGGTTGATGTGCGCCCACTCGGCTGAGCGCAATTCGCCGGGGCGAACGAAAACGAGCGGCGCGAGGCGCAACGCACAGCGCACGGTGAGCGTGCCCTCGTAGGCTTCGATCATGCGCAGCAGCTCGGCAGCGCGATCAGGATCGGTCACAGCGGCGAAATGCCCCCCGTGACCGCAGGCAGAGCACCCCGTAGATCGCCGCTGGGATCGCGCTGTGCGCGGGCTGTGGCGATGGCATAGCGAAAGACTTGCCCGCAGGTGTTCAAGGCTCGGTGTGCGGTCTCCAATGCGCCGCGACCTTCAATTCGCCGTAGCACGGTCAGAAGTTCCGGCGCGGTTACCTCAGCCACCGGGCGGCCGCCGATCCACGGGAAGATGTCGTGCTCGAAGCGAGCGAGCACCCTGCTGCCGTGCGACTTGGCCCAATTCGGCATCTGCTTGGCAACCCACTCGCGCGCCACGACCTCAAAGCTGTTTGCGGCGCGCTCCTCAGTCGCTGCTTTGGTGGCCTTGCGATTCTGGCTCGGGTCAATGCCATCAACGAGCAACTGCCTTGCATCGCTGATGCGCTTGCGGGCCTTTCTGAGTTCAACGTCGGGATAGACACCAACCGACAAGCGCTTCTCTTTGCCGGCGTAGCGGTACTTGAAGCGCCACCACTTACCGCCGCTCGGTGTGACTTCGAGATACAAACCGTCGCGATCATAGAGGCGGAATGGCTTGCTTGCGGGCTTCGCGTTTCTAACGGCAGTGTCAGTGAGGGGCATTGGGGGCAACTTTTTTAGCGATGGGGGCACCTGCCCCCAAGGTTGCCCCCAGTTGCCCCCGGATGTCAATGGACACAGTTGCCCCCGCTAGGACGCGATTCCAACAAAAAACCCGCATTTCTGCGGGTTTTCTGGATGGTGCTGGATGGCACTGGAAGTGGACTTGGTGGAGCGGAAGGGGATCGAACCCTCGACCTTCGCATTGCGAACGCGACGCTCTCCCAGCTGAGCTACCGCCCCACGCGCGGCCGGCGATTCTAGCATCGCACAGCAGCATGACCAATCGAAGATCCTGCCTCACGCCGCGGCAGTGCGACCGCTATGATTAGACTTGGAGCCGCTTAAGACTTAAGGCATATGCTCAAGGTCGGCACACGGGCACCGGAGTTTACGCTGTCTGATCAGGACGAGCGTGACACGTCGCTCTCGACGCTGCTCAACCGCGGCACGCTGCTGCTCTACTTCTATCCGGCTGACTTTACCTTCGGGTGCACCCGCCAGGCGGTTGCAATCCGCGATCTTCACGCACAGATCCAGCGCGTTGGGATGTATGTCGCCGGTATCAGCCCAAACCCACCAGCACGCCACCGCGCGTTTCGCCAGCGTTACGATCTGCCCTTCACGCTGCTCTCGGATCCGCAAAAAACCGTTATCGAGATGTATGCCGTGAACGGGCCGCTCGGGTTCGGCGTGCGCCGCGCGACGTACCTGATCGATCCGGCGCGCTACATCCGCGGCACGATGCTCGCCGATTTTCGCATCTCGCGGCACATGGATTTCATCCAGCGGGTCCTGGCAACGAGCGCACGCTGAGGTGCGTTACAGCCCCGATCCAGGATGCATTAATACTTCAGACGCACGAGGGTCGCATTCCCAAAGTGCGGCACGCTCAGCACGTAGATGTTGCTGTAGTCGGTATCTGCAATCGGCTCGATTTCCTTGCCGCTGAGCTCACGGATGAGCTCTGGCATCGTGTTGCTATGGCCCACGATGAGCACCGTGCCACCGCGGTGATCCCTAAGGACGCGCGCTGCCAGGCCGGCGATATCCGACATGGGCATCACGACCGGCACGATACGCAGGCGTGTGGCAAGTGGGGCCGCGGTCTGCTGCGTGCGGCGGGTATTGGTGACGTAGATGGCATCCAAGTGCCCCGCGCCGCTGGCAGCGCCAAACATCAGTGCGAGGCGCTCGGAGCGCAGCTCCCCTTCGGGCGACAGAGGTGGATCTTCAATCGTGCCGAGCGCCTTTTCCGCATGTCGAACGATCACGACAGTGGTCGTGCTAACGTCGTGTAAAATAAAGATCGCGAGCGCCAATACGACTGCGCCGGCCAGCGCAGGAAGCCAAATGGGCGCCAGGAACGGCCGTCGGTGCCGAGTAATCGCTGGTGGCTCCATGACGCCATGATAGTGCGTCATCTGAAAATAAACGCGCTGATTTCACAAGGCCGCGCAGCGCGCCCGCGCGGCGCATGGAATTGGACCGCGGCAAACTCCGACGATAGAATTCAATGGGTTGTCTGTATTCTCAATACCCTTGAATAACACCGACGTTCTCGTCATTGGCGGCGGCCCGGCCGGCTCCACCGCGGCAACCTTGCTCGTGGAGCGCGGCTATGGCGTGGTGTTGCTCGAAAAAGAGCATCACCCGCGGTTTCATATCGGCGAGTCGCTGCTGCCGGCGAATCTGCCCATCTTCGAGCGCCTCGGTGTCGCATCCGAGATCAAGGCGATCGGCATGCAAAAGTGGGGTGCCGAATTCATCTCGCCCTGGGACAATCGTCATCAGACCTTTGAATTCGCGCAAGGATGGAACAAGAAACTGCCGTTCGCCTACCAGGTCCGCCGCTCGCAGTTTGACGAGATCTTGTTTCGCCGCGCAGCGCGCGTGGGCGCCCAGGCGATCGAAGGCTGCCGTGTCCGGGAAGTCACATTCCTACCTCGCGGCGCCGGCGTGCAGGTGCACGCCGCCATGGAAGACGGCCGCAGTGCATCCTGGCAGGCGCGCTTCTTAATCGATGCCTCCGGTCGCGATACCTTTCTCGGCACGCGCCTGCACTTCAAACGCCGCAATGCCAAGCACAGCAGTGCGGCTCTCTACGGCCACTTCCGCGGCGCCCGCAGGTATGAGGATAAGCGCGCCGGGGACATCTCAATCTACTGGTTTGAGCACGGCTGGCTCTGGTTCATTCCGCTCGCAGACGGCACGACCAGCGTCGGCGCGGTGGTGTGGCCCTACTACACCAAGACGCGCACGGTGGCGGTGCGGGAGTTCTTCCTGGCTACGATTGAGCTGTGCCCCCCGCTTGCCGAGCGCTTGCGGGGTGCAGAACTCGTCGCCGACGTGACCGCCACGGGCAACTACTCCTATGCCTGTGAACGTGCTTACGGGGAGAACTACATTCTGATCGGCGACGCTTTTACGTTCATCGATCCGATGTTCTCCTCGGGCGTGATGCTCGCCATGAACAGTGGCATGGCCGGCGCGGCCACGGTGGATCAGTGCCTGCGCGAGCCGGCCCGCGCGCCGCAGGCGTTACGCGCGTTTGAACACCTGATGCGCCATGGTCCCCAGGCTTATTCCTGGTTCATTTACCGTGTCACCAATCCGACGATGCGCGAGCTGTTTCTTGCGCCCGGCAATGTTCTGCGCATGAAGGAGGCGGTCCTCGGGCTTCTGGCCGGTGATATCTTCGGCAAGACCCCAATCTGGGCATCGCTGTTCGCCTTCAAAGTGCTGTATTACATTGTCGGGCTGGCAAATCTCAGGCGCTCGCTCGGCGCGCTGCGGCAGCGCGCGGTGAACATCGAGCCGTTGAGCCCGAACGGATGACCGCCAGCTGATGGGCTCCGAGTCAGTTCTCAAGCTCGACTACCTGTCACTCGCCGAACTTGCCGAACGCCCGGTGGCGTGGTGGCAGAACGTGCTCGGCGTTGCAGCGTTTGATGTCGCGGCGCTGCCACCGCCCAGCACCGAGGTGCCGTTCATCCATATCCCGACACCCGTGCTCGGCGGCAACGCGCGGCGCTATGAAGTCTGGCGCGGCAGGCACGCTGCACAGGCGGGCGCGCGCGGTCGAATCCAGTATCGGCGGGATGGCGACCTCGTGTTTGGTCGCCTGAGCGTTGCCGAGAGCGACTTCGCGGATGCTGCGGCAAAGGACAGCGCACTGCAGCGCGCGACGGAGGCAGCGTATCGCGAGATTTTTTCCCTGATCGATGCGCTAGCGACGCCGTACCTAGTGCGCGTTTGGAATTTCCTGCCCGACATCAACGGCGAGTCGCATGGGTCCGAGCGTTACTGGCAATTCAACAGTGCGCGCCAAGATGGCTTCCTCGCCTTCGGCCGTGATGTCACGGGCGCCGTCCCCGCCGCATGCGGCGTCGGCTCGCCGCGCGATACGCCGCTCGCGATCTATTTTCTCGCCAGTGCCACCGCGCCTACGGTAATTGAGAATCCGCGGCAAATCAGCGCTTACCATTACCCTCCCGACTACAGTCCGCGCAGCCCGACGTTCTCTCGAGCCTGTGTGGCGGAGTTTGCGGATGGGCGCATGTTATTCATCTCCGGCACTGCAAGCATCCTCGGTCACGAGACCGTTCACGTCGGCGACGCTGCGGCCCAAACACGCGAATCCCTGCGCAACATCGAAGCGGTTCTCGGCGCCGCGAATCAGGGCTCGGGCGCGCGCGCGCCGCTTGCCCTGACCGATCTGTGCTACAAGATCTACGTGCGCCGCGCGGCCGATCAGACATTCGTCGAACGTGAGCTTCGCAGGATACTCGGTGACAAGGCGCGTGCCCTGTACCTGCACGCTGAGCTGTGCCGGCGGGACCTGTTGGTCGAGATTGAAGCTTCAGGATGCTCTAACGCGAGAGCGTAAGCGCGTGCAATCATCGCTCATGCAGTCGAGGAGCCACACGAGCCGGCAATCGAGGCTCCTGCACGTCGTGCATGGCTGCGCAGTGCTCTACAGCGCGCTTGTGGTGCTTGGCGTGATATGCCTGAGCTGGACGCTGCTCGCGCTGCCTTTGTACCTGCTGCTACCGCGACGCTTGGGCATCATCGTCGGGCGCTACGGCATCATGGCCGGATTTCGGCTCTATTCGTGGTACCTCACCCTGGTCGGCATGTACCGGTTGGATTTACGGGCGCTTGACGCCCTGCGGGATGAACCTGCGCTTATCCTCGCACCCAACCATCCGACCATGATTGACGCGGTCCTCATACTGACCCGCCATCCGAATATTGCATGCGTCATGAAGAAGGAGATTCTGGCGAACGTGTTCATGGGCTCGGGGGCGCGCCTCGCGCGCTACGTGTGTAACGACCGGCCGTTGCGGATGATCCGCGAAGCGGTGACGGATCTGGCACGAGGCGGTAGTTTGCTCCTCTTCCCTGAGGGCACGCGCAGCGTCCAAGCGCCCATCAATGCGCTTACCGCAAGCGTCGGCGTCATCGCTAGGCAAGCCAGCGTTCCCGTCCAGACGCTCATTATCGAGACCGACACCCCGTACCTGGCGAAGGGCTGGACGCTGTTTCGCCGTCCGCCCATACCCATCACCTATCGGGTGCGCCTCGGCAAGCGCTTCGCGGCGCCGCACGACGTACGTACCTTCATGGCAGAACTCGACGCCTACTTCCGCGCGGAGCTTGCCGAGGCGCCGCAATCGCAATGGCTCGGCAAAGTAGCGAGCATCGGCCCTGGGCGACGTTTGCCGTGAGCGCGCGCTCGGCGACGCATCTCGTCCTCATCCCCAGCTACAACCCCGGCAACAAAGTATTCGACACCGTTCGGGGCGCACTCGCGCACTGGGAGCCCGTATGGGTTGTGGTGGACGGCAGCACGGATGGCACCGCTGGGGAGTTGATGCGCATGGCGATCCAGAATCCGGCATTACGCGTTTTCGTGCGCCCCAGGAATGCCGGCAAGGGAGCTGCGGTTCTCTTTGGCTTGCGCGCGGCACGCGCGCTCGGCTTCACGCATGCGCTTGTCATGGATTCTGATGGTCAGCACCCCGCGAAGCGCATTGGCGCGTTCATGGCCGCATCACTCGCCGCGCCGGCGGCGATGGTGCTTGGGGAACCTGTTTTTGATAACAGCGCGCCGCCATTGCGCGTCAAGGGCCGCAGGATCTCCAACTGGTGGGCGAACCTTGAGACGCTTTGGACTGGCATTCATGATTCGCTTTTTGGTTTTCGCGTATATCCGATCGAGCCCTTGGTGCGCGTGATGCGCCTACAGCCTTGGATGCGGCGTTTTGATTTCGACGTCGAGGCGGTGGTACGACTGCGCTGGCAGGGTGTCCGCGCCATCAATCTGCCCGCCAAGGTTACCTACTTCCGCCCTGAGGAAGGTGGCGTATCGCATTTCAATTATTGGCGTGACAATGCACTCTTGAGCTGGATGCATACGCGGCTGTTACTCGAATTTCTGGTGCGCCTGCCGGTGCTGCTGGTGCGTCGCAGATCGCCCAGAGTCGCGCGCTAGGCTCCCGCCGCCGCGTACGGCTTACGCGCGCAATACTCGGAAAACACCCCCAGCTCCACGCGGCGGGTGATGCTTTCGAAGCGCGCCTGTTCAATCTCGCGCATGATCGCCTGCGGTGCTGCGCATGCCTCGATCGTGTCCCAGTAGAAACGCATCAGCTGCGGCGTGTCCGGGTGGCGCGCAACGAGACGCACGAGCGCCGGGACGATGACCGTCATGTAGGATTTGAGAAGGGTGCGCGCAAGCGCACCTCGGGGCTGCGTGATCTCGAGCAGGCAGATGATTCCGCCGGGTCTGAGCACGCGCCAAAACTCCGCAAAGACGAGACTGAGATCGCTGACATGCCGCAGCGCGTAGCCCATGGAGATAAAGTCCGCGCAGGCGCTTGGCATTGGAATCGCCTCGGCGCTGCCTTCCATAAGGCGCACGCCCGCAGGCACGCGAGCCTCTTGCACCATGCCAGGACTGGGATCAATGCCCGTCACGTAGCTCGCTTCGCCGACCAGACGCGCTGCTTCGCGCGCAACGAGCCCCGTGCCGACACCGACGTCGACGACGCGCATGCCGCGTACCAAGCCGGCACGGCGCAACGCGCCGCGCCTATACCATGATCCGGTGCCGCAGGCCATGGCGCGCTCAACACGATCATAATCTGCAGCGGTACGGTCGAAGAGCGAGCCTACCCAGCTGCAACGATCAGCCTCAGTTGAATAATATTGCTTTAGCGACGGACACGGGGCTGGCACGATCGGGCAACCTCAGGGCTTGCGAGTCAGGGGCCGCATGTGCCCGCCAGCACCATAACATAGGCGCGCAGAGCCCATATATACTCCTGTATTTTACGGCCCCGGTCATTCTTAGTCTGGGTCAAAGATTTTAATATGTCCGATAAAACACAGCTTCTACAACAGACTGTGGCCCTCGACTCGGCTGCGCTCGAGCGCGAAATTGCAGGCCTCATTGTCCAGGCGCTCAATCTTGAAATAGATCCGCGCGATATCAGTCCCGATGCGCCCTTGTACGGCGAGGGTCTGGGGCTTGATTCCATCGACATCCTGGAGGTGGCGTTGGTGGTCTCCAAGAAGTATGGCATCCAGCTGCGCGCCGATAGCGAGGAGAACGGCGAGATATTTCGTTCGCTACGCCACTTCGCGAAATACGTGGCAGCGCAGAGGATGAAGTGACCGGGCGGCAGGCCGCCTGGCGTTACGGCTGGATAGTGCTGCTGTTTGCCGGCTACGCGGCACTCGTGCACTACTCCAACTCGCATTCCGACGCGAAACCCCTCGGTGCAGTTCTCGCGGTCGCGCCGCTGTTGGCGCTTGGGCTTGGGATGGCGTGGCGCTGCGCCTATCCCTTGGCTGCGGTTACGCTGGCGCTGGCGGTGGCCGCGCTCGCGTTGAGCCGCTGGAAAATCCTCGAAAGCAACTACTCACGCCTGTATCTGCTGGAAGATCTGATGTTCTACGGGCTGCTCGGCGTTACTTTTGCGCGCTCCCTTGCGAGGAAGCGCGTGCCGCTTTGTACCTATTGGGCGACGCTCGTGCACGGCCAGCTGCCTGCTGTCGTAGAGCGCTATACGCGCACGGTCACAGCAGCCTGGGCAGCATTCTTCGCACTGCTCAGCGCAACATCGATCGGTCTGTATGCTTGGGCGCCGTTACAGGCTTGGTCGGCATTCGCCAATTTTGTGACGCTGCCGCTTGT
Source organism: uncultured Gammaproteobacteria bacterium (assembly GCA_963695315.1). Lineage (GTDB taxonomy): Bacteria > Pseudomonadota > Gammaproteobacteria > Steroidobacterales > Steroidobacteraceae > PALSA-1196. Next base: position 1,720,745 of record OY968773.1, read on the forward strand.
CGCTCTCATGTTCCTCAGCGAATACCTCGTGCGCCGCAAGATATTGCCACCGTCGCACCGCACCGGATTGTTGCGCAGCGTGCGCGTCTTCCTGGACGCCTCACGCGCTGCGAGAATGGCGCGCCCATGATCGCCTCGCCGCAATCGCGCCGGCTGCAGTAATGGCAAGCATCGCGCTCATCGCACACCGCAGCCCCGACGCGGTGCTCGCGTACCGTGAGGGTGTTGCGACGCGCGCGCGCACTTTTCTCACGGATGTTGCCCATCTGGCCGCACATATGCCTGGCGGCCAGCACGTCCTCAACGTCTGCCGGGACCGTTACCGCTTTACGGTGGCGTTTGCCGCCGCGGTCGTGACCCAGAGGATGAGCCTGCTGCCTTCTACGCACACGCCCCAGGTCATCCGGCAGCTCGCGCAATTCGCGCCGGATGTGTTTTGCCTGACCGATGATGCGCAATGCGACATTGAGCTGCCGCAGTTTCACTATCCGCAAGAGAGCTTGCGCGACGCTCCCGAGCGGCCAATTCCGGAAATCGCTGCGCAACAGCGCGTCGCGTGCGTATTCACGTCCGGGTCAACCGGCGCGCCCATTCCGCACATCAAGACCTGGGGGGGGCTCGTCGCCTGCGTGCGCGAAGGAGCGCGGCGGCTCGGAATTATCGACGCTCGTTCGCATGCGCTGCTGGGGACGGTCCCGCCGCAACACATGTATGGATTTGAGTCCACGGTGCTCACGCCGTTGCAGAGCGAGAATGCCTTGTGCGCCGAGCGTCCGTTCTACCCGGCGGACATCTGCGCAAGCCTCGCCCGGCTGCCGCGCCCGCGCGTTCTGGTATCAACACCCATCCATCTGCGCACGCTACTCGCAACAGACCTCGATATGCCCGTGGCTGACCTAATCGTCTCGGCCACCGCGCCGCTGTCGCCTCAATTGGCTCTATCTGCTGAGCGGCGATTCAGTGCGACGCTCATTGAAGTGTACGGCTCGACCGAGACGGGTCAAATTGCTACACGGCGCCCGGCGCAGACGCGCGAATGGCAGCTGTGGCGCGATGTGCAATTAACGGTGCAGGATGGCCGCGTCGCCGCCCACGGCGGTCACGTTGAACAGCTGACGCTCATGGGGGATGTCATTGAGATTACAGGTCCAGAGCGCTTTCTGTTGCACGGCAGATCCGAGGATCTGGTCAACATCGCCGGCAAGCGCGGCTCACTCGGGTATCTCAATCACCAGTTGAATGCGATTCCGGGCGTGGTGGACGGTGTGTTCTTCCTGCGCGAGGAAGACACGGGCACCGAAGCTGCTGTGTCGCGCCTTGCGGCTCTGGTCGTGGCGCCCGGCCTGGATGCGGCCTCACTCCTCGAGCGACTGCGCGAACGGATCGATCCGGTGTTTCTGCCACGGCCATTGCTGTTTGTGGAGCGTCTGCCACGCAGCGCCAGCGGTAAACTGCCGCGCGAGGCGCTGCTGTCGCTTGCACGCACTGCCGAGTGCGCGCCGGCGGATCTCACCAGGCCATGGACACGCTGACTCTTGCGATATCGCCGCAGCATGCGGCTTTCGCAGGCCATTTTCCGGGTACGCCCGTTGTTCCGGGCGCCGTGCTGCTCGATGAGACGATACGCATTCTCGCCACGGCGGCTAACCAGAATGCCGCCGGCTGCAAGATTGCGAATGCAAAATTTCTGAGTTTCGTCCGGCCTGGCGAACCTTTAAGCGTCGAGCAGGAGTATCGCGCTGACGGATCAATTCGCTTTGTGATTCGTGCGCCCGATCGTGCGGTTGCTTCCGGCACGCTCGCGTGGGCTTCGCCCCACAGGCAGGCGCCGTGAAGCCCCCCAGCGCCAGCGCCGCGTCCGCGGCGCGCGCCGAGTGGCTCACGCGCCGCGAGCGCGGCAGTTTGCTGCTGCTGCGCGCCATGGCGTTCGTATCGCGCGTGCTCGGACGAGCGCCGACGCGTGTCATTCTCTACCTGATCGCCGGGTACTTCGTGTTATTTGCGCCCACCGCCGCACGTTACGCGAACAATTACCTGCGCCGCGCATTGGGTCGCGAGCCGCGCTTTGCGGACCGGTTTCGTCAGGTTTTGTATTTTGCAACCTCAATTCACGACCGCATCTACCTATTGTGCAATCGCTTCGATGAGTTCGACTTCACAATCGAAGGCGAAGCGGAGATGCGCAGCGTAGTCGCCCGCGGCGAGGGGGCGTTTCTCCTCGGCGCGCATCTGGGCAACTTCGAGGTCAGTCGTGCGATTGGCGTCAATCAGCCCGGTCTCAGCGTCGTCATGGCGATGTACGCGGACAATGCGAGTAAGGTCAATGCCATGCTCGCTTCTTTGCGCCCGACGGTGAAGCCCGAGATCATATTTCTTGGCCAGATCCAAGCGATGCTCGAGGTGCAGCGGCGCCTCGATGAGGGGGCCTTTGTCGGAATACTGGCTGATCGCACGTTGGGCGACGAGCCCGTGCAAGAGCTCAACTTCCTTGGCAGCCGCGCCAACTTTCCCATAGGCCCGATGCGCGCCGCAGCTCTGTTGCGCCGGCCGACGTTTCTCATTCTGGGCCTCTACCGCGGTGGCAATCGCTACCACCATATATTTGTGCCTCTCGCGGACTTCTCGGTCGTGAGTCGCGAGGATCGTGCACGCGCGGTCGCGGAGGCGATCGAGCGTTACGCAGCCCTTCTCGAAAAGTATTGCCGCAGCGATCCCTATAACTGGGCAAACTGGTTCGATTTCTGGGGCGACGACTCCGCGCGGCGGCCGCAGCCATTATAGGCCATGCGCAGCACGCGCTTGTTTTCTGTATCCGCCGCACTGCTTGTTGCAATCGGCTCGCCGGCGTTCGCGGATGATCTCGACGCCCTCATGGCGCTACTCGCCCAACGCTCGCACGGTCACGTGAGCTTTGAAGAAGAGGACCATGTGGCGCTCCTCGAGCGGCCGGTGCGCTCAAGTGGGGAGCTACTGTATGACCGGCCCGATCATCTTGAAAAGCGCACGCTCGCTCCCAAGCCCGCAAGCGTGGTGCTGCAGGGCGATACCGTGACACTCGAAGCGGGCAGAAGGAAGCGCGTACTGGCGCTGCGCGACTATCCCCAGCTCGCGCCTTTCATCGAGAGCTTGCGCGCGACGCTCGCCGGCGATCGCGCGGCTCTCGAGCGCGCCTTTGAGGTCACATTTGAGGGTAGCCTTGAGCACTGGACGCTGAGGCTTGTGCCGCTGGATCCGCAGCCCAAGGCACTCGTGCAACAAATCCGCATCGACGGCGCACGCGCCGAGCTGCAATCCCTGCGCATCGTGCAGCCCGACGGAGATGACTCCGTCATGACCATCGGCTCGTCGTTGCCGCCATGACGGGGCGGTTCGTCCTGCGCATTGCGCTGTGGCTCGCCGTCATGCTGTGCGCAGCATTTATTGTCGCCCGCGCACGTTATACGGCGGATTTATCCGCATTCCTGCCGCGCACCCCGAGTGCGCGGCAGGCGCTGCTCGTCGATCAGCTGCGTGAGGGCCCGGCATCGCGACTGCTGCTGATGGGCATTGACGGTGGCGACGCCACCGCCCGCAGTCAGCTCTCGATTGCGCTTGCGCAAAGGTTGCAGCGTGATCCACGCTTCCTCAGCGTCAGTAACGGCGCGGCGCTGACCGGCGAGCGCGAGCGCGAATTTTTGTTCGCACATCGCTATCTTCTCAGCGAGACGGTCACTGCGCAGCGGTTCACCGTGGGCGGGCTGAATACGGCGATCGATGACATGATTGCGCTCCTCACCACGCCTGCCGGCGTGCTCGCCAAATCCATCTTGCCGCGCGATCCAACGGGCGAGTTCCTGCAGGTCCTCGATCAGCTCGATCGCGCCGCGCGGCCGCGCACGCTTTCAGGGATCTGGGTCTCGCCCGATGGCAGCCGTGCGCTGCTAATCGCAGCGTTGCGAGCCTCCGGCTCTGACCTTGATGGCGCAGAGCGCGCGGTGCAAAGCGTGCGTGCCGCTTTCGCCGAGGCTCAGCGCGGCATCGCCAGTGTCGGCGCGCGCCAGGCGCAGCTGCGCATGAGCGGGCCGCCGCTGTTCGCGGTGATGTCGCGCGCAACCATTCGCCAAGAAGCGGTGCGCCTGTCGATCGTGAGCACGATCCTCATTGTAAGCCTGCTGCTGAGCGTGTACCGCTCGCTGCAGGTGTTGTTGCTCGGCCTGCTGCCGGTCCTCTGCGGTGCGCTCGTGGGAATCGCGGCGGTTGCTTTGGGCTTTGGCGCGGTACATGGGATCACCCTGGCATTCGGAATCACATTGATCGGCGAGGCCGTCGACTATTCGATCTATCTATTCGTGCAATCGCGACCTTCGCCGGAAGACACGCAAGCAAGGCGCCGCGACAGTGCGCTGTGGCGCACCATCCTCCTCGGTCTGCTGACATCAGTGATTGGCTTCGCGTCGCTGCTGCCATCAGCCTTTCCCGGACTTGCGCAACTCGGCCTCTACTCGGTCGCCGGCCTTATTGCTGCCGCTGCCGTCACACGTTTCGTGCTGCCGGCGCTGATGCCGCGATCCTTCCGGGTTCGCGATCTAACACTGCTCGGGGAGCGCACGGCGTGGCTTTTCGGGTGCCTGCGCAAGTGGCGCTGGTCCCTCGGTGTCGTCGCGCTCCTCGCCGGCGCACTGCTCTATGGACAACGTAACGTCCTGTGGAGTCGCGACTTGGCGGGACTGAGTCCCACGCCCGCGCGCGCGCAGGCTCTCGATGCGGAACTGCGCGCCGGGCTTGGTGCACCCGATGCCATCGACTTCGTCGTGGTGTCGGGGCCGGATATGGAAGCCGCATTACGCGGCAGCGAGCAAGTTGGTGCAGCGCTCGATGCGTTGACCGCGCAGCACGTGATCGGCGGCTTTGACAGCCCCGCGCGCTACCTGCCGAGTGTGGCCACACAGACGGCCAGACGTGCAAGTCTTCCCGACGCGGTGCAATTGCGTGCGCGCCTGCGTGAGGCCACCGCCAAGCTTGACGTTCGCGCCGAACGCCTGGAGCCATTCGTCGACGACGTTGCCCGCGCGCGGGCTGCACCGCTGCTCGCGCTTCAGGATTTGCGCGGCACCTCGCTCGCGGCTGGCGTCGATGCCTTGATGATGCATCAGACGGGTCGGTGGAGCGCACTGATGCCATTGCACCCCGTGCAGCGAGGTATGCTGCCTACCGCTGCTGATCTGCAGAAGGTGAGCGTCGCAGTGGAGCGCGCGGCCCCCGGCTCAGCGCTGCTCCTAGATCTCAAGGCTGAGTCAGATGCAATGTATTCGGGCTACCTGCATGAGGCGCTGCGTCTCTCGGAGGCGGGACTCGCAGCTATCGTTGTACTATTGCTGCTGACGCTACGCTCGCCAGCGCGCGTGGCGCGCGTGGTCGCACCGCTCCTGCTGGCGGTGCTCGTAGTTGCGGCCGCAATCTTGCTCAGCGGCCGACCATTGACGATTATGCATTTGATCGGAATGCTCCTCATCGTGGCCGTGGGTTCCAATTACGCCTTGTTCTTCGACCGCACTGCAGCGGATCATAGCGGGGCCTCCTCACCGCTCACCGTTGCGTCACTGCTCGTTGCCAACGCGGCGACCGTCCTAGGATTTGGCGTATTGGCGTTCTCCCGCGTACCCGTTCTGGCAGCGCTCGGCACTACGGTTGCGCCTGGAACGCTCCTGGCACTGCTCTTTGCGGCCACATTGAGCCGACCGGCGTCGGCGAGTTCTTCGCGCTGATGGCCCCGCCGCCCACCAACGCGCGCTGGACACCGACGCCTCTGCTGAAGGGCTCGGCCGCGTTGCACGTCGGCGCTGCGGCTGTCGCGATCGCGCGTCCCGAGATCTGGCCGTGGGCGCTCGGGGCGGTCCTGCTGAACCATGCAGTGCTCACTGCGCTCGGACTGTGGCCGCGCAGCACGCTCTTGGGGCCTAACCTCACCCAACTACCGCACGCTGCTGCGAGTCGCGGAGAGGTCGCCCTCAGCATTGACGATGGCCCGGAGAGCGTGGTGACGCCGCGCGTGCTCGATATTCTCGATGAGTATCGGGCCAAGGCGACGTTTTTCTGCGTCGGCAAGCGCATCGAGAAATATGCCGAACTTGGGCGCGAAATTGTGCGTCGCGGGCACGCGATCGAGAACCACAGCTACCGGCACCTCAACTACTTCTCCTTGCTCGGGCCGCGCGCGCTCGGCTACGAGATTGCGCGCGCCCAGGAAGTGATCGCTGCTGTTACCGGGCGGCGCCCGATTTTCTTTCGGGCGCCGGCCGGGCTGCGCAGCCCGCTGCTCGATCCGGTGTTGGCGCGGCTCGGCCTGCGCCTGGCAAGCTGGACGCGGCGCGGCTTTGATGCGGTCAACCGCAACCCCGACGCGGTGTATTCGCGCCTCGCGACCGGGCTTGCCGCCGGCGACATTCTCCTGCTGCACGATGGTCATGCCGCGCGCACGCGCTCCGGCACGCCCGTGATCGTCGAGGTCCTGCCGCGCCTGCTCGGGGCTTTTGCGCAAGCGCGCCTGACATCCGTGCCGCTCGCAGCGGCGTTTGCATAACTGCCGATCATTACGCAATGACGCCACTGCAGCTTACACATTTCACCGCCGTGAGTGCCGTGGGACACGGTCTGGCAGAAACGCTGCAGGCTCTGCGGGAGCAGCGCGGCGCACTTGCCCCGTGCGCATTCGAGAGCGTGGACCTACCCACCCACATCGGCGAGGTGCGCGGCGTGGACACCGTTACACTGCCACGCGAGCTTGCGGGTTTTAACTGCCGCAACAATCGCCTCGCACGCCTTGGGCTTCTGCAGGATGGCTTTGCCGAGGCAGTGGCGAAGAGCGCGACTCGCTGGGGGAGCCGCCGCGTTGGGGTGTTTATCGGCACGAGCACATCCGGGATTCTCGAGACGGAGCTTGCGTACCGCGCGTGGGCGGCAACTGGCGCGTTACCGCAGACCTTCAATTATGCTGGCGCACACAACTCGTTCTCGGTCGCCGATTTCGCGCGCCATGCATTGCGCCTCGAAGGTCCGGCAGCGGTGGTGTGCACCGCCTGCTCCTCGAGCGCCAAGGTTTTTGCATCGGCGCAACGCATGATCAACGCCGGGCTCATCGATGCCGCGGTAGTGGGCGGGGTGGATTCATTGTGCCTCACCACACTCTATGGCTTTCATTCATTGCAACTGACATCGCGCTCTGCGTGCCGCCCATTTGACATCGCTCGCGATGGCATCTCCATCGGCGAAGCCGCGGCATTCGCCCTGCTCGAGCGGCTGCCCGAGCACCTCGACAACGATGCCATCCTGCTGTTGGGCGCTGGCGAATCAAGCGATGCGCATCACATGTCGAGCCCGCATCCCGAAGGTCGCGGCGCCCGCGCATCGATCCAGCGGGCCCTGGCGGCCGCAAGCCTCGAGCCCTCGGACATCGACTACATCAACCTGCATGGCACGGCTACGGCAAGCAACGACAGCGCGGAGGATCTGGCAGTCAGTGCAGTTTTCGGCGACGGCGTGCCGTGCAGTTCGACCAAGGGCGCGACCGGCCACACACTGGGGGCAGCAGGCGCGCTCGAGGCAGTCATCTGTGCATTGTCTATCCGCCACGGTCTCATGCCCGGCGGTCTCAACACCACGATCGTCGATCCCAAGCTGCACGTGCACTATCTGCGCGAGAACCGCCACGGCAGCGTTGAGCGCGTGCTCAGCAATTCCTTTGGCTTCGGTGGTGCCAACTGCAGCCTCATTTTCGGCCGCGCTGCCTGAAGCCATGCCCGCGACGACTGCGCTACAAGCCTATATCGAGGGGATCGGTGTACTGGGTCCTGGGCTGGCCGACTGGCCGAGCGCGGCGTCGATTTTGTCATCAGCAGCGCCCTATCTTGCGGCTCCGACAGCGCTGCCCGCGCCACAGGCGTTGCCGCCCGCCGAACGTCGCCGCACCGGAGCGGTCGTCAAACTCGCCCTCGCCATCGGTTTTGAGGCCACCAGGCACGCGGCTGTCGAGCCGAGTACGCTCGCCACCGTGTTTAGCTCCTCCGGCGGCGATGGCCTTAACTGCCACGAACTTTGCCTCGTGCTCGCAGGCTCTGACCGCCAAATCTCCCCGACTCGCTTTCACAACTCCGTGCACAATGTGGCCGCCGGTTACTGGAGTATCGCCGCCAGCGCAACGGCTGCGGCGAACGTGCTGTGTGCCTTCGATGCCAGCTTTGGCGCCGGACTCCTTGAGGCGTTGACCCAGGTTGCGGTTGAACACACGCCGGTGCTGCTCTTGGCTTACGATACGCAGTACCCGGAGCCATTACGCGCGAAGCGCCCGATCCCTGATGCCTTTGGAGTCGCACTTGTTCTTGCGCCGCATGCGCGTACCCCGCTCGCGCACGTTACGGCGACACTGACCGACGGCGGTGCCGACCATATGAGCGATCCCATCCTCGAAAAGCTGCGCGCGTCGATTCCGGCGGCACGCAGCCTGCCGTTGCTGAGTCGCCTTGCGCAACGTACGGCCGGGCGCGTCGTGCTCGATTACTTCGAGCATGCGCGCATTGCCCTGCAGGTTGACTCGTGCTCCTAGACAGACCCTGGATCGCCGCCCACATTCCGCATGCCGGCAGCATGTGCCTGCTGGATGCAGTGCTGCACTGGGATGATATCCATATTGAATGCCGCTCGGCGACGCACCGCGATGCCGCCAATCCATTGCGCGCGCACGGCCGCCTTGGGTGTGCCTGCGGCATAGAGTACGCGGCGCAGGCGATGGCCGTGCATGCCGCACTCACCTCGACCGCGGCGGCCACCGGCGCCGGCTATCTTGTGGGATTACGCAGCACGATACTGCACGTCGCCCGGCTGGATGACATCGAGGCTGACCTGCTCGTGAGCGCGCAGCGCATCAGCGGTGATGCGGCGGCCGTCATGTACGAGTTTGCCGTGCGCGACGCAGTGCATTTCTATTTGAACGGCCGTGCCACGGTTCTGCTCGACACGACGCTGGCGCGCGCAAGCGTGCGCCCCGCGTCATGACGTCGGCGCCGCGCCGCGCGCTCGTCACCGGCAGCAGTGGCCAGATCGGCGCGGCGATCTGTCGTCGTTTGGCGCGCGACGGTCATTTTGTGTACGCACAAGCACATCGCGGTATAGACGCGGTTCGCGCCCTGGTCGCCGAGATCGCCGCTGCAGGCGGACAGGCACAGGCGCTCGCCTTTGATATCACGGACGGCGCCGCCGCCCGCGCAAGCCTTGAAGCCGTGCTCGCCGATGGCGCGATCCAAATTCTGGTAAACAACGCCGGCATTCACGATGATGCCGCGTTTCCGGGAATGACCACCCAGCAATGGCATCGGGTTATAGACGTCTCGGTGAACGGCTTTTTCAACGTGACCCAGCCACTCATGCTGCCTATGATCCGGACACGCTGGGGTCGCATCGTCAGTATCTCCTCAGTTGCAGCCCTCAAAGGCAATCGCGGTCAGGTCAACTATTCCGCGGCCAAGGGCGCGCTCAATTCCGCAACCCGTGCTTTGGCACTCGAGGTTGCCACGCGCGGCATCACCGTCAACGCGTTAGCTCCGGGTATCATCGCGACGGAGCGAACCGAGGATATGTTCGACGCCGATGCGATCGCACGGCTAGTCCCGATGAAGCGCGTCGGTCAGCCTGCGGAAGTTGCTCATCTGGTCGCATTTCTCGTCTCGGACGATGCTGCTTACATCACGGCGCAGGTGATATCGATCAATGGCGGCATGATCTGATGGACATGCCGAGTGCCGGCAGTGCCTTGTCCGTGTACAAGAGCGAGACGCTGCTTTTTTTACGCTTCTTCAGCTGGCGATCATCATCGGCGTTGCGCGGCTCGGCGCTACGCTCGCGCAGCGTCTGCGCCAGACGGCGGTAATCGGCGAAATCGTAGCGGGCATTCTGCTCGGCCCATCCCTTTTTGGATGGGCCGCTCCGCAAGCGTTCAGCTTCGTGTTTCGCTCCGCTTCGGCAGAGCCTCTGCAGATGCTCTCCAACCTCGCCCTCGTGCTCATGATGTTCCAGATCGGGCTCGACTTTGACTTCGCGCACCTGAAGGAGCGTAGCAATCGGGCAACCGTCCTGCGGGTAAGCGCGGCGTGCCTGGTACTGCCATTCGCAATTGGCCTCGCACACGGCTACTTTGCGGAACCCGCACTCTCGCCACAGGCTGACCGAGTCGCTTCGGCGCTCTTTATTGCAACGGCATTTTCAATCACGGCATTGCCGGTGCTCGGCAGGATCCTGTATGAACTGCAGATTACCCGCACGCGGCTCGGCGTCATCGCCATCAGCGCCGCGGCGGTAAATGACGTGGTCGGCTGGATGCTGCTTGCGCTCGTCACGGCGCTGAGCGTCGCCAGCTTTTCCGACACTTATTTTGGGCTGAATCTGATGCTGCTCGCTGCCTACGTGTTGCTGTGCGCACTGGTGCTACGAGCGCTATTGAAGCGCCTCATCCGGCGCTTCGACCTCACCGCAGGCAGATCACGGTGCCGAGGGTTCGTCAGGGCTGATTGCCGGCGCCAAGGGTCGAGGTGGCGGCGCTGTGGTATCTCATGAGGCCACGCAGCACGAGAAAACAGCTGCCAAGCAGCGCCAGATACGTCCCCGCGCCCACCGATACGCGAGTCGCGACCGCAACGCTCGCGCGGCCCACTGCCGCCTGGGCGATACGCGCAATATAGGCGCTCGCGGAATGCGCCCCGCTGTCCGCGACGACGGTATTCATGGAACCTTGGGCGTAGAGCACCGCGCCGCTCACGGCCATCACCACGAACGGGATGAGATACGTCAGCAGCGCGGCGGGCTGGCGCAATTGCATGCAGAGCAGCGGTGCGAGCAGCGCGGCGGCGCACACCAGTGCAAACAGCAGCGCCGCAGATCTGCGCGCGCCATTAACGCCACTGAGCTCAGCCGCGGGGTCTTGAATGACAGCCCACACTTGGTAGAAGCGAATGCTCTTCTGCCAAAGGCCAAAGTCCACCACCAGAGTCGACATGAGGAACCAGCCGAGCGCGATGGCAGCGAGCGCAATGAGCGCGGCGTAATCGAAGTTTTCAGCCGGGCGTTGCATTAAGTCTCACTGGTATTTCTGCCAAGCTTGCTGTTTGTCAGCATACCCAGCCCCGTGTAGGATTTGTTGCGCACGGGGGGAAAAATAATGTATCGCACACACCGTTCTGCGGTCGTCTGCGGCTTGATCGTCAGCATAGCGGCATGCGCCACGCTTAACGATCAGCAGTGGTACCAGGAGACCAAGCAGGTATCGGTGAAAACAGCCGACACGGTCGCCGATACGACGTCGAAAACCTTCAAGCGCATGCAGCATTACCTCGACGAGAAAGATGTGCTGAAGACCTTTCACGATGCCGGCGAACACAGCGAAGGGGCGGTTCTGGAGGTCTTGCACAGGTCCAAGGCGCGCAGCGCCACCAGCGCAAGCGCGGGGGCGGCGGGTGCACATGGTACAAACCCGGCACCCGGCAGCAAGGCTCCGCACCCCCAGCCCGCTCCTGCCACGGCGCCCCAAAAATACGCGGGCAGCCTGCGCTGGCCGGTCGATGCGGGCATCGTCAGCTCCGAGTTTGGCGAGCGCTGGGGCAAGCCCCACAAGGGCATCGACATCGCGGCCGACGCCGGTGAGCCGGTGTATGCGATCGCCGATGCAGACGTCATCTACGCGGGCGACGGCCTCAGAGGCTATGGCAATGTCGTCATCCTGCGCCATGATTCACAGATGACGTCGCTCTACGCTCACAATAGCGAGCTCAAGGTCCACCAGGGCGATCACGTCACGCAGGGCAGCCTCATATCGCTGCTCGGCAACACCGGCCACTCAACCGGGCCGCACGTGCACTTCGAAATCCGCCAGGGTGATGCCGCTGTCAATCCACGCACACTGCTGCCGCAATCGAAGCTGGCCGACGCCCTCAACGCACGCACGGGACTTGCCAATGCGAGGAATTAGAGCCACGGCGGCGCTCATTGTTAGAGCGCTTTCGCCAGCCCCACGAAGAAACCGCGACGCGGACCGAACTGCGGCGCACCGACGCCCGCACCCGTGCCGTTACGGATTTCGTAAACCTCATCAAACACATTGATGGTGTCAAAACGCGCGGTCCAATCCCCCGAGTCGGGCAGCTCGAAATCGTGCATCACGCTCATATTGACCTGCCGTGTAGTACGGCAAATGGGCGCCGTTTGGATGCCGCTGCCTCCATAGGCTGTAGTGACCCCTGACGGCAGCGACAGATCCGCCCGCAGACCCGAGCCCAAGAGAAAATCCGCGCGGACGCGCGTCGAGCACGAGCGATAAGACACTCCGCCTGCGGCGGTCTTCTGCTGTTCGTGGTCGAGGTGCGCCTACGTGACGCAGAAATGACTGCCGGTCACATTGGAAAACTTTAATATGTGCGCCCATGAATATCCCAACAACTCACCGCTCCAGCGCGGCGGTTATCGCGCTGTTGTTCGCCGCGAGCGCCGGCTCTGTGCCCGAACCCCCAGCCGGCACGGCGCACGGCATTGACTTTGCCGGCATCGATTCTGCGGTGCAGCCGGGCGTGGACTTCTTCCGCTATGCGAATGGAACCTGGCTGCAGAAGGCCCAGATCCCCGCTGACCGCAGCACCTATGGCAACGCCGCCGTACTGGTTGAGCTCACGAATGATCGTGTGCGCGCACTAGTCGAAGGCGCTCAAAAAACCTCCGGCGCGCAAACAGCGGACACAACTCGCCAGATTGGCGATTACTATGCGAGCTTCATGGACGAGCCCGGCATCGAGTCAAAGGGGCTTGAGCCCCTTGCACCCGCGCTGAAGAGAATTGCCGAGATCACGGACCGCACAGCGCTGTCGCGCGTGCTCGGCGCATCCGTGCGCACGGATGTCGATCTTCTCAACAACACTAATCTGCACACCGACAACCTCTTTGGCCTCTGGGTTGCGGGTGATCTCAGCGCGCCCACGCGCTATGCGGCATTCCTGGTGCAAGGCGGCTTGGAGATGCCCGACCGCGATTACTACCTTGATCCTTCCGCAAGCATGGCTGCAATTCGTGCACAGTTTCTTGCGCATATTGAGCGCGTCCTGAAGCTCGCGGCAGTGAGCGATGCGCACGCGCGCGCCGCCCGAATCATGGAGCTTGAGCATGCCATCGCCGCCGTGCACGAGAGCCGTGAGACGTCCGAAAACGTCCTGAAAGGCAACAATCATTGGCGGCGCCAGGATTTTCAGGCGCAGGCTCCGGGGCTTGACTGGCCGGCGTTCTTCAATGGCGCGCAGCTTGGCGCGTTGAATGAATTCATCGTATGGCAGCCGCGCGCCGTGACCGGCATTGCCGCCCTGGTCGCAAAAGAGCCGCTCGATACGTGGCGAGACCTGCTGGTGTTTCACGCCGTCGAGCATGCCGCACCGTATCTGCCGAAGGCCTTTGTCGATGAGAACTTCGCCTTTCACGGCAAGGTGCTGGCCGGCACGCCGGCGCTACGCGACCGTTGGAAGCGCGGTGTCGATGTGACGAACGAGGTGCTCGGCGAAGCGGTCGGCAAGCTCTACGTGGAGCGCTATTTTCCAGCGCGCGAAAAAGCGCGTGCCCAGGCAATGGTCAAGAACCTGGTCACGATCTTCGGACAACGTATCGATCACCTCGACTGGATGTCCGCGCAGACTAAGATCAAAGCCAAGGAGAAACTCGCGACCCTGATCGTAGGCGTCGGCTACCCGGACAAATGGCGCGACTATTCCGGCCTCAAAGTCGTCCGCGGCGATGCGCTCGGCAACGCCGAGCGCGCTGAGGCATTCGATTACCAAAGAAATCTTGCCAAGCTCGGCAAGACTGTCGACCGTGCCGAATGGGTCATGACCCCGCAAACCGTCAATGCGGTCAACCTGCCGGTGATGAACGCGCTCAATTTCCCCGCGGCGATGCTGCAGCCACCGTACTTTGATCCCAATCGCCCTGAGGTCATGGACTACGGCGCGATGGGCGCCATCATGGGGCACGAGATCAGCCACAGCTTCGATGATGAAGGCGCGCTATTCGATGCCCGTGGCGAGCTTCATAACTGGTGGAGCAAGGAGGACTTCGCCCATTTCCAGGCTTCCGCCGCCCTGCTGGTTGCGCAGTTCAACGGCTATCGGCCCTTTCCCGACCTTGCCGTGAATGGCAAGCAAACGCTGAGCGAGAATATTGCCGACGTTGCGGGTTTGGCAGTGACCTACGATGCGTATCGGTTAGCGCTGCCGGGCAAGGCCGCACCGACCGTTGGGAACCTGACTCCGGATCAGCAGTTTTTCATTAGCTTTGCGCAAAGCTGGCGGCAGAAAATCCGCGAACCTGCGCTGCGCCAGCGCATCATCACGGACGGCCACGCACCGGCCGAGTATCGAGCCGACACAGTCCGCAACCTCGACAGCTGGTACAGCGCATTCGCGGTGAAGCCTGGTCAGGCGCTGTATCTTGCCCCGCAGGACCGCGTTCACATGTGGTGAGTGCGCCGAACGGCCACCTCGACTGCTTGGTGTAGCGCCTGCATGCCAAAGGAGACATCTTGCACCACACCGTCGATAAAGAAGGTCGGTGTGGCGCGGAGGTGGCTGCGACGCCCGCTTTCCATGTGCTCGCGCACCTTCTGAAGATAGATGTGGTCGTCCATTTCGGCGGTATAGCGGCTCATATCCAGGCCGAGCGTCGTGACGTAGCCGCGCAGGTCCTTTGCCTTCAGGCGGTCCTGATGAGCGAACAGCAAGTCGTGCATCTGCCAAAACTTACCCTGCGCAGCCGCACTCTCCGAGGCTTCAGCCGCGAGCAATGCATGCGGGTGAGCATCCTCTAGTGGGAAATGGCGGTAGGCAAAACGTATCTGATTGGGAAATCGGTCAAGCAACATCTTGATCGTGGGCGCCGCTTGCTTGCAGGTCGGACACTCAAAGTCGCCGTACTCGACGATCGTCGTGCGGGCATGCTCCGAGCCTTGCGTGTGATCGGTCGGCTGCAGGGGTACGGCAAGCGTGGCGAGCGAGTTGCTATTCATCAGCGCCCCTTACATACGCGCCCACCCCGGGAACAGCGGACGCAGACGGAATGCCGCGATGAATATCGCGGCAGCCGCAAGCGTCCGATTGTCTAACGCCGCGTTGGTGCGCGCAAGAAAGCCGCGCGCTTATTAAGCGCGGTGCCCGTGCGGGCAGCGCCCCATCTAGGCGCGCCGCAGAAACGTGATGATCGCCAGAATCAGGAAAACGACGAATAGAACCTTCGCGATGCCCGCCGCACCGGCGGCGATACCGCCGAAGCCGAGAACAGCGGCAATTATGGCGATAATGAAAAAGACCACTGCGTAATGGAGCATGACCGTCGACCTCGGACGAGTTAGTTGTAGTTAGGGCCTCACTACACTCTGGCCTAGTCGACGCGGGCGCACTATCGGTCATTTCCTCGGCACCGTGTCGGACGTGTCCGACAAAGCCACCCGGGAAGGACACGGTCTAAACTGCCCGCTCAGTATCGCTGGCCCTTCAGGTCCGTCCGGCTGCAGCACCTCCAGGCGCTCCGGCGCATGAGCATTAGCGCTTCGTAAACTCGCGCATCATTTGGTTTTCGATATTGCTCGCCTCGATTTCTACCGGTGTTTCCAGATTCGCAGAATACAGTGCGCGCAGGAATGCAAGATCGCCGGCCGTCATTTGATTCGGCCTCTGCTCGCTGCCGCATCCGGGTGCCATTAGATCCATGATGCTCGGCAGCTGACTGCACGCATCGGTAGAGCGTGCCTGGGAGAGAGTCAGCATTGCGAGGTAGTCCGAAATCGAACCGATGGTCATGCCGTCTAGGCTCTTGGCATCGGCTACAATGAGCGCGAGCACAACTTGACTCGTTCTCAGGTTCGTCAATCGACTGCCGGGTTTACCCGGCGGCACCTTTCCCGCATTCATTATCTTGCCCTGCAGCGCCACAGGCCCTTCCATCAGGGAAAAAGGCGCCGCCTCGTCGAGGGCTTCCAGACCAGCATAGTTGCGCGTCGATGTGACATACCAGCCCTGGACAGGGTGGTTAATGGTCGCAAGACTCTTCTCCTGTTGCGGATAGTGGAATCCGAGCACCCGACTGTCCTTCTTTATGAGCGCATCCAGTACCTGCTGCGGTTCAAGCGTAAATAATATTTCCACGTTGGCCTTGCAGTTCGGCGAAGTTTGAAAAGGCGCTCCGACAGCTTCTGCAACCGCCAGAACGCGCGCGGTTACGAATGCGTTCATCGCCTCAGTGAGCCCCCGCGTGACCGGACAGATGCCGCTTCGCCAACGCGTCAGCTGACCGATGACGGTACTGGGGGTTACATGGCTCATGACGAATTTAGGTACGGCTTCGCCCGCGAGTTCTTCGGGGGTTGGTGGTCGCGGTGCGGTAACGGTCACGCCAGGCAGCTCTTGAGATGAGCCGTGGGTGGCCTCTGTGTAAGCTCGCGAACTCAGCAGCACTAACGCCGAGACGACGAGAATGGTGGTCGCGTGGCTCATCGTATTGGCTTGAGATCCCGCGGCGCGCTGGCGTGCATTCTATGTACCTCGATCGAAACAGCTCAAGCGCCGCTCGTTCGGGTCCACAGGACTGATTTATCGGCCTGCCGCAGCCTGCGCCGGCGAGCGTTGGCAAAGAGGGTGAGATTCGAGCTCACGCTACCCTTGCAGGTATGCCGGATTGCAAGTCGCATGACTTGCGCGCTCGTGCTACGTGGTCGCTTGACCAACGGAGTGCCCTTGGGCCATGCACGATCCCGATCAGCGGGATGGATAGCGCGAGGGGTTTTGCGATGCTAGAGTTCAAAGGCGGGAGCATCGGCCAGAATGCAATTTCAGCTTGACATAACATTTTTTACATTGCGACAAGCCCAGCATAGGGTCACACTTGCGTAGAATGCTTGAATAAGAGTTAGCAGCAGCCGAAAGCGCCAAGACAACAATTCAAGGCGCAGCGTTCACGGGGTGTCAGTCCAATTCAATTTATCTGGTCGACTCATGCTCATGCTCATGCTCATGTTCAATTGGGTGAGCGCGTGAGCTGCCAGCGGCGAATAAACGGCCGAGGCCATTCGGCAAGCCCGGCTCTGCAAGAAACGAATCAAAGACCATTAACAGGCGAGGTACTACCATGAAGGGGCTTACGTTGAAAGCGATCCCAGCGATCGGACTCAGTGCGCTTGCGCTGGCGATCTTCATCATTCCGGGGGGTTGGGCCGAGGCCCAGGACGCGGGCCCACCGGCAAAGGCGATGCCGCGACATTCAACGCCCTTGCCACAAGCTCCGCTCGGCCCGCCGCAGGCGACGAGTCCGCGCGTGGTGCCGCCCACAGGGGGTACCTGGCAAGAAGTGACGGCATTGCCGCATGGCGTCGAGCCGTGCAATCCGCTCCTGCTCACCGATGGAACCGTCATGGTTCATAATTGCAATACACCCCAGTGGTATAAGTTGACGCCCGATAACACCGGCAATTATGCGGACGGGACCTGGTCGTCGCTCGCCTCGCTGCCGGTGATCGGCGGGACGCAGTACGCCCCGCAATACCATGCCTCTGCCGTGCTTCCCGATGGCCGTGTCATCATCATGGGAGGCGAATACAACGGCAGTAACACTGAAGTGTGGACGAATCTGGGCGCGATCTATGATCCGGCCGCTAATAGCTGGACTGCCGTATCAGCGCCCACGGGGACCGGCTGGTCCCAGATCGGTGATGCTGAAAGTGTCGTTCTTGCTGACGGGACTTTCATGCTGGGCGCTTGCTGCGGCGATCCGGATGTGGACGCTTTATTCGACGCAGCGACGCTGAGCTGGACCGCCACCGGAGCCCCCAACGCCGGGCTCCTCTATCAAGACGAACAAGGGTACGAGCTATTGCCCAATGGCAATGTGCTGACGATTGATATTTGGACCAATTATGAAACGAGCGGCAATGCCACCAATGCCGAGCAATTCGTGCCAGCATCGGGTGTATGGATGAGTGCCGGCAACACGCCGGTTTCGCTCCCGGATCCCTATGTGTGCGGGAATTTCGAAATTGGACCTGCGGTGATGCGCCCGGATGGGACCTTGGTTGCATTCGGCGGCAATACCGGGTGCGCAGCAGAAGCAGGCTCGGCGAAAGTTGACCCGACTGCGATTTACAACACGGGGACGGGCACCTGGAGCGCGGGGAAGAGCGTACCGCATGTCTGCGGCACAAGCGGAACGGCACATTGCACGCTTGCCGACGCGCCGGCGGCACTGCTGCCGAATGGCAATATCCTGTTTGCTGCGAGCGCGGGGTATGGGAAGCACCCGACCCACTTCTTTGAATACACCAGCACGAATGCGATCAATCAGGTGGCGGACCCGCTCTTAAACGCGAGTAAATCAAGTTCGTTTTACTACAATTTCCTCGTGCTGCCGAACGGTCAAATCCTGTCCACCGATTTCTATACAGCTGAGCTGTACACGCCCACTGGAGTGCCCAAGGCAACCTGGGCCCCCGTTATCTCCGTTTTTCCGCACCAGGTTACTCCGGGGGATTCGTACCAGATCAGCGGGACCCAGTTCAATGGACTCTCGCAGGGCGCCTACTATGGTGATGACGTGCAGGGGTCGACCAACTACCCGCTCGTTCGTATAACGAATGGGACAACCGGACACGTGTTCTACGCCCGCACCGCCAATCACAGCACCATGTCGATCGAGCCCGGTGCGTCCGGTTCGACGACCTTTACCGTGCCCGCGACAATCGAAACGGGCACGAGCACTCTGGTCGTCATCGCTAATGGCATCGCGTCAAAGCCGAGGACGATTACGGTCAAGTGATGATCTAAGACAGTGCGAAGACGAGAGGCGTCGCGACGCTCGGAATATCGGGCGTCGCGGCGCCGGCACCGTCCACTTCACAGGGATGAGCTCATCATGCAGGCGCGGCGTCGGTGCGCGTCGCTTGCTCCGACTCGAATGCGTGGGATGTGAGGCGCTCCGCCGGCGTGCCCGGGGGCGGTCGCTCGCGAGCTCTCGGTAACTGGTGGACTCCCGCGCATGTCGAGCAGCTGATCGACGGCTGGCGCAACGCGAAGCTAGAGACTGCACCGGCAAATACCGCGGTGACACGGCCGTGACCGCATACGATACGTGCAGCGACCCTTCGCGGCGATGCGCGACAGGTGAGCTCACGCACAAAACACCGTCCGGCTCGGCCGCTGCCTAGGAGCTCCCCCAGTTTTGAAAGCGCCCGGCGAATTCCGCCCTTCCGGGCGGTGCAGGCGGGCGTGTGTTCTGATCGGTATCGTGGGCGCCCGCGCCGCATCGACCCTGCACGAGCGGGTGGCGCGCAAGCCACTGAGCGCGGCGCATACCCGCAGTGAATTTTCCACCGCCGTTGGCGCTCAGAACACCGTGATCGCCACGGCCTTCGACGCAATGCCGTTCGCGATGACCTGCAGGACACTCGCTCCTGTTTCGATCGTTGCGGGCACGGTAAAGGTCGTCGAGCCGGACGTGCCGGGCGCGATCGACATGGTGCTGTGATTGGCGGTGCGGGCGTAGAACACGTGTCCGGTCGTCCCATTCGTTATACGAACGAGCGGGTAATTCGTCGCCGTCTGTACGTCATCGCCATAAGCAGCGCCCTGCGACAGCCCGTTGAACTGCGTGCCGCTGATCTTATAGGAGCCTCCGGGATTAACGGCCGCCGGATAGCTGGTAATGGTCGGCGCCCAAGCGGAATGGGGAGAGCCGGTCGGCGTATACACCTCAGCTATCTTGCTGAAATCGGTCGACAGGATCTGGCCGCTCGGCAACACCAGGAAGTTGTAGTAGTAGGCACCTGAGGTGGCGGAGTAAAACAGCGTGTCAGCTACCTGATCGATAGCATCATTCTTGGTGTACTCGAAGAAATGGGTCGGCGACCCGCCGTATCCTGCGCTCGCGGCGAACAAAATATTGCCGCTCGGCAGCAATGCCGCGGGAGCATCGGCCAGATCACAATTTCTCGTCCCCTCCTTGCCGCACACCGCAGGCACGTTTGGCCCCGCGCTCCACGTGCCCGCGTCGGTGTTGTAAATCGCCGTGGGATCCACCTTGGACGGAGCCTCACTACACCCCGTGTTGCCGCCGAACGCGACCAGCGTCCCATCGGGGCGCATCACGGCGGGTCCAATTTCAAAAGTGCCGCATTGATAGGAATCAGGGAGCGAAACCGGCGTGTTGCCGGCACGTAGCCAGAGGCCCGACTTGGGATCGTATTGCTCCGCGTTGGTGGGATTCCCGCTGGAAACGAAGTTATTGAAATCGAAGTCGGTCCAAATATCGATTGTCAGGACGTTGCCGTTGGGCAACAAATTATAGCCCTGCTCATCCTGATAGAAATTTCCAAACCTCGGCGCTCCGGTGTTGTTCCACGTCAGGCTCGCCGGATCGAACAGCGCATCGCCATCGGGGAGCAGGCAGCAAGCAGCCTGCATAAAGGTGCCATTAGCGAGAACCACACCTTCAGAGTCGCCGATCACTCCGGTGCCGTTAGTAAAGTAACTCCAGCCCGGCGGTGCAAATACGGCGGTCCAGGCATTGGCGACCGGATCGTAGATTGCGCCCATGTTGGTCCACACGGGGGTGTTGCCACCGTTGTATTCGCCACCCATGATAATGACGCGGCCATCGGGCAGCACCGCGGAGGAGTGATACAGGGGTGCGTACTGCGTACCGTCGATCACTGGCAGAGAGGCAATCCTCGACCAGGTTCCGTTCGAGTAGCTACCGTTGATGTCGGGGGTCAGCTTGTACCATTGGGCTGCGTCGACGCGCGAGGCGATCACGGTGCCGTCGGTCAGCAGCAACGGGTTGGCAAGAGCGGCGGGCGCGGCCGTCACCGCAGTCCAAGTTCCGCCCGCCGGCGGCGCGGTTCGGGCTGTCGCTTCCGACTGCGCGCCGGCGCCCTGCGGCAGTTGCGATAGGAACTGACTCCACGCCTGCGGATTGTTCATGAAGTACCGCGCCATCGGAATGGAAAGCGGTGGCGGGATCGCACCTCCCGATTGCGCCCGACTCTCAGGTGTCGCCACGAGCATCGCAAGGATTGCTGCGATGCAAAGTCCGATGATCGATGGTGAATTCGAAGTAGCCATAGCGAACCCCTTCATTTGTGCGGATAGATTGACGTCTTTGACATAACGTTGCCGTAAGCTCCCCAGCTGCTTATCGCTAGAGCACTCGCCGGATTGAGCACACAGCCCATCGCGCGTTTATTCATTAGAGTTGAGTGGAAACATACTCTTGACGCAGCAAACGTCAAGAGCTTCGCGGTCAACAAATCTGTCGTCGGCCGCGGGACTGCTGCCTGAGCACGCTCCTCAGCTTTCGAGACATCAGTCGAACTCCGCCAAGCATCGCGACAGCTGCCATTCTTACCGCTCGCGGTAAGCGAGCCGGTTGATCCCTGCCACGGTCAGATTTTCGCGCACGACCTCGCGCTGGGCTGCGCGAGCAGCGAGTCGGCGCAGGGCACACCCGCGCGCGTTGCTGCCGGCCCCGGCGCTCGATGTAATGTCAACGGTCCGCCCCGCAAGCTTCATCAAATAAACAAGCGGTGCCTAGCATTTGTGAATTGCCAGGTGCATTTGGGCACAGCTCACGCTTGGTGACGTCTCAATCACTGACTCGGACATCTATTTGTATTTGGCACCACCGTCGTTGTAGTGCAAGGCAACAAATACATTCGTCGACATTGTGTTAGGGCAGGCGTAAGCTCGCGCGGCGTCAACAGAGCCAAAACGTTCTGGAAACGTAGGGATTGGCAGATGGCCAGGGACAGCCAATCCGAATAGGAGAATCACCTTGATCGTGCTGCACGCTCTAATAAGAAAATTAGAGTCATCTGTTTATTTAGAATTTAAAGAGCAGCGCGACGATGACAGCGCAGGGCCTGAGGGGCGGAGCTCTTCAAAAGTTTCAGGTCGCTTAGCTGGCCATTTCACCTAAAGATGATAGACATGGCCGAGCGCAAAGGCGCGCGGCTAATACGATACCGGTAAAAATCGTGCGACACGCACGGTTAGTTTTCTTAAGGAGTATTGAGTCATGCTCGTAGGTATTACCAATAGGGAGTTGCACCTGCCTTTAATCGGGGTGCTCGTATTCGCGTTAGGTTCGACGGCATTCGCTGCTGCCGATCCCACTGCTCCGAGGCCACCTCCGCATGTGATCTACGTGGGATCCTGCCAGGCGGGCAGTGCGGCGACGATTCAGGACGCAGTGAACGGCGTTGCAGTAGCGGGTTTCGTTAACGTCTGTCCGGGTTCCTATCCCGAGCAGGTCACGATCAGCAAGGCACTGACGCTCGTCGGAATCACAAGTGGCACGGGCGACGCTGCCGTCGTCGTACCACCCTCCGGCGGCATGGTTCAAAGCGGAACGGATATATTCGGAAATCCCGTACAGGCGCAGATCACTGTGCAGAATGCCACTGGGGTCACGATCAAGAATCTGACCGTCGATGGCACCGGTAATAACGTTGCCGGCTGTGGGGCGCCAACGTTTGAAGGCATCTACTTCCAGAGCTCTTCCGGCACGATCGAGTTCGACGTCGTGCGCAATCAGTATCAGACGGACTACGCAGACTACGGCGGTTGCCAGAACGGCCTGGCGGTCAATGTCGAAAGCTTAACGGCCGGCTCCACAGTCACGATCAGCAACAATTCCGTGCGGGCCTACCAGAAGAACGGAATCACCGCGACTGGAGCAGCCACCGGCACAGGGGCACCAGGGCCGGCTGTCACCATCTCAAACAACCATATCGTCGGCTTCGCAGCGACAGGCATGAACTGGCCGACCAGCGGTGCGGCCGAGAACGGTGTCCAGGTGGGTTTCGGTGCGACCGGAACCGTGACGCAAAATACGGTAAACAATAATATCTGGGGACAGGACGCCTTCGGGGACACCGGCGATGCGGCCAGCGGTATTCTGGTCTATGCCTCAGAGAATATTGCGGTCACGCAAAACAACGTGAACAGTGCTCAGTTTCCCATCGTTACGGTGACCGACCCGACCTACGGCGCAGCCGATAACACTACCGTTTCGAGCAATACCATTACCGGAACCCAACTTTACGATGCCATCGATCTATGCAGCAGCAACAACACGGCAAAATCCAATAAGATCTATGGGAGCGCGGAGTCTGGTATCCATCTGGATGATAGCTGCGGTAGCGGCGATGGGAATACCGCGACAGGCAACGTGATCAACGAAGCGTGCGCTGGGGTCCTTTTGGGGACCGGCTCGGGTAACACATCCAGCCCGAACACGTACTACGACGTGGTCAACACGACGCTCTCAGGCGATACATGCACCTCGCCCACATATGGGCCCGCAAAGAAGGCATCGAGGGCACGGCCGTCAGCGTACATCCCGCATCGAAAACAGTAACCCTCGCGGGAGAATGTGCGTGTGAAGGTGCCGGCTGAATGAGCCGGCACCTTCCGCTGCCAGGCGACATTTGTATACTTTGAGCGCTGGCCTTATCAGGCCGCGGCTGAGTCTTGGCGCCGCGCAAATACGGCGGCACAATCTTTCTTGTCACGATTTGGCATTCAGCTCTGGGCGATCCCGTCGTCGCATCATCATTTCGGCGCCGGATACTTTAAGCGCGGACCTCGCTGTTTCTGGGCGGCCGCGGTGAGCGCAGCGCGCTCCGTGTGCCCGGACCCGAGAATATGCAAAACCCTTTCATGGGTGACGAGCAGATAGTCGGCGATGATGCGCCGATGGCAGCGCCACCAAAGCGCCTCGGCGCAGGTGACGACGCAGCGCTCCTTTTTTCCTAGAGCCCGCAGGCTCTTCAAACCCACGCGAAAGCTCACACCGAGCGCATAGTCCGCGTAATTGTGAAAACTCTGGTTCTGCCAGAACGCGTTCACACAAGGGGAGACTTCGCGGCTACGCGGCCGCAAGCCTCCCAAGGCCGCCATGTGTTCGTAACGCAGGTGCGCGCGGTGCAGGGCGCGCGCGAAGTTCTTCTGATCGTATTGAGGATTGGCGCGCGAGCGGGGTACGGTACGCACGTCGACTACGCAGGTGACCCCGAGGTCTTTCAGGATCCTCAAGAACTCCCCAATCGGCCGGGTGGAGTGACCGATGGTATAAAAGAGCCGCCGGCCGCTGACTTTTTTTTGCAGTCGTGGCGCGACCTTTTTTCTCTTATTGGCGGAGAAGGTGAGATTCGAACTCACGATACCCTTGCGGGTATGTCTCCGCTTTCAAGTCGCATGACTCGTGCTCCGCAGTCGCACGCAAACACCATCATTCTCAATGCCTCTGGAGGCGACCGGACTCGTGTTTTGCTGCGCTTGGGGCAGTGTAACGTGAGTGCAGCCTGCACGGGGCCGCCTGACGACTCACACGCCGCCAGCGAGCGCCCTCTTCCAGCGGCTCAGTACCCGCGAGTCGGCATGGGTGTTTCCGCGAGAAACGCCCTCCGCAGCTCAGCGCATCCCACCTCAGTCCTCCGGCTGTTTGCAGCTTCACGAATGCCGCCTGCAAGTCGGCCACCTGCCGTCCCACGTTCCGTAGCTCATCCGCTTGCTGCACCTCGCTCAACAGCATCGGCCCCAAGCTCTTCACGGCGCGCATCGAGAGCCCGGGTCCAAAGATCTTTCGTGGCCTACCGCACTTTAACTGTTCATTTAACTTAATCCGTTCAAATTCTGTTCCAGGGCGCTCGAGAAACGGAAACCAGAAGAGCTCGGAACGTGGTGACGTCCGGAACGTTTTTCTCTTAGTTCGTGCGGAGGCGAGTTATAGCGCTTGGACGCTGGCCTCAATTCAATCACAATCAACACCGACAACAACACGCACAACACGACATCCAGGTCCCCAACGTGCTGACGATTGACTTCGGCGTGGAAGGAAATTCTGCGGATTTTGTGGCGCGCGGATGGCTCTCTCCCGCACGCCACTTCCGATGGATGACCGGAGTCGAAAGCGAGCTACGGTTCGAGCAGGGCTTCGGCGACGGCGATTACATTATCGAGTTCAGCCTCATCCCATTCGCAGGGCCACCGAAGCTTCCGCGCCAGCGCTTGACGGTTTCCGTGAATGGTAACGTGGTCGGTCAGTCGAGGATCGCGCGCCGCGGGCGATTTGGCTACCGAATACCGGCTGCAGCATTTGCCGCCAGCCACACCACATCCGTCGTACTCACTCATCCCGACGCGGCGCGCCCCTGTCAATTCGGTCACAGCTGTGAAGAGCGCTTGCTGTCTTTGGCGGTTGAGCGTCTGAGTCTGTCACCGATTCGGCACGGCGCGTACGGTCAAAAAATAGATGGCAATGGTGGCATCGACCACTCGCAGCTAGTTCGAATTGTGAGCATGTCTGCAGCCAGATTCATATTGAATTTCGAAAGCCTTGGCAATAATTGCGAGTTCGGAATCCTTCAGCGGCGCTGCGGTGCGGAACCCTTCTTAAGTCTTCTGCGGTTCGCCCGCATGGGGCTTCCGATCCTGCTCCGCGCGTTGGATGCCGGCATGCATGATTTCGGTGCCGCCGCAAATCTGGGAATTTATGTGAATGAAGCTAATCTGGATGACCAGGGCAGACCGGAATATGTGGTCCGTGAGGAGCACTATGGCGTGAACTTCCACACCTCGCGCTACCGAGGAGGAATTCACGAAGAGGAGCTACGCGCGAGTGAATCGAAACGGCTTACGTATTTTGCGCGAAGATTGGTCGGAGACTTAAAGAAGGGCAATAAGCTTTTCGTAATTAAACGGAATGTGCCGTTGCGAGAGGATGAAATTCTGCCGCTCTATGTCGCACTTTCTTCGTACGGACGGAATGTCCTTCTATGGGTGGTCCCTGCCGACGCGCAACATGTATCCGGTTCTGTGGAAGTCGTCATACCGGGACTCATTAAGGGATTCATCAAGCGGTTTGCCCCATACGACAGCGCTCGAGATTTGTTAGTCGAAGACTGGTTGGAGATCTGCGCAAACGCTTACCAACTCTCGCTGGCCGATCGGATGACCGCTCGGATGGGCGCGAAGTCATCCGAATGCCAGGTGAGCGCGCTGAAGCAGGAGCGCAAGATCGACCGACAGGCCAACATACCTGCGGGCTAACCGCAGGTCGGCCTCCGCAGGCTTGCTGCTTTGCAACAGGTGGCCGCGCGCATTGAGCGGTCTCAATACTTCGCAAGCGCGGTTGACTTGCGCGCTCAAGGGCGTACAAGCATGAGTGATGGGCTCGGCCGAAACCGAGAACAATTTGGCGCTGTCCCGCTTCGTGCGCGCTATCTAGCTTCACTGGAAGTTAGGCGGGAAAGCCGCTCAAACAAAGTTGGCAGTTACAACAAGGGGGACTTTTATGAAGCGTCGAATCGTTCTTATTTTACTCGGAGCCGCTTCACTCGCTCTGTCACTGGATGAACGGGCCCTTGCAACGACCCCTGTTCGACTAACCCTGTCGGGAGCGGCGTTCGTGTGTGCCAACCAACCAATAACTGGATCCTGCCCTGACGCGGACTATGACCCTGCTCTAGGTAGCATTCAGAACGCCCAGGGTACGTGGGCGGCCAACGTCTCCCTCCCTCAAGGGGCTACGGTGACGGCGCTTTTGCTGTGCGGCAACTTCAACGAGGATGGCTCCTCAATCACAGCTACTCTGGACAGAACTGCTCTCGAGAGCGCGAGCGGCTTTCCAACCGCTGTCCCCATGGCAACCATTGCAAGTTCCGGCGCTGCTAACGAGACGCAGTGCTTTAGGACCAGCTCAATCACAGACAAAGTCATCAACAACAACCAGTACCAATACTATGTGGTGGTTGTAGTGCCGGACAACGACGGGGTCATTTTCACCAGCGTGCAAATCCTGTACACGCCCGCCAGCTGATCCAGCTGTTCGTGGCTACAGCTTCTGTTAGCTGTACGCGAATATCATTCGTCGGCTGGGCGTGAATGCGAAGCCGCGTGGCGGGACGTAAGGATCCGCGCGCCCCGATCAGCTTCAGCTGCTGATGTCACGTCAGCGCCACAAGCTTAAAGCTCTATTTCTATAGCGTTGCTTGGCGGAGACGGTGAGATTCGAACTGACGAAACCCTTGCGGGTTTGCCGGTTTTCAAGTCGCGTGCCTCGCGCGTTTGCTCTACGCAGTCGCGCGCAAACGCCATAATTCTCAATGGGCCCGGCGAGGCACGGAACTCGTGTTTTGCTGCGTTTCGGGCCTCAGTGCAAAGTGCAACTTGACCACGCACGTTTTTGCGCCCGTCCAGGGGGCGGCCAAAGAAGAGAACCCCCTCTTCCCTCCGTTGCGCGATCGCGAGACGCTTCGTCCGAAGCCGGCCCAGAAGCGGAGGTTCACCTCCCCAGATTGGCCGCCGGATAGCGGCCGTTCCGGTCTCACATCGGTGTCTAGTAGCCAACCCTCCTTTGCATCCGCGACTATTCGGGGCGCATAGCGGGACGCTCGACATGGTCGAGAGTGGCTGCGCATCTTGAGCGGGATTTCGCACGCCGTATTTCTGAGCTACGCCTCACAGGATGCGAAGGCGGCCTAGAAGATTTGCGAGGGCCTGCGCGCGCCCGGCATCGAGGTCTTTCTCGATCAGAACGAGCTGCGGGGCGGGGACCGGTGGGATCAGAAGATCCGCCACGAGATCCACGACTGTGTTCTCTTCGTGCCCCTCATCTCCGCGCACTCTAACGCTCGTCACGAGGGCTACTTCCGTCGTGAATGGAGGTTGGCGGTCGACGCGCTGGCGACAGAGATCAACGAGCTGCAGGTCGGCGGCTCGCTGCATCGCAGACCTCTACAGCGCTTGGGCGGTTTCCACTGCAGCGCGCGGCTCGAGCCACAGTGCGCGCGCCCGTCCGACCAAGTTCCCTTCGACGTCGAAGAGTGCCGTACCGGCGTCGTGCTTGCGGCCGCTCGAGGCAATCTGCCAGCCTACCACCGTGCAAGACTCACCGACGCGCACCCGCCGATCGACGTGCGCCGTGAACTCCGCGAGCAGCATCATGCGGTCATCCGGCGCGACCGCGTAGTAGCCCGGGCAGTCGAGCGCCGCCGACATGAACTCGGCGCGCACCTTGCCGTCGCCGGCATCGAGCGATTCGTCCGGCACCCAAGGAGCGGCGACCACGCCGCGCTCCGCGATCGGACCGGCGAAGATGCGCATGCCATCGCCCCGCACGCGGTGCGTACCACAGACGAAGCAGCTCGGGAAACGGTGGTAGCGGAGGCCGGCGTAGTGACGCGAGGCTTCCACGGCTTCTAGATAGTCGGGGGCGGAGCGCAGCTCGAGATCAAGCGCCGCCGGGCGCGCCTCCCCCACCGCTTCGGCACCGTTCAGCACTCTGAGCGTTCCGCCCTCGAACTCCTCCACCGCAAACTCTCGGTCCAGCGGTGGGGGCTTGAGGAGGCGCACCGTGACGGTCTGCGCCGCGAGCCCCGCGACGCTGCCAGCGAAATAGCCGCCATTGGCAGAGGTCGGCGGACCGCGGAAGCGCGCCGCAATCGTGAGGGTCTTCATCCCAGAAGGGAGGATGGTCGTTCCGTCGGTGGTAAGCAAATGTACCCGCGTGCTGGTGCCTTACTCTCGCACGACTCAGGCGAATTGGCCCTTGTCCGAGCGCAACGCGGTTTACCTGCCGCTTTTGGGAGACCCTAATACCATGCTAGCGCACTAGTGTGCGGGCATGTTGCTGTCTGGTTGGTCTAGAAACTCACGGATCGCCAGATTGACCAGGTCGGGCCGACTGATGAACGTTCCATGCTTGCTCGCCGGCACAATAATTAGTTGCCCGTGCGGTAGATCTCGAAATATCTCGGCATTGTCCTCAATCGATGTGAAGTCGTGGTCGCCAGCCATAACGAGCACCGGTATTAAAATCTTCTTGAGGTCGGCAGGCTCGATCACCACGGGCTGAAGCCACATGTCGTAGGTCTTCGCCAATAGTGTCATCCAGTGATCTGGACCGTCTGGACTGACTTTCGCGTAGTCGGGCAAAAACCAGGGCGGAAGCGCGGCGGCGATCTTCTGGAGATGAGCATCCAATTGTTGTTGCGACCACTGGCTGCGCAGCTTTTCTTCCGGAGACAAATCCACCCGGATGTTCGCGCCTGAAATAACCAATCGACGGACCAGATTTGGATGATCCCGCACGAGGACCAGGGCGAGATCCGCACCGTCACTGTGACCCACAATGTCCACGGGGCCGAGGCCAAGTTGCTCGATGATATGGCCGTACCGCGCTGATCGATGCCGACAACCGTGCGAAAGGCCGAGAAATAATCCCGCTGCTTGGCAAAGCTATTGTCAAAGAACACCATGCCACCGTGCAAAAATACGATCGGCGCGCCGTGGCCGTAGATTTGCGTATAGAGCTTGGCGCCCCTCACCTCATAGTAGCGTTGAGTGCTACCGGAGCTATCCGCAATCCCAGCAATGGGGCCGAGTGCAGCGATAGCAGCGATAACGGCCCGTGCGAAAATATTCACGACGCTTGTCTCGGGGTCGGCGTAAGCGTAATTAGGGTACGCGATGTCTAGCACTATTGCCTGCCCGACAGCAGACAGTCGCGAGTGACTCGTCAGGGTCAGAACCGGCACTACAGTCGATCCGGCAGCAGGCGGCCAAATTTGAGACATTCGAGCGGACGAAATCACGGCAATAACGCGGCCGTTCGTCTCATAGGGTAGGCTGACCGGCGACAAACAAAGGACCTGTGCATGGCCGACCGAGTCGTACCATCAAATCTTCAGGGACCCACTGCCATGAGGGCGCCGTGACCGACCCGGACAAGGCGGTGTTCCTTAGCTACGCTTCTCAGGACGCGCAAGTAGCCCAGACCTTGTGCAACGCGCTGCGCGCCGCAGGCATCGAAGTCTGGTTCGATCAGAGCGAGCTTCGCGGTGGCGATGCCTGGGATGCGTCGATACGCCGCCAGATCAGGACGTGCGCGCTCTTCATCCCGGTCATCTCGCGTAACACCCATGCACGCGATGAAGGCTATTTTCGCCTCGAGTGGAAGCTCGCTGTTGACCGTAGCCACCTGATGGCGGCAAGCCGGCCGTTTCTCGTTCCGTCCTTATCGACGACACATCGGATCAGGACGAGCAAGTTCCCGACCGATTTCGCGACGTACAGTGGACGCGCCTGCCGCCCGGCAGGAAAACCGATGCCTTTGTCGACCATGTGCGCCGGTTGCTGTCACCGGAGGCGCCGACACCGGCAGCGACGAGCGTCCGAACATCGGTGCTGCACGCGGCATCGACGGGCCCTGCATCGACTCCACCGACGCATCCGGCCTCTCGCTCTTTCGTGCGGTGGATGGTTGGCGGCCTCATTGTCCTTGCGACAGGCTACCCTTCGGCCAACAAGTTCCTGACATCGAAACACCCGGCTCCAGTGGCCGAGACACCCGCCACGACCCCCACGCAGGGCGGAATCGGTCAGCGACAAATCAATTGCTGTTCTGCCGTTCACGGACATGAGCGAGAAGCACGACCAGGAGTACCTTGCGGACGGGATGGCCGAAGAAATCCTCGATTTGCTGGTCAAGATTGCCGGTCTTACGGTGATTGGCCGTACGTCCTCGTTCCAATTCAAAGGCAAGAACGAGGACCTGCGGACGATCGGAGAGAAGCTGAACGCCGCGCACGTACTCGAAGGCAGCGTCCGTGAGTCCGGCGACAAGGTTCGAGTCACCGCCCAACTGATCAACACCCAAACCGGAACTCACGAATGGTCCGACACCTATGACCGGCAGATCGGCGATGTGCTCAAGCTCCAGGATATCATTGCAGCGGCGGTCGTTCGGGAGTTGCAGATCACCGTGGCCGCCGGAAACCTGAACTCACGCTCTACCCTTAAAAACCCTGACGCGTACGACCTGATGCTGCGCGGACGCCACGCCGCCGATCGCTTCGATAAGGAAGGGCTTGACGAGGCGGTCACGCTGTTTCAGCAGACACTCGACCGAGATCCCACCTCTTCAGATGCGGCCGCTGAGCTCGCTTTCGCCTACTACCTAGGGGCAGACGGCTTCGTCACGTCGGCTGCCGCCTTCGAGCAAGCCCGTCGCGCGGCAGCGATGGCACTCAGGCTGGACCCGAAATGCGCGCGGGCC
This sequence comes from uncultured Gammaproteobacteria bacterium, assembly GCA_963695315.1. Taxonomy (GTDB): domain Bacteria; phylum Pseudomonadota; class Gammaproteobacteria; order Steroidobacterales; family Steroidobacteraceae; genus PALSA-1196. Next base: position 1,751,894 of record OY968773.1, read on the forward strand.
CATTACGTACTAGGCAAAATCAGTGTCGTCTACGATTGGGACTGGGTCGCCGCCGAACGGGAATTCCAACAGGTAGCAACGCTACCCCCGGTAGCGCGGATGGGCTAAGTGGTGAGGCGCTGCTTTCTCTCGACCTCGGTCGTTGGGACGACGCGTTGAGACAGGTTAAAGCTGCACTCGCTCGAGATCCGCTGGACCCTAATAGTTTCTGGGCGCTTACTGTCATTCAAGCGCGTCGCGGCCATCTGCCCGAGGCCGAAGCTGCGATGCGACGGGCGCTGGACATTCGCCCAACCTTCACGTGGGGGCACTCTTACGTTGGCCTCGTGTTGCTTGCGTGTGGTGACCGCGCCGCCGCATTGCTCGAGATGCAGCAGGAGACGAGTGACGAAGCGCAGCAGGGGGGCTCGCAATGGCTTACTACGCACTCGGAAGAAAGGCTGACTCCGATGCGGCGCTTGCACGTATGCTCAAAGAGCAAGCGGCCGAAAACGCGTTTGGTATCGCCGAAGTGTATGCGTTTCGCGGCTAGGTGGATGACGCCATTCATTGGCTCGAACGTGCCTATGCTCAACGGGACCCCGGTCTGACCCAGCTCAAAGTAGACCTGCCGCTGCAAAGTCTTGAAGCCAATCCTCGCTTAAAGGCACTCTTGCGCAAGATGAATCTGCCGGAATAGTCGCGTCGCGATGCTCCGCTACGGCCAATGGATTGCACGGCCGCAGCTCACCGCTTTGAGGCGCAAAGTCGGGGTATGTATAGTGAGAAGACATCGGATTCGTGACGAGGCGATGCATGCAACCGCAAGAACAGCCGGTCGTGAAGATCGGACAACTCGAAGTCCGCTATCTGATTGACGGGACCGTGACGGGCGCCGGAGTCGGCATGTTCGAGCTGACCGTGCCGTCAGGCGCGCGCGTTCCGCCTGCACACAGCCATAGGGACAATGAAGAGGTCGTCTATGTCCTCGAAGGCACACTGCGCTATGCGGTCGATGACGAGGTGCGTGACCTGAAACCGGGCGACCGTATGTACTCCCCGCGCGGTTCCGTCCACGCCTTCAGCAATCCGCATGACCGCCGCGCTCGGGCGCTTGTCATTCTGACTCCGGACATCGGAGCGCAATATTTTCGCGAAGTCGCGGAAGTCGCGAACGCGCCAGGCGGCCCCGGTCCGGCGAGAATGGTGGAAGTGATGACCCGCTACGGGCTCGTCCTTGCGCCGCCCAAGCCACCCACCGCCGCACCGTGAGCTTGTTCAATCTGAATTGAAGCGCGTGGCGTTGCCTTCTTATTCGCAAGCGACGACTACCAAATCTCAGCGCGCGGAGTTTCGCCATCCGGCTGCAACCGGCCAATTGCTGAAGTTCGGCACGTCAACTGCCCGCTCTGAAGCAGTCATTCACGGAAAGGCCAGCGCGGTTTTCTTGCAGAAGATTTGTGGAGCCTTCAAAGCAAAAGTCCCGGCACGAAACCGGGGGCTTCGCAACACGCTTGACGCCCCCCTTACGTTTGATCGGCGGCTCGCCCTCGCCCGGACGGTCTACGGGCAACAGCCCCAGAAACAATGCCCTGCTTTCTAATCGTAAACGGGACTTGGCATGGGCGTCGCGGCTTCTGGGCAAGCCGTGCAAGAGCCCGCAGCGACTGATTTTTGAACGCTCAGTGCGCCGTCGATTTACGTAACGTCTGCCATGCGCGAGTATCCCTTTGACCGCTGTACTAGAACCGCGTAGAAGCTGAGCACTTAGTTCTCAATCACAAATGAATAACGCCGTGCCGGGAAGATTGGCGTCGCATCCGATTCCGTCGGGCCACAACGGTGCGCACGGTTCTTATGTCGTCCTGATCATCCAGCGAACCACCGATCGCCATGCATCTAGTGTGAGATAACTTATGGCAGCACTTCCCAATAACTACACGGGCACGTCCGGCCAAAATGGCGCAAATGGAGTCCCGGGTAACGCCAGCCATTTAGACGGTTACGCGGGCGGCAACGGGGGCAACGGCATTTATGCCCTCAACATCGGCGGCACCCAACTTGGGGGTGGGACTTATCTCCCGCCGGGCACGTACACTAGCTACGGCCAGATCACTGGTGGCGCCGGCGGCAGCGGCGGCGGCGGCGGCAGCGGCTATCCCCCCGGGAACGGCGGCACCGGCGGTATTGGCGGCGCCGGGGGTGTGGGCGTCGACCTCTCGATGGGCACGCTGACCAACAGTGCCCAAATCATCGGCGGTGCGGGCGGCACTGGCGGAACCGGCGGCTTTTCTCCTGCCAACGGTGGCACGGGCACCGGCGGCACCGGCGACACCGGCGGCGAAGGCGGTGCAGGCGCCCTCTCGTCAAGTGCACTGACGAACGTGAGCGGCGCCAGCATTGTCGGGGGTGTCGGCGGGAACGGCGGCAACGGCGGTGGCGTCACACACGGCACCGGCGGCAACGGCGGCAACGGCGGCAACGGTGGCAACGGGGGTGCGGGCGTCGACCTTCTATCGGGCGCGCTAACCAACAGCGGTCAGATCACCGGCGGTGCCGGCGGTGCGGGCGGCTATAGCCCGTCCGGCGGCAACCATCCTTTTCTCATTAATCACGGTGGCACCGGCGGAATGGGCGGTGTGGGCGTCGACCTTCTATCGGGCACGCTGACCAACAACGGCCAGATTACCGGCGCAGTCGGCGGCGCGGGCGGCTTCACGGGGATTAATTACGCCCCCGGAGGCGCCGGCGGCACCGGCGGCGGTGGCGGTGGCGGCGTCGATTTCTTGTCCGGTACGCTGATCAATAGCGACCAGATTACCGGGGGCGCCGGCGGGGGCGGCGGCCAGGGCGGCCCGAGCCAAACCTCTGTCGGCGGCAACGGCGGCAACGCCGGAAATGGCGGTGCGGGCGTCAATCAGACCGGCGGCACGCTGACGAACATGGTCGGCGCCAGCATTGTTGGCGCCAACGGCGGCAACGGCGGCCGCGGCGGCCGCGGCAGCATCGGCGGCCACGGCGGCAACGGCGGCCACGGCGGGGCGGGCGTCAGTCTCGCGTCGGATGGTGTGCTCTCTAATAACGGCCAGATCACCGGCGGCAACGGCGGGGCTGGTGGCATCGGCGGGGGTGGTGGCACGAGCGGCACCGGCGGCACCAGCGGCAGTGGGGGTGTAGGCGTTAGTCTCGCATCCGGTACGCTGACAAACAGCGGCCAGATCACTGGCGGTGCGGGCGGCACGGGCGGTGCGGGCGCGTATCTGAACGGCGGCACGCTGACGACGTCCGGCACCATTACCGGTGGTCAAGGTAGTTCAGTTACTGCCGATGCAATTGAGTTCGGCACAGTGGCGAGCAAGCTCATCGTCAAGCCGGGCGCGGTATTCAACGGTCAAGTCGCCGGCAATGCATCGGTCAACGACACGCTGAAACTAATTGGCGTTCAATCCGGGGGCACGCCGATCACACTCGGCACTCAGTTCACGGGCTTCTCGACCCTGACTTTCAACCCGGGCGCCGCCTGGAACGTGGACGCCGGCACGGGGGCCGCCTCGAGCAACCTCGGCCTTGCCATCAACGCCTTCACGACGAGCGACACGATTGACGTTACAAACTTGACCCCGACGCAAGTTGCGGCGAATTTCAATCCCGCCACCCACGTGCTGACTACCGCGGGTGATGGCACATTCCATTTTGCTGGCAGCTTCAGCGGCGAGTACTTCCTCTTCTCAAGCGATGGCAGCACGGGCACCGACATTACGGTGGTCAAGGGCTCGGGGATCTCTACGACGGTAACCAGCACGGTCACGCTCGGAAGCAGCGCTCACCCGAGCCCGCTCACCATCACCGATACTGGCGCGGTGTCACCCACCGTCGCCGGAGCGACCGGCGTGCTCAGCACCATCTCAACTAACAGCCTGACGAACAATGGCGCCATCCATGGCGGTGTGGGCAGCAACAGTAGTGTTGGCGGCATCGGTGGTGTGGGCATGAACTTCAAGGCGGGCACTACGCTCACCAACACCTCCAGCATTACCGGCGGCACCGGTGGCAGCGGCAGCAGCACGACGGGCGGCGCAGGCGGGGCGGGCGTCAATCTCTTAGCGGGTACTCTCACCAACAGTGGCAGCATCTCCGGTGGCACTGGCGGGGCTGGGACCACCACCGGCGGCCAGGGCGGAGCCGGCGTGGATCTGAACGGCGGCACGCTCATCACCTCGGGCACTATTTCGGGTGGTGCGGGCGGTGCGGGAACTCCTAGCGGCGCAGCGGGCGATGCGGTGAAGTTCGGCAGCGCCGCGAGCACGCTCATGGTTGATCCGGGTGCGGTGTTCACCGGTCACGTAGACGGCAACGCATCTGTCAACGATGTGCTGGAACTCAGTGGCACTCAAGCCGGAGGCACCGCGATCAAGCTCGGTAGCGAGTTCACCAATTTTTCGACGCTGACGTTCCTTCCCGGCGCCGCCTGGACCGTGGATGCCGGCACGCATGCTGCGCCCAGCGGCGGCCTTGCCATCAACGGCTTCACCGCCGGCGACACAATCGATATCACGAACCTGACCCCGACTCAGGTGGAAGCGGATTTCAACTCCGGGACCGATGTACTCACCACAGCGAGCGACGGCACGCTGACATTCAGCGGCGACAGCGGCGATACCTTCGTGTTCACGGCCAAGGGCGCCGGCACCGATATCACCCTGCAAGCGGGCCCGGCCGCGACACTTGCCGCGGCAGGTCACGACCTCATGAACTTCGTGGGCGATGAGCACCGCGGGTTGATAGGCGATCGGTTCATGTCGATGCATGGCACGGGATCGAGCTTGATGACCACCGCGAGTGCCGCAACACAAGACTTCAGCGGCTACGGCTTCACATCACACGCGCTCATCGATCACGGCCTCGCGCACGCGGCGTTCGACCTGTGCAAGGCGTAGCGCGAGGATCAGCAGGCATCCAAGCAGCACGCCGCCACCCCGATTGCGCATTAGCGTAGTCGGGGATCGTGGCTGATACTGTCCCAAGTGGCTGCGAAGACGTTCTGAAGTAGATAGCTCGATAGCAGCCGCTTTGCGACCGTCAACTTTGGGTTCAAAAGCGGGCATCTCTTATTGGCGGAGAGGGTGAGATTCGAACTCACGAAGGCCGTGAGGCCTTGCCGGTTTTCAAGTCGCGTGCCTCGCGCGTTTGCTCTACGCAGTCACGCAAACGCCATAATTCTCAATGGGCCCGGCGAGGCACGGAACTCGTGTTTTGCTGCGCTTCGGGCCTCAGTGCAACTTGAGTGCAACTTGACCACGCACGTTTTTACGCCCGTCCAGGGGGCAGCCAAAGAAGAGAACCCCCTCTTCCCTCCGTTGCTTGATCGCGAGACGCTTCGTCCGAAGCCGGCCAGAAGCCGTCTTCGTTGATTCGGGAATCCCTGGCGCAGAGCGGACATTAATAAAGCCGAATGCCCGAAACCGCCCGGCTCTTGATCTCGATGGACAGCATCCACGAACATGCCAAAGCGTCAAAGGAGGATCTTCATGAGTGGTGGATGGCTGCAGGGCGCAGGACCGCCGAGCGGCGTTAATGGGAGGGGCCGTTGAGTCTGGCGCGTCGGCTGGCGATATGCGCAGTGTGGGCAGCCGCTGTTGTGGTTGTTCTGGTAGGCCTCGCCCTGGTATTTGCCCCGTACGTCTTCGCCGAATTGTCCGCTTCACTAGAACCCCACGCGATCATCGATCCAGCGAAGCCGGACCTCGGCGAGGGGCTCATGGTGGATGACTATTGGGCCGTGCAAAACATCGACGCGAACACGTACGCGCTCGGTGAGCCACGCTACTACCAGGCCAACTACGCGTATCTCATTGTTGGTGGACGGAGGGCGCTGTTGTTTGATGCCGGCTCGGGCACACGCGACATCACCGGCGTCGTCATGAGCCTGACGCAACTGCCAGTGACGGTGATGCCATCGCATCTGCATTTCGATCACACCGGTGGAATCGCGCCTTTCACGTCGGTCGCGATGATAGATTTGCCCGACACCCGCGCCGACGTAACGAATGGTAAGTTCACCCCCAAACGCTACGAATACCTCGGCATGATCGATGGCCGAGTGCCACCTACATTCAGAGTAAACGAGTGGCTTAAGCCCGGTGCAACGATTGATCTCGGCGGGCGCGTGCTGCGGGTCCTACATGTGCCAGGCCACACGCACAGCTCAGTCGCTCTGTATGAGGCGACAACGCATCAGCTTTTTGCTGGGGATTTCATCTACCCCACGACACTCTATGCGTTCTTGCCGGAGGCGAGCCTCGCGGAATATCGGACAACGACGCGCGAGCTACTCACGATTCTGCCCGCCGATACAAAAATCTGGACTGCGCACTGCTGTCGCGTTGGCGAGCGTACATCAGCGCCCTGGCTGACCATGGCCGACCTGCGCGATCTGAATACCGCACTCACCGCGATCCAATCGGGGGCGTCGCATAGCACGGGCTTTTTCCCGCGGCGGTTTCCGGTCAATCAGCAGATGACGCTGGCTACCGGCTTCCCTTGGAATAATCGCTGAGTTTGAGAGTGAGGAGCGGCGAATCAGAATGCTTACAAGCGGCCGTTCGCGACCGGCTGCTGCGGGTCTATTCTGTTGAAAAACTCCATGCGAGAAGTTAGTCAGAAATTTCTAAGGCTTTAGAAAGGCCGCAATTTGAATGAGCCGGGGGACCACGGCTTTCCTACGATCGCCAGGCTCAACCCGGCACAATGTTCCACACTGCGCATCTATGGCTGGTTTTAAGCCACAAAATGATTTACATGCAATATTCCCCACGCGCAGGAATTTAGTTTTTCAACAGAATAGGTCACGAAGCGACCTTTAGCGGCGCCTCCCGGATTTTCGTGCCGACCGTCCGGAATCGGGAGACCAATCAGGCGCTTGACGGCCAACTTGAGACATTCGAATGAGCCAAATCGAGGTAGAAAAGCGGTCACTCACGGCTTAAGGTAGGCTATCGGGAAAATAGCAAAGAGCCTGCGCATGGCAGATCGCGTCGAACCAGAAAATCGTCAGGGTCCCGACGCGAAGGGGACGCCGTGACCGATCCGGGTAGGGCGGTGTTTCTGAGCTACGCGTCCCAGGACGCTGAAGCTGCGCGGCAGCTGTGCAATGTGCTGCGCGCCGCGGGCATTGAGGTGTGGTTCGACCAGAGCGAGCTTCGTGGGGGTGATGCCTGGGACGCCATGATCCGCAAGCAGATCAAGTCCTGCGCCCTGTTCATCCCGGTCATCTCCGCCAACACCCATGCGCGGATCGAGGGGTATTTTCGGCTCGAGTGGAAGCTGGCGGTCGATCGGTCACACCTCATCGCGCCGGACCAAGCCTTTCTGTTGCCGGTGGTCATTGACGGCACGCCGCAAACGGACGAGCGGATACCGGACAGATTCCGCGAATTGCAGTGGACACGGCTTGCGGGCGGAAATACGCCGCCGGCGTTTGTGGAGCGCGTAGCGCTCCTGCTCTCGCCGAACACATCGCACGTACAGGCAGTGCCACAGCCAGCATCCGACAGGGCATCGGCGGGCACCACTCGTATCGATGCTGGCGTCGGCGGTCGTGGTCCCGGATCCTCTGGTCCGCCAAGAAAGGTGCTGGTGCTGATCGCCGCGGCGATTGTCGTCGCGGCAGGCGGCTTTGCACTCTACGCACTGTCGAAGCATGCCAACGGTGCACACGGCGCGGCGACTTCGAGCGGGATCTCAGAAAAATCGATAGCGGTGCTTCCCTTCGAGAATCTCTCCGACGATAAGGCCAACGCCTACTTCGCCGCAGGAATGCAGGAGGAAATCCTCAGCCGACTCGCCGGCGTCGGTGATCTCAAGGTGATCTCGCGCACATCGACCGAGAAATACCAGAGCCGGCCCGACAACCTAAAGACGGTCGCTGCGGAACTCGGCGTCGCGAACGTGCTCGAGGGCAGTGTGCAAAGATCCGGCGGCAAGGTTCGCGTCAACGTGCAGTTGATCGACGCCGGTCGTGACATGCATCTGTGGGCGAGTATCTACGACCGCGACCTTAAAGACGTCTTCGCGGTCGAGAGCGAGATCTCGCAGAACATCGTCGATGCGCTCAAAGCCAAGCTTTCGCCGAGAGAGACGCGCGCGCTCGCCGCGCTGCCGACGCGAAGTAGTGAGGCCTATGATGCCTTCCTCAAGGGCGAGTACGAACTTGCTGAGGCTATCAAAGCGCAAACCGGCGCGCACTACGACGGTGCGGACGACTACCTCCGGCAGGCATTGAAGTTGGATCCCGACTTTGCGCTAGCTTACGCGAAGCTGGCCATCGCGCGTATGTATCGGCACTGGTTCATCAAGGCGCTGACGCCGGACGAACTCGCGGAGGTCAAATCCGCCGCCGGCCGCGCGCTCGAACTGCAACAGGATCAAGCCGAATCACACCAGGCGCTGGGTCTGTTTTACTATTGGGGCTACCGTGACTACGAAAGCGCGCTCTTCGAATTTAACAAGGCCCTGGCCTTGCAGCCGAACAATACTGATGTGCGCCTTGCCCGAGCTGCAATCTACCGCCGCAAAGGCGATTGGACTGATTCGCTGCAGGAATTCGAGCGCGCCGTCGAACTGGCGCCACGCGACGCGAACGTAGCTGCGGAATACGGATCGACCCTTGTTATGATGCGTCGCTTCGCGGATGCGGACCGCGTGCTCACACACGCGCTTGCGCTTGATCCAGCGGTCATGCAGGCCGTGCGATTTCTCGGCACCAATGCCGTCAACGGATATGGAGACATCAGTCGCGCGCGCCGCATTCTAGACACCGCGCCGCCGGGCCTAATACCGCAGTCGGCGCATATCGCCGTCGATGTCGGCATAATTGACCAGCGCATCTACCTCGACGTCCTGGAACGCAGGTTTGCCGAAGCGCTGGAGGCGTGGAGAAAAATCCCGGCGTCCGACGACAAAGCCGTTCGTCTGCTTTTGGGACAGATCACGGTGCGCATCATCGCCGGTCAGCGGCCGCAGGCGCAGTCAGACTGCCTGAAGCTGCGTGAACTGTTGGAGCGCGAGCAAGTGCAAGATGTCGACAAGCCGATGCGTGCCATGGAGCAGAGTTGGGTCGAGCTGTGCTTGGACCATACCGATGCGGCGCTTCGGTTGGCGCAGAGCGCAATTGAATTGCTGCCATTGAGCCGGGACGCATACTACGGGGTGTCTTACATCGCCGGGCTTGCACAAATCAACGCTCAGACCGGGCATCCGGAAGTAGCGATCGCGTTGCTCAAGCAGTTGCTGTCCGTACCGGCGGGCCAGACGGTCTCAATCGAACGGCTAAAGCTTGACCCCGTGTGGGATCCCCTGCGCAAAGATCCACGCTTCGAGAAGCTACTCTCGGCGCCCAGTGGAGGTTATTAACATCGATGCGCGGCCAGTGCTTGCGATTAGCCGACAAAGCGAAACCGTCTTCGGAATCGACAGTCCATTCCCATGAGCCGACGGAAGCCAAGCCTTGCGCATGAGGACCGCGCAATCGTGCCTAGCCATCCTTTACCAAAGGCTTGGTCGCAAGGCCGACGCGGAATCGCTGCTGTCAAACGCACGCAAACAGTACGGCGACAGCGGCGCATACAACTACGCAAGGATCTATAGCCAGTGGCGACAAATCGACAAGGCGTTGGAATGGTTGGACGCTGCGATGCGCCTGCGCCTGCGCGATTCAGACTTGGTGGGCCTCAAGGCCGACCCGCTCATGGACCCTTTGCGCAAAGAGCCGCGATTCCAGGCGATTGAGCGGGAACTGAGTTTACGGACTGAGTGGCGACGCTCGGTCTCTACGATGGATCGTTCCAACGCCCGCCATGTATAAAGTTGAAAGCTCGGCCCAAATGGTGGAGTTGGCTCTGATGCAACTTCTTGATTTGAAATATTGATTTGAATGATCGGCCAAATGTCGTGGGGATTGGGAGGATGAAATTGAAAAACCGACGCGCGGAGCATTTGACCGCAGCTCAGTCCGGTTAATCGCTTGATTGAGTTGGATTTGGCGACGCGACGATTGACCGCATTCGACGTTATTTACCATACCTAGATCAATCGAACACGCGCAAGTATTTGAATGAGCGTTTCGGCGATGAATCGAGCATTGTCAGTCTGCTGGCCGACATCAATTATGAACTTGGGAACTATGCCGACGCCGAGCAGCTGGCACTGTTGGCGACGACCAGCATGCAGCGCAGTGAGCTCAGCAACCCAAAAGGCGGTGCCATTAGGGTGACATTGATTGCCGCTGCGGGCCAGCAGCGTGATCTGGCCACGGCGAAGACCGCCCTTGCCGACTTGCAGAGCGACGTTCCGTCGCTAACCTCGCTGACGCCGATTCGCCAATGGATCAGCCCTCTGGCGCAACCCCATGGGTATGAGCCATTGTTTCAGGGGCTGCGGCTGGCCGGCTTAAAAGATCAATGACGGCGCATCACCTTTCGTGGCGGGTCCGATACCACTGACGTTCGTGACCGGCCGCTATAGCGGGTCAACTTGAGCCATTGGTGGTCGCAAAACTCACCCGAAACATGGTCTGTTTTCCAGAAATTGGCCCTTCCTTTAAAGTAAAGGCCATGCAACCTGAAATGGGCAGCCAGGTCACCATCGCGCTTTACGTCGTGGCAATGGCAGCCGTCATCGTCGGTGTGGATTTCGCGTTCTTCAGAAACCGATTCTGGGAACGGCTGACAGTGAACATTGGCATTGTTTTGGTGTTCGCAGCTTTCTACTTGAGATTCCTCAGGCGTTGATGAAGAAGGCGCGGCATGCCTCCTTTTTGCTCCGATTGTGCAGGCGCAATGCGCACTCGGTTCGACATCAGCCTGCTCGATAGCCGCCGCTCGCCAATGGCAGGAAGGGGTCAGGAAGCGACGTTTACTGATGTTTGGAATTGAAGGGCGCAGACCGGCCAACAGCCGTCCTACGGCTAACTGAAATTGCCGCCCCGAAGCGGACATCCCGGCCTCTGAATTAACGCTGGTTGCCAACCCCCTGGGCATCCGCGACTATTCGGGGCGCATAGGGAGATGCTCGACATGGTCGAGGGTGGCTGCGCATCTTGAGCGGGATTTCGCACGCGGTATTCCTGAGCTACGCCTCGCAGGATGCGGAGGCTGCGGGGAAGATTTGCGAGGCATTCCGCGCTGCCGGGATCGAGGTCTTCCTCAACCAGGGCAAGCTGCGGGGCGGGGACGCGTGGGATCAGAAGATCCGCGCCAACCGCACTGCAGCATACGATAAGTGAGCAGTTTCGACGAGCTGGCGCCTTAGTGCCATATTAGAAGGTCGAGAAGGATCGTTATCGCGGCAATTCTTGCTGTCCCATTATTGCCATTTGTATTGAGGTTGAGGAACCAGACGGCACGATGGCGAAGTCACTGGCTGACCGACCGCCGATGCACTCATCACTCAATGCTGGCGAGTTCAGAGAGGAATCATGAATGAACATTATTGTTGATACGCACTACATGACCCTGATCGCGATTGCTGCGAGTCTTGTCGGCGCCCTCCCGCTGTCGCCCGTGTACGCCGCGCAGGGGGCAGTTGACGCAGAAGCCCAAGCGCAAGAGGCTTGGCGCGAAGGCATTGTGCGCACCGATGTTCCCAATGAAGGGTGCTTTTATGCCGCCTACCCCAGCACCGATTGGTTGAAGGTGCCCTGCGCCGAGGTTTCAAATTTGCCAGTCATCCCGCGAGTCGGGGCGATCCCTGATACGGTCGGGAACGGCAATGATTATTTCGCCGAGGTTTCGGGGCTCATTTCCCGCACGGTCGGGTCCTTCCCATCGGTTACGACCACGGGCGAAACGGGGTCATCAGGGGCGAACGATTATTCACTGCAGCTCAATACGAATTTCTTGAACCCCGCTCTTTGTAGTGGGCACGCGGGCTGTTCCGGCTGGGTACAATTCGCATATTCATCGACTAATGAGGCGGCGTATATTGTTTTTTGGCTATTTAACTATGGTGCCAGCTGCCCGAGCGGTTGGACTTCCGACTCCAGCACTTGCTATACGGAAAGTTCTGTCGTCTCTGTACCCGACGTAGCGGTTACCGATCTCGCGACTGTGAAGCTCTCGGGCAAAGCTGTGGCAAAGGGTCGGGACACGGAGGTGTTCACCTCCGGCACCCAGGCCTGGAGCACTACTGCCAAGGACAGTCTGGATGATCTGGCGACGGGTTGGCAATATTCGGAGTTCGGTATCTACGGTGACGGCTACGGATCGGAAGCGGTGTTTAACACAGGCACGTCCATTAAGGTGAAGATCGCCATGACCGATGGGTCCACAACTGCGCCCACATGTGTACCCTCTTCGGGGGGCGGAACCTCGGAATACAATAATTTGAACTTGGGGAAATGCCACACCTTCAGTGGAAGGACGCCGAACGTCACCTTTACCGAATCAAACTGAGAAGAAATCTCAAGCTCTCAAGGAGCAATCTAGCAAACGTTGAGGAGCGTATCTGGTTTGGGCTCGGGGATTTGCAGAGCGCGCGAGTCACCTGCGAGACCCAGCCGGACTATTGGGGAGTCAATGGTGCCTCGCGGTGATCTAGACAAGCTCCGTCGGCATGCCGACGCCGAGGCCTAGATCGCCAAATTGAAGGCCTCATCGGGCGATGCTTCGGCGTACCAGTACGCCGAGATCCACGCGCAGTGGGGTCAGCGGGCCCAGGCGCTCGAATGGCTCGAGACGGCGCTGCGGCTGCGGGACCCCGGCCTGTGGGAGGTGAAGACCGATCCGCTCCTGGACCCCTTGCGCGAGGAGCCGCGCTTCCAGGCGGTGATGCGGGAGTTGAAGTTTCCGTCCTGACAGCTTGTTGGCAGCAGGCTAGATTGGAGGCCCCAAACCTGCCGCTCGCGACAGGCAACTGCGGGGTCAAAAGCGGCCATCTCTTAATTGGCGGAGAGGGTGAGATTCGAACTCACGAAGGCCGTGAGGCCTTGCCGGTTTTCAAGACCGGTGCGTTCAACCGCTCCGCCACCTCTCCGCCCATTCTTAATCAACGGCTTGAACTCGCTTCGGCACGCCGCGGCGCTCGCCTGAGCGGATGTTGCTTCCAACATCGCGCATAGTTTAGCAAGCGTATCGCCGATGATCAGTCATCGATACTCAATCGAACCTTTTTGGGTCGCCGGCAGATGCAGCGCCGCGCGCACGCGAAGGCCAGCTTTAGCAACCAAGCCGAGTCATCAGCGCGCGGCGCGAGGCTCGATGCGCGATCGATCCCCGATTGCGCCGCAAGCACGAATGCCTGCGCATCCAATCGCGCGGCTGCTCCGTATATCCGGCAATCTGATCGCCGGCGGCGGAACACAGCTTGAACCAGCCCTTGCCAGTCGCTCGCGCCGCACCGTGCGCGCGCGCCACGTGGTTCTCCCCGGTCGAGAAGCTTCATCTTAGCAGTCTTTTCGGATTTGTCGGACTGCTGCATCTGCTCGGGTGGGGCTTGTACCTTCACTACATGGTGCGCTACCCCGCGCTGGTTGGGCTCGGATTTGCGGCATATGCGTTTGGCCTGCGCCATGCGTTCGACGCAGATCATATTGCCGCGATCGACGACACCGTTCGCTACATGCTGCAAAAGGGCAAGCGTGCTTTGGGAGTCGGATTTTTCTTCTCCCTTGGACACTCGACGATCGTTCTCATCCTCGCCATCGCGATTGCCTTTGCGGCAACAGCGGTCAAGCAGCAGTTGCCCGGCCTGCAGAACATCGGCGGCGTCCTCGGCGCAGGCGTCTCCGGCACGTTTCTCTGGGTCATCGGCATCCTCAATCTCTTCGTATTATTCGAGATACTGAAAATCTGGCAACAGGCCAAGGCCGGCGCGCACAGTCATGCGCACCTAGAATCCCTGTTGCGGCAACGTGGATTCCTCAATCGTCTCTTCGGGGGCCGCTTGCAGCAGTTGATGAATCACAGCTGGCAGATGTATCCGCTCGGCCTGCTCTTTGGCCTCGGCTTTGATACCGCCTCTGAGATTGGCCTGCTCGCCATGACCGCGGGTGCAGCGGCGGGCAACCTCCCAGTACCTGCCATCCTTTCGATGCCCCTGCTCTTTGCCGCTGGCATGTCGCTCATGGATACGACCGATGGCGTATTGATGGTCAAGGCCTACAACTGGGCGTTCCTCAATCCGCTGCGCAAGACTTTCTACAATCTCACCACGACCGCATTGTCGGTGGCTGTTGCACTCCTGATCGGCACCATCGAGTTGCTGCAGGTCATGGTGGAGGTGCTGAACTTGCACGGCGGGGCCTACGATGTCCTCGCGCAACTTGATTTTGGCAGGTTGGGTTACCTTATCGTGGCGATGTTCCTGTTCGCTTGGGCCGCCTCCTTCGCCTGGTGGAAACTGCAGCGCGTTGACGAACGCTACTACCGGGCGGACCCCCACAGCCATGCGCACACCCATGTTGATGGCCTCGCCCATGCTCACCAGCATCTGCATACCTGACGGGCATTCGCGGTAAAATAGCTGCCGCTTATGAGACGCCCTCGGTGCCGCGCTTCTGGCGCCATCCACGCATGTCTGCTGGTGGTGCTTGCGCTCGCAGCGTTGCCGGCACGCGCAGATACGGTAGCAAGCCTGCTCGGCAATTTCACGGTCAATCAGTACTGCGGCCTGCGCGTCAGCTCCGACGTCATCAACGTGCATTACGCCGTGGTGTTCGGACAGTTGCCCGCGCTACGCGAGCTGCACCTGGCGGATACCAACGGCGATGGCGTGACCACGCAGGCCGAGCGCGATGCGTATGCGGGCCGCCTCGCTTCAACTCTCGCCCAAGGCCTGCAGTTGGTCATCGACGGCGCAGTCGTGCCGCTGCGCTCCCAGGGTTTCGCCAGCAGCCTGCCGACTGAGCAAGGCGGCTTTTCCCTGCGCCTCGATGTTCAATTCGCCGCTGCGCTGCCGCGCAACACCAGCGCTACGCACACGCTGAGCTTCGTCAACGACAACTATCGCGACCAGTTTGGCTGGACCGAAATCACCGTTCAGTCGCCCGCCTCGGTAGCGGTATTCGACACCGATGCGTTCAGCACCTCTTTAACCTCGGCACTGACCGCCGCAGTGCAAACCCTGCCGCCGAGCGGGCCGCTCGCGGAGCGCAGTATTCATTTGAAATTCGCGCAGGCACCACCGCCCGCGGGCGCGCGCCTCATCCGCGCCCGCGGCGGCGCGCCGCCCGAGAGCACCCCGAGTGCGAGTGCTCCAGCAAGCGGCAACAGCGAATGGTTACAGCGGCGCACCCGTTCGCTCGTTGATCTCATCTCCACACCGCACGTCGCGCCCCGCGTTGCGATCCTTGCGCTGCTGATCGCACTAGTACTTGGCGCAGTTCACGCGCTTTCGCCCGGTCACGGCAAGACTATCGTCGGCGCGTATCTGATCGGCTCGCGTGGGACGCCGCGGCATGCTCTGTTTCTCGGGATTACCGTGACGCTTACTCATACGCTCGGCGTCTTCGTACTGGGATTTGCAACTCTGGCCGCTTCGCGCTTCTTCGTGCCCGAGCGTTTGTTTCCCATCCTGAGCCTGGCATCGGGTCTGCTGGTGCTGGGGATGGGGGTCATTTTGTTGCGGCAGCGCTGGCGCGCGGCGCAGCCGGCGCGCCTCCGCGCGCACACCGCTGCGCGCCATTCTCACCCGCATGGTGATGCGCACTACGATGCCAAGCCTGCGCATCAGCATTCTCACGCCGCACATAGGCACGATGATCACGTGCACCTTGATCACCATCATCATTCTCACGTTGCTCATGGCCAGCCGCGCGCTCACGACGCGCACGGCCATGGCGATGAGCATCACGATCAGGATGCGCTGCTGACGCATTCGCACGGCGGCAGCGTGCACTCGCACTTGCCTGCCGGGACGGACGCGGGGCAAATCAGCTGGCGAAGTTTGCTCGCCTTGGGTGTCTCCGGAGGGCTCGTCCCCTGCCCCTCCGCGATGGTTCTGCTCCTTGCCGCCGTCGCGCTCAACAAGACCGCCTACGGGCTGCTTCTGGTGGTGGCATTCAGCCTGGGTCTTGCGGCGACACTGACACTGGTCGGCCTCATGTTCCTCTACGCACGCAATCGCTTCGGGCAGCGACGGCAATCGGCTCGCTGGCTGCGACTGCTGCCGGTGGCAAGCGCCGCCACCATCACCGTGATCGGCGTGGTGCTATGCGTCGGGGCGGCGCAAAGCCTGTCGGCATTGCACTGATCGGCTACGTCCTGCAGCGCCGCAGTGGCGGCGGGAACCAAGGGCCGTGTGAGGCTTTTATAGGCTAGGCCGCAGCTCGGCAGCATGCCGAGCCGCGTTGCTCGCACCTCAAGGAGCCGATCATGAGTAGCGCTGTTATCGCCGCATTATTCCGCGACCACGCCACCGCCGAGCGCGTGTGCGTGCGCCTGAGCACCGGCGAGACTGCCTTTCCGAGCGATCGGGTGCAGCTCACCTCCAGCATCGAGCCCGGCAATGCGGGCCTCGTCCCCGCGGAGTCCTTGCCGCTGAAGCTGCAAGCGTATTTTCACACGCTCTTTGATCGCGACGACGAAGCCGACGAAGTGCGCGCGTTGAGCAACGGCGTTCGCGAGGGTAACGGCGCGGTTGCCGTGTTCCCGCGCGGCGATATCGAAACCAAGCGCGCGCTTGAGGTGCTGCGCGAGGGCGAACCTCTGCAACTCTTCGAGCATGACCTGCACAAACAGGCGCTCGAGCACGCCGCGTCCGAAGACCGAAAGCCCGTCCTCGGCGAAGCGTATGACAAAGTCATGCCGGTCAAACCCGGTGGCTCCGTTGGCGAGAGCAATGCGCCGCTCCTCGGCAGCAAGGTGATCGAAAAACTAATGCCGCCGAAGTCAAGATCCCACGGCTCCTAACGCAAACTCTGCCCGCCGGCCTGACAAGCCGTCATGCCCCGAATTTCCTCTTGCGAAGGCAAGTGCATTGGCCGCAGCAGCGCCGGGGCCCGCTCGCCCCGGGCTTGGCAGCGGCGCGCGCAAGCGGGTACGATGCAGCCATCGGAGATGGCATTCCTCCGCGAACCGCCGCAAGGCTGATGATGCCTACCCACGCCGGATGACGGCGCTGCGGTGGGTCGCTTGCCTGCGACGACGCCTGCAGCGCGTCAACCGGTAACTCGACAAACACGAACGATCGCGCCGGAGCGCCCGAATGCCTTGGATGAGCCTGCTGGTCATCGCCGTTGGAGCCGTTGTCGGCGCGTGGGCGCGCTGGGGTCTTGGGTTATTGTTGAACCCCACCTTTCCCACAGTGCCGCTCGGCACGTTGGCCGCCAATCTCATCGGTGCCTTCATCATCGGGGTGATGATGGCGCTCACCGGCCCGCTCAACGTCTCGCCAGCGGCGCGGCTGCTGATCACGACCGGCTTTCTCGGCGCGCTCACGACGTTTTCCACATTTTCCGCCGAGACGACGACGTTGCTTCTGCGGGCGCAGTACGCCTGGGCGCTTGCGGCCGCAACCGCGCATCTTGGGGGATCGCTCCTCATGACCGGTCTTGGAATCGTGTGCGTGCGAACTATTCTCGGAAGATAGAACCTATGAACGGCACTTACCTGCGCTTCTACATGCACGAGAACGTCAAGCACCATCACCGCCTGCTATACGAATGGCTGCTCGAGCACGCCAAGAAATTGGGCGTGCACGGCGGCTCGGCCTTCCGCGCCATCGCCGGCTTCGGCCGTCACGGCGTGCTGCACGAGCAGCATTTCTTTGAGCTCGCCGGCGATTTGACCGTCAAGGTGGAATTCATCCTCACCGACGAGATGGCAGACCGGCTGCTCGAGAGCATCCGTCACGAAAACGTCAGCGTCGTGTATGCACGCATACCCGCCATTTTCGACGTCATCGGCGAGCGCAAGAGCACCCGGCCCCTAGCCCCTTGAGGGCGACCTCGATGGCGCAGATCTACACGCTCGCAACCTTGTGGCTCGCCCTTGCGCTCGTCGCGACGCTGCTCGCGATCTGGCTGCGGGTCGCGAATGCGATGTCCGAGATCATCGTCGGCACGGTCGCGCAGCTTGTGATTGGCGCCGCACTCGGGGCAGCCGCACTCGGCACGGATCAATCGTGGATCAGATTTCTCGCCGGCACCGGCGCGGTGCTGCTGACCTTTCTTGCCGGTGCGGAGCTTGACCCACAGGTCATGCGTCGCGAGTGGCGCCAGGCCATCACGGTGGGGCTCGTAGCATTTGTGGCGCCCTTTCTCGGCTGCGCTGCGGTTGCGCGCTTCGGCCTGGGTTGGAGCAGCGATGCGGCGTGGCTCGCGGGCATTGCGCTCTCGACCACTTCGGTGGCGGTGGTCTACGCGGTCATGCTCGAGCTGGGGCTCAACAAGACCGACTATGGCAAGGTCCTACTCGCCGCCTGTTTCGTCAATGATCTCGCCACGGTGCTGGCGCTGGGTTTCAAGTTCTCGCCCTTCACGATCAAGACACTGTGGTTCGCGGGCACCAGCGCCGCCGCATTCGTGATCCTGCCGTGGTTCGTGCCACGCTTTTTCCGCCGATTTGGCAATCGCCCCTCCGAGCTTGAATTGAAGCTGCTGCTGCTCGTGATGTTCGGTCTCGGTGCGCTTGCGCTCTGGGCGGACAGCGAGCCGGTGCTACCCGCTTACCTGCTCGGCATGATTCTCGCCGGGACCGTGGGCAAGGACCACGCGCTCGTGCGCCGCCTGCGCGCGGTGACGCTCGGCCTGCTGACGCCATTTTACTTCATTCGCGCGGGATCTTTGGTTTCCGTGCCGGCGCTGGTTTCGGGTTTCCTCATCCTGGTTGTGCTGCTGGGCGCAAAGATGCTGACCAAGTTTGTCGGCGTCTACCCGATCACCAAACTCTTCAAGGCGCCACCGAAGGAAGCCATGTATACGACTCTGCTCATGTCGACGGGACTCACCTTTGGCAGCATCTCCGCGCTTTTCGGGCTGTCACACCGGATCATCAGCCAGCAACAATATTCCTATCTCATTGCGGCCGTGATCGGCAGCGCGATCGTGCCGACAATGATTGCGAATGCCTTCTTCCTGCCGCACCATCTGCTGCAGAGCGACGATGCCGCCGGGGCGGCGCTCGAGGAGCTCTAAAGCGGTAACCCGAATGCCCCGCCGGCGCCCCCTGAGAGCGCCGCGCGCCCGTTTGCCCTGATTAAGACAACTGCGCGGCGCGCGCAATTGCTTGCCCCGTCATGCGGATCTAGAATTTGCTGCAGAGCCGGCACGGGGACTTCGGGGAAGAAGAGCTTTGAAAAGCCTGCGTCAAGTCTTAAGTTCTCTGGAACACAAACGACTCAGTAACTCCACGGCCGCGGTCGCGGGGCTCGCCAGTGCCGTGTCGGTGCTCGTCGGCGTGATCGCCGCGCATTTCGCTCCGCATGGCTGGCTGCGAATCGCCAGCGCGCTGCACCTGCACCGCCAGCCGATGCTCGTCAGACTCGCGCCGATTGTGACGGGAGTTGCCGTCACCATCGCAACCGCCGCGGGCCTGATCAAGTTCTATTCCTGGTGCCTCGAACGCGAGGAAGCTGCGGGGAAGCGCGAACCGCCTTAATGGTTCGCTCGATCCCTAGGATTTCGCCGCCGCGAGCTGCTCGGTGCCACCCATGAAAGGCTGCAGCACCTGTGGAATGCTCACCGAGCCATCTGCCTGTTGATAATTCTCAAGCAGCGCCACGAGCGCCCGCCCGACCGCGACGCCTGAACCGTTCAGCGTGTGCACCGGCTCGGGCTTGCCGGTGTCGGGATTTCTCCAGCGCGCCTGCATGCGCCGCGCCTGAAAGGCCTCGCAGTTGCTGCAGGAGGAGATCTCGCGGTATTGCTTCTGGCTTGGCAGCCATACCTCCAGATCATAGGTCTTGGCACTGGCGAAGCCGACGTCGCCGGCGCACAGCGCCACCACGCGGTACGGCAACTCGAGCTTTTGCAGGACCTCCTCGGCGTGCGACGTCAGCGCCTCGAGCGCCGCGTATGACTCGGCCGGCGCCACGATCTGCACCAGCTCGACCTTGTCGAACTGGTGCTGGCGAATCATGCCGCGGGTGTCCTTGCCGTGCGAGCCGGCTTCGGAGCGAAAGCACGGCGAATGCGCGGTCAGCTTCATGGGCAAAGCGTCCGCGGCGAGGATCTGCTCGCGCACGAGATTGGTCAGCGACACCTCCGCCGTCGGAATCAGATAAAAGCCGGGCTCGGCGTCGACGGCGAACAGGTCTTGCTCGAACTTCGGTAACTGCCCGGTGCCGATGACGGCCGCGCGCTGCACGAGGTATGGCACGTACGCCTCGGTATAGCCATGAGCTGCTCGTGTGCAGCTCCAGCATGAACTGGGTGAGCGCGCGATGCAGACGGGCAAGCTCGCCCCGCATCACCACGAAGCGGGCGCCCGAAATGCGTGCCGCCGCTGCAAAATCGAGCCCCAGCGGCTCGCCGAGCTGCACGTGATCGCGCGGTGCAAATGCAAAGGTCGGCGGCGTGCCCCAGCGGCGCACTTCAACATTGGCTGTCTCGTCGGCGCCTTCGGGCACGGACGCATGCAGCAGGTTCGGCAGATCAAGCTGCGAGCGCTCAAGCTCGCTTTGTACTTGCCCGAGCTTCTGATCCGCGTGGGCAAGCTGCGCGGCGAGGGCATCGCCCGCTCTGATGAGCGCGCTCACATCGGCGCCCTGCGCCTTCACCACCCCCACCTGCTTCGCCGCGGCATTGCGTGCGGCACGCAAGCGGTCGCTTTCAATCTGCCAGTGCTTGCGCTGCTCCTCGAGCGCCTGCAGCGCCGCCACATCGAGCGTGAAGCCGCGGCGCGCGAGATTCTCGGCCACCGCGCCGGGGTCGGATCGCAACAGCTTAGGATCGATCATTGGGTTCCTTTGCAGCGGGCTCGCGCGGCGGCTTGGCGCGCAGCCGCGCCAGGGCTTCGGCAATCCTGATCTCGAAACCGCGCGGCACGGGCCGATAATAATGCCGCTCGGGTAGCTCGTCCGGCAGATAGCGCTCGCCAGCGGCGAAGGCATCCGGTTCATCGTGCGCGTAGCGATAGCCGCGCCCGTAGCCGAGTTGCTTCATCAAAGCCGTCGGCGCGTTGCGCAGGCGCAGCGGCACAGCGAGCGTCCCGAACTCTTCCACATCCGCTTGCGCCTCGGCCATCGCGACATACACCGCGTTGCTCTTCGGCGCACAGGCGAGATACACCACCAGCGTGGCGATGGCGAGGTCGCCCTCCGGGGTTCCAAGGCGATCGAAGGCATCCCAGGCATCGAGCGCCAGCGCGAGCGCGCGCGGATCCGCAAGCCCGATATCTTCAAATGCCATGCGCACCGCACGCCGCGCAACGTACAAAGGATCGCAGCCACCATCGAGCATGCGGCACAGCCAGTAGAGCGCAGCATCCGGGTCGCTCCCGCGCACCGCCTTGTGCAGCGCGGAGATCTGGTCGTAGAACTGCTCACCGCCCTTGTCGAAGCGCCGGCGCGCCCCGCCGCTCACCACTTCGCGGGCCACCTCTTCGCTAATGCGCTTCGCAGCGGCCGCGGCCGCAACGAGCCCCGCTGCCAGCTCCAGCATGTTCAACGCGCGGCGGGCGTCGCCGTCAGCGGCGCGCGCCATGAGTTCGAGCGCCTCCGGCGCGGCGCTTAATTCCTCCGCGCCGAGCCCGCGGGCGCGATCGTCCAGGGCGTTTTGCAGCAGCTTCACGATATCGGCGACCGCGAGCGTACGCAGCACGTAAACGCGCGCGCGCGACAGCAGCGCACTCACAAGCTCGAAGGACGGGTTTTCCGTGGTCGCGCCAATGAAAGTGAGGGTGCCATCTTCGACGAACGGCAGGAACGTGTCCTGCTGCGCCTTGTTGAAACGGTGCACCTCATCGAGAAACAGCACCGTGCGCGTATGGGTTGCCGCGCGCGTGGTGCGCGCCGCCTCCACCGCCGCGCGGATGTCTTTGACGCCGGCCATGACGGCGGAGAGTGCAATGAACACTGCATCCGAGCGCTGCGCGATGAGCCGCGCCAGTGTCGTCTTGCCGCTGCCCGGAGGGCCCCACAGAATCATCGAGTGCAGCTGCCCCGCCTCAATGGCGGCACGCAGCGGCTTGCCCCTGGCGAGCAGGTGTTCCTGTCCCAGGAACTCCTCCAGTGACTGCGGCCGCATCCGATCGGCGAGCGGCCGCAGCGGATCGGGCGTGCCGGCCTGCGCTTGGGGCATCACGCGCTTACGAGACGGGCTTGCCGATGACGTCGCTCCCCGCGGGGGGTGTGAAGCTCACCTCATCGGGGGCCACCGGAGCGTTGCGGACCGCATGCTCAAAGACCACCGTCGCGGTCTGCCCGAGTTTGTCCTCGAGCACCATGCGCTTCAAATCTGGGCCCGCGAAGCCGAGGCGCGCACGCCGAAAGTCCGACTCCGTGCTCCGCGGCGTGACGTTGACCCAGCTTAAGCCCTCGTGCGCGCCGCCATCGCTCAGCACGAAGGTGCGCGCCACATCAACGGCGCCCGAGAGCAGCATTGCAGGGGTGCCGGATAGCGCCGCATCGAGCGGCTTGACGCTGACCTGCTGCAGATCACGATCGTAGAACCACACGTTCTTGCCGTCGGCGACCATGAGCTCGCCTTCGCTGTCGCGGCCGCCCTGCGGGTGCAGCTCCCAGCGCAGCTTGCCGGGACGCAGCACCACGAGCGTGCCGGCGCTGCGATCGATCTGTTTGCCGTGCGAGTCGGTCAGCGTCTGCGCAAAATCCGCACGCAGCGATTGCAGCCCATCAAGATAGTGATCGAGGAGCGCGACGCCGCCGGTCGCGGCGGCCTGCGCACCTGCGAGGGCCAGGGTGAGCGGCAGTGCCTGCAGGAAACGGCGCACGTTCATTCCTCCGGCGGCGCCGGCACCAGCACTTCGCGCGCCCCGTTGGTTTGCAGCGAGCCCACCAGACCCGCCGCTTCCATCGCCTCGAGCAGGCGCGCCGCGCGGTTGTAGCCGATCTTCAGGCGCCGCTGCACGTAGGAGATGGAGGGCTTGCGTTCGGTGGTGACTATTTTGACCGCCTCATCGTAGAGCGGGTCCTGCTCGGCATCGTCCTCCCCGAGTGCACCCGGCTCGTCGGATTCGTCCGCGAAGCCCGCAAGCGGGATGCGCGGCCCGAGGAGCACCTCCTCAAGATAATTGGGCGGTGGGCCCTTCAGCGCCGCCACGACCCGATGCACTTCCTGGTCGGAGACAAACGCGCCGTGCACGCGGGTCGGCAAGGAGGTGCCGGAGGGCAGGTACAGCATGTCGCCATGCCCGAGCAGCGTCTCCGCGCCCATCTGATCGAGGATGGTGCGCGAGTCGACGCGCGCGGAAACCTGAAAGGCGATGCGGCAGGGGATGTTCGCCTTGATAAGCCCGGTGATGACGTCGACCGAAGGCCGCTGGGTTGCCAGCACCAGGTGGATGCCCGAAGCGCGCGCCTTCTGTGCCAGGCGTGCGATGAGCTCCTCCACTTTCTTGCCGACGATCATCATGAGATCAGCGAGCTCATCGATGATGACCACGATATAGGGCAGCGGGGTGAGGGTAGGAATCTGTGACTGATCAAGCGTCGGGTCGTTCGCGGCGCGCTGCATCAGTATGGGGTCCGCCATCGGCCGGCCCTCTTTGATGGCATCGCTGATGCGGCGGTTGCAGCTTGCGATATTGCGCACGCCGAGCGTCGCCATGAGCTGATAGCGCCGCTCCATCTCGGCCACGCTCCAGCGCAGCGCGTTCGCGGCCTGCTTCATGTCAGTGACCACCGGCGCCAGAAGATGCGGTATGCCCTCGTACACCGACAGCTCCAGCATCTTCGGATCGATCATCACGAGGCGCACCTGCTGCGCGGTCGATTTATAGAGCAGCGACAGCACCATCGCGTTGATCGCGACGGATTTGCCCGAACCGGTCGTGCCCGCGATCAGCAGATGCGGCATGCGGGCGAGATCCGCAACCACCGGATGACCACCGATGTCCTTGCCGAGCGCGAGCGCGAGCGGCGAGTGCATCTCATCGTAGGCCTTCGAGCGAACGATCTCGCCGAGCGTCACAACCTCGCGTTTCTCGTTGGCGATCTCGAGGCCCATGACGTTCTTGCCGGGGATGATTTCCACCACGCGCACGCTCAAGACCGCGAGCGCACGCGCCAGATCCTTGGCAAGGCCGGTGATCTGGCTCGCCTTGATGCCCGGCGCGGGACGCAGCTCGAAGCGCGTCACCACCGGTCCGGGCTGCACTGCCACCACTTCCGCATCGATCGCAAAATCCTTGAGCTTCATCTCCACGAGGCGCGAGAGCGCCTCGAGCGCCTCGGCCGAATAGGAGGCCTCGGGCGGCGGCGGATCATCGAGTAGCTGCAGTGCCGGCAGTTCATTGGCGGCGGCAGTCTCAAACAACGAAGTCTGACGCTCCTTCTCCACGCGCTCGCTGCGTGCAACCGCGGCCGGCGCGGTGTCGATGCGCGGCGCAATGCGCACGGCGGATCTGCGCTGCTCGCTCATCGCCGCGTCCTTGCGCGCCTGCTTGCGCTCGCGGCCCTGGGCCGCCTCGCGCGCCAGCCAGCGCCGCTCGCGCACCCAGCTCACGCCGTGCCAGGTGAGCGCTCCCAAGCGATCCATGATGGTGAGCCAGGAGACTCCGAAGGCGAGCGACAGCCCGCCCATCCACGCTGCCAGCAGCAGCAGCGTTGCACCCAGGTACTGCAGGGCGGCCGTCAGATGCCGCGCGACCTCGCCGCCCACCACACCGCCGGCGCTGAAGCGCAGCACGCCCGCATCCCAGTTGAGCGCGGCAAGGCCGCAGCTGGACATCAGCAGCAGCACAAAGCCGCCGGCGCGCACCGCGCTGTTGGCGCGCGAGGTGCTCTCATTCTTGC
Source organism: uncultured Gammaproteobacteria bacterium (assembly GCA_963695315.1). Taxonomy (GTDB): domain Bacteria; phylum Pseudomonadota; class Gammaproteobacteria; order Steroidobacterales; family Steroidobacteraceae; genus PALSA-1196. The sequence continues at coordinate 1,776,782 of OY968773.1, forward strand.
CGCGGTTGCGCAGCACCGCCCAGCACGCGAGGGCAAGCCCGGCGGGAAAGAGATACGCGGGGCGGCCGAATAGAAAAAACAGCAGGTCGGCCACCCACGCGCCAACCGGGCCCACCCGGTTGTAGACCACCGCGGAATCCCCGCTCGTGGTGTAGGCCGGATCCTGCGGGTTATAGGTGAGCAGCGCCGCGCACAGTACGATGGCGACGACCCCGCAGGCGATGAAGGCACACTCGCGCAGCCCGCGATGCACGGCAGCGGTGAAGCGCGTGGGAGCGCGAGAGCGCGCGGAGGATTCCGTCAATGATTCCGGCCTGTGTAATGAAAACACCGTAGAACCTTGATTCTACGGGGCAGAACCCCAAGCCAACAAGCTCGAGAGGTCGCAAGGAGAGTTGCTATTATGAACCCGAACTGCACGCTGCATCCATGAAAAATCGCCGCCACCATCGGCTCATCATCCTCGGCTCCGGACCCGCAGGTTACAGCGCCGCCGTGTACGCCGCGCGCGCCAATCGCGCACCGCTGCTCATCACGGGCGTCGAGGAAGGCGGACAGCTCATGACGACGACGGATGTGGATAACTGGCCGGGCGACGTCGAGGGCCTGCAGGGACCTGCGCTCATGCAGCGCATGCGCCGCCACGCCGAGCGCTTTTCCGCCGAAATCGTCAATGACCACATCGATGCGGCGCATCTGCACAAGAAACCCTTCGAACTGCAGGGCGACGCCACGGTCTACAGCTGCGATGCGCTCATCATCGCCACCGGCGCTACCGCCCTGTATTTGGGGCTCGCCTCGGAGGAGAAGTATCGCGGCAAGGGCGTCTCGGCCTGCGCCACCTGCGATGGCTTCTTCTTTCGCGGGCAGCGCGTCGCCATCGTCGGCGGCGGCAACACCGCCGTCGAGGAGGCCTTGTACCTCTCGCACATCGCCGCCCACGTGACGCTCGTGCACCGCCGCGACAAGCTGCGCGCCGAGAAGATCCTGCAGGATAGGCTCTTCGAAGAGGTCAGCGCGGGCAAGATCAGCGTCGTCTGGAACCACACCGTCGATGAGGTGCTGGGCGATGTCAACGGCGTGAACGGCGTGCGCGTGAAGTCAATGAACGGCGGCGGCACGCGCGAGCTTGCGGTCACGGGGCTTTTTGTTGCGATCGGCCACACGCCGAACACCGCGCTCTTCAAGGATCAGCTCGACACCCGCGGCGGCTACATCGTCGTGAAGAGCGGTCTTGCGGGTGATGCCACCGCCACCAGCATTCCCGGGGTGTTCGCCGCCGGCGATGTCGCCGATCACGTCTACCGCCAGGCGATCACCTCCGCCGGTGCAGGTTGCATGGCGGCGCTCGATGCCGATCGTTACCTTGAGGGACTTGACGCTGGCGGGTCCTAAAGGAATTCGCAGCAGCATCCACGCGCACATCGACGCGCTGACGCGTCGTGAGTGGAACGCGCTGGCGGGCGCGCAGGTGCCGTTTCTGCGGCACGAGTTCCTGGGCGCGCTCGAGCACTGCGGCTGCGTCGGTGAGCACACCGGCTGGGAGCCGCGTTATTTCACGCTGTGCGACGCTGCGGGACTTGCCGCCGCGGTGCCGGCCTACGTGAAGACGCATTCCTACGGCGAGTTCGTCTTCGATTTTGCCTGGGCCCAGGCCTACGCACGCGCCGGCGGCAATTACTATCCCAAGCTCACCATCGCCGTGCCCTTCACCCCGGCAACCGGGCCCGCGCTTTCTGCTGCGTGCGGATGCCGATCGCGCCTGTGCAGCGCGCTTGCTGCAGGACGTGCAGGCCTACGCGCGCGAGCATGCGCTCTCCTCCATTCACGCACTCTTTCTCGATCCTGCGGCGCGCACGCTCTGCAGCGATGCGGGCTGGCTGCTGCGGCGCGACTGCCAGTTTCACTGGAGGAACCGCGGCTACGGCAGCTTCGAGGATTACCTCCACACCTTCACCGCCGAGAAGAGGAAGAAGGTGCGCCGCGAGCGCCGCCGCGTCGCGGAGAATGGCATCCGTTTTGAGACGCGTTTCGGGCCCGACCTCGACAAGCGACTCCTCGATCAGGTGTACGCGCTGCATCGCGACACCTTCTGGCGTCACGGCCACGAGCCGTATCTGACACGCGCGTTCTTCGGCGAGATTGCCGCGACGCTGGGCGAGGCGTTCATGGTCAAGGTCGCGGTGCGCGGGCGCACGCCGGTGGCGGCGGCCGTGTTCTTCTGGTGTCCCGAGGTACTCTTCGGGCGCTACTGGGGAGCCGCCGCCGACTTTCACAGCCTGCATTTTGAGACCTGCTACCACCAGGGCATCGAGTTCTGCATCGAGCGGGGCATCGGGCGCTTCGAGCCCGGCACGCAGGGCGAACACAAGGTGAGTCGCGGCTTTGAGCCCGCGCTCACCTGGTCGGCGCATTTCATTCGCGATGCGCGCTTTCGCGCGGCGATCGGCGCCTACCTCGAGCGCGAGGGCGAATCGGTGGATGAGTATGCGCAGGCGGTGCAGGCACACGTGCCGTTTCGCGAAACGCCCGACGGGGCGGGCACATGAAGACGCTGACCTGGCTCTCGGCGCGCGACGCTCCGGAGCACTTCCCGCCACTCGAGCGCGCGCTCGATGAGCCGGCGGGGCTGCTGGCGGCGGGCGGCGATCTGTCGGCCGCACGGCTGCTCGCCGCGTATCGCTTGAGCATCTTCCCCTGGTACTCCCCCGGACAGCCCGTGCTCTGGTGGGCACCGGATCCGCGCGAGGTGCTCTTTCCGCAGGAGTTCCGCGCTGCGCGCAGCCTGAAGCAGTCGATTCGCAACCGCGGCTGCCGCACGACGATCGATCAGGACTTCCATGGGGTGATCGCCGCGTGTGCGGCGCCGCGCGCGGCCGCCTCGGGCACCTGGATCACCGATGAGATGCAAGGCGCCTACATCGAGCTGCACGGGCGTGGCTATGCCCACAGCATCGAGACCTACCACGGCGGAGAGCTCGTCGGGGGCCTCTACGGGGTGCGCCTCGGCGGCGTATTCTTTGGCGAGTCGATGTTCAGCCGGGTGCGCGATGCCTCGAAGATTGCGCTTGCGCACCTGGTGCGGGTGTGCCTGGCGCATGGCATCGCGGTCATCGACTGTCAGCTGCCGTCGCGCCATCTGAAGAGCCTCGGCAGCCGCTCGATCGCGCGCGCGCAGTTTCGCGCGCTGGTGCGCACCCATGCCGCCGCCGAGGCGCTGCCGCTGCTCGCTCCTGACTAAGTCAATTGCATTGCCGCAAGGGTTTCATGCAGAATCCGCGCCCCCATGGCAAAAGAAGACGCGATTCAGCTCGAAGGTGAGGTCGTTGAGACCCTGCCGAACACGACATTTCGCGTCAAGCTCAAAAATGGCCATCTGGTGACGGCGCACATCTCCGGCAAGATGCGCAAGAATTACATCCGCATCCTGACCGGCGATCAGGTTACGGTCGAAATGACGCCCTATGACTTGACGAAGGGCCGCATTATCTATCGCGGCCGCTGATCAGGCGGTGACCGCAGGCAGCGGCGCCGCAGTGCACTCGAACTCGAGCTTGGTGCCGTCCGCGGCGACCTTGACCAGCACCTGACCGCCACTGGCGAGGCGCCCGAACAGCAGCTCCTCGGCAAGCGGGCGCTTGATGTGCTCCTGGATGACGCGCGCCATCGGCCGCGCCCCCATCTTCGGGTCGTAGCCCTTCTCGGCGATCCAGTCGCGCGCCGCATCCTCGACGCTGAGCTGTACGCCCTTCTGCTCGAGCTGCATTTCCACCTCGACGAGCAGCTTGTCGACGACGCGCTCGAGCGTCGGGCGATCGAGTGGCGCGAACTGGATCACGGCATCCAGGCGGTTGCGGAATTCCGGCGTGAAGAGCCGCCGGATCGCCTCCATGCCATCGCTCGAGTTGTCCGCGTGCATGAAGCCGATCGAGGGGCGGCTCATCTCGAGCGCGCCGGCGTTCGTGGTCATCACGATGATGACGTGGCGGAAGTCGGCCTTCCTGCCGTTGTTGTCGGTGAGCGTGCCGTGGTCCATCACCTGCAGCAGCAGGTTGAAGACATCCGGATGCGCCTTTTCGATCTCATCGAGCAGCAGCACGCAGTGCGGGTGCTTGGTGATGGCCTCAGTCAGCAACCCGCCCTGATCGAACCCGACGTAGCCCGGCGGTGCGCCGATCAGGCGCGAGACCGTGTGGCGTTCCATGTACTCGGACATGTCAAAGCGCAGGAACTCAACCCCCATGGCAAGCGCCAGCTGCCGCGTCACCTCGGTCTTGCCGACGCCGGTGGGGCCCGCGAGCAGAAAGCTGCCGAGCGGCTTTCTCTGGTCGCCGAGCCCGGAGCGCGCCATCTTGATGGCCGCGGCGAGCGACTCCACCGCCCGATCCTGGCCGAAGATCACCAGTTTCAGGTTGCGCTCCAGGTTCTTCAGCACCTCGCGATCGGAGGTAGACACGCTCTTCGGCGGAATACGCGCCATGCGCGCCACGACCTCTTCGATATGGCGCACATCGACGCAGCGCTCGCGCTCGGCGATCGGCTTCAGGCGCAGCCGCGCGCCCGCCTCATCGACGACGTCGATCGCCTTGTCGGGCAGGTGGCGCTCGCTGATATGGCGCGCCGAAAGCTCGGCGGCCGCGCGCAGTGCCTCGGGCGTGTAGAGGATGCTGTGGTGCTCCTCGAAGCGGCTCTTGAGCCCCATCAGAATCTCGACCGTCTCCTCGATGGACGGCTCGATGACGTCGATCTTCTGGAAGCGCCGCGCGAGCGCGTGATCCTTCTCGAAGATGCCACGGTATTCCTGGTAGGTGGTCGAGCCGATGCAGCGCAGCTCGCCGTTGGTCAGTACCGGCTTGATGAGGTTGGAGGCGTCCATGACGCCGCCCGAGGCGGCGCCGGCACCGATTACGGTGTGGATCTCATCGATGAAGAGGATCGCGCCCGGTTGCTTCTTGAGCTCGGTGATCACACCCTTCAGGCGCTTCTCAAAATCGCCGCGATACTTGGTGCCGGCGATCAGCGCGCCCATGTCGAGCGCATACACCGTACAGTCCGAGAGCACATCCGGCACTTTGCCCTCGACGATGAGGCGCGCGAGCCCCTCGGCGATTGCGGTCTTGCCGACGCCGGCCTCGCCGACGTAAAGGGGATTGTTCTTGCGCCGCCGGCACAGGATCTCCACCGTGCGCTCGATTTCGAGCGTGCGGCCGATCAGCGGATCGATGCGCCCTTCCTGCGCGAGGCGATTCAGGTTGGTCGCGTACTTCTCAAGGGCGCTGCCGGCGCCTTCCGGATCGCGCTCGCCTTCCACCTGCGCTTCGTCCTTGTCGGTGCGCTCGTCCGCGATTTTCGACAGCCCGTGGGAGATGTAGTTGACGACGTCGAGTCGCGCCACGTGCTGGCGATTCAGGAGAAACACCGAATGGCTCTGCTTCTCGCTGAAGATCGCCACCAGAACATTCGCCACACCGACTTCCTTCTTGCCGCTCGACTGCACGTGAAACACCGCGCGCTGCAGCACTCTTTGAAAGCCGAGCGTCGGTTGCACTTCGCGCTCCTCGGTCTCCTCCAGATGCGGCGTCGACTGGTCGATGTGCTCCTTCAGATCCTGCTTAAGCTTGGTCAGGTCCGCGCCGCAGGCGCGCAAGATCTCGCGCACCTTGGGGGTGTCGAGAATCGCCAGCAGCAGATGCTCAACGGTCAGGTATTCGTGCCGCGCCTCGCGCGCCCGGTGAAACGCATCGTTCAGACAGTATTCAAGCTCGTTGGACAACACGGTTGAACCTTCGGCCCTTTCAGGCCTCTTCCAGAGTGCACATCAAAGGGTGCTGCTGATCACGGGCATAAGTCGTCACTTGCGCTACCTTAGTTTCTGCGATCTCGAATGTGAAGACTCCACACACGCCCTTACCCTTGGTATGAACCTCCAGCATGATGCGCGTTGCCGTGGCGCGGTTGAGGGCAAAGAACTTCTCCAGCACGTCGACGACAAACTCCATGGGAGTGTAATCGTCGTTGAGTAATACCACTTGATACAGCGGGGGCTGCTTGACCTGCGGACGAGCTTCTTCGACGACGACGCCAGTATCGGGGCGGGCAGGATCATGATCAGGCATGATGACTTTATATGGGTCGCCAAAAGGCAACACAAGTGGGTTCAGGGTGACCTAAGTTTAACGAACGAAAACAATTGCTTGAGAGCGCAAGCGACTGCCCCGTATGATGGCGCCCGCTTGGCGCCGCCTGTGCGTGCGCTGCAGCCGGGGAGCACTGCTTGTGCAACTGACCTTCGGAGCCTGATCCTGCCATGAACACGGGCTCCTGGCTCAATCGTCTTCCGGCCTCGCCCCAGCAGTGGCGCGCGCTGGCGTTGACACGCGGGCCGCGTATGGCCACTTGGGCGCTCGCGCTCGCGCTCGGCGTCCAAGCCGCGATGATCGTGACAGATCTCGCCGGGGGCGGCCAGTCCAATAAACACGAACTGCAACCGCCAAGCCCGGCGCTGGTCGCGCGGCGTGGCATAGATGTGGCGAGCATCACAAACGGCCATCTCTTTGGAAATGCCGCCGATAACGGCAAGGGTGCGAATGCAGCCGATGCGACGCAGACGAGCATGCAGCTGGTGCTCACGGGCATCATCGCCGGCTCCAATCCGCACGTGGGCTTTGCGATCGTGGGCGAGAATGCCACGGCCGCCAAAGTGCACGCCGTCGGTGACAACGTCCCGGGCGGCGCGAAGCTGCACTCCGTCTATGCGGATCGCGTGCTGCTCGATCGCAATGGACATCTCGAATACCTGCTGCTGCCGCGTGAGAACGGCGCGGCGCTCAGCGCCAATCGCGTGCCGGCGGCGATCCCGACGGCGCTGAACCCGACCTTCGATCGTGTGCGCCGCCTCATCAACGAGGATCCCTCCGCCTTAATGACATTATGCGCAATCAGCCCGTGCTGATGCAGGGTAAGCTGCGCGGCTTTCGCGTGTACCCGGGACGCAACCGCGATGCCTTTAACCGCCTGGGCCTGCGCTCCGGGGATCTCGTGATCGCCATCAACGGCACGCCGCTCGATGATCCGGCGCGCGGCGATGAGATCTTTCGCACAATCAGTTCCGCCAGTGAGGCACACGTCACAGTCATGCGGAACGGGCAGCAGCAGGATTTGTCTTTAAACATGTCGCAAGTGGCGCAGGAAGCGGAGGAGGCGGTCAACAATGAGCCGGCTGCCGTGCCGCCCGGAACGCCGCCATCCCCCGCCGAGATGCCAAGACCGACGCCCCAGATGCCTATGCCGCAGAACATGATCTCCCAGCCGCCGCCGCCGCCCATACCCGAGCCGCCCTCGCCCGATCCCGAGGGCAACCCATGAAGCAGGCCACCCGGGGCAGGCGCAGCGGCGCAGCACTCGTCGGCAGCGCGTGCCTCTGCGCGCTCAGCCTCTTCGTCAGCGCCGCGCTCGGCGCGGATGACCCGCCGCCGCCGCCGGTGCCGGCGGCCGCGAACGCCAACTCAACCCAGCGCATCACGCCGAACTTCAAGGATGCCGATATCACGCAGATCGCCGAGGCGGTCAGCGCCGCCACCGGCAAGAACTTCATCCTCGACCCGCGCGTGCGCGCCCAGGTGACGATGCTCTCCTCGACGCCGATGTCGCCGGACGCCTTCTATCAGGCGTTCCTGTCGATCCTGCAGGTGCACGGCTTTGTCGCGCTGCCCGCCGGCAAGGTCATCAAGATCATCCCGGATGCGAATGCGCGTCAGTATCCCTCGAATGATCTGCCCGACAGGGTGAGCGCGAGCTCCGATGAGATCGTGACGCAGGTGATCTCGGTCAAGAACGTGAACGCCGCCCAGCTCGTGCCCATCCTGCGGCCGCTCATTCCGCAGTACGGCCACCTCGCCGCATATCCGGCTTCCAACATTCTCATCATCTCGGATCGCGCCAACAACGTGAACCGCCTGATGCGCATCATCCAGCGCATCGATCAGGTCGGTGATTCAAACGTCGAGATCATCCCGCTGCAGAACGCCTCGGCAACCGAGGTGGTGCGCGTCATCAACTCCCTGTATCAGCAGCAGGCGGCGACCGAAGGCGCCTCCAGCGCCTTTAAGCTCGTCGCCGATGAGCACTCAAACAGCGTGCTGCTCTCGGGCGAGAAGGACACGCGGCTGCGCATCGCCGTGCTGATCGCGCACCTTGACACCCCGATGCAGGCGGGCGGGGAGACGCAGGTGCGCTACCTGCAAAATGGCGATGCCGAAAAGATCGCCGCCAAATTGAAGGAACAGATTACCGGCGCCGCGAGCACTTCGAGCGGCGGTGGTGCGCCGGGTGCGCAAACTCCGCAGGCGCAGGCCGAACGCGGCACGATCATCTGGGCGGATCCTGCGACCAACGCGCTCGTCATCACCGCAACCCCGAAGGTGATGCGCAATCTCATGTCGGTGATCGACAAGCTCGACATCCGCCGCGCGCAGGTGCTGGTGGAGGCGATCATCGTCGACGTCGACTTGAGCAAATCCGCCTCGCTCGGCGTGAACTGGGCGTTCTACGGCCAGGGCAGCAATGTGCCGGCCGCCGCCTTCAACTCCCCGGTGAACGGCACCGACATCGCCGATATCGTCGAGCTCATCGCCAGTCCCACGACGGCGCTTGCCAATGGCACGAGCGTGCCCACGGGCGGCCTGTTGGGCGTGGGCCGCGTCGCGCCGAACGGGCTTAATTTCGGCGCGCTGTTGAGCGCCATCCGCAGCGACACCAACTCCAACATCGTCGCGACCCCCTCGGCGGTGACCACCGACAATCAGGAGGCGACCTTGAAGGTCGCGACCGAAGTGCCGTTCCTCACCGGCCAGTTCACGAGCACCGGCGCATCCAACAGCTCCGTCACCCCCTTCCAGACCATTCAGCGCGAGGAAGTCGGCACGATTCTGAAGATCACGCCGCAGATCAACGAGGGCGGCGCCGCCGTCATGCTGAAGATCGATCTTGAGAGCTCCTCCGTAGTGCCCAAGGATGCCGGCCCGCAGGGTGCGGTCGACCTCACGACCAATAAGCGCACCGTCAGCACCCGGGTGCTCATCGAGGATGGCGGCATCGTGGTGCTCGGCGGCTTGACGAGCGCCGACTACTCACGCCAGGAGACGCGCGTGCCGGGTCTCGGAGCCATCCCGTTTATCGGCCAGCTCTTCAAGACCCGCTCCGGCAGCGCCGATCGCACCGACCTCATGGTGTTCATCCGGCCGAAGGTCCTGCGCACCGATGAGCAGTCGGCCATCGAGACCAATACCAAGTACCAGTACATTCGCGACGAACAGCGGAAGGTCACGAGCGAGCGCGAATACCTGCCGATCCTGCCCTATGTGAAGCAGCCCGAGCTGCCGCCGATTGCGCCGCAGGACTTCTCGCGCACACCGGCGCCCACCTCCTCGCAGGAGAAGGAACAGGCGAGCGAGCAGGAACGCCGTTCGCGTCTGGCGCCCGCGCCCGCGCCGACGGCTGCGCCAACGCCGGCGACGCCGCCGCAGGAATCCCAGCCCTTCACGCCGACGCCCAATCCGCCGAGCACGGATTCGCCGAAGCCATGAACGACGTCATTGAAGGCGCAGTCTTGAGGACTCCGGAGCGGCGCCTGTCCTTCGCTTTCGCCAAACGCCACGGAGTGCTCGTTAAGAGGATCCAGGATGGGGTCGCGCAGTGCGCCTGCCGCGCGAACACCTCAGCCACCGCGCTTGCCGAGGCCAGGCGCTACCTGCGCTGCTCGATGAAGCTCGAACGCGTCGACGAGCCCGCCTTTGATGAGCTGCTGCGCGAAGCCTACGAAGGCGGTTCGGAGACGATGGATGCGGTCGAGGGACTTGATGAGACCTCCGACCTTGCGCACCTTGCGCAGGGCCTGCCGGAGCAGGCGGACCTGCTCGAGAGCGAGGATGACGCCCCCATCATCCGCCTCATCAATGCGATCTTTACGCAGGCGGTGAAGGAGAACGCCTCGGACATTCACGTCGAGCCGTTCGAGAACCGTCTCGTCATCCGCTTCCGCGTCGACGGCATCCTGCGCGAAGTACTGCAGACCAAGCGCGCGGTCGCCCCGCTGGTGGTGTCGCGCCTCAAGGTCATGTCGAAGCTCGACATCGCCGAGAAGCGCCTGCCGCAGGACGGACGCATCAGCCTGCGCATCGCCGGCCGCGCGGTCGACGTGCGCGTCTCGACGATTCCTTCCGGCCACGGCGAGCGCGTGGTGCTGCGACTGCTTGACAAGCAGGCCGGCCGCATCGACCTGCATGCGCTCGGCATGGCGCCCGACACCGAGCGGCTGATGGATGAGCTCATACACAAGCCGCACGGCATTCTGCTCGTCACCGGGCCGACGGGCTCGGGCAAGACGACCACGCTCTATGCGGGGCTCGAGCGTCTCAACGACAACACCCGCAACATCATCACCGTCGAGGATCCGATCGAGTACTTCATCGACGGGGTCGGCCAGACGCAGGTCAACACCAAGGTGGAGATGACCTTCGCGCGCGGGCTGCGCGCAATCCTGCGCCAGGATCCCGACGTCGTCATGGTGGGCGAGATCCGCGACCTGGAGACCGCGCAGATCGCCGTCCAGGCGAGCCTGACGGGACACCTCGTGCTCTCAACGCTGCACACCAACACCGCGGTCGGCGCGGTCACCCGTTTGCGCGACATGGGCATCGAGCCGTTCCTGCTCTCCTCGAGCCTGATCGGCGTGCTCGCGCAGCGCCTGGTGCGCGTTTTGAATCCCGAGACGCGCCAGCCCTTCACCGCCGGGGAGTACGAGCGGCGCCTCCTCAACCTGCCGACCGACGGGCCTGCGCCGACGATCTATCGACCCGGGCCGCGATGCGGGCAATGGTTACCGCGGACGCACCGGCATCTACGAGCTCGTCGTGGTCGACGATCAGATGCGCACCATGATTCATGATGGCTCCGCAGAGCATGAGCTTGAGCGCTATGCGCGCACCATGACCCCGTCGATTCGCGACGATGGGCGCGCCAAGATTCTGCGCGGCGAGACCACCATGGAGGAAGTCCTGCGCGTTACGCGCGAGGACTAGGCTCTCTTTCGCAATGGGCGCGTTTGAGTACACCGCCCTGGAGCCCGGCGGGCGGGAGCGCAAGGGCGTTCTCGAGGGCGACACGCCGCGCCACATTCGCCAGCTGCTGCGCGAGCGGCAGCTGCTGCCGGTCACCGTCTCCGAAGTCTCGCAGGCCGAGGCCAAAGAGCAAAGCGCCTTCGGCCGGCGCCGGCGCATCTCGGCGGCCGACCTTGCGCTCTTCACGCGCCAGCTGGCAACGCTGGTGCGCGCCGGGCTGCCGCTCGAGGAGGCGCTGCTCGCGGTCTCGCAGCAGACCGAAAAGCCGCGCGTGCAGAGCATCATCCTTGGCGTGCGCTCGCGCGTCATGGAAGGCCATACTCTGGCGGGCGGCCTGGCGGAATTTCCGCGCGTGTTTCCCGAGATTTACCGCGCCACGATCTCAGCCGGCGAGCAGTCCGGGCTACCTTGATGCGATTCTGGAGCGCCTCGCCGACTACACGGAGAATCGCGAGGCGCTGCGGCAAAGAGTGCTCGGCGCCATGCTCTACCCGATCGTGCTCTCGGTGATGTGCTTTGCGATCGTGTCGGGCCTACTCGTGTTCGTGGTGCCGAAGGTCGTGGCGGTATTTGAGGCCAGCCGCGCAAAGTTGCCGCTCATGACGCGGGCATTGATTTCCACCAGCGCGTTCTTTCGCGTCTATGGCATCTGGATCCTGATTGCCGCCGTCATCGCGGGCTTCCTCATCGCGCGCAGCCTGCGCGATCCGGCCGTGCGGCGCCGCTATCATCACTTGCAGTTGCGCACGCCGCTGGTCGGCCGGCTGGTGCGCGGCTTTAACACCGCGCGCTTCACGCGCACGCTGAGCATTCTCTCCGCGAGCTCCGTGCCGGTGCTCGATGCGCTGCGCATCGCTGGCGAGGTGGTGACGAACCTGCCCATGCGCGATGCGGTGGTCGAGGCTGCGCAGCGCGTGCGCGAGGGCGCGCCCATCGGCCGCTCGCTCGCCGCGAGCCGGCTTTTTCCGCCGATGACCATCCATCTCATCTCGAGCGGCGAGTCGAGCGGCAAGCTCGAGGATATGCTTGACCGTGCCGCGCAAAGCCAGGACCGCGAACTTGACGGACTGCTGACGGCGCTCGTCGGTCTCCTGGGGCCACTGCTCATCGTTGTCATGGGGCTCTTCGTCATGGGCATTGTTTTTGCAATGCTCCTGCCGATTTTCGAGATGAATCAGCTGATTCACTAGATCTGACGTTGCACGTCGGGGCGAATCGAATTACTTTCGCGCCATTCCTTCATCCAGGCTAGAAACTTTCGCAGTTATGAGCGAGAAGCCCGAGGCCGACGAATTTGAGGACGAAGACCCGCCGAGCCGGTCATAGGCGCCGAGGATGTGGATCTGGACCAGGTCACGAAGGATCTGGATCTGGCAAAGCGCCGCGGCCAGAAGCTCGGCGATCCGGCGTGGCGGCGACTGGAGCGGCTGCGCGAAGCCAAGCAGACCGCTGAACTCACCAGCGACGTCGAGGATTACGACATCGGCGATGAGGGCACGCCGCGCAAGAAAAAACGCCCGCGCTTACCCGAGTGAGGAGCTGCGGCGCACCACCCCGACGACCACACCCTCGATCAAGAGCGGCTCGTGCTTCAGGTCGACCCGGATCGGCTCGAAGTCGGCATTCTCGGGCATCAGCCATACCACCGACCCATCCTGCCGATAGCGCTTGACCGTGACCTCGTTCTCGAGGCGCGCCACGACGATCTGACGGCTGCGCACTTCGCTCGTGCGATGCACGGCCACAAGATCACCGTCGAAGATGCCCGACATTCTTCATGCTCATGCCGACGACCTTGAGAAGGTAGTGCGCCTGGGGCTGAAACAGCGCCGGATCGATCTGGTAGCGCGCCTCGATGTGCTCTTCGGCAAGCATCGGCGCGCCGGCCGCGACACGCCCAACGAGCGGCAGCCCCAGCTGCTCGCGCATCGTGTCCTTGAGCTGGATGCCGCGCGAGGTCCCGGGCACGAGTGAAATCACACCCTTGCGCGCCAGGGCGCGCAGATGCTCCTCCGCGGCATTGGCCGAGCGAAATCCAAGCTCCCGCGCGATCTCGGCGCGCGTCGGTGGCATGCCGTTGGCGGCGATGGATCGTTGCACAAGCCGCAGAATCTGCGTCTGCCGTGGCGTCAGATCGGACATGGCCACTCCTGTTCGTGTGTACAGCTACTGTGATTATATCCATATTATGCCCGGCGGCAAGCCTGGCGAGCCCGCGCCCGCGTGCGCGTGCGCGTTGCTCATGCGCATCAGCCACTCGTTATCGCAGTGCGCAAACCGCGCGAATAAGGATCGCGGCGCCGAGCCTCGTGCAGCAATCATTGTCGCGCGCCGACGACAACACTATCTTTGCAGTTGCAATCCTGTTGTGGATTTGGTTCAGTTGCGCCGCTGCGAAAAGGGCCGCCGGGGGAACCGGCAAGCCCAAGTCGCATTTAGTTCCTAGTTTTAGGGATCTCACCAATCAATCACCCATAAGGGGACGTGTATGAAGAGCGCGATCGTTTTGAAGGTGGCTGCCGCAGCAGTCGTGGTTGGGCTTGTAGGCTGTACGGATCTTAAGCCCCTCCAAGCGGAAGTCGCGGACCTCAAGTCGCAGGTCGGCAAGCTGCAGTCCGACGTGTCTGCCGCGAAGCAGTCAGCAGATCAGGCCAACAGCGCTGCACAGTCGGCGAGCCAGGCCGCCAGCGGTGCGCAGAGCACGGCGAATCAGGCGTTGGCTGCCGCGCAGGCGAGCCAGTCCTGCTGCGATGCTACCAACGAGAAGATCGATCGCATGTTCAAGCGGTCGGTTTCGAAGTAGAGCGCGACTGGAAACTATGCTGAGAACGCCGCGCGCAAGCGCGGCGTTCTCTATTTTTTGCTCGTTAGCGCGACGGCTGGGCGCTAGAAGCGCACCAGCGCCGAACCCCAGGTAAATCCGCCGCCAAACGCTTCCAGCAGCAGCAGCTCCCCGCGTTTGATGCGTCCGTCGCGCACCCCGACATCCAGTGCCAGCGGCACCGAGGCCGCCGAGGTATTGCCGTGATCCTGCACGGTGACGATGATCCGCTCGATCGGCAGATTCAGCCGTCGTGCGGTTGCCTGGATGATGCGGATATTGGCCTGGTGCGGCACGAGCCAGTCGAGTTGAGACTTGTCGAGGCCCTGCGCCTGCAGCGCCTCTTCGACCGCCTTGCCGAGATTCACGCACCGCGACCTTGAACACTTCACTGCCCACCATGGTGATCACCATGTCGGGCTTCGCATCGCCAAATCCCTTGGATACGCCGGTGCCGCAGTAGAGCATGTCCTTGAAAGCGCCATCGGCGTGCAGATGCGTGGAGAGAATTCCGGGCTTTGAATCCGGCTGCAGCACCACCGCGCCCGCGCCATCGGCAAAGATGACTGCCGTGGAGCGGTCGCTCCAGTCGGTGATGCGCGAGAGCGTCTCCGCGCCCACCACCAGCGCGCAGCGCGCCTCGCCGGCCTTTACAAATTTGTCCGCGATCGCCAGCGCATAGACGAAACCCGCGCACGCCGTCTCGACGCTGAACGCCGCGCCGCCGCGGCAGCCGAGCCGCTCCTGCAGCAGCACGCCGCAATTGGGGAACACCAGATCCGGCGTCGTCGTGCCAAAGGCAATGAAGTCGATGTCCTGGGGACGCACGCCGGCGGCTTCGATGGCGCGCCGCGCGGCCTGCTCGCCCAGATCGACGGTGGTTTGTCCCTCGGCGGCGATGTGCCGCCGCTCGATTCCGGTGCGGTCGCGGATCCACGCGTCGGTGGTATCCATCATCCGTTCGAGATCAAAATTGGTGAGGATTTTTTCTGGCAGGTACGAGCCGGTTCCCGCAATGCGCGAATACATCAGCGCCTCACCTCTTTGACAACGGTGCAATCAAGGCGCCCGGCCTGCAGCGCGAACCGCGATAAAGGTATGCCCCGCCAGCTCCCTCACCCAGCGGCAGCCCCAATCGTTAACTTACTTCGTTTCCTCGTCCGCGCCGCGCGTCTCGATGATGCGCTTGCCGCGATAGAAGCCATCGGGCGTGATGCAGTGGCGCAGGTGGGTCTCGCCGGTTTGCGGATCTACCGACAGCGTCGGTTTGACAAGCGCATCGTGCGAGCGATGCATGCCGCGTTTGGATGGGGTCTTACGACTTTTTTGTACGGCCATGGCTTGTATCCTCGCGAGCGACGCCCGCTTCGCTAGTGCGTTTCAACAGCTCGCCCAGCCGTTCAAACGGTCTGTGTACGGCACTGTCCTCGTCCTGCGATGCCGCGGGCGCGCACGCGCGCTCATCCGTATGCAGCGCCACGATCGGCAGTGCCAACAAAAGTTCCTCTGCAAACAAGTCGCGCAAACTGCTCTTGCCGCCGGCAGCGAGCATCGGCTCCAGGTGCTGCGGCACGCGACCCGCCTGCGACTCATGCGCAATCAACGCAACGCGCGCCGCGCTGTCAATCTTCCAGGGCATGAGCCGCAGGCAGCGCTGACACGTCAGCTGCACCGAGCCCGACAGCTCCAGCGCCGCGACCGCAAACTCCGCCTCGCGCTCAAAGCGCACCCGCCCGCGAAGCGCGCCTGAGTGCGTACCCAGTTGCGGCCCGCACCCGGGTGAGCTCGGCAAGCGGAATCGCAAGCTCAAAGTCGGCTTGTTCATCGGCTAGCGCGCCGACATCCATCGGCTGCGACCAAGCCTCTGACATGGGCCGCGTATAATAGGTAGCGACCCTGCCCAAGTCAAAGCGGGGCGCATCTAAGCCTTTGTATCTGGTGAGTGATTCTCGCCTATGCGCCCCTTGGTTCTGGCCTCGACATCCGTCTATCGACGCGAGTTGCTGACGCGCCTGGGGGTGCGCTTTCGATGTCGTCGCGCCCGCGGTCAGCGAGGAGGACTTGGCGCACGAGGGGCCGGCTGAGCGTGCGCAGCGCCTCGCCCTTGCCAAGGCGCAGACCGATTGCGCAGCAGTACCCCGAAGCCATCGTCATCGGCAGCGATCAGGTGGCCGCGGCCGGCGCACGCGTGCTGCACAAGGGCGGCCATGCGGCGGGGGCGCGCGCGCAGTTGACTGCCTTAAGCGGCAAGGCCGCCGACTTTTTTACCGCCTGCGCGATCATCGGCGCTCGCGCGGGTGTGCATGAGGTGCACCTTGACACGACGCACGTGGTGTTTCGGGTGCTCTCGGCCGAGGAGATCGCACGCTACGTCGAGCACGAGCAGCCCTTCGACTGCGCAGGCAGCTTCAAGGTCGAATCCTTGGGCATCGCGCTGCTGGAGCGCATCGACATCGACGGACCCCACCGCGCTCATCGGACTGCCGCTCATCTGGCTCGCGCTTGCGCTGCGCCGCTGCGGCTACGCCGTGCCCTGAGGGCGCCGCGTCGCCCCTGCGGCCGCCAATCGCTTCCAGCACCTCGGCAAGATCCGCAGGCAGCGGCGCGCTTGCGCTGAATGCGCCGCCCTCGGGCCATTCGAAGCCCACGCTGTGCGCGTGCAGGAACATGCGTTTAAGGCCCAGCGCGACGAGCTGCCGATTGAAATCGGCATCACCGTATTTTGCATCGCCCGCAACGACATGGCCGGCGTGCGCGGCATGCACGCGAATCTGATGCGTGCGGCCGGTGTGCAGCAGCACTTCCATGAGCGTCGCGCGCTTGCCGAAGAACTCAACGGGGCGAAATTCCGAGAGCGCCGCTTTGCCCGACGCATGCGCCCGCACGGTGCGCTCGCCGCCGACGCGGGTGTCGGTGCGCAAGGGCACGTCAATGCGCGTGCGCCCATGCGGCCAGTGCCCCTTGATGAGCGCAAGGTAACGCTTCTCGAATAGTCCCTCGCGCAGGAGCGCATGCAAGCGTGCGCAGCGTGCTTCTCTGGCGCGCGACGAGCAAGCAGCCGCTCGTGTCGCGGTCAAGGCGGTGCACGAGCTCGAGCGGCTCCTGCGGCAGCAGCGCGCGCAGCGCCTCGATGACTCCAAAACTGACACCGCTGCCGCCGTGCACGGCGATGCCGGAGGGCTTGTCGATCACGAGCAGCCGCTTGTCCTCGACGATGATCGCGCGGCGCAGCCTCTCGAGGAGCGCGTGCGGAATCGTCGCCGGGACACCCTCGGGCTCGAGCCGTACCGGGGGCACGCGCACTTTGTCGTGCAGGGCGAGCCGCTGCGCGGGGTCGGCGCGGTGACCGTTGACGCGCACCTCGCCCTTGCGCACCAGCCGGTACACGCGGCTGCGCGGCACAGTGCCGAAGAGCTTGAGCAGGAACTGATCGAGGCGCCGGCCTGCCTCGTCCGCGCCGATCTCGACGTGCCGTACACCCTGCCGATTCGCCTCACTCAGGGCTCGCACCATCGCAATCTCACCGTAACATATTGTTTCTACAGCGCTCTTGGGATTATACTCCCGCAGCTGTCCGCAATCGGACAGCCAACGGTATGGCGGCGCCGCCGCCTCATGTTAGTTGGTCCTCGATATCGAGGCCATCGCGTTTGGGCCGACAAGATCGCTGCGCCGGCAATTGAGTCTCGAGCGAGAAGACTCTCCTTGGCGCGCCGTCGGTTGAGTACCCCGAAGGATTCCGAAGCACCGCCCTGCTTGGGGCGGGCACTCAAGTGAATAAGCACACTAAGAGCGCCTGTGACACCGAATTGGAACCTTCGTTGCCACGCGGGTAGCGCTGCATTGCGCCCGTGGCCTCCCGCCGCCATCAGGTCGGCCCTTCATTGCACAGTAGGGCCCCATGAAAAGAATGCTTGTGAATGCAACTCAGCAGGAAGAGTTGCGAGTTGCACTAGTTGATGGACAGAAACTCTATGACCTGAGTATCGAGCTGCGCTCGCGTGAACAGAAGAAAGCCAACGTTTACAAAGGCCGCATCTCCCGCGTCGAACCCTCGCTAGAAGCCTGCTTCGTCGACTACGGCGCTCAGCGCCATGGCTTCCTGCCGCTGAAGGAAGTCTCCAAGGAGTTCTTCCGGCAACAGCCCCAGGGCGGGCGGCTCAATATCCGCGAACTGCTGAACGAGGGCCAGGAGATCCTGGTGCAGGTCGAGAAGGAGGAGCGCGGCACCAAAGGGGCCGCGCTCACGACCTTCATCAGCCTCGCCGGCCGCTTCCTCGTCCTCATGCCCAACAACCCGCGCGCGGGCGGAGTGTCGCGGCGCATCGAAGGCGAGGACCGCGATCAGATGCGCGAGATCATGAACCAGCTGCAGATACCCGAAGGCATGGGCGCCATCGTGCGCACCGCCGGGGTTGGCCGCAGCGTCGAGGAGCTGCAGTGGGACCTCGACAACCTGCGCACCCAGTGGGACCAGATTGCCGCAGCCGCGCACGAGCGCGCCGCGCCGTTTCTCGTGTACCGCGAAAGCGACGCCGTGACGCGCGCCATGCGCGACTATCTTTCGGACGACATCGGCGAGATCCAGGTCGACGACCAGCCTCGCCTTCCAGAAGGCGCAGGAATACATGCAGCGCTTCATGCCGGCCGACATCCAGAGGCGGCTCAAGCTCTATAGCGACGATATCCCGCTCTTCACGCGTTTTCAGATCGAAAGCCAGATCGAGTCCGCCTACGGCCACAAGGTTCAGCTGCCCTCCGGCGGCAGCATCGTCATCGATTACACCGAGGCGCTGGTTTCCATCGACATCAATTCCGCACGCGCCACGCGCGGCGCTGACATTGAAACCACGGCCACCAATACGAATCTCGAAGCGGCCGAGGAAATCGCGCGCCAGCTGCGCATTCGCGATATCGGCGGCCTGATCGTCATCGATTTCATCGACATGGAATCCGTCAAGAGCCAGCGCGACGTCGAGGATCGGCTGCGCGATGCGATGAAAATGGATCGCGCCCGCATCCAGATCGGCCGCCTGTCGCGCTTCGGACTGCTGGAGATGTCGCGCCAGCGGCTGCGTCCCTCGCTCGGCGAGACGAGTCACATCGTCTGCCCGCGCTGCGTCGGCATCGGCAGCATCCGCAGCGTCGAGTCAATGGCGCTCGCCATCCTGCGTCTGATCGGCGAGGAGATCCGCAAGGATCGCACCGCGCGCGTCGTCGTGCAGGTTCCGGTGGAGGTCGCCACCTATATATTCAATGAAAAGCGCGAGTGGCTGCGCACGCTTGAGGACAAGAGCGAAATTGAGCTCGTCATCGTCCCGAACCCGCACATTCAAACGCCGGAGTATTCGATCGTGCGGGTGCGCGACGATGAGACCGAACTGCCTGAGAACAAGCAGGCAAGCTACCTGCTGCCGACCGCCCCCGCGGTTGCCGAGCCGGCCCTCGCCAACGAGGCCCCGCAGCCGGAGGCCGCGGCAGTCGCCACATTGTTGCCCGCGACCACCGCGCCGCAGATCATTCAAGCCGCGGCGCGCGCCGCCGGCGAGCGCCGATGAGTCTGGCTTCTGGAGCCGCTTCAAACGGTTCTTCACGGGAGCGACACCGGCGGCTGCCGCAACCTCCCCGGAGGCCTCAGCCACCGACCCCGCGCCGCGAGCACTCTGAGCGCGGCGACCGTCCTGAGGCGCGGCGCGACCGCGGCCGCTCCGATCACCGCCGTCCGCCGCGCCGCGCTGACGGCGCGCGGCGCGATCATGAGGGGCGCGATCGCCATCGCGACCGCGATCGAAAACCTCGTGAGCGCACCGAACGAGACGGTCGCGGCACCCCGACGCGAGGATGCGCCCAGCACCGCGCCACAGCACTCCGCCACGTTCTCAAGCACGATGCTGCCCTCCGATCAGGCCGAGCGCAGCGAGCCGCGCCGCGGCCGCCGCGGGCGGCGCCGCGGCCGCCGGGGCGGCGCTGCACGCGGCATGGGCAGCGCCGATGCCAATACCAGCGGCACAAATGCTGCGCGCGACGAGGCGGCGCCACCGCCGGCGCTTCCCGCCAACAATGGCGGACAGTCCCAGGAGGCGCTCCCGGAGGCGCGCGACAACGCGCCGCGCGAGCCCGCCGCCCCACGCGAGACGCTGGCGCATTTTGAGCCGTCGGTACCACCCGCAAGCCCGAGTGCCACGCAAAGCGCACGGCCGTTTGTGGTGTGGTCATCCGCGCCGGGCGAAAAACCCGCCGCGGATGATCGCGGCCAGGACGAGTAGCGCCGCAGGGCGCTAGCTTGGCGTGAGCTGCATCGTGCGCAGGTGCGCGATGAGCGCGCGCGTCGCATCCTCGATGAGATCCAGCACCTCTTCGAAGCCGTTCGGGCCCCCGTAGTACGGATCCGGCACTTCGCTCGTGCCCACATCGGGGGCGAACTCCAAGAACAAGCGTATCCGGTCGTGTAACTCGTGCGGCGCACGACGCCGCAGCGCCGACAGGTTTTCCTGATCCATCGCGAGGATGAGATCAAAGCGCTCGAAATCCTCAGGTGCAATCACGCGCGCCCGCAAAGCGGACAGGTCGTAGCCGCGACGCCGCGCCGCCTGCTGCGAACGCGCGTCCGGCGGCGCACCGATGTGATACCCCGCCGTGCCCGCCGAATCTGTATCAATCTGCAAGATCGCGCGCTTCGCGCGCGGCAAGCGCACGCAACACCGCCTCCGCGGTCGGCGAGCGGCAAATGTTGCCCGAGACAAACAAAAAGGATTTTCATGCGCGCATGGCTAGAGCGAATCTCGCCTCATCCTCTGCCACATATGCTGCTGGTCGTCGAGTCGCAAATCCGCTGCGAATTGCACCGGGCATGCGCAACCGAGGTGGCGTGAGATTTATCGTTCATGCGCGCGCGCATGGATCCCAAACCCTGCGGCTAGAGTGCTGGCTTATCCTGACTGCCGGCAACTGCCGCTTCGGCCGCCTTGAAGCCAATGCGCGAGTGGGTACCGTCACAAAAGGGTTTCGTGGTGGAGGCGCCGCAACGGCACAGGGCAAAAGGGCGCTTGCGAATCGCATAGGGCGTGCCATTCCAGTCGACGAGAGTCGCTGCGTCGCCATCGACCAGATACGGTCCATTCTGCAATACTTTGATGGTAACCAAGGTCTCCTCCGCTGCTCGGGAAGAGAACTCACGATAGCAGGAAAATGACATGCCATGGAAATCGGGGGCGCAACGCAGGACGACGGGCGCTTCATGACGCCGCCCGCGGCGCCGGTGAGCCGCTCCTATTATCGCCATTCGCTGCCGGTACGAATCATGCATTGGGTCAATTTCGCGGCGTTTGCCGTCTTGCTGATGAGCGGTCTGCAGATTTTCAATGCCTATCCGGTGCTCAACTGGGGCAGATCCTCCTACTCCGCGACGCCGCCGTTGCTCGTACTCGCGCACGGCTTTCCGTCCTGGATGACACTGCCCGGCGGGCGTGGCTTGCAATGGGCAGGCGCTGGCATCTGTTCTTCGCTTGGATTTTCGTCATCAACGGCTTTGCATATATCATCTATACGATCGCAAGCCGGCACCTTGGGCGCGACCTGGCGCCGACGCGCAATGACTGGCGTTCGATCGGGCGCTCAGTGATCGATCATCTGCGCTTGCGCCATCCGCGCGGCGAGGCAGCGCGCCGTTACAACGTTCTGCAAAAGCTCACCTATCTGTTCGTCATCTTTGGCCTGCTGCCGTTCGTGGTGCTCATGGGCTGGGCGATGTCGCCGCGCCTTGATGCGGCCATTCCCGGCTGGGTGGATGTTTTCGGCGGCCGCCAATCGGCGCGCACGCTGCATTTCATCGCTGCGTGGGCACTGGTGGCGTTTGTCCTGGTGCACGTCTTCGAAGTCCTGGTCAGCGGGGTCTTCAACAATCTGCGCTCCATGATCACGGGCCGCTTCGTCGTGCAGCACGAGCATGCGGATCAGGGCACGCTGAGCGCTCGCGGCGCAACTTTCTGCTGCGCGATGCTCGCGGCCAGCGGCGCCGCGCTGCTCGGCGGGCTGCGATGCGGCCTCGCGCAGCAGCTGGTTACCGAAGGTGCTGGGAAGCGGCGAGCGCGCGAGCCGCGGCGCGCAGCGCCTCGCAAGTCCGCGCCGCGCGATGGCGCAGGAGTTCACCACCGCGGACTTATCGCCGCAGTTTCGCAGCAACGGCACGGCGAATCCTGACAATCCGCACTACCAGGCACTCGCCGCGACGCCAATTCATGCGACTGGCGACTGCGGGTCGACGGCCTCGTGCAGCAGCCGCTGCAGCTCTCACTGCAGCGAGCTGCGCGCGCATGCCGCAGCCGCACGCAGATCACACGCCACGATTGCGTCGAGGGATGGAGCGCGATCGGCCAATGGACCGGCGTGCCGCTGAGCGCCGTGCTGCAGCTGGCCGAGCCGCGCGCGGAGGCGCGTTACGTCGTGTTTCACTGCGCCGATCCCATGGACGAGGCAGGCACCAAATACTACGAAAGCATCGACTTCGACGACGCCTATCATCCGCAGACCATTCTCGCCTACGAACTGAACGGCGCGCGCGCTGCCGATCGCCAACGGCGCGCCGCTGCGGGTGCGCATCGAGCGGCAGTTGGGCTACAAGATGGCGAAATACATCATGCGCATCGAGCTCGTGTCAAGCTTCGCGCATATCGGCGCGGGCAACGGCGGCTACTGGGAGGATCAGGGCTACGAGTGGTACGCCGGCATTTGAGTGCCGCTCATCGGACGGTGCAGCCGCGGCCCTCATTCAAATGGCTACCTCGTCTGCCCGACAAACGGCCGCCTGCGCTCAGACGCGCCGCACCAAGTTTGCCACGAAGCGAGCGCCGCCAGCACCAGAAACACAACGAACAGAATCTTCGCGATCCCCACGGCGCCGGCGGCGATGCCGCCAAAGCCGAATAGTGCGGCAATCAACGCAATGATGAAGAACACGACCGCATAGTGCAGCATGGTTTTTTCTCCGTAGGTGCGGCTCCGCCAGCACTACGCCGGCGGCAGATCCGCACCGGGCGAGTTTGCGCGCGCGCCGCGCTTTGCAGCCATCGGGCAAGCTCTGACTCGGCTGTAGGACGCCTCTCACGCGTGGCGCTGCCGGCGAGCCAGGCGGCTCGACCCGCTGCAGATCCTGCGCCGTATTCACATCCGGCCCGGGGGGCTCGCTGGCGAGCGCCACGCGCCAGTCGCATGCCGTTCTCGAGCGCCCGCAGCTGCTCGAGCTTCTCGCGCAGCTCCAGCGGGCTTGGCGGCAGCGGGTGAGGCTTGCGAAGCGCTGCCACGCGGTAGGCGTAGATGCCGATGTGCCGCAGCGACGCCCGTCGAAATTGAGCCGCGCCGGCGTCGCGGCGCCGCCGTCGCGATCCCAGGGCACCGGCGCGCGGCTGAAGTAAAGCGCGCTGCCCTGCGCATCGAGCACGACCTTGACGGCATTCGGATCGAGATACTCCTCCGCCGAGCTGATCGGCGTGGCGAGTGTGGCAAGGTCGGCGCACGGATCATCCTCGAGCAGCCCGTGCCACCTGGCCGATGAGCGCGCTCGGAATGAGCGGCTCGTCCGCCTGTACGTTGACGACGATGTCCTGCATCCTCCCAGCCCCGCTCGCGCGCGACCTGCGGCGATGCGATCGGTGCCGGAGGGATGGTCGCTCGCCGTCATGGCGATCTCGTGCGCCGAAGTGTCCGGCGGCCTCGGCAACGCGGCGATCATCGGTCGCAATAATGACTTCGCGTGGCCGTGCTCGCGCAGGCGCGCTCGTACACCCAGCGGATCATCGGCTGGCCGGCAAGCGGCAGCAGCACCTTGCCCGGCAGGCGCGTTGACGCCGAAGCGCGCCGGAATGACCACCCGGAACACCGACCGCGCCCCGGGCCCTTCAGCGATCGAGCAGCGGATCATCCGCTGCGAGCTGGCGGGCTTCCTCCTCGAGCATGACCGGAACATCGTCGCGAATCGGATAGGCGAGCCGGTCCATGCGGCAGACGAGCGCCTGGGGTTCACGCTGATACTTGAGCGGTCCCTTGCACACCGGGCAGGCGAGGATCTCGATCAGCCGCGCGTCCATCGGTTCTATCTCCGGTAATTCGTGAGGCGTTTCGCCACGTGCGCGAGGAGCTGAGATTCGGCCTCGGCAGTCAACTCGGCGCTCACCGGTACGTACCAGAGCCGCGCATCCGCAAAGCCGTCGCATTTCACGGCATCTTTCTCCGTCATGAGCACCGGCAGATCATCCCCGAATTCAAGGTCGGCCGCGACCAGCGGGTGATGGTCGGCAAAGGCGTGCTCGATCGAGCTCAAGGCCGAGCGCGCGCAACATGCGAAAGAAACGCGCCGGGTTGCCGATGCCGGCGACGGCATGCACGGGCGTCGGCTGAAACTGCGCGAGCGCTGCGGTGTCGCCGCGCCGCCGAGCGCCAGCGCCTCGCCCGGCACGAGCCGCATCTCGATGCGCAGCGCCGTGCGGCTGCGCCCGGCAGCGCTTGCCCGCGTCGGCGCAGCGCCATTGACAACCACGGCATCGGCGCGGCCGAGCGCCGCGATCGGCTCGCGCAGCGGCCCAGCGGGCAGGAGCCGGCCATTGCCGAATCCGCGCTCGCCATCCACGACCACGATCCGGTAGTCGGCCGCCAGACGCAGATGCTGCAGCCCATCATCGCTCACGATGACGATTGCAGCCCTGGGCAACCAAGCAGCCGCGCCGGCGGCCACGCGGTCAGCACGCCGACGGCGGTGAGGCAGCCGGTGCTGCGCGACAGCAGCAGCGGCTCATCGCCGACCTCGCGCCAGGTGGAATGCGGCGTGACCGAGGCGCGCGCGCGCGCGCGCGACTGCCATAGCCGCGCGACACGATGCCCACGCGATAGCCCCGGCTTTGCAGCTGCCGTGCGAGCCAGGCGACGAGCGGCGTCTTGCCGGTGCCGCCGACGGTGAGGTTGCCGACCACGACAACGGGACAGCCGACGCCGTGGCGGCGCAGGATACCGCGATCGTAGGCACGCCGGCGCAGACGCGATGAGCGGCCCGGTAGAGCCAGGCGAGCGGCGCAAGCAGCGCCGCGCCGCTCGCGTTGCCATACCACAGCTCGCGTGAGCGCGCCCGCCATGTCGCTCGTTTTAGGCGCTGAACTGCAGCCGATAGAGCTGCGCGTACAGGCCGCCGCGCGCGAGGAGTTCGCTGTGCGTGCCCACTCTCGACGACCGCGCCGTCATCGAGCACGGCGATGCAGTCGGCCTGCTCGACCGTCGACAAGCGATGTGCGATGACGAGCGTCGTCCGCTTGCGCGCGAGCTGCGCAAGGGCCGCCTGGATGCGCCGCTCGGAGTCGGTAGTCGAGCGATGAGGTCGCCTCATCAAGAATGAGCACCGGCGCATCCTTCAGGATCGCCCGCGCGATCGCGATGCGCTGCCGCTGGCCGCCGGAGAGCAGCGTGCCGCGATCGCCGACCAGGTATCGAGGCCCTGCGGCAGCTCCTCGCGCGAATTCGAGCACATAGGCGGCACGCGCCGCATTCTCGACCGTCCGTAGGCGTCGCATCGGTGGCGCTGAAGGCGATGTTGTTGCGGATCTGTCATCAAAGAGCACGACATCCTGGCTTACGAGCGCCACCTGGCGGCGCAGATCCGCGAGCGGGTATTCGCGCACGTCGACCCCATCGAGCAGCACCGCGCCCTCGCTGCGGGTCATAGAAGCGCGGCAACAGGCTCACCAGCGTCGACTTGCCGCTGCCGGACTTGCCGACGATGGCGAGCGTTGTGCCCGCCGGCGCACGCAGGCTGATGCCGCGCAGCACCGAGCCTTTTTCCGCGTTGTAAATGAACCGAACATCGCGGTACTCGACATCGCCGCGGGCGCGGTGAAGGGCGCGCGTGCCGCCCGGCGTCTTCGGGTGGCTGGTCGAGCACCTCAAACACGCTTGCGCCGGCTGCGATGCCCTGCTGCAACGGCACGAAAATCTGCATCAGCCGCCGCAGCGGGCGCGTGATGAGCAGCAAGCCCGTCAAGGAAGGAGGCAAAGTCCGCAAAGCCGCATCGCGTGCGAGAGCACCTGGCGGATTGCAAAGTACATGACGACCGCGAGTGCTACCGAGGCGATCAGCTGCACGACGGGATTGCTGGTCGACTTTGCGTTGATCAAGCCGCATGTTGCTGTGGCGATTAAGCTCGTTGACCGCCTCGAAGGCGCGTCATGTTCGTAGTCCTGCGCGTTGAACACACGCACGACGCGGTGGCCTTCAATCGCCTCCTTCGCCACACGCGTGACATCGCCCATGGAATTCTGGATGCGCGTGCTGTAGCGGCGAAACAGGCGGTTCACGCGCTGCAGCAGCCAGGAGATGATCGGCGCGACCGTCAGCGCAAGTGAGCGTCAGCTGCCAGTTGAGATAGAAGAGCCAGCCAATGAGCGCAACGATCGTGAGCGAGTCGCGGATCATCACCGTGACGGAATTGGTCGCCGCTTCGGCGACGAGCTCGATGTTGTAGGTGAGCCGCGAGAGCATCTGCGCCGATGAGGCGCTGTCGTAGTAGGACGCCGGCAGGCGCAGGTAATGCGCAGAACAGATCCGAGCGCATGGATTTGATCACCTGCCGCCCGACCCAGCCTGGAAAGTAGCTCGCAATGTAATCGCCGCTGCCGCGCAGAAAGAACAGCGTGATGATGTGCGACCGGGATGAACCACATCGATTTCGGATTGTGCTCGATGAAGGTCAGGTTCAGAAACTCGCGCACCAGCCAGGCCGTGGACGCGTCGGTCGCGGCATAGAGCGCCATGCCGATAACGCCGATCGCGAACATGCCCCAGTGCGGCGCGGCGTAGCGCAGCAGGCGCCGATAGATGCGCCCGGCGTCGTCGCTGACGAGCACCGCAGCGCGCGCGCTATCGTTCAAGGCTGACCCGGCTCGGCGGTTTTGACCGTCGCGATATTGATCTCGACGAAGCCGATGCGGCCGAGCACATCGAGCGCCGTGATGACTGCCTGATGCGTGGCGCGCGCGTCGGCGCGCATGGTCACCGGACCGGTGCGATCGTTGCCCGCCTCCTTCAGCAGCGCCGCACGCAGCGTCTCGGGATTTGCATTGATGAGCTCGTGCTCATTCACGCGATAGCCGCCCGCCTGCGTCACGGCGACCACGAGCGGCTCGTGCTTGGGACGGGCCACCGGCACATCGCCCGCGTGCGGCAGATGAATGCGTACCCGGCCTTCATCAAGAAAAGTGCTCGACAGCATGAAGAACACGACGAGCAGCAGCACGACGTCAATCAGCGAGACGACGTTGATCTCGGGTTCCTCGACGCGGCGCGGCTTGAGATTCATGTATGCACTATGTCCGTGGCACGGCGCTGCCGTGGATGCGTTGCCTCGATGGCATCGACGATACGCATGGCATTCTTCTCCATTTCGACGGCGATGCGCTCAATCTTGCTGCGCAGAAAGCGATAGCCGATGAGCGCCGGAATTGCCACGCACAGGCCGGCTGCGGTTGCGATCAGCGCCTCGGCGATGCCGCCGGAGAGCGCGCGCGGATCGCCCATGCCGCCCGCCTGGATGGCATTGAACGACTTGATGATGCCGGTGACGGTGCCAAGCAGGCCCAGGAGCGGGGAGACGCCGGCGATGGTTCCGAGCGTGCTCAAAAAGCGCTCGAGCTCGTGCACGATGTGCCGCCCCGAGTCCTCCAGGCGCTCCATGATGAACTCGCGCGAGCGATGGCGATTGGCG
Source organism: uncultured Gammaproteobacteria bacterium (assembly GCA_963695315.1). Taxonomy (GTDB): domain Bacteria; phylum Pseudomonadota; class Gammaproteobacteria; order Steroidobacterales; family Steroidobacteraceae; genus PALSA-1196. Next base: position 1,804,459 of record OY968773.1, read on the forward strand.
AGCGCGGTCGCGAGGAGCTTGCCGAGCGCCGAGTTCTGCTCAAGCGCCGCGATGACCTTGTCGTTGATCTGATTGGCCTCGATGAGCTGCCGAACCTGCTGCGTCAGCTCCGGGGGCACTACGCGCTTGTCCTGCAGCGTCCAGAAGCGCTCGAGAATGATCGCCGCAGCGCCGATGGAGCACAGGATGATCGGCCACATGAGCGGGCCGCCCGCCCGCACTATTTCCCACATGCCGACATCCCGCGCACCTGCAGAGCCGCTTAGGTGGCGGCATCATACCGGAGAGCAAACATGGCTCAAGGCAAGTCCTGCGCAACTTGATGCTAGAGTCGGCCGCGCCATGCACCGCGAGTTCATCAAGCGCGTGACGCCCTCTGCGGACAGCCTCCAGAAGCGCTGGTTCCTGCGGCTGTTCGGCGCGCGCATCGCCCACCCCGGCTTATGGTCACTGCAGCGGCGCGCGGTGACCGGCGCATTCGGCGCGGGACTTGCGATCTGCTTCATACCCCTGCCGGTGCACCTGCCGGTCGCGGCGCTCTGCGCGATCGTTTGGCGGCTCAACCTGCCGACGATCTTTGCGACCGTGTTTCTGGTAAATCCGCTGACCGCGCTGCCGGTCTATTACACCGCCTACCGCGATCGGTGCCCTCGTGGTGGGAGAGCCCGCGAAGCGCTTCGCGTTCCATCCGAGCTGGGCATGGCTGCAGCACGGGCTCGGGCCTGCCTGGAAGCCGTTCTTGGTCGGCTGCCTCATCTGCTCGGTCGTGTGCGGCTTTTCCGGCCGCCTCATCTTCGACGCGGTTGTGGCGCACGAGCGTGCGCACGCGCTACCGCAATCGCAGAAAGCCGTCAGCGGCTTGATGTGCCGCGCGGTGCTCTCGGTGAGCACGCCGCCATTGATCTCATAGCACGCGTTCCATGCGCGCGGCGAGCCGCAGGTCGTGGGTGACGACGATGAGGCTCGTGCCGCGTTCGCGGTTGAGTTCGAGCATGAGGGCGAACACCTGTGCGGCATTGCGCCGTCAAGATTGCCCGTAGGCTCATCGGCGAGCACCACGCGCGGCTCGGTTACGAGCGCGCGCGCCACCGCTGCGCGCTGCCGCTCACCGCCGGAGAGCTGGTGCGGCCGATGCTCCAGGCGCTCGCCAAGGCCGACACGCTGCAGCAACTCGCGGGCGCGCGCGCGTGCGGTCGCGATCGGCGTGCGCCGAATAAGCAGCGGCATCGCCACGTTCTCGAGCGCCGAGAACTCCGGCAGCAGATGATGAAACTGATAGACGAAGCCGAGCGCGCGATTGCGCAGCTCACCGCGCTCCTTCTCATCCCAGATGATGAATATCGCGGCCGTCGATCGCGCACCACCCCCGAGGTCGGGGGGTCAAGACCGCCGAGGATCTGCAGCAGCGTGGTCTTGCCCGAGCCTGACGCGCCGACGATAGCGATGCGCTGCGCCGGCGCAACGCTAAGAGTCACGCCGCGCAGCACTTCGAGCGTCTCCGGACCCTGGCGGAAGCTCTTGCAGACCTTATCCGCGCGCAGTACCGGCTCAGTCATGGCGCAGCGCCTCAGCCGGAGTCGTGCGCGCCGCGCGCCACGCCGGATACACGCGTCGCGAGCACGCACAGCAAAAATGCCACGGCGCACACCCGCAGCACATCCAGAGCCTCAACGTAGGCAGGCAATTGGCTCATGAAGTACACACGTGCATCCAGAAACTGCGTGTGCAGCGTGCGCTCCAGAGCGCGCCGACGAATGCTTGCAGATTGTGGGCCACGATGATGCCGAGAGCCGCGCCGCACAGCGTGCCGGCAAGTCCGATGAGCACGCCCTGCACGGCGAAGGTAGTGAGGATGTTGCCGGGGCCCGCGCCCAGGGTGCGCAAGATGGCGATGTCGGTCTGCTTTTCCTTCACGATCATGACGAGCGTGGCAACGATATTGAACGCCGCCACCGCCACCAGCATCAGCAGGATCACGAACAGCATGGACTTGGTGATCTCGATCGAGCGGAAGAAATTCGCATGATCGCGCGTCCAGTCACTCACATAAAAGCCGCCGCCGAGCGCGAGCGCGAGCGCGCGCACCGTGTGCGGTGCCCGCTGCGGGTCATCGAGCGCCAGGCGGATGCCGCTTACGCGCGTCGCCCAGCCGGTAAAGACGCTGCGCATCGCTCAGGTGCACGAGCGCAAGCCCGCGATCAAATTCATACATCCCCGACTCAAAGAGCCCGACGATATGAAAGCGCCGCATGCGCGGCACCACTCCGGTGGGCGTCGCCGTGCCCTGCGGAACCACCAGCACCACATCATCGCCGACCCCGGCGCCCAGGTCGTGCGCGAGCGCCGTGCCGAGAATGATGCGGAAGCGCCCGGGCTCAAGATCGCGAGGCGCCCCGCGGTCAGATGCTGTGCGAGGCCATCGGCACGCCCCTCCTCCTCGGGCAGTACGCCGCGGATGCCGGCGCCGGTGATGCGCACGCCATGCGACAGCATCGCCTGCTCGTCGATGTAGGGCACGGCGGCACGCACGCCCGGCTTGCCGCAGCGCGGCCGCGCGCGCCGCGTGCCAGTCAGGCAGTGTGCCGTCGAGGCCGGAGAGTGTGGCGTGCGCCGTGACGCTCAGGATGCGCGTGCGCAGCTCGCGCTCGAAGCCATTCATGACCGACAGCACCACGATCAGCACGGCAACGCCGAGCGTCAGGCCCGATACCGAAATCAGGGCGACAAAGGAGACGAATCCGCGGCGGTGCGCCGAGCGCAGGTAGCGTGTGCCGATCAGCCATTCGTACGCCGCGGCCACGCGCACTACTCGTAGCGCAGCGCTTCGGCGGGTGCGGTGCGCGCTGCCCGCAGGGCGGGATACAGCGTGGCACAGCCGGTCAGGAGCAACGCGGCGGCGCCGATCCCCACTACGTTCGGCCACTTCAGATCCGAGGGAATGCTGGTCGTTGTAGTAGACATCCGCATCCATGATCTGAAAATGCAGCGTGTGCTCGAGCGCCGGCACGATCACCTCGACATTGAGGGCGAGCAGCACGCCGAGCCCGATCCCGAGCAGCTACCCCGAGCCAGCCGATGACGAGGCCCTGAGTAATAAATACCCCCATCACGCGCCGCGGCGATGCGCCGAAGGTGCGCAGGATGGCGATGTCGGTGCGCTTGTCGGTGACCACCATGACCAGCATCGCCACGATGTTGAAGGCCGCGACTGCCACGATGAGCAGCAGGATGAGCGACATCATCGTCTTCTCGATGCGCACCGCCCGAAAGTAAGTCGCGTGATCAACGCTCCAGTCGAAAACCTCGAAGCCGGGCGGCAGCAGCGTGCGTATCTGCGCGGCGAGGCGCGGCGCGGCCCACACATCGGCGCAGCGGATATGCAGGCCTTCGGCCGCCTGCACCACCGGGGCGAGGGCGCGCACATCGTCGATGTGCGCAAATACGAGCGTCGCATCGTTGTCCTGGAAGCCAACTTCGAACGAGCCGGCCACCGTCAACTCGCGCAACGCCGGCGTCGGCGCGCCCGCGGCATCCGCGATCGGGATGAGCAGCGTCACGGGGTCGCCGATGATCAGGCCGAGACGTTGCGCGATTACCGAGCCGACCAGCACCCGCTCGCTGCCCGGTTTGAGATCGGCAAGGTGCCCTTCGGTGATTGCATGGGCGATGTCATTCACCGTGCGCTCGGCCTGCGGATCAATGCCGCGCAGAATCACGGGCAACATCTCCGGCGTGCGCACCGCGAGCGCCTGCAGCTCCACATAGGGCGCGACGCCTGCGACGCCCGGCAAGGCGCGCACGCGTTGCCCGAGTCGCTGCCAATCCTGCGTGGTCGGCGCCCGGGAGGCGCCGGCCGCGGCGACCACGCGCACATGGGCACCGAGCGCGAGCAGCCGATCGCGCAGCTCATCCTCAAAGCCGTTCATGACCGACAGAATGACGATCAGCGCGGCGACACCGACGCACACGCCGACCAAGCGAGGCCCAAGTGATGAAGGAGACGAAGAACTTATGGGTGCGTGCGCGCACGTAGCGCAGCCCCACAAAGATTGACAGCGGATGAAACATCCTCGCGCGACGCGCGTCCTGTTGAAGCAGCCGGTTGCGGCAATTTAACCACAATCGGAGGGCAGCCCCGCCTGAGAATCAGACCTGTGTCACAGATCGCTCCCGCCAGCTCCGCTCCTCCTTTGACAGATGCGCGCCGATGCGTTAGTCATTGATTTCGCGAGCAGGAGGTCGAACATGAAATTCCGCTATGTCATCGCCGCATTGGGAGGACTCCTGGTCGCGGGAGTCGTGAGTGCCGAAACCGTCGTGGTCGATGACCATGTCATGGTGCGTGACTCCGCTGTCGCGCGCCCCGAGCGCGGTTCCACCATGGTCACGGTCGAGCGCAAGTTCGGCGCGCCAGTGACGCGTCACCCCACGGTCGGCGCTCCACCCATCACCCGCTGGGATTACCCCTCGTTCTCGGTGTTTTTCGAGGGCGATCGCGTCATCCACGCGGTCGTCACGAGCGGCTAGCTGCGCCCCGCGCGCGCGCCGTCGGCGTGCGCTGTTGCGATCGTTCCCCGGCCTTGTAAGCTGCCGCGTTTTCAGCGGCATGCCCGAGCGCCTCGGGAGCAACGATCCTGTCACTCTTAAAACCACCCGTCCCGACCCACGCTAACGCGCATCTCGAGTGGCGCCAGCTCTACGGCAGCGCGACGGCGCTGGCGCTTGCGGAGGCGGCGCGCTCCGACCAGCGCCTCTATGTGATATTTGCTGCGGATGCGCGCGAACTTGAACGCCGCAACGCGGAGCTGCGTTTCTTCAGCGGCGCGCGGCTGCCGATCTTCACGCTGCCCGACTGGGAAGTCCTGCCCTACGATCTGTTCTCCCCGCACGCCGGACATCACCTCTGAACGGCTGCGCACGCTCTACGCCTTGCCGCAGCAAAAAAGCGGCTGCCTCATCGTCTCCGCCGATACCCTGATTCAGCGCCTCGCGCCAGCCGCCTACGTGCAGGGACGGGCGTTCGAGCTTACGAAGGGTGATCGCTTTGCGCTGCCGATGTTCCGCAGCCGCCTGGTCGAGGCGGGTTATGTGAGCGTCGGGCAGGTCACAAGTCCCGGCGAATTTGCGGTGCGTGGCTCGCTGCTGGATGTGTATCCGATGGGCGCGGCCTTGCCGCTGCGCATCGATCTCTTCGACGATGTCATCGAGGCCATCCGCCGCTTCGATCCGGACAGCCAGCGCTCGCTCGACCTGCTCGAGCGCGTGCGCATGCTGCCGGCGCGCGAGATGCCGCTCGATGCCGACGGCGTGCGCATTTTTCGCCGGCGCTTTCGCGCGCGCTTCGAAGGCGAGCCGACCCAGGCGGGGATCTACCGCGGTGTGAGCGAAGGGCTCGCTCCGGCTGGCATCGAGTTCTACTTGCCGCTCTTCTTTGAGAGCACGGCGACGCTGTTCGACTACCTGCCGCGCAATGCGGTGCTGGTGCGCGATGCGGGATTGTCGGCGGCGCTGGCGCGCAACTGGCAGGACATCCAGATGCGCTACGAGGAGCGCCGCTACGACATCGAGCGACCGGTGCTCGCGCCGCCGGAGATCTTCCTGGACCCGGCGAGCATCGAAGCGCAGCTTGCGAGCTTCTCGAGCATCGAGCTCAACAGTTTCAAGGCGGATCTGGAGAGCGCACTCGCACGCGCGGGCGTGCACAATTTCCCGACGCGCCGCGCCGCGCGAGCTGCGCATCGATGTGCACGCGGAGCAGCCGTTCGCGGCGCTCGACAGCTTCCGCGGCCAGTTCGCCGGGCGGGTGCTGATCGCAGCGGACTCGGCGGGACGACGCGAAGTGCTGCACGAGATGCTGCGCGCCCAAGACTATGGCGTGACAATCGTTGAGGGCTGGGAGGAGTTCGCCACCGGAGATGCGGCGCTTGCTCTCACCGCGGCGCCCGATCTTCAAGGCCTGACGCTCACGGCGCCGCCGATCGCGGTGGTCTCCGAGGCGCAGCTCTTCGGCGCGCGCGCCCGGCAGGAGCGGCGCCGTAAGCGCGCCGCCGCCGATCCGGAAGCCATCCTGCGCGATCTGCAGGATTTGAATCCCGGGGCGCCGGTGGTGCACGAGGAATACGGCGTCGGGCGCTATGTGGGGCTGCAGGCGATGGAGGTCGCCGGGCAGCGCGGCGAATTCGTCGTCCTCGAGTACCTCGACGGCGACCGCCTGTACGTGCCGGTGCAGTCGCTGCACCTCATCACGCGTTATACCGGCGCGGCACCCGAGAGCGCGCCGCTGCACAAACTCGGTACCGATCAATGGGCGCGCGCCCGCAAGCGCGCCGCCGAGCAGATCCGCGATGTCGCCGCCGAGCTGCTCGATCTGTATGCGCGGCGCCGCGCACGGCAGGGGCTGCACATCCCGGTCTCGGAGCTTGACTACGCAAGCTTTGCAAATGCTTTTCCGTTTGAGGAGACCGACGATCAAGCCGAGGCGATCCGCCAGGTGCTCGCCGATCTGCAAAGTGCGCGGCCGATGGATCGCATCATCTGCGGCGATGTCGGCTTCGGCAAGACCGAAGTGGCAATGCGCGCCGCCTTCGTCAGCGTGCAGGCCGGCAAGCAGGTCGCGGTGCTCGCGCCAACCACGCTGCTCGCGCAGCAGCATCTGACCAATTTCCGTGATCGCTTCGCCGACTGGCCGGTGCGCATCGAGTCGCTGTCCCGATTTAGCAATACGCGCGCAACCCAAGCGACGCTTGCCGCGCTCGAGGCTGGACAGGTTGACATTGTGATCGCCACGCATCGACTGCTGCACGCACACGCGCGCTTCAAGGATCTCGGGCTTGTGGTGATTGACGAGGAGCACCGCTTCGGCGTGCGCGACAAGGAGCGTCTGCAGGCGCTGCGCGCCGAAGTGCACGTGCTGACGCTGACCGCCACGCCAATCCCGCGCACGCTCAACATGGCCCTCGGTGGGCTGCGCGATCTCTCGCTCATCACGACGCCGCCGGCAGAGCGCCTCGCCATCAAGACTTTCGTCATCGAATGGCAGGCGGCAACGCTGCGCGAGGCGGCGCTGCGCGAATTGCGGCGCGGCGGCCAGATCTACTTTGTGCACAACGAAGTGCGCACCATCGAGAAAATCGCCGCCGACGTGCAGCGCCTCGTGCCCGAGGCGCACGTGCGCGTGGGACACGGCCAGATGCGCGAGCGCGATCTGGAGCAGCTGATGGTGGATTTCTACCACCGGCGATTCAACCTGCTGGTGTGCACCACGATCATCGAAAGCGGCATCGATGTCCCCACCGCCAACACCATCGTGATCAATCGTGCTGATCGCATGGGGCTTGCGCAGCTGCATCAGCTGCGCGGCCGCGTCGGCCGCTCGCACCATCGCGCCTATGCATATCTCATCGCGCCACCGCGCGCCGCGCTCAGCGTCGACGCACGCAAGCGCCTGGAGGCCATCGAGTCGATGGAGGAGCTTGGCGCCGGGTTTGTGCTCGCCACGCATGATCTTGAGATTCGCGGGGCGGGTGAGCTTTTGGGCGAGCAGCAGAGCGGCCAGATGACCGAGGTGGGCCTTGCGCTCTATCTCGACATGCTCGAGCACGCGGTCAAAGCCCTGCGCGAAGGGCGCGACCCGGTCATCGAACGGCCGCTTGCCGCGGATACCGAGGTTGAGCTGCGCCTGCCCGCGTTTCTGCCCGACACCTACATCGCCGACGTGCATGTGCGCCTGTCGCTCTACAAGCGTATTGCCGCGGCGACTGACGAGGCGGGGCTCGATGATCTCACGGCGGAAATCATTGATCGCTTCGGCGCGCTGCCGGCAAGCGCGCAGCATCTGCTGCGCGTCGCGCGCCTGAAGCTCACCGCCCGTGCGCTCGGCATCCGCCGCTTGGATTTGGGCCCGCAGGGCGGCTACGTGCTCTTTGAGAGCGTAAACCAGGTGGAGCCCACGGCGGTGGTGCGCATGGTCCAGAAAAATCCGCGCGAGTATCGCCTCGAGGGTGCTCTCAAATTGCGTGTCACACGCGCGGTCGAGACCGAGGAAGGCCGCTTCAGGTTTGCCGCGGAACTGTTGAAGAACCTTGGCAAAGCGGCGGTTCGTTAGCCCCGATCCGTCGCGCTTGCGCCCAAGTCTGCGCTGCCGCTCATGCCGGTTGCAGCTGGCATGGCGCGATGCCGGTAACGAGCTCAGTCGTTTTCGCAGGCGCTGCGGCTGCGAAGGCGCGCAACTTGCTGGCGGCTCGCAACCTGCTGTTGCATTATCGAAGCAATGAAATCCCCCGCGTTTGCTTCGGCAACTGTGCTGCTGCTGCTCGCTGGACTCCCCGGCCTCGCCGAGGAGCCTGCTACCCCGCCCGTACCGGCGTACACCATCGAGCTGGTGATTTTCCGGGCGACGAGTGCGCTCGGCGGAGCGGAGAACTGGGCGGCGGAGAGCGCGGCCAAGAACGTCAGCAACGACAGCAGCGCCGGCGAGACAAGCTCGTCCGCCGATACGCAGGTCGGGCACTTCATACAGCTCCTGCCAGAATCGCAGTACCAGCTCACCGATATTGAAAAGCGCCTGCGCGCCAGCGCCGGTTACGCGCCGATCGCCCATGTCGCCTGGTCGCAGACGGCGAGCACCTGGGGAACGAGAGCGGGCTTTGCCTTGCAGCGCCTCGGCATCGATGTGCCGGAACTCACCGGCACCGTGGTGCTCGAGCGCGGCCAGTACCTGCACCTTGGCATGACGCTCGCGTATACACCGGCGAATCCCCCGCCGAACCTCGGTGCGGCTGCCGGCACGACCTTTACGCTGAACGAGGGGCGGCGCGTGCGCTTCAACGAGCGCAGCTACTTCGATCATCCGGCCTTCGGCGTAATTGCGCTCGTCACGCCGGTGGCAGGAACACGCCCCGGTCGGCGCTGAGCGCCGCCGCGCATCTTATTTGAAGTCGCCGGCCGCGGCGCACTGCACCGCATTCCTGCCGCTCGCCTTGGCGCGCTTCAAGGCGACGCCGCACGCGCTGCTGAGCGCGGCCAGTCCCATCGTGCGCGCCGGCACAAGACAGGCGACCCCGGCGCTCAGCGTGACGTAGCGCTCGTTGGCTCCGCGTGGATGATGAATGAGAAGGTCGTGCACGCGCTGCGTCACCACCCGAGCGTAGGCGGCGGCCTTATCCGCCGGGTCGCCCTGGATCAGCGCCGCGATCGTGCCACCCTCCCAGCGGCCGATCAGGTCGCCGCGGCGCCGGTAACTGCCGGCGATGACGCGCGCAACGCGGCGTATACAGGCATCGCCCGCGGCCCGATCAAAGGTCTCGTTGTAGGGCCCGAGGGCATCGATGTCAAAGAGCACCATGCCGATCTCGTGCGACTCGCGCTGTGCCACGGCCCAGTCGCGCTGCAGAAACTCTTCAAAATAGGCGCGCGAATTCAACCCGGTCAGGCGATCCTCGCGCAACCAGCCCGGCAACCCCGCAGCCGGGCGATCGTCGGTGCGCCGCAGGCGCGCTCCCGTATCGCGATGGAATCCGATCCAGTGCGTGATCTCGCCGCCGTCATTCTTGAGTGGCTGAATGAACGCCTCGTTCCAGAACATCGAGCCGTCGGGGCGATAGTTGCGCAGCATGATGCGGCAGGCGACTGCGTTCTGCATGGCCTCGCGCAGACGCGGCCGCCCTTCCTGCTCGCGATCCGTGCCCTGCAGAATGCGCAGATTTGAACCGAGCAAGGCGGCGGCGGGGTACCCGCAAAGTTGCGTGAAGGCATGATTGACGTAGATCGACCGGCAGATCCTTTGCCTTGGCATCGCAGATCACGATGCCCTCCGGTGCGGCATCCACCATCTTGCGCCACATGTCGATCGACCAGTTATTCATGCCGGATCCGAGTGCAGCTGCAAAGCCGGTCGGGAGCTGAAGCGCGCCAGCGCCGCGCGCGCCTGCTGCCAGGCCGCGCCCGCCTGCAGCGCGTTGAGCGCCAGGCCGTCGCGGCCACGCATGCGCACGAGGCGCAGCTGCGAAGCGGGTGACGGGTTCGGGCTTTAAGCGCTCGACGAGGCCGAGCACACCGGCGCGATCATTGCACACCGGCAGCATGTCGCAGCCCGCATCAAGCGCCAGACGCGCGCGCGTCAAGAGGTCGCCCACGCTTGCGGCAGCCCCCATCGACAGGTCGTCGCTGAAAATCGCGCCCTGAAAGCGCAGTTCGCCGCGCAGCATGCCCTGCATCCAGCGTCGCGAGACGCTCGCCGGCTGCGAATCGAGGGCCGGATAGACCACGTGCGCCACCATGACCGCCGCAAGACCATTGGCGATCAGCAGCCGATACGGGGCGATATCCTCCTGCAGGTCCGCAAGCTCGCGCCGGTCGACCGGCAGCACCCGATGCGAGTCCGCGACGACCGCGCCGTGTCCGGGGAAATGTTTGGCGGTCGCCGCCATGCCGGCATCGCGCATGCCGTGCGCGTAGGCGACGCCGAGCTGCGCGACGACAGCGGAGCGCGAATCGAGCGCGCGCTCGCCGATCACCTCGCTCGTTCCATAATCCAGATCCACGCAAGGCATGAAGGAGTGATCGACGCCGTGCGCGCGCAGCTCCGCGGCCATGAGCCAGCCGAGGCGGCGCGCAAGCTCCAGAGCGGCATTGGCATCGATGTCAAACTCGTGCCCAAGGCGCCGCGCCGGCGGCAACACCGAGAAGCCGCTCTTGAAGCGTTGCACGCGTCCACCTTCCTGGTCGACTGCGATGATGAGCGGCGGTGCGCGCGCGGCATGGATGTCGGCGCAGAGCGCGGCAAGCTGCGCGTTGTCGACATAATTGCGCGCGAACAGAATCACACCGCCTACCAGCGGGATGGCGCAAGAGCTCGCGGTCCTCAGCCGAAAGCTCCACCCCCGCCACATCAAGCATCAGGGGCCCGAGGGTCATGCGCCCCGGGCGGCTCGAGCACGGCCAGGGACTCGACGTGCATCGTATGCGGGAACATGTCTAATACACCCGCCGCCTGCAAACGAAGCCGTACTCGTGCACCAGCACGCCGATGTCCCGGGCAAGGCTACCCGGATGGCAGGAAATATACAGGAGCCGCTGCGGGGCCAAACGTGCGACAGTCGGCAACATCGCCCGCGCACCATCGCGCGGCGGGTCGATCAGCACGTGCGAATAGGCGGCGCGCAGGCAGGCCGCCTCAGCGGCGGCGGGCGCCTGCAGGTCAGCGCAGTGAAACTGCGCGTTGCCGAGCGCATGCCGCTGCGGCATTATGACGCGCGCGCGCGACGAGCGCCGCGTCCGCCCTCGACCCCGACCGCGGCGCGCGCGCCGGCGCAAGCGCCAGGGTGAAATTGCCGATGCCGCAGTACAGGTCGAGCACCTGCGAATCGCCATCCAGCTCGAGGAGCTCGACGGCGCGCGTGACCAGGGCCTCATTGATCTCGCGGTTCACCTGGATGAAATCGGTGGGTGCAAATTCGAGCTGCAGTCCAAATGCCGGCAGTGCGTAACGCAGTGGCGCCTCGCCCGGCGCCTCCGTCAGGCGCCGCACGGAATCAAGGCCGCCGTGCTGCAGATACAGGCGCACGCCGTGGCGCGCTTCAAAGCGCCGCAGCGCCTCAAGATCCGCGCTGCCCGGCGCCGCCATCACGCGCAGCACGAGCGCGATCGCATTGTCGGCCACCGCCACCTCGATCTGCGGCACCTGCTCGCGAATGTTGAGACTGCGTCAGGAGTCGCGGACAATGGCTCGATGAGCGCTGCGGCGCGCGGCGCGAGGATCTCGCAGGTGCTAATCGCGCTGACGTAGGGCTTGAAGCGCTCGCGGAATCCGACGAGCACGCGGCCCTTCTTCGCGACGAAGCTCGCGCTCAAGCGCGCGCGGCGCCGATAACCCCAATGCGGGACCGGCCAGCGGCGCAAGCCAGCGCCGCGGCGCCACGCGCGCCACGCCGCTCGAGCGCTGTCGCGCAGTTCAGCTCCTTCGCCGCCAGTTGCGCCGCCGGCTGCAGGTGCTGCAACGCGCAGCCGCCGCACACGCCAAAATGCGCGCACGCCCGGCGTGACGCGCGCGAGCGACTTCTCGCAGCACTTCAAGCAGCAGCTCCGGCATCGTGATTGCGATGGCCGCGCGGCGCGGCGAAAGCGGATGAGTCTCGCCCGGCAGCGCGCCGGGCACGAAGACCACCTTGCCGCGCGCGCACGATGCCGTCGCCTTCCTGCGTGAGCGCAACGACCGCGCCCGTTTCGATTCGCACTTTCGGCAGTGGCAGCCATCACGAGCGGCGCTTCCCAGGCGCGCAGGAACTCCGCGTGATGCGGCTCGCGCGAGCCGCGCAGCAGGGCGCGCACGCGCTCGAGCTCGGCGGCATGCAGCTCGCGCGTGAGCTGTCCGCGCATGAGCTCAAAGCGCAGATAGATGAGATAGGTATTGAGCACGTCGGTCTCGCAGTAGCGGCGCACGCCGAGCGCGATTGCCGGCAAGGTACTGCTCCCACACCTCAGCGCCGGAGAACCCGAGCTTGCCCGGCAGGCGCAGCAGCAGAGGCAACGTCGGCAAGGGATGCGCGCGCGCGCGGCTGAAATCCCGACAGCACGTCCATGAGATCCAGGTGCCGCCAATGATAGCGGCTTAAATAGTTGTTGTAGCGAAAGGCGCCGTCGGTGCCGCCGGTCTCCCAGTAGCGCGCGGCCTGCACGCCCGCGGCGAGCGCCCGGTAGTGCAGCACCGGCAGATCAAAGCCCGCGCCGTTCCAGGACACCAGATCCGGGGAGTATTTGTCGATGCCATCGAAGAAGCGCTCGATGAGCTCAGCCTCCGGGGACGCTGGCGAGCCCAGACTCCACACGCGCAGCTCCTCGCGGCTGCGCAACGCGCAGGCGATGGCGACGATCCGATGCTGCTCGAGCGGCAGAAAGTCGCGCCCCGAGTCTTGCCGGCAGTGCGCGAACATGGCCTTCGCGACCGCCTCGTCGCCCAAGCCCTGCAGACCGAAGAGCCGCCGCCCGAGCTCAACATCCGGCACGGTCTCGATATCGAAGATCAGACAATTCATCGGCCACGCGCCGCCACCATGAGCGCGCGCATCTCGCGCAAGGCAGTGGGCAGGCCGACGAACAGGGCATGCGCGACGATGGCATGCCCGATATTGAGCTCGACGATCTCCTCGATGGCGGCGATCGGCTGCACGTTGTGGTAGTTCAAGCCGTGGCCGGCATGCACCTCAAGACCGAGCTTCGCCCCAAGGCGCGCGGCTGCCTGCAAGCGCGTGAGCTCCTCCGCCTGACGCGCGCCCGCCGACTCGGCATAGGCGCCGGTATGCAGCTCAACCACTGGCGCGCCGATCTGCACCGCCGCTTCGAGCTGGCGGTCGTCCGGATCGACGAACAGCGCAACGCGAATGCTCTGCGCGACGAGGATCGCGGTGGCCTCCTTCAGGCGCTGGATCTGGCCCGCCGCATCGAGCCCGCCTTCGGTCGTGACTTCCAGGCGCTTCTCGGGCACGAGGCAGACATCCGCGGGTCGCACGGCGCGGGCGATGTCGAGCATCTCCTCCGTCACCGCCATCTCAAGATTCATACGCGTCTTCAAAAGCTCGCGCAACGCGCGCACGTCCTGCACCTGGATGTGGCGCCGATCCTCGCGCAGGTGCAGGGTGATGCTGTCGGCGCCGCTCGTCTCGGCGACGAGCGCGGCATGTACCGGGTCCGGCACCCGCGCGCGCCGCGCCTGGCGCAGCGTCGCCACGTGATCGATATTGAATCCAAGTGCAATAAACGAATAACTCATCTGTCATGATCCTCGGCGCGCCATCGAGCGCGCCACCAAGCGCGTAGCGAGTTCCCGTCCATCGAGGCAGTGCGCGAGCGCCGCCTGCAGCAGCGTACGCGCATCCTTCAGCGCGCGCGCATCCTGGAGCTCCTCGTTCGCGAGGCTGCAGAGCGAGCGGCCTGCAAGCGCATCCGGCGTGCTCTGCTTCGACGCGGAACAGGCCCTGCCCCGGCCGGAAATGATAATACCGCTCCGGCTCGATGCGGCTCGCCCGCTGATCGTCTCGGCGCGCAGATCGATCCCGTAACCGAGCGTCTGCAACAGGCGCTTCTCAAAGATCCGCAGGGTGGGCTCGAGCGGTGCGCCGGCCTTCAAGGCCTGCAGGGCGCGTGGTAGGTCTCGAACAGCACCGGCTGCGGGTCGTGGCGCGTGGTGAGCTGCAGCACCAGTTCGTTGAGATAGAATCCGGAGAGCAGGTGCTGCGCCGCGAGCTGCGCGGTATCCTCGGTATTCTCAGCGCCCTCAGGCTCGGCGCCTCGCCGCGCCCGCTCCACGAGAGCAGCAGCAGGCGAAACGGCTGCAGCAGCGCGCTGAGGCGGGCTTTGGGGCCGCGCACACCACGAGCAAAAATGCTGAGGCGCCCGTCCTCGCGCGTCAACACTTCCAGTATGCGGCCACGTGTCGCGGAACGGACGGTGGTGCAGAATGTAGGCCTGCGCCAGGCTCACCCGCCGCGAGTTGCGCATCACTCGACCCCGAGCTCTCGCAGCGAGCGCGCATCGTCCGCCCAGTCCTTGCGCACCTTGACCCACAGCTCAAGATGCACGCGGCGGCCCAGCATGGCGTTCAGTTGCAGGCGCACGGCGCTGCCCACGCGCTTCAGGCGCGCGCCCTTGGCGCCGATTACGATCGGCTTCTGCCCCGCGCGGTCCACCCAGATGGAGGCATCGACGCGCAGCTGCTGCTCGCTCTTCGGCGATTTTTTCCACCTCTACCGCAATGCCGTAGGGCACCTCCTGATTGAGCTCGAGGGTGAGGCGTTCGCGGATGAGTTCGGCGATGCGAAACGCCAGATCGCGATCGGTGAGCGTACCCGGCGCAAACATCGCCGCTGCCACCGGCAGGTACTGCGCGATGCTGCTGCGCAGCACATCGATCTGCTCAGCCTTGAGCGCGCTCACGGGCACGATCTCGCGAAATGCAAGGCGCTCGGCGAGCTCGTGCGATGATACGGCAGCAGCCGCGCGCGCGGCGAGATCTCGTCGATCTTATTGACCGCCGCAATGGCGGGCAGGCCCGACTTTGCGATGCGCTCGAGCACCATTTCGTCGGCGCGCGTCCATTCGAGCGCGGCGACCACGAGGACGCACAAGTCCGCCTCGGCAAGCGCCGCCCCGGCGGTGCGATTCATGGCGCGATTCAGTGCCGCGGGTCGCACGCTGCGCCTGCAGGCCCGGCGTATCGACGAAGGCGATTTGCGCGTGCGGCAGATGACACACGCCGAGGATGCGATGCCGCGTGGTCTGCGGCCGCGGCGTGACGATGCTCAGCTTCTCACCGACGAGCGCATTCAAGAGCGTGGACTTGCCGACGTTCGGACGCCCGACGAGCGCAGCAAAGCCGCTGCGAAACTCGGCGGGTGCGCCGCGCGTAGTCACACTTTCGCCACCGCAGGCGCGGCGAGCTCCTCGAGCACGCGCGCAGCGGCCTGCTGCTCGGCGCCGCGCCGGGTGGCGCTGCTGCCCTGCGCGGCGCGTCCCAGGCCCGACAAGCTCGCAGCGCACCCAGAATGTGTGCTCGTGCGGCGCCCCCTCGATGCGCTCCACCACATATTTGGGCAGCGCCAGGCCCTGCCCTTGCAGGTACTCCTGCAAACGCGTCTTCGCATCCTTCAGAGTCTCCGGCGCCGGTAGCGAGGCGATGCGCGCGCTGAAGAGCGCGGCCACCACCCCCCGCGCCGCCGCAAGGCCGCCGTCGAGGTATACCGCCCCGCAAAGCGCCTCGAGCGCATCGGCAAGAATGGACTTGCGCCGGAAGCCGCCGCTCTTGAGCTCCCCGGGGCCCAGCTGCAGCACCTCCCCCAGGCCGAGCGCGGCGGCCATCTGCGCGAGTGACTCGCCGCTGACAAGGCGCGAGCGCAGGCGGCTCAAATCCCCCTCGGAGGCGCTCGGAAAGTCACTGTAGAGGTGTTCGGCAACCAGCAGGTTGAGCACCGCATCGCCGAGAAACTCGAGGCGTTCGTTGTTCGCGCCCGCAACGCTGCGATGCGTGAGCGCGGCGCTGAAGAGTGCGGTGTCGCGCACCTCGTAGCCGAGCTTCTGCCGCACCCATCCCGCTGGCCACTGCGCTGCCGGCATCGCCGCCGTCACTGCATTACTCGATTCGCACGGTCTTATCAAACGAGACGACAAGCGCGATGTTGTAGAAGAGCGGCGCGGTTTCGTCGTAGGTGCTTTGCACGACCCACACGGTCCCGTCCCGACGGATGTCAAAATCTTTGACGTCGGGGTAGTCGACGCTCTCGACATTGAGGTGCTTCTCAAGCGAGGTGCGGATGACGCCGGCGTTGGTGGTATCCCCGGAGTGCATCTCCGTGACCAGCTGATTCATCGAGCGCGAGACTTTCATGTAGTTCAGATAAACCGGCGCAAGACGCAGGCCGGCGTAGCCGAGAATCGCGATCGGTATCAGCAAAAAGAGCCAACCGATGAGAGTCACACCGCGTTGTCTGCTGTACATGTGTTTCCTCCGTCCGAGGCCGTCACTCAATGTGTGCGCCGATCCGGCCCCAGAGCGGGCCGCCGGAACGATGTAGATCCCAATTGAACCAAATCCGGGTCGCCTTACCGACCGAGATGATCCTCGGGCACAAACCCCCATACCCGGCCATCCTCGCTGTTGTCGCGATTGTCGCCCATCATGAGGTACTGGCCGGGCGGCACGATGAGCTCGGGCATATCGCGGCCGGGGCCGAGCGAGTTCAGTACCCGGATTTTCCTCCCCGCAGAAGTAGCCGCGCGAGTTGCTGCGATTGCAGCTCGGCGGCGGATCAGGGGTTATATTGAAACGCACCGGGCAGAGCATCGCCTGGTGGCTGTGGTCGCCGAGATGCTCGACCGCGAGCTGCATATTGACGTAGCAGCCATCATCGTAGGGCCCGACGACCTTGAAGGGCACGGGCTGGCCATTGATGGTTATGCGATCGTGCGTCACCTGCACATGATCGCCCGGCAGGCCCACGAGGCGCTTGATGTAGTTCACGGACGGATCGAGCGGATAGCGAAATACGACCACATCACCGCGCTGCGGGGAGTTGATCGCGAGGAGTTTGCGGTTGATGACCGGCCAGCGCAATCCGTAGGTGTACTTGTTGACGATGATGAAGTCGCCATCGAGGAGCGTCGGCATCATCGAATCGGAAGGAATACGGAACGGCTCGAAAACGAAGGCGCGCAGCAATAGCACGACGAGCGCCACGGGGAAGAAGCTGCGTGCATAGTCGACGGTTGCGGGTTCGGGCACCTTGCCCGGCTCCTCGCCCTTCGCCGCCGCGGCCGCCGTGCGCCGGCCGCGCAGCCACACCGCATCAAGCCACCACACCAGTCCGGTCACGAGCGTGATGATCGACAGCACCAGCGCAAAATCGAGCCGTTCGGCGACCAGCAAGCGCAACACCGCGGCCGCCACCAGGAACGGCAGCGCGTAATACAAAAGCGCAAGCAGCGGCGGGTCGGGGGCGGGTTGCGGCAGGGCGGCGATCTGGCGCCGCGGGCGCACGAACCAGTCATCGATCAGGCACACGAGCCCGACGGGCAGTGCAAGCCAGCTCAACGCCGAGATGATTTGCATGAGCATGGGGTAGCTGGCGCGCTAGTGCTTGCGCCCGACCTGCAGCACGGCGAGAAACGCCTCTTGCGGGATTTCGACGCGGCCGAGTTGTTTCATGCGCTTCTTGCCTTCTTTCTGTTTCTCGAGGAGCTTGCGCTTGCGTGTCACGTCCCCGCCGTAACACTTCGCGAGCACGTTCTTGCGCAGCGCCTTCACAGTGGCGCGCGCGATGATCGCACTGCCAATCGCTGCCTGCACGGCAACTTCGAACATCTGCCGCGGTATGAGTTCGTGCATCTTGTCGACGAGCTCGCGACCCCTCTGGTAGGCGTTGTCGCGATGCACGATGAGCGACAGGGCGTCCACGCGATCGCCGTTGATCAGCATATCAAGTTTGACGAGCGGCGCGGCGCTGAAGTGACTGAACTCATAGTCGAAGGAGGCATAGCCGCGGCTCGAGGACTTCAGGCGATCAAAGAAATCCATGACCACCTCCGCCAGCGGCAGTTCGTATTGCAAGGACACCTGATCGGCCAGATACAGCAGCTTTCGCTGCGTACCGCGTTTGTCGTTACAGAGCTTCAGGACGGCGCCCACATGCTCCGGCGGCACCAGAATGTTGGCCAAGATGATGGGCTCGCGGATCTCCTCGATCTCGTTTGAGGGCGGCAACTTGGAGGGGTTGTCGATGTGCACCACCGCGCCGTCGCTGCGCAGCACCTCGTACACCACCGTGGGCGCGCTCGTCACGAGCGCGAGCTGATATTCGCGCTCGAGCCGCTCCTGCACGATGTCCATGTGCAGCAGGCCGAGAAAGCCGCAGCGAAAACCGAAGCCCATGGCGCCGGAGACTTCCGGCTCGTAGTGCAGCGCCGAGTCATTGAGGCGCAGCTTCGCAAGCGCATCGCGGAATTTTTCGTAGTCGTCAGCGTCCACCGGGAAAAGTCCGGCAAATACGCGCGGCTGAATCTGCTTGAAGCCCGGTAGAGGCTCGCGGCTCGGCCGGTTCTCAAGCGTGATGGTATCGCCGACCGGCGCGCCGTCGATCTGCTTGATGCCCGCGATGACGAAGCCGACATCGCCCGTGCCGAGCATCGGCTCGGCGATCGATTTGGGCGTGAAGCGTCCCAGCCGATCCACTTCGTGGGCGCGGCCGGTGGACATCACGCGGATCTTGTCGCCTTGTTTGAGCGCGCCGTGCATCACGCGCACGAGCGACACGACGCCCATGTAGTTGTCAAACCAGGAATCGATGATGAGCGCCTGCAGCGGCGCGTCCGGATCACCGTGCGGCGGTGGAATGCGCTCGATCAGACGCTCCAGCAGATCCTCCACGCCCTGCCCCGTCTTGGCGCTCACGCGTATCGCATCGCGCGCCTCGATGCCGATGATCTCCTCAATTTCCTTCGCAACCCGCTCGGGGTCGGCCGACGGCAGGTCGATCTTGTTGATGGCCGGCAACACCTCGAGCCCCTGCTCGTGGGCGGTGTTGCAGTTGGCGACGCTTTGCGCCTCGACTCCCTGGGTTGCATCGACGACCAGCAGCGCGCCATCGCAGGCGGCGAGCGAACGTGACACCTCGTAGGAGAAGTCCACGTGCCCGGGCGTATCGATCATGTTGAGCTGGTAGCGCTCGCCGTTCTTGGCGTTATAGAAGAGTGTGACGCTCTGGGCTTTAATCGTAATGCCCCGCTCACGCTCAAGCTCCATCGAGTCGAGGACCTGATCCTGCATTTCGCGCGCTGCAAGGCCGCCGCAGATCTGGATGAAGCGGTCGGCTAGAGTGGATTTGCCGTGATCAACATGAGCAATGATGGAGAAGTTGCGAATGAGCCGCATCAAACCCTCGAGCACGCGTCCGCCGCGAGGATGAGCCCCCCCGTTTGCCGCGGGCGCATTATAGCCGCAGCAGCCGCCGCAGTTCCGGAACGTCGAGCCGGTGGCGGCACACCACCTCGGCGCCGAGGAGCAGCACCGGAACGTTGAGCCCGAAGCGCCGTTGCAGCACGGCATCCGCATCCACGTCGACCCGATCGATGGGCGGCAGGCGCAGCGCGCGCGCAAGTGCGGCAAGCGCGGCCCACATCTCCTCGCACAGCTCGCAGTCGCGGCGCTCTACGAGGGTCAGTCGGGCGCTGTCGGGCGCTCGCGCGCTGATGGGTCAGTGTCCCGGTGAGCCGATCGCGACCGCAGGCTCAGACTTGCTCACCGAGGTCGCAATGAAGCGGACGGTGTTCGGCGGGACCTCACCGACCGCGGTGACCTTGTGTCCGTCGATCACGGTAGTGAAGGCGGACGCCGAGCCGACATTGGCAACGCCGGCGACGGTTTGCTGATCGGCAGGCGCCGCGAAGCCGGACTCAACGAACACCGATACCGAGGCAAGGCCGTCGGTGAAGACGAGGTGCGCGACCGGATCATGCGCTCCGGGCAGCAGCTGCGCCGAGCGCACCGTCAGGTGAAACCCGGGCGGCAGGCGCAGCGCGCTCCACAGCGCCGACAGGTTCGGCAAGCCGGCGCTCACCGCGGAGGTGGGATCATTGCGCACCCACTGGAAGCCGTCGGTTGCCACATCCGGTCGAAACGCCGCGTCGGGAATCCGATTGGCGAGCTCAAGATTTGCGAACACCACCTGCTCGATCACCCGCCCGTGCGCATCGCAGAGCTGCGTCTTCAGCGGCATCGCGGTCGACTCATCGATCCAGAGTCGATAGCCATAGCGAAACTCGTCACGCGGCGTTACGGCGATGACGCGCGTATCGCGGCGATTGACCCGCGTGCGCATCACCTCCGCGATGTCGTAAAAGCCGGCCGACTTGCCGTCGATCGCCGGGATGCTGGTAAGGAGCGAAGCGGAGCTTGCCGAGTGCGACACGAGCACCGTGCGCTTGTCGGGCAGATAGCAGGACAGCTCCGAGCCGTTACGAATGAACTCGCGGCCCGAGCCATCAAGCGAGGCTAAGCGCTCGCTCACCCGGCCGTTCAAATTGCGATGGATGATGCGCAGCATCTCCACGCGCCCGTCCTGCCAGTGCGCAAACACGCCATCGTAATTGCGCGCGGTCAGCGCCTGATTCATGCGCTCAAGCCACTCGCGGGGCTCCTGAGCGATGGCGCCTGCTGCGGCCGCAAGCGCAAGAGCAAGCCAAGCGAGTCGTTCCTTAACGCGCTTGGTCGGCATGGGCATTGGGATCATTGCCCGCGGCTACCGGCTGCTCCGGCACCCCGGTCGCGGCCGACTCGCTCGCCATCAGCGCCGAGAGCAGATTGGAGCGATTCACCGGCGTCGAATATTCACTGTGCGCAACCACGTACTTCGCAAGCTCGGTTGCCGGCACGATCATGCGCGACTCCGCCGCGCGCGGTACCACATAGCTTGCGGGCGCTTCGACTGCGGCCGGCGCGCTTGCCGGGGTTGCGGCCAGCAGGGCCGGCGCCGAGACGGAGCTCGAACCTGCGCCGCCGTGCAGCCAAAGAATACAAAGTGCGGCCACGCTTGCCGCGAGCGCACCGCCGGCGATCGCCTGCCAGGTACGATTGAGCGCCAGGCGCGCGCGGCGCGTCGCTGCCTGCAAAGCGATGGGCACCAACTCGCCTTCGGCGGCGATCAGCGCACTCACCTGTCGGGCGAGCCGGCCGTCCAAGCGCACCTCGCCGCGTACCGCCGCAGCGATGGCCGCGTAGCGCGCCCAACGTGCCTGCAGCGCCGCATCGCGCGACAGTCGCCGCGCGAGCAGCTCACACTCGCCCTGCGGCAACTCATCGTCAAACATGGCCGACAGCTGGCTGTCGAGCTCCTCGTTCATCCCAACTCCTCGGTGCGGCCAAGGCCGCCCTCAAAGACTTCGCGCAGGCGCCGGTCGATGGCTTCGCGCGCGCGAAAGATGCGTGAGCGCACCGTGCCGACCGGGCAGTCCATGCTCGCGGCAATCTCCTCGTAACTCAAACCCTCAAGCTCGCGCAGCACGATGGCCGTGCGCAGATCCTCCGGCAGAGCTTCCATCGCCGCATTGACGGTGGTGCGGATCTCATCGGTGAGCACCAGACCCTCGGGGGTCTCCGCATCCTTCATGCGCCCCTGCAGCTCGTAGGATTCATCAGAATTTTGCATGTCGAGGTCATATTCGACGGGATTGCGATCGCGTGACACGACGGCATTCTTGGCGGTGTTGATGGCGATGCGGTAGAGCCAGGTATAGAAGGCGCTGTCGCCACGGAATTGCGGCAGCGCCCGATAGGCCTTGATGAAGGCTTCTTGCGCAATATCCTCGGCCTCGGCCGGGTTTCTGACATACCGCATCACGAGCTTCGTCACCTTGTGCTGATACTTCAACACGAGCGCGTCGAACGCCCCTTTGTCGCCGCTTTGCACACGCCGTACCAGGCTAAGATCACTTACGTCGGCGCTCATCGCACCCACTGATGCCCTGGCACGCAAGGCCGCCGCCTCGCGACCTGAATAGACCGGGAAGTCTTAAGAAAGTTCAGGACCAGACTCCCCCGCGAGCGTGCGCCGCAGGACATCGGGCAAAGCTGTGACCGAATCTGCACTTGACGAAATCCGTGGTTCAACGACGTACTGCCTTGGGGTAGGCGCCATCGGCGATGCGCCGGAGGAGTCCGGCAAGTTCAGGATCGGGTGCAGGCGCGCCGCCCAAGAGGTAGGCCGCAAGGTCGGTGTCCGCAAGCGCCAGCAGGCGCGCGAATGCGCGCCGCTCGGATGCGGGCGTCGCCGCCTCGAGTGATCGTGCATAGCGCTCAAGGAGCACGTCAAGCTCCTTCATACCTCGTCGGCAGCCCCACAGGAGCTGTCCATCGCCGCAAGCCTGAGCGCTGCTCATGAATGACGCTCGAGCAACATTTTCTTGATCTCGGCGATGGCTTTGGCGGGATTGAGATCCTTCGGGCATACATCCGTGCAGTTCATGATCGTGTGGCAGCGGTACAGGCGGAAGGGATCCTCCAGCTCATCGAGCCGCTCGCCACCGGCATCGTCGCGCGAGTCGACGATCCAGCGATAGGCGGCGAGCAGCGCCGCAGGTCCCAGAAAGCGCTCGGAGTTCCACCAGTAGCTCGGACAGGCGGTCGAGCAGCAGGCACAGAGAATGCAGGCGGCGGGTCCCTCAATTTTTTCCTGATCGCTCTTGGATTGCAGGCGCTCGCGGTCGGACGGCGCGGGCGTGCGCGTCTTAAGCCACGGTTGCACTGCAGCATACTGCGCATAGAACGTGGTCAGATCCGGCACGAGATCTTTGACCACGGGCATGTGTGGCAAGGGATAGATGCGGATCTCGTTGCCAAGATCCCGGATGGGCGTGATGCAGGCGAGGCAGTTGACGCCGTTGATGTTCATCGCGCAGGAGCCGCAGATGCCCTCGCGGCAGGAGCGGCGAAACGTCACGGTGGCATCGATGCTCGCCTTGATCTGGATCAGCGCATCGAGCACCATCGTGCCGCAACTGCCAAGGTCAAGCTCGAAGGTGTCGAGTCGCGGCCCCTCCTTCCCATCCGGATCGAACCGGTAGATGCGAAAGCGCCGCGTGGCGCGCGCGCCCGCCGGTGCGCGGTGCACGCGCCCGTTGCGGTTGATGCGCGAATTGCGCGGCAGAAAAAACTGCGCCATCGGTATACCTCGGCTCCTGCTCTACCAACGTCCCAGACACTACATCGGCGCGCGACGCGCGCGCTTAATAAGTGCGCGTCTTCGGCGCAATCGACTCCACCTCATCGGTCAGCGGCTGCAGATGCACCGGCCGGCCGCCGAAGCGCGCCGCGCCCGACGCGTCGATCCAGGCGAGCGTGTGCTTGAGCCAGCGCTTATCGTCGCGCTCCGGATAGTCCTCGCGCGTGTGCGCGCCGCGGCTCTCCGTGCGGTGCGCGGCCGACTGAATCGTGGCATTGGCCTGCAAGAGCAGATTCTCAAGCTCGAGCGTCTCGATGAGATCGGTGTTCCACACCAGCGAGCGATCCGTCACCTGCACATCGGCAAAGCCTTGCCACACCCGCATGAGCTTGTCGATGCCCTGCTGCAGCGTCTCGCCGGTGCGAAACACCGCGGCATCAAGCTGCATGATCTTCTGCATTTCCAGGCGTAGCGCCGCGGTCGGGCGCGAGCCCTGGGCGAGGCGCAGGCGCTCAACGCGGGCGCGCGCCGCTTCGCCCGCATCGGGCGCGAGCGCGCGATGATCGCTGCCCGGCCGCAGCAGCTGCGTGCAGCGCCGCGCCGCCTCGCGCCCAAAGACCACGAGGTCGAGTAGAGAATTGGAGCCCAGGCGATTGGCTCCGTGCACCGAGACGCAGGCCGCCTCGCCCACGGCCATGAGCCCGGGGACCACGGCGTCGGGATCATCCGCGCGTCCTGCGACGACCTCGCCGTGATAATTGCAGGGAATCCCGCCCATGTTGTAGTGCACCGTGGGCAGCACTGGTATCGGCTCCTTGCTGACGTCGATGCCGGCAAAAATGCGCGCCGTTTCCGTGATTCCCGGCAGGCGTTCGCGCAGCACCTCAGGCCCGAGATGCTCGAGGTGCAAAAACAGATGATCGTGTTCGTCGCCGACCCCGCGACCCTCGCGGATCTCCACCGTCATCGCGCGGCTCACCACGTCGCGCGATGCGAGATCCTTGGCATTGGGCGCGTAGCGCTCCATGAAGCGCTCACCGCGCGCATTGGTGAGATAGCCGCCCTCGCCGCGCGCGCCCTCGGTGATGAGACAGCCGGGTCCGTAGATGCCGGTCGGATGAAACTGCACAAACTCCATGTCCTGCAGTGGCAGCCCGGCGCGCAGCACCATGGCGTTGCCATCACCCGTGCACGAGTGCGCCGAGGTGCACGAGAAGTAAGTGCGCCCGTAGCCGCCGGTGGCGAGGATGGTCATATGAGCGCGAAAGCGATGCAGCTTGCCTTCCGCCAAATCGAGCGCGATCACGCCGCGGCACACGCCGCCCTCCATAATGAGGTCGATCACGAAGTACTCGACGAAAAACGTCGCCCGATGGCGGATCGACTGCTGATACAGCGTGTGCAGCATCGCGTGCCCGGTGCGGTCGGCGGCGGCGCAGGTACGCTGCGCGATGCCTTTGCCAAAATGCGTCGTCATGCCGCCAAAGGGACGCTGGTAGATGCGCCCTGCGGCGGTGCGCGAAAAGGGCACGCCGTAGTGTTCGAGCTCGATAACCGCGGCGGGAGCCTCCTTGCACATGAACTCGATGGCATCCTGATCGCCGAGCCAGTCCGAGCCTTTGACGGTGTCATACATGTGCCAGCGCCAGTCATCCTCGCCCATGTTGCCGAGCGCCGCGCTGATGCCGCCTTGAGCGGCGACGGTGTGGCTGCGAGTCGGGAAGAGCTTGGTGATGCACGCGGTCGCAAGGCCGGCCTCAGCAAGGCCGAGCGTGGCGCGCAGACCCGCGCCACCCGCGCCGATCACGATCGCGTCGTAGCTGTGATCGATCCACGCCGCCGATGCGCCGCTCACAGGTGAGCTCCGAAGGCGACCTTCAAGATCGCAAAGCTCGCGGCAGCCGCGAGCAGCACGTGCGCAAAATCGACGATCACGAGCGAGAGGGCCTTGGCGCCGCTGCTGTGCACATAGTCCTCAACCACCACGCGCACGCCAAGCTGCGAGTGGCGGGCCGCAACCAGGACCAAGAGCAGCATCCCCAAAGCCGTGCTGCCGTGGTGCAGCCAGGCGACGAGAGTGGCGTAGTCGAGCGCGGGCAGCGTCAGGAGCGAGGCGGCGAAGCCAACGCCGAGTGGCACGAGCGCAATCGAGGTCAGGCGCTGCAGCCACCACTCGCGCACCCCCTGCTTCGCCGAGCCGCGGCCGAGCACGCGGCCAAGAGGCGCGCGCAGGCTCATCGCGCGTACAGCTCCCGGGCGCAGCGCAAAGTAGGCGAGGAGAAGCGTTGCGAGGATGCTCAGCGCCGCGAGCCACCAGGCGCTGCGCCGCGAGCTCGTGCGGCTAAGCCCCCTGCCCGTGTCCCAGATCAGATGCCGGACGCCCGCGATGAGATGGAAAGCGAAGGCGGCGAGCAGCAGCGCATACACGAGCTTGAACGCCGTGAGCCCGAGGAGTGCGCGCGCCTGGACATAGGTGCGCGCGCCGCCCGCGATGGCCACGAGCCAATAGGTGAGCAGCACGAAGCCGAGCGAAAGCACCAGCCCCGCGAGGCGATTCAAGATGGATGTGGCGAGCGTGTACTTGAACTTGTACACCGAGAGGTGGGGCGAAAGCGGTCGTTCAGGCATGGGTGTTCTTGCGGCTGCAAGCGAGGCGCGCCCGCACGCGCGTCGCGTGCGTTCAAAAGTCGACGCAGCGACCCTTGCGTTCCCAGTCGCCGAAGCGCGTCGGCTCGGGTGCGGGCGGTCCGCCCGTCTCCTCGGGCTTAACATACGGCACTACTTCCGCGGGCACTACTTCAAGATCGCGCGCCGTGGAAGGATACTCGTCCGGGGCGTGTTGCATGGGGGAGCAAGTCTGCCAGAATTCGCCCCGCGCGACCACCGGAAAACTCTGCAAAAACAATGCTGAAGAGAACCGACGACACAGCTGAATTCGTAACGCTTGCGGATCTTGGCGTGCTGCGCATCGGCGGCGCGGATAGTGCGCGCTTCCTGCAGGGCCAGCTGTCCAACGACATGCAGCGCTTGCCGAGCGGACGCACGCAGCTTGCCGGCTATCACAATCCGCAGGGACGCGCGATTGCCGTGCTGCACCTCGTGCGCACGGCGCCCGATACGGTGCTGGCAGTGCTGCCGCGCGAGCTTGCGGCGGCCGTCGTGCAGCGGCTTACGAAGTTCATCCTGCGCGCGAAGGTGAAGATTGAAGATCTCTCAGAGCAGTGGCGCGTTGATGGCCTGATCGGCGCAAGCGCATCGGCCGCAACGAACGCGCCGGGTGTGCTTGTGCGCTATGGCAGCGATGAGCAGCGCTGGCTGCATATTCATCCTGCGCAGGATGCCGAGCGCGTGCGCGGTGAGCGGCACCGCTGGCGCAAGCTCGCCATCGCGCGCGGCGAGCCGCAGGTGTATGCGGCGACCTCGGAGGAGTTCGTCGCCCAAATGCTCAATCTTGATCTGCTGGGCGCCATCGCCTTCGACAAAGGGTGCTACACCGGCCAGGAAGTCATCGCGCGCGCGCACTACCGCGGCCGCGTCAAGCGCCGCATGCAGCGCTTTCGCACGATGAGCGCGCAGGAGCTCGCGCCGGGCAGTGCCGGCCGGCTCGCCGACGGCCGCGCGTTCAAGGTCATCGACGCGGTGCGCACTGAGGAGGGCGCGTGCGAATTTCTCGCCGTCGCCGCCGTCGGTGCGCGTGATGAGGCGCAGGGCTCCACCGAGGGCGCGCCGCTCGAGGCGACCGTGCTGCCGCTGCCCTACGCGCTGCCCGAGTAGGCAGCATCGGCGCGCTCAGCCCCCTTCCGGTCGCAGGTGTGGAAAGAGAATCACGTCGCGGATTGACGGCGAGTCGGTGAAGAACATCACGAGCCTGTCGATGCCGACACCCAGACCTGCGGTCGGCGGCATGCCGTACTCGAGCGCGCGGATGTAATCGCTGTCGAAGTACATCGCCTCCTCATCGCCGCGATCCTTGCGCGCCACCTGCGCGCGAAAGCGTGCCGCCTGATCCTCCGGATCGTTGAGTTCGGAGAAGCCGTTGGCGATCTCGCGGCCCGCCAGGAAGAACTCAAAGCGGTCGGTAAGGAACGGATCGGCATCATTGGCGCGCGACAGCGGCGAGACTTCCGCCGGATACGCGTACACGAAGGTCGGATCCAGCAGCGTGTGCTCGACGGTCTTCTCGAAGATCTCCATTTGCAGCTTGCCAGCGCCATCGTGGCCGTCAACCGCGATGCCAAGGCCGGCGGCGAACTTGCGCAGGTACGTCACATCGCGCAGCGAGAGCGCATCAATGCCCGGATTGCGCCTGAGCAGCGCCTGCTCGACGGTGATGCGCTCGAAGGGGTAGGAGAGATCGTAGGCGCGCGCCTGATATTCGATCTGCCGGCTGCCCTGCACGGCATCGGCCAGGCCGCGCACGGCTTTCTCCACCCACTCCATGAGGTCGCGATAGTCGGCGTACGCAAGGTACAGCTCGAGCATCGTGAACTCCGGATTGTGCTGAGTGGAGAGGCCTTCGTTGCGGAAGTTGCGGTTGATCTCGTACACGCGCTCGAAGCCGCCGACGATCAGACGCTTCAGATAAAGCTCTGGGGCGATGCGCAGGTACATGTCCAGATCGAGCGCGTTGTGATGCGTCTTGAACGGCCGGGCCACCGCGCCGCCCGGAAGCGGCTGCATCATCGGGGTTTCAACCTCGAGAAAATCGAGCGCATCGAGGTAGTCGCGCAGGTAGCGCACGATGCGCGCGCGGGTGCGAAACACCTCGCGGCTCTTCTCACTCATGATGAGGTCGACGTAGCGCTGCCGATGGCGCAGCTCCGTGTCGGTGAGGCCATGCCACTTGTCGGGCAGCGGCCGCAGCGCCTTGGCGAGCAGCTGCAGCTGCGTGACCCGCACCGAAAGCTCACCGGTGCGGGTGCGGAACATCACGCCGCTCGCCGCGATGATGTCCCCGAGGTCCCAGCCCTTGAAGCGCTCGTAGGCCTCGCCGAGGGCCTCTGCCTGCAAAAAGACCTGGATCTGCCCGGAGCGATCCGCAAGCTGCGCGAAGCTGGCGCGCCCCATGACACGCTTTAGCATCATGCGGCCGGCGACCTGCACCGGGGTGGGATTAGCCTCGAGCCACGCGGCATCCTTGTCGGCGAAGCTCATGTGCAGATCGCGCGCGAGCGTGTTGCGCCGAAAATCGTTGGGATACGCGCCACCGAGCGCGCGCCACGCGGCAAGCTTGCCGCGCCGCTCGGCGATCAGCTTGTTTTCCTCCGAACCTGCCAGCTCATCCGCGCTCACGAGGCAAGCTTACACGTTACAGTCCGGCCTTGAGTGAGGCTTCCATGAAGCCATCCAGATCGCCGTCGAGCACCGCACTCGTGTTGCCCACTTCCACCCCGGTGCGCAAGTCCTTGATCCGCGCCTGATCGAGCACGTAGGAGCGGATCTGGTGTCCCCAGCTGACATCGGACTTGGAATCCTCCAGCACACGCGCCGCGGCATTTCTTTTGTTGACCTCGAGCTCGTAGAGCTTCGCCTTCAGCATCTTCATCGCCATCGAGCGGTTCTTGTGCTGACTGCGCTCGTTCTGGCATGCGACCACGATGCCGCTCGGCAGGTGCGTGATGCGCACCGCCGACTCGGTCTTGTTGACGTGCTGACCGCCGGCGCCGCTCGAGCGATACACATCCACGCGCAGGTCCGCCGGGTTGATGGCGATGTCGATGTCATCGTCGATCTCCGGCGAGACGAATACGGAGGCAAAGGAGGTGTGGCGGCGATTGCCCGAATCGAACGGCGACTTGCGCACCAGCCGATGAACACCGGTCTCGGTTCGCAACCACCCGTAGGCGTACTCGCCTTTGACCTCGATGGTGGCGCCCTTGATGCCGGCAACCTCCCCCGCAGTCGAGTCGATCACCTCGCAGCTGTAACCATGGGCCGCGCCCCAGCGCAGGTACATGCGCAGCAGCATCTGCGCCCAGTCCTGCGCCTCGGTGCCGCCGGCGCCCGACTGCACATCGAGAAACGCGCTGTGCGCGTCCATCGCGCCGTGGAACATGCGCCGCAGCTCAAGGGCGCGCACCTGCTGCTCGAGCTTGCCGGCATCGGCTTCGACATCGCCTGCGGCGGCCTCGTCCGACTCGCTCTCCGCCATCGCCAGCAGCTCGCTGGCATTGGCGATGGCGCTGCCGACGCGATCGAGCTCATCGACCTGGGCGCTTAGACGTACGCGTTCGCGCCCGAGCTCCTGCGCCCGCTCGGGCTGGGTCCACAGCTGCGGATCCTCAAGTTCGCGCGTGACCTCCTCGAGACGCTCCTTCTTTTGGTCGTACTCAAAGAAACCCCCGTAAAGCGCTGATGCGCTCGCCAAGATCACGCAGCTGACGTTTGAGCGGAGTGAGTTCCATGGCGGCGATGCTAACGGACACGCTGCAGGCGTGCCAGCAAACATTAGGCGGGCTGCAGGTAATCGACCAGGAGCTGCAGGCGCTGCTCGCCGTGATAGGCGTTGACGTCGAGGCGGTAGACGAGCTGCGCGCGCCCCTCGGGCAGCGCCACCGCACGCGCCGGATCGGCGTAATTGAATGCGATCGCATCGAAGCTGCGGCCGCTGGCGGGAAACTCGAGCCACATCTTGAGGTGCCGCTCGCCGACGATGCGCGCGGAGCGGATCAGGAACACGCCATCGAAGGAGGGCTCCGGGAAAGCCTGACCCCAGGGGCCGCCGCTGCGCAGCGCGTTCGCCGTCTCGAGCGCAATCTCGCCCACCGTGAGCTCACCATCGGTCTCGATGCAGTCGGCGCGAGCGCCCAAGGCGAGGCAGCGGGCCACCTCTGTGTCGAAGGCGCGCGCAAAGCGCTCGAGCTTGGAGAATTCCAGGGTCAGGCCCGCGGCCATGGCGTGGCCACCGAACTTGGCGATGAGGTCCGGTTCGCGGGCGGCAATGCAGTCGAGCACGTCGCGGATGTGCACGCCGGCGACCGAGCGCCCCGAGCCGCGCAGGCTCGCATCGCCGGCGCGCGCGAACGCGAACACCGGGCGCCGCACACGCTCCTTGATGCGACTCGCCACCAGCCCGACCACGCCCTGGTGCCAGCTCTCGTGATAGAGGCATACGCCGCTGCGCTGCGCTTGGGTTGTGCTCATCGCATCGAGCTGCGCGACTGCGGCGAGCGCGTCAGTCTGCATGCGCGCCTCGATGGCGCGCCGCTCTTGATTCAGCGCATCGAGGCGCCCGGCGAGCCCGAGCGCCGTCTCATCCGAGTCCGCGAGCAGGCAGTCGATGCCGATGCTCATGTCATCGATGCGACCGGCGGCGTTGAGGCGCGGCGCGACCGAGAAGCTGAGCTCGCTTGCAGTGAGGTCAGCGCGCTCGCAGCCCGCCACGCTCAGCAGCGCACGGATGCCCGCGACGCAGCGGCCGGCGCGGATGCGCGCGAGGCCCTGCGCCACCAGCACCCGATTATTGAAATCGAGCGGCACGACATCCGCGACGGTGCCGAGCGCCACGAGGTCAAGAAACTCCGCGGCGCCGGGTGCGCCGCCGGGAAGCAGTGCGCGCGCATCGAGCCCCCGCTTGAGTCCCGCCATCACGTAGAAGGCAACCCCCACGCCGGCGAGCGCGGAGCTGCCAAAGCCACTGCCGGCGAGGTTGGGATTTACGATCACATTGGCAGCGGGCAGCTCGACGCCGGGCAAATGGTGATCCGTGACGAGCACGTCGATGCCCGCAGCGCGTGCCGCGGCGACGCCCGGCACGCTCGAGATGCCGTTGTCGACCGTGACGATGAGGCTTGGCGCGCGGCGCTGCGCGAGTGCCACGATTTCAGGGGTGAGGCCATAGCCAAACTCGAAGCGGTTCGGCACCAGAAAATTCGCCGCCGCAAATCCCCAGGCGCGCAGCGCGCGCACCATGAGTGCGGTGCTGGTCGCCCCATCGGCGTCGAAATCCCCGATGACGAGCACGTGACCGCGCGCGCGATGCGCCAGCAGGAGCTCGACCGCCTGCGGCACCCCCGCGAGCGTGCCCACCGGCAGCAGTCGCGCGAGCGACATGTCGAGCTCCATCGCAGAGCGCACGCCGCGCAGAGCGTACGCGCGCTGCAGCACCGGGTGCAGGGTGACACCCAAGGCTGCCGCGTTCTCGGCCGCGCTGCGGCGAATGATCTGCAGATTCATAAGAGTCCGGTGAGTGCGCGGCGCGCGCGCCGCCACACTTTCAGCACATCGTAGCGCGCAAGCGTAATACAGCGATCGTTGGCGATGAGTACAAGTTCGCGCCAGGCGCCGCGGCGAAGCAGGCCTGTTGCCGGCAGCAGCCATGCGCCATCGAGCGCCACGAGCGCATCGCCGAGACCGGCGCGGGGCCGCGCGGCGAGCAGCTCGGCGAGCGCCACCACGACGATGCTGCGGCCCGCGCCGAGTCGTTCGAGCTCTTCAAGCCGCGAGGGCGCGGCCGGCACGCTGCCGGCGCCGCCCGCTGCCGACCACAGCCCGTCCACATAGGGATCGCGCGCGAAGGCGCGATCGCTCGGGTGTATGTGTGCGGCTCCTGCCGCCGGGAGCGCGGGTGCAAGCGTGCCCCCGCCCCACATCCAAAGGCCGGTGACCGCAAGCTCGCCGCGCGCACTGCGCTCGCGGTTGACGGGATGCTCGTGCAGCCAGATCTCAATCTCGGCTCCAAGACGCCGCAGCACGCGATCGACGGGCAACGTGCCGTGCATGGCAACTGCGACGCAGCGCGCCGGCTCGATCGAGTGTGCATCGGTGCCGGGCAGTCCCGGACCGCTCAGCAAAAAGCCGCCGCTTGCGAGCGGCACGAGCCGCAGCGGGGAATCTTTGAAGACGGCGTCGAAATCCGCCGCCAGCGCCGCAAGCGTCGCTGGCGGCAGCTTCAGAAGCCCGCGCTGCTCCAGGTGCACACCGGTGTGCCCTGCGACGCAGTGCACCGGGGTTGCAAGCCACACCGCCCCGCTAAGCGCCACCGGGCAGGCGCGTGCTGCGACGCAGGCGGCAGCCTCGCCGGCAAGCGCGCTGAGCCCGAGATACTGCGCGAGCCATGCACGCCAGCCCTGCGGCAGCGCGCGGCGGTGGCCGAAGCGGGCGATGCGCTCGAGCCCCGGCAGCGCCGGGGCGCGTGCCGCCGCCGACTCCTGCGGCAGATACAGATCGGGGACGACAATGACGAGCGCGTGCACGAAGGGGTATTTTAGCGGCATGCAATTCACGCTCGACGCACGCGCCGGCGTCAATCTCATCCGCGCCTACTCGGCGCGCGAGCTCATCGTCGGCACACGCACCGTCACCGCCAGTTGCATCGTCACGGCCGACACGCTGATCACGGACTGGCGGCCCGCCTCACTCGCGGCGCTCACGGCCGCCGACCTTGCGCCGCTTTTCGCACTCGAGCCCGAGATCGTTCTTATCGGTGCGGCGGGCGAGCGCGCGCTGACAAGCGAGCTGCGGGCCGCATTTGGTGCACGGCACATTGCGCTCGAGGTTATGGATCTGGGGGCTGCGTGCCGCACCTTCGATATTCTGGTGCAGGAGGAGCGACGGGTCGCCGCAGCGTTGTTATTGACGGGCGAGTCGTTTGAGGAGAAAGCGACCTAAAGAAGACACGGGGGGAGAAAGCTTCAACCAACCCAACAATCATTCGAAGCTGACAGACTCGAACAATTGCATTTTCTTTGTTGTTCTTGTTTCAAAAAAAAATCTTATTGCTTTTCTATCACTCCCCTCCGCCCCGTGCCTTCTTTCGGTAGCTTTCTGACTCCCCTTGTCTGTGTTCCGCGACATGTTACTCACGTCACAGATATCAGCGCAAGTGGCTTGTTCAGGAAGGAGTTTCGGTCGGGCGCAAACGCCTTGCAGACGGCCCAAATTTTGCTCACAGGTGTGTTTGGCAGCATTTTTGGCACGAAAACCGCCTCATCGGGTGAATTTTCTACTACCAATAGATAATCTAATTCAATGAATTAGAAGCGGTAGTTAATTTCACATCTCGATTAGCCCCGGCTCACCCCGTCCCGCCGAGCAGCGGCACGAACGCCACTGCCCCCAAGGAATGCTTCTCGATTTTTTGATCGCGCTGCGTGAAGCGCAGCAGCTCCTGTTGGCCCTCAGGCCCGACCGGAACAATGAGCCGACCGCCCGGCTTGAGCTGCTCGAACCATACCTGCGGAACGATGAGCGGCGCGGCGGCGACCAGGATGCCGTCGAACGGCGCCTGTGCCTTCCAGCCGACGCTGCCATCGCCATGGCGAAAGCGCGCGTTGCGGATGCCGAGCTCCTTGATGCGCTCGCGCGCGCGCTCCATGAGCGGCCCGATGCGCTCGATGGTGAAGAGCGAGGTGACGAGCGGCGCGAGCACGGCGGTCTGGTAGCCGCAGCCGGTGCCGATCTCGAGCACGCGCCCAAGCGGGCCGCCCTCCAGCAGCGCCTCGGTCATGCGCGCGACGATGTACGGCTGCGAGATCGTTTGCCCGAAGCCGATCGGCAATGCGGTGTCCTCATAGGCGCGGCTGCCGAGCGCTTCATCGACGAAGATGTGCCGCGGCACGTTGCGGATGCGCTCAAGCACCGCGGGGTTGGCGATGCCCTGATCGCGCAGACGCTGCACGAGCCGGTCGCGCGTGCGCGCCGAGGTCATCCCAATGCCAGCGATGCGCAGATCAGACATTGATATCCGCCAACCACCCCGCGAGGCGCTGCAGCGCCACATGCCGCGTGAGATCAATCTGCAGCGGCGTCACCGAGACGTAGCCTTGGGCCACGGCGTCGAAGTCGGTGCCGGGTCCGGCATCCTGCTCGCGCCCCGCCGGGCCCACCCAGTAGACGGGACGACCGCGCGGGTCATGCGCCGGCAAGATGGGCTCGGAGCGATGGCGAAAGCCCAGACGCGTGGAGCGAAAGCCGAGAAGCTCGGTGAACGGCCGATCCGGCACGTTGACGTTCAGGATCAAGGCGCGATCGAGCGGACTGGTGAGCAGGCGACGCACGAGGTGCGTGGCGACCTGGGCGGCGGTGTCAAAATGCGCGTGACTGCCCTCGTAGGTGCACAGTGAGATGGCGATCGCAGGCAGTCCAAGAAAACGACCTTCGATGGCCGCCGCCACGGTGCCCGAATAGAGCACATCATCGCCCAGGTTCGCGCCGTCGTTGATTCCGGACACCACGATATCGTGCTCGCTATCGAAGAAGCCCGAAATCGCAAGGTGCACGCAATCGGTCGGCGTGCCGGCGACAAAGTAAACCCCGGGCTCCGCCTGGGTCACGCGCAGCGGCACATCGAGGGTGAGCGAGTTGCTGGCGCCGCTACGATTGCGCTCGGGGGCCATGACGGTCACCGTCACATCCGGCAGTGCGGCAAGCGCCGCCGCCAGGCGACGGATGCCATCGGAGCGGTATCCGTCGTCGTTGCTAATTAAAATTTTGGGATTCATGTACTTCACTCCCTCGCGGGAATCAGCACATGTTTCCGGGCGCACGCTCATCGCCAACCGATCACGTTAAGCGCCCCCGCGCCAATCCCGGCGCGGAGAATGTTCAAGCTCGCATTGTGATCCCGGTCGATGACCAAGCCGCAGGACGGACACGCATGCGTGCGCACGGCGAGCGACTTTGGAACCAGTTCACGACAGCCTGAGCATTTCTGACTGGTATTTCTCGGATCGACTCGAATGAGGTGACCACCAGTCTTTTCAACTTTGTAGTCCAGCATCGAGATGAACCGCGACCATGACGCATCCGCAATCGAACGTGCCAGGGTCGGATGACGAATCATGTTCGCAACGTTCAAATCCTCTACCGCGATCAGGTGGGCTCGCCTGCCGAGCGCGGCTGATTGCTGATGAAGCCAAGTGTTGCGTGCGTCGGTGATCTTGCGGTGCACTCTTGCGACCTGCGCACGCACTTTATGGCGCCGATGACTGCCTCGCTCGCAGCGGGCCAGCGCGCGTTGCCGGCGGCGCAGCTCCGTCTCGGCTCGCTGTGCAATGCGCGGATTCGGGATCACCACGTTGTCGCTGCAATAGGCGAACACTTTGAGCCCGAGATCAACCCCGAGCGCCGAGGCAACCGCGCGCTTCGCCGCAGTCTTTATCGCAAGGTTCAGACACACGCACCATCCGCGGCCATCGCGACGAAACACACACGAGCGGATGTCTGCGTCATCGGGCAGGGGGCGATGTAAATGCACTCTGAGGCCTCCGGGCATCCCGATGAAGCGCAGCCTCTTGCCGTCGAAGCGAATACCTCTGAACTCAGCAAAGCCGAACGCTTCCCATCGTCCTCTGCCGCGAAAGCGGGGGAAGCCAGCCTTCCCAGTACGCGCCTTCAGGCGGCGGAAAAATCCCTGAAATGCATCGTCCAGGCGCTTCAGCGTCCAGCGCTGCAAGTTCGCTGGCAGCTCGCCCATGCCAGAGATCTCGCGTCGGCACTGCGTTAATGCCTTGCATTGGTCGATGTAGGTGCGCGTCTTGCCGGTCTTGCGATAGCAATCGATGCGCTCCTCAAGCGCTGCGTTGTATAGCTCGCGTTGCTCCCCGCACAGCCGCTCCAATGCACGGTGCTGGCTCTTCAGCGGCAGCAAACGGTAGCGGTACGTCAGGATCACAACTTATCCTCGCGCACGGGAGTCATGTATATAAATCCCAATATTTTCACCGGGAAGCGTGGGAACTTGGGGCGCACGACGCGGCGCGCCAATATACTCAAAAGGATGGACTCGGAGATAGCATGAAACGGGTATCCGACGAAGAGGCGCAACTGTTCCGTGCGGCGGTGCGCGACGTCACCCCCCTCGGGCGCAAGCGCGCGCTGCCGCAGAAAAAAAAGTCCGCACCGGCGCGCGCGCGCTTTGCGCGCGCCGACCGCAAAGCGGTGCTGCAGGAAAGTCTCGAGGGCCCGATCGACGAGGGTCTCGTCTCCGGGGGCGATGAGCTCGTATTTCGCCGCCCGGGAGTGCAGCCGGCGGTGGTGCGTAATCTGCGCCGCGGGCTGTATCGAGTCGAAGCGGAGTTTGATCTGCATGGCCTCAACGTGGTCCAAGCCAAGGCTGCGCTTGCCACATTCCTCGCAGAGGCTCTGGAGCGCGATATGCGCTGCGTACGCATCGTGCATGGCAAGGGGCTGCGCTCGGGCAATCGCGGGCCCGTTCTGAAAAATGTGGTGAGCGCGGTGTTGCCGCGGATTGTCACGGTGGTTGCCTACGTCTCCGCGCGGCCGGTTGACGGCGGCACGGGCGCACTTTACGTGCTGCTGTCGCGCTAGGGTGCGACCGGATCGCCGCGCTCCAGGAGCAGCACGCTGGCCTGCGCTGCGATACCTTCAGCGCGACCGAGAAACCCCAAGCCCTCGGTGGTGGTCGCCTTCACGCTGACGCGGCTGGCGTCGATATTGAGAAGCTCGGCCACACGGGCGCGCATGGCCGCGCGATGCGGTGCCACCTTGGGCTCCTCGGCCAACACGGTGATGTCCACATTGCCCACCGCCAGGTCCCGCTCGGCGAGCATGCCCAGTACCAGGTGCACGAACCGGGAGCTGTCGGCGCCGCGCCATTGCGGATCGTGATTGGCAAAATGCTCGCCGATGTCCCCGAGGCCGGCGGCACCGAGCAGCGCATCGCAGAGCGCATGCAGAATCACATCGCCGTCCGAGTGGGCCATAACCCCGCGCGCGTGGGCAATGCGCACGCCGCCCAGCATGACGAAGGACCCCGGCCCGAAGGCATGCACATCAAAGCCGCTGCCGGTTCTCATGCCGAGTGCCTGCGCGCGCCGAGCAGCGCCTCGGCGAGCGCCAGGTCGGAGAGGTTGGTCACTTTGAGATTGGCCGCCGAGCCTTCCACGAGCCGCGGCAGCTCACCCAGCCACTCAAACGCCTGGGACTCATCACTCGGAGAGCGGCTCGCCGCCTTGGCCGCATCGAGCGCGCTGCACAGGCGGCCGTAACGAAACATCTGCGGCGTCAGCGCGCGCCACAGGTCGGTGCGCTCAAGCGTACTCGCCACGTGTTGATCGGCCGAGGCGCGCTTCAAGGTATCCGCCGCGGGCGTCGCCAGCAGGCCGCCGACGGCGTGGTCCGCCAGTTGCTGCAGCAGCCGATCGCGGTCGAGGGCGGAGAGGCACGGCCGTGCCGCATCGTGCACCAGCACCCAGTCCTCAGCACGCGCACGCAAGGCGAGCGCGCGCAGCGCGCTGCGCACCGAATCACTTCTTTCGGTGCCGCCCGGCGCGACTTCGACGGCCGGCAGGCGCACCGCGATGCGTGGCCAGTAGCTATCGGCGACGGCGATCGCCACGACCACCCCGGCGCAGCGCGGATCGGCAAGGAACGGCGCGAGCGCCCACTCGATCACGGTGCGGCCGCAAAGCGGCGCATATTGCTTGGGAATCGGATGGCCGAAGCGTCGCGCGCTGCCCGCCGCCGGCATGACGAGCCAGTAGCGCAGTGCGGCCTGCTCGGAAGCTCGCCTCACCGCGACGCGGTTCGCGTCGGCGCCCTGCTCTCGGCCTCGGGGTGCGTCGGCACGACCTGGTAGAAGGTCTCGTTGTTGGCAATCATTCCCAGATCGCTGCGCGCGCGCTCCTCGAGCGCACCGAAGCCGCTCTTCAAATCGCGCACTTCGGCGGCGAGCTGGCGGTTGCGCTCCGCAAGGCGCTCGTCCTCGCCACTCTGCTGGGCGACCGCGCTCTCCAGCCGCGCAAGCTCCTGCACGCCGCTTGCCGAGAGCCACAACCGGTACTGCAGCAGCGCGAGGACGCCGAACAAAGCCGCGGCGAGCCATTTCACGGGGCGCAGCCTAGCACTTGACGGGGAACGCGTCGCGCCCCGCGTAGCGCACTGCGCCAAGCTCGGCTTCGATGCGCAGCAACTGGTTGTACTTGGCCATGCGATCGGAGCGCGACAGCGAGCCCGTCTTGATCTGCGTCGCGGCGCTCGCCACGGCGATGTCGGCGATCGTCGTGTCCTCGGTTTCGCCGGAGCGGTGCGAGATCACCGACTTGTAGTGGGCGCGCTCGGCCATGTCGATGGCCGCCAGCGTCTCGGTGAGCGTGCCGATCTGGTTGGGCTTGATGAGAATGGCATTGGCAATGTGCTCATCGATGCCGCGCTTCAATATTTTGGTGTTGGTGACGAACAGGTCATCGCCGACGAGCTGCACGCGCTTGCCGAGCTCGCGCGTAAGAAGGTCCCAGCCGCTGCCAGTCATCCTCGCTCATCCCATCCTCGATCGTGATGATGGGGTACTTCGCGGCGAGCGCAGCAAGGTAGCGCGTGAACTCGGCGGCACTGAAGCGCCGCTTCTCCGATTCGAGCTCGTACTCACCTGTCCTTGAAGAGCTCGGAGCTTGCCACATCAAGCCCGAGGCAGATGTCGCTGCCCGCCTTGTAGCCCGCCTTGCTCGATGGCCTGAAGAATGACGCTCAAGGCCGCCTCGTTCGAGGCGAGGTCGGGCGCAAAGCCGCCCTCATCGCCCACTGCCGTGGCAAGCCCGCGCCCCGCGAGGATCTTCTTCAGCGTATGGAACATCTCGGCGCCGTAGCGCAGAGCCTCGCTGAAGCTCGGCGCGCCCACGGGCAGAATCATGAACTCCTGGATGTCGAGGCTGTTGTTGGCGTGCGCGCCGCCGTTGACGATATTCATCTGCGGCACGGGCATCAGCGGCTTCGCGACCGCCGAGCAGGTGCTGCGCAAGGTAGATGTGCAGCGGCTGCTTGGCATCGCGCGCCGCGGCGTGCGCCGCGGCGAGCGATACGGCGAGCAGCGCGTTCGCGCCGAGTCGCGCTTTGTTGTCGGTGCCATCAAGCGTCGATCAGTTTTTGATCGATGCCCGCCTGATCGCGCACCTCGTGGCCCGCAAGCGCCGGCGGCGAGCACGGTGTTGATGTGTCGCCACCGCCTTGAGCACGCCCTTGCCCTGATAGCGCTCGCGCATCCCCATCGCGCAGCTCCACCGCTTCGCGCGAACCGGTGGAGGCGCCCGACGGTACCGCCGCGCGGCCCATGACGCCCGACTCGAGCAGCACCTCCGCCTCGACGGTGGGATTACCGCGCGAGTCGACAATCTCGCGACCGCGAATGCCGGCAATTCGGCTCATAACAGCGATTCCTCAAAGGGTTGCGACTTCACCGCGCGGTCGAGCTCCTTGAGCGTCGTCGAGGAGCGACTCCATACGCGCGAGCGGCCAGGCGTTCGGACCATCGGAGAGCGCCTTGGCCGGCTCCGGATGGGTCTCCATGAATATCCCAGCGATCCCGGCTGCCACCGCCGCGCGCGCGAGCACGCGGCACGAATTCGCGCTGGCCGCCCGAGGCATGACCCTGCCCTCCGGGCAGCTGCACCGAATGGGTGGCATCAAATACCACCGGACAGCCGGTCGCGCGCATGATGGCGAGCGAGCGCATGTCGGAGACCAGATTGTTGTAGCCGAAGGTGAAGCCGCGCTCGCACACCATGATGGCGTCGTTGCCGGTGGAGCGCGCCTTGTCGACGACGTTCTGCATCTCCGCCGGCGAGAGGAACTGGCCTTTCTTGATGTTCACCGGCTTGCCCTGGCTTGCGGCATTGATGATGAAGTTCGTCTGCCGGCATAAAAACGCCGGCGTCTGCAGCACATCGACGACCGCGGCAACTTCCGCGAGCGGCGTGTCCTCGTGCACGTCGGTGAGCACCGGCACCTTGATCGCGCGGCGCACATCCGTCGAGCACTTTGAGGCCCGCCGCGATGCCCGAGCCGCGAAAGCTTGCTGCCGAGGAGCGATTCGCCTTGTCGAAGGAGGCCTTGAAGACGAAGGCGATCTGCAGGCGCGCGGTGATCTCGGCAAGCCGGCCGGCAATGTCCTGCGTGAGCGCCGGACTTTCGATCACGCACGGCCCGGCGATCAGAAAGAACGGCCGGTCGGAGCCTACGTCCTGCCCGGCGAGCTTCATGCTCCTGCGGCTTGCGGCAGCTGCGCAGCGCGTTGCGTGCGCGCCGCGCGAATGAAGCCGGTGAAGAGCGGATGCCCGTCACGCGGCGTGGACATGAACTCCGGGATGGAACTGCGTCGCCACGAACCAGGGATGATCGGGCAGCTCG
The DNA here is from genome assembly GCA_963695315.1 of uncultured Gammaproteobacteria bacterium. Taxonomy (GTDB): domain Bacteria; phylum Pseudomonadota; class Gammaproteobacteria; order Steroidobacterales; family Steroidobacteraceae; genus PALSA-1196. Next base: position 1,844,739 of record OY968773.1, read on the forward strand.
ATGATCTCAACGAGACCGTCGCGCGAGAAGCCCGACAGGCGCATGCCGGCGCGGCTGAAGCGCTCGAGATAGTTGTTATTGAACTCGTAGCGATGGCGGTGGCGCTCCATCACCACATCCTTGTTATAGATCTCGCGCGCCCGCGTGCCCGCGCCGAGCAGCACCTCCTGCGCGCCGAGTCGCATGCTGCCGCCCTTGTCGGCTCGTTTCGTCGCGCTGCTGCGCGCCGCGTGCGGCGTCCTGCCATTCGGTGATGAGCGCGATCACCGGATGCGGGGTGGCGCGATTCATCTCGGTGCTGTTCGCCTCCTCAAGCCCGAGCACATGCCGCGCCGAATTCGATCACCGCCATCTGCATCCCCAGGCAAATCCCGAGGTACGGAATGCCCTGCTCGCGCGCGTAGCGCACCGCCTGAATCTTGCCCTCGACGCCACGCTCGCCGAAGCCGCCCGGCACGAGCATCGCATCCATGCCGGCGAGCGCCCGCACGCCCTCCTTCTCCAGATCCGTCGACTCGATGTAATGGATGTTGACGCGCGTGCGCGACTTTAAGCCCGCGTGCATCAGCGCCTCGTTGAGCGAGATGTAAGAGTCGCGGATCTGCACGTACTTGCCGACCATGGCGATGTCAACGCGCCCGTCGGTATTCGCCTTGGCACTCACCACGTGGCGCCACTCGGGCAGGTCGGTCGCCGGCACCTGCAGGCGCAGCTTGTCGGTGACGATGTCGTCAAGTCCCTGCTCGTGCAGCAGGATCGGAATCTGGTAGATGTCGTCGGCGTCGACCGCCGATATGACGGCACGCTCCTCCACGCTGGTGAAGAGCGCGATCTTGCGGCGCTGCTCCTCGGGCAGCGCATGCTTGCAGCGGCACAGCAGCACGTCCGGCTGGATGCCGATGCCGCGCAGCTCCTTGACGGAGTGCTGCGTCGGCTTGGTCTTGATCTCGCCGGAGCCGCCGACGACGGGCACGAGCGTGAGATGCATGTAGACGCAGTTGCTGCGCCCGAGCTCGATGCCGAGCTGGCGGATCGCCTCAAGAACGGCAGCGACTCGATGTCACCCACCGTGCCGCCGATCTCCACCATGCACACATCCGCGCCGCCGGCGCCGAGCTGCACGCTGCGTTTGATCTCGTCGGTAATGTGCGGGATGACCTGCACGGTTGCGCCAAGATAGTCACCGCGGCGCTCCTTGGCGATGACGCGCTCGTAGATGCGGCCGGTGGTGAAATTGCTGTTGCGCCCGGTAGTCGTGCGCACGAAGCGCTCGTAGTGCCCGAGGTCAAGATCCGTCTCGGTGCCGTCCTGCGTGACGAACACTTCGCCGTGCTGAAACGGGCTCATGGTCCCCGGATCCACATTGATGTAGGGATCGAGCTTGACCATCGCGACCTTCAACCCGCGCGCCTCCAGAATGGCGCCGAGCGAGGCCGCAGCGATGCCCTTCCCCAATGAGGAAACAACGCCACCGGTGACGAAAACAAATCGCGACATGGAGTCCCGTCGAGAAAAACCGCAGCCGCGCGGCTGCCTGTACGACGGACGGGCAGACTAGCAAAATAGTGAGCGCACGGCAAAGATCTTCACGCGCGTCGCCACACGATGCGCGCGCGCGCGTGCGAATGCCGCTGCGGCTGAATACGACGCATCGCTCCAGCGATCGGCGACGGCAATAAGTCGCATGCGCGCGAAGAGCAGCGGCAAACGGGCGCGCTCGGCCGGCGCGACACGCGCCTCCTGCAGCAGCGCTCTTCAAGGTACGCCTGCGGGCCGCCGGCGCGCGGCGCAGCCGCTCGCCGCCCGAGCGCCAGCGCACGGTCGAGCTGCTGCGGCAGACGCGCAAGATCGATCGGGCCATGCGACATCGCGCTTCGAGCGCAAGTCGGCCAAGCCCGCGCGGCAGCGCAAGTTCGCGCGCGACTGCGCCACGACCACAGCAGCTGCGCGCGGCGGCGATCGCCGCGCTGCGTGGCTCGATCGCAAGCCGATCGGCATGGCGGCGCGCGACCACGCCCGCCCAAGCGACCTGCGGGATTGGCATCGGCGCGCGCCGCAAGCAGCGGCCCTGCAAGCTCGGCGAGGCGCCGCGCATCCGGCAGCGGCAGATCCTGAGCATCGATCCACACGCGCAGCGCATTGGCGCGCCGCTCGCTGCCGAGCGCGCGCAGTGCCGTGACCGAAAGCGCCGCGCCATCGGCGCAGCGCGCACGATCCGCGCGCGCCGAGCTCGACGAGCAGGCGCTGCGCCTGTGCCGCGTGGCGGGCGCTGCGCGCGACCGCAGTCGCGCGCGCCCGGCCAGTGCGCGCGCACCCGCGGCAGCACCTGGCGGCGCAGATAGTTGCGATCGAGACGCTCGTCCGCGTTCATTGCATCCTCGACCCAGGCGAGAGCGCGCCGGCGCACCCAGCTCTGCAAGCTCGACACGCGAGCGCGCGAGCAGCGGACGCGCGTGCCAGCCTGCCCCCAAGCGCGTGAGCGGCGGCATGGCGGCGATTCCTGCAGGGCCAGCGCCGCGCAGCAGCTGCAGCAACACGGTCTCAAGTTGATCATCGATGTGATGCGCCGGTCAGCAGCACCTCGCCCGCGCGCAGCTCGCGCGGCGAGTGCCGCGTAGCGTGCCGCGCGCGCCCGTGCCTCCAGGGATTCGCCGCGGGCACGTGGCACGCGGATGCGCAGCGCCTTGAATCGGCACGGCGAGGCGCCGCGCAATGCGCCGACAATGCGCGCTCGCAGCGTCGGCCCCGGCGTGCAGCCCGTGATTGACGTGCAGCTGCCCGCAGGCGCGCTCGGGCGGGCAGCCCGCGCGCGAGCGCCGCGAGCAATGCGGTTGAATCGACTCCGCCGCTGAAAGCCACGCACAACGCGACGTCGGGAAATTCGGGCAGGAGCTGCGCGAGGTGCGCGCGCAACCATCGCGGACCAAAGGGTGCGGCCTTCATGTGCCGCTCACGCGTCCGCTGCGGAATACACACCAAAGGCGGCGATCTTGGCGCCGCGCGCGGCCCGCAGTTCCTCCCGGTCGATCTTTTCCAGCGCCGTAAGATGGCGCAGCAGCGCCGCCTTCAGGGTCTCGGACATCTGCACCGGGTCGCGATGCGCACCGCCGAGCGGCTCTTCGAGCACCTCGTCGATGAGTCCGAGCTGCTCGAGGCGCTTCGCGGTAAGCCCCATGGCCTCCGCCGCCGCTTCTTTCTTCTCGGCGCTTTTCCACAGAATCGACGCGCAGCCCTCCGGAGTGATGACCGAATAGGTGCTGTACTGAAGCATGAGCAGCCGATCGCACACGCCGATCGCCAGCGCACCACCCGAGCCGCCCTCGCCGATGACGACGCTGATGATCGGAATGCGCAGCACCGACATCTCAAAGAGATTGCGCGCGATCGCCTCGCTCTGGCCGCGCTCCTCCGAGCCAACGCCCGGATACGCCCCCGGCGTGTCAATAAAGGTGATGAGCGGCAGCCCAAAGCGCTCGGCGAGGCGCATGAGGCGCAGCGCCTTGCGATAGCCCTCGGGCTTGGGCATGCCGTAGTTGCGCCGCACGCGCTCCTTGGTATCGCGCCCCTTCTGATGGCCGAGTACCATCACGGCGTGACCGTCGAGGCGCGCCAGGCCGCCGACGATCGCCAGGTCATCGCCAAACATGCGATCGCCGTGCAGCTCCTGAAACTCGCGGCATATGAGATTCACATAGTCGAGCGTGTAGGGACGGTGCGGGTGGCGCGCAAGCTGGGTAATTTGCCAGGGCGTGAGATTGGCAAAGATGTGGGTGGTGAGCTGCCGACTCTTCGCCTGCAGACGGTTGATCTCCTCGCGGATGTTGACTTCGGAATCATCCGAACTGATGTGCTTGAGCTCTTCGATCTTCGCTTCGAGCTCGGCGATCGGCTGTTCAAAGTCGAGAAACGCGACGGCCATTGGCGCGGGCTATTGCAGGGAGGAGGGATGGGCAGGTTACGGGCGCCGCGCGGCGTCTGCAAGGTTGTCGGCGGCTAGCGGCGGCGGCGGCGCTGCGCAGCGCAGCTCGACGCCATCGCGGCCCGCGAGCTCCTCGAGCGCGAGCAGCAGCTCACGCGCCGGACGCACGTTCCATTCCGCGCCGAGCGTCAGCGCGCACGCGGCGCTTGGCGTGCGGTACTCGATGGTAACGGGGCAGGGTCCGGGTCGATGGCGCGTCAGAATCTGCGACAGCTCATCGAACGCCGCGGCGGGCAGCGCTAGCGGCCATTTGACAACGATGCGGCGTGCTTGCGCAGCGAGCGCCTCGTCAAGGTCGCTGATGCGCCGCGCCGCCATGCGCCAGCCGTCGGCGAACTCATCAAAGCGCAGCGACCCCTCCACGAGCACCAGGGCATCCTTCACGATGAGTGCACGATAGCGCTGCAGCACCTCATCAAACAGCGCCACCTCGATCCTGCCGGAGCGATCATCCAGATTCATGCTGACGCGCGCGCCACGTCTGCGGATCTCGTCAATGAGACCGGCGACGGTGACCGCGCGTCCTGCCCCGAAGGCGCGCGCGCCGTGCGCCACCGGCCGCTCGGCCACGAGGTCGCCGATACGATGCGACACGAAGTGCGCCAGACAGCGCTTCGACGCGCTCGATTGGATGGCCGGTCAAATAAAGGCCGAGAGTCTCGCGCTCGCCTGCCAGACGCTGCGCCTCGCTCCAGTCAGGCGCGGCCGCCGCCGGCCCGACAGGCGCCACGGCGCTCTTGCGCTCCTCGGCCGCGAGGCCAAAGAGATCAACTTGACCGGCTTCGAGGGCGCGCGCGCTTTGATCACCGCGCTGCATGGCAGCCCCAAGGTCGCGCATGAGCACAGCGCGATTGACGGCGAAGCCATCGAGGCTGCCGGATTTGATGAGCGCTTCGAGCACCCGGCGGTTCGCCTTCTGCAGGTCAAGGCGCCGGCACAGATCCTCCAGGCTCGGTAAAGACCCCGCGCGCGCTGCGCTCGGCGACGATGCGCGCTTACCGCGGCCTCGCCGACGCCGCGCACCGCACCCAACCCGTAGCGGATGCTGCGCTCATCACCGACGGTGAACTCGTAGACCGAGGCGTTGAGATCCGGCGGCTGCACCGTGATGCCGAGCGCCTTGCACTCCTGGATGAGATAGACGACCTTTTCGGTGCGATCCATGTCGGCGGTCAGCACCGCGGCCATGAAGGCCGCCGGATAGTGCGCCTTCAGGAATGCAGTCTGGTAGGCAAGCAGCGCGTAGGCTGCCGAATGCGACTTGTTGAAGCCGTAGCCTGCGAACTTCTCCATGAGATCAAAGATATAGACGGCACGCGAACGCTCGACGCCGCGCGCGACCGCGCCCTCCACGAAAACCGAGCGCTGCTGCGCCATCTCGTGGGCGTTCTTCTTGCCCATGGCGCGGCGCAGCAGGTCCGCGCCGCCGAGCGTATAGCCGGCGAGCACCTGCGCGATCTGCATGACCTGTTCCTGATAGAGGATGACGCCATAGGTGGGCGCCAGCACGGCCTTCAGGTTCGGGTGCAGGTAGTCGATGGGGGTGTTGGCGGGCGCGTGCTTGCGCTCGATGAAGTCATCGACCATGCCCGACTGCAATGGCCCCGGGCGAAACAGCGCAACCAGCGCGACGATGTCCTCGAAGCGATCGGGCTGCAGGCGGCGTATGAGATCCTTGATGCCGCGCGACTCGAGCTGAAACACCGCCGTCGTGCGACACGACTTGATGAGCGCGTAGGTGGCGACGTCGTTCATCGGCAGCACGTTGATGTCGAGCGGCGGCTCGCCGCACACCGCCCGCACCGGATTGATGGTGCGCACGGTGCGATCAATGACCGTGAGCGTGCGCAGGCCAAGGAAGTCGAACTTGACGAGCCCGGTCGCCTCCACATCGTCCTTGTCGAACTGCGTGACGACGCTGAGGGCGCCCTCCTCGCAGTAAAGCGGCGTGAAATCGGTGAGCGGCGAGGGCGCGATGACGACGCCGCCCGCGTGCGTGCCGGCGTTGCGCGTCAGGCCCTCGAGTGAGCGCGCAAGGTCAATGAGATTGCGCACCTCGTCTTCGGCCTGATAGAGCCGCGCAAGCTCGGGCTCCTTCGCGAGCGCGTCGGCGAGCGTGATGCCGAGTTCAAAGGGCACGAGCTTGGCGATGCGGTCGACGAAGCCGTAGCTCATGCCGAGCACGCGGCCGACGTCGCGCACCACCGCCTTGGCCGCGAGCGTACCGTAGGTGATGATCTGCGAAACACGGTCGCGGCCGTACTTGTTGGCGACGTAATCAATGACGCGATCACGCCCGGCCATGCAGAAGTCGACGTCGAAGTCGGGCATCGACACGCGTTCCGGATTCAGAAACCTCTCGAACAGCAGGTCGTAATCCAGCGGATCAAGATCCGTGATGCCGAGGCAGTAGGCGACCAGCGAACCGGCACCCGAGCCGCGCCCCGGCCCCACCGGCACGGCGTTCTCACGCGCCCAGCGGATGAAGTCCGCGACGATGAGAAAATAGCCCGCGAACCCCATCTGACAGATGACGTCAAGTTCGCTAGCCAGGCGCGCCGCGCGCCGCTCGCGGCGCTCGGGATTGCGCTCGCTCGCAAGGCGGCTTGCCAGACCGCGGGCGGCTTCCGCGCGCAGGAAGTCCGCATCGCTCCGGCCATCCGGCACGGGAAACTGCGGCATGTGCATCTCGCCCAGCCGCAGCACAAGACTCGCGCGCCGCGCGATCTCCACCGTATTGGCGAGCGCCTCGGGAACATCGGCAAACAGCACGGCCATCTCGCGCGGCGTGCGCAGGTACTGCTGCGCGGTATAGCGGCGCACGCGCGCACTGTCGGCGAGCAGCGAGCCCTCATGGATGCACACGCGCGCTTCGTGCGCCTCGAAATCCCCGGGGTTAAGAAAGCGCACATCATTGGTGGCGACCACGGGCAACGAGGCCTGCGCGGCGAACGCGACGGCCGCGGCGATGTACTCCTCCTCCCGAGGCCGGCCGACGCGTTGCAACTCGAGGTAGAAGCGATCCGGAAAGAGCGCGCGCCAGAACTCGCAGGCGCGCTCGGCCTCGCTCGCATTGGCGTTCAGCAAAGCGCGGCCCACATCCCCCTCGGCTGCGCCGGAGAGCGCAATGAGTCCGCCCAGCGCCTCGCTCGAGAGCCAGCGTCGATCGACGAGCGCAATGCCGCGCTGCTGGCCCTCGAGATACGCGCGGCTCAAGAGCCGGGTGACATTACGATAGCCGGCTTCGGATTGGCACAAGAGCGTCAGGCGTGACGGCGCGGCGCGCTCACCGGCCTCGCGTATCAGCAAGTCGACGCCGACGATGGGCTTGATGCCGCGCTCGAGCGCCGCGCGGTACAGCTTCACCATCGCAAAGAGATTCATCTGGTCGGTGAGCGCCACCGCCGGGATCTCGGCGGCGAGCACCGCTTCGACCAGCTCCGGCACACGCACGACGCTATCGACGAGCGAATACTCCGTGTGCAAGCGCAGATGGACGAAGCCGCAGTTCATGGCGTCAATAATAGCGCCGCGAGCGCCTCGCGCACCGGCTCGAAGGAGCGGCGGTGCAGCGGCGTCGGTGGGCGAAGTTTCAGGGCTGCCAGGTGCTCAGGGGTTGCGTAACCTTTGTGAACTGCCAGGTCAAAGCCCGGATAGTGCGCATCCATGCGCTCCATGAGCGCATCGCGGCAGGTCTTCGCCAGGATCGAAGCGGCGCTGATGGCATCCACCTTGGCATCGCCATCGATGATGGTCTCGACCGTGCAGCCGACGAGGAGGTCCGCGACGCGCGGCGGATAGTCGCCATCCACCAGCACATGCGTCGGGCAAAGCGGCAGGCAGAGCAGCGCGCGCCGCATGGCGAGCATGGATGCGTGCAGGATGTTGAGGCTGTCGATCTCCTCCGAATCGGACCAGCCGACGCCCCAGGCGAGCGCGCGGCTGCGGATGAGGCAGGCGAGCCGGGTGCGTTCTGCGCGCGGTAGGGTCTTCGAATCCGCAAGGCCAAAGATCGGGCGGCGCGAGTTGAGGATCACCGCTGCGGCCACGACGGGCCCGGCGAGCGGACCGCGCCCCGCCTCGTCGACGCCGGCAATGCGCGCACCGCGCGCTTGCGGCACGGGGCGCATCAGGCAACCCAGCCCGCGCATTCGAGGATCGCCGCTGCGGCGTGCGCCGCCCCGCCGCACCGCAGCTCCGCGTGGATACGGCGAAACTCGGCGGCTCCGCGCGGCTCCCTCGGGCGAGTCAAGCTCGCGCAGCAACGCCTCACCGAGCGCTGCCGCCGTCACCTCCTCCTGAAACAGCTCCGGCACCAAAGTGCGCCCGGCGAGCAGGTTGGGCAGCGACATGAAAGGCGCCTTCATCAGGCGCAGCGTGCGTGCAATCCACACGGTGGCGGCGGAAAAACGGTAGGCCACCACCATCGGGCGCTGCGATAGCAAGGTCTCAAGAGTCGCGGTCCCGGAGGTGACGATCGCGGCGTCGCAGGCAGCGAGCGCCGCGCGCGCGCCGCCATCGATCAGACGAATCGACGGCAATGCCAGCGCGGCCTGGCGCTCAAATACCTCGCGAACCGCGCGGGTTGCCATGGGGGCAATGAATTGCGCCCCGGCGCGTCGGGATGCAATCCAGGCGGCGGCACCGGCAATGTCCGCCCCGAGTCGCTGCACTTCGCTGCGACGACTGCCCGGCAGTAGCGCGATGAGGAGCGCAGCAGAGGGGATCTGCAACGCGCGCCGCGCCGCCGCGCGATCCACCTGCAACGGGATCTGATCGGCGAGCGGATGGCCGACAAACTCAGCCCGCACGCCGTGTTGCAGGAAGAACTCCTTCTCAAAGGGCAGCAAACACAGCACCAGATCGCAGGCGCGCCCGATGGTGCGCACGCGCCCCTGCCGCCAGGCCCACACCTGCGGACTTACGTACTGTACGGTGCGCAGCCCGCGCGCCTTCAGACGCGCCGCGAGGCCGAGATTGAATTCCGGCGAATCGATGCCGACGAAAACTTGGGGACGTGCGGCGCTGAAGCGCGCCACCAGCATGCGCCGCAGGCGCAGCAGCCGCGGCAGATGATGCAGCACCTCGGCAAGTCCAAGCACCGCAAGCTCCTCGGCACTCGCCCACGCGGTCGCAGCCAGCAGCCACCATCTTCGGACCCGCGACCCCGAAGCACTCGATCTGTGGCACGCGCACGCGCAACGCCTCAATCAGCGCCGCTCCCAGCTGGTCTCCGGAAGACTCCCCCGCCACGAGGCCGATGCGCAGCGTGGCGCCGGCGGCCGCGCTCATCTGACCAGGCTGCGCGTCGAGGTCCCGATGAAGTCAACGAAGATGCGCACCTCAGGCGCGTCGGCGGCAAGCTCCTGCAGCCGCTCGACCGCCTCGGCAAGCTTCAGGTCCGACTGATACAGGATGCGGAAGGCGTTGCGCACGTTGCGAATCTGCGCGGCCGTGAAACCGCGGCGCCGCATGCCCTCGACGTTGACCGAGTGAGGCTGCGCGGGCTGCCCGACCGCCAGAACGTACGGCGGCACATCGCGCGTCACGGCGGTGTTGTTGGCGATGAAGGCGTGCGCGCCGATCTTGGAGAACTGGTGCGCGGCTGACAGCCCCCCCATGTGCACCCAGTCGCCGAGCCGCACGTGGCCGGCCAGGGTTGCGCAATTGGCCATCACGATGTGATCGCCCAGCACGCAGTCATGCGCCACATGCGTATATGCCATGAGCAGATTGTGACTGCCGATGCGGGTGACGCCCTGGTCGTTGGCGGTACCGCGATTGACGGTGCAGAACTCGCGGAACACGTTCTGATCGCCGATTTCAAGGTAGGAACGCTCGCCGCGGTATTTCTTGTCCTGCGGATCACTGCCGATGGAGGCGAACTGGAAGATGCGATTGCCCGCGCCGATGCGCGTCGGTCCGTTGATGACCGCATGCGGCCCGATAACGCTGCCCGCACCGATGCTGACATCCGCATCGATGATGGCGTAGGGGCCGATGGTCACATTCGGCGCGAGCTCCGCCTTCGGGGAGACAATCGCGCGGGGGTCAATGGGCGCATCCTTGCGCAGATCGATGGTCTGGTTGCCGGCCGGCCGGCTCACTTGCCGGCCTCCGGAGTCACCATGACGTCTGCGTGCGCGACCTCGTTCTCGCCGACGAGCGCGACGGTCGAGAAACGCCAGATGCCTTTGAAGCTGCGCTCGAACTGCGCATTCAAGAGCAGCTGATCGCCGGGCTCGACCGGCTTGCGAAAGCGTGCATTGTCGATGCCAACAAAATAGAAGCGGGTGTTGGCATCGGGAATGATGCCGGAGGTGACGAAGGTGAGAATCCCGGTCACCTGCGCCAGCGCCTCGATGATCATCACGCCGGGCATCACCGGGCGCGCCGGAAAGTGCCCCGGGAAGAACGGTTCATTGTAGGTCACGTTCTTCAAAGCGCGGATGCTCTCGCCCGGGCGGCACTCCAGAACGCGGTCGACGAGCAACAGCGGATAGCGGTGCGGCAAGCGCTCCATGATTTTTACAATGTCGAGTTGGACCGATTCACTCATCGTCTTCGCTCTGGGCGGCACTCGCCCGCATGTTCAATTTCCGCTCGACCGCTGCGACGCGCGCGGCCAATAATTCAATGCGCTTCAAGCGCGCGACGATCCGCCGCCAGGTGCTGATCTCCTCCGACGGAATGAGGCCAGAGTATACGCCGGGGCGCTTGATGGTATGCGTGATCACAGAATACCCGGCAATGCTGACGTCGTCGCAAATCGAGATGTGGCCGGCAAAACCAACTGCGCCGCCGATCATGCAGCGTCGGCCGATGGTCACACTGCCTGACACGCCGGTGCTCGCGGCAATCACCGTATGCGCGCCGATGCGGGCGTTATGCGCGATCTGAATCAGGTTATCGAGCTTCACGCCCTCCTCGACGACGGTATCGCCGAGCGCGCCGCGATCGATCGTGGTGTTGGCGCCGATCTCCACATCATCATGGATACGCACGCCGCCCAACTGTGGGACCTTCACGAACACGCCCCGATCGGGGGCAAAGCCAAAGCCGTCGGCGCCGAGCACCGCGCCCGGATGGATGACGATCCGGGATCCCAAGGTCACGCGCTCGAGGAGGCACACATGGGCGACGAGCCGCACGTCCTCGCCGACGCTAACCCCGGCCGCCACCAGGCAGTGCGGGCCAATGTAGGAGCGCGCGCCGATCTGCGCACCGCCTTCAATGACCGCGCACGCACCCACGTGCGCCGTGGGATCGATACGCGCCGCGCGATCGACAACTGCGCTCGAATGAATGCCCGGCGTCAGCGGCGGCGGCGGGAAAAGGTGCGCGGCGATGCGCGCATACGTCGCATACGGATTATCGCTGACGAGACACGGCACCGGGCTCGCGGCGGCCGCGGCGCTATCCACGATGACCGCGGAGGCGCGTGTCGTCGCGAGCGCCCGCAAGTAGCGCGGATTGGCGAGAAAGGAGAGCGCCTGCGCGCGTGCCGCGCCGAGCGGGGCGACGCCATCAATCCTGCGTATCCGGATCACCGCGCAGCTCACAGCCGAAGCGCACCGCCAGTTCCCCGAGCGACACGGACATCAGGGCACTCCCGGCGCGGCGCGACCCAAACGCGCCGCCCTTACTTGCTCGCTGGCTTGGGACTCGTCGCCGGGGCCGTCGCAGAGGCCGGCGCGCTCGTCGCTCCGCCCGCAGCACCACCCTTGGATGAATGGGCCTGCAGAGCGGAGAGAATCTGCGGCGTGATGTCCAGCGTGGGCGTGGAATAGATGACGCCATCGGCGATCACGAGATCAAATCCCTGCGCCTTGGCATAGGTGCGCACCTCTTCAATCAAGATGCGCTGCAGTCGCGACATCTCCTCGTTCTTGCGCGCGTTGAAGTCATCCTGCAGCTCGCTTTGCTTGCGGGCGAAGTCGCGTGCACCATCGCGCAGGTCCTTGTCGGCGCGCGCGCGCTGATCCGGGGTCATGGTCGCGCGCGTCCTTCTGCAGACGATCCTCCTTCGTCTTGACTGACGCCTGCTGCGCCTGCAGATCGCGCTGGCGCGGTGTGAACTCGTTCCTGAGCGCATCGGAGACTGCTTTCGCCTGGGGCGACTCCTCCATCAGCTTTCCATAGTCGACGACCGCAATCTTCATCTCCACCGACGCTGCCGGCGCGGTGGCCGCGAGCACGGCCGCGCTCAAGCCAAAAATCAATGAACTGACAACGCCCTTCACGGCACACTTACCTCTTAAAAAATGGATCACAGGCATGCAAATGCCTGCGGCTGTCGGGCGCTCATCATACGCGAAGTCAGCCCTATCTGCGCTGCACGCGTTAATTGAGCTGCCGCGCAATGTCATTGAAAAGCGCAACGCCCATGAGCACGACCAACAGCGCGATCCCCACCTGCTGGCCGAGCATCTGCGTGCGCTCCGACAGCGGCCTGCCCTTGAACCACTCCGCCAGCTGAAAGACGATCTGTCCGCCGTCGAGAATCGGCACCGGCAGAAGATTGAGAAAACCCAAGCTGAGTGAGATCAGCACCAGGAAGCCGAGAAACGGCGCAAAACCCGCCTGCGCCGAATCGCCCGCGTACTCGGCGATGCTCAGCGGGCCGCTCAAATTCTTGAGCGAAACCTGGCCGAGGAGCATGCGCCAGAAAAGCCGCGCCTGCAGCACGGTCATGTTTTCCGCTTCCGTCGCCGCGCGGCCCAGGGCGGCCAGCGGCCCCAGATCGGTATGGCGCAAGAGCGAGTCGGGAATCTTCACCGCGGAGGCGGTCATCACGCGGATGCGGCCGACGCAGACGCCCATCTACGCGCTCGCTCGCGACATTGACGCGGGTGTCGTACTCGTGCGCCGTCGCGCTGGTAGGTGACGGTGATGGACTCGCCCGGGCGGCCGGCGACGCGCGCGATCACGTCACGAAAATTGCGTACTGGCTCGCCATTGATGGCGGTGATCTCATCGCCCGGTTTAAGACCGGCGCGCGCCGCGGGCCCGTCGGCGCAATCACTTTGCCGAGCACTGCCGGCACGGTCGGCTCCCAGAATTCAAAGCCGAGGCCTTTGAACAGCTCCGAGGGCTCGGTGAGGCGGCGGCGCTCGGCGGAATCTGTCACCGCGAGCGTCGCGGCGTGCGCAGCGCCGGACGCTGAGCGCACGGCGAGCACCGCTTGGCCTTGCCCGCTCATGGCATCGAGCAGGCCAAATACCACATCGCGCTGGCCGGCCACCGCCGTGCCATTGATGGCGGTGATCTCGTCACCCGAGCGCAGCCCGGCGCGCGTCCGCGACCGAGCCGGTGACGACATCACCGACGAGCGGCCGGATTTCAGTCTCGCCGTTGGCCCAGAACATGCCCCACAGCACGAGGATCGCAAACAGGATGTTGAAGCCCGGGCCCGCGAGCAGCACGACGATGCGTTGCCACGGGGGCTTGCGCGTGAAGGAGCGCGCCAAGATCCTGCGGCCGGCACCGGCCCTTCGCGCTCGTCGAGAAGTTTGACATAACCCCCGAGCGGGATCGCGGCAATGACGTATTCGGTCTGATCGGGGCCGGCGCTCTTTTTCCAGAGCGGCCGTCCAAACCCCACCGAGAATCGCAGCACTTTGAAGCCCAGACGCCGCGCCACCCAGAAATGGCCGAACTCGTGCACGGTGACGAGCAGGCTCACCGCCACGACGAACCACAGCAAGTACCACAAGAAATTCATACGACAGCTCGCAATGCGGCCGGCTGGGAGAGTTGCTCGCGTAACGCGCTGCTCGCGCCTCGGCGTCCGCGGCCAGCACATCCTCCAGGCTGCCAATTGCGCCCGCCGGCATCGTTCGCAGCACACGCTCAATGACCCGCGGAATGTCCGGAAAGTTCAAGCGGCGATCAAGGAACGCCTGCACGGCAACCTCGTTGGCGGCGTTCAGATATCGCGGGCATAACGCCGCCGCATGCGCGCCGCGGCCTGGGCGAGCGCGAGGCTCGGGAAGCGCTCCAGGTCCGGCGCACAGAAGTCGAGGCGCGCCGTACGCACCAGATCGAGAAAATTCGACGCCGCAGGCAATGCGCTGCGGCCAGGCGAGCGCATGCGAGATCGGCGTGCGCATGTCCGGCGAGCCAAGCTGCGCGAGCACCGAGCCGTCCACGTATTCCACCAGCGAGTGGACGATGCTCTGGCGGTGCACGATCACCTCAATCTGCTCCGGCGCAAGTCCAAAGAGCAGGCACGCTTCGATCAACTCGAGCCCCTTGTTCATGAGCGTCGCAGAGTCGACCGAGATCTTGCGTCCCATGACCCAATTCGGATGCTTGCAGGCCTGCTCGGGCGTCGCGGCCGCGAGCGCCTCGTGCGACCAGTCAAGAAAGGGTCCGCCGGATGCGGTCAGCAGCACGCGGCGCACGCCGGGTGCAACTTTTCCGGCGACGCTGCCCGGCGGCAGGCACTGGAAGATCGCGCTGTGCTCGCTATCCACCGGCAACAGCGTCGCACCCGAACCACGCACCGCCGCGATGAGCAGCGGCCCCGCCATCACCAGAGATTCCTTGTTCGCGAGCAGCACGCGCTTGCCCGCCTGCGCAGCGGCCAGCGTCGAGCGCAGGCCCGCCGAGCCGGCGATGCCCGCCATGACGACGCCAGCCTCGGGCATCGTCGCCAATTCAATGAGACCTTCGGCGCCGCCGAGAATACGGGTAGTGGCGCCCGAGCCTGCGAGACGCTCGCTCAGCTCGCGCGCCGCCTGCACATCCGCAAGCGCAGCGAACGCCGGGCGCAGCGAGAGCACCTGCTGGGCGAGCTTCGCGGCGTTCTTGTGCGCACCGAGCGCAACGACTTTGAACTTCTCAGGATGGCGCGCAAGCACATCGAGCGTGTTTTCGCCGATGGAGCCGGTGGAGCCCAGTACTGCAACGCCGATCATGCCACTACTCCAAACGCGGTCAGCCCAAATAGCAGCACCGGAGCTGCGCCGGTGACGCTGTCGATGCGGTCCATGACGCCGCCGTGACCCGGAAACACGCTGCCGCTGTCCTTGAGGCCGGCAAATCTCTTCAGAAGGCTCTCCGTCAGATCACCCACGATGGAAAACGCAACGCCGACCAGACACAGCGGCACAAACAAACTCGAGCGGAATTCTAAACCAGAGGCTGCCACAAACTGCGACCACCGTCGCCAAAAGCACCCCGCCGAGCACACCCTCCCAGGTCTTGCCCGGCGAGACCGCAGGCGCGAGGCGCAAACGCCCATAACGGCCGCCAAAAAAATACGCCCCGATGTCCGCCATCCACACGAGAATAAGCACAAACAACACCCATTGTGCGCCGTTCGGCAGGTCGAGTCGCAATCGCATGAGCGACAGCCAGGCGGGCACGAGCGCAAACACGCCGGCGAGCGCAGCCGACCACGAGGCGACGCGCGCTGTGGGGCAAAAACGATCCACCCAAGCGCAATGATCCACCATGCCAGCGCCAGACCCAGCACCAGATCCCTGCCGGCAGGCTCTGCGGTGTAGCGCCACACCGGCACGAGCAACGCGGCAATCAACGCCACGTACAGCAGGCGCAAGGGCGTTGAGGCGGCGCGCAGAAACGCCGACCATTCCCACGCGCCCGCGAGCACCCCGGCGGTGAGCACGATGCACGGTCATCACCGGCGGCAGCCACAGCACAATCGCCAGCATGCCGAACGCGAGTACCAACGCGGTGATGACGCGGATGCGCAGCGGCGCCGCCATGGCTATTTGACCGCTTCCGGCGCGCGCGCGGCCGCGGTGCAGGCCGAAACGCCGCTCGCCGCTGCGCGAAAAAGGTGAGCGCAGCCTCAAGATCCGCCACGGCAAAATCCGGCCATAAGCCGTCGCTGAAGTACAGCTCCGTGTAGGCGAGATTCCACAGCAGAAAATTGCTGATGCGGCGCTCGCCGCCGGTGCGAATGAATAAATCCGGATCGGGCACGTCAGCAAGCTCCAGAGCGGCTGCGACGTGCGCCTCGGTAATGTCTTGTGGATTTAATGCTCCAACTAAGCATTGATTTGCAAGTTTCTGATTAGCCTGAACAATATCCCACCGACCCCCGTAGCTCACCGCCAGTTGCAGACGCAACCCCGTATTACTCGCCGTTTGTTCCTCGGCGGCCGCCAGGCGTGCCTGCAGCCGCACCGGCAGGGTGCGCCGATCGCCCACCAGCCGCACGCGCACGTCATTCGCGTGCAGTTGCTGCGTTTCGCGCTCGAGCGCATCGAGGAACAGGTTCATGATCCCAGAAACCTCGACGCTCGGCCTTCCCCAGTTCTCGCTCGAGAACGCAAAGAGCGTGAGTGCCGCCACGCCGCGCCGCGAGCACTCCTCGATCACCATGCGCACCGGCGCGATGCCTGCCTTATGGCCGGCCTGGCGCGGCAGAGCGCGCGCAGCCGCCCAGCGGCCATTACCGTCCATGATGATCGCGACGTGTCGGGGCGTCGCGCTCAAACCTGCATGATCTCCTTCTCTTTCGCGCCGAGCACCTGATCGATGTCGGCCACGAACTTGTCGGTGAGCTTCTGCACCTCGGTTTCGGCGCGCCGCTCGTCATCCTGCGAGATGAGCTTCTCCTTCAGAAGATCCTTGATGTCGTTCATCACGTCGCGGCGCACATTGCGCACCGCGACGCGCGCATTCTCCGCATCGTGTCGCACCACTTTGGTGATCTCGCGGCGGCGCTCCTCGGTGAGCGGCGGCATGGGCACACGGATCACCGTGCCGGCCGTCATCGGGCTCAAGCCCAGATCGGACTTGTGAATCGCCTTCTCGATCGCCGGCACGACGGTCTTCTCCCATGGCGAAATCACGAGCGTGCGGCCTTCTTCGACGTTGATGCTCGCGATCTGCTGCAGCGGTACCTCCGAGCCGTAATAATCGACTTTGAGGTGCTCGACCAGGGAGGGATGGGCGCGGCCGGTGCGCTGCTTCTTCAATTCACCCTGGAACGTCTGCACGCATTTGGCCATGCGTTCGCGTGCGTCTTTCTTGAGATCTTCGAGCATGCGGACGTCTCCTACTCGACGGTGACGACCGTACCCACGTCTTCGCCGCGGACGATGCGCGTCAGGTCGCCGGGATTATTGAGATTGAAGACGCGCAGCGGCAGGCGATTGTCGCGGCACATCACCACCGCCGTCGCATCCATCACATTGAGCTTGTCCGTAAGTACCTTGTCAAAGGTGAGCCGGCGCGTAGCGCACCGCTGCGGGATTCTTCATCGGATCGTCCGAATAGACGCCGTTCACCTTGGTGGCCTTCAGCAGCAGTTCGGCATTGATCTCGATCGCGCGCAGCGAGGCGGCGGTGTCGGTGGTGAAAAACGGATTGCCGGTGCCAGCGGCGAAGATCACGACGCGGCCTTTCTCGAGATGGCGCACCGCGCGCCGCCGGATGTAGTCCTCGCACACCTGATTGATGCGGATTGCGGACATCACGCGCGCGTGCAGCCCGAGGCTCTCGAGCGCATCCTGCATGGCAAGCGCATTCATCACGGTTGCGAGCATGCCCATGTGATCGCCGGTGACGCGATCCATGCCGGCGCGCGCCAGGCCCGCGCCGCGAAAGATATTGCCCCCGCCGATCACCACCGCGACCTGCACGCCCATCTGCACGATGTCGTTGATCTCATCGGCAATGCGCCGCAGCACGAGCGGGATCTACGCCATAGTCGCCCTGGCCCATGAGCGCCTCGCCCGAGAGCTTAACGAGGATGCGGGAGTAGCGCGCTGCGGGCGATGTCGTTCATTTGCGCGAATCAGTGTTTTTTCTTGTCGGGGTCGCTGCTGCTCTTGACCTGCGCCATGACCTCCGCGACGAAGTCCTCCTGGCGCTTCTCAATCCCTGCACCGACCTCGAAGCGCTGAAAGGTGCTCACCCTGGCAGCGGCGCCTTTCAGCAGCTTCTCAATGGAAACGTCGGGATCCTTCACGAACGGCTGTCCGGTGAGCGTGATCTCGTTGAGGGACTTGCGCAGCCGTCCCTCCACCATCTTCGCGACGATCTCGGGGGGCTTGCCTTCGGCGCGCGCCTGCTCGGTGAGCATTTCGCGTTCCTTGGCGATGAACTCGGGTGCGACGTGGGCGGGCGTGAGGTACTGCGGGTTGCTCGCGGCGACGTGCATCGCAAGATCGTGGGCGAGCGCGGCATCGGCGCCTTCGGTGGCGACCAGCGCGCCGATGCGCGTGCCGTGCACGTATGCGCCCAGGCGCCCGCGCTGCCTCGAGCACCGCGAAGCGGCGCACGCCGATGTTCTCGCCGATTTTGGCAATCAGCGTGCGCCGCGCCTCATCCACGCTGCTGGCGCCCTTGAGCGGCAGCGCCAGCAGCGCCTCGAGCGAGGCGGGCGCGCGGCGAGCAGCGACCGCGGCGACCTGCTGTGCGAAGGCGCGAAAGTCGTGCTCGCGCGCGACGAAATCGGTTTCGCAATTCACTTCGACCATGGCGGCCGACGCGCCCATCGGACGCGGCGGCAATGGCGATCACGCCTTCGGCGGCGACGCGCGCTGCTTTCTTGTCGGCTTTGGCAAGCCCCTGCTTGCGCATGAGCTCCGCGGCCGCGTCAAGGTTGCCGCTCGTCTCGACCAGCGCCTTCTTGCACTCCATCATGCCGGCGCCGGTGCGCTCGCGCAGCTGCTTGACTGCCTCTGCTGTGACCGTCATGCATTAAGTCCTCTATTTGCCTGGCGCTTCGCCTTCATCGGCGCCCACGCGGGGTTTACGCCGCGCCGGGCTGGAGCTGAGGTCCTCGGCCACGAGCGCCGGGGCTACCGTTGCCGCAACAACCTCGGCTTCCTCGGCGGCGTCAAGCTCATCCAAGCCATCGACCGCCTGCCTCACTCCACATCGACCGCAATCTTGGCAGGTGGCACGACGGCGCCGCGTCGGCGCCTTCTTGCGCACCGTCGCCTGCGGGCCGCTGACGACCGCGCGGACTCTTGCGCTTCGGCTGGCCGCCCTCGTCGAGCTCGACAAATTCATCCTCGCCCACCGCGACCGGCGGAACCGAGGCCTTGCCCTCGAGCACCGCCTCAGCCATGCCACCGGCGTACAGGCTGATGGCGCGCATGGCGTCATCATTACCCGGTATCACGTAATCGATTTGGTCCGGGGAGCAGTTGGTATCGACGATCGCGACGACCGGTACGCCGAGCTTCTTGCGCCTCGTGGACCGCGATGCGCTCATGACCCACGTCAACGACGAACAGCGCATCCGGGAGGGTCGTCATGTCCTTGATACCGCCCAGGCTACGCTCAAGCTTATCCATCTCGCGCCGCAGCTGGGTAGCTTCCTTCTTGCCGCGCTTCTCCAGCGCGCCGCTGTTCGACAGCTCCTGAATCTCCGCCAGGCGCTTGATCGATTGGCGGATGGTCTTGAAGTTGGTGAGCATGCCGCCAAGCCAGCGCTGATTGACATAGGGCATTGCGCAGCGCTCGGCCTCCTTGCGGATGGCATCGCGCGCCGAGCGCTTGGTGCCGACAAAGAGCACCGTGCCGCCGTCGGCAATCACGCTCTTGAGAAAGTTCGCCGCCTCCGCATACATAGGCTGCGTCTTCTCGAGGTTGATAATGTGAATCTTGTTACGTTCGCCGAAGATATAAGGAGCCATCTTCGGGTTCCAGAAGCGGGTTTGGTGTCCGAAATGAACACCCGCCTCCAGCATCTGTCGCATGGACACGCCGGGCATGCAATCTCTCCTGGTCGGGTTAAGCCTCCGCACACCCCGGGCGGTAATTCACGCGGATCGCTTGATCTGCGCAAACACCCCACCGCCGGTTTGCTAGTGTGCGTGTGAGTTAGTTACGTTGCCAAAAAAGGCCGCGCTTTATACCATGAAGGTCCCGTCCGAACAACGCCTTACGCGATCCTGCTGGCGGATCGCGCGCCGTGCGCTATGGTCACTATTAAGACGCCCGAGGAACAGAAGAAAATGCGCGTCGCCGGCCGCCTGGCGGCCGACGTCCTCGACATGATCGGCGAGCACGTGCAGCCGGGCGTCACGACCGAGGAGCTCGATAAGATCTGCCACGACTACATCGTCAACGTGCAGCAGGCGA
Organism: uncultured Gammaproteobacteria bacterium; assembly: GCA_963695315.1. Lineage (GTDB taxonomy): Bacteria > Pseudomonadota > Gammaproteobacteria > Steroidobacterales > Steroidobacteraceae > PALSA-1196. Next base: position 1,864,795 of record OY968773.1, read on the forward strand.
TGCCCGCCAACCTCAACTACCGCGGCTTCCCGAAGACGATCTGCGCCTCCGTCAACCACGTGGTCTGCCACGGCATCCCGAGCGACAAGCGCCTGCGGCCCGGCGACATCCTGAACATCGACGTCACGGTGATTCGCGATGGGTTTCACGGCGATACGAGTCGCATGTATTTCGTTGGCAAGCCGCCCCCGCACGCGCAGTACCTCTCCGAGACCTGCCACGAGGCGATGTGGCGCGGCATCGAGATCGTGCGTTCGGGCGTGCACCTCGGCGACATCGGCCATGCGATTCAGAGCTTCGTTGAGGGCGAGAATTTCTCCGTGGTGCGCGAATACTGCGGCCATGGCATTGGCCGCGTGTACCACGAAGATCCGCAGGTGCTGCACTACGGCGAGCCCGGCACCGGCATCGCGCTGCAAAGCGGAATGACCTTCACCATCGAGCCGATGGTGAATGCCGGCCGGCGCCACGTGCGGCTGCTACCGGATGGCTGGACGGTGATCACCAAGGATCACTCCCTCTCGGCGCAGTGGGAGCACACCGTGCTGGTCACCGATGCGGGCTATGAGGTTCTGACGCTCGGCGCGCGCGGCCGCAACTGAAGCGTGTCGATGTCAGCAAGCGACACCGACCTCATTGAAGAGACTCCAGCAGTCACAGCCGCGCTGCGCCCTGGCCGATGCTCGCCGCGCCTGCCGGCGCTGCTCGCCGCAGCACAGGGCGCGCCCGCCGCCTATCGCGAGCTGCTGCGCCAGGCGCACGATGATCTGCAGGTGCGCTTCTTCGCCGAAGAGCCGGTCGAAGGCCTGGTGCACGCGCGCGCCGCGCTCGATCGATGCGGTATTGCGCGAGCTTTGGCGCGCGCAGCTCGGCCATGCCGGCAATGCCTGGGCGCTGATCGCAGTCGGCGGCTACGGCCGCGGCGAGCTGCATCCCGCCTCGGATGTCGACCTGCTGGTGCTCGTGCCGGCGCGCGGTCGATCCGCCGGGGCGCGCGCGCATCGAGCAACTGGTGGCGTTTCTGTGGGACATCGGCCTTGAGGTCGGTCACAGCGTGCGCACGATCGCCGAATGCGTGCAGGAGAGCGCGCCTGATGTCGGCGTGATGACGACGCTGCTCGAAGCGCGTCTGCTCGCCGGTGACCCGCAGCTCTTCGAGGCAATGCGCGCGGCGCTCGCGCCGGAGCGCGTCTGGCCGGTGCGCGAGTTCTTCGAGGCGAAGCTGCACGAGCAGCGCGAGCGGCACGCGAAGGCCAACGACACCGCCTACAACCTCGAGCCCAACGTGAAGACCGGACCCGGCGGACTGCGCGACATCCAGACCATCGCCTGGGTCGCGAAGCGCCACTTCGGCGCCAGTACGCTCGATGAGCTTGCGACGCAGGACTTCTTAACTCCGGCGGAGCTGCGCCGCCTGAAGCAGGCGCAGGCCTTCCTATGGAAGGTGCGCTTTGGCCTGCACGTCATTGCCGGGCGGCACGAAGATCGGCTGCTGTTTGACCATCAGATCAAGCTTGCGCGCACGTTCGGCTACGAGGATGCCTCCTACACGCTCGCGGTCGAGCAGTTCATGCAGCGCTACTACCGCACCGTCATGGACGTAAGCTTGCTGAACGAGCTGTTGCTGCAGCTCTTTCGCGAAGCCATCCTCACGCGAGAACGAGCCGCCGCGTCCGCTGAATGCGCGCTTTCAGGTCAGAAACGGCTCGCTCGAGACGACGAGCGAGGATGTGTTCGTGCGCACGCCGGCGGCGCTTCTCGAGATGTTCGCGATCCTGCAGCAGAACCCGCAGATCAACGGCGTGCGCGCCTCCACCATGCGCTGCGGTGGCGCGCAACCTGTGGCTGATCGATGAGGAGTTTCGCCAGAATCCGCGCCACCACCGGCTCTTTCTCGAGATGCTGCGCGCCAGCGCCGGCGTCACGCATGAGCTGCGCCGCATGAACAACTACGGCGTGCTGGGGCGCTACATACCCGCCTTCGGCCGCATCGTCGGGCGCATGCAGTACGACCTCTTTCATGCCTACACGGTCGATGCGCACACGCTCTTCGTCGTCAGCAATCTGCGGCGCCTTGCGCTGCCGCGCTACAACCACGAGCTGCCGGAGCTGTCGCGCATCATGCAGCAGCTGCCAAAGCCCGAGGTCGTGTATCTTGCCGCGCTGTTCCATGACATCGCCAAGGGACGCGGCGGCGATCACTCCGATTTGGGCGCGGTCGACGCCGCGGCCTTCTGCCTCGAGCAGGGCTTGTCGCGCTACGAGGCGCGCCTCGTCGCCTGGCTGGTCGCCAATCACTTGAGCCTGTCGATCACGGCGCAGAAGCAGGACATCGGCGACCCGCAAGTCATCACCGCCTTTGCGCGCCACGTCGGCGATGAGACGCATCTGGACTATCTCTACGTGCTCACCTGCGCCGATGTGCGCGGCACAAACCCGCGGCTGTGGAATTCCTGGAAGGCATCGCTCTTCCACGAGTTCTACGAACGCGTCAAGCGCGCGCTGCGGCGCGGCCTGGAAAGCCCCATCGATCAGGACGAGCTGATGCGCGAGACGCAGGAGGCTGCGCGGCGCAGTGCTGCTCGAGAGCGGCGTCAGCGCCGGAGGACATCGAGCGCACCTGGACGACGCTTCTCCGCGCCTTATTTTCTGCGCCACACCGCCGTCGAAGTCGCATGGCACACGCGCCTGCTCGCCGAGCGCGACGCGCGCACCGATGAGCCGCTGGTGGCGCTCGAGCCGCGCAGCATTCGCGGCACGACCGGCGTCCTCATCTTCGGGCGTCTGCGCGGCCACGGCTTTGCGCGCACCACCGCGGTGCTCGATCAGCTGGGGCTCACGATCGTCGATGCGCGCATCACACCGACCGGCGATGGCTTCAGCCTCGACCTCTACCACGTGCTCGAGGATGACGGCGCGCCGATCACCGATGATGAGCGGCAGCGCGAAATCGAGCGCGCGCTGTGGCGCTCGCTGCAAGAGCCCCGATGATGCGCCGTTCGCCGTGTCGCGGCGCGCGCCGCGCCAGGCGCGCATGTTCAATACGCCGACCCGCATCACCTTGAGCGTCGATGAGCGCAATCAGCGCTCGGTTCTCGAGCTCATCGCCGGTGACCGCCCGGGACTGCTCTCGGATGTGGGCAAAGTGCTGCTGCAGGAGAAAATCGCCCTGCATGCCGCCAAGATCATGACGGTCGGCGAGCGCGCCGAGGACGTCTTCTTCGTGACCGACGCTGAGAACCGGCCGCTCGATGAGGCAGCGGCGGGCCGGCTGCGCGACTGCCTGACCGAAGCGCTCGACCGGCGCCGCGCCGCATGAACCGCGCGGCCGATCGCAGCGTAGCGCTTGCCGCGCTCATCGATGATGCATTCGCCGAGCGCGCTCAGCTTACGCCGCAGCGGCATTCACGCGAGCTTGCGCAGGCACTCGATGAGTGTCTCGAGCTTCTCGACTGCGGGGGGCTGCGCGTCGCCGAACCAAAGAGCGGCGGCTGGGTAGTGCACGAGTGGCTGAAGAAAGCCGTACTCCTGTATTTTCGCATCCACGACAACGCGGTGATCGACGCCGGCTTCACGCGCTTCTTTGACAAACTGCCCCTCAAGTACGCAACTGCCTCCGCCGATGAACTACGCGCCGGCGGCGTACGCATCGCGCCGCCCGCCGTGGTGAGAAAGGGCGCCTATGTCGCACCCGATGTGGTGCTGATGCCGAGCTACGTGAACATGGGCGCCTACATTGATGCGGCGAGCATGATCGACACCTGGGCGACGGTCGGCTCTTGCGCGCAGATCGGCCGCAACGTGCACATCTCGGGCGGCGCGGGCATCGGCGGGGTCCTCGAGCCACTGCAGGCGCTGCCGACCATCATTGAGGATGACTGCTTCATCGGCGCGCGCTCGGAGATCGTGGAGGGCGTCGTGGTCGAGGCGGGCAGCGTCATCTCGATGGGCGTATTCATCGGGCAGAGCACGCGCATCTACGACCGTGCAAGCGGCAATGTTCTGTACGGGCGCGTGCCCGCAGGCTCGGTCGTCGTTGCCGGCTCGCTGCCCTCCTCCGACGGCCGCTATGCGCTCTCCTGCGCGGTCATCGTCAAGCGCGTCGATGCGCAGACACGCGCGAAGACCTCCATCAACGAGCTGCTGCGCGGCGTGCAGTAGCGCGCGCGCCGCGGCTAGGGTTGCGATTCCTCGTTGGCTGCAACGTGGTGGAAGATCGCCAGCACCGCCGGCAGCGGACGGCGTATCGGCGGCACATTCTGATACTGCTGCCAGCCGCCGCCGAGTGCCTTGTAGAGAGCGACGAATGCCTCGGCTGCGCTTTGCTGGCCGGCCGTATATTCATCCTCGAGCGCGTATTCCTGGCGCTCGGCATCCACGACGTTGAGAAAATCGGTGAGCCCGCGGTCGTAGCGCTGCGAGGCAAGGCTGACGGCGCGCTCGCTCGCGAGCATCGCGGCATCAAGATCCTTCAAGCGCTCCTGCTGAGCGGCGAAGTTGCCGATCGCAGTGTCGGCGTCGCGCACCGCATCGATGACGGTGCGGCGGTAGCTAATCAGGCGCTCGTGCGCCTGCAGGTCGGCGATGTTGACAGCGGCGTCGAGCGCGCCGAAATCAAGCAGCGGCCAGTACAAAGACGGACCGACCGACCAGATGTGATTGCTGATGCCGGCGGTGCCGAGCTTGGAATTCTCGGCGCCCACGCCGGCGGTGATCGCAAGCCGCGGGAACAAGTCCGCCGTGGCGACCCCGATGTGCGCGGTCGCCGCGGCAAGCTGCTGCTCCGCCTGCTGAATATCGGGACGCCGCTGCAGGAGCTCGAGTGGCAGACCCGGCTGCGACCTGCGCAGGAATTGCCGGGATTAGGCCTGGCTTTGCGAGCTCGGCCGCGAGCGCCTGCGGATAATCGCCGAGCAGCGCCGCGATTGCGTATTGCAATGCGTTGATGGCGGACACGAACGGCGCGATCTCGGACTGCAGCGTGGCGAGCTCCCGGTCCGCGAGCGTGACGTCGAGTTCGTTGGTGAGGCCACGATCGTAGCGCGCGTGCACGAGATCGCGAAACTGCTCAGCCGTCGCGACGTCCTGGCGCGTCACCGCCAGGCGCATCTGCAGGCCGCGCATGTCGACATAGGCGCGCGCGACGTCGGCGATCACTGCGATCAGCACGGCGTTGCGCGCCCAGGCTGCAGCGCGCGTGTTGTACTTGGCCTCCTCAATTTCGCGGCGGTACTTGCCGAAGAGGTCGATCTCCCAGCCTGCATCGAAGCCGACAACCTGTTGAATCGGCCCGCCGCGTGCGCCGTTGTCGCCGGCCACGAGCGCCTCGGGCGCGCGGCCGCGCGTGAGGTCGCTGCCGCTACCATGCGCAGCACCGGCTCCGGCGCCCGCCTGCGGCAGCAGAGTGCTGGTAAGGCCAGCCTGCGCCGTACGCGCCTCCTGCAGTCGCGTGAGCGCGATCTCGATATCGGGATTGGCGCGGATGGCGCGCTCGATCAGCGCGTCAAGCTGCGGATCATTGAGCGCATGCCACCACTGGGCCGCATCGACGGCTGGCGCAACCGGCGCCGCGCCCTCGGCCGCAGCTGTCGTCGCGATGAAGCTGGCGGGCAGCGCCGTGTGCGGAGTGCGATAGTTTGGACCCACCGCGCACCCGGCGAGCGCCGCGCCCATGAAAGCACGCGAGCACTGCGCCTGCCTGTCATGGCAGCGGCGCCGCTGCGCGCGTGCGCGCAGCGCTTTCCTCGCGCATCTGCACTTTCTCACCATCGACAATCTGGCCGCTCAAGTTGAGCGCCAGATGCTCGCCGTCGTTGACGCCGGCTTGCAGCTCAACCGTGTTGCCGTCATCACGCCCAATGGTCACGTCGTGCAGATGCACGGTGTTGTTGTTGTCCACGACCGCCACCTGCGGATGACCCGCGCGGAACACGAGCGCGGCCGCCGGCACTTGCAGCAGACCGGAGTTGTCGAGCAGAAAGCCGACCGCGACGTACATGCCAGAAACGAGCGCGCCATCGGGGTTCGGGACATCGATCTCCACGCGGAAGGTGCGCGCCTGCGGGTCCACGGCCGAGGAGGTGCGGGTGATCTTGCCGGCGATGGGTTTGGCGAGCGCATTGCTCGTGATCTGCACCGGCACGCCGTTCTTCATCAGGTCAGCGGCGGCGCTCTGCGGTACGTCGACGAATACGCGCATCGGATCATCCTGCGCCATGCGATAAAGCGGCGTTGAGGTCGAGGAACTGCCGGCGTTGACGAAGATTGCCGATGTCGATGCGCCGCTCGGTGATGGTGCCGGCGTACGGCGCCGTTACGCGCTTGAACTGTTCAAATGCTGCGAGCCGCTCGACATCCGCCTGCGCAAGGCTCACCTGTGCGTGGGCCGCATCCAGCGCAGCGGCGCTCGTGGCCTGCCCCGCCTTCTTGTCCTCGCGCTCCTGTTCGGACACGACGCCTTTTGGCGAATCGCGCCAGCGTGCATAGGTGCTCGCCGCAAACTCTGCTTCGGCTTCTTTGACCTTGACTTGCGCCTGCGCGGCGCTGAGCTTGGCTTTCGCCGCAGTGAAATCTGCGTCAAGTTCCGGCGTGTCGATCGTGGCCAGCACTTGCCCTGCCTCCACGTGATCGCCGATGTCGGCCGACCAGTTGGCGACGTAGCCGCTGACCCGCGCGTAGATGAGGCTCTCGTACCAGGCCGCAGTCTCCCCGGGCAGCGTCAGCGGCCGGCCGGCACGCCACGCCTGACGGTCACGACATCCACCGGCGGGGCTTCGGCGGCGGTATTACGCGCTTCGCTCTCGAGCCGATGTGCGAAATACCAGCGCACCAGAAACGTCAGCAAAAACGCAACGGCGAGCACGACGGCAAACGCGATCACGAGGCGCCGCAGCTGTGCACCCGTACCGGGCGAGAATCGCAGGGTCGACGCGCCCGGCGCGCCGCCATCGACGTCGTGCTCGAGCTCGCGCCGTGCGGCAGGCGCAGCCGGCGCGCTTCGCGGCTCATCAGGCAATGGCAAGAGGATCCCTCGGGGCTGCAAGTTGCGGGGCGGGCGTGCGGCGCAGCAGGCGGTACACGGTGGGAACGAACACCAGCGTCGCGAAGGTCGCGAACAGCAGTCCGCCGATGACCGCGCGTGCCAGCGGCGCGTTCTGCTCGCCGCCCTCGCCGACGCCGAGCGCCATGGGAATCATGCCGAGGATCATGGCGCCGGCGGTCATCAGCACCGGCCGCAGGCGGGTATAACCGGCCGTCGCCGCCGCCAGCAGTGGCGATCGTCACCCGCCGCCATGCGCTGGTTGGCGAAGGTCACGACCAGAATGCTGTTGGCGGTGGTCAGGCCGATGCACATCAGCGTCCCCATCAGCGCCGGCACGCTCATGTGGGTGCCGGTCAGATACAGCATCCACATGCACGCCCGCCAGCGCGAACGGCACCGCCATCAGCACGATCAGCGGATCGAGCCAGCTTTGGAAATTGATGACCAGGAACAGATAGACCAGGACCACCGCCAAGCCCATGCCGGAGAACAGGCCGGCATAGCTTTCCCGCATGGTCTCGACCTGACCGCTGAGCGTCACTGAGATCGCCTCCTTTGGCATCAGGCCGATCCGGCAGCGATGACCTTGTCGATTGCGGCTGCGGCCGAATTCAGATCGCGCCCCTGCACGTCGGCATCGACGTCGAACACCGGCCGGATGTTGAGCTGCGACATCACCATGCGGCGTCCGTGCCGCGGCCGAAAGTGCGCGACGTTCATCAGCATCTGCGATCCGTTGCCGGCCGCGGTCACCGGCATCGTCCACAGGTCATGGGCGGAGTTGATCTGATAGGTCGGCAGCTGCACCACCAGCGGATAGCTGACCCCGTTGCGCGGATCGACCCAGAAATTCGGCGCGCTCTGGGCGCTGCTGTTGGTCGTCACCAGCACGTTGTTGGCCGTTGCGCGCTGGTCGAGCCCAAGTTCCGAGGCGAGCGCGCGATCGACATCGACATCGAGCGTCGGCGCATCCGGCACCTGGAACACGTGCGCATCGACGATCCCGGGCACGCGCTGCAGATCATGCGCAAGCTTTGCCAGCAAGCGCATAGGCCCGCATCGTTGTCGGGACCGGAGATGCGGATGTCGATCGGCGCCGGCTGGCCGAAATTCAGCACCTGGTCGACGATGTCGGCCGGCTGGAAGAAGAACTGCAGGCGCGGCAAAGCGCTGCGGCAGTTCGCGCCGCAGCCGCGCGATGAGTTCCGCGGTCGGCGTGTGATGCTTGCTTGAGCGAAATCAGGATCTCGCCGTCCATCGGGCCGACGGTGGCCGAATCGCTGAGCGCGATGTTCATGCCGCTGTAGGGCAGGCCGATATTGTCGAGAATGGTGTCGATCTGACCGTTGCCGACGATGTCGCGGATCGCCGCTTCGACCTCGGCGAAATAATTCTGCGTCTGCTCGAGCCGCGTGCCCGGCGGGGCGCGCACGTGCAGGCGCATCTGGCCGGCGTCGACCTGCGGAAAGAAATCCCGCCCCAGAGCGGGAAACAGCAGCAGCGAGACCGCCGATCAGCGCAGCGAAAAACAGCACCGTGAGGCGCGGCTCGGACAGCGTCCAGGCGAGCGCGTTGCGATAGATCTCGCGAAAGCGCTCGAAAGCCGCGGTCGAAGCCGTAATGAATCGCGATGAAACCGGATTGGCGCGCGCCCGCTCGCGACGGCGCCTGCGTGCCGGCCCGCGCCGCGCTGCGACCGAGGCGCGCATCAGGTACTTGAACAGCACCGGCACCAGCGTGAAGGACAGCACCAGGCTCGCCAGCAGCGACACGCACACCGGCAGCGACAGCGGCGAGAACAGATATTTGGCCGTGCCCTGCAGCAGGAACACCGGCACGAACACGATGCAGATGCACAGCGTCGCAAGCAACGTCGGCACGCCGACCTCGCCCGCGCCGTTGATGATCGCCGCCTCGAGCGGCTCGCCCAGGTGCACGTGGCGCTCGATGTTCTCGATCACCACCGTGCCGTTGTCGACCAGGATGCCGACCGCCAGCGCAAAGCCGCCGAGCGTCATCGTGTTGAGCGTCTGCCCGCCGATGTACATGACCAGCACCGCGGTGATGATCGAGAGCGGGATCGACGCAAGGATGATCAGCGTCAGCCGCCAGTTGCCCAGGAACAGCAGGATCATCAGCGCCGTCAGGCCGGCGGCCATGAGGCCGCCCATCATGACGCTGTTGAGCGCGGCCTTGACGAAGATCGACTGATCGAAGATCGGCTTGATGTTCACGCCCGCCGGCATCAGCTTCTCGATGTCCGGCAAGCGCGTCGCGCACGCCGTCGATGACCGCGAGCGTCGAGACGCCGCCGGTCTTGCGGATCGTGATCAGCGCGCCGGGCGTGCCGTCGACGGCGACCGAATTGGTCTGCACCTGAAAGCCGTCATGCACGTGCGCCACATCGCGCATGAAGACCGTCCGCCCGTCGACCTCCTTGATCGGGAAGGCGTTGATCGCGCTGATGACATCCGGGCTGTTGTTCATCGCCAGCGTGTAGTCCTTGTTGCCGATCTTCACGTCGCCCGCGGGCAGGATGACGTTCTGCCGCTGCAGCGCGTCGCTGACATCCGCCGGCGACAGGCCGCGCGCCGCAAGCGCGCGCTGATCGAGATCCGCCATGATGACCCGCGGCTTGCCGCCGTAGGGCTGCGGCACTTGCGCGCCGTGCACCACCGCCAGATCCGGCCGGATGATGTTCTGGCCGAGATCGTTGAGCTTGGTGTCGGGCAGCGTGTTGCTCGACGAGGCTCAGCTGAATGATCGGCACGTCGGTCGCGCCATAGCGCAGCACCAGCGGCGGCGTGATGTTGGGCGGCATGTATTTCAGCACCACCAGCGCGCTGCTGGCGAGCTGCGAGACCGCGCGGCTGACATCCGCGCCCTCGTGCAGGTAGACCTTCTCGACCCCGACGCCCTCGTAGCTGGTGGCCTCGATGCGCGCGATGTCGTCGACCAGCGAGGCGAGCTGCCGCTCGTGCAGCGAGAGAATGCGGTTCTGGATGTCCGTCGCGCTCATGCCGTTGTAGGTCCAGACCACGCTGACCACCGGAATGTTGATCTCCGGAAAGATGTCGATCGGCATGCGCAGGCTCGACGCCCGATGCCGAGCAGGCAGACGAGGATCAGCACGGCGACCACCGTGTAGGGGCGGCTGCAGCACGAAAGCGACGAGCGACATGGCCTCAGCTAGCGCGGAAAGGTGACTTGAAAGGAGCTGCCGCGACCCAAGTCGCTCGCGACGCGCACCGCGGCGCCATGCGCATCGCAGATCGTCTTCACGATGGCAAGGCCAAGCCCTGCCCCGCCGGTCTCCGCAGAGCGGGTGGTATCGACCCGGTAGAAGCGTTCGAACACGTGCGGCAGGGCTTCGGCTGGAATGCCAATGCCACTGTCCTCGACACTGAGCACGGCCTGTGCCTCATTGAGACGTCACCCGCAGGTGCACGGCGCCGCCTGCCGGTGTGTATTTGATGGCGTTGTCGAGCAGATTGACCACGATCTGCTTGAGGCGCGATCGATCACCCGTCACCGTCACATGCGCTTGCGCCTCGCAGGTCACCTTGATGCCCTTGTCGGCCGCAAGCAGGAGCATCTGATCGACCGTGGTTGCCACCAGCTCGCCCAAGTCGATCGGGATCCACTCGGTCTGCGCCTCGCCCGCATCGAGCCGCGAGAGCGCGAAGAGCCGCTCTACGGTCTTGCTCAGTCGCTCGACCGGTTGCAGCAGACTGCCGAGCCGCTCGTACGCATCCGGCCCGGGCTGCGGATGGCGCGCCAGATTCTCCAGTTCCGTGCGCAGCACCGTCAGCGGCGTGCGCAACTCATGCGAGGCATCGGCGGCAAAGCGCTTTGATTGTTGAAAGGCGTCATCGAGACGGCTAATCATGCGGTTCAAAGAGATGCGCCAGGCGCTCAAGCTCATCGCCGCTGCGCGCCACGGGCAGGCGCTCGCGCGAGATTGTGGTGCGTGATGAGTTCAGCCTTGCCCGCCATGCGCTCCACGGGCGCAAGCGCGCGCTTCACCAAGAAGTAACCGCCGCCCACCGCGAGCACCAGCATGATCGGCAACCCCATCGCGGTGAGCCACAGGATCTGGCGCAGCAGCGCCGCAATGGATGCGGTGGATACGCCGACCTCCACGGTGTACGCCGGCTCTTCACCGACGCGCACCGCCGCGATCAGCAGCGCACGCCCATCCGGCAGATCCTGCCGCCGCCGCAGCTCCCGAGTATTGGGGCCTGGTGCGGGTGGCACGTCGGTCGGCACGAAGCTGTGATCGCTCGGCTCGCCCGAGCGATAGAGCAAAGTGCCGTCCGAGCCGGTGATGCGAATAAAGCGGTCGCTCAGCTCAGGCGAGTAGAGCGCGCGGACCTGTGCGGCGAGGCTTGCCGGGGCGGCGCGCGCGAGCGGCGCGACCAGCGTGGCTGCGATCTGGCGCGCCCGCCGCGCCTGCGTGTCGAGCACATTCTGCTCAAGAAAGCTCTCAACGCGTTGCATGAGAAGCGCGGCGAACAGCACGTACACCAGGGTGAGGAGCCCGGCGTACCAGGCCGGCAGTCGAAAGTGAATGGAGCTGGTGTTCACGGCTCGGTGTCCGCGCTCAGGCAGTAGCCCGCGCCCCGTACGGTGCGAATGAGCTTTTGCTCGTGTCCCTCATCAACCTTGGCGCGCAAATGGCGCACATAGACATCCACAATATTGGTCGAGACCCTCGAAGCTCTCATCCCACACGTGTTCCATGATCATCGTGCGGGTGAGCACGCGCCCGGCATTGGCAGCAAGGTATTCGAGCAGCGCGTATTCCTTGGCGGTGAGATCAATGCGTTTGCTGGCGCGCCGCACCTTCTGCGTCAGGCGGTCAAGTTCCAGGTCCCCCACGCGCACCGTGTAGGAGTGGCTGGTCGGCGGGCGGCGCAAGAGCGCCTTGATGCGCACAATGAGCTCGGCGTACGCAAACGGCTTAGTGAGATAGTCATCCGCGCCCGCTTCCAGGTGCGCGACCTTGTCGCCGACCGAGTCACGCGCAGTGAGGACGAGTACCGCCGCCGTGCTCCCCGACTGCTGCAGCCGTTTCAACACTTCGGTGCCGCTCAGGCCGGGCAGCATCAGATCGAGAATGATGAGGTCGTACGGCACTGACGAGGCCATCTGCCAGCCCGATAGGCCGTCATGCGCCACGTCGATGGCAAAGCGCTCCGCGCGCAGCCCGCGGGCAACAACCTCCGCAAGCTTATGGTCATCCTCGATCAGCAGTAAGCGCATGCATCCGTCTCCGGTGCATCGCAATCTACAGCCCTGCCATTAAGGAGGCTTAAATCTGGGATTAATTTCTACTCAGAATGCCTCACAACTGCCGAGTTTTGACCCCAAGCGCTCACGTGCGCTGCGGCACGAGCGTTCAGCAAGGCATGCGCCACGAAGATGCGATCGTCCCGCCTATCGGCCTCGGCCCTGAGCTTGGCGGGGCCAAGCGCGCACCCGGCAGGACGCTTTTTCATTCCACGCTGTAGTTGCGTGCCTCAAGACATGCAGCCTCGGCGCGCAAATAGCCATCGCGCTTTGCAAACGGAGCCTGCGGAGACTCGCCGCTGCTGCTGGTTGCCGGAGCAAGGCCCGCTTGTCCCGCAGCCCACGTACGGCATTCGCTTCGATCGCGTGTTTGCTGCTCCGGCGTCTGGCCGGCCTTAGGGTAGGCAAACAGTTCCGACGGAAGTGAGGCCCCATTGGCGCCCACCGTCGTGCCGGTGGGTGCATTTGCAGGCAGACCTGCCGGAGGAGCTACGGCCTGATACTCGTTTGCGTTCGCATCCCAAAGATAGTACGCGTTATCGGCATAGTAGTAGGGAACGCCGTTGACCCAATACGCCGCGTAGTCCCAGGGCAGTGCCGCAAGATACCAACCGAGTCCGATAGCTCCCAATCCCCAGCCCCAGCGGCCACCGTAGCCGTGGCCCCAGTAGCCGCCATGCCCGTAGTAGCCATGCCCGTAGTAGCCATGCGCGTAGTAGCCACCGTACGCACGAGCGCCTCCGCCATGGAACCCACCGCCGCCGTGAAACCCGCCGCCACCCTGGGAGCTGCCGCCACCGTGGCCTCCGGGATTTGCGCTCGCGCTTGCAATTGCTCCGAGGGCGAGCGCACCTGCAAGTGCTGCGGCTCGACAACGACTACCCAATGTTCTCGTGTTCATGACTGCGCTCTCTCGGTCAAGCCTATCTGTGAGACGTCCGCAAATTAATCTACAGCAGAGAGTCGGGATGGTTCCCTCAAATAGCAAGAGTCTTTGCGGCCAGAGATTTTTCTATCGTTACCGGGTACTGCGGCCAATATTTGAGGCCTCGGCCGGCAAGCGGGCGCCAGCCTTCGCACTGCTGCACCAAGCGCGCGCGGCCTGCGACGGTCGGCGCGCAATAGCATCGTACTCGCGCCGGATTAACGTGCGCTGAATGCCAGATTAAAAGCTTTCAAAGCGCAACATTAGTGCGGATGCGTCGGCCAAGTCTGCCAGCCGCTGCCCGCAGGCTCGATTAGCCGGCGCCCCAGCGCCGCGAGCTCCGCATCGTAGCCGCGCTAGCCAAATCTGCCCGAGATGTAATCCTCGGTCAGCTTTTGCCGGGGATTGGTAAACATGCGGTTGGTTTCGCCTACCTCAATGAGCTCACCGAGATGAAAATATGCCGTGCGCTGTGAGACGCGCGCCGCCTGCTGCATGGAATGCGTCACGATGACGATGGTGTAACTCTCGCGCAGCTCGTCGATAAGATCTTCGATGCGCGCCGTGGCGATCGGATCGAGTGCCGAACAAGGCTCGTCCATCAGGATCACCTCGGGCGCCACCGCGATGGTACGCGCGATGCACAAGCGCTGCTGCTGACCGCCGGAGAGACTCGTTCCGGGCCGGCTCAGCCGATCCTTCACCTCGTTCCACAGGCCCGCGCGACGCAAACTGGTGCACACAATGTCGTCAAGCTCGGCGCTGGTTCGGGCAAGACCATGAATGCGCGCACCATAGGCAACGTTTTCAAATATGGTTTTCGGAAAAGGGTTGGGCTTCTGGAACACCATGCCCACGCGGGCGCGCAGCTCCACCACGTCGAGTTCCTTGTCGTGAATGTCGCGGCCCTCAAGCCGGATCGAACCGGTGACGCGTGCACCGGCAATGGTGTCGTTCATGCGATTCAGGCAGCGCAGAAAGGTCGTCTTCCCGCACCCGGAAGGGCCGATCATCGCAAGAACCTGCTTGCGCGCGATATCAATATTGATGTTCTTTAAAGCGCCGCACGTCTTTGTAGATAGACGCTGACGTCGCGGCAGCGCAAATACCGGATTCGCAATGCTCGTCGCGCCAACGCCATTGACGGCGGGCGGACGCGCCTCTTGCAGGGCGGATGCCGGCATGCGGCCACTCGGTTTCAGATTAAGCCCGGCCTCGAGCGCGCGGCGCTTGTGCTCATCGCCGAGCGCCGCGTTCTGCGCCTGCAGCTTCTCCTCCGGCGTCTCCATAGCTAACCGAACCTGCCAGTCACGTAGTCATCGGTGCGGCGGTGTTTGGGGGCGGTGAATATCTGCCCCGTCGGCCCGATCTCCACCAGCTCCCCCATGTACATGAATCCCGTGACGTTGGAAACCCGCGCCGCCTGTTGCAGATTGTGCGTGACGATGACAACGCAGTAGCGTCTCGCGCAGGTTCTGCAGCAGCTCCTCGATGCGCAGCGTCGAGATCGGATCGAGCGCCGCGGTCGGCTCATCGAGCAAGATTACTTCGGGCTGTACCGCGATCGTGCGCGCGATACACAGCCGCTGCTGCTGGCCACCGGAGAGGCTGCGCGCATCGTGCCTGAGCTTATCCTTCACCTCATCCCACATGGCCGCATCGCGCAGCGCCATCTCCACCCGCTCCGCGCGGCGCGCGCGCGAGCTGCGCTGCGCCAGGCGCAGCCCGAAGGCAACATTGTCGAAGATGGTCAGCGGAAACGGCGTCGGCTTCTGAAATACCATGCCGACGCGATAACGCAGGTCGGCAACATCGACGCCCGGCGCAAGGATGCTTTCGCCGTCGAGGCGCACATCGCCCGTCGCACGGTGCCCCGGATACAGCGCATACATGCGATTGAACACCCGCAGCAGCGTGGACTTGCCGCAGCCCGAGGGACCGATGAAGGCCGTGATGGTGCGGTCGGCCAACTTGAGATTGATGTCGATCAAGCGCACGTGTATTGCCATAGTAGAAATTGAGCTGCGCGAACATCAAACTTCGGTGGCAGCACCTGAGTCGCGTCGTACGCAACCTCGCCCGCGGCGTCTCGCTGTGCGTTCATCGTTGCGCAGTACCGCCCGGCAGTACCGCGATGATGAGGCGCGCGAGCATGCTCAGCAGTCAGAATCGCAAGCGTGATCAGCAGCGCGCCCGCCCATGCGAGGTGCTGCCAGTCCTTATACGGGCTCAACGCGAACTGGAAGATCACGACCGGCAGATTGGCCATCGGCGCATTGAGATTCTTGCTCCAGAACTGATTGTTCAGGGCCGTGAAGAGCAAGCGGCGCCGTCTCGCCGCTCACGCGGGCAATGGCGAGCAGCAGTCCGGTCACGATGCCGCTGCGCGCGGCCGGATAGATAACGCTCGTGATCGTGCGCCACGGATAAGCGCCGAGCGCGGTCGAGGCATCCTTCATACCCTGCGGCACGAGCCGCAGCATGTCCTCGGTCGTGCGCACCGTCACCGGTATCGCAATGATGGCGAGCGCCACCGCGCCCGCGATGCGCTGAAAAATGCCTCGTCGGCACGACCAGCACCTCATAGACAAAAAGGCCCACGATGATTGAGGGCGCCGACAGCAGTACGTCGTTGACGAAGCGCACGAGATTGCTCAGGCGCGTATCGCGGCCGTACTCGGCAAGATAGGTGCCGGCGAGAATACCGAGCGGCGCGCCGATGAAAATGCCCAGCATGGTCATGACGATGCTGCCGTAGATCGCGTTCAGCAATCCGCCGCTGCTGCCGGGCGACGGTGTCATCTGCGTGAAGATCTGCAGCGACATGCCGCTAACGCCGCGCGCAAGCAGCGTCCACAGGATCGCGCCGAGGCAGGCAAGCCCAACGAGCGTCGCGACAGCGACAGGCACAGCGCCACGGCGTTGGTGAGCTTGCGCATTTGCCGGCGTCGGCTTCATACGCGTGGACAGCGCGCGCCGCTCGAGGCGCAGCAGCATGAAGCGCGCCGCGGCGATGACCGTGAAGCGTGATGAAAAACAGCAGCACGCCGAGCGCAACCAGCGATGAGGTGTACAGCGTGCCCACGGCCTCGGTGAATTCATTGGCGATCGATGCGGAAATCGTCGTGCCCGGCGCCAGCAGCGAAGCGCTCACGCGATGCGCATTGCCGATGACGAACGTCACCGCCATGGTCTCCCCGAGCGCGCGCCCGAGACCGAGCATGACGCCGCCGACCATGCCGATCGCGCGAGTACGGCACGACGACCTTGCCAGATGACTTCCCAGGTGGTCGCGCCGAGTGCGTAACCCGATTCCTTGAGCACATCAGGCACGGTCTCGAAGACATCACGCATCACCGCCGCGATAAAGGGCAGCACCATGATCGCCAGCACCAGACCCGCGCTCAGCACGCCGATGCCAAACGGCGGACCCTGGAAAAGATGTCCGATGAGCGGCAGCGGGCCGATGTGCGCGATGAGCCAGGGCTGCACGTGCTGTTGCAGGATGGGCGCGAGCACAAACAGACCCCAGATGCCAAAAATGATGCTGGGTATGGCGGCCAGGAGCTCAATGGCGACCCCGACCGGCCGGCGCAACCGCGCGCGGGCAGAGCTCGGTGAGAAAGATCGCAACGCCAAAGCCAACCGGCACCGCGAGCAGCATCGCAATCAGCGACGGTCATCGAGCGTTCCGTAGATGGCCGCGAGCGCCCCGAACTCGATCGGTGACCGGATTCCACAGCTCATGCGTGAGGAATCCGAGCTTGAAAGTGTGAGAGCGCTGGCCACGCGCCGATGCAGCAGTGCGAGGCGACGCCACCGAGGAGCGCGAGCACCAGAAGCGCGGCGCTCAGCGTCGCCGCGCGAAAGAAAAGCTCGCCGCTGCGCTGTCGTGCGGCGTGCTTGGCGTTGGCGACGGCCATGTTGGCGCTTGCCGCTTCAGCCCGGCTATGCGGGGGGCGGCGCAAGAGCGCCGATTCTCGCCTTCCGGACGGTGCTTTGCCCGCCTGTTATTCGCCTTTCCACACAGGCGCGCCGTTCGACTTGATCTGCGCCGTCCACGTTGATCTCAACCTGTGCAGTCAGCGTCGCGGGCAAAGGAACATAGGAGAGCTCAGCGGCCATCGGTCCGCCATTCTTGTAGGCCCAGGCAAAAAATTTCAGTGCCTCCGCCGTCGCCTTGGGATCCGGCGGCTCAGCATAGACCAGAATGAAGCTCGCGCCAGTGATCGGCCAGCTGCCTGCGCCATCCTGATCCGTCAGAATGAGATAGTAGCCCTCGGCGTGGCTCCAGTCTGCACTCGCGGCGGCGGCCTGGAAAGACTCTGCGCTCGGCGCGACGGCGGTGAACCGCCTTGTTCACCATGAGCGCGTATGGCATGTTGTTCTGCTTCGCGTAGGCATATTCCACATAGCCAATGGCGCCGTCGGTCTGGGTCGTCATGTTGGCAACGCCCTCATTGCCCTTGGCGCCGATCCCCGCGGGCCACTGCACCGAGGCATTCGCGCCGATTTTCTCCTTGAACTGCGGGCTTTGCTTGGACAGATAGTCGGTGAAAAGAAAATTGGTGCCCGAGCCGTCCGAGCGGTAGACCGGCGCGATGGCGGTGTCGGGCAGCGTGAGCTTCGGATTGAGCTTTTGTACGCGCTCATCGTTCCACTTCTTGATGTCGCCGAGGAAAATTGCGGCGAGGGTCGGGCCGTCGAGCGTCAACGCGCCCGCAGCTGCGCCCTTGACGTTGATCACCGGCACCACCCCGCCGATGATCATGGGGAACTGCACCAGGCCCGGCCTCCTTAAGATCATCCGGCTTCAGCGGCATATCGGAAGCGCCAAAGGTGACGGTCTTTGCCTTGATCTGTTTGATGCCGGCGCCTGAGCCGATCGATTGATAGTTAAGACCGACACCGGTTTGCTGCTTGTAGGCGCCTGCCCACTTCGAATACACCGGATACGGGAAGGTCGCACCCGCTCCTGCAATCTCCGTTGAAGGGTTTTGAGAGCAACCGAGCAGGATGGCGCCGGCTGCGGCAAGACAAGCCAAGGCTCGGCCAATGTTGCAACATTGCATGCTCAGGTCCTCACGCTGCGCGATTGCTGAAAGTACGCAGTGTTGCGTCTTAAAGTTGCAGTTGTGTGACACGCTGGCGGCCGCTGCAGCCGCGCCTGAGTCATACAATGTCATACGCCCGGCATCAAAGTGTCACACAGAAGTGCTAATAAGCGCGCTGGGATTGCGCGAATCCGTCCCGGCGCGCCGCAGCTAACAACGACGTCGACATTTCGCGCTGCAGGGACGGCAAAAAAGCGCCTGTCAGGTGATATGTTGTTTAAACAACACATCTATTTTGCCCCTGTAATCAATGTGTAACAATCCGTCTATTAAATCCAACAAAAATAAACCCGAACCCATGGAGGCAATTTCTGTGTCTAACTTCAACGCGTCCCCGTCGCGTTGGCGGTCTTCAGCGCTGGTAAACGCGGCCGCGCGATTTTGCTCGCGGCGGCATTGCTGCTCGTCGCCGGTATCTCACAGGCACAAACCTGCCGCGCCGCCGCCCGAGAATCAGAGCCTGACGATGTTCGGCGTTACGCTCTACGGCATCATCGACATCGGTCTGCAATACGACTCGCATGGCGCGCCCTTCAATGACTACTTTCCTGCCGGCAGCGCCGACATCGTGCAGAAGGACAGCAACCACTCCGTGGTCGGCGCGACCCCGAGCAATCTGAGTCAGTCGCGGGTGGGGCTCTCGGGCCTTGAGCCCCTGGGAGTCGGGGACTGGAACGGCATCTTCAAGCTCGAGACCTATTTCAACCCGCAGTCGGGCGAGATCAGCGACGCCTTGAAGTCGCTGGCGCAGAACAACGGGCGCGCGGCGGTCGACCGCCCAGACGACGAACCTGGACTCGAGCATCGCGGGCCAGGCCTTCGAGCAGTCGCTCGTGGGCTTTGGCTCGCCGACCTATCGGTTCGATCACTTTCGGCCGTCAGAACACCCTGCTCGCCGACGGGGTCTCCAAGTACGACCCGCAGCGCGCCTCCCAAGCCTTCTCGCTCATCGGCTTGTCGGGCACCACCGCCGGCGGTGGCGACACGCAGGACCGACGTCTGGATCAGTCGCTGAAATACATCGCCAACTACTCGGGCTTCCAGTCGGGCGCCGAGTACAAGTTCAACGGCTCAATCGGGCGCCGCCAGTACCGCCTTCGAGGGTCAGCTCGGCTTTGAAGTCGAGGACATCTTCCAGGTCGATGCCTACTATGCGCAGGTGAACGATGCGATCGCCGCCGCGGCGATCAGCGCCGCGGAATTTGCGATGCTGCCGCGCCGGGCTTCTCGCCCGACAAGTCGCTCGCGGCGACCGTGTCGGATAACACCACCTTCGGTGTCATGGCGACCTACAGCTTCGGCGCGCCGAAGTTCTTCGCCGGCTACGAGCACATCAAGTTCGCCAACCCTGGCGATCCGCTCGCGCCGGGCTTTGATGACATCGGCGGCTACAAGCTCGCGTTCGTCAACAACACGGCCTACGACAACAACAAGATCCTGCAGGTCTACTGGGCGGGCTTCCGCTGGCAGATCCAGAAGCTCGAGCTGATCGGCGCGTACTACGGCTACCATCAGAACAGCTACGCAACCGGCTCGCATGCCGGCTGCACCGACAATTCCGCCGGCAGCTGCAGCGGCACGGAGAACGTCGGTCTCGTTCTCGGCCGACTACCATTTCACCAAGCGCTTCGACATGTACGTTGGCGCGATGTACTCGTCCGTGTCGGACGGCCTGTCGAACGGCTATTTGACCACCAACAATATCGATCCGACGCTCGGCGTGCGCTTCCAGTTCTAGAATTTCGAGCCGCGCTCAATGCTTTCGGCCTCATGGCTCCTTTGGGGGAGCCATGAGGCCTCTTGCGCCTGTTGCCCTTAAGGATCTGCCGGCTTGAAGTGCGCAAGCTGGTAAGGCTCGCAGGCTCGGTATAGATTCACGGCTGGGGATCGCGCGGAAGGCTCCGCGCCCGAGCTGCCTTGAGGGTCCACGATGAACAAAACGCACAAAAGTGGATGGAGCGCCTGGTACCTGCTCTTCATCGTTGAGTTCGTTGCGGTGCTCTGGCCGCCCTTCTACAACAAGCTCGAGCCCACCTGGCTCGGCATCCCGTTCTTCTACTGGTATCAGCTGCTGTGGATTCCCATCAGCGCCGCCTTCGCCGCGATCGTCTATCGGATGACCCGCGAGTAGACCTCGCCGTCCCTATAAGAATGCAACGACTCGGGAGATAAGCCGTGCGGGAAGTGAACTGGACCGGGCTCACGATCTTCGTGCTGCTGTTTGGCTTCATCACATGGCTCGGCTTCGCGGCGGCACGTTGGCGCAGGGGCGACCTTGATCTGCTGCACGAGTGGGGGCTTGGAGGACGGCGCTTCGGTACGGTCGTCACCTGGTTCCTGCTGGGCGGCGACCTATACACGGCCTACACGTTCATCGCGGTCCCCGCGCTTGCCTTCGGCGCCGGCGCGGTTGCTTTCTTCGCCGTGCCCTACACGATCGTGGTCTATCCGCTCCTATTCCTGGTTTTCTCGCGCCTCTGGTCGGTGTGTCACAAGCACCACTACATCACCGCCGGCGATTTCGTGAAGGGCCGCTTCGGCAACCGCTGGCTGGCTCTGGCGATCAGCGCTCACGGGCATCGTGGCAACGATGCCGTATATCGCCCTGCAGCTCGTCGGACTGCAGGTCGTGATCGGCGCGCTCGGCGTTTCCGGTTCGGGCTTTGCGGCGGACCTGCCGCTCATCATCGCGTTCGTGGTGCTCGCCGCCTTTACCTATTCGAGCGGCCTGCGCGCGCCGGCGTCGATCGCGATCGTCAAGGATATCCTCATTTATCTCACGGCATTCGCCGCCATCATCGTGATCCCGATCGAGCTCGGCGGCTTTGGCAAGATCTTTGCCGCCGTGCCTGCCGACAAGCTGCTGCTGGCCCCGCCCGCAGCGCACACCACGGGAGCCTACGGCGCCTACGCAACGCTTGCGCTCGGCTCGGCGCTCGCGCTGCTGCTGTATCCGCACTCCGTGACCGCCATCTTGAGCGCGAGCAGTGGCCGCGCCGTACGGCGCAATGCCGCCATCCTGCCCGGCTACTCCCTGATGCTCGGCTTGCTTGCGCTCGTCGGATTCTTTGCGGTCGCTTCGGGCGTTGCCAAACTTCCCGAGTACGCGGACGGCTTCAAGCAGTTCGGCAACAATTTTGCCGTGCCGGCGCTCTTCCTGCACAGCTTCCCGGCCTGGTTTGTCGGCGTTGCGTTTGCCGCGGTGGGCATCGGTGCCCTGGTGCCCGCGGCCATCATGTCGATCGCGGCGGCGAACCTCTACACCCGCAACATTCATCGCGAGTTCATCAACCAGAATCCGACCGACAAGCAGGAGGCGCAGGTGGCGAAGTGGGTGTCGCTGCTCGTCAAGGTCGGGGCGCTGGTATTCATCCTGTACGTGCCGACGCAGTACGCCATCCAACTGCAGCTTCTGGGCGGGATCTGGATCATCCAGACGCTGCCCGCGGTCATGCTGGGCGTCTATACGCGCTGGTTCAATTCGTGGGCGCTGCTCGTCGCCTGGGCCGTAGGCATCTTCGCCGGCACCGCAATGGCCATCGCCGCCGGCCTCAAGCCCGCCTACCCGCTCGCGCTCGGCGGCTACACCTTTCCCGGGTACAGCGCGTTTTACACCGTGATTCTAAATCTCATCCTCGCCATCGTGCTGACGCCGCTCTTTAACGCCTTGAGCGCGCGGCGCGCCCCAAGCGACGTGACGATTGCCGCCGACTACCTCGCCTGAAGCAACGCGCCTAGGGCGCTGGATCCAGAAACAGCAGCTGCAGCGATCCCGGCGCGATCGGCGGACCGCGGTGCGCGCCGGGTGCCGGCGGCGCGGCATTCTTGTCGATCTCGGCTGCCGCAACAAAGAGCCGTCCGCTCCTGGGATCCACACTCATCGTGCGCCCGCTGACGCGCGTCTCGATGTTGCCCGCTGCGACGAAGGTGTTGGCATCCTGCTCGCGAATGACGCTGATCGTGCCGTCCTTGCCGTTGGAGCTGAAGATCAGCTTGCGCTGCGGATCGAAGGCCGCCGCATCCGTGCCGCTGCCGATCGGCACCTCGGCGAGCGTCGCACCCGATCGCGCATCGAGCACGACCATCACCTGATTCACACAGCTGACAAACAGACGCTGCGTCACGCGGTCCATGGCAAGCCCGTGCGGACTGGTGCACTGGGCGACGCTCCAGCGCGCGTCCGCCTGATTGGTGCGCGTATCGATGCGCACGATTTCCTTGCGTTCCGCGCCGTTCACATAGACCTTGCCGTGCTCATCGGAAACGAGATACTCAAGCCCGCCACCGACGCTCACTGTGCCGACCGCGCTATCGGATTGGGGATCAATGACGGTGAGCGTTCCCGCATCGCCGTTGACGACAAACACATGCTTGCTGTAGGGATCGTAGAGCATCGCGTCCGCGCCCGCCGCGGTGGGAATGCGCGTCTTCACCTTAAGCGACTTCAAGTCGAATGAGCCCGCCTCGCCTGCGCGGCCATCATCGGTGTAGCCGCGCCCCGCATCCGCCGCAATGGCAACGCCGTGCGTGCCGCCGCCAAAGCCGCGCACGGTGCCCACGACTGTCCCGCTGCGGGCGTCCACCACCGAAACGCCGTCGCCGTGCGCGACGTAGACACGCTCCGTCGCGCCATCAAAAACCACGTAGTCCCATCGGTCAGGGGCGCCCAATGCGACGGACTTCGTGATCCGGTAGGACGGCGTGGCCTGCGCAGCGGCGAAGCCCGGGATGAGCAGCGCGAGCGCCACTACACAAGAGAAACGAGTCAGGTTTGGCATACGGGTGTGGCTTGCAAAGATCGCGATCATACCGCCGAGTTTGATTGCAACGAATAGGCGGCGCTGGTTATCGTGCGGCTCCTTGAAGTCATGCGCAGCGTGTCCGTCAAATTAATGCAAGCACTCTTCCCGGACACGGCCGCGCGCCGTGCGCTCACCTTGCGGCCGCTCGTGCTGTGGCTTGCGCTCAGCTTCCTGCACTGTGCGGGCACGGCGCACGCCCAAGCGGGGCCGCCCTACCTCAGCAATGATCCCGGCACACCCGGCAACGGCAACTGGGAGATTAACTTCGGGGTTATGCCGACGATCAACAAGGGCGACGCTTCCTATCAGGTGCCGCAGATCGACCTTAATTTCGGCCTCGGCGATCGGATCCAGCTCACCTATGAGGTCCCGTACGTTTTTCACACCGACGGCAGCCGCACGAGTGGCTGGGGCAACGGATTTGCCGGCCTCAAGTGGCGCTTCTTCGATCAGGGTGAGGGCGGCTGGGCGATCTCAACGTTCCCGCAGATCGAAACCGGCGCGGGAACCCTTGCGCAGCAGAGGGGCACCGGCTCGGCCGGTCCGCGTTTCCTGCTGCCGCTTGAGGCGGCAAGAAAAATAGGCCCGCTCGAGTTCGATGTTGAAGCGGGCTACTATTTCCCGCGGCGCGGCGCCGCGCGGGGCGAGCGGATCTTGGGCCTGGTTGTCGGCCACGAATTCACGCCGCGATTCGAGCTCGATGCCGAACTCTACGACGACCACGCCATCGATGTGCCGCCGCAGGGTACGAGCTGGGATATCGGCGGGCGCTACAAGGTGAGCCGAAGCTTCATCGCGCTCTTCATGGCGGGCCGCAGTCTCACCGGCACCTCCGATGGCGAGCCCGAGTTCATCTCCTATCTGGGCATTCAAATCCTGCTGAGCGACTTCGGACTCAGATGGGGTGGCGAGCCATGACGGCGCTCAGCATCGATGCGCGCGCAACCGCGCGCCGCGATCACTTGCCGCGCGCACCCGAGGGTCGTATAAAGCGCCAGCCCTTTTCCGGCGCCCAGCCGCAACGCTCCGACATCTCGTGTCAAAAACCCTCGAGCTCACACAGCGCCTGATCGCACTGCCCTCGGTAACACCCGCTGATGCCGGCTGTCAGGAGGTGCTGATCGAACGTCTCGAGGCTCTCGGGTTTCAGATCGAGCGCCTGCGCTTTGGCAGCGTAGATAATTTCTGGGCAACCCACGGCACGGACGCACCGCTGCTGTGCTTCGCCGGCCACACCGACGTCGTGCCGGCCGGCCCGCTCGAGGAGTGGCATTCGAACCCGTTCACGCCCGCGATCCGCGATGGGCTGCTATACGGGCGCGGCGCGGCCGACATGAAGAGCGGCCTTGCGGCCATGCTGACGGCCGCCGAGGATTTCGTGCGCCGCCATGCGCGCCATCGTGGCACCCTCGCTTTTCTCATCACGAGCGACGAGGAGGGGCCGTCGCTTGATGGCACCAAACGCGTCATGCAGCTCCTCACCGAGCGCGGCACACGGATCCGGTGGTGCATCGTCGGCGAGCCTTCGAGCGAAGCTACGATCGGCGACACTATCAAGATTGGCCGTCGCGGCTCCTTGAGCGCGCGCCTCACCGTGCACGGTGTGCAAGGACACGTCGCCTACCCGGCGCTCGCCGACAATCCCATCCATCGCTTTGCACCGGCGCTTGCCGAGCTCGCCTCGCGGGTCTGGGATGAGGGCACCGAGCACTTTCAGCCGACGAGCTTTCAGGTCTCGAACCTGAACGCCGGCACCGGCGCGCCCAACGTCATTCCCGGCGAGCTCAAGGCGCGCCTTAACCTGCGCTACTCGCCCGTGCAGACCCTCGAGGGTCTCAAACAAACGGTGGTGAGCATTCTCGACTCGCACCAGGTGAAGCACAGCCTCGAGTGGTACGTTTCCGGAGAGCCGTTTTTCACGCCCCCGGGAGAGCTTTGCGCGGCGGTGAGTGCGGCCGTTGCGACGGTGGTTGGCAAGGCACCACAGCTCTCGACCGGCGGCGGCACGTCGGACGGGCGCTTCATCGCGCCGCAGGGCGCGCAGGTCGTCGAACTCGGCGTCGTCAATGCGACGATCCACAAGGTCAACGAGTGCGTCGCTGTTGACCAGATCGACGCCCTGCAGCGCATGTATGTCGAGCGTGCTGGAGCGGCTACTGGCGTGAGTTGGCAATAACTCCGGCGGTCCCGAGGAACAGCGCCGCGATCAGCACCCAGGCGGGCATGGCCAGGCCCGCCAGCTTCCAGTTGACCTCGCTGCACTCGCCGCCACCGCTCAGCACTTTGCGCACCACTTCGGTGAGCGGCGAGTACTTGAGCATCACGGCGAGAGGCGCCCCGCAGGACGCCACGGTGCCGGGCGGCTGACTTTGGATATAAAGGTGCCGCGTCGCCAGCGCGATCGTGGCGAGCGCTGCGAGCGCCACGAGCCCGGCATACACATAACGACCACCGCCGCGCGGGTTCTGCAGCGCGGCCACGAGAAAAATGACCGCCAGCGCGAACACGCCGACGCGCTGAAAGATGCACAGTGGACACGGTTCAAGGCCGAGTGCGTACTGGGCGTAGAGCGCGTATGCGAGCATCGCAAGACAGATCGCCCCGCCGGCGAGGTTCAGTGTCCGACGCTGACTCACCTTAGAAGGCCGCAGGAGTGATGATTGGCTCAATGCCAGAGCCACGCAGCTCGCGCTCCACGTCATCGAGCGAGGTGTGCCGGACGTCCTTGCCGTGCACCATGTAAATGACGTACTCGCTGATGTTCTTGGCGTGATCGCCGATACGCTCGAGCGCCCGCACCACCCACATCACATCAAGCGCGCGGCGGATGCTGCGCGGATCTTCCATCATGAACGTGATGCACTGGCGTTGGATCGATTCATATTCCTCATCAACCAGGCGATCCTGCCGGGCCACCCGCAACGCGGCTTCCGAGTCCATGCGTGCAAAGGCATCGAGCGCATCGTGCACCATGTCGGAGACCAGCCGGCCGAGGTGCTTGATCTCGCGATACTTGTCGGCGGGACGCTCCATGGTGGCAAGCCGTGAGGCGATGTAGCCAACTTTTTCGCCCTCATCACCGATGCGTTCAAGGTCCGTGATCGTCTTGATGATCGCCACGATCACGCGCAAATCCCCGGCCGCGGGCGCGCGCGTGGCAAGGATGCGGCTGCAATCCTCGTCGATCGATACCTCCATGTTGTTCACCTGGTAATCGTCGAGCGCCACCGCCTCGCCGAGCGTGCTGTCTCCCTCGATGAGGGCGGTGATCGCCTTCTGCAGCTGCTGCTCGACAAAGCCGCCCATCGCGAGCACTTTGCTGCGCACGCGTTCAAGGTCCTCGTTGAAGCGCCGGGAGATATGGTGAGTCAGGTCGGCCGTTTCCATGAGTCGCGCATCGATCCGCATCGTTTACCCAAACGCGATCATAGCGAAACCGGCAACCGGAGCCACAAATTTGATAGTGATCGGGGTCGCGCTTTAGGCGGCGTCGGCGAGCAGCGGCGGGACGGGCTGCACGCGGGCGCACGCAGGATCGCCGAGCTGCCACAGCCGCAGCGCGCCATCCGGCGCTTCGAGCAGCGCCGAGCAGGTCTCGACCCAGTCGCCGGTATTGCAGTAGACGGTAGCGCCGATGCGCCGCAAGTTGGCGTGATGAATGTGCCCGCAGATGATGCCGTCAAAGCCGCGCGCCGCAGCGTGCGCGGCCGCCGTCACCTCGAAGCGCTCGATGTAGCGCAGGCTTTCGTCGAAGACGAGTTTCAGGCGCGCCGCGAGCGGCCAGTAGCTGCGGCGGCGCATGCGGCGCAGGTCATTCAGGCGATCACTGACGGCCACGGTCAGGTCGTAGAGAGACTCGCCAAAACGATGCAGCCAGCCGCCGGTGCGCAGAATCCCGTCGAACTGGTCGCCGTGCAGCACGAGCAGGCGCTCGCCGCGCGCGGTACGGTGCACCCATTCGCGGTGCACTTCGAGCTGTCCATTGACCAGAGGGGCGAACGGCGCGAGGGATGCATCGTGGTTACCGGGAATATAGAGCAGTCGTGCGCCGGCACGCCGCTTGGCAAGCAACAGCTGCACCACGCGCGAGTGCTGTTCGGACCAGAAAAACCTCTGCCGCAGGCTCAGCGCATCGATGATATCGCCGACGAGGATGATCGTCTCCGCGCTGATCGTCTGCAAAAAATCCGCTAGTTCCGCCGCGCGGGAGCGCTTGAAGCCCAGGTGAATATCCGAGAGAAACAAGGTCCGCACATGTGCGCTGCTGCACCCATTGACGCCCGCCATCTTCGCCTCCCCAAGGGCACATCCCAGCGCCAAGGTTCGGTTAAGGGCATTTCGGATTCATGACAGCAAGGCGAAGTTTTTCTTAATTTTAAATAGCTTATGACCGATAGTTAAACTACTTCGCGCAGCTCCTCATGATCGGTGATGACGCGCTCGCGGGGGAAGGTGCAGGTAAAGGTGCTGCCCGCCCCTACGGTGCTGCGGATCTGCAGCGTGGCCGAGTGGCGCTGTAAGACATGCTTCACGATGGCAAGGCCTAATCCGGAACCGCCCGTAGCGCGCGAGCGGCCGGGGTCGACGCGGTAGAAGCGCTCGGTGATGCGGGGAATGTGCTCCACCGGGATGCCGATGCCGGTGTCCGCCACGGAAAAATGCGCGCCCTCGGCATCGGTCCACCAGCGCATCTCGATGGATCCCTGTGGTGGGGTGTATTTGGCCGCATTGTCGACGAGATTCGAGAACGCCGAGTGCACTTCGGGCTCGCTGCCGAGCAGCTGCGCGGGCGAGTCGATGCGCGTGTTGACATCCCGGGGATGCTCGGCACGCGCCAGCACATCCTTGCGCAGCATCGCCATCAGCGCGGCAACGTCGATCGGCGCATCGTCGAGCACCTCGTCGGTCTCCTCGAGGCGCGAGAGCGCGAGCAGGTCACGGATAATGCTCGTCATGCGCTCGGCCTGGCGGCGCATCTCGGCAACCGGCGCGCGCAGCTCCGCATCGAGCGCTGGATCCTGGCCCAGGGTCTCGAGATACCCCGACACGACGGTCAGGGGCGAACGCAGCTCATGCGAAGCGTTGGCCACGAAGTCCTTGCGCATGGCCTCAAGCCTCACCTGACGGGAAACATCGCGCACCAGCAGCAGCTGCTGGCCTTCGCCGTAGGGAATGACCTGCAACGACAGGTGCATATCGACGGCCACCTTGGGGCAGATGACGAGCGGCACTTCGTAGCGAGCCTGGTCCAGATAGCGGCTGAACTCGGGCTGTCGCAGCAGGTTGTCGATACGCAGGCCAAAGTCGTTGTGGCCGCGCAGTCCGAGCAGCGTCGAGGCCGTGCGGTTGAACCAGACGATCTCGCGCTGCGCGTTCAGGATCACGACCCCATCGGGCAAAGCCGCCGTGGAGCGCTGAATCTGGCGCAGCAGCTGAATGTAGCGCTGTTTGTGGAAGCGCTTGCGCCGATGCAGCCGCATCACCTGCGCAACGATCTCGCCCCAGGAACCGCCGAGATTCGGGGTCGGCGCATAACTGCGATGCCGTACCCACCAGTCAAGGCGGAAGAGCGTTGCGAGCAGCCACAGAAGGTGCAGCGCGAGTACGCCCGCGAGCACCGCCCAGACGTGGCCGACAAGCCAGCCCAGGAGCACGCCGGTCACCACGGTGCCGAGCAGGCGCAGGATCGCCAACCACCACGCATGTGTCGCGAGCGCCATACGTCACTTCGTCTCAGCGGGCTGAGAACCGATACCCCGATCCACGTACGGTCTGGATGAACCGATCGTACCCGAATTCCTCGAGCGCCTTGCGCAGGCGCCGGATATGCACATCGATCGTGCGCTCCTCGACGTACACATTGCCACCCCAGATGCGATCGAGCAGCTGATCGCGACTATAGACCCGCTCGGGGTGCGTCATGAAAAACTCGAGCATGCGATATTCCGTCGGCCCCAGGCCCACGGTGTCATTGCCGATCACCACGCGATGACTCGCCTGATCAAGTGCCAGACCCTCGATCTCGATACGCTCCTCGCTGGCGTTCGGCGCTGAACGACGCAGTACCGCGTGAATGCGCGCCAGCAGCTCGCGCGGCGAGAAGGGCTTGGTGATGTAGTCATCGGCCCCGCCCTCGAGCCCCGCCACTTTGTCGCCCTCTTCGGAGCGTGCGGTGAGCAGAATGATCGGTAGCTCGCGTGTCTCGCGGTCGCGTTTGAGAGCGCGCGTCAGTTCCAGCCCGCTCATGTCGGGCAGCATCCAGTCGACGAGAATGAGGTCGGGGCGACGGTCGGCAAGCGCGGCACGGGCGCCGCGGCAGTCCTCGGCCTCGCGCACGTCAAAACCCGCGCGCTTCAACCCAAAGGCGATCATCTCCCTGATCGGCCGCTCATCCTCAACGATCAATACTTGTTTTGAGCTCATGCATTGGCTGTGCGCTTTTCGAATATTACAGAGCCATCGTATTGCAGATTAATGACAACCCGCTTATTCATGTCAGTTGCGTGACGGACGGGCAACTTCGTCGCGCACATAAACCGGCAGCGCCTCCTGGGCGGAAACGGCAGCGCCACTGGCCACGGTCGGCCAGGCGAGCCGCGCGATCTCGATGGCGCGGGGCAGGAGCGCATCGAGAATCCGCGCAAACGGCCAGCGCCGCGCAAGCTCCGGATGGATCCGAAAACCCTCGCCGGCCGCGCCGACCGCGGCGCGCCAGTGTTGCGGCAACGTTACGCTATTGGCACTGCTCACATGTTCATCGCCCAGTGCAACGGCGAGCCCGTCGGCGCCGCGATCGAAGCACGCCCAGTAGAGCTCCTGCATGCGCGCATCCTGGCAGACGAGTACGTGGGCAAGCTCCGGTTCGTCATCGAGCGCACGCTGCGCGACCGCCCGCAAATCTGACACCGGCACCACCGGCAGATGCGCCGCGAAGGCGAGCCCCTGAGCGATGCTCGCCGCGAGGCGCACGCCGGTAAAGGCGCCCGGTCCACGCCCGAAGGCGAGCGCCCGGACTTCGGCGAGTGAGATTCCCGCCTCGCTGAGTACCGTATCAACCATCTTGAGAATGTGCGCGGCATGGCCGCGCTGCGCGCTCAGCAGCTCGCGCGTGATGGCGCCCTCAGCGCTCAACAGAGCGGTCGAACAAATCTGGGTCGCCGTGTCGAGCGCGAGAATCCTCATGCGAGCTGTGCGACGGCATGCCCGTACCGCGACGGGGCGCATGGCGGCGCAGGAAGCTCAAGGCCTCATCAGCATCACCGCGTGACACTCATGGGGGGCAGCGCGGCAAGCAGCGTGCGCCCGTAGCTTCTGCTCAACAGGCGCGGATCGCAGATTACGACTGCCCCAAAGTCATCCTCGCTGCGGATCAGCCGCCCGACGCCCTGCTGCAACGCCAGGGCGGCCTCCGGTAGCTGATAGTCGCGGAACGCATTCGCGCCTTGCATCTGCAGATGCTCGACACGCGCCTTCACCAGAGGATCCTCGGGCGAGGCAAAAGGCAGCTTGTCGATGATGACGAGCCGCAGCGCCTCGCCCTTGCACGTCTACCCCCTCCCAGAAGCTCGCCGTGCCGAGCAGCACTCCGTTGCCGTCGCTGCGGAAGTCATCGAGCAGGCGCTCGCGCGGCGCCTCGCCCTGCACGTAGAGCTGGTGCGGCGCGGATGCGCACCAATGCGCGCGCAGGCACTGCCGCACCGCGCATGAGCGCACGATGGCTGGTGAAAAGAATGAAGGCGCCACCGCGCGAGGCTCCAATGAGCGGCAATGCAGTGGCGATCACGGCGTCGACATAGTCCACGTGGGCCGGATCCGGCAGCCCCGCCGGCAGATACAGCAGACTCTGCCGTTCGTAGTCGAACGGGCTCTCAATCCTGAGCGCCGCGGCGCCAGACAGTCCGAGCCGCGCTCGCGAAATGCGTGAAATCACCGCCTACTGAAAGCGTCGCGGAGGTGAATATCCAGGCGCACCGGCGCGCGCTCAGCAGCGCTTGGAAGCGCTCGGCGACATCAAATGGCAGCAGCGTCAGCGCGAAACCGCGCGGCGTGGTTTCCACCGCGCGCGCACCCTGCGCCGCCGAAGCCGTGCACGATGCGCTCAAGCGCGAGCGCCAGCTCGCCGACGCGCGCGCCAAGATGTGTGCAGAGCGCGTCTCCACACCCGCCGCAGCGAGCGCCTGTCCGAGATCGAGCAGCGCTTCGGCAAGCTGCGTGGCCGTGTCGGCAAACTCAGCGGGCATTTTCGCCCAGACAAGGTTTCGTCGCGCCGCGCGGCAGCTGCGCGCCAAGTGCGTGCAGCTCCTCTGCGGCGGCATCAAGACCAGCGGCAATACGCGGCGCCGCCTGCCGTACGGCGCTCGTCATTTGCCCGAAGCGGCGCTTTCGAGCTCGGCGCGCGCGCCCTTCAGGACGCTCTCGAGGCGCCGGCTGCTGACGCTCGCTCCCAGAAACTGCGTGGCAAGATCGGGCAGCTGATGGGCCTCATCCAGGATCAGCGCATCGGCCGATCCTAGGATGTCGCCGAAGCCGTCTTCCTTCAACACGAGATCCGCCAGCAGCAGATGATGGTTGACGATGACGATGTCGGCTTCGAGCGCGATCGCGGCGCGCAGCGGCCACATGACAGCGCCCGAAGTCCTCGCAACGCACGCCCAGGCAGTTATCGCGGGTCGATGTAATCGTCGGCCATATGGGATGCGCATCCGAAAGCCCCCGAACCTCCGCAAGGTCTCCCGAACGAGTGATCTTCGCCCAGCGGCGGACGCGCTCGAGCGTGCGGCCACCCCGAGCGCTCGTCCCAAGTTCCAGCTGCGCCTGCGCCTGCGAGAGGCGCCGATGGCACAGGTAGTTGGCGCGCCCTTTGAGCACGGCGACCCGCGCGGGCCGCCCGAGGGCGCGGCCGACGAGCGGCAGATCCTTGGCGAAGAGCTGATCCTGCAGCGCCCGGGTCCCGGTGGAGATCAGGATGCGCGCTCCCGAGAGCAGCGCCGGCACGAGGTAGGCGAAGGTCTTGCCGGTGCCCGGTGCCCGCCTCGACGATGAGGGTCGAACGATGCGCAAGCGCCGCGGCAACCTGCTCCGCCATCCGCACCTGCTGCGCTGCGTGGCCGAAAGCCAGGCAAAGCCCGCTCGAGCGGGCCTCCGGGGCCGAAAATCTCACGTAAATCAGACATAAAGATCTGCCCGGGCGTGCGGGCCGCCCGTTGCGCGCGTGGCACAGCTACCGCGCGACAGGGCGCGCTGTCGAGCGGAAATGGCCCGAGCGCGCCCGAGCTCGCGTTTAGCAGGAGAGTTATAATTTCCAATCGCTCCTGAAAGACCTTGAGCATGGCTACCGCCCCTCACCTTCTCACCTCGCTGCCCCTCCTAAGTTCCGACGTTGCCGCGTGGGTTGAGTCCGTGGCAGAGCTCACCCGCCCCAAGGCGGTGCATTGGTGCGAGGGCTCGCAGGCCGAAATCCGCGAACTCACGGCCCGGATGGTCAGAGATAGGGAGCTGCACAAGCTCAATCCCCAGGAGTTCCCGGGGTGCTACCTGTACCGCTCAGATCCCAATGACGTCGCGCGCGTCGAGCACGTGACCTATATCTGCACGCGCTCGCAGGAGGACGCGGGTCCTAACAACCATTGGATGGACCCGGCCGAAGCGCACGAAAAGATGCGCGCGCTCTTCAGCGGCTGCATGCGTGATCGCACGTTGTATGTCATCCCCTACTGCATGGGCCCGCTCGATTCGCCCTACGCGCGTTGCGGAGTGGAGATCACCGACAGTGCCTACGTCGTGCTCAACATGGCGATCATGACGCGCAGCGGCCGCGCCAGCCCTGGAGCGCATCGCGCGCGAGCGCCAGCTTCGTGCGCGGCCTGCACTCCATCGGCGAACTCGATCCCGCGCGCCGCTTCATCATGCATTTCCCGGAGGAGCTCAGCATCGAGAGCTTCGGCTCCGGCTACGGCGGCAACGCGCTGCTCGGCAAGAAATGCCATGCGCTGCGCATCGCCAGCTGGCAGGCGCGCGATGAGGGCTGGCTCGCCGAGCACATGCTGATCGTCGGCCTGACGAGCCCGCAAGGGCGAGACCCACTATATCGCCGCGGCCTTTCCGTCGGCGTGCGGCAAGACCAACCTCGCCATGCTGATTCCCCCGGCAGTCGATGCCCGGCTGGAAGGTGGAGACGGTCGGCGACGACATCGCCTGGCTGCATCCCGGACCCGGACGGACGGCTCTGGGCGATCAATCCCGAGGCCGGCTACTTTGGCGTCGTGCCGGGCACCAATCGCGACACCAATCGCAACGCCTTCGACATGATCAGGCGCGATACGCTCTTCACCAACGTCGCGCTGACCGCAGACGACGAGCCTTGGTGGGAAGGGCGCAAGAAGTTCACACCCGTAGTTCGACTGGAAGGGCGAGCCGTACGACCCCAAGAACGGCCCGGCGGCGCATCCGAACTCGCGCTTCACCGTTGCCGCGCGCAACAATCCGATCTACTCGCCGCACGCTGAAGATCCGAGCGGCGTACCGATCAGCGCGATGATCTTTGGCGGCCGCCGTCGCGAGGTCGCGCCGCTCGTCTACGAAGCACGCAACTGGCAGCACGGCGTACTGGTCGGTGCATCGGTCGCCTCCGAGACCACCGCTGCCGCGTCGGGCAAGGCAGGTGTCGTGCGCCGCGATCCCGATGGCGATGCTGCCCTTCTGCGGCTACAACTTCGCGGACTACTGGCGGCATTGGCTCGACGGTCGGCGCGCAGCTCAAGCGGCCGCCGCGCATCTATCACGTCAACTGGTTCCGGCGCGATGCGCAGGGAAGGTTCCTGTGGCCGGGATTCGGCGAAAATCTGCGCGTGCTCGCCTGGATGCTCGAGCGCTGCACGCGGGCGCGGGCGCCACCGAAACGCCCATCGGCGCGCTGCCGCGACCCGCGGATCTCAACATGAACGGTCTGGATGTCAGCACCGAGTCACTTGCAGGCGCTCTTCAGTGTCGATCGCGCGCATGTGGCGCAAAGAGATGGCGGATCTCGGTACCTACTTTGCGCAGTTCGGGCAGCGCATGCCGGCGGAGCTGCTGCAGGAGCTTGCGCGTCACCAAGCAGCTCCTGGCGCTAGCGGCTTAGCCCTCTTCGCACTCGAAGCGGATCGTCTGCGGCGAGACGTCATCGGGCAGGCGGCCCGAGTCCGATCAGACCAGTGCCCTTGATCTGCAGCTGTCGCGCCGCACGAAGGCGTCCTCCTCGCCCGCGGCCTGCACGAACGTGCCGTTCGTGCTCTGATCGATCAGCACGAAGTTGTTGCGGTTGATCTCGATGCGCGCATGCAGCCGTGAGATGAGACTGCCCTTGACCACGAGATCATTGTCCTCGGCGCGGCCGATCGCGACATTGGGACGCTCTTCATCACGATCAGCTCGCGATCCTGGCAGCGCAGGCGCAGGCGCATCGTGCGGCGCGTCGCGCGACGGCGAGCGCAATCTCCGGCACCATGCTGGTGACGTCCTCGGTCTGCCAGAGCACCTCGTAGAGCGCGACTTCTGCGCCCTGCCCCTTGAGCGTCGCGATATCGATCTGGCGCACCGAGCGCGCGCCACTCGGGCGAGAGGCGCTCGACGACCGCGGTGGTCGTGATGATCTGGCCCGCTTTCGCCTGGCTCGTCATGCGGTTCGCGGTGTGCACGGTCGAGCCGAAGACGTCGCGGTTCTCGAGCACCACCGGACCGAAATGACAGCCGACGCGAATCGCAACCGGCTGGCCGTCGGCACTGAGCTGCGCGTGTGAGCTGATCTGCTGCTGCATCTGCGCCGCGGCGTTCAGCGCATCGTCCGCCGTCGGGAACGTCGCCATGATCTCATCGCCCATGGTCTTGATGACCGTGCCCTGGTGCTGCTCGGTCGCCGTGCGCATGACCTCGATGCAGATGGCGACCATGTCGCGCGCCCGCACTTCGCCCAGCGACTCGTACAGTCGCGTCGAGCCGACGACGTCGGCGAACAGAATGGCGAGCTCGATGTCTTTGCCCATGCGGCGAGTCCGCGAACGACG
Source organism: uncultured Gammaproteobacteria bacterium (assembly GCA_963695315.1). GTDB lineage: Bacteria > Pseudomonadota > Gammaproteobacteria > Steroidobacterales > Steroidobacteraceae > PALSA-1196. The sequence continues at coordinate 1,900,011 of OY968773.1, forward strand.
GTCGCGCTCTTGTCGCCGGTCACACACGACTCCGTCAAGATTATACGCCACGCGCCTCTAGCCCGGTCTGCGCGCGCTCAGACGAGCTGCGTCGCTGGCCGCGCAACGGCCGGCCAGTATCGCGGATCAGCTCGCGCGCCCGCGCCCGGCGCGTGCGCGGCCTGGCTCAGCAGGCGCCGAAACTCCCGCGCTCCGGGCTCGCCCGCCGTAGAGCCCGAGCATGTGGCGCGTGATGCGCTGCCAGGCGCGTGCCGCGCGCGAGCTCCCGCTCCGCATAGCGCGCCATGCGCTCGAGCAGCGCGCCGCGCGTCGGGCAGCGGCTGGCATGCCTCCGGATGCAACGCCAGGTGCAGCTCGCGCCAGCACGAACGGGCGGTGATAGGCCTCGCGGCCGAGCATCACGCCATCGCTCCAGGTGAGCGCGTCGAGCACTGCGCGCGCGTCGCGAAAGCCGCCGTTGACGACGATCGGCAGCTGCGGGAACATCCGCTTCAGCTCGCGCACGACGTCATAGCGCAGCGGCGGAATGGTGCGGTTCTCCTTGGGCGACAACCCTCCGAGCACCGCCTTGCGCGCATGCACGATGGCGCGCGCGCAGCCGGCAGCGGCAATCGCCGCGACGAAACGCTGCAGCGCATCGAAGTCGCCGTCGTCGAAGTCGGCGAGCGCCGCAGCGCTTGCTGCGCTGCGCGCTCGACGACACCAATGCGCATCTTCACGGTGACCGGCACGCGCACGCGCGCACGCATCGCCGCGACGCAATCCGCCACGCGCGCCGGCTCGCGCATCAGGCAGGCGCCAAACGCGCCGCTGGCCACGCGATCGCTCGGACAGCCGCAGTTGAGATTGATCTCGCAGTAGCCCGCCTGCCTCGCCCGCGCGCCGCGGCCGCCGCCAGTTGCGCAGGCTCGCTGCCTCCGAGCTGCAATGCGACGGGATGCTCCTCGGGATCAAAGGCCAGCAGCCGCGCGCGATCGCCACGCAGAATCGCCGCCGCGGTAATCATCTCGGTATACAGCAGAACGTCGGGCGAGAAGCCGCGCAGGAAGTAGCGGCAATGCCGGTCGGTCCAATCCATCATGGGAGCGACTGAGACCCGCCGATCGATCTTTGCGGCCTTTTGATCGGAGGAAATGCCTATTTTTCCAGTGCTTTCCATGCTGCGCGTTTCTGCGGGATTCCTGCGGGTTGCGGGGAGTTTAGTCGGTTGCAGAGGTGCCATATAGGTGTCAAGAATAGCTTGACTCCTCCAGGAACACAGCATGGCGACGATCCGAGCTCGCAAGCAGGCCGATGGATCCACGCGATACACGGCGATCGTTCGCATTCGAAGAGGCAAGGCCGATCATCCATCAGGAGTACAAGACCTTCGCGCATCGCGTCCGCGGCAGTTACCTGGGCAAAACACCGCGAGGTTGTCCTGGAAGATCCTTCCGCGCTCACGCGCGTCCAACACGGTGCACCCACGCTCGCCGAGCTCATCCGCTGGTACATCAATACGTTTGAAACCATCTCGAGGTGGCAGCGGAGCAAACAGGCTCACCCGGAGTTGCTGGAGCGCCATGCGCTCGGCAAGTGCAACGCACTCACCCTGACGTCCGCGGCGCTGATCGATCATGTGCGCTCGAGGCGCGCCAAAGGTGCAGGACCGGCGACGGTGGCGAACGACCTCATTTGGACGGGGGTCGTGCTGCGGGCCGCTAAGAGCGTCAGAGAGCTTCCGGTGCGACCCGAGATAGTCCAGGAGGCACGCAATGCGTGCGCGGAGCTGCGCCTCATTGGCAAGGCGCGCAAGCGCGCTCGGCGGCCGACTCCGGAAGAGATCGAGCAGCTGCGCGGCTACTTCGCGCATCGCGATAAACGCTCGCTGATTCCGATGCTCACCGTCATGGAATTTGCCCTCGCCTCCGCCCGGCGCGAGTCGGAAATCTGCAGACTGGAATGGCGCGACAACGGCGAGCGAACCCGCACCGGCATCGTGCGAGACGCCAAACACCCGACCGCGAAGGAAGGCAATCACCGTCGATTCAAGTACACGCCGGAAGGCTGGGCGCTGGTGCAGGCTCAGCCCCGAAGCACTGAATACATCTTCCCCTACGAGCCACGAAGCATCGGGGCCGCCTTCACCCGCGCGTGCCACGTCCTGGGTATCAAGGACCTTCGCTTTCACGATCTGCGCCACGAGGCCGCCAGCCGGCTGTTCGAGCGCGGCTACCAGATCCACGAGGTCGCGCAGTTCACGCTCCACCACTCGTGGAACGAGCTCAAGCGCTACGCGAATCTCAAGCCCGAGAATGTCCGCGAGCTCATGCCGCCGGCAGCGCAGGACGCTCCGCACCATTCTCGCGGGGCGATCCTGGTGCCTTCGCCAGTTGCGACCGGCGGCGGTCGATCAGCTCGGCGAGATCGAACGCACTGACGAGCCAGGGCGACTTCTGTCCGCCGAGCCGGCCTGTCGAGAGTCGATGACCGACGATTCACCCATTAGGACCGCTGTTGACCCGAGCTGCCACTCGCGCACGGCGGCTTTCGGGTAGCGAACCACGGGGCGATGCTTCGCTACTCCGGCAGCTTCATCTTCCGCAGCAAGGCCTTGTAGCGCGGGTCACTGCGGAAGAGTCCGCGCAGTCCCGGGTCCACCTTGATAAAGACGAGTCCCGCATCGTGTTGTGTGTAGGCCTTCTCCAGCCACTCAAACGCCCGGTCCTTGTCGCCCGCCCAGGCGTAGACCGAGGCAATCTGGTAGGCGGAGATGTTGCCGTACTTGGCAATCAACTGCTCGAGAATTCGCCGTGACACATCGAGGTGCCCCAGAGAGTATTCAGCCTCCGCCTGGCCCTCCAAACTGAAGGGTCCCAGTTCCGTTTGACGAAAGATGGCCAGTGCCTGCTCGGGGTGATTTTCCAAGAGCGCCAGTTTGCCCAGGTGAAAATGTGCGCGAACGGAGTTCGGCGCTATCGCGAGCGCCTTCTCATACAATACCCGAGCCTCTGCCAACTGCTGATTGGCAACGAGGAAGAATGCAAGGCGCATGCAGATTTCTGTCGACAGTGGGTCGCGCGCGAGAGCCTGCTGCTCTGTGGCAATGGCCGCGGACAACTTGCCAAGAAAGGCGAGCATGAGGGCGGATCGGTGCAGAACATTCGCGTCATTTGGGTTGAGCGCCACGGCCTTATCGAGGTCTGCCTGCGCCCCGACAAAGTCGAACTGGTAACCGGCACGCACGAAGCCGCGTGCGGAGTAGGCCGAGGCTAGTACTGGAGCGAGCGCAATGGCCTTCTCTGCAGCGGCTAGCGCACTCTCATAGTCTGCTGTGCTCCCCGAGCTGTCCGCTACCCAGAGTTGCGCCACGGCCAGAGCCGCGTATGCCGCCGCGTAGTGCGAATCCAGCGCAGTCGCGGCCTGGAAAGCGGTTACCGCACCTTGATAGCCGGCGGCATTGCCCTGGTTGTAGCTCTGCCTGCCCTGCAGGTACAGGTTATACGCTGCAAGATTCCCGGGACGCAGCTCTTCCACAGCCGATGGTTGCTGCATCGGCAACAAATGAATTCTCAGCGCTGTTACAACGGCGCCTGCGATCTCATCCTGAATCTTGAAGATGTCATCGAGCTTGCGATCGTAGGTCTCCGACCAGAGGTGGTAGCCGTTGTCGACACGAATCAGCTGCGCGGTGATGCGAAGGGTAGTGCCGGACTTGCGCACACTACCCTCCAGCACGTGCGCAACGCCAAGCGCTTTGGCGATATCGGCGATGGTCGCCTGCTTGCCTTTGAAGTAGAAGGACGAAGTCCGCGCTGGCACCCGCAGTTCGGGGATTTTCGTCAGCATGTCGATGAGTTCCTCCGACAGGCCGTCAGAGAAATACTCCTGGTCCTTCTTCTCGCTCATGTCTGCAAAGGGCAGTACGGCGATGGACTTTTCGCTGACGACGGCGTTGGCAACCGCGCCGGGCTGTTGCGCCGAGCCGCGCTTCGCCAGCCAGAACTTATCTGCCAACAGCGCACCGAGTGCCACTGCGACAACGGCGAGTCCTGTGACAAGTAAAATTCGGTTACGACGTGCGTTTGGCGGTGGCGCCGACGCTGTACCGGCTGACGTTGCGGGAGTTCCAGCAGGAATGATTCCTGGCGCATTTCGCTCAGGCTCGCGAATTGCAGCGATGAGCTTGGTCAATGCGGTGTCCATACCTCCCGCCCGTGCATCAACCCAGTGCGACTCGCCGAGAAAGTATTCCAGAGCCGGCGACAGCGGCGCGTCGTCGATCCGCAAAGCAATCAACGGGCGGCGCTTTGACGAGGCTCGCTCAACTTCCTTGCCGACGTGCGCGGAGGCGACGGAATTTGCCGAAAGCACCAGCACCAGAGCCTCGGCGTCACTAATTGCTCGAACAATTGCGTCAGCGTAGACCGCTCCGGCTTTAACGTCGCGCGGTGCGATCCAGCACACCACCCCGTGCCGCTCCAGGGCCTCCACTAAGTCAGCTGCGACGGTAGCGTCCTGCGAGGCGTAGCTGACGAAGACACGGCTGGATGCTTTGCGAGCCTGCGCCGCCGGCGGTGAATCAGTCGGCGACTGGGCGTTTCCAGATTCGGGTCCTTCTGCCGTCATTCCCTGTCTGTGTCCCAAAGGATCTTGCTGGTGCCGACAGGATGCGCCGGGGGCAGCAGGCCCGCAACCCGCGGCCTGTCGTCCGCCTTTTTGCGACTTGGCGCTACTTAGCCGAAACTGCGTATTGAGAACGGCCGCTTACCGGCAGACATTCCGGCAAGCCGTACTTCTGCTTTTGGTCTATTTCGTTGAAAAACTAATGAACGGTGCTGTGTTTTCAAGGTCTTAGTTGATAGGGCCAGCGAAGGGAGCGCACCGGCATGATGGGACAACACAGCGGCAACCAAGAGCGGCTGTTTTACTCCTTCAACCTTGATGAGCATGTGCCCGCGGAGCATCTACTGCGCGGTATCGATCGATTTCTCGATCTTGCGGATCTGCGACGACACCTCGCACCGTTCTACAGCCACACCGGGCGGCCATCGGTGGATCCGGAGCTCATGGTGCGGATGCTGCTGGTGGGTTGCTGCTTTGGGATCCGCTCCGAGCGTCGGCTGTGCGAGGAAGTACATCTGAACCTGGCGTATCGCTGGTTCTGCCGCCTTGGGCTCGAAGATAAGGTCCCTGATCACTCGAGCTTCTCGAAGAATACGCACGGCCGCTTCCGCGAGAGCGATATGTTCCGGCACGTGTTTGAGCGCGTCGTGCGCCGCTGCATGACAGAGGGTCTGGTGCGTGGTGAAGGCTTCGCGATCGATGCGAGTGTTGTGAAGGCCGATGCCAACCGGCAACGCGGTGTACCGAGCACGCGAGAGCATCGACTGGAGCAACCCGGAGCTCGGCACGCGTGCGGTGCACGAGTATCTGCAAGCGCTGGAGCAAAACGGCCAGGTGGGCGTGGCGCCGATGAACATCTCGCTCACCGACCCGGCGGCACGCTGGACTGCGGCTCCCGGAGGCCCTGCGTTTTATGCCTACTCAACCAACTATCTGATCGATGTCCACGCCGGCGTGATCGTGGATGTCGAGGCAACCGCGGCGCATCGAACCGAAGAGACTGATGCCACCAAGACCATGATCGATCGGGTTGAAGAGCGCTTTGATCTCAAGCCCAAACGCTTGATCGGCGATACGGCTTACGGATCCGCGGCGATGCTCGGCTGGTTGGTGGAGGAGAAGCAGATCGAGCCACACATCCCGGTGTGGGACAAGTCGCAACGCACGGACGACTCGTTGTCCAGCAGCGCCTTCCAGTGGCACGAACAGCAAGACGAATACCGCTGCCCGCAAGGGCATGCGCTGCGCAGCGAATGGCGACCCTTCAAAACCCCGCGTACACACATTACCAAAGCCGACACGATCATTTATACATCGCGCCGATCCGATTGCGCGACGTGCCCGATGAAGGCGCGCTGCTGTCCGAACACGCCGAACCGCAAGATCACGCGCAGCATCTATGAAGCTGCGCGCGATGTGGCGCGCAACATCGCCAAGACTCCTCTTTACAGGCAATCACGCAAAGATCGAAAGAAGGTTGAGATACTGTTCGCGCACCTCAAACGCATTCTGAACCTGACTCGCCTGAGGTTGCGCGGAATGAGCGGTGCTCAAGACGAGTTCCTGCTCGCCGCGATCGCCCAGAATTTACGGCAAATGGCAAAATCCTGGCATCCACCGCCATGTGATCCAGCGTTCGAACCAACGTAAGGGGCAAACCGAGAGACACGAAGATAAAAAGACGATCGATAGCGGTTCACGGCCCCAAACCACCGTGCCGGATGCTCCCAACGGCCTCAATCAGGTGCCGGATCAACGCGGGATTTTTCAACGAAATAGGCCGATTTCAGACGTTTAACTCGACCGCCTGCAGCACCTTCGCAACCCGCCGCAGGTTCTCAGGAATTCGCAGCTAGCCGCTCCCTCATCCGCTTCGGTGCCGTGACGAGCACATTGACCTGCAGCCCAGCGCGTGTAGCAGCATTCACCAAAGCGTCGAGACTGAATTGGTCGATCTTGCCTTTCAGCAAGGCGTTGAGGCGCGGCTGGGTGAGACCGAGGCATGCGGCTGCCCGAGCCTGCGTCATGCCGTTTCGCTCAACGAACTCCTCGATGCGGATCATGACCTCGGAACGCAAAGCAAGGTTGCGAGCTTCGGGCTTTCGGAAACCGAGATCCCGAAATACGCTGCCGCTGCCACGCACCATCTTCACTCGTTTTGTCATCGTCGCCGTCTCCTGTGCGCTTCCGTCACCGGGCGAAATCCCTCAGCGGCCAAATCGAGTTCTCTCTGTCGGCTCCGTCAGAAGGCGCGAGCCAACAGCGGTGCTATTCCCCGGCCGGGCCAGACGACCGGCTTCGCGGGTAGCGGCCGCACCCTAAGTGCCGCCGTCACCTGTTACCTTGCAGGTTGCCTCTCAAGTATCTATGATATACAAGTGATTAGTATATCTTATGGAGATTTATGCGCGTAGCGAAATGGGGAAACAGCCTGGCCGTCCGGCTTCCCGACGCGGTCGTGAAGGCGTTGAAGCTGAAGATGGGCGACGAAATCGAAATCGTGGCCTCCGGAGAACGGCGGTTTGAGGTCGGGCGCGATCGCAGCCGGGAGCGGGCTCTGGAACGGCTACGCACGCTGAAAAAGCCGCTACCCAAGGGCTTCCGTTTCGACCGGGATGAGGCCAATGCCCGGTGATAGGTTTTTCGACACCAACATCCTGATCTACGCCTTCGCAGCTGCCGACCACCGCAGCGCCCGGGCAGAAGCGCTGATGGCTGAAGGGGGTGTGATCGGTGTGCAGGTGCTTAACGAATTCACCAGCGTCGTTCGCCGTAAGCTAAGCTGGGATTGGCCTCAGATCGACGCAGCACTCGAAGTGATCGCTGAACTGATGGGACGTGCACGCCCCCTTACGACCGACATCCATACTCACGCAGTGAAGCTAGCTCGCGGCAGCGCGCTGTCGTTCTACGATGCACTTGTTATCGCGGCCGCCGCGGAAGCGGGTTGCCGCATGCTGCTCACTGAAGATCTGCAGCACCGCCGAAGATTCGGCAGCGTGACGGTTCTAAATCCGTTTCTCGAGGAGGCATAAAGGAGACAAGCATTTTCAGAGCTACGTAAGAGCCTGTTCGGCAAAGACGTCTGTGGATCGTCGATCCAATCCATCATGGGAGCGACCGACACCCGCCGATCGATCTTTCGAGCCATCTGCTCGGAGGAAATACCTATTTTTCCAGTGCTTCCCATGCTGCGCGTTTCTGCGGGATTCCTGCGGGTTGCGGGGAGTTTAGCGGTTGCCGGGGAGACATAAAGGAGACAAGAATGCCGTGTTTCCCCGAGCGCCATCATGCCGACGATCAAAGCTCGCAAGCAAGCCAACGCAATTACGCGCTATACGGCGATCGTTCGCTTACGCCGCGGCGGGGCGATCCTGCACCGTGAGAGCCGCATGTTCGCTCATCGATCCGCGGCTATCAGTTAGGCCAAACACCGCGAGATTGTCCTGGAGGATCCTTCCGCGCTCACGACCGACGATTCACCCATTAGGTCTGCTGTTGACCCACTACGGAGCCTCGTGACGGACGCTTCCGGGTAGTCAATTCTTTGAGGCTAGACCATTTGAACGCACCACAAATCAGGGATTTGCAACGACTCCGTGCTACGCCCGAGCCGCTCATGCCAGAATCACGGCACGCGCCGCGCAGCGGGACCACAGGCCTGGCAACGACTGCACGAGTGGCTTGCTTAAGAGTGGGATGGGACCCCTGATTGCCACCGGACAATATTCGCGGATTGGTTGCAAACCATACACGGCGGGTCTGACCACTTAATTGCCTGGATAGGGACGCAATGTACCGCAGCAAACCGATGAGCCTTGACGACTCACTCGATTCAGTTGGAGTCCACAACGGGCGCAAACCCGATGTACACAGCGCGCAATCCGGCCTGCGAGGGCTGGTGTGCGCACTGCTCTGCAGCCTGACCTGCGGCTGCGGGGGAGGAAGCAACAGCGGCAGCAGCGGTACGACTCCGCTGCCACCACCGACCACCGATTCACTTCTGGCCGTCACGAACGCGACGGCCGGGAGCATCGATCTTCTTACGATCGACACGACGACGGGCGTCCCAACGTCCGTCGCCAGTAATCCGATGCCCGACGGGCCGACGCCAGCGGCCGTTGCGATTGATCCTCTCAAGCGGTTTCTTTATGTGGCCAGCACCTCGGGTCAGCTCAGAGGGTACGTGATAGTCCCATCGACCTTGAACCTGACCGCCGTCGCCGGCAGTCCGTTTTCGACACGGGCTCAGTCCGTCGGGATCGCCGTGGATCCGAGCGGACAATTTGTCCTGACGGCCAATGGCAGTGCAGATACCGTGTCGGTCTTCAGGATCGGCTCGATCGGCACTCTCACTGAAGTGGCGGGCAGTCCGTTTGCCGCGGGATCGAACCCCAGCGCGCTCGTGATAGCGGGAGATCAGTATGTGTACGCTGCGAATACGGCCGGCAGCAGCGTGTCGGCCTACAGCCTGAACACGACCAGCGGCGCTCTGACGCCCGTGGCCGGCAGTCCGTTTGCCACCCCAGGGCTGCCGAATGGGTTGGTAGTTGATCCAGCCGGCACGCATCTCTACGCGTCTGAATCTCAGCCGAACGAGATGTCCGGCTTCTCCATCGACGCCACAACCGGCGCGCTTAGCACAATTCCCGGCAGCCCATTCGGGGCCAGCTTCGCGATCCGTACGCCGGTGATGGATGCGGGAGGCATGCGGCTGCATGTGGCAAACGGCATCGACGTGGACTGCTTTGAGGTCGATGCGAACACAGCGACCTTAACGGAAATTGGCACGTCCGCGACGAACGGGCAATCCTCCATTGCCCTGGCGCTCGATGGTCCGGACAATTTCCTGTACGTGCTGGACAATCTCGGCAACCAGATCGAGGTGTTTTCTATCGATACGGGCAGTGGCGCGCTGACGCTGATCAACGGTAGTCCCTTCACGCTGTTTGTTGGCGCCAGCAACCAAAATCTCGGGCCAAACGCGATCGCCGTGCAGCACTAAAGGCGCACGGTGAGCGTGTCGGGCTCAATCACGCAGGCTCGAATGCTCAGTAATTTGGCTTCAAGTCGCCGCTCCAAACTAACGATGCGCGCGAGACTGGCAATGCCAAACGCAAGAAATCCCAGTCCAAAAGGTACGTGAACCCCACTTCCTTCACCAACCGCGCCACTCACTCACCCTTCTATGATGCGAGGCGTCCATACCATTTCTCCCGTTGTTTGAGGAACAACCAGTTTGCACCCGAGCTGAATGGGCGCTCTTTGATCCAAAGCAGAAGTCGCGACTGTCTTGTTTCGGGGCAGCCTGCGCTGCCTTACCTGGCGAGTACTCGGTCGCGCTGCGACGAGGCTGGGCGGACACAATATCCGAGCAATCGCTGCTGCGAGGATCAGCTCAGGAGCTTCACATCCATGCCGATCATAGACGTCTGAGGAATCTCAAGTAGAAAGCCGCGAAGACCAAGACAATGCCAATATTCACCATCAGCCGTTCCCAGAATCGGTTTTTGAAGAAGCCGAAATCTACGCCGACTATAACGGCTACCATCGCCACCACATAAAGTACAGCAACTACTTGTTTGCCCATTTCAGTAAGACCTTAATTCTGGCTTGGGTTCACCGTGAAAGGGCTAATCGTACAAGTCAAGTGCCACTTTAAACGCAGGGCACGTGCGTTTGGGGCGTGGACGTCCACCTGAGACTTGCGGTCGCCTTAGTAGCGACCGGCAGCGGTTGACCCCTTCTGAGACGTTAGCGAGTGGCCGCTCTCGGGCAGTCAAATGGCGGAGACTAACCACTAACCCTTTACGACTGTGGGGATTGGCATCTAATGATGGCCTTATTCCTGCCTAGGAGTTGAGGGTTGAAGCCGTCCTTCTGCAACTGCTCCCGTAACACGGGAACTTCTCGACGTCTTGTCCCGGGCCGGCCCACACGACGTCGAACGTCTGGAGTTCCTCAGGCGCGTCAGTTAAAGCTTCCCCCGTCTGAAGCCGGGTGCTACGGTGACGGCGAAGCGATGGCAATGCAATCTCCCGACCGCAGCGCGAAAGTGTTCCGGTAACTTTCGATAACTGCCCGAGCTCGCTCATGACCATCTCATACTCTTCCATTCTCACGACGGCGACTGACCCGCTTTTCCTGGCGGGTGCTGTGGCCGTGATCGGCTTCTTCGGCGCCCGCTATTGGCGGGGACGCAGTGCCTTGGCGTATTTCTTCCTCCAGCTCTTGTTATTCGCCATCCTCACCGGACTGATGCAGGCTGGTAGCGTTGTTCCCTATCGCCCCGGCGTGTCGATTGGGGGCGAACCCACGCGTCTCTTCGTGGGCGTGCTCGAAGTGATCTGGTGGCTGGGCGCGGCGTGGCTCGCCGTCGGTTTCTTGCGCGCGTTCGTCGTGCTGGAGCGACAGCCGCGCGACACGAAACTGGTTCAGGACCTGTTGGCCGCGCTGATCTACCTCGCGGCGACTTTCGCAATCGTCGCCTACGTTTTCGATCTGCCGGTGAAAGGGTTGCTGGCGACCTCGGGCGCGTTGGCGATTATTATCGGTCTGGCGCTGCAAAGCTCCCTCGGAGACGTTTTTTCCGGAATCGTTCTTAATATCGAGCGCCCTTACCGCGTGGGCGACTGGATCATTCTGGACGACACGCTCCAGGGCAAGGTGATCGAAACCAATTGGCGCGCGACTCACATCCTGACGGGAAACCAGGATGTAGCGATCATCCCGAACAGCGTGATTGCGAAATCCAGGCTTGTAAATTGCAGCACGCCAACCACGATCCACGGCGCCAGCATCCGGGTCAGATTGGAGCCTTCGCTGACGCCCGCGGCGGGCTGCAAATTACTGAAGGAAGTGCTCCTCGGCAGCACGCATATCCTGCGCACGCCTGAGCCCACCGTCACCATCAAGGATCTCAGCGCAGAGATGATCGATTTCCAGCTCTCCTACTCAGTTGCAGATATCAGCGCCGTCGACCGGGCGCAAAATGAGCTTTTCAATCGGGTCTATCGGGCGGCGGCCGCGGCCGGAGCCAAGTTTTCGCCACGCTTCGGCAGTTCGCCGAGCCAGGCCGCTCCGGAGGGCGAAGGGCAGTCGGGAATTCTCGAGCGCCTGCTTGCGGGAATCTCGCTGTTCTCGACCCTGACCGCGGACGAAAAAGCTGCGCTGGCGTCGCAGATGCAGCGAAAGGATTACAAGCCAGGTGAGGTCCTAGTGAGGACAGGCACGATCTTGGAAGCCTTATGCATTGTCAGCTATGGCGTTCTAGTTGGCTCGGTGGAGGTCAATGGCCGCAAGATTGAGGTTATCCGACTGGCGCCGGGAGACTATTTCGGGGAGGTTGGACTGCTCACCGGTAAGCCGCTCGAAGGCGAACTCACCGCGCTTACCCGGGTGGTGATTTATGAGATCTCCAAGGCGGCGCTGTCTCCGCTTATTAAGGGCCGCCCGGGTTTGGCCGAGGAGCTGAGCGAAAGTCTCGCGAGCCGGCAGCTGGCGAATCGAACCGTACTTGATCACGTTGACGACAAAGGGGGGCCCGAAGAGGGACTGGCGGAGCGGGTTGCCGCTAATATCCGCCGCCTATTCTCACTTCACTGAGGGCAGCTCTTCGGTCGTTATTCGCACCGAGTAGCGCGGCACGAAGCCAGCCGACGCGTCTCACGTGCTGTGCTCTGATTCCTGGGCCGATCGTTCTCTCCGATCCGTTGCATCGCAGCTGCGCCAACGGCGTGGGCGATTTTCGGACCAGGTGATTCTTTGGGAAGATGGTCGTATATCGGCGCTTTAGACATGAGATTCGCGAGCGGGACCCAACTCGACCCAAACCAGCTGCTGCTCTGTGTCCGCTTCCGGGCGACCAAGTTAGACAGTCGACTGTCAGCTCGTGGCGATTTAAGACGTTTAACCCGACTCGCCTGCAGCACTTTCGCAACCCGCCGCAGGCTCTCTTAGTTTCTGCTAAAGCGATTTTGAAATAGGTTCTAATCACCGGTATTCTTGGACCACTGCGACCAAGAAACCGAGATCGGCTCTTACGCCGAACCAATTCCACCAGGAGTCGATAAGTTGGCGCGCCCGACTTTCTTGGGCGAGTAGCCGAACTGTCGCGTGAATGCGGCCGTGAAACTGCCATGATGCGCGTAGCCGGCGCGGCGCGCGATCTGCTGGACCTGAAGATCCGACGACCGCAGTAGCTCGTGCGCGAATTCGAGACGCTGGCGCCGCACGAATTCCGCCGTCGTCTCGCCGAACAGCTGACGAAATCCGCTGCAGAGCTTGGAGTAGTTCATGCCGGCGCGACGCGCGAGAACCGGCAAACGCGGCGGTGCGACGAAGTCCGCGGCCAGGACATCACGAATCGCATGCAGTTGCTTGCGATCGCGCCCCGTCAGCTTGCGACGACCGCCGCCGAGCGGCGCAAACATCCCGATGTTGCTGAGCGTGACGTACAGGAGCTCGTTCGCCTTGGCGCACGCGTACAGCCAGTGCAGCGGATCGTCGCAGTTGGCGCGCACAATGTCGCGCAGCAACGGAATGGTCGCGCCAATATGCGGTCCGGTGCGAAAGCGCGGGGTGAGCTGGGCATCCTCTCCCGGACACAGCGCACCCTCAAGACGGGTTGCCGCGCCGGCATTCACCTGATCGAGCCAGGGGCGATCACAGTAAAGGCTGACCCATGTTTCTCGCCCGAGATGAGCGGCACCGAGTCGCTCACTGGCATCGTCGCAGCCGTTTGGCTGGAACCATAGAAGCCACGCGGGCTCGAGCAGCCGACACTCCCCCCAGGAGCCGGCGATCTCGATCGCACCGGAGATGCGATAGTGGAACTCAATGATGTCCTGGCCCTGCAGCGGGCTCTCAAACCGATCGACGGAGGCGACATCGACCACCGCCATGACCATCCACGGGGACAGATAGTAGGTGTTGCAGCGATTGGCCGGGGCGTCCGAGGAGAACCGCAGCGGATGTCGGTACGCGGCGTAGCGGGACGCGAATTGCGAGTGTGCTGCGTCGGCAGCTTGCAGGCACTGCAGCTCCGGTGGCACAACCACTCGCGTCTCGGCAATCTCGAATCGACTCTCGCCTGCCTGCACGGCCGTGGCCTTGGACATATATCCCCTTGCACCCGTTGGGGCTTTTGATGACGATGCCGCGCCCCATCTCCCCTGTCAACGCCCGCCCCGCCCGCTCCCGACAGTTAGTAGAGCATGTCGGGCATCGAGGCCTTGCGTTTCGCGATGTACTCACGCAACGCCTCGTCTATCGCAGCATCGAGCGGCGGCGGCTCATAGCCCGCGAGCAGGCTCTGCCAGCGACGCGTGGCCCGCCAGCAAATATCGTGAGCGCCTTCCTCCTGCCACTGCTCGAACGAGTTGTTGTCGGCCAGGGCGGCGTCGAAGAAGGCGGTCTCGTAGTTGCGCAGCGTGTGCGCACAGCCCAGGAAGTGCTTGCCCGGCCCGACCTCGCGAAAGGCATCGAGCGCAAATCCGTTCTCATCGAGCGCAAGGCCCGCGCCGACGACGTGCAGCAGACCGCATTGGTCAAGGTCCATGACGAATTTTTCGTAGGACATGACGAGACCACCTTCGAGCCAGCCGGCCGAATGCAGCACGAAGTTCGCGCCGGCGAGAAACGCCGGCCAGAGCGAGTTGGCGCTTTCAGTGGCCGCCTGGGCGTCCGGCAGCTTCGAAGCGCACAGGTTTCCTCCGCAGCGCAATGGCACGCCGAGGCGTCGCGCCAGTTGGCCGATGGCGAAGTACGCCAGCGCCGGTTCCGGGGTGCCGAAAGTCGGAGCACCGCTGCGCAGCGACATCGAGGAGAGGAAGTTACCGAGGATCGCCGGCGACCCCGGTCGCTCGAGCTGCCCGAGCGCGACACAGAAAAGCGCCTCGGCGAAACACTGTGCGAGGCCGCCTGCAGTGGTGACCGGGCCCATCGCGCCCCCGAGAATGAAGGGCACGCAGACCGGCGCCTGATTGGCCGCCGCATAGGTGCGGATCACGCGGCTCGCCTCCCCATCGAGCACCAGCGGCGAGTTCACGTTGACGTTGCCGAGGATCACGCAGTGCGCGTCGACGAATTCGCGGCCAAAGAGGATGCGGCACATGTCGATCGAGTCCGCGGCGCGCGCCGCGGTCGTGACCGAGCCCATGAAGGGTTTGTCCGTGAGTGTCATGTGCGCGTAGACCATGTCGAGATGGCGCTTGTTGACCGGCAGGTCGGTCGGCTCGCACACCGTGCCCCCGGAGTGATGCAGCCAGGGTGACAGATACGCAAGCCTGACGAAGTTCTGGAAGTCCGCGAGCGTGCCGTAGCGGCGGCCGCCGTCGGCGTCGCTGACGAATGGTGAACCGTACGCCGGAGCGAGCACCGTTGAGCGAGCGCCGATCGTGACGCTGCGTGCGGGATTGCGGGCGTGTTGTGTGAAGCTCGCCTGAGCGGAGCGGCGCACAATGGAGCGCGCCAGTCCCTTCGGTACGCGCACGCGGCAGTTGTCATCGACATCGGCGCCCGCCTCGCGCCACAGCTCGATGGCCTGCGCGTCACCGCGAATCTCGAACCCGATGTCCTGCAGCAGTTGGTCGGCGTGGTCCTCGATGCTGGCGAGCGCCTCCTCGCTCAACATCTCGTAGGGAGGAATCGCACGCGTGATGAAAGGTGCGACGGCGGGATGGGCGGCACGCACGCGCGGCCCGCGTTTGCGGCGTCTTGCGCCCGCTTCTCCTTCACCCTCAGCCGTCATTGGCTCAACCGCAGGTTCGAAGCAGCCATCAGGCTCTCATCCGCGATCCGGCAGGGTCGACTGGCGCCTCGCCGAGAACGCGGCAGGCGCGGCGCTCGCCCACGATCGTCACGTGCAGCGAAGTCCCGGCCGCCGCGGCGGGAGCGGCCACGTAGCCCATCGCGAGACTCTTGCCGCAGGTATGGCCGTACGCCGCGGACGTCACGAAGCCCACCCGATCATTCCCCGACCAGATGGGCTCGAGAAAGTTGGCCTCGGCGTCGTGCGCGTCGACATCGAGCAGCACCAGGCGGCGCCCCGGGGCAGCCTGCCGGTCGCACAGCGCCGCTTCCCGCCCGATGAAGTCCGGCTTGTCATACGCCACGAAGCGCGCAAGACCACTCTCCGAGGGAGTGTAGTCTCGCGAGAACTCCCGCGACCAGATCCCGAAGCCCTTCTCGATACGCAGCGACAGCAGCGCGTACATCCCGACGTCGATAATGCCGAGCTCGCCCGCGTATGCCATCAGTCGATCGTAGATCGAGGACAGGTAGACCTGGGGCGCGTGAATTTCGTAGCCCAGTTCCCCCGTCACCGACATGCGCACGACCAGCGCTGGCGCAAGTCCGATATCCATCAGCCGCGCCGTCATGAAGGGAAATGCGCCGCCACTCACGTCCTCGCGGGTCGTGCGCGCCAGCAAATCCCGCGAGCGCGGGCCAAAGATCGCAATACCGCCCCACTCATCCGAGAGATTGCGGACCGTCACGCCGCTTGCGGGCAGGTGCTCGCGAAACCACCGCAGGTGCCAAGCCTGCAGGTAGCCGGACCCGAACACGACGAAGCGCTCCGGGCCGAGGCGCACGGTGGTGAGATCGCCCATGAGCCGGCCGCTCGGGGACAACATCGGTGTGAGCCGGGCCCGACCGATGTCGGGAAGCTTCGATGCGAGCAGCCGGTCGAGATGGGTTTCCGCGGCGGGTCCGCAGAATTCGAACCGGCTGAACGAGCTCGCGTCCAAGATTCCGCCTGTTCGGCGCGCGACCCGACACTCCTCTGCGACCGTGGCAAACGCGCTCGAGCGTCTGAGCGTCGGGATCTCTTCGAGCCGCCTGGTCGCGCGGGGCGAAGTAGAGCGGGTACTCGAGACCGTAGCTCACGCCGTGAACGGCGTCCCGGGCCACGAGGCGAGTGTGCAGAGCCGAGGTCTTTGAAGGTCGGCCGGCGGGCCAATACTCATTTGGATACGCAATGCGGAACCGCCGGGAGTAGAACTCACACGCCTTCTCGAGGACGTATGCGCGGGTCGCGTAGTCACCGAAGCGGGCGACATCGAGCGCGAACGCATCCCCATCCGGCTCGCCGCTGATCATCCAGGTCGCCAGCGCAAGCCCCACCCCACCTCCCTGGCAGAAGCCCGCCATCACGCCGCAGGCCGCCCAGTAGTTCGGTACGCCGGGCACCGGTCCCACGAGCGGATTGCCGTCCGGCGTGAAGGTGAACGGCCCATTGACGATCTTGCGCAGACCCGCTGAGTGCAGGATCGGAAAGCGGGTAAATCCCTTCTCGAGCGCTGCGGTCAGGCGCTCAAGATCCGGCGGCAGTAGCTCCGTGTCCCCGTAGTCCCACGAGGTCCCGCCCACGGCCCACGGTGTCGCGGGCGTCTCGTACACTCCGAGGAGCACACCGCGCCGCTCCTGGCGCATGTACATCTCGCCGTCGAGATCCACCACCACCGGCAACTCCCGGGCTGCGTTTTCAAGTTCAGCCAGGTCTTCGGTGATGAGGTAGTGATGCTCCATCGGCACGAGCGGCAGCTCGACCCCCACCATGCGCGCGACCTCGCGCGCCCACAGTCCCGCCGCGTTCACGACATGTTCGGCCTCGATGGTGCCCTGGTCGGTCGAGACCTCCCAGCTGCCGCGTCCGGTCGGGGTGAGCGCGAGGACGCGGGTGTGGCGATAGATTTCCGCCCCGTTCAGCCGTGCAGCCTTGGCGAATGCGTGCGTAGCCCCCGACGGGTCGAGGTGGCCCTCCATGGGTTCGTAGATCGCGCCGAGCACGCCGCGCGTGTCCATGATGGGACACAGATCGCGGATCTCGGACGGACTGACGAGCCGCGTGTCGAGCCCCAGGGTTTTGTGGCGCGCGACATCCGCACGCAGCAGGTCCCATCGCTCCTTCGTGGCGGCAACATTCAAACCACCCGGGTAGTGCAGGCCGATGTCCTGCCCGGAGAGCTTCTGCAGCTGCGGGTAGAGCGCGACAGAATAGGCCTGGAGGCGCGACATCGCAGGATCGCTGTTCAACGAATGAAAGGCGCCCGCCGCGTGCCAGCTCGAGCCGGCGGTCAATTCCCTGCGTTCACAAAGCGCAACATCGCGCCAGCCGAGCTTCGACAGATGGTAAAGAACACTGCAGCCAACGACGCCGCCGCCAATGACCAGCACCTGAACGTTTCGCTTCATCGTGTCGGCTTTGCGGCCATAGCATTCAACCAGCTCTTGAACGAGTCGTCAGCGTCCAGCGAAAGAGCGGCCGCGACAAGGTGCAGCGACTGTCCACGTATCTTCCGGCGGCGCACAGGCTCGGGGCCTAACGTTTCTTAGTCGCACGTAGGATTTTTTTAGGCGATCCGCTGTGAGCGCGGCATCGGCTGGGAAGCCCGGTCGCCCCGGCTGGGAAAGGTGATACGCTGCGCCGTACCGTCCGAATCGGCCGCTGCCGGTGCGACCTGCGAGGCGGTGTGCAGATGTCGGTATCCCCCCATTCAGCTCCCATCACGCTCGAGCGCCTGGCGCAGGTGCTGCGACCGATTGGCGCAGCAACCGGCCTGCCGAATGTCGCCTATACGAGTGAGCCGTACTTCCGACTACGAGCGCGATGCCGTGATCGGACGCACGTGGGCGGGAATCGCGTTCACGGACACCATCCCGAACCGGCCTTTCGCCCAGCCGATCGAGTTCATGGGCCTGCCGCTGCTCGTGGTGCGCGATCGGCACGGCGCGCTGCGCGTGTTTCACAACGTGTGCAGCCACCGCGGCATGAAGCTGGTTGCCGAGCCGACAGAGGTGCGCGGCCTCATCACCTGTCGCTATCACTGCTGGGCCTACGCGACGAACGGTGACCTCAAGGCGACCCCGCATATCGGCGGGGTGGATCAGCACCACAGCCAGGGATTCGATAACTCGACCCATGGGCTGAAGCCGGTGCGCAGCGCCGTGTTCCTCGGCATCCTGTTCGTCAATATGAGCGGCGATGCTCCGGCGTTCGAGCAGCATGCCGCCGAATTGCTGCGGCGTACCGAGGAGCTCCTCGGCCCGGGCGGCTGGTCGCAGCTGCAGCCGGGCCTCACCGATTCCATGCTGAGCCTCACGGCGCAGTGCAACTGGAAGCTCGCCGTCGAGAACTATTGCGAGGCCTATCACCTGCCGTGGGTGCACCCGGAGCTCAACAGCTACTCGAGGCTCGAGGATCACTACTGCTTTCTCGGTGCTGATTTCGCCGGCCAGGGTTCCCTCGCCTACCGCGGAAGCGACATCGCGGGTGCCCACCTGCCCCGTCTTGCGGCGTGGCCGGCCGATCGGCATGCACGTGGCGGAGTATCCGACGATGTATCCGAACGTGTTGCTCGGCTTTCAGGCGGACCACGCGTTCGCCATCCTTCTGATCCCGGAGGCGCCCGACCGCACTCGCGAAGAGCTGCGGATCTTCTATGTTGGCGAAGGCGCCACGGATGATGCCTATCGCGCCTGCCGGGCTGCGACCTTGTCCGCATGGCGCATCGTCTTCGAGCAGGACCTGAGCTGCGGTCGAGCAGATGCAGCTCGGGCGCGCGTCCCCGGGCTACGACGGCGGCGTGTTTTCGCCCTCGATGGATAAGGCCACGCATCATTTCCACGCGTGGGTGGCCGCACGGCTCGGTGAGCAGCTTCAGCAACGCCAGGCGTAACGATCATCAAACCCCAGCGGGCAGTTTCACTTCACCCCGCCCATCAGACGTCTGACGGTCGGCGTGAGCGCCAGCATGATGACAGCCGTAATCAGCGATCCGCCGGCGATCTTCAGGAACAGCGTCGGCAGGGATTGCAAATCACGCGCGTCGTATTCGCCCGAGAGCTGACCGGCGAGGTTGTTGCCGAGCGCGAGTGCCAAGAACCACAGACCCATGACCTGGCCTACGAACCGCGGCGGCGCAAGCTTGGTCATCGAGGAGAGCCCGACGGGCGAGAGGCACAGGTCGCCGCACTCCTGCAGGAAGTACGTAAAGAGCAGCCACGTCGGCAGGACTTTCGCACCGGCCACGACGTAGCCCGCGGCGACATACATCACAAGATACCCCGCGGCGAGCAAGGTCAAGCCCGGCGGCGAACTTGGTCGACGGCGCGAAGTCCTTGCCGCGACGGCCGAGAGCGATCCACAAAGCAGCAAAGGCCGGCGCGAAGAGAATGGTGTACAGCGCGGTCGCGCCCTGCAGAACGCCGGCCGGCATCTGCCAGCCGAACACGTGCAACTCGGTGTAACGCTCGGCGAAGAGATTCAAGGATGCGCCGCCCTGCTCAAAGCCTGCGAAGAAGATCGCATACGCGGCAAACAGCGCGCCCATCACGTACACCCGGCCACGTTCCTGGGTACTCAGGCCCGCGAACAGAATCAAATACGCGAAAAAGCCGAACGCGACGAGCCCAATCAGCCACGAAGCGGCGGCCGCGAGCTTCACCGGCTCGATCGTGAGCACGCCCGTGAGTGCGAGCGTCACGATCGTTGCCACGACGAGCGCGAAGGCAACGACAGGTAGCCACGCGCGCCGGGGCTCATGTCTGGCAACGGCTCGCCCGCGGTGGCCGAGCCACTTGCGCGTCAGCATGAATTGCCCGAGGCCGAGCATCATGCCAACGACAGGCAGGCTGAATCCCCAGCGCCAGCCGTAGCGCGCAGCGCACAGCGGCACGAGCAGAGAGCCGAGTAGCGCACCGACGCTGATGCCGACATAAAAGATCGAGAAGCCGGCATCGCGCCGCGCGCCCCCTTCCGGGTAGAGCTCGGCCACCATGACGCTGATGTTGGGCTTCAGGAGTCCCACGCCGAGCACGATGATGACGAGGCCCAGGAAAAACGATTGCGCATGGCCGAGCACCAACAAGGCGTTGCCGCACATGATGAGGAGGCCGCCGCCGATCACAGCGCGCTGGGCGCCGAGCAGGCGGTCCGCCATCCAGCCGCCGAAAAGGGCGAACACATACGTCGCCGCGATGTAGAGGCCGTAGATCGAGCTTGCGTTGCGGTCGTCGAGCCCGAAGCCGCCGTCACTCACGGCAGCGACCGCGTAGAGAATCAGGATGGAGCGCATTCCGTAGTACGAGAAGCGCTCCCACATCTCCGTCAGAAAAAGCGTCGCGAGACCGCGTGGCTGCCCGAAGATCTCCCGATGCGCCGGGTCAGCGTGTGGGGTCGTGCGCATTGCTTGACGATGCCCTCAAGGCTTCACATGAGATCGCGGGCGATCGCCACGTCCCACTGCCGCTCGGCCACGACCGCGCCATTGAGCCGGGCCGTCAGCGTGCCTGAGAGATAAAAACTGGCGCGGTCGGCGTGCATCTGCGCCCGGGTGTTGACTACGTGTTCGCCATCCCTCGCGGCCCATTTCGTACGACTGCGAGAGGACATAGCGCGCCGAGAGCGGATCGTCGTCCCTGATCGTAAGCTCGCGCTTCATGCCGTGGGCAATCTCAACATCGACGTCGTCAAAGCGCAGGATGCCCTCACCAAAAACACCGCCGATGCCTTCGGTGATGTAGATCGTCTCCCCGCTCACGTGGTCCTGCGTCGTGGATCGCCGCACGATGCCGGGGTCGACGATCGTGATGCGAGTCCTCGGACCATGGACCGGCGGCTCAAACGCGATGCTCTGCTCGCGGCCCTGGCACCAAGGTAGCTCGAGGGCGCTTTCACCCGCACGGATCGACAGGGTAGCCGCGTAGGGCGCGGGCCAGATGATCGGCCAGTAGGCACTTGCGATAGAGAGCCTGATGCGGTGGCCTGGGAGGAACCGGTGACCGCAGGCATTCAGCGTCACGGCCACGTCGTAATAGCGCCCCGGCTCAAGCTCCGTGGGATGCTCGTGACTGTCGCGATGAGTGAGGTTCAATACCTGATAGCTGACGCGTGTCACCCGATCATCAGGCGCGATGTCAGACAGGCGCACCGCGAGCTGCGCGACGGGCGCATCGGCGGCCACGCGCAGATGCAACACCGGCGCGCCCAGCACAGAAAAATCACCGTCAAGGGACGGCGTGTCAAATACCAGCGCGCCGCCGTCGTCGAGGCGCTGATCCGTCGGCTGCTCCCCGGGACAGCCGACACCCATCCACTCACCGGCCGCCTTACCATGACTCTGCGGCGAGCGCACGCTGAGCACCGCGCTCTCGCCGCGCCGCTCGCGCAAGGTTCGGTCCGCGCCCAGATAGAACCGCCGCGCGGTGATATCGGCAGACGGCCAGAGACGCTCGCCGACCCAGCGTCCGGGTGTGAACGTGCGGGTGCCATCGGGCGCTACGGGATCTTCGACGTACGCGCGCAGCATCGGCTCGTGCATGATTCCCGTGTCCCGGCCCTTGAGCCACTGGTCCCACCAGCGCACCGCTTCCTGCAAATAGCCGATAGCAGGGCCCGGTACGCCGTCATGCGGGTACAGATGACCCCACGGACCGATGATGCCGAGGCGGGGCACCTTCAGGCCCTCGAGGAGCCGCGGCACGGCGTTGGTGTAACTGTCGCTCCAGCCGCCAATCGCCAGCACCGGGCATTGGATCGCGGCGAAATCCTCGCACACCGATCCATGCTTCCAATAATCGTCGTAACGCTGGTGGGAGAGCCACAGCGCCGGAAAGAACGGCAGCTTCTCGAGGCGTTCGAGCCAGTGCTCGCGCCAGCCGGCCCCGACGATGAGCGGATCGAGCGGACGGCTCTGGTAGGCGAGCATGATGCTGCCCCACCACAGGTTGTCGTTGAGGAGGCAGCCACCCATGTAGTGGATGTCGTCGGTATAGCGATTGTCGGTGAAAAAAGTGGTGATGATCGCCTTCAGCGCCGGCGGGCGGCGGGCGGCGATCTGCAGCGCATTGAAGCCACCCCAGGACTTACCCTGCATACCGACGGCGCCCGTGCACCAGGGCTGCTTTGCGATCCACGCGATCACTTCAAGCGCATCGTCCTGCTCCTGCTTCAGGTACTCATCGGCCAGGTGGCCGTCGGACTCGCCCGAGCCGCGCATGTCGACGCGGATAGCCGCATAGCCGTGCTCGGCAAAGTAGCCGTGCATGGGTTCATCGCGAGCGCGCGTGCCATCGCGCTTGCGGTACGGGATGTACTCGAGCACCGCCGGGACCTTGACGCGCGAGGCGGCCTCCGGAAGCCACAGCCGGGCACCCAGACGGCAACCGTCACTCAAAGTAATCCAGATGTGTTCCTCGACCTGCGCCGGCATGTGAGAGTGCTCCACCACTACCGGTTGGGACGGTATCTCAAGTCACCGTACTTCGCCCATCGGCCGCTGCCGGCGGGAGCGACATACTGCAGGATGCGCAGCGTTCCGTCGGGATGCCTCTCGTACACCAGCTTCACGTCGCGATTGCGCGAAGGGATCACCGTCACGAACTCCATGTTTCCGGCCGCGTTCGGCGCGCCACGCAAGACAATCGCCCCCCACTGATTGTCGGCCCACATCTGTAGCCAGCGCTCCCCGTCGAAACGATTGACGGCGATGCCGGCGAGCCGGACTTTGACACCCGGGCGCCGATACATGTCCGTCAGGAAGGTCAGCGTCTCAAATACGACGCAGCCCTCGTACTGCTTCTCGACGCGGTCGAATCCGACGAGCGTATTACTCTCGGCGTCAAAGACCTGCCAGTCCCCTACCCAGAAGTCCAGCTGATGATGCTGCGGCGTATCGCAGATCGCAGGCGCGCTCGTCTGCTCAAGCGCGACAACGGGTGCGCTCAGAAGCACGAGGATCGCGGTAATCAGGATCGGGCGCCTCGCCAAAGGAGGAATTGGCGTCGTCATTGAGAGGCCTCCCATCGGATGGTCCGAGCGTTAGCGAACAGCCACGCGGCGCTGCGTATGAGTGGCGCGGCGCGCCACTGCGCCGAAGAGCGCGCGGCGGCCCTCGCGGCTTCGAGTCTAGAAACTGTAGGCGACGCGCACGCCAATCTCCCGCGGGGGATTCACCACGTAGTCGTTGGTCAACTTGCCGAGCTCGTTGAACTGCGTCGGCGGCACCAGGATATTTTGTTTGTCGAAGACATTGGTGATGTACAGCGTCGTGCGCCAGGGCCTGCGGTTCAAGCTGGCCGAGAGATTCATGATTTCGTAGGTCGACGAGTACTGCACCGTCGTGACACCTAGCGTCGGCGTCAGCTGCATGGGCACGGCGCTGCGATACACCGCGTTGGCCGCCAACGCGAGGTCGTAGGCACGAGGCATGATGATGTCGTACTCGAGGGCAATGCTGGCGCTGGTCTTCGGACTGCCGGGCATCTGCTGTCCGTCGCTGCCGTGGATGAGCCCCGGAATGATGGTGCCGGTCTGGGTACCATCGTTCGCCGGCAACGAAAAGGAGCTCGTCAGGTGGGCATCCGCATAAGCGAAGCTTACCGAGTAGGTGAACTGGGGCACGAACAGCGGGCCCGTCGACTCGAGCTCGAAGCCCTTCGACTCGGCCGTGCTGGCGTTGTAAACGGCAAGATTGCCGGACGGCAGACTCGAGGAGATCTGCGGTTTGTCCCATTTGATGTCGAATGCTGCCACGGTGTACGAGAGGCCGTTGCTGAAGCGCCCCTTGAGGCCCGCTTCGTAGTTATTGGTGTTGTCGGGCGCATAGGTCGATATCAACGGACTCTCCCGGAACTTCCCTGTCAGTGGCACCGAGTTTGCCCCGCCGCGGCGGAAGCCCTGCGACCACACGGCATAGACGTACTGATCCTGGGCGTATTCGTAGGAGGGGTTCACCTTCCCGACCGTCTTTGACGCCGGCGATTCATGCGGTGTCGCGGGCAGGTGCGTCGGAAAGGGGTAATCGTCGTAGGACTGCGCATCGGTGAAGTCCTGGCTGAAGTGCCGGGCGCCCATCGTGACCTGACCGCCCTTCATGAAGTGCCAGGTCAGTTCTCCGAATACCGATTTGTCCTTGAAACTCTGCGTGTCCACCTGATGGAACGTTACATCCCCGGGAGCCGTGGCGATGTCAAAGACACAATTCGGCAGGCATCCCTGCGCCACTTGGTACTCCGGAGTTCCCGGAATAGCGATGGTCCATGCGCCCTCGCGCGTCTGATCCTCGTAGAAGGCGCCGAGGACGTAGTCGAACAGATTGTCCGGGCCGCCCTTCGACACGAGGCGCACCTCCTCCGTGAACGTATGCGCGTGATCGGTGAAGAGCTGATCGTAGATAAAGCGCGGGTTCGTCGGAACGCCGGCGTAGTAGGGAAGATAACCGCCGTCGGCGAGGCCCGCCAGACTGTAGGTATTGTCCTGCAGCGTGGAGCCGGTGGTCGTGTAGTAAGAACTGGTCGACGACACGGTGGCGAAGCCGGCGTCGTAGCTCAGATCGAGGCTCGTAAGGTTCGTGTAACGCGACCATGGCTGATCGATTTGCGAGAACTCCCGGTAGCGTCCGCCGGCGGGCAGGATAGTGGCAGGATCGAGCGGCGAGGTGCCACCCGGGAAGTCGGGATTGACCTGAGGGCCACCGTCACCCTGCGCGCCCGAATGCAGGATCGCGACTTCCGCGCTGAACGCGTCCGTCGGCTTGAACAAGAGGGCCGCGCGCCCGGTGAAGGTCTTCTGGAAATTCCAGTCCTTCTGATCCTGATAGATCGCGGGGCTCGTGACGGGCTCGGCCGGATTGGCGAGCACCGGGATGCCCGACAAGCCGTTATTGCTGCGGACAAAGAGGCCGTAGGTGTCAATAAATCCCGGCTCATACGTGTACTTCGCGGAGGCGCGAAAGGCGAGCACGTCGCCGAGCGGCACATTGACCAGACCGCGGAGCATATACGGAGTCCCGTCAGAGTGATCGAGCCGGCCTGCGCCCCCCTCGACCTGGCCGGAGAACGTGTTCAGTTCCGGGGAGTTGGGGATGAGGCGCAGAGCGCCTGCCAGCGTACCGGCACCGTAGAGGGTTCCCTGCGGTCCACGCAGTACCTCCACCTGCTTCAGATCGTCCAGCTGATAGTAGCCGTCGATGGGGGAATTGCCGATGTAGGTGCCGACCGGGGCCTGCTCAAAAGTGCGGAAACCGCGTGTCGGCTCACCGGTCGCGTTGATGCCGCGGATGATCGGTACCGTGGCTCCCGCGAGGCGCGCGCCGTATTCGTACATGCTAAGGCCCGGGACCGTGGTCGCAAGCGAAGCGAGATCCGACACTCCGCTTTCCTCGAGCCGCTCGGCGCTAACCACCGACAGACTGTAGGGCACCGCCTCGAGCGTCTGCGTGCGGCGCGTGGCCGTGACGGTCACTTCCTGGAGCGCCCCCGTCGTCTCCGCAGTGGCAGTGGCGTCCTGCGCGTGCGCCCCCGGCGATATCCCGTAAAGCGCGACGCACACCGCCGCCTGCACCGGGGTCATCGTCTCGAATCTGCGCCGCAGGGTTTTCGGTTGGGTTCGACCCTTATTAAAAGAGTGCCGCATTGCTGGTCTCCCCTTCGCGTGGCCATTCGCTGGCCGTCGGCCCAATCAGTTCCAGATTCGCCGCTCCCTGATCGAGGACCCGCACGGACCGCCCTGCGGCTTCCGCCGTCGCCCTCCTCCGCGGTTGCGTGCGCGGCGCTCAGCGCATGCGCATTTTCCCCGCGACTCTCCAGTTCTTAGAATCGTTTCGCGATTGCTCGCGTGGCCCGTCATCAATATGTGACACGTTGGTGACGCGGTCTATGATGATTCTTCGTCCTATCACGCGAGTTCTTAGGAATTCTCTACTTTGTTGATCGCGCCGTGCCCGCCACGCAACAAGGGGGGCTTGGCGGTGCCGTGTCCACGTACCCCTGGGAGGCTACGAGGCAAGGAGCCGCCCGCAACGGCTACCCTGCGCGCCACGTCGGTTGACCCCTCGACACGACCCCGCAGACACTGACATCCTCGCGAACACACCTGGCCGCAATCGGGCATGAGCCACACACCCGCGCACACTCCAACCGGCGCCACCCGACCAATGGACGCCAAGCAGCTGGGCGAAGCGCTTGCCCACGCCGAACGGAGGGTCAAAGGTGCGCGAGTCTGTCGGCCCGAGCACGGCCTGCTCGCCTCCATCCTCTTGAAGCTCGGCCGCGCTGCGGATGCCGAACAGGTCGTGACGCATGCCTTGACCCTTCAAACCGGGTCGGCTGATGCTTACGACGGCCTCGCCTTCATTTCTATGTCCCTGGGCGAGCATGAGCGGGCCAACCAACTCTACGGGCGCGCCACTGAGCTTGCGCCGCGGGACCCGCGATTCTGGTACAACCTGGCCTGCAGCGAGCGAAGTCTCGGACGGCTGGCGGAAGCCGAGGCCGCCTGCGATCGCGCCATTGCGATCGATGCCGGCCATTACGCGAGTTATCTCCTGCGGTCCGAGCTCAAGGTCCAGACGGCCGGCGCCAATCATATCGAGGAGTTGCAGGCGCTACTGGCGCGACGCCCGGACGAGTACCGCGCACGCATGTTTCTCGGGTACGCGCTCGGGAAGGAGCTGGACGACCTCGAGCGCTTCGACGACGCATTTCTCTGGTTCTCCGCTGCCGCGCGCGCGCGGCGCGAACGACTCGAATACAACGTCGCGGTTGACGTACGCAAGCTCGAGCGCATCGCAGAGATTTACGACGCCGACTCCCTCAAGGCTCTGGAGCGTGCGGCCGCGAGTCCTGCTGCAGCGGCACATTCCCCACGCTTCATTTTTATTGTTGGCCTGCCGCGATCCGGCACGACCCTCGTCGAGCGTATCCTCACAGGCCTCCCCGGCGTTCGCTCAAATGGCGAGACGGACAATTTCTCGCACGCACTCCTTGGGGCCTCCAGCGGGGACGGGGATGTGTTCGCACGAGCCGCGCGGGCCGCTCCAGCCGCGGTGGCGAGCGAGTACGCGCGCCTCGCCCTCGCCGGGCCGCCGGCAGGTACAATTGTCGAGAAGCTGCCCCTCAACTATCTCTATATCGGTGCGATTCGGCGGGCGCTGCCGGATGCGCGGATACTCCTCGTCAGCCGATCTCCTCTGGACAGCTGCTTTGCGATGTACCGCACCCTGTTCGCCGCAGGCTACCCGTTCAGTTACGACCTCGCGGAGCTCGGCCACTACTACGCCGCATACGCTCGTCTCGTCGCCCACTGGCGCGCGACGCTCGGCGCGCATCTGCGCGAGGTGCACTATGGCGAGCTCGTGCGCGATCCGAAGCGCGTCGGCGCTGCGATCGCCGCGCACTGCGAGCTCACCTGGAAGGACGCCGCGGTGGACATCCAGCAAAACAAGTCCGTATCGCTCACCGCCAGCGCAGCACAGGTGCGCCGCCCTATTTACGGCAGTTCTTCGGGGCGCTGGCGTCGCTACGAGCGGCATCTTGGAGCGCTGATCAGCACGCTCCGTCAATCGACCCCGTCAGTTTGAAATTTCCACCAGACCGGGCGCGGCGCCCGCCTGGCACATCACAGATGGCAGGTGCCGCGCCCGCCGCCATACGCCCGATCCGGTGCTCATGCCGCCCTCCGCTGCGCGCTGATCCCTGCCTCACATGGGCGAGGGTGCCTGGCTCGGCATGCGCTCAGCGGAGGAAGCTCATTCCCGCGCACGGAGGCTCGCCACCTGAGCCCGGCAGAGAGAATGTTCCTCGCGGCATTCACGTCGCGATCATGAACTACACCGCAGTCCACGCATTCCCACTGCCTTACAACAAGCTGCCCTACTCCCGCAGGACCCGTCAGGGCCCCGCAGTTTCCGCACACTTGCGTGGTGTATCGCTCATCGATCACTGCAAACTCTCTCGCTGCCTGCTGACATTTGTACTCGAGTTGAGTCCTGAGCATCCCCCAGCATGCATCGAGCACGGATTTAGCCATCCGTGTACGCGCAAGCTTCGGAGCACTCACGTTACCGACGAAGATCTGCCCGTATCGGCGTACAAGCAGTGTGGAGAACTTATGCAGCGCATCGCGGCGCTGATGGGCCGCTCTGCGGTGCAGGCGCTTGGCCTGATGGCGGTGAGCACGGCGCTGGGCTTGAGAGATCTTGCGCTCAAGCTTGCGATAGCAGCGCGATTCGAGCCGCTCGTTGCCACTGGTGACGGCGGTATGGTGACATCCCAGGTCGACTCCGGCCACGAGGCCTGAGGCAGGAAATTCCTTCCTTGCCACGAGTACGGGTAAACACAACCACCAGCTTCCCAGCGCATCCTGGGCGAAACAGCCATCGCGCCACCTCGCTTCCTCGAGCCGCTCACTCTCGAACACCCGAAAGCTCTTGCCGTACAAGCGCACACCGCGGCCCTTGCGCTTCAAGCTTGCCGCCTTAAAGGGCACCCATCCCAGAGACTTTCGCGTGCCTCGGCTCACCCGCCAGCGTAGCCGCACCCGCTTCGCCGCTCGGCGTTTCGATGCGTACTCATGGTTCACGCGCTGAATGGTGTCTGCACCGATATGCTCGAAGTACTCACTGGCTCCGGCGCTTAACTTGTCAAGATCAAAGCCGCTTAAGAATCGCGGCTGGGATCGGCGACACCGATCCGCTGCATCCATGCTCGCCTCGTTGCACCAGTTCCATGCCTGGTTGACCTCTACCGCGGCGGCCTCGAGCCACGGGTAAGCCTCCTGCTTTACCTTCAGGCGCAGAGTGCGGATGAACGCCTCAGGCTTCGAATCAGTCACGTCATCGCGAATCAGGTGCGATAGGTGTCGATTCTGCCTCCTTCGCACTGGAAGCTCGAGCTCCATAATGGGCGAAACTCAGCAGATATTGAGCTTGCAAAGTTGTCGGTTTCTCCCCTGCGCAGATTGCGCGGGAACGAGACGGCATTCGAACTTCTCTACTTTTCCGGGCTCCTCTGCTGCGCAACTCGTCCCACCGGGGTCGCAACTTCCCTGTCGCTTCGTGGCAGTGGGATGGAATGCGCGCATACTGCGCACGCCGTGATGAGGCGGCCAATCAAGGAGCACAGATGCGCAGGTTGTTTATCACACTCGCCGTGTCCGCGTTGGTGGCGGGGCCCGCGGCAGCAACGGATAAGACCGATGTGGTGTCGGTCGTTAACCAATGGGTTGACAGCTTTAACAAGGGCGACATGAAGGCCATGGCGGCAACGTGCGCCGATCAAACATCCATCATCGATGACTTCGCACCCCACGAGTGGCACGGTGCCGGAGCATGCTCCAAGTGGTCGAGCGACTTCCAGGCTTTCGCCCAGGCGGGCGAGATCACCGAGTCGGCCGTCACCGTCGGTAAAGCGTGGCACATCGACGTGAAGGCCGACCGCGCCTACGTGGTTGCTCCCACGACCTACGCGTTCAAGCAGAAAGGCAAGCCGGTTATCGAGAAGGGGATTGTCACGATGGCCCTGCAAAAAAATGCCACCGTTTGGCGCATAACCGGGTGGGCGTGGGCCGACCATTAGAGGCGCCGCCCTTTGGGCCGGTAGGGCTGCTAGAAACGCGTGTGCAACGCGGCACGGCGCTCATCGCGTAGGCAGCGAATATCGGGTTTTTGGGGGATCTTTAGCGACCGCTTGCGATCGCCACGGGCCGAACCCGGCGCTTGGGATGTGAATATCCGGTTGCCGGGGCCAAGGACGGCTCCTCACCCCAGTACCGCCGATCGCAAACGGCAGCTATCAGGAAGTCAAATGCGCGAACTTTCCGCACCTATGAAGATGGCGCGAGCGGTAAATCGTGCGTGCTCAACTCTCCAGCCCTGTGTTCGGTGAGCGAGATGTAAATCGTCTCCAGGAACGCATCCTCACTGATGAATTCTCCGGAATAGCTCTTCCATGGATCCAGAATCTTCTGCTGTTTCATCTGATCAAGTGTCTTACCGTCTTTCAGCGCGTGCGCCACCGCGTCGCGGGTCGCCTTCAGCATGGTCCGATAAGACCGCAGGTCATCTAGGCTCGACAATTGTCCGTGTCCGGGGATCACCTTCACATCAGCCGGGACTTGTGCGATCACTTTTTCAACGGCGTCAATCATGCCTGTTAGACTGCCTCCCGCCTCCACATCGACAAACGGAAAGTGGGTTACGAACTCGTCGCCCATGTGCACGACGTGTGCCTTGGCAAAAAAGACGATCGAGTCGCCATCGGTGTGGCCGGAAGGAAGATGCAGCACGCGGATGTCTTCCCCGTTCAAGTGTAGCGTGACAGTGTGATCGTAAGTAATGACAGGCAACGCGTCTTTGGGTTGTGGCTTGGCTTCAAAATGAAGCGAGCCGCCATTGCCTGTGATGCCGCCGCTCTCTAACCGCTTGCGCACGTTGTCCTGCGCAATGATGGGCGCCTGTTTTTGAAAATAGATGTTTCCGCCGACATGGTCGCCGTGATAGTGCGTGTTGATTACGAACCGCAGCGGCTTGTCGGTGATCCCGCGAAGCGCCGCCTGAACCTTGTTCGCAAGCGGAGCAGACTCGTCATCGATCAGCACAATGCCATCATCGGCCACTAAGGCTGCAATGTTTCCGCCATCCCCCTGCAGCAGGTAGACGTTTCCAGCGACTTTGGACACCTTGATCTCGACGTTGCTGAAGTCCCGCTCCTGTGCCCCGAGGCCGCACGCCAGTAGCAAACCCACAGCCAGTACTAATCCTCTGTTCATAGTCTCGATTGCCTTTGTAAGATGAACATCCGGCAGCATTTTGCGGGAGGGCGCGAGATCAATTGGGCGATTAACTCTGCCGACCAAGCGCGGCCAATAGATCGCTATGGTAACTGCGCTGCACCCATACATAATGATCGCCGTTGCCCTGGGCAACCACGACCGGACAGTCAAATAACGTCGTACTCGCGCAACCGCGGCCGTCGAGCATGGCGGCCATGTCAGCACTGCTTGCCAATGCGCGTTCCACATTCATTCCGGAGAGCCGCAAGGCGAGCCACTTGCCCGTGAGATCAACCGCCTCGCAACGACCGGCGCGCAGCACCGCCTGCACGAGTTCATCGGCGATGGCGTCCCCCATGGTCACGAGCCACTGCCCGCACGCGCAGTGCAGAATTACCGGGCGTCCGCTGCCTGAGTACCAAACCGCTCCCGCTGCCGAAGGCCATTCTGCAGGGAAATCTCCAGGTACTGGGAGAAGCTGCAGCGCGACAAGCTCGAGCATCCGGGCGTGCGGCAAAGGTTCAATGATCATCGGTGCAGCCGCTCGCCACTGGGATCCACATGCACCGTGGGCACGATGCGGACTGTCGCGTCACCCCGTCGCAACGGATCACGCGCGATGAGCTCTGCGCCCTCCGCAAAGGCGCGGGCAACCAGGGCGAGTCCAATGTATTCGCCCAGCGTGGGACTGAACGCGCTCGAGGTAATGTAGCCGCACGGCCGGTTGCGCTCCTCCGGCGTCACAAGCTGTGAGCCGGCGAGAAACTCCGCGTGGCCATCGGCGGCTTTGAGGCCTACCAGCCGCGGGCGATTCAGCTCGTGAAACGCCGGCCGATCAAGAAGATCTCGCCCGACGAACCGATCCTTGCGGTTCATAAACGCAGCCATGCCAAGATCGTAGGGTGTCGTCTGACCACTCAGCTCCGCGTGCGTCAGGTAGCCCTTTTCAACTCGCAAGATATCTAGCGCCTCAAGTCCATATGGCCGCATTCCCGCGCCAACCAGAGCATCGGCAAGCGGCACGGCCAAATCCGGCGGGCAGTGCAATTCAAAAGCAAGTTCGCCTGAGAAGCTCGCGCGCAGGACCAGGAGCTCCACGCCCACGAACCGTGCTACCGCGAAATCCATGTGGTGGAGCGCAGCCACCGCCACGCGCGATGACTCCTCCAGGAGCGGTACAAGCACCTCACGTGATTGGGGCCCGGCCACGACGATCACTGCCCAGGCATCCGTGACATCACTGATCGCCACTTGGGCCGCGCCAAACTCGAGCGCGCGGTAGTACTCGAAATGAGCAAGCATCTCCTCCGCCTGACCGGTGCTCGTCGTGGCCCGAAAGCGATTCGCGCCCAGGCGCAGGAGCAAACCGTCGTCGAGTACCATCCCGTCTTCGCGCAGATTCACGGCGTAGCGACTGCGGCCGATCTTCAAGGAACTCGCGCGCGTCAGGTATAGGTAATCGAGAAACGCCGCCGCGTCCGGACCTGCAACCTCGATCTTGCCAAGCGTTGACGCATCCGACAGGCCGCCGCTGGCACGTACGGCGCTCGCCTCGAGCGCGGCAACAGCCGCGGCATCGGCGCCCGGCGCCCCGTAGTACATCGGTCGCATCCAAAGCCCGGCTCCTCCCAGCACACCTCCATGCGCCAGATGCCATTCATGCAGGGGCGTGCGCCTCGTCACGCGCAGCGCCTCACCCGTGCGCAGGCCTGCCAGCGAATTCAGCGTGACCGGATGAAAGGGCTGGCGCAGGCGACTCGTACCAACGCGATCCAGTGTCTCGCCACGCAGCTCCGCGACAATGGCGGCTCCCAGCACTCCGGAGAGTCGTCCCTGATCCGTGCCAAACCCAAGCGCGGTATAGCGTTTGGCGTGTTCTATCTCGCAGAAGCCCTCTTCCACCGCAGTCCGCAGGTCTGCCACCGTGACGTCGTTCTGGAAGTCCACGAATTGGCGCTTTTCGGCAGCGCGCGGCGCGGCAGCGCGCCAGAACGGCCGAAGCTGCGGGGCGGGGTCGCCTTGCGCGTCGACCGCAGCACCGAGATTGCCGACGTACCCTGCGAGGCGCGCGGCGCGCTCTCCAATCGCCTGCGCCTCGTTGCAGACGGCCGCGAGCTCAAACACGCCGTTTGCCGCGCCCACCGCCAAGCGCGCCTCGGACTGGCGATCGACAACAAACGCAGCGATGTCCGGCATATAACGGCGCGTGCCGCCTTCCTGCTGCCCCGCATGCGTGACGGGAGTCCAGCCGCCACTCATCAAAATCGCGTCGCACGCAATTACCCGCGCGCCGCCCGTGCCCGTGATGCGCCCGACTTCTGCTCCCGTGACGGAAGCTCTGCCGCACGCTGCAATGACCGCCTGCTCGCACAGACACTCGGTGCCGGAACGAATGAGCTGCTCGCGCAGCAGGGCGACCCTCGGCGCTGTGATCGCGCGCTCGGGGCGCGTATCAACGATCGCGCGTATCTGCATTCCGCTCGCGGCGAGCCGCGCGGCAGCCGCGTACGCCCGATTGTGGTTGGCGCAGACGACGATGCCATCGGCGATGCGCACACCGTAACGCGCCCAGTAGCGCTCGGCGGCGCTCAGCAGCATGACTCCCGGCAGATCGTTGTCGATGAATGTCAAAGGCCTTTCGGTGGCTCCCATCGCGACGACAAAGGCTCGCGGCCGGATTCGATATAGAACATTGCCGCCGGCAAGTCCGCCCGGCTCTGCGTGCGCGATGACCTGACCGCCGCGGCCACCCACTACGGCCGTCTCGAGCAGTACGCGCACGCCGCGCGCCTTGAGTTCCGCAGCAACGTCGCAAAGCCACGAAAGTGCCGTCGCACCCTCGATTCGGGCGCCCTCAAACTCGATCTCGCCCCCCAGGCACGGTTCGCGTTCGCAGACAACAACGCGCGCACCGGCGCGCGCCGCCGCGCGCGCCGCGATCAAGCCCGCCACACCGCCGCCGCCCACCAATACATCGCAGCTGCAGTGCTCGATCGAGGCCTGCGGCAAAGTGCAGACGGTCGGGGCGAAGCCGAGACCTGCCAGGCGACGAATCAGGGGTTCATAGGCATGCCAGGACGGCCATTTGAACGTCTTGTAATAGAAGCCGGCTGCGAGGATGCCGCCGCCCGCCTGCAGCGCGGCGGCGACGTCAAGACTGAGCGAGGGCCAGCGATTCTGGCTGCGCAGGATGATGCCCGGCCGCAAAACAAGCTGCGAGGCGGCAACATTCGGGATGCAGTTGGACGCATCACCCACGGTCAACAGCGCGTTCGGCTCTTCAGGTCCTGCGGTGAGCACGCCGCGGCGGCGCCGCGCCTTGATGCTGCGCCCCATCAACCGGATGCCGTTCGCAAGCAGCGCCGATGCGGCCGTGTCGCCCTCCTGTGCCTGGTAACGGCGTGCGTCGAAGGTAAACGAGAAGGTCCCCTCGCCGAGCCGCAGACCTCGGCGCGCGGTTACGGTATTCATTCGGCGTCAACCCCAAGCATTCGCACGCGAAGAATCGCATCCGTGGACGGATTGCGCTCGATGATGAGCCACGCCCGGCAGCCCCCAACGTGCTGCCAATGTTCGATACTGCGATCCGGATGATCTATGCGCAGGTAAACTTGCTCGAAAGCGGTCGCTGCCGCTGCCGGCGCGGTCTTACGAAACTGAAACTCGCGCAGCTCGCGCGCACCACAGTAGGGACAGACAAGCTGGGTCATAGGCGTACCGGAAAGGGGCCGTGCCCCGGCTCATCGAGCAGGTGACCGGTTGCGAAGCGCGACAAGCGATAGCCCCGAATGAGATCGGGAGCGGTGCCGGTTGCCATAAATTGCGCAAATGCCGCACCTGAAGCGGGGATGGCCTTGAAGCCGCCGTAACACCAGCCGCCATTCACGAACACATTGTCGTATCTGAGGCGGTCCATGATGGGACTGCCGTCCATTGTCATGTCATTCGTGCCCGCCCATTGACGCAGGATCCGCAGGCCGCCGATCTGCGGCAGCAGCTCAACGGCGCCAGCGGCGACATCCTCGAGGCGATCCCAACTACCCTCGCGGGTGTACGACGGAAAGCCATCGAGATGCCCTCCCATCACCAGTCCTCCGCGGTCGGATTGCGAAATGTAGGCCTCCCCATGTCCTGGAGTGACGTATACCACTACGGTATTCAGAAGCGGCTTGATGGGCTCAGTCACCATGGCCTGAAGCAGATGCGTCTCAATGGGCATCGGAACGCCAAGCATGGTGCCGATCGCTGCCGTGTGCCCCGCGGTCGCGAAGGCAATCCGCTCGGCCTTGATATAGCCACGCGAGGTCTCGACGCCTTTGGCCACGCCCGCCTCGACGTGCACAGCGGTGACTTCGCAATCCTCAATAATCTGGACACCCAGTGCAGAGGCCGCACGGGCGTAACCCCATGCCACCGCATCGTGCCTGACGGTGCCGCCACGACGCTGCAGCAGTGCGCCAACGATGCCGAAGCGGCGCTTGCGCCGCGGCGCCAGCTCCGGGCAGAAGCGCTCGAGAGCGGCGACATCCAACAGGTCCGCGTCGATGCCGGCGAGGCGCATAGCGTTGCCGCGGCGGGCAAGCCCCGGCAGGTCATGTTCGGAAAGCGCCAGGTCCACTACGCCGCGCGGGCTGTACATCACGTTGTAATTGAGATCTCTCGAAAGTCTTTCCCAGCGCCGTAAGGAGTCCTCGTAGAAGTAGTGGTTTTCGGGTAATAGATAGTTCGACCGAACGATGGTCGTATTGCGCCCGACGTTGCCGTAGCCCAAGAGACTCTTTTCCAGCACTGCGATCGAAGAGACGCGGTGATCGCGTGCAAGATGGAATGCCGTCGCAAGTCCATGGCCGCCGGCGCCAACGATGACAACCTCGTATGCCCGCTGCAGCGGTCGTCCGGTCCAAAGCGCGCGCCAGTATGGGCCCGAGGCGAGCCGCGCACGCAGCAGAGCGAGTGCCGAGTATTTCGGAGAAGGGCTCAAGATGGTGGACTGCGTGTTGATGCTTGCCGCGATGGCGCTTGCTGCGACTGGTGGTGCACCGCTATCGCAATATAAACCCGCCCTTGAACGGGTCGACGGGGTCAAAGAAAAATTCATTACGTCCCGTAACGAAGGCCGAGCCGCCGACCTCCGGTACGATGGCATCATAAGGCCCGAACTTGACCGCCTCCGTCGCTTTCACTGACATCGTGCTGCCGAGAATGCTCTCGATGGTGAGCGTCTTGTTGAGCGCCAGCTCACCGCGAGCGTAGTGAAGCGCGGCCCGCGCGCTCACGCCAGAGCCGGTCGCCGAGCGGTCGACCTCCCGTTCCGCAAAGATACATACGTTCCTGCTGTGGTGATGGGCCTCAAGAGGCGGCCCTGTGAAGATCACCCCGTAGAGGAAGCTCAACTCCTGCTCATACGGATGACTTACGTCGACGGCTGCTGCGATCGCGTGCTTAATCCGGCGACCGGCGTCGATGAGCGCAATGAAACTTTCCGTTGTGAGCGACAAGCCCAGTGAGTGTGCATTCACCAGGGCATAGAAGGCTCCCCCAAATGCGATGTCGAACTGCACGCTACCCAAACCGGGAACCTCGATCTTGCCCTCCTGGAGATAAACGAATGAAGGGACATTGCGAAATGTCACTTCACTCACCCGGCCCGCCCGCATTCGGCCGCGCGCCTCGATTCGCCCGGCAGGCACGTTGAACGTGACGCTGGTGGAGTTCTTCCGGTACTCATGCCACCGCCCTTGCGGTCTCTAATCCTGCCTTGCGCGAGCGGGATGCTCGGCGCGGCAGATCCTGCAAGTTCGGCAACTCGTTCCCGCAAACGGACGCCGGATACCTCGGCGCGACGCAGAAGCTTTTGGGCCGCGCTGCTAGCGCGGTTGCGCGACTCACCACAGTCGCGGCAGCTCCCACGTCTTACACGCGGCCATTGACGCTATGGGTCCGCTTAGAACCCAAAACACGAACAGCTGCGGCTGGTGTCTTTGTCTCTTACGACTTGAACGCTTCTGCGTCTGCCGCCATCCCAACACGAGGCCGCGGCTCTGGCAAGACCAAATATCGAGCGATCTGCACACATTTTGCAGCTTGTGCGTGCGTGGCAGATCGGTTACCGCGAGTTGGCGGCGCGGGATCGAGGTGGCATGAGATTGCTCATTCATTTTCGTCGGCACTCTTGCTCCATGGGATTGCGCAATTCGCTGGCGGCTCGCAACTCCTGTTGCTTCAGTCGACTCTACTGGCGTGGCGCGCCAATCCGGCCTCAAGCACGAAAGTCGTCAAAGCGATGATCGCGTGACCACACATCGTGCTATAGCCTTCGTTGTGCAGGAAAAACACATCAAAATCGGCATTCGTCGCTGCCGTCACGATCGCCCCGTACATATCCGCGTGGCCTCTGGGTTCCCACATCAGGCCAGTACGCAGAAAATCATAGTGTGCTTTGAAAAAACGGCGCTTTTCGAGCACCGTCCGGCCGTCGATTCGTGGCAGGCCAGCGGTAATGATGCGCAGCGGCTCACCGCCCGTGTGCATGTCGATCGTCTTGACTACGAATCCGCCTTGCGGCTGCCACGCCGAATCATTCATGAATGCGGTCATTCGAGCGTCCCGTACGCCAGTTGCAATGCTGATTCCTCGACTTCCAGCCGCGTGTCAGCGAGCATTGACGCTCACGGATAAAGCGCAACGCAACTACAATCGCTGCTCTGTCACCGGCATTCGCTCACAAACATACCCGAAGGAGAGCTCTCCAATGCACCTGCGATGCGCCCTGCTCGCGCTTTTTGTGTACCAGTCATGCGCCGCGGCCGCGAGTCCGGACGAGCTGCGCGCTCTCGCCCACGAATACTATCAGTGGAATAATGCGCAATATCCTGTCCTGGCGAGCAGCATG
The DNA here is from genome assembly GCA_963695315.1 of uncultured Gammaproteobacteria bacterium. GTDB lineage: Bacteria > Pseudomonadota > Gammaproteobacteria > Steroidobacterales > Steroidobacteraceae > PALSA-1196. The sequence goes on from OY968773.1 coordinate 1,938,062, forward strand.
GGGGATCACCGCTTCGATGCGCTCCTGGCGGACTACAGGATGAGCGAGGTCACTCGGCGCCGGCAGCACGTGAGCGATCTGCTGGGTCGGGTGGCAGCCCTCCCCGACGATGACTGGGGTACGGATGATCGCGTCGACCGTATCCTCTTTGCATCCCAACTTGCCGCGGCGGACTTCTTCGGGCGCAGACTAAGTCCCGAGAGCTCGGATCCGCAGCTATACGTCAACGAGTGCACGAATTCGATCTTCACCTTGCTGCAGAAGGAATATGCGCCGCGCCGTACCCGTGCACTTGCCGCAACCGCGCGCCTTGAAAGGATGTCCGCGCTGCTGCAAACCGCGCGCATGAACCTGACACAACCGGTGAAGCTCTATGCGTCCCTCGCCATGCAGGCGGCGCGCGGTGGTGATGAGCTTTACACCGTGAGCTTGATGAGCCTTGCGAGCGATCTTTCCAGCGCGCAGCGTGCCCGTTTGGTCGCGGCGCGTGATGGCGCGCTCAAAGCGTTGCACGCATACGCCGACTGGCTCGACGCGGGACTCGGCAAGATGCCGGAATGGCAGCCGATGGGCGAGACAAGCTACACCTACCTGCTCAAGCACGTTCTGCTGTTGCCACTCGATTCACGTGACGTAGCCCACCTGGGCGAGGTCGAGCTCGTGCGCTACCGCGCGCTTGAAGCAATGCTGAAGGACCCGACGCTCGCGTCGCCCGATCCGGCGCGCGCGCAACATGTGCCGAAGGACGAAGCCGAGTTCCTAGCAGCGTATGAGTCACGCCTGAAAGAGATCGTCGATTTCCTGCAAGCGAATCGGCTGGTTACGATCCCGCCGTATATCGGCCAATTTAGAATTCGTCAGCTTCCCGACGCGTTCAAGCCAACCTCCCCGGGCGGCTTCATGAACCCCCCTGGCGTCTACGACAAGGATGGCGAGGGTTTCTATTTCATCCCGACTTACAACCCGAAGAGCGGCAACTTCTATATCCGCGCAGCGATTGAGGATCCACGTCCGATTCTGGGTCACGAGGGCATTCCCGGGCATTTTCTGCAGATTTCAATCGCCAATCACGTTCCGAGTGAGATTCGCCGAATGCAGAGCGACACGGTATTTGCGGAAGGCTGGGCCCTTTATGGAGAAGAGATGTTGATGCGCGAGGGGCTCTACCCGGACAACTCGGCCGCACAGGGCCAGATCCTGCGGCTCAGTCGCTATCGCGCAGCGCGTATCGGCGTGGACGTCAATCTGCACACCGGGCGATGGAGCTTCGAGCAAGCCGTAAAGTACTTCATGGAGGCTGGCGGGCTTGACCGCGAAGCCGCCGAGGGCGAGGCAGCCGGCGCCGCATCGAGCCCGTCACAGAAAATCTCATACATCACTGGCAAGTGGCAGATCATGCGGCTGCTTGGACGCTATCGCGACGCTCAGGGCGGCAAGTTTCGCCTCGGCGCATTTCACGACCAATTGATCAGTTACGGCACCCTGCCACTGTCCGTGATCGAATGGTTGATGTTCGATGACGACAGTTCCGTGCGAGCGGCACTCAAGCAGTGATGCTGTGTCAGCGCTCGCCGGAACGACTGCGAAAGTAAAGGTTGCGGGCACTCAGGCGAAGAGGAGTTTTGTGCGGGACGCCAGACGCGATGGGGTAGTCGTTGCGGTGGTCTGCCTGGCGATGCTCGCGGGACCTTGTGGCATCGCGGCGCAGCTCTCGGACGCCAACCGGGACTCACCAGCACCCCTGGATGTGATCGTCCTCGGTTCAGGCGGGCCGGCCGCCCTCGGGCGCGCATCCTCAAGCTACCTCGTCTTGGTGGATGGGCGGGCGCGGCTGCTGGTTGACGCCGGTCCGGGGTCGTTCGCCCGCGCGGGCGAGGCGCACGTAGCGCTCGATCGGCTCGACCTTGTGCTGCTGACGCACCTGCATGTAGATCACGCTGCCGAGCTGCCGGGATTTGTCAAGGCACGCGCCGTATCGGCAAGCCAGCCTATCCATTTTGATATTTTCGGGCCGAGCGGGCAAAGAGCGCACGCGGACGCCGCTGAGTTTCCGTCGACGCGCCGGTTCGTCGAGCTCATGTTTGGCGCCGGTGGCGCCTTTCCGTATCTCAAAGACTTCTCGGCGCCGGTAAGTTTTACCGTTACCGATCTTCCCGGCTTCGGTGTTGCCGCGACGCAACCGCGCACGATCCTTAGGCAGGGCGATCTTGCCATTCGGGCAATTGGCGGCCATCACGGTGATGCGCCCGCGATCATCTATCGGATTGACTACCGCGGACACAGCGTCGCGTTCAGCGGTGATATCGACGCGCGCGGCCTGCCTGCTTTGGAGATGATCGCACGCGGCGTAAACCTGCTCGTGTTCGATGCGGTCGTGCTCGATCCGCCTGATTCACCCCCGGTGCTCTATACGCTGCATACGCCGCCAGGCGTGATCGGCGCACTCGCTGCTCGCAGTCAAGTTGGCGCGCTGCTCCTGAGCCATCTGTCGCCCGCGGTCGACGCTGCCCGTCCGGTGGTCACCTCATCCATCGCGAGCCACTATCGGCGTGCCGTGACGTTCGCCGCCGACGGCATGCGATTGCAACCTTAAGTGAATGATCCTTATGCGCTCAAGCCAGCTCTTGCGGGCCGCCGCCTAGTACCTCGATTCGCGCCCGCACGCCATTCCGGTCAGTCTTTCGAAGACCATCGATGTCCTCCGGCTTGGCAGCGAATCCCGCGAGCCTCGCCGTCTCGCGGCGTAACGACATCTCTGCTATTGTGCTGAAAAGCGCACAACATGAATGCTGTCTCGGGGGAGATTCGTCATTACTTGCGTCGTTACTAGCGGCGCGCAGCCTAGCCGTATTGCGCCTCTTCCAGCGACGCCGATGCATCGTGTCGGCCGCGGCCCGGCTCCAATGCCGGCGCATCTTGATGCCCACAAAGTTTGAAGGGATGAAGCAATGAACTCAAAGATCAGATTTGCGGTAGCGGCAATCTTGGGAAGCACGTCCTTCGGCGCAGCCGCCGCGGCGCCGACGGCCGACAGTACCGATGCCAGCACCAGTGCAGCTACGGAAGGCATTGCCGAGATTACCGTCACCGCACAACGCCGCACGGAGAACATGCAAAACGTGCCAATCTCGATGCAGGCGCTGACCGCACAGTCACTGCAACAGCTCAACGTCGAGACCTTTGACGACTACATCAAGTACCTTCCGAACGTGACGACGGCGAACAACGGCCCGGGCCAGAACGAAGTCTTCATGCGCGGCCTGAGCGCCGGCTCACAGCCCAGTCAGGGCAGCGGTTCGACGGGCTTGTGGCCGAACGTCGCCATCTATTTGGATAATCAATCCGTACAGCTCCCGAACCGCAACCTCGATGTCTATGCCGCCGACTTGAATCGCATCGAGATTCTAGAGGGTCCGCAGGGCACACTGTTCGGTGCTGGCGCCGAGGCCGGCGTGATCCGCTACATCACGAATGAACCGAAGCTCGATGTGACCGAGGGCAGCGTCAAGGCCGGCTACGGGGTGACTGCTCATGGTGACCCGAACGCGAACGGGACGGCGGTGTTGAACCTCCCGGTGATCGAAGGCGCGATGGCAGTACGGGCGGTGATCTACGACGACTCGCGCGGCGGCTACATCGATAACGTGCCGGCGACGTTCACGCGCAAGAGCACCGACATCGGTATCCACTATGCAAACTTTCCGACCGGATGTGCCGACGGGGGGGCGGGAGGCGCACCGGTTTGTCAGCCACCGCCCAACAGCGCTGCCATCAATAACGCCGCTGAGGTCGCACGAGGCATTAATCCCGTCACCTACAAGGGAATACGACTCGAGGCGCTGTACAAGTTCAACGATGACTGGAACGTGCTGCTCACGCAATCCTACCAGGACATGGAAACGCAAGGTGTCTTCTACCAGCAGCCCAACGCCTCGGATGGCGCGCCGCTCGGGCCGCTCGAAGTCACACTGTTCAATCCTGCTCACGACAAAGACCGATTCGAGAGCACCGCATGGACCGTGAGTGGCAAGATCGGCCCTTTGAAGGCCGTCTATACCGGCGGCTACCTCGTGCGCAACGTCGATCAGAGCGGCGACTACACGAATTACGCGCGCGGCGTGTATGCCGACTATTACCAGTGTTACGGTCCCGGAACGGGCTACGACAGCAAGCTGAAGTCGACCTGCTTCTCGCCGAGTTCCTTTTGGCGCTCGACCGAGCACAATGAGCATCAGCAGCACGAATTCCGCCTAAGCACGCCGGATGACTGGCGGTTCCGCGCGATCGGCGGTGCGTACTTTGAGGCCAACAAGCTCTACGATCAGACCGACTGGCTGTACAAAACGATTCCTGCGTGCACCTCAAACGCACCCGCCGGCACGCCGGGCAATTCGGGCTGCTTATCGAACACCGGCACCTACCCCGGATCCACGGTGCAGAATCCCGGTGTGCAAAGCTCCAACAGCTCCTTCTATCAGGACACCGTGCGCGAAACCAAACAGACCGCTTTCTTTGCCTCGCTCGACTACGACCTGATTCCGAAAGTGTTGACGGTAACGGCAGGCACGCGTCATTTTCGCTTCGACAACACCTCGGCGGGCAGTGTCCTCTCCAGTTTTGGCTGCTTCGAACACGGTGTGCCGGCGGGCGGCTGTCGGAGTGGCTCCAGTTACAACCTCAACGCGGCCAATCTGTCTGACAGCGAGTCCGGCTTCAAAAGCCGTGCCAACCTCACCTGGCATGTCACACCCGACACCATGCTGTACTACACCTTTTCGCAGGGTTTTCGCCCGGGCGGCTTCAACCAGAACGGCGGCTCAGATCATGCCTTCACCCCCGGGCTGGTATCGCAGTACATAATTCCCAAGTCATACTCATCTGACCGCTTGACCAACAACGAAATCGGCTGGAAAACAGAATTCTTCGACCATCGCTTGCAATGGAATGGAGCGGTGTACCGCGAGGATTGGGACGACGTGCAGGTCGCTTTCTTCGACCCCGGCGTCGTCGGCAACATTTTTTTCAACACCAACGGCCAGGACTTTCTCATCAAGGGTATCGAGACATCGCTGGTGGCTCGGGTGGTGACGGGGCTGACGCTGCAGGCGGCGGGCTCCTGGAACCAGAGCCGCCAGACGAATTCGCCGATACTGCTCGATAACAATCCCGCAAGCGCGAATTTCGGCAAGCCCATTACGGTCGCTTGCAACGCGTTCGGCGGCAATTGCGGCGCCGTCACCAACCCCTTCGGCCCGGTGGGCTCCCCGAGCGCCGATGCACCGCCCGTCCAGTTCAGCCTGCGTGCCCGCTACGAGTGGTACCTGAACGGGGGATACACGCCGTTCGTTCAGGTCGGCGCCACCCACAGCGGCCATTCCTTCACGCAGGCGGGTTCGAATCCACCGATTGCCGAGAGCGGAGTTATCAAAACCGGCAGGTTGCGCTTTGAGAATCCCGCGTACACCACGGTCGACGCATCGTTCGGCTTTGCGAAGGATGCCTGGTACGTGAACGCGTACGCTGAGAACCTCGCCAATTCGAACGCCAGCACATTCGTAAGCACTGATCAGTTCATCGTCGCGCAGACGCCGCTTCGACCACGGATCCTGGGCGTCGAGTTCGGCTACAAATTTTGACGCCTGCGTTACCTGAAGAACAAGGAATCGAATACTCATCGAGCGGCATACGTGCCACTGACCTTCGCAGCAGCCGGGACCGCACAGCCCGACGCGGCATGGCGCGCATTGCTTGCTGATGCGTCGGAACCGTATCGACGCGCCGGGCGCTTTGCGTATTACTTCGCGCGCGGCAAACTGCGCACCGATCCGGTATTCCGCGCCATCTTGGAGCAAGGACTGCTGCTACAGAGCACCCAGATACTGGACCTCGGCTGCGGCCAGGCGCTGCTTGCCGCGTGGGTGCGCGCGGCCGCGCGTTGCTGGCAGCGCGGCACCTGGCCCACGCAATGGCCTGCTGCGAGGTGCTCGCCGCAAGTGCGCGGCATCGAATTGAAGGCGCGGGAAGTCGCACGCGCACGCTGCGCGCTGGGTGAGCACTGCGACGTGACCAACGCCGATATTCGTAGCGCCGCCTTCGGCTCTGCCGATGCGGTGGTGATCCTTGACGTACTGCATTACATCGACGCGGATGCGCAGCGGGACGTTCTGAGGCGCGTTCGGGCGGCCCTGCCAGCAGGCGGCCTGCTTCTACTCCGCGTCGGCGATGCAGCTGCAGGGCTGCGCTTTCGCATCACATCCTGGGTAGACAAGTTCGCGATGTTCGCCCACGGCCACGGGTGGATCATGACGTGCTGCCGCAGTGTCCCTGAGTGGCGTGAGTTATTGAGCGACTGCGGCTTCGACAGCGCGGCCACGCCGATGAGTCACGGCACTCCATTTGCCAATGTCCTGCTGATCGCACACGCGCGCTAGGCAATCGGTGGCGCGGTGCGGGATGTCGCTTAGCCGGCTAATAATCCCATCGGGCTGGACGCAGGGCCAAGCCTGTCAGAGCCCATAGCTAGCATTGAGCCGTCGCGCACAATGGCTACGCGCTCGTGCCGCCATTCCTCACAATCGAGCTCTTGCTACCCAATCGCGCCTGCCTCAGGCGGTTGACGAGCGTGTCGAGCCCACGGCAAGACGCCCAAGCCCAATAATGCCAAGCAAGATAAACTCCACGAGCAGCGCAAGCAGCAAAGCGACAAGCAGACCGCACAGGATTGCCGGCTGGTTAAGCGGCACGGTGTACGAATATGCCGCGACAGTCTCGTCAAGAATCTCCTTATCCGGATAGAACACAACGTGCACGATTCGGCTCGGCAAAGAACGGCTCATTGCTTCAAGCTCGAGCGTCAGTCGTTTAAGACGCGCGTAGATCGTCGCGATGCTCTTTGCCTCGCCCTGGAAGATCGGATCCGCACTTGTTTCGTGGTGCGCGATCAAAGCATCGACGCTGCCACGGAAATATTGGTCTGCGCTGTGCTGGAAGCCCGAAAAATCTTTGCTCGCTTCGATGTAATGCGCGCTGACGCGTTTCGTATACTGGTCCACGAAACCGGGCGCCTGAACGCCGATCAGCAACCCGAGCGCAAACAGAACGAGCCGCAAATACGCTCTCAACATGCGCCGCGCCTTGTCTTCACAATGCCACCGTCACCGACCATGCTGCATTGCATTTCGCCCGCGTTGAAGCAGCTGCGGCTTGCAGCACGCGTGAATCGATAATCCGCTGCCGGCGATGCATGAGTTTGCAACGGCGACAGCGCTCAGCAGTTCCCAGCGGTTTGGCGCGGCGTGAGCGGCTGCCAGCGATTGCGCGGCTGACATCGCGGGTTAGCGAGGTTCAAGCAGCGCTGTGCTGACGTTAGGTACCCGAGCGCGCCCGCGAAAACGGGTGCACCGGCTGCGGCGCGCGCTGCTCGGTAATGTATGACTTCGCCGCGGCGCAGTACCAATCAACAAAACGTAGCACGCGGCCTTCGGTAATCTCGGAGTATGGGCCGGGCACGTAAGCAATCGAATTAACGCCCTTCTGGTTATTCTCGGCGAGCCAGCGGTCTTCGTTATTGGTTGAATCCCAAACTTCCGTCAGGCGCGTCAGATCGTAGTCAATACCTTCGACGGCGTCCTTGTTCACCAGCCACTTTGCCGTGACGATGGTCTCCTGAGGTCCGGTGGGCAATGCCTGAAATAAAAACGCATAGTCACCTACCGCGTGATTGAATGAGTGGGGCTGCACTGCCCACCACATCGTACCCACGTCGCCGTCGCCGACCGCCCCCAAGTTCTTGGTCACGGCAGATTTGCCATCCCGCGTGATTGAAACCACATTCTCCGATAGCGCAAAACGCCCGGCCTCGAAGTCGCGATCGCGCATCGGGCCATTTTTCAGCCCCTTCGCCTCGCAACGCGCCCAAAAGTCAATGAGCCAGGGCTCCGGTTCAGCGTAGATGTCCTGCGTGCTGAAGTCGCGAAACGAGTGCATAAGCTGCAGATGTCGCGCGCGGCAGTGGTAACACTCGCGCGCATTCTCCATGACCAGCTTCCAGTTGGCGCGCTCTACCAGCGTCGCCGTATGGGCGACTTTGCAGTCGCGCAGGTTGTGTGGGCCGACGAGCAGTTCGAGCGCAGCGCGGATCGGCTCGAAGTCCGGCGCGGCATCGCTCAGACACACGTAGATCAGGCCGGCGGCGCGCTCGACCCGCAGCGGGCGCAGACGATACGCCTTCGGATCGAAGCTCTCCTGCATCCGGCCCGCGCGCAGCAGCTGGCCGCGCAGATCGTAGCTCCACTGATGATAGGGGCACACCAGACGGTGCGCATGGCCGCGTTCTTCGGTGCACACCTGGGCGCCGCGATGCCGGCAGCTGTTGAAGAAGGCACTGACGCCGCCCTCCTCGTTCCGCAAAATCACGATCGGTGAGGGACCAATGCTCAGCGTGACGTAATCGCCCGTTTTCGGGATCTCCACCTCCAGCGCCACCTGCAGCCAATGCCGATTGAAAATCGCCTGGACGTCAAAATCGAAAACGGCCGGGTCGGAGTACAGCGCCTGCGGCAGTGAATGGCCGGGTATGCGTTCGGCAAGCAGTGTCTGCATTCGCTCCGCAATCGTCATGTATTTGATCCTTGGTGACAGGGGGCAATCGAATCGCACGCGGCGATATCGACCATGCCTATTATGCTACAGGCCGAATACTCAAGCTGACGATCGCTGCGGCTTCTTGCAGACCCGGTGCGCAAAATCGACCGCATGGAATATTATCCGCAATTATAGTCAAGTTTAAGTAAAAGCTACGAGTCATTGATCGAGCGGACTATTTCCAACGTGTGCCTAACTCGCCACGGGCATGTCGCTTGCTGAATGAGATCCATGCTGCTCGGACGCAGCCTCTCAACCATTGCAATAGGAGCGAACCATGAAAACATCATCTGTCAGCCTGGCGGCGGCGTTGCTAATAAGCGCGGTCGCGTTTGCGCAGACGCCAGACTCCTCGGGCAGCCCGGGCAGCGATAACAGCGACATCATGCAGAACAACGCGCCTGCCAACACCATGCCAAACAAGTCAAATGACGAGAGCAACGCCACGCCGCAGTCGATTTCGCAAGCCTGTCACAAGGAGGCTTCCGACAAGAAGTTGACCGGCGATGACAAGACGAACTACATCAAGCAGTGCAAGCAGGGTAAAACCACCCGCTCGGGCAACTAGTTCGCCCCGAGGGGTTACCCACAAACGAAGTCGCCGCCCACGAGGGCGGCGATTTTTTTAACGCTAGGCGTGCCGGCCCGCGACTTACTAGCTCTCGTGAGCCAGATCTGCGCTCAACCGCCACTCCATCCATTTCTTAATGCGCTTGGCGTCCGCGACGCGCGTGTACTTGCCGAATGAGTCGAGCAGTACGATTACGACCGTGCGTCCCTCAATGACTGCCTGCATGACGAGGCACTTGCCCGCCTCGCTGATATACCCGGTTTTCTGAACGATGATGTTCCAATTTGGATTTGAGACCAGGGAGTCGGTATTGCGAAAGCTCAGCATCTGCCGGCCCGCGCGCACCATATAGCCTTTATCGGTCGAGTACTCGCGGATGATCGGATCTTGCGACGCGGCCATCACCAGCCTCGAAAGATCCGCGGAGCTGGCAACATTCTCGCTCGACAGACCCGCCGGATCGACAAAGTGGGTATGACTCATGCCGAGCGCCACTGCCCGCTCGTTCATCGCCCGCACGAACGTCTTAAGGCCTCCGGGATAGGTCCTGCCGAGGGCGTGGGCGGCACGATTTTCTGAAGACATCAGGGCGAGGTGAATGAGGTCCCCGCGTGACAGGACCGTTCCCACCTTAAGGCGGGAGACGCCACTCTTGCCGACGAAAACATCATCGCGGCTAACCTCGATGAATTCGTCCAGCGACTGTCCGCCCTGCAGCACTATGAGCGCCGTCATGAGCTTCGTAATCGACGCGATCGGCATCGCGACATCGGCGCGCCGCGAATACAGAACTGTCGAGTGGGTTGCATCCCAAATCAGCACTGAACTGGAGCGCAGGCTCGGTCCATCCGTAGCTGACTTCGGGGCTGGCGCTGACACTGAATGCGCTTTGGCGGCGGTCGAGGCGGCAGCGCTGCTGGCGCTCGGCACACTGCCGACGGCATAGACGGGAGCCGACGCAGCGAAAAAGCTGCCGAGTGCCAGGATCAGAACGCTTCGCTTCCACATCGTTCGCCCTACCCCTCACCGGTGCGCATTCAAATTATAGGTATGCCGTGAGAATGCCCGGAGTGAGACTCATCACGGCTTCGTGCCGATGGACGTGCGCCGTCATCACAATTGCGGCTCACGCGGCGGAATCTGTCGCATCGCATCCCCTAGCTGCTGAGCCTTTACCCCTCGTGATGGCGTTCTGCGGGGCGTTTCAGTTCTTCAGGCGATACCCGGTCTTGAAGATCCATGCTACCACGGCGAGGCAGAGCGCGAAGAATCCGAGCGTCATCCCGAGGCTCACCCCCAGGCTTACATCGGAGGATTCGTAGAAGCTCCAGCGAAAGCCGCTGATCAGATATACGACCGGATTGAATAAACTGAACGTACGCCACGCCGGTGGCAGCATGTCGATCGAATAGAACGCCCCGCCGAGAAAAGCGAGCGGCGTGATAACCAGCATCGGTACGAACTGCAGATGCTCAAAGCCCTTTGCCCAGATGCCGATAATAAACCCGAACAGGCTGAAGGTGGTCGCGGTCAGAACCAGGAACCCAACCATCCACAGGGGGTGCAGGATCTTCACGGGAACAAAAAACGACGCAGTGGCAAGGATGATCAGCCCGAGGATGATCGACTTCGTGGCTGCCGCGCCAACGTAGGCAATGACGATCTCCAGGTACGACACCGGCGCCGACAGGATCTCGTAAATCGTGCCGGTAAACCTCGGGAAGTAGATGCCGAACGAGGCATTCGAGATGCTCTCGGTAAATAGCGCCAACATGATCAGCCCGGGCACGATGAACGCCGCGTAGCTCACACCGTTCACCGATGTCATGCGCGAGCCGATCGCGGAGCCAAACACGATGAAGTACAGCGACGTTGTAATTACGGGCGTAAACAGGCTCTGCCACAAAGTGCGCGCGGCGCGAGCCAACTCGAACTTGTAGATCGCCCACACACCGTAGCGGTTGAACGTCAGGCTGGGCGCACGCGTGCTCATCGGCGCTCGCTCACCAGGCTCACAAAGATGTCCTCCAGCGAGCGCTGCCGCGTATTGACATCGGTAAATTCAATGTCAAGTTCACTCATGCGGCGGAACAGCGCGTAGAGGCTCGTCGTATCGCCCGAAGCAAAGGTGTATGAGAGCTCTGTGCCATCCGGCTTTAGCTGCAGGTGCCAGTCGGCAAGCGCCGCCGGAACGCTGGACAGCGGCACCCGCAGATTCAAGGTCAAGTGCTTTTCCCCGAGCTTTTTCATGAGCGCAACCTTGTCATCGACCAGGATCAGCGTCCCCTTGTTGATGACCCCGATACGGTCCGCCATCTCTTCAGCCTCTTCGATGTAGTGCGTAGTAAGAATTATGGTCACGCCGCGCTCACGCATGCGTCGCACGAGTGACCACATGTCGCGACGCAACTCGACATCGACACCAGCGGTTGGCTCATCCAGGAACAGGATTTGCGGCTCATGCGCCAGAGCCTTGGCAATCATTACACGGCGCTTCATGCCGCCGGAAAGGGTCATGATTCTGTCGTGGCGTTTGTCCCACAAGAACAGGTCGCGCAGAACTTTTTCAATGTGTGCGGGATTTGCCGCATAGCCGAATAAGCCGCGGCTGAAGGTGACCGTCGCCCACACGGTCTCGAAGGCGTCCGTGGTCAACTCCTGCGGCACCAGGCCAATGCGCGCGCGCGCCGCGCGGTAGTCGCGGATAATGTCGTGCCCATCGGCGATAATGGTGCCGGTCGTCGGCGTAACGATCCCGCAGACCACATTGATCAAAGTCGTTTTACCCGCGCCATTCGGCCCGAGCAGCGCGAAGATCTCGCCCTTGCGGATTTCGAGGTTGATGCCTTTGAGCGCCTGAAGACCTGAAGCGTAGGATTTGGTCAGGTTTGAAATCGATATAACGGGCATCATCTGTCGCAGTCGGGGCACAGGGGCAGCTTAGAGATAGCACCTTGATGCGCGCCAATGCAAGTAGCGGGAATGCTTAGGAGCCTCTGGCTTGAATGACGAGTGTGACGAGACGGTGGTAGTTCCGCACACGGAGCTCACGGCTGATGTGCTCAGGCGCGTCGTCGAATCATTCGTGCTGCGCGAAGGCACGGACTACGGCCAACAAGAAGTAACACTCGATCAAAAGGTCGCGCACGTGATGCGCCAGCTGCACCGTGGCGAAGCGCAGATAACTTTTGATGCGCGCTCGCAAACAGTGGCGGTCGTACTGAGCGTTGCGCGCCAGCACAAGCGCTGAATCGAACGTGTTCGCGCACATTTGAGTGCCGCGCCCCAAGCGCAGCGCGCCAGACGCTATTTGGTTGTCAACAAAAGCGCTGCCGGAGATATGTTAATTGACGCCGGATGGCGACGGTGTGCGCTGTACGCGCAAAGCGTGTAGGTTTCCCCGCCGCAGTTCACAGTTTTGGCAACATCCGGGGATGAAGTGCTGCAGCAATGATCGCTGCCAGCCTCAACAACGTAATACGTAAACATCGGTAGGGCCTTAAGCGGGCCTCAACCGAGTCGGTTGGCTTCACATATTTGCTGTGCGATTCGGCGCCCGAACGGGCCTGCGCCGTCAGCTGGTGCTTTCTGTGAGGCCGGGGAAGCCTATGAGGGGAAGAAAGGCCAGTGACGGGGCGGCTGCGCCGATCGCGAGCCGATCGCACGTGCGCTTGGTCCGTCTGCTCCTGTTGGGTGCCTTGTCGCTGGCGCTCGCCGCCTGCGGCAGCGTGCAAACCACCTCCTTCGGCTCCTCCTCTGATCCGCAGTCCGTGTCCGATTCGCGCCCGCCGGTCATTGCAGGCATTCCGCCAACAACGGCGCAGGTTGGCGTGCTGTACGACTACGTGCCCGTGGTCTCCGACGCGCCGAGCGCCGCGCTCACATTTTCCATCACCAATAAGCCCGCCTGGGCCACGTTCAATACGGCAACCGGGGAGCTTGCAGGCAGCCCGGGCGACGGCGATGTCGGCGTCACGAACGAGATTGAAATCAGCGTTGCCGATGGCGTCGGCAGTGCAAGCGTTGGCCCGTTTCGTATCACGGTAGCTGCCGCACAGACGACTACACCACCGAGCGAGCCGCCCACAATATCCGGAACGCCCGCAACGAACATCGTCGCTGGACAGCCGTATCAGTTCACGCCATCGGCTTCCGATCCCAATGGCAACGCGCTGACGTTTGTCATCGTCAATCGGCCCGCGTGGCTGACGTTCAGTACAGCGACCGGTCAGCTCTCCGGAACTCCCCCGGCGGCGAGCGTCGGCAGCTACGCGAATATCATCCTCAGTGTCAGCAACGGCACACTGAATGCGTCATTGCCCGCGTTTACGATCACCGTGTCCCCGGCCCCCAGCGCTGCGCCACCCACGATCAGGGGTACTCCGCAGACGAGCGTCGTCGCGGGTTCGGCGTACGACTTCACACCGACGGCGAACGACCCGGCGGGCAATCCGTTGAGCTTCAGCATCCAGAACCAACCCGCGTGGGCCAGCTTCAATTCGGGCACGGGGGAGCTGTCCGGCAGCCCGAGCGCGGCAAGTATCGGCAGCTTTACAAATATCGTTATCAGCGTGAGTGATGGGACAGGTTCCGCCGCGCTGCCGGCGTTCAGCATCAATGTAACTGCGGCCGCAACTGGCGCACCGACTATCAGTGGCGCCCCGCCGACATCAATCGTGCAGGGCTCGACCTACAGCTTTACACCGACTGCAACTGACCCGGCCGGCAACCCGCTCACGTTCAGCATCCAGAATTTGCCGAACTGGGCGAACTTCACTGCGAGCACGGGCGAGCTGTCCGGCATTCCCGCGACGTCGAGTGTCGGCAGCTATCCTGGTATCGTGATTAGCGTGAGCGATGGCACGCTCTCGTCCTCGCTGCCCCCCTTCACAATCACCGTTACGGGCTCGGGCGCTGCTCCCCCGCCGACAATCACTGGCACCCCACCGACGTCAGTTGTGCAGGGCTCGGCCTACAGCTTTACACCGACTGCGAGTGATCCGGCGGGCACTGCGCTCACTTTCTCGATTCAGAACCGGCCATCGTGGGCAAACTTTGACACCGGCTCAGGGCAGCTGTCCGGCACACCGACCGCAGCGAACCTCGGCAGCTATCCCAACATTGTGATTAGTGTGAGCGACGGGACCCTTTCCGCGTCGCTGCCGGCATTCAAGATCACGGTATCGGCCGCCACAGACGGGCCGCCGACGATTGGCGGCAATCCGCCCATCTCGGTGAATGTAGGCGCCGCGTACGATTTCACGCCAAGCGCGCACGATCCTCAAGGCCAGGCGTTGACATTCTCGATACAGAATCAACCGACCTGGGCAAGCTTTAACACGACCACGGGCGAGCTGTCCGGAGCGCCGGCGGCTGCCAACGTCGGCACCTACCCCAATATCACGATCAGTGTCAGCAATGGAGCGTCTGCTGCTTCTTTGCCGGCGTTCGACATCACCGTCACTGAGGTCGCAAGTGGATCGCTGACCGTAAACTGGAGCGCCCCATCACAGAACACCAACGGCACTGCGTTGACGAATCTGGCGGGCTACTACATCTATTACGGCACGAATGCCAACGCTCTCACCCAGAGCCTGCAGATCAGTAATCCGGGTATCACGACCTACACTATTAACAATCTTGCTCCAGGCACCTGGTACGTCGGAATTCTTGATTACACCTCCGCTGGCGTCCGAAGCACCTTTTCGAATATTGCCAGTGGCACGATTCAGTAGCGCTCACGAACACGCTGCAGACGTTGTGCGCAGCTGAAATACTGCGGCGCCTGGGCGTAACCCAGTGCCCCCACCTCAATCGGTTCCGGCACCCACTGCAGGCATATTGCGCCGGCGGGCCTGTGGCCGACTGGTGCGAACGCGCCTCCCGGCTCGCAGTAGAGCTCGAAATCGTTCTGACGGCCGCCGCACCGCACGCAATGATTCAACCAATACGCCTGGGCCATCGCGTCTTCGCGGTCAAGCCAGTAGTGCGGGGCGAGGAGGCGCAATCGGACCCGGGCCCTTTCGGGGATACCCTCCACGAGAAAAAGCATAGCCTCAGCCTCGGCCACATCCCACGCCTGTGCGGCACTCGCGCTCTCATCTTGAATTGCCAGCGTTTCATGGCCGACAGGCAACAGCAATCCCACGACTGGCGTGCGTTCATAGCACCGCTCGCAACGTTGCAACGCGCGCGCGACCCGATAGGTTCGCGATCGGCAGTTAATGCCAGGAGCCATAATTGCATCGTGATCTACTGCTGTGCTGAACGGTGCTACAGCCCATAGTCGTCGGTGTGCTCCTTGGCCGTTCGGCCTATGTCTTTCACATCTTCGAGCTCCTGAGTGCGCGCGCGAGTTGTTGCCGCGGACGTGCGCCCTGGCATGTGGCGCAGCTGAAACCAGCTTTGGCGCGCGAGCTGCCGCACCGACTCGAGCTTGGCCGCCCCTGCTTGGCCCGCGGCGTATGCCATGGCGCGCTCAAGCCGCGCCTGCACCCGCGCGCGATACGCCTCACGAATACGCTCGGCGATTTCACTGCGTTGCCCGCGCGCCTCCATGGAGCGCGCCGCTACGGGTATATACGGCAGCGGCTCGCGATTGATGCCCTGCGCTTTAAGCGATCGATGGTCGATGCGTGCATCGACGTTGGCCTCGCGCAGTGACTGGTTAGCCAGCGTCGCCCATCGCTCGCGCACAACATGGATGTCTTTGAGCGCGCAGTTAATCCCACGCTCCTGCAGCTGTGCAGACCAGTGCAGGTCCATGCCGATTCTCGCACCCAGGCCGGCCGGCGAGACCTCGCGCCGGGTCGTAAGAAGATGCGCATGATAGTTCCGGGGATCGTTGTGCGGCCGCGGCGCGTGAATCACGAGGTCCACCGCAAATACATGCCGGTCTGCAAGCTCGCGCGCAAAGGTTTGCACAAGCGCGACGCGCTGCGGATGCGTCAGCTCGTGCGGCAAGGCAATCAAATATTCGCGCGCGAGGGCGGCATTGGCGCGCGATTCGCCGAGCTCCACGGCATTCCAGAGCCACGCGCGGTCACGAAACTGGTGCATTGCGGCCGCGGCAAACCGCGATGGCAGCACGATCTCCTTGTGCATCACGTCATTGCGCTGTGAATGATCAAAGGTGCGGCCCGTGCGCTCATCGCGGAGCCGTTCACCGGCCCGATACGCTGCTGCAGACACCGTACAGCTGCCCGAACCGCGGCCGAACAGCTTGACGTCCAGGTAATAGATCGCCACGACGGCGCGCTGCACAATGGGACAACGGCGAGCTACGGCGCAATCAGCACCTGCGTCCAGGCCCGAGCGGATGCCGTCTTGAGATAGCCCGTGAGATCTGGCAGCTGTTCCAGCTCAGACGGCAGCAGAGCAGTCTCGATGACGTGCTGCTCGTTGACCTGCAGCGAGCGGCGCAATCCTTGGCTTGAGAAAAGCCCGCCGTGGTCGCGTCCGCGTGTAATCTGACGTCGGACAAGCTCGCGCTCGCCGATAAGACGCGACGCGAAATGCGATGTACCGCCGCCTTCGCTGCCGGCGCAGCGCAGAATCAGCGTGTTGCTGCAGTTTTCGACAATGGTTTGGGCTTCGCCCGCGCCATACGTGCTCGACACCTGCGCGATTGACTGCAATCCGAGCACGCAGCGTCCGCCGAACTTGCGCAAGCGGGCGAGCGCATCCTTGAGCCCATCGATCGCGCCCAACGCATCGAGCTCGTCGATCACAAACCAAAGACGCTGATCGGCTTCCGCATGGCTCATGACTTCAAAGATCGCAAGACGTACCCAAGCCGCGATGGTGGCGCGCAGAGCCGCCAGCTGGCACGCCTGATAGGGGATGAAGAGAACACCGTGTCCGGTCGCGAGCCAGTTGCGGATTGAGAACCCAGGCGCGCGCTGCCTCTGGACGTACTCAAGCGCCGCCACAGCGGATGCAGTTACCGAGCGAATAGATGCAAACATGCGCGCATTCTCAGCTTCGAGAAACGGTTGCGCAGGGGTCCCCGCAACGATGCAGCGCAACTCGTCCATCCCGGCGATGGCAATCAGCCTCCAGAGCTCCGTCACATCGCGCCGGCCTGATTCATAACAGCGCCGCGTGATCGCGCTCAGAAACGTGCGGGCGTATTGGCGCCACTCGCGCCCGGAGGCATCCTCGGTTGCCGGAATCAGACCGCTCACGAGCTCCTCGACGTCGAAGGGCCGCTGAATCTCGGCGAATGGCTCCCAGCGCAGCGAATCGGGCTCAAAGGGATTGAGGATCACATCACCGCGGTAGCGCTCGTAAAAGCGCCGGCGATAGCCGCCGTCCGGATCGGTGATGATGGCACGATCACCACGCGCAAGTGCCGCGCCGAGAAGTTCGCAAATCGCCGTTGACTTCCCCGTCCCCGTCGTGCCAATGAGCTTGAAATGTTTCGTCTCATCCAGGGGCTGAATGGCGACGCCCGCAAACGTCAATGACGGCAGCGCGCCGGCAAGGCGAGCGGGTGTTACGCGCGGAGCACGCCTGTGCGGCGTAACCTGCGCCCCACGGCGGTGCTTGCCCGCGAGAGGCGGACGCGCTGCGTAGAGTCGCCCGCCAAGGATCAGCACTGCGGCCAAGGCAACGACGGGCACGAAGGCGTCCAAAAGCTCAGTACCCGGCGACGATGAGGTAGTCGCCTTGCTGCCCGAACGCGGGAGCTTTACGGTCGATGCGGACGCAGTAGCGCTGCGCAGCGCCGCAGAGCCGCAGGTCAATGCGACCCCCGCGCCGCTCAAGGCGCGCGATCGCGGCGGCAAGCTCCTCGCGCTGCACGCTGAGCGCGGCGATTTCGGAGGGCGACGGCAGCAGCTTGCGTGCGGCGCCCACTATCATCGCGAGCGCCAGCGCACTGCTCAGCGTTGCGATGCCAACACTCCATGCTGCCGTGCGCAGATTGGCCACCCGCCCGAGCGCGCGCAGGGCACGTGCTGCGCCGGCGGTTTCGCTTACCAGGGTCTGCAACTCCTCGACCAGCGTGCGTCGAATCTCCTCACGCACCACGGCGTCGAGCCCATGCGTATGCGCTCGCAGTCTCTCGAGCGCCGTGTCCACAAGGCCCTGATGCGCCTGCGCTGTCTCCATCAGCAGGCCACATGCGGTAGCTTCGTCGCTCACTTGCACTACTCCGGTGAGATCTAGTCGAAAGACGGCGCGTCGCAATCGAGTTCGGCAGCGTGCTCGGGCGGTGCGCGCGCGCACTGCTGCTCGCGGCCGAGTGGACCCTTCTGCTGCGGAGTCTGGCGCGCCCGGGGCTGCACCGCGGTAGTGCGTGAATCTGCTGCGGCTGGGCTGGATTGCTGAAGCGCGCCCTGCTTCAACGAAACGCGCAGCCACTCCGGACGTGAGGCAACCTTGAGCAGGCCGTCAAGATCTGGTAGCTGCTCGATCTCAGAGGGCAGTAAGGCAAGTTCGGTGCTGAAGTGCTCGCTGCGCGATGCGGAGCCCATCCACTCGGATGCCCGCCGGGTGCGACACTGCGGTCGTCCGCAGCACTTCGCGCTCGCCGATGAGCCGCGAGGCAAATCGGGAGGTGCCGCCGCCCTCGCTCGCCGAGCAGCGCAGGATCAGCGTATTGCCGCAGTTTTCGACGATCGTGTGCGCGTCGCCCTGGCCGTAGGTGCTGGAGACCTGGGCAACTGACTGGAAGCCGAGCATGCAGCGGCCGCCGAACTTGCGCAGCCGCGCAAGCGCATCCTTCAAGCCATCAATCTGGCCCAGCGCATCGAGCTCGTCGACGACAAACCACAGCCGCTGGTCTTCCTCTGCTGTGCTCATCGCCTCGAAGATGGCAAGCCGCATCCACGCTGAAATCGGAGAGCGCAGCGCGGCGATCTGTCCCGCCTCGATAAGGAATGAAGAGCACGCCGCCGCCTGGCGATGGATCAGCAGCGCAGTTGCCGCGGCGAATCCAGTCCCGCACCGAGAACTGCCCGCCACGGCCGTCCTGCGCGGCGATATATTCGAGCGCGGCAACTGCGGAACTCGCCACCGAACGGATCGAATCGAACATGCGACCGTTGTGTTCCTCGAGGAATGGCTGTGCGGGCGTGCCGGCCACGAGCGTGCGCAGCTCGCCTGTTGTGGCCACTACCATCAGGCGGTAGAGCTCGCCGACATCCGTTACACCCGGCGCCGTGCGCCTGACGCGTTACCGCACTGAAGAACGTGCGCGCGTAGCCGCGCCAGGCGCGATCCGGACTGCCGTCATCGGGTATCAGTGCGCGGGCGAGCTGCTCGACGTCGTAGGCGTTCTTGATTTCGCCAAACAGATCCCACTTCACCGCGCGCGCGTCGAACGGATTGAGAATCACATCGCCGCGACCCGCATCGTAAAAGCGCCGCAGATATCCGCCCTCCGGATCGGCGATCACCGCGCGATCGCCGCGCGCGAGCGCGCCGCTGAGCACTTCGTGGATGGCCGTGCTTTTGCCGGTGCCGGTCGTGCCGATGAACTTGAAATGCTTGGCTTCATCCTCTGCGGCAAGCGCAATTCCCGCGAGCGTCAGCGCCGCCTGCGCGTCCACGTTCATGGCAGCCGCGCGCGCACTCATTGGCCTCAACGACGAACGCGCCGCGCTGATGCAGCGGCGCCGATCGAGCGTCGCCCCGCGAAGCGGGTGCCGCTGAAGTAGCCGATGCCGGCGGCAAGCGCGCTGCCGAAGAGCAGCTGCAGAATACTGCCGCTTGCCATTCCGAGCGCGTGAGTCAGCGGCTTCGCGAGTGCCAAACCGGATGCAGCGCAGCGCCATCACCGGCAGAGCAAGCACGGGCACAGGAGGAGCTTAGCGATAGCGAGCGCGCGCGCGAATCATGCCGACAAGCATCGGCGCTGCGACCGCCGCGTAACCGGTCGCAAGACCCGACCAACCGTGCAGTCAGCATCCGCGGCTCCACACCTGCCGTGCTCATGCGCTCAGCCGCGCCACCAGACCGCCGCGCTTGCGCGCCGGCTCATACCAGATTTCCTTGATGAAGCGCTCGTGGCGCTCGACGCCGAACTGAATCACAACATCGACGAGCAGATACAGCAGACTCTTGATGTCCTGCCGTGCAAGCTCACGACCGCCCGGACTCTGCTTGACCAGCAGCACGAGCTGCTCGAATGCCAGCTCCGCGCTCGTGGCATGCACACTCGTGATGGAACCGGGATGCCCCGAGTTGACGTTCCGCAAATAGTCAAAGGCCTCCTCCGATCGCAGCTCTGCCAGCAGAATTCGATCGGGCTTCATGCGCAGACAGCACTCGAGCAGCTGCTTCGGGGAGACTCGTGCAAGGCCCTGGTCGTCCTTCGAATAGAAAAGACGCACGTGATTTGGATGGCCGATCGAGTACCAGCTCCTTGGCATCCTCGATCGTGATGAGACGCTCGCTCGCTGGAATCTCGCGGATCAGCGCCTTGGTCCAGGTGGTCTTGCCCGAGCCGGTGGGTCCCGATACGACGATGTTCTTGCGGCGCACACCGCGAGCTGCATGAAGGCGATGTAGTCCTGCGCGTGCAGCAGATGCAGGAGCTCGCTTTCCGCTTCATCGAGAGCATCGCCGGCACGCCGGGTCGTACGAAAGATCCCGCGCTGCGCCAGATCCTCAACCGACCAGACCTCATCGGCGGGCCGACGGATGGTAATGGCGACCGCATCGGCAGTCGTTGCGGGCGGCAGGACGATCTGCACGCGCTCGCCGCTCGGCAGCGACGCCGACAGCAGCGGCGATGATGCGTCAATTCGTTGTCGCGTGGAATTCGCAACCAGCTTGGCCAGCCGATGACACCAGTCGAAGTCGGCAAAGCGCAGCGGCTCGCAACGCCAGCCCGCACGCGTCTCGACGAACGCCTCGCCCGGGCGGTTGATGCACACCTCGGTGACAGTTCGGGTCGGCGAGCAGAGGCCGCAGCGCGCGCAGCGTCAAGCTCCAGCGCCGACTCGCTCGACTGAGCGCGGTATCAGTGCGTGCCGCGAGCTCATAACCGAGCGGAAGTCGAGATCGCGGGCGACCAACACCTGGATACGATCACCCTGGTTCTTGATGACCGTCGGCGCGATATTGATCGTGCTCTTCAGAACCTCGGTCATGATGTCGATCGCCGGTGACGGACCGTAGATCACGGTTCCGCCGCTGCTCGAGCGCAGGCTCGACTCGAGCGCCACGTCGATGACCGAGATCAGAATTGCCGCGCCAAAGCGGTCCCAGAAGTGCCGATTGACCTGCCCGGCAGACCTGAGCGCCCAGCGCGTCGGTCCCCGGCGAGGCGAGCGGAACGATGACGCCCGTCGGCGTGCGCGCTTCGGTCCAGAGGACAAAGACGCGCGAGGAGCCCTGCTGGACTTGGCCTTGCGTTTCCCCGACGAGCTTCGTGCCGCGCTCGAGCAGGACGACCTTGCCGTCGGCGCCGAAGGTGTCGGTTGCGGTGATGCAGGTCGTCATCCCGGGCAACGTTGTATCGATCGCCGTTTCCAGCGTGCAGTCGATAAATGCTCCTTTCGGCAACAAGTAGCCGCTGGGTGGGCAGCACGCGTGCCTGCGCAGGCGCGGTTGCGATGGGAGTCAGCAGCGCCGGCAGGGCACCCGGAGCTGCCCGGGCCGCAGCGCGCAACGGGGACGGCGGCAGCTGAATTGCCGATAGCAGTCTCAATGGGCGAGCGCCGACGGAGCTGACTCGCGGGGTCGGCTCCGGATCTACATGCGGCCGTCGCCGGCTGTTTCGCAAATGCAGGCCCGGAGAGTTGCCGCTCCAGAGCGATCTGCGCCGGAGACTTCGGCGCAAGCGAGCCAGAAGGCAGCGGCATAGGCCGTGTCGCGGCGGTTGCCTGGCGCCACTTCTAAGAGGCGCCGTTGGCGGAAGATCAACGGGTCAGCCCCTGCGCTCAGCGCCGGTGCCGCCACGACCGACGGCGGCTCGATGGCCCTAGCGATGGCAGTGGCGCATCACCCTGCGCACGGCCCCTGGAGGCTGCCTGCGCACTTTGCTGTGCGTGCGACTGCCGGGTGATCGCGCGCGAGTAATACCAGCCAAGCATGCCAAGACCAGAGCCAACATGAGACCGATCGCCAATGCACTGCTGATGCGCGACTGCACCGAGGCCGCACCGCTCACCGACGGCAAGCCACGCTCGCCGGCAATGCTCGCGAAACTCACGGCGTAGATCCTTGCGCTCGC
The DNA here is from genome assembly GCA_963695315.1 of uncultured Gammaproteobacteria bacterium. Classification (GTDB taxonomy): domain Bacteria; phylum Pseudomonadota; class Gammaproteobacteria; order Steroidobacterales; family Steroidobacteraceae; genus PALSA-1196. The sequence continues at coordinate 1,960,462 of OY968773.1, forward strand.
GCTGCACGTCAGGCGCAACGGTGCCGGAGTCCAACCGCTCGCCGGATCCGACGTAGCCTTTGTTGACAACGCAACCGGTGAGCGCACCGCGGCGCAGAATCAAGCGCGGCGCGACGCGATGCACGACGACCTCGCCGTCCTCCATGCTGAAGTTGAGCAACGATTCCGCGCGGTCTTCATTGCGCACAAAGATCGCAGGCAATTCGGCGTGCGGGTCAAAGCGCAGGTGCGTGTGCACGCCGTCATCTGAAGCGGCAACCGGGCGCAGCGCTTCGTGACCGCAGTACCAGTAGTCGGTGTTGCGTATGCGTCCTGCGGACTCGCGCTTCAGGGTTTCCTCCAAGCGCGCATTCGCGGCGCCCGCCCCGGCAGATGCGCTTGCGCTCGGGTACTGAAAGCGCAGGGCAAAGATTGCGTCCGGCTCTTGCGCCGCGGCCGAGCGCCGCAGCTCCGCAGTGTAGTCAAAATGATAGTGCCGCCGGCTCGTCAGCACCGTGAGATTGGTGCCAACTGCTTGAGCTCTGGGTTTTAGGAAGAGATGGTTGTCCTGCGCAACGAACGACAGCGCCTCAATGTCGCCTGCCGCAAGTCCCACGAACGTCTCGCCGGATTCGAATTCCAGATCAATTTGGTAGCCGACAAGGCCACGTAGCCGATAGATCTGGTTCGGATCATAGACCGCGACACGAACGCGCGGATCCCCGCCGCCACGTGCAGGGTAGATCTCCCCGTGTAGCAGTGCCGAATACAAGGTGAGGATCGCAGCGGCACAGAGCAAGATCGCGTATGTGGGCGCCCGCTTTGCAAGTCGGCTCGTCATGGCTGCCGTCCAGTCACAGGGGCCACAGCGCCCGCCGCCGCGTCCGCAGCAACTTCCGCTTCGGGTCTGAAATCGATTACCTTGAAGCCAAGCGGATTCCAGCTGCGGGTCTGTGGATTCTTAGAAGGCTCGGAGTAGCCATATTGAATGGTGGCAATCCAGTGGGTGCTTTGCTCATCCGTGGCGCCCGGGCTGCGGCGCTCTTTGACGTAGCGAACCTGTGCCAGATCGGCAACTCCGTTTGCTCTCTCGAAGAAGCTGACGGAGACCACGCGCGCCCGCACTGTGGACCCATCCCTGTAGAGATTCAATGGCGAGAGTGGATTGGCGCGATTCCACTCGTCATACCACCGCTGATTGCGCTGCGCCGAATGAAATGCGCCACATTCCTGATAGTCGCTTTCCGCGGTCACGAAATTGAAGCGCTCGCAGACCGTCACGTAATGCGTCAGCAGATAGCGAGTAACCGCTTCCGCCGGCTCAGCTTTCCCTGAATATTCGGGGACGACATCTACTACACCCGTTGTGTTGTCCACGCGCACCACGAAGGGCTCAACGCTCTTCAGCGGGCTCAGCAGCATGAGTGCTGCTGCACTCATTAAGGCACACAACCATCCACCGCCCGCGGTCCACCACGCAACCCGCTCGCTTCTGCGAACCAGCGCGACGCGATCCGCCTCCCAGGAGGCGCTTTCGCGCCAGTACGCTTCAAGCTCGGCGTCTGTCATGGGGCTGCGTCTCCGGCTTTCTCGGCCGTGGCAGCGGGCCGGACGGCGGGCGTTGCGACGACATTGATCGGGCGTAACTTGTTGTCGCAGCCGACAGGCGCGGCTTTGTGGGCCGCGCAGGCCGAAAGCACGAGCCAGCACAAAATCCAGGCGCTCTTCATTAACTCCTCCACTATGGACGTGGAACCCGCAATGCGACTGTCGCGAGGCGCGGCGACGCAGCGCGGTGGGTAGCCGCGTGCACAGCAATTCCTGCCTGTGCCACACTCACCCCTTGGCGCGCGCCCCAAAGCACGGCACGGCTCACCGCCCCATAGCTCTGCAGTGCAACCCCGTGCGATAGCCCAGCGGCGATCGGCATGACCTGACGCATGATCAAGAAGGTCAGTCCTGCCGCCATGCAGACCCTGACGGCGTCGGCGATCTGTATCCCGCCGCCCTGGTTCGCGGCGGCCTGCGCCGCCGTCGCGACGAGTGTCATCATCAGCGCGGCCGCAAGGACCGCGAGCAAAGTGATCAGCGCGTAATTCGCCAGCTGCCCGAGCCACGACAAGAAGTAGTGCCGCGTCGACTCAAACAGCAGCAGCGTGATGAAGACGGGACCCAAGCGCGAGTAGGACGGACAGCGCAATACGCGAGAGGGCCAACAGAAAGATCGTGTAGATCGCCGTCAGTCCCACGATCAGATAGACGGCAAACCCCGCGATGTCGTAGGAGAAATTGCCGTTGAGGATGCCGCCCTTCTGCATGAGCAACGCCCCCGCGTCACCGCCGAGAAAGATGATCCGGTCGACGGTGGTCACTGCGTCGTAGGCGCCGATTATGGCTGCGGCGAGTTGCGCCGGGCGCATTGAAGAACGTATCTACGACGACGGTGTTATAGAGCCAGAGCTGCAAACCCACGGCGAGAACGACGCTGAGCATGACGATGCGCTTCAGGCCCCCGCTGAATGGCTCCTCGATCTTGCCGGTGAGTTGCAGGTAGCCCCATACCATGACGTAGATCGTCGCGACGGCCACGATCGCCGGCTCGAGCGTCGCGGATACGCGGGCCGTCTGATCGCCGATGTAGTTCGCGAGCAGCGCATTGAGCCACGCGCTGAATTCCGCGAAAAACCCCATGGTCGTATGCCAGACGCACGCCGCTTGCGAAGCCGCGATCGCTTCACAGCCCCATCGCCGGCAAGCTGCGCAGTGAGCCGATGTCAGCCACGACACGCTCGCGCTCGCGCTGCTGGCGCGCCAATTCATCGCCGAGCAGCAGCCTGACCGAGGACGTTGAGCTTGGTCTGCTCGTTCTGCAGCATGCCCTGCTCCGCGGCGATTCTGGCGACCAGATCCAAAATGCCCTTCTGGTCGGCCGCCTGAGAGATGGCGTTGATAAGGAGCTGCAGCGACGCAAAGCGATCGCTTGTATGCGCAAGCGCCTCCTGCGAGATGGCCTGCACCAGTGCCGCATTGCGACGCGCCGCCTGCACAGCATCTTGCTCCGCGGGCGACAGCGCTGCGACCTGCTGAGCGCTCAGCACGCGCATTGCTGTTGACGTTGCTGCTCACGTCGGCGCCGAGCGCGTATCCGGCGCTCGACCCTGCAGCGCCGCCTGCAGCTGCGCGCAGTTGGTCGGCAGGTAGTTGCGCACCGTGCCGGCAAGAAGCTGCTCCATCCCGCGCTGCGCCGACCGTCGACTGGTACTGCTGCTCGGCCTGCGAAAGATCCTGGCGCGCGGTATTGAGCTGCTGCTCGAGCGTGTTGACTTCCGCCACGAGCTGCGCAATGGCGCCGACGTCGGTCACGGGTATCTGCGCGCGAGCCGCAGAGCGGGACGGCGCTCGAGGATAATCGCGGCGAGCGCGTGCGGATACATTCTCATTGCTGATCATGGTGCATCTCCTGCTGGAATGAATGGCCAATGCGACTGCAGAAGCTCGGCAACCATGCTGCAGCCGGCGAGCCGTGCTCGCTGATCAAGCGGCGCACGCGCTCGACCGCGCTCGCGCGGCCCGAGATGACCGCGAGCTCCGCATCGAATCCCTTAAGATCGAGCTGGCAGACGACACTGTAATGACCTTGCTTCACGAGAAACATGCGCGAGCCGGGCTCGAGCTGCTCCTTGATGAGCTTGAACTCGCGCTCGCGTCAGACCAAACCCGCCGATGTACTCATCGGCGTTGGCATCAACATTCGGAAAGAAGATCTTTGTCGGCGTCTGCTCGACGATCGTGCGGCTGATCGGGCTCTGCAGCACATCGCTTGCGCTCTGCGTCGCGAGACACATCACGCCGTTCAGCTTGCGCCAGGTCTTCGGTCCCTCCTTCGCAAAGTTGGCGAACTCCGGCGTCCGCGAGCAGCCGCCAGAACTCGTCCATCCAGCAGACGAGGCGCCGGCCGTCGAGAAGGCGGCGCACGAGATGGAAGAGATACAGCGTTACCGGCGCACGCATTATCTCGTTCTCGAGGAAATCCGTGACATCAAAGCCGATGACGCTGCTGGTGTCCAAGACGCGCGACGACAGAGTCGTCCGCGTTGTCGAACACCCAGGCGTAGTCGCCCGTTGGTGCTCGCGCACCAGCGCGCGAGACGCGCATGCACGCCCTCCGGATCGGTCGGATCGAGAAACTCAATGAGCCGTGACAGGCGGCGCGCCGGGGGCTCGAGCGCCAGGGTTCCGCGCAGGGCCTGGTCGAGATCAGCCTCCTCGCGCACCGTTAAGCGCGCGCAGCCGCTCGGCCCGCACCAGATGTGCGCAGCCACAGCTTCAGAAATTCGTCGTCGTCGCGGCGTGCGCGGCAGCTGCAGCGGATTAAAGCCGGTCGGCGCGCCGTTCTTGAGCGGCAGATATTCACCACCCAGAGCCCGCACCAGAATCTCAAGACCGCGGTCCTTGTCGAATATCACCTGGGTCACCCCTTGGCGCGCGAGCATCGCGACCAGGAAGCCGATGAACACCGTCTTGCCGGATCCAGTGGGCCCGCAGATGAACGTGTGGCCGGTGTCCTTGCGGCTGCCGCCATCCGCATCCGCGGATTGCTCGCGTGCAAGCGAAAAGTAATAGGGCGAGCGCGCGCTCGTGATGAGAAGCGCGAGCGCCTCGCCCCAATGATTGCCGTGTCGCGCGCCCTGCAGGATAGTTGTGAAAAGCCACCATGGCGCAGAAGTTGCGCGAGGTGATCGGCGCCTTGCGGGTACGCAGCGGAAAGTTACCCGGCAGCTGCGCCCAGAAAGCCGCCTCGAGCACCAGATCCTCGCGCGCGACGGTCATGCCGGTGTCGGCCAGCAGACTGCGCGCGAGCGCCACATGATCATCGAGCACCTTCAGCCGGGCGCTCCGCGGCTCCCGCGGCTCGCCGTCGGCGAGATCGGCGAGCACCTGCAGCGTGAAGTGATGATCGCCCATGACGAATTCATTGCTGGTCAGCGCATCGAGCGCGTCCTTCAGTTCCTCCGCCTGAGAGACGGCGAAATCTCCCGCGTTCGCCATGCGATTGAACTGCCGCTGCAGCAGGCGCTGGCCGGCCGATTTTGTGAGAAACGTGAAGGATTGCGTGAGCACAAACGCAAACGGCGCGGACAGCAGCCGGTCATACATGCCGACCACGCTCGGCGTCGGATACTCCTTGATCCCGAGCATCGCGCCGACACGCGAGTCGCGTCGGCGTGCGGTACTCCATCGCCTCGGTGCCGAAAGACAGGCGGCGTCGTGGCGAGCACTTCGTAGAGCGGGGCGCGCGGCAGCGGCATCGGCTGCCATTCGCCATTGATGAGATAGGCCGAGAAACTCCAGCAGGCGAGAGCAGACAGCCGCACCCCTGCGGTAGACACCGAGCGCGCTCCGGCTCGTAACGCGCGAGCGATGCCTCGAGTGTCTGGCCGAGCTTCTCGCAGGCGTCGAGTGCATCGCGCAGCTCAAGGTCGCTGGCCTCGCGCTGGGTCTTCGCCAGCAGCCGTCGCCGCGAGACCGCGTCGCGGCACCCGCGGTCGGCCGATACACCACTGCGAGATAGAACTCGTTGACCATCAATGTCTGCCCGACGAGCCGCCGCCTGATACTTGGCGTGCAGAGCGTCGGCGAAGCCCGAGCCCTCGGCGTCCTGCTCAGCGCGCGACTTCGCGACGCCGAACCACGTGCGCCCACAGCGCAACTTGGGCGCTGGCGATGTTCCGCCACAGTACGTTCAGTCGCTCGTGCCAGGTGTTGAGCTGCTCGTCGTCGGCGCTCTCGAAGCTGCGCGCCGCCCAGGCGAAACATCTGCACGTAGTCGCCGTACACGGTCTTGACGAGATTGCTGGCGACGTGCGCGGCGTAGGGAATGCGCTCCGCCGCCAGCAGCTCGCGCCGTACGATCGCGCGGTGACGTCGGGCATGCATGACCGCCCTCACCAGCGCGAACGACGCACGAGCTGCCTGGCGGCGCGTCGCCGTCCGTGGGTGCGCGGCAGGTCGATCGCGAGCGGGCTGTAGCTGCTCGCCTTCCAGAACCGCAGGTTGCCCAGCAATGCGGCAAGCGGGTGCGGCCCCACAGGAGCAGCAGATCGAAGAAGCGCGCGTCACGCGCACAAAGCAGCGCGCTCACGCCGTGGATCGGAGCGGCGATCAGCAGGCTGAAAAGATTCTTTGACACGAGAAAGACCTCCATCGTAAAGACCAGATTGAAAAGCAGCGCCGAGTAGGTCACCCCCCAGCGCATCGGAGGGCGCGTCGCCCCGACGAACAGCACATCGGCTGTGACCCCTGCGTTTCGCGTGCTCATGAGCTTCTGCTCACACACCGAACATTCCGCGCACCCAGGTAACGATCTGCGGTGCGCCGAACGCGATCGCGATGCCGAGGATTGCGCCGATGCACCAGCCCCACGACATTCGGTTTGCCATCGCCATGCCGCCGAGCGCCATGATCAAGATCACGGCGATGGGCGTGAGCCAGGCGATGATGTTGGTCTGCAGAGCCGTCGCTCCGGTCAGAAACGGGGAGCTTTGCGCCGCGGCGAGCGTCGACACGCCTAAGCTCGCGGCGCTCAGCACCTGCTGCGCCAGCCCAGCCCGCCTGTGTCCGCTGTTGTTGAGTGCGTTCATGATCCTGCCTGCGTCATGTCACCGTGGATGGCAATCCCAACAGGAACTTGCTGGGATGCCTAGCCGAGTATTGGCGTCATTTGCGGCAGGTTTTGCGATTGCGCTGGCAAGGCGATTCGGATAGCGCCCGCTGTGTCGGATGACTACGAGCCGTGAGGCAGCAATGTTATTCTGCATTCGCCGCTGTAACGCATCTTGCGTAACACGATGAGCCGGGAAAACTGCCAATGCGCCGACGATTCTTTTTAGCAACCCTGCCCTTTGTCGCCGCCAGCGCCGCATCTGGCGCGCCACGCAAGGACACCCCTGCGCCCGATGGTGCCGGCCCGCAGCCCGGGTTTCAGCCCGCTCGACGCGCAGAAATTTGAGCGTCCCGACGTGCAAGCGGGTGATCGGCCCGTCGGCGCAAGCTTCGGATCACGTTCCGCCGTGTATGGTCTTTCGGGCGCCTGCGGGACAGCGCAGCCACTGGCAACACTTGCGGCCATCGAGACGCTGAAACGCGGCGGCTCGGCGGCAGACGCAGCAATCACTGCGAACGCGTGCCTGGGATTTCTCGAGCCCACGAGCGCGGGCCTTGGCGGGGATTGCTACGCCATGTTGTGGGACCCGAAACTCGGAAAGGTCGTTGGGCTTGCTGGATCAGGCCGCTCGCCGAAGTCGCTCAGCCTTGCGACGGTGCGCGCCCGCTCGCCGAAAGGCACCATCGCTGCCTTTGGCGCGATCTCGGTCTCGGTGCCGGGCGCGCTCGATGCCTGGTGGACGCTTGCATCAGCGCTACGGAAAGTTGCCCTGGAAGGATGTGTTGGAACCCGCGATTGCGCTGTGCGAGTCCGGGGCGCCCGTGCCGCCTGTCATCAGCTACTACATCCACCGCAATATGGAACTGTTCAACGAGTCGGGCCACGGCATCGAGGAAGTCGCCAACGCCAATCGTACCTACGCGCCCGGCGGACATACTCCCAAGGTCGGCGAGGTGTTCCGCAATCCCGACCTTGCGCGCACCTACCGCCTGATCGCCCAAGGAGGTCGGGACGCCTTCTACGATGGCCCCATAGCGCACGCAATCGATGCTTACTTCAAGCGCATCGGCGGATGGCTCGCCCACGATGATCTACGCGCGCATCACTCGATCTGGACGGAACCGTTGATGACAAACTACCGGGGCGTCGAGGTCTACGCGATTGGCGAGAATACGCAGGGACTGGCGACGCTGCAGATGCTTAATGTCCTGGAGAACTTTGATCTGCGTGCGATGGGATTCCAGTCGGCGGCGTCCCTCCACACGCAGGTCGAGGCGAAACGGCTCGCTTATGAAGATCGCGCGCGCTACTACGCCGACCCGAAATTCTCGGCAGTGCCGACCGAATGGCTGAATTCGAAGGCCTATGCCAAAGCGCGCGCAAAGCTGATCCGCCCTGACCGGATCCTGACGCCCATCTTTGCCGGTAAAGCCCCGAGTCACGGCGACACCACTTATTTCACGGTCGCTGATCATGATGGGATGATGATCTCGATGATCCAGTCCAATTTTCGTGGCATGGGCTGCGGACTGGTTGCGGACGGGCTTGGCTTCATGTTCCAAGATCGCGGCGAGTTGTTTTCGCTCGCCGACGGCCATCCCAACATCTACGCACCCGGCAAAAGACCCTTTCAGACCATCATTCCGGGGTTTGCAGCCCGCGACGGCGCGCCGTGGATGTCCTTTGGCGTCATGGGGGGCGACATGCAACCGCAAGGGCAGACACAGATCATCGTCAATCGCGTGGATTACGGCCTGGACGTCCAGGCGGCCGGCGACAGCCCGCGCTGGCATCACGAGGGCTCATCCCAATCGATGGGCGAAGATCTGCCCGGATCTCGGCCCGCGTGGGCTGCTGCGACTCGAGTCGGGCGTTCCGGAGGCGACGCGGCGAGCGCTCGCGATACTCGGTTGGCCGCTCGGCGAATCGGATGGCGGCTTCGGACGCTATCAATGCATCGAGCGGCACATGAGCGGTGCGGAGCGAGTGTATGCCGCCGCAAGCGAAATGCGCGCGGACGGTACGGCACTCGCCTACTGATGCTGAGCTCATCTGCTCGCCGAACGGGATCACGCGATGGTACATGTGAAAGCCCCCGAATCCCTGGCTGAGGCGCTCGGCAACACTCGAAAGATTTATCACAGTAATGGCTTGAGTTCTTTGCCAAGACCTGCGAGCGCGTTCAAGCAGCGCGCCAGCCAAAGCGTGTGAGCCTTGCCATATCCGTTTATTCTTGTTGGTCGTACCAGACACGGTGCCGCAATGATCGTACAGGCGAACGACCTGTGGAAATCCTATGGCGACTTTGCCGCCGTGCAGGGAGTGAGCTTCGCGGTGCCCGAGGGCAGTATTTTTGCACTCGTCGGCGCAAGTGGTGCTGGCAAGACGACGCTCATTAAGCTGCTCATGAATATTCTGACGCCGACGCGTGGCAGCGCCACCCTCCTCGGCGTCGATTCGCGCGCGATTGGCCCGCAAGTGCTGCAGCAGATTGGCTACGTGTCGGAGAATCAGGAATTGCCGGGGCGGCTGCGCGTCAGCGACTACTTCGCGTACCTGCGGCCCTTCTATCCGCGCTGGGAGCCGCAGCTTGAGGATTCTCTGCGCCGCCAGCTGCGCCTGCCGGGCGAGCGCCGCATTCGCCATCTGTCGCACGGCATGCGCCTGAAAATGGCGCTGGCGTGCGCATTGGCGTTCCGCCCGCGGCTCCTGGTCCTTGATGAGCCGTTCAGCGGTCTTGATGCCTTGGTGCGCGATGAGGTCAGGGAAGGGTTCCTGCAGCAGTCCAGCGGCTTGACGGTGCTGATTTCATCGCACGAGCTTGCGGAGGTTGAGCTTATCGCCACGCATGTCGCCTTCGTGAATGCTGGGAAGATCATGTTCCAAGGTACGCTCAGCGAGCTGCGCGAACACGGGCGCGCGCTCGGCGTGATCGCGAGCGACGATGATACGACCCTCGGTCTGTTGCGACCCATATTCGTCAGCATGGCACGCGCGGTGCGCGAGCCAGCCTGAGCACAGCTTCGGAGTACAGTGATTCTGATTCGTCACATCATCGGCAAGGACTGGAAGCTCCTGTGGCCGCTCGTGCTTCTCGTGGCGGTGTTCCAGTTCCTGCTCGGATGGCTGTCATTCCGTTGGGGTTATTTCGGCTCCGATCTGGTTGCCCGCACGCTCTACCCCGCGCTGAACATCGCGTGGTATGTGGGTATCGTGGCGTTGATCGTGGCGGTGGTGCACCAGGATGCGATCCCGGGAATCAGCCAGGACTGGCTCATCCGACCAATCGAGCGACGCGACCTGCTCGGGGCAAAGCTCCTGTTTGTCATCGCTACCATATGCCTGCCAATGCTCGTGATGGACCTGATTGATGCAAACGCCGCAGGCTTTACGCTGACGCAGGCCGCAGGCCCTACTAGCTTCAAAGAGCTCTACGTGCTGCTGACGCTGCTAGTGCCGATTGTGGCGCTCGCGTCTGCGACGGAAAACTGGCCACAGATTCTCGTCGGGGGAGCCGCGCTCGTCGTGGTGTACGCGGTCTGCCTCATTGGCGCATCCATCGCCATCGGTCCTGGCCGCTGTCCGACGTGCGGCACGGGGTTGCGCTGGATTCAGAGCTTGATCGAGCATGCGGCGGTATTGATTGGCGCCATTGTGATTCTGCGCTTGCAATATTTCCGGCGCCGCACCGGCTGGAGCCGCAGCATCATCGCCGCCGGAGTGGTGCTGTATGCCTTGCTGCAGCTGCCGTGGAGCATTGCATTCGCACTGCAGCAGCGCCTCGGGTCGGTGTCGCCCGATGCCGCAGGGATTGCGGTTGCGTATGAGCCGGCCACGGCTGCCGCCGCGATGGTCCCCGGCCGCGGGGTCGCCGATGCGAGTGCAGCGCGCGCCGCGCGCCAGCTGCTCGGCGGCAATACGGATGCCGTCGCGACTTATTTGCACCGTCGCGCCCATGCCGATGCGGCGCCCGTGACCTTTGAGCTCCCCGTGCGCATCACGGGCATTCCGAGCGATGCGCTCCTCATCGTCGATCGCTCTGAGGTCCGACTGCTCGCGGATGACGGTCGGGTCCTCTCTGACGCCACGAATCCCACCGACACCACTGGGTTGACGCTCGCACGCGGCGCGGAGGCGAGCCACCAAACAATCGAATTGCCCACGGGGCTGTATCGTCAGTGGCGTGACAGTGCGGTGCGGCTCGAGATTACCTATTGGCTCACGCTCTTCAAGAAATCCGCCAGTTACACAATGCCGGCGATATCCGGAGACCTGCGCACGCCGGAGCTCGGCCTATGCCAATCGCAGCTCAAGAGCGACATCAGCGAAATCAACTTTCGTTGCAGGCAGCAAGGGCTGGGGCCGGATTGCTACGTGCTGACGCTGGTGGCTCCTGATGGCAGACGTGATCGCGACAGCCCCGACTGCTCGCCCAATTACCGACCGTTTGCCGCTCTGTGGTCAGCGCCGCTGACGTACTACGGGAACGATGTGCAGGTGCACGATGCCAGCGGCGTCGTGCAGTACCCCGTCGCGCCTGCAGAATTTGCCGACTCGCACCTGCTGGTGACGACTTATCGCGCGGGTGAGCATTTTGCGCGCTCGTTCGCTACGCCAACACTGCATCTAGCGGATTGGCACGCGCAGCCGCATTAGTGGAGGGGCGCGGCGCGGCAGAATGTGCCGCTTGTGTACACACCCGGACCATGCCATGCGGCATGGTCCGGGTTCGGTATGACCGATTTCGTCCCGAGATTACTTCATCGCAAGGCTGATGCGCTCGCTCCATGCTTTGAAGCGCACAGCGGATTCGCTGCGCTTCAGTGCGCGCCCGATTGCCTTAGCGCTCTTCTTTCCAGAAAGCTTGCGCAACATTTTCACGTGGGCAGGGGTCCAATAATTCGTCTTTTTGCGGCGAGCCATGTTCACAGTTCCAATGAGGTTGGGAAAACCGGCGCATTGTAACTCTTAAAATCGCAAATGCCTAACAAAAAAAGCAGGGGATCAGCGATTGGGATACAAATAGGGATCAATCTTCGGTCCCGCAACCCAATCATTAATCAATGTTAATCAACAAACCTGGGCCTATCGGCGGTCCAATGAGGCTCGAGATTCAAAAGGTCGGCTATCAGCGCCGTCCAGCCAGTCTGATGGCTTGCCCCACAGCCACGGCCTGAGTCGGCGTGATAGTACTCATTGAACAGCAACAGCCCCCGCCAATGCGGATCGTCGGCATAGCGCGTCTCCGCGCCGTAGCAGGGCCGACGACCGGCGCAATCCGGCAGGAAGAGGTTTTGCAATCGATGCGCAAGATTGCGCGCAGCTTCACCCAGCGTGACCCACCTCCCTGAGCGCGTCGGAAATTCCACGCGCAAGGTGTCGCCATAAAACAAATGGTAGATGCGCAGCGACTCGAGTATCAAATAGTTGATCGGAAACCATATCGGACCGCGCCAATTGGAATTGCCGCCAAAGTCTCCGTGTGTGCCTTCGCCCGGCTCGTAGTCGACCGTGTAGGTCGCGCCCGCGGTCATATACACGCTCGGATATTGGGCGTGAAAGCGGGACATCGAACGGATGCCAAAGGGTGCAAGGAACTCATCTTCATCAAAGAGCCGGCGCAACAGGCGCTCGAGCCGTTCACGGCTGAGCACGCTCAGCAGGTGCTGCGTGCCACTCGCGTTAGTTTGCAAGGAATCCTCCAGCTGTGCGGGCCGAAACTTGGCGTCCCATTTCAGCCGCTGCGTGAATCCGGTAAATTCTTTAACGTCTTCATCGCGGATAATGGTCAGCGCCAACATGGGGAGAAAGCCAGAGACCGCGCGTACCCGCAGCGGCTCTGATCTGCCGTTTAGCACAACCCTGTCGTAGTAAAACCCGTCTTCCTCATCCCACAATCCGGTGCCACCAAAATTGTTGATCGCGCCAGAGATCGCGGTGAAGTGCTCGACGAACTTCGACGCCAGATCCTGATAGACGTCATCACCCCGAGCAAGCTCGAGGGCCATCGACAACATATGTACGCAATAGAACGCCATCCAGGCGGTGCCATCGGCCTGTTGCAGCCGCCCGCCATTGGGCAGCGGTTTGGAACGGTCAAACGCGCCGATGTTGTCAAGGCCAAGGAATCCCCCGGAGAAGAGATTATTGCCTTCGGGATCCTCGCGATTGACCCACCAGGTGAAATTAAGTAGCAGCTTCTGAAAGGCGCGCTCGAGAAAGCCCCGGTCCGGACTGCGATCGGTCTCAGGCAGGCGATAGACGCGCCAGACCGCCCACGGATGCACGGGCGGATTCACATCCGAGAACGCAAATTCATAAGCCGGCAGCTGGCCATTGCGGTGCATGTACCACTCGCGCAGCAGCAGCACCAGCTGGCGCTTGGCAAGATCCGGGTCGATTTTGCTGAGGCAAACGCAATGAAATGCAGAATCCCACGCGCAGAAATACGGGAACTCCCAGTCGTCGGGCATCGACAGCACATCGCGGGCATAGAGGTGCAGCCAGTCGGCATTGCGTGCCGCGTGGCCCGGCGGCGGAGCGGGCTGCGTGGGGTCGCCACTGCTCCAGCGACTCTGCACGAGCTCGTAGAACTGTTTGCACCAGAGCAGTCCGGCGTATGCCGCCCGCGCAATGCGCCGCTGCTCGGCGCCGAGGGACGGCTCGAGGCGCGCCGCATAGAAGCGATCCGCCTCGACGATGCGCTCTCGGAAGACGCGCTCAAAGTCAGCGCCCACAGCAGCTGCCGCGCTCGTCCCGGACTGCAGCCGCAAGCGAAGCGTGACAGCACTGCGCGCCGCCACCGTCAACTTGTAATGCAGCGCAGCCTTCGTCCCGACAGCCCCCGGATTCACCGCCTCGCGACGGCCGCGCACCACGGCTTCGTGGATGCCGTCTTTGACGTACGGTCGCGCATTGGCAACTCCAAAGAGCCGCGCGTAGTTGGTGTCATTTTCCGTATAGAGGCACTCGACCAGGCTCTCGGATGCCTCATAGGCGAGATAGTAGCTGCCGAGGGTTTCATGCACCGCGATGAGGGCAGTGGTATCGTGCGCGCGGATGCTCGGCCGAGCGGTGGCTTCTTCCTCAAGCCCACCCCAGGCCCAGGTATTCCGGAACCATAGCGTCGGCAGCACGTGCAACTCTGCCGCCTGCGCGGCGCGATTGGCGATCGTCAAGCGGATTAGGATATCGGTCGGTGCGGCCTTGGCGTATTCGACCGTGACATCGAAGTAGCGGTTTTCATCAAAGATACCCGTATCGAGGAGCTCGAATTCTGGCTGCTCGCGACTGCGACGCCGATTTTCCTCGACGAGCAGCTGATATGGAAAGCTTGCTTGCGGGTACTTGTAGAGGGCACGGCAATAGCTGTGCGTCGGGGTGGCATCCTGATAATAGTAGAGCTCCTTCACATCCTCGCCGTGGTTGCCCTCAGGTCCCGTGAGGCCGAACAGGCGTTCCTTGAGGATGGGGTCTGCGCCGTTCCACACTGCGATTGCGAAACACATGCGGCAGTGCTCGTCGGTGATTCCCAGGAGGCCATCCTCGCCCCAGCGGTACGCGCGACTGCGCGCATGATCATGAGGAAAGTAATTCCACGGATCCCCAGATGCGGAGTAATCCTCGCGCACCGTGCCCCATTGGCGGGCCGACAGATACGTGCCCCAAAGCTTCCAGCGCTGCGAGCGCTGTGCGTCCTGTCGCAGTCGTTTTAGTTCGAGGTCGGGCGCGTCGCTCACGGTTGCGCAGCAGGGCATTTATCCCGATCCGGTACTCATGCCACCGCCCTTGCGGTCTCTAAATCCTGCCTTGCGCGAGCGGGATGCTCGGCGCGGCAGATCCTGCAAGTTCGGCAACTCGTTCCCGCAAACGGACGCCGGATACCTCGGCGCGACGCAGAAGCTTTTGGGCCGCGCTGCTAGCGCGGTTGCGCGACTCACCACAGTCGCGGCAGCTCCCACGTCTTACACGCAGCCATTGACGCTATGGGTCCGCTTAGAACCCAAAAGACGAACAGCTGCGGCTGGTGTCTTTGTCTCTTACGACTTGAACGCTTCTGCGTCTGCCGCCATCCCAACACGAGGCCGCGGCTCTGGCAAGACCAAATATCGAGCGATCTGCACACATTTTGGAGCTTGTGCGTGCGTGCCAAATCGGTTACCGCGACTTGGCCGCGCGGGATCGAGGTGGCATGAGATTGCTCATTCATTTTTAGCTGGCACTCTTGCTCCATGGGATTGCGCAATTCGCTGGCGGCTCGCAACTCCTGTTGCTTCAATGGTTCCAGGGGCGGGAAGGGCAACGCGAAGGCAACCGCGCCTATTCACAAGTTCAACCCGCAAATCCGTAAGCGCGCTCGCTGCACGCCGCCGTAAAAACCAATGTGGAGTGCGCATCGCACGACGCTCTCAAGCTGGTACTTTACATAACGCTCGCCGGGGACAGGTCGTTATCGCCCTCGCACCCGGTTCGGGGCCGAAGCGGCGACCGGTGCGGCCGCCATGTCCGGGGCGGGCACGCCGGAGCCTGCAATCACCGGGATGGCGAAAGTGCGAGTGACGGATTCGTTCGATGAGTCCGACAAGACGACCGCGCTCACTGAGAAGATGCCCTCGCGGCGCGGAACGACGGTGACCGTATGCCTGATCGGCACGCCCACCGGCGGTCGATCAACCTCATCAGTCTTGCCGCCGGCCGTGATCTCAAGGCCATCAGACGCCTGGAAGGTCGCATAAATGCGGTCAAGGTCTTGACCCGTGATCAGCGCAAGATCGATGTCGACGGGCTGTGCGACGATGGGGCGACTGCGCAACTCGAACTTAAGCTTAAGGTTTTCCGTCGGCTTGCCTGAACTGACCGCGCTGACCATGTTGGCAAGCGCAAGCTCGGCGGGATCGGTCGGTGTTGAGGCAGTCGGCCGGCTGGGCTGGCGCTTGCTTACGGCCTGCTCAAGCTTGCTGCATCCTTGCAGGCCCAGCAGCAGCAGCAGGAGGAGGGCTGCGGCGGCCGAAAGTCTCCCTCGATAGGCAAGCGTCGCCTTCACGTAAGTCCCTTGCTGGCTTGGCAAAGCGCCGACGATTGTATGTCAAGCCGCGCCAGCCTCGACAGCACTGCGTCTCAATCCTCAGCCGCGAAGCAGCGGCGGATCGCTGATGGCATCCGCCTGCTCCAGAAGGTCACCGATATGGCTCTCCCAGTAACGGGCCTGTGAAAACCATGGAAAGGCCCGCGGAAAAGCAGGATCCCCCCAGCGATGCGCCACCCAGGCTGCGTGGTGAATCATGCGCAAAGCGCGCAGCGGCTCGACGAGCCGCAGCTCACGAAAATCAAAATTGGCGAACTGCTGATAACCCTCCATGAGCTCGGCCCATTGGCGCTGCTGATCATCGGCGGAGCCGGCGAGCAGCATCCAAAGATCCTGAATGCGCGGCCCCATGAGGCAATCGTCCAAGTCAACGAACACCGGGCCTTTCTCGTTCCAGAGCACATTGCCGAGGTGACAATCGCCGTGAATACGCAGCTCCGAAATGCTGCCCGCCGCGGTGAACTCGGCGCTCACGCGCTCAAGAAGCGCCGCGCTGACGTCGGCGTAGCGATCGGCAAGCGACTGCGGCAGTAATTCGCTCGCGAGCAGCAATTTGCGTGAGTCCCATCCGAGACGCTTGATCGTCAGGCGCACCCGCGATACAAACGCGCGCGTGGCGCCCACCTGATGCAGACGCGCCAGGCTTCGGCCGAGAATCGCGCGCGATTCATGCGCATCGAGCTCGGGTGCGCGTCCGCGCTGCCACGGAAACGCCGCAAAGCGGAACTCGCGAAAGCGCAGCAGGGTTTCACCGCTGACCGCGATCGGTGCAGCCACCGGCAGATCTGCGGCGGCAAGCTCGGCGGCAAACGCATGCTCCTCGTTGATCTGCACGTCACTCCAGCGTGCCGGTCGATAGAACTTGAGAACCAGCGCTCCTTCGCCCCTGCCGAGCTGATAGACGCGATTCTCGTAGCTGTTAAGCGCGAATAGGATGCCCTCGCCTTCAAAGCCCGCGGACGCCGCGCCATCGAGTACTACATCCGGTGTGAGGCCTGAGAACGGTGTCCGGTCCATCGCAGTGCTTTTGCGTATCATCGGTTTTTCAGTAGGCGGCATCGGCCGTCCGGAGCTTTGGGCAATGAATCAAGGGACCATATTAGTCACTGGGGGCGCCGGCTACATCGGCAGTCACGTCGCTTTGCAGCTGCGAGCCCGTGGCGAGCGGGTGGTCATTCTCGACAACCTGGTCACGGGATTTCGCCAGGCGGTGCTCGATTGTCCGCTCATCGTCGGGAGTACCGGTGACCGCGATGTGGTGCTGCCGCTGCTGCGCGAACATGGCGTTGATACCGTGATGCATTTTGCGGCGCATACCGTGGTGCCCGACTCCGTCGCTGATCCGTTGAAGTACTACGGCAACAATACTTGCGCCACATTGAACCTGCTCAAGTGCTGCAGCGAGGTTGGCGTAAAGCAGTTCGTATTCTCATCCACGGCGGCGGTCTACGGAATTCCGAAAGAGCTCTATGCCGAGGAGACGACAGCGACCGCACCGATCAACCCCTACGGGACCTCCAAGCTCATCTCCGAGTGGATGCTGCGCGATCTGTCTGCGGCGGGGCCATTGCGCTATGTGTCGCTGCGCTATTTCAATGTTGCGGGGTCCGATTCCAAGACCCGCATCGGGCAGTCGACTCCGAAGGCGACCTTGCTCATCAAGGTGGCGTGCGAGGCGGTCGTTGGCAAGCGCAAGGAAATCGCGATATTCGGCACCGACTATCCGACCCCCGACGGCACCGGCGTGCGCGACTTCATCCACGTTGAAGATCTCGCCACGGCGCACCTGAATGCGCTCGACTACCTGCGCGCCAACGGCAAGTCAGTCGTACTGAATTGCGGTTATGGCCACGGCTATAGCGTGCGCGAGGTTCTAAAAGCGGTCGAAGATGTGGCTGGGCGGCGCTTGCCCATCATCGAGAAACCGCGCCGCGCGGGCGATCCGCCGGCGCTCGTCGCGCGCGCTGACAAAATCCGCTCGATTCTCGGCTGGCAGCCCCGGCTGGATGATCTTAAGACCATCGTCCAGACCTCACTGCGCTGGGAGGAGCGTTTGCAGCGCGAACCCTGGTAGGCCCGCAAGCAGCTGAATAACGCTTGCGCACACCTCCTACTCGGCGCGAAGGCAAGTTTGCGCCCAAGGCCGTAAACTAGGTCTGATGCGTTGGGCACGACCAAAATCCTTAAGCGGAATGATGCTGCTCGGCCTGGCAGTCATTGCCGTGCCACTCCTTGTGGCACTCGGAAATGCCGAACTCCAGATTCGCGCGCTTGCTGACACCGGCCAGCAGCTCGTCGTCGAAGGCGTCGCCGCCGCGCGCGCAAGCCAGGAGCTCTTCGCCCAAATAAACTCCCTGGAGCGCACGGCGCGCCTTTATCAGGTGCTGAATGACCCCAAACTGCTGGACCTTTACCGCAGCCAGGACTCGCGCTTGTCGGCAACACGCGTCGAGCTCGGCCGCAACGCCCGCACCGATCAGGCGCGCCATACGCTTGCCGAACTTGGCCAGCTGCAGCAAAAGATCGGCCAGATGGTGCTCGGCATGCCGCAGCCGAGCTACAACCTTTCGCAGCTGTTGCAGCGCTTTGCCGATCTGAGTGCTCTTGCCGATCGGGTCGCTGAGGAGAGCAATGCACAAATTGACTCGCAAGTGGTCGCCCTCGAGCAGCGCACGCAGGAGGCGCGCGCACGGCTGCTGTGGCAATCAGCCCTGCTGCTGCCGGTCACGCTGTTCGCAACCCTCGGTCTTGCCCTGGCGGTCGCTCGCCCGCTGCGCCAGCTCGACCGGGCCATCAGCGAGCTCGGACGGGGTTCTTTTACCCATCCGATCCGGGTTTCGGGCCCCGTCGATCTTGAAAGGCTCGGCCGGCAGCTCGAATGGCTGCGTTCACGGCTCGTCGATTTGGCGCAGGAGCGGAACCGATTTCTGCGACATATGTCGCATGAGCTGAAGACTCCGTTAGCCAATATTCGCGAAGGCACCGAACTACTCATGGACGGGGCGGTCGGGGAGCTCGACAGCAATCAGCGCGAGGTGACCGGGATCCTGCGGGAGAACGGCCTCAAGCTGCAGCGCATGATCGAGAACCTGCTCTCGTTCAGCGCCTGGCAGACCAGCAGCCTTGGGCTGGATGCAACTGAATTTCGTTTGCGACCGGTGGTCAAGCAGGTGCTGGAAAATCAGCAATTGACGCTCTTGTCGCAGCGTGTACGGCTCGATGTACAGATCGAGGACGTCACTTTGATTGCCGACCGCGGCAAGCTGCGGTTGATTTTGGAGAATCTTTTGTCGAATGCCGTGAAGTACTCGCCCAAAGGTGGCAGCATCCATCTGCGCGCACGGGCCGAGAAGGATGCGCTGGTAATTGACGTTGCCGACAGCGGCGAAGGCATCCCGATGGAGGATCGTGCGCACATCTTCGACGCGTTCTACACCGGGCGCGCCGCCAAGGGTTCGAGTCTGAAAGGCACCGGCATCGGACTGTCCGTCGTGACGGAATGCGTCGCCGCCCACGGCGGCACGATCCAGATCATCGACGGCACCTATTCCGGCGCGCACTTTCGCATCACGATGCCGATTCGCCCGGCTGCCAGTGCGTTGCCTGAGGCAGGCACAAGCTCCAAGGAACGCGCGGCGCATGCGGCCTAGCAGCCGGCGCTCGCGAGGCAAATCTCATTCAGGTGGCTGCGCGTCGCGCAGCCCCGCCCGCCTCGCGACGTGGCTGCTGAGCGCAGCGTTTGCGGGCTGCTCGCTGACTCCTGCCGATCACGAAAATAGCAGCCCGGCGCCCATCGTCGACCACGATGCGACCGCCGCGACACTGCTGAGCTCGCACGTTGAGATATTGCAAAGGCTCGTGCAGGCACCTCCTGCCGAACAGGCGGAGATCCTCGAAGCGGCACACAAGGACTATACGCTCGCTCCGACGCCGAGCCATGAGTTGCGCTACGCACTTGAGCTTGCGACACCCGGGCACGCCGGGACTAACTTGCCGGAGGCGCAGCGCCTGCTGCGCGAGCTTGTGGCGACTCCCGAGTCACTGGTGTCCGCGGAACGCGCCTTCGCCTATCTCGAGCTGCAGAACGCGGATGCCCAGTTGACGCTCATGGCTGAAAATCACACCTTGGAGGACAGCGCCGCGCACGCCGCGCATGACCGGCTCGCCGCGGCCAACCGCCAGTTGCAGACCGAGCTCGACGAGAACACCAGGCTGCGCAAAGATCTTGAGGCGGCGCGCGCCAAGCTCGATGCGATCACCAATATCGAACGCTCAGTGAGCGACCGCAAACCCAGCACGGAAGGACATACACCTTGAGTCAAACAGGTAAACGCAAGGCACGCATTTTGGTAGTGGACGATGATCCGGGACTTCTGCGCCTGCTGACGATCCGCCTGCGCGCCGAGAGTTACGATGTTGAGGCCGTGGAAAGTGCGGCGCTTGCGCTCGCGGCGGCCGGCCGCTTTCGCCCGGACCTCGTGATCTCCGACCTGCGCATGGATCAAATGGACGGCATCGGGCTTTTGAAAGAGCTGCAGAATCGTTGGCCG
The DNA here is from genome assembly GCA_963695315.1 of uncultured Gammaproteobacteria bacterium. Classification (GTDB taxonomy): domain Bacteria; phylum Pseudomonadota; class Gammaproteobacteria; order Steroidobacterales; family Steroidobacteraceae; genus PALSA-1196. Next base: position 1,980,740 of record OY968773.1, read on the forward strand.
GGCTTGAAGGTAATCCTGCTCACCGCGCACGGCACAATTCCCGATGCCGTTCAGGCAACGCAGATGGGCGCGTTCGGCTTTCTCACCAAGCCGGTGGATAAGCAGGAGCTGCTCGATCACGTGCAAAGAGCACTGCGCATCTCGGGCTTCGGCGCTTCGGATGAGGACTGGCGCGCGGAGATCGTAACCCGCAGCTCCGTCATGGAAGAGCGCCTCGGTCAGGCGCACATGGTCGCCGGCACGGACGCGCGCGTACTCATCACCGGCGAGAGCGGCACCGGCAAGGAGATGCTGGCGCGCGCGATCCACAAGGCAAGTCCGCGTCGCCACAAGACTTTCATGATGATCAACTGCAGCGCCATGGCGGAGGAGCTGCTCGAATCCGAGCTCTTCGGGCACGCCAAGGGCGCGATTGCCGGCGCCACGCGCGCCCACGAAGGACTTTTCCAGGCAGCTGACGGCAGCACGCTGCTGCTAAGTGAGGTCGGTGATTTGCCGATGCAGCTGCAGGTAAAGCTGTTGCGCGTCCTTACCGAGAACCTGGTCCGCCCGGTCGGCAGTACCGATGATGTTCCGGTCAACGTGCGCGTGATTTCCACGACGCACCGCGATCTGCAGCAGCTCATGAGCGAAGGGCAATTTCGCGACGACCTGTATTACCGGTTGAATGTGGTGCACATTGAGATGCCCTCGCTTAACCGGCGCCGCGAGGACATTCCACTCCTGGTCGCGCATTTTCTGGCGCAGATTGCCAAGGAAAGCGGCGTGCGCAAGATCTACGCGCCCGAAGCTGTGGAACTCCTCGCCACCGCCGATTGGCCCGGCAACATCCGCCAGCTGCAAAACGTCGTGAGACAGAACGTTGCTCTGTCGCAAACCCCAATCATTCCAGTGGAGATGGTGCAGCAGTCTCTCGGTGGTGGCCCCGGACGACTGCCGTCGTTTGACGAAGCGCGCGACGAGTTCACACGCAGCTATCTATCGCAGATCCTGCAGATCACGGGCGGTAACGTCAGTCAGGCGGCGCGACTGGCAAAGCGCAATCGCACCGATTTCTACAAGCTCCTTGGCCGCCATCAGCTGACGCCCGAGGAATTCAAGCAACGCTAGGCGCTGCGCACCCGCGGTAGCGCGCTGGCGCCGAGAGCAAACTGTGTGGCGGGGCGTGTGCGGTACTCGACTCGGGCGACCCCATCTGCCACCTTCCTAGAGGGTGAGGAGGAACTTGCGATATTCTTGGGCAGAGCGCTGTTGCGCCTATCAGCGTGCCCCTTTGCCCATGAAGACCACTTCGACGGTCTGCAGCAGGATTGAGAGATCAAAGAGCAGGCTATTGTTCTTGATGTAGTAGAGGTCGTACTGCAGCTTCTCGATGGCATCTTGCTCGGAGGATCCATACGGATAGCACAGCTGCGCCCATCCCGTAATTCCCGGCTTAACGCAGTGCCGCTCGACGTAGTACGGTATCTTCTGCGCTAGTTCGCTCACAAAATGTGGCCGCTCCGGACGCGGCCCAACGAGGCTCATCTGGCCGCGCAGCACATTGAGTAACTGTGGCAGCTCATCAATGCGCAGGCGGCGGATAATCGCCCCGACTCCGGTGACGCGCGGATCATCTTTCTCCGCCCAGCGCGCCTGCCCGTCGGTTTCAGCATCAAGGGCCATGCTACGGAATTTCAGGAGCTCAAATGTGTGGCCGCCGCGGCCAACACGCGCCTGGCGGTAGAACACCGGCGCGCGCCAGCGATCCTCGATCACAATTGCAAGCGCGCTCAACAGCATGACCGGCAGCGACAGCGTGAGAATCACCACGCTAGCAATGACGTCGAGGGCGCGCGAGGAGAACAGCCGCAACGGATCGCGTCGGAAGCCGGGTCCAAAAATGAGCCAGCTCGGATTAAGGACGTCGATTCGCACGCGACCCGTCTCGCGCTCAAGAAATGTCAGCAGTTCCGTGACGTCGACGCCCGTCAGTCGGCATTCGAGAAGCTCGCGCAACGGAAAGTTGCGGCGGCGGTCATCCATTGCCACGACCACCTCGTCTACGTCATAGCGCTCGCACAGCTGAAACAACCCCAACGAGGCGTCGAGCGTGGTGATCGGCAGCGCGCGCGTTTCGCCGTCCGCCTTGACGTAGCCCACCAAGGTGAAGCCGCGACGGTCGGAACGACGCCTGAGCTCGGCAATCGCCGAGGCGCCCTGACCCGAACCGTATACCAGCACGCGGCGCTTGAAGACATCCTCGCGCACGAGGCGCGTGAATGCGGTGCGCGTCAATCCGATAGACGCGAGCGACGCGACTGATGCGAGCAGCATGACACCACGGCCGATGCGCATCGCCGGAGCGATATACCACACGACAACCGTTACCGCGATGCCGGCCAGGATGGCGGCGATGATGCGTACCGCCAAACCAAAGGCGCGCGCGCGCTGCCGCGCGCTGTAAAGACCGAACGCCATGAGGCACATCACCATCACGACGCTAAATACGAGCGCACGCGGCCACAGCGGACCGTAGGTTTCCTCGAAGAGATTCAGACCAGCGCCAAAGCGCACGCGCGCCGCGACTATGAACGCCAGACAGCAAACGGCGAGCTCAACTGCGGCGAGTACCGCAATCGAGAAATGCACATGCTCGCCGATCAGCCGTATACGCATGGTTGAGTGATGCCCGGCGGTGATTTGACCGTGAATACTTTACAGTGAAAGTGTAAGGCAATTCTTGCGAGCGACCGTGAACCGACGCACAACGGCACCTTGTGGGGGCCTCAGGCGGGGCAACTTGGCCTGCATTTCTGCTATATTCCCGGCAATTTCTGCGGTTGCAATGCGCACTTCATGAATTCATCGCCCATGTCCAGCATCAGGTGGATAACAGTCTGCGTCTTGGCGGTGGGTTTCCTGATGCTGGCGATGCGACAGATCAACGGGGCGCCCGTCGAGCGCGACGCAAACCAGACGGTGCGCATGGCCGTCAACCTCGACCGCCATGGCGTCATGTCGCTCGATGAGGCGCCACCATACACCCCGACCGACTATCGCGAGCCCATCCCGGTGTTGGCCTGTGCTTTGGGAATCAAGATCATTGATGCCCTCTTTGGTCCCGCCCCGGACGATGGCTACTTCAGCGGCGAGCGGGTCAAGTATCTCAAGTACCAGAACCTGCTGTGGGTGGCGCTGCTGACGATTGCGGCCTTCTGGGCGACGCTTCAGCTGACATCCTCATTCGCCCTTGGACTCGTTGCCGTCGTGCTCGTCAACCTGCCATTCGCCGGTGGCCCGCTTGACATGCATCTCGTGAACGATCTGTATTCCGAGATCATAGCGTCGGCGTTCTTCACGCTCGCGAGCCTGAGCCTCGCCGTCGGCTTCACACGACGCCGACTCGGATACCTCGCGCTCGCTGGCATCCTCTTCGGCGTCGTTACCCTGACAAAGGCAGCGGTGCTCTACACCTTCATCGGCGTGGTGGTGCTGCTGCCCTGCTTCTATCTGCTGCAGCACTATCCGCTGCGTGCTGCGGGGCGCGATCTGCTCGTGATTGTGGTCGCCTTTGCCTGCGTTGTTGCGCCGTATATGTATCGCAACCAGCTGCAGTTCGGCTCCTTCCAACTGTCGCAGCGCGCGGGCGTAGTACTCATGTATCGAGCACTTAAGGATCAAATGACCCCACTCGAATACGAGGGCTCGTTCTATGCCTGGGCTCCCAATAGCGTGCGTTTCCTCATTGGCAAGGTGCTCGGATTCACACCCGCCGATCTGCGCCGGGGCGGCCGTCTGCAGCGGCTCAATATCTCCGAGGATGCGGATTTCGCCAAGGACGACATCGCTGCAGAGCGCGCGGGCCGTCCGGACCTATCGCTGACCTACTATCGCAAGGCGCGCGCAGAGCGCACGCAGCTCGAGATGCAGCTTGCGCAGGCGGGCCATCCGCAGGCCGAACTCGAAGGCGATGACATCCTCAAGAAACGGGCGGCTGCAATGATCATGGCGCAACCAGGGCGTTGGCTTGCGCTCACCATTCCATTTCTCTGGCGGGGAGCGACGCTGGTGTTCCCGATCCTGGCGCTCGCGCTGGCGCTCGCGATTCGCCGCAGGCGCTACGACCTCGCCCTATTCTCATTGCCAGCCTTTGGACTCGTGATGTTCTACGCCCTCTTCAGTCAGTTCATTGCCCGCTACGGTGTGCCGGCTCACGAGGTGGCGATGGTCGTGCTTATGGCGCTCGTGGCGTTACCCTTTTTGGCAAAGACGAACAGTGCATTGAGCGGATAGGTGACGAGCGACGAGAGCACCGTCGCCACTGCGAACGCCACGGTTGCGGATAATTCACCAAGCAACGCCTGCAGCGGCAAGCCATACCGCAACCCGAGGGACAGGAGCCAGGTGCACAGCAGTCCCACCATCGCAACGCCCACGAATGGGGCAAATCTCGACCAGTTGCGCGGTGCACCGGCCGTGACGAACGTAAAGCGCCGATTGAGCAGATAGCTCACGATGATCCCGGCCACGTAGCCGAGAATCACGGATATCGAGTAGTGGCGCGGATCATCCCGGCCGAGGAGCCACGCAAATAGCTCCCGGCAAGCGACGCTCAGCAAGCCCGCACACGTGCCGACAACAAAGAAGCGAGCGTACTGGCCGAACGAGAGCGTGCGCGCGCGAATCTAGCGAACTCCGGGTTCGGCGCTCGGCGTAAGATTGCCCGCCACGGATCGCGCCGTCGTCGTTGCGGCCGCGCGATTGGTCTCGATCTGCAGCAAGCTCAGCAAGAAGCTTGAGAACATGATCTGCAAGCCGAGGATCATGAGCGTCACGCTAGGCACGACGATACGCAGCGACTGTTGCGGATCAAGATGGCCGAACGCGCGCGCGCCCCAGCTGCCGACCGCAAGCACGGCAAGCGCAAGTCCAATCAGCACCGCGCCGGCTCCGACCAGCAGCGCGACTTCAAGGCGCAGCGCCTGTCGCAGCCTCGTCGCCAAGGCATCCACGGGCAGCAGGTTCTGCCGGATCGCGTAGGTTTTCGCAAACAGGTAAAAGACGATCGCCTGAAAGCCACAAACGATCGCGCCGGCGGTGAACACCAGCGTATTGAGGTCGAAGCCGAGGCCGAAGGCATAGCGTGTCGCAGGTAGCAGCCATGCCATCCCCGCCACACCGAGCAGCAACAACACAAGGCCCGGGTAGAAGAAGAGCCAAGCCGGGCAGAAGAGCAGCAAGAAACGTAGGTTGCGCCAGCCGTCACGCCAGCTACGCATGTGCGGCGGCCGGCTGCGGCCATCCGGTGAGAGCGTCGTCGGGACTTCCGTAATGCGCAGCTTGCGCAAGGTCGCCTTGACGACCATTTCGCTCGCAAATTCCATCCCCGGTTGCTGCAGGCCGATCGCTAGAAACGAATCGCGCCTGAAGCCGCGCAGCCCGCATTGGAAATCTCCGCAGGGACTGCCAAAGAAGAGCCGACCAACAGTCGTCAACACCGGGTTACCAAAATACTTGTGCAGCGGCGGCATCGCGTGCGGCTTGATGCCGCCACGGAAGCGATTGCCCATGACAAGCTCATAGCCCTCGCGGAGCTTCTCAACAAAGGGATCGAGCGCGGTGAAGTCGTAGCTGTCATCCGCGTCGCCCATGATGATGAACTTGCCGCGGGCCGCCTGTATGCCGCCCATGAGGGCCGCCCCATAGCCGCGGGCCGCAATCGGTACGATGCGCGCTCCGACAGCCTGGGCTAGCGCCTGTGAACCGTCGGTGCTGCCGTTATCCGCAACAACGACCTCGCCCTTGATGTTGGCGCGTTGCAGAAAGCCCATCGCCTTGCGCACGCACGTCTGGATTGTCTCTGCCTCGTTGAGGCAGGGCATCAGGATCGTCAGCTCCAGAGGTTCTGCGGCGTCGCTCATGCAATCTCTCTCCAAGACCTGATGCCCCGTGCCTGTCAAACGTTCCCCCGGTCAGCCGTGTCCCCTCAGCGAAATCCGCGCGCCGCCATGTCCGCTCGGGGCGAGTGCACGCCGTAGGTCAACGAATCCTGCGGCAGCACCGAAAACGAAAAACGGCACGCTTTCTTTATGTGGCGGCCAACCAAGCATCAGTCGGCTACCGGCTACCTACGCGCTCAATTATAAGGCAACAGTCCCGAGCAACGCATCGGCGCACCTCACCTCCCATTGCTGCGAGTCAACATTGTTTGCTTTTGTGAGCTGCGTCAAAGTCTGGCCAGCGAGCAAGTCCCGCTCAAGCTTGCTATAGGGCGTCAGGCCGGCATTCGCGACTCCTCGAGCGATCGCAGTCCGCTTAGGGCGTCAAATGAACCGGAGCGCTGCTGGCCGCGTGTAGATGATGCATTCGGGCCTGCAATGGCGCCGTAGACCTCCTACGCATCGCTACGCTCAGCACCACGTGACGCATCTGGGCTGCAGCTGCGGACGCCGATGATGGTGACATGCGTCACATCTGACGGCAGAGCAGGAATCGCACCGGTCAAAGATTGAAACGCAGCCGTGTTAGCGGCGTTCGGACACGCCCCATCCGACAGTCCGCGGCGCAGGATCCGGTGCTCATGCCGCCCTCCGCTGCGCGCTGATCCCTGCCTCACATGGGCGAGGGTGCCTGGCTCGGCATGCGCTCAGCGGAGGAAGCTCATTCCCGCGCACGGAGGCTCGCCACCTGAGCCCGGCAGAGAGAATGTTCCTCGCGGCATTCACGTCGCGATCATGAACTACACCGCAGTCCACGCATTCCCACTGCCTTACAACAAGCTGCCCTACTCCTGCAGGACCCGTCAGGGCCCCGCAGTTTCCGCACACTTGCGTGGTGTATCGCTCATCGATCACTGCAAACTCTCTCGCTGCCTGCTGACATTTGTACTCGAGTTGAGTCCTGAGCATCCCCCAGCATGCATCGAGCACGGATTTAGCCATCCGTGTACGCGCAAGCTTCGGAGCACTCACGTTACCGACGAAGATCTGCCCGTATCGGCGTACAAGCAGTGTGGAGAACTTATGCAGCGCATCGCGGCGCTGATGGGCCGCTCTGCGGTGCAGGCGCTTGGCCTGATGGCGGTGAGCACGGCGCTGGGCTTGAGAGATCTTGCGCTCAAGCTTGCGATAGCAGCGCGATTCGAGCCGCTCGTTGCCACTGGTGACGGCGGTATGGTGACATCCCAGGTCGACTCCGGCCACGAGGCCTGAGGCAGGAAATTCCTTCCTTGCCACGAGTACGGGTAAACACAACCACCAGCTTCCCAGCGCATCCTGGGCGAAACAGCCATCGCGCCACCTCGCTTCCTCGAGCCGCTCACTCTCGAACACCCGAAAGCTCTTGCCGTACAAGCGCACACCGCGGCCCTTGCGCTTCAAGCTTGCCGCCTTAAAGGGCACCCATCCCAGAGACTTTCGCGTGCCTCGGCTCACCCGCCAGCGTAGCCGCACTCGCTTCGCCGCTCGGCGTTTCGATGCGTACTCATGGTTCACGCGCTGAATGGTGTCTGCACCGATATGCTCGAAGTACTCACTGGCTCCGGCGCTTAACTTGTCAAGATCAAAGCCGCTTAAGAATCGCGGCTGGGATCGGCGACACCGATCCGCTGCATCCATGCTCGCCTCGTTGCACCAGTTCCATACCTGGTTGACCTCTACCGCGGCGGCCTCGAGCCACGGGTAAGCCTCCTGCTTTACCTTCAGGCGCAGAGTGCGGATGAACGCCTCAGGCTTCGAATCAGTCACGTCATCGCGAATCAGGTGCGATAGGTGTCGATTCTGCCTCCTTCGCACTGGAAGCTCGAGCTCCATAATGGGCGAAACTCACCAGATATTGAGCTTGCAAAGTTGTCGGTTTCTCCCCTGCGCAGATTGCGCGGGAACGAGACGGCATTCGAACTTCTCTACTTTTCCGGGCTCCTCTGCTGCGCAACCCGTCCCACCGGGGTCGCAACTTCCCTGTCGCTTCGTCGTATACTCGACCGGATGATCCTCTGACAGAAAGGCGGGACTTGGTGCCCGGTAGACAGCTCCCGCCCGGATTGCGTGGCGTCCCCAAGGGGATTCGAACCCCTGTTACCGCCGTGAAAGGGCGATGTCCTAGGCCTCTAGACGATGGGGACGTGCGCGACCCGTCGGGCGGCTGGCATCCTACCAATCGCTCTACGTCGTACACAAATGACGCTTCGCTTCGCACCTTGCATCCCGCGGCCGCCATTGCGCCGCTGGCACGGCGCGCAGCGCTGCGCCCCGGCGCATCAGTAGATGATTTCTAATGGGAAACGTAGCCAGTTTTCAGCGTGATCTCGGCGCCCTTGCCGATCAGACATTCGACGTCCTGGTCGTCGGCGGGGGCGCGTGCGGGGCCGCGACGGCGCGTGAGGCTGCCCTGCGCGGCTATCGCACCGCGCTCATCGAGCGAGATGACTTCTCCGCAGGCGCGTCCGCTCACTGCTTCAAGGTAGTGCACGGAGGCATCCGCTACATCCAGCATGCCGACATCAAGCGCATGCGTGCTTCGTGTTTCGAGCGTGCCGTGCTCTTGCGCATCGCGCCGCATCTGGTATCGCCACTGCCGTTCGTAATTCCGACCTATGGCCACGCGAAGAGCAGCAAGTGGTTTCTCGGCACCGGCATGCTGCTCTACGATGCCCTCACCGCAGACATCAATCGACACACACTGGATCCGGCACGGCACATCCGCGGCACCAAATTCCTCAGCCGCGAGGCGACAGTTGCGCTCTTTCCGACGGTCGAGCCCGAGGGTCTCACCGGCGCGGCAGTGTTTGAGGACGGACAGATGTTCAGTCCACCGCGACTCGTGCTCGGATTCGCGGCCGCAGCCGCCGAACTCGGCGCGAGCGTAGCAAATTACGTCGAAGCCGAACGCCTGCTCGTGAACGACTCGCGCGTCACCGGCGTCGCCGCCCGCGATTGCATCGGCGGACAGTGCTTCGATATTCGCGCGCGCCTCGTCATCAATGCCGCCGGACCATGGGCGGAAGGACTACTCGAGCCTCTCGCACAGCGCTACGGGCCTCCTGGTACCTATTCGCGTGATGCCTGCTTTATGGTGCCGCGGCGGTTTGCAGCCTCGATGGCGCTCGCCGTACAAGGCCGTACTCGCGACTCGGATGCGCTGCTTGCGCGCAATAGCCGCCATCTTTTCCTCGTCCCGTGGCGCGACTGCACGCTCGTCGGCGTGTGGCACTCGATCGTGCCGCGCAGGCCCGATAGCATCGGGCTCGAGCGCGCTGAGCTTCGGCAGTTCATTGATGAGCTCAACGCCAGCTATCCCGCGCTTCACCTTAAGGAGAGCGATGTACGCAGGGTTGACTTCGGTTTGGTGCCGTTCGGCGAGGCGTCACGACAGCATGGCGGCCTAAGCTTCGGCAAGGAATCGCGCGTGATTGATCACCGCGAAGGCGGCGTGAGCGGACTCTTATCCGTGATCAGCGTGCGCTACACGGTAGCGCGTCGCGATGCGGTCCAGGCCCTTGACCTCGCCGTAGGGCAGATTGGCGGGAGCAAGACCATCAATGAGTCAGCCACACGTCCACTGCCAGGCGGCGATATTGAGGATTTCAATCGGGCATTGCACGCGTTGACGGCACAACGCCCGCGCTGGCTGCCCAGCGGCGCGATTGAAGCGCTGCTGCGCAACTACGGCACGCATGCAGCACAGATATTTGCCCTCGCCGAGACTGAGCCGCGTCTTGGGCGCTGCTTTTCGGGAAGCAGTATCACGCACGCCGAAGCACTGTTTGCGGTGCGCGCCGAAATGGCGCAGCGCATGAGCGATGTTGTCCTGCGCCGCACGGGTCTGGGCACAAACGGTCATCCGGGCGCACAGGTGCTCGAGGAAGTGCAAGAGCTTCTGAGCCGCGAGTTCGGTTGGTCTGCAACACGAGGTGCCGAGGAGCGCGCGCTGCTGGAGCAGCACTTCACCCGATATCTTGCACCGGCACCGCATGCGGTTGCCGCTGCAGAGCCTGTGGACGCATTGCGATGAGCCCGGAGATGATACTGCCGCGTCTCTTTGTCACCGGCGGCTCAGGCTTCATTGGCAGCCGCCTTGCGCGGCTCGCAATCGAACGCGGTCACGACGTCACAGTCGTGACCGCGGTGAATAACCCAACAGAACGCGCGCGCTGCGACGCTCTCGAGAAGGAAGGCATCAACGTGCTGGTCGCGCCGCTTGAAGACTCATTCGCCTTAGCGCGCGCGCTGGTGGGTCACGAAGTGGTGATTCATCTCGCCGCCGCTCAGCACGAGGCGCAGGCGCCCGAGTCGCACTTCCATCAGGTCAACGTCGAAGGTACTCGCCGGTTGCTTGAGCTAGCCGCCCGTGCCGGCGTTAGTCGCTTTGTTCATGGCAGCACGATTGGGGTGTACGGATCTGCGGCCCGGCGAAGTCTCGATGAGCAGAGCGCGCTGGCACCCGACAACCCGTACGGCAGAACCAAAGCGGTGGCCGAAACTGTCGTGCGGGCATGTGAGGGCATGATAGAACGCTGCATCATTCGCATCTCAGAAACGTATGGCCCAGGCGACATCCGCTTACTGAAGCTTTTTCGCGGTGTGCAGAGCGGACGTTATCTCACAGTCGGTCGCGGCAACAATGAACACCAGCTGATCTACGTCGACGATTTGGCGCGTGGCCTGCTCGCGGCCGCTACCGCCTCCGCGCTGAATGGCGAGACCATCGTGCTTGCAGGTTCCGAGCGGGTCACAACCAACGCCATGGTGAGCGCCATTGCGGTGGCCGTCGGCCAGAGCCGGCGCATTTTTCATGCGCCGCTGTGGCCATTTGTGGCTGCAGCGTATGTGATGGAAAAAACCATGATTCCGTTGGGACTAAAGCCGCCGCTACATCGACGCCGTCTGGACTTCTTTCGCAAGTCCTTCCGCTTCTCGACTGCCAAAGCGGAGCGGCTGCTCGGCTTTCGGGCCACGACCAGTTTCATGGAAGGCGCGCTCCGTACTGCCGACTGGTATCGGGCAAACGGCTTTCTGTAGCGCGCGCCTACGGTCGCAGGCGAGCGTTAAGTCGCAACACCGTTACAAACGCATTCTTCACAATGGTGAAGAAAGTGAGCTGCGCGCATTTGCTGACTGAAGATGTCGCTGCGCGGGACCGCAATGGGCAGCGCGCTTTGCGATTACCGCGCTGCCCCGCGCTGGCACGCAAATTGCGCACTCGCCGCCCGGTGTGAAGATGGTGTGAATATTGCAGTGCAGCGTATGGTCCGAAAGGTGGGAGAAAGCTACCGTTCATACACTTCAAAGCGTGAGTAAGGCAGCGCGCTCCTCGTCACCAAACGACCTCTATTTCTGGGGCGCACTCGCGCTCATTGTCGCAGTGATCGTCGGCGGCTTGGTTGCGCCATTGCTGATGCTGACTCATCGCATACCGCTCGATCCGAACGAAGGCTGGAACGCGTACTTCTCCAAGATCGCGATGACCGGCGGCAATCTGTACCCGGCTGGCGACTTGGTCACGAATTCCTATCCGCCTCTGTCGTTCTATGTAGTCGGCATCGCCGGCCTCCTGACGGGCGATAGCATCCTCGCCGGTCGCATCATCGCCTTGCTCGCCCTACTGATCGTCGCGCTTAATCTGTATCTGTGGCTACGCGCGACCGGGGCTCGCGTGCGCATCGCCCTGCTCGGCGGGGCAGTATTCCTGGCCTTCGCAGTCACCTACGGCCAGACCTACGTCGCTATTGATGATCCGCAGTGGCTCGCGCACGCGATCATGACCACGGGGCTGGTGTTGCTGTGGCGAGGCCACGCCAGCACGCGCGCGCTTATCGCCGCATGCATTTTGGTGGTTGCCGCTGGTCTGACGAAGCACCTTCTGTTTCCCGTGCCCATCGCAGTCACATTCTGGCTGATGACTCGTTCCCGACCGGCGCTCCTGACCTGGATCGTCTCCTGCTGCGCAGTGGCGGCTTTGAGCGCCTTACTCTTGTGGCTCGCCTATGGTGCAACATTTTTCACGAGCCTGCTGATCGGCAGAGTCTATGATCCGCACCGTTCGTGGGTCGAAAGCGCCGTCGCCATTCGCTGCCTCGCGCCGCTCCTCGGACTGGCGCTGCTGCTGTGCCTGGGCGAGCGCAGCGAACGATCAACATTTCTTGCTGCCTATCTGCTTGCCGCCGCCGTGCTAGGCGCACTGGTCTCGGGCGGCGCAGGTCTCGACGTGAACGCGTTCTTTGACCTACTTATCGCCTCAAGCCTGGGTGCGGCCCTGGCGATAGACATGCTCTGGTCGGGACGTTTGGATAGCAGGCTTCGCGCGGGCTCGGTGCTCGCACACAGATTGGCGTCGATCGCCGTCGTTCTGCTGAGTGTTTGCACGTGCGCCTATGCGCTGACAAAAGCTCCGTATGCGATCGCGTCGATTCGAAATCTGCCAGCACTTGAGACGGCGACTACCGCCGATATCCGCGAGATCCGCACCCTGGGACAAGGCAAGGCGGCCTGCGAAATGCTTGGTTTGTGCTACTGGGCCGACAATGCCTTCAATATCGATCTCTTTACCTTTGCGCAAAAGGTCGAGACCGGTGCACTGCCCGCTGCCTCGTGCGAAACCGTCTTTCGCCATTCGAGCGTCGCGCTGATACAGCTGCAGACGGTAGACCGTCACGGCGTCGCGCTATTCCCAGAGCAATGCCAGCGGATAATCGACGCCAACTATCGTGAGCTCAGCAAGTCCGAGCTTGGCGTGTTACTGGTGGCACGCACGCCTTAGGGCACTCGCGCACAGGCGGCGCCTAGGATTCTCCCGGCGGGACTGCGGCAGCCGCTAGAACCAGCGCCGCCGTATAGTTAGGCGGCGGGCGCCGCCTTGTATGCAACAGCCGCGATCTTCTTACTGAGCACGCGCACTTTCTTGCCGTAAAGCACAAACATCACGCGCATCAGCGCCTCACACGTTGCCGTCACGGCAAGCCCCACATAATTCGCCGGATTCTTCCAGAATACGTACAGCTTGAGCGCAAAAACTTTGAGTCCCGGAGAAATCCGCAAGCTTGAGAAGCTGCTGCAGGCTGTGCTCGGTCACGTTATAGAAGTGATCGATGTTGTGCGCGATATTCTCCGAGCCGACGAGCGGATTGGCGCCGTTCATCGCGTACACGATTACGCGGCCGCCCGGGCGCAGTGCGCCGCGGCACAGCTTCAGAAACTCGATCGTTTCGTCGACCGTCAAGTGATTAAGCTCCTGCTCGGGAATGATGACGTCAAACTGCGGCGACTGACGCGCCTCCAGGTACGGGAAAGCCTCCGCAGCTTCGCACGGCAGGTTGCGACGTTTGGCGTGCGCGACCTTGGCCGGATCCGAATCAATGCCAGTTACGTTCGTGTAGCCTGTCTCCTTGAGCAGGCTGACGAGATAGCCTGGACCGCAGCTGATGACGAGGATCCGCGCCGCCCGATCCGCCGGCAGCTGCGGCAGATAGTTGGCGCGATAGTAGGCGTTGAACGAGCGGTAGCCCTTGTCGACATCCTCGGGGGCCTGCCAGTACGAATCAAAGGGCTCGAGCCGCGCGGCAAGCTTGCGGCGGGCAGGCCCAGAGATTGGGTCCTCATTACGCTCAGTCAAGGGCTCAAGGCGCGAGATTGCACTGGAAATTGGGGCGCTTCCGGACATCCGAAACTCCTGAATTGCCTTTTAGTATAGTGGATGTGAGGTCCACGACCACCCTTACAGCGAGACGCACCCCACATAATGTCACACAGCCCTCGGCAACGCTGATGTCCGCGCCCGATTGCGGCAAGAGCTTGGCAGCTTGAAGATCCTGTTTTGCAACTACGAGTACCCACCGCTCGGGGGTGGCGGCGGGGTGGTGATGGCCGCGCTCGCGCGGGAGCTGGCACGGCGACACGACGTGACGGTGCTCACCTCGCAGGCGCTCGGCCTCCCCGCCGCCAGCATCGACGGCGGTGTCGAAGTGCTGCGCGTGCCGGTGTTCTTCCGCCGGCAACTCGCGGTCGCGAATCTTGCCCTCGATGCTTGCGTATCTGCCGAGCGGCATATTCAAGGGACTCGGACTTGTGCGCGCCGGCCGCTTCGACCTCGTCAACACGCACTTCGTCGTACCCTCCGGTCCGCTCGGGCACGTGCTCGCGCGCAGTGCCAAGATTCCGAACGTACTGTCGGTGCACGGCGGCGATCTCTTTGATCCCAGCAAGGCAAGCTCGCCGCACCGCCATGCGTGGTTGCGAGCGCCGATACGCTACATGCTGAATGCTGCCGACGAAGTTGTCGGTCAGTCGCGCGACACCGTGCGCCACGTCGCTGAGATCTATCGGGTCGCGCGGCCGGTCGAGCTCATTCCGCTCGGGATCGAGCGACCACCCGCCACCGAGCCGCGCGGCGCACGCCAGCAACTTGGTTTGCCTGCCGACGCGTTCGTCATGGTCACAGTCGGGCGGCTGGTCGCGCGCAAGAGCACGGTGCAGCTCGTCCAGGTGCTTGCCTCGTGCGAGCGCGAGCGATGCGCATCTCGTCGTTGTCGGTGACGGTCCGGACGCCGCGGCGCTGCAAAGCGCTGCCGCGAGCGCCGGCGTCGCGCAGCGCGTGCATCTCCTGGGTCAGGTCAGCGACCTCGTCAAGTACCAGGCGCTCGCTGCGGCCGACATTTTCGTGTCCACGAGCCAGCATGAGGGATTCGGCTTGGTGTTCCTCGAGGCCATGGCATTCGGGCTGCCGGTGATCTGTTATGACCGAGGCGGCCAGACCGACTTTTTAAAGTCGCGAGAAACCGGTCACGTCGCCAGACTCAATGACCTCGCAGACTTCACGCACGCCCTAGTGGCGCTTGCACGACCAGCCTCACGCTGCGGCGCGAGATCGGCAGACAACAATCGGCAGCGAGTCGAGGAATTTCTTCATTGACCGCTGCGCCGAGCGCTATGAGGCGGTATTTGCAGCGACATGCGAGCGACAGAGGCACGGCGTGGCAAAATGAGGGCGGAGGCTTCATGTGTGGCATAGCCGGCATTCTCGGCCGTTTCGACCCCACGGGTAGCGATCTTGAAGCGCATGCTTGAGGCGCTGCGGCATCGTGGCCCGGATGGCGAAGGCGAGTACACCGATGCGCACGTCGCACTCGGTCATCGTCGCCTGTCGATCATCGACCTGCAGGGCGGCAGGCAGCCGCTGCGCAGCGTCGACAGCAGCATCTGGCTCGTCTGCAACGGCGAGATCTACAACTACGTCGAGCAGCGCAAGAAACTCGAAGCGGCGGGACTTAAGTTTGTCACTCAGAGTGATTGCGAGGTCATCATCGGCCTGTACCAGCTCCACGGCGAGCGGCTCCTCGAGCACCTGCGCGGCATGTTCGCGTTCGTGCTTTGGGATGCGCGCAACGAGCGGCTCCTCGCCGCGCGCGATCATCTGGGCCAGAAACCGCTGTACTACACGGATGAGCCCGGACGCTTCGCGTTCGCCTCGGAGATCAAGGCGCTGCTGGCACTCGATCCGAACCTGCGCAAGATGAATCTGCGGGCGCTAGATCAGTATTTGGCCCTGCGCCTGATCGCGCCGCCGCTTTCTATGTTTCAGGGAGTGCACAAGCTGCCGCCGGGCCACCTGCTGCTGGTCGAGCGCGGCGGCCGGCCCGTAGTGCGTCGCTACTGGGACCTGCGCTACCTGCCGAAGCTTGAGGGTTCCGACGAGGCTCTGACCGATCAACTCGAAGCGCAGATCGATGAATCGCTGCGGCTGCATATGGTGAGTGACGTGCCGGTGGGCGCGTTCTTGAGCGGCGGTCTCGATTCAAGTCTGCTGGTCGCTATGCTCGCCAAGCGCATTGGCATGCGCGATCTGCCGACATTCACGATTGGCTTGCCCTATCAGCGCTTTGATGAGGCGCCGCACGCTCGCGCCGTCGCGCACGCTGTACCACACCGACCATCATGAACAGACGATTGCGCCCAGCCTGACCGAGCTCCTTCCGGATCTGGTGTGGCATCTGGATGAGCCGTCTGATCCATTGTCACTTTGCACCTATCACGTCGCTCGGCTTGCGAGCTCGCACGTCAAAGTCGTGATCGGTGGCGACGGTGGCGATGAGCTGTTCGGTGGCTATGATCGTTACTACGGCAATCTTTATGCGGATCATTACGGCCGCGTACCGCAGAGCCTGCGCCGCTATATTCTTGGCCCAACGCTCGAGCTCATTCCGTCGGCAGGCTGGTACAAGAGCCTCGGTCATCAGCTGCGTTGGCTGCACCGCTTGTCATTCCTGTCTGGCGGGGGGCGTTATGCCGCAAGCCTGAATTACTTTTATTTCGATCCGCTTATGCGCGCTGGCCTCTATACCTCGGCCGCCGCTGAAGAGCTCGCCGGCGCACACGCAGAAGCGGCGATCGAGGATCCGTACGAGAGACTCGAAGGCGGCGAGCCGCTCGACCGGATGCTCTATGCCGACAGCCAGATACGCCTGCCGGATCATCCGGTGATGATCACCGATCGCATGAGCATGGCGCACGGGCTCGAGGCGCGCAGCCCATTCATGGATCATTGCCTGGCGCAGTTTGCGGCGCGCCTGCCGTCATCTCTGAAGATCCGCGGCAGAAACTTGCGCTACATCCAGCGCAAGCTTGCCGCACGCTACTTGCCGCACGATATTCTCGCGCGACCCAAGCAGGGATTCTCATCCGCCCTGCCCTACGTGCTTGGCAAGGAATACCGTGTCCTCTACGCCCGCTACCTGGAAGACGCCGAACTCGTCAAGGCTGGCATTCTGCGCCGCGGCCCGATCCTCGAGCTGCTGCGCGCGCACCTTGCGGGACACGTCGATCACGGCAACCGACTTTGGCTGCTCATCAACTCGGAATTCTGGTATCGCATGATGATCCTCGGTCAGTCGCGCGAGGATCTGCGCCTGGACCTGGCCGCGCCGCCCGCCAGGGCCTCCGCGTAGCGCGCGGTAGCCAGCGGCTTCGGAGGAGCGATGAAGATTGGCATCATGCTGCGGCATTATGAGCAGCAGGAAGGCGGCGTTAAGGTATACACCAAGCGAATTCTGCCGCTGCTTTTTGCAATGGGCCGGCAGCACCGTTATCTACTGATTTATCAGAACCCAAAACTACTCGGCACCTACTCAAGCTTTCCGAATGTCGAGGAACTGGTGTGCACGCTGCCGGGGACGGTTACATGGGATCAGTTCGCCGTACCTTGGGTCGCGCGCAAGCATCGTGTGGAGCTGCTCTTCAACCCCAAATTCACCGTACCGTTCCTGACCAAGGCGAGGTCGGTGTTCGTGCTGCATGGCTCGGAATGGTTCGTAATTCCGCAGCATTTTCGTCTCTATGACCAGTGGTATTTCAAACGCTTCGTGCCGCTGTATTGCCGCAAAGCCGCCGCCTTCATCGCGGTGTCGAGAGCCGTCAAGACGGACGTCGTCAAATACGTCGGTGTACCGCCGGAGAAGGTATTCGCCATTCACAACGGCTTTGATCCCGAGGTCTTCCAGCCAGTTCGCGACCCGGCGCGCCTGCAGGACGTGCGCTCACGCTATAAGCTGCCCGAGCACTTCATTCTCTGGGCGGGCCAAATCGAATCCCGGAAAAATGTCGCACGCCTCCTGCAGGCCTTTGCATGCATCAAGGACACCATTCCTCATAGTCTGGTTATGGCGGGCGAGCAGCGCTGGAGCACGAATAGCGAGTTGCGTGCCATCGAGGAGCTCGGCATCACGGAGCGGGTTTGCTTTCCGGGCTGGGTCAACCATGCAGACCTGCCGGCGGTGTACTGCCTGGCCGATCTTTTTGCGTTTCCGTCGCTATACGAGGGCTTCGGGATCCCCCTGCTGGAGGCGATGGCCTGCGGTTGCCCGATCGTGACTGCAAATACCTGCGCGCCGCCAGAAGTCACCGCCGGCGCCGCCTGCCTCGTCGACCCGCTCAATGTCATGGAAATCGCGCGTGGCATGCAGACCGTCATTGCGGATCGCGCGCGTCGCGCAGAGATGATTGCCCGCGGCATCGCCCGAGCAAAGGACTTCGGCTGGGACAAGTGTGCACGGGAGATCCTGGCGATGTTTGATACCTTGAATCACTGACGGTCTTTGTTTCGCTCCCATGCAATCCGGACCGCTTCGCTTCGCCGTTCTGCACGATGATGGGCTACTTGCGCATTGGCAGGCCCGACTGCGTGCAGGAACTGCTCGCGCTGCGCGACATCAAGCCGCAGCTCCTGATCGTTCGCCAAAGCTGCCGCGAAATGCCGCGCATTCTCGCTGGCGCGGCGCAAATCCTGCTGCCGGCGCCGCTCGCCCCGGCCCTCGAGCATCCGGCGACTCATGCGACCGTGGCGCGCATCACACATCATGCGCCCGACTTCGCGCTGAATTTCCTCAACGACCGCTGCCCCGCGCAATTGCTGGACGTGCCGCGCTTCGGCAGTTGGCGGTTCCACTTCGGCGACTGGACGCGTTACCGCGGCAGCCCGCCAGGCTTCTGGGAGGTTTACGACGGCGAGCCCATCAGCGGCGCCCTGCTGACACGAGAGTTGCAGAGTGCCGATGCGGTCATCATCCTGCGCGATGGCTATTTTCGCACCGCGCTGCACTCGGCGACCCGCAACCGCGCGCTGCTGGAGGCGCGGGTGGCACGCTGGCCCGCGCAGCTATGCGTGGATATCCGCAATGGCGATTACCGACCGCTTTAACGCGCCAGCGGTCACGCGGGGCGGCGCAGCTGCGCACGCCGCCCACGCGGATGCAACGTGCGCGCTGCGGCACGCGCACCGCAATGCGCTTGCTGTCTCTGGCATGGCAGTCTCTATTTCGCCATGATCAATGGAATGTCGGGCTTGTCGAGCAGCCGATCGCCGCGTTTCTGCGTCATGAGAAGCGTGCAGCGGTGCGCTGGCTGCCTGCAACCAAGCGCAGCGAATTGCGCGCGGACCCGTTCGGCGTGATGCGCGACGGGCATCTGAGCATCCTGTGCGAGCACATGAGTTACGATGACAAGCGCGGTTACATCGTCGCCATTGAGTCCATGAGCGCGGCGCGAGCCGTGCGCGTCGCCATCGGGCCGGCAACGCCGGTGCACATGTCGTATCCCTTCTTACTGCATGCAGACGCGCGGATGCTGTGCATTCCGGAAACGAGCGAGGCGCAGGAGGTTGCACTCTACGAATGCGAACACTTTCCGGATCGCTGGATCAAGGTTGCGACACTGCTCGCCGGCACCGTCATCGTCGATGCCACGCTCTTTCATCATGGCGAGCATTGGTGGCTCGCTGGCTCCGAGATGGCCGATCGAGGCGCCAATTGCGAGCTGCATCTGTGGTATGCGCCGAGCATTACTGGACCCTGGAGCCCGCATCCTGCAAACCCGGTGAAGACTGATATTCGCTCGGCGCGGCCCGCGGGCACCCCGTTCGTCGTCGACGGCACCCTCTACAGGCCGGCGCAGGATTGCTCGCAAACCTACGGCGGGCGGGTCATCATCAATCGCGTAGTCACCCTCAGTCCGCTAGCCTTTCGCGAGGAGGCCTTCGCGTTTCGTTGATCCCGATATCGAAGGTCCCTATCCGGACGGCTTGCATACCCTCTCGCAGGTCGGCAACGTCACGCTTATCGACGGCAAGCGCGTGCTCTTCGTCCCCGTCGAATTCCGGCGCGTGCTGTTGAAGAAGTTTGCATCCGTGTTCAAGCGCGCACGCACACGCTCTCACTGACGCCCATGCAGCCCGAGCGCCGCTGCGTCCAGCGTGGAGTCTACTGGCTGACCGAGGCCTTCTATCCGCCGATCGTGGGTGGTCAGGAGCTTTTCGCGTCACAAATAGTGCAGGCGCTTGCGGCGCGCGGGCTGCGCGTGCAGGTCATCACCCGTCAGTCAGAGCCACTCTCCCCCGACGCCGAGCGTATCGGCGCGGTACCGGTGCGCCGCTTCAGGCCCGCCGGCAACCTGAAGGGCAAGGCATGGCGCGCAGTTCTGCCGATATTGGGCTATTTGCTGCGCCTGACAGTGCTGTTGCTCAAAGAAGCCTGCCACTACGATATCGTCATCGTCTCGGGCGCCAAGCTCATGCCCATGATCGTCGTGCCCGTATGCCATCTCGTACGCAAGAAATGCATCGTGCGCGTCGAGTCTTTCTTTGAACTCAAGGAAGCGGTCTCCTCGGAAAGTCTGCGCGCCATGGACAAACTCTCGGCAAGGCTCATGCTGCGAAGCATCGACCGCCTGCGCCTGTTCTTTCTACGCAGGGCGCATGCGGTCATCGCGATCTCGGCAGAGATCCACACGGCGCTCTTGAACCGTGGCATCAATCCACTGCGCATTCACGACATTCCCAATGCCGTCGACCTGCAGAAGTTTCGCCCGGTCGGTGTTGAGGAAAAAATACGCCTCATTCGGAAATTGCAACTGCCCGCTGACCGGACACTTGCCGTTTTTGCCGGCCGCCTGTCGCGCGCCAAAGGGCTGCCGATGCTAATCGAGGCGTGGCCCGCAATCATCGCGCGGCATCCGCGCCTTTGCCTGCTGGTCGTCGGCTCCGGCCACATCTCCTTCGACAACTGCGAAGCGCACGTCAAGGAATTCGCGCGAGAGCACGAGCTTGCGGATTCGGTGAAATTCTTGGGCGAGCGCGGCAACATCGACGAGTACCTGCAGGCGGCCGACTTCTTCCTGTTTCCGACCGAGTACGAGGGATTCAGCCTCGCACTCGTCGAGGCGATGGGCTGCGCTCTTCCGGTGGTGGTGACCGCAGTGGGAGCTGCGCCCGATCTCATCAAGCATGGTGAGAACGGGTTCCTGTTTC
Organism: uncultured Gammaproteobacteria bacterium; assembly: GCA_963695315.1. Taxonomy (GTDB): domain Bacteria; phylum Pseudomonadota; class Gammaproteobacteria; order Steroidobacterales; family Steroidobacteraceae; genus PALSA-1196. The sequence goes on from OY968773.1 coordinate 2,001,509, forward strand.
CGCCGCAGAACCCTCAGGCGATGGCGGCCGCCATTGACGCCGCGCTTGCGGCTCGTTCGCGCTGGCCGCAAATTGCAGCGGGGGCGCGAGCGTCGGTTACACGCTTTGATCTGGCGACCGTCGCAGATCAGTATCTCGCGCTGTGCGGATCGTTAACCTACCAGCAGATGGATCTGTAATCTTGTTGGCGCACACTGCGCCGCTCGCAGCCGCATCAAGCGATCCAGGCCACGGCTTCTCCGCCTTGCGAGGCCTCGCGCCACAGCATGCGATACAGACCGATATTGCGCAGCCCGAGACGACGCAGTTGCGATCTGTAGCAGCGCACCGCTTTGAGTTTCGCCTGCCGATGCGCGCGCTCCGTGCGCACGCGGGTCCATGCGATCGGTGCGCCGAGCAGCGCTGCGAGGGCCGGGGCGACCGCCGAGCCTTGCGGCGATTTGTTGTGCGTATACGCGTAAGGCTGTTCGGTGTAGAGCACCGTGCGTCGGCCGCTTACGCCCTTGCGCAGCACGAGCTCGCTCAGGTAGGCGTGATCGGGGTGAAGCAGCGGATAGCCCGGAATGAGCACCAGATCCGCGCCCTCAGTTGCCGCCTGCACCGCGTAACTGATGTCCTCGTCTGTGCCGCGGCGCTCATACGGCTCGGCGCCGAACTCAAGCCAGCGCGGTGTAGCGCCCAAAATGCGACACGCCTGGCGGTCCTCTTCGCGCCGCGCCGTTGACGCCTCCCCTTCGGTGTCGAAGCCGCAGCTCTTGTCCCACGGACCGGTGGGCGCACTTGAGGTGGTAATCAGCGAGAAGACTGTAAGGATCTCAATCTTTGCGCCCGCTTGCGCCGCCCAGGCGATAGTCGCGCCCAGGGACATGACGGCATCATCGGAGTGCGGGGATACGATGACCACGCGACCAAGCAAACGCTTGCGCCACGCGTCGTACGAGCCGCTGAGCAGACTTGAATTCACGGCATCGGCAAGGATAGATCATCCGACTTTAGCCGGAGAATCGGAAAGAACAGTGACAAGCATTCGCGCACGCCTGTGCGCAGCCGCTCATCCGCCGCCCAAACGAGGCCGAGAAACAGCACGCCTCCGACGAGCGTGCCCGCAACGACGCCGGCGGCGCCCGGGATCCAGGTCGCGCAGGTTCTCGCGCCGATACCTGCCAACGCCGCCCAGAGAACAAGAACGCCAGCGGGACGCAACACTTGCAGCAACGTCACGCGATACATGTGGGGTGCAGCAATCACCGCCGCGGCGGAAACGGCAATTCCTGTGATGATGCGCGCGGCACCAACGCCGATTAACCCAAACCGGCCGGCGAGCACAATGACCGCCACAATCAGAATGACATATTGAATCAACTCGATCACGAATAACCGCGCCCCCGCTCCCAGTGCCTGCAGCAGAAAGTAAACGACGTTGAACGCGACTTCAAACACGTAGCCAAGTACAAATAGCACGATGAGCAAGGAGATACCAGTCCAGGACGGACCGAGCACCTGCGTTTCGATGGGCTTGGCGAGTGCAACAATCAGCGCAGTGGCAGGAAAGAGAAAGAACATGAGACCTATGAGGTGCGCGCGGATAGCGTTCTGCAGCCGGGCGGCGTCGGCGCGCAAACGCGCGTAGAGCGGGAATGCCACCGCACCAATAGATTCGTTCGCGGCCTGCGTCGGCACCTCGCCGAGCTTGTCAGACATCGAGAACAAGCCAAGATCGCTGACGCTCAGGCGCCTTGCGATAAGCACTTTGATGAAAAGATCCGAGGTGACCGCAGTGACGCTGATGGCAAAGAGCCATCGGCCAAAGGCAAGAAGCTGCTGCGCGGAGGAATAATTTGGACGGAATCTTGGCCTGTGCGGCGCAAGCACGTAGCTCGTGGTGGTCGCCGTGGCCGCCCCGGCGAGCTTGCCGAGTATGATCGCGACGCCGCCGAGCCGCGTGGCGAGCGCAATCGACAGACCGATTTCCACGACCACCGCGGCCAGCGCCACGGGCGCAACCTTGGAGAACTGCAGCTCGCGAATCAAGTCCGCCATGCGCGGACTCGCCGCCGAACTGATCAGCGGTAGAAACGCCATAAGGCGGACCATCGGAGCAGCGCGCGCTTCGCCAAAAAGCCGCGCCACCAGCGGTGCGGCGAGCAGCAGCACGAGACAGACGATGAGGCCGCGCAGGAAGCCGACCGTCCACGCCACATCGTAATGCACCTGCTCGCGCACCTGCGATTGCACGAGCGCATTGGTCATGCCGGTCTCGGTCGCTGCCATGATCGTGGTGATGGCGACTGTGGCAATCGCCACCAGGCCGAATTCCTTCGGCGCGAGCAAATGCCCGAGAACGAGCGTGCCGACTAGATAGAGTAGCTTTGAGGCACCAAGCTGCATCCCCTTCCACAGAAGAGCCTTGCCGGCGCGCTTTTCATCACTCATTAGTACTTGCGCTGACCAGGTCTCGCACGCGCTTCGCAATACACTTGGGATGCAGGCGGAAGCGGAAGAAGCCGAACGCCGCGAAATGAAGTATCCATGCCCGGCGATAAGAGTCGGAGTGGTTCGCCCCAGTGTAATGCAGTGTGAGAGGATGGTGGGCGGTGGCACCGCCGAGCGCGAGCGGACAGGCAACCGCGAGCGAGGCGTCGACATTCTTCGTGGCAATCGTCGCCCCGATACTGTCGGCCGTGGCCCCGCCGGCACGCTTGTGAGCCACGTGATGCGGCAGCAGGCCGTTGCGGTGCGAGCCCGGCACGAACCACATGCAGCCGTTCTCGACGTTCACCGGCTGCAGCGGAATCCAAAAATGCACTGCCCAGAGGGGTATCGGCTGGGTGTTATAGCCTTCGTCCTGGTGCCATTGAGTGGGCGCATTGTTTTTCGGGGGTTTGTAGATCGCATGATCGAACACGTAGCCGACGGGCACGCCGAGAATGCGGCGTGCAAGGTCTCGGCAGCGTGCGAATGTCTCGGTCTTGCGCAGCTCGGGTTCCAAGTGAATCGCTTCGTTGATCTCCGGCGAGCGTGGCGCCAGCCCCTTTTCTTGCGGGCCCGCGATATCGATGGCGTTGCGCCCAATCGAATCGAATCGGTCGAACAGCGGGTCAAGCAGGCCGCGTACGCGCGCGACGTCTTCGGGCGTCGTCAGGGAATCGATTTGCAAATACCCATCCCTGGCAAAGAGTGCTTCCGGAGGGGCGGCTGATCTTGTAGTCATAAACCTTGTAACAGCGGCCTTCGATCCCGCAACGATATTCGCCACCGTGGTTCGGTTCTGTGACCTAATCGTTATGATGGGCTCCGTCCCTGAAGTCGCCAACCGCACGACTGAGACGGCAGCCGAACTGACATTTACCGCAATCCGGACTGTGACGGAAGCACTATTTAAACCGCTGGCGGCGGCGCCGAGCGCGGCGCTGCAGCGCCTCGGTGCGCAGCGCTGGCGGTTGCTGCCGCTACAACACCCAAAAGGTATGAGCCCCCTTTTGGCGCGCGCACACCGCTCAGACCTCAGAGGGGGAATGATCCTTTAATGAAGCTTGCGCGAAATTTGCTTGCCGCCACCCTGATGCTCGCGCTGCTGTGCGCCTGCGCCTCCATGCCCCCGGGCGCGGCACTGATCACGGATCTACGCGTGAACAATGCACCATCGCAGGGCGGCAGCGGCGAGACGTACCGGGTCGCGCAAGGTTTGGAGGGGCACCGCGCGTATGTGGACCGCGCCCGGGTTCGGCAAGTCGCGCTGCCCGCGCCGCTGCGCGGCGCGCTCGTGATTCTTACCGCCGACGAAGACCGCATGGCGGCCCCCGGGAGTTCAGATTTCTTGAGTTTTAAGGTGCGGCAGAGCTCGACCGTTTACGTCGCACACGACACCCGGATTAGCTCCAAGCCCGATTGGCTAACGAGCGCCTTTCAGAATACGGGCACGGAGCTGCACCTGGGTTCGGGTGCCTTCGAGATCTACAGCAACGTGTACCCGAGTGACGCGCTCGTGGTATTGGGCGGCAACATTGCCGCCGCTGGCAGCGACCGCAATCGCATGTACTCCGTGTTCGTCGTGCCGACGGCGCCAGACCGCGAGCCACCCACCTCACCCGCCGCAATCCAGATCGCCTGTGCGACGGCCGCCGTAGTTGGCCTGCAGTGGGCGCCTTCGCGTGATGACGTCCGGGTCGCCGGCTATCGGATCACCAGAGACGGGGTGCTTCTCGGCACAACCTTCAATCCGTTTTTTGCGGATACGACGGTGGCTGCATCGACGCCCTACACGTATCTCATCACCGCGTTTGACAGCGCGGGAAACACCGCCGCCTCAGCTCCGGTAGCGCTCACGACGGCGGCTGCTTCCGCCGCAGGCGACTCGCCCTATTGTCCGAGCAACTTGATTACGGGCATGAGCTGGGACTGGGCCAACGGTTACACGCAGGCGAACGGCAGCGATTTGTGGCCGGTTGCCTGGGGTGCCGACGGCAATGTCTACATGTTCTTCGGTGACGGGGGCGGCTTTGGCGGCGACAACTATCGCGGCCGGGCGAGTTTCGGCATCGCCATGATTACGGGCGACCCGCCGCCCACCAGCGCTACGGCGCAAAATATCTACGGCGGCTACAACAGCGCTCATCCTGCCGGTGTTACCGGCAAAGCGAGCGCCATCATTGCGATCGGCCAGGACTTCTTTGCAATCGCAGGAATCTTCCGACCGACTGATCTCAAAAGTGACTATCCCCATCAGCCCTCCGGCAGCCCGAATCATCTGGAAATTGCCTCATCGCTCGGCAATGCCTATTCCTGGCAGGACAGCGACTGGAGTTTCTGCGGGGTCGAGTCAAAGGGCGGCGAGCGGGTCCTGCATGGACAATTCTGTCCCCAGGGATTTGTCAGCTACGGAGCGGGCAATTCGGGTGCGAGCGATGACTTCGTCTACCTCTACGGGATGGACGCTTCGAGCTACTGGGGCAACGTCCCTTCGACTGCGCCGGCCAACTACGTACCTTGCGCGCGCGCCCACGGGCAGCATGCTCACCGAATCCGCCTATCAATACTTCGCGGGCCTCGATACTCAAGGCGGCCCCATCTGGAGTGCGCGCACCGCGCAGATGCGGCCGGTGTTCATCGACCGCAACCCCACTCAGGTCGGATGCCGCGCCGCGTGTCCCATGGCCGCTCCGATCGAGGAAGCTGTGTATGTCGCGCCACTCGATCGCTACATCGCCGTCGCGCAGGGCAACTATGCTGCGCAGACATCCTTCTATGAGGCTCCACGTCCGTGGGGACCATGGGCGGTAATTTCGTACAACAATATCGACGCCGTAACCGGCAGCGGCGGATGGGCAGGCCTCGGCGCCGTTGCGGGCGAGTCTTTGGGCGTGCACTTCGTCAACGCGTGGACCAGCGCCTCTGGGCAAACACTGTGGGCGGCGTATTCATCGAGCGGCACCGCGCCCGCCGATGCACTATTTCCGCCCGCCGGCACCGCGATGGACTCAATCAATCTGGTCAAGGTGCAGCTGGCATTACGCTTCGGCAAATGAATCGTGCGGCTTGTCCGCGCCATTCATGCAAGCCGGAGCGGGACTTGACATAACGATGAGCGGGTGTGACACACTCGCAGTCAAATCATGACGTTAGTCTTTAGGATGCCAGGGCATGGAGAACAGGCCCTCACACGCCGCCCATAGCTTTACGGTCACGCTCTGTCTGGCACCTAGGCGCGCGCGAACTGATGCGTCGCCCGCGCGCGGCCGCTAGCACGCTGGCGTCATGCTTTTTCACACCGTCATTTATGCCGTGTTTCTGCCGACCGTCTGGCTCTTGTATCTGCTCGCCGGACGCATTGCGCTGCGCGCGCAGAACTCGGTCCTGCTGGTGGCGAGCTATTTCTTCTACGGCTGGTGGGACTGGCGCTTTCTCGGCCTCATCTTCATAAGCTCGCTCGTCGACTACATCGTCGGAATCTCTCTCGATGCAACGCACACGGCGCGCACACGACGCTTCGTGCTGCTGGCAAGCCTCGCCGTCAATCTGGGAATTCTCGGCTTCTTCAAATACTACGATTTCTTCATCTCGTCGCTCACCGATGCCGCTGGAGCCGCCGGCTTTGATGTCCAGGCGCCGGTCCTGCGCATCATCCTCCCAGTCGGCCTCAGCTTCTATACTTTCCAGGCGCTCACCTACACTGTCGGCGTCTATCGGCGCCAGGTCAAACCGGAGCGCGATCCGATTGCCTTCTTTGCTTACGTCGCATTCTTTCCGCAGCTGGTAGCGGGACCCATCGAGCGTGCCGGCCACATGCTGCCGCAATTCAACCACAAGCATCACATCAGCGCAGACGATGTCACCCGTGGCCTGCGTCAGATCACCTGGGGTCTCTTTTGCAAGCTCGTCGTGGCTGACAACTGCGCGCTTGTGGCCAATAGCATCTTTGACAGCCACAGCCACCTACCGGGCAGCGTGGCGTTGATCGGCGCGTTCTTCTTCGCCTTCCAGATTTATGGCGACTTCTCGGGCTATTCGCACATCGCACTCGGCAGTGCGCGTCTTTTCGGCTTCGAACTCATGCAGAATTTTGCGACGCCGTATTTCTCGCAGAGCGTCCCGGAATTTTGGCGGCGCTGGCACATTTCCCTATCGACATGGTTTCGCGATTTTGTGTTCATTCCGATTGGCGGCAGCAGGGTTGGCAAGCTGCGCTACGCGTTTAACATTCTGCTGACCTTCACGGTGAGTGGCCTCTGGCACGGAGCGAATTGGACCTTCGCGATGTGGGGCTTTCTCAACGGGCTGTACTATCTGCCGAATATCTTTTTCGCCAAGCGCCTGGAAGCCTCGCCGACCGCGCAGAGGTTGAGCCGAAGCAAGCTCGTTGTGGTGGCGCGCGTTGCTGTCACTTTCTTCCTGACTCTGCTCGCCTGGATCTTCTTTCGCTCCAAGACCATCCATGCTGCTTTTGTCATGGTGGGCAGCATTTTTTCAGTCTCGCTCGCGACCAATCCCACCGCTGTGCTGCGACAGCTCGGGCTGCTGAGCGCGATCATGATCGCGGGCGCGGCGATCGTGATTCTGAACGTGCTTGAGTTTATCCAACGTGATAAGGGCTTCGCGCTGCAGGTCGAATCCCGGCCGCTCGCCACCCGCTGGGCCGCGTATGCGTGCGTGATCGGCCTGATCCTGTGCCTGCGCTACACGGGGTCTGCCCTGGACTTTATCTACTTTCAATTCTGATCATGCGCTCGCGCAATACCTGGCGAACCCTCGCTATCAAGATCGCGGTCGCTATCGTGGTCTTCGCTGCGGCGAACATCTTGACCTACAAGACAAGCGGCTATTTTCAGCGCGCGCAAGAATATCAAGGGGTAGTGGATGGCTTTAAGACCCATCAGCACGTCAAGTCCATCTTCGTCGGCGATTCGCATGTCGCGCAACTCGACAACGAGATCCTCGCTGACGGCGCCTACAACCTAGCGGTCGGCGGCGATGGGCTGCGCGAAATCTACGCGAAACTGCGTTACCTGCTCGCGCAGCCCAACGAGATTGACACGCTGTTTCTCACCGCCGACGCGCATATGTTCGGCACCGGGCGTCTGCAGTCTTCCAATGGGGCCTTTGCCGACGTATATCTGTTGCGCACCGGCTCGCCCTACGGCCTCGATCACGGCCGTCTTGCGACTGCCTTTAATCTCGTGCCGCTGTTCAATGACGATTTCGTGCAATACCTGAAATTGGATCTCGTCAAGGGCTGGAAGCATGCGCCGCGCGGGGATGACGATGAGGATACCGATGCTGGCTGGCTAGCCCGGCCGCAAGAGGAGCGTGCGCGATTCGCGCGCCAAACCGGCGTCGGCGACCATCGAGGCATTGGCGCTCATGTGGAACCCTTTCAGTGGTATGCCCGCATCGTTGCTCTTGCGCGCGCGCACGGCATTCAGGTGATCGCGGTGCGCTATCCATCGACCGCAGAGTACTTCGAAAGCGTCACGCCCCAGGAGGACGCCGTTATCGATCGTGGGCTCGCTGCGGCAGGCATCACCGACATCCTCGATTATCGACACGTCTTTGCCGACGCGAGCTATTTCAAAGACCCGGACCACTTAAGCAAGAAAGGCGTAGCCGCCTTGATGCAGCTACTCGAAACCCAGACGCACCGCAAATTGCGTGCGGAGGGCTCTGATGATGCACCTCCTGGCACAGCCAATGCTGCGCCGAGTCGCTAGGCCGCGGTGCCCCGGCAGTACGGCTGTGAACTTCCTTGACCGCGGCGGCCCATGGCAGGAATGCGGCTTGGTTGGTGGCACTTCCGGGGTTTTTATATCATGATTCAGCGTCAATCGCCGGGCGCCGCGACTTGCGTCACGGTTAGCGCCGCGAGAGCTTAAACGACGCCGTCTGCCGTCGCACCCTATGCACTACCTCGTACTGCTGCTCATCCTTGCGATATCGTTCGGCGATCAGCTCGTTACCAGCCACATTGCGCCGAAGCCCTTGTCGTTCTTGCCGGAACTGCTTTCGGCTGTGGCGCTGCTCTATGTCATCGCCGTCGGCGCAAGACAGCGGTTCCAATATGTGCGCGGGACGTATTGGCTGGTATTTGGCATCGTCACAGTCGTGATCGTGTGCGGGGCATTTGCAAACAACGAGGCGCCCGGGCCGCTGTTCGCAGGTCTGCGATATTATTTTCGCGCGATGCCGCTGTTCTTGTTGCCCGCGGTCTACGATTTTTCAGAAGTGCAAATCCGCCAGCAGCTGCGCCTGCTGCTCTTGGTCGGTCTCGTGCAGCTGCCATTCGCACTGCATCAACGCATGCTGGTCATGGACGCCAACAGGTTCAGCGGTGACAGCGTCGTCGGTACGCTTGTGCAATCCTCCCCAATGTCCATGTATCTGATTTGCGCCGTCTGCGTGCTGACAGGCTTCACGCTGCGCCAGCGCATCAGTAAGTTCTCCTATTTCATTTTGTTCTTCTATCTGCTCGCGGCGACTACTATTAACGAAACCAAAGGAACGCTCATTCTGCTGCCGTTTGCCTTGTTGACGTCGGCCCTGGTCGGCGCCGCGCGTGGCAAGCGCGTGCGGATTTTTATCGTAACGCTGGCGCTTTTTGTGGGCTTCGTTGCTGTGTTCGCGCCGATCTACGACTACGTACAGCGTAAGAATCCCTACTTCGTCAGGATCGAAGACTTCTTCACGAACAAGAAGGTCATGACGAAGTACGTCAACACCCATTCTGGCGTGGGCGCCGCGCATTTCGCGGGTCGGGTCGATTCGATTGAAGTGCCGCTGCAGCAGCTGTCGCGTGACCCGGTGCAGCTCGTATTTGGCCTCGGTATCGGCAATGCATCGCATTCCAACTTAGGGCCACAATTCGTGGGCGCCTACTTCACGCTCTTCCAGGGCTTTCTCGTATCCTCGCTCAGTATCTTCCTGCTTGAGATCGGGGTTCTTGGCGTGACAATGGTTTTCACGCTCTACTGGCTCATCTTTCGCGACTCGCTGGCGGTGGCCCAGTTGGATCGGGGACTTCTAGGTGCCATTGCGGTCGGCTGGGCAGGGATCACGGTGCTGATGATCATCGCCATGCCTTATATCACCTCGCACGTATACGCCTCTCTTTCGTACCTATTTTGGTATATGTCGGGACTCGTCGCAGCCGCGCGCATGCGACTTGCCCTGGCACAAACGCCCGCCATTGAATCCCCGGTCGAGATGGCGCCCGTGGCCCCCGGCGAAGCTTACGGACACATTGCCAGCGCCTCCGGACAGCGCCTGCGGTGAACCTGCGCGGTCGCGAGCAAGGGGCCGTCGCCTTGGAGTCGACGCGCCGGCGACGCCCGCCTCAGTGGCCGTTTAGCCCGGCAACGACTCCACGCAGCAGATCAATCACGAATGCGCGGCCGTTCACCTTGCGCAGCGTGTCATTCTGCATCGTTCCTACAATCCAGCGTTTGCTGCCGCGCGCCAGTTCATAGAGCAACAGCGCGCCAAACCAGGGATCACCGGCGCGAAACCCACGGCCCATCCATCCTCCTTGCGAGCGGGCATACTGGGAGTAGACGCGCGCCATGTCTGTATCGTCGCGCCAATGTAGGTGAGTCACGGTCACCGCTGGCACGTACCGAATCAGATAACCCTTGGCCATCGCGCGATACGACCAGGCAATGTCTTCGCAGAAGCGCAGCAGCGGCGTCTCATCAAACGGACCCACGTCATTGAAGAGCGTGAGGGATGCTGCAAAATTTCCTCCGGTGAAGTGGCCGCCCCGCAGCGGAAATTTTCTATAGACGCATTCCGTTTCAAATGAACTGGTGGATGGCGCGCCCTCTTCGCTCGCGAGCACACGCCCGGTAACGATCTCGCCAGGGTGCTGCTCGAGTGCCTGGCAGATCGACTCCACCCAGCGAACGTCTGCGATGCAATCATCGTCGGTCGTGCCGAAATACTCGGTCGTGACCGCACGAATGCCCGCATTTTGGCCGGTCGCTTTCCCCACCTGATCGGAGCGCAGGTAATGTATCGGAACGCCGTACTGGGCGAACTCGCGCAGCATTTCGTCCATGGCGCCGGGCGGGCCTTGATGGGAAAGCACGATTGCGCCGGGCTTCACGGAGCCAGTGGCAATTGCACGCACACTGTCTCTGAGACAAGCCCTGCCCAGCGTTGGTATTACGATGCTTAACTCAGCGGCAACCCGCGCTGCGCCCATGAACACTCCGCTACTTTGCAGGCCTCAAAGACACTCGAGCTGCCCCATTCGAGTGAGCGAGCCAGTCTACCATGCAGCTATTGGCGTAATGGACAAGTCCCGGGCGCTTCTGTGATACATTCGAAATAACGTAACTTCGCTGCCCCTTATGATTAGCGGCCAAAGGAGAACAAGCGGTTGCGCACCCCAATCAAGCTGTCGGTCATAGTCCCTTTTTATAACGAGCAGGACAGCATCGCAGCGTTGCACGCCGCCATTGTTGACGCTGTAGCGCCGCTCCAGATCCCGTTCGAAATGGTATTTGTGGATGATGGCAGCAAAGATCAGACGCTGGCACGCGCCGTGGAGCTGGCACGCAACGACCACAGGATTCGGGTCGTTCAATTCCGCCGCAACTATGGGCAAACCGCAGCGATGGCTGCCGGCATCGAATATGCGCGCGGCGAGGTGCTCGTTACCATGGATGGCGATCTGCAAAACGACCCTGCCGACATTGAGCAATTCCTGCGCAAGATTGATGCGGGATACGATGTCGTGGTTGGCTGGCGGCACGATCGCCAGGACAAACTCATTTCACGCAAGGTACCGTCGGTCATTGCCAACTGGCTGATAGGCAAGGTGACGGGTATTGCGATAAAAGACAATGGCTGTTCATTGAAGGCCTACCGCGCGGCGGTCATTAAGAACATCCCCTTGTATTCGGAAATGCACCGATTTATTCCCGCTATGGCTTCCATCGCAGGAACAAGAATTGCCGAGGTCAAGGTCAGGCACCATGCGCGCCGCTTTGGCGCTTCGAAGTACGGACTTTCGCGCATCTATAAAGTGTTGCTCGATTTGATGGTCATCAAGACGCTGACCTCGTTTGCTGCGCGGCCGCTCTTGTGGTTCAGCTTCCTGGCGTTGCCGCTGTTCCTCATCGGCACCGGCGCGCTCGTCTATGCACTCACAATGTCGCTCGTGTATCACGCTGCCACATCGCTACCCATCGCAGGCTCAGGCGTAATCTTCCTGACGTCGGCGTTTATACTTTTTTGCAGCGGTGCGCTCGGCGAATTGGTTTACAACTTGAGCGGCATGCGCGAACACGACTTTGCGCGCCTCACGCAGCGCGTGAGCGCGCGCGCCGCGGCCAGCGAGACGCAGGCGCGATGAGCGAGCGCGACGCAACAGTCAAACTGTCGGTAATCATTCCCGTCGGGAAGCGTTGCTCGAGCATGCGCGAACTCTACGACGAGTACGTATCGGGGCTCGCGTCGGTGCATCTGACGCGCGAGTTCATATTTGTACTCGATGGTCCGCACCCCCAGGTGCTGGCGGAACTCGAGCAACTCATTGGCGCGGGAGCCGCAAACGTAAGCGTGGTGGCCCTTAGCCGTCCGTTCGGCGAGTCCACTGCGCTCATGGCCGGGCTTGAGCGCGCGGCCGGCGAGCTCATCCTCACATTGCCTGCTTATCATCAGATCGACGGCCGCGACGTTGCCAAGTTGCTTGCACCGCTTGATTCGGCTGACGTCGCCATCGGTTGGCGGTGGCCGCGCTTGGGCGGCTTCCTCGAGAAGACGCGCCGCGCCATCTTCCACGGAATGGTTGCGTGGGTGACGGGCATGCGCCTGCACGACCTTGGCTGTGGCGCGCGCGCGATGCGGCGGCGTGTGCTCGAGGAGCTCTCGCTGTATGGCGATCAGCATCGCTTGTTAGCGGTGCTTGCCGACCGCAAGGGATTTCGCGTCACCGAAGTTGCGCTGCGGCAGTCGGACCGCGACCGCTTCGAGGGCGTCTATCGACCCCGCGAGTATGCCCACCTTGTGCTCGACGTCTTCACCGTGTTCTTCCTGGTGCGCTTCACGAAGAAGCCGCTGCGCTTCTTCGGCATGATCGGCGCCACCATGTGCGGCGCCGGCGCGCTCGTCGTGCTGTACCTGGTATTCGGCAGATTAGTGTTTAATCAAAGCCTGGCCGATCGACCTGCGCTGCTGCTGTCCTCGCTGCTCGTCGTTCTGGGCCTGCAGCTCTTTGCGCTCGGCTTGCTTGCCGAGCTCATTATTTTCACCCAGGCCCGTCACTTGAAGGACTACCAGGCCGCGGAGATCATCCAGTATCCGGAGAGCTCGACGCGGCCGCTTTCCCACGAGTCCCGTACGGCTGCAATATCCTGACCACCCGCTGCGCCGAGTGTTTGCGACGACGCAATGGCTAACTCTCCGCCTATCGGCCGCCCGTCGCGATCCCTGATCGCACTGGCGACCTTCGCTGCCGCGTGCGTCTGCTGTGGCATAGTCGCGCGCCTTGTGGGGCTCGGCAAGTGGCCGCTCGCGATCGACGAGTACTACCTTGCCCAGTCGGTGCAAAACGTCCTTCACTACGGCATCCCTCGATATGCCTGCGGCGGCTTCTATACGCGCGGACTGCTGCTCCAGTACCTCGCGGCCTTGCTGCAGCTTGCCGGTGCATCGGCGGAACTTGCGCCACGCTTGATCGCCGCGCTTTCAAGTCTCGCGGCTCTGCCGGCGGTCTTCATACTAGGTCGGCGCATTGGCGGCAGAAGCGTCGGCCTCGTGGCGGTCGCGCTCATGGCGCTGTCGATGTGGGAAATCGAAGTTGCACGCCTGGGCCGCATGTACGCGCCATTTCAGGCGCTCTTCGTCTGGTACCTGGTTTTCTTCCTGTCCTATGTGGTCGATCGCCAACGCAAAGCGCTGCTGCCGATGCTTGCCCTTTCGGTCGTTGGCGTGCTCGTCTGGGAGGGCGGCGTGCTCCTCGCTGTGACGAACCTGCTGCCGCCCTTCATCAAGAACCCGTCCGGACGATTGCGCGCTCGAGATTGGCTGTATCTGGCGGGAACAGTGCTGCTGTTAATACCACTCTATTGGTTTGTGACCGCCGACTTGCGCTCCCTGGGTGCTGCGCCCGCCTTGCCCGCCGATTACACCGATCTCGATCTGCCCTCGAACAGTCCACTCGATGCCGGCGTTGCGCCATGGGCAACGCTGCGTTTGCACCCGTTGTGGATGTTGGCAGGAATCCTGCCGTTCATCGCTGGCGTGTTTGCCGCCTATCAGATTGTGAAGCTGCACGTGCGCCCGAGCGTCGTTGTCGGCCTGCTGGCCGCCCTCGGTTGCGCCTTATTGCAACAATTCGAGCTCGCCGCCGCTATCGTGCTCGTCATGCTGCTGTTGTCGATGCTTGAATGGCGCGAGCTCATCTCTCGCGAATTCCGTCCGTTCTGCGCCGCAATCCTCGCCAGCGCAATCTTCTGGGTCGCGTTCGCCTTGTGTACCCCCGATTGGCTGAGTCAGACGCTCTCCCCGGCGCGGACTATCCTGCTCTTGGGCTACGAATTCGTGAGGTTTCCAGACCTCATACGCGAAGTCGCAATTCCCTGGGGGCGCACGGATCCGATCCTTGCGACGGCGCTGCTGCTAGTGCTCGCCGCCGCGTGCGTGCGCGCGATTGCGCGCCCTGCGCTGGTAGCGCCGGCGGAGCGTGTTCTGCTCGTCTTGATGGTATGCCTGCTTTTGGCGGCGGCCGCGAGCCATCCACCCCGGCACGAGACGCGCTACGTGTTTTTCCTGTATCCGCTCGCACTCATCATCGCGCTGACGATGGTTAAGTTTGCGACGCGGGCGCTGGGCGTACCTTCAAGCTATGCAACGCCGCTTGCGCTGCTGCTATGCGTTGGCGGATTTTCCATCAGCGAAGACTTCCAGCCTGAGCGGCTGCTCAACATCGATTCGGCGGCTGTTAATTTTCGCCTAGGATTGAATGAGTGGCAGGTCGCTCACTACCATCCACGCACTGACATCCGCGGCGCGGCGAACTGGCTCGCCAGCAACGCACAGCGCGGCGACGTGATTATCAGCAGTTTTCCCGGATTGGACTTCTATTACCCGCGCGAGCGCTTCTTCTTCATGGAGCGCACTGATCCGCGCTATGAGCCCTGGGCGTGCCGCGCCGGTACGATTGAGCGCTGGGGCAATCGGCCACTGATCAGTTCTCTGCAAGAGCTCGACGCGCACGTCCCTACTGGGCACACCGCCTGGCTCGTTATCGAGCCGCAGCGCGCGGCTGAACTCGCCAAGCGACTTGCGCTCGCCACTTCTGCCGTGCACATGCAGATCAAGTGGACTACGCCGAGCGGTGACCTTGCGATTCTGGCGCTCCAGAGGTAAATGGGCACCCATGCGACGCGGCGCGAAGCGCGCGCCACTGCGTGCCGATAGATTCATGCTACCCTAACTTTAAGAGTGGAAAAGTCTCATGCTCGCCAAAATCGAACAGAAGCTGCTGCCGCATAAACTCGCGCGCGCCTTGGGCATTCGGCGCGAGAAGCGCGAGCTCGATGCCATTGCGGCGCGGCGCTGCAATGTCGCCAGCCTGGGCACATTCAACGCCGAAACGATCAGGAAATGGTTTGCGGCTGACCTGAGCGCAGACTGGCAACAGGTCGAGCAAACCATGGCAGCCATCAAGTTTGGCGGTGGCAGCGGCGCGGTGAATCCTGGAGATCGGCGTGCACTTTATTACCTCGCACGTGCGCTCCAGCCGCGTTCGATTTTGGAAGTCGGTACCCACGTTGGCGCGTCGACGAGCATGCTTGCGCTCGCTCTGCGGCGCATGCATGGCGCAGCCGCCGTGGACAGGCCAAGACTCGTCACGGTCGACATTACCGAGGTGAATGACCCGGTGCGCGGTGCATGGAAACGCATCGGCTGCAGCCAGTCACCCGCGGATGTGCTGCGCACGATTGGCTGCCAGGATCTGGTTTCGTTCGTGGCGAGCCCTTCGATCCCTTATCTGCAAGCCGCCAAGGAGAGATTCGATCTCATTTTTCTCGACGGCGATCACGCCGCGCCCGCGGTGTATCAAGAGATCCCAGGGGCGCTCGAGCTCTTATCTCCTGGCGGCGCCGTCCTGCTGCACGACTACTTTCCGAATCATGAGCCCCTGTGGTCCGACGGCGCGGTAGTTCCGGGTCCGGACCTGGCCGTCGAGCGGCTGCGCCGCGAGAACAACCCAATCATCGTATGGCCTTTCGGCCGCCTGCCCTGGCCGACCAAGCTCGACTCGAGCGTCTCGAGTCTTGCGCTCGTGTCGCGCGCACCGTGACCAACCGCAACGAGCCCGCGATGGCATCGACGCCAAATGACAGCTTCGCCGTCCTAATGCTCTAAGGCCTTCGCACGCGCCTCGCGGGCAACCCTTCGATAAACCTCGAGCGTCCTTGCGGCGATTTCCCGCCAGTCATATGCGGTGGCAATCTCGCGGGCAAGCGCCGCGCGCGCCGTCGCGTCCTGCGGCGCGTGCGCCACGTGCGTGAGCTTTGCGGCGAGAGCTGCGACATCACCGACCGCGAAGTAATTCGCCGGGTCTAGTCCAATTTCCAGGTGCGCCGGAATGTTGCTCGCCAAGACCGGCAATCCGTAGCTCCTAGCCTCCAACAAGACGATTGGCAGACCCTCATGCGAGGAAGGCAGCACAAATGCACCGGCATGCGAATAGAGCTGTTGCAAGGCCGTGCCGCTTTGGAAGCCGGTCACGACGATTCCCGCCGCGCGCGCGGCGGCTTCGACCGCGCGCGAGTAGGCATCACCATCAAGACCTCCGACGAGCGCGAGTTTCCAGTCGCTCGGGCGGGCGAGCAAGAATGCGCGAATCAGATCGAGCTGGCGCTTTTCAGGCACCATCCGACTGATCTGCAAAAAATATCGCCCCGGCGCCAAGCCGAATTCTTGCAAGTGCTCGATGCCAATTTGTGGCGCCGCCGGGGCAACGCCATTGGGAATGACGTCGGCGGCACAGCCATATGTGGCTTGAATCAGGTTTGCGATGACTCTGGAGACTGCAATGCGCGCGTGCGCGTAGCGCATGCCGACGCGCTCACCGGTGCGCAGTACCCAGCGCGCAAACCGTCCCCATTTGTCCCGCACGTAGTCTGGACCGTGATGGGTCACTACCACGCGCAGCCCCATTAACCGCGCTATCGGAGTCACGATCGCGGGTCCGACGGCGTGGATGTGCAGGATATCCGGACGCCTGACCCCGGCGTAGATCACGCACAATATCGAGTGAACGAATGCTTCCAGGCCAGGCCGTTTTGGCGACCATATGCGACGCAAGCGAAGGGAGCCGACGTGCCGCTGCCCACGGGGAACGTACGGCGATCGCACAAGCACTTCCACTTCGCAGCCCAGCGCCGCCAGTTGCGTGTAGAGATGCTCTGCATGAGTCTCGACGCCGCCCTGCACATTGGGCATGCCACGAATACCCATTACTAAGATTCTCACGCTCGATTGCTGCTCCGAACTTGCGCGCTGCCGCGGGTGATACAAGTTCAACACCGCGTGACACGCCGGTATTTGGCCGCGAAGTATAGCGAGAAGTGCTACCTTCGGCTCACTTCATCATCGCGCCGTGCGTTGCGATTCACACTCCTCATTGTGTAGTCTGCACCATGGCTGCGAACTGCTGCGTCGTTGGTACTGCATGAATGCTTCGCGGCAGCCAACGCCGCTCGATGAGTCCGCCGCCGATACTGGGTCTCATCGAGCAGCGTCGCTCGTGGTTGTCGTGCCGGAGATGCTTCCGGTTCCACCGGTGCTGGGCGGCGCCGTAGAGCAGTGGGTGCACGAGCTGACGGCGCGTTTGGCCTTGCGCATGCCTCGTGTTGCGGTGATCTCGCGACCTGCAGGTATCGCCGGCGTACCCGACGTCGAATATGTCGGCGTCCCGTGGACGGCGACTGAGCGATTCTTCTATCAGCTCAAAGAACGCCTCAGCCGCCGCAATCCACTGCGCTATCTTGCGAAGATGCAGAACGTATGGTCATACGCGCGCCGCGCGACACGCGCGGCACGCGACTTCGACATCGTCTACTTGCATAACGAGCCCAATATCCTGCTATTCATGCCGCTGCGAAGCGGGCAGCGCATCATCCTGCACATGCACAATGATCATCTGACGCTGCGCGTGTTTCGAGCGTTTTACCGGCGTGCATTGCAAAAAGCTCACCTGGTTCTGTTTGTCAGTGAATACATCCGTCGCAGAGCGCTTGCAACGTTCCCCGAATTCGCAGATCGATTCAAAACCGTTTTGAACGCCACCGATCCGGAGCTTTTCAGGCGCACCCCCGCCGGCCATGAGCCGCGGCCCGCCGGGGTTGACCTTGGACCCGCGGGGCAGCGGGTTCTGTTTGTCGGCAGAGTGACGCCCATCAAGGGCGTGCATGTGCTCATCCAGGCATTTAGCGCTATCCGGACGCGCTTGCCGCAGGCACGCTTGATTATCGTCGGGTCCTCGTTCTTCGGCGAAGCCGTCAAGACCCCTTATGAGCTCGAGCTGCAGCGGCTCGCCGCACCGTTGGGCGAGGCCGTGGTGTTCACGGGCTACGTGCCGCAGGAGACGCTCAGGTGGTTGTACTCGGCGTGCGACGTGGTCGTTGTGCCCTCTACATGGCAGGAACCGTTCGGGCTGGTCGCGCTCGAGGCGATGGCGAGCGGCACGTGCGTAGTCGCTTCGGCGGTGGGCGGCCTGCCTGAGATCATCGAACACCGCCGTACGGGCATTCTGATTCCCGCAGCCGAGCCGCATGCGCTTGCGAGCGCAGTCTGTGAGGTACTCGGCGACCGCGCACTAAAGCGCCAGCTCGAGGAGGCTGCACGCGCGGCGGTCGAGCACAGATTTACCTGGTCGCGATTAATCGGTGAGCTAGAAGCGCTCGGCGGTTGGTCCGCGTGATCGCGATCGTCTACCCCCAGCTATACGGTGTCGGCGGTATCGCCCGCTATCTTGATTCGTTTCTCGCGAATCTGCCAAGCGACTGCCCCCCCATCGTGCTCGTCACGGGCGGCGCACAAGGCGCGCCGCGCAGTTATCCCGGTGTCGACATCACTCATATTGCGGTCACGGAAAACCGCGGGAGTCTTCTGTTATGGGGACTTTCCGTGCGGCGGCTGCTCGCGCGGCTGCACAAAGCGAGGCGTATCCGCTGCATCAACCTGCACGTACCGCCGCTCATTCCGGGGCTTTTGCTGCCGCCGGGCATACCCGCGGTGCTTACCGCGCATACGACCTATCTGGGCATGTCGGGCCGGTTTTATCCCAAGCGCTATTACGAGAGCCAATGGAATTCGGCCTCGCTGGCAATCAAGATGTGGATGGAGCGGCAACTGCTCGCGCGCGCCGACAAGGTGATCGCCCTCACCGAACAGGGGCGCGCCGAGATCCTCTCGTACGGCTTCAAGGGCCCGCTCGTTGTGGTGCCAAATGGTGCGGACAGCCGCAACTTCGCGCCCGCGCCCGGCGTCGCGAAGACGATTGACGTACTGTTCGCCGGGCGCATAGAAAGACGCAAAGGCAGCCGTGGGATGGTGCAGTTGTGCACAGCACTGCTCGGCGCGCGCCCCGGCTTGCGCATTGGCATTGTTGGATACGGCGAGGACGACGAGTGGGTACGCCGGGCGCTGCAGCCCCTTGGAGCGGGTATCGAACTAGCAGGCAAGGTCTCGTTCCGCGATATGAACGGGTACTATCAACGCAGCCGCGTGTATGCCTCGACCTCGTATTACGAGGGCCTGCCTGGAACGTGCCTCGAAGCGATGGCCATGGGGTTGCCGGCGGTGGTGTGGGATTTCCTCTTCTATCGCAACTTGGTGCTCGATGGGGAGACGGGCTTTACAATTGCGCCCGACGATATCGGCGCTATGACTGCCAAGGTTTTGCAACTGGTCGACGATCCGCTGACGGCGGATCGCTTTGGGAACAACGCACGTGCGCTTCTGAATTCACGCTACGATTGGCAACGCCTTGCGCGCACAATCGTGAGTGAGCTTGAAACAGCGCATGCTGCCCGCTCGGAGTGAGGGTCATGAAGAAAGTGCGCCTATTCTTGTGGGCAGTCGCGGGCGTGATGGCAATGTTATCCGGCGCCAAGGCCGACCCGGCGGCCGGAATCAAGTGGCACCCTGGCCACTACATGAGCATGCGCAACAGCCATCGTTACGATGACCAGGACTTCGGGTATGTGCGTGCGCTTGCGAACGAGCCGAGCGTGATGGGAATTCTGCGCGATTGGAAGTGGCGTGACGTCGAGCCGAAAAAGGGCGAATACGACTTCTCCGAAATCGACGACTACCTGAAGGCCGTGAAGAACCTGCCTCGCGCGAAGCACTTCATCATCAGAATCGAAAACCGCGCATTTGGCGGCCAGAAGGGCATGGTGGTTCCCGACTACATGCTGAGTGATGCCACTTACGCCGGCGGCCAGGTCGCCATGGCGCACGGCGTCGTCGCGCGCATCTGGGAGCCTGCCGTCATGGATCGGCTGATCGCGCTTAATCAGGCGCTCGCCGCCCGCTACGACGCAGAGCCTCTCGTCGAAGGCATCAGCACCTCGGAGACAGCTATCGGCTTCAACACTGACAACCCCGCGCCTGCGAGCTTTAGTGCTGCAGCCCTGCTTGAACAGCTCGAGCGATTGATCGCCGCCTCGCGCAGCGCCTGGTCCCATTCGAATGTCTTCGCAGAAACAAACTGGCTCGGCAAGAACCCGCAGATGGAGGCATTCATCGCCTATTGCGCCGAGCATCAGGCGGTGATCGGCGGACCGGATGTCGCACCCGGCACCGCGTTACAGTCTGAGCAGATCATGCGCGGCGAACTGGGCGCGACTAAGGATTATCGCGGCATTGTGGCGATCAAGGCCGAGGTGCAGAACTCCTCCCTCGGCGAGCACTGGAACTTCACACCAAGCGCTCTGTACGACCAGGCATACCAGATCGACCGCGCGAATTTCATCTTCTGGGACCGCAACGACTACTACGGCAATGCCGCACAAAAATGGGACACCGGAATTCTTCCATTCATCCGTTCGGTCAAGGGCCAAACGGTAACAACCTGCCCGGCCAGCTATCAGGGGAAATGCAACCCCAATTAGCAGCGGCAAGCGACTCGTCGCGGCTCGCGTGGAGAGCCCCCGGTGGCCGCTAACGCACAGTCGCTGCTGCAATCGCGCGCGCTTTGCCCAAGTTGCGGCTTTGAAGCGCGCGAACTGCTGCTGCGCGAGCCCTTCGATAGCGCGGCGATGATCGCCTTCTTGCACAAGCAGTACGAGGGGCGCGCCCGCCTCGAGCAATTACAAGGCTACAATTACGAGCTCGTACGCTGTCGGCAGTGCTCGCTTGCTTACCAAGCGAACGTACCGGGCAATCGGCTCGTGAACGAGATTTACGACGTCTGGATCCCGCTTAGCGAGCGCGACCGACTGACACAGGAACGCACCCTGTACGACCCGAGCTATTGGGCGCAGCAGGTGCACTTTTTAATCGAGCACCTCGGGCTTCGACCGGCGCAGGTCAAGGTGCTCGACTTCGGAATGGGCTGGGCAGAATGGGCCAGCATGGCGCGCGCCTTTGGCTGTGATGTCTATGGCGCGGAATTGTCGCCAGAACGCCTCGACCATGCGCACCGCATCGGCATTCCGACTCTCGACTGGCAGGAAATGGCGGCGCACCGTTTCCATTTCATCAATACCGAACAGGTCTTTGAGCACCTCATCGAGCCGCTCGACATACTCAAGCACCTCGCGACCGCACTCGCGGAGAATGGCCTTCTCAAAATTAGCGTCCCGGACGCGCGCGCGGCAGTGCGGCGCATTACCCGCGGCGGCACGTTTGCCTCGCTGCCGCCTAGGGCCATTATGCCGGTGCAGCCGCTGGAGCACGTCAATTGCTTCGAATACAAGACCCTGGTACGGCTCGCGGCCGCGGCCGGGCTCGTGCCGCTGCGGCCGCGCCTGCGCCTCATATACAACGCAACGTCCGGCTGGCTCCAGCCGCGGCGCGCTGCGCGGCTGCTGGTCCGCCCGCTCTACCGGCACGTGTATCCGAAAAGCACATTCGTTTACTTCAAGCGCAGTAATCCGACCTGACAGGGCTGGCGCAGCGCACAAGCAATTGCACGCTGCTGCAGATCACGCGAGGCGTCGCGAAGGCGCGCCTAGAGCTCCTCCGGGCGCGCAATCGCAATGGACGCGCCCTCCTCAGCCGGCATGCTTCCGGTGTCGATCAGCCGCCTCAGCGCCTTGATGTTGTCGAGCGAATGCTCACGCATCGCATAGCGGCGCGCGCGCTCTGCATATTCCGCGCGCCGTGCGGGATCGGCAAGCAAGGAGCGCACCGCACGCGCGAGCGCCGCTGGGGTTTGGGCGGCTATTCCCATCCTGCGGTGCGCGAGCACATGATCTGGGTCCACCGTAAGACTCACCACCACCACCTCGCGCATCCACGCCTGAATGAACGTGTTGGGGAAGCCTTCCCACGTGCTCGTGTTCACGAAAATATGCGCGCGCGCCAACAGCCGATTGATCTCGGCCTGCGGCAACGGCCCAAGATAGGCGAGGTTCTTCGTCTGCCTGATCTGCGCCATCACCGAGGCGTTCCAGTCGAGCGTGCCTGCGCCGCTCGCTGGTGCGCCGATCATGACAAAGCGCACTGACTCAAGATCGCGCAGCTCCTTCGCGAGTGCGACAAAAAGCTCGGGCCGCTTCCAGCGCTTGAAGTTTGCCACCCACAGCACGCTCAGCGGTCCGCTCTTATCGAGCTCCTCCGTCGGAGTGGGCTGGAAGTTGCGCACGACACCGTCGGCCTTGCGCCCGTAGTTTTCCTCAAGCAGCCGGGCTTGGTGCTCGGTCTGAGTCACGATGTGATCCGCATGACGGATTGCGTACCTGATGGAGGCGCCTTCCAGAAAGCGGCGCACTGGATTGCGGCCCGGATCGAGCCGCTCGAGCATCACGTCGGAATCGTGCGCGACATGCCAGATCAGCCGGGCGCCACTGCGGCGCGCATACCAGGCGCAAACTCCGGTGTAGCCGCACGCGACGCGCTGATAGACGACCTGGGGGCGCACGGAGCGCAGCGCGCGATACAACGGCAGCGCGTCCATCGCATAGCCAAAACGCGGCGCCTGATTGCGCGTGCCGATGCGCAGGATCCGGTAGTTTGCAGGTCGACAGCCAGGATCCACACTGCGCGCGAGGTAGAAGATCTCATAACGCCCCTCGGCAGCCAGAGCCTCGATCAGGCACTCGATCTGATACTCGGATCCCCCGCCGGTCACACTCAGGTGATGCGGCGTGACGATGCAGAGGCGCCGGGGCTCACTGCTCACGGGACACGCTCGCCCTGGGCAACGCTTAAGAGTTCGCGCTCGACGAGGTCCGCGATCGCACCGTAAGTGCGATGCTGCAGCACCCATTCGCGGCCGCGCTTGCCCATGTCGCGGGCGAGCGCAGGATCACGCAGCAGGCGCAGTATCGCCTGCGCGAACGCGGTCTCGTCCCACGCGACACAAACGCCCGCACCGCTCTCGGCAATCACCAGCCGTTGCTCAGGGTGATCGTTCGCAACGACCGCTTTGCCCATCGCCATGTACTCGACGAGCTTCGTTGGCGATGTGGAATTAAGAATCGGGGTCGGGAAGAATGGCGACACGCACACATCCGCCTCGGCCACGTAGCGCAGCGCCTCGGTATGCGGAAGCTGGCCTACGAGCACGAGCGCTGCGCTCACGTTGAGCCGCGCGGCCTCGTCGGTGAGCTCCTGAATATCGCGCGGATCATCGCCACTGCCGACGAGGTAGAGCTTGACGCCGGGCAGCGCCTTTGTCACGAGGGCGAGAACGCGCACCAGGAATGCCAGACGGCGCACCCTCGCCAATGTGCCCAGATACAAAATGCAGCGCTCGCCCGGTGGGATCATGCGGCGCTCAACGGCCTCAGCAGCAGCAAAACTCGCGGCGCGAATGCCCATAGGAACCGCCGTCATCTTTGATCGTGCAATTCCTTGACGCGCCACGTCCCGCAGCATCTGATCGCTCTGCACAAATACGTGTTCCGCCGCGCGCAGCAGCACCCGATACAGAAGGACATGGAAGACCCAGCCACGTATGCGATACAGCCAAGGATAGCGTGCGGTACCGTCGCGAGCGCGGATGAGATACGACTCCGGAAATGGATAGGACAGCCAATAGAGGAAGCGGCGGCGAAAGAGCCGCGCGGCAAGCAGCGCGGACAGTCCGGACAGGAATTTATCCTTGACGAGGATGAAATCGAGGTTGCGGCCTCGGGCAAGCGCGAATACGCGCAGGTCGTGCCGGATGCCGCGTATGTGCCTGCGGATGCGGTGAAAAAGTGAAGCGCCAAGGTCGGTGGGACCAACCCAGACGGTGCCGCCGTGCCACCCGATCTGGTAGGGGCGGTTGCAGGCAGCCTCGCTCTGCAAGATCCAGTCAATGTGATGACCGCGACCGCCCAGCTCCTCGCCAAACAGAACGCTCACATCGACTCGCTGCGGTGGGTAGTTGTCGGATGACACCGCGAGCACGTGCAGGTGCTGCGGTGGCCCGCGCAGCGCACTCGACGACATTATTTGACGACCGGCATATGCAGACCAATCCGCCGCAGCAGGCCCGCCTGGCGCTTCCCCAGAACCGCTGCCATCAAGCTGCGGTCGGTTGCGGAGATCGCGGGCGTGCGCAGATAAAGCAGCGTCGCCGCCCCACAGACCACCGCCCCGATGATGAGCTGCACGAGGGGGGAGACGGGAAGGGTTGCGTTCAGCGCGCAGCATACGGCGATCGTTACGCCCCAGAGCAGTGCGCCGGCCAACGCTCCGCGCACGTTATTCCATACGGCGCGGCGGCGCACACGCCACCAGATGAAAAGATTCTTCAGTGCCTGAGCGGAGCCGCTGGCGAATGCCGCCCCAAAAAGCCCTGCGAGCGGCAGCAGCGCGAGCAACGCGAGCACGTTGTAGACGGCGAATACCTTGCTCATGAGGATCACACCGGGACGTTCCTCGTACTCGGCTACGAGGGAGACGGGGTTTGCGATCACGTTGATCAGGCCAAAACCCATGATCACCGGCAGCAACCAGGAATATTCGATGAACTTGCCGCCGAAAACGACGCTGACGATCTGTGAGTGATAGGCGAGTGCGATTGCGAACATGGGCCAACTTGCGAGCAGGTTGCCGTTGAGCAGTAGCGAGAAATCGCGCGGTATGCGTGTTTCAGCCTTATCGTGCGGAATGGCGAAGAACATCGGCTGCACGACATTGTCGAAGAGGCGCGTCGGAATGAGCTGACTCGCCATATCGTTCAGACGCACGTAGAAGGAATACGCGCCGACCGCAATCGGATCGAGAAATGCGGCGATGAAGAAGTTATCGCTCTGCGAAGACAGGATCAGCGCGCCGGCATCATTAAAGTTGTTGTAAAAGGCATAGCGGAACAGGCGCCGCCGCTCGACCGGGGTTGAGCGAAACGCCGGCGTACCAAGCGGCAAACCGCAGTAGCGAAGGTGGGCACCCTTGGCGCACAGGTACGCCAATACGTAGGCCAGAGTATCCGCCAGTATGACGTTGCGGAGCGTCATTGCCTGCAGCACAAAGAGCGCAAGATAGGAGAGCAGCTTGCCGACGGACAATATGCTGCTCGCGCCGACGCTGAAGCGATGCAACATGTGCGAGGCTAGCGTGAGCTGCAGCACGTTGACTTGGAAGTAGAGCAGAACGACCGCGCTGAAAAGCGTGAACTCGAGGCGGTAAGGTGCGACCTTGAAGAGCGGCGCCGCAAAGTTCCAGCTGAGCAGGATGATCGCAAGCAGCGCCAGGTTGATTGCGAGCCGCAGCCGCGCAACCGCACGCACCAGCCATGCCGCCGCCGCAAGCTGCCCGGTCTTTAAGAATTCAGGTTGGAAACGCCGCAGCGTCTGCTCAAGGCCCAGCGAGGCGAGCATGCCGACAAATGGAATAAAGGTGTAGAAAAGGCTGAATATGCCGAAGTCGGACTTCGACATGCCGCGCACCAGAATGATGTAGCCGAGGACGGTGGCGATCTGCGCGATCGCACGGAAGGCCACGGTGTCGAACAGCGACCTACGTGCCCTGTCAGGGGTATAGAGCACCATCAGTGCCGGCGGATTCTACCGAACTAGGCTTGCCGCGCGGCTTTCCGCTCAGCTCTTCGACTTGCCGTAACCGTAAGCGTAATCGTAGCCGCGCGCGAGATTCTCGCTGGAAGAATTGAGAATCACCCCGGCGGAGGTGAAATCGGCGAGCAGGGCCTTGGCGCGCACCAGGCAATCGCGGCGCGTTTTGCCCTCCGATACGACGAGCAGCGTGGCATCGACGCGCGGGGCGACCAGCAATGCCTCGTCGGTGAGCAATACCGGCGGCAAATCCACGATGACGATCGGATTGTCGGCGATTCCCTTGACGTAGGCGATGAGATCCTCCAGGCGCCGCCCGGCGAGCAGCTCAGAGGCAAACGCCGTCGTGCTCGTGCTCCCGGCAATGGCAAGGTTTTCGGGTCCGATGGAGAAAAACAGTCCGTCAGCGCTCGCCTGACTTGCAAAGAAGCTCACGAGCTCGTGCGGCGGCTGCACGCCCAAATACCTGCACACGCTCGGGTTGCGCATATCCAGATCGATCAGGAACACGCTCGTTGTACGATCGCGCGCAATATTCAGGGCGAGATTCAGCGCCGTGACCGACTTACCCTCGCCTGCCTCGGGACTCGTGATGGCGATGGTGGTCCAGTTGTTAGTATTCACCAGGTGCAGCAGCCGCGTGCGCACCATGCGATAAGAGGCGCCGACGTGGCCGTTGGCTGCGAGGCGCGAATCCGGCAATGCAATCCGATTCTTCTCGGCAAGCGCCCGGTTGGGCTGCACATGAGGGAACGCAAACTTGCGCAGCTCCGTGCCTTCGGGACGCTCGCGCTTTGGCCGCTTAGCGACAGGCGGCGCGTGCGACGCAGACGCATAGGGCTGCCCCGGCGGCTTCGGGCCCTGCGATTGCTTGAGCTTCTCAAGTGCTCTTTCAATAACCATGCTGTGATCGTTACCTTTTAATGCGCGGCCAGCACTGTCGCTGCAGACCAGCACAATTGCGGCCCCGTAGCCCAAAAGCGCCGTACCCCAGACCAGCCTTTTCCGCCGCACGTCGCGCGGATTCAGCAGCCTTGGGATGCTGCCGATCGCGCTGGCATGCATGATCGACTGCAGGTCGTGGTTGCCCCGGAGCGTCGGGTCAGAGGCGTCAACTAGCGTTGCGATTCCAAATGCTATACCGCAGCCGAGCACGGTACCGAGCAGAATGATGCCGAGACGATTGGGGAAGTACGGTTTATCGGGCGGCGTCGGCGGGCGTAACAGCGTGAAGCGCTCACCGCGCGCCTCAGTCTCAAGCGACTGGGCGAGCGCGGCGTTTTTCATCTTGTTTTGCACGTCGGTGTACTGGTTCTGCGCGTTCTCGTGCTCGCGCGTGAGCTGGATGTACTCACGCTCCACATTGGGCGCAGTCGAGAGATTCTTTTCATACAACCCAAGGTCAGAACGCGCCTTGCTTTCCTGATCGCGCAGCGAGACGAGCTGCTTGCGCACGCCGGTCAACTGCGCCTGAATGGCGAGGTAATCCGGATTGTCTGGCTTTTGCATTTGCGGCATGCCACCGCCCGCGCCCTTCGACACAAGATCCGCAACGGCGCGTCGCAGGCGCTTCACATCAGGGTGTTCTGGCGTGTATTTCTGCTCGGCTTCGACGAGGTCAGCGCGCGCCTTGGCAAGCTCCTTGTTCCAGTCGCCCACGGCGGCTTCAAGGCTCGGGCTAATGTTATTCAGCTGCAGCTCGAACTGCGATTCCTGTTGCTCCGCCTGAATAATGTCGTGCTGCAGCTGGTCAAGATCGCGTCGAGTACGGTCTTCTCCCGCAAGATTGCGCCCTTCGGCTTCGGGTAGTGCATCACCGTACTTGGCCTTGAACTGGGCGAGCTGCTTCTCCTGGCCGTCCATCTCTTGCTCGAGCTGGTGGGCCTGCGCCTGAAAGAAACTGGTACGCATCGCGTGAGGCCTCAGCGCGTGTGCGCTGATTGAAGGTGACGAAGAGCTCGACGAGCTTCTGGTCAACTTTGGCGGCGATCTCCGGGTTCGGATTCACATAGAAGATGGAAAACGCCTTCGATTGCTCAACCGGCTGGAAGTTAATGCGGGTCTACACGCTCGTATGACGCTGTCTTCTGAGAAGCAGATGCGCCTTCTGCGAGGCCGAGAGCTGCTTCTAGATCCGGATATGGATCGACCTGTTTCACGACCTCGAGCAGGCTGTCGCTTCGTCATGACTCTTGCGGCGCAGCAGCTCGAGCTCTCCGCGGCGCGCTCGGCGATTGTCGTCCTGGTTCGTCACCGCAGTGGCCACCATGTTCTGCGGCAGCTGGGAGTCCTCCAGCATGAGCGTGCCAGCAGCGCGATACTTGCGGCGGCAGGACATAGGCGATAAAGATCGCGATCAGCACGCTCGCCGGAATGATGGTGAGCAGGAAGTGGCGCCGCCGCCTGAGCAGGCCACCGTAGTCGGCGAGGGTGCGCCCGGCTGCGGAAGCGTTCACGGGCCCAACGCCGCCGGACGAGGCGGCTCCAAGCCGCGATAACCGAAGGTCAGCATCACGCCATTGCTGTAAGCGAGATTGTCTTGGCCCAGATCGCGCGAGCGCACGAAGATGTAGCCTCCGGTCACGTACCACGTCTTGGTGATGTTATAGGTCAGCCACGATTCAGCGTTGACGCGATGCTCGGGTGGCTCAAGGGATGACAGATAGCTGCCGACGGTCTCGATATCGGCACACGAGCAAAGCGCCTGTAAGGCTAAGTCGGGCGCTGAGAGGTCGATTCAGCTGGGCGCGAAACTCGTTGAGCGCCACACGACCACCGACGCTGCTCGGCTCGAGAAACCTGCCGAGGCTGAACTGGACATTGCCCACCTGGTATTTATGGGTGCCGACCAATTCCACACCCCAGGAGGTGACGTCCTGGGTCGCAAAGCCCGACTCCTCAATATGGTTGCGCTCCGCCCGCAAGATCAACGACAGATGAGTAACGTCGGTGGTCTTGTAGCTGTATGTGAAGGCGGCGCCGCCCGTTTGGGTCGTGCCTGACTCGGTCGTTGTGACGCCGTCTATGGTTGAAGTTACGCTGCCCGTTTCGTCGTAGCGCGAGTAGTACGGCCCGATACCGACCGAGGATCGCTGGCTTACGTCATAGTTCACCGTGAAGCCCGCGTAGGGGCTCACGTAATTCACGCGCTGGCCGATGAACTGCGTGTTGTAGTGAACCGAGTTGACCCGAAAATCACCTTCCAGATCCAGCCGCGGCGTGAAGTTGTAAGTAAAGCCGGGATCGACCTCGTAACTCTCGCGCGTGATGCCGGTCGTCACGTTCGAAGTGGCGACCGTGTCCGGGCTCGTCAAAGTGAGCGAGTTGTTGAAGTTGGCCTGGCCGAACTCGGTCACAAACGTGCTGTCGCGCCGATAGTCCGCAAGCATCGTGTAGTCGGCATTCAGGGTCCTGAAGTCAGACTTGAATACCGCGCTGCCATTAACCCAGTCGTAATTGAAGTGTGGAACGTCGTCATAAGCAATCGACGCCGTCAGATCCATGAACGAGCGCGGGCCGTAGTCGCGCAGGTCCGCACCCACTATGCCGCCGTAGCTCGCGGCGGAGGCCGGCGGACGTGACAACTGGCGGTTGCTGTCCCACTCACCCATCGCATTGCCGAACGGGACCAGGCTGATTTCCTGCGCCAGAACCTGCCCGGGCAGCGCGTACAACGCAGCGAGCACGCCGCCCATCACAAGGGGCGCGACCCGGCGCATGTTTGACTTACGGTACGACGACGACATCGCCAGCCTCGAGCTGTAGGTTTTGAGTGAGGTTACGCCCCTTCACCACTTCGCCGTAGTGAAATGCCATGGTTTTCTGTTGGGCGCCGCTGCCGCGCAGCACGATGATGTCATTTGCTGAAGCGAACGGCGTCATGCCGCCCGCGACGCTCAGCGCCTGCAGCACGTTCATGCGCGGATTCATCACATAGGAACCGGGCTTGCTGACTTGGCCGATCACGTAGACCTTGTAGCCGTCGAGCTCCTTCACCGCTGCGGTGACGACCGCCTCGGGAATATAGGTCTTCAGTTTGGCGGTTATCTCGGTTTGCACTTGCGCAATGGTGCGGCCGGCGGCCTGGATCTCACCCGCCAGTGGGAAAGAGAATTTGCCGTCCGGGCGCACGATGACGGTTTTCGTCAGCTCCAGTTCCTTCCACACCGCGATATCGATCTGATCGCCGGGATTTAAGGTGTAGTCGCCCGGCGCCACCTGTGCGTGACCCGGCGCTGAAAATGCTGCCGCGGCCAGCAAGCCAACGACGCTCAGGAATCGCTGCACTCGAAACGCGCTCGTGACCATGGGTTTCCTCTCATTGCGGGACACGCAAATGCCGAAGGATTCTAAGATCGCTAGTTTCAATTGACTCCCCATTCTCAACGTTTCTTGTTACGGCGTTCAGATGTCGCCGGGTCAGCGAACTGACTGTGGTCATCTTGTTTGATCACTGTCCGTAAGCTCGTGATGCGTATCACAATCTTAGTGAATCTTGGCTCTGGCGGTACGCTCATCACTTCACCTTAATTCATCAGTACAACGCGCGCACGGGCATAAGGTCCGAACATTAGCGCGTGTCGCGCCGATCCTGCACGAATTCGCTTCTCAGCTTGACCCAAGATTTGCGCTGCAAAGTAAAACCGGGCGCGCTGCGCTTGGCGAGGCCGCCGATGCAGTGGCGAAGCGCCCGACGCGCAAAGCTCGCACCATTGTGACGCACGCATGCTGGAAAGTGCCTCTGTCAGAAGGCATAAGTCATTACATTATATCGACTTTCGACCTAAAACAAATGAGCTTGTACGCAAGCTTGGCTGCATTTGCGCCCTCCATCACACGCCATTCAAGCGCGTTCGCATGCGAAGGAATTGAGGCAGTCGAATCCGGGAACACACACCCGGCGGCGCGCCGACGCTGGAACGTCGGTCAGCTCAGTACGCGTTGCGCCCTCGCGCGACGATCGAGAGCGTCTTCAGCAGAATCTGAAAATCCAGCAGCACTGACCAGTTGCGCAGGTATTCCAGGTCGTACTGCACACGCGCTTCCATCTGCTCCACGCTCGTGGTCTCGCCGCGTAGCCCGTGAACCTGGGCGAGCCCCGTGATCCCTGGCGGTACCTTGTGGCGCACCATGTATCCCTTGATGAGCCGCCGATAGAGCTCGTTGTGCGCCACCGCGTGCGGCCGCGGCCCCACGAGGCTCATCCGCCCCTGCAGCACGTTGATGAGCTGCGGCAGCTCATCAAGCGAGGTGCGCCGCAGGAGTCGCCCGATGGGCGTCACGCGCGCATCGTCGCGGGTTGCCTGGCGAATCGGCCCAGCATCCTCGGTCACGGTCATCGTGCGAAACTTGTAGATGACGATTTCCCTGCCATCGAGTCCATAGCGACGCTGCTTGAAAATGATCGCCCCGGGCGATGTGGCTTTGACCAGGACCGCGGCGAGGATCATGAGCGGCGAGGCCACAAGCAGCGTCACGCTCGCGATCACCATATCGGTGAGGCGCTTGCTCACCCCGCGATAACCGTGGAATGGCGTCTCGCAAAGTGCGATCAGGGGCACTCCGAGCAGCTCGCTCGTGCCGCCTTGAATGGAGTCGAACGCGAATACCGTCGGTATGTAATAGATCGAGACCGTCGTGTCGCGCAGCTCCTCGAGGAGCAGTTTGACCCGTTCGATGTGGCTCACCGGCAGGGCGACAAAAATCACGTCGATCGCATGCGTCTTCACATGATGCACGATGTCCTTAAGACCACCGCACAGCCGTATGCCTGGCGTCGAGCCGAGTCGCGCCGGGGCGCGATCGTCGAAGAAACCGGACACCGTCAAACCCGCCGATGAATTGCTCATCAGGCGACGCGCAAGCGCGAGACTGATCTCGTTATAGCCGACGAATATCGAGCGGCGCGCATTCGCAGGATCCGACAGCACGCGGCGCAGCGCCTCGTGCATCGCGAGGTTGGCGAAGACCAAGATGCCGGGTGTCGCGACTGCCCATGTCAGCAGCACGCGCCGTGAATACACCGCTCGAACTCTTGGTCGCGTAGCCGATAGCCAGCAGCACGAACAGCAAGAGTACCCAGCGGAAGGCGGTGAGACCGGCAAGACGCAAGCGTCCGCTGATCAGCTGTGGCGTGGCGCTGCGTTTGGGCTGCAAGAGAAAAGCGCCGAGCACAACCACCAGCGCCGCCAGAACGAGATAGTCGCGCTCATCGCCGCGAATGCCGAAAACTTGCACGAGCACGAGCAGGCAGCCGCCCGCAAGCATTGGCGGCAGCATGGCCTGCGCCAGCGTCAACAGCGCAATGGCTACGCTATGCTTGAATACAACAGTGCGGCTCACAGTGTCCTGTGCATCATAAGTAATGGGTTCGTGTCCCGGCGAGGGCAGCATCCTGGCTTGATTCGGAGCAAGTTCCGCGCCAAGCGCGAAATGCCTTGCTCTTCAAGACATTGATTCATCTTGTTCGGGCGGACCTTAAGCGTACTGTAAAAACGATCGACAAACTAGGGTTCTTGCGCCCCCTCCTGCTCCTTACCGTCGCATCGTAGCCACGAAGTCCGACATTAATATTACATGTGATTCTAGCAGAAGCGCCGCTGAGCGCCCTTTGGTTGACAGCAGTACAACATAAAGTGACCGCAAGGCCCCGCTGAGGCTTTGTGGCAAGCGCGGCACAAAAATGTCAGCGCCTCGCGCTCGAGCAACCATAATCCGAATCCTGCAAATGCAACGCGCGCGAGTGTTCCGCTCGTCGTGCGCGCCGGGGTAGACTAGCCGCTGGCGCAATAAGCATTCATTGGGGGAGCGGGAAATGGCGTGGCTGACTGTACGGCGCTCGGCGGCCTGCTCGGAAGCAAGGAAGCCAAGCGGGGCAACACAAATAACAATGCCCACTACCACATTACCAATCCTTACCACGCCGTCTCGATCGTGCCCGGTGCAAGTTGCTGCGGCGCTGCGCGTGAGTTGCGCTTGCAGCGGTTCTTATCGCGCGAGGCTCCGCCACTGCCGCTCGCAGGTTGCACGGTCAGTCCTTGCCGCTGTAGCTACAAGCACTTTGACGATCGGCGTATGAAGGCGCGTCGCTCAGCCGACCGGATGGGGCAGACTGCGCCCTGGCCCGGCAGCGAGCGCCGCGCCGCATCGGGCCGACGCCAAACCGACGCGTAGCCACAACAGTTTTGTCGGCGATGGGCGCCCGTGTCGCACGGCGCGTACACTTCTTTCTTACACAGCCCGTGTAAGCCTTAGCGCGTCCATGACGGATATTTTCCCCGGCGGTGTGACTCCTCCCGTTCGCCTTGACACGAGCCTTGAGCTGCTGCTCGAGCACGCGCTCGCCGAAGGAGCGGATCGAGTGCTCGCGACGGTGGTGGCGACTGCCGGATCGACGTACCGCAAGCCCGGTGCGCGCATGCTGATCAGGAGCGACGGCCGCCACATTGGTCTGCTCAGCGGCGGCTGCCTTGAGGCGGACCTGCAGACGCACGCGCGCGAGGTGCTCGAAACGCGCGTTGCGCGCGCGTTGGAATACGACATGCGCGGACCTGACGAGGTGCTGTTCGGCGTCGGTGCCGGATGCGAAGGCGCGATCCGCGTGCTGCTTGAGCCGGCCGCATCAAGCAGTCTGGCGGCACGGGCGCTCGCCCTGGCGGCAGAGGCAAGCGCCCGCCACGAGCCAACTGCGCTGGTGATGATTCACGAAGCTGCCGCCCTTGCGCTTGGCACCTATGCCGTCGCAGCGCCACTGCCCACGGCACTTATCGAAGCGGCAACGCGCGCGATCACGGGCGGCGTATCGGTCAGCATTGACGTCGGCGGCGAGCACGGTCGCGTACGCGCCTTCGTGCAATATCTTGCGCCACCGCCGCACCTGCTGATCTGCGGCGCCGGGCCGGATGCAGAACCCGTGGTCGCCGCGGCACGCGCGCTCGGGTGGCGGGTAACGATCGCAGATCATCGCGCAGCATTCCTGGAGCGTGGCAATTTCCCAGGCGCCCGCATGGTACGCGCTGACGCCGAGGACTTATCGTCGGTTGTCGACCTGCGGCGCTGCCATGCAGCGGTCGTCATGAGCCACGTTCTCGCCGCCGATGCGGCTTACCTGGGCGTTTTGGCGGTAGAACACGCTCCGCGCTACGTCGGGCTTTTGGGACCGCGTACACGCCGTGAGCGGCTGTTGCGGCTACTCGATTGCACTGCGGCCGCCACGCTTGAAGCTCGCCTGCGCAGCCCCGTCGGCCTCAACCTCGGGGCCATGACTCCGGAGTCGATCGCCCTTTCGATCGCCAGCGAGGTTCACGCCTGGCTCGCCGGACAGCAGCTCACCGCTGCCGCACCCGCTTATGGCGAAGACCCTGCCAAGAGGCGCCCGGTAGGGTCTGAGGTGCGCAACGACCCGGTAACGCGCGCGCTCCAAGGAGCTAGCACAGGGAACGGGCACAGCGGTTGAGTTCGAACGCGGCAGGTATTTGTTGCCCGCTCGGCGCGCCGCTACGAACAACCGAAGCAGCCGCGTGCAAGTGCGCAAACTTCGCAGACTCCCCCCACGATTTTTTGTGCTCTAGCGGAAGTCCTGGAGCGTGCGCAGGCGATGGCCGTGCAACTCGTTACGCTACACCGTGAGCGGATTTTCTTCGCGCTGGCGCGGCAGCTCTATGAACGCGGCACGCTCACGGGTGCCGAGGTGCGCGCGAGCTTTGCGCGCTGAGCGACGACACGGCGCTCAATCCGGCGATTACTGAATTCTCTTAGCGCTGCGCGACAAACTGATTTTCCGTTTGGAGCTTGCGTAGCGCGACTTGCGTTGCTTGGTTGACAATTTTCATCTCGGCCATCTGCTGCTCAAGCTCACGGATTTTCGCAGCCTGTCGCTGCATCTCCTTAAGAAGTCTCGGCTCGTAAGCGGTCTTAAGCGCCGCGCCTGGAGGCGTTGTCAACACACCGAGCTGACCCGTCGAATCAACCACCACGTAAAGACCGGTGACCGAGGTGTTGTTGTAGATGCCCGCGATGTAGGTGTTTGTTTGGAGTGCTGTAGGAGTCTGCGTGCCGATGCGTATGACTCCGCTATCTGCCGCTATACCGTCGGATGACGCACCCGGATTGCCGATGTCGATGTTGTTACTGCCCGTCGTTAGGTTGTAACCCGCCGCCCACCCCAACGCCACGTTGTACTCGCCCGTCGTGTTGGAACGGAGCGCCCAGTATCCGGCAGCGGTGTTGTAGTGGCCCGACGTGTTCGCATATAGCGCGTCCGTACCGGAAGCTGTGTTTTGGGCGCCGGACCTGTTCTTATACAGCGCTCCATATCCAGAGGCGGTGTTGTAGGAGCCGGTCGTGTCGGAATACAGCGCTCCATATCCTGAGGCGGAATTGTAGGAGCCGGTCGTCTCGGAAAAGAGCGCTTGGTACCCGTAGGCGGTATTGTCGTTGCCGGTCGTGTTCGTATACAGGGCCTGGTAGCCGCTGGCCGTATTGTCACTGCCGCTCGAGTTGAAATACAGCGATTCGTAGCCGGCTGCCGTGTTGTTGTTGCCAGTCGTGTTCGAGTAGAGGGAGCTGAACCCGGTGGCAGTGTTGTAGCTGCCGCTGGTATCTGAATACAGTGCGTCCTCACCGCTTGCCGTGTTGTGGCAGCCTGACTCGTCAAGATTGACGTTGAGCAGCGCGTTGGTCCCCATCGCGGTGTTCGCCAGGGGATCGCTTATCACTAGGTCGGGCGGCTGTTGACCGAAAGCTGCGCCTGCAACCGCAAGTGCGCCGATCAAGATCAAATGAGGCTGAAAAAGAGTTTTCATCGAAAACCACCCCTGTTGTTTCGTGTTTCTGATTTGTTATACATAATATCGCGGCACGTTCCCATGAGCTGCAGCTGGCCTTTATCGCGCCAAATAAATTCCTGTTTGTACGCCTTTGCGAAGCCGAGTCAACCGGAAGCGAACATGTGCAGCCGTCAACAAGAAGCAGCCTAATCGCCGTTTCGAGCTGCCCAGTGGCGATATCGAGTTTATGGATATTGGCGAATACCCGAGAACATTCGCTAGGTTTTTGGTTTCACCAAAGGGGGACGCCGCCGCGCCCCCGAGCTACGCGGTGGCCGTGCTGGTGTCCGTGCCGCGCTGTGTGGGCACGTGCACGGCCGAGCCGGGAACCTTATCGCGCAAGTGATGGTGATCGTGCTCGATGCTTGCGGCGGCAATCAGGAAATAGACGGCAAATTTGCAAGGTGTTTTTATAGGTCCTGGCATTTTACTTCCGCTTCGGAGATCGCGAACCGACGCGCGCGCCCCGATCCCCGGCCGCCGCCGCGACGGGGCGCGCCTGCCGCAGCCTTCCGCGCGCAGAACCACGTCGGGCGCTGCGGCGCGACTGAAGCAAGGGTCACCGCTTCCACCCCACAGAGCTTTAGCGGGGCCCCGTTCGACTCGGACGTGAGCTAAGCTGTATCCGCGATCCAAGCGTGCCTCAAGCGACTTGCGGTGAGGGGCTACCTCAATGTGTACCTCAAGCCAGAAACGGGTCTAAATCGGGTGACCTGCTCAGGCGTAACTCTCGAATTTTTATGGTGGAGCTAGGCGGGATCGAACCGCCGACCTCTTGCATGCCATGCAAGCGCTCTCCCAGCTGAGCTATAGCCCCACAGAGCAGGCGCGTGAAGGTACGGGCGCCTTTGAAGCCTGTCAACTTGAAGCCCAGATTCGGGAAAATCGCCCGCAATCAGCTGATCGTGTCGCTCACGATGTTGGACAACGCGCTCTCCGCTCCAACCGAATTGTAGGCACGAATCGAGAAGTAGTACGTGCCGACGCCGAGATTCGCGACCACGTAGGTCGTAAGACCGACGCTCGGGATTTCGACAACCTGATCCAGCACGTCCGCGCTTGTGCCGTAGTAAATTCTATAGCCGGCGAGATTCGTCAGCGGCGTCCCGTCGGTGTTTGCATCCGGCGCCGTCCAGGACAGTGTCGCCTGCCCGACACCGCCCTCATCAGTAGTGCTGCCTCCGGAGGTGCTCTGCGGCAAAAACGATTGCGACGGCGACGCACCGCCGCCACACGCGGCGAGGGCGGCACTCACCGCGATCAATGCCAGACAGCGCTTGAGAGCACTCAAGCGCAGCAGCTGCTGCATGACTTCCCCTTAGAAAGAGACCCCGATGCCACGACAGAATCGAGCAGATCGCCTGCGGGTATGACGGTCGCGCTGTCTCGCGACCGGCAACCCCGCTATCTTGTGATCGCCAAACGATTCCAAGAGCGGAGGCTTTGCGCCCCCGTCCTCTGACGGGTTTGCACCTGACTCGCCGAAAATCTAACTGTCCGCGCGCGCTTTCACAACGTGTCGCCACGCGCGGACAGCCAACATAGCACCGGCAAGTGTGAAACCGCGCAGCTTCCTAGAATCTTGCGCTCACGACATTTGACAACTTGCTCTCGGCGCCCAGGGTGTTGAACGCCATGATCGCAAAGTAGTACGTCTCGGAGCTCAGGTTGCTCACCACCTCAGTAGTGCGACCGACCGAGTTTATCGTGATGGTGTTCGTGAGGTTATTCGGGTTCGTGCCGTAGCGGATGCGATAGCCGGCGAGATTGGTGAGCGCAGTGCCATTCGAGTTCTCGGTCGGGGCCTTCCAACTGAGCGTGGCAGACTTGGCGCCGGCTGCCATCACTGTGATGTCAAATTTCGACAGTGCAACAGTGCTGGTGCCGTCGCTCACCTTGATGCTGATACCGTCATCGGGCCCGACGTCAGCCGCGGTGGGCGTGCCGAGCAGCTGCCCAGTCGTCGTGCTGAAGCTCGCCCATTTGGGCTTGTCGCTGATAGAGAAAACTGGCTTTAAGCCTGGGTCGAGCGTCACTTTCGGCGTGAAGGAGTACGAATCACCGGCGGCGACCGCCTGCATCGGCGTGCCGCTGATCGAAGGTTGCTTATATGCGGCGACGTCGATCGAAAACGGCGCGAGGGTGGCCTTTGAGGTACCGTCGCTTACGCTGATGACGATGTCCGCGTAGGTGCCGGTCTGCTTACTGGTCGGCATGCCATCGAGCTTTCCGGTGGCAATGCTGAAGCTCGCCCACGCAGGCTTGTTGGCAATCGAAAAGCTCAATGCCGCGCCCGCAGGACCTTGCGCCGTGGGCGTAAACGCATAGGTATGGCCCGCGGTGACGGCTGTGGCGGGATTGCCGCTGATGCTCGGTGGCGCAGTAGCCGTAACCACCAATGGAAAGATCGTAACGAGAGTTGCAAACGCAACAAATTTGATACGCCGAGCATGGCTCGGCCTAGCGTAGTGATGCATGTGTAAGTCCCCCGACTGTCAGCACAAGAGAGCAGCACGCCAAAATGCCGGCCTGAGGATCGGATGCTTTATCTACGTTGATCCCTGACTGGTCTATTTGCGCGAGCGAGGGGCAGTTAATAGGCCGAATTTATTTTTCGCAACCTGTCGTCAAATGCTCACGTCTGCAGTTCGCGACAGCGCGAAGTCAAGTTCGCGCTTGTACAAACACGCCCGCGCACCGCACGTCAAACAAAGTCGCGTGCTCATCAAGCGCAGAAAATCGGCAGCGAATAGTTTTCACCGCTAGCCTCAGCCTGCAGCGCTTGAGTGTGAGCATCGCAGCGAATGAGGCGCGCAGGCTCGCTCATGCGCCAGCGTGACGGTGGGTACTTTTTCGCGGTCGCCAGGGTTAATATTGAACGTGACAACAAAACCATAAGCATGTAAAAAGCTCCGGCATAGCTGAAGTTATGAATTTCCCCGCGGTCACGAACTCGCAGCAGTTTCGCCGGGCGCTCGGCACCTTTGCCACGGGCGTCACCATCGTCACGACGCGCGATGGCGGCGGTCAGGACATCGGCCTGACCGCAAGCAGCTTCAACTCCGTGTCACTGAACCCTCCCATGGTGCTATGGAGTCTGTCGCGCCAGTCCCTGAGCCTGCCGGCCTTTCTCGGCGCAGAGCACTTCGCCGTACACGTGCTCGCCGCGACCCAGGATGACCTCGCGCAGCTCTTTGCCACCCGCGGCGCCGATAAGTTCGCAACGCTGACGGTGGAGCGCGGGCCGGGCGGTATCCCGCTGCTCGACGGCTGTGCGGCGCGTTTCCAATGCCGCACGGCCTATCGCTACGAAGGCGGCGATCACGTGATATTTGTGGGTGCCGTGATCGCTTTCGACCAATTCGACCGTCCGCCGCTCGTGTTCCACGGCGGCGAGTACGCGATCACCGCCCGCAAGAGTGGCAGCGGCGCGGCGGAACCCTCGAGCTCTGGCGACAGCAGTTTCAGTTCCGAATTCTTGATCTATCTGCTCGGCCGTGCCCACTATCAACTCTTCCTGCGGCTGCGGCGTGAGCTCGATCAGCACGGACTGGCGGAGGCCGATTGGTTTGTACTCAGCATCCTCAGCACCGAGGAGCAGCAGTCGATTGCACAACTCGACGCCCGTCTCGCCTACACCGGGTCGCATGTCACTTATGACCAAATCGCCTTGCTTGCCGCTGCGGGCTTTGTGAAACTGCATGGCGCGTACTATCCAGGGGTTCCGGTCAGTTTGACTGAGGCGGGACGCCAGGCGGTGATTGAGCTGGTGGCTGCCGCCAAGGCAGCCGAGTCCGACGCCGAGCGGCATCTGGGCTATGACGAGACCCGGGTGCTCAAGCAATGGCTACGCCAAATCATCGACGATTCTGATCCCGGTCCACCCGCAACCTGGCGCCGCAATAACCGCGAATAATGATAGAGATCTCTCCCCTGCCCGACGGGCGGATTCTCGAGCAGCGCTGGAGAGATCTCGCCACAAGCTCCCCGCACTCATTTTTCCTATCCTGGCAGTGGATCAGTACCTGGTTACAGTGTATGCCGCCGGCAATCAAGCCGATGCTGCTGACCGTATCCGCGGGCGGCAAACCCGTCGCGGTGGCGATCCTTATTAAACGCACAATCTGGCGCCACAAACTAATTCCCGTCAGGACCTGGGTACTAAACGCCACCGGCAGCCGACGCTTCGACAGCATCTGCACGGAGCATAACGGGCTGTTGGCAACGACCGACCATGAACATACCGCCTGGGACGAGGTACTCGATTACTTCGCGACGCGCGCGCACGACTGGGATGAATTTCAGCTTGATGGCGTGCCGCTGTGGCTCGCTGAGGCCTGGGCGCGCAAAGGCATGCCACTCAGGCAAGCGCGCCTTGATATCGGCCGCTTTGTGGATCTGGACCGCGTGCGGGCGAGCGCCAACAGCTCTTGCATCGCAATTCTTGCACCGCGGGTGCGCACGCGCCTGCGCCATACGCTCGGCGCGGTCGAACAGCGCTTTGGGCCGCTTGCAATCACGGCGCCTGCCACGGTGCGCGAAGCGCACGGGTTCTTTGCAGAACTCAAGGAGCTGCACGTCAGGCGTTGGCGCGGCCAACGCTACGGTGATGCATTTGATATTCCCTTTTTCGAGCGGTTTCACAATAACCTGATCGACTGCTGCTTTGCTGAGGGCCTCGTGCAGTTGGCGCGCGTCAGGGCTGGCGCGACCACACTCGGCTTGTTGTACAATTTCGTGTATCAAGGCCGCGTATCTTTTTATCAGAGCGGCATCAACTACGCGGCAGCCGAGCGCGGCGACTCCATTGGCTTACTCGTTCATGCTCTCCTGATTGATTACAATGCGCGCCAGGGGCACGCCATCTACGACATGCTTGCGGGCGATGCGCAATATAAGCGCGCCCTCGCTTCGCTTACCGTGCCGCTTTGGTGGGGTGAGCTGCAGGCGGAACGCCGCAAGCTGCGCGCGGCTGGAGTGGTCACGCGCAGCTTGCGAGGCTTGCGCGCCGTGGTGCGCGGGTTGTTGCGCTGAGCTCTTTCGCGCGCAAGGCGCGGCGCGGCGCGGCGACGTGAGGCTGCACTGCAGCGACACGCCATGAGTAGTGCCGTCGATGCCGGCAACGAGCGTTTGCCGGGGACGCTTGCCGCCGGACAGTCACAGAGCGCCGCCGAGTCGTGCGTCGACATACCCCGACTGTTGCAGTCCTTCGAAGGACTCGGTGACAACTGCGACTTTGGAGTGCTCCAGCAGCGGGCTGTCGGCATAGAGCAGTTCGGTCTGTTTCGATTTGCGACCTGCAAGCCCGAAGATGTCGCGGCGCTGCTGCGCGTGCGCTTTGACTACCTCGGTGAGCCCGATGATTTGTGGCTCGATCCCGTAGAGCCACGGCGAGAGTTCTGGGTCAAGTCGCGCAGGTGCTCCTTCGAAGCCCATACGGACCGCTTCGCCGGCCGCGACGATGCGGAAACGATCCGTCAGGCACAGATCGAAAAGATCCGTTACCTCAAGACGCGGCTCATCCGCGACCTATCGCGCGGACGGCGGCTGTGCGTGTGGAGGGGCGCGGCAGATCGCGCGGTGATGCAGGACATGGCCGCGCAGCTACGCACCTACGCGCCGGCCAACTGCCTGCTTTGGGTCACGGTCGACGCCCAACGCGCCGGCGCGGTGGAACGAGTCTCCGATGAGCTGCTGCTTGGCTTTTTAAGCCGCTACGGCGACTACGACGGCGGTCCGCGCCTACCGGTTGCCGAGTGGCTTACGGTGTGCGCGAAAGCCTACCGGCTGTGGCGAAATGCTGAACCGCCCAGAGCCGCACTCGACAATCTGCTCGCGCGTGCGGCTGCGAGCGGCGCGTGTCGGTGGTTCGGTGACAAGTCCGTCATGAGCCGGAAAATCGATGCCCAGGGACCGACCGATCGGGCCGTGTTTGAGCATCGCCTGGACTGCGAGATTGATCGGGCGGCCATCTGTGGTGCGCTACTGCCGATCAGCGCAGGCGGCAGCTTCGTATTCTCGGCTTGGGTGCGCATTGCTGAGGGGTTTCGCGGCCGCCAGGTCTCCGCGGTACTGGGTGGCTTTGATTCGATCGCCGATTGGGGCGCAGATCCCTTGGCGCTCGGGTGGCAACGCATTTGGGTGAGCGCCAACTTGCCTCCTGAGGCGCGCGAGATCTCCTGCATCATCTCCGCGGCCGGAGCCGCCGGGGATATCGTGCAGTCCGCCTCTTGGTGCCTCGAGCGCGGCAATCGCCCTACGGGCTACGGTTTCGTCTTGTGATACGTCGCTCGCTCAGTTCGCAACGCGACCGTCAATCCGCTACGTGTCGCATAAGCCGCGCGATATAAGGACGGATGCCATGTCGCCAAGGCATGAGACCCCAACAGCTACAGGTGGCAAGCAATGCGCCATCAACCCGGGTTGCCTATGGACCGCGACGGCGACTCTGGTCGCCATTGCATGTTTCGATTTAATCGAGCCAATCGCCAACCTGCCGCTTCGTGTCCCGCGCAGCTTCAATGAGGGATGGAATGCCTACTGGGCTGCTACCGCCTCATCCGGCGGACAGCTGTATCCGCCGATGGACGCACTGGTATCGAACAATTACCCCCCTGCGAGCTTCTTCTTGGTCGGCCTCGCCAGCAAGATCACTGGCGATCCGATCCTGGCCGGGCGCGCCATTGCCCTGCTGAGCTTTCTGTTAGTCGCCGTCAATATCATCTTATGGCTGCGCCGCGTTGGTGTCCGGAATTCGCTAGCGATACTCAGCGGCGCGGCGTTCATTGTCACGCTCGATGCACTGGCACACGGAATGATCGGCACAGATGATCCACAGTGGATCGGGCATGCGCTTATGACAACGGGAATGCTCGTTCTTTGGCGCAACCCTCAGTCGACCCCCCGATTAGCCGGCACCGCCGCAATGATGATGCTCGGCTTATGGGTCAAGCACTTGCTCATTCCGATGCCGGCGACAATCATCATATGGCTGTCGCGTTTGGATCGCCGCGCACTCTGGAAATGCATCGGCTTTGCGGCCACGCTCGGAGTGCTTCTTCTGAGTGCAAGCCTTGTTCGTTATGGTCATGAGTTTGTCGATGGGGTTCTGCGCGCGCCCCGGCGTTATCTGCTCGCGCGCTCCGTGCTCATGGCGTACGCGGTTTTGCCGGCGTTGTTTCCCATCTTGTGCCTGTCGAGCGTGTTGCTGCGACGCTTGCGTAACCATGAAGCGGCGCGCTTTGCTCGACTTTATCTTGTGCTGGCAGCCATTGTTGCAGGGATCGCCTGCACCGGGGACGGCGTCGAAGCAAACGCCTACTTTGATGTCGCGATTGCGGCAAGCCTCGCCTCCGGATTGGCGCTTGAAGAGATCGCGGGATATTTTTCAGTGCCCCGTGGCCAGCACTTCTATCTAAAAGCGGTGGTGCTTGTTTCCGCCGTGATTCTGATTTCCTGGACGCCCTTCGCAATACACTCCAACCTCGAGCGCTTGCGCGCCTTGTCAGCTAGAAGACAAGCGACACCTGGCGATATCGATTTT
Organism: uncultured Gammaproteobacteria bacterium; assembly: GCA_963695315.1. Taxonomy (GTDB): domain Bacteria; phylum Pseudomonadota; class Gammaproteobacteria; order Steroidobacterales; family Steroidobacteraceae; genus PALSA-1196. Next base: position 2,044,558 of record OY968773.1, read on the forward strand.
ATGCGCCAGCACGGCACCCGCGCCGCGGTCTGTGAAAGTCTGTCTCTGTGCTTTTGGTCGGGAGCGCCATTTAATTTCGACTTTTTCAACTTCGGACAAAAATTGAAGACCTATGGAATTCCGATTAAAGCCTGCGCGACCCTATTCGATGGAACACGCTTTAGTGTAATTCAAATGTACGCGCCGCCGAAAAATGTCGACGCCAGGCTTCCGGCGCTATGTAATCGCGTGATCACAGACAATTACGAGGTCGCGCGTACGTCGATCAACGGCGTATTTCTTGTGCCCCGGAAAGCTCCTTCGCTCTCAGTGCCGATCGCACGTCAAGCCGTCCGAGAGCCAACGCAGCGGCGTTCGAGCGCACGAGCTCTGACGCTGCAACCGCCGCCCCCTATGCCGCCCGTGGATCACGCTTGAAAGTCCAGTACGAATTAAAAAAGTAGTTGACACAGGTTGCCGGCAGAATTGCCATCAGTTGGTCCGCCTGAAGGGGCAACTTGGGAAATGCCTGCGACAGAGCAACAAACGTTGCGAAAGTTACCCCGAGCGCGATCAGGGATATGAAGTTGAATTTCAGCCCCCTGATCCCAACATGCTCCGCGCGCGCTCGATGGCGAAACGTCCAGGCATTGTTGAACATGAAGTTCCACAGTATGGACAATTCGACGGCAATGGGCGACGCCACCAATGGGTTCGTGCCTATTGCGAGAAACCAGGAGAATGCCGCCAGGTTTACCGCCACACCGGTAGCTCCCACTATGCAGAACTTGACAAAAGTACCGCTGCTCCACAGGCGAATCCACCAGGCATTGATCAGGAATTCTATGATGTCGCGCACGCCTAGCTTGCTATCTCCAAATTTTCTGTCGACGAAGTGAACCGGTACTTCCACGACCTTGACACCACGTGTTACAGCTTGATGTAGCAGGGCTATTTGAAATGCATAGCCCTTGACGCGCAAGCTGCTGAGGTCAATCTCTCGGAGCACCGAGGCGCGAATTGCACGATAGCCGGCCGTACAGTCCCGCACGCGGTAAAGACCCACGACATAGCGCGCGGTTAGATTTCCCAGCCGGGAGTAGACCCGCCGGTGCCAGCCCCATGTGCTCGGAATCGAACCACCAGAAACATATCGACTTCCAATCACAAAGTCGGCGGGCGACTCGAGCATCTTCAGCAACCGCGGTAGATCGGCGGGATCATGAGAAAAGTCGGCATCCATTTGCACTATCACGTCGGCTGCTAGCACATCCATAGCATGTTGCATGCCCCGGATATAGGCGGCCCCCAGCCCCCGCTTTTCCCCGATGATCAAATGGAGGTTGGCGCTTTCTTGCATAAGCGCACGCACAGCCTCGCCGGTACCGTCAGGCGAGTTGTCGTCGACCACAAGAATATGCGCCGCATACGGCGTTAGACGCACTTGTTGCTGTACCGCAGAAATCAGCGCTTGAATGTTCTCGCGCTCATTGTAGGTTGGAAGCAAAATGACGAGCTTCTGAGCTTTCATTTGTCTGAGACGCTTCGGTTTCCACCATGGCCAGGACGGATGGGCCGCAAGGCACAGGCTCTGCTTGCCGCCTTACGCGCGCAAGGTAGCCTGCGAGTCCTTGCGGTCATTTTCTTGGGCCACCGCGAACGGTCAGATCGCAGGGACGTTCATGATCGCGCGACATCGTCGCCGTGCAGAATGACGATCAGTGCGCCTCGCCAATGCGCCGCTGCTCGCCGGATTGCCGCGAAGCATAGCGTTACGTTATTTTCGCATACTCGATGTTGCTCCGAGCGTGCGCGTCTGCCCAAGATACAGCTTCGCGCGAGTGATCGCGCAGAGCCGCCACAAATTCTGTTCACACTACGATCCCGAGCGCCGTGCAACGACCTGGAATCGCATTGCGGAGTCGATCGTGTCACACGATATCGCGGTAGGGACACCCGTTACCGGGCGCCCCCCGCACAGATCCCGGCGGGCGCGATTCGCGCACCGGGCTCCCACCTTGGGTACTTGACGGCAAAGCGGTCACTGGGCCAAGGATGAAGGATACGCGGGCGGGGGAGATAAGCCTCCACCAGCCGCGAGATCCGATCCCACGTCGTCCAATCCTTTTGACTGCGACGCTTGAGCGTACGCCGCCAGAGAACGGTGACATGGTAGCGAAACGCCCTGAGCCGATGGGCATTAGTGGGCACCGCGTGGTACGCAAAATAGCCGCGCACCACCTGGGCCAGCCACCGACCCTGTTGCGGGATGGGTTCGTGCATCCGCCGCTTCAGTTGCGCTTTAAGGACTCGCAGTTTTGCCCGCATCCGATCACGGCGTGTCTTGCGATGCAGCAAGAACGAACCGCGACGGGAGCGGCCGCAGATATGCGTGAAGCCCAAGAAGGTGAACGTCTCCGGTTTACCAAGGCCACGCCCCGCTCGCCGTGCGGCCGCTTGGCGGCCGAACTCGATGAGCCGTGTCTTCTCCGGATGCAGCGTTAACGCGAACTTCTCCAATCGCTCACGCAGTTCCTCCAGAAATCGCACCGCATCGCTCTGGTGCTCAAAACCGGCGATGATATCGTCGGCAAAGCGCACCAAGATCACGTTGCCTTGGGCATTGCGGTCTCGCCACCGCTCGGCCCACAAGTCAAAGGCGTAGTGCAGGTAGATGTTGGCGAGCGTCGGGGAGATCACGGCCCCTTGTGGGGTGCCCGCCTCGCTCATTGTCCACTCTCCTTCATCCATCACGCCAGCCTTCAACCACTTGCGTATCAGGCGGATCATGCGCGGGTCGCCAATCCGATGTTCAACGAAGCGCGCCAGCCACTCGTGGCTGACCGTATCGAAGAAGGCTCGGACGTCGACGTCTAAAATCCAGTTCACCTGCGTACGGGTGATCCCGACAGCGAGCGCATCCAACGCATCATGCGGGCTGCGTCCGGGTCTAAATCCATACGAGAATCCCAGAAAGTCTTGCTCGTAGATCGCATTGAACACTTCCACCACCGCACGCTGGACGATCTTATCCTCCAGCGCCGCAATCCCCAGAGGCCGCTTGAGTCCATCCGCCTTCGGGATGAACTTGCGCCGTGAAGGTAGCGCCCGATAGGCACCGCGGTGAATGCGTGCGTGTAAATCTACAAGATTACCTTCGAGCTTCTGCTCGTACTGCCGCCACGTCAGTCCATCCACTCCAGGCGCCGCATCCCGCTTGAGCCAGGAAAACGCTACCCGCAACAGATCAACATCCACATGGTGCAGCAAAGCGGTGAACCGTCCCTTCTTCTCTGTCCTCGCTCGCTCTCGTACACGTTCAAGTCCCGAATACACACTTGCCCGGCTCTGTGTCCGGTGCGTGCGGTGCTTGATCGTGTTCCCCTCGGCCCCCTCCCTTCGCTCCACCGACTCCGCCTCCGATCCCTCGGAGTTGTTCGCCGGCTTCGTCGCTACTGTGGAGAGGTCTGACTTCTCCGGCTCGTGCATCATCGGCTACGGCTCCTCGCCTTCCCGATGCGGACCACTGCCTGATGTCGCCAGTGATCAAGCTGGAGATCTCCCGGTTCCCGTACAAGGAGCTTCCGTACATGCCAGGGTCTCAGACCACGCGGGGTCAGAGGGACACTCGCGATGGCGCGCCCCTCCATGTTGCCTTCCGCCTTACTTACGGCGTCGACACCCCGGAGATAATCACTTACGCGGCTCAATGGCTGGCCTATACCTTCCCCTGCCGACGCTTCACCGCCGCCCTCGCGGATGACGGCGCACGGCTCGGGGCCAATGCGGATCGCTACTCCTTCATCGCGGCGGACTCTCACCGCCTACTCCTTGCCGGTCTCCCGGCGCACAAGTAATTGCTTTACAAGGAGATGTTCAGATGCCGTATGCTTCTTGACAGAAAGGAAGTGTAATGACTGTGGTCTGCAAGCCGACCGATTGATGTAAGTGTGATGGGCAGATTCTTTATAACCATCGATACCGAAGAGGATGATTGGGGCCAGTATCGATCATCTGGATTCTCAGTCGAGAATATCGGCCAGATTCCCCGCTTGCAGGAGCTTTTTGATCGCTACGGCGCGATTCCGACCTACCTCCTCACCTATCCAATCGTAACAAGCGAGGTTGCTCGCGGGACATTTCTTGACATCCTCGCAAGGCAGCGGTGCGAAATTGGCGCCCACTGCCACCCCTGGAACACGCCCCCCTTTGAGGAAGAGATTAACGCGCGGCATTCCATGCTCAATAATCTGCCGTACTCGACCGTAACCAAAAAGATCGGCGTCCTGCAAAACCAAATCACGCAGTCCATCGGCGTTGCACCTCGCTCCTTTCGCGCCGGCAGGTGGGGCTTCAGTCCCCTGGTCGCCGCCGCTATTCACGAATTGGGGTTTCGAATCGACACCTCCGTCACTCCATTTGTTGACTGGTCGCCAAGTGCCGGGCCGGATTACCGCGAAGCGCCCGATTACCCCTACCAATTCAACCCCGACGCAGTTCACGCGGTCGCGCACGATGGATGTCTCTTGGAGGTGCCGGCAACCGTGGGCTTTCTGCAGAGCAACTATAAATTGTGTCGTCGCGTGCTCAGACTGGGGCGCCTCGCGTCCGGACTGCACGTTCGTGGCATTCTGGAACGCACCGGAATTGTAAATCTGCGCTGGCTGTCACCGGAATTGAGCAGCGGTAAAGACATGCTGGCGTTGGCCAGGATCTGCCTGCGCCGCGGATACCAGGATCTCAACATGACTTTTCACTCAACGACGCTGCTTCCCGGCAGGAGTCCGTATGTGAGCAGCGCCGCGGACTTGGAAACCTTTCTCGCTAGCATCGAGATGGTGCTCACGTTTGCGGCAAGTGGGGGATTTGTCTTCTCCCCGCTCTCTGCAGCGCTCGAAGATATCTGAGGCGCGCTGCGGCGATTAAAAGTCTCTGCGCCGTCAATCCTTGCGCACCTATGTGAGCGCGCCTTGCTGCGGCGCGAAGTAGCGTCGCCCGAGCCGTAGAAAGTGCTTCTCGTACAAGTGGTAGGACATAAAGCCTACCCCATAGCTCAAGGCGATCACGCTGAGTGCGCAGACAAGCATGCGCAACTGTCCGAAAGCGTCGGCAAGACGGATAAGCGAGGCTGCGCCAAAAATTACGAAGAACATGTGAAAGACGTACATGCCGTAGCTGTACCGACCCACGGAGGCAAGCAACCGCGAACGCAGTACGGCAAGAACGCGGGCATGGCGCAAATCGTTCGCCACGGCTCCGAGAAGGAGCAGCATGAATGCCAATCCAAGACAGGTGAACCCAAGCGTCTGGGTAGCCCCGGTACCGCTCGCGAAGAGCCTTGTGGGCAGCGCACTGGCGGCCACAATAAGCAATGCACCGGCAACCCAGGGCCACGGCCGCGGCACCCGCTGGCGCGCGCGCCAACGCTGCACGAGAAGCGCAGCGATGGCTCCAAACGCCAGTGCGTCCATGCGACATATGGTCCACATGTAAATCGTGTCAGGAATCGCTCCGGCGAGGCGCATTAGGGCACGCGCGCCCAAAGAGAGCACGGCAAGTACAATTGCTACCGCCCACAGACGCGACGCGCAATTGCGCACCACGATTGGCCACACGAGGTAAAACTGCTCCTCTACCGCGAGCGACCAGAACTGCGGGAACCCCGGCATGCCATGACCAAATGGCTCGGTCCAGTTGACGACGAAAAGCCCTAGCCACAGAACCCAGGCAGGCGTGTCGATCCAGGAGTGGCCGCCGCCAGCCAGCACCCTCATGAGCAAGAGAGCCAGCACAACGGCCACAAGGAACAATGGGACGATCCGCAACATTCGCCGCGCATAGAACCCCGCGAAGTAATTCGCGGCATGGCGCGAGCAGTAAAGCTGCTCGGTAATCAGAAATCCCGATAACACAAAAAAGAGTTCGACCCCGACCCACCCTCTGTCGATGAGCAGAGTCAGCACGGCAAGCGGCCCGTGCAACACCGGGGCGACGATGTTGGCGTTGTGGGGAATCACGAGCAAGATCGCGATCCCGCGCAGCCCGTCCAGGCAGGGATAGTGGCGCGAGCCTTGGACGTCCATCAGCGAATCGGTTTCCAAGTCACGATGCGTTCGCCTCTGAGGTAACGCAACGTCGCCAAGAACGAAGCTACATTCGTCAGCAGAAAGTAGTACGGCTTCGTGAGCACCCCGAGGCGCTGCGCACGCGCCTGCAGCAAAACGCCGGCGATGCCCGCTGCGATGAGCAGCAGCTGAAGCGCGAACAACCCGAGGTACAGGGGATCTTGCGCGAGCGCGAGGCTCGTGACCAAGGCAATCAGCCAGACAAACGGCGAGGCGTAGCGCAGCACTTTGTGCGACCAAAGCTGCCAGGAGAAGCCACCAAAGCGGATTGGGTTCAGCAAGCGTCGCTCAGCGATGAGAGCGTTGATACTGCGGACCGCAACCCGTACACGCATTGCCAATTCCTGGTGCGATTGATCGAGCGTCTCCTCGAAACAGATTGCCGCCGGCTCAAGAACCGTACGCAAGCCTTGTTCGTAGAGACGCATGGCGATGACGAAGTCGCTGATGAGTTCAGGCGGAATCGGCCGATACGCCGAGCGCCGCACGGCATATAGGCAACCACTCACGCCCACAAGCGAGCCCAAGGCACTCTCCCCGCGCCGCAGGTCAAGCTCATAACTCCAGTACGCCGCGCCCCCCTGCCCCGTCCGGTTGTGTCCTGTGGTCTCGTACACGAGCGATCCGGCGACGCAGCCCACAGACGGATCAGCAAAGTTCGCCATGAGCGCGATCAAGGCATGGGAGTCGATTCGCGTCGTCGCGTCGGTGAATACAACGATCTCGCCGGTTGCGCTCTGCATGGCGATGTTCTGGCAGGCAGTCTTGCCACAGCGGCCCTCCACGCGCACGAGTCGCACGCTTGACGAGTCGTAGGAGCGAACGATGGCGTCGGTGCCATCCGCCGACGCATCGGAGGCGACGATGACATCCAGCAGACCGGCCGGATACTCGAGATGCATGACATTGTCGAGCTTTGCGCGGATGCCCCGCTCTTCGTTGTAAGCCGCGATCACGACCGTCACGCTCGGCCGGATTGGGCGCCGGACAACAGTCCTGCGCGCGATGCGAGCCAGGACGCGAACCAGTACGGGATAACCAAAGTACACGTACAGGATGACGCCGCTGCACAGCCAAAAAACCACGCGCCCGAACATGACTGGGGGATCTCTAGGCGGTGCCGGTTGAAGTCTTCAGCGCGATCAGATCAGCCGTGGCCCCGGGGCCGTGAGACGCGCTGCGTGCCGGCACGAGCCAGCGACCTGCCCAGCGCTGTAGCTGCAGCAAGAACCAGAGGCCGGCGGCCGAGCCGCCCTTCTGACCCGCCAGGAAGCTATCGACCACCCGCGCAACCTCTTGGGGATCGAGTAGTCCAAACTTGCGCACGCGCTCCGGCGAGAGTTCTGCGCGCAACATTTCCCGTAGCGGGCCGCGTAACCATTGGCCCACGGGCGCGGAAAAACCGTGCTTGGGCCGGTCAAACAGGCCGCGCGGGAAATGCCGCTCGAGAAGCCGGCGCAAGACGTACTTGTTGCGCGCACCGCGCACCTTCCATTCAGTCGGCAGTGCGACCGCAAGGCGCGCCATCTCGTGATCAAGGAACGGTTCACGAGCCTCAAGCGAGACGGCCATCGAGGCGCGGTCGACCTTCGTCAACAGATCCCCGGGCAGGTAACGACAGGAGTCGAAATACATGAAGCCGGTTCGCGCATCGATGGTCGACGCCGCCGCGAATGTCCCACGGGCCTCAGCTTCGGCGACGGCCGAGCGCACGCCAAGCGCCGCCCGTGCCGGCCCAGGCCATTCGGAGACAGCTTCTTGATAGGCATCAAAGGCATCTTTGGTCCGCGACATTCGCACGAACTTGCGCAGCTTGTCGCTGATCGCCGCGAACTGCTTCCCGCGACCCTTGAGGAGGCGATATGCGCCGGATACCCAATCGATTGGCAGGCGCTCCAGAACCTCTGCCGCCAGCCATTGCACCCGACGCGTTGGGGCCCCCAGTCGGTCCACATAGCGCCCGCACACGTCGTAGCGCGCATAACCGCCAAACAGCTCATCTGCCCCGTCTGCAGATAACGCAACTTTGACGTGGCGCCGCGCAAGCTGCGATACCATCAATGTCGGCAGCAGCGAGCTATCCCCGATCGGCTCGTCAGCGATGTCCACACTGCGGTCGATGAGCCCTAGCATTTCCCCGGAGGTGACGACGAACTGCGTGTGCTCCGCGCCAAGATGCGCCGCGACCTGGTGCGCGTATTGCGTCTCGTCGAACTCCGCCGCGTCATAACCGATAGTGAAGGTGCGAAGTTTTACGCCCGAGCGACGCGCGAGAATGCCGGCAACGAGTGAGGAGTCGATGCCTCCGCTCAGAAAAAGTCCAACCGGTACGTCGGCCACCATGCGGTACTCGAAGGCGACGCGCAGTGAATCCTCAACACGGTCAAGAAGAGCCTCTTCAGGTAGCGCCTGCAGCTGCCGCCGCAGCGCCGCGGATGCATCGGCGCCAAACAAGTCTCGGAGCGACCAATACTCCCGCTCCACGCGGTGCAAATCCTCGCCAAAACTAACAATGGTTCCGGGACGCACGGATCGTACGGACGCAAATACGCTGCGCGGCGCGCACACATACCCATATTGAACGTACTCGCTCAGGGCCACGGGGTCGATGGCGCTGCCGGTGCAACCGGCGGCGTGCAACCCCTTGATCTCCGACGCAAATACGAGTCGCTTGCCGTCATGTACGTAGTACAGCGGCTTGACGCCGAAACGGTCCCGGCACAGATGCAGGACTCGTGCCTGAGCGTCCCAAAGTGCAAAGGCGAACATGCCGCGAAAGCGGGTCACGGCATCCAGACCCCACTCGCGATACGCCGCCAAAATAACCTCGGTATCCGACTCGCTACGAAATGCATAACCGCGCGCTTGGAGCTCGCGCCGAATCTCTCGAAAGTTATAGATTTCCCCATTGAAGACGATCCAGTATCGGCCATCGGCGGAAGACATCGGCTGATGACCAAGAGGGGACAGGTCGAGAATCGAGAGGCGCAGATGACCTAGGACGACTGGCGTATCGGTGAAAACCTTCAGGCCTCGGTCGTCGGGCCCACGATGCGCCATAGCCTCCGACACGGCGCTCCAGCCTGCCGCTTCGATGTCGTGTGCCCCGAGGGCTCCGAAGATTCCACACACCCCTGTGACTCCCTACCAATCGCCAGAAACAGTGACGAGTCTGCCATCCTGCCAGAGCACACACCCCTCAAGCAGGAAAGCCGTCACGGCGCTGGCAATGGCTTGCGCCGATCAGCCAACTCCGAGTCGATGAGTCCTGCGCACGCGATCCATGCGTTGCCGCCGGCGCGCTCTAGGGCTTCTTGCCCTCCCGCGCCGTGCGATGCGCCCGCAGTCGTGGGCTTGCTTGGACCCGCGCGCAGCTGTGCGCCTCTGAGGTCTGCGCGTTTCTGAAAAAACGTCCGATGAGGGGCATCGCAGCCATGCGCGCGGTGATTGGGGGTCGTGAGCCTCATGGCCTGCGCGATTCGTCTAAACTGAGCGAATTGTCACAGGGTTAACTGCCCCTCGCCTAATGATCCGCGACTATCCGAACCGCATGGACCCACGTGCCCACCTTCGTTAAGAGCATGGTACGTGGAGCGCCCCGCCAGCATACCGCCCATCCGGGAGAGGACCTTGTAGTGATCAGCGCGAGAAGAAAGCTCAAGCTCGGCTGTCTCAGGGTGGCCCGCGCGTTTGGTCTGTTTGCACTCGCCCGCGCCATGACAACCCATCGGTTGCGTATCCTTTGTTACCACGGATTTGGCGACGAGGATGACATCGAGTATTCCTCCGACCTCTTCATGCGGCTTGAAACGGTCCGGCGACGCTTCGAGCTCGTGCGCCGCCGCGGCTACGAAGTCATGTCTCTCGGCGCCGCTGTCGAGGCGCTTGCAACGAATCGCTTGCCGCGGCTGCCGCTCGTCATCACCTTTGATGACGGCTTTTACGGCAACCTTGCCGGCAGCCGCGACCTGATGCAGAAATTCGGGCTGCCGATCACACTGTACGTAACGACTTACTACGTCGTAAAAAAGACCCCAATTTTCAGCCACGCCGTTCGCTATCTGTTTTTCAAAACGCGACGCACAGAGCTGCGGCTCGCGGGCCTGGCGGGTTACGCGCGCTGCGCGTGGCCGGAAGTGCTCAATCTGAACGATCGCGCCTCTGGAGAGCGCGTCATATGGTCGCTCATCGTCGATGGCGAGACACACATGGCGGAGGCTGAGCGCATAGAGCTTTGTCGTGAGCTCGGCAGAAGACTCGGGGTAGATTATGACAAATTACTAGCAGAACGACGTCTGTCGATGCTCACGGTGGATGAGATTCGTGAGCTCGCCGATCTCGGCGTCGACGTCCAGCTACACACCCACCGTCACCTCATGCCGCTTGAGCCCGAAGCACTGCGCCGTGAGATCGAGGAGAACCGGGCAGTGCTCGAAGCTGCGACGGGCAAGCGCTGCGATCATCTGTGTTATCCGAGTGGCGTCTATCGTGAGGCGTTTTGGCCTACATTACGCAGCCTGGGGATTCGCAGCGCCACGACTTGCGAGCCGGGATTGAATCGCGCTGGCGCCGAACCCTATCGGCTGGCACGCTTTCTCGACTTCGAGCAGCGCACGGACCTGGAGGTCGACGCAGCACTGTCGGGGATTCTTGAGCTGCCGCGGCGGCTGCAGAACCTGTGGGCGCGGGCGAACGTGCCCACCCACCCCGATGTCAATCACCCGCAGGACTACCGGCGCTGAGGCGGCGCCCACCTCACGGGCGCAGAGGCACCTTACTCGCTGCAACCATGGCAAGGCACTCGTAGCGCGAAGCATCCATGGACGAAATCGACTTAATGGCATACCGCCACTCCTCCGCCGAGGAGGCACGGACCCAGGATCTGATGCGCATCTTGCCGAAACATAGACAGACCGTGCTCGACGTTGGCGCGCGTGACGGGCATTTTTCGCGCCTGTTGGCACAGCATTTTCGCACGGTCACGGCGCTCGATTTGCAGCGGCCGACGTTCGAAATCGAGCGCGTAGTAACGGTTGCCGGCGACGTGACGCAATTGAGTTTCGAAAACGAGTCCTTCGATTGTGTGTTTTGTGCCGAAGTACTCGAGCATATTCCCAACGTCGCGCAAGCGTGCGCGGAGCTTAAGAGGATTGCGAAATTTGAGATCATCGTCGGCGTTCCATTCAAGCAAGACATTAGAGAGGGGCGCATGACCTGTCGTAGTTGCAGAAAAATCAGCCCTCCCTGGGGGCACCTGCACAGTTTTACCGAGGAGAGTTTGCTCGCGCTTTTTCCCGGAATGCAGGTTGTCTCGCGTTCCTTTGTCGGCAAGACGCGCGGAGCAACTAATGCGCTGGCAACTTTGCTGATGGACCTTGCGGGCAACCCGTGGGGCACCTACGGCCAGGAAGAGCCGTGCGTGCATTGTGGCGCACGCCTGGTTGCGCCTGCACAGCGCGCGCTTTGGCAACGTGCATGCTCATTTATGGCGCTGGTGATGAACAAATGTCAGACCCTGCTCACGCCCGCGCATGCGCAATGGATTCACCTTGTCCTGTCGCGGCATGACTTGTGCCATGAGTAGCACACTGCAGTGAGCCCATGAGTAATGCATGGAATAGCTCGAAGTCATTACTGAGAAGCTCTCATTCTTCCCCCTCCGCTCTTGCCCCGCGCAGCCGCTTTAGCGCCTGCTGCATCTCTTTTGGCAGCTTGTGAAAGACCGTGATCGCGGCAGTGCGCACGGTTTCGGCAAGATGGTGACGTCGCAACCGCGTCAGATCGACGGTATACCGATACGTGGGATGCAAAGAGCCCCCAAACTTTTGCAGAAAAAAGTGCGAGCCAGCCATGCTGAAATAGCGCAATCCGCCGGCAGCCGACCATTCGATCGCTCTCCAAAGAAGTAGATCGTTTTGCCGAAGACGCGTTTCCTCGCGTCGAGATACGTTTGCGGCATATTCCATGATCCCTGGCCTGCGATATCGAAACGTGGAGACGCCAACAATCTTGCCCTCATGCCGCGCGCCGAGTATCAGACGGTTGTTGCGATTCTCGAACGCTTCACGCTGCACGGCGTAAGGCTGACGCTCAACGCGCTTGAAATCACACCAATGCGTGTAGAGCTCATAGTACGCGTCAAAATCCTCAGCAACGTTCAATTCCGTCACCTCGACACCTGCTTTAATCGCTCTGCGGATTTTATTGCGCCTGGTCTCTGAGAGCTCACGAAATAGCGCATCCACGGGTCGCGATAGATCAAGCAAGATCGTCGCCATCGGAGCGCCAATGACGCGCTCCCGGAAGCCTTGACGGCAGAAGGCGGCAAGCTGCATCCAAGAGTAAACGGTCAACATCTCCTGGGGCTTCGCCAAGTGAGCCCGCAGACCCGCTACAAATGCCTCGACCACCCTGTCTTCGGGCGCGGAGTTACGAATGCAGATTTGAGGGCTGGCGTGCATACCGCAGACCGTAAAACCGCGATGAGTCGTCCCGGTAAGCACGCCTAGGACCGTCGCGCCCTCTACCGCCAGTACTGCAAAGGGGGCAGATCTGCGGAAGTAGACCTCGGAGAAAAACGCCGGCGATGTGTAGTGTGAGGCGAACGCGGATTCATCGAGACTCTCGTTCCAAGCGGCAGCAAGGCGCGAGTCCGGGTAAGCAGTTACGATTTTGAACGACACCGGCATGCAAGCACCTCATTGAGTGCTAGTGCACAACAATGCCGGCCGCTTCGTCCCAGATTGAATCGGAATCAACAACGACGTGCCTGGGAAGAATATAGTGAGCCAATAATAGGACTGGGGCACCCGAGCAAAGCGGCGCATCAAGCTGGAACTGTCAAACACCAACGCGCCCGGAGCATTATCGGTCATAGCAACGACCCACCTAACAACAGCGCGCCGATTCTGTAGTACACAGCTCGCAAACGCCACCCGCGAGCGGCCCGCCGTCGTCAACGCGACCGACTGCGCTAAAGTCCGGCAGCCAACGGCGCAGCCACCCCCGGTTACGCGGCTCATCCGCATGGCAGAAGAGCGCGATGAGCGTTCCACCCGTGCTATCGTTCGGCCCGGTTACCGGCGTCCTAAACATACTTGCTATGCGCATTCTGTGGCTATCGCACGTCGTTCCCTTTCCGCCGAAGGCTGGCGTGCTTCTGCGAGCGTATTACCTACTAAAAGGCGTCGCCAAGCACCATGAAGTCGACCTTATTGCATTTGTGCAGAGACCATTGCTCGCAACGTTTTATGCGGATGTCGATGCCGGACTGGAAGAATGCAGGAGCGAATTGTCGAAACACTGCCAATCGGTCACATTTTTGCCAATTGACAAGGCGGTCCGGTCGTTGGGCAAGCTGCGTACGGCTTGGGAAGGCCTATTCTGCCGCGGCGGCTATATGGCATCTTGGCTCGACAGCCCGCGCGCCCGCGATCAGATCGCCCGCGCCATCCACGGTAGGCGCTATGACGTCGCCCATTTCGATAGTCTAAGTCTGGCCACCTTTCGCCCGCTACTGGCGGATGTGCCACTTACTCTTGGTCACCACAACGCTGAGTCGCACATGCTGTTCCGGCGAGCGAGTCACGAAACCAATATTCTGAAGAAGCTCTATTTTCAGCAAGAGGCCAGACGTTTGGCGCGCTTTGAGAGCCGCATCGCCGATTGGTTTTGCCTGCACATCACCTGCTCGGAATTGGACTCCATACGCCTGCGGCAAACGATGTCACGGGCACATTTCCTGGCCATTCCCAATGGAGTAGATACGGAGTTCTTTGCGCCCGCGGGCCTCGCGCAGACACCTAATTCTCTGGCTTTTGTCGGCACGATGAACTGGTATCCTAACATCGACGCGGTGACTTTCTTTCTCCGGGATGTCTGGCCATCGCTGCGGGCAAGAAATCCGTCGGCTACATTCGACGTCGTAGGCGCCGCGCCACCCGCTTCGCTGAAAGAGCTTGCGGCGCGTTCTGCAGGTGTCACTCTGCACGGTTTTGTACCTGAAGTTCGTCCCCTAATCGAGCGCGCAGCGTTATACGTTTGCCCTATGCGCGACGGTGGGGGCACCAAGCTTAAGATTCTTGACGCCTTAGCCATGGCGAAATGCATTATCGCGCACGCTGTTGCCTGCGAGGGCATCGCTGTCACGCCCGGTACTGATGTGCTCTTTGCCGAAACCCCCAGCGACTTCGTCACCCAGATCGAAAAAATGCTTGGCGACCCTGAGAGGCGGCGCGAAATCGGCGCGGCCGCTCGACAGTTAGCGGTCAATAGATACTCGTTCGATGCGATCGGCGCAAAATTTGCTGCCGCCCTTTGTGATGTTGCCGACGCGGCAACGCCGCTGCATTACCAACAGACGTCCTAAATAGCACGCCGGTCGCCGCGCACACGGCGAAGATCTGCCAAAGAATGAGCGCATAGGCTTGGGAAAGAAAGAAACCAGATATGAACAGCGCCACCAAGCTTATTTGTATGCCATGCGCGAAGATTACTTTCTCACGCCAGTGATGCCGCGCGGTGCCGGTGTCTTCGGCTGCCGCGGCAGGAGGCGGCGTGAGGCTGCGCCAGCTCAGAATCCATAGGCGCAGCCATAGTACGAGCCCAATTAACCCGAGCTCGACGAAGGTCTCAATGACGCTGTTGTGGGGGGCCATATAACGACCGCTGAGTGTGCCGTCGACATAGGCAAAGGTGTCGGCGCCGTAGCCAATAGGCCGCTCGACACCCGCGATCAGGTTGCGCGTCCAAATCGCCGAGCGACCGGATTTCTCGCTCAAATTCGTATTGTAGTCTTGCTGCAGGGTGATAAGCAGGCCGAGGCGGTGTTGTGCGCTGGCGGGCAGCTGTGTCCATGCGACGACACTCAGTAGCACCGCCACGAGCATGCGTGCCCATAGCCCCGCACGCGCGCGCGCATCAGGCTTACGAAACTGCAACGGCTTCCACACCAGCATCAGCACCACACTCACCAGTGCGAGAAAACCGCCGCGGGATTGTGTAAGAAGAGTGGCGGTCACAATAATGGTGGCGAGGCCAAACCAGCAAATGCGCGCGACACCGGAGGCGATGACACCAAACGCCAAGGTTATTGGCAAAACCCCCATTAGCACGTATGCCAAATCATTGGTGTCGTAACTGGATATCACGGCCGCTCGGCCGCCCGAGTATCCGGCCAGCGCTTCCGCAGCGAGGATCAGACCCACTACTGCGAATGCCTTCAAGACCACCCGTATGTCGCACCAGCGAGCCAATACTTTTATCGACACAAAGAAGCCGACCATGATTGTCAAGAAAGTCCCGACAATGAAGCTCAAACTGTGAGAAGGCCAGACGGAGTAGGTCACAGTAGCAATGACAAGTGCCGCAAAGAAAGTTGCTGCACGCGCAAGGTCAATACTCCAGAGGCGCACCGCGGAAACGCCAGCACGGCCGCGGAAGGCCGCAATCAGCACGACCGCGAAGGCGACCTTGGCCAAGGGCCAGGAGTGCGCGAACGGCAACAGCTCCGGCAGGCGCGCCACGGAAATAACCACGTAGACCGCCAGGCACCGCGCCGCAACGCTCGGCTGTTCTTCTCGCTCAACGGGCAGACGGCCAACGGCGCTCAACGTTGCAAATCCGTCTGACGGCAGCGCAGGTGATGCTGCAGGCTGCGAACTTGGCGCGCGCGCAGGGACGCGTTTACCAACCATCAGGCGCCGGCAGCTGCCGTACTACGCGCGCGGGATTGCCCGCCATGATGGCGAGCTCCGGCACGTCTTTGGTGATAACGGCGCATGCAGCAACCACGGCACCGCGGCCGACTGTCACACCCTTCAGGATAGTCGCGTCATTACCGATCCAAGCGTAATCGAGTATTGCAATCGGACCCATACCATCTGCGTCCAAGGGATCGTTGCGTGCGCGGGCGAGTGGGTCAAGTGGATGACCATCGTAGCCATTCAGAATGACGCGGTTGGCGATACGCACGTGTCGGCCGATCCGGATCGACTCGCCGATGATAAGCTCCGTGCTGTGCCCGATGTAGCAATCATCACCGATGTCTAGGTGCCTGACTGCGCCGCTGCCGGCCCCGATCCAAACCTGAGCGCCCGATAGTGTCACCCGATCTCCAAGGCGGACACGCAAATTGCCGAGTATTTTTGGCATATCTTCATGGAGCAGCAGTCCTTTGCCCACGGACTCGCAGTGCAACCTCAGTAGCGGTTCATAGTAGAGCTTGCTTGCAAGAAAGCGCAGTGGTCCCTTGCGGAAGCGCCGTTCCCCGAGCAAGAAGGCATGCAGAAGCGGTATGGACGGTACACTGAATGTTGAGCCGGCCTTTAGCATGGCGAATACCCGCCGCTGCAGCGGCGATCGTCTGCGTTGCGCCCACTCTATGATTCCCAAATAACGATTCCTCCCTCACCCTGCGATCGAAAAGCCAAATCACTGCATTCAAGGGTTTAGAAGTGCACCCGGACATATTAGCATCCATCGAATGACTTCAATCGACGCCGTTGCTGCCTCTGCGCCGCCGCAGCCGATCGCCGTAAAACGGCTGTCCGCGGCGAGTTTTAGTGGCAGCGGACAGCATTCTCGGCGATGCGAAGACAGCGCCCCTGCAGCGCGCGTATTGCGACTTGCCAGCTCCACAGGCGAGCTCGAAGTCATCATTGAGGCCCGCGATTCAGCAGACCTATCTGCGCTTCGCGTGCAAGCTGAGCGCGGGCAGATGCGCCTTCTGATAGGCGATGAATCGCAGCTTGAATCCACCGAGCTTATGGAATGCTACGCCAACCTGCTGCAGGTGGACATCGACCTACGTCTCGGTTGCGTCCAATGTGCAACCTCGCTCATTGGCCTGCCGCCGCTATTCATCCTGGAAACGCCGCGCGGCAGAGCGCTCGCTGCACCCCTGCGTCCGGACCGCGCCCACGGTTTGGGACTCGGGCGCCTCGATCCGGAGGGCGTCGCCGATGTACTGCGCTGGGGCCATCCAATTGACCATCGTACGCTTTGCTGTGAGCTGCGCCTCGCGCCGCCCGGGTCGCGCGTCATTCTCGGAGACGCGGGCGTGCAGATTGAGCCACTGGCATTGGCTGCCTGGGACTTCACCAGCCGCACCGCGGATCCGGCCACAGTTGTCGAGCAACAGATCGCGGCATTCGCGCGTGCCGCGGGACGCATCGATACGCGGGCGGCCTTCATGAGCTTGAGCGGCGGCCTTGACTCGCGCGCGGTCGCCGCTGCGATGCTTGGTGCCAACCGATCTGTGCCCTGCGTCACACTCGCGCTTGCGCGCTCCTCGCTCGACGCACGCCTTGCTGCCGCATTCTGTAAAGCCCACGGGATCGAGCACAGCATCATTCTGACGGGCGATGGTATGCGCCGTGGACTCGCCGATCGCGTCGTCAGAGCCGCCGACTTGACGCTAGGCGTAGCTGCTTTGTCGCAGAGCGTTGATCTTTATCTCTATGAGCAGATGGGAAGCAATTTTCGCAGTCGCATCTCGGGCAACCTCGGCAATCAGGTGGGCAGAGGCGGTGTCGAGAGCGTGAGCGCCAGCGTGCACCCGGCTGAGGGATTTTCAACGGAACTACGGCGCGCGCTTGACGCGCGACCCGCTAGGCCGTGGTACGTGGCGCGTATGCGTGCGCGAGGTTTTGCGCGCACGCTGTTCACGGAAGAAGTCAACTACTGGTCCATCCCCAACTACGTGCTGGGTTCGGCGTACGCTGTGCAACTCACGCCGTATGCCGATCGCCGCTTGATACATCTCGCCGCTGAGCTCTTTGCCTGCCTTGACGAGTTGCGCACGCCGACCGCGCGCAACATTCGACAACGTGATCTACGGCACCGACTTGCGGGGCCGCCCGTTAAACAGTCCTTTCAGCGCAGTTTCTTGCGCAATTCCGCTGCACGCCCAGACAACGTTGCGATCAACTGGGGCTGGCTGGCACGCGGGGGCTGGTCAGCGCGCTGGGCGCTTGCAGCGCTGCCAACCATCGCGAGCGCCGGCGTGAGCAAGCTCGCGCTCCCCGCGATCCGAGGCCTGCGCCGTGCCCTGCCGCCTTTTGGATTGGCGGACTGGCCAGCACTGCTCAAGGAGGATCTGCGGGAGCTTACAAATGATTGCTTCATGAGCGAGGCCGTACGCACCAGCGGGCTGTTCGATCACGCAAGCATGGGGCGGCTCCTTGACCGCCATTTCCGTGGCATCGAACCGCACTACGAAACGGTCGCACGGGTGTTGGAGATTGGTCTTGCGTGCCTGGTGGTCGGCAAAGAGAACGCGGTGTGCGGGGGCCGCTCGTAAGTCGAGGTTAGCGGCTTGCTGGCCGTCTGGACAAACATAAGTGAAGTCGATCTCAAATCAGGCGGCCTGTCTTAGATTGCAGACAGTCAAGGTGCTACCTTAAAGGCAGTGAAAGCGCTCGCAAACATGCGATTTGTCTCAGATCGCAGACATTCTAGGCGCTTCTTTGCGCGCGACGCATTGGTATTCTATGCGCATTCTTGGTAGCAGCCTTGGCGGCGTACGCTGATCGCCGCCCGGAGACATCGTGCATGCGTCGCAATAAAGTTCTCGTCAGTCATCCAAACGGATCGGTTCTTGGCTCGCGCCGGCAGTTTCTCGGCCTCGGCGGTGCAGTTTTCGGCGCCACGATTCTTGCACCGCTGTACCCGCGTTCGGCGAGGGCACAGTCTTCCGGGTTCGATTACTACATTTCACCGACCGGGTCGGACAGCAATCCGGGTACTCAAACCAATCCATGGGCTTTAACGTCCATCAACACCAAGCAGTCAACCTATGCCGGCAAGCGCGTCGGGGTGCTGCCAGGCACCTATAACTGTCTTGCTCTTTGCGGGGGAAGCTATACGGGGAGCTTCTCAAGTCCTGCTTTCTTCATTGCGGGGGGCAGCGCAAGTGCTCCCACCGTTATCCAATCCACGACCCCCCGCGGGGCGATTCTGGATGCGGGGGCAAATGCTTCCAATAACCCCAACGGCCAACCATTGATCGGCAACGTTGGATCTGGATGTCAGTACATCACGATCGACGGCTTCGAGATCAAGAATTGCTTCAACCGCGCCGTCTCCCTGGGCTATCAAACGGGTGCCTATGGGGGTTACAGCGGGCCCTTATCCCTCGGCATCGTCGTCCAAAATTGCTACGTCCATGCGCTCACAAACACCTTGGCGGGCGCTAACACCACGGGCATCACAATTTACTCTGCCAACGGGGCCATCGTTCAGAACAACTACCTGACCGACATCGCGGATTCGACAACGCGCGGAGATGCGATTGAGTTCTGGACCTCGCAGAACTCGATTGCTCAGTTCAACACCGTGATCGCAGCAGGCCCAGGCATGTATGCCGGGATCGTCAATAAGAACGCCTCAAACTTCAACAACAGCGTTTGCTATAATTATGTCGACTTGACGCTGGCCGCGCCGATTTCCCAAGGCGGCATCGTAATGGATTCGGATGGCGGTGGATCAACTACCGACACCGCGCATCATAACATTGTCATTTCGGACTACCCGGTAGGCGCGGCGCTGATCAACACTGGGAATTTCCCAGCGTCTTCGAACAATCAGACTTGGTACAACAATACCTTAATTGGTATCCCCAATTTCGCCACTGTGGGCTTTTATCGAATGGGCGCCGCGCGTACCGATCAGCTTCTACAACAACATCATTCAGCGCAATTCGACAGGGTATCGCGGAGATGTGAATACGAATACAAGTGCCGCCGCGTTGTGGGACTACAACTGTTATGCAGCCTCTCCGCAGCTCGGTCTCTCCCCCGATGGCACACAGAATCCTCCGAAGGTCTATACGTCGATCGGATCCTGGGCAGCCGCGCTGCCTTCGGGCTGCGTCGGCAAAGACGGGCATTCACTAAGCGCGCTCGCGGCTTTCGTGGCGAGCGGAACGGGCCCGAGCTATTATCAACTACAGTCAGGAAGCCCGTGCAAGGGTCGCGGCTCGAGCAACGGCACGACGGGCGGAACTCCCACGGACATGGGCGCCTGGGGAAATGGGACAACGCAGATCGGTTGCAGCTTCGCCCCGGGAGCGACTCCCCCGGTCACGCCCGATGCGCCAACGATAATCAGCGTTTCGTAGACTAACGCTGGCTTCCGCCCCCCAGCCGCTGCGGCGGCCGCGCAATCGATGCGTGTGGTGTAAATTAACGCCCCATGGCCGACCACGCGCACTCCGCAGGACCGGACGCGGAAGCTCCTCTCATAGCGGAGGGCCTGTTCTCGTTTCAAATCGGAGGATCGGAGCGCGTCGGCGCAAATGTCGCGCTCGAATGTGTCCGGCGAGGCTACCGCGTGGTTTGCTTCGCGTTCTACGACTCAGCAGGTCCGCTGCGCCGCGAACTCGAAGCGGGTGGTGTGGAATGCGTCGAGTTGAGCTACCTGAGCCGCAAGCGTTATATCCGGCGCCTTACCTATCAACTCGCGCTATTCCGCTTTTTCCGCCACCGTAGAGTCCATGCCGTACATATCCATCACGCGACCTCATTGACACTAGGGGGCCCAGCGGCGCGCTGTGCGCGGGTCAAACGCGTCATCATGACGGAACATTCCATCATTGAGTTCCAGACTTCGCCGAAGTATCGCCGCCAAAGCCGGCGCTTTTTACGGTTTGCACACGCCATCAGTGTGATTCATGCCTCGATGGAGCCATATTTCCGCTCCGTGCTACATGTGCCGGCCTCGCGCCTGCACTACATCCCGAACGGCGTGCGACTGGGGGCGAAGGACTCCGTCGCGCGAGCAAGGCTCAGGCAGTCGCTCGGCATTGCGGAGGAGCAGTTTCTCTGGATGTTCGCCGGGCGGCTTGCACCGGTGAAAGACTTGGGTACGTTAATCAAGGCGCTAGCCAGCGCAAGTGGCCGCAGCGCCGCGCCATTGAGGTTGGCGATCGTCGGTGATGGGCCGGAGCGCGCGGCGCTGGAAAGGTTGAGTCGATCGCTCGGGCTCGACGCCGTCATTTTGTTCCTTGGCGCGCGAACCGACGTGCCGCCACTGATGCAGGCGGCAGATGGATTTGTCATGAGTTCACTGTCCGAGGGTCTGCCAATGGTGCTGCTCGAGGCCATGGCTGCCCGAATTCCATGCGTTGCGACGTCGGTCGGGGGCATCCCGGAGTTGTTCTCGGGTGGTGCGGGCCTGTTAGCTCCCCCGCAGGATGCGCTTGGCTTGGCGGACGCGCTGCTGCAACTGGTCGCCGATCCAGAACGTCGGCACCGAATGGCGCAAGCCGGATTCGCCAAGGTCGCAGCCAGCAATGATCTCGACCGGGTGGTCGACGACTATCTGCGTCTGTTCGAACTGCCAACAAGGTGGCCCCCACGGCAAGCTGTTCAGCCGCTTGTGGTCGATGCGACCTAAGAGCATTGCATTGCCCATCGATACGATGCGTCCCTGCGTTCTGGTTTTCTCCTATCACTTTGCCCCCTCCATCGAAGTTGCTGCACGGCGGCTTGCGGCTATCGTGTCGCTGCTCCCAACGGCTCAGTTTGATGTCTTGGTGGTGAGCAATTTCGGCGGCGCTCAGCTGCCGCCAGGTGCACAACTTCATCCGGGTGTCTGTGCGCTTCCCGTGGCAGAGCCGCGCCGCCCGCTGCTTGACCCGTTGGTTTCAGTCAAGCGAGTCCTGCTGCGCGCTCTCGGCAAGAGTGCCCGGCGCAAGTCGTCGTCAGCTGCACCGCTCGGTGCTTCGCCAGCGGCGCCTGTAAGTCGCCTGTACGTGGCGTTTCTATCCGTACTGCAGCTACTAGATGCTCAAAAGAAATGGAGCTTTTTTGCCTATCGGGCAGCCTTACGAGCGACCCGCGACCGGAACGTGCGCCTCGTGATCGTCTCGGGGCCGCCATTCTCCGCCGCGGTCGCTGCACATTGG
Source organism: uncultured Gammaproteobacteria bacterium (assembly GCA_963695315.1). Classification (GTDB taxonomy): domain Bacteria; phylum Pseudomonadota; class Gammaproteobacteria; order Steroidobacterales; family Steroidobacteraceae; genus PALSA-1196. The sequence continues at coordinate 2,066,569 of OY968773.1, forward strand.
ATCGCACGGCGTCGCAAAGCGCCCTTGATACTGGATGTTCGGGATCCCATGGCATCGGGTTGGGACAACGAGCACCCAAGAGCCGCTTGGATAGCCTGGATCGTCAAGCGTCTCGAACGCTCTATCATCACCGCCGCTGCCGCAGTGACTTGTGCCTCGCCAGGAATTGTTCGCTTGCTACGGGCCGCATACCCGCAGCAATCGCAGAAATTTGAACTCGTGATGAACGGGTTCGACGGGGAAATTCAGCCAGCGGCCGCCGCCACAGACCATCGGCTGCACATCACATTTGCTGGCAGTTTGTACCTGAATCGTGACCCATTTCCGTTCCTCGAGGCTCTCGAGCGGCTACTCGGCGAGCCTGGTATCGATGCGCAACGCATTACTGTCCGCTTCATCGGCGATTGCGAGTCATTCCGTAACCGACGCCTCGCCGACTGGCTGCGCGGCCGCCGCTGCGAGGCAGTTGTGCAACTACTCCCGGCAATGTCCGCGGCCGCACTTGCGCCTCTGCTGAAGCAGGCGACCGTGCATTTGAATCTGGCGCAGCAGCAACCCAATCAAATCCCCGCCAAGACCTTTGAGCATCTGGCGAGCGGCCGTGAAGTCCTCGTCCTGTGCGAGGCCGATAGCGATACCGGGCGCCTGCTGGCTTCTGTACCCGGCGCTCTCCAGGTGGATCCGGCCGATGAGGCTGGGTTGTTAGCAACACTACGCGCCTTGTATCGGCGGCATGTCGTTGACGGCGTCTCACGCTCGCTGCCGTCGCAACAGGTGCTGCAATACTCTCGTGTCGCGCAGAATCAGCGCTTCACAGCTCTGCTCGGGCAATTCATCCGATTGCAATTATAGAAATCCGATGCCATCGCTCGCCGTTTGCTCGGCGCGACCAAGCATTCTGTTCAGAAGAGCAACCAACTCTTCCTCCGGTCCAACTGGACGGTGCAGGAGCCTCCAAAGGCCAAAGAGGGTCAAGCAAAAAACCAGCACACCGGCGCTGACCATTGCGGCCAGCTGTAGCGCCACGTTGGCGACACCGGCTTGCGCAACCAGCCTGCCAACCCACCAGACAACGAGCCCCATCAGTGCACTTGCCAGGACGACTCGGTAGTTGCGACGCACAACCTCACCTAAGTGCAGATCCAGCGTGCGGAGCAAGGTCGCGTAATTGACTATCACGACCACACTCAAAGCGATAACCTGCGCGACAGCGACGCCGATAAGCCCAAACATTTCACCCAGGACGATCGTGAGTACTATGAATCCGAGCGTCCCCACGAGTGACAGAGCCGTAACAAATTTGGACTTTCCGAGCGCCCAGTACACATAGTGTGTATTTGACGCCATAATGCTGATTACGCCCGCCGCGGCGAGTACTTGTAGTAGGCTCGCGGCGTCGCGCCATTGCTTCCCAAGAACCAGCGCAACAATCTGGTGCGCGCACACGCCCAAACCCAAGGCGGCCGGGAATCCTATTGCCCAGATCACGCCGGACACACGCAAAAAAGCCTCTCTGAGGCGAGCCACCTCCCCCCCATCTCCAGGTAGCGGGTATAGACCGCGCGATTGATCGGGGCGGCAAACTCCGTCGTTGCGAGCGTCGACAACTCGGATGCCATCGAATACAGGCCGACTCGCGCCGAGCCCAAATGGCGCCCAACCCAAATGTCCGCAAAGCGGCTACTCATCACCTCCGCGAGGTTCCCAATCATGAGCCATACGGAAAAGTTAAGCAGCGCCCCCGTTTGCGATAGTGCCCAGCGCGGCCGAAAAGCGTGCATGCGATAGCTCAGCAGCAAGCTCGCGAGCCGCGATGCTGTGACACCGATGACGAGCGCCCAGTACGAGTGCGTCAACAGCGCCCAGCCCACCGCCGCCAGCATTCCTGCCAGCTTTCCGCCGATGCGCTGGTAGAACTCACGGTCAAAGCGCATCTGCAAGCGAAAATCAACGATGCCGATGTTTTCGAGCGCACCGATGACACTATTGACGCCCATAACGAGAATGATTGCTGCCACTGCGGGCTGGCCGAAGTAAATGGCAGCCGGATACGCCAGCGCGGCCAGCACCACAAAGGTCAGCAATCCGCCAATTACGCGCAGCGTCCAGGCGGTGTCGTAGTGAGCTCGCGTTCGCTCCGGCACTCTCATCAGCGCCCAGTCGAAACCGAACGCGCCGAGCACCTCAACCAGCGCGACGACGGAACCTGCCATGGCCACAATGCCGAACTCGCCCGGTGACAACAATCGGGCGAGAATCGCGATACTCACCAAGCCGAGCAGTCTTTCGGCCTGTCTAGCGGCGAGCGTCCACGCTGCTGCCTTCGAGTTACTGGGCCTGTCCCTGGGCAGAGCCGAGGATACGTCCATGCTAGGTAATCCTGGCGATCCGGAAGCGTCGCGCACACGCGTCGGAACAGATCTTCAATCCGTACCCGTAGTACGCAGGTAACTCGCGCGCTGAGTCAGCACCATGATCCTTGTTGTTGAGCACGGTCAACCTGCTGTCGCGACTCCAAGTTTGCTCACCCACGGCGCCGGCGCATCCACTACCTGTAAAATATTCAGTTTGGCCACGTACCACGCAGCTGTCCTCTCAGAGGCCGCACTTGCACGTGGGACTGTGGTGGCTACCGCGCGCCGTAGTCTAACAGACCCACAATGTGCCTGAAGATGCAGCACCGACGCATTATATTGGTCCGACGCACGCGCATCGGTGCTTCACCCGCAGCAGCGACTGCACGAGCAGCCAAGCGCTTGCGTCGCTAAGGAGCTGCGGCTATCGTGCACCTCTCCCCGGGTGTCAGCCACGCGCGGCTTTTTTGAATCCAATTGCGACAAGCAGTCAAAGCGCTGATCGTTCGTCACATTTGGCTCTGCGAACGTGCAAGACGAGCCGCTACCATCAAATGAAGGCGTACCAATATCGGGTAACGTTGCTGGTAACCCCTAGCCATTCTTTCTTCGACGGGTCCGGGATTATTCGCGGCCTTTCCGATTTGGCTCGAGACGGCACGATTCAGCTCAAAATGCGCCCAGGCAAGCTTTTCGACCCGCGTCATCGGAGCCTGATCCGAATGGATGTAACGAAAGCGGATAACCAAGAGCAGCGCCGCGTAGTGATAGATCTGGCCGATCGAGCGGACTATTTTTCCACGATGGCGCTAGAGGATGTTGATGTCTATTTCAAACGCAGCTTTGCAATTCAGGCCATCGGGACACTGCCCGATACTCATCAGCAACGAATGAAGCCGTACGGATTGAACCTCGCTTGCTTAGGCGTTACTGCCGCCAGTTGGCATGTACGGGCGGCGCTCGTGGTGCTTGCGCAACGCGTCCAGGCTCAGCCAGCGTCGATTTGCAAAGCGCTGGGGGAATTCACGCGCAATTGCCGCCTAATGGCCGGCCTACACTCGTCCAGCGACTTTCGTGGATCGGCGGCCACGACTATGGATAAGTTTGTCGTCCTGCAGACGAGGATTTGGCCTCCAGAGCCCTCGACAGACAACTTAGAGAGCGTCAATGCCGAGCGAATAGCTCTAGTGCAAAAATTGCGCGCCGCATTTGGCGAGCGCTATGTGGGCGGAATCATTGCCGATGGCTTCTCCAAATTCGCGTGTCCAGCCGATGCGCTGGTGCGCAGGCATACAAGACGTCGTGCTTATATTAGGCTGGTTCGGGCTGCAGGCATCGGTGTCTATACGCGCGGCTTGCACCACGCTATTGGCATCAAGATGGCAGAATATCTTGCCGCCGGGCTGTGCATCGTCAGCGAGCCTATGACTCATGAATTACCAGTTCCATTGATTGCTGGAGTCAACTATCTCCCCTTCCGCACTTACGATGAGTGCGTAACGCAATGCGAGTGGCTTTTCTCCCATTGTGCCGAGGCTACGCAAATGCGCCGTGCCAATCTCGCGTATTACGCCAAATGGGTCGAGCCGCGCGCGCACGTTTATGACTTGCTGGCGCGTTCATTCGAATGACTTTGCGGGCGTTCGCACATAAGACCCCGCAGCGCGCGCGCCTCTACAACTGGGGCGCCGGCCAGTTGACCGGATTAGTCGTACCAATGCCGGGCGCGCTCCAATTGCCAGTGGCGAGGCCCGCGGTCAGCATAAAGCGGTCTTCTTTGTACGTGTCAACTGCCACGTCACTGCGGTGATCGATTCGCGCATACTGGGCGTGCAATTGAACGCGCCGGCCGACATGCCACCCCAGATCCACCGTGCCTCGTAGCTCGTGATCGTTTGGGGTAATGGGACTCAGATAAGAATCACGGGCATAGCTCGCCGCGACATTGAGCACGACAGTCTGGGCGAGGTCGCGCCTTGCAATGGCATCGAATTCGGTGCGGGTTCGATCCAGATCACCCTCGACAATGTGGGTCTCTCGAAATTGGGAGAGGGACAGTGCAAGACCCGTGCGGTGCCGCTCAAAGTGCCATGCGCCGGTGGCGTAGCGACTTACGAACGGATCCTGAGAACGCTGCAGCGCTGCCGCGCCGAGGGTAACGTTGTCAGTGCCCTCCATTTGCCGCAGCAGATTATCCACATCGGAGATATTCTGTCCGAGCGACAGCTCGAGGCTCGATGAAGCCGATACCTTGCGTATAAGGTCGGCGCGTACCAGCGCTCCGCCCGAGCGTGCGCCCGTGAGCAGCACATCATCGTAGCCGAGGTCCGCCGTAAGCTTGGAGCGCGAGCCCTGAGCGTCGTAATGCAAATAACCTTGCGTTATCGTGTAGTCGGGACTCACTACGGTTCCGTCATAGTCCACGCGTTCGACGCTGCCATCCAGCGAGACGTTACTCGTCGCAGACAGCGGATGCACGAGAGCAGCCGACACATCTCCGCGATTATTATTTAGATCATTGAGTTGATAGGACACATTGGAATACCGACCTGATAACATCGCTTGCAGCTGCGGGCCGAGTGGCACGTTTACGTCCGGCCCGGTCGATACATAATTGATATTCTCCAGGTTGAGCGGCGTCACCGGCAGCCCCGGAGTAATCTGCTGCTGGCCAAAATTATCCTGCAGCACCCATTCGATCCGACTCGGGACCAGCGCGAACTTGCCGTAGCCGGTCAGGTCACCAAGCAGCTCGTTTGAATAAACATGGTGTTCGTAGGTCAAGTACTGCAGATTCGCGGCGACATCGATCTCGAGCCGTCGGGTTTGCTCGTGAACCAGAAAATCCGTGGTAGCAATCCCGATGGTCCCCCCCTGAGTCCCGCTCGGCACGAGGAGGATATTGTCGCTGTAGATGGCACCTACGCCGATCTCGCCACTGACGTCGGCAGCGTGCAGGCGCGAGGCACTCAAGACTACCGCGGCCACGCTCGCAGCAATCCGCCGGGTCATCCATGCCCCGCCGCGCCAGCAGGCGGCGTGTCGTCACCGTAGCTGCCGTAGCCGTAGTAGCCTTCCGAGAGCGCCAACTCGCTTTGGTTGAGCACGAGCCCGAGCGGCTTGTCTTCACCAATGGATGCGACGGCTTCTTCCACCGCGCGGCGCGGCGTGCGCCCGGCGCATACGACCAGCACCACCTGGCCCGCAATTTGCACAAGCGCGCGTGATTCGCTCGACAGCAGCAGCGGCGGAGAATCCAGCAGCACGATGCGACGGGGATCGTGCGCCGTCAAGCGCGTGATGACTTGATCCATCCGGGCGCTCGCCAAGAGCTCGGTCGCGGCATCGTTTTGCTTGCCGGCGGCCAACATGCTCAGTCCCTGCACGTCGGTCGGCAGCACCAATGACTCGACGTCGAGGCTATCGTTGGCAAGCGCATCCAGCAGGCCCGGTTCCTGATCGACGCCAAAGATGCGGCTGATGTGCGGCTTGGCGACATCGGCATCGATCATCAATATTGAAATATCGCGCTCGCGCGCCATGCTGAGCGCAAGGTTGATGCTGGAGAATGTCTTGCCATCACCAGGCAACGCGCTTGCCATTAATATCAGGCGCGCGCCCGGAGCGTGCGCGGCGCTCAGCGCCTGTACTTGGTGCAGGATCGGCCGCTTGATCCGGCGGTATTGATCCGCAAAGCGCCGCTCCACGCTCTCATCCGGTAAGAACCCCGCGGCACGCAGCCGTTTGCGGTCAATTCTGACGAAACGCGAAACCGCGCCTGGCAAGCCGAGCAGTGCAGCTTCGGCCGCTACCTCGACCGAGCCAACCGGTTGCAGGCGTGGGTCGGAAGCATGTGCCGTCCCGGGGACCGCAGCGCGCACTTTGGCGATAGACTTTTCCACAAGGCTCATAACCAGCTCGCAACTTCGGGCGGAAGTGTCAAATGCTGGCCAAGCATAGTGAAGCCCAACACCACGAACGCCAGAACCAAAAGGCTCCCGGTCGCTAGTGCGTAGAGTGCAATGTCCCATCGCTTGCGACGCCGCAGGATTAGCGGGAACGCCGCGCTCACCGCGCCTAACACGGTCGCCCCCGAGTAGTCGGCTCAAAGTCCTGACGGACCAAAAGACCGGTTTTAGCATCTGCACAAGGTACGCAAGTCCGGCGCCGATACCGAGCGCCATTGCCAGAACCGCGAGCACTAGCAGTGCACGGCGCGGCGCCACCGGACGATATTCTGCATTTGGGGGCTCGACGACCTCAAAACGCACTGAACCGTTGGTGTCGGCTTCCTGCCCGAGTTTCGCCTTCTCAAGCTGCGTCAGCAGCGCCGTGTACTGTGTCTTGTTGACGTCATAATCGCGGTTCAACTGCGCATACTCGGCTTCTACCTTGGGCATGGTATCCAAAGCTCGGCGCAATTCGATTACGCGGCTTTGATGATCGCTGAGTTGCCGGCGCAAAGTAGCGATCTCCACATCGGCCTGATTTAGAGCGACTTGGATGCTCTGGTAAACAGGGTTCGACGCCGCGCCGCTATTGGCCACCGCGTTGGCGTCCCCGCGGCGCAGCGACTCGATTTCGGCTTGCCGGCGCGCGTTGAGCTCCGCCAGCGTCTCGCGGGCCGCAATCACATCGGGGTGCTTGTCGGTGTAATTGAGCAGCAGCTCATCGAGTCGTGCTTGCGTCTCGTGGATGCGCTCGAGAGTATCGCCGCCCGATTTCAGGCCCGGGCCACCGGCGGCTGGTACCGAGGTCACGGCAGATTCGCCGTGCAATTGCCGACTCAACTCGTCGCGACGCGATACCGCCACCGAAAGCGCCGTTTCCGCGGTCTTCACCGCATCCATCTCCGTTTGTAAGCGCGCAAAGTAGCCGCCCTGCTCCGTGGGCATCGCGCCAACATTTTGTTTCTTAAAGTCAGCGAGCCGGTCTTCGGCAGTGCGCAAACGCGCCTCATAGTCTTTGATCTGGGTTTCCAGGAATTTTTGCGCATCCTGCGAGCCTTGGCGCTTGCCGCCAAGCGTGTCGACGACCAGCGTGTTTAGCAGGGCACTGACCACTTTGAGGCTGCGCTCGCGATCGCGGTCCTGGTACACGATCCCGTAGATGCTGCCTGCGTCGCGATCGGCCTCGCGACTGCTGGCTGAGGTCACGGTAATGACAATCCGATCGCGCAGTCCGTCGATGACCTTCAGACGCTCGCGCACATCCATGGGCTGCGCGCTGAGCAGGCCGACGTCGCGCGCAATTCTCTCAAGTTGTGGCGTACCCAACAGCGACTGGCGCACAAAGTTGAGCTCCGCATCCACATCCTGCTCGACCGCCAGGCCCTGCAGTACGGGTCTGAGCGCAGTGCGCGTGTCGACAAAGATCGTTGCGCGTGCTTCGTAGATGTCGGGCAGCAACATGACCAGCGACCAGCCCAGCACTGCCACGAACCACGCCACAGCAAGCGCCCACCAGCGAAAGCGCCATGCACCGCGCACTTCGTCGACCACGTGTTCAACCAATAGGTTCATAAATTAGAAGTGCGTCTCCGGCACAACAATGACGTCGCCGGGCTCCAGCTTGAGATTCTGAGTCATGTCACCTTTATCGATGATGCTTCCCAGATTGACCTTTATCTCGGTTTGCTTGCCCGCTTCGGTGCGCACCACTTTTGCTCTATTGCCCGCCGCATACGGTCCCAACCCGCCAACCGCCAGTAACGCGTCAAGCACCGTCATGCCCTCGTGGTACGGCAGCGATTCGGGCTTGACGACCTGACCGATGACTTTCACCTGACTGAAGGCACTTACCGGCAAAGTCACAATGACATTGACCTGGGGTGACTTCACGTACTCGGCCAGTACTTTCTCGATGTCGCGGGCGAGTTGCGTGGGAGATTTGCCCACCGCCACCATGTCCTCAACGAGCGGTGTTGAAATCTTGCCGTCGGGCCGCACAGGCACTGTTGCGGATAGCTCAGCATTGCGCCAGACAAAGACCTGCAATGTGTCGCCAGGGCCGATGATGTACGCGGCAGCAGAGGCTACTGGCGACGTGGGGATCTGCGCGCTTGCCGCCGGGGGGGCAGCTGCGGAGGCTACCGCGGCGCCCGGTGGTGGCATCCGCGGCGCAGCAGCGTCGGGCCGCTGCCCTTGTTGCGCGGGCGCGCATGCTACGATTCCCGTGAGTGAGGCCACAAGAAATAGCGAGAAAATACAGTTACTTAGCAATCTCATCGAGACCTACCCCAAATCACCCCGCCGTTTTTTCAAGCTTATCAGATACATACTAGGGGGCACGTTGACAATCGCCAAACCGTGATGCGGCGTCGCAAATGCTCTGGACGAATAGTCGCAGCTGCTCCTCGGCGACGGCGCAATCCGGTTCACATTTTGCGCGCAACGCGACGACCCCGGAATCGACTGGCTCGGTTAATGAGCTTATAGCGTACCAAAGCTGCGCCCGGAGTCCGGAAGTCATAGCGCGCGGGCCGATTCTGTAGACGTACCACAGCACCGACTGCGCGCCCTGCGGGTCTTGGAGCCTAAGATCCACAAATCTCCGCGAATCGTCGGCCACGGTACCCTCATCGAGCACCGTGAATTCGCCGACGCCGAGAATCGAGTTACTGTAGCCGAGCAGTTTTCTTCCCTGGCGTTGGAATGCGTAGTCGGCCGTGTACCACTCAACAGCGGCCGAGTCCCGGCGGTACATCGCAAGCTGCTCACGATCAGCGCCCACAAAGACTGGCTTCCACCTGCTTGGTGTGAAAAACGGCCCGACCCATCCCGGTACGCGCGCCAGCATCGGCGGCGCCACGACTGCTGCGGCGTCGCCGCGCAGCGCGAACCACGCAAGCGCAGGCGCCCATGCGAGCGCTGCAAATGCCAGCACGAGCGCAAGGCCGCCATGAGCTGATCGCGCCTCTGGGTGACGCGGCGGCGCATGAACCGCAGTCGCGCGCGTCGGAATACGCGAGGCAAAGAGAAAAAACACCGCCATCGCGACGGCGAAGACCGCCCAGCCAAAGCCATAATGACTGACGCGCACCAGGTAACTTTGCATGTGCGTTAAGTGCCCCGCGGCTATGACGGTGCTGACACGTATCCAATTGGTGAGCAATGCAAGCCCGGCGGCGAGGCTCAGCAGTAGCACCCGATGTCGCAGTTGGTCGCGGTGCAATTCGCCGTAATATGCCGCAATCGCAAGACCCACGACCAGGAAGTGCAGGCCGCTGCAGCCCTCCTCTATTGCAAAGGTCCCCTCGGGTATGTGTACGAGATTGCCGTCAAAACGTGCGGGTATCCCGATGAGATGCAGGAATAGTTGCGAGGCGGTGATGGTGAGCGCCTGCAATGCGCCATTGATGAATCCCCAAAACGGCAGCGCAAAATACAAGAACCCCACCGCAAAGAAACAGCTGCGGGCAATGCGCCGCCCAAACACCGTATAAATCGCCACCCACAGGATGACCGGCAGGAGTAGCTGGTGTACCGTTTGAATTCCGGCGCGATACGCCAAGAGCCAGCCGAGGCCCAGAGCCGCGAGCGCCACATAGGCGGCGGGCGCGGCTCGCAGCAGCGGCCCTGTGAGCTCCTCGCGCCGCAGATAGATCAATGCGAGGCTCATCGCCGCGATCAGATAACCGTGAGTGTTGCCCCTGTTATCGAAGTCCGTCCAGGCGAGCGAATAGGACAGGGCCGTGGGCCAATAGAGCGCGGTGACCGCGGCGATGAGGAGCCATACGCCGAGGACACGTCGGAGTGCCGCGCTCATACCTCAGCAGGGTTCGTCACCTGCACACCGCAACGCTCGATCAGGTCGTACAGTGTGGGCCGGCTGACGCCCAAGAGGTCCGCAGCGCGCGAGATGTTGTTACGGGCCAGGGCGAGCGCCTGTATGAGGGCCTGCCGTTCGGCCTGCAGACGCACCTCTGCCAGATTAAGCTGCGGCGGCCCGCTGGTGGGGGCTTGCAATCCCAGGTCGCCCGCGTGAATGAGCTGGCCTTCGGCCATGATCGAGGCCGCTCTCAACTTATTTTCCAGCTCCCGGACGTTGCCCGGCCACTCATAATTTTGTAGGGCGGCGAGTGCATCATCGCTCAAGCTGCGCACCTTGCTCGCAGAATCCGCCGCAATGCGCTGCAAAATCGCCTGCGCGAGTACAACGACGCCGCTGCCTCGTTGCTCGCAACGGCGGCACGTTGATGGTGACGGCACTGATGCGGTAGTAGAGGTCCTCGCGAAAGCGCTGTTCGGCGATGAGCGCTTGCAGATCCTGATTTGTGGCGCACACGACGCGCACATCGACCGGTATCGGCTTGCGGGAGCCGAGGCGCTCAATGACGCGATCCTGCAGAAAACGTAGCAGCTTGGCCTGAAGCGGTGCTGGCATATCGCCGGTCTCATCGAGAAATAGCGTCCCGCCCTCGGCCATCTCCACCTTGCCGATGGTTTGCTTCACAGCTCCGGTGAACGCGCCCTTCTCGTGTCCAAAAAGCTCGCTCTCGAGAAGCTGCTCGGGAATCGCCGCACAATTGATCGCGATGAACGGGCCGGCTTTGCGCGCACTCAGATCGTGGATAGCGTGCGCCAGCAACTCCTTGCCGGTGCCGCTTTCGCCCAGGATTAACACCGAGACGTTGGTCGGTGCGACTTTTTCCACCATGCGGCAGACCTTGAGCATCGCCGCGTCGGTAGCAACCACGCCGGTGAGCCCCGATATTGATTGCTGCTGCAGTCGGCGGTTCTGCTCTTCGAGCGCATGCATCCGAAAGGCACGTGCCACTATCAGCTTCAGAATCTGCGGCTCGACAGGCTTTTGGCAAAAATCGGTGGCACCTAGGCCCACCGCTCTAACGGCGTTGGTCTGATCGCCGTTGCCGGTTACGACAATGACCTTGACTTGCGGAGCGGCCTGCAAAACCTCCTGCAATGTGCGCAGGCCCTCCGAGACGCCCGCCGCGTCAGGTGGCAGCCCCAGGTCCTGCAGCACCACGGAGGGCTCAAACCTGCGAAGCTGCGCGAGCGCCTCGGCGCGCGTCGCCGCCACGCACACTCGATACTCGTCGAACCACCACTTGAGCTGCTTTTGCAGGCCCAAGTCATCCTCAACGATGAGTAGGCCGGGTCGGTCGTCTGCCATGTCAGTCCTGCTCCATGAGAGCCGGCAGGGTAATCGCAAACCGCGTCCCCTGCCCGGGACTGCTTTGCACATCGACGCGCCCGCCCAGTGAGCACACGTATTCGCGGGCTTGATGTGCCCCAATGCCCATGCCTGCCGCGCCCTTGGTTGTATCGAAGGGCCGAAATAGCCGATCGCGCAGGAACTCCGGCGTCATGCCCTGGCCGGTATCGCTCACGAGCGATGGTGACCTCGGAGCCAGCCTGCGCGCACGGCGATGCTCACTTGGCCTTCGCTTGGTGTCGCATCCTGCGCATTTCGCACCACATGCTCGATGACGCTCGTCAGGTGCTCTTGATCGGCTTCGACGACCACGTCGCAGGATGCTGAATCGACAACCGGCTGGGGGGTATTGCCGGCGCAGCGCGCGAGCGCAACATCAATCAGAGAACGCAGCTTAAGGGGGCGGCGCACGGCGGCGGCGGCGCCAAGTCGCAGCTGATCAAGCAGATGGGTAATGCTCTGGGCCGCATTCTCAATCGTCGCCATCGCATCGTCGACGAATTCGGGTTGATGGCGGAACTTGGCCGCATTGGAAACAACCAGGCGCAGCTGGGCCGCGGAGTTTTTCAAGTCGTGCATCATGTAAGCCGTCAATCGACTATAGGTTTCGAATTGGCGATTCTCGGCGAGTTTGCGGTCTGCGCTTTGCTGGGCAAGGTGCGTCGCCACATGCCGACCCATAGTCATCAGAAGGTCGCGGTCCTCGTAGGTCAGCTCGAAGGGCGCCGGCGGGCGCGCCAGAACTACAAAGCCGGCAAGGCTTGTGCCCTGCATGAGCGGCGCAACGATGCTCATTACCGATCCCTCCCCGAGCCACGCGGGCAGCTGAATGTGCTGGTAAGTTGCCGGCGCGCGGCGATACTCATCAAGATCGATGATCCAGCCGCGACGCTGCATGAATTGCACGAGATCCGCACTTTCGCCGACATCGGCGGGCAGCGCGATCTCATCTCCAGAGTCGCTCCAGGAGGCGGTGGCGCGGTACTGCCGCGCCGATTCGTCGGCGATGAAAAGAAGCGCCTGCGGACTTGCAAATACCTGGGCAAGCGCCTGCAGGGCGCCGAATTGCACATTGTCCGGCGCCGCGGAGGACAGTGTACGCACGAAGCGCAACCATTCCACGCGGTAATCATATTTGTTGCGATAGAAATGCTTGCTGATGAACACCCGCAAGCGACGAGCGAGTGTCACGGACCAAAGCAAGCTCACTAGCACTGCGGCCGCCCCGAGAAGGAACGCCAACTGCAGCGCATCGCCCCAAGTGCCCCCGACAAAGCGCACGTAGTAGCCGCCAGCGGCCATGGCGCAAAGATACGTGCCCGCGGCTGCCAGTGCGGTCGAATAGAAAATCACATGCCGTGAGATGAAGATGCTCGCGCTCGAGGTGACACTGTTTCTCACGGCAAGCACGATGAGCGGTACTGTCAGCGCCGCGGCGGCGCCGCGCATCTCCCACGCGGTCGCGTGAATCGTGCCCAGCAGCTCAGACTGCGCGTAGAGAAAGAGGTCGTAGGCGAACTGCGCGCCGACGCCTAAGAGCAGGTAATTAAGCCAGTCACGCTCCGTGACGGCCGAGTTGCGATAGATCTGCTCGATGAGCACTAGGGCGAGCAGCGACAGCACGAGGCCGCCGCGGGTCATCTGCACTGCGGGGTTTTTCCAATGCAGCAGTTGCGCGACGAGCAAGCTCACCCACGCGACCTGCACGAGGATTGCGAGCCAGCGTGGCAGCCGCCGGAGGAAAACGCCCGTCAGCAGCAAGAGCCAACCGGCATCGCGAGCTATTTCCAGGGCATCGACAATGGCGGCGGCGCTGGTGAATGGCGCACGCGCGGCGATCGCCGCCGCGCCCGCCCACAGCCACGAGAGCGCAGAGGCCAAGCTCAGCCACAAGCCGAAGGGATCGCCGCGGCGGCCGATCAGAAGCAGCACGTTGAGCGCAAGAAAACCAAGCGCCGCGCTGGCGTAAGTGAGGGTGGCAAGATTCATGATCGCATTACGGTAAAAGCTCCCGGGCGATCGCGCGGGAGCGCTCTTCGTGCGTAGTGTGAACGTGCGTCACAAGTGCGCTCCGCGGCGGGCGTCGGCGTTCCTTACAAGTTGGCGCTGCCCTCGCGCGCTCGGGCGGTCCACGCGACTCCTTTAGCTTACGGATCAACGGATTAAAAACTTGGCACGTGGCTTGCTTCTATCTCGCTCGTCCCTCCAGATTTTATCTGGCAAGGAAGTGAGGTTTTATGAAAGGTTCTCGCACTATTTTGGCACTGGGAATTCTGGCTCTGAGCTCCACGGCCTTCGCGGACTCGTTCCGCTTCGAGCAGCCTGGAAGCTCGCCGTGCGCATTCGGCGGCTTGCTGTCTCAGCTCGGTATCCAGGGAAAATGCGGGACCGCGACCGTGTCCGTGCCGGAGCCGGCGACCCTGGGCCTGCTCGGCATCGGCTTGATTGGGTTGGCCGTTAAGCGGCGCCGCAAATAATACGAACTGAATTTCGCCTCTTAAACGGCTCTGCCTACGCGGAGCCGTTTTTTTTGCTGCACGCTCATAATCCAAACATGACGCGTTCCGTATAGGCGATGTCGCCGATATGCGGCGGATGTGGACCTCTAAAGAATTTCGGGCCCGTCGCCGAGAACTTGCCAATGAGTCCGCGGAGTGGGCCGTTCGCTTCGATGAATATCATCGGCATGCCGCGCCACGCCAAAAATCGGCTCAAGGGTCCGGCAAAGCGCACAAACTCGTCAAGCTGACGGCAGTAGATCAGGAGCGCATGGGGCACGGAAACCGAACCCGGCAAGAACCTGGATTTCCACTCGTGCAAGCGCCGCGAGAATACAAACGGGTAGCGGCGACGGTCGGCGGCGGTGCATATCACACAGATGCATCCGTAGCTCGCATGATGCAGCAGAAGCGCGATATCGGCCGCCGACAAGTCATGACCAGGGGCGGTGTCAGCCGAAACGGCTGTGACGCGAGCACCGAAGGCGCCGATGCAAAACAGCGGAAATGCTTTGAATTGCCCCGTGCCGAATACCTTAAAGCCCTGTGCTTCCAGGATCGGCCAAGTATGGCGGGCCGGGGTAATGTTCAGAAACGTCACATTTTTGTGCGCCAGCGCACGCGACGTCAGCACCATCGCATAACTTCGGTACGCCGCTTCCACATACCAACTCGCCACATTGCCGCGAATGTGCGTCTCTCCGGAAACCGTCATCGAAGAAAAAATGAGGAGCAGGACCCCAACCGCGACACCGTCAGTCTCCAGCATGTAGCCGAACTTTGGGTATCCTGCGGGCGTGACATGCGCCGCAAGGCGATCGAGGGTCAGCAGCCAATGATCGCGGCTGCGTTCTGGAAAACCGGCATGCAGGAGAGCCGCAATCCGGTCTATGTCTGCTGAATTAATCTCACGGCACAAAACGCGGCGCCCCGGTAAGGACATTAGCTGCCCCTAAACGCGCAGGAATGGAGTATCGTTAGTGAGCCGCGTAGCATGTCATAATCACTGGAAAACCAGCCAGTTGAGTCACGGGAGGTTTTACAATGGTGGCCAGCGTAAGGTCCACGATCCTTTCTCAGTTTGAGCAGGTCAGCCCGGGAGCAGAACCGCAAACTGGCACCCCTGTCCGATGACCTCGTCCTAATGGATTCCGGTCTTGACTCGCTGTGCTTCGCAATCGTGGTCGCGCGGCTCGAGGATGCGCTCGGGTTCGATCCATTTGGCACCAACGACGATGCCCGCTTTCCCGTGACCCTGGGTGACTTCATCGCATTTTACGAAGATGCCGCAAAATGACGCGGTTTCACTCTGGGAAGCCCTGAGCGACGGGGCAGGCCCGTCCGACCGCTGATTTGTGCTGCTGATGCGCAGGTGGCGCTGGCCGAGTTGGCGACAGGATCGAGCCTTGACTGCGAAGTCGAAGAGTTGCGTGGTCGGTCGGTGCTCATTCTAACCCGGAACCAACTCACAGCAGCACTTGCCCTCATCCAAACCGATGGCGTCGCGCGCCGCCTCGTTCTTTGTCCTCCTGATGTCGAGATCGCGCACATTCCGTTCATCATTGCCACCGCCGAGGTGGATGCCGTCGTATCCGATCGCGCGCCCGCTGAGATCGGCGACTTGGGCCTTGCGCGCTTCATCCGGTGTTCTGCCACGACAACACCTGCTGAGGTTCGCCGCGGTGCGCCGCAAGTCACCGAGTGGATTTTGTTTACCTCCGGTACGAGCGGCGCACCGAAGATGGTCTCGCACAGTCTCTCGAGCCTCGCGGCAGCGATCCAAATCGATAGCCGCTTGTCAGGCGCAGTAGTGTGGAGCACGTTTTACGACATTCGCCGCTATGGTGGGCTGCAAATATTTATGCGCGCGCTGCTTGGTGGTGGATCATTGGTATTGTCGAGCGCCGAGGAAGCCGCGAAGGACTTCCTGGTTCGGGCTGGATCACACTGCCGTAACCCACATCAGCGGGACACCATCGCATTGGCGCCGGGCTCTCATGAGCGGTGCAGCAAGGCAGATCTCTCCCCAGTACGTGCGCTTATCTGGGGAAATCGCGGATCAGGCCATACTTGATAATCTGCGCGCTGAATATCCGCACGCGACGGTAGCGCACGCCTTCGCCTCCACCGAGGCGGGCGTGGGCTTCGAAGTCGAGGACGGGCGCGCCGGCATTCCGGCGAGCTACTTTGCAGCAGCGCGCTGCGGCGTGGAAATGAAGCTCGAAGACAGCTCGTTACGAATCCGTTCACCGCGCATGGCGCGCCACTACCTGGGAGTTCAGAGCGGGGCGCTCGTCGACGGCGATGGCTATGTTGATACGGGTGACATCCTCGAGCTACGCGATGGACGCTATTATTTCGTCGGGCGACGCGGCGGAATCATCAACGTCGGCGGCCTCAAGGTTCATCCCGAAGAGGTCGAAGCAATTATCAACCGCCATCCGCGAGTGCAAATGTCGCTCGTGAGATCGCGGAAGAATCCAGTCACCGGCGCCATCGTTGTCGCGGAAATCGTGCTAAAACCGCAGGCGGCGTCCGTGACAGGCGGCGATGACGCAGCGCTGCAGAGCCAGATCCTCGAAGCCTGTCAGCGCGCGCTAGCCGCACACAAGGTTCCCGCCGCCATTCGCATCGTGCCCTCTCTAGAAGTTACGCCCTCCGGCAAAGTGGCACGCCCTAGTGCGTAGCGTAATCGTGACCGGCGGCAGCCGCGGCTTGGGCCTCGCCATGGTGCGCGCGCTGAGCTCGGCCGGTTACCAGGTCATTGCCGTTGCGCGTCACGAGAGTGCGGAGCTCGCCGCAGCCATTCGCGGCGCAGGCGGTGGGCCGGTGCACTTCAGGCCCTTCGATCTGACCAATGTTTCAGAGATTCCCGGCTTCGTCAAAGGGCTGCGGCGCGATTTTGGCTCCTTCTACGGACTCGTTAACAACGCGGGCGCGGGCAGCGGTGGATTGCTCGCCGGCATGCCCGACGCGCAGATCGAGCGTCTGCTGCGTCTAAATACGCTGGCGCCCCTCATTTTGACCAAGTATGTCGTCCGATCCATGCTGGCAGATGGCGGCGGACGCATCGTTAACGTCTCGTCAATCGTCAGCTTCACAGGCTTTAGCGGCCTCTCGGTCTACAGCGCCACGAAGTCCGCGCTCGTTGGATTTACCCGCTCCCTCGCACGAGAGGTCGGCAAAGTGGGCATCACCGTCAATGCCGTAGCCCCGGGATTTGTCGATACGGAGATGACTGAAGGCCTAACTGCTGAGCAGCGCGCCACGATCATGCGCCGCAGTGCCCTCGGTCGCCTCGTTACAGCCGAGGACGTCGCAAAGGCCGTTGAATTCCTGCTGGCCGAGCAAGCACAGAACATCACCGGAACTGTAATTACTGTGGATGCCGGCAGTACTGCTTAGGGACCTCGGTCACAGGGCGCGCGCGGGACTTGAGGCACCGCGCAAGCACCGGCGCCACGTGTTTGGCGCCGAACATGAATCGCATCACGGGTCCGAACGTGGGCGCACTGGCGACCCCAACGATGAAGAGCCCAGGCACCGATGTCTCGAAGCGCGCATCGAGGAGGGGGGCAGCATCTCCCTCCCTTGCGATGGCAGCTCTCAGCGCCGGCTCCAGGTAGTCAAGCCGATCGACGTCAACCTTGAATCCGGTCGCAGCAATAATATGATCGGTCCAGACCTCGCTTGTCCTGCCAGCTTCATTGACGATGATTCGCAGTCGACCGTCTGATTCGGCGGCCGAAACGATGCGGTGGCCGAGAAGCGTATCAATGTGTCCTTCGAAGCGCGCCCGCAGCCACCAGGAGCCGCTCGGGCCCCAGCTGTTCGCTACGAATCGATGGCGTTTCTCGGCCGGGTAAAGCCAGCGAAACACCTGTGGCAGCTCGGCAAGCGCCAAGCTTCGCCAGCCCGGTGCGAGTCCGGATTCGGGCTCCCGAATCGCATCCAGTAACGACCTTCTGAACTTGGGTGGCGGGTTCCAAATAAGGCGGCCGGCGCGCGCGACGAGCCGTACACGAGCTCCCGCCTCGCGAAGCAGGGCCGCAGACTCCAGCGCCGACTGCCCGGCGCCGACGATCGTGACGTCGCGCTTTGAAAATGCGCGCAGATCACCGAGCCGCGTGCTGTGCAAGCAAAGCGGTTCGCCGAGATGGGCGAGCTCAACTGGCACATGCCGAAACGCCATGTGTCCTGTGGCGAGGATGACCCGGCGCGCCTCCAAAGAGCCTCCGCTTTGCAAGTCGAGGATGAAACTTTGACCCTGACGCCGTATGCGTTGAACCTTGACCTCCTGCAGCTCACCCACCGCGCGTTCTCGAAACCAATCGGCATACTCCAAGAAGAGCGCCAGACTCAACGGTTTACCGGTAGGCTGATACGGCAATCTCCGATCGCGAGCAAAGCGCTCGAGTGTGAACTTTCGCGGCGCATCCCACAGGTTCGAGGCAAATGGCTCTGACTTGAGGACCATGCCTTCGGGCATGAACGCTCGCCAGCTCTCAAGCGGTGGCCCGAATATTTGGAAGGGTATCCGCGCGGCGCGCAGATGCGCAGCGATAGACAGCCCGTACGGCCCCGCGCCCACAATCACCGTATCGCTCATAGACATGATGTTACTTTCACAATTTGAGCTTATTGGACAATGAGACACCGCTTTTCGCGACCGAAGCGCGTACACGCTCGGGATAGCGCAGCACTCGCCGCGCAAGGCCGTTCACGCGGCGCAGTGTTTTCTCAAACAAATAGTAATATAGACCCGGCAGAGGATCATCGAGCCGAAAATAGCCATCAAAGCACTGCGTACCACGCGGCAGTGCGGCGCGTGGCAGCCGATGCTCAAACGCCGAACACCACGCGGCCCGCGCCTTTACTCGGCGCAGCCGGAGCGGCATAGCCGAGCTCAGTGAGGTATGTGATCAGCGGAATATTTATTCCACAGAGTGTGGCAATCTCCTCTTGCCAATCGGTGCGCCCAACCGTGGGTTCCACCATCATGAACCTGCCGTCTCTTGCGTTGCGCTTGAACTCCATGCTGCCTATGCCCTGGTAGCCGACGCGCGCTATGAATTGCCTACAAATTGTCTCGAGCTCATCGGCAACTTCCGGAGCTGCCACACATACTGCGGTATTACCCACATCGGGCGGATCACAAACGAGCTTTCGCCCCGAAAACATCGCAGTTGCACGACTGGCGGAATCGCCCACGAATAGGGTGAAATATATGTCGGTATCAGCGCCCTCGATCCATTCCTGGATCACGAGGGGTGCGCACTTGAGCATGCGGCGTACCGCCGCATGCATACTCTCAAGCGTGTCGGCGCGCACTGCGCGTTCAACTTTACCGTCCAGTACAAATGTCTTGTCGCCCGGCTTGATCACTACCGGCAGCGCCAAGGACTTCAGCAGCGGCAGATCGCCCAAGTCGGATATGCTAACGCCTCGCGGCACTGGAAACCCCTCGCGCTCGGCATACTTCTGAAACAGGGTCTTGTCGGCGAGCGTACGGACCAGCTCTTTGGAGGGCAGACTCAGGCGGAAATGGGGCGCGATCTCCTCGCGACATGCTGAAAGAGTTTGTACCTCGGCGTCGCTCGTCAGGATCAATACCGGCCGCTCGCCAATCCGGCGGGATATGTTGATCAAACCATCCACCAGATCGCGGCCAACCAAGCTTGGGATGCGCTCAAAGTGGCAATAGCGCGACCACGCTGCGGGCCCTCGGCGCGTCGTCGCTACCAGATGAATTGGCATGCGCCCATGCGCAAGGCTGCGGACCACACCCAACGAATTGAGGCTGCTATTGACGACGACGACCGGGACCATGGTCTAAGACGATATATTGATTACACAATGGAAAGGTGCCCGATCCGAAGCCGCTGACGTGCAAACGATCCGGTGCCAATGATACTTGCCGGCGGCGATGTTTAACATGGATAAACCGCGCCGTCGCCCTCACCTCTTATCCAATGAGCAGACCATCCCTTTTTGTGAAATGAAGTGTGACCGCCCTCTCAGTCTCGTGCTCGTCAGGGACTATCGTGCACACTCATCGGGGCCTTGCGCCTCGACCGCTCAGGGCGTGTCAAGGCTGGCGCATCTGTATGGATGGTTCGGGCTGACGCAGTGGCCCACGGCGCCAGTGCGCATCATTTGATGGCAGAGATTTGCGATGCAGAAAACATCCGTGCCACTACGCTTGTCTCGTGAAGGCACGTGCTGCAGACTCAAGAGGTAAATTTAACGCAATCACATCCACTTTGATCAACAGTCCGTAGCTCACGTTCGTATGCGCCTTCTCTCAATTGTCGAAGCGGCAACGATTACCGGGCCGGTGAAGCCGCTGCTGATGTTCGCGGCTCTCGGGCAAAAAGGCATCGAAGGTCACGCGCCAATGACGCATACGTTATTGACGACGGTGCGCGGCCGGCGTAACCAGCAATTCGACAATGAGCTGCTGCGCGCGGCACGCGGCGCCAACATTGATGTCGATATTGTTCCAGAGCGGCACCTCTTCGATCCTGGAGTAGTTTTCTATATGGCGCGCGCCATTCGCGCGCGCGCACCCGATATCGTCGAAACCCACGATTTCAAGAGCCATTTCCTATATTGGCTACTGCGACGTACCGGCGCAATAGGAACACCGCACTGGCTCGCATTTCACCATGGTTACACCAAAATGAGTCCGCGGGTTCTGGTGTATCAGCAGCTTGATCGGGTGTCGCTGCGGCACGCGGACCAAGTCGTCACGCTCTGCCAGCCCTTTGTAGAGCAGCTGGCGATGCGCGGAGTGCAGAGAAGTCGTATTACGGTAATCTCAAACGCCGTGGAGCCCAAACCACGTCCGTCCACTGAAGCGCTCGCGCGGCTGCGCCAATCCCTCGGGGTCGGCCTCGCTGACCGACTGATCGTTTCCGTTGGACGCCTCTCCAAAGAGAAAGGCCACGCAGACCTCATCCGTGCATTCCGCAGTTTGCTGCAGACGCGGCCGTACAACGATTGCAAGCTCGTGCTTGTTGGTGAAGGCGGCGAGCATGCCCGGCTGGTTGCCGATGCGGCCGACCTGGGTGAGCGTGTGCTCTTTACCGGTCATCAACCCGATTCATGGCCATATTTTTGCATAGCCGACCTATTCGTTCTGCCGTCTCATACGGAAGGCTCGCCGCTCGCTCTGTTCGAGGCAATGGCAGCGGGTGTGCCGATACTCGCGACGACCGTAGGCGGCATTCCTGAAGCCGTGGAGAGTGGCGTGAGCGCGATCTTGGTGCCGCCCGCAGACATCAGTGGGCTAACAGACGCGTTGGCTTCGCTGTTGAACAATTCAGCCGCCGCAGCGGCGCTCGGCAATGCCGCGCGAAATGCGGCGCGCGCGTTTTCACCCGAAGCCTATGCCACGCGCCTGCTGCGCATTTACGCAAGCGTGATGGGTGCCGATGAGATCCTACGGCCGGTGCGACGCTGACTCACCGCCGATACAGGGGTGCTCCGCGTCTCACAGCCACGCGATACCCGCCTGAATGCGCGCGTAGAGCGCGGCGTCAAGCGGCATAAACGCTTGGCGTGCGCGATCCTGAAAATAGATCGCATCTTTCGTGAGCGAGGGATCGTAGCCCGCCTCGACGAGTTCCGCCCTCTTAGGCTTGAAGGTCGATGTGACTTCTATCTGGCGAATGATGCGCAAGAATACCGGTCGCGCGTATTCGGGCAGGCGGGCGCGCAAGTGCTGCTCGAGCGAGACGATATCGAAGGCCGGAGTGCCAACGACGGCCGCCATCCCAGCGCGGCCATCAGTACCCGGCAGGGTGACGCCATAGGCAACAGCTTCAACGACGCCGGGACACGCGGCGATGACTTCGGCAACCTCGGTGGTTGACACGTTTTCGCCTTTCCAGCGGAAGGTATCGCCGACACGATCGACGAAATAGAAAAACCCCGCGGCGTCCTTACGCATGAGGTCGCCGGAGCGGAACCAGGCATCTCCTTCCACAAAAACGTCTCGAAGGATTTTGCGCTCGGATGCCTGCGCGTCCGTATAGCCATCGAAGCGCCCGCCGGCATCCGTGCGGCTGTCGCTAATCTTGCTGATTGCCTCTCCCACCTCATCCGCCGCGCAGCGTTCACAGAATCCGGCGGCGTTGCGCACCGGCGCGCCTGCTGCGACGTCAAATCTGACGATCACCACAGGGAAGCGATGCGCGAGAAATGCCGGGATGCGGCCGATCGCGCCTGGCTTCCCCTCGCAGTTATAGAGCGAGAAGTTCGCCTCGGTCGCGGCATAGAATTCCAGTATCTGCGGGATCTTGAAGCGCTCCTGGAACGCCTCCCAGACGTCCCCGCGCAGCCCGTTGCCACAGCACAGCCGGATGCGATGTTCGATCAGGGGGGACTGCGGTGAGCTGCGCAGCAAGAAGCGGCACAACTCGCCAATGTATTGAAAGAGCGTGCAGTCGCGCGCAACAATGTCGACCCAGAAGTGCCGCGCCGAGAATGCACGGCGCAGAAACACCGAGCCACCGTTCACCAGTGGGGCACCAACGGCCACCACACCGCCGACGCTGTGGTACATCGGCAGACAGTTGTACATCCGGTCCGAGGGCCGCGTGTCGAGGAGCCCGGCGAACCAATGGCTCCATTGCATGATGCGATAGTGGGTCACGTTGGCCGCCTTAGGCAGGCCCGTCGTGCCGGACGTATAGATATAAAGTGCCCGATCAGTGATGACAGGCCGCGCGCATTCGGCGTCCGCAAGCGCCTCACCGGATGCACCGTCGATGGCGGTATCGATGCGCGGCAACCCATGTCGACCCAGGCCGTGTGCCCAGTACCGAGTCGCACCGTCAAGGCGCGCGCGCACCTGCGCAAGGGCCTCGGCAAACTCAGCGCCAACGATAACGTGCTTGGGCGCAACCACGCTCACCGCGTGCGCCAACGAGTCGCCGACAAGCTGAGTATTGACGAGCGCCACGATAGCTCCGGTCCGCGTCACGCCGACCCAAAGGGCGAAATAGTCAGGGCTGTTCGCCATCATGAGGACGACGACATCGCCCGCGGCAATTCCCTGCGCGAGCGCCCAGCGCGCGTAGCGATTGCAGCGCTGCGCCAGCTCGACATATGTCAGGGACAGCTCCTCGCTCAAGAGCGCAGGCGCAGCGCCATACTCTGCGGCCAGCTTCTCGATGCACGTCGGCAACGTGACCGTCGGATTGCGCACAATGGGAGCGGTCAGCTCAAGCGCCCGCACCCAAGCCTTCAAGGGGGAATTACCGCTGTCGTCGGCCGGGGCTGTCATGCTCTAATTGCGGTGCGGCAGGAGGACACACTATGACCGGGCGGGGCGAGATCGAACGACTGTTGCTCGAACTCTACGCTGCGAGGATGCGCGGCGACCTCGCCGCGCTGTGCGCCAAGTTCACAGATGATGCTCATTTTCAGGTTGCCGGAGCGAGCAACAACGCAAGTCCAGTTGCCATGGAGGCAGTCGGTAGCAGTCAGTTTCGGCCGTTGCTCGCGATCATGATCAAGAGTTTCAAGCTGAGCGAGCACAGCGTTCTGACGATGCTGATTGACGGACAACAGGCGGCGGTGTATTGGCGCGCCAAGGTTTACTCGCGGATCACAGGCACCACGGTCGTAACGGAACTCATCGATCTCGTACAGGTCCGCGACGGGCGTATCGCCTCCTACATAGAGTTTTTCGTCCCGCGCTGAAGGTGCCGACGCGCTCACGGAGCGAGCGCTTCTGCAATGGCGGCGCCCGCCTCACGAATGGCCTGCTGCGCATAGCTGATGGCGCCCGCCATACAATAGAAGTGATGCACCATGCCTGCGTGACAGACGTAGCGCACGGCTACGCCGGCACTGGCGAGGCGCTCGGCGTACGCCTTGCCCTCGTCGCGCAGCGGATCGAATTCCGCCGTGTGGATGTGTGCGGGCGGCAAGCCGGAAAGATCACGCGCCTGCAGCGGTGAGATGCGAGAGTCTTTGAGGTCCATGCCGGGAGCGTAGTGCTCCGTCGCCCAGTCCACGGTGATGCGCTCGATGATATGACCCGTGCCGTAGTCCTTCCACGAAGGCGATTCGGCGCTGAGGTCGGTCACCGGGCAAAACAGCACCTGCAGCGCAAGCGCCGACCCGGGTCGCGACCTGGCCTGCTGGCATTCGACTGTAGCTAGGGTTGCACCGAATGAGTCCCCGCCGATAGCGATCCGCTTACGGTCGAGATGCAGGTCCGCAGCGTTCGCGCAGATCCAGTCGGTCGCGAAATGAGCATCCTCCACGGCTGCGGGAAAGGGGTGCTCCGGCGCCAGCCGATAGTCGACCGAAAAGACCCGGCAGCCGCTCGCCTGCGCGAGCAGGCGGCAAAACCCCTCGTGCGTATCGAGACTGCAAAACACGCCTGCACCGCCGTGAAAATAGATCAAGGCCGCGCTCGGCTCACGCTCGCTTAGCGCCTGCGGCGAATAGACGCGCACGGTTAGCGCGCCTTGCGCGCGCGGCAGTGTGAGGCGTTGCACGGAGCCAATCGGCGCCGTCGGCACATCGAATGCCTGGGCGAGGTGCACCATCGCGTCGCGCAGTCGGGCAGCGGTGAAGTCGGCGCGCCGCGGCGGTATGCCCGAGGCGCCGAGCATGCCCAAGATGCGCTTGGCCTGTCGGTCAAGCGGCATTCAAACGAGCGCCTGGAAGTGAAAGCCGAGGGACAAGCGCGCCGCTCACTTCGGCTGCTGCAAAGACCCCACCAAGCGGCTGATCGCCTCGACCGAGCGGAAGTTTGCAGGCGTAATGCTCGATTCCGGTACCATGAGGTCAAACTCTGACTCAACCGCGAGCACTAGGTTCACCATGTCCATCGATGTGAGACCTGCGTCACGCAAGTCATCCGCGGGGCTCACCACGCGGTTGATGGCGCGCTGCATCAGCAGTTTCTGCACGACCGCAGTGACCCGCTCCGCGGCTGCTGAATGACTGCTGTGATCTGCCATGATGCAGCTATCTTAAACCTCGGGATGTATGTTGCCGCGACGGCCCCGCCTGCTGTGATCCCTGTCATGGAAAAGACGGCGGAAGCCCGGCATCCTATAGTTTGCAACAATACTTCACAATCGCGTAGTTTTGCGGCAGCGATCCGCTACAAGGGCGCTGCGCGCTGCCCAAGAAAAGCGCGCAACGGAAGACTGCCGGCACATGAACAGCGCGCGCATCAACACACCGGGCTCGATACCCACGCTCTACGTCACGGGGTCAGCCAACCTGAAGGGCCGCGCTGAAATAACCGCGGCCGCAGCGGCCGAGCACGGCGACGCCGTGGATCGTGACGCGCGCTTCCCAACAGAGGCATTCGCAGCCGCGCGTGAGCAACGCCTGCTCGGCACGATGGTGCCGGTCGAGTTGGGTGGCGATGGCGCGAGCGTCTCCGACGTCGTCGACATCTGCTACATGCTTGGGCAGGCTTGCGCTTCCTCGGCGATGATCTTTGCGATGCATCAGATCATGGTCGCGATCCTGGTGCGCCATGCGCGCAACAGCGCATGGCATCAAGAGATGCTGCAACGGCTCACCGCCGAGCAGTTGCTGCTCGCCTCCTCAACCACCGAAAACCAAACCGGTGGCGATGTGCGCCATAGCGCCTGCGTTGTGGAGCGCACCGGCGAGCGGATGCGGCTCGTCAAGAACGCCACCGTCATGTCCTACGGCGCTCAGGCCGACGGCGTCCTCACCACGGCACGACGCAGCGCCGAGGGCGCGCCGTCCGACCAGGTGCTCGTTGCGTTTCTGAAAGACGACTACGAGCTTGAGCGCATCGTTGACTGGGATACGCTTGGCATGCGCGGCACCTGCAGCACCGGCTTTACGCTGCGCGGCGAGGGAAGCGTTGCGCAGATCCTGCCGGATCCGTACGAAAAGATTCACACCCACAGCATGGTGCCGGTCGCACACCTGACATGGAGCGGCGTGTGGACAGGCATCGCGGCCGGCGCAGTCGGCCGGGCGCGCCGCTTCGTGCGCGGAGCCGCCCGCCATGGCAGCGGCCAGTTGCCGCCGGGCGCAGCCCATCTGACGCGAGCGGTGATGTCGCTGCGCGCGCTGCGCGGCAGCGTTGCCGCAGCCTTGCAACGCTACGAGAGCGCCGCGCTGACCGAAGACGGGCTTGCCGCGCTTGAGTTTCAAACCGCGATGAACCTGCTCAAGGTTAATTCCTCTGAGGCGGCCATCGAAACGGTGATGAGCGCGCTGCAGGCCTGCGGCCTCTCCGGCTATCGCAACACCGGGGAGTTCAGCATCTGCCGCAGCCTGCGCGATGTGCTCTCCTCATCCATCATGATCAACAATGATCGAATTCTTGCCAATGCCGCAAGCGCGCTCCTGCTTGTGGACATTCCGTCGCAGCTGCGCGACTAGCGCGATCACCGCATGAGCGCCGTTCTCAAGAGTCGCATCGAGTCGATCACGCAGGCGTTGCTGCACCCTACGAGCGCCAATGGCGTACCTGCGCGCAGCGGTCTGTTCGAGAGCGTCATCAACGGCTTGGATGCGCTCATTACCTCGCAGCGCGAAGCAGGAACGGAGGTGTTGAGATTCCCCCCGGTGATGAGTCGTGCGCTCGTCGAGAAGTCCGGCTATCTCAAGAGCTTTCCGCACCTCCTCGGTTGCGTGAGCTGCCTGCACGGTGAGGAAGCGACGATTCGCTCGTTCGTCGAAGGCCGCGGGAGCGGAGACGGCGATTGGGTCGATGGCCTTGCGGCAACCGATCTCGTCCTCACGCCGGCGGCCTGTTACCCGCTCTATCCGCTGGTGGCGGCGCGCGGCGCGCTACGTGCGCAAGGCGAGGCGTTCGACGTCGCATCCTATTGTTTCCGCCGCGAAGCATCGCACGAACCCGGCCGGCTGCAGTCGTTCCGGATGCGCGAATACGTGTGCATGGGCGCTCCGCAAGTCGCGCTCGGTTTTCGCCAGCGCTGGCTCGAGCGTGCCCAGGAGATCGCACGGCACCTTGCGCTACCCTACAAGGTGGCAACCGCAAGCGACCCGTTTTTCGGAAGGGTAGGCAAGATCATGGCGATGAGCCAGGTGGAACAGGCGCTAAAATTCGAATTATTGATTCCCGTCAATTCCGAAGAGCAGCCGACTGCCTGCATGAGTTTCAACTACCACCAGGACCATTTCGGCACCACCTGGGGTCTTCGCACCTCCGCGCAGGAGGTTGCGCATACCGCCTGCGTCGCCTTCGGCATGGACCGGTTGGGTCTGGCGCTCTTCGCAACGCACGGGCTTGACCTGCAGAAGTGGCCAGCGAGCGCGCGCCAGTCGCTATCGATCTGACCATGCGCAACGAAACGATCGCGGTCCAGGGTGGCTATGACGTCGATCCTACGACCCGCTCCGCGGCCGTGCCGATCTATCAGACGGCGTCCTACGAATTCGACAGCGCGGCACATGGCGCGGCGCTCTTTAACCTGGAGGTCGAAGGCTATCGCTACACGCGCATCAGCAACCCGACCAATGTCGTGCTGGAGCGGCGCGTTGCGGCGCTCGAAGGGGCCTTAGAGGCCTTGAGTGTCAGCACGGGGCAGGCGGCGCTGCATTTTGCGGTACTGAATGTCATGTCGCCGGGCACCAACATCGTTTCAGTGCCACAGCTCTACGGCACGACGCATACGCTCTTCGCGCACATCCTTCCGAAGCTAGGCATCAATTCCCGCTTTGCTGCGAGCGATGCGCCGCGCGACATCGCCAAATTGATCAACGCGGAGACCCGCGCCGTTTTCTGCGAGAGCGTCGGCAATCCCGCCGGCAACATCTGCGACGTCGAGGCGTTTGCCAAGATCGCCCACGAACATGGCGTACCGCTCATCGTCGACAACACGGTCGCAACGCCCATCCTGCTGCGCCCCATAGAATACGGCGCCGACATCGTGCTGCACTCACTCACCAAGTATCTGGGCGGCCATGGCACGACCATGGGCGGCATCATCGTCGACAGCGGCAACTTTCCCTGGCGGGAACACGCCGAGCGCTTCCCGATGTTCAGCGAGCCCGACGCCTCCTACCACAATCTCGTTTACACAGAACGCTTTGGCAGGGCGGCGTACATCGCCCGCTGCCGCAGCGTTTATCAGCGAGCGATGGGCGCAGTGCTCGCGCCGTTGAGCGCCTTCTTACTGCTGCAGGGCATCGAGACCGTCGCCTTGCGGATCGACCGGCACGTTGAAAATGCGCGGCGCGTGGCAGAGTTTCTGCGCGCCGACCCGCGCGTGGAGTGGGTTAACTACGTCGGCTTTGCCGATAACCCCTACTATGAGCTTGCGCAGAAGTACCTGGGAGGCCGCGCCTGCGCGCTCCTGACCTTCGGCGTCCGCGGCGGCTTGGAGGCCGGCACGCGCTTCTACGATGCACTCAAGCTCTTTCGGCGGCTCGTCAATATTGGCGATGCCAAATCGCTCGCCTGCCACCCAGCCTCGACCACGCACCGCCAGATGTCTGCCGAGGAGCAGCGCCAGGCCGGCGTCACGCCCGAAATGATCCGCCTGAGCGTCGGCATTGAACACGCCGACGACATCATCGCCGACCTCGAGCAGGCGCTCTGTGCCGCGGCGGGCTCGCGCGCGCGCTAATGTCGCACCAGGAGGCGGACGAGCCGCTGGTCATTGGCCTCGTCAACAACATGCCCGACGGAGCTCTGAAGGCGACCGAGCGGCAGTTCCACGATCTGCTCGCGGCTGCGGCGGGCAGCTCTGCCTGGCGCTTGCGGCTCTTCTCGCTGCCCGAAGCCGCGCGCAGTCCGGCGACCCAGGCCTACCTCAACGAGCATTACGAAAGCTTCGATGCGCTGTGGACAAGCCGCCTCGACGGCCTGATCGTGACGGGCACCGAGCCGCGCACGCCGGCGCTTGCCAATGAGCCCTACTGGGGCACGCTCACAAGACTCATCGACTGGGCCGAGGAGCATACGAGCTCGACCGTCTGGTCGTGCCTCGCGGCACACGCGGCGGTGCTCTATCTCGACGGCATTCAGCGGCACCGGCTCCCGCAGAAGCTCTCCGGCGTATTTGAGTGCGTGCGTGGCGGCAAGCACGAGCTGCTCGCGGGAGCCGCCGACACGTGGTGCATCCCGCACTCACGCCTGAATGACCTGCCGCAAGAGACACTCAGCCCTGCAGGCTATGAGATTCTTTCGCACTCGCCGCTTGCCGGAGCCGATCTTTTCATCAAGCCACGCCAGAGCCTGTTTGTCTTTCTACAAGGTCATCCGGAGTACGATGCCGACTCGCTGCTGCGCGAGTATCACCGCGACATCGGGCGCTACCTGCGTAACGAGCGCGACGATTATCCGCAGATGCCGCACGGCTACTTCAGCGTCGCCGTCGCCGCCGCCATGACGGCGTTTGGCGAGCGCGCGCGTGCACAGCGGCATATTGACGCGCTCGCCGATTTCCCGGCGGTCGATCTGACGGGACCGGCGGCGCACCCCTGGCGCTCGCAGGCGTTGCGCATCTACGGCAATTGGCTCGCGCTGCTAGCGCGGCGCCGGCGCGGCGCGCGCGCTCACGCAATATGAGCAACGATCTGCCACCGCCAGCGCCGGCTTTGTTTCCAAGCCGCGCCGAGCGTGAGCGCCTGGATGACTTCCTGACTCGCGAGTTGCCGCGCGCCAACGCGCGCATCGCGCAAGGATCGGTCGTGCCGACGTTTGATGTCGCAGCCTTCCAGAAGGACCTCGCTGGATTTGACTTTCGTACGCCGCGGCCGCTTGAGGAGCTGCTGTCGTGGAGCATCGCGCGCCTCGAGCACGGCATTGTGCACATGACCCATCCACGCTACTTCGGCCTTTTCAATCCCGCGCCGACATTTCCGGCGGAATGCGCGGACCGTGTTGTTGGGGCCTTCAATCCGCAACTTGCGACCTGGACCACGGCGCCCGCAGCCGTAGAAATCGAGGCGCACCTGGTAAGAGCCCTCGCGCAGCGCGCCGGCCTTCCGCCCGAGTCGACCGGACATTGCACCTCGGGAGGTTCGGAGGCGAACTGCGCGGCACTGCTGTGCGCCCTTACCCGCGCGGAACCCGGCTTTGCCACCGCCGGCGCTCGGGCATTCTCGGGGGCGCCGGTGTTCTATATCTCGCAGGACAGCCATCTTGCATGGCTCAAGATTGCCCATCAGACCGGAATCGGCCGCACCGCGGCGCACTTGATTGCAACCGATGGCCACGGGCGGCTCGCTGCGAGCGCGCTCGAGGCCGCGATCCGCGAAGATCGCGCGCGCGGCGCAGTGCCCGTGATGATCGTCGCCACTGCCGGAACCACCAATGCCGGGATGATCGATCCTCTGGTGCGCTGCGCCGAGATTGCCCGCGCCAATGCCCTTTGGTACCACGTTGATGCGGCCTGGGGAGGGGCGCTGCTCGCGAGCACGCGCCTGCGCAGCGCGCTGGACGGCATCGAGCTTGCCGATTCAATTACGATCGACGCTCACAAGTGGTTCGCGACCACGATGGGTTGCGGCATGTTCATGACGCGGCATGCGACGCTGCCATCGTCGGTATTTCACGTTGCGACAAGCTTCATGCCGTCTAACCTGGCGCACGTGGACCCGTACGTCACCACCGCGCAGTGGTCGCGGCGATTTCTCGGGCTGCGGCTGTTTCTGTCGCTCGCGGCTGCCGGATGGCAGGGGTACGCTGCGCACGTGGAGCGCGCAATCACACTGATAGCGATGCTCAAAGAGGAGCTTGAGCAGCGCGGCTGGTCGATCGCCAACGATTCGCCGCTTGCGCTGCTGTGCGTGGATGCGCGACCCGGGTGTGGGGAGATTCGCCCGCTGGTGAAGCGCATCGTCGCCTCAGGACGCGCTTGGGTTGCGGCAGCGAAATACGAGGGACGCGACGTGATCCGCCTCTGCCTGACACATGGCGAGGCGACGCGCGCGGATATTTTGGAATTTGTGGGCGCGCTTAGCGACGCGCCGTAAAGCCAACGTCACGACGCGCGTTCTGCTCGCGCCCGATTTGCGCCCGCCACCACACGGCAAGCATTGGCGCCATGGCCATGCCGATGGCAACGGTATCGGTGATCCAATCCTGAAAGTCGCGATCCCGGCCGACAAAGGAGAGCCCTTGGACAAGCTCGATCAGGGCACCGAAGGCGGACAGCGCGGCGGCAATGATAATGAGACTGCCATGGGGAAATGCCGCCACGGCAAGTCCGGTCAGTACGTAGAACGCGAGAAAGTGCTCGGCTTTGTCCCACTTGAAGATATGAATCACATTTTGCGAGGGCAGCACGGCGCAGACGAAGGTAAATACAAGAGCCGCCCAGAACGTGAACTGCGCCACGCGCAGCAAGGCCGAGACTTTAGTCACGCATCACTTTCCTGTCGATTGAGCGGCAGCTAGCATAGCGGAGTGGACCCGGGCGATGTGCGAATCGCGCCACAACTCATATAACCCCGCACCGCGCCATGGCGGCATCGACGCGCGCCAGCGTGGTCGCGCGCCCGAGTAGCGCCAGCGTCACATCGATAGGCGGAGACACCGCTGATCCCGTGACGGCGACGCGCACGGGTTGCGCAATTTTTCCAAGTCCCATGCCGAGCTCTGCGGCAAGCGCTTTCAGCAACTCGTTAAGCGCACTCGCCGACCACTCCGGCAGCGCCGCCAAGAGCTCCCGCAACTGCTCAAGCATGGGCAGCTCGGCGGCCGTCAGGTGCTTCTTCGCTGCCTTGGGATCAAGCTCGATGTCGCGGCTGAAGAAGTAGCGGCTGTTCTGCGCCATCTCCTTCAGCGTCTTCGCGCGTTCGCGCTGTGCGCGCACGACTCCTTCGAGCAGCGCTTGATCGTCCGTGTCGA
The DNA here is from genome assembly GCA_963695315.1 of uncultured Gammaproteobacteria bacterium. GTDB lineage: Bacteria > Pseudomonadota > Gammaproteobacteria > Steroidobacterales > Steroidobacteraceae > PALSA-1196. The sequence continues at coordinate 2,098,443 of OY968773.1, forward strand.
GGCCGAGACGGTGCAGCTGTGCGCGCAGATATGGCGCAACGTCAGCCGCATCGCTGCGCATCATATGCTGCTGATTCAACCACAGAAGCTTCTCCGGATTGAACGCGGCAGCGGCTTTGTTGAGATCTTTGATATCGAAAGCCGCGATCATCTCTTCGAGCGTGAAGACTTCCTGATCGCCGTGCGACCAACCGAGGCGCACCAAGTAATTGAGCAGCGCCCAGGGAAGAAACCCTTCCTCATCATACTGCAGCACACTCACCGCGCCGTGCCGCTTTGAAAGCTTGGCACCGTCTGCACCAAGAATCATGGGAACGTGTGCGTATGCTGGCGGCGTCGCGCCGAGAGCTCGCAGCATATTCATCTGCCGCGGTGTGTTGTTGAGGTGATCGTCGCCACGGATTACGTGCGTGATGCCCATGTCCATGTCGTCAACCACGACGCAGAAGTTGTAGGTGGGCGTGCCGTCCGAGCGCGCCATGATGAGATCATCGAGTTCGCGATTTTCAAACACCACCGGCCCGTGCACGAGATCCTCGACCGTCACGGTGCCATCCATGGGATTCCTGAAGCGCACGACCGGCGCCACGCCGGCGCGCGCCTCCGTGCGGTCGCGGCACAGTCCCGAGTAACGCGGCTTCTCTTTGCGGGCAAGTTGCTTCGCCCTCTCCTCCTCGAGCTCCTGTTTGGTGCAATAGCAGCGGTACGCCGTGCCCTCGCGCAACATCCGCTCCAAGACCTCGGCATAGCGCTGGAAACGCTGCGTCTGGTAATAGGGGCCCGCGTCTGCCTTAAGACCCAGCCACTCCATTCCCTCGAGAATGACGCGCACAGCCTCGGCGGTGGAGCGCTCCCGATCCGTGTCCTCGATGCGCAGGATGAACTTGCCCGCATTGCGCCGAGCGTAGAGCCAGCAAAAAAGCGCCGTGCGCACGCTGCCTACGTGCAGCAGGCCGGTGGGGCTGGGAGCAAAACGAGTTACAACGCTCATGAGCAATGCTCCCACGGAACGACGGCGAATCCCAGCCCGACTAAAGTGCTGAGCGCTGCCGCATCAGGCGGTGGATGGGAACTTCGCTGCGCTCGTGGCACCATTTGCCTAGCACCGCCAGTGACCCGTACACTGCGTTTTGCGCGCAAGCTACGGGCGGTTAGCTCAGCGGTAGAGCACTGCTTTCACACGGCAGGGGCCACTGGTTCGATCCCAGTACCGCCCACCATAGAATCAAGGACCTATCAGCACTTTCACGGCCCTGCGCACGCCATACGGACACTGGTACGGACACTCAAAAAGTTTCGCGCCCCACGCTATAAAAAATGAGTGCCAAACCCAAACGCCTGCAACACTTCCTCATCAGGCACGGAAGCGCAGAAGCCGGAGAACATTCTGCGAATGTTTGAAGCGATCAAAGCGCGCAAGGCGACGCCCGAGGAGATCGCCGAGTTGGAGCGCACGCTCCCAGAGGACGAAAAGGCGCGCGGTGGCTCGTCGGAATTCTGACTGGGTGTCGCGCCGTTGAGCGGGCTACTCCAGCGCGGCAGCTGTTCTCGCCACGAGAGTCGCTGACGAAACACCCAGCACAGCCGTCAGCCGGAATACGGTCTCCAGCATCGGCACGTTGCTCAAGTAGCGTTCGAGGGCTTTATCTACGTGCGGTCGGATTGAGTTGCTGGGTGCGTTGCCCGGAATCTGTGCGTGCGCGCCATGATCCTGCGGCGCGGCACGAGTCATGAATCGGGCGCAGTTGACTCACGCTCGCAACGGCGTACAAACAACGGCAGGGGACTCGCGGACGGCAGTGGACCTGCCGACTCAGCGGCTCAGATTAAGTTAAACCGCATAAACAGGGACTTCTCCATGCGCCGTCAGCCTTTCTTTCTTACGCTCGGCGTACTCGCTGCATCTCTTGTGATTCTCGCGCCCGCAACGGTTCAGGCGGCCGTGACGATTTCTTCAGCGGCGACGAAGAACATGGTCTGCGCGAGCGGCGTTTGCAGTCCGAATCACAAAACGGCCGTGCTCAATATCACGGACCTGCAAAATCTGCTCGCAGCGTCCAATGTGACCGTGACCACGGGCTCCGGCTCATTGGCCGCGCAAACGCTCGACATCATCGTAAATGCTGCGGTTACGTGGTCGAGCGGCAGCACGTTGAAGCTTGACGCCTATCAGTCCGTAGCGATCAACAAGCCCATTGCGGTCACGGGCGTTGGCGGCGTAACGCTCACCACTAATGACGGGGGCACTGAAGGTGCGCTCGCCTTTGGCGCGAAAGGCAACATCAATTTCTCGAATCTGAGCAGCAGCCTCACGATCAACGGTGCGGCCTACACGCTCGTCGGCAACATCACGACGCTGGCGAGCGACATCGCGGTCAATCCGAGCGGCAACTTTGCTTTGGCAAATAGTTACGACGCGCAGGGTGATGGGACATACGACTCTGCTCCAATATCAACTACATTCACCGGAAGTTTTGAAGGACTCGGAAACGACATCGATAACTTAACTGTCATTGAGACGGTTGAACCCGATCAATACGAGGTTAATGTCGGCTTGTTCGGCGAGATCGACGCCCCCGGCGAGGTCCAGTACTTGGGTCTGACCAACGTTTATGTCAGGGTGGAAAGTGGCAGCGGCAAGATTAGGAACATACAAATCGGCGGACTCGTTGGGTTCAATTACGGAACTCTGGTGGGCGATTTCACAACGGGCATGGTTCGCGGCAACAATTCATCCTCAGGGGGCCTCGTGGGTGACAACTACGGGATGGTTTCCCTTTCGCATTCGACCGCTCAGGTGCGCTGCGCCGGCGGATATTACTGTTGGGCAGGGGGCCTCGCCGGCTATAACGCTCCGAACGACACGATAGAAAGATCCTATGCTACGGGAAGGGTAACGAGAGGGATTAGCAAGTGGGCGCTCGGCGTGGGCGGCCTCGTCGGTGGCAATGAGGGTGGGTTGATCAGTAACTGCTACGCGACCGGCGCCGTGTACGGAGACGGGGACCTAAACTGGGTGGGTGGCCTCATCGGCGCTAACTCTGAACCGGCGGGAGAGACCATTTCGAGTTTGTACTCGACAGGAGCGGTAACGGGAGGATCAGGGGCCATGATTGGCGGCTTGCTGGGCGACGATCAGTCCCCGTCCCCGCCCGACTTTGTGAACTCTTACTGGGACACGACGACCAGCGGTACTACTTACGGGGCTGGCGGTGGCAACGAACCCGGCATCACCGGCCTGACGACCTCGCAACTGCAATCCGGCCTGCCCACAGGTTTCGACCCATCTATTTGGGGCCAGAGTCCGTCGATCAACGGTGGCCTGCCTTATCTGCTGGCGAACCCGCCGCAATGATTTTGCGCTCGAAGCATCCGCACGTATTGCTGCTCGCCGCAACGGCGCTGTTCGCGTCAATCGGCGCACAGGCCGCCGTGACAATCTCCAACAGCCCCACTAGAAACATGGTGTGCTCGGCGGGGGTCTGCACGCCGACGCACAAGAGCGCCGTGTTAAACGCAGGCGATCTGCAAACCATGCTCGCCTCCGGCAACGTCACGGTGACCACGGGCTCGGGATCGTTAGCCGCTCAGACGAGCGATATTGATGTCAATGCACCACTCAGTTGGAGCAGCACCACCAGGCTGACTCTTGACGCCTACCATTCCATCACATTCAGCAAGACGACTCTCGTAGCTGGACCGGGCGGTCTTTCCTTCGTCACCAATGACGGCGGCACGGGAGGGTTGCTTTCCTTCGGCACGACCGGGCGTGCGGTTTTCTCGAACCTTTCGGGCACTCTCACAATTAATGGCGCTGCCTATACGCTCGTAGTCGATGTCAAGACGCTCGCAAGTGACATCGCGGCCAATGCCAGCGGCAACTATGCTCTTGCGGCCAATTACAATGCGGCGAGCGATGGAATCTATACGTCCTCACCAGTTTCGACGACATTCAATGGCACTTTCGAAGGACTGGGAAACACCATCTCCCATTTGTCAGTTCGCGGGCCTGCCCGCGTCAAAACTAACTTTGGCTTGTTCTCGGATGTCGGGGAAACCGGAACGATTGCGGATGTGCGCTTGTCGGCGATTCGTGTTACTGGCCCCAGCTCCGGAGTTGTAGGCGGCCTCGCTGGGGAGAATGACGGCCTCTTAATTAACGATTCAACGACCGGGGCTGTTGAGCAACATGGGTACGACGGCGAACTCGGTGGGGGGCTCGTGGGACTAAATAAGGGTGTTATCCAACGTTCCCACTCGACAGCTAACATGAACTACGGAAGCGGACTCGTGGGAGTAAATGAGGGGACGATTCTTAATTCCTACGCGGCCAGCACTGTAGCAGGTGCCTATGTAGGCGGCCTTGTAAGCTTCAACTATAACGGTTCAATTACGGCTTCCTTTGCAACAGGGTCGATTACAAATGGAGTCGGTCGCGGATGGAACGGAGGTTTAGCAGGAGAAAACGACGGGTCGATCACTAACTGCTATGCCAGCGCGTCAGTCGAAGCCCCGGGCGCTGATTTGGTTGGAGGACTCGTTGGCCGCAACGATGGGTTTGGCATTAGCTACTCCTACTCTACGGGCTCGGTGTCAGCTCCGCATGTCAACTCCCTTGGTGGATTCGTGGGGTACGACGTAGGCAGCGATATCACCGATGGGTATTGGGACACAACAACGAGCGGAATCACGAACCCGAGTCAGGGCGCTGGCAATCCACCCAACGACCCCGGCATCACCGGCTTGACCACGTCGCAACTGCAATCCGGTCTGCCCGCAGGTTTCGATCCTGCTGTATGGGGCCAGAGTCCGTCGATCAACGGCGGCTTGCCTTACCTGCTTGCGAATCCGCCGCAGTGAAGGTGCGCTCAAAGAAGCCGCAGTTGATGCTGCTCGCCGCAACGGCGGTGCTGGTCTCATTTACGGCACATGCAGTCGTAACGATCTCCAATAGCCCCACAAAGAACATGGTCTGTGCAGGCGGCGTCTGCACGCCGACACACAAAGACGCCACCCTCAACGTAACGGACCTCCAGAACCTACTCGCCACATCCAGCACGCAGGTGACCACTGGCTCCGGCACGCTCGCTGCACAGACAGACGATATTGTCGTGGCGGTTGCATTGACGTGGGCGAGCACCAGCGTGTTGACGCTGGACGCCTACGAGTCCGTGACGATCAACAAATCCATTGCGGTCACGGGTGTTGGCGGCGTTACGCTCACCACGGATGACGGCGGCACCGACGGTGCGCTCAGCTTCGGGGCGAAGGGCAACATCGGTTTCGCGAATCTGACGAGCAGCCTGACGATCAATGGGTCGGCTTACACACTCGTTGGCAACATCGCAACGCTCGCCAGCGACATCGCGGCCAACCCAAGTGGCAACTACGCGCTGGCGGCTAATTACAATGCGGCGAGCGATGGAACCTATACGTCGTCGCCCATTGCGACCACATTTGACGGTAACTTCGAGGGTCTGGGCAACACGATATCCTCATTCTCACTCCGTGACGCGAGCCACAATGCCAATGACGGGCTCTTGGCACATATTGGCTCCAGCGGAGTTGTCTCGGATTTGCGCCTAACGAAAGTTCGCGTTGTCAGCTCTCATCTAAGTAACGCGGGTGGTCTTGTTGCACAAAATGATGGCCTTACGAACAATGATTCTGCGAGCGGCAGCGTCGCTGGTGGTTACGGATACATAGGAGGTCTGGTCGGTCTTAACAACGGAACGATTCAAAATTCCCATGCGGCAAGTAAGGTGAGAGACGGTGGTGGACTCGTTGGCCGCAACCTTGGGTCCATTAGCAGGTCATTCGCAACTGGCGCCGTTACCGGAATTGAGAGCGGCGGTCTCGTCACGACAAACTCGGGTGGTCTAATCGATTCTTCGTTTGCGACGGGCGCCGCTACGAATGTGGAGGACGGTGGTTCAGCCGCTGGGCTTGTGGCGAACGACGTGCAGGGCGGCGCGATCAGCAACTGTTATGCAACTGGAAAAGTTAGCGGAACGTATTACGCCGCCGTCGGCGGATTGGTGGGCTATGTCGGCGACAGCGTTTCCGACGGAACGGTCAGCAATTCTTATTCGACGGGTGAAGTATCGGGCTCCGGTGCAGAAATCGGGGCCTTGGTCGGCGGCGATAAAGTCGCCGGGGACATCACCGATTCCTATTGGGACACGACAACAAGCGGCATCACCAACCTGAGCGATGGAGCTGGTAACCGCAGCAACGACCCCGGCATCACCGGCCTGACGACCTCGCAACTGCAATCGGGCCTGCCCACAGGTTTCGACCCATCTGTATGGGGCCAGAATCCTTCGATCAACGGCGGCTTGCCGTATCTGCTCGTCAATCCGCCGCCATGATCTTGCGCGAACACACGCCACAGACGTTGCTGCTCGCAGCAACGGCACTGTGCGCGTCAATTGGCGCACAAGCCGCTGTGACGATCTCCAACAGCCCCACGAAGAACATGGCGTGCTCAGCAGGCGTCTGCACGCCGACACACAAGAGCGCGGTGCTGAACGCGGGCGATCTGCAAACGATGCTTGCGTCCGGCAACGTGCGGGTGACGACGGGGTCCGGCTCACTCGCATCCGAGACTAGCGATATTGATGTCACTGCGAACGTGAGCTGGGCGAGTTTCAGCACACTGACCCTCGATGCGTGTCATTCGATCACCGTGAGCAAGACGCTATCGGTCACGGGAACGGGTGGCCTTGCGTTCGTGACCGATGACGGCGCCCACCGACATAGCCCCCTTTCGCGCCTCCAAGGCTGGCAGGCTATGACGGGCAGGTTAGGATAGGACAGCCGAAGTATTACGTCGGGCGAGCAATTCTGAAATCGATGCCCCAAAGTGGACATCCCGGCCTCTGAATTAACGCTGGTCGCCATCCCCGTGGGCATTCGCGACCATTCAGGCGCATAGGGGGACGCTCGACATTCCCATACGCAATACTTCCGCCTTGGTCACGTGATCTGCGCGTGGGACGTTGGACGCATGGAAGGCTTGGACAAGAACCAGCTTTCACGGTCCGGGCTTCATCGCCGCCGCGCGATTACGGCACCTAGCTTCAGCCTGGCGCCGCCACCCGCACATCTGCTGGCTTTTGCGAGGTTGGCCAATTTCCCGTTTGGACCCGCGATAAGCGCCTTGCGGATGTAGCCATGGCTCTGCAGTTGCCTGGCTAGGGTGAATACCTCATCAGTTGCTCGCGGTGCTGCCGCACTTTTCGGACGAGATGACCAATCAAGTCGATCTGCGCCACGGCAGAAGCATCGACACTCGATTCTTATATCGCCGGTACTCATCACCAAAAACGGTAATCAGATCGCGTTCTTCTAGCCATATGCCGACAAAGATGTAGGCCGTCGTCACGGCGGCGAACAGGAGGTGACCGATGGTCATATTCGGTGTGGCCCAGAAAGCGATGATAAAGCCGAGATAGATCGGATGCCGCACGAACCGGTAAAACAGCGGCGAACGAAACCTCGGTGCGGGCATGGCACGGCCGGCGAGATTGTTCGCCACCTGGTGCAGCCCGAACAGTTCGAAATGGTTGATCAGAAATGTGCTGGTCAACACTATTAGCCAGCCAAAGAAAGACAAGCCAGTAACGGCGAAGGCCACGCGCGAATTGGCGATCTGCCACACCGGCGCCAGCATCGGCTGCCACTGCCAGATTAGAAGGGCGAGCGCGAGGCTCGCTGTCAGGACATAGGTCGTGCGCTCGACCGAGTGTGGTACGAACTGGGTCCACCAACGCTTGAACTGTGGTCGCGCCATCACACTGTGCTGCAATGCGAAGATTGACATTAGCGCCAGATCAACGACCAACGCTCGGGCGGGCGGCCCTGCGGCACCTCCATCGATGGTTTTCGGCACCACCATTCCTTCAACGAAGCCGATCGCAAATAGAAAAGTAACGAAGAAAACGCCATAAGCCGCGATTCCGTAGAGGAATGCAAAGATGCGGCCGGTGATATTGGCTTGAACAAAGGCAGTCTCGTTCAGTGCATGACTCTGGGCCATGATCGTCTCCCATCCGGTGAAGCATCGGGTTAGCGGCTTGCAGGATGTGCCGACTGTGGTTAGAAGGCTTTCCCCTTTACTTGATTTGTTCGTGAGAGAGGCTTGATTATTCCTTCAGAAAAGGTGCCAGTTTTGGCACCGGGGCTACGACGTGGAATTTCTGTTTTCCGGCCACACGCTTGATATCGATCGGCGAGAGCTGCGACGCGGTTCCGAGGCGATTGCAGTCGAGCCGCAGGTGTTCGATCTTCTGGTCCATCTGATCGAAAACCGTGATCGCGTCGTGAGCAAGGACGACCTGATCGCGGCAGTGTGGCGCGGACGCATTGTTTCGGACTCGACCTTGACCAGCCGCATCAATGCAACGCGCAAAGCAGTCGGGGACAACGGCAAAGAGCAAAAGCTGATCCGCACGATCGCCCGCAAGGGCTTTCGTTTCCTTGGCAAGGTTAGTTTGGCGACCCCGGAAGCGACCGACACTGGAATGACGGATCAGGGTCCCGGACCGTCCCGGCCGGTATTGCTTGACCGACCTGCAATAGCGGTGCTGCCGTTCACCAATATGACCGGCGACCCGGCGCAAGACTATTTTTCCGACGGCATCAGCGAGGACATCATGACCGCGCTGTCGAAGCTGCATCGGTTCTTTGTCATCGCGCGAAATTCATCGTTCATCTACAAAGGCAAAGCCGTGCACCTGAAGCAGGTCGCTGATGATCTGGGGGTCGGCTACGTAGTCGAGGGCAGCGTGCGCAAGGCTGGCGACCGCGTGCGCATAAGTGCGCAGCTCAATGACGTCGCCTCGGGCAGTCACATATGGGCGGAACGCTACGATCGTGACCTCGCCGATGTGTTCGCAGTGCAAGACGAGATTACCGAGGCTATCGTCGGCGCCATAGAGCCGCAGCTCTATGCCGCGGAAAACTTTCGCGCCACACGTAAACCGCCGGACAGCATGGATGCCTGGGATCTGCTGATGAGGGCAATGTCGCATTATTGGCGGGTGACGCGTCAGGACAACATGGTCGCACAGGCCTTGCTCGAGAAGGCAACAGCTATCGATCCGCATTACGGCCAGGCATTCGGTTTACTCGCCACCAGCCATACCTTCTGCGCGCATATGGGCTGGGAGGACATGGTGGTCGCGGCGCCTATTGCCGAGGGTGCCGCATCGGCAGCTATCTTCGCGGACAGCGAAGATCCTTGGGCGCACCACGCCCTGGGCTGCGTCCACTTGTACGCGCGGCGTTTCGACGATTCGCTGGCCGAGTTTGAGTGGGCGCTACAGCTCAATCCGAACTTCTGGATGGCGCAAGCGTATTATGGCCTCACGTTAGCTTATTGCGGGCGCTGGCAGGAGGCTGCTTCATCGGTCCAGCGTGCGCTGCGCCTGAGCCCACGTGATCCACTGGCCGCGATCTATTGCGGTATCGCTTCGTACGCGCAGTTCGTTGGCCGCAACTATCCCGAGGCGATGAGGTTGGCCCGAGAAGGCATTCGGCAGCGCGCCGATTTCGTCGGTGCTCACCGCGTGTTGACTGCGGCCGCAGGTATGACGCGGCAAAACGATCTGGCCCAGGCGGCTCTGGCGGAGCTTCGCAGCGTGCAACCAAATGTTTCGCTGGACTGGATTAGAAAAGAGATTCCAATCAGACAAGACATCGAGCGAGAACACTATTTGGAAGGCTTCCGCCGTGCCGGCCTTCGTTAGTCTCTTGCGCTTGATGCTAAGGTCACTGCTTGCGCACCGCACGGGCCATCGTTTTGATCCTTGCGGTTCGACATCAACTTGAGGCGGGGATACGCAGGCGACTAAACCGTTTGGCTCTCGAAGCATGCAGCAGGCCTCCCAGCTCTCGCCTCCAGAAAAGAAGAGCAGTCCCAGGAGTTGAAATGAAACAGAACTTACCTCTGAACCAACGCCGAATAAGCCAACCGTCTGTTTGCACGATCCGGGAATTCCGCCCTCTTCCAGAGGCACTTTTCCTCTGCTTAGTACGGAGGATTCTTCTCGCGTTGCTTGTTTTCGTGCTGGTTCCCGCCACTGCGGAAAGCGCCGTTGCTTCCGTCCCCGACCTTCATGCGCTGAATCAAATGTCCGCGCGTTTTGTGCCTACACCACTAAAAGTAGACACCTCAAAGCTCTCAAGCAAGGATCAGCAAGCGCTGAGCAAGCTGATACAGGCGGCACAAGCCATCAATCCCCTCTTCATGCAGCAGCTATGGTCAGGTAACGCCGCCTTGTATAAAAAGCTCAAGGAGGACAACACGCCACTCGGGCAGGCACGAGTGCATTATTTCTGGATCAACAAGAGTCCATGGTCTGATATTGACGAGTACCGGGCGTTTCTGCCTGGCGTCCCCCCGGTAAAGCCACCCGGGGCCAATTTCTACCCCGACGACATGACGAAAGAGGAATTTGCGAGTTGGGAAAAAACATTGACTCCGGAGTCGAAGGCTGCGGCCGAAGGTTTCTTTACCGTCATCCGGCGGGACCAAGACCGCAAGCTGAAGTACGTGCCCTACAGCACCGAATACCGAACAGATCTGGCGACCGCGGCGCGATTGCTACGGGAAGCCGCCGCGCTGACCGACAATTCCAGCCTTAAGCGATTTCTTACCGAGCGTGCTGAGGCGTTCACTACCAACAACTACACCGAGAGCGACATAGCATGGATGGATCTCGATTCCCCCCTCGATGTCACGCTTGGCCCCTATGAGACCTACAACGACGAATTGTTCGGGTACAAGGCTGCGTTTGAGGCCTATATCAATCTCCGCGATGATAAAGAGACCGCGCGGCTCGCGTTTTTTGGGGAACACCTGCAGGAGGTGGAAAACAATCTCCCCGAACTGCCTCAATATCGCAGTCCCAAGCTCGGCGCGTCGGCCCCCATCCGTGTCGTGAATGAGGTTTTTGACGCTGGGGACGCCGCTCATGGGGTCCAAACCGCCGCCTACAATCTGCCCAATGACGATACAGTCGTGCAGCAAAAGGGCAGCAAGCGCGTAATGCTGAAAAATGTCCAAGAGGCGAAGTTCAGTGCCATTCTGACCCCAATTTCGAAGATCGTGCTGCCGGCTTCAGATCAAGCAGACCTTAGCTTTGATCTGTTCTTCACGCACATCGTGGCTCACGAACTCATGCACGGACTAGGGCCGCACCAAATCAAGCTCAACGGTCGCGACACTAATCCGAGACTGGAATTGAAGGAAGCCTACGGTCCCCTTGAGGAAGCCAAGGCCGACGTGACTGGCTTATTCGCCTTGCAGTTTTTGATGTCGCAGGCAGACCGAGGGAACAATCACTCACCCCTACCCCACGGGACAGGAGCTGAACACCAACTCTACACAACGTACCTCGCTTCGGCGTTCCGCACGCTGCGATTTGGCATGCAGGACGCCCACGCTAAAGGCATGGCCGTGCAGTTCAACTATTTGACGGACAAAGGCGCGATCGTTCTAAGTGAACATGGTACTTTCAGCGTGAATTTCGCAAGGATCCAGAATGCGGTAGCCTCACTGGACCATGATTTGCTCACGCTGGAGGCGACCGGTGACTACGATGGCGCAAAGAAGATGCTCTCGACGCTGGCCGTAATTCGACCGGAAGTACAGAACGCTCTGGATCGCTTGAAATCTCTGCCTACTGATATCGAGCCAGTCTTTGTGACCGCCGGAGTGCAGTAAACATCCTCGGTGGGCAGGGCGATGTGATCGCTTTGCCGCTAGGACAAGCCGTCGTGCCCAAGCGATCGACGCATACGACCCGTTCTACGTCGCAATAACTCTAGCCACTCGTCATGGTGTCCGAGATTGCGTTTAGACTAAGACGGATTAAGACGGAGTACGAGCAATGCCTACTGGGGGCGCTATGGTTGTGACAATTGCGGTCCGCGCCGCGATTTTCGGCTGTCGCGCGTATTCCACTGATGAGCAATACGCCACGCCCGGCGCCCGCCAAACCGTCAGAGATGGCTCTCATGATTTCGATTTTATCTACGGCAAATGGAGAATGCCCAACCACCGTTTAAAGCAGCGCCTCGCGGGTTCCCATGAATGGGTGGACTTCATTACCTGCGATGAGGGACGCCCTCTCCCGGGAGGTATTGGCGATACCGACTTCTGGAAAGCCAACTATTGGAAAGACTTCGTCGGAGTGACTGTTCGCACTTACGCTCATGAGACGGGCCTCTGGCGCATCTACTGGGTGGACAACACATTCTCGAAAGGCGTCATTGACAAACCGGTCGTGGGGAAATTCGATGGCAATGTCGGCATATTCGGAGGCCCAGATACCTTTGACGGCAAACCCATCGTCGTTAGATTTACCTGGTCCATTAATCCGCAGCAGGCGCAGACCGAATGGGAAAAGAGGTTAAACCCAAGCGGCGCTCGGGTTATCGCCAAATGGGAACAAGCCTTCTCTACCGACGGAGGCGAGACTTGGGAAACGAACTGGTACAGCGAATTTATTCAGGACGATAACTGCACGCCCTCGTCGTAGGAATGAATTCGCGAACAGTTCCGCTTAGCAATGCTCGATCCCGAGCTGCTGCCACCCGGCGAACCTGCTGCATGCGTGCCAACTCCCGCGCCTGCGATTGTCATACTAGACCGTTGCGCTCACGCCGTTCCCGCACGACACATGCACGCAAGCATGCCGCATGATCGCAAGAGTCTTCGGGATTGCATCGCTAGGCGGGAATTGCCAATTCACAGGTCCCGCTCCTTCGAACCGCCGGCGTGACACTCAAATTTCAGCCGAATGTTGGATTCGTCGTTCGCAGGATTAGGCTGATTAGCGGTCCGCTCCGCTCCTCAAAGCCCTTGCACGCGGCATCAGGCAGTGATAACCGGCTGTCGGCCACCGATCATGGAAAGAGCGAGGACGCCGCTTTCATGTGCCGGTCCCGTCCAACGTTGTCGATTCGCTGCCGAGGTCAGCCCCAAGCGCGACCTTTAGATTCGCCGTTTTGTCGCCCGGCGATGTCGGCCTGAAAGTCACATTAACCGTGCAGCTTGCACCGATGCCTACTGAGCTGCCGCAATCGTTGCTCTGAGAGAACTGACTTCGACTCGTGCCGGTCAAAGAAATGCCGTTGATTGGGAGCGTGATCGTTCCCGTATTCGTTAGTGTCAGTGCCTGCGAGGCACTGCTGGTATTGTGCAATCGGGTCCCAAACTCAAGCGCCACGGGAACCAGGGTGTGCGTTGGTACTACCGCCACAATTGTCGCTATCGAAGGCACCCCTGCTTGATTAAAGGCGAAAAGCATATAGTAGCCCGGCACCAAGACCGTGCGATCGCTCGGCAGGACCGCCTTCAGCTGCTGACCCGTCTGCGTGAAAGGCAACGCCACAAAACGCTGATCTGAATTATACGAATGCGTAGCTGAACCGGTACGAATGAATGTGAGACGCGAAATCACGTCAGTTGGCCCTACAGTTATCGCAAGCGTAGCGCCGGGATTAATACTTCGCGGCGCCACGGCCGTTATGAGCGGCCGCACGGCGGCGACGCCCCCACTTGCATACAGATAAGGCGGGTAGTAAATCTCCGCGTTAAGATTATTTACGGGGCCCGGAGCGCCGCCGCCACCGGTCAGTACCGTTGCATCGGCCAACAATAGCGAATTTGAATGGTACAGACGCGGTTTGGTCGCGCTAGCGCCACCGGTCCAATGCCCACTCGCCGGGTCCCAAATTTGAGCTTGATAAGCAACGCCCGTAAGCGTGTTTACCACCTTCGAGCCGCCCGTTATCAGTACTCGGCCATCCGCCAAAATCGTACCGCTCGCCCAGAAACGCACTTGATCGATGCTATCGGTTTGAGTTATGAGCGGAACCGCGGCGCTAAAATCAACCACGTCAACTTCCTGATTGACGCGCACAGAGAGTACCTTGCCGGGGGCGAACGGGATCGTGGGAAAAGCTTCCGATCCTGGCGCTGCGGCCACCGCGTACTGCGTGATGCCGCCAACTCCCGCGGTTGATACGGAATACATTGTGCCGTCGATGGCCAGCACAAATATATTTCCACCTGGCGCGACATAGGACCTTGGGTAGTACCAATTCCCGTTGGCGAAGGCGGCCGTGCTAGTCGCCCCGGTTAGAGTCGTCCAAACTTTTGTGGTCGGGTTGTATTCCTCGGGCGTCGTTGCTGGCTGCGTCGGAGTTATCGTTACTACGTTCTGTCTGCCACCGAAAGCGGCTAAGTTTCCATTGGGCAGCGATACGAGCGAGTCATACCAGCGTGCGTAGTGCATCGGTGTATTCGATGTAAGCGTATTGGCGGTTGGCGAGAAGACATCTGTATTACTGCGCGCAAAATTGCGCTGGCCGTTAACGGTAAGATCTCCGCCCGAAATAAGGACCGCTCCCGAAAGCATGACTGACTGCGAGCTGCAGAAAATGTCGCTGGGGGTTGTGTTCGGCAACACTTGATGTGCGTTAGTTGCCGTGCCTAATGTTGGATCCCAAATATCGTATACAAGCTGCGCGCCCTGTTGGCCGCTTTGGTTCGTGCCATAGTTCATGACCCTACTATCGGGTAGAAGGACGGCGTGAATCGGAATGATGGGCCATGTCACGGCAGGGCCGAACACGCCAGTGACGTCCGCTGAGTCCCCGCCAACGGGAATCTGAGCGCTAATTGCGGGGAGCGCAGATGTAAGTTTCGCGTCGGGCGTTACACCGGGGCCAGCACCATAGTCGACGGGTGCAGTTACGTCGGTTTCATCCGTGGTGCCGAGAAGCTCATCTGCATGCAAGAGCAGGGTCAAAGGATTAGCTGAGATCGCAAGCTTCGTCACCAGGAATGACAGAACTGCGATTAACGGAATTGCGGCGATAGCGCGAACGCTTCTCCGATTTAACGGGCCCATGGCAATCAAACTCCCCTAGCGTTGGCTTGGCCGTATTTTTTGCGATTTTATCTCGGATCTCGGCGGGTAATTTTCGCGGCTATTGCGATTGCACCCACTGACTCTGCTAAGCGTACTACAGCGACTGCGCAGTCATGCCTTCGCGGCACATTACGTTAAATTGCTGGCATCATTTGGGCTGCTGTTCTCCCGCGGGTCCAAAATTTTGTAGCGGGAGGGCGGCCCTTGCCGCATTGGCGCGTGGCATTTGATTTGCTCCCTCGTGTCGCCGCGAGTGACCTGCGCGCTGCGCTGCGCCGTGTTATTGCAGAGCGCAAGGCAGACGGATGAACCGTGGACAATGACAGTGCTCACGGTTTCATTTTCTGCAATCGAGCTGACGATCGCAGAGAGATTTGAATACACAGCACCGACGCAGCTGAGCTGTCGCCCCCTAAATGAGGTCTTGGTCTGCAGTGGGCATTCAGGCACTCCTCGCGGAGCTCTGCGTTGAAGGACAGGACACCTCCTGTTGGCTTGCCGCGGCGGCTGCAGTCCATCTGGACCTGCTGAATGTGTCGGCATAGATCCATTTGGCCACCGGAGAACTCCAAGCCATTGTCGCAGGCGATCCGCAACGATAGCCCGTGCTCGTGGTTGAGCCAATTCACCGCTGCGACGACGTTTCTGCGCACGCAGGCCGAAGCCGGCTTTCGATACCCGACGGAACACCTCCTTTGCAACGAGCATCTGCGGCATTGACCTCCTCCTCGGCTCTTACGCTCGAGTACTAGAAACAAGTCAGATGTGCGCGGCTCATCAGCGCGCGCGCCAGCAAGCGCCGCTCGTGGTCTGTGGTAATTAATGTGCGGCCAAAGCCAATCGCAAAATCCCCTCAAACCTCATCCGGATTTCGTAATTTGTTGCGACGTGTTACCGTAGCGGCACAAGCGAGCCGCACTAGCGCTTCGCTTGCCGAATGACAAGACGGCGACAGATGCTGCATCTCGTTGCTGCGCAGACGATCGGCGGGAGGCATGATGGCTAGGATCGCTGGACCCTTTTACTGCGCAGTGGCCCTCGTACTGTTGGCGGCTTGCGGCTCCAACAGCACGACATCCGAAGTTGCAACCAGCACGGCGCGCGGCACGCTCATCGAGAACCCGCCGTTTCGGATTGCATCGTTGGATGCAGCGACATTCGCCGCCGAGCTGCGAGGCAGCGCCTCGGGCCAGCAGCTGCTTGAGATCGCTGGCATACCCGCCTGTGGCGTGGATTTCTACTATCTACAGTACTGGACAGTCGGCGGCGCCGAGGAGTCCGCAACGGCCACGGGGGCGTTGATGGTGCCCACGGGAACTGCACCACAGTGCAGTGGTGCCCGGCCTATTCTTCTCTACGCGCACGGCACGCAGACCGACAAGAGCTTCAACATCGCCGATATAACAAACCCGAGCAACACCGAAGGGGCGCTCATCGCCGCGATGTTCGCGGCGCAAGGCTACATTGTCGTAGCACCGAACTATGCGGGCTACGATACATCATCGCTGCCCTATCACCCCTTCCTCAACGGCACCCAGCAGCCAAAGGATATGCTCGATGCGCTTACCGCGGCGCGGACTGCACTGCCGAAAACGTTCGCGCCCGCAACGGTCGGCAGTCAGCTCTTTGTGACGGGCTATTCTGAAGGCGGTTACGTCGCCATGGCGACGCACAGAGCGCTACAAGCCGCCGGGTTGACCGTGACCGCCTCCGCTCCGATGTCCGGCCCGTATGCGCTCGAGGCCTTCGGCGATGCGGTCTTCTACGGCGACGTCAATATCGGCTCCACCGTCTTCGCGCCGCTCCTTACGACGAGCTATCAAAAAGCCTACGGCAACATCTACGCAACACCGAGTGATGTCTACGAGCCGCAATACGCATCCGGCATCGAGACCCTCCTGCCGAGTAGCACGCCGCTTGATACGCTGTTCGCGCAAGGCAAATTGCCGCAAACCGCGCTTTTTAGCAGCACTACTCCGGTCACCGGTAATTCCGTGCTCGATGCGATACTCGCGGTGCCCAGCAATCCTATTTTCGCTCTGGGCTTCGGCTCGCCGAATCTCATTACCAATGACTATCGGCTGAGCTACGTTCTCGATGCGGTCGCGAACCCCGATGGGGCTGTGCCGACCCCCGCGCCCGGCGTGCCGCTCGCGGCAACACCGCTGCAACCGTTGCGAGTCGCCTTCAAGGAAAACGATATGCGCGCCTGGGCACCCCGCGCCCCTGTCCTTCTTTGTGGCGGCGATCAGGATCCGACGGTTTTCTTTGAGAACACAATCATCATGCAGTCCTACTGGGCGGCTGCGGGACTCTCCGCTCCGCTCATCAACGTGGTCGACATTAATGCCGCAGCCACGGCCGATGATCCGTTCGCCGCGCTGCAGGAGGGTTTCCAGGAGACCGAGGCCGAAATCGTGGCCACTCAAGGACTGGATGCGGCGGTGGAGTCTTACCACACGACGGTTGCGCCGTTCTGCACGGCCGCCGCTCGCGGGTTCTTCAGCCAGTTCCTGCAAATGGAGCAACCGGCGCCATGATCAAAGTCATGAAGATCATCCTTACCGGCGCGCTCGCGTCTTTGGGCATCTCGGTCGCACACGCCGATGGCGGTAGCGTGCCCGATAATACGGTGCGTGTCGGCCTTTACTACATTCACTACCACTCCAGCGCGGATGACCTCTCCGGGCCCTATGTACCCCCGGGCGTCAATTTGGGGGTTGAAGACGTTACGACGCCTTACCTCGCCTACGTGCGCCGCCTGTCGGTACATTTTGACGTTGAGTTGGCAGCCGGTTTGCCGCCACTGACAAAGACCGACGGTCACGGGCCGGCGCTATTAGGATCCGTGCCCTATAACGGACAGGTGATCTCGACAGCCCGCTGGTTTGCCCCGACGCTGTTGTTGAATTACAAATTTTTCGACGACTCGGCGCCGTTGCGCCCTTACATTGGAATCGGAGTCAACTACGTTTATTTCTACGATCGCGAAGCAACGGCCGCGGGCAACGCCGCTAGCGGCGGTCCGACCTCGATCTCGTTACCGAGCTCTTGGGGTCCCGCAGGCACTGTGGGCTTAAGGTATCAGCTGCCGCAGAACTGGAGCTTCTACGCGTCGTATTCGGTGTCAATGGTCAACAGCAAGCTCACTGCCAACACCGCCGGCGTGATCCGCACGTCCGAGATTCACTTTGGGCCCCAGGCGCTGGTGTTCGCCGTCGGCTACTCGTTCTGACAGGAGCGCGCGGACGGAAGGTTTGCGCGTCCCTTGCTTATACATTGCGTGACGCCACGATCACCGATGCGTGGTTGTGAAGTCCCCCCGGGGAGCCGCGGCGACTTTGCGCGCAACGGTGGCTCGGCAGGAATGCGCCTGATTTAATCTTGCCTAGCGGTCAACTCAGTCCACGCCTCGAGCGTTAGAGACTCGGCATTCTATTTGCTTCACTCGCCGCGCGAGGACCCGAGGTGCGCATGGCAACGAGCTTACTTCGTTTACCGAGCGCGCTGCTCGGCCTGGGCGCACTCCTGGGGCTGCTCGATGGCTGCGGTGGCGGTGGTTCCCAAAGTGGCACACCCGGCTACACGTTATCCGCGACAGCGCTGGCGCCCAGCTCCATCAGCGCAGGAACCACGGCAAAGTCGACGATCACGATAGCGCCGTCAAACGGATACGCCGGCAGCGTCGCGCTTTCATGCAGCGTCAAGAACGAGAACACCTCGTCGACCTCAATCCCGAGTTGCTCGTTCAACTCATCCACGGTAGCGCTCAACGGCACGAGTCCCGCAACGGCAACTCTAACCATCACGACTTTGAACAGCACGCCCGGCGGCACCTACGCGGTCTCGCTGACAGGCTCGGGAGCGAACAGCTTGGCGCCGAGCAACGGCGCGCAGACGCTCACACTCACCACGGCCGCGGTGATCGAGCACATCGTGGTGATTTTTCAGGAGAATCGCACCCCCGACAATCTCTTTCACGACAGCGTGCTGATCTCTCGCGGCGCCGATATTGCCAGCAGCGGTGTGAATTCCTCCGGTCAGACGGTCCCGCTCGTCCCGATTGATCTCGGGACGACGGGCTCCAATCCCCAGACTTACGACCTTGACCATTCCCACAAAGCGTTCGTTGCCATGTACGACGGCGGCACGATGGATGGAGCGGATCTGGTGGGCTGCACTCCGGCGACCGACTGTCCGCCGAACGCTCATCCGAATCCCCAGTTCAAGTACGTCGACCCGACGGACGTTCAGCCCTACTTCACGCTCGCCGAGCAGTACACCTTCGGGGACCGCATGTTTCAAACTAACGAGGGTCCGAGCTTTCCGGCGCATCAGTTCATCATTTCCGGGACGTCAGCTCCCACAGCTACCAGCACGCTTTTCGAGGCTGAGAACTACGCAAGCCTCCTGGACAAGGTGTACGGCTGCATTGCGCCCCTGGGGGAAACCGTATCGATGATCGACGCCGAGGGCAGCGAGACCAGTCAACCCCCCGAATATCCGTGCTTTGAACATCCGACGTTGACGGACCTTCTCGAGACCAACGGCATTACCTGGCGCTATTACACGCCAAGCGACGGATCGCTATGGACTGCCCCGAGCGCGATTAGCCACATTTGCCAGGAGCAAACCCTCAACGGCGTGCGCAAATGCACCGGCCCGGAATGGACCAGTTATGTGAGCATCCCACAGTCGAACTTTCTGACCGACATCGCGAGCGGCCAACTCGCGCAAGTGACCTGGGTCATTCCTGCCGGCCTCGAGTCCGATCATGCCAAGGTCAACGACGGCAGCGGACCCTCCTGGGTTGCCTCGGTCGTCAACGCGATCGGCAACAGTCCCTATTGGGCGAATACTGCCATCATCATCACTTGGGATGACTGGGGCGGCTGGTACGATCACGTGGCGCCCAAAGTGATCCATGACGGCGTGAGCTGGGGCTCGGGATATGTCTATGGCTTCCGCGTGCCGCTCATCGTGGTTTCGCCGTATGCCAAGGCCGCGTACATTTCACATGTCACACACGATTTCGGCAGCGTGTTGAAATTCGTCGAAACGACATTCAAGCTGCCGTCGCTCGGTTACGCGGACACTCCGGCGGATGATCTCTCCGACTGCTTCGATCTCACGCAGTCGCCGCTCACTTATAAAGCGATTCCAGCAACGCTGAATGCCGCTTATTTCGTCAAGGACACGCGCGCGCCCGCGGACCCGGACGACGACTAGCCGTCCAAACGACTACATAGCGTCGAAGAACGATCTAACCGCAGCGACGCAGAACGGTGCGACGAGGCTCGTATGGTAATCGGCAAGTACCGCTGCCTCGCCGCCGGAGCTGGCAACGACTGCTTTGGCGGCCGCAAAGGCCTCCTGCAGCGTGGCATAAGGCGCGCCAGGAGATGCATCGAGGTCGAGCACGGTCACGCTGCCCGTGGGCACGTGCAAGCTCCAGTAGTCCTGCATGAGCTGGGTGTTGAAATAAAAAACCTTGGGATCCTCGTCACCGCCGCACAAGAGCATCGGGTCACCCGGCATCCAGTCGCGCAAATCATTCAATTTCATATCCTTGCGCAGGCCATTGCCGGGGTTCGCAGCCGGAACGTCAGTCGTAGTCGTCGGAAAGCCGCCATCCGGTGCGGCGGTCGCATCCTGCAAATAGTCGAGGCGGTAGCCGTTCAGGATGAGATTATCCGTGCCAAATGCCAAGGCAAAGATCGGTGCGAACAGAGCAGGTGTCGTGGGCGGCGTGTCGACAGCCCAGGCAGGGCTCGGCGGCGTGCTGCTGAAGACTTCGCTTTGCGGCAACTTACCGTCTGCATAAAGATCACTGATGGGCGTCGCGCTGGGCAGGAGTGACGCGATGTCGGGCGCGAACTGGGGCTCGAAGAGGTCGCTCGGCGCTGTATATATGTTGCCGTAGGCGTGCTGGTAGCTCGAGACGAGCAGCGTCAAGTTTGACGGCGCGCCCAGAAGTGCGTGGCCGTAAAAGATGGCATCGCCAAACGCCGCCAGAGCATATGGCCCGGACATGGGTGCGGACGCCGTTACCGTGGCGCCGGCGGCCTGCATCGCGCGATGTGTCGCCATGGCGACGTGCCCGCCCTGCGAGTAACCGGTGATGAATAACTTGCCGCCATCGGTCACGGAGCTGGACAAGTTCGGCAGCGCCGTGCGAGCCGCTGTGAGCGCATCCATCATGTCCTTCGACTGCTGATCCGCATCCAAATACGGGTGATAGGACAACGTCGAAGTGTCGTAGCCTGCGTAATTCGGGGCGACGACCACGTAACCGGCCGCAGCAAAGATCGTGGCCAGCACAACGCCTTCCCAGTTCGAGCTATTGAGTTCCGCAACGTCGAAAGTCTTGTCAGTGTTCGTGCCATGGGCGTAGAGCAAGATGGGGCGACTTCCGCTGCAGGTTGCTCCGCTGCCGGTTGAGACCATCAGTGCGCCGGATGCAGTCGTCGGCTCCGATGCGCCGCCGACCGTTTCGTATTCAAAGTGATATACATCGACAACGCATTGAGGCGTGTACGCGAGCGGCACAAGCAATTTTGCGACGTCGCTGGCGGCGAGCAGCTCGAGAAGATTTGACACGGAATACGAGGCGACGAGAGTTGGAGTTTGCAGCAGGTCGCCACGCTGAGGCATGCTTGGTGGACTCATATCGGTGTTCTGAGCACCGCTTCCGCAGGCGGCGAGGAGGCCGCCTGCGATGAGACCGGCAACCGTGCGCGCAAGATTACGCATTGGAAATCTCCCTAGCGACGCGGGTAGCGACTTGCGCCCGATGATCACGCGTATAACGCCTCGCGCGCACGGAAGTTCGATCCTCGTGCGCCACAGCGCTAGCGCCGCCCTGAGAGAATTGCCGCAACGTGCTTGCCGTCCTCAAGGTGCCAATAGTCGACGGAGTCCTTAACCGCATCGGGAATCAGGAAACGAGAGTTGGGCTCGCCGAAAGGCGCGGTGCGCACGGCAGTCTTGCCGGAATCGGGGTAGCCGCATACATCCGGAACCACCGTGGTCGAGATCGCAAGGAATACCAGCTCTTCGTTCCCCGTATTGATGAGCTGATGTGCGGATTCGCTGCCGCCGGCCAAGTTCACGATGTAGTCATTCGCGGCCACGGACTGTACATCGGCGCCGTGTCGTAACACGCCTGCTCCGCTCAGCACGAAGAAGTGTTCTTCATTCGCATGATGATGATGAAAGGGAAAGGCGGCTTTGCCGGGTGGAATGCGTGTGATATTCGCACCAATTGCGCGCGCACCGAGCTCGCCTGCGAGTTCGGTCATGGAATAGGCAAAGGACTCGCCACTCGCCGCAGAATGCGTCGGCGCGTCGGCTACGTTGATCACTGACCGTTTCATCTGAGCTTCTCCTGCAAAGCGCGCGGCCCGGCCGAGCGCATGATTGGTTGCGGCGCGCGCGCCCACGCCGATCAGCGCTCAATTTAAAAGGGTTGCCGGCATGCGCTCCGGTAATCCGCGAGAGCCGCACGCAAGCTGATGCGTCCGGCTCGCCTACATCTGTGGTGCCCACGCAGAGCACCAACGGGCCGCCTTGAGCTCCTTGCCCGAAAATATCTGACACGGGCCCTGCGCAGAACCACCGGTGCCCTGGTAGAGCGCGTAGTTGGCGCACGGGTTGCGGGGATTGGCGTTACGGGCACGCTTCGCATCCTCGACGTAGTCGACGGCCTTGGCCGCGGGTTCCGCGGGACTGAGCAAAGTGGTGCCGCCGGCGAGCGCCGCACGCAGGCTGAGTGCGGCCAGCGGCGCTGCGGCGCCAACCCGTTGAGAAAGCGGCGACGCGTCGCTCGCACGATCGAACCCACGAACCCTATTTCATATCAAGCTGCGACCGCCCGCAACTCCCCCGGCCCCGAATCGGTCGCCCGCAATCGCAGCACGAAATCGAAACGGTCGACTGCCGTGCACAGCTCGAAATCGCGCTCGGGCGCCCAAAGCGCCTCGGGGTCGAAGAACTTGCGGGCACTTGGCGCGCGTCGCAGACGCGGCCGGACGGTGTGAGTATCGAAATGGCCACCGGCCAGTCGCGCCGCCAGGAGTTCAGCGCAGAGGTCATCTTCTGCACATCGCTCGCGCGCATCCTGGCCCATGCGCACGAGACTAACGCGCGACGGCGCCTGGCGAGCGATATAACGGCAGATGGCCGCGGCGTTGACGAGGCTGCCGGTGAGAACAATGCCAGCCGCGGTCGCGTTCACCAGCCCCTGTGTACCGGCGTGCGTCGTGTGCACTAGGGTACGGCCGCTGAAATTCTCGTGCTCGATATGCGTCGGCGAATTGCCAAAATCGAACCCTTCGAGCTTGCGCGCAGCACGCTCGCCGAGCGAGACGTACTCGGGGTGCTCGCGCTTCAGGCGCTGCGCCTCCTCTATTTCCGCCACGGGAATGATGCGCTCGGCGCCGTTGGCGAAGGCATAGCAGGTCACCGAGAACGCCCGGAAAACGTCGATGACGACCGCAATACCGCGCGCAGCGCGCGCGCCCGCCTCGAAGTCGAGCATCTCGATTTGCGGAGTGGCCGGAGTCACGCCAGTCGCTCGGGTCCCGGGCTCTGGAGACGGCGGCGCGTGCGACGGCGACGCTTCGCGGCGCGCGAAGTGCGCGCGGTGGCGCCCTCCTCTGGCGGCACCGCACGGCGCGGCAGAAAGGGATGACCCTGCTCAATCATGAATTGGCGCGGCTGCTGCCCAGGCAACTGCTTTTTTTAGCTACATTCACGATGTACCAAGAGCTGCCGCCGTGACTTATTGTTGACGACGGATCGCGTCAGACTTTGATACTGCGACTTCAGCGGTAGATCTCTGCTTCATTCAGCGAGGGTGCTGCGGCGTCCCTGCTCGAAAGTAAGGGCGTGACATTTGCCGGCAGCGGCCACAGAATCGCAACCTGTGGATCATCCCAACGAATCGCACGCTCGTATTGCGGGACGTAGTAGTCCGTGCACTTGTAGAGAAAATCCACTTCCTCGCTGAGCGCAAGATAGCCGTGCGCAAATCCGGTGGGCAC
The DNA here is from genome assembly GCA_963695315.1 of uncultured Gammaproteobacteria bacterium. Taxonomy (GTDB): domain Bacteria; phylum Pseudomonadota; class Gammaproteobacteria; order Steroidobacterales; family Steroidobacteraceae; genus PALSA-1196. The sequence continues at coordinate 2,122,435 of OY968773.1, forward strand.
CCAGAGCATATGATGATTGGTTTCGCTCAGCACAACGCCCGCCCACTGCCCGAAACGCGGCGAGCTGCGCCGGATATCGACAGCGACATCAAATACCTCGCCGCGACTGACGCGCACGAGCTTGCCCTGGGGCTGCTCAATCTGAAAATGTAGCCCGCGCAGCGTATGGCGGATGGAATGACTGTGATTGTCCTGAACGAAGTCGGCGTTTATGCCGGCGGCGACAAACTTATCGTGTTGCCACGTCTCGACGAAGTAACCGCGCGCATCACCAAAGGCGCGCGGCTTGATCAACACGACCTCCGGCAGCCGGGTTGGCTGAAAGTCCATTCTGCTTACTCTTGCAGCAGAGCCAGAAGGTACGCGCCGTATTCGGTGTTGCGCAACGGATGCGCAAGCCTTTCAAGCTGCGTGGCATCGATGAATCCGGCGCGATAAGCAATCTCCTCCGGACAGCACACCTTCAAGCCCTGCCGGCTCTCGATGGCCTCGATGAACATCGAGGCCTGCAGGAGCGACTCATGCGTACCGGTATCGAGCCACGCAACGCCGCGGCCCAGGAGCTCCACCTGCAGCTCACCGCGCGCGAGATAGGCCCGATTGACATCGGTGATCTCAAGCTCACCGCGCGCGGACGGCACGAGCCCGGCCGCCACATCGACAACGCTGTTGTCATAGAAGTACAGTCCCGTCACTGCGTAGCTCGATTTGGGCTCAGAGGGCTTCTCCTCGATTCCGAGCGCCCGGCCTTGTGCGTCAAAATGCACCACGCCGTAGCGCTGCGGATCCTTAACGTGATAGCCGAAAACCGTCGCGCCGCGATCGCGCCGACCTGCCTTGGTTAGCTGATCAGGCAACCCATGACCGTAAAAGAGGTTGTCACCGAGTACCAGGGTCACCGCGTCCGCGCCGATGAAGCGCTTGCCAATAATGAACGCCTGCGCCAACCCTTCCGGCCTTGGCTGTTCGACGTACTTCAGGGAAATTCCCCAGCGGCTGCCATCGCCTAGGAGGCGCTCGAAAGAGGCCAGATCGATCGGTGTTGTGATCAGCAGAATGTCGCGAATGCCGGCTAGCATCAAGGTCGACAGCGGGTAATACACCATCGGCTTGTCGTAAATCGGCAAAAGCTGCTTGCTAACCGCATGCGTCACCGGATGCAGCCGCGTGCCGGCTCCGCCCGCGAGAATGATGCCCTTGCGCATGTCACCTCAATGCCGGCGGCTCCGGCAGATCAGCACCCGCCGATGAAAACGCCTGAACGCCCAAGGCCTTGTGGCCTACGCTTTATTGCCTCAACAACGGCCGATCCCCCGCGGCAGCGGCTAGGGCAGCGCCACCGTCGATTCCAGGGGCTCCGCCCCATAGAGTCGTCCGAGAGCCAACACCAATTGTGCGCGACCCACTTCCCAGGCGAGCTCTGCGGTGATGCGTGACTGAAGAGCTGTCGCGTATGCCGTCTGTGCCGTTAAGAGGTCGAGAATAGTTCCGACGCCGGCCTTGAAGCGCCCCAGTGCCACTTCCTGGTTGGTCTGCGCGGTCTTCAACAGCGTTGCGCTGGCTGTGAGCTCCCTGATCGCCGCATCAAGCCCATAGTAACCCTTCCATACATCAACCGTAACCTGCAGGCGAACCTGTTCGGCGTTGGCCTCGCGCGTCTCGAGCGTCGCCTGAGATTGACGAACCCCGTACCCGACGGCAAAACCGGTGAAAATCGGGACGGTGACGGTGACGCCGATCTGGCCATAGTTCTGCGTGAGGGTACCGATGCTGTTGACGCCGAGCGGGTTCGTCAGGAGGATACCGCTGCTGCTGATCCGGTCGCGGCTGGCTGCAATCGCGATCGACGGCCGCCCTACGGCGCGCGCTACCCCGATGTCCTCAATCGCCGAGCTGACCTGGTCACGCGCTGCCTCGAGGTCGGGTCGCTGTCGCATCGCCTCCTTCATCAGATCTTCCATGCGCGCCGTCAGAGCCGGCACTTCACTCGGAACCGGATCCAGGGAAAGCTTGAAGTGCTGGTCCGCGGGCACGCCAATCTGAAAATTCAGCGTCGCGATCGCGGTCTTCAAGCCCTGATCCGCCTGCACAGTCGCGAGCACCGCTTGATCGTAAGCGGTCTCCGCCTGCAATACATCGCCCAGCGATGCAGCACCGCCCGTGGCCAAAGCGCGCACGATCTGAACGCTCTGCGCGTCCGTCTGCTCCGTCAACTTCGCGGCCTCGAGCGCCGCGGCGGACGCGACCTGAGAGTAGTACGCCTGCACGACGTTGAATACCGTCGTTTGCACCGAGCTGTTGGCCGCATAGGCGGTAGCGCTCAAGAGGTAGCGGGCGCTGCGAATCTTGCCGGTGCGGCTGCCAAAGTCGTACAGCGTCCAAGAGAGCGCAAGCGTTGCGTCATTCGTTCTCTGCGGCTGGTTATCCGGGTTGCCCACCGCATCCACTTGCGTCCCAAGGGTCTTCAACTCCTGATCTGTCGCAGAAATCGTCGGCAACCAAGCGCTTTCGGTGCTGCCGAAAGCCGCAGCTTGCGAGTGGGCACTTGCCCATGCCTCGCGCGTTGCCGCATTGAGGCAAAGAGCAATATCCACCGCCTGAGTGAGAGAGAGCTCAGCGGGGGGTGCTGGGCATTGGCGCCCCCACGGATCCTTAAGCCCGGGCGTCAGCTCTTTGAGAGCCGGACGCGTTCGAAAGAAATCGGGCTGAAACGTATCGGACATCGGATCGGCATTGGCGGCCATGCCGAGCGTTGCAGCAATAACCGCCGCCGCGATGATCCGGCCACGGTTAGGCCGCGGCCGACTTCGAACGATTTGCATGGCGCTCTGATACATATCGCTTGAATTTAGGACTCTAGGGGCCCCTCGCCGCTTTTAATTTCATTTCATGCTGGGCAGGGACTAACGACAAGTTATCACGAACTCGAAGTCCTCGATCGGGCACTTCACATCATGCAACGACAATGTAAACGAAGGCGGCAACGGCATACAAAGATTTCACATATCGGCGTTGCGTCTGCACAACTGCCGCGGCACGCCTTCCTGCGCGTTTCCCAGGCCGGACCTGGCGCTCCTACGCGCCGCCCCTTAGGCGCTGGCGAACCGCCCGCAGAACGCTGTTATGAACTCATTACGGCAGAGTTCGCCGCCACCCCGTATGCAGCAGCTCCGCGCGATCGAGATACCAAGCAACCGTGACCCGCAAGCCTGCCTCAAGAGTGACCCGAGGACGAAAATTGCACTCGTTCTCGATCTTGCTACAGTCGATCGCGTAGCGTCGATCATGGCCGGGTCGGTCGGTCACGTAGCGCAGCAGGCTTTCGCCGGCATTGCCCCGCGCCGCGGGCGAGTTGGAAAAGCGCGCGCGAAGTTTTGCACTTGCCCTGAGCTCCTCGTCAACAATAGCGCACAGCATACGCACCAGTCGAACGTTCTCGCATTCGGCGCGGCCTCCGATGTTGTACATCTCCCCGACCCTGCCGTGCTGCAGGACCGCCTCGATGCCGCGGCAATGGTCTTCGACATGCAACCAGTCCCTGATATTACGACCATCGCCATATACGGGCAGAGGCTCCCCCGCGAGCAGCTGGGAGATCATGACCGGGATTAGTTTTTCTGGATACTGGCGCGGTCCATAGTTGTTTGAGCAATTACTGATCGTCGTGCGCAGGCCGTAGGTGTGGTGATAGGAACGCACCAGGTGATCCGACGCTGCCTTGCTTGCGGAGTAGGGGGAATTGGGCGCGTACGGCGTCGATTCAGAGAAGGGCGCGTCATCAGGGCCCAGAGAGCCATACACTTCGTCGGTCGATACATGGTGGAAGCGGTGCGTGGCCACCGCCTGCTCCTCGAGCCATACGCGTCGCGCGGCCTTGAGCATCGAATGAGTGCCAATGACATTGGTTTCAATGAAGGCATCGGGCCCTTCGATCGACCGATCCACATGGGATTCGGCCGCGAAGTGGACAATCGTATCGAGGCGCTCTTCCCGCAGCAGCCGCTCGATGAGCGCGGTATCGCCGATATTGCCGTGAACAAACCGGAATTCTGGGCGCGCCCTAACCGATTCGAGGTTTTCAAGGTTGCCGGCGTATGTCAGGGCATCCAGAACGAGGACGCGCTCCTCAGGATGACAATCGAGCCAATAGGCGACGAAGTTCGATCCAATAAAGCCGGCGCCGCCGGTGACGAGAAGTCGCGACATTTCTAGCTTTTCCGAAGTCTCAGATTGCTGCCATCCATCCAACCTTGCCTTGCGGCGCAAAACCGCGGGCCCGGATGGAATATGCTGCCCGACACCCAGTCGCTTGAGCGCACCGTCGAACTCGCGTGGTGCTCGCGCGTCGAACTGGCTCGGGTCTGACCTGTCATGCCATTACGCTCGAACATGCCTGAGGATGTCTTCGCCGAAACCTTGAATCAGCCAGTCACGCTGCTGCGCGCCATCCAATCAACGGCCGTTCACCAAGCGAATAATTCACATTTAAAATCCGCCTACACGTGGCACGCCGGCCTCCCAGGATTCGCCTCACATGCCTTTTTTTCCTCGCCAAAACAGTCGCACCGTGTCAATTAATCGCCGTCCGGTCGAGAGTAGCAGATTGCCCTGCATCGCTCGAACCGGCCCCTTGTTCGGGCCAGGCACACCGACGGCATTGCTTGAAATCAACTTTGCGAGCTGCACGCGATACTCCTCATTTTCCGGATCTAGCCTGCAAGCCGCTGACATCGCCGCAACCTCCTCGGTCCGGTGATCTTCGTCCCCAACAATGTCATCAAAACCATCAGATTCTGCGTCACTCGCCTGCAAAGCAGCCCCCGCTTTGAGCACTTGCTCCGCCTCCTCAAACCGCCCCGCCTGCTTGTATTGGTTGCTAATTCGGATATGAGCTTTTGGGTTGTTAGGGTCGAGCTCAAGAAGCTTCTTCGTGCATGCGATTGCCTCGTCAGTCTTGCCTTGTGCCGCCAATATTTTGGACAGAACGCCTAGGGCGTGCCGGGACTTTGGGGCGAGAGCTAACGCCTTCGCGAGTGCCTTTTCCGCGCCCCGGTAGTTACCTTGCGCAGCTCGAAGTTCCCCGAGCACGATGCGGGCTCGCGGATTCTTGCGACCCAGTCGAATTGCGCGTCGTACTGATTGGAGTGCGTCGTCAAATAAGTTGTATTTGATCAGCACCGAACCCAAGCTCGCATGATAGTCGCCATTTTTTGGGCTAATACTGATCGCCCTTCTTATCTCTGCTTCTGCCTCCAAAAGCTCGCCTGCATGCAGAAGGAATTCCCCAAAGCGCCAATGCGCTGCCGGAACCAACGGAGCGAGCGACAGGACGTGTCGAAACGCAAACATTGCGTCGTGCGTGCGTTTTTGAGCCTCGCAAATTAGCGCAAATATGAAATAATATCTCCAGGTTTTATCCTTCGACAGCTTCAGGGCAGATCGAATCGCCTTCTCAGCATCCTCAAGCCGCCCTCCCTCATAAAAAATTGACTCCGCGCGCGCTAATAGCGCGGCTGGGGTCTCCTCTTCGGCGGGCGGTTTGGCCTGCGACTCAGTCACGGCTTGGTCTCGTTCGAATGAGCATGAGGGAACGGCCCCAGTTTAGTTTGACCGCATTGGCTCTTAGTGCGTAGACGACTTGCGTCGTGGCCTATGACTTTAGGCATATTATGCAATTTACCACTCGTGACGTAGTCTAGCGACGAGCGACTCTGTGCTTTTGTCTCGCATGGCGCTCATGCGCCCAGCCGAGGCATCCAAAAAGTTCGGCTGCACCCAATAGCTGCGCGCATCTGCCCTTACTACAAGGTATCTCATTCCGCATTTGAATTGGAATGGGATAGAATTCAAGCGTGCAGCGTTTGCCCGATGAGCAATGGGAAACAATTCGAGAGCATTTTCCCGAAGAGAGCATTCCTGCCGAGCGTGCTGGTCGCGGAGCCGCTTGCCTTTCGCAAGATACTCGAAGGCGCTCTGTGGATACTGAACACCGGCGCGCGCATGGCACATGCTGTTGCGGTGAAAGCGGCTTAAGATTGCACGTTCACGATTCAAGCGCCGCCTTCTCAGATTCCGGTCCGATTTATACTGCTTAGCGTCTCGGTCACTTAACAATATGAAGCCAATATCACTCACGCATTTGCAGCGACTTGAGGCCGAGTCCATCTATATCATGCGCGAAGTGGTGGCAGAAGCCCAAAGACCGGTAATGCTCTATTCGATGGGCAAGGATTCGGCCGTCATGCTGCACCTCGCGCGCAAGGCATTTGCTCCTGGCTTTCCACCAGTCCCACTGTTGCATGTTGACACGACTTGGAAATTTCGGGCGATGTACGAATTTCGGGATCGCGTGGCGCAGGACTCAGGAATGCAATTGATTGTCTACCAGAATCCGGAGGCCAAGGAGCGCGGCATCAACCCCTTTGAGCATGGCTCGCAGTTGCATACGGAAATGTGGAAAACTGAGGGTCTGAAGCAAGCACTTAATCTGCACGGCTTTGATGTCGCCTTTGGCGGTGCTAGGCGCGATGAGGAAGCGAGCCGCGCGAAGGAACGTGTGTTTTCCTTTCGCTCCGCCAATCACCGCTGGGACCCGAAGAACCAGCGCCCGGAACTGTGGCGACTCTACAATGCAAAGAAGAATCGAGGTGAAAGTATCCGCGTATTTCCCATCTCCAACTGGACTGAGCTCGACATCTGGCAATACATCCATCTCCAGGGCATCCCGATCGTCCCTCTGTATTTCGCCGCAGTGCGGCCGACCGTCCGGCGTGATGGTCTACTGCTTATGGTAGATGATGAACGATTTCCGCTGCTAGACGGGGAAAAGCCGATCATGCGCTCGATTCGCTTCCGCACCCTCGGTTGCTATCCGCTCACCGGAGCAATCGAGAGTCAAGCAACAACCCTTCCAGAGGTGATCCAAGAGACGCTGTTGACGACGACTTCGGAGCGCCGCGGCCGCGCTATCGATCATGATCAAGCTGCGAGCATGGAAAAGAAGAAACAAGAGGGCTATTTCTGATGGATTCCGCGCATCACCGAGGCGGCTATCAAGCGCAAGCGCTAATTGCTGAGGATATCCACGCTTACTTGCTTCAACAGCTGCATAAGAGTTTATTGCGCTTTATCACTTGCGGGAGCGTGGATGATGGCAAATCGACGCTCATCGGGCGATTGCTTTACGATGCGAAATTAATTTTCGAGGATCAGCTTGCCGTCCTCGAAGCTGATTCAAAGCGAGTTGGGACTCAGGGTCAAAGCATTGATTTTGCGCTGCTGGTGGACGGGCTTGCGGCCGAGCGCGAGCAAGGGATAACCATTGACGTTGCTTATCGATTCTTTTCGACGGAACGCCGCAAATTCATCGTGGCGGACACACCGGGTCACGAGCAGTACACCCGCAACATGGTTACCGGAGCCTCGACTGCCGACCTTGCCGTGATTCTGGTAGACGCTCGTAAGGGTGTCCTGACGCAGACGCGCCGTCATTCTTTTCTCGTCCACTTGATGGGTATTCGTCACTTGGTGCTGGCCGTCAACAAAATGGACCTGGTCGATTACGGCCAATCCGCATATGAGTCCATCGTCAGCAGCTACCGGGAATGCGCCGACGGCATTGGCATTACTGACTTTCTCCCGATCCCGATCTCGGCGCTAGCGGGCGATAACATATTTTCACGGTCTGCTAACACGCCCTGGTACCAGGGGCCACCCCTCGTTGAGTATTTGGAAACCGTTGCAGTTGAGGTGGATGCTGAAGTGATGCAGCCCTTTCGCATGCCCGTGCAGCGCGTCAACCGGCCCCACCTTGATTTTCGCGGCTTTTCGGGACTGATTTGTGCCGGCTCGGTTGAGCGCGGTGCTCGGGTTCGCGTGCTCCCCTCGGGGAAGGTTTCTGTAGTCAGTCGCATATTGACCCCTGACGGCGATGCGCCTCAGGCGGTCGCTGGGCAGTCGGTCACGATCTGCTTGCAAGACGAAGTCGATTGCTCTCGCGGTGACGTGCTCGCCGCTGCCGATGCGCCGCCACAGATCGCGGAGCAGTTCGAGGCAACCATTATTTGGATGGCCGAGGAGCCGATGCTTGCCGGCCGACCCTACTGGCTAAAAATTGGAGCCCAGACCGTCAGCGCGACCGTTCAGGCGCCCAAGTACCAAATCAACGTCAACACGATGGAGCATTTGGCAGCGAAGACTCTGACGTTAAACGCGATAGGAGTGGCCAATCTCTCAACCGATCGGCCGGTAGTATTCGAAGAATTCCAGGTCAACCGCGATCTCGGCGGCTTCATCCTGATCGACAAACTGACCAACGCCACTGTAGCGGCGGGGATGCTCCATTTTGCACTCAGGCGCAGCCAAAACTTGCATTGGCAGGCGCTTGATGTCAGCCGCGAATCTCGCGCGACAATGAAGAACCAGAGGCCTGCGGTTCTCTGGTTTACAGGTCTTTCCGGTGCAGGTAAGTCGACTATCGCGAACCTAGTGGAGAAGAAACTGCACCGCATGAACCGGCACACGTTTCTACTCGATGGCGATAATATACGCCACGGACTTAGCCGCGATCTTGGCTTTACCGATGCCGATCGTGTTGAGAACATACGTCGTGTTGGCGAAGTTGCCAAACTCATGGCTGACGCTGGCATCATCGTGATCACCGCATTCATTTCGCCGTTTAAAGCCGAGCGGCAGATGGTGCGCGAGATGATGGCGCCGGGTGAATTTATCGAGGTTTATATCGACACACCACTGGCAGAAGCCGAGCGCCGCGACGTAAAAGGGTTATACAAGAAGGCACGAACTGGGCAGCTCGCGAACTTTACTGGAGTCGAAAGCTCCTACGACCCACCACCCGCTCCCGAAGTGCACATCGATACCACGAAAATGACGGCCGAAGAAGCTGCAACTCAGATTGTGGAGCATCTACTCGGACCGTCGTGACTTGGAATACAGCGCGCGCTCTCCGGAGCAATCGCAAGTGCGGCTGACGTGCTAGTCGATTTTCGAACCAACTGAGTCTTTGGGAGATGGCTTCCCTAGCCTTACCCATCATTCGAGACCGTACCGCGAGTAAGTTTGCGGCTCTATGTTACCGAACTACATCGCAAAATCCCGAGGCGTAAAGTCCTTGAGAGATCGGTGAGGGGACGATGCTCATTGCAATCCCATCGCCTTAAATGTAATTGGCATCGAATTCTTTCGTTTCAGTAAATTGACGCTAGTAACTTACATCGCCAGTCATGATGAATTGATAAATGCGCTCACATACTTGGGAAGCATCCTCCGTCAAGCATCCACTTATCACTCGGAATTAATATCTCCCGCTCCGGAGATTCGCCAAGAAAAGCCTTGAACCAACATGACTCATACTTTTCTCTGAAAGATGCGTTCACCGATTGCTCGAAATACCCGCCAGCAAGCTTAAGGGGCTTGACATGAGCACGTATCACACCAAGTAGATGTTCGGTGTCTTTAGAAATAGCGTCTGCCATCCCTTTGCGCAGAAATAAAGCTCTTGTTCTATGCAGATGCCATTGGTTGTTTGCGCGCGCCTTCATATTTAACGCACGGATTACTTCCACAATTTCTATTTTTAAAGAAGCATTAACAATTTCATTCTTTACGCCCTCCAATTCCACACCTAACAACGCAAGAATTGGCTGCAGTATGTTGCCCGCCTTAACGGCGAGCTCGTAGTCGACGATGCTAATATTGTCCTTACCAAACGCCGTGGCATACAGATCTAGAACAACTGCAGGGTTGACAATAATGCTGGAAAACGGCCTCAAGATATGTGGCAAGACGAACTCATAGAATGAGGTCGTCGACCCGTGCTTTACTTCTTCCTGCCACCAACTGGGCAGCAGATCAATGTAGTTCCTGTAATAATAAATGATCCTTACATCTACTCCAGAAAGGGCGGCCCTTAGCCTTTTGACTTCCTCTAAATTCAGTCGATCGAAGTTCTCACTTGATACGAGATTAATTGCACCACTCGTCAATTGAGCCAAATAATGCTTGAGTTCTTCTTGACGAAGCTTCTTCACCTTTTCAATTATTTCATGCTGCCCATAATGCACGCCGCCGATACCAACAGTCGGATAGTTCACGCCGAGGTTTAACAACTTAGCGCGATTTTCAGAACAGAATTTCTGGATATACGTCGAGCCAGTCTTGTGTGGCCCAATATGCAAGAATAGTTTGGGCATATGCTCTGCGTCCTCCGAGCCTAGTTGCATCTACGCCGCGGGCCAGCGGCCTGGGCCAAAGTTGCGCTGTCATGCCGGCCGAGCTGCGGTTTGAATTGTACCCGCTCGTGTATTGTCACGATCAGTTCGATGCAGCAGGTTAAACGAAATGTGCTATCAAATAAGCAAATTGGGCCCTAAGGAGATGGCTTCCTCGGGTTGCCTCATCCAAGGTTCTTGGCTTGAGTGTCTTACTCGACGCACAGCATCGAAGGAAAGCGCTGTGAGCCGCGGCCGGTTTTGCCGCCCCGCTCGAGAACTCCAGAATGTTTTAAGGTGCGACGCTCACCTTTTCGCGTAGTAACTCCGGATTAGAGAAGCGGCCATCCACGTGCTCGCGAACTAGAAAATAAAGATAAAACATGCGGCCGAGCAACTGCGGGTCTGGTCCATCGCCCGCCACCGAAGGGTAGAAAACCTTGCGGTCGGAAGCGGCATCCAGCCGGAACGCGACCGTAGGAGCTGACCAGGAAATCAGGTTCGGCGACGTTCTTAGCTCCACCTGCTTCTGATTTGACTGATAGAAGAGGACGAACCTACGGAGGTATTCGTCGTAGACAACTCCCGGCGTGTTTATGTGCTGCCCCGGTGTAAATACGACCGGCGTGGAACGGCCGCCGATTCCTGGTTCGGTGAAGTAGTCGCCCGCAAACGTCAGCTCGCCGCTGGGGTTGTAATACTTGCGAAACACGGGCGCCCGTCGCTGCCGAACCGCGTTCAGCAAATCGTCCGCGCGGACGCGCGCGATCGACAGGCCTGAGTACGGCTCGTCGGATGAGTTATGGTCGGTGAATACGAGATAGTAGTACTTCTCGCACGCGGATGAGGCGCAGTCATGCTCTCCGTGTGCGTAACCTTCGACCATGGTGCCGTCGGCCCACAATCCACCGGTGTCGTGCGTTGACAGAAACTCGTTACGACCGACATGCGGTGCAAGAATCTGGCCGATCTTTAGGAACGTGGAACCGCCATCGCAGGAAATCGCCATGCCGGAGCCGCCGTAGCCTGGACCTTTGACGCGCGGCTGCGGATGCGAATGATACTCGCCGTGGTAGATCTGCAGTAGAACGCCCGAGCGCGCCGCCGAGCCGCCGGCCGAAGCAGCACGGCCACAAACCTCATCGAACAACGTCCGTCTATCGGAGGCCATAAGCGAGTACGTTGGGCCACCACCGGCGTAGTCGCGATCGAAATCAGCGCCGTCGGGTGAAGGTTGCTGCTCACCGCTCATTAGCGATCCCACAGGCAAGCCATTTCTTTGATTGACCGGGTGTAATGACTCGAGTGTGCCGGCGAAAACATAAGTTGCGGGCGGTAAATGCGCCGCCCGGCCCACGCCGTTGGAGCTGCTGCCTGAGCCAAAAACATAATACGGGTCGGGGCCGTCATGCCGGACAAACCATAGAGTGCCATCGGGGAAAAACAGGCCGTAACGATCCATGTCCTGCGTAGAGAGAATCGTCGTCGGCTGATCAAACTGAAACGCGACCGGCGCCGCTTCGCCGGCCGAAGCGTTGGAGGGTGCATTCGGAGGGGCGCCATAGGCGCTCTCGACAAGAAGACAGGCGACGCCAGCGATCAAGCACTGGAGCCCCGCAACGCGCACCACGGGGTCCGCCTTCATAAAACTCTCATCTGTCTTGCTAGATGGGCAGCGGCGCTCTGCGTGCAATCGTCCAGAGATATTACTTAATAGCTTGACCAGCCGGGAGAGGTTCATCAGAAGCTCCGCTATTGCGAACAAGGTTCCTGCGAAAATGAGGCATGCGCAGCTCGATGTCTGCCAACGCATGTCGAGAAGTTAGGCTGCTCGATGGTTTATACGCCTGCTATAATCTTAATCAAGCGGTAGGCGCTGCGGGGCCCTGTAGAAAGCACAGTGTGAATTGGTGAGCTAACTAGAAATCCCGCGGTGCTCAAGGCGGTGATGCACCACCCAGCGCAATAGTCCGCTACACCGCATTTAGGGTATTGGAAAACAGGGAAAATCTGTGCGCAGAATACTAGTTACAGGGGGAGCCGGCTTCATCGGTAGTCAGACTTGCAAGGCCCTCTCAAAGGCAGGTTACCTACCTGTAACGTTTGATGATCTAAGTCGTGGCCACACTTGGGCGGTAAAATGGGGCCCGCTGGAGCAGGGCAACATCGCCGACGCCGAACGGCTGGGAGAGGTCTTACGGCGCTATCAGCCGGAGGCTGTGATCCACTTCGCCGGCTATGGCTATGTTGGCGAGTCTATGGAATCGCCGGATCTGTACTATGGGAATAATGTGATCCGGACCGGCTTGATGCTCGAGACCCTTCGAAAGTACAGTGTACGCAATATAGTGTTTTCCAGCAGTTGCGCGACCTATGGAGGTGTGCATCAACGGGCGATCGACGAAAACGTTGAGCAGCGACCGCTAAGTACGTATGGATTCACAAAGCTCATAGTCGAGCACATGTTGAACGATTACAGTCGCGCATTTGGTTTTCGAAGTCTCGCGCTGCGCTATTTCAATGCGGTCGGCGCCGACCCAGATGGAGAACTAGGCGAAAGCCACGACCCGGAACCACATTTTCTACCGCGGGTATTGCGCGTCGCAGCGGGTTATGAGTCAATTATTGCGCTTTATGGCGACGATTATCCGACCGCCGACGGAACCTGCGTGCGCGACTACGTGCACGTGCACGATCTTGCACGTGGACATGTGCTGGCGGTGAATGGACTACTAGAAGGCGGGATCACAGGCGCAATAAACCTTGGCACCGGGCGTGGCTCTTCGCTCATGGAGATCATTGAGGTCGCACGCCGCGTCACAGGTCGGCAAATCGCGACTGAAATCAGGCCACGGCGCGACGGAGATCCGGCGTATGCGGTTGCAGACGCGCGGCGGGCGGCACAGGTATTGGAGTGGACGCCGCATTACACCGATATGAATCAAATCGTCGCACATTCCTGGAGCTGGATGTGCAACGCTACAGCTCGAGTCCAAGGAGCGGTCCCGCACCAGCACGCTGAGATCACGACGCCTGGTTGAATGCCTGCCAAGGTCAAAATCGCTGCAGCACCCTCGGCCGAGAGGCTACTCGCGACCTCAACTACCGCGATCGTCCGTTCGGGCATATTTGGTCCGGTGCGTTACGCTCAAGCAGCGGGCCTGCCGGAAAACTCCAATGTGCAGACAGTCGTCGTCGACTACCTGACGCGAGGCGAAAGTAAGGGCCTTTGCCTGCACTGTCTATTCGTTCCCCAGTTCGTGCGACGTCAGCTCGACGAACTTGGGATTCCGCTCGTGGGCGGCTCCGTATTAGTAACGTATCTCGCGCATCCGGAGGCTCCGCTAGATCCGCATCCGGTGTTTGATCACAGAAGATTTGCGCGGGAGGATAGCAGCAAAACCCACCTCGAAAATTACGTACAAAGCATGCGTCGCGGTGTCCTGCCGGCGAGTCCGCATGTTCTCTTCGACCGGGCATTCTATCGCGAACGTTACCCGCGCGTGGCGACGGACAAGATTGATGCCTTTATGCATTACATCATGGACGGCTGGAAGCGCGGACAGTTACCGCATCCGCTGTTCGACAGCAACCTGTGGTGGAGTTCTGTCTCCGCTCTCGGCATCGCACGGACCACGCAGGACCCGCTGACGCTCTATTGTTCGGATCGGTCAACGTGGCACGCACGTACGCATCTATTGTTCGAGCCACAGCACTTTCTTGAAAATTTGACGATAGCGGGATTGAAACCGAGCGTTCGCGACCCACCGCTTGCGGACATGCTCTTGCGCGAGTCGGAGATTTCGGGACATCGTTTATTCGATCCCGCCTTCTACCGCGCGCAGGCACGGCTTCAAGGCGTCGATATTGCCGAGCATCCGCTCTTGCACTACGCACGGGCAAGGCGCGACGGGCTCGACCCTCATCCGCTGTTTTGCGAGGCGTTCTATCTGAATCGCTATCGTGACGTCGCGGAGAGCGGGCTCAACGCGTTTGAACACTTCGTGCGGATAGGACAGTCTGAGGGACGCGACCCCAACCCATTATTCTCGGCAAAGTACTACGCCGCCAATCCAGCAGTTCCGCGGGGCGAAACGAAGACGCTGGAGCACTATATTGTCAACGGCAGCGCGCTCGTTGACCCGCATCCACTATTCGATGCTGCCACCTACGCCGCGCGCCACACGGAGTGCCTGCGCACGGGCGACACGCCGCTTGGCCACTATGCGCGCACGTGGGCCGAGCACGGCCTACGCTTTCCGCCGTGGGGAACGGCTCTGTTTCCACGCCGCAATGCGCCCCGTGACTATGCCCCGCCAGACGTCATCCTGATTTCTCACGAATTGACGCGCACCGGCGCGCCAATGATTCTGCTTCGAATTGTTCAGGAACTCGTCGTACGTCGAGGCCTCAGAACACTTGTATTGGCGATGGCGGGCGGCGAGCTGCTTGAGGAATTCTGCGAATGGTCAGCTGTCGTGGACATGTCTCTCATTAGAGCGGCTGACGTCACTGACGCGGGGTTCGTCGCGTCCCTCCAAGCCTGTTTTAGCGAGCGCTGGCGCCCACGAATGGTGATTGCGAATACCGCCTGCATCAACCAGGAGGCGTTCACATTCCACGGGACCATTCCATGGATTACGTTGATTCACGAGCTGGCATCCAGTTTTTCGGAGGAGCGGTTCCGCAGTATCTACGCTAACTCTGACCTGGTGATCTATCCGGCGGAGTTCGTGCGCAACGAAGCGCATGTCCTATACCCCTTGTCCGTGGAGAAAACTGCCGTCCTGCCGCAGGGGCTGCTCGACCCAGAGTTTGGGTTAGGGGATGCTCAGCAGGCGCGGGCATCAGTGCTCGAGGAGATCGCGGCGGAGCCGGACGCGTTTATCGTGCTCGGTTGCGGGACCATGGACTTACGCAAGGGCATCGACACCTTCGTACACGTGGCTCGCGCGACGTTGCGCGCCTCGAAGGTTTCCTCCAATGGGCGGCCTGTACACTTCATTTGGATCGGTGGCGGCCCCACGCATGCTCATTCGGTAGTCTGGTACGCACGGCAAGATATCGACCGCAGCGGCCTGGCTGAGCGCGTCCACCTGCTTGGAGCGCGCCTGAGCACAGAGTCGTACTTCCTCGCCTGTGACGCATTTATTATGACATCGCGCATGGATCCGTTTCCCTGCGTCATCCACGAAGCGATGGCTTGCGCCAAGCCCATCGTAGGATTTGCCGACAACGGAGGCTCGCCGGAGGCGTTGCGTGACGAGGTGGGAATCGTCGTGGAATACGGTGACGTTGCCGCAATGGCCGAGGAGATCCTGCGGCTCCGGGACGACCCGGATCGCGCCGCCAAGTGCGGTTCAAGAGCGCGAGAGATGGTTCGAACTCGCTATCAGTTCAGCGACTACGTCGATCGCATGCTAGCACTGGCGCGAGACCGCCTATCGGTCGGTTTCGCAGAACCGATCACCGACAGCGCCATCCGCCGTGATCGAGGTCGCGTCGTCGTGACCTGCGGGGATTCAGAGCCGCCGTTGAACTGGCAGCAATCCGAGTTACTCGTTGGGGGCTTGCTTGATCGGGGATATGACGCTGAGTTGCTCTTCACCGGCAATCCGCGCTCGCTAATCACAGATAACCGAGCCGGCAACGTACCGCTTCGAGTACTCGCGCCGTCATTCGGAAAATCGGTCACCGCCAAGCAACGGTGGGATACGTTGACGCGTATTCTCGCGATTACGGCCCCCATCGTCCTGGTTCACAATCTCGACCCCATCGCCTCGGCCCTCGCACCAGTACCGTCCCGAGGAATGGGAATTCTGGGAATCGTCAGCTCTGCTTCTCAAGAGCAGCTGGAACAGATAGCGCGTTTGGGACGCTACTGGCAGCGGGCCGTGACCACTAGCGAGTCGCTACTGCAACTCGTTCTCGAAGCCGCGCCGTTTCTGCGGGAGCGGCTCGTCGTAATCCCGCGGCCGGTGCATCACTACCCGGAGCCGGAGTTGCGTAAACCAGATCGCCCTCTGGGGATCGTCGTTTCCGGACGGCATCCACGTCGTGACAGCGCCATGGCGTTTTTGGTGCCGCTGGTGCGCGGCCTGCAAACTGCCCGGATACCGTTTGCATTGACCGCCGTCAACGCCGGGCCGGAAGCGGGCTTGCTGAAGATGGTGGCACACGCGGATGCTCCCGAAGGGCGGGTGCGGATTGTCGATTCACCCAACTCGGCGGAAGTCTCAGAGCTGTTGCGCG
Source organism: uncultured Gammaproteobacteria bacterium (assembly GCA_963695315.1). Classification (GTDB taxonomy): domain Bacteria; phylum Pseudomonadota; class Gammaproteobacteria; order Steroidobacterales; family Steroidobacteraceae; genus PALSA-1196. Next base: position 2,138,916 of record OY968773.1, read on the forward strand.
CGAACGATGTACTCGTAATGCTCTCCGAAGGCGACGGCCGCGGCATCAATCTCGACGAGGCAATGTGCGCTGGACTTGCTGTCATTGCAATCGCAAAGGACGCTGATTCGGACAAACGATTTCATGACGGTATTCACGGCTTTAGCGCGCCGATGGCCGGTGTCCAAACTTGCCTGGAGCGTCTAGGTCTACTGGCGAGCAATCGGGAGCTGCTGGAACGCATGCGTAGTGCCGCTCATCAAACCGGCAGTAGCTCGCCGGATGCCGCTCAGATCGGCGATCGGTATGCCGCTCTCATTGAGGAGATGCTTGCAGAGCTGCGCGCACGAGCGTACGTTAAGCCCGCGCCCCTTTACATCGACCCAATTATAGGCGCACTCTCACTGCCGCCCTTTTTTCACCTGGAAAATGCCCGGCTTGGGTTCCCCACAAAGCCGTGAGCAGCATCGTTGCGTACCGATCCGCAGTTGGCCGCCCATGTTTGGCAGTGCTATCTAAAGCACACGTGCGGAAGAGCGTGCTTGCGCGAGAGTTGCAGGTAACTGCCAACGCGTGCTGCGCAGCGCGTGTGTAGCAGACTCGATTACCGTTTCATCTGCGGGTACCCGCTCTTCGCGCAGCATTGCAGACGAAGTCAAGAGATGCTCGGCGGCTTCGAGCTTTGAACACACTTGCAGCAACGCAGACTCGATTTTACTTCTGGCCACATCCTCCTCGGGAACCATGAAAGCGACGCCGGCGACCGCCTTGCCTGCGATAGCCATGGCGGTCTCTGCTTGCTCCATGGCAATGCTCGCCGTTAGCACCGCCTCGATTTCACTCTCATCGAGAGAAATCAAGCGCCCCAAATGCAACCGCAGCAAACCGATCTGATGACGTCCTGAAATCAGACGCGGCCCGCCGGCGGCAATGACGCCCAAATTGTCCTCATAAAGTATGCGCAACGCCCGCAGGTTGGTACTCAGGGCAGCGCGCAACCGTCGCGCGTCACTGCGTAACCGTCCATATCCAATAAGGTGCCTAAACACGTGAGCGCCTATGATCAGCACAGCCATGAGGTAAAACGGGCTAAAATGATCCACTGCGTTCCACATCGTAAATCTCCTGCGAAGCTCTATAACAGTAATTGAAGATAGAATAAGCCTCTGACACCACGGAAACTAGAAGTCCGTCCGAGTAATGGCTCCGCTTCACTCGGGCGCTTTGATCACATGGCGCATTGCGCGACTCGCCAGGCCTGCGCCTGAGGTCGCCGAGGGCGCAGTGCTCGGAGCAGGGAATTATTTCTAATACTGGAATTGCATCGTCACGGATTACCGATGTTCGCGATTGCGCGCAAGCTTGATCCGGACCGCAAGACTGTGCGCAAGTACACTCAACGGACCTTGCCGTATGGCCGCGTGCGCTGCGGCCAATGCCGCCCATAGCGCTTGCGCCAGAAACAATTAGAGCGCGAGACACCCCCGCTCCTCGGCGCCTGCTGCGTAATAAGTTTGATCTCTGCTATAGCCGTAGGCGGTCATGGCCGGTCCACAAATCCGGTCGAATATTGCCCACTTCGAGCGATCCCAGCTGAGCATGGATGCCTCAAGGACATCGCTAACGCTCCCACTAGTTTGCTCGGGCCGGTATCGGCCCATAATCTGCGCGAGCTTTTCAACTTCTTTGGACTCCAGCGTCAGCAAGCGACCGACCGCCTCGGCGGCCTTGCTCGGGTGCACCGCCAAGAAATGCTGATCCAACTCCAAGGCGTGCCCTTTGAGTTCGCCCCGAACGGAGAGCCACGCTTCCATACATGCGCTCCAATTCGTGCATTGGTATTGGAAAGGTACCTCACGAAATTTCCGAATGCGAGACGCTAGGTTTTCCAGCGCGCGCCGCTTCATAAAGATAAATCTTGAATTGGGCCAAAGTCGTAGAAGGCTCGGAGCCGCCCAGATCATCTCCGGCGTAGGCGTCTTGTCGCACCAATGGCGAGATGGGAATAATTCTTTCACCGCATTCGCAAACAGAGCACTTAGACCATCGGCGAAGTATCCTTCGGGGATCTTCGAGATCATCACCCTGGAGAGATCTACAACCGGGACATTGTCCTTCACTTTGTAGAAACGCCTCAGTGCCTGCTGCAGCGGGCACACCAGGTCAAGAATCGTTCCTTCATCGTACCCTCCGTATTGTGTCGCGTTTCGCAGTGATTGGGCGACAGCGCTGGTTCCCGAGCGCGGCGCTCCAACCACGAACACTGGATACTGCGATTCATCCTTATAAGCACTCACGGACAAACTGGGCGCGGCTTGCACAGTGCCGGAGCGTTCGACAGACGCAGCCCGCGGCAGCTCCTCAACAAGCGTCGGGTTTGACACGCTGCGTGTGCGTGCCACGACCGCGGCCAGTTCCCGCTGGTCAAGCTGTGACGGAAAGGCGAACATGAATCCATGATCCCCCTCTCCTATCGGTACGCGAGCGAGAGCCGGTCGATAGATGTTGGCGCTCGTCGATCCCAGATGACGGTCGCCGCAGTAAATGTCGACAACCAAATGCGCATCTGGATGCGCGGGATCAAATACCCAACCGACGACCATCTTGGGTAACACCTGCCCTAAATAACCTTCGATCACGCTTTTCCTTCCTCCGTGATGGCCTGCGTGCTATCGGCTGGATTAAAACGGCTGGGCCACTGAGCGGCGAACCCCGTGTTAAGCTGATACGTCATTTTTTCAATTCTAATGATGGTGATCATGCACGGCAATTATGAAGCGCGCAACAAACTGCGGAATTAAAGCGTTGATCGGCCGTGCTTCCTCTCACGAGGTGCTGCGCGCGTTGAATGGCGGGCTCTGCCTGTATGGAATGTGAGTTGACACAATCGCGCGCGACCCGTTTGTTATCGGCTTTAGCCCCTTCTAATATCGCCTGTCTTAGGCTCTTAGGCGTTGCGAATGAACCCAAGCTCCGCGTGCCAAGTGTGCCGCCAATCGAAAGACATAATAGGCAACCAAAGCCGGTCACGGCTGACCCGATTGGTTCGCCTTGGCGATAGGCGATAATTGCATACGGATTGCAAGCGTTTGTTACTGCCAGCCACCCATACAGATGAATCTGCGCCGCTCGCCTCCGTGTAATGTTCGTACGCACTGAAAGCCGCAACTTCGCACGGCAACAGCTGAATGCCTTCGCTTGGCGGCGTTCAAGCAATCGGGAATAAATAGTAAGCTTCGGGTTTTGATAATGGCCTTCTCGATGAAATCTCCGCGCTTGTCTCACCTTTGGCGGCGAATAGCGCCGAAAAAGGTCCGCCCGAGGCCGAGTGTCATTGTTGTGCTTGGCATGGACCGCACCGGAACATCCTTGTTGGCAAATATGCTTCATGCGCTGGGCGGTCGGCTCGGCGAGAACCTGCTGGCAGCGGACGCATCCAACGCACGGGGCCATTTCGAATCTAACGATATACTCGCCCTTCACGAAAAGATCCTTGAGACACTCGGCCTGTCATGGTCGACGCCAAATTTCATGACACGCCTCAGCGTTAATTGGTGGCGGCAGCCGGCCTTGGCGGCATTTAAAGATGAACTCACGGCGATTCTGGAACGACACCTCGGCGGTGATTCACCCTTCATTTTCAAGGATCCTCGGACCGCCCGGTTTCTGCCGCTGTGGAAGGAAATATTCGCGCACCTTGCGGTAGATCCAGCTTACGTGCTTGCCGTGCGTCACCCAAAAGCAGTCGCCCAATCTCTGTTTCGGCGCAATGCGATCGGTCCGCTGCATGCCGAACTCTTGTGGGTCGAACGCTATGTCGATTGCCTCGTGCATGCACGTGGGCGTATCGTCGGCATTGTCAATTATGACGAATGGTTCGAAGTGCCGGAAAGAGTTGCACGGCGGATTTGTGCAGCGCTGAATCTGTGGCCTGCCCACGGGTCCGCTGATTTGTCGCGGATCGTGAGTGACGTTGTCGCCCCAGAATTGCGTCATCATACGCGGCCAGCCGACGACGATTTCATCCTGCCGTTAACCAAGCCGCTCTACAACGCGCTTCTCAACGGCACCGCCGGGGAACTAGCAGCGCTCGCCGAGTTGGGGCGCATGAATATGAGCCTTTGTGGCCACGTCGTCGAATATGTGATGCGAGAGATTGACGACAAACTGCGGCGTTGACGGACAGCGCGCCTTCGGCAGTAATCTTTGATTGGCACGGGTATCTTTGGCTATGCAATTTGCTAACTGCGGACCTGCATACGAGAGTCCCAGCGGCCGCTTAGACGCTACTCCCCGCCATCGTCATTGGGGTTCTCGCAGGGCCTCTTCGCCTTGCCGCATCAGAGTTTCCGTAAAGTAGGACATTATCGTGCGTTTTCCAACCATGATATCGCCCGAGAGCGTCATCCCTGGAATCAATCTGAAATCGGGGGGCACATCGTGTAGCGCCAGCTTCGTGACTCTCACTCTTACCTTGAAATACGGGGCGACAGGCGTGTTGTTGGCATCGACTGAGAAAGAACCCTCACTGATGGACTTGACGACGCCCTAGGCCATTCCATACAGCACGAACGAGTAGCTATCGAGCTTCAGCTCCACGGGATTGCCGACCGCAATGAAGCCAATGTCACTAGTGGCAACGTCAATTTCCGCCTCCACTGGGGCATCGAGCGGCGCCAATGTGAAGAGCGGGTCGGTGCCAGGCGTGATGGCATCCTGGCCTTGGCCAGGCGCGATCGAGCCCGTAGATAGCTTGCCGATTTTGACAACGATAGCATCTGCGGGTGCATCAAGGCTCGTCAAATCCTGGAGCTTCTGATCCTTATCCAAGCTGTCCCGTGTCGCATTCAAATCGTTAACGTCAAGCACCAATTGGGTAGCCGTGTCGGAATACCATTTCTGGATATAGGACTCCCGCTCCGCCTTGAGTGCGTCTGCTGTCTCGCGATACTGCGATACCTGTTGTTCTGCGCTCGGCCATCAGGCGACTCATTTCCGTGGTGTTGTCCGTGGACGTCAGCACCTGCAATTTGGAGACATATCCCTTGTCGAGCAGTGGCTCATACACGTTTTGCGCCTCCTTCGCGAGCTTCAGGCGCGTACTGTATTTTGCCGCGTCAGACTTCGCTTGTGGCATTTGCGCTTCAGCGCTGCGAATTTGGCCGTCGAAATTGGCAAGATCGGATTTGTACTGCGCCTGACGCTTAAGCCAGATTCCTCCCTGCACCGACTCGTACTTGTTCGTCATGGAAAACACATACGGCCGGTTCGCAATTTCAGCCTCGTTCGCGAGCGACAGTTGCTTGATCGCTGCCCATGTGCTCCTGCATCTGCAATGAGGTCCGCCTGAGTAAAGGTCGGATCGAGCGTCGCCAGCGCCTGGCCCTTCTTCACGATCTGGCCCACTTTCACATTGACTTGCCGTACGACCGAAGGATTGAGCGGGTCCACATAGAGCGATCCGGATGACGTCATGATGATACCCGCCACGCTCGTGACCACACGATCGACGTGGACGACGCAGGTGAGTACGATCGCGAGCAGGATCATTGCCCCGATCAGGTGCATGATCGATGCTTTCGTTACGTGGCGCGGTGCGCAGGTACACCGCAGCGGTCTCGGACTCGAACGCGCCGATCACCTCACCGACCACGTCCGTTCTGCTGCGCAGCACGGGAAGCTTGCTGGTGGTGGTAAGTTGCAGGCTCATCAAGCGGCCCCGCGGGACACAGGGAAGGCGCTGGCCGCCGCGTGTGGATCAAGGTGACGGTTCTGCTGATACCACATGTGCTTGTAGATGTCGCAGCGACGCAGCAGCTCCTCATGCGTACCGATGTCGTAAACCTTGCCCTGCTCGAGCACCAGGATCGCGTCGCTTTCCACGAGCATCGACAGCCGGTGTGAAATGGACAGCACGGTGCGGCCCTTAGCCATGCGCTTCAGATTGGCGTTGACGATGGCCTCACTCTCCGCGTCGAGCGCGCTCGTGGCTTCATCGAGGATCAGCACCGGCGGATCGATAAGCAGCGCGCGCGCAAGTGCCAGGCGCTGGCGCTGGCCGCCGGATAGATTGGTGCCGCCCTCCTGGATCTCGGTGTCGTAACCGCGCGGCAGACGCTCGATAAATTCCTCGGCACCGCTGAGCTGCGCCGCCCGCACGACGTCCGCAAAGCTCGCATCCGGCTTGGCCATGGAGATGTTGTCGCGGATGGTGCCGGAGAACAGAAAATTCTCCTGCGGCACGACGCCAATGTGCGTGCGCAGATGCATAAGGTCGATCTCGCGCAGATCCATGCCGTCGATCTTGATCATGCCGTCGTAGCTCGTGTTCAGACACTGCAACAGACGCGTCACCGTGGTCTTGCCCGAGCCGCTGCGCCCCATGATGCCGAGCATCGTTCCGGCCGGCACGGTGAATGAAACTTCGTCGAGAGCGTAGGGCGCGTCCGGCGAATAGCGAAATCGCACGTCCTTGAACGACACCTCGCCCTTGATCGGCAGGCGCAGGCCATTGGTGCGAGTGTCTTCCGGCGTCGCATTCACGACCTGTGCCACTTGGCCGATGGAGCCTCGCACTTCAGCTAGGTCCGTCTGCATTTCCGCGATCTTGACTAGCGGCTGGCCGCAAGCCGCATGGACAGCAGCGCAAAGGCCACCAGCGCGCCAGGCGTAATCGTGCTACGGAGTTGAACGTGCCCGCGTAGCTACAGAACCATATAAGCAGCCGACGGCCAGGCAGCCGGAGTAAATCAGGCGCTGAAACGGCAGCGGCAGCGTACTCCGGATAGTTCGCCATGAGGCCCAAGGTCGTGCCGCGCGGTGATCGCATCGGCGACACGACGATCCCATTCGCGGCGCCGCCGCCCTTCCAATGCCAACGACTTGACCGTCCGCATGCCATAGAAGCGTTTCGATCAGATGCGAGCCTTTAGCTTGCTCCGCGTTCACTACCTTGGTGAAACAACCGGCGCATCGGCTTCATGAACACCATGACGATGACGAAAATGATAGCTCCGAGCGCGAACGCCATGAGCGCCAAGTGCCATTCGATGACCAGCATCAGCGGAATCAGTGCGAGCAGCGGCACGATATCCAGAAACGCGCCGAAAAGCTGCCCGGTCAGGAAGTGACGAATATGCCAGACCTGATTGAGATTCGTCACGATGCGTCCCAGTCGGCGTGCGCTCGAAATAATCCATCGGCAGCTTGAGCACTTTCTCCACGATGTACAAAGTCAGGCGCCCGTCGATCCGCGTGGTTACCACTTGCGTCAAGATGCGGCGCAGGTAAGTCAGCACCGTTTCAAACAACATCAGGAACAGCATTCCACCCACCAGGACATTGAGCGTGGAATAGAGGTTGTTGACCAGCACGCGGTCGATCACGATCCTGAAAATGAAGCGCGGGCGCGATGGCAAACACCGTGCTGATGAAGGCCGCTGCAATAATGTGTTTGAACAGTTTGCGCTGCTTCAGCACTTGTCGCAAGCAGCCACTCCAAGCCGAAAGGCTGGTCTCGTCGGTGAGGGAATGACGGCGCTTGATGAGGATCGCCTCGCCCTCCCAGACCTCGGCGAGGTGCAGCTCATCGATGGCAAGCACAACATCGTCGGTGGCGCTCGGGTCCCGAATAACTGCGACCGTGCCCTTGGCAGGATCAGTGCGCGCTTCTTCCAGTATCAGGGCACCGCCATCCTTGGCGCGCAATATGGCGGGGAGCGCTCGGGCGAGTCGCGGCAGCTCCTGAAACGTCATCCGCAGCGCACGCGCTTCGAGACCGAGTTCTTTTGCTACGGCAATGAGCGTCGGAGTATCAGGCTCCCCAGGCGGCAGCGCGAAGCGCCGCCGCAACTGATCAACGCTTACGTCCAGGCCCAGACGTGACGCTATTGCGGCCAGCGCTCGAAGCGAGGTCGAAATCCCCGCTTCGGGTCCTTCCGTCTTGACAAGCGCCTCTTTCATTTTGCCCGCCAGCTAAGCGGCTGATAACTCAACAGGGCACCGATCTTCTTCGGGCCCAGGCGAGAGTTCCTCACGTTGGGTATAAGCCGATTGCGACACTGAAGGCATTGCGCGAGGAGCGCGAATTTATTCAATAAAACCGTTGCGCTTTAGTGCCGCACGAAGTTGGCTCCAAGCCGGAATTAGCGCCAATGCCAAAACACGGGCTTCGTCGCCTTTATTTTTGTCTCCGAACCACTCCTCGGCGAGGCCTAACTGCTCCGGCAAAGTGCGCACAGCAAGCTCCCTCTTGAGGCGCCCTAAAGTCGCGTAACCGTCCAGCCAAGCCGCCAGCTCCTTACGCTCATCGGCTTTAAGCACCGACTCAAGTGTCTTTGGTACTTGTGGATTGGCTTTTTGTAAGCGTCCCACTATTTCATTCTTGCCCTTCTTTGAGGCTGCGTCGTAGGTGGTGCGGATTATCTGGACGACATTGCCGCGTTCGCGAAAATGCATTGTGGATCTCCCTTGCTGGGTTTGGGTTGTGCGTGGCAATATATTGCCCGACTAGTTCTCGAAGGTCAAGGCCATACCCGATTTACCACACCACCTTGCCGGCACGCGCTTCGCAATCTTTTCCCCCGCAGCGCGTTCCCGGCTCCCTATGCATATGTGCGCCGCTACCTATGCCCGATCTTTACCGCAATTAACTTATCGTAGCGCCGGAATTTGTTTGCAAGATTACGCTAGGAACGCCAGCGGCTTGTAGCGGCATTAACCGGTAGCTCGGCAATGCATACTTTTAACACGCGGTTTGACCAAATAAAGATATCCCTGCTGCGCGCGACAGCTCCAAGCGCATCATTCGCGCAACCCAATTGCTCATCAGGACGCTGATAATGGGGCCACTCTCGCTTAAGCCTAAACCTTCGTGGAGCAACCTAAAGCGCAGTCGACGTTTGTTGCTGCACTTTGTTCTAGCGCTCATTGCGCTGCTGTCGGTGCTCCCCGGGGCAGCAAATGCAACTTGCGACAATTCAACCATTGGGATGAACAAGTTCGACTTGGCCCTTCAGTACATTGGTCGCGCAAGCGGTGGTGATGGAAGCGCCGAATACACAAAAGTCACTCGTGCGATGGCTCGCAAGGCTATCGACGACGCCTCCCAGATTGGCGTTGCCTATTTTCGAATTGCGGCAACGGGTTTTGCACCCGCCCGCGCCGGACAGCCTAGTGATTTGGAGTTGTGGCTGAAGGATTCCTCCCAATACTGGGCATCAATTGATCTAATGATGGCGGACCTGCAGGCTGCCAATATCTGCGTTATACCGGTACTCGCATGGAATATATTCCAGTTTCCCGCTATGGCTTCGGAGCCACTCGGCGCGCTCTTGCGTAACCCGAGATCCGCTTCTTGGCAGCTTCTAAATCGATATGTACACGACTTCGTGACTCGGTATCACGATAAGCCGAATTTGCTCTTTTACGAGCTCACCAATGAGCTCAATAATCATGTAGATATCGATGCTGAACGCAACTGCAGAAACAAAAAGGCTGCGGATGATTGCACGCTTGTGACTAATTTCACTACGAGCGAGATGAACGAGTTTATCGACCGCTTTGCGTCGCTGGTTCGCAGTCTGGATCAGACTCACAGGATTTCCTCTGGTTTCTCGATACCTCGCCCTGCTGCACAACATTTGCGCCGACGCCCACAATGGTCGACCGGAGGTGCGGATTGGACTCCAGACTCCGCCGACGAGCTCGAAGCAAACCTCCGCGACATTCACGCGTCGGTCGATATCATCAGTGTTCACCTTTATCCTCCGGCGAGCCTCCGCATGGGCTTGGCCCCCGGAGATGAATTCAAAATCGTTGACATTGTTCAAGCCGCTGCCGCCAAGATCGGCAAGCCTTTGTTTGTCGGAGAGTTCGGCCAGCGTGACATCCTGCACGTGCCCGAAAAATCATTCGTCTCTAATATGATACTCGAGCTGGAAAAACTGGAAGTTCCCTACAGCGCTGCCTGGGTGTGGGAGTTTTATCAATTTGCTACGGATACCCCCTATCAGAGCGAGCCCTCTTCATTCAGTCTAGAGCCCGGTTACACCGACAAGCTGATTGAGGAAATCGGTCAGGTCAACCTGAAGCGGCGACCGCAGACGCGAAGCCAGAATCTGGCAGAGGCCAATTCCGCTCCGACGGTAGTACTCACAAAGCCCCTAGAATGTTCGACAGTTGCCCCGGGCAGCGAGTTGTTCGCGGTTGCCAGCCACGGCGCGCGCGCCGTTGGAAGCGTTGACTTTTTCATTGATGGTCACAAAATCGGACACGTCACAGACCCACCTTATCGATCGTCGGTACCGTCCTCGGAACGCACCAGCGGAACGACGGAGATCGAAGCACGCGCCTGCAGCAATACTAATAAGTGCAACTCTTATAAGACCAGGGTTATTTTTGGGCAAGATCCGCAATCCACGAAACAATGCTCGTCTAAGTCCCTGTGAATTCCTTCACGGGAACCCGCCACGCGGTGAACACCAACTGCTTAAAGAAGGTTAAGTGTGTCCCGATGAAGGCCATTGCTGAACCCGTGCCACGCTGATCTCTTCGGTGACGCCGTCGCTCTGCACATCGAAAATACCTGTGGCGCGTGATCACCGTGTGCGCTCGCTGCTATTTCGTATCTGAGAGACGAAGGCGCGCGACCCGCCGATCGCGCCGTTAATGGAAACGCAGCAGCTGCAAGCTGCTAGAGCGCTAGACACGCTCGCTCTTCGGCGCCCGGGGCGTAATAGTTTTGATCCCGGCTATAGCCGTAATAGGTCATTGACGGTCCGCAAATCCGCTCGAATAGCGCCCACTGCGACGGGTCCCAGGTGAGTGTGGATGCATCAAGCACCTCGAGGACGCTTCCGCCCGTTTGCTCAGGCTTGTATCCACCCATGACTTCTGCCACCTTTTCGACGACCTTTGGCTCCAGCGTCAGTAGGCGACCGATCGCCTCGGCAGACTGGATCGGGTGTCGCGCCAAGAAATGCTGATCCAACTCCAAGGCGCGCCCGGCGAGATCGCCACGAACGGAGCGCCATGCCTCCATACATGCGCTCCAACTCGAGCAATGACCTTTGAACGGTGAGTTGGGAAATTTGCGCATGCGCGACATTAGATTTTCTAAGCCACGCCGCTTCATAAAGATGAATCTTGCATTTGGCCACAGTCGCAGCAGGCTCGGAGCCGCCAAGATCATGTGTGCCGTCGGCGTCTTGTCGAACCAATGGCGCGAGGGAAACAGATCGCTTACCGCACTTGCAAACAGAGCACTGATGCCAGTGGCGAAGTATTCCTCTGGAATTTTCGAGATCATCATCCCGGCGCGATCCGAAAGCGGAATTTTCTCCTTCTCTTCATAGAAGTGCCTCACCGTCTGCTGCAGCGGCGTCATGAGGTCGAGGATCGCCCCTTCGTTATAGCCTGCGTAGTCGGTTCCGTCGCGCACTGCTCGGGCGAGAGCGCTCGTACCTGAGCGCGCCGATCCCAGCACGAACACCGGATACTGCGAATCGTCCGTATAGGCGCTCACGGATAAACCGGGCGCAGCTTGCGCCGCGCTGGGTTGCTCGCCCGAGCCCACACGCGGCAGTTCGTGAACAATCGCCGGGTCGGACGCGCTGCGCGTACGTACCGTGATCGCGGCCAGCTCCCGTTCCTCAAGCTTCGACGGATAAGAGAACATGAATCCATGATCCCCCTCTCCGATCGGAATTTTCGCAAGGTCTGCTCGATAGATGTCGGCTGTCGCCGATCCGAGATGACGGTCGGCGCAGTAAATATCGACAACCAAGTGCACGCTTGGCTGGTCAGGATCGAATGCCCAGCCAAAGAGTACTTCGGGCAGCACCTGGCCCACAAATCCTTCAATCACGCTGATGTTCCTCGGCGAAAATCAATCTGCAGTTCCTCGAGCCCCCGGCGACTATCTGCAGAACCCCAGCAGGTCGCAGCTGCTGTCTGGTTAGAATCCATGGCGCCGACCGCCGACGGGGCCCAATTTAACGTGGATCTGCAAAGGTTTCCGATCTCTACGACGCTAACTATTTTCTTCTTCGTGGACGCACGCGCGCCATCATCCAAAGCAGCGCTAAATTCTACCGGGCAACAATTGTAAGCGTCCAGCTTATACATGGTTGGTGTGCGCGATCTCGCCGAAAATTGGCTTGTCCAAGGCCTCAGCAGCCGTGCCCTTCGACAATAGCGCATCGAAATAGACAATAGTCTTCTTCAGGCCTTCGACCAGCGGTACTGAAGGCTTCCAACCTAGGCGCGAAGTCGCAAGTGAGATATCCGGTTTGCGTTGCTTTGGATCGTCTACCGGCAGAGGATTCCTTTCCAGCTTGGATTTGGAGCCTGACAGGCGAATTACTTCCTCTGCTAGCTCAAGAATAGTGAATTCGGAGGGGTTACCGAGATTGACGGGACCGGGGAAGTCACTGGATAGATCCATGAATCGCATGAAGGCGTCGATCAGATCAGTGACATAGCAAAATGATCGCGTCTGCGAGCCGTCCCCAAAGATGGTAATAGGCTCACCGCGCAGCGCCTGCACTATGAACGTGGAAACGACGCGCCCGTCACTCGGATGCATCCGTGGCCCATAAGTGTTGAAAATACGCGCGACCTTAATTTTAAGCCTATGCTGCCGGTAGTAGTCAAAAAACAAGGTTTCCGCGCAGCGCTTCCCCTCGTCATAACAGGAACGCGGTCCGATCGGGTTAACGTGCCCCCAGTAATCTTCCACCTGCGGATGAACGAGCGGATTACCGTACACCTCACTGGTCGAGGCTTGGAAAATTGTTGCGCGCAGTCGCTTTGCAAGACCCAGCATATTAATCGCGCCATGGACGCTCGTCTTGGTCGTCTGCACCGGATCATGCTGATAGTGAATTGGAGATGCTGGACAGGCAAGATTGAAAATCTGGTCTACTTCCACGTACAGCGGAAACGTGACGTCGTGTCGTATCACTTCGAATCTAGGGTGGCCCTGCAGCTGAGTCAGGTTTTGCTTGGATCCGGTAAAGAAATTATCTACGCAGACGACATCCCTGCCCTCAGCAATGAGCCGATCGCACAAATGGCTCCCCAAGAAGCCTGCGCCACCGGTCACAAGAACACGATTACTGGTAACGCGCTTCATGTCAGAAATCCTTCATTACATCTATAGTGCAATTGCGAATGGCGGCAGATGCTTTGACGCAATCGCGTCAAAGCATGAATGCCGCGCCCTCAGTTAGCCCAGTTAACACGCATGAATTTTGAAAACTCATTTCAAAGCGATGCGACTGCATCTCGTCTCATCGTCGCTTCCGCGAGCAATCGCTGAGTGACTTCAGCGCTGAAATATTTTCCAATGTATTCCAGCACGTATGTGCTGAGCTTTGCGTTCAGCGCTTCGTCTTCGTGGACGGCAGCAAGCTTGTCGGCTATTTCCTCGGGCGTGCGAGCGATAAGCCATTCCAGCTGAGAGGGCAGATTCAACCCCTCGGCGGCCACATCCGTCATTACACATGGCAGGCCATGCGCAAAGCTGTCTAGGATCTTTCCCTTCAAACCGGCACCAAAACGCAACGGCGCCACCGTACAGCGGAGCCGATGGAACAACGATGTTAGGTCCGGAACATACCCAAGGAATTTGAGATTTTTCCCTTCCAAGACCGCCACCTCCGGCGGTGCATTGGATCCTACAAGAAAACCCATGATGTGCGGTTTCATTTTACTTAGGAGCGGTGCAATCTCGCGCGCGAGATACAGTGCGGCATCCACATTTGGCCTATGGTTGTAGCCGCCAATGTAGGCATATCCTGATCTGTCCTCAAAAAAAGCACTGCAGGGGCGCGGCCACACCGTCCAAGGCACGGTGTGCACGCGTAACTCCGGGACCATCTGCCCAAGAATGTCCGCCTCCACCGAGGAATGAACCAGCACGGAATCCACTTGGCGCATCGCAGCCAGTTCGGCTTCCTCGGTTACCCTTGGCGCACCACTCAGCGAGCCCGCGACTGCCATCTCGCGTTGCTGTCTAACAAAATGCAGATCCGCCACATTAAACACAATGAAGCAATCCGGAAAATGCTGCCGTACCAAGCTTGCATACTTGGAGGCGTTGGTGAAACGATGCAAGTAGACAAGATCGGGCTTGACGCGCACCTTACGAAATACCTCCTCCACCGACCAATAATAAGGTGCGTAGAGGCACTCGACGCCCAGTTTCTGTAGGTTTGCGGTGTATGGGTTAAGTTGCGCCATGTTGTCGGCAGGCAAGAACGTGACCTTGTACCCCAATCGCATCAACGCCAGTATGTGCTGCAGAGCTGCATTCGATCCTGCGTCTTGGTCAGGCGTAAGTACCGTGTTGTCGATAAAAATAGCCCGCCGTTGAACGGTGCGCTCCGCCTCCAGCTCAGGTTGCTCTCCGCAAAAGCGGTGGGTTGCTAAGACTTCCCTCCAACGCTGGTAGAACTTACGATGATTGAGCAGTTGGTAGCGCTTCATTCCGCTGCCATGCACATCAGTGCCAGAGGAAATGCCTTCCAAGTGGACAATCTCAGACGCCGGCTGCGCTACGACGCGCTTGCCGCCTGCACGGACCCGAAAGCAAAGATCAGTATCCTCGTAATACCCGGGGGCATAGCATTCGTCGAATCCGTCAAGTTGCTCAAATAATTCCCGCTCAAGCATCAGCGCAGCTCCGGATACATAGTCACAATCACGCAGATAGCAAAAGCGCGGATCTTTCGAATCAGCTTGGCGCCCCCAATTCCAACCATCACCCAGTCTCCAAATGATTCCGCCCAATTCCTGAAGAGCCCCGTTTTCGAAAAGAAGCTTAGATCCGACGATCCCGACGTTCGGCACGTTGGCAAAAGTGGCCACCAGCTCATCCAACCAATTTGGCCGCACCAGCGTGTCATTGTTGAGAAAAAACAGGTACTTTCCCCTAGCGCTGGATGCCCCGGCATTACACGAGCGAACGAAGCCCTGGTTCTTGGCATTACGGATAAATTGAACGCCTCCGGAAATTACAAAACCCGCAAACAAGGTCTCATCACGCGAACAGTCGTCAACTAAGATGATCTCGAAAGTCGAGTGCGGCAAATTTTCCGAGATCGACTGAAGGCAATTATAGGTGGTGCTGAATTTGTTATAGACCGGGATAATAATGGAGACCAGCGGATCGGCGACATTCTCAAATTGAATAGGCGGGTACTCGGCCTCAACTTTCGTTAATAGCTCGCGGGTCCAGTCGGATACCTCAGCGTCACGCAGAAAATCCTGAAGTTGCGGATCATTCAGCAACTGCTCATCTTCAATCATCGAGTTCCTGGCGTTTAGGAGTCTGTTCAGAACCCGCAGAGTGGCCGTGAATTGTTGATCGAGATCCTCCGGCGAGCGCGCTATCGCGCTTGCGGCAGTCGCCGATTCGAGGAATTGGACAACCGAGGAATCGATGCCTGCAGTGGGACGTAGCAGCCACTGCGGAGAGCCCCGAAGGTCCACTCCGTCAGTCGCGCGTCGGATCGCAATTTTATGGCGGGCCAGTGGCAACAATGCTGAAGGACGGGGAACTGCAAAGCCGTATTTGCCTGTACCGAAACCAGCGTCCTTAATGTCCCCCCGATAGATGTCGGCCCGTACCCGAATCAGGAATTCACTCCCATCATAAATATCGATGACGACGGCTTCTTCCGGATCGAGCGGGTTCCAAGCCCAGCCGGCGATCATCTCGTGGGAAATGACGTCGACGTTGTCGGTCAGAACGGGCTCAGCATCTTCAGTCTCCAGAGCGCCGCTTGTGCGGGTTTCCACAGACAACGGACGCTGGCCACGGCTCCGACGACCCGCTTTCTTATCCAATTTCTTCATCTCCGGTCATACACTTATCGGAGTGCACCTAAACCAGAATAGTAATCCGAATAGATTGAGCTATCAGCTATTTCTGCGCTGCAGGCGACCAGCATGCCAGGGTGCCACCAAGCCCTTCTGACCTCCGGACCAATGCCAAGCGCGAGTATGTCGAAGTCGGAGCCCCGTGCGCCGCTCCATCGAGATCGCCCGCCGCGCAGCAATGTTATGTCCGACCTTGAGCGCGGCGCCGGAACTGTTCCCGCTGGCACAATGGTATTTCCTCTTGTCCCGGGGTAGCGCCGCGCGGCGAATAAGGCAAGCGATCCGTAGCGACGGACGTAAATGCAGCTGGCGTGCGGGATCCCGCGTTCCCAAACAGTCCGATGATGGCAAGCCTCAAGCCGCTCGGCGCTGTTGGCGTTGCTTTCGATGACCGGCGAACCCCGGAGAAAGTGTATCGCGCGCCCAGAATCCAGGTATCACTGCTCCTCGATAGAGACGTCGACGCATTTTGCTTGCTGCTACTTTGCCTACGGCTAATGAACGGAATTCCTGAGTGATGCCAGGCTGCTTCTAGCAGCGTATAGTGTGGAGCTGAATATTCAGGGGAATTTGTGATCAGGACGCCTAAAGGGGTCAGTTTTCAAAAAGCCGGCCGGATTGCTCACGAAAACTATTCCCAGCGGAACTTTCCCGATCTCAGCGATTCTCGTGTGCGTTCCGGAATGCTGTTTCCTATATTTACTCCAAAGTTTCCCGCGACTTTTAATGATTCAATGGTATTCACCATTGGCTCTTGCTTTGCCCGCAATATTGAGGAGGTCCTTGCCTCACGAGATGCTCGCTTGCCCACTACAGCTTTCGCTCCGCCTAAGTCAGAGTACCGGGGAGCGCACTCCAACTATTTATTGAACGAATATAATCCTGGCGCAATCGGGCAGCGTATTCTTTTCGCGTTGCGGGGTGAAGAATATCCAGCGGACACAATCGTTCCGAGCGGTGATCTGCATACTGACCTTCTCCTGCCGGGCGGCGCTGCCCCAGTGACGCTGGAGCGAGCCCTCGCGAGGCGCAGCGAGATCGCCTTGGTGTACGCGAATCTCGCGCGGTCCCAAATGGTAATCGTGACGCTTGGGCTCGTCGAAGCTTGGTTCGACAACGAGACGAGGCTCTACCTCAACCAAATCCCTCCGCGCGAGCTCGCCGCGAGTTACCCGGCGCGATTTGAATTCCGCCGCCTCGATGTGGTCGACTGCGTGACTATTTTGGAAGAAGCATTTGATGCTTTGACTAAAGTTGGAATCAAGATCTTGTTGACGGTGTCTCCGGTACCGTTGACTACAACCTTCACGGGAAACGACTGCATCGTTGCAAACGAGTTTTCAAAATCCGTGCTGCGCGTCACTGCTGGGCGATTGGCCAACCGCCAACTGATTGACTATTTTCCGGCCTATGAGATCGTTCGCAGTGGCGGTTTGGCGAGCTACGAAGACGACTGCGTTCACGTTAAGGAAGATGTAATTGAACGAGTAACCAACGCGATGGTTGACGCCTATGCGTATGCGGAAGTGTCCTCTGCGTAAAGGAACATCTAATCGGTGAGAGTGAGCAGAGCGTGCCGCGCGTGGAGCGCGACGTTGTCGAGGTATCGATCAGGGGGATCATCGAATCTATTGGTGAAGCCGCAATCGCGACTAGCGGCGGTCGTGTTGCCAGCGGCACAGGTGGATTCGTTGAGTAGTCAATGTAGTCAATATAGAGGAAGCAAGTCGACAACTGACCACGCCTTGTACGAGCGCGCAAAGTGCTAGTAGTGTGATTATGAACGCGCATCCGAGATGCACCAGCACGGAGGAGAATAAGAATATGTAATAACGAGCGTTCGCGCCGATCTGTAATTGCGCGATCGGAGCATCCTGATACTCCCCGCCTTTCAAGACCGCGGACGAAGCGAGGGAGTAAACCCCGTTAACGGCCAGAACTTTTTGGTGATGAAGATTCGATATGGACCAAGGTGAAATCGAGACCGCCCAACGGCAAGACGTGATGCGCGGGCTGAGCGCTTCCGCTCCGGAGTTCTGCCTCGATGTTCCCCGACTGTTGCAACAGTTTGAGGGGCTGGGCGACAACTGCGACTTTGGGATGGTCCAGCGTGCCGTAGGTATCGAACCTCTCGGTCTATTTAGGTTCGCGGGCTGCAGCGCTGCTGACATGCGTTCCATGCTGCGCAGGTGCTTCGAGCCGTTAGGTGAGCCAGAGGATCTGTGGTTGGATGAGGTACCGCTGCGCCGCGAATATTGGGTTAAGTCTCGCCAGTACCCCTCGTTCTCTGCGCATACAACCAGATATGGTGGCCGAGATGACCCGGAGGTCGTGCGGTTAGCGCAAATCGAAGCGACGCGTTTCCTCAAGAGGAAACTGCTGCGCGACCTGTCGCCTGCACGGCGTCTGTTCGTGCATAGGGGCGAGGCTGATATCAGCACGATCCGCGAGATAGCTGCGCAACTGCAGACTTACTGCGACAACCGCCTGCTTTGGGTTCAACCCTCGGACGCGGCGCATTTGCCAGGCTCCGTCGAGTGCACTTCCGACGGGTTGTTACTGGGATACGTAAGTCATGTTGGAGTCTACGAACCCGAGCGCGTTCCATGTCTCCCTGTGGATGAGTGGATCTCTGTCTGCGTGAAGGCCTACAGGCTTTGGCGCAAAGCGGAGCCAGCAATGGCGCCACTTAAGGATCTCATCTCGCGCAACGTCGCGGCGCAGCGCTGCCGTTGGTCGGCGCCGCCGACGGCGGCAAGCCGCCTTCTTGATGGTCCGGCTCCGGGCGGCGGCGCGATGATTGAGCACCAACTCAAAAAGTCCGGCCCGACAGTGGTGTACCAGATACATGTACCGGTCGGCCTCAGTGGCACCTATGCATTTTCGGTCTGGATTCTTGTTCCCGAGGGGTTTCGCGGCCGACGGATTGTCGCGAGTATTGCTGAAGCTTCGATTATTTCGAGGTGGAATGCGGATCCGAAAAGGCGCGGACGCTGGCAGCGCATCTGGGTTGTGGCTAACGTGCCGGCCGAAGCGCGCAGCGTGTCCTGTGTTCTCACCAGCGAAGGTGAGGTGGGCGATGTCTTTTATTCAGCATCTTGGTGCCTGGAGCGCCGTAATGGGCCTTTGGGCTACGGATTCGTCTTCTAATAGCTGCGCTCGGAGAGCCGTTGCTTGGTTTGCGGCCCACGTAATGTGCGTTCGCCTGCTGTCGACGCACCGGAAATGATTGAGCACTCCGATTTGCGCCAACGCGAGGATGTTGTTCGGCCACTCGCAGGAGCGATCGATCTCCGCTCACGCTCGCATGAGCAGCGAGATCATCACGTGGCGCGCGAAAATGACAAACGGCAACAAACCATCACCGTGCCGGTTTTTGTCGCATGGAAACCGTCGACAGGTAGATGCACCCGGAAGCAACTCGCCGATGCAGAGCGTCGTCCTTATAAGCTGGTGCGCTGCTTAGTCCTCGCCGAGCTTGAGCGTCTGGACGTTCTCGCCGGCACAGCGGGGGTGTGCACAGATAAAGAAGCGCTTCGAGAGGTCGCTCGAGGCTCGCGCTATGCGCCCTGGGACAGTTTTCTTTCAAGAACCGAGCTTGCGTCCTGCAAATCGGTACCGATAGACGAGCTATGATAACGCGTGGTAATTATTGAGCACTCAACTGGAACCAGATACAATTTTGCCGTGCGATGAGTGGGCGCTTTTGATTGTAAAGCGCGCTCGGCGTGCCTCAACCAGGACCGGACGCAATGCGTGACATCGATACCCCTTTAAAAATTGAGAAGGCAGCGCCGTGGATTCTCGCCGCTTTGGTAACGCTGCTGGCAAGCGTCATGTTGTGGCTCATGATCCGAGGCCCGGGAACCTAACCTTGGTGGAACGGTGTCCGCCCCGTGGCCTGGTGGATATATTAAGGTGAAGAGCTCATTCCGGCGGTCACTGTCAAGATCGCGGTCGCGGCGGCGATCAACACGCTAGGGCTTAGCGCGACGACCCCGATCGGAACCTAGGCCGGGTCACCCAGGCACAACCTTCGCTCCGCTCGCGTAGCGTAAGCGAACCGACATTTGCCCTGACTCGCGGTGTGCGAAGTTCGCCGCGGGCTGGCAGACGGCTTCAGAACGTACCGCAGATCATTTTCGATCTCTTGCAGAGCGACGCGGGATACGCGACTCCGAGACTCGACGTTCGCGCGGCAGCCTTTATGGCCGGGCGGAAGGTGCTGGTGCACCAAGCTAGTGCGGGCGCCTGGACGCCACCGGCAGCTCGGTGCAAAGCCGATCAAACTCCCGCTCGGGGTATCGCCGGCGGTCGCAGAAGACTTTCGGCTCCCACCTTTAAACTCATCGACCGTTATCGACAATCGCACGCGAAGTCGGCCGCAAAACACCGCTATTCGATATACAGATTTGTCCGGCGCGGCACGCGTTAGCGAAGCATCAACCCGCATGGCACTCTGCACGCGTGTCACTGGCAGGGACCACAGCTGCGCGGATTGAGACTGCCTTCGAACACTTAAAAAACACAGGGAATTACCTTTTTGCTATTCGCTGCACCAGCAAGATGCGAAAGGTGCGACCTAATTTGCGAAGCTGCAATGTACTTGCGGACCCCTTAAATCCAAGCGCTTTGCGATCACCGGCACCGATAAGCCCTCGGGTAAGAATGGCCGAGTCGCTGCGAACGGCGCTAGCGAGGTAAGACACACGAAATAAAGTTTGAAAATAAGTTAAATATGGATTGTGACCGGTTTATCACTTCGGCTATATTCCGTCCTAACCGCAGTCGGGCATCGCGTCACTAATAAATAACGAAGTCACCGTCAGGTGTGGCTTCTGGGAGGAAGGGTCTCGTGGGTACATACATAAGTGTTGCGGGCAGCACGAACTTCGACCTCAAGATCTACGGCGACGGCACCGTAGTCGCGGGCAACGGCAACGTAAATATCGACATTACCGGCTACGGCAATATTCTGGTCGGTAGCGGTCATGACACTCTTACGCTGAACACCAGCGGCGTCATCAGCCAACTTGGATCGCACGGTCTCGATACGATCAACGTCGGCACAAACGACGCTGTCCTCTACGAGCAAGGCCAAGCTACCGTCCACGGCGTCTTCGGCGCGCTGGACTTCTACGGCGGCACGATGGAGGTCAAGTATTACAACGGTGTTCCGGTGGAGCAGGCGCTCAGCGGACACATGACGATGATCGGCGGCGCAGCCGACCCCGAGTTCCTTGCCGGTCCCGGCACGAGCTACATGATCGGCGGCAAGGGTGCTGACACCTTCGTCGGCGGCACAGGTCACGCCACGATGCAGGGCGGTTCCTCCTACAACCTGTTCGAATTCATCACCAAGGAAGTCGGCGGACAGGACATCATCAAGAACTTCGTCTCGGGCCACGACCAGCTGTATCTCGAAGGCGAGTCACTCGCTTACCTCCAGGCGCACCACGATATTACGGTGCACGATGGCAACACCTACATCACGATGGACGGCGGTGCCACGACGATCGAGCTGCAGGGCGTAACCTCGCTCAAGGCTTCGGACATTACGACCATTAAGCACTGATAGGGGCTTGATTCCCCCTCTGGCGCGCATGCGCCAGAGGGGTCAGGCTTCCCGATCGGTATCGCACCTGGCTCAGACGCTTACTGATAACGACAAGTCGCCTAGCGGCTCTTCGCTTCAGCGTCAGCTGCGCAGTTCCCTTCTCCGCTCGCTACACGATGCCCTGCTAAGTACCGCACGCACGGGTGTGGCGCGCTCGCTGCGCCCGGCTTTGGATGCACTTCGCGCCGACGCACTTGACGTTGCAGTTCGCAACTTGGATAGAGCCTGGCGCTCGCATCCGGAGTGCAGCGCCACACTGGCACCCATTTACGCACGACTCCTTGCGCTTGACGGGCATGACCCCCGCGCCACGCTCGGTCTTCTGCAGCGCGCAATCGAGGTGGCGCCTGACCCCGATATCGCCGCTCTATCGGCTGCAATGCTTCTGCAATTGGAGCGATTCGAGGAGGCGCGCAAGGAGCTGACTGGCGCGCTGGTGGAGTATTGCGTCGAACCGGAAGGACTGCTCTTCGAGGTTGCGTGCGCGGTGTCGGCGCATCCTGCGATCAATTCGCCGGGCTGGATCGGCCGTGGGCCCAAGCTTGAACTCTTGGGAGGCCTGGCGGGCGGCGATGCAGCAAACGTTCTCGATATCAGAATCGATGGACAGGAGGGGTTTAAACAGCTCCTGCGCCCTCAACGTCATAGCCTGCTGAGCACTTTCAGCTTACCGCCACCGCGCTGCACGGCGTATGCACGGCTCGAGGTCGAAAGTCGAGGGATCGCTCTCTTAGGTAGCGGCTCGTGCATTCCAGCGGACTTTGCCTTGGATGGCCGTGCCGACGCGACCGGCTGC
This sequence comes from uncultured Gammaproteobacteria bacterium, assembly GCA_963695315.1. Taxonomy (GTDB): domain Bacteria; phylum Pseudomonadota; class Gammaproteobacteria; order Steroidobacterales; family Steroidobacteraceae; genus PALSA-1196. The sequence continues at coordinate 2,161,193 of OY968773.1, forward strand.
CGCGTCACCGGCTGGGCGCGAATCGGCTGGCTGCCGACGCGCGCGCTGCGCGTTCGGGTGCAGGACGATACGGGACATCGCGCAATGGCAAGCGGGAGCCGCGCGTCGCTGCCCGTGTGGCGGTGGCCGTTTTCGATCAACGTTCGCCGGGCGCACTTTCGCGGCCGTGAGCTGACGCTATGGGCGCAATTACCCGATGGCCTCTGGCACGCGCTGCCCGACTCTCCGCTTGTGCTCGACCGTGGTTTTGACAACCCGCGCGATAAGCTGCGGCGGTTGCGCATATGGAGCCAGAGCCCATCACCCCGTAAGAAGACCGCCGTCACGCCGGCTGAAACGACGGACGTGATTATCCCCGTCTACCGCGGTCGCAAGGAAACTCTCGCCTGCGTCGCAAGTGTGCTCGCTAACCTTGAGCGCGGCTCCAGCCTCATCGTCGTAGACGATGCGACCGACGATCAAGCCCTTGCGCGCGCGCTGGATGCACTTGCCGCTGATCAACGCATAACTCTTCTGCGCAACGCTGAAAATCAAGGATTCGTCGCATCTGTCAATCGCGGCATCGCTCTGAACCCGACCCACGATGCCGTGCTCCTGAACTCGGATACCCTGGTTTTTGGCGATTGGCTCGAGCGATTGCGTGCCGCAGCCTACAGCGGAGCGCGCGTAGGTACGGTGACGCCCCTCACCAATAACGGCTCGATTGCAAGCTACCCCTATTCCACCGGTGCAGCCGTAGCGCCGCCTTTTGCGGCCGCATTGCATACCTTTGCGACCTCCACTCATTCCGGACTTAGCGTCGAGATCCCGGTCGGCGTCGGCTTCTGTCTTTACCTGCGACGTGACTGTTTGCGCGAGATTGGCTCGTTCGACGCCGAGCTCTTCGCCAAGGGCTACGGCGAAGAGACGGACTTCTGCATGCGCGCGCGTGGCGGGGGTTGGTCACATCGACTCGCCGCCGACGTCTACGTCTACCATGCGGAGGGGGTTTCTTTCGGTCGCCGCCGCCAGGCGCTGCTTGAGCGCGGCAATCGCCTGATGAGATTGCGCTATCCCGGCTACGACGCCTTTATCGCAAGCTTCATAGCGAAGGATCCGCTCGCCAGGGTGCGCCGTCGTCTCGATGAGCATCGCCTGTCCGCGTTTCAAGGGCGCTTCGTCCTAATCATTACCATGGCGATGTCGGGCGGCGTGGAGCGCTTCGTAGCCGAGCGTTGTGCAAAGCTGCGCGCGCAGGGCCTCGTCCCGCTTGTGTTAAAGCCAACTGCAGCGGGCGAGCGGCGCAGGTGCGAGTTAAAAACCGAGGCACTCGACCTGCCGAATCTGCGCTATCAGATTCCCTCCGAGTTGGATGCGCTCACTGCGCTTTTGCGGGCGCTACGCCTCGAAGCGATCGAGATCCAGCATTTCCTGCACCTCGATCCGCGCATCATCGAAGCCTTGCGCGCGCTACCGGTTCCTTACGACATCTTTGTGCATGACTACTCCTGGATCTGCCCGCGCGTCACGCTGATTGACGGTAGCGGACGCTATTGCGGCGAGCCTGCGGTATCAGCATGCGAAAAGTGCGTGCGACGCAACGGCTCGCAACTCGGAGAGGCGATTTCGGTAAGGGCGCTGCGCGCCCGCAGCACCACGTGGCTGCGCGGCGCACGGCAGGTATCCGCGCCCAGCGCTGACACCGCGCGTCGCCTGGAACGGCACGTTGAGGGGCTGCAGGTGCAGGTTGCACCGCACGCCGCTTCAATCCTGCCCGCGCCTCTCGCGCCGCGCCAAACACCGCGCCAGGTTACGCGCGTCGCCCTGATCGGCGCGATCGGCGATCACAAGGGCTACCAGGTCCTGCTCGCATGCGCACGAAATGCGCGCGCCCGCCGACTGTCGCTGGAGTTTGTCGTCGTCGGCTATACATCTGCCGACGCTCCCCTGCTTGCGACTGGAAAAGTCTTTATCACCGGCCGCTACGCCGACGGCGAGGCACCGTACCTCTTGCAGCGCGAGCACCCGGACGTGGCATGGCTCCCATCGGTGTGGCCGGAGACGTGGTGCTACGCACTTGACTACGCGCTGGCTGCAAAACTGCCCGTCCTCGCTTTCGATTTGGGTGCAATCGCGGAGCGCGTGCGCTCCGCCGGTGCAGGAGCCTTGGTAGCGCTCGGGCTCAAGCCCGGGGCAATCAATGACCGGCTGCTTGAGCTTGCCGGACATAAAGCAGGAGCCCTGTGCTCGGACGCACGTTCTGTTCAATCGTCGCTATCGCGCGCATGGCAATGACGCTAATATGATGGTGGTGTTGGCCGAAAATATAACTATGAATAAGACCCCCACCGAGAAAAGCTCACAGGATGCACAAGATGAGGCGTTGAGCGCCTCGGTCAAGGTGCTGCCGCTGCCGGCAGGCTTGTATCTCTTCTCCGTGAAAGCCTCTGGAAAGACCTCTCCAAGGCTCAACGGACAGCTTTCATTGCCTGCCGTGCACGTCGGGCTGGGGCCCGGAGTGCGTGCCCAGGATGTGGAGTTTGTCGCTGGCCCCGATACCCACGGCGCGTGGCTCTTCAGTCACGGCGACCTTCTCGTCACGAAGATCAATGGCGCGGGTGCCACGCTCATCATGACCTCCCTGCGCGCGCCGGGCGGTGATGTTTTGTCGATCAAAGTTGAGAAGCTGGAAAGTCGTGTCGAATCTTCGGCTGGCGCAGACACTGCCGCGCCTGCGAAGCGTCATGAAGAGGCAGCGCAGGCTGAACTTGATGACCGGATTGTACCGATGCAGGTTTCCGCCCACGTTCGGGCGCGCGGCGATATGACGTTTACCGATGCGCCGTGGGCCGGACGTGTTGCGCCGGGACTGTGGATCGAGTCCTTCTCCGTGCGGCCGCTGCGCCGTCTGAAGCCTTCCGACGTCGAGTACAAGGGCCTCACCGGTAGCGGCTTTGAGACTCCCTGGCTCACAGATGAGAAAATGTGCGGCACCAAAGGCATGGCGGTGCCGCTGGTCGGGTTTGCCGCGCGCGTAAAGCCAAGTGCCGCGACAGCAGACTACGATTGCGAATACAGCGGCTACTTCCAATCCGGCGCCACGATCGGGCCGCTGCGCAATGGCGCCCCGTGCCGATCAACGGTTGCCAATGATCCGCTTGAAGGAATCCAGGTTCGCCTGCTCAAGCGCACCTTTGCAGCTGCGCCTGCACCACATGACTCCAGCGCGCGCGCGGCGCCGGCTGCGGCGGAGTCCCATACGGCAGCCAATCGCGCCCGGCGCAATCCCGTTCGTCCGCAGCCGCCCGGAGCCGCTCGCCGACCTGCTCGCCGTCCGTGAGCCGAGAGCCCAGCGAGCGCGTAGTTCTCAACGTCGGAAGCGGTGCGCTCGAAGCCAGCAGCGTGCCGGCCTATTTCGAAAACTGGCGGCAGGTGCGCGTGGACGTCGATGCCACCGTCAAGCCCGACATCGTGGCCGATCTGACCGACCTGTCGCCCATCGCCAGTGGCAGCGCCGATGCGATATGGGCCGCGCATTGCGTCGAGCACTTGTATGAGCATCAGGTGCGGCTTGCGCTCGCAGAATTCCGGCGGGTGTTGCGCGACGACGGCTTTGTGTGCGTGATCGTGCCCGACCTGCAGCTCGTCGCGCGCTACGTGGTCGAAGATAAATTGCATGAACCGCTTTATCAGTCAGCCGCGGGTTCGGTGACGCCGCATGACATTTTTTTTGGCTTCGGACCGGCGATCGCCGGTGGCCGCACGTCGATGGCGCACCGCTGCGGCTTCACCCCCGGTATGCTCAAGCGCTGTTTTCAGCAGCAACCGTTTGCCGAATTGGTGTTGCGCCGCCGCAGCGCGGACTTCGAACTCGCGGCGGTTGCGCGCGTGCAGCCCGCGCAGGATGACGCCGAGCGCGCCGCGCTCATGAGCGCGCTCGGTCTATGAACTATCTCTTCATTCATCAGAACTTTCCGGGCCAATACCGCCACCTGGTCGCCCATCTTGCGAGCCAGCCCAGCAACCGCGTGTATTTCCTCACCCAGCCCAATGAAAACGCCATGCCCGGCGTTCACAAGATTGTCTATCCGAAGGATCAGCGCGGCTTCATCAACTGCCATGCCTATGCGCTCGAGCTCGACCGCGCCATCAACACGGGCGCCGCTGCGGCTGAGGCCTGCCGCGGTCTGCGCGAGCAGGGATTCCGGCCGGACTTGATCATCGGCCATAGCGGCTGGGGAGAAACCCTCTTCATCAAGGATGTGTTTCCGGATGTGCCGCTGCTTGCGAATTTCGAGTTCTTCTACCACGCAAGCGGGGTGGATGCGGACTTCGACCCGGAGTTCGTGTCGATCTTCAACGACCCCTCGCGCCTGCGCGCGCGCAATGGCATCAACCTTCTCGCATTTCAGGGGGCCGATTGGGGGCATTCGGCCACCCGCTGGCAGAGGAGCCTGCACCCGGCCGAGCTGCAGTCGCGAATCTCCGTGATACACGAGGGCGTCGACACGCAGCGCGTGCGGCCGAACCCCAACGAGACCTTCAAACTACCCGGATCCGACCTGACGCTCACGCGGCGCGATGAGGTGGTCACCTACGTAGCGCGCAATCTGGAGCCTTATCGCGGCTTTCACGTGTTCATGCGTGCTCTGCCGCAGCTGTTGCGCAGTCGAAAGCGCGCGCATGTGGTCATCGTCGGCGAGGACGGCGTCAGCTATGGCGCGCCGCCGCCACCGCGCTCGACCTTCCGGGACATGATGCTGCAGGAAGTCGGCGACCGGCTTGACTTGAAGCGCGTCCACTTCGTCGGGCTGCTCGAGTACGCGGCGTACTTGAAGCTGCTGCAAATCTCCTCCGCGCACGTCTATCTCACCTACCCGTTCGTGCTCTCCTGGTCGTTTGTCGAGGCTATGGCTGCGGGTTGCCTCATCGTGGGTTCCGCCACGGCGCCGGTGCTCGAGGTGCTACGTGATGGTGAGAACGGCCTGGCCGTGGATTTTTTTGCGTACCGCGAGCTTGCGCAACGACTCGAGGAGGTGCTCGCGCGCCGCGAGGACTTCGAGTCCGTCAGGCAGGCGGCGCGGGCCACGGCCGTCAGCCAGTTCGATCTTCAAAGCGTGCTGTTGCCGCGCTGGGTGGCGCTCATGGAGGACCTCATCAACGGGCGGCGTCCTCCGGTTGAGCCGCCGGCCTCCCACCGGGCAAGTCAATTCGCGTCACCGAACCTGGCCTCGGCTACGGTTGCGCAGCTCAGGCCAGCTGAGACTCAATGCGCCGTACCGCCTGAGCGGCATCGGAAAGCCCAGCGCTAAGCGCCTGCCGATACAGCGTCAGCGCAGCTTTGCGGTCGCTCTGCACACCGCGACCGCCTTCGTAAAGCTCAGCGAGCGAGGCCATGGCTGCCGGATGGCCCGCATCCGCCGCCAAGCGGTACCAGCGTGCAACCTCGGCCCAGTCCGCATCGCTGCGCGCGCGCTCCGCCTTAAGGCCTCCCAATGCAAGCTGCGCGGAGCGATTGCCCTGCTGCGCGGCGGCGCCGTAGAGGCGCTCTGCCTCCGCATCGTCCGGCGCGACTCCCAGCCCGCGGCGCAGACACACGCCCAGGTTGTATTGCCCATCCGCACTACCCTGGGCCGCGGCGCGACGGAAGAGATCCGCCGCCTCAGCATGGTCCTCGGGCTTGGCGGAGTGCTGCAGCAACACACTTCCCAGCTGCACCATCGCGGCGAGATTGCCCTGGAGCGCGGCCGCTTTGAGCCAGCGGCGCGCCTCCGGCACCGAAGCGCGCGTACCCACGCCGCGAAGATACAGATCGCCCAACGCGCGCTGCGCAGCGGCATTGCCTTTCTCGGCAGCTTTGCGCCAGAGCTCAAACACCTGCGCCTGCTCATCACCCTCAGCGCTGCCCGCGCCGAGACGCATCGAGGCGAGCGCACCGATCGCCCCGGGATGCCCCTGCAATGCCGCGCGCTCGTACCAGTGCGCGGCAGTGTCGCGGTCAGCCTTGACGCCCAAGCCCTGAATGTGCACGTCGCCGAGCCATGCCTGCGCAAATGCATTGCCACCCTCGGCGGCGCGTGTGAACCAGCGCAGCGCCTGCGCCTGATCCTGGGACACGTGCTTGCCCTCGAAGTACAAAAGCCCGAGCGATGCCTGCACGTCCGCATGAGTCTGCCCGGCGCATTTCGCCAGTATCTCAATCACGCGCTCAGCAGGCGGCGCCCCAACCTGCGTCGTGCCGAGCTGCTTGATGAGAAGATGCGCCGCCTCAGTTTTGCCAAGCTCCGCTGCGCGCATCAGCCAGTCAGTTGCCTCCTCGGCGTCGACGGGCAGGTATTCACCAGCAGAATACTGCTGATAGAGCGCCCAGGCGGCATCGGTCATGCCGCGCTCGGCGGCCTCTTCGAGAAGCTGTACGGCGCGAACCGGGTCGCGATCGACCCCGAGGCCGCGCAAATGCAGAAACGCGAGATTATATAGGCCCGCAATGACGCCTTGTTTTGCAGCAAGCGCATACCAGCGCGCCGCAAGTCCATAGCTTTGCCGCACGTGTTCGCCCGCGGCGTAGAGAATGCCCATTTGCAGGCTGGCAACGCCGCTACCCGAGCGCGCGGCGCGGCGATACCACTTGCGCGCGGCACGCGGATCGCGCGGCACGCCCAAGCCGCCGAGCTGCAGGGTCCCCAAATTGTAGAGCGCGCTGGCATCGCCTTGCGCGGCGGCACGATGAAACCAATCCGCCGCAGCCTGAAAGTCCTGCGGCAACCCGAGTCCCTGGGCATACAGCGCGCCCAACTGACCGTAGGCTGAGACGACATTCTGCTGCGCGGCCTTCGCGAGCCAGCGTGCGGCTTCTTGCGGATCGCGCGGGACGCCTTCGCCCGCGAGACACAATTGGCCCATGAGGCGCTGTGCTTCACCATCGCCGAGATCGGCCGCCTGCCGGCACATCACGGCGGCTGTGTTCAGATCCGGGTCCGGCCCTGAGCGGAACATTTGTACGAGTACGAGCCAGGCCCTGATGAGGCCGCGTGCGGCCGCGCGGCGCAACCAGGTCTCCGCCATAGAGTCGTCGCGCGCGACCCCGACGCCGCGGCGGTAGATCTCGCCGAGGTGGAACATGGCGGCGGGCTGGCCCGCCGCGGCAGCCTCTTCGAGCAGCTCCACCGCGCGCGGCTCGTCATGCGGCAACTCTTCACCGTAAAGGAGCAGCATCGCAAAACAGAGCTTGGCGGTGGAGTTGCCCGCTTGCGACGCAAGCGTCAGCCATTGCACGGCCCTCGCCTCGTCGCGACGCTCGCCGTAGCTGCCCGCATAGAGCATGCCGAGTCCGAGCTGCCCGGCGGCGCAGCCCTGCTCGGCAGAGGCGGCAAACCAGCGTTCGGCCTCGACGAGGTCCTTCTTCAGGCCAAGCCCGCTGGCGAACTGATAGCCAAGCCGCCCCTGCGCCTCCTCGTGCCCGGCGATGGCCGCGCGCGAGTTCCAATGGGCGGCCTCGTTCAGATCCTGGGCAATGGCGAGTCCCTTGGGAAAGAGCCGCTTCAGGAGCGAGGACGCCTCGCCCGTATCCTCCCCGAGCTGCTTCAGGGCCGCCGCGGAGGCCGTCGACGGAGCCGCCAATCCGCTCAGGTAGATCTCCCCGAGCCGGGCCATGGCGGGCACGGAGGCCTGTTCCGCCGCGCAGCGCAGCCAGCGCACCGCTTCAACGAAGCTCTGCAGCATCCCCTCGCCGCGCTCATACATTTGCCCGAGGCGCAGTTGCGCCTGGGCCGAGCCGCCCTCGGCAAGCGTGTGGAACATCGCCGCCGCTTCTGCCTTGCGGCCTGCCGCGTACGCCTTGGTCGCTAGCTCAAGGCTCGGGCGCCGGAATTTGAAGAGAAATGAGCGGATACTCACGCGATAAATGCCTGTAGGTGCACGCTAAATTTAAGTGTAACCCGAGCCGTGACCTCTTCGATCCCGGGCCGCTCATAAGATGCTGCACGCTCAGGGGTTTTTGCCATAACGCACGCTCATAGCCTGGCGCGCAGGCGCCGTTGCGTGGACCCTGGCCCACGCGAAGGGACGACCCTCAAGAGGAGCCTCTGAGGGTACGTTGACGGGCGCGGCGGCGCGCGCCTTTCCGGTCTTCGGTGCTGCTGAGGCTCACGGGGAGGGGTGACGAGGCCCTCGGCGCCGAGCCGTCGGTCGGGTCGCATCGGGCAGCGACGCGGATTGCGCTTAAGGCGTAATGCCTAATGGCCGGGTGTGCTGGCCTGGGATCCGATGCTGTAGGTCGCAACGGCCGGTGCCGATGTCGTGTAGCCGCTGACGACCGCCACTGCTTGCAGCGTCTCACTGCTGCCCACCGTGATGGCTGCGGAGTACACCGGCGAGTCAGCCGTTGGCGTTGATCCGTCGGTGGTGTAGTGGATCGTCGGGGTCGGCTCGGTTATCGCATCGCCGATGGACACCATCTGCGCCGTGCTGTACGCGCCGCCTTGGGGAGAGAAGGTTGGCGTTGCCGCCGGCGCGCCCGCGCCGCCCACGAGAAAGGTCTGGTACGCAAATACCGCGCAGCCCGTCGAGCCCGTCGGAAAATTCTCGACGTAGACCTGAAAGCCGCCAAGTTTCTTAAGGTCGCCCGGGGGTATGCGTACTCTTAGAGTCGTCGGGCTGACGTAGGTCACGGTCGGATAGCGGCCGTCCGCGAAGACCACCGAGGTGGGGCTGAAGCCCGTGCCGGTGAGCTTGAGATCAAATCCCGCGCTGCCAACCGCCGCCGAGCTGGGAGTCAAGCGCGTTAGCGTGAGGGGAGTTGCCACGGTGTTGAAGTTTGCAAACACCAGCGTCTCGCCATCGGCCGTCAGCATCGCAGGGTTACTCGTGCCGGTCACATCGTTCGTCCAGCCAGCGAACGTCCAGCCGCTGTCGGCAGCTGCGGTGAATGAGAGCTCTTGGCCCCAGGGATAGAAACCATCGCCCGAGGATGGCGCGATCATGGCGGTGCCGCCGCAGGGGTTGAAGTTGAAATTCGTGGCTGGCTGATACTCCCGGGTCACCGTCGCCGTGTACTTCGTGCTCTTAGAGGGCAGCATGATGGCGTGCGAGATTGCGCCCCCGTCGCTCCAGCTCGCCCAGTCGTAGCGGCTATTGACGCTGTAGGGCAATTGCGTCGCAGCGATGTTCAAGGAATGGCTGCTGCCCGCGGTCCAGGATGAATCATATGGCGTGGAAAAATTCTTCGGCGTGTAGACGAACCCGCCATCGACGTATGCGGCCATATTGGCGCTGAAGGTCTCCGGCTGAACGTCGACTTTGTAGACGGGCGTATTAGAGAACTCCACCGTCGTGGCGACGGGGTTGCCGGTGTCCGGAACGTAGAAGGTCTTGGGATTGGCGCCAAGGCCGCCCGGAAGCCAGAACGGGCTGTTGTTGAACTCGTAGAATGCCCAACCCGAGGCGGGCGTGGCCGTGAGAGTTACTTGCTCGCGCGCGACGAAGAACTCGCCCGTGACGCCGGGGTAGGCCTGCGGGGCGGGACTTACCGCAATCTGGCCGCTGCTCGCGGGAGAGATGCTGCTCGTATAGGGCACGAGCTGGATGAAGTTGGCGGAATACGTCGCAAGCTGCGGCGCGGTGACCGGAAATGGCAGGCTGCCGTCGCCCGGCGTCACCGTGATGGTGTGCGCTTGCGCCGTGCTGTCGTTCCAGCGTCCATAGGTGTAGTAAAAGGTTGTGGTCGCTAGCGGATTACTGTTCAGCACCGCGCCGGCAAGCGTCTGTACCTCGCTTGGCACATCAAGCGTGTGACTGGAATAGAGCGGCCAGCTATACGTCTGCGGCGTCGTCACCGTAACGCCATCGACGATGACGCTCAAGCCAACCGGATTCGAGGTGACCGTGATGCTGGTCGGTGGCGCACCGTAGAGCCGTTCAATCGCCTCCTTGTCGCCGGCTGAATAATCAAAGCTCGGCATCGCCGGTGCGCTCGTGGCGAGCGCTGGCACGCCCGCGTAGCCGCCCAGCGGAATGCCGGCCGGGATTGTCTCGATGACTGGCCCGCCCGTTGCGCTGAAGGCGAAGGGTATGTACTGCATGACGGAGGCGTAGTCGTAGGCGCCAATCGTCTGCGCATCATCGGCTGCGACGAGAAAGTTCGACCACGACCCCTTGATCACGTTGCGGTAGTAAAGGTCGATGTAGCTAGCGCGGTCGGGGCGTGATTGCTCATGCCACAAGCCAATGACATGCCCCATCTCATGAAGGATCGTTCCGAGCGTGCAATTGGTCGAGCCCGTCATGGGCTGGCCCTTGATAGCCTCATACCCTTCGTTGGCTTCGCACACACCGCTCAGATCGGCGGCGCTGAGATTGATGTCGACGTAATTGGCGTTGCTACCGCTCGGCAGTGCCCGCCAACGAATGACATTTGGAAAATCTGCATTGAATATGCCGATGGCACTGGTGATCTTGGATTTCGCATTGGGGTCGGACGCCGGGTCGATCAGGTAATACACGGTCGCGATCCCTCCGACCTTGGGCCAGAGGTATTGAGAATAGGCGATGGTGAGCGAGCTTGGCCTCACGCGACTCGCAGCCGCCGCGGGCGCATCCAAGGTCGATTGCGCGCTCGCAGCGCCTGCGATCAGGGCAAGAAGAGCCGTCACAGAAGTCAGGCGCCACGAGTGCAGCATGGAAGTTTCCCGTTTTTTCGTTTTCATCGTCGACCAGGAACCGAAGCGGCGCTGGCGCGCGCTTAGCGGTGCACGCGATGCTTGCCCCGACAGGAACGAGCGCTCAGTCCCCCGCTTGGCCAATTACCATAATATTGGTGTGATTCTCCGCCTCTTATTATCGCGGGAATTTCTTTGTGCTGCATCGGAGTCGCTCGCGGCACGCGAGCTCAAGGATTTTCAAGCGCAGCGCCTGCAGTAAGTTAAGCGGCCGCGCGCGCGCAGATTTTGGCCGGCGCTGCCCGAAGTCCCCAATCATAGGCACCGCTCGCCGCACCCTGTGAGCGCACAGTAAATGCGCGTGGCTGTCGCGCGACCAGGGCGGTGAAGATTCTTGCCGCGAATAACGGAGCCCGGTGTGGAACGCGGCAAGGCCACGACCACGCTAAAGGCGCTCGCTGATGGCTCATCACGCGCTCATCCACCCTCCAGGAAGAGGTTTCTCAAAAAGCGCGGCGCGCAGCGCGTGTTGCGGCAGAATACGCGCTGTGGAGCGCGCCATATCTATGCAGGACCCCGCGCTTCTGTGCGCACTCGCGCACCGGCAACACCTCGCGCCACGCACGGTGCACGTGTGGTCCTTTCGCCTTGCAGCTTCAGCTGCCTGCCGTGATGAGTGCCGGCGCGCGCTCTCATCATCGGAGCGGGCACGCGCCGAGCGCTTCGTCGCCGCGCAGCACCGCGACGATTTCACCGTCGCGCGCGGCGTTTTGCGGCACCTGCTCGCGCGCTACGTAGGAGCCGCCGCATCCGATCTCACCTTCAGCATCGCTGCAAGCGGCAAACCCTCACTCGCGACCCATGCCGGCACCCTCTCCTTCAATCTGTCTCACTCTCAGGGGCGCGCCCTGATCGCGGTCAGCGACGGACGCGAGATCGGAATCGATCTTGAGAAGATCGGAACCGGGGTGAAGGCCCTTGCCATTGCGCGGCGCTACTTCGCCGCCGCCGAGCGCGCCGCAGTCGACAGCGCGCCGCGCGGCACAGCTTAGCCAGGTGTTCTTTCGCTACTGGGTCGCGAAGGAGGCGGTACTCAAGGGCGCAGGCATCGGACTGCGATTTCCAATCGATGAATTCGAGGTGCAGTTCGAAGCGCAGGGCAACGCGGCGCACATCCGCACGAGCAGCCCTCAAGGCTCGATAGCGACTGGAGGATCCGGATGCTGCCCCTCGATAGCGGGCTGGGCGGCGGCAGTGGCGGCGCGCGGCAGCGACTGGCAGCTGCGCTTCGAAGGCGCCGCGGATGCTGCAAGCGCCTGTGTCAGCGCCAGCAAGAAACCCGCCACGCCGATGGCGGTGCCGGCGATCGCGGCGATGCCACCGAAGAGCGGGAAGAAGCGCCGCTTGGATAGGAAATAGAGCGAGGAGAGCACGAGGCCGAGCTCGAGAAGCCCCTCGCCCACATCGAGCCACAGCGCCCGTCGCTCCTCGATGCGCGCTCTGCGCTTCCTTGGCGCGCGCACCGGCGCTCGATGGCCTCGGCCTCCTGCTTGTAGCGATCGCGATCGCGCACATAGCCCTTGCGCGAGCTCGCGCACGTTGTCGCGCTCGCCACCAAAGGCTTCGCCATGCCGGCGGCGACATCCAGCAGATGCTCGCGGATCTTTTTCGCCTGGTAGAAGGCCCATTGATCGTTGGCTTCGGTCTTGGCGATGACCGTGGCGGTATGCGCTCGGTGCGAGCTGATCGTGACCACCGCGAGAATGATCCCGATGATGCCGACCATGACCCCGACGCGCCGCCCGAACGGGTCGTCCGCATGCTCGTGTTCGGTATGAATTTCCACTTCCGCCATGGACTTCCTCCGTCTTGCCAAAACAGCGCCATTTTAAGCCGACCCCGGTACAATCCGCCCACCTACTGCGGCAGGCGGAAGCAACATCTTGGATTTGCCGAATGAGGATCTTCTGCCGAAGCCGCCTCACTCCTTAAGCATCGTCATTCCCGTGTTCAACGAGGAGGCCGCGCTGCCCGCGCTGTTCGCGCGCCTCTATCCCGCGCTCGATGCGCTCGGCATCCCCTACGAATGCGTTTTCATCGACGACGGCAGCCGCGATCGCTCGGTGGCGGTGCTGCGGGCGCAGCACGCCGCGCGCCCGGCGGAAACGCGGGTCGTGATACTTGCAGCGCAACTTCGGTCAGCACGCGGCAATCCTCGCAGGCTTCGAGCGCGCGCGGGCGATGCGGTCATTACCCTCGATGCCGATCTGCAGAATCCACCGGAGGAGATTCCGCGCCTGGTCGAGGCGCTGCGCGCGGGCCACGACTACGTGGGCACCATCCGCCGCGGCCGCCAGGACCATTGGGCGCGGCGCTGCCTTGTCGCGCGCTCATCAACGCGATCCGCGACCGCACGACGAACATCCGCGTGACCGATCAGGGCTGCATGCTGCGCGCCTACGGGCGCGACGTCGTGGATGCGGTGAATGCCTCCGTGGAGGTGAAGACGTTCCTCCCCGCGCTCGGCTACCTCTTCGCCCGCGACCCGACCGAAATCGAAGTCGCGCACGAGCCGCGGCACGCCGGCAAATCCAAGTATTCGCTCTACTCGCTGATCCGCCTGAACTTTGACCTCATGACGGGCTTCTCAGTCGTACCGCTGCAGCTCTTCTCGATGCTGGGGATGGCCGTCTCGGCCATCGCAGCACTGCTGGTACTGGTGTTGATCTGGCGACGCATCTTCGTCGGACCCGAGGTCGAGGGGGTGTTTACCCTGTTCGCCATCGTATTCTTCCTGGTCGGACTTGCGCTCTTTGGCATTGGGCTCATCGGCGAGTACGTGGGCCGCACCTACGAGCAGGTGCGCGGCCGCCCGCGCTACATCATTGCGGCAGTGCTCGATACCGAGCGCGATACCCGTCGGGCGCGAGCGCGAGCGTGTTTAGCGCAGTCGTGTTCGCCTACAGCGAGGTGGGCGTGCGCTGCTTGAGCGCGCTCCTCGAGCATCGGGTGCAGATCCCGCTGGTCGTCACGCCACGCGGACAATCCCTACGGAGAAGGCCTGGTTCGGCAGCGTCGCCGAACCTTGCCGCCGAACATGGGATCGAAGTGGCAACCCCTGCGAATCCCAACGAGCCGGCATTCATCCGGCGCGTGGCTGATCTTGCGCCGGACTATATTTTCTCGTTTTACTACCGCTCGCTCCTCAGCAATGCAGCTTCTCGCGTGCGCACGCTGGGGGGCGCTTCAACATGCACGGCTCGCTCCTGCCCAAATATCGCGGTCGCGCCTGCATCAACTGGGCGATCCTGAACGGCGAGACCGAAACCGGCGCGACCCTGCACTACATGGTCGGCAAGCCCGACGCCGGGCGCAATCGTCGCGCAGGAGCGCGGTGCCGATCGGGATCGACGATACCGCGCTCGCGGTGTCGCAGGCCGTGGCCGCCGCCGCCGCGCGCCTGCTGGTGCGCACCCTGCCGAGCGCTCGCCTCAGGTGCGCCGCCCGGGCGCGCCCATGGATCTTGCGAGCGGCAGCTATTTTGGCGGCCGCACGCCCGAGGACGGGCGCATTGACTGGTCCGCCGCCGCCGCGCGACATTCACGCGCTGATCCGCGCCGTCGCCCCGCCCTTTCCCGGCGCCTTTACCGATCTGCCCGCAGGGCGACTGGTCTTTGCAGGCTCGCGCTGGTGCGATGAGAAGAGCACGCACGCGCGCCTTGCTCCCTGTCTGTACGTCGAGGATGGCAGCCTGTACCTGGATTGCAGCGATGGGCTGCGCCTGCGCATCACTGGCCTCACGCTCAATGACGAAGCCGCTCGATGCGCAAGGCGTTTCGGCAACTCTACGGCGATGCCGCCGCTGACGCTTCGGCGGCGACCGGCATCAAGAAGGAAAATTCAATCATGAAGAAGGTCCTCATCCTGGGGGTCAACGGCTTCATCGGCCATCATCTGAGCGAAGCGATTCTGCGCGCGACCGACTGGCGCGTGTTACGGCATGGATCTTGAGAGCGACCGCGTGGCGCAGCTGCTCGCCAATCCGCGCTTTCATTTCTTCGAGGGCGACATCACGATCAACCGCGAGTGGGTCGAATATCACATCCGAAAGTGCGACGTGCTGCTGCCGCTCGTCGCGATCGCGACGCCAGCCACCTACATCAGCGATCCGCTGCGCGTGTTTGAGCTCGACTTCGAGGCCAATCTGCCGCTCATCCGCCAGTGCGTGAAATATCACAAGCGCGTGGTGTTTCCGTCGACTTCCGAGATCTACGGCATGCTCGCCGATCGCGAATTTCACCCGTACGAATCAAGCCTGGTGCTCGGGCCCGATCCCCAAATCGCGCTGGATCTACTCCTGCAGCAAGCAGCTGCTTGATCGGGTGATCTGGGCGTACGGGGACCAGGGACTCGACTTCACGCTGTTCCGGCCCTTCAACTGGATCGGCCCGGGCCTGGATCGCATGCTCACCCCGAAGGAAGGCAGCTCGCGCGTGCTGACGCAGTTTCTCGGCAACATCGTGCGCGGCGAGGACATCCAGCTCGTCGACGGCGGCTCGCAGCGACGCTGCTTCACCTACATCTCCGAAGGCATCGATTGCCTGATGCGCATCATCGCCAATGAAGGCGGCATCGCCTCGGGCAAGATCTACAACATCGGCAATCCGCACAACGATCTGTCCGTACGTCGAGCTCGCGCGAGCTCATGCTCGACAACGCGCGCGCGCATGGACGCGTATACGGCTGCGGCGGCGCGCGTGCACCTCGTCGACGTGTCGGCCGCGAAGTACTACGGCGCGGGCTATCAGGATGTGCAGAGCCGCGTGCCGTGGATCGCCAACACGAGCGAGGAGCTCGGCTGGACGCCCAAGATCGACATGGCGGTCGCCGTGCGGCGCGTGCTCGAGTCCTATCAGGCGAACCTGGCCGCGGCGAGCGATCTGGTGGATGTCGGCCTGATTGCGCCTCGCGCTCAAAATCGACGTCGATACCCTGCGCGGCACGCTCGAAGGCGTGCCGCGCATCATGTCCGTGCTGCATGCGCTCGGCGCCGGCGCAACCTTCTACTTCAGCGTCGGGCCGGATCACACCGGCCGCGCCCTGAAGCGCGCTCTGCGGCCGGGATTTCTGAAGAAAGTCCGCCGCACCTCGGTCGTCTCGCATTACGGCTGGCGCACGCTCCTCTACGGCACGCTGCTTGCCGGGGCCGCACATCGGCAGGCGCGCCGGCGCCGTGATGCGCGCGGTGCGCGACTGCCGGCTTTGAGGTCGGCGTGCACTGCTACGACCATGTGCGCTGGCAGGACGGGGTCGGCACACGCGGGCGCCGAGTGGACGCAGCGCGAATTCAAACGCGCGCTCGATGCGTTTGCCGAAGTTTTCGGCCGCGCGCCCGCACTCCCACGCCGCGGCCGGCTGGCAGATCAACCCGACGGCGTTGCAGCTGGAAGGCGCAGCGCACCTGCAATTACGCGAGCGACACCCGCGGCACGCATCCCTTCCTGCCGGTCATGGGCAGCCGTCGAGGGAGCGTGCATGCAGATCCCGACGACGCTGCCGACGCTCGATGAGCTCATCGGCACGGACGGGCTGAGCGCCGATGGCGCCTGTCAGCACCTGCTGCGCGCTCACCCAGCGCAGCACAGCGCCGACCAGGTGTTCACCGCGCACGCCGAGCTTGAGGGCGGGCAGCTTGCGCCGCAGTTTGAGCGACTCCTCGGGGGCTGGATAGAGCGACGGGCTTTGCGATCGTGCCGCTGCGCGAGCTCGCCGCATCGGCCGAGCGTGAGCATCTGCCACGGCATCGTTGTCGAAATGGGTCCGATCGCCGGCCGCTCCGGCGTGCTCGCGCTGCAGGGCGCGCGCGTGGCGCAGGCCTGATGGAGCAACGCCGACCGCGAGACGCGGCGCGCCGCGCCGCCGCTGTGGCTCATCCTGATGTTCGCAGCCTCATGGCTCGCGCTGCTTGGCGTGCGGCCGCTCTTCAATCCGGACGAGGGCCGCTACGCGGAGATTCCGCGCGAGATGCTCGCCACGCGGCGACTGGCTCGTCCCGCATCTCAATGGGCTCGTCTACATCGAAAAGCCGCCGCTGCAGTACTGGGCGACCGCGGTGAGCTTTGCGCTCTTCGGCACCAAT
Organism: uncultured Gammaproteobacteria bacterium; assembly: GCA_963695315.1. Classification (GTDB taxonomy): domain Bacteria; phylum Pseudomonadota; class Gammaproteobacteria; order Steroidobacterales; family Steroidobacteraceae; genus PALSA-1196. The sequence continues at coordinate 2,177,966 of OY968773.1, forward strand.
GTCTGGAGCGCACGCCTCTACGGCGGCTTGTGCGGCCTTCTGACCGTGCTCATCGCGGCGGCGCTCGCGCGGCGCCTGTGGGGAGCGGCCGCCGGCTGGCGCGCGGGCATCATGCTCGGCGAGCACCTGGGGCATCATCGTCATGAGTCAGCAGCTCACGCTCGACATGAGCCTGACGTTCTACATGACGGCTGATGCTTGCCTGCTTCTGCATGGCGCAAGATCGCGCCACGCGCGATCGCGACCGCGCGCGCTGGATGTGGCTTGCCTGGGTGGCCGCGGCCGCCACTTTCTTGACGAAGGGCCTGGTCGCGCTCGTGCTGCCGGCGTTCGCCCTCGTCGGTTATTCGCTGCTCTATCGCCAGTGGCGCATCTGGAGGCAGCTGTCGATCAGCGTCGGCCTGCTGCTTTTTGCACTGCTGGCGCTGCCCTGGTGCCTGCTCATGCAGCGCCATCTGCCGCAGTTCTTCGATTTTTTCTTCGTGCGCGAGCATTTCCAGCGCTTCCTCACGCGCATCGAGGATCGCTACGAGCCCTGGTGGTTCTTCATCCCGGTGCTCGCGGCGGGTTCGCTGCCGTGGATTCTGCCCGCAGCGCGCGCGCTCGCCAGCGCCTGGCGCACGCCACCCGGCATGCGCGACTTTGAGCCCGCGCCTTTCTGTGGGTGTGGTGCGTGGTGGTGTTCGGCTTCTTCTCGCTGTCGGATTCGAAATTGATCCCCTACATCCTGCCGATGATGCCGGCGCTGTTACTCGTGACGGCAAGCGCCCCCGAGCAAGGCTTGCGGCGCGACCTGGCGCGAACCTCGATCGGCGTCATCGCCGTGGGCGCGCTCTTCATCGTGGGCGGCGCGACTGCTGCCGCAACTTTCTGCACAATCCGGCACGCGCGCCCTACTTTGCGCAGCTGCGCCTGCCGATCCTTGTCATGGGCTGCGTCGCGGTAGGCGGCGGCTACCTCGCGCGCAAGCAGCGTGAGCCGACGCTCACCCTGGCGCGTGGTCTCGTATCTGTGCGTTGCCATTCTCATGGTCGGCTCGCGCGCGCGTCGCGCCCGCTTTACTCGGGCGCGTCCCTTGCAGCGCCGATCCGGCATGCCATCATGCCGGGCACGCACGCTCTATGCGGTTCGCACGTATGATCAGACTTTGCCGTTTTATCTCGCGCGCACCATGACGCTGGTCGACACGCGCGGCGAGCTCGATTTTGGCTTGAAGCTCGAGCCCGCCAAGGCCGTCGACGACGCTCGACGAGTTCGTTGCGCGCTGGCAGCGCGAGGACGCCGCCATGGCGCTCATGGAACCCGACACCTACGCGTTACTCCAGCGCCAGGGGCTGCCCATGGTGGTTCGCGCCCAGGCGCCCGACCGCCTCATCGTGAGTCGCCGATGACCGCCATCACCTGGGTGCTGCTCCTGGGTGGCGTGCTGCTGAACGCCGTGGCGCAGCTGCTGCTGAAGGCGGCGACGCGCACGAGCGGGGTGCTGATCTCGGACGGCGGACAGGTGTCCCGGAGCGCGGCTGCCCTGCTTCTGGGGGCGCCACCGCTGTGGCTCGGCCTCATCCTGCTATGGGGTGAGTGTCATCCTGTGGCTCGGCGCGCTGTCGCGCGTGCCCGTCAGCATTGCCTACCCGATGCTCTCGGTCGGCTACATCGTGAACGCGCTCGCGGCGGCATTTCTGTTCGGCGAAGCACTGACGAGCGGCAAGATTCGGGCATCGCACTCATCATCGGCGGGGTCGTGCTGCTCGCCCGGGCCGCGCCGTGAAGCGATTTTCTGCCCTTCACGCGGCCCTTGATCGACGAGGAGACGATCGCCGGCGTCGCCGAGGTGCTGCGCTCCGGCTGGATCACCTCCGGTCCGCAGGTCAAGGCCTTCGAGGCGGCGCTCTCGCAGTACTGCGGCGGCCGGCCGGTGCGCGCCTTCAATTCCGGCACCTGCACGATGGAGATCGGCCTGCGCATCGCAGGCGTCGGGGCGGGCGCACGAAGTCATCACCACCCCGCTCTCGTGGGTGGCGACCGCAACGTCGTGCTCGAGGTCGGCGCACGGCCGGTGTTCGTGGACATCGATCCGCGCGACGCGCAACATCGACCTGGAGCGCATCGAGCGCGGCAATCACGCCGGCGACGCGCGCCATCATCCCGGTGGATCTCGCCGGCCTGCCGGTCGATCGCGATGCGCTCTACGCCATCGCCAGGCGGCATGGCCTGCGCGTCATCGAGGATGCCGCGCAGGCTTTGGGCTGCCCAGTGGCGGGGCAGCGCATCGGCGCGATGCGGCGATCTGGTCTCCTTCAGCTTCCATCCGAACAAGAACGTCACCACGATCGAGGGCGGCTGCCTCGTCATGAACGACGCCGCCGAGGCGCTGCTCGCCGAGAAGTACCGCCTGCAGGGCGTGGTGCGCAGCGGCTACGATGGCATGGAGGTCGATGTCGTCGGCGGCAAATTCAACCTCACCGACGTCGCCGCGCGCGTGGGCCTGGGGCAGCTGCCGCGGCTTGCCGCTTTCAATGAGCGGCGCCGCGCCCTCGCGCGCGCCTACTTCCGCGGGTTTGAGAAATGCGGCATCGCGGAGTTGGGGCTTGAGCTGCCGCAGCAGGACTTTACCAACAGCAACTGGCACATGTTCCAGGTGGTGCTCCCCGAGGAGCGTCTCAAGGTAAAGCGCGCGCAGATCATGGCGGAGATGCATGCGGCCGGGATCGGCACGGGCGTGCACTACCCCGCCATGCATCTGTTTGCGCTCTACCAGCGCCTCGGCTGGAAGGCCGGTGACTTTCCGCACGCGGAATATGTCGGCCGCAATATCCTGACGCTACCGCTCTTCCCGGCGATGCACGAGCACGACGTGGAAAGGGTTATTGACAGCTTGAACCGCATACTGCGAGCACACGCCCGCCTGCCCGGCGCAGCGCGCTCATCGCAGCATGCGACGGATGCACGCTAGCTGTCGGGCGCGGCGCGTTACGCTGATCGCTGTGTTCACGCGGCGAGCTCTCATCCTGTGGATTTTTCTCGGCCCGGGCGCGGCGCTCGCGCAGAGCGACGCGCCGTTGCCGTCGGATGCCGAGCTTGAGCGCGCCGGCGCCGTCATCGGCGAGATTCTCATCGACAATGCGAATGTCTTTGACCTCAGGGATCCCAAGGACGACACCAAGCTCTTCCGCCTCGCCGACCATCTGCACGCGCGCACGCGCCAGCAGATCATCCGCTGGACGCTGCTCTTCAAGCCGGGCGAGCGCTACAAGCGGCGCGTGCTGGAGGAATCCGAGCGCGTGCTGCGTCAGGCCTCGTATTTCTATGACGCCTCGGTTGAACCGGTCGCCTACCACGATGGCAAGGTCGACGTGCTGGTGAAAACGCGCGACGTGTGGACCTTCGATCCGGCCATCTCGTATGGGCGAAGCGGCGGCACGAACAGCACCAACATCGGATTTCAGGAGCTCAATATATTTGGCTATGGCGCGGCAGTGCAGGTTGAGCGCTCCTCGAACGTCGATCGCACCCAGAGCGAGATCGCGGTTTCGGACGGCAACATCGAGGGCAGCCGCATTGCGGTCTCGGCGCTCTACTCGATCAACAGCGACGGCTACCAGCACGATCTCTTCGTCGACCGGCCCTTCTACGCGCTCGATTCTCACTGGACCGGCGGTCTTGCGGCACAGGACGACCTGCGCACCGATTCGCTGTACGACCTCGGCAACATCACCGACCAGTTTCAGGAGCGCGATGAAATCGCGCATGTCTACGGCGGCTGGTCGCACGGCCTGCAGAACGGCTGGGTGAGTCGCTATACCTTCGGCGCAACCTACGATGAGCGGCAGTTCTACTCGCAGCCGCTCTGGAGCGGCGCATTTCTCGTGCCCGAGAATCGCAAGCTCGTCTATCCGTGGATGCGCTACGAGCTTGTCCAGGATGACTTCCTGAAGTACCACAACTACAACCAGATCAACCGAACTGAGGATTTCGCGATCGGCACGCACCTGATGGCGCAGCTCGGTTGGTCGGACTCGACCTTCGGGGCCAATATCAATGGCCTCGTCTACTCGGGACTCGCAAGCTACGGCCTCGTCACCGTGCACGGGGAAACGCTGCTCTTCACCGGCACGGTCAATGGGCGGCTCGAGCGCGGCACACCCGAGGATGCGGTGCTCAGCGCCAACGTGCATTACTTCCGCAAGCAGTCGGAGCGATCGACCTTCTACGCGGGTATCGATGCCGCCGCGGGCCGCAATCTGGACATCGACGATCAGATCCTGCTCGGCGGCGATAACGGGCTGCGCGGCTACCCGTTGCGTTATCAGGATGGCAGCGCGCGTGCGCTGCTTACGCTTGAGCAGCGCTACTACACCGACTGGTATCCGTTTCGGATCGCGCGCGTCGGCGCGGCGGCTTTCATGGACGTCGGACGCACCTGGGGCTCAGCGCCGTTGGCGGCGCCGAGCCTCGGAATGCTCAAGGACATCGGCTTCGGGTTGCGCCTCGGCATGGCCCGCTCGGGCCTGGGCAACGTCGTCCACGTAGACTTGGCTTTCCCGCTTAACGGGACAGACAATATAAATCGAGTGCAGTTTCTGGTGACGACCAAGGCGACTTTCTAACATCCGCCGGCACGCTCGCGCCTGCCACCGCGCGAATCAAGCTTATGGGTTTATTGAGGAGATCGGGAACTTGAAGGCTAAGCTCGTGCACCTAATCGCAGCCGCGCGACCTAATTTCATGAAAGTCGCTCCGCTTTATCATGAGCTTGCGCGCGTAAGCTCATTCAACGCGCGAATTGTGCACACCGGTCAGCACTACGACGCGAACATGTCGGATGCGTTCTTTTGCGATCTTGGGCTTCCAGAACCCGCTCATCACCTTGAGGTGGGCAGCGGAACGCACGCCGAGCAGACAGGTCGCACCATGATGGCCTATGAGGCCGTGGCCACGTCCGAGCGCCCGGACGCGGTCGTGGTCGTGGGCGACGTCAATGCCACGGCAGCCTGTGCCATGGTCGGTGCCAAGCTCGGCATCCCCGTGGTACATCTGGAAGCCGGCCTGCGCAGCCGCGACCGCACCATGCCTGAAGAGATCAATCGGCTCGTCACCGATGCCATCGCGGATCTGTTGTGGACACCTTCGGCGGATGCCGACGCCAATCTGCGCGCCGAAGGGGTGCCGCCACAGAAGATCGACTGTATCGGCAACATCATGATCGATTCCTTTGAGATGCTGCGCGGGCGGATCGAACAGGCGGGCACTCGCGAACGCCTAGGGCTAACCTCTGGGCAGTACGCGGTCGTCACGCTGCACCGGCCCTCGAACGTCGATCGGCGCGAGACACTCGCCGAGCTCGTCCGGGCGCTCGGGGAGCTCTCCCGCGAGATCAGCGTCGTATTTGCCATCCATCCGCGCACGCGCAAGAAGCTTGTCGACTTCGACCTCGCCGGGGAGCTCGCGGGCTACGAGCGCATCCTCGCCACGGAGCCCTTGGGCTACGTGGAATTCATGAACCTCGTCATGCACTCGCGTATCGCCATCACGGACTCCGGCGGCGTACAGGAGGAGACTACCTACCTCGGCATTCCGTGTGCGACGTTGCGTGAGAATACCGAGCGTCCGATAACGGTTACGATGGGAACAAATCGGCTCGTCAAGCCTGCGGATCTGCTCGGCGCAGCGCGCGCGGCGCTCGCAGGAACCTGGTCCAGAGGGGAACGGCCAGCACGCTGGGACGGGCACACCGCAGAGCGCGCCGTTCAAAGTCTCATCCGATTCCTCAAGCTTCGATGAGGCGCAGAAGCTCCGCCGTCTTATCTTTCACCAGCGCCTCGCTGCCCCGAGACTCGACGTTCAGGCGCACGAGCGGCTCGGTGTTGGAACCGCGCAGGTTGAAGCGCCACTCGCGGAACTCCATCGACAGGCCATCGGTAAAGTCCACGCTGATCGCCGCGTGCTGATAATGCTCTTGCGCGCGTTTCAGCACCGCGCGCGTGTCGGGCAGGCGGCGATTGATCTCACCGCTCACCGGGAACAGTCGTATGCGCTCGTTGACGAGCTCGGCGAGCGACGCGCCGCGCTCCGCGATGAGCGCCAGCACGACAAGCCACGGGATCATGCCGCTGTCGCAGTAGGCGAACGGGCGAAAATAATGATGCGCGCTCATCTCCCCGCCGTACACGGCATCCACCTCGCGCATTTTCTGCTTGATGAACGCGTGCCCGGATTTGCACAGCACGGGCGCGCCGCCAAGCCGCCGCACGATCTCGAGCGTGTTCCACATGACGCGCGGGTCGTGGACGATGCGCGCACCCGGTTCACGCTGCAAAAACACTTCGGCTAGCAGCCCCACGAGATAGTAGCCATCAATGAAGCGGCCCTCGTGGTCGAAGAAGAAACAGCGATCGTAATCGCCATCCCAGGCAAGCCCGAGGTGCGCTTGCGCATTTCGCACCGCCTGCGCCGTCACCGCCTGATTCTCCGCGAGCAGCGGATTGGGCACGCCGTGCGGAAAGGTGCCGTCAGGCTGGTGCTGAATCTTCACGAACTCAAAGGGCAGATAGGGCTCGAGCGCATCGATGATGAGTCCCGCGCCGCCATTGCCGGCGTTCACGACCACCTTCAAGGCTTTGAGCTTGCTGCGGTTAACGTAGCTCAAGAGGTGCTCGAGATACTTCGCGCCGGTTGCCAGCGGCGTGATGCGGCCGCGCGCTGCTGCCGGCGCCGGCAACGAACGTGTCTCGATCAGCGCGCGCATTTCGGTGAGCCCGGTGTCGGCGCTGATCGGCCGCGACTGCTCGCGCACGAGCTTCATGCCGTTGTAGTCGGGTGGATTGTGGCTCGCCGTCACCATGATGCCGCCGTCGAGCTCGTAGGCGAAGGTGGCGAAATACACCCCCTCGGTCCCGCAGAGACCGATGTCGCGCACTTCGCAGCCGCAATCCGTCAGGCCGCGGCTCAGTGCCGCCGCGAGGGAGTTACTGGTCAGGCGGATGTCGCGGCCGACGGCGAGCGCGCGCGGTTTGACGAAGGCGGCGTAGGCGCGGCCAATGTCGTAGGCCAGCTCCTCGTTGAGTTCGTCGGGAATTCGGCCACGGATGTCGTACGCCTTGAAGGCCGAGAGATTCATCGCACCGAGCGGCTAGCTCGTACTGCCTTCGCGCCCGTAACGGTCCTCGAAGCGCACGATGTCATCCTCGCCCAGATAGGATCCGGATTGCACTTCGATGATGTGCAGCGCGATCTTGCCGGGGTTCTCGATGCGATGTTTGACGCCGAGGGGGATGTAGGTCGACTGGTTTTCCTCGAGCAGAAATACCTCATCGCCGCGCGTGATGCGCGCGGTGCCGGAAACGATGATCCAGTGCTCGGCGCGGTGATGGTGCAGCTGCAGCGAGAGCTGCCCGCCGGGCTTTACCTTGAGGGATTTCACCTGGAAACGATGGCCATTCTCGAGACTGTCGTAGCTGCCCCAGGGGCGAAATACTTCGCGGTGCAGCGAGTGTTCGTAGCGCCCGAGCGCCTTGAGCCGTCCGACGAGCTTCTTGACGTCGCTGACGCGCTCCTTGGGCGCAACGAGAATTGCATCCTTGGTCTCGACGACGACGTGGTCGGTGAGGCCCACGACCGCGACCAGGCGGCTTTCGGCATACAGGTAGCAGCCGGTTGTATCCTCGAGCAGCACATCGCCGCGCACGACGTTGCCGTGCGCGTCGGCCTTGCCCGCCTCGTGCAGCGCCGACCAGGAGCCAACATCGCTCCAGCCCGCATCGAGCGGCACCACGACGGCATCGCCGGTCTTCTCCATGACGGCATAGTCGATCGAGTCGCTCGGACAGCCGGCAAACTGCTTGGCGTCGATGCGGATGAAATCCAGATCCACGCTCGCCGCAGCGCTTGCCGTGCGGCATACCTTGGCGATGGCCGGCGCCCAGCGCTCGAGCTCCTCCAGATAGCGCCGCGCATGGAACATGAACATGCCGCTGTTCCAGTAATACTCACCCGAGTCGACAAACGCCTTGGCGCGCGCCGGGTCGGGCTTCTCAACGAACGCGGCGATGCGATGCACGGCACCGATGGCGGCGCCGCGACGGATGTAGCCATAGCCCGTGTGCGCGCTTCTGGCGACGATGCCGAAGGTGGCAAGTCCGCCTTGCTGCACGATCGGCAGCGCGGTGCGAACTGCGGCCTGAAAGGCGGGAACCTCGCGGATCACGTGATCGGCGGGCAGGACGAGCAGCACGGGGTCGGCATCCGCCGTGCCGCTTGCGAGCTTGAGCGCCGCATGCGCGGCGAGCGCGATGGCCGGAGCCGTGTTGCGGCCCATGGGCTCGAGCAGGATGGCCGCCGGCTTCACGTCGAGCTGGCGCAGCTGCTCGGCGACCAGAAAGCGATGCGCTTCATTGCAAACGAGCAGCGGCGCAGAGGCATCAAGGCCGGAGAGCCGCAGCGCGGTCTCCTGCAACAGGCTGCGCTCACTCGTGAGCGCGAGCAGCTGCTTCGGGTGCAGTTCGCGCGACAACGGCCACAGCCGCGTGCCTGCGCCCCCCGACAGAATGACCGGCATCAGCATAGATGGGTGCCCGTTAGGCGCTTTTCGGTGCGCCCTTGCCCCGACCGACGGCGTAGTAAGTGAAGCCGAAACGCCCCACCATGCCCGGATCGTAGAGGTTGCGGCCATCGAAGATCACCGGCGAGCGTAGAATCTCGCGCAGCCGATCGAAGTCCGGACTGCGGAACTCCTGCCACTCGGTAATGATGGCGAGGGCATCGGCGCCTTGGGCCGCCTCATACGCATCTTTGCACAGCACCAGCTCGGCGCGCTCGCCGTAGATGCGGGCAACCTCTTCCATCGCCACCGGATCGTAGACGCGTACGGTGGCTCCGGCACTCCAGAGTCCTTCGATGATGGTGCGCGAAGGCGCCTCGCGCATGTCGTCAGTGTTGGGCTTGAAGGCAAGCCCCCATAGCGCGACGGCGCGCCCCTTCAGGCCCGCGCCGAAGTGCTGCTGCATTTTCCTCACGAGCAGCGCCTTCTGGTGGCGGTTCACGGACTCGACCGCACACAGGATCTCCGCTTCGTGACCGGTCGCGCGCGCGGCGCGAATCAACGCCTGCACATCCTTCGGAAAGCACGAACCGCCGTAGCCGGTGCCGGGATAGATGAAGCCGTAGCCAATGCGCGGATCAGAGCCGATGCCGATGCGCACCTTCTCGACGTCTGCGCCGCAGCGCTCGGCGATATTCGCCAGCTCATTCATGAAGCTGATCTTGGTGGCGAGCATGGCGTTTGCGGCGTACTTGGTGAGCTCCGAGGAGCGGATGTCCATCACGATGAAGCGATCGTGATTGCGGGTGAAGGGCTCGTAGAGCGCGCGCATCAGCTCCTGCGTGCGCGGATTGTCCGTGCCGATCACGACGCGGTCGGGCTTCATGAAGTCCTGAATCGCAACCCCCTCCTTGAGGAATTCGGGATTCGACACGACGTCGAAATCGACCTGCTCGCGGCGCGCGGCAAGGCGCGCCTCGATCTCGGCGCGCACCTTGTCGGCGGTGCCCACCGGCACCGTGGACTTCGTGACGACGACGACGTAGCGATCCAGATGCATGCCGATAGTGCGCGCGGCGGCGAGCACGTACTGTAGGTCCGCCGAGCCGTCCTCATCAGGCGGCGTGCCCACGGCGATGATCTGAAAGAGTCCGTGCGCGACGCCCTTGATGGCGTCGGTGGTGAACTCGATGCGCCCGGCTTCGGCATTGCGCTTGATAAGCGCCTCGAGCCCCGGCTCATGGATCGGCACATCGCCCTTGTTCAGGCGTGCGATTTTCTCGGTATTGACGTCGACACAAACAACATGGTTGCCGGCCTCCGCCAGACAGGCTCCCGTAACCAACCCCACATAGCCGGATCCAAAAATCGTGACGCGCATGGATATTTAAGCAAGAACTCGGAAAGTTAAAATAAAGCAGCCTTGCAGCCTAGAGGAAGGCTATGCGGCGCTCAAGTGACACGCTTTGCTAGCGTGAGCTTGATTCAGTTTCCGCGTTCCGAAGGACCCTTGCTGCCCTCGAACAAGCGCCGCTTGGCGATGAAATCCGCCACCTTGCGGCCATCCTCGGGTTCACGGTCCGAAAGCCCGGTGGCGAAGGTCTTCTGTGCCCAGACAAAATCGCGGATCGAGTGGGTCTGGCGGTACTCGGCAACCGCCTCGCACAGCAGCGCCACCGAGCGGCGGCAGTCGAAGCTCGCGAGCGCGATCAGCAGCTCGTTCAAGAGCTGTTGCATGCGATCCCAGGGCACCGAGTGCTCCATCGCACGCATGATCATCGGATGGTCCGTGCCCGTGATGTTGCTGCCGATCAGCAGCTCCTCGAAGAGCTTCTCGGCGGTGCGCAGACCGGTGTAGCGAATCTCGATGTCGCCGTCGGGATTGCTAGCATCGCGCACCGTCAAGCCCGTGAGGTTGATCATGCGCCGCGCAAGGTCGTCGATCAGGATCGGCCGGCCCATGTTGAGCACGAACACATCGCCACCCTTGGCCATGGCGCCTGCCTGAATGACGAGCTGTGCGGCCTCCGGGATGGTCATGAAGTAGCGGATGACATCCGGGTGGGTCACCGTCACCGGGCCGCCTTCGCGAATCTGCTTCTTGAACAGCGGTACGACCGAGCCTGAGGAGGCGAGCACGTTGCCGAAGCGCACCATGCAAAAGCGCGTGCCCGTCGTGCGCTCCTGCAATGCCTGCAGCACGAGTTCCGCCAGGCGCTTGGTCGCGCCCATCACGTTGACTGGGTTTACCGCCTTATCGGTCGAGACCAGCACAAATGTCTCAACACCGGTTTCGCGCGCGGCTTCGGCCGTGTACCAGGTGCTGATCACGTTGTTGTGGATACCCTCGACGACGTTGTGTTCGACGATGGGCACGTGCTTGTAGGCCGCCGCGTGGTAGAGGGTTTGAATGCCGTAGGTGGAGAGCACCTCGCGCACGCGGTGGCGATGGTGCGCGTTGCCGAGCAGCGGAATGATCTCGATCGCCTGGTTCTCGCGGGCGACGTACTCGGTGAGTTCCCCCTCGATCGTGTAGAGCGCAAGCTCCGACATCTCGAAGAGCACGAGGCGCCGCGGCGCGAGCCGTATGATCTGCCGGCACAGCTCCGCGCCGATCGAGCCGCCGGCACCCGTCACCATGACCGACTTGCCGCGGATGCACGAGGCAAAGAGCCGCGGATCCGGCGGCACCGCATCGCGGCCGAGAAGGTCCGTCACATCAACGTCGCGCAGCTCATCAATATGGGCGACCCCGGAGATGATGTCGGACAGATCCGGCATCGACTGCACATGGATGCCGAGCGGCTCCAGTACCCGCAGGATCTCCTGCTTGCGGCGCATGGAGGCCGAAGGAATCGCGAGCAGCACGCGCTCGATGTCGTGATCGCGGATGAGCTGCGGCAGAGACTCGCGCCCATAGACGCGGATGCCGTTGATGCGGCTGCCATGCAGGGAGCGCTTGTCATCGATGAAGGCCACCGGCTGAAAATCCGGCCCGCCGAGCAGCACCGAGGAGAGCCGCGCGCCGGCATCGCCCGCGCCATAGATCGCGACGAACTTGGCAGCGCGGCCGTTGCGTCCGAAGTACACCAAATATCGCACCAGGAAGCGGCTGCCGGCGAGGTACACGAGCGCGAGCGCCGCATAGATGGCGAGCACCGACGGGAGCACGTGCACTGAGCGGGCGACCCGGTCGTACACGGCAAGCGCCACCACCGAAACGGCGACACCGGCGATGACCGTGGCCATCGCGTGCAGGCCCATGAAGCGAATGACGGCGCGGTACAGCCCGAGGCAGGCGAAGATCACGAGCGCCGAGGCGGTCGCGACCAGGAAGAGATCCACGTAGGCGCCGAAATCGAACGACAGCCGGTCGAACTTCAAAACCAGCGCCGCCCACAGAGCAAGCGGCAGCATGACAGCGTCCGCACCGACCATGATGAAGCGCTTGGCGCCGCGAGGTAGCCCGAGCAGATAATTGCCGAGCGCGGCGAACCCGAGGGTGTCACGCTCATTCATATCCGCGTTCGCTCAAATCCAAACATCCTTGAGTCCGACGGTTCGCTGACCAAAACTGAGCATGACCGACATGTTTCGAGTTTTCGAAGTCGGGAACCTAAGTTACGGGCCAGTCAGCAATTTCGAAGCAGCAATTGTACAAGAATTTGTACGACGCTACGACAATTACCAAGTCAACGCTTAGGCCGGTTGTGTGTTCCCGCTGCTGCAAGTCCAACGCGCAGGGGTCGTTGCAGGTTGACGCAAGGTGTCTCACATCCTGTCAGAGCGGCCGATCACGATCGTACTACGCTTGCACGAGCAAGCCGCGGGCCTGAGGCCTCCGTTCAACATTTGAACTGTGCCGCGTATCACGCGGCGCTCCTCTTGTCGCACTGCGGCACGTAAAAATCAGGAGTGCTTTGCGTCCTGAAGCGCCGCTGCTGCGCGTCGTCCGGCACCCGCAATGAGCGCGAGCAGCGCGATCGGCGCGAGCGCGATCACCACCATCCACATTGCAAAGCGCGGATAGAAGCTCGCCACCGCTGCGCACGGCAGCAGCCATACGAGATTGACGATCAGGACCGCGCCGGTGACTGTGCGATGACTGCCCCAGCGGCGCGCGAGCCACTGATAGGCGTGCGTACGGTGCGCCTCGTGCACGCGCTCGCCGCGCAGCGAGCGCCGCACCAGCGTTACGGTCGCGTCACTGAAAAAGACGCCCCCGAGGATGAGCCACACCAGCAGCGCCACGGCATTCTCACGCGCCGCGGCGATCGCCAGCACGCCCATGAGATAACCGAGAAAGCCGCTGCCCACATCGCCCATGAAAATCTTCGCCGGCGGCCAGTTCCAACGCAAAAATCCACAGCAGGCCGCGCCGACGACGAGCCCGAGGGCGCAGGCGCGCGGTGCAACTGCCGAGCGCTACTGCAAGCAGCGTTCCGCCCCACGCAATGAAGGCAGCCTCGCCCGCGGCGATGCCGTCGATGCCATCCATGAAGTTGAAAAGATTCAAGGTCCAGCCGATACCGAGCGCACCCAGGACATACCCGAGCCAGCCAAAATGCACGGTGAGCTGACCGATGCACAGCGGCGGCAGACCGCCCAGACAAAAAAGCGCCCACAGGGCTGCGGCGAAATGCGCCGCGAGGCGCATGGCGGCCGGCAGCGGACGCCGGTCATCCAAAAAGCCGACTGCCGCGACCGCAAGGCCGCCACCGCACAACGCCAGATACAGCGGCAGGTCGAGCAAGCCCCGCCACCAGAGCGCGCTCGCCGCGGCAAGCGTGCTTGCGACGATGGCGACTCCGCCGCCCCTGGGGGTGGGCGTGCTGTGCGAGCTGCGATCGTTCGGCACATCGAGCACGCCGTGCGCGAGTGCAAACGCGCGTGCCACGCCGGTCAGGACGAGTGCGAGCAAGAAGGTCGCGAGCGCCGTGACGACCGCCTCGAGCATCACGCCCTCGACCCTCGCTGCAGATACCAGGCGCTGGTACGCGCAAGGCCGGCATCGAGCGCGAGGGGCGGCGACCAGCCGAGCTCAGCGCGCGTGCGGCTGATATCGACCGTCAGCGACCCGCACAGCCGTGCAAACTCCGCCCCGTGGCCGAGGAGACCCGCACCGAGCCTGAGCAGCGGTACCGGCACCGGCACCAGTGTGACGCGCCGCCCCATGGCCCCGCCGATTCGCCGGATGAGCTCGGGGGTTGACACATCCTCCCCGTCCGACACCATCCAGGTGCGATCGGCGGCGCGCGGATGCTCCAGCGCACGCACCAGCAGGTCGCACAGGTTCCAAATACTGACGAGGCTGCGCCGATTGGACACGCTCCCCAGAGGCAGCGGCCAGCCGCGCTCAACCCAGCTCAGCAGGCGCAGAAAATTGGCACGCACCCGCGGCCCGTAGACGAGCGGTGGCCGCACGATCACGCTTTGCATCGCGCTGCCCGCGGCAACCTGCTGCAGGGCCTGCTCCGCGTGCCACTTGGATTGGCCGTAGGCGTCGCGCGGGCTTGGCGGGTCGGCCGCCGTGTACGGCGCAGCGCCGCTTTCCTCGCCGTTGACCTTGATGCTGCTGAGGTAGACGAAGCGGCGAATTCCGGCGCGCGCCGCCGCCTGCGCGAGGGCGCGGGTGCCGTGTGCATTGGTCTCAAAATAAAGTTTCGCCGCCGCGGCGTCATCGTGCAGCACGTGGGCACGCGCCGCGGCGTGGATGATGCAGTCGACTCCGGCGAGCGCGGCGCTCCAGTCGGTACCAGTGCCAATGTCGCCCACCCTCACGCTGTCCGCCGCCGCCGCCGGCGGCGGCTTCTCGGCGCGCACCGCCGCGCGCACCGCATAGCCCGCCCGCGCCACAACTTCGCACAGGACCTGCCCGAGAAAGCCCGTCGCGCCGGTGATGAGCACGCGCGTCATCGGCGCTGTCGCCCCATTGCGCGCGCCGCCATGCAATCAGGCCCGCGCATGCGCCACGCGCAGCTTCTCCAGCCACGTCTCAAGGCGCGTAATCAGCGTATCGCGATTGAATTCGTGCGCGCTCAGCGCCAGCGCATTCGCACGCATCGCCACGATCTGCTCGTCCGGGAGCGCGGCGAGGCGCAGCACCGCGGCGGCAAGGCCCGGCGCATCACCCGCGCCGCACGTCACGCCGGCGCGCGCACGATTCACAACATCCGCGCCTTCGCCGTTCAACATGGCCACCACCGGAACGCCTGCGGCGAGATACGACTGCAGTTTGCCGGGAATGGTCATGGAGAAAATTGGGTTGTCCTTGAGCGACAGCAGCAAGGCGTTCGCGTGGCGGTAGAAGGACGGCATTCGCTCCACCGGATACTTGCCGAGCATCAGCACGCACTCCTGCAGATTGCGCCGCACGATCTCCGCCTTGAGCCACTCTGCCATGCGCCCATCGCCGACCAGAAGCCAGCGAATGCGCCGGTTGTCCCGCAGCAGCTCCGCGGCGGCAAGTATCGACGGCATGTCCTGTGCCTCGCCGATATTGCCGGCAAACATGACATCGAAGCTGCCCTGCTTCACGGGCACCTCGGCTGCGGGCGGCGCGTCGGCGCGCTCAAATATCGCCTCCGCCCAGTTCGGGAAGTACTCGATCTGCGCCGCGCCGGGGCTGTAGCTCGCGATCTGCGGAATGAAGCTGCGCGACTGCGCCAATATCGAGATCGCAGCGGCGGTAAATGAATGTCACCAGCTTACCGATCGCACTCAACAGGGCACGCGAGCGCACCACGCCAATCGCCTGCAGGGTCTCCGGCCACAGGTCCAAGACCCAAAATGCCAGCGGCGCCTGCTTGAGCGCGCGCAGCAGTGCGGCCGGTATACCTACCGTGATGGGCGATACCTGATAGGCGAAAATCGCGTCGAATTTGCGGCCGCGCAGCTTCCAGGCGCCGAGCAACGATGCGCTGATCGCAAAACTCAGGAAATTCAGCAGCAGCCGCGCGCGACCGCGGCCCCGCGCCAGCAGCGGCACCCGCACGACCTGCGCGCCGTGAAAAGCATTGAAGCGCCGGGGATGCTCCTTGAATTCGGGAAAGACCTTGCCGTCGGGATAGTTGGGCGCCCCGGTGAGCACCAACACCTCGTGACCACGCCGCACGAGTTCATCAACGAGATCGTTGATGCGGAAATTTTCCGGCCAGAAATACTGGCTCACGACAAGTAGGCGCAAACAGCCTCTCTCAGTCGTACCTGCGCCAGACGACCCGGTTCACGTAGTCGGTGTAGCTGTGGATGATGCGCACCACTTTCTCCGATACGTTGGGCGTCATGTATTCGGCGACCGGCGGCAGGAGCCGCTGCGCGCCACGCGGCTGCTGCGCGAGCACCGCCAGCGCCTGGCGCACGCGCTCGACTTCAAGGCCGACCATCATGACCGCGGCTTCCTCCATGCCCTCGGGCCGCTCGTGCGTCTCGCGCAGATTGAGCGCCGGAAAATTGAGGATAGACGACTCCTCGGTAATGGTGCCGCTGTCCGAGAGCACCGCGCGCGCTTCGAGCTGCAGCTTCACGTAGTCATGGTAGCCCAGCGGCTTCATCAGGCGCACGTGCTGGATGAAACTTCGCATGCGCCGCTGCGATGCGCTTCTGCGTGCGCGGATGCGTCGACACGATGAGCGGCAGATTGTGCTCCTCCGCCACGCGTTGAGCACCGCCACGAGCTTTGCGAACGTGCGTGGCGCATCGATGTTCTCCTCGCGATGCGCGCTCACGACGAAAGAACTCGTTTGGCTCAAGAGCCAAGCCGCGGCGAGTACGTCCGAGGCGTCGATGTGCGCGCGCTGATGCGTCAGCACTTCGAACATGGGGCTGCCGGTCTTGATGATCATGTCCGGCGGCAGACCCTCACGCAGCAGGTATTCGCGGGCAATCGCGCTGTAGGTCAGGTTGATATCGGCGGTGTGATCGACGATGCGGCGATTGATCTCCTCGGGGACGCGCTGATCAAAGCAGCGATTGCCCGCCTCCATGTGGAAGATCGCGATCTTGCGGCGCTTGGCGGCGATGACCGCAAGGCAGCTGTTCGTGTCGCCGAGCACGAGCAGCGCTTCAGGCTTGACTTGCGCAAGCACGCTGTCTACGGCGGCAATAATGTTGGCGATGGTCTGCGCCACGCTGTCGGCAGCACTGTTGAGAAAGTGATCCGGCTTGCGCAGACCGAGATCCTCAAAGAACACCTGGTTGAGCTCGTAGTCATAGTTCTGGCCGGTGTGCACCAGCACGTGATCGCAGTACTCATCGAGGCGCACCAGCACGCGCGACAGGCGGATAATTTCCGGTCGCGTGCCGACGACGCTGACAACTTTCAGTTTCTTCAAGGCACAACCTTGATCGCAATCGTGTCGGGGCGAATGCGCTCGAACACCTCATTGGCCCATAAGCATGACGATGAGCTCCTCGTCGCCCACATTGGTGATGTTATGCGCCCAGCCGGGTACGGTCTCGACGATGCGCGCCTCGCCGCCGCGTGTCGTCAGCTCGTGCGTCTCACCGGTCGCAAGGTTGCGAAACGCGAAGCGCGCGGCGCCGCGTATGACCAAGAACTTCTCGGTCTTGCTGTGATGGTAGTGCTCGCCGCGGGTGATGCCGGGATGCGCCGTGAAGTACGAGAACTGGCCGCAATCGGGCGTCTTCAGCATCTCGACAAATTCGCCGCGCGCATCGGGCCGGCGCGGCACTTCGTAGGCAAAGGCTTCCGGCGGCAAGTAGCTGATGTAGGTTGCATAGAGCGCGCGCACGAGGCCCGTGCCGACGCGTGCGCGTGAGCAGCGATGTGCGGCTGTCGACAAACGCGCGCAGCATCTGCGCCACCTCTCCCACCGTCGTCTCGTAGACGGGCGCCACCTCGACATAGCCGCCCGCAGGCGGGTGGGGCTTCGAGGAGCCGCAGCAACACCTGCACGACATCATCGATGTAGGTGAGCTTGAGGATGGCGGCGGGATCATGGATGCGTGATCGGCAGGCCGCGCGCGAGTTGGTGGCAGAAGGTCGCCACGGCGGAGTTGTAATGCGGCCGGCACCATTTGCCAAAGACGTTAGTCAGCCGCAGCAGGTACACGGCCGAGCCGCTGGCGCGTGCGTAACGCAGCAGAATCTCCTCCGCGGCGCGCTTGCTGCGACCGTAAGCGTTATCGAGCGCCGCCTGGGTTGAGGATGCGTATACCACCGGGATCTGGCGGCCGCTGCTTGCCAAGGCGGCGCACAGCGCCTCGGTAGCATCTTCATTGCCGCTTTTGAATTCAGTCTCCTGCTGCGGTCGATTCACCCCGGCGAGGTGGAACACGAAATCGGCACGCGCAAGCGCGCCGCGACTTTGCTCAGCACTGCTCGCCCGCAGGATCTCCGTGACGTTATGGTGCGCGCCTTCACGCAGCCGCACACACAGATTCTTGCCTATGAAGCCGCCTGCGCCGGTCACAACCACGTGCACTGGCTTCAGTCCTGCGGCGTCGCCACTTCGCGGCGCGCGACGCGCTGCATGAAATCCAGGCGCGACAGCAGCTCCTTCATGCCGGCGACATCCAGTCTGCGCGTATTGTGCGACGTGTATTCCTCTGCATGACTGATGCGGCTTTCGCCTTGCTCGACGAACTTGGCATAGTTCAGATCGCGCCCGTCGGGCGGCACACGAAAGTATTTTCCAAGGTCCTCAGCGCTCGCCATCTCCTCGCGGCTGAGCAGTACCTCGTAGAGTTTCTCGCCGTGGCGCGTGCCGATTTCCCGCACCGCGTGGTTGGGTCGCTGCATGAATTCGAGAAGCGCGCGGGTAAGATCGCCGATGGTCGTGGCGGGCGCCTTCTGCACGAAAATGTCGCCATTCTTGCCGTGCTGAAATGCGTACAGCACGAGTTCGACCGCCTCATCAAGCGTCATCATGAAGCGCGTCATCTTGGGGTCGGTCAGCGTGATCGGTTTGCCCGCGAGCACCTGTTCGACGAACAGTGGAATGACCGAACCGCGCGAAGCCATCACGTTGCCGTAGCGCGTTCCGCAGATGACGGTCGCCCGGTCCTCGAGGTTGCGGGATACCGCGACCATGACCTTCTCCATCATCGCCTTTGACATGCCCATGGCGTTGATGGGATAGACCGCCTTGTCGGTGCTCAGGCACACGACGCGCTCAACTCCCGCGGCGATCGCCGCATCGAGCACGTTCTCCGTGCCGAGCACATTGGTGCGCACGGCTTCCATGGGATGAAATTCGCACGACGGCACCTGCTTCAGGGCCGCCGCATGGAAGCAGTAATCCACGCCCCGCATTACGGCGGCTACCGCGCGCTGATCGCGCACGTCGCCGACGTAAAATTTCAGCTTCGGCTGGTCGTAGCGCTTGCGCATGTCGTCCTGCTTCTTCTCGTCGCGGCTGAAGATGCGGATTTCTCCGACGTCGGCGGCGAGAAAGCGTCGCAGGACCGCGTTGCCGAAAGAGCCGGTGCCTCCGGTGATGAGCAGTACCCGATTGTTAAACATATGCATCCAGCGAATGAGCGCTTGCGCGTTCGCGGTCCCCTCCATTGCGCCGGCGCGCCGGGGGATTCTATGCGGACTTAACTGCGCGTGCCTAGCTGAGGGCGTACAGGCGCCGGCAATCGGGCTTCGAACGCTAGGCATGATCTGCCGCCACCTGGGCGAGAAATGCGCAAGTCTGCTGCGCGCATTGCGCCCATGAATAAGAGCCTGCGCGGCCAAATGCGGCCTGCGCCAGGCGCGCGCGCAGCTCGACGGAGCGCATCAGCTCGAGTGTCGAGGCGGCAATGCTGCGCGGCTCTTCCGGATCGAAATATCGGCCGGCATCGCCCAGCACCTCCGGCATGGGGCCGCGATTTGAGCAGGCGATCGGCAGTCCGGATGCCATCGTTTCGAGCAGGATATTCGGCATGTTCTCGCAGCTCGACGCGAACAGCCCGAGTTCGGCCCGCGCGTAACACGCATCGAGCTGCGCATACGGCACCGGCCCCAAGTAGCGCACCGAGCGGCCCTGTGGATCCCAGCGCCGCAGCGCGCTTGCCAGCCGGCGCAGCGCCGGCCGATAGGCGGGCCCGACAAGCTCCAGCGCGATGGGATAGCCTTGCGCGCGCAGCAGCGCGACCGCCTCCACCACATTCCACTGATGCTTGTAGACGTCTATTATTGATACGTAAAGAAGGCGCAGTGGATCGGCGTCGCTGCACTGCTTGAGTGCCCGCGGTGCGCGCGGCGGCTTGGCAAATCGCGTATCAATCCCGTGCGGAATGATCGCCACCCTGCCGTTGATGCGCCCGGTGACCTTGAGCACGGCGTCGTGCGCATAGCGGCTGAGAAACACCACCCCGTCGGCACGTCTGAATGAGCGTGACTGTGTGACTCGGAGCAGCAGTAGCCTTAAGGTCTGCCTTGATACGCCAAAGCGCCACAGCTCGGAAAACTCGAACGGCAGCATGTTCCTGCTCATCACCACCACGGGCCTGAAAGAGGTCGCAAACGAACCGCCCACCACGAACAGCAGGTCGCAGCGATCGGCCCGGGCAACCGCGCCAAGATGTCTGTATTGCCACCAGGCGCGCACCACGTAGTTGCGCTCGAGTACCGGCAACCACCGCTTGACGAGCCAGGGCCGAACTTCAACCTGTTGCAACGTGCTCTTGGGTGCCCACAGGAACACCGTCTCAAATCCAAACGATGGCGGGTCGGCAGCACGCAGTAACTCCCGCAAGTGCGTCGCTCCGCCTCCGCTTTTCACGTTGGATGCATCGATGCACAGGCGCATGCGGGATATCGGCAACATGTCAGGAGCGCGACAGAATCCGCAACTGCCCGGGGCGGCCTGGCACGCTTACGCCCGTGCGGCGATGATACCGCTGCGCGGCCGCTGCGCACGGGACCCGCGCCGCCCAAGTGCGGCCCGCAATACCTGCATCGGGATGACGCGGGTCAGCATGAGGCTCAGCAGAATGTTCGTCACCTCGCCGGTCATCAGGGCAACAACCCCCCATACCACCAGGATGTACAGCACCAGGTCGATGGCCGCGTCAGCATCCGGCGCGGCGCGCACCCGCACCAGGATGCGCCGGTAATACCACACGCTGTAGTACATCAGCGTTGGGTAGGTGGTCATGAAGAAGGCGATGCCCACTGCCCACCCGAAGTTCATGATGCCTTCGCCAAGATACGTCGGCGCAAGATTCGATAGCCCGTTCCAGGCATCGGCGGTATAGATTTTCGTAAAAAGGCCGCCACCCGAATCGGGCTTGTCTGGCCACCAGGCGCGCGGAATGACGTTGGTCACCAGCGACAGAAAAGTCTCGCCATAGGCGAGTTGCAGGTGATCGGCATCCAGAAGAATCTGCAGCGGCGCCTCGCCGTAATGAATGGTGGAAAACTCGACCACGGTGTCACGCCCCTGCAGGCCCGTGCGCAAGGTATCGCCTTCGAATTTAAGACCGTTGCGCACCACGCCAAGGATCATGGCGCAGGCGAGCAGAGCAACCGCGATCGTCACCGCCTGCGTCAGGCGGACGTTCTTGCGCAGATAGTGGTAACAGAAGAGCTGCATCACAAAGATGTTGAGCACGGCGCTGCGCGAGCCCGACAGAAAACCCGTGACGAGCAGCACCAAAAAGTGCGCCCCATAGGCACACCACCACAGCGTTGCCCGCTGCCGCGTGAGCCCGACCGCGAAGTAGGCGAGATTAAATGCCAACAAAGTCGCCGTCAGCGTCGTCGCCCAGCCGAAGCCGCGGAACTCCATGACGCGACTGCCGATCATGTTTATGTAGCCCTGCAGGCCCCCGAAATTGTGCACGAGGTACGCCTCGGCGAGAATGCCCGGCAGCGACAACAGCCAGATCCACATCAAAAAGCGCGGTGGATCAGCGTCGCGGCGAACCTTGAGCGCCAGTCGGGACACGCGTGGCACGGGACTCAGCGCCTCGATCAGCACGGTGATCATCCCGACCATCAGCACCAGCAGCATCAGCAGCCACAGCTGGTATTTCGAATCGTCCGTCAAGGCGCCGAAGTAGAAGACCATGAACGACAGCAGAAAGAACTTTGCCGGCGAGAACAGATCGGCGTTGGTCCCGATTGCGTAGACGAGCGTGATCACGAACAGGATGCAGACTACGATGCTCATGCAGTCCCATCCCGCATGCGCCAGTAGGTGCGCACGATCGCCCACATGGCGCTCGCGCGGCCCGGCTCGAAGGAGCGCAGCACGATGACAGCAAGCAGCGCAATGACCAAACACAGGCCGGCTGCGAAAAATTCCAGCGTCGCGCCGAGCGAAGCGGGGGCGGCACGAAAGTATCCGGCTACCGGGTACCAGGCCGCCGCGAACAGCGCCGTCGCCAACGCCGACCACTGGATGATCTTGGCATTGAATTTGGTCGTAAAGTGCATATTGCTGTAATGCATCGCCACCAGCGCTGAACATACCGAACCGGCGAGCGCCGACAGCCCCGCAGCCGCTACCCCGACGAGCGGCGCCAGCGCAACCAGCAGCCCTGCATTGACGAGCGAGCCAAAACCATACACCGGCAGCAGTCGAGCGGTGCGCCGCGACCCATGGATGCCAATCACCAGCACGTTGGTGACACCGATCCAGAACTGGCCGAGCAGGAAGAAGATCGCGATCCGCCCGCCGTCGGCATACGCCGGCGGCGCAAGCACCCTAACGGCATACGGGGCGAGCAGCACGCCGATTCCACACACCAGAAACATGGTCGCAATGAACCATTCGAGCGCGCGATTGTAAACGTTCGGGTCGCTCTCGAGCGCCCGCAGCTTTGCCATCGAGAATGGCTCCCAGGCGAGTCGAAAGCTGTAGATGACAAATCCGTAAATCGCGGCGACCTTGATGGCCACCGCGGCGACGGCGACGTCGTTCAGTGTAAGCGCAATGGCAAGCAGTATGCGGCTGCCTGCATTTTGCACCCAGCCGACGAGCACGGCAGGCAGCGACGGCACGCCATAATTGAGCATGCTCGCCATCAGCGCTCTGTCGACCGGCTGCGGAACTAGCGTGCCCAAGGTGCGCCGCCAGGCGATGATCACGCAGATGGTCTTGGCCGAGAGCACTCCGTAGAGAGCGCCGGCGACGCCACAGTGCAGCACGACGATGTACCACGCGCTGAAGAGCGCGCACAGGGCGAGGTCACAGAAGGAAAGGATCGCGAAGAAAACGGGGTTTCCGGCGAAGCGCAGGATGACCAGTTGCACGCCGAAGAACTGCGCCGGCGCGGTCATCGCAAGCAGCAGCAGAACGATTTGAAACGTGAAGCTTGCGGGCAGCCAGCCGAGCGAGAACACGAGCCCGATCAGCATTGCCGTCAAAGCAAACCCCAGCAGGGTCAGATACAACGCGGCCCACGCCAGTGCCCGCGGCGATCCCGCCTTGGTTTCAAAATAGTCGCGCGCGACCGCGGACTCGACCTGCATGCCCGCGAATATCAGGATCAGCGCGTGGATGGCGAGCAACAGCTCCAGTTTGCCGTAGTCGTGGATCGACAGGGTTCGCGTATACAGCGGCACCAACACCACTGCGGCCAGACGGCTCGCGGCACTCGACATGCCGTAGATAAAGAATTGCCGGACGAAGCTCACGGGTAATGGATCAGCCGGGTACCTGGGCAGCCTCCGCCCAGTCAAGAAGCAGCAGCCTGAACCGCGATGACTCGTAGGCGATGCTCATCGCGCGCAGCGCGTGCGGAGGATCATCGAACACGGTCTCGAACACGCTGCGGTCGAGCAGGCAGGCGTTTATGCGGTAGGCGGCGAGGATACGCTCACATGCCTCGCGCCGCAGCCGCGGAAATGATGTGAATACCTCCTGCAACTTCATGCCGCAGTAATCCTCGCCAACCGCCAGACAATACGCATACTGCCAGCCGTTCTGCATGAATAGCTTGGTGAAGTGCTCGTTGTTGCTGCAGAAACGCACCTCGCCCTGCAGATGCTCGCGCACCGCCGCCTCAATCTCGCCGAGTTGTGCGCCGTTCGCGGCGGCGCGTTTGAGCACGAGACCGCTGGCGTAGAGCTGCGCAAGATCCACCAGCAAGAACAGCAGAGCGGCTGCCGCGAGGTGCCAGCTTCGGCCGCTTGCAAAAAGCACGTAGGCAGCGCTGAGCGTGGACCACGGCGTGACCGCTTCCACATAGCGCTCAGGCTCGCCGAGGAAGCGCGTCGCGCGAAATGACGTGAGGAGCGCTGCGATGGCACCCGCGAGTGCAATCGCGCCTGCATAGGCGAGAAGGCTGTGGGGCGGAAGCGCTTTAGCGAGCGCCGCCCAGCACGCCAGAGCCAGCAGTGGGTTCAGCACGATAACTACCAGGACCGAGTTCTCATAGGCGTAGCGCGCCGCGCCGCCAACCCCGCTGCGCGCCCGTAGCCAAATATCCCACACCAGATCGCGCCAGATGCTGGGACGTCGCGGCAAGATGTATATCGCCGCAAGCTCGCTGCGATAAGTGCGCAGGAAACGCAGCGTGTGCTTGAGATAGCCGAGCGAATAGCGCGGATGGACCGCGATGAATAGCCCGAGTCCGAGCACGGTTGCGAGAAGCGGTATCCAGCGCCCGGTCGTGAGCGCGAGCAGCACACTGAGAATACACAGCGCCTGCTGCGCAAAGGTGCTGAATCCCCATACCAACGCGGCGCACACCACGAGTGCGGTCCATGCCGCCGGCAGGTCGATGCCCGCTTCCACCGCGTACGCTGCCAGGAAGAAGAGCGTCAGCAACAAAAGCCCCGTCCCGCGCGAGCTCAAGCCGAAGTTGCGCGCGCTCAAGGCGTGGTAGAACTGCGGCGTCAGCGCGAACGCGCAGGTGGCAAGACCCAGGTAGAGCACCGGTAATCCGGCCGCGCGTACCGCCAGCCCTGCGATCGCCGCGAAAACTGCCACATGCAGCGTGTTGATCGCCGGATTCAACAACCGCTCGCACCAGTAGACCGCCGCGGCGCGGAAGTGCGC
Source organism: uncultured Gammaproteobacteria bacterium (assembly GCA_963695315.1). Lineage (GTDB taxonomy): Bacteria > Pseudomonadota > Gammaproteobacteria > Steroidobacterales > Steroidobacteraceae > PALSA-1196. The sequence goes on from OY968773.1 coordinate 2,202,464, forward strand.
CACGATCCAATGCATGTATAACGGCAGCGCGGCGCAGTAGCAGGTGTTCAGCAGCCGCGGCACGCGCACGAAGAGCCGATAGCCGCTGGCGCGTATGTTCTGGGTCAGAAACACATGCACGGGGTGATCCGTGCCGGCCCGTGCGCCGATAAAAGCCTGCGCGCTTGACAGTAGCAACGTCAGGCAGCTTGCGGTTATGACCAGCGCGACGGCACTTGCCGGTGTCGACAATGCTCGAACGGCCTCAATCATCAAGAACCGTAGCCCATCTTCCACACGTCGTTGTATGCCTGCGCGTCGCTGCCACAAGTAAACCAAAGATAATTATTGTTGACGAACGCGCTTGCGGCGTGCCGCGCTATCCACGGAGTACCGAGCAGCTGCACCCAGGCAACTCCATTGGGCGAGTACCAAACGTCATTCAGCCCGCCCTGGCTGGCGGCATCGCCGCCCGCAAATACCCAGATCTTGTTGTCAAACACCGTCGTGTTGTGAAACTGCCGCGGCGTCCAAGGTGCATCGGCGAGCACCTGTGTCCAGGCGACACCGTCGGGCGAGCTCCAGACGTCATTGTTAAACGTGCGAACGTCGTAGGTGCCGCCGCCGATCACCCACATGCGGTTCTGAAACACGACGTTGTTCATGATGATGCCGCGCGGACTCCACCCTGCATGTGCCGTCACCAGTTCCCAGTTGACCCCATCCACCGACGAATACACGTCGTTATAAGCGACGACTGCCTGACCTTGGGGTTCAAATATCTGCTGCCCACCCATCAGCCAGAGACGGTCATTGAAAGTGAGCACATATTGCGTGGCGCGGTTTGCCCACGGCACGGTGTCTGTAACGAGCTCCCAATTGAGCCCGTCAGCGGAGGACCATACGTCGTTCTGATAGTGGCCGGTGTTCTTGTCACCGCCGACGATCCACATGCGATTGTTGTACACGGCATAGCCGGCGTCGTGGCGTCGTTCCCAGGGCGCGACCGTGACAAACGTCCAGTTAATGCCGTCGGGTGAGGACCACACCTCACTGCAGGTATCAGGCCGGGTGATCGGATTCCAGCCGCCGAGAAGCCACATCTTGCCCTGGAAGGTCAAAGCACCGACGCCATCGTGCGGCAGAAACTGCAATGTGCCGGCGTCCACGACCTGTGCCGCGGTGAGCGGTGATTCAAACAGCTGCAGGTCATCGAGCGCGCCACTCCAGTAATTTGTCACCGCCGCACTCGCCGCTGAGCCGGTGCCGAGTTTGGCCACGGAGGCGCTGCCGAAGAAGATTGCTTCGCTCTCCACGGAGGCGGTGAGGGCACCGTCGACGTAGAGCTGCATGGTGCTGCCGTCGCGCTGCAGGAAAATGTAATGCCAGTTGCCGTCGGTCAACTCGCCGACTGCGCCGACCGACAAACCCACAAGCGGCGCCCCGTTGACGTCGACCTGCACGGCCGAGCCTTCGTTGAAGACGATGTCGAGGGCGCTGCCGGCGACGCCGCCGGAGGTCGAACAGAAGGCGGTCATGGGGGCGGTGGAACTCGAGCGCTCCCAGAAGCTGATGCCGAAGTCGCCGGCGGTGGAGCTTAGGGGTTGACTGAGTTCGATGTAGGAGCTGACTCCATTAAAAAGATAGGCTGCATTGCTTGCACCCCAGCGATCCGTGGTCAGCGTCACATTGACTGGTATGACCCCGTTGTCGTAGCCCAGGGCATTTTGCGTGTTGCCGTTGAAGGGGAAGAACGCCGCCTGGTTGTCGAAACACGACATTGGCTTGACTTGCGTCCACTGATAGACGCTCTGCGGAATGCTCGCCGCCGAGAAGCCGCGATTGTAAAGACGCACATCGTCAATCGCGCCCTGCCAGCCAGCGCCGACCACAATCTGCGCGATCTGCGGCAACGCGTGCGTCTGCGGAAACGCGCCGCCCGAAACGCCATCGACGTAGATTTGCAGTTGCGCGCCGATCTGTTGCAGCACGATGTGCTGCCAGCTCGGACTGCTGGGCGGCGCGCTCGCCTGCGCGGCCGTCTGCGCGATGATGACGCCGTTGTGATAGACGTTGACGGCTCCCTGAGCATTGGTCTCGAGGACTACGGTGCCGCCATCGATTCCGACGAGCCGCATAGCGGTGAGCAGCGTGTCACTTGAGGGCAGGCACCAGAAGAAGATGGCGAAATCCTGCGCCGGAAAGCTACTGACGCCGTTGACGGTCACCTGGGAGGCCGCGCCGGCGAACGCGTAGCACAATGCGCCTTGATCGAAGCGGTCCGGCGCGGTCGTGACATTTTGCGGGACCTCGTCGAGATCCTTATCGACGCTCTTGAGGGTGTTGCCGTCATACATGTAGTAGACGACGACGGTTTTCACCTGCCCGGGCGTGCTGGTGTCATCGGCCGCGGCCACGACGTCAAGTGCGCCGCTAGTGCCACTCGACCCGGATGAATTTGCGCCATTGCCACCGCCGCAGCCAGTCAGTGACGCAAGCGGCGACACCAGAAGACCGCCCAGAACCAGGCGGCGCGAAATTGTTGTGGGTTTCATCAGTTAGTGCCTTGGTGACTCGCCGCGACCGTGAGGCGCGCTCGTGAGCCGGCCGGCCTGCGCTGCCGGCGATAACTGACCCGCCGCGCTGCTGCCCGCTGCGAGTCGCTTTGCCAGCTGCTCAGGCTCGGGGAAATTCACGAGCACCCCCATGCCCTTTTTTTGAAAGACTACCATGCTGCCAAGCGCGACCGCGGAGGCTCCGGCGGTTTCCACAACCTCGGCAATATCATCGAGCGATCCGGCGCCGCCGTGCGCAATGACCGGAATGCGCACCGCGTCGGCAACCGCCTTGGTGAGCTCAAGATCGAAGCCCGCCCAGGTACCTTCGCGATCGATGGAAGTTAGCAATATCTCGCCTGCGCCGAGTGCCTCCGCCTCCTGAGCCCGGGCCACGGGATCGCGATGCGTATTGCGCATACCGGCTCGGGTGCGCACCTGATAATGACCCCAGAAACCGCGCTTGACGTCGATCGAGACGATGACCGCTTGGCTGCCAAAGTGCTGTGCAATCTCCGCGATGAGCGGCGGGTTCTCCACCGCTGCCGAGTTGATGATCACCTTTTCGAAGCCAAGCCGCAGAACACTTTGCGCGTCGGCAAACTGGCGGATGCCGCCGCCGTAGCCGAGCGGCATGAAGCACTCGTCGGCAATGTCAGCGAGCAGCCGCAGGTTCGGCGCGCGCCCCTCGGCGGTGGCGGTGATATCAAGGAAGACGAGCTCATCGACCTCGAGCTCGTTGAAGATTCGCACCGTGTTGCAGGGATCGCCCACGTAGGTGAATTTGCCGAAGCGCACCGTTTTTACGAGGCTTTCATTGCGCAGCAACAGAGCGGGAATCACGCGCGTGCGCAGCATCAGATTCTCGCGAAGTTGGCAAGAAAGCGCATGCCGAACTTATGGCTCTTCTCAGGGTGGAACTGCGCGCCGTAGAGATTGCCGTGCCCGACGACAGCATCAAAGGTGATTCCGTAATGCGTGGTCTGCAGGCAGCTGCCCGGGTCGTCGCTTTGAACGTAGTACGAATGCACGAAGTAGTAGCGCGAGTCTGCCGCGAGGCCGTCAGTGAGCGCGCTTGCGCGCGCGCTCGTCACCACGTTCCAGCCCATATGCGGAACCTTTAGGCCCATGTCGTTCGGAAAGCGCCGGGTTGCCGCCGCGACCCAGCCAAGCCCCGGCAACTGCCCCTCTTCGCTCGAGCGCGTCAGCAGCTGCATACCCAAGCAGATACCCATGATCGGAATGCGCTCCTGCAACGCCTTGTGATCGAGTACGGCACGCAATCCGCTCTCATTGATCCGCTGCATTGCGCTGTCGAAGGCGCCGACGCCTGGCAGCAGAATCTTGCGCGCCCGCTCAATTGCGCCGATATCGCCGCTGACCTGCGAGGGCACCCCGATACGCTTGAACATGTTCTGAATCGATCCGAGGTTGCCCATGCCGTAATCAATGATCGTTATCATGCGGACCGCTGGGACGGAAAGCAGTACTTGAGATAGAAACTCATCGGCACCAAATTATGCTTCGCGAGTAAAGCAAATAGCGGGCGCAGCCGTTCAAAGCGGCGCTTATAGGTCGGATATTGCTGCCAATCCTTCGGCGGCGCGCGCATGACGCGTGCATACTCCTCGTCGGACAGCTCCAGACGCTTTTTGAAATATGCGAGGAGCTCGTCCTCGACCTCTGGCGGCCGGTTGTATTCAGCCCAGGCGTCCTCGCGCCGCATGTTGTGATTGCGCACCAACGCAGCGAGCGAGTTGTTGCGGAAATCCGAGGCAAATTTCTGCGGTGCATAGATCCCATGAAAGAACGCCGTCATCCGGTTCTCGAGGTGATGACCGCCGTAGTATTGCCAGCCATACTGCTTTTCGAGGAACGCACGCGCGTCCTCTTTCGAATAATCGATGTACCAGAAGGGCCGGATCTTCCTGATGCGCGCAACGCACGACCACCAAAGAAAGCGGCTGAAGGTCATGAGCGGGTAGGTCTTCATCGGTCGCGTGCCGAAGCGGCGATGAATCGAACGGATGTACTGGCCGTCGAAATAGTTGCGACCGACGGGGGTCAAGCCTTCGGTGACAAAGGAATGGCCTTCCAGCACGTATTTGATGCCATGCCGGAAGGCCGCGCGGTACATGGTCTCGGCAAGCGCAAGGTCGGTTGAGGCGTCTATTTCGGCGACACCGGCGCGGAAGAACGCCCGAAAGATGTCGTCGGCCTCCTTGTTGTCGACGACGTGCGTGTACAGATCGACGTCGAGTGCTGCAAGCACCTTACGAATGTTCTGTGTGGAGATCGCGGTGTTCCAGGTGTTGTCGTAGTGCACGGCGAGCGGCCGCAAACCCCATTGTTTCGCCAGATACACCATGTAGGATGAGTCGGTACCGCCGCTCACGCCGATCACGCAGTCGTAGCGATGGCCGTGCCCCGCGCGTTTGATCTCCTTGATGATCGCCTCGAGGCGCCGCCGCCCTGCGAGCGTGCCGGTGCGGTACTGTTCCTTCAGGCGGTCGATCTGCAAACAGTAGTTGCACACCCCGTCGGCGTTGAAGTGAATCGCTGCGACGCGCTCATCGTAAATGCAGCGGCTGCACACCTGTAAACCGAGGTGTTCGAGGCTTGCCGGTTCAGCGGCCACGTCAATTCCCCGCCGGCCCCGTGGCAACGTGAGCAAAGCGCCCTGAGTAACAAGCCTCCTCAGCGTGGAAGAAAGTCGGCGTGAGCCCGTTGGCACGCACGAGCGCGCGCACTTCCTGCTCACTGAAACGCCGCGCATTACTCGGGCTGTACCAATCGAAATTGGTGATCACCGAAGTGTCCTGGCCCAGTTCCGGGTTCCAGAAACACTTGAGGAAGTTCCAATAGATGAAGCGCTGAATGTCGTAGCGCCCCGCCTTGATGCCGAGCTCAGGGATATCGGGGGCGTCAAATTGGACGTTGAGTGCGCTCAAGCGCTTGCCAAGCTCGGTCAGCTGCTCCGCCATCGACCACAGCTGCGGGCGCTCGAGCTTGCGGCACTGCGTGCGAAAGTAATCGTCCAGCAACTCGCGCGGCAATGCCTTCTTGGCGTAGAAGTAGCAGGCCACCTCGCCGCGCGCCCGATTAGTGATGCGCGCGAGCTCTGCAAAGGTCGTTTCCGGGCTCTCGGTGTGCATGATGACTTGATCACAGCTTGCATAGTCAACGCCGCCGTCACTGAAGCCCGTCGCCGCGATGTCGCCCTGGATGAACACGAGATTCGGCAGCGCCGAATAATTGTACGCCGCCTGGCGCGCCGCATCGGAGAAATCCATGCCGATTACAAGCGCGTGCGGCGCAAGCTCGGCGAACCACGCCGCCTTATAGCCAAGACCACAACCGGCATCAAAGATCACTTTGCAGCGCGCGAGATACGCGCGCAGCGCGTCCTGCGATTCGAAACCGTAGAGCTTTAAATACCAGGCACGCTGGAATTCGTACAGCCGCTCCTTCTCCGCGCTCTTGTCGTATTTGCCCCACTTGTCGGAAAAGACTTCATTGGTCTGCTGCTGCGTGGCATTCCCGGACATCTGCGTGCGCAGCGCAAAATTGCCTTGCAGCGCAAGCGGCTTGCCGACAAGGCTCTGCAGTCGATCAACAAATTGCACGGCGCTCATTTTGATGGGTGTTGCGCGAGCTGTCTGCACACTTAAGATTTCTTCGCAGGCGCCACTGGGCCGATGACTCGGCACGGCGTGCCGAAGGCCTTACTGCCATCGGGGATATCACTCAACACCAGGCTGTGCGCGCCCACGATGCAACCGTTGCCGATGCGTATCCCTTTGGCGACAACCGTGTAGGGACCGATATAACAGTTGTCGCCGATTGACGTGGCGGCGTGCTCATACTCCGCGCTACCACCACTGACGGCCCACTGCACGGTGTCGTGGCTGTAGATCTGCACGCCCGCGGCGATCGAGCAATGCGATCCGATGCTGAGGCCGCCGGAGCCATCGAGAATCACGAATGGCCCGATCCAAGTATTGCGCCCCACCTGCACATCTCCAAGCACCACGACGCCGTCGTAGATCGAGGAGCCCTCGCCAAAGCCGAGTTCCTTCGCCTTCTCCCAACGATCAATCACGTAATCAGCGAGCGGCAGCGAACGCCCGAAGCGCTGCGCGACTTCCCGCTGGCGCTGCAGCCACAAGGAGCGAAGGTCCCTAAGCAGGTTCTCAAGCATAACTGCCAGATAGCCAGTGTTCGACGTTCAACAGCGACCAGATGAAGAGGCGTCGATTCTGTGCGCCGGACAAGTGCTCGTTGATCAACTGCTCCGTGACCCCGCGCTCGAGATATTCGTAGATCATGGGCGTGCCCGTCAGCAACTGCTTGCGCACGTAGTCGATGCTTTCTCCCTTGAACCACGACGCGTCCGGCGCTGAAAAGCCCTGCTTAACGGCGGCGGCAATATCGTGTGGCACGTACTCGCGCATCATGTCGCGCAGGATCTGTTTGCCGTCGTTGGTTTTCAGAAAATACTTGCCCTGTTTGTCACCGGGCTCGTTCTCATTGATGCGGATCACGTCCTGCAGATTGTTGAGCTTGAGTCCCACCGGGCAGCGCATCGCAAAATCGACGAGCTCGTTGTCGAGGAACGGCACGCGCGTCTCGAGACCGTGCGCCATGCTGAGCTTGTCTTCCACGACCAGCAGCCCGTGCAGAAATGTCTTCGCCTCGAAGTACAGCGAATGATTGATGTAGTCCTCGGGCCGCTCCAGCCGGATATCATGATTCTGAAACACGTCACGAAAGATGTCGCGCGTCCAAACGTGTTTGACATCACCCCAGATCGGTGCAAATAGCTTTTGCAGGTGGCGGTTGTCGACCAGGCGCTGCCAGAAGGCGTAGTACTGATCCACGTAGTGCTCGAAGTCATGCGACACCGCCGCCCGGTAGTAGCGCCACGGGTAGCCGCCGAAAAGCTCATCGCCGCCAGCCCCTGACATCACTACTTTGACGAACTTGCCCGCGAGCTGGGCCGCATAATAGTTCGGATAGCTCTGACCGACCCGTGGCTCCTCAAGATGCCAGGCGAGCTTTGGCAACACGCGCTCCATATCGCCGGCTTTTAGGACCATCTCGTAGTGCTCGGTCTTAAAGCGCGCCGACATCGCCTCCGCCTTCACGCGCTCATCGAAGCTGAGTTCGATGCCTGATGCCGAACTCAGATCAAAACCGCACGTGAAGGTCTTTAAGTACGGATAACAGCGCGCCGCGATCGCGGTGATGGCGCCCGAATCCATGCCGCCGCTCAGATAACTGCCAAGCTCTACGTCAGCCACCAGCTGCCGATTCACGGCCTGCTGAAACAGCCGCGCGAGCTCTTCCCGAGATTCTTGCGGATCAACCTTGGCGGCCGGCTCGCAGAAGTGAAAGTCCCAGTAGCGCGTCAACTGCAGGCGCGGCTGCGCCGCGCCGAGGTCGAGCGTTGCGTAATGTCCAGCGGGCAGGATCCGCACATCCTCGAGCAGCGTGTGGTCCGTAAAGAAGTTCTGGAACGTGAAATATTCGAGCAGCGCGGGCTTGTCGAGCTTGCGGTGCATGCCAGGCAGGGTAAGGATCGCCTTCTGCTCCGATGCGAACGCGAAGGTCGAGCCTTGCAGGCTGTAATAGAGCGGCTTGATGCCGTAGCGATCCCGCGCCAGTAGCAGTCGCCGCTCTTTGCGATCCCAGAGCGCGAAGGCAAACATGCCGTTCAGCCGCTCGAGCGCTTGTACTCCCCAGGCGGCGAGCGCGTTCAGGATGACTTCGGTATCGGTGGCCGAGCGGAACCAATAGCCGAGGGCCTCGAGCTCCGTGCGCAGCTCGCGATAATTGTAGACCTCGCCGTTGTGGCTGAGGACGTAGCGGTGATCGGCATTGATCATCGGCTGATGGCCGGCCGGTGACAGATCGATGATTGCGAGCCGTCGGTGCCCGAGGCCCACGTTGCCCTCGATCCAGTGACCCTGGCCGTCAGGGCCACGATGCGCCAGGGCATCGGTCATGCGGCGCAGGCTGACCGGCGACGCCGACGCCGAGTCCAGGTGGATCAGGCCGGCGACGCCACACATCAGGCGAGCTTTTTGATTGCGTCGACGACGTAGGCAAAATCGTCGGCGCTCATGCGATTATGCAGAGGAATCGCCATCGTCTGGGCATCGCAGTCCCGCGCGCCCGGAAAGTCGCCCGGCGCGAGCCCGAAGCGCTCGCGATAGTATGCGAGCTGGTGCACCGCGTGCGTGCCCGGTCGCGTGCTGATGCCCGCGTGCTGCAGTTGCTCCATCAGCGCGTTGCGCGGCCGCGGTGCGCGCCCCGCATCGACATAGGTAACGAACGCCTGCCATGCATGACCGCCATCCACCGGCCGCTGCGGCATGCGCAGCCACGGCACTGCGGAGAGCTCCTCGATGTACCACGCCGCCCAGCGGTCCCGCTCGGCAACGTAGCGATCCAGTTTCGAGAGCTGCACGAGGCCAACCGCGCCTTGCAGATCGGTCATACGGTAGTTGAAACCCAGCAGGTTGAACTCGGGCAGGAGATAGGGCCGCGGCCCTTTATGACGCTGCTCTTCAGAAACCGAGGCGCCGTGGTTGCGCAGTCGGTCCGCGCGCTCGGCGAGCGCCGCGTCATCGGTGGTGACCATCCCGCCCTCGCCGGTCGTGATTGACTTGCGCGGATGGAACGAAAACGCCGCCGCACTGCCGAGGCCACCGGCAGGCACGCCGTGGTAAGCGGCGCCTGAGGCGCATGCCGCATCCTCAATGATGGCGATGTGCTTGGGAACGACGCGCCGCAAGGCGGCCATATCGGCGCATAGACCGAACAAATGAACCGCGATCACCGCTTTGGTGCGCGCACTTAACTTGCGCGCAACGTCGGCGGCATCAATGTTGTAGCTCTCGCGGTCGACGTCGACCAGCACCGGGGTTGCGCCGCAGTAAAGCACGACGTTCGCGGTCGCGACCCACGTGAACGCAGGAACAATGACCTCATCCCCGGGGCCTATTTCCATGGCGGCCAGAATGAGATGCAACGCGGTCGTACAGCTCGTCGTGGCGAGCGCATGCGGGACGGCGTGGCGCTGCGCGAAGGCCTGTTCGAACGCTGCGACCTTCGGCCCCTGGGTGAGCCAGCCGCTCATCAACGGCTCACGCGTGGCCTGCCATTCCTCCTCGCCGGTGCAGGGTTGCGCGATCTGGATCACGCGCCGCATGGCTTTCATCGGAGCCGCACTCATGCAGATACTCCCGCCGCGCGGCGCCGCGCTTCCACTTCCACCCGGTGACCGTTGCGCCACTCGATGAGGCGCCGCAGGCCCTCCTGCAAGGCGATAGTGGCCGTGAACCCGATCTCTGCGCTCGCCCGTTTGGGGCAGCCGATGCGATTGCGCACCAGCGTGGCGACGCTGCGCGGCGCGTAGTTGATGGCTTGTTTGCAGCCGGTAAGATCGATAAGCAACTGCGCAAGTTCCTTCAGGGAGGTGCGCTTGCCCGTGCCGACGTTGTAAAAGCGGTCGGTCGTATCCGCCTTCATCGCGCACAGGTTGGCAACGGCGCAGTCCTCGACCGCGACAAAATCGAAGGCTTCGCTGCCATCACCGAGAATCGTCGGGCCCTGGCCGCGATCGATGGCGTCGAGCATCTTCATGATGACGGCGATGTAGGCGCCGTGATAATCCTGGCGTGGGCCGTATACATTCATGTAGCGCAGGCCCACAAAGTTGAGCTTGTAGCGATAGTGGTAGGCGCGCAGCATCGCCTCGCCGGCGATCTTGGTCGCGCCGTAGAAATTTTGATTGTTAAAGGGATGATCCTCATCCATGGGCTCACGTACGGCATCGCCGTACACCGAGGCCGATGACGAATACACCAGGCGCTTGACGCCTTTCCTGACGCACGCGTCCATCACGTTAAAGGTGCCGCGCACGTTGACGTCAAACGCGCTGCGCGGAAATTCGTGACACTGCAGCAACCAGAGCGCGGCGAAATGAAACACGCCATCTGCACCGTCGAGCGCCGCCTCGAGGATGTCGGTCTGGGTAATATCACCGCCGACGTCGAAAATACGCACGCGCGGATCGCGCAGTGCGGCTCGCAGGTTCTCCTCGCGACCGCGCACGAAGTTGTCGTAGATGACGACCTCTTTGATGTCCTCGCGGGTAAGACCGTCCACGCAGTGCGAGCCGATGAGGCCCGCGCCGCCGATTACGACGAGCTTCTTGCCCTTCAATTCCATTGGCAACTCGCTAATTCACGCATGTACAAATACCGTCGAGGAGCTGGTAGCGCTCGCCGCTGTGCGCGCAGGTTGCGCTGGCACTGCCGCGTAGCGGCAGGGTGAGTTGCTCGCCGTAGCGGCTCATCCAGCCAACCTGCCGCGCCGGCACGCCCGCCATCAGCGCATAGTCGGCGACGTCACGGTTGACTACCGCCCCTGCGGCTATGAAGGCGTAGCTACCAAGGGTTGTGCCACAGATGATGGTGCAGTTTGCGCCCAGGGTCGCGCCGCGCCGCACGTGCGTGTTGCGATACTCATCTTTGCGGCTGATCGCGGCGCGCGGATTGTAGACATTGGTAAATACCATGCTGGGTCCGCAGAACACATCATCTTCCAGGGTCACGTTGTCGTAGACGGACACGTTGTTCTGGATCTTGACGTTGTTGCCGATGACCACGCGATTGCCGACGAACACATTCTGGCCGAACGAGCAGCCGCGGCCGATACGTGCCCCGGCACAGATGTGCGTAAAATGCCAGACGCGGCTGCCATCGCCGATCGTTGCGCCGGCATCGACGATCGCGCTCGGGTGAATGCTCACTGCCATCGTCAATATTCCAGCGGCAGGGCTACGCGCCGGCCATCGCGCGCCGAGAGGTAGGTGGCAATGATCACCTCGAGCGAGCGCAATCCCTCGCGGCCGTCGGTTTCCGCCTCGCACTCACCGCGCAGCGTGCGGATCACATTGTCGTAATAGAGCGGATGACCAAAGCCGTATACCGAGGTCGTCTTGTAGCTCGCCGCCTGTACATGCGCGTCATCCGCGAGCGGCTCGGCGAATTGCCAGTGCTGGATCTCGTTCACCGCGACACCGCCGATGCGCACGGTGCCCGTCTCGCCGAGGACGGTGATGGAGCCCTCGTAATTCTTGGGGTAGGCGAGCATGGTCACGTTCATGGAGCCCAGAGCTCCGGAGCGCCAGCGGATGCCGACCACGGCGCTGTCCTCGACCTGTATGTCCCGCGCCAGCGTTGCCGTGTATGCCTGCACGCTCTCCACGGGGCCGATGAGCCAGTCGATGAGATCAACGTAGTGGCTCGCCTGGTTCATCAGCGCGCCGCCGTCGAATTCCCACGTGCCGCGCCATTTGGCGCTGTGGTAGTACTCCTGTGGCCGGCTCCAGAAGACGTTGAGATTGACCATGTAGATGCGGCCGAAGCGCTTTTGCTCCACCGCGCGTTTGAGCATCTGCAGCGTCGCATTGCGGCGGTTCTGCTTGACGACAAACAAGCGCACATTTGCCGCATCGCACGCCTCGACCATGCGCTTGCCGTCAAGCCAGCGGGTCGCCATCGGCTTCTCAGTGATAACATGCCGGCCCGCGGCCGCAAGCTGGATGGTCTGCGCCGGATGCAGGCCACTGGGAGTACAGAGCGCCACGACATCAGCTTCGCTTGCGGCGAGGAGCTCATCGAGCGATGCAAAGCCGCGCACCCCGGTGCGTTTGACCGCGGCGGCGAGCGCCCCGGGGTCCGTGTCGCACACCGCGGCCAATTCGATCCGCGCGCCGTGCGCGGCGATAGCCTCAAAGTGCTTCTGGGCGATGCGGCCGCAGCCGACGAGCGCGATCCGGATCTTGCGCTCGATAATGGGCCCATGCGACTTGTTCACTGACGTTCCGCAGCGGTCATGCAAGGCCGCATTATGCGAGTGCGCGCGGCTGTGCGCGCCGTCGCGCCATCTGCAAGCGCACCAGCAGCGCGCCAACAAAGAGCCCGATGGCTGCCCCGACCGCCGTCATGATCGCGCGCTTGGGGCTATTCTTTCTCTCCGGCGCGATAGCGGGGTCGATGAAACGGAACGCGTACTCGTGCTGCACGCTTGCGAGCATGGCGTTGTTGACCTGCTCCTCGGTCAAGCGATAGATAGCCTGCCGGGTCTCAACCTCGCTCGTCCTGGCGAGCTCCTTGTTGAGATAGTCGAGGCTGCGCTCCGCGCTGCGCGCCGCGTCCGCGCGCAATTTTTCATTGACCTTCTCGATAAGGTCGTTTGCCCAGCGGGCGGCGAGCTGCGGGGAGCCCCAGTCCACGGTGACCGTCACGAGGCTGGTGCGCCGATCATCCACGACGTTGATGACATCGTCGCGCACCTTCTTCACGGCCTCCCCGAGAGTGGGCGGCTCCTCGCCCGCGCGCCATTGTTTGGCCTGCGCGTCCCAGCGGCTCGCAAAGAGGATCGGCAGCATGTCTTCGGCCTGAATGAAGTCGCGCAAAAAGCCCGTGGAATTCAGCGTCGCCAGATATTCGTCCTTGCGCCCGTTGGCACCCGGAATATCAATGCCCGCGAGGGCGGCGAGTCCGCCGAGCTGCTTCAAGGTGCCGCCGCCGGTCGGCGAGCCGCCCGAGTTGACGGGCGCGACCAGGGCCTGCGCTCGAAACTTCGGTGGCAGCACGAATGCGATGATCGCGGCGATCACGGCACCAAGAACGGCGGTGGCGAGCAGCAGTCGCCATGACCCGAGCAGTGCAGTGCTGTAGCTCGAGAGCTCATCGGGCGTGTCCTCCTGCATTTCCGGCACGACGATGAAATAACCGCTCGGCGCGCCCTTCATGAGGTCGCGCACATTGCCTTCGATCAGGGGTTTGTTCACGACACGGTCCTCGTCGGGCCTCGAGCTTGTTCATCTACGGCGGGTAGGCCGTGACCTACCTCGCGGCGCAACTGCTCGATTTCATCGCGCAGCGACTCATATTCGCGCATTTTGATCTGCAGAAACCGCACCGTCAGGCGTGCCTTCTCGTCGATGCCGCGCGGCGTGAGCAAATACCGGTACGCGAGCTTATTGCGGCTGTTCTTGAAATGGCTCGCCTTGATCCAGCCCTTATGCACGAGGGCCTGCAGGCAATAGTTGACTTTGCCGAGACTGATGCCGAACTCGCGCGCGACATCGCGCTGGCTCAACTTCGGGTTGTCTTCCAGCAAGCGCATCAGCTTGTAGCGCATTTCGTCGGAAAGCATCGGCTCGAGGTCCGCTTGCGGCACTGCGTTCACACACTGAACGCAGGCTAGTCTAGGCAGCGCCCCAGCCAGAGTCAACGCCCGTAGCGGCAGAATCAGAACGTGTGCACGGCAGCGGCCGAGATCGCGATGTTGTAGATGATCTGCGTCACAGCTTCCCACAGCGGCAAGGCCGGCAGGCGCTCGGTATCGAGCGGCACCACAATCGTGTCGCCCGGCTTGATGGTCACGTTCTTGTTTGAGTACCACCGGTGCCCCTCGTTCGAGACGACATTGCCGTCGGCGCGCACGACATAGATGCGGCCGCGGTCGGCGCGACGCGAGGTGCCTCCGCTTTGGCTGATGTAGTCGTCGCGCGAAAGTCCCGCGCGGAACAGGTGCGAGGTCGCGTTCTGCACCTCGCCGATCACCGTGACTTCCTGCTGCTGCTGCGGCACGATGAGCTGATCGCCGTTGCGCAGAATGACATCGGCAGCGGATCCCACCGGCAAACGCATCAGGCGCGGCAGGTCGATGACCAGGCGTCCCACGGCCTGCGTGGTGCGCACCTGAGAAAGCAGCGACTGCCCCACGGTGAGCGAGGTTGCCGCTCCCGCCTGATTCGCAGCCGCACCCTGCAGCGCGAGCGTCACGAGGTCGTTCTGCAGACGCCGCGCCAGAAGGTCAATTTCCTTCTGTTCGCGCCGCTTCAGCTCCTCGCGCGTGAACGCGCTGCCTTCAGGGAAGGCATAGGCGGTAAGTCCTCCGGCGCGCAGAATCACCGACTTCAAGGTTTCGCCATGGGTGATCGCGTAGTGCCCGGGGAAGCGCACCTGACCCAGCAAGGTTATGACCTGCTGCGCGCCCCAGGCGGGTACCTCTTTGATGCTCAAATCGTCGAACGGCTTCAGCAAAATGTTTGCCTGCGGGTCCCCGCGCAGCACCGCCGCCAAATTCACTTCAATGAGCTGCGTGCCGCGCGTCTCCCCGTTGACGACCTCGTAGCGCGTCAACTCCGCCTGTCCGCCGTAGGCGGCGTCCGTCAAAGTTCCGCCGGCACGAATGAGATCGCGAATCCGCATGCCAGGCTCGAGCGGATAATCGCCCGGGGCCTTGGTGCGACCATCGATGTGCACGATTTCGGTGGGCTGCTCCACGGTCGCCTGCAAGCGCAGCTCGTCGAGAATGGGTTTGACGATGCGGTCGCGCCCGGATTGCAGGTCAAACACCGTGACGCGATCGCGAGGCTGCAGCTCGATGTCCGCCTTCGACCCCGGAGCGGCGAGCGCCGCCGACAAATCGGCAGATAGCACGGCAATCTTGCGATTGGCGAGCACGCGCCGCACGAGCACGTAATGCAGATCCGCGTCCGGCTGCAGATCATCGAGCGAGCGGACGACGTCGGAGAGCCGCAAACCGCGCCGCCAGGCGTAGGAACTTGGCGCGTACACGTGTCCCGTCACGACCACCCCCGAGTCGAGCGTCGGGCCGAGCTTCGCAACGCGCAGCAAATCGCCGTTGCGCGCCAGCTCCGCAGTGCCTCGCGGGCCTGACAGATTGACTGGCACGACCACCCGATGCAGCTCGGCGTCGATGCGCGTCACCGAGGCCTTGCTCGTATCGGCTTCGGGCTTGAGACCGCCCGCGAGCTGCACGAGCGAGCCCATCGATGTCTCGCCCTTGATCTCGTAAATCGCCGGACGGTACACCTCGCCGTCGACGCTCGCGGTCGGCCCGACCGGGGGAATGAAGACGACATCGCCGGGCAGGAGCTTCGCATCGTCGGTCGAGTCACCGCGAATCAGCATGTCGTAGAGATCGAGCTTGCGCACCAGCGCACCCTGACGTTTGAGCTCGATGTTGCGCAACGAGCCGGTCGGTTTCACACCGCCTGAAGCGTAGAGCGCCGAGGTGATTGTTCCCAGGCCGCTGATCACGTAGGAACCCGCATGGCGCGCCTCGCCAAGCACGAATACGCGGATGAGTCGTGTCACGCCGACCGAGACGCTGGCGTGTACGCCAATCATCTGGTGCTCAACCTGCGACTCGATGCTGGATTTGACGGCCGTGAAGAGCTGCCCGCCAACGCTTATCGGGCCGAGCTCCGGGAAGTTCACGCGACCATCGCGACCCACGGTGAGATTCAACATACGGTTTTGATTACCGTAGAGCTGCACGTCGAGCTCATCGCCCGCACCGACGATGTAATCCGCAGGCACCGGAACGCTCGTCACCGGCGAGTAGCTGACGAACGGTCGATCAAATAGATCGTAGCCGAAAGGCTTTAGCCCCTCCGCGCCGTACTTCTTCAGCGACAGACGCGTGGCACGTATCTGCAGCTTCTGGAACGCCGGCTCGCTCTGCAAGCGCAGGCTCGCCTGCTCTTCAGTGAGCCCGGCGAGCGGGATGCCGAAGAATCCCGGCAAGAAAAGCACGCCGTCGTGATTGAGTTTGTAGGGATTCTTCGAGCGAACCAGATCAATGAGCTTCTGCAGGTCCGCTCTTTCCTCCTCCGTAAGCAGCGCCGTCTTGCGCTGCTGATCGGCAGCGATGTCGGCGTTATTGGCCGCCGCCGCCTGCGCGGCAAGTCCGGCGCCCGGTAGCGCTGCAGCCGCAGGTGTGGCTGAGGAGCTATCCAGGGTCGATCCGCCGGTGACCCCTTCTCCGAGCTGATCGAGTTGCTGCTGTTGCTGCTGGCCGTTGGCGCCGGCACCGGCGCTGGCGGGAAGCCCGGTCTGCGGATTGATGCCCTGCAGGATCAGCGCGCGCGCTTCGGTCGGTCGCGGCCGCAAATGAAAATCAACCTCGATGATGAGCGAGTCGTCGGCCTTGAATCGGGGAATCAGCGGCTCGTAGTCGGTACCTTCCTCCTCAGCGCGCCGCTCGCGATCCTGTTCGTTGAGACGCTGTTGACGCTCGAACTCCTGCTGCTCCTGGCGCTGCAGGTTGTTGGCGCCTCCCTGAGTGCTGCTCCCACCCCCGAGCATTCCGCCCCCCAAGCCGCCGCCAGCGCCGTTGCGGCCCCCGGACAGCGCTTCCATGGCCTGCTGCTGTTGCTCGGGTGAGAGGTTGCGGAAGATCTCGAGTTCCTGGTCCGTGGGTGCCTGTCCCTGCGCGCGTACTGTGGGAGGTGTGATTAGCGCAACAGTCGCCGCGGCGAGCCCGGCTAAGAGCACAGAGGTCCATCGGGTCGAAAACATCAGCTTCCTTATCGTGCCCCCGCGGGGCCCCGCGCGCCTCAAGGTATCGCGGCGCGGCGCGCAATCATACGGGTCCGCCTGTAAACATCGCAATGAGGCCCGCGCTTTGCCATAGCGAGTCGGCCCGCTGACCGCTATTCTGCGGTCCGTGTGTCGTGACCCTTCGCGCGGAAGAATCATGAAGAGAACCGCTTCGATCGCCCTGTGGCTTCTCGCGACATTGAGCGCCGTGGCGCTTGGGCGCGGCGCAACACCTTACCTGCCGCTCAATCTTGAGCCGGAGATCGAGCGCGACATCGAACGCGTGCTCGTCCTCGCCGACAAACCGGTGCTCACCCGTCCGATTCCCGCGAACGTGGTACTCGATGCGCTGCCGAAGGCCTGTCCCACTCCAACGCCCATGTGCAAGCGCGTCAAGCGCTTTCTGGCGCGCTACATGCAAAACACCGGCATCAGCTACGCAAGCGTGCAGGCCGGCGTTAAGCACGGCGCCACCGTCGCGATCCCCAACGAGCACGGTCTTACGACCGACGATCACTTGCAGCTTGATGGACAGGTTTATTGGCAGCCGTTCGACTACGCGATCTTCAGTGCCGGTGCCGACGTGCACGCCGGCCACAGCGCGCCCACCGGATCGATCGTGAGCCTGGGCGCTGAGAGCATGCAGCTTGACATCGGCTACCGCGATCACTGGTGGTCGCCGATGACCGACAGCGCCATGCTCATCAGCACCGAGGCGCCGACCATGCCGTCCGTGACGCTCTCCAACAGCATCCCATTGACGCGCGTTGGCCTGCAGTACGAGCTCTTTCTGGCAAAGCTCTCCCATTCGGATGACATCGTGTTTCAAGGCCATCTGATCGGCGGCACACCGCTTTTTGCAGGCTTTCACCTGCAGATCGAGCCGGTGACCGGCTGGGCGCTCGGCGTCAATCGCGTGCTCGAGTACGGTGGCGGCGCCTACGGCGGCACGTCCGCCAAGGAGATCCTGAAGGCGTTCTTCGATCCGGCCGCAACGCAAAACCCTGGCGCAAATCCGACCACCAACGATATCGCCTTTGGCAAACAGGAAGCCTCCGTCACCAGTCGATTCATCTTTCCCGGTAAGGTTCCCTTTGCCGTCTACTTCGAATACGCGGGCACCGATACGTCGCGTGGCCGCAACTATCTGCTCGGGGACTGCGATCTGTCGGCGGGAATTCATTTTCCGCGGATCGGCCCGTTCGACGTGACCTACGAATTTCAGGACTGGCAGGAAGCGTGGTACGTAGGCCCGATCTACCGCGACGGTGCGATGAATTATGGTTTCGTCGTAGGCAACTGGTTCGGCGATCAGCGCCAGCTCGGTGACAGCGTCGGCGGCCAGAGCAACATGCTGAAGGTCGGCTGGGAGCCCTCGTTCGGCGGCCTCCTCGAGACACAATATCGAACGCTGGTCAATGATGCCTATTCCCCCGTTCCCTACCGTCACGAGTACATGGCATCGATGCGCTACTCGCGGCCCTGGCGCGACTACATCGTCGGCGGCGAACTCTTGGCGGGCCGCGATGTTTTTGGCCAACATTTCACGATGCTGAACGGCTTCATGCGCATGGGCGATGGCCAATCGGGCGCCGATGAGGCGGATGAGGAGGACTCAGATAGCGCGCCGGCCACACCATCGGAAGATCAGGGAGCGCACGTTTTCATCGACGCCGGCATGAACGTCAATCGCGTGCTCGTGGATCTTGCCGACAGCGTGCCGCGCACGGACACCAATACCGAGGTGGCGCCGCACCTGGGCTTGGGCGTGCGCCGCGCGGTCAGCGAGCACCAGGATCTCGGCGCGCGCGTCGAATACGACGAGATCGACCGCATTCCGCTCGTCTCGATCCGCGCCATCGACTGGCGCTATCGCTTTGACTCGCCGCTCGCGCTCAGCGCCTTCTTCGGCGCCGCGCGCTACGCGCTGCTCTCGCCGGCCTACGGATTTTATCTGGGTGCCGGCGTGCAGTACCGCAACCTCATTCCGGGATGGGATCTGGGGCTCGACGTCCGCGACGATGTCAAAGTTGCCCGCCGGCACGTCTACTCTTTTGAGCTCGCGACCGGGGCGCCCCGACCAGTTCTACGACATCACGGATGTCGCGCTCTACCTGAGCCACAGCTTCTAAAGATAGCGACGGCAGAGCTCCTCAAAGGGCGAGTCGGCAGGAAAACGCGCGTCCTTATCGAAACCGGGCTCGCTGCGCATCATTTGCTGCCATAGGTGCACCGCGCGGCTCTGTGCCGTCCAGGGCGGCTCAGCGGCGCGGGCACTGGCAAACATGACACGCCAGTCTTCGCACTGCACCGGATAGAAGTGCGCTGCCGGCTGCGCACGCTCGATGTAGCCCAGATGCCGCGCCGCCTGAGTGAGCCCCTTCGGCCCGTATTCGCCCCAGCGCACGCGCGCGCGACGGTTGCCCTGCAGATAACGGCGGCGCAGCTTGCGCAGCCGCCGCGACCAGCTGTCGTAGGGCAGCAGCCGATTCGGATTCTCGCAGCAGCTATCAAGCCACACCGCCAAGCGGGTGGCCCGCCGGCAAGCCCAGTACCGCATTGTTGAGCACCCGCGCATCCTGCCAGCCGAAGATTTCCTGCTGCGGATAAACGAGCGGCGCGAGGCACACGACATCGGTGTCTGCCCAGATGCCGCCGCGCTCTTTCAGCAGGCGATAGCGAAACCAGTCGCTGAACGAGCCGAGCGAGCCCGTGCGGCGGTGGGTGAAGAGCACGGCACGCGGCAGGATCTCTTCGGCGCTGCACGAGCCGCACGCCTGCGGGCGGCACGCCCGGCGTGTCGTACACGTAAAGATCCAGCGGATGGCCCATGAGCGAGGAACGAGGCCATGCACAGCCGCTCGATGCGCGTCAGCGGCGCGCCATGCCAGAACATTTGCACTTGCGGCGGCGCTGTCGACGATGCCGCGCTCGCATCGTTCAGGAAGGATCGCCGCTCAACGCCTGTAGAACTCGGCGACCGCGTCGATCACGTATTGCAGCTGCGTCGCGTCGAGCTCGGGATAGATCGGCAGCGCGATCGTGTCCTCCGCGGCGCGCTCGGACTCGGGGAATGCGCCGGGCGCTGTGTCCGAGATAGGCGAAGCATTTCTGCAGATGCAGCGGCACCGGGTAGTAGATCTCCGTGCCGACACCGGCGGCCATAAGGTGCTGACGCAAGCGCATTGCGATCGCGCACCCGCAGCACGTACTGATTGTAGATGTGGCGACCCGCGCTCGCCGGCGGCGGGGTCTCGACCGCGCCGCCAAGATCGGCGCGCGTAAAACCGTCGTCGTAGAAGGCTGCATTTCTCTGCCGCCCCGCAGTCCAGTCGTCCAGGTGCGCAAACTTCACGTTGAGTACCGCCGCCTGCAGCTCATCGATCCGGAAGTTGCCGCCGATGAAGCGTGTGGTAGTACTTCGGACGTCCGCCATGCACGCGCAGGATGTCGAGCCGCTCGGCGAGCGCCGAATCGTTTGCGACGCACATTCCCGCATCACCAAAGGCACCGAGATTCTTTGTGGGGAAGAACGACAGGCAGCCGATCTCGCCGAAACTGCCGGCGCGCTTGCCCGCGCCATCCTCAGCGCCAATTGCCTGCGCCGCATCCTCGATCACCGGCACGGCAAGTCGTTGCGCGATCGCCATGAGCGTACCCATGTCGCAGAGCTGACCATAAAGGTGCACCGGCATCAGCGCCTTGATGCGACCCGCCGGTGCGCACGGTTCACCCAGGCGCTCCCGCGCCGCTCGCACCCTTGCGCGATGAGCCGCTCCAGAGCCTGCGGCGCGAGGTTGAAGGTTGCCGGGTCGATATCGCAGAAAAGCGGCCGCGCGCCCACGCGCGCGATGGTGCCGGCGGTTGCGAAAAACGTGTACGGGCTGGTGATGACTTCATCGCCGGGACCGATCTCGAGTGCCATGAGCGCGACCAGCAGTGCATCGGTGCCGGAGGAGACGCCGATGCCGTATTTGCAGTGCGAATATGCGCGACGTTCGCCTCGAGCTCGCGCACTTCGGCGCCGAGGATGAAATGCTGGCTCGCGCAGACCTTCTCGATCGCGGCCTGGATCGGGCCCTTGAGCGCGCGGTATTGCACTTTCAGATCAAGCAGCGGTACCTGCATCGCTGCTGCGGGTTGTGTGAGTCTCAGCGGCATGTCTACTCCAGGGGCGCTCAGAGCCGGCGCTTATAATAGTCGCAGTACCATTCGACGAAGCGCCGCACGCCCCGTCTCGATCGGCGTAGCCGGGCGGTAGCCGGTATCCCGGACCAAATCGTCGATGTCGGCGAAAGTATCGGGCACATCGCCCGGCTGCAGCGGCAGCAGATTCTTCTGCGCCTTCTTTCCCAGGCACTGCTCGATGACCTCGATGTAGCGCAGCAGCTCCACCGGTGAGTTGTTGCCGATGTTGTAGAGCCGAAACGGCGCACGGCTCGCTCGCCGGGTCCGGGTTCTGGCTGTTCCACGCCGGATTCGGCTGCGCGATGCGATCGACCACCCGCACTACCCCCTCGACGATGTCCTCGACGTAGGTGAAGTCGCGCTTGTGATGGCCGAAGTTGAAGACGTCGATCGGCTTGCCGTCGAGAATGTTGCGCGTGAAGAGAAAGAGCGCCATGTCGGGACGTCCCCACGGACCGTAGACGGTGAAGAAGCGCAGACCCGTCGTCGGCAGCTTGAAGAGCGAGGAGTAGTTGTGCGCCATGAGCTCGGTTGAGCGTTTGCTCGCAGCGTAGAGCGACAGCGGATGATCGGCGATGTGGTGCTCGGAAAAGGGCATGTTGGTGTTGGCGCCGTATACCGAGCTCGTCGAGGCGTACACCAGGTGCTCGACGCCCTCGTGACGGCATCCCTCGAGAACGTTGAGCGTGCCGACGACATTGCTCTGCACGTAGGCGTGCGGCGCATCGATCGAGTAGCGCACGCCCGCCTGCGCCCCGAGGTGCACCACGCGCTGAAACTTCTCGCGCGCGAAACAAGCCCGCCATGCCGGGCGCGTCCGCCAGGTCGAGCTTGATAAAGCGAAAGCGCGGCTCCTGCTGCAGCAGCGCTCAAGCGCGCCATTTTCAGGGTGATGTCGTAGTACTCGTTGAGATTATCGAGCCCGACCACCTCTTCGCCGCGCGCCAAGCAGCCGCCGCGCGGTGTGAAATCCGATGAAGCCCGCGGCTCCCGGTGACCAGGATCTTCACAGCCGGCCATCGACTTTCGGCCGCCGGAAAGACGTGCTTGATGTCGTAGAGCACGTGATTCTTCTTGCACAGCCGGCGCGCGCCGCGCGCCCCGAGGGCGCGAAATTCGCGATGCGCCACGGCGACCACCACCACGTCGTAGCGGCCGCGCTTGAGTGATTTCACGAGGCCGCCGCCCATATTCGTGCCGGCACTCCGCGATCATCCGCCCAGGGATCGTAGATCTCGACTTGCGCGCCATAGTTGTCAAGCTCGCGCACGACATCAAACACTTTGGAATTGCGGATATCGGGGCAGTTTTCCTTGAATGTCGCGCCCAGCATCAGCACGCGTGCGCCATTAACGTGAATGCGCTTGTTAGTCATGCGCTTGACGATCTCGCCGGCGATGTAGCTTGCCATGTTGTCGTTCAAGCGTCGGCCAGCGAGGATCATCTCCGGGTTGTAGCCGATCTCCTGCGCCTTGTGCGTCAGGTAGTACGGATCGACTCCGATGCAATGTCCGCCGACGAGGCCCGGCCGGAAAGGCAGAAAATTCCACTTCGTGCCCGCCGCGTTCAGCACCTCTTCGGTATCGATACCGAGGCGGTTGAAGATGAGCGCGAGCTCGTTGACGAGCGCGATGTTGACGTCCCGCTGCGTGTTCTCGATAACCTTGGCCGCCTCCGCCACCTTGATGCTCGAAGCCTTGTAAGTGCCGGCCTTGATGATGGTGCGGTAGAGCTGATCGACGAACTCAGCTGCCTCGGGCGTGGAGCCCGAGGTGATCTTGCGGATCGTCGGCAGGCGGTGTTCCTTGTCGCCGGGATTGATGCGCTCGGGGCTATAGCCGACGAAGAAATCGCGATTCAGCTTCAGACCCGATGCGCGCTCCAGAATCGGCACGCACACCTCCTCCGTGCAGCCCGGATAGACTGTGGACTCATACACCACCACCGCGCCCTTGCGCAGCGCTTTGCCGACGGTCTCGCTGGCGAGAATGAGCGGCGTCAGGTCGGGGCGTTTGTAGACATCGATCGGCGTCGGCACCGTGACGATAAAGGCGCGGCAGCGCCGCAGGTCCGCAAGATTGGTCGAAAAGCTCATCCGGCTTGCAGCCTTGAGCTCGGCCTTGGTGACTTCCAGCGTCGCATCAACACCGCGCTTCAGCGCGGCGATGCGCGCGGCCTTGACGTCGAAGCCGATGGTGTCAAAGTGCTTGCCGAACTCCACGGCGAGCGGCAGTCCGACATAGCCCAGACCCACGACGCCCACGCGGCACTTGCGCAACTTGAGCAAGAAAGCGCCCCCGTCAGCCAATAGCGCCGGCCTTAGCCGCTGTCAGCTCGCACGCGCCTTCCACCGCGCGCCACACGCACCGACCGCCACTGCTCTTTGCGACAATCGCGAGCAGCGCCTCATGCGCCGCAAGCTCATCCACCGTGGCCCGCAGGATGAGCAGCGGCACCGCCGCGCGCAGCGGCCCGCGCTCGGCAGCATCGGCCGAGCTTCCCGGCTGCGCGAAGCCGCGCTCATCGAGCGCAAGCGCCGCCTGTCCGCCCGTCATCGCCAGATACACGTCCGCGAGCAGCCGCGCATCGAGGAGCGCGCCGTGCAGATCGCGATTGGAGTTGTCGACCCCGTAGCGCTTGCAGAGGGCATCAAGATTGTTGCGCTGACCGGGATGCAGCTGCCGCGCGAGGCTCAAGGTGTCGAGCACGCGCGCCACCGAAGCGACCGTGCGCGCCGGTCCCGGCGCGCGCGCGAGCTCCGCATCGAGAAAGGCCACATCGAAGCCGGCGTTGTGGATCACGAGCTCCGCATCGGCGATGAAAGCCAGGAACTCGTCAACGAACTCGACAAAGCGCGGCTCGCGCGCGAGATCCTCGCGCGCAATGCCGTGCACCGTGAGCGCCGCAGCGTCGATATCGCGCTCCGGATTGACATAGCGATGGAAGGTGCGGCCCGTCGGCCTGCGATTTACGAGCTCGAGGCAGCCGATCTCGATGATGCGGTGACCGAGTTCGACCTCCAGGCCCGTGGTCTCGGTATCGAGGACGATCTGTCGCATGGCGCGCGAGTCTACCTGAGGAGCGCGTCGATCGCCTGATTTGCCAAGCGGTCGACGCGTTCATTGCCCGGCACGCCGGCATGCCCGGGAACCCAGTGCCACTCGATGTCGTGGGATGCGCAAAGCTCTTCGAGGCGTTGCCACAGGTCCTGGTTCTTAACGGGCTTGCGCTCCGCCGTCAGCCAGCCACGCGCCTTCCACTGCAGCAGCCACTCGGTGATGCCGCGACGCACGTATTGCGAGTCGGTGAACACACGCACGCTGCACGCGCCGCCGCAGCGCCTCCAGCGCGCGTATGACGGCGGTCAGCTCCATGCGATTGTTGGTGGTAAGCGCCTCGGCACCGGCAATCTCCTTCTCGCGTCCGTCAATGCTCAACAGCGCCGCCCAGCCACCAGGCCCAGGATTGCCGCGGCAGGCGCCATCGGTGTAGATCTCCACCGTGCTCACGGATGCGAGCGCGAGGTGGGCTTGACGAGACTGCCGATGACACGGCGCTTTTTCGCGGAAGCGCAGCCGCACGGGCGTGAGCGTATAGACGCGCTTGCGCGCCTTCAGCAGATACGCCCCCGCCGGCAGCGGATTCATGAGCCCGCGTCGCAGCGCCGTTCCCGCCGTCTCGCTGCGCGGCCGGACGGCTCCAAGGGCTCGCGTACAGATAGTGGCGATGCGCAACCACCTCGTAGCCCAAAAGCTCGAGCCACTCCTGTACGCGTCGCTGCGAGAGCACGCGGCGCATGCTCGGGGGGAAACCGTTGCGGCTCGCACGCGCGCGCAGGCCCCACAGACTCCACGGCCGAAAGCCCATCACGATGAGCTGGCCCTCCCCGACGAGCACACGATCCACTTCGCGCACGATGGAATAGGGGTCGGCGGCGAACTCGAGCGTGTGAGGCAGCAGCGCAGCGTCAATCGAGTCACTGACGATCGGCAGTTGCGAGGCGCGGGCGATGACGTCGGGCCCATGCTCGAAGCGCCGCGCGGCAATGATCGTCTGGCGACGTGTGCGGCTGCCCGCGAGCAGGTCACGCCCATCGCCCCACGCGCCCACCTGCAGCAGTTCCCACCCGAACACATCCTCGAGAGCTTCGGTAAGGAGCTCGGACTCGGCCGACAACAACGCCTTTCCGAGCGCGTCCTGCCACCATCTTTGCAGGGCTGCCTCGCGATCCGGAATGTGTGAACTGCGCACCGTGCCCGATCCAAAGCTGGCAATAATGTTAACTTACAGGTTAAATTCCGCTCGACGAACTCGTGGTTTCGAAGATTGCGTCGGCGCGACCGCGCGCCGGCTGACCTTAGCATGTCGTCCCGGACAATTCTCGTTCGTTAAGGACGAAACGCGGTCCCGCCGAAAGTTGAGGATACGTTAAGTACGATGGCGCTGAGTCGATCCATTCGCTGTGTCCTGTTCTCGCTGTTAGCGCTTGCGGTCACCGCCTGTACTCACGCCCCGCTCAAGGCCCCTGAGCCGGTCCAGGCCGTACCTGCTGCGGAGCCGACGCCTGCTCCGGCGCCCGAACCGAGCCTCACCGTCGAACCCGAGACCGCCCTTGCGCCAACCCCGCAGCTCTACACGGATCTCTTTGACCGTCTGCGCGGGGGATTCCAGCTCGAGGATGTCGCCGAGAATGCGGTCGACATGCAGCTTTTCTGGTTTGCCAACCATCCGGACTATCTGGAGCGCTCCTTCCAGCGCTCGGAACTTTATCTCTATGACATCGCCGCGCAGATTGAAAAGCGCGGCATGCCGCTCGAGCTTGCCTTGCTGCCGATGATTGAGAGCGCCTACGAGCCGTACGCCTACTCCAGAGCGCGCGCGTCGGGGCTGTGGCAATTCATCCCCGGCACCGGTTCGCGCTTCGACCTCAAACAGGACTGGTGGTACGACGGGCGGCGCGACGTCGTCGAGTCGACGCGGGCGGCGCTCGATTACCTGCAGTCACTGCACGATGAATTCAACGGCGACTGGCTGCTTGCGATCGCCGCATACAACTGCGGCGAGGCTGCCGTCGAGCACGCGCTGAGCGTCAATCGCGCGAAGGGCCGGCCGCTCGATTTTTGGAATCTGAAACTGCCGCTTGAGACGCGCGCCTACGTGCCGAAGCTGCTTGCGATGAAGCGCCTGATCGCAGACCCGGCGCGCTATGGTCTCGCCTTCAGCAAGATTCCCAATCAGCCGCGCTTTGAGCGCGTGGAAACGCTCGGACAGATTGACATGAAGCTCGCCGCCGAGCTCGCCG
This sequence comes from uncultured Gammaproteobacteria bacterium, assembly GCA_963695315.1. Lineage (GTDB taxonomy): Bacteria > Pseudomonadota > Gammaproteobacteria > Steroidobacterales > Steroidobacteraceae > PALSA-1196. Next base: position 2,228,926 of record OY968773.1, read on the forward strand.
GCATCAGCGAAGAGGATCTGTACGAGCTGAACCCGGCGTTTCACCGCTGGGCGACCGATCCCACGGGTCCGAATTTCCTGCTACTGCCTCCGGAATCGGTCGAGCTCTTCCGGGAGAACAACGCGCAACTTACGCCTGCGGAACGACTGCCGATGAAGCGCTATCGCGTGGCGCAGGGGGACTCGGTCGCTTCGATCGCGCGTCAGTTCAATACCACCATCGCCATCATCCGCGAAATGAACGATCTGCCCGATGGCAAGCTCACGCTGGGAGATGACTTGAGCGTTCCCGCGCCCGTGGTGCTGCCGCCAAAAGTGGCGCGCGCCGCCGAGCTCTTCGATCGTCCCGAGCGGCGCGTATTGCGCCGGCATGGCCATATCCATGTCGTGCGCCGCGGTGATTCTCTGTGGGCCATCGCGCAGCGCTCGGGGATGGATGTGAACAAACTGGCAAGCCTGAACGGCATTCAGCCGGATGACCCGCTGCGCGCCGGCCAGCGCATCAAGCTCACCGCAGGTTCGTCCGACTCCTCCTCGAGCTCGAAGGCGCGTCCGGTCACTTACACCGTGAGAAGCGGCGATACGCTCTCGAAGATCTCGCGGCTCTTCCAGGTCACCGTGGCGCAGATCGCCCGCTGGAACAGTCTTGCAAGCCCCCCGAGCCTCTCGCCCGGCCAGAAGCTCGTCATTCGGGTTCTGAACCGCCATTCCTGATGGGCTTCCTCGCTGGCTAAACGCGCTCTCATCGTTGGCGTCGCCACCGATCGCTCCATTGCCTGGGGCATCGCGCAGGCGATGCACCGCGAAGGCGCGACGCTTGCCTTCTCCTACGTCAATGACAAGCTGAAGGAGCGCGTGGAGCCGCTGGCGCACAGCTTGGGCTCCACGCTCGTCCTGCCGCTTGACGTCACCCGCGATGCCGAGATCGATGCCGCGTTCGCGCACCTTAAGACGGCCTGGGGCAGCCTCGACATCCTGGTGCATGCCGTGGCGTTCGCCCCCCGTGAGGCACTGGCAGGCGGCTTCGTCGCCTCCACGAGCCGCGAGGCCTTTCGCATCGCCCACGACATCTCAAGCTACAGCTTCACAGCGCTCGCCCGGGGAGCGCAGCCTCTGATGGCGGGACGCGCCGGAGCACTCCTGACGCTGTCCTATCTCGGTGCCGAGCGCTCGATCCCGGCCTACAACGTCATGGGCCTTGCGAAGGCGAGCCTCGAGGCGAATGTGCGCTTCCTGGCCGCGGACTTGGGGCCGCTGGGGCTGAGGGTCAACGGCATCTCGGCGGGCCCCATCAAGACGCTGTCTGCCGCGGGCATCTCGGGCTTTCGCAAGATGCTCACCCATGTGGGTAACGTCGCGCCGATGCGGCGTAATGTGACCCTGGAGGACGTGGGCAATGCCGCAGCCTTCTTGTGCTCCGATCTCGCCGCGGGCATCACCGGGGAGATTGTGCACGTGGACAGCGGCTTCAGCACCGTGGGCATGACGCTGCCGCACGAGTCAGAAGGATAAAAGCCCCCACTATTCAAAGGCTTTGGGGTTTTTCTTCACGCTCGTCGTCCGGCGCACTTCGGCCACGTAGGCGGCAACCTCTCCCTCGGCTTGCTGACTGCGCGCCTTCTCGCTCGCCTCGGCATTAGCCTTCGCATCGACCGCCGCACCATGCGTGCGCAGGTTCGTAATCGCGAGGAGCGCGGCATCCTCCGTCGGACAAGGCCACGACGCGATAGACGGGCTTGCCGCCCTCGGGCCGGGGCGCGTGAAACACCTCTTCGCGAATCTGGGCCGGAATCGAGGGGTCCTGGCGGCCGACGAAGTGCGCCGCATCCGCCGTTACACCGAGCCCTTGCAGCACGGAGTCGAGCGCGGCGCCGTTCTGCAGCTGATCGCGGGCGCTCGCGGCGGCCTTCGCCGCCGCCGCGTTGCCGCGCTGCTTCAGGATCGCGGCCATGATGCTCTCGCGTACCTCATCGAGCGGCTGTGGGGCGGCCTTATGGTGCTCGAGGTCCTTGATGATCACGAGGCGATCCTCGCCCATGGCCACCGGGCCGCCGATGTGGCCCTCATCGAGCGCCGCGCCGCCGAACACCGCCTCCTGCAGTTCGGCTGAAGTTCCGAGTGGCTGCCCGCCGATGCCGCGCTGAAAGCGCGCCACCTCGCCCTTTTGCAGCTGGAAATCCTTTACGAGCGCATCGAAGTCGGTGCCTGGCTGCTCGAGGCGCCGCTGCAGCTGCTCTTGGCGATCGCCAAACAAGTCCGCGGCGCGGTCCTTGCGCAGCTGCGCCTCAACTTCCGCCCGCGCCTGCTCGAAGCTCTGAGTCTTGCCCGGCTGGATCTCCTCCACGCGGATGATGTGATAGCCGTACTGCGTCTTCACCGGTCCGCGGATCTCCCCGACCGGCGCGCTGAACACCGCGTCGGCAAAGGGCGCGACATACGCGCTGCGGTCGGCCCAGCCGAGATCGCCGCCCTTTGTCGCCGAGCCCACGTCCTGCGAGTACTGCTTGGCAAGCGCAGCGAAATCCTTGCCGGCGTGCGCCTGTGCGAGGATGTCCTCGGCCTTCTTGCGCGCGCTGGCATCGCCATCTTTGCCGGGCGGGATCTGAATCAGGATGTGGCTCGCGCGGCGCTTCTCGGCGACGACATAGCGGTCCTTATTCTTCTGGTAATAATCCTTGGCGTCGCCATCGCTCACGCTGATCTGCGCTGCGAGCTGATCGAGGCGCAGCTCCGCGTATTCAAGCTTCACCCACTCGGCCGTCATGAATTGAGGCTGGTGACTCTGGTAGTAGGCCGTGACTTCCTTCTCATCGAGGGGCGCGCTGCCCTTGAATTTGTCGGGCGTCAGGATGGCATAGCGCACCTCGCGCTCCTCGTCCGTGAGTGCGCGCAGCGCTTCGCTCTCGTGCCGCGTGAGAAAGTCCGAAGACTGCACCGGGCCCTCGAGCTGCTGGCGCTCGAGGGAGCTGCGCACTTGAGCTTCAAAACCGGTCAAGGAGATGCCGGCCTGTGCGAGGCGCATCCGCGCCGCCTGCGGTGAGTACTGCCCGTCGATCTGGAAGGCGGGCTCGCTGCGGATCGCCTCTTGTATCTCCGCGTTACTCACCCGATAGCCCAGCTCATGCGCATGCTCGCTCATGGCAAGATTCCTGATGAGCGACTCGAGCAGCTGATCTTGCACGCTCGCCTTCATCTGCGGCGGGATTTCGCCGCCGAAGCGCTGCTGCCACAGCGATTGCTGGCGCATCCAGTCCTCGCGCACTTCCTGCAGCGAGAGCTTCTCGCTGCCCACCTTGGCGGCGTAATCGCCTACCGCGACGTTAATGTTGACGATTCCGTACGCGCCCCAAGCGGCGAAGACCACCGCCAGGGCGCCGAGAAGGGCGATCGCAAGCCAGCGTTGCGACTGCAACGAGTCGCGGATTTTCTGCAGCATGGTGTTTTAAATCTATGGCGGAGTGGACGGGACTCGAACCCGCGACCCCCGGCGTGACAGGCCGGTATTCTAACCAGCTGAACTACCACTCCGTCCTGGTCAGCCGCAATATTACAAGGCGCGCAGCGAAGACGCTATGCGGCGTCGATTGCGGCAGTGTCTCCTGAAGCTTCGTGGCACGTGCGGTCTCGCAAGGCCGCAAGGTGCGAGGGCCGCGCCGTTGCGCCAGCGCTCTTTGCCTCAGGGGACGCGATCGATGGCGTTATCATCCATGTTCAGCCGGTAGTACAGTGCCTTTTTCGTTGAGTGAATGGCGGCGCGCAAGTCATTTATCGCTTGTGCCTTATGGCCGCCAAAGTTATCCGGCGCCCGCTCCAGCGTACGAAGCGCGCTCCGCATCTCATGGATGGCCTTGACAAGGCCCGGGTGAGCAGCCTCCTCTGATTGAATCGAAAGTTGGGCGACGGCCAGGTGCGGGGCTGCAAGCAGCGCGGCGCCGGCGAGCAAAAAAGCAGCCATCAGGCTCTTCGTCATGGGTAAGCCTTCCGTTGATCAAGGGGCTCTTGATGATGCCCGATTGGGGCTCCCAAGCACAGGAGCTTCTGAACCTGAGGCGCGTTGCCGAGAACGTCAAGGATTGACGGCACCGCCCACCGATTGCCCGAGAACACCGGCCCTTCCGGCGCGCCCAAGGCGCGCCGGAAGGGATTAGCGTGTCATCCGGATTGCAAGCAGTTGCGGCAGGGCCCGACTAGCGCCCGGCGACGAGTTCATCCTTGGCTGGAAGCTTGCTCAGCGCGGCTTGAAATTCTTCTTTGAGACTGCGCAGCGCCGCTGCTTGCGCTTGCCGGTCGCGAAGCTGCTGCTCTTCAAGCTCACGGATCCTCGCCGCCTGTTGCTGCACTTCGTTCAATAGCATCGGCGCAAGCTCGTCATAACGCACCCCATCGATCCTGCCGGAGCCGTCGCGGATCACAAGTTCCGGGTACACCTTGGCGACTTCCTCGGCGATCAGACCATATTGCAGCGCGCCGCGCGGATCAGACTTCAGATGAAATGTGACCGGTCGCAGGTGCGCAATCTGTGCCGAGCGCTCCCCCATGGGCGCAATGCCCGTCTTGAAGCGCTCCGACGATACCGTCACACCGAGTTGCCCGGTGGAGGAGATCATGACGGCGCTGCCGGTAACTGACTTGCCATAAATGCCGGCGATGTACGTCGCCGTCTGTTTTGAGGCCGTACCGATGCGCGTCACGCCACTTTCTCCGGCGACGCCGACGTTGCCGATGTCGATGTTGTTGCTACCCGTGGTCAAGTTGTAGCCGCCGGCATAACCCACGCCGATATTGCTGCTGCCGCTCGTGTTGGAATGCAGCGCCTGGATCCCGAATGCCAGATTCGCATTGCCGCTCGTGTTGTCGAGCAGTGCTTCTGAGCCGGCGGCGACGTTGTAGCTGCCCGTGGTATTGGAAAGGAGCGCATCAACACCCGAAGCGGTGTTCTGAAAACCGTCGGTATTTTGCTGCAGCGCCTGGAAGCCGATCGCAGTATTGCTATTGCCCTGGGTGTTGGCAGCGAGCGTGCCGGTGCCGACGGCCGTATTGGAGTAACCCGTCGAGTTGGCATCGAGCGCAAAGTAGCCGAAGGCGGCATTGCCAATAGCGGTCGTGTTGGAACTGAGAGCAAACGCACCGGCGGCGGTGTTTTCGGAACCGGTGGTATTGGCGGTGAGCGCCTGGTAGCCGGACGCGGTGTTACCACTACCGCCGCTTATGAGGCCAAGGATTGCCTGGGATCCCATCGCCGTATTGAAAGCTGAATCGCTATCGACAACATCGGGTGGCTGAGCCGCGTTTGCCGAGCTGGCCAGCGCACCAAGCGCAGCAAGCGTGATCGAAGGAAGGCTACTTTTGAGAATATTCATTGCGCACGCCCCTTTTCATTGCGTGTGTTACGTTGGAGTTATTGACATAATCCGCGGCGGCTCTCCATCCACTTTCCTGCGAAAGCCGATGTCATGGCCGCTTCTAATGCACTCGTTCTTCAGATTTGAAAGCTACGCCTTTGCAATCCTGAGTCAACGATTCTTTCGCATTACTGCTTTGTTCGCTCGCCGAGCGAGATGTTCTGCGGCGGCAGCTGGCTGCGCGAGGCGGCGCCCTCGATCAGGCCGCCGAGCGGTGCGCCTCTGCGCAGGTAACGACGCGCAAATTATCGAAATCCTTTTGTTGAGCGGCTTTTGCGACACTCGTTTATCGGGTGATCGCGACTCAGCAATGACGGCAAGACGTAACGACCGTTATTGGTAAGAAGCTATACGCCGCGCAGGTTGTCGACGGCTTGCGGCGAGAGCGGGACGATGTCTATGTCGCGATCTTCGAAAGCCAGTGACTTATCGCCATGCTCAGACAACATGGGACGCGGCAGCACGCCGTAGAATCGTTGCGAAATGTGCTGACGGGATCGAACCGCCGACATTCGCCGTGTAAAGGCCGTTTCTAGCGTATCAGGTTGTATCCATGTGATTGAGATGCCTTAAATCATAGGCTCTGCTGTCCCATGCTGTTTCTGGTAGTATTCCGTACATATTCCGTATAGAAACAGTCGCCGTGTCACAGCAACTTCACAAGGTCCGCATTCGCGCCGATCTAGCGCCGCGCCGTGAGCCCTATTGGGCGGTCCCGCTCGCCCCCGGCCGGTTCTTGGGGTTTCGCAAGATCGACGCCGAGCGCGGCTCTTGGATCGCGAGGGCGCGCATGGAGGACGGTCGCCAGCAATACAACGCACTCGGCGCGCTCACGGCCGCGTTTGATTACGATGCCGCCAGCAAGGCGGCTCGTGAGTGGTTCGCCGAGCTCGACGCCGGAGTAACCACCCGTGGTCGGTATACCGTTGAGGCTGCCTGCGACGACTACGTCAAAGATCGACGCCGGGAGAAAGGCGACGCTGCGCGGCCGATGCCGAGTGGCGCTTCAAGCACACGGTTAAGAACTCCGCACTCGCTCGCACCGAGCTGTCGGGGCTGCGCACCCGAGCCATCAAGGATTGGCGCGAGGGGCTAAAACTCACCCCCTCGGGCGCCAACCGGATGATGAACACGCTGCGCGCCGCGCTCAATCTCGCGGTCGAGAATCGCCAAGTGGCTGCAACAGCCGCTCAGGAGTGGCGCGCGGTCAAGCAGCACAAGAATGCTGACCGGCGCCGGGAGATATTTCTTGACCTCGCACAGCGCCGCTCGTCCTAGCCGCGGCAACCGGCTCAGTGCGCGATCTGATCGAGGCCGCTATGGTCACGGGCGCACGGCCCGGTGAATTGGCGGGCGCGCTGCGCAGTGCGTTCGACGCGCGCACCAAGACCTTGAAGCTCACCGGCAAGACCGGCACGCGCACCGTGCCTCTGTCCCCTGCCGCGCTGGCGTTCTTCGATCGCGTGAGCAAGTCCAAGCTGCCGACCGCCCCGCTCTTGGCCCGCGATGACGGGAAGCCATGGACGCGCGCGGAGTGGACCGCGCTGGTGCGTGCAGCAGCTAAGGCGGCAAAGATCGAGGGTGTAGCGACGGAAAAGGCGAAGCTTCCGGCGGGCGTGTGTCTTACACGCTGCGGCACAGCTTCATCACGCAGGCAATTAGCGACGGCTTGACGACGCTGGATGTCGCCCGCCTCACGGGCACGTCGCTCGCGATGATTGATCGCCATTACGGGCATCTGGTGCAGAGCGCGAGCGCCGAGCGGTTGGCCAAGGTGCAGATGCTATGAGCGCCGATGTTGCACGCTGGCCCAGTTTGAAACTCGAGACCCATCCGGTGTTGGACTGGGTTGAGATCACCTACAGCAAGAGCTGGCTTCTGGAAATCTCCGAGGCGGTCAGCAAGAACCCGCACCCGATCCAAACTAGAACGGCAACGGGAATCCCGGGCGTATGGGACCCAGCCATTGAGATGGTTTTGCGTGCGCTGGCCAACAACCGCGCGGCTCTCAAGGCTCTCAATCATCGTAGACCGACGCCGCCCTCCCGCGTGGTGGCGCTCAACAGAGCGGTGCATTTCCACGTGCAGGTAGCGTTGGACCCCGAGTGTAAGAGAACGGCCGTTCGTGCCGATGTGGCGGACGCGTGGGGCGTGAAAGACGCGCAGGTCAAGGATGACGTTGCTCGGTTCCTTGTCGGTAATGGCGACCCTTGCATACGGCACGCCGCCGGTGTGCTTAATGCGCCATTCTTCGTCGAGCAGATCGTCTCCGCGGTGTGCCACCGCACCACCGAGCGCGCGCCGAGGTACTGAAGGATTTTGACGCCGATATGCGAAGCCGCGGAGCAACCAGAGTCAGGCGGAAAAAATAAGCGGAATTTTTCCACCCCTGTATTGCAGCAGCGCTCAGGGACATGGGATTACTCAAGATGACGGCTAATCACTTTGAGGCCGTCACATGTCCACGCAATCGACGACGACGACGCCATCGCTTCTACCCTTGGACGCCGCCCAGCGTTACACAATTCCTGAAGCGATACGCTACCTTCGATCATCTCGCCGGACTATTTACTTAGACATCAAGACCGGCCGTCTCGCGAGCATCAAAGAGGGCACACGCCGTTACATTCCTGGCTCGGAGATCGCGCGTCGATCGCAGGTGCCAGCGGCGGCCGAAGCTAGCGAGGCCAAGAATGACTCGCTACGCGCCGACGCGTTCGCGGGGTGGCGCCACAGGACACGGCAACATGAACGGGGACGGCGCGAAGCGTAGCGGTGAGGTGGTACGCGCGCGTGAACTCTGACCTCATAGAGCACGCTCGCGTGACGCAGCCGCCAGCGGCGGGCCGCCGGGAACATAGGCACCATTACGCGGCTCATTGGGCTGCAATCGTCGCCGCCGCGATTGGTTTGAGCGGCGAACAACTCGCGCGCGCGACAACAGCAACGCGATCCGCCCGCCGGGAGACGACGTGAGCGCCCGCCTGCCGATGCTGCCTTGGTACCCTCGGGATTTCCTTGCATCGACGCGTGGCTGGCCTTTGGTCGCCACAGGCGCTTATCGCGCGCTACTCGACGCGCAATGGGACCTTGGCGCGCTACCGGCGCCAGAACGCGAGCTGCGGGTCCTAATCGGGCTACGGCTCCAGAATGGCGCGCTGCTTGGCGCCGCATTGAGTCAAAGATTCCGAAGATAGCGATGGCAAACGCCGCAATCCGCGACTTGAACAGCACCGGCGCCATGCGCTTGAGCTGCAGGAAAAGCACCGACGCGGGGCTGCAACTACAAACGCTCAGCGCACTGCCCTGCGCGTCGTTGAGCGTAGCGCTGAGCGCTCGCATCCATCTCTATCTCCATCTCCATCTAACAGAAGTAACTCAGGAATGCCGCCGACTCGGTCGGCGGCAACTTCTGAGTAAAAAAGATGCCTTCAAAGAGGGCGAGAAAAACGAGGCACTTCAGATTGCCTTTCAAGCGCGGCCCGAATGCGACCCAGCAGAAATTGTGCGGAAATTTATTCCGTGGCTGGCAAAGAACCCCTCGCAGAACTGGCGTAAGGCGCTGGATACATATGCGCGGCGCGAATACTTCAGCGAAGCGCAGCACGAGGCTAGCAAGCGCCGACAGGGCGATTTACGGTAAAAAAGCATTGAAACCTTGTAGGTGGATTGTCAGAAATGGCCGCGCGCGCACGTGCGAGAGCACCATAGCTTTTACCCCTACGACCCCTATGAGCATCCCTCCTAGCCGGTGTGGTCCCTTTTTATAATCGGTAACAACCATGACCGGCCGACCTAGTTTTCAGCCAACAGACACGCAGCGCGAGCTGGTCAGCGCACTGGCTGCCTGCGGTGTCCGTCAAGAACACATCGCGAGGCGCATCGGCATTGATGTAAAGACTCTGCGCAAAGTCTGCCGCCGCGAGTTGCGCGAAGGCAAGCAGGACGCTTGTGCGATCGTGGCCGAGAGTTTGTTCCGCATGGCCACCGGCAACGATCGGAATGCCGTCACAGCTGCGATCTTCTGTAAGCGATTAAATAACCGCGTTATTGGGTTGCACGACCTGTAAGAACATTTTCGGTAGCGAGGCCTTCAGGTTCCACGGCAGCAGCGTCTCGAAGTCCTCGACGGTCTTTGCGTGAGGCAACCGTTCGAACAGCAGCGAGAGGTAGGCGTGCGGTTCGACGTTGTTAGCCTTCGCCGTCTCCACTAACGAATAGAGGTTCGCGCTCGCCACCGCGCCCTTCACGGTATTGGTGAAGAGCCAGCCTTTTCTCCCGATGACAAAAGGGCGAATCGCATTTTCGCAGCGGTTGTTATCGAGTGGCACTTCGCCGCGCGCGAGGAATGTTGTGAGCTTTGGCCACTGACCGAGCGTGTAGTGGATGGCGCGACCGAGCAGGCTCTGCGGCAGCACTTTGGGCGCGAGTGACTCGAGCCAGGCGTGGAGCTTCGCAACGATCGGCGCCGAAAGGTCCGCGCGCACGCGGACACGGTGCTCGGGACTGACCGGTCGATCCCGATCCCAGAGCGCGCGCTCGATGAGGTAGAGCTCGCGGATGAAGTCGAGTCCGACGCGCGCGTGACCGCCCGAGGCATTGTCAGCGACTGCGCCTTGCGCGCCTCGTCAAACTTGCGGCGCACGTGCGCGAAACATCCGGCGTGGACGAGGTTCAGCGCCTGCGCAACGGCCTCATAAGGCTCGTAGCCGTCGGTGAGCAGAATGCCTCGATATCCTTCGAGCAATCGCCTCGGCACCGCGCCTCCCCGGGAGGCGTCGTAGTCAAAGAGAATGATCCGCCGTCCGGGTGGGCCGCTCGCGCGCACCCACATCCAGTGATCGGCGGTAGGCGCCTTGTCGCTCTTGAGCACCTGCAGGCGTGTCTCATCGCAGTGGATGAGCGGATCTTCCAACATGAGCTCGTGCAGGAGGTTCACGATCGGCACCACGTGCGTGCCGCCGAGCTGGATCATCCAGCCGGCCATCGTTGCGCGTCCGAGCTGCACGCCGAGGCGATCAAACTGCGCCTCCTGGCGATACAGCGGTATCCCGTCGACGAACTTCGCCGTTGCGATGTGAGCCAGGAGTGCCGGTGTGGCGAGACTCTTCGGCAAGAGCTGCAACGGGACCGGCGCGATCGCCACACCCGTGCGGCAGCACGGGCAGGCATACTTCGGGCGGATGTGCCGGATCACACGTGCCTGAGCGGGCTTGAAATCCAGCTGCTCTGAGATCTCCTCACCGATGCGCTCGAGCGCGGTGCCGTCGGCGCCGCAGACCTTTTGATCTCGGGCAGATCGTGAACGACCTCGACCCGAGGCAGTAATGCGGAGAGCTTCTTGCGGCCGGCTTTGCCACGCTCATGCGCGGGGATCTTGAGGCTCGTCGGAGCACTCTCGGCCGCTTGCGCAAGGCCTCGGCTTCGTTGAAGAGCCACGCCTGCCCGGGGTTGATCTCCTCAGGTGTGCTCTTCTCCGAGGAGCGCGCAAAGAGCTGGGACTTTAACCACCGGTTCTCTTCCTCGAGAAGTCCGATGCGCTCTTCGCGCGCGAGACTCCGCGCTTCGAGTGCCGCCAGGCGCGCGAGCAACCCTTCCGGATCGGCTGTGAGCTGCGGCGGCGGCGCGGGTGAGTTCACGCACGAAATTATACCGCGCCGCGTTCGCCTTGTATCAACTAAACACTGAAAAATGCAGCACTTCGTGCGGCTTCATACGCCACACATCGTAGCCATCGAGAAGCCAGTTGAGTTGCTCTCCGGTCAGCGTCACTACCGTCTCCTCGAGATGCCGCGGCCAGTGAAACTTCGCCCGCTCCAAGCGCTTGTACCAGACGATGAACCCGTTCCTCTCCCACACCAGAAGCTTCAATTTGTTACGCCGCACATTGATGAACGCAAACAAAGATCCCGACATCGGATCCTCTTTGATCACGTCCTTCGCCAGAATCGCTAAGCCGTCGATCTGCTTCCTCATATCAACGGGCGCTCGATGCAGGTACACCCGCTCAATGCCGCGATCAGGTCGCAGCATCCAAGGCTCCGCCGTGAGCGCTGCCACCCAGCTCGGCGGCGGCCACTGCGTGCACTCAATCATCGCGCTCTTCAAGCACACGATCCGGCACACCACGTCGCTACCGATCACGGAATGAGCGCGCGCGACCGCCGGCGTCCTCGCTCCAGCCACCCGAACGGCTACGAACGTGCTCTTCGCCTTCTTCGTCGCCTTAGGCAACAGTCCCTTGCGACGCAGACACGCGATCGAGTCGTACACCTCCCGGATCGCAAGACCTCGCACCCTCGCGTAGTGGCTCAGCGCAACGCCTTCACGGCGCGCACCCTCGAGCGCTTCCATCGCCAGCCGCTGCTTCTCTGTGAACGTCTCGGTCGCCATCCTGCACCTCCACCCTTATGGAGCCCGCAGTCTGTTGTGAAATCCTCGAACTCGGAAGAACGCGGTTATCTAATCGCTTACGATCTTCTGGATGAAAACGCAGGGCGGGTGGCGAGAAACGCAGGGTCACGCGCTGGTCGGTTCCAACGGCCGTGCGTTGGACGCAGCGTCACGGTCAGAAAAGCCTGCGACCTTCGAGGAGGGCTATCGCACGTACATGCGCATGGTTCATGAAGCCGTGCCGCCGATCGCACTGCGACGCTGACAAGCCTTCAAGAGCATCGCTCCGCGGCTAGTTTCTCAACGCCGCTCAAGCGCCTCGTACGGCGCTTTAATCGCATTAGATGCAGGGGCCGTCAAAGCCTCACGCCGCAACGCGGGCACGCCAATCTTACGGCGGCGGGTTCGCCAGCAGATAGGGCAAGCCGCCGTTAATATTCTCTCTCTCACTCCAAATCGAATCGCTGAATCCTTCAGGTAGCCCCGCTTGGAGCTGTGACGTAGTCATTCCAGTAATACCGGGGTCATTGAGTCGATTACCGGCTCCTGCGCCGGAGTCCGTAATGCCGCTGGTCGTTGTGTCCCAATATGAATCTGCAATCTCGCCCGCGGTCTGATCATATCCAACGAAACCCCCTACGTAGTCGACCGCTCCACCTCCATTAACTTGACCTGTAGAGTATGAAAAGCTGATCGTCGCGCCATTGCTCCCAATCAACCCACCGATTGCGCCCAACTTGAAGTTGCTCCAAACAGCACCGGTAGCATAGCAATCAGTGATAGTGCCACTGTTGTCAGCGACAAGCCCTCCATTGTCGCCCGTGGTACCCGAAAAAGTCACTGAACCCGTCGCGAAGGAGGCCGATATGTAACCGGAATTGCGACCGACGAGACCGCCGGTGCTGCCACCTACAACGGCGCCAGTCGAGTATGAATAGCTGATCGATCCGTTGTTAGTCCCGACGAATCCACTGCCGCTCTCAACACGTGCAGTTGCATGTGAATTGGTAATCGTACCGTTGTTAACTCCAGCAAGGGCGCCTACTTGGTTGAAATTCTTTCCATGGGCCGAAATAAGCCCTGCTACAGAGTCTCGAGTCAGCATTCCATCGTTCTGGCCAACGATGCCCCCCACCGGACCGGCGTTGTTAGCAACTATGTGCGCTGCGGTTAAGTTCAGATCCGCTACCTCGCCGCTCGCACCGATATCGGAAAACAACCCAACCTTGTGACCCTGAACGGGGTCTCTGACAGAAAGATGCGAGATTGTGTTCCCCAGACCTTCGAAGGCACCATCCAATGTCGTGGTGACTGGCGAAACGGAGTATGTCCCGTCGCTCGTTGCGTCGTAGTTGGCCGCCAGAGCGAAGTTGCTGGTCGGGTTTGCGAATATATCGTCCGCCAGCGTACTCAAGTTGCTAACAAGCGTGTAGGCAGCGCTATTGATTGTCAGGTTGCTTGCCAAATCTTCAAACGTGACCTTTCCCTTTGGACCGAACGAAAGTACCCCGCCGGTACCACCGTCATTAGTTACGAGTGATGCGCCGCCTGTACCCCCAACCGAGATCGTCGAATTGAGCGTAACCGACTCGTAGGCATCGAGCGTGAGCACGCTCGTGCTTGTCCAGGTCACACCCGAAGCAACAACAATATTGGCTGTCTGGGCCGCCAACGAACCGGACCCCGTAGTCACAGTTACGTTCCCGGAGGCGAGCAAGTCTTGCAGATCGGTTACGTTTAGAACCGCGCTCTTGTGCGTTGGTGTGCACACACCGCCGAGCACACCATGTTTTTAGTTGGGCTCTGCGAGATTGTCACGGCCGCGTTCGCCGTGCTCATTCCCGTAACGGCAGACCCGAATAATATCGTGCGAATCCATAGACCAACGAGTCCGTGTTTTAACATAAGCCCTCCCTTGAGCGAGCACGACGCAGATTAGGAAGATCCCCGAAGATAGGCGTGTTCGATCTTACGCCGGCTGAGACGCGCGAACCATCGCTCTGACGCTGCGCCGCGGCACCTTTGCTTCAGCACTCCGACAGACCCTTGCTTCGCTGCTTCCCACACGAGAGAACGTTTCCTGAAAGTGCAGCGTCGACGCAACCTGGACCTCTCGATGGCTCGCCGCTCTCCTCCGGCAACAGCGTGCCGTGACCTTTGGCGTGCCGCTTCGCGTGATCTTGAAGATTGTGCCTCCGCCCTGGGCACCTCCCCGTCCAGTCTTTCGTTTACGTCTAGTAGGCGATCTGAATCAAGTCAACTTGAGGGACTTCGCCGTCCGGCCATCCATTGTCGGCTCAGAGACTGCTTACTACCTGCATTTCGTGTGCCGATTCGACAGGAAAGCCACGTGCTCTCATGTCGTTGGGCAATCTAAGGTGGTCTTCGCGCGTCTATCGGCATCCGCTGCTGAGGGCTTGCTGAGAGTGCCGAGTTTGGGGTGATTTCGCCGCAAAACTCCGACCACACGGATGCGGCGATCTTCGCTGAGAATTTGGCAACTCTTGACCCAATTAGCCGGCTAACTCTCTTGAGTTTCAGAGCTAAAAGTCTAGCGATGTGACCTTTCCAATCTGGCTACGCGCGCGCAATGTGCCACCAGGGATTTATGCAAGAACGCGCGCTGTACTCGATCCACGAAGCCCGAAAGCTCCTGGGCGGCATCTCGCGCAATGGTATTTACGGGTTGCTGCGAACCGGTGAACTCGCAAGTGTCGTCATCGGGTGTCGCCGGTTCATTTCTGATGTGGCAATCGCATGCCCTCATCAGCAAAGCCACTACAACGGTCAGCCCATCCCAGGACGCTGTGCGCTCGCGCCGACCCCTTCAGAGACGCTGCAACTCCTCTCATCCGCCACAACAGTTTCTTTCACACGGAATCGCCCTGCCGGCTTTAGGCGGTAAGCGATCAGCGTGAAGGATTGAGTAAGGAGGAGTGGGTTCGAGTTGATGGCAGGATAGCGAAGTGTCCGCGTTCTGCCGCAAGGTCGAGGCGCGCCACGTGAACGTCGCGATGATCTCGGCACGCGTCCCCTCCATCACGGCGCGTCCGAGATCAGAAGAGAAAGCTCGCTTCGCGCATCTTGCGGCAGCACGGGGTCTCTCCGAGTCCGCGCTTGCATTGATTGCCATCCGACGATCTACTCCAGTCGTCTGCGCCTACCTCCAAGCTGCTGCCCGCGTCGGTGAAGGAGCCGGCCATTGATCGGATCACCATCCGGCTGCGGCCGGGTGATCGGCGAGCCATCCGCCATCGGGCGGGGATGCGCGGAATGAGGGACTCGGCCTATCTTGCCGCCTTGGTTCGGGCTCACGTGGCCGCAAGCCCCCCGCTGGCCGCTGACGAGCTCGCGGCCCTCAAGCTCGCCGTCACCGTCATCGCAGGCTTCGGGCGGCTCTTGGCGCGGACCGCTCGGGAGGCGACCCAGGCGGGCGCCATGGCAAGGATCTGCAACAGGACCTCAGCCGCACGAGAGCACTGGTGGCGGCCCTGGAGCAGCGCACGCACGATCTAGCACGCGCGGCGCTCGTGAGCTGGGAGAGCTCCAATTGACTAGACGACCCGTTCGCCTCCCATCGAATGGACCGTCCCTCTTTGAGATCTTCAGCGCCGGTCGTGCGGGTCCACACAAGTCCAGAGGCCATTCAGTCGTGCCCAGATCGAGCAGATCGCGCGCACGGTGAGCCGGACGCCTGAAGTCATGGTCAAGGTCACGGGCGGTGGCGCCAAGGCCGGCGCCGTGTCGGCGCATCTGGGTTACATCAGCCGCCAAGGAAAGCTTGAGCTCGAAACGGATGAAGGCGAGCGCATCCCGAGCCGCGATGAGCAGAAGACGCTGCTGAAGAGACTGGCACCTTGAACTCTCAGCCGGTCAGTACCGGCGGCAGAGCGAGCGGCGGCCAGCGCGCGGACCTTGAAGCTCGTGCACAACATCGTGCTGTCGATGCCGGCGCCGACGCCGCCGGAGAAGGTGCTGGCCGCGGCCCGGAAGTTCGCCAGGGAGAAATTCGCGCTGCAGCACCGGTATGTTATGGCGCTGCACACCGACCAGAAGCATCCGCACGTGCATCTGGTCGTCAAAGCCGAGAGCGAGCTCGGGCGTCGGCTTCATATCGACAAGCTGATACTGCGCGAGTGGCGCGAGGACTTCGCCCGGATGATGCGAGAGCAAGGCATCGAGCAAACGCAACCCGCGGATCGTCCGCGGCAGGAACAAGGGCAAGACCCAAGATGCCGTGTACCGAGCGCAGAAGCACGGGAAGTCGAGCGCCGTTCGCGAGCGAGTCATGGCCATTGCCCAGGAGCTGTCGCAAACCGGAGCATTCCGGGACCCAGCGCACAGCAAGTTGGTCGACGACTCGAAAGGCGGTCGTCGCGAACTGGATGAAGACCGCCGACGCACTGGATGCCCAGGGTGAGATCACTCTTGCCGGCGATGTCCGTTACTTCGCGAACCACCTGCCACCGGTGCTCACGGCCAAAGAAAAAGTGGCGACAACAATTTATCCGCCACATCAAAGTGCAACGTTTTGCAACACCTGAGGGAGCCGTGAAAGACCGAGCCAAAGAGCCGGAAATGATGCGATGAGGGCGTTTCATTCCATCGGCTGACAATAAACAGTTCGATCCGTCGAATCTGGAGTTTCGATTTCCTTAGGAGCGAGATGCCCCTCACGCCGCGTGCTTGATTGGCACGATGTTGCCACCTGCGCGTAACCCATCAAGGTAGTCGGCCCACGCCTGCATCATTTTGCGACGCTCATCCAGCCGCTGCGCGCGGTTGTAGGCGTCTCGAACCTTGTTGCGCTCGGCATGCGCGAGCTGCAGCTCGATCAGGTCCGGATGCCACCCTTTTTCGTTCAGCAGAGTGCTCGCCATGCTGCGGAAGCCGTGTCCGGTCATATCCTCATTCGAGTATCCAAGACGGCGCAAAGCGTTGCGAACGGTGTTCGCGCTCATCGGCCGGTCACGACTCAGAAAAGATGGAAAGACATAACGGCCATTGCCGGTGTGGTCTGCACCCCCCGCAGAATTTCGATGGCTTGCGTCGAGAGCGGAACGATGTGCGGCTCATGCATCTTCATGCGATCCCCCGGTATGCGCCACTCGGCTGCATCGAAGTTGAGTTCGGAATATTCCATTTTGCGTAGCTCGCCCGGTCGTACAAAGAGATACGGTGCGAGTTTAAGGGCTGCGACTGTCGTCGGCTGTCCTACATATCCGTCAATTGCACGCAGGAGTTCGCCGCGCGGACCGGATCGGTAATCGCTGCAAAGTGCCGCTTCACCATCGGGGCAAGCGCGCCTTTCAGGTCGTCGGATCTGACGTTATGGCGGCCGTCCGGTCTGGGCCGCGTAGCGCAAGATGCGCACACATGAACTGCGTACCCGATGTGCTGTATCGGCCGTGCCCGCGAGCTTCGATCTTTTTAAGAATCTCAAGAATCTCAGGCGTCGTGATTTGCGCGATGGGGCGACTGCCCAGCTCCGGGAAAACAAATCTCTCCAATTGGCTCCGTTCCCGCTCGAGTGTGCTTGCCTTGATTCCGTTCTCCAGCAGCTTGAGCCATTCGCGGGCAGACGATTTCAAAGGTGTTGCCAAGCGTGGCCTTCTCGCTTGCCGCTGAGCGTTCGGATCGATTCCGTCAGCGACCAGCTCGGCGAGCTGCATCACGCTTCTCCCGTGCGCGCCTCAACGGCACATCGGGGTATGCGCCGAGCGCGAGCAGCTTCTCTTTTCCGCCATGCCGATATCGGAAGCGCCACAGGCGGCCGCCCGTGGGAGCCACGAGCATGAATAGCCCCCGCTCGTCGAAGAGCTTGTAGGGCTTTTCCTTCGGTTTGGCGTGGCGAATCGCCGTCTCGGTCAGCATGAGATACCCCAGTCGGCTTGAGATACCCCTGCCATGTACCCCATTTTGCGCGAGGCTGTCAACGGACGGCTTGAGGATCTTGTGGGTAGCAAATGCCGAGAAATGCAGCGTTTTAGCGCTGAGTTGAGACGAGAAGGGACGTCGCGGGACGCGGCGGGATGGTTAAAAAGTGGGTGCTGACGGGATCGAACCGCCGACATTCGCCGTGTAAAGGCGACGCTCTACCAGCTGAGCTAAGCACCCGAGCGACTAAGCGCCGGGACGACGTCCTTCATGACGCGGCGCACGGGTCTGCGCGGGCGCTTTTCCTCATCGGGCAGCTTAATCCTGCAGCGGCGTCGGGCGCGTCGTGAGCGCCAACTCCAGCACCTCGTCGATCCACTTCACCGCCTTGATCTCAAGGTTGCCCTTGATGTTGTCCGGAATCTCGACGAGATCCTTCTGATTCTCATCCGGGATCAGTACTGTCTTGATGCCACCGCGATGCGCCGCGAGGAGCTTCTCCTTCAAGCCGCCGATCGGCAGCACTTCGCCGCGCAGCGTGATCTCGCCCGTCATGGCCACATCCGAGCGCACCGGGATCTTGGTCAGCGCCGAGACCAGCGCCGTGCACATGCCGATGCCTGCGCTCGGGCCATCCTTCGGGGTTGCACCTTCGGGTATATGCAGGTGCACGTCATGCTTCTGATAGAAGTCATTCTCAAGCCCCAGCACCTGCGCGCGGCTGCGCACCACGGTCATCGCCGCCTGGATCGACTCCTGCATCACTTCGCCCAGCTGGCCGGTGTGCTGCAGTTTGCCCTTACCCGGGACCACCGCGGCCTCAATGCTCAGGAGCTCACCGCCCACTTCCGTCCAGGCAAGACCCGTCACCTGGCCGACGCGGTTCATGTCTTCCGCCTTGCCGTAGCGGAAGCGGCGCACGCCGAGATACTTATCAAGGCTCTTCGGCGTGACGCTGACGTGCTTCTCGTCCTTCTTGTGAAGCAGCATCTGTTTGACCGCCTTGCGGCAGATCTTCGCGATCTCGCGCTCGAGGCTGCGCACGCCCGCCTCGCGCGTGTAGTAGCGCACGATGTCGAGCAGTGCGGGGTCAGAGAGCTTGAGCTCGTGTTCCTTCAAGCCGTTGTGCTTCATCTGCTTCGGTAGCAGATAGCGCCGGCCGATCTTCATCTTCTCATCTTCGGTGTAGCCGGGCAGGCGGATGACTTCGAGCCGATCGAGCAACGGCGGCGGAATATTGAGACTGTTCGCCGTGCACACGAACATCACCTCGGACAGATCGAGATCGACCTCGAGGTAATGATCGTTGAAGGTGCAGTTCTGTTCCGGATCGAGCACCTCAAGAAGCGCCGCGGACGGATCGCCGCGGAAGTCCATCGACATCTTGTCGACCTCATCGAGGAGGAAGAGCGGGTTATGCACGCGCCGCCTTCGTCATGTTCTGCACGATCTTGCCGGGCATGGAGCCGATATAGGTGCGGCGATGGCCGCGGATCTCCGCCTCATCGCGCACGCCGCCCAAGGACATGCGCACGAATTTGCGGTTGGTCGCGCGCGCGATGCTCTGGCCCGAGCGAGGTCTTGCCGACGCCCGGCGGGCCGACGAGGCACAGGATCGGGCCGCGCAGCTTGTCGACGCGCTGCTGCACGGCAAGATACTCGACGATGCGCTCTTTGACCTTCTCAAGGCCATAGTGATCCTCATCCAGGACGGTCTGCGCGCGCTCGATGTCCTTCAGGATCTTGGTGCGCTTCTTCCACGGCACTTTCACGAGCCAGTCGACGTAGTTGCGCACCACCGTCGCCTCGGCTGACATGGGCGACATCATCTTCAGCTTGTTGAGCTCGCCGGTCGCCTTGTCGCGCGCTTCCTTGGGCATGCCGGCCTTGGCGATCTTCTGTTCGAGTTCGGTAACCTCGTTACCGCCCTCGTCCATCTCGCCGAGTTCCTTCTGAATGGCTTTCATCTGCTCGTTGAGGTAGTACTCGCGCTGGCTCTTCTCCATCTGCGCCTTGACGCGCCCACGGATGCGCTTCTCGATCTGCAGCACGTCCATCTCGCCCTCGATGGCGACCAGGATGTGCTCGAGGCGCTTTCTCACATCGAGGATCTCGAGAACTTTTTGTTTCTCGGCAAGCTTCAGAGACATGTGCGCCGCGACCGTGTCGGCAAGACGGCCCGCGTGCTCGATGCCGGCGAGCGCGGTCAGCACCTCCGGCGGAACCTTCTTGTTGAGCTTGACGTACTGCTCGAACTGGGAGATGACGGAGCGGGCGAGCACATCCATCTCGCGCTCATCGTAGCCCTCAACATCCG
Organism: uncultured Gammaproteobacteria bacterium; assembly: GCA_963695315.1. Taxonomy (GTDB): domain Bacteria; phylum Pseudomonadota; class Gammaproteobacteria; order Steroidobacterales; family Steroidobacteraceae; genus PALSA-1196. The sequence goes on from OY968773.1 coordinate 2,248,914, forward strand.
GCAGCAACGCCAGGTCCGCCGAGTAGTAATCGGTCGCGGTGAGCTTCTCGATCCGTGCGCGGTCGACGCCTTCGACCAGTACCTTGACGGTGCCGTCGGGCAGTTTCAGCAGCTGCAGGATGGTCGCAACCGTGCCCGTACGGTAGAGGTCATCGGTTTTCGGATCATCCACGTCCGCCTGCTTCTGTGCGAGCAGCATGATGCGCTTGTCGGCGCGCATCGCCGCATCGAGCGCCAGAATTGATTTCTCACGACCCACGAACAGTGGGATCACCATATGCGGATAGACGACCACATCGCGCAGCGGCAGCACCGGCACCGCTTGACTGCCGCTTGCCGCAACGCTCGTCGTTGATGTCTCAGACACGCTTAAGCCCTCGTTGTGTATTCACACGCCCCCGGGCGTGATCGGGCAACCGACAACCGCACGGGAGTCTAGCGGGAAATGAGGGCCGCTGACCCACGTTTCAACGGCGCGTGCCGGCCAAGGCGGCCCGCAGGGTCAGTGATGCCCGGCGCCGGAGGCCCGTCGCGGTTCATCCACGGTCGCCGCGCGGGCTTCCTCGGACTTGTACACGATGTAGGGCGGCGAATGTCCTTCGATCACGGACTCGTCGATCACGATCTTGCCGACGCTACGCATGGCCGGCAGCTCGTACATGGTATCGAGAAGCACCGTTTCCAGAATGGTACGCAGTCCACGGGCGCCGGTTTTTCTCTGCATGGCGCGGTGCGCCACGGCCCGCAGCGCCTCGTCCCGAAATTCCAGCTCCGCGCCTTCCATCTCGAAGAGCCGCCGGTACTGCTTGGTGAGCGCGTTCTTGGGCTCGGTCAGGATCGACATGAGGGCCGCCTCGTCGAGCTCATCGAGCGTGGCGACCACGGGCAGGCGGCCGACGAATTCGGGGATCAGGCCGTACTTGATGAGGTCCTCGGGCTCGGTGTCGTGGAAGAGGTCGCTGCCGTGCGGGCGCGCGTTGATTTCGCGCACGTCGGAGGTGAAGCCGATGCCGCTCTTCTGGGTGCGGTTCTGGATGATCTTCTCCAGTCCCGCGAACGCACCGCCGCAGATGAAGAGGATATTGCCGGTATCGACCTGCAGGAATTCCTGCTGCGGGTGCTTGCGGCCGCCCTGCGGCGGCACCGAGGCGATCGTGCCCTCGATAAGCTTCAGCAGCGCCTGCTGCACGCCCTCGCCCGACACGTCGCGCGTGATCGAAGGGTTATCGGACTTGCGCGAGATCTTGTCGATCTCATCGATGTAGACGATGCCGGTCTGCGCCTTCTCGACGTCGTAGTCGCACTTCTGCAGGAGCTTCTGGATGATGTTTTCCACATCCTCGCCGACATAGCCCGCTTCGGTGAGGGTGGTGGCATCGGCAATGGTAAACGGCACATTGAGCAGCCGCGCCAGCGTCTCGGCGAGCAGGGTTTTGCCGCAGCCGGTCGGGCCGATCAGGAGGATATTGCTCTTCGCAATCTCGACGTCCTCTTTGGAGCGCGCGGCGCCGCTGCGGGTCTGCAGGCGCTTGTAGTGGTTGTAGACCGCGACCGCCAGGACTTTCTTCGCGCGCTCCTGGCCGATGACGTATTCGTCTAGAACCTTCTTGATCTCGTGGGGCTTGGGAAGCTTGTCGCGGGCGCGCTCGGCACGATCCTCGAGCTCCTCGCGGATGATGTCGTTGCAGAGTTCAACGCATTCGTCGCAGACGAAGACCGACGGGCCGGCGATGAGTTTACGAACCTCGTGCTGGCTCTTGCCGCAGAAAGAGCAGTACAGCAGTTTTCCGTCATCGTGCCGACCGCGGGAATCTTCACTCATCGAGCGCCCTCATCACCCCAGGTACGGCCGCCAGAGTTTCTCTCCAACAACCCGAAAGTTTTATAGCACGCGACGTGCCCGGGAAGCAAAGGAGCGCATGTGACGTAAGCTGCTGTGTGGACAAGTTTTTCCTTAAGTAACACGCTCACGATTGGCCCGGTACGGTCACGACCGCTTCGCCCCGCTGCTCGAGCACCCTGTCAATGAGACCGTAGCCCTGCGCCTCGCTGCCAGTCCATGAAGTGGTCGCGATCTGTATCGTGTTTAATCTTCTCGACGCTCTGTCCGGTGTGCTTGGCGAGGATTTTGTTCAGCCGATCGCGGGTTTCGAGCATTTCCTTGGCGTGGATCTCCATATCGGCCGCCTGGCCCTGAAAGCCGCCGAGGGGCTGATGAATCATAATGCGCGCATGCGGCAGGCAGAAACCGCTTGCCCTTCTCGCCCGCCGCCAGCAGCACCGCCCCCATGCTCGCCGCCTGACCCACGCAGATCGTGCTCACATCCGGGCGGATGAACTGCATGGTGTCATAAATCGCCAGGCCTGCCGTGACGATGCCGCCGGGGGAATTTATGTACAGCGAGACGTCTTTTTCCGGGTTCTCGGACTCGAGAAAGAGCATCTGCGCGACCACGATGTTGGCTATGTAGTCGTCGATGGCGCCGACGATGAAGATCACGCGCTCCTTCAGGAGGCGCGAGTAGATGTCATAAGCCCGCTCGCCGCGAGCGGTCTGCTCGACAACGATCGGGACGAGATTCAAGCCGCGTTCATTCATTAGGATGTCTCACTCGTTTGTGCAAACCCGGTCAATTCACTGAAACTCGAGGGGCGCTCGGCTGACGCTTTGCACGCTCGAGCACCCAGTCAATCACTTGATCCTCGAGGACAGAAGCCTCGATCTGACGCATGGCGTCCGCATTTTGCAAGTACGTACGTCGCACCTCATCAGAATTGGGGTAGTCGGCGGCAATATCGTCGAGCCGCGCGTGCACCCGCTGCCGGTCCACCTTGAGGTTGGCGGAGCGGATGATCTCGCCGACGATCAGGCCGAGCGCCACCCGCCGCCGGGCGGGCTCCTCGAAGCTGCTGCGCGCGCGGCAGCTGATTCACATCCTTCACGCCCATGCGCCGCGCCGTCTCAAGCTGCAGCTGCTGCACCTGCTCGTCGACGAGCGTGCGCGGCACCTCGATCGCGTTGTCCTTGAGGAGCTGCTCAATCACCTGCGCGCGCATCCTCTGGCGCACTGCCGCCGTCATCTCGCGCTCCATGCTGGCGCGCACTTCGGTGCGCAGCCGCTCGATGCCGCCTTCGCTCACCCCAAAGGCGTTCATGAATTCCTCATCCACCGCCGGCAGGCTCTGCTCCTCAACCTTCTTGATGGCAAGCTGCACTTCGACGGCCTGGCCGGCGAGCTGTCCATCCTGGTGCTCCTTCGGAAAGTTCACGGTCACCGTGCGCGTCTCACCGCCACGGGCGCCCTGCACCGCCTCTTCAAGCTCCGGCATGACGCGGTGCGCACCGACGATGAAGGCGACATTCTCGCCGCGCGCCGCCTTGACGGCCGCGCCATCGATGCGCCCTTCGTAGTCGATGGTAACCCGATCAGTCGCGTGCGCCGGCCGCTCGACCGCGGTGAAGATCGGCCGCTGCCGGCGCATGCTCTCGATCATGGCATCAATGTCAGCGTCGCCGACCGTCGCGACGGGCCGCTCGATCGCCATCTCGCCGGTGGGCTTCACGCGCACTTCGGGCAGGACTTCGAATATCGCGGCGTACTTAAGATCGCTGCCCGGATCCATGGCGATGGGCTCGATGCGCGGCCCTGCAGCAGGCGTGAGCTTCTCCTGCTCTCAGCGCGTCCGCATAGCTGCTGCGCATCAGCTCATTGATGACCTCCGCGTGCACCTGTTCGCCAAATTGGCGCCGAATCACGGTGAACGGCGCCTTGCCGGGCCGAAAGCCCTTGAGGCGCGCCGTGCGCGAGATGCGCTTCAAGCGCTGCTCGACTTCGCTGGCAACGCGCGCGGCCGGCACTGCGACCTCAAGGCGCCGCTCCAGACCGCCGGTCGCGGTCAGAGATACCTGCATCTGCACTCCTCTAGCTTTGAGTGGCCTGTCGTGGAAGCATCCGAAGTGGTGCGAAAGGAGAGACTCGAACTCTCAAGGGTTACCCCACTGGATCCTAAGTCCAGCGCGTCTACCAATTCCGCCACTTTCGCCCGTGCCGTGCCCTGCACCGCAGGCGCAAGCGTCCGTCCGGCGCGGATCCAGCGCCGAGTTTCGCCATTATAGGGGCGGGCGTGGGTAAAAGCGCCCGCGCCCATCCTCATCCGGTGCGAACGCACCTCCGTGGCACGCATGCCTGCAAGGCGGGTCGGGACGCGGACGACGCATGGCATGCACGGCTTTATCGAGGCAGCGGCGCGTTCATCAAGGGGCGCTCATATCTCAGCGCCCGCGATGCGTCCCGCCAAGCTGATGCAGCGCCCTGCCCCGCGGTGCAGGCGTGAGGGGTGCCCACGGCTTTGTGGTCTCTGCGCCACGCATGTCTTGGCGGCGTGCGACACGATGCTAAGATGCCGCCCGGCGTTGGGCGGGACCGTTTCGTTTCCTCGGCACAATGCCATTCACAAGGTCGGGGAACCCTGGCCCGTCGGGCCAGTCAGAAAGCGAGCACCGTGCACAACGCAGTCCTTAGGGCGGAATACAAGATGCAGATGGGTTGCGCCACAGCCCCCGCGGTTCGGTCTCCTTCGTTGCTTTTTCGCCCGGATGAGAATCGTACGTGCGGCTCATCGTAATCGTGGGGCGCAGGCTCTCGCACGCCGCGCTCACGATCGGTCTCATTGTGTGGCTCGCCCCTGTATGGGGGCAGCCGATCGCTCCGCCTGAGCCGGATCCGCGCAATTTCACGGTGGGTGATATCCGCGTCGAGGGGCTCGAGCGCACCTCCGAAGGCACGGTCTACAACTACCTGCCGGTCAACATCGGCGACGTTCTGACTCCACAGCGCGTGCGCGAGGCGGTGCGTGCGCTCTACGCCACCGGCTTCTTCCGCGACGTGCAGCTGCGCCGCGAGGGCACGACGCTCGTGGTGGTCGTGCAGGAGCGCCCGTCGATCGAGAGTTTCGAAATCACCGGCAATAAGGACATCAAGACCGAGGATCTGCAGAAGTCGCTGCGCAATGTCGGCCTCGCAGCCGGCAAGACCTTCGACCGCTCGGTGCTCGAGGACGTGCAGCAGTACCTGACCGACCAGTATTTCAGCCGCGGCAAATACGCGGTGCGCGTCGACACCAAGGTCGAAGAGGAGAGCGGCAATCGCGTCAAGATCAAGATCGACATCAAGGAAGGCTCGCGCGCCAAGATCCGTCAGATCAACATCGTCGGCAATCACACCTTCACCGATGCGCAGATCACCCAGGCCTTCGAGCTGAAGACGCCCAACTGGCTCTCCTGGTACAAGCAGGATGATCGCTACTCGCGCGAATCTCTGCAGGGTGACCTTGAGAAGCTGCGCTCCTTTTACATGGACCGCGGCTACGCCAACTTCCAGCTCGAGTCGACCCAGGTGGCGATCGCCCCGGAGAAGGACGACATCTTCATCACGGTGAACATCGATGAAGGCTCGGTGTACCGAGTCTCCGAGGTGAAGCTCGCCGGCACGTTCGTGGTACCCGGAGGCGGAGCTGCGCAAGACTCCTCATCATCCAGCCCGGCGAGATTTTCTCCCGCAAGCTCATCACCTCCTCCCAGGAGCTCATGCAGAACCGCCTCGGCCAGGACGGCTACGCGTTTGCAAAGGTCGATCCGGTGCCCACGACCAATGAGAAGACGAAGCGGGTGAGCCTCACCTTCTTCGTCGACCCGGGCAATCGCGTCTACGTGCGCAACATCAGCTTCGCCGGCGCAGAACCGCATCAACGATGAAGTGCTGCAGGCGCGAGATGCGCCAGCTCGAAGGCGGCTGGCTCTCGAACGTCGCGCTCGATCGCTCCAAGCAGCGCATCCAGCGCCTCTCGTACGTCAAGACCGTGACCTTCGAGACCACCCCGGTGCCAGGCTCGGCCGACATGGTGGACGTGAACTTCTCGGTCGAGGAGGGACCGAGCGCGCAGCTCTCGCGGCGGCATCGGCTATTCGGAGTCGCAGAAATTCATCCTGAACGGCAGCTACGCCGATGCGAACTTCCTAGGCAGCGGCGAGCGGGTGGCGGTCGAGCTGCAGGGCGGCCTCTACAGCAAGGTGTACTCGCTCTCGCAGACCAATCCGTACGCGACCATCGATGGCATTCAGCGCGTCGCGTCATTGAGTTATCGCGACATCACGCAGTTCACCGCCAACGCCTCGGCGCTGTCATCGAAGACTCTGCAGGTCGGGCTCGAGTACGCCTACCCCCTGACCGAGTACCAGGTGTTTCGCTTCGGCGGCGCTTTGCAGACTTCCGAACTTCTCACCTCCTCCGGAGGCAGCGCGCTGCAGGCCATCGACTGGGTGCAGCAGAACGGGCATCCGTACATCGGACACCTCTATACCAGAACGGCATTACCTATTACTACTACGGCACGCGATTCGCTGACGTGCAGCTCTCGACCGGCTGGAGCTTCGATACCCGCAACCGCACGCTCTTCCCGACATCCGGCGCGCGCCACGCCATCTCCTGCAGCAGGCGGTGCCGGGCCTCGATGTGAAGTGGGGCGTTGCAAGCTACGAAGTCCAGCAGTTCTTCCATCTGCCGTTTCTGCGGAAGTACCCGATCAGCTTCAGCGGCGCGGCTCGCGCGCGCGTTCGCCGAAGGCGACACGACCTCAGTGCCGCCGTTCGCAAATTTTTATCTGGGCGGCCCGGACTCGGTGCGGGCGTTTCGCGATGGCACCCTCGGCCCGCGCGATTCGCACGGCAATCCGTACGGCGGCAATTTTGCTTTGACCGGGCAGGTGGAAGCGATTCTGCCGATGCCGGAGAAGTTCGCGTCCACCGCGCGCGCAACGCTGTTCTACGACTTTGGCCAAGTCGCCTACGACGGCAAGACGGCCTTCACGGACAAGGGCGGGTTTCCGGTGGATTACGCCTTCACGCCCAAGAATTTCGTGACGTCCGCCGGGGTTGCCGTGCAGTGGCTCGCGCCGCTGGGCCTATTCAAGTTCAGTTACGCGATTCCGCTGAAGTACCATCATGATACGGAGTTGAATTATGGCGACATCATCGAACACTTCCAGTTCTCGATCGGCCAGGCTTTCTAGCCGTGCCCGAATTGGTGGTGTCCTGATGCGGCGCATCGCACCGCTGCTGATGGCCGGCGTCGCCTTATCGCTCGGCTCGTGCCTGGGCGGCGGCAGCAGCAACAACGTCACCAACCTGCGCATGGTCAACCTTGTGACCGACTCGCCGGATCTGGAATTGACGATCGATACGGTCGATGTGTCCGATGCCGAGTACGGCGACATGACGGTGCTCACCGCCGCCCATCCGGGATCTCACAACCTGCAGGTTGCCGCGGTGACGCCATCGAGTCTCGTCACGCTGCCGCTGCAGACCTATACGCCGTACGGCACGCCAGAGCCGGCAACTTTTGAGAATGGCTTCGACTACACCCTGATTGCCTACGGCACGGTCGCGGTGCCCAAGTTCCTGGTCATTCCTGAAACGCACCTCGGCGATACGCCGCTGCAGCCGAATTTCGTTTATCGAGTGATCGACGCGGCCGAAAAGGGTTCGCCGGTCGATGTGTACATCACCGTACCCGATGCGGGCATACCGAATGCCACCAAAGTCGGCACCCTCTCATTCGGTGAGGCGACGACCGAGGAGCAGCTCGCCATCGTGATGCCGGAGGGGCTCATCAATACCTCGGCGGTTTTGAGTGCCAACGTCACCATCGAGCTCAAAGACCCGGCCACCGGCGCGGTCGTCATACCGCCGAGCACGGTGACCTTGAATGAGCAACAGCGCCTGCTTTTCGTGATCGCGGATAACGTGGCCGTCGCGAACGGCAGCGTGCCGGATGCCACGCCCATCGTGATTGACGCGTTTGTCACCGCCACGGGCGCTGCGGGCACGGGCAACGAGTTCGCCAACACCGCCGACCACGCCGAGCTCTCGTTTGCGCATGTCACCGACACCGCGCCGGCGTACGACGTCATCGGCGGCCTCAATTTGAATAGTCAGCTCGCGAGCAACATTGCCTTCGGTGAGCAATCCAAGTACGGCGCCGTAAACTCCGGCACCGCCGGCGCGATCGCCGCGCTCGCGAGCGACCCGGCCGACTTGCAGTTCCTCGTGTCCTTCACCTCCATTCCTGACTTGAGTTACACCGAGTATGCGGTCGGACCCGTTCAGCTCGAGTCCGGTGTGGTGCTCGCTTCAGACCGGCGTGCATCGCCAGCCCAGGCGGAGGTGAGGTTTTTGAATGCGCTCTGGACGTTGCAGTTCGGACCCGGTGTTGATGTCTATCTCACGCCATATGGACAAGGGCTTGACATCTTGGCGAGCAACTTGGATCGGCCGCCGCCGACGAGTTCCGATCTCACCTACAAGGCCGCGACGTCTTATTTGCAGCTCGTGCCGGGGCGCTATCAGGTCTACTTTGCCTATACGGGTACTTCGAACGTATTCCTCGGGCCTGTGGATCTGCAGCTTGCGCCAAGCTCGATTACCACATTCGCGGTGACCAACCGCTCCGATGGCGTCGCGATGCTGTCGTTCAACGATGCCGCAGGGGGCACCACGCCGTAAGGATGCGACGGGCGAGGCGATCGCCCGTCACTACCTTTGCTAGCCGCGTTCCCAGTGGCCGCGCGCGAAGCGCCAGCGGCCGTTGTACTGTTCCCAGTGATCGGCCGACCAGTGGTAGCCGGCCCGTTGCGGCATCCAACGCCCCTCGACCCAGACGTGCCGGCTGCCGTTCCAGTTCCAGTAGCCCGGCGCCCACACGAAGCCGACGCGCGGCGGCGGCACTTCAACCACCTGCGGCGGCGGCGGCGCGACGTCAACCACGGCGCCGTAATAGACGGGGCCGGGCCCCGGAGCGGTCACGGTAGCCGTACAGCCGCCAAGCAAGACGGCGGCGACCAGAGCTGCTTGCAATGAGGACACACGCATACTTACTTCTCCTGCCCAAATGACGCCCAGGTAATAGATAACGGCGCAGGCAGCACTGCGGTTCCGCGCGCACGCCAGCCAAGCGGCCAAGCACTAGATTCGTGGCTGCATGGGGCCGTTGCCAAGCGCATCCCTGGCGGGGGCCATGAACGCACACCCCGCTCAGCAACACCCAATTGGCTGATTACTCATCGGCTTCGAAGGTTTACCCGGCAAAGGAAGAACTTGCATACTATCGGCAGCGTGCAACTCAATACTGCCTCCGCCAATCGACCGAACCGCCGCCCCGCGATACAACTTGAATGATCACAATGAAGGCGCTGCGCTTTGACTCCTTCGGTGCGCCGGCGGTGCTGTCGCTGCAAGAGATCGGCAGGCCAAACCCCAAATCCGGTGAGGCGCTTGTCGAGGTGCACGCCGCTGCAATCAATCCGAGCGATGTGAAAAACGTTGCGGGCGCCTTCAAGGCAACCTTACCGCGCACTCCCGGACGTGACTATGCCGGGGTGGTGGTGACGGGCGCCGGCTGGCAAGGCAAGCAGGTCTGGGGCAGTGGCGCAGGCTTCGGCGTGAGTCGTGATGGCACTCACGCGCAGTATGTGCTCGCGAATCTCGACGCGCTGTCCGAGAAACCCCGGCGACTTTCGATGGAGGAAGCCGCCACGATTGGCGTCCCCTACCTTGCCGCTTGGTTGGCGCTCGTCAAGGCGGCGGACATCAACGCCGGCGAGACGCTGCTCGTCACAGGCGCGCTCGGTGCCGTGGGACGGGCCGCCATTCAGATTGCGCACTGCAAAGGCGCGCGCGTGATCGGCGCCGACATAGCCGATCGGCCCTCGGATGCCGACCGCTTCGTCAACACCAAGAGCAAAGACCTTCCCACCGAAGTGAGGGCGCTTACCGCAGGACAAGGCGCCGATCTTGCCCTCGACGCGGTCGGCGGCGTCATGTTTGAGCCGGCCTTGAAATCGCTGCGCACGGGCGGCCGGCAGGTGGCCATCACGAGCGGCGGCAACGGACGCGTCGAGTTCAACCTGATCGATTTCTATCATCGGCAGCTGCGGCTGATTGGCGTCGACACCATGAAGCTCGCGGGCGCAGAGATCGCCGCCATCCTGGATGAGCTGCGCGGCGGCTTTGAGAAAGGCGCGCTGCAGCCCTCCCCACTCAAGACTTGGACGCTCGATCAGGCAGTGGATGCCTACACGACCGTGGCCAAGGGCGACTCTTCCCAAAAGCACGTGCTCGTGCCGCTAGATACGGTTTCGCGTAGTGCTCCCGCGCCCGGCACTGCAGGAGGCGCGTAGTCAAACGAGCACTCGCTCGGAGCGGCGCGCGTATCGAACTTTTGATCCCATTGCTGCGCCGGGTAGGGCCCACGACAAAGCGAGCAAGCGATTTGCCCCGCGCAACTGGGCATAACGCAACCCTGCAACAATAGAGCAATTCTCCAGATCTAGAATTGCCGCCGCGGCGATGCGCGCAACGCTAACTGCCCCCGCATCGCGCCGTCAGGTTAGACTGTTCTCCGCAGTCCGGCGCAACAATTAGAACCGCGGGGGAATCAAGAATGTCAGTCAGGAAGCTCGGCAAAGGCGCATCGATTTGCCTTGCCCTCTTGGTGATTGCCGCCGCAACGGCGCAAACACCGAATGTCACCACTCATCATTATGACAACCTGCGCACCGGCTGGAATTCCACTGAAACCGTGCTGACGCCCGCTGCCGTGAGTGGCGCTACATTTGGGTTGCTCGCGTCGGTGACACTCGACGAACAGGTTGATGCGCAGCCTTTGCTCGTAATGGGACAGAGCATCGCAGGGGGGCAGCACGATGTGGTCTATGTCGCCACGGAAAATAATACCGTCTATGCGCTGGATGCGGCGAGCGGCGCCGTGTTGCTGCAGAAGAATCTGGGTACGCCCGTGCCGCAGTCGGCACTGCCCGGGCAATGCGGCAACAACTCCGCCGTTGTCGGTATCAACGGGACGCCGGTCATCGACTTTTCAGCGAAGATTCTTTACGTGATCGCATACACCTATGCGAACAGCACGCCGGCACATTATCTGCACGCACTCAACATCGACACGCTGACCGATACCGTGACGCCCGTCGCGATCACGGCGTCCTCAAAGCTCACCAACAACACGACCTACACTTTCAATTCCGCCGCCCATCGGCAGCGTGCCGGCCTGCTATTGGCTAATGGCAACGTTTACGCAGGGTTCGCCAGTTTCTGCGATATCAATGCCAATCTGTCGCGCGGCTGGTTGCTCGGCTGGCAAACTGGAACGCTGACGCCGTTGCCCTCTAACGAATTGACAAACAAGCTCGCCGCGGACACGGATAGCTTCTACCTCTCATCGATCTGGATGTCGGGCGCCGGACTTGCCGCGAGCACCGCCGGCGACATCTACTTCGTCACCGGCAACTCCGATTACAGCGGCAACGCCTACCGCGCGGTAAACAATGTTTCCGAAAGTGTGGTGCAGGTGTCCTCGGATCTGTCGACCGTCAAGAGTGTGTTCACTCCCGTAGGCACCGATTATGGCCACGTCGTGCTCGATCAGGACGACAGCGATTTCGGCTCAGGTGGTGTGCTATTGCTGCCGCCGCAAAGCGGCGCACCGAGCAATCTTGCGGTAGCAGCCGGCAAAGTAGGCATCATGTATCTGCTCAATGCCGATAACCTGCGCAATAACGCCGCGAGCGCGACGGGCAGCGCAATCGAGACCCGCAGGATCGGCGGCTGCTGGTGTAGCGCCTCGTACTATACGGCTGCCGACGGTCTCGGCCGAATCGTCTCGAGCGGCGGCGGCGAGGCCATGGTATGGAAAGTCTCGGGCGGCGCCGCACCGACCCTGACCCACGTCGCAAGCTCCGGAGCCGTCCAAGGCGCGCAGGATGCAGGGTTTTTCACGACCGTCTCATCAAATGGCACCCAGAGCGGCAGTGTCGTCATTTGGGCGGTCGGTCGACCTGCCGACAGCACGCATGACCTACGCCTTTATGCATTTGCGGAGTCTGGACGAACGCTGTTCTCAGCCGTTCCTGGCACCTGGCCTAATACCGGAGGCAATGCGAATATCGTCCCGGTCGTCGCCAACGGCAAGGTCTATGTCGGCGGCTACAAGTCGCTGGCTATTTTCGGGTTGGGGGCGAGCGCGGCAATCCCCTCTGCGCCTCGCACCAGTGAAACGCAAGCTTTCCCGCCGCTCGGGCAGCATGAGATCACCGGAATCGTGCAAAGCATTGACGGGTTTGCGATCACCCTCACGAACCGTGCGGGAGATCTCATCAAAATCGAAGGCGGCGCGGCGTTTGCGAATTTTCAGGCTGCCCCGCCGGCGGTCGGCCATGCCATGCTGGCGCGCGGTACGATTGATGAGGAAGGTGTCATGCATGCCACGGCGTTGCTGCATGCCAAGGATTCTCCGGCAATGTGGTCTCCTGATCGCTGAATCGCCACACGCTCAAATGGCGCCGTGCCGATCCAGACAGATTCGGCGCGCCATTACTTCATGTGCGGCAAGCGTTGCTGCACGCCGAGATCAAATAAACCCCAGTGTGGCCGGCGTGAACGAGGCAAGGTTAGGCAGAACGAGTGCCAAGGCGTTCGCGTCGACCCCGAACCAGCCTGACAATGTCGCTGCGTACTGATCGACTGCGGTCGTTGGGATCCAACGGCCTGCACCTGCGTCATCGGCGCTACCCAGAGCGAGCGTGGGCCATGTGCCATAAAAGCGGCCGCCCTTAACGGCGTCGCCCGCCACGAAATGAATGCTGCCCCAGGCGTGATCGGAGCCGTTGCTTGTATTTGGTTGGTACGTGCGCGAGAAATCCGACAACGTGAACGAAGTGACGCTGGTGCCGGCGCCAATTCCCGCCATCGCACCGTGAAACGCCTTGAGTGCAGGTCCAAGCTCAGCTAACAGCTGTGCCTGCTTAGTAAGCTGGTCAGCATGCGTGTCGAACGAGCCCATCGAGACCAGGAATACCTGACGTCTTGCACCGAGGGATGCCCGGGCCTCGATGATTTTAGCCACCGCGAGGAGCTGGCTGGCGATGTCGGAGCTCTGGCCGTCAAAGTAAGCATTGAGAGCTGCGTTATTAGCGGCCAAGATGGGATCGAGTAGCGCGCTGCTCGCAAGGGCGCTGGTCATCACTTCTTGGGCCGCATCCAAGAGGTCAGTTCCGCGGTCTACTGCGAGCAGCTCTTTCAGCGCGTTCAGACGCGCAATGCCAGTCGCGTGCGTGTCGATGCCATTCAGCGCGAACGATTGGCCTATCGGGACTGTCAGCGCCTGGCTCGCCTTACCCGTAACGAACAGGCTATTGCCGGCGGTGGAAATCATCGCCGGAATCCTGGCACTGGTATTCAGGTTCGCAAGCTGATCGGCGAGCCTTGCGCCCCATCCCGTGGTTGACGGCGCGCTCGAAAGTGACGCTTGCCATTGCAGCTGTTGGTCCAGATGGGAGAACAAGCTTTCAGGTTTTGGCGTATCTGGTTGCAGAAACTCAGCCTTGGTAAGAGGGCGAACCAGGGTGCCGACGTTGGTGAGGATTGCGAGCTGTTTCGCTTCCCACATGGCCTGCAGACCGTTTGCGCCGCCGAGGGCCGGGTGCAAACCGAAGTCGGCGGTGCCTGCAGCGTCAATTAAGGGCAGCAGGCTATTTTGCGGTAAGGCGATGACGGTACGTGCCGCGGCGTACGCGGCATAGCTCGAGGAGCCTATCGGCACCACCATGTTGTTAGCGTCATTGCCGCCCTCCAGGAAAACACAAACCAGCGCCTTGTAGTCGCCGACGCTTTGCGCTCGCGCTGCGAGCATGCCAAGGTGGCTGAGAGCAACCGCTGCGCCAATCGCGCCAGTGTGTTTTAGAAAGTCTCTGCGATACATTTTAGCGCTCCACTTGGAACTGCTGGGAGGTTGCGATCAGGTAGGCCGCAGCCTGCGCCTGCCCTTGAGCGTCGCTCGTGGGAATCACCTTGATCGCCCGCGCAATGATGTCTTGCGCGGCCATCGAAAGACTTCCGTGCATGAGTTGCGTGTTCAACTGCTTGATGATGCTAATCGCCGAGGCGCCTCCAGAGCCGGCAAAGCTACCCAGATCAATAATCGTTCCAAAGCTACCCTTAACGGTTGGATCCGCCGCGGCTCCGCCCCAGAAAGTGAGCTTATTGACAAAGTTGGCGCGCACAAGCGCGGTAGCAGCATTCTGGATGAAGAACTCGGGGCCGAGCGTGGCTGTACCCGGAATCAGGTAGCCCGGCGGGTAAAAATTAAATACCGTGGGCGCGGAAAAGACCGGTTGCCCCATGGCGGACGCCATGTTGCGCAGGAATACGCCGTCGGATCGGCCGCCGAGAGCTCGCATGAAAGCTGTGATGAACAATACAGGCTCGCGCAGGTGCCCGGCATCGGGTTGAGACGGCGCATCGCCACGCGCTTCCACATCACCGAGTATTGCTTTGACCACCGCCGCAAGATCGCCGCGGACTCCTTGGCCATTGTCTGCGAACACGGCTGCAACACGCGCCACGTATGCCGGGCTGGGGTTGCTCGTAACCAGATGCTGTATCAGCTGCTTACCGATAAAAGGACCCACGTTTGGATGATTGAATACGGCATCGAGCGCCACTTTGAGATCGGCTTCGGGGGTCTGTCCCGCCGGAACACTTGCGCCATTGAGTAGAAGCTTTGTGCCCGGTTCATGCTCATCGGCAAACGCAACCAGCATGCCTTGGTAGTTGGTCGGGTTATTCCACGTCGATGCTGCCCGTGGTAGCGGCGGGAACGTCCATCCGGTAAAGATCGCGGAGAAGCCTGCGATGACGTTTTGATCATACGTCGGCTGTGGCCGGTTGTTGGCATCGAGCGCCAATGATCCATCTGCATTGAGCTTGTTGACTCCAATTGAGAACAGCTGCAGCAGCTCGCGTGCGAAGTTTTGATTCGGCGCAGTGCCGGTGAGCGCGTCTGACTTTGCATTCTTCGCCATGTCGAGGTAGTCGCCCATTACGGGACTTAGCGTTACGTCCTCGATCACCTGGCGGAAATTTCGAAAGGCGTCATTGAGCAAAAGGTTCTGGAACGCGGCCATGCCGTAAGCCCCGTGAACCTTTTCATCGGAGACGACGAATATCTGCGACAGGGCAAACGCGACACGTTGGCGCACTTGGTCAGTGCCGGTCAGTGCATTCTCGAAAAACTGGCGCTGCACTTGAAAGGCCGAGTAATTGTCGCGCGCGCATGCATTTTGGCGGCAGTTCGGCGCAGCAATCACCGGAACATAGGTGAATCCCGAGTAGCCAAGGGCGGGCTTTGCGATCTGCTCCGCGATGTAGGCATCGAACCCAAGGGCCGCGACCCGTTGCACCTCACTCGGCGTCGGCCCAAATGTCGCCTGTTCGAGTAACCGCGCGGCATCGGTGAAGCTCATAGTGTGGCTCACTCCGCCGGCTGATGTGCTGGTGGATGTGGAGGGCGAATGCGTCGTTGGTGTGTGGCCATACGATGCGTCGAGAGTATTTCCCGATGCCGACGAATCGTCACTACCGCATCCAGAAGTCATTCCTGCTATCAAGGCCGCCAAGAGCACTCGCTTTATCCGCTCCGCGTGAGGAGCTGGCGACGTCGGATGCGTGCAGAGCCTGGGGGGACTCTTGCGACGAGGTTGCCAGAGACAAAGCTCAGTGCGTGCAATTGATTTCAACATTCGTGATCACCCTGATGACAGCCTTTTGGGCTGCAGGTCGCAATCAATGAGAGCGCTCACGAACGCATCGAAGAACTGACGGTCAACGCCACGAAGTGGTAACAATCGACCGGCAACCCCGCTTTCTTCAAAAGCCAGCTAGGCTCTCAAGACCGGAAGCTTTGCGTCCCCGCCTCACGACGGGTTTGCCCTTAAGTGAGCCGAGTAAAGCGCGGACAAATCTGAATTGCAAATGTCGGCGCACGCCGACGGCGAATTTACTTAACCGCGCAGGCAAACGGCCGGCACTGTTGCGAGCCAATGCTTTTGTGTTCCCCGAGCCTTAGGGTTGCTTGAGCGGCCCAATGCTTGGCGACGACAATCGCAAGGAAGCCTCCAAACCCATCCAGGCAACAGCGATTAACGACAGTGAAGAGATCACCGGACAATTCTTCTGTGGACCACTTGCTGTCCCGGCCACTTCGCCGCTGGCATTAATTGCATTGCCAACGCCTACGGAGACTCGAACCTATCTCAAAATCTCAAAAGTGCCGAAGTAGGATGCAGATGGACGCGAGCTGCACGAAGCCGAGGAAGTTGCGTGGGTAGAATTCCCATCGCACCAGCAGGCGACGACGCCACTGAATCCAGGCGAAGAATCGCTCGACGATCCAGCGCCGCTCGTAGCGGCGCAACCGTCGGCCATCCTGGGTCTTGCGTTTGCGGCTGGATCTGTGAGGCGCAATCATCTCAACGCCTTCACTGCGAAGCTGCGCATCAAGCTGATCGCTGTCGTACGCGCGATCGCCGATTAGGTTCTCGGGCTTCGCTTCGATCATGTAGAAGTCGAAGCTCAGCTGTACCAAGGTGACCTCATGGTGGTTTGCAGCATAAGTGCTCACCGACAGGGGCAACCGTGACGATCGACAATCGCCATGATTTTCACGCCTTTTCCGCGTCGCGTCGGCCCAATCTGTGCACCGCCGCCCTTGGCCGATGCGAAGGTGGCATCGATAAAGCACTCCGACTCGTCAATCTCCCCTGCCTCGCGCAGCGTGTTGGCAAGATCCGTCAGCACCTTGCGCAATACCTCTTCGCGGCACCACTGCTGAAAGCGTCGGTGCACAGTCTTGTAGTTCGGGTAGCCTTGCGGAAGCATGTGCCACTGGGCACCAGTGTTGAGAATCCACAGCACCGCTTCGAGGACTCGACGCGTTGGGATGGGTTTGCGACCGGGATGACTGTCCGGAACATTTTCCTCCGGAAAGTGCTCGCGAATCCGTTGCCATTGCTCTTCGCGCAGTCTCAGCACACAGGTGATTTTACGGCACTACATGCCACTACGAAATGATTTTGAGATAGGTTCTAGGCTAGTTGTAGCGTTGGTAGTGGTGTCCGCAATGAACACACTCGCCAACCAATTCGGCAGCGCTCCTCTACAGCCATGGCAAGGTGACGCAGCTACCCGCCAGGTCCGGCGCCGCGGACGCATAAGTGGTTGCAGCAAATGGTGGGCCGTGTAGGGATCCAACCTACGACAAAGAGATTAAGAGGTTATCCCGACGTAAACCAAGGTGACGCTGTAGCACATGCGACGATGTGCTCTTCGCGGATTACCACCTTCGCATGTCATCTGGGGTCTTGTGAGATCCGCTCAGGTTGGTAGCAGTATCAGACCGGCAAGAAGGCTGGAGCATTGCATAACCGGACGTTGCCAGCCGATCTCGAACTCAATGCCGGTAGGCTAGCGCGCTCGCTGTAGCGCTTACTCAGCGTAAAGCTCTTGCTGTCGCTCCCGAAAAAAAATGCGCGAGGCTTGTCAGGCCTCGCGCATTTTCATAGCTCTTGCCGCCGGGAGCCTAGTTGGACGGGTTAAAGTGATCGGCAAACGCCTGCCCGTTAGGCGTCCCCAAGCCCGTCACGTCGTCCCAGCCCGGCGCAGTCTTAAGACCGCTGTCCGTGCCGAAGGTAATGACGTATACGGTGTCCTCGACGTCGGGATAATTCCAAAGTGCGCTGACAAACTTGGTCGAAGTCTCCAGTGGCGCTGCCACTTCGGCCGCAGTGTAGTGGTCAGTAACGGTAGATGATTCCCGGATGCTCGCAGTAACGTTGCTCGTCGACGTCACAGGAACCACATCCGTGATCGTCCCTGCGGGCATGGAATACAGGTACTGTGCGGCTTGCCCGAGCGGCGCACCGGCCTCCTGATTGGCAATTGCCCACAATGCGGAAAACATCGGGGTTGCAAGGCTCGTGCCGCCGTACACCGTCCATTCCAAAGCGGGAGAAACGAACGGCTCGGAAATCGCGATCACGCCGCCGGTGAATGGGTCAGCGAGCCAAGCGATGTCCGGCAGCCGGCGGTACGGCCCGGGTATGGAGCTCTGAAATGACGGCTTCGAGAAAACCGCGCTGGGGCCTCCGCCCGCGCCAAATGCGAAGCCGAAGTTGAGCGGCGGATCAAAGATGGTGCCCTCGTCGTCGAGGAGCGTTTCATTGGTGCCCCATCCGCCTTGCCAAGCTATCGTGTTATTCGTGTTTAACGCGAGACTCACGCCGCCCACCGCCGTCGCGTACGGAGAATCGGCCGGGGCGCTGACTGAAGCGGGCAAACCAGCGTCAAAGGTGTAGTCACCGTAGTCGCCGGAGGCGAAATTGGCAGACACGCCCATGAGAGCCGCAATTTCGTTGATTGCGCTCTCCACACCCAGTACCGAAGTCGGCGTGTAGAGCTCTTCGCTTCCATAGCTGCCCGAAATGACGTTGCCTAAGTTGTTTTCAAGCGCATACAGCTCGCCATTGTCGACATCCTGAAAGCTAGCCGACGGCGGCACCACGAGATCAATGTTGGCGCCGGGTGCTATGGAGTGAGCCCATTCGACATCGATGTTGATTTCCGGGTCCGGTGCTGCGCACGTTGGTACCGTTCCGGAGTTGAGAATATGGAAGTTCGATGCGGTGAGCGGCGGCAGGCCAAACTTCGCGGCAAAGGCGTTCGCATCACCCTTGATCGTCGGCGAGCCACACCAGTCGATGATGACGATCGTTTGTCCCGTGCCGTCAAACCCCTCTCCGTACAGCCCCGTCAAATTGTAGGCCGCCTGAATCTCCGGAGGCGTGTAGCCGCAACCTGTGGTGGTTGAGTTATAGCCGTTGCCTTTGTAGGTTGCGATCGGATAGGTTCCGTTCGTGTTGTAGGTCTCTGTCGTCGGACCGGGGAAGCAGACGTCCCCGATGAAGGTGCCAGGACTTGAAGGAGGAGAAACGGCGCTCGCATGATTGAGGGCTACTCGCTGCGTGTAGGGATGCGTATAC
This sequence comes from uncultured Gammaproteobacteria bacterium, assembly GCA_963695315.1. Classification (GTDB taxonomy): domain Bacteria; phylum Pseudomonadota; class Gammaproteobacteria; order Steroidobacterales; family Steroidobacteraceae; genus PALSA-1196. The sequence continues at coordinate 2,267,856 of OY968773.1, forward strand.
GCAAGGTTGTCGAGCCCACCTACCGCCTGTACGAGCGCTGCCGCCGGGCCTTCAACAGAAGGGTCGGCGGTGTTGGCGCGATACACCTGACCGTTCACTTTAAAAGTGCCGATTTGTACCTGAAAGGCTTTCTCGACATTTGCTATCGTGCCCTGCGCTCGCACCACGAAGTTATCGGGGTCGACTTTGACCACCGACAGCTTATGCGCGGACAAAAACTCCGCTACCGTTGCGGCCTCTTGCGCTGTGGGTGCAAATTTGGCCACCACATTCGCAAGCTTTAGCCATTGGCGGTAACTGGCGGAGTTGCGGTCGTAGAGGCTCCCGACCAGGTAATTCATCTCGCTCCGGTTGTGCAGATTCAGCCAAACGCTGACGTCAATGACCTCAGCCGAATTTGCCGGGCCAAGATTCTTCGTCGTTGCTACAAAGCTAGGCGTGTTGTTCGGGATGACTGAACTCTGCGCTGATGCGAAGGCGGTAGTTGACAACAATATTGACAACGCGATGGCGAGTGTCCAATGAGTCTTCATCTTCTTGCTCCCTAATAAATTGTATTAGCAGACTGATGTGCGGAAAGGCGTTCGGAATTGATGTGCGGCGTTGCGGTCGGCGTCCATTGATCGATGCGCACCGCACCGGCGCCTGTTTTTGGAGAAGGCGGAACGCCCCCTGTTTATGTAATGGACGTACTGTAGTGCACCGCCGATGTGACTTAAAGTGATAATTTCATCGTATCGGGCGGGCTGCGCGTTCGCGCTCGTTTATGTAAAATTTTAGAGACGCGATCCTGTTGATTCCACGATGCCGCTTCACTGACATTATGTAACCTCAAGTCTCTTGCATCGTGACGCAGGGCGGTGCGCGCTTTTGAGGAGGCGGCGCCACCGGGCGAAAACATTTTTTCATTGCTCGCAGTCACGCCGACGGCAGCTGCCGCTCCTTTTGTATTTGCATTTGCTCGTTAACTTCGCTCCCGAAGTCGATGAATCTAAAGAGGGCGCCGAGAGCGGTGATCACCGCAGTATCTGCACAAGGAATTCGGGTCAAGGCGACCACGCCAATTGAGCACGAAGGCCAGAGCCTCAAGTCTTCGCATCTTTGTTTCCTTACCCTGCGACGCTATGGCGACGCGGGAGAGCGCGGTGCTGACGATTTAATGCCTCGCACAGCACTATGCGCGTCTTTTAAAGATCGAACCCTGCGATACGGTGGAAGTCGTTGCGCGCGGCTGAAAGGAGCAGCGCGCCCGATCTTCTTCCGTAGCGAAGGGCAACGGAGCACCGATCGGTGCGCGGCACCCTAATCGGGCGCGGTCTTTCGCAAGGAGTAGTTCATGGCGTCGGTGGACCCGGGCCTTCGGAAGCCCGGGTCCACCGATGCTTTCAATGTCAGGAGCCGTTCGAGCAAACGCTCTCGGTTGTGCCCTGAAAAGTCCACTGGCTCAACAGGGAGGTGGTGGACGGAGCACCAAAATAGGTGATCAGAACCAGGTCCTGAAGGTGGTAGGTAAAGCCTGCAACCGTGTACGGATAGTCGCCGTAGTTCGCGTCGCCTTCCAGCGGGTCGCCCACTTCGAGCAGCCCACCGTCGCTGCACCCCGACGGGGTGTTGGCGAACGGATCCATCAGCAACTCGCCGACTTCGTGCGACAGCGCCGACACATCCTGTGAAAAGTCGCCAGACGCGCCGACATAGCTGAACACCGAGTAGGCAGTACTTGGTGATGTTCCTAGGCCGTATGAATGGTATCCGCCAATGCAGCAGCCAGTCGAGAAGGAACCTTCGTATAAATAGGTGTCGTAAATGACGAAGATCGGGATCGAGCTGGGCGTGATTTGCGGGAATTTCGCAATAATCGCCGCGAGCTTACCATTAAAGAAGTTGATGTCGAACGACTCCGCAAGTCGCAGGACCTATGGGGGTGCAGTTTTGGACACTGCCGTGCGCTGCGGGAACGGCGATGGTCTGCGTCGGCAGCACGGTGGGCGTCCCAAGCACGGTGTGCCAATGCATATTCGTGGTGATGCCATAGAAGCTCGCGCGCTGGACGGCATCGTTGTACTGCGACTTACCCAGATCGACTCCATTCTGGATCTAGTCAACACTCTTCTGGAAAATGGGTGATCCCCGGGTATTGGCAGTAGCGGACTTGCCATTGGACTGAAGGGTGTTCGGATTAAAGTTCATTCCGCCGACGTGGATATGGATCGGAATCAAGAACACGGGCACCGTGGTGGTGGCCGTGCTAGGCGCCGCCCCCACCACCGGGACGGGCTTCGCGTTCAAGGTGTAGGTCCAGGTCGGAATCCCTCCTGCCGGGGGCGGGATGCCTTCGGCGCCCGTCGCTGGCAGGACCACGAAGCGCGGTTTCATCGTCTCTGGGCTTGGTTGCTGCGCCATCGCTACCCCGGCGATCGCCACGGCGGCTCCCGCGGCCAATACAGCTAGGAATTTGCCATTTGACTTAATCACTGTCTGCTCCCCTTGTTGTCATGAAGTGCTCTTTCTGAATTTCTTATGCGCTGAAAGGTGTTTCCCTTTGCGCTACGCAAAATACTCTTCAGCACATTCGTTTGCCAATCCTCGCCAATGCTACTCGCGGCGCATGACAATCGTCTTGCGATCACGGGCACGGATCTCAAGGTCGCGCGGCGCTTTTGAGGGATTCTAACTGATCCGACGGGCGAGCGCCGATGGCGTCAATTCAAGAGTCCCGTGTACGCTTGATGCCTGCTCGCTCGAACAGCTCTGCGAGCGTCGGTTTGCGGTCCGTGGCCTCTGGCGATGCACGCGCGCTGGCAGACCGAGCTGCGCGACCCAGTGGGCGACGCCACAATAAGCCACGCGGTAGGGCTGCTAGGCCGTCTATTTCGCCATGGGCTGCGTTATCGCTGGGTCGATTCCAACCCTGTGTCCGTGGCCATCAAGGTCAAGCCGAAATCCCACATCACGGCATGGACGCCGGATCAGATCGCCGCGATGCTCGATGCCGCGGACACGCGCGTACTCCTGCGCGTGGCGATCTTCACCGGGATGCGCCTGGGGGAGCTCGCTGGACCGTCGTGGCCTGACATTGATCTGGAAATGAATCTTCTTGCGGCGCAGTGCCGCTAAGCCGGAGTGTTCTCAGACTTACTCATGCGGGTCAGGTCGCTCGAAGGGCGCCTGCTCGACGAGCCCAAGTCGGTAGGCGTTCGCGCAAACTTCCAACCAGTCATTGAGCAATAAATCACGGGCTCTGTCGTATTGGGCGAACCGCGCGATGAATCCCTTCAGAAGCCCCGGCAAGACCATCTCCACGGTTCCGGATGCATGCTCTGCATCCGCAGGAACTATCCATAAAACCGTGTTACGCCCATACGAGGATAGTGCCGCATACAGCGGGAGAATTTCATCTTCTTCCAATGGCTCATTGCGCTTGATGACAAATATTTTGTTTCCTCTTTGCAAGCTGTTGACGAACTTTCGCGCACAATACACAAGTCTTTCCGACTCGGACGCGCGCAGCCGCTCCGCATCAATTTCGCCTTTAAAGCGCGACGTGTGAAAGGTTGCTTTGTAGCGTTTCTCACGGACGAGGAACTCCGGCCTAGCATCGTCGTGCAAAGACACTTCAACATTTGCGAGATCCCCAAAATCTCGCATGTCGTTATCCAACGCGCGCAACAAATCCCGAAGCCTTATGCCCCCAAAAGGTAACAGACTCAAAAACGGTTCGACACCACAGCGTTGCTGAACCACTCCGAATTCACAATTGTCGCCGACACTTTCGAACCTCAAAATAAACTGATCAAGCGGCATGTTCACAAGGCGTAGCAGTTCCGGGGTCGCGATGCCGCCTGTCCCGCCGATTCGATCGCCCGACGCGCCATCGCGGATGCGCGAAAGCCTGAGTCGCGAGAGCGACAAAGACCGCAGATGCTGATCGCGGCACTGACCAAAATCACGCAACCGAACCGCATCGGGATGAGAGAACATTATCGAGGTGCTCTGCCTGTCGGCAAATGCCGCCGACGGGATTCGGTAGCCGAATCGGCCACGACGCATGACTGTAGACCGGCCGACTACAACACCATTCACGGAAACTGTCAGTAATTGGGAGGCGGGCGCGGGCGGCTTCAAATATGGGCGGAGGTCGAGTTCCAAAATATAATCGCCGCCCGCAAAAACCTGATTGAACCGAAGCTCGCTTTCAATCCCTGTCATCGGCCGGAATTCGTGTCGAGCGGGCCGCCATCCTTGGCGTACAACGGGTCCGAAGCGCCCCCAGCGCCGAAGTCGATCGTCAGTGCGTTTGAGGCAGACCCGTGAGCAGCGGCGAAAATACCCGCCTCGGCGTTCAAGAGCTATTCTCCGCGCAAAGCCGGTTTGGCCCCAGACAAGTTTAGCGCACGTAACTTCAGCCCGGCGCTTCTTCGCGCAGCAGTACTAGCGCACTTGCTGCGCGGTCATCGCATGGCGTGTCCGCGCGATCCCACATCAATTCAAGAATTTTCAGCCGCCTGTGTGGGCCCTTCGGCAGGCAGCGCGCTCCGGTGCCAGCCGAGGCTGGAAGCGCGGGTGATAGCATCTCGAACGCCGCCGGCTCTATTGCCTGTCTCGCTGTGTGATTCATGCGGTTCAGGGCCGTTGCTGCGCCTGGTCGCCAACACGAGCAAATTTGCGCTGCACAAGCGCAAGGTGCTAGCGACCGCGGACGCTCAATATTACGTCGATCAGTATTTCACTTAACGCGCGACCGGCCGTTGCGCCGAACGGGGAACCGTGGCCGATTGCCGCTGAATATGTGCCAGGCTATTCCCTCAGCAATACAAAGGGACTATCGACATCTCGCACTCACATCGAGAACACCTGGGCTCACAAGCGCCTGCGCACGGTGGATACAGAGGCCGTGGAACGTTGGCAGACCGAGCTGCGCGAGCGGCCACGGGGTTGGAATCGACTCAGCGATAACGCAGCGCATGCCGAAATAAGCGGCCCAGCAGTGCGACGGGGTGGCTCACCGTGGCATCGCCCGCGAATCGCCGCGACGCTATTTTCACGCGATGGTAGCAAGGTGGTAGCAGTAACCCCTGCTCACGCCGCAAAGGATGAGCTGAAGGAAGCGCAAGTATTTTTGATCTAAACGGTGGGCCGTGTAGGGATCGAACCTACGAGAAAGAGATTAAGAGGTTAACCCCGCGTAAACGCACATGACCTCACAGAACATCAAATTCGGAAAAATCACTCCGTTACGCGTTGCCGTCGTCACGCAACGTCAGGTGAGGTCGGTTGGAATTGGTAGCAGTTTGGTAGCAGATTAAAGATGTTCGACCCCGTGGCGAGCATTACTTGAGCATCACGATGCTCGCATGAGCGAGGCCATAATCGGTAAACGCGCTCGCATGGAAACCGTGACTACTCAACCCTGCGGGATCCGGCTGCAGTAGGGGGCCGGAATCCAGGCCGTGAGCGCCGAGCACGAATCGATCGCCGCTCATCAACGCATGGTACGCCTCCCCCACGAAGGTCTAATATCGATCGTGTCCTTGGTCGTGAAACCCTGAATATTGATGCCGGGGCTGGCAGAGGCGGCTCATGCCTTTACACCGACGGTCCAGGCCGCACCCGGCGGCGAATTCGAGCATCCAGGTTCAGCAGGGCGGCGCGGCCGTTGCTGTGGCTTGGTCGCCGACGCGAGCAAAGCCGCGCTGCATAAGCGCAAGGCAGTCGGTGCGGGCAACCGTGGACGCTCAATATCGCGTCAACCAGTATTTCACTTAACTCATAATCCTAAGTGGCAAATGCTTGGAACGACCAACCATGCAGAAAAGCCTGGCTGATTCCGTACGACTCGTCATCGGGGGACTTCCCACGGCGTTGACTGGCGCGGCGACTTCGGCACACCTGGAGGCTATTTCCCTTGAGCCGACGCTGGATTCCGCCAGGCGCTGCGGCGAGCTCTTGCAAAAACTGGGGTTCGTGACTGCGGCAGAGAGTGTGTTCCGCATCTTGGCAGAGCACTTTCCGGAGCGACCCGCGGGGTTTATCGGTCTAGCGCAAATCGCGATGCAGCGTGGGCACTGGAAGCTCGCGTTGGCGCGCTGGAGCCAGGTGATATCAACGTTTGCACGGCACAAGAGCGCCTTCTGGCTAGCTTCGCAAGCACGCGTGCTCGAGGAACTCGGACGCACCACGGAAGCCGCCGCGAGCCTTGAGGAGGCCAATCGAAGTGCTCCTCGGCAGCCGTTTACGTCGATCAGCCGCGCTCAATCCGCAATGCGGTGCCGCACTTGGAGCACCGCCCTACAACACTGGGATGATGTGCTCGCCGCTTTCCCGGAACATGCCGCGGTTTCGCACTGGCAGACCGCGAGGGCCACGGCGCTGCTGGAACTTGGCCGCTATCATGATGCGGAGGCGGATCTGCGACAAATCCTTCGAGTCGACCCATGGATGTTGCCGGCGCTTCAAACGCTGATGCGCGTGCTCTGCGCCAAGGAAGAGCACACAGAGGCATTGCGGGAATTTCGCGCAAGCCTGTTTGCCGATGCCGAGTTGCCGGTCTTATTCACGTTGAAGGCGCGGATTTTGGCGGCGTTAGGACAATTTGACGAGGCTCGAGCAGCGTTTGCAATCTACATGCAACACGCCGCCAATTTGGAATCACTCGAGAGTCTTTTTGCCGAGGCGCCGCTCTTGCATGAGGGCTGGCGGCTTACTCAAGTCAGGATCGCATTGTTGCAGCGGCTCGAGCAGTTGCCCGCTCCGCCTACGACGGAAGAAACGGCCGCAATCAACACGTTGCGCGCGCGGATCAAGCTCGCACTGAGGGATCGACTCGGATTCCGGACTGCCGCAAGGCGGATCGGCACTGCCGATGCAACAGACAATATCGCGTCAAGCCTGCGCGCTGTGGCCGAGACCATGGCCAAACCTCGTTTTCCGGATTTTCACAAGCCGAAAGTTTTCGGCATTGGCCTATCCAGAACCGGGACCACGTCCTTGGCCACCGCCCTGAGTGTCTTAGGGCTGCGCACGCTGCACTGGACGAATCCCCTGACGAACGACTTGATATCAGACGCTGATCTACCCCTTTTCGACGCGTTCACGGACCTCCCGGTTTGCGCATCCTTCGAAAAGTACTTTCATATGTTCCCCAACTCAAAGTTCATCTATACGACGCGGCCAATGGAAAGTTGGCTTGAGTCTTTCAACCGTCAAGCGCAAAAGATGCTCCACCTATCGGGCTTCGAGCAGATCAAGGCAGCGTTCGCGAGAGGGGTCGAGTTTCATTTCGGCAGCCATTTTAATGAAATCTATTTCCACCTCTTTTTAAAACATGCCAGTGCTCGCGAAGCCTATTTGGACTACGACCGCAGAGTCAGACATTTCTTTTGCGGCAAGCGACAAGAGCATTTCCTTGAGTTCAGTGTTTTTGAAGGCGACGGCTGGCCGAAGCTATGCCGATTTCTGAACGCCGGTGCTCCCGAGGAGCCCTTCCCGCGCGAAAACCGTGGATCCTCATGATCATGCGAGGTTTAGTGTTGCGGTGCATGATTCCCATTTTTCCACAAGACGCTGAACATAGTGCCATTGCATTAGCTAATCACTGCGTCCGCAACGTCGATTGGTGCAAACATGGGGGTCTACGACAAAGCCGAGCTGTTTCAGCAGGTCCTACGTATCCTGCCGAATGTCCAGGCAATCGGAGTAACGGGCAGCGCCGCCTTCGAGGGTGAGCATTTTAGAAAAGACAGCGATATCGACGTCGTTGCACTCAACCCCACAAGCTGTTACGCGTGGGGAGAGCTCTCCGGCCATACACTGGAGATCCATGCATATGACATTGAGAGGATGAAGAAGGCGATTCGAAACCCTCAATGGCATGGCCCTAATTGGATTTGGAACATCGGCAAGATTGGTGGCGCCGAACATCTCTTCGGGCGATCATTAGAAAATATTGTCCGTAGACAAATTACGAGCAGTACCCGCTTGGTTGCAGGTGCAGCCCTCATTGGCTACCTCTTGTTGGCGGCGAGTAAGGAAAGAACCGGGCGGCGGCGAGCGTCGGTCGACGTGCCGCTCATTTTAACCGCCCTGCGGCGCGTGGTTAGCGGCACGTTTCCCATTCGCGCACTGGCGGACGACGATCTCGCGGCCTTCTCTTTGACATCCGACTTTTTAAGGAATTTGAGAACGCGAAGATACTCGCTCAAGAAGCCGGTGATGTGCTGTGTAGTAATGAACGACTCGCGAGAATCACTTACTTTCCGGAACATCGAGAGGGACTGTGCTGGCTTCGCAGATCGATGGGCGTCGACTTGGAAATGCCGCATATCTGTCGCTCTGTGTAGTACCTTGCTCGTTCACATGTCAGCTTGATCACGTAGAAATTGTCTGGTCATTGCAATTTCTCGCTACTGCGCTCGGCAACTTAATTGGCTACCCGGTAGCGACCGCTGCAGTTTTCGCGCATGAATTGCCTACCGCACGCATCGGTTCAGGCAACACCCAACATTGCTCGCTCGGGTAATACGCCCACAATCAAGCCGCCATCTGTTAGTCAACTCGAGAGCGGATGACGTCTGCGCAACGTGCCGCATGGCGTCAGTCTGAGACGCAGCACCAGAGTGGTGGGCCGTGTAGGGATCGAACCTACGACAAAGAGATTAAGAGTCTCCTGCTCTACCAACTGAGCTAACGGCCCGCATTCAACTTTCAAATGGGGTGGACGATGGGGCTCGAACCCACGACAACCGGGACCACAACCCGGGGCTCTACCAACTGAGCTACGTCCACCATTGCCCGGTTAGCACCTCAGCTGGCGCGCCCGGCAGGACTCGAACCTGCGACCCTCGGCTTAGAAGGCCGATGCTCTATCCGCCTGAGCTACGGGCGCCCTCCAAAAACAAGGACTTATGGCGCGCCGACCAGCGTGCGCCCTAACTCAAGTCACAATTAAACCGATACGGTAACCAAGCAACACGGCCGCCGACAAGCCCCCTGGCGCAGCTGGCGGCTAACTTGCAATTCCCAGGGCGCTATCGGGACCATCCGGATCGATCTCGGGGCAGCAGGATTTGAACCTGCGACCCTCTGCTCCCAAAGCAGATGCGCTACCAGACTGCGCCATGCCCCGACCCCCGCGCATGCTAACACCTTGCAGACCATCTGCAACCGAATGCAACGCCTTCCCGCGAAAGTGCGTATTTCACGGCGCTGTGCGCTCGAATACATCAAACAGTCGCGTAACGCTTCAGCTCATTGCAATGGAAAGTATCGACCCGATCACCGTCGCAACGCTGACCGTAACATCTCCCAGAAGGTTGACGTTGCAGATGTGCCAAGCGAACGCTAGGAGCGCGATATTCCGACCCTGGGCACCGCAAACCTCTACGCTAAAGGAATCGCCACTGGCAGCGATGGCAGGGGGTCGCCAAGTTCCCTGGGAAGAACCGGGATCCGCTAGCGCATCCTCACAGGTTGATTCCGCTGCAACTATGCGACTGCCGCCTGCACGGCCTGCGAGACACGCTCATGCACTGTGATATCCAAGCGGGTCTGGCAAGAGCTGCCCGGCGGGTGCGGCTGCGGCAAGGGCCTGAGCGGCGGCGACCAGCATTGCATCGGTAAACGCGCGCGCCCGCGCGCGCAGCGCGCCATCGAACAGACCCGGAAAGCACAGGACATTGTTGATGCTCTTGCCATCGGCCGCCACGGCAGCGCCCGCCGCAAGCGCAGCTGACGGTTCGATTTCGGGATCTGGATTGGATAGCGCAAAGATGATCTGGCCGGGGCGCACTCGTTCCGGTGCAATCAGCTCCCTGGCGCCGGTGGCGCAGATCACAGCATCCGCGCGCCTCAGAATTCCCTCAAGGCTGTCGCGGTGACCGCCTAGCTGGACCAGACGCCCGAGCGCCTCGGCGCGCAGATCCGTTCCAAGCAGCCGCTTAGCGCCGTGCGCATGCAGCAAGCGGGCAATGCCCAGACCTGCGGCACCCAGCCCAACAACGCCGACGGTAAGCGCATCGAGGGACGCTCCGGTGTGCCGAGTGGCATTTAACAACGCGGCGAGCACGACGACGGCGGTGGCATGTTGATCATCGTGCAGCACGGGCATCGGCAAGCGCGCGCGCAGCTTTTGTTCGATCTCAAAACAGCGCGGCGCACCGATATCCTCGAGCTGAATCGCACCGAAAGAAGGGGCGATCGAGCAGACGACATCGACGAAGTGATCGACTGCACCACTCTCGATCAGGATTGGAATGCCGCTGATTCCAACGAGCGCGGCAAAGAGCGCCGCCTTTCCTTCGATTACCGGCAGTCCCGCCCGCGGCCCGATGTTTCCCAAGCCCAGTATGGCCGAGCCGTCGGTCACGATCGCCACGGCGCGCCCCAGATAGGTGAAGTCGAACACCTTCTCCGGTGCCGCGCGGATCGCCAGGCACACGCGCGCAACGCCCGGCGTATAGATGTCACGCAGAATCTGCTGCGTGGAAATGGCAACCCGCGAGCGCATCTCGATCTTGCCGCCGCGATGGCGATCGAAAACCCGGTCTGACCAGCCGACGAAACGTGCCGTCGGCAACGCATTCAAGCGCTCGACAAGTCCAACGTGCGTGTCAGGGTCGGTCTCAACGGTGATCTCCCAGAGCGTGCGGTCTTGGTCGCGGTGCACACTGCTTACATGCTCCAAAACAAGCCCAGCCTGGGCAATGACGTTGAGCACGCTGGCAAGAGCTCCCGGAGAGTGGGGTGTCTCGACCTGCAGAATCTCAGGAATCTTCACGGATCGGGTGCGGCGGGCCTACGCGCGCCTTGTAAATGTTCGCCGCGCGGCGTGCAGTTGCACGGCGGGCGCAGCTTCAGGTGGCCGGGCGCAGGTTGGCCCGGTGCGCTCCATGCGAGGTCGGTCGCGTTGCATAGGGCTCAAGAGGTTTTCCTGCGGCTGCCGCCGCGCTACGCGCAACGCTAATTGCGATGCGCATCGCTGCCGATCCGCACTCACCTTGAATCACGGCGACCCCGCCCGCGGGTGGGGTCGCCGTGCAACTTACTACAGGACTCAGAGGCGAATCGTCACGGCCTTGGTGCTCAGATAATTCTCCAACACCGCCTCACCCATCTCGCGGCCCCAACCGGACTGCTTGTAGCCGCCGAACGGCAGCGCGGCGTCGAAGATATTGTAGCAATTGATCCACACGGTCCCAGCTTTGAGCTGCGCTGCCAGGGCGTGTGCCTTGCTCACATCGCGCGTCCATATGCCGGCCGCCAGGCCGTAAACGCTGTCATTGGCCTCGCGCACCAGGTCGGCGTTCATCTCCGAGAATGGCGTCACCGTGACAACCGGCCCGAAGATCTCCTCCTTCACAATCTTCATGTCCGGCTTGGTGTCCACGAACACCGTCGGTTCGACGAAGTACCCCGCGCCACTGCGCGCCTTGCCGCCAGCAACCGCCCGGGCGCCCTCCTTCTTGCCCGCCTCCAGGTAGCCGCACACTCGGTTGCGCTGCGTCTCGGAGACCATCGGGCCCATCTCGGTCGCCGGATCGAGTCCGGGTCCAAGCTTGATGGCGCCCGCCACTTTCGCGATGCCTTCGACCACCTGATCGAAAATACCCTTTTCGGCATAAAGGCGCGAGCCTGCGCAGCAGCATTGCCCGTGATTGAAAAAGATCGCGCTGGCCGCGCCCGGAATCGCGACCTCGAGATCGGCATCCTTGAGAATGATGTTCGGCGACTTGCCGCCCAATTCGAGCGAGACATGCTTCAAGTCATGCGCCGCGGCCTTCACGATCAGCTTGCCGACTTCGGTCGAGCCGGTGAAGGCGACCTTGTCCACGTTCGGGTGGCCCGCGAGCGCCGCGCCCGCCGTTTCGCCGAAGCCCGTGATGATGTTCACGACCCCGGGAGGCAGTCCAGCTTCCTGCAGAATCTCGCCCAGGCGCAACGCCGAGAGCGGCGTCTCTTCGGCCACCTTGAGCACCACCGTGCAGCCGGTCGCCAGTGCCGGAGCAAGCTTCCACGCCGCCATCAGCAATGGGAAGTTCCAAGGGATGATCTGCCCGACAACGCCGATCGGCTCGGCGCGCGTATAGGAGTGATAGTTCACCCCGGGCGTATACAGGACGGAGAGCGGAATGGTCTTGCCTTCAATCTTGGTACACCAGCCGGCCATGTATTGAAAAATATCCGCAGCGAGCGGCACGTCGGCCGCTTTGGCAACCGTCATCGGCTTGCCGTTATCGAGCGATTCGAGCTCTGCAAGCTCGTCGGCATACTTGGCGATGAGATCGCCGATGCGCCAGATGATCTTGCCGCGTTCCGAGGGCGTGAGCGCTGGCCACGCGCCGGACTCAAAGGCGCGGCGGGCGGCGATTACCGCAGCGTCCACGTCCGCCTTGTCGCCCTCGGCCGCACGCGCGATTACATCGCCGGTCGCCGGATTCCTGACCTCAAAGGTCTTGCCGGATGCGGCAGCAACCCATCTGCCGTTGATAAGCAGCTTCTTGGGAGCGGCGAGAAAACGTGAAATCGGATCCGATGTGGAGACTTCCTGCAGAACGGCGCTCATCGTATTAACTCCTTCATTAGCGATTTATGAGGTATCCAAGCGGGGCCATGGCTCCTGAGCGAATGTGATTCGCTCAGCGGGGCGTCCCCACAGTCGTATTTGATTGAAAGTGTGTTCCAATTGGCACTCCGTGCATATAGGCACAAATGCGCATGGCGCCGGCTTGCAGCGCTGCCGTCAAAATGAGCAATCGGAGGCGTCAATGAACAAGCTACAAGGTCGGCGCGCGTTGGTAACCGGCGCAGCGCGCGGCATCGGCAGAGCAATTGCCATCGCACTCGCCCGTGAGGGCGCCGATATCGCGATCAACTATCAGTCAAGTGAGGCCGATGCGCGCTCGCTCGCCGCGGAGCTGAAAGACGCGGGCCGCGAGACGCTCTTATTTAAGGGCGACGTGGGCGCGCGCGCTACCTGGACCTCGATGATCGCGGCGATTGTCAACGCCTGGGGCAGCCTGGACATTCTGGTCAACAACGCCGGCATCACGCGCGACAAGTCGTTGCGCAAAATGACGGACGATGATTGGCTCGAGGTGCTCAAGACCAATCTAAACGCTTGTTATTTCGGCGTCTCCGCGGTTATGCCCCTAATGATCGAGCACAAGTTCGGCCGCATCATCAATATCAGCTCGTTCGTCGGTCAGGCCGGCAATTTCGGCCAAGCCAACTACGCGGCGAGTAAAGGCGGCATCATCGCCTTCACCAAAACCGTGGCAATCGAGCTCGCCAAGCACAACGTGACCTGCAACGCGTTGGCGCCGGGATTCACGGAGACGAGCATGCTCGCCAAGGTGCCCGAGCAGGTGCGCGCACAAATCCTGGCGCGCATTCCGATGGGGCGCTTCGCCACTCCGGAGGAGATCGCCAAGGCAGTGCTGTTTCTGGCGGCTGACGCGGATTACATTACCGGCCAGCAGATCAACGTCAACGGAGGCGTGTATATGTAGTCGCACGCGGCGCGAAGTTGCGCGCCGCTTGCTGATACGCCCGTGGATTGGTGCTGCCGAGCTAGTTCGCCTGGCACGGCAGTCTCAGGGGTGGCGATTGGAACTAAATTTTCGAAATGGGGATGTCAGTATGGATGAAGTAGTTATCACCGCAGCCTTGCGCACCGCAGTCGGTAAGTTCAATGGATCCATCGCCAAAGTGCCGGCGTCCGATCTGGGTGCCCACATCATCAAAGCGCTGCTGGCGCGCACCGGTATTCAAGCGCAGCAGATCGCCGAAGTCATCATGGGTCAAGTGCTGACCGCCGGTGTCGGCCAGAACCCGGCACGGCAAGCGCTGATTCGTGCCGGGCTGCCGGAGAGCGTACCGGGCATGACCATTGGCAAGGTTTGCGGCAGCGGCCTGAAGGCCACGCACTTGGCAGCCCAGGCGATCAAGTGCGGCGATGCGGATATCGTCATCGCTGGCGGTCAGGAGAACATGAGCGCATCGCCTCACGTTCTGCAAGGCTCTCGCGATGGCTTTCGCATGGGTGATGCCAAGCTTCTCGACAGCATGCTGAGCGATGGCCTGTGGGACGCATTCAACAACTATCACATGGGAACGACGGCTGAAAACGTCGCCCAGAAGTACGCGATCTCGCGCCGCGAGCAGGACGAATTTGCGGCCGCCTCGCAGCAAAAAGCGGAGGCCGCGCAGAAAGCCGGGCGATTCAAGGCGGAAATTGCACCGCTCGAGGTGCTATCGCGCAAGACCGTGACCGTATTCGACAGCGACGAATTCATCCGCGCGGGTACCACCGCCGCTTTACTCGCTGAGCTCAAGCCCGCATTCAGCAAGGACGGCACGGTTACTGCCGGTAACGCCTCGGGCATCAATGATGGCGCCGCTGCGGTGCTGATGATGTCGGCTCGCAAAGCGGCCGAGCTTGGGCTGAAGCCCCTCGCCACGGTGCGGGCGTATTCATCAGCCGGTGTGGATCCGAAGCTCATGGGCATGGGCCCGGTGCCGGCGGCGCAGCTGTGTTTGCGCAAAGCCGGCTGGAGGCACGAGCAACTCGACCTCATGGAAATCAACGAGGCGTTTGCCGCTCAGGCGATTGCCGTCAATCGCCAAATGGGTTGGGATACTTCGAAAATTAACGTCAATGGCGGTGCGATTGCCATCGGTCATCCCATCGGCGCATCCGGCTGCCGGATCCTGGTGACGCTGCTGCACGAGATGATTCGTCGCGACGCAAAAAAAGGTCTCGCGAGCTTGTGCATCGGCGGCGGCATGGGTGTCGCAATCGCGATCGAACGCTAACCCTGCTCAGGTTAGCAGTGCGATCGCAGCCGGGGCTATGCGTCCTTGCTCTAGGCCTGGCTGCGCTGTAAACGCGCGCGCTCGGTAATTAGCTGCGTAACGACGCTTGGATCGGCAAGCGTGGAGATGTCCCCGAGCTGATCGTGCTCGTTGGCGGCAATTTTACGAAGAATGCGGCGCATGATCTTCCCTGAGCGCGTTTTCGGAAGCCCGGGGGCCCATTGAATCGCATCGGGCGTCGCTATCGGACTGATTTCGCGACGCACCCAGGCGCGCAGTTCGGCACGCAGCGGCTCGCCGGGTTCAGTTCCTGAGGTCAAGGTGACGTAACAGTAAATGCCTTGTCCCTTGATGTCGTGCGGAAAGCCGACGACCGCCGCTTCTGCCACTTGTGGGTGCGCCCCCAGGGCACTTTCAATCTCCGCAGTCCCCAGCCGGTGACCGGCGACATTGATGACATCGTCGACACGGCCGGTGATCCAGTAATAGCCGTCTGCATCGCGACGCGCGCCATCTCCGGTAAAGTACTTTCCCGGGAAAGTCTTGAAGTAGGTGTCAATAAAGCGCTGGTGGTCGCCGAACACGCTGCGCATTTGTCCCGGCCAGCTATCAAACAACACCAAATTGCCTTCACAGGCGCCCTCGAGCACACGGCCTTCATTGTCAACGATGCCCACCTGGACACCAAAAAACGGCACGGTGGCAGAGCCCGGCTTGAGCTCGGTCGCGCCCGGCAGGGGCGCGATAAGTATCCCGCCCGTTTCCGTTTGCCACCAGGTGTCGACAATGGGGCAGCGGCCATCACCGACGACGCGGTGATACCATTCCCAGGCATCCGGATTAATGGGTTCACCGACGGAACCCAATAGTCGCAACGACTTGCGTGACCATGCCTTCACCGGCGCAGCGCCTTCGCGCATGAGCGAGCGGATGGCAGTGGGCGATGAATACAATATCGTGACTTGGTGCTTATCGACGACCTGCCAGAATCGGCCTGCGTCGGGGTAATTCGGCACGCCCTCGAACATGACGGTAGTCGCCCCGTTGGCAAGCGGCCCATAGACGATGTAGCTGTGCCCGGTCACCCAACCGATATCTGCAGTTGCCCAAAAAATATCCGCTTCACGCAGATCAAAGACCATCTCGTGCGTAAATGCCGCGTAGACGAGATAACCGCCACTGCTGTGCAGCACGCCTTTGGGCTTACCGGTAGACCCGGAGGTGTACAGAATGAAAAGCGGGTCCTCCGCAGCCATCACCGCGGCGGCACAGGCTTTTTCTTGCTGCCCTACCAGCTGCTCATACGACACATCCCGCGGCGCATGCATCGGGACGTGTTTGCCGGTGCGGTGTACCACGAGCACATGTTTGACACATTCGGTACCCGCGATGGTCAGCGCCACATCGACACTCTGCTTGAGGGGTACATGCTTGCCGCCGCGCAGTCCCTCGTCCGCTGTGATCACCAACGTCGAGCCGCAGTCGGCTATGCGGCCGCCTAATGCCTCGGCGGAGAACCCTCCAAACACGACGGAATGAACGGCGCCGATGCGCGCACACGCAAGCATCGCAATGGCAATCTCCGGAATCATTGGCAGGTAGATCGTGACGCGATCGCCCTTGTTGACGCCCAGCGATTTCAACGCGTTCGCGCACTGGCACACGCGCTCGTAGAGCTCACGGTAGCTGATGTGTTGCGAAACCGCCGGGTCGTCACCCTCCCAGATGATCGCAGTCTTGTCGGCGCGCGTTTCTAGATGGCGATCCAAACAATTGCTGGCCACGTTGAGTTTGCCGTCAGCAAACCAGCGGATATGAAAATCGCCGTCCGCAAAGCTCGCGTCTTTCACCTGCGAGAATTCCTCGATCCAATCGATGCGACGACCGACACGACCCCAGAAGCGCTGCGGATTAGCAATGGACTCGGCGTACATTTGCTCGTAGCCGGCTCGATTGACATGCGCTGCGGCCGCAAAGCCCGCGGGGACTGGGTACTGGTTCTTATTCATCTTTTCACCTGTGTGCTGAACCTATAGGGCGGCCAACGCTACCGATGCGCACCGCGTTGCTTAGCGAGCCACCTGGCAAACTGCGAAATTCGCTGGCTCATTAATGCACCGCCCCGCGCGGCACATCAAATTGGTACTTATACGTACACTGACGAGCGCCTAGCGCCGACCGAATGGACCTGGCGCTGTGCTGCGCCCTGCACGCAGGCGCTGCTCGCTCGAGCGTTGCACCGGCGCGCAGGGGTGGCCGGATTTTTCTGTTCATGGAACGCGCCGCCTCTTTGAGGCCGTGAGCGACCGCACTGCACGCGCCTGCCATGCGGAGCAACGCAGCGACCGACCGCGTTACTTGCGCCGCCAGGTCGTTGCGCCGCCCGGGGAGTCCTCGAGCAGGATGCCGGTGCGCGCGAGTTCATCGCGGATCCGATCCGCCGCGCCAAAGTCCTTGCGCGCGCGCGCCTCGTTGCGCCGCGCGATCAACTCTTCGACTTTCTCATCCTCGGCCGCTGGCGCGGCCGCCATGGACGCCTGGGCGAGCTTGGGCGTTCTCAGCCACTCCTCCGCGTCGCGCTTAAGAAGGCCGAGCACCGCGCCGAGCGCGCGCAGCTCCACCGCGAGCGCATCCGCCTGCTGCGGCTGTTTATTCACATTCGCCGCGTTCAGCGCGCGCGTCAGACTCTTGAGTTCAGCGAGCGCCACGGGCGTGTTGAAGTCATCGTCCATGGCGGCATTGAACGCGTGCGTATGACTGTCGGCGGGCCGCGCCTCGTTTGCACGCTGGCCACGCAGCGCGCTATAGATCCCCGTGAGCGCCGCATCGGCCTGATCGAGCTGCTCGAGAGAGTAGTTGAGCGGGCTGCGATAATGGCTGGAGAGAAAAAAGTAGCGGATCACCTCGGCGTCACGCACCACCCGCAACACGTCGCGTATGGTAAAGAAGTTGCCGAGCGACTTTGACATCTTCTCATCGTCGACGGTGAGAAAACCGTTGTGCATCCACAGCTGAGCGAAACTGTCGCCGCTTGCGGCACAGCTTTGCGCAATCTCGTTCTCGTGATGCGGAAACTTAAGATCGATCCCGCCCCCGTGAATATCAAAGCGCGTGCCGAGAAACTCCTGCGCCATGACCGAGCACTCGATGTGCCAACCCGGCCGGCCAGCTCCCCAGGGCGAGGGCCACGCGGGCTCGCCGGGCTTGGAATGCTTCCACAGCACGAAATCGAGCGGATCGCGCTTGGCCTCGTCGATCTCGACACGCGCGCCGGCGCGCAGCTCAGCCAGCCGCCGTCCTGAGAGCCGCCCATAGGCGGCAAAGCGTGCTACCGCATACATCACATCGCCATTGGCCGCAACGTAGGCGTAGTCCTTGGCGATCAGCTGCGCCGCAAGATCAATCATCCCCTGCACATAGTCGGTGGCGCGCGGCTCGTGATCGGGCCGCAGGATGCCGAGCGCGTCGTAATCGCGGTGCATCTCGGCGATGTAGTGCGCGGTGAACTCATCGATCGGTTGGTTTGCTTGCGCCGCGCGCCGGATGATCTTGTCGTCGATATCGGTGATGTTGCGCACGAAGTCGACCTCGTAACCGCGATGCAGCAGATAGCGCCGCACGACATCGAATACGATCTTCGAGCGCGCGTGCCCCATGTGCGTGAGGTCGTAGACCGTGTCGCCGCAGACGTAGATGCCGACGCGACCCGGCTGCAGCGGGCGCAGCTCCTCGCGCTCGCCGCTCAGGGAGTTGAAAATCCGGATCACGTGCCGCTGCCCGCAAAACGCGCCAGGCGCTCGCGCGCCTTGCCCGCAGGCATGGCCTTCAAGAGCGGCGCAAGCTCCGGACCCTGCGCTCGTCCCGTGAGGGCGAGGCGCAGGGGCTTGTAGAGCGCGGCGCCGCTCTTGCCGGTCGCGGCGCGCACCGCCGCCACGATCGCCGGCAGCTCGGCGTGGCCCACCGCAGCCTGCGCGGCCGCGGCGAAGTAAGTGCTGCCGGCGCTGCGAATAAGCTCGCTGTCCGCGGCGGCCAGTTGCAATGGCCCGCCGAACACGATATCCCGCCATTCGGACGCATCCTCAGGCAGGACGATGTTGGGGCGCACCGCTTCGATGAAGGCGTCGAGCGTTGCACCCTCGAGGCCCGCCGGCAAGATGGCGCCGAGCCAGTCGCGCAGTTCGGCATTGCCGAGCCGGTGCACCGCATCCTTCTGCCACACGCGCAGCTGCGCCTCATCGAAGCGCGCCGGCGCGCGTCCCAGATGCCCCGCATCAAATGCGCGGGCCATCTCGGCGAGTGTCAGAAAGGCGTGCTC
This sequence comes from uncultured Gammaproteobacteria bacterium, assembly GCA_963695315.1. Taxonomy (GTDB): domain Bacteria; phylum Pseudomonadota; class Gammaproteobacteria; order Steroidobacterales; family Steroidobacteraceae; genus PALSA-1196. The sequence goes on from OY968773.1 coordinate 2,286,982, forward strand.
GGAGGTTGCATGCCCGAGGCGAAAGAGCTGATTGAGGATGGCCTGCGCGGTGTAGCCGCGCGCGCGGTACTCGCGCACGCTCGTCGCGCCGTGGCGCTTGGACAGCGGCGCGCCATCGGCGCCGACGAGCAGTGAAACGTGCCCATAGCGCGGCGCGCTCAAATCAAGCGCGCGCAGGATGAGTAGCTGCCGCGGCGTATTCGCCAGGTGATCCTCGCCGCGCAACACGTGCGTGATGCCCATGCGCGCATCGTCCACCGCATTGCAGAAAAAGAACGCCGCCGTCTTGTCGGCGCGCCGCACGACAAAGTCGCCGATGTCATCGCTCAGGAAGCTTTGCGGGCCATGCACAAAATCGACAAAGTCGATGCGCTCGGCGGCCGGCACACGAAAGCGCAGCGTCGGGATGAGTCCCTGGGCCTCGCGGCGGGCGCGCGCTGCGGCGTCCAGATTGCGGCAGGTCCCGGCGTAGCGCGGCGGCTTGCCGGCGGCGAGCTGCGTGCGACGCGCCACGGCGAGCTCGAGCGGCGAGCAGTAACACGGATAGAGAATGCCGCGCGCCTCCAGGACGGCAAAGTCGGCAGCGTAGAGCGCGCCGCGCGCAGCCTGGCGGTACGGCCCGCGTTCATCCTCGCAGTCCGGCCCCGCATCCCAGTGCAGACCGAGCCAGCGCAGGTCGGCAATCAGCTCCTGGGTGTGCTCCTCGGTGCTGCGTTGTCGATCCGTATCCTCGATGCGCAGCAGGAAGCGGCCCCCGGCATGGCGCGCCAGCAGCTCGTTGAAGAGCGCCGTGCGGGCATTGCCCAGGTGCAACTCGCCCGTCGGGCTTGGGGCAAAGCGCGTAACAAGCGGCGGCGGCTCGCTCACGGGGCTCGCAGTCTCCTTAATCAGGATGCGCATGGTACGGGATGGCATCCACCCCCAAAAGCTCATCGCGCCTTGCGGTAGAATTCCGCGCATGAAACACCATCCCTGGCGCGTCATGGCGGCGGCCTTGCTGGCCCTTAATCTCACCGCGGTGCTGGCCGCGCCCGCGGCGCCGCGGGTGCGCGTCACCACCAGCATGGGCGATATCGTCATTGAGCTCAATCCGCAGCGCGCGCCGCTGACGGTTGCGAATTTCCTGCGCTACGTTCGCGAGGGCCATTACACGAACACACTCATTCACCGCGTGGTCGGCAATTTCGTGATCCAGGGCGGCGGGCATGCTGCGGGCGATCTGCAGCTGAAGCCGGTACATGACCCGGTGATCAATGAGTCAGGCAACGGCCTGCAGAACAAGCGCGGCGCGGTCGGCTCGGCAAGAAGCGACAGCCCGCACTCGGGCAATGCGCAGTTCTACATCGATATCTCGGACAATCCGGATCTCGACCCGGTGCCGGCGCGCTGGGGTTACGCGGTGTTCGGCAAGGTCGTCGAAGGCATGGACGTGGTCGACCGCATTGGCGCGGTGGCAACGGGCAGCATGGGGCCGTTCAAATCCGACGCACCCTTAAAACCGGTGGTCATCCAGAAGATCGAGGAGATTGATACCGGCGCGAGCGCGCATGCGCCGCCGGCGGCGCCATCCTCAGCTGCCCCTGCGCCGGCGCCGCCGCCACCGCACTAGCGCCCGCCCATGGCGCGCCTCTTCGTCTCCGACGTGCACCTTGATAGCGGTGCCCCCGAGGCGATCACGCAGTTTCTGAATTTCCTCACCGCGCAGGCGCGGCACGCCGAGGCGCTCTACATCCTGGGAGATCTCTTTGAAAGCTGGCTGGGGGATGATGATACGGACGTTGCCAAGGGCGAAGTGTGCGCCGCGCTCCAGCAGCTCACGGGCAGTGGCGTGGCCGCCTTCATCATCCATGGCAATCGCGATTTTCTCCTCGGGCGGCAGTTCTGCCGACGCACCGGCTGCGAGCATCTCGCAGATCCCACGATCGCCGAGCTCGATGGGGAGAGAGTGCTACTGACGCATGGCGATGCGCTCTGCACGGATGACCGCGCCTATCAAGCGCTGCGCAGCAACGTGCGCACGCGCGACTGGCAGCGGCGCTTCCTCAGATTGCCGCTCAGCGCCCGCGAGCAGCTCGCCCAGCAGGCCCGCGCTGGCAGCCAGGCGCACCTCGCGCGCGTCGTGCCGCAGATCATGGATGTCAATGCGAGCGCAGTCGAGACTGCATTTCGTGCGCTTGGCGTACGGCGCATGATCCACGGCCACACCCACCGCCCGGCGGTGCATGATCTCGTGATCGACGGCGCAGCCGCGCAGCGCATCGTGCTCGGCGCCTGGTACGAGCAAGGCAGCTATCTGTGGTACGAGCGCGGGCGCTACGAGCTCTCCGCGCTACCGCGCTAGCTCGTCCGCGAGGCTGGTGAGCGCGTCGGCGGCCGCCACCGCATCGCTGAGCCGCTCCTGGGGGTCTTTGGCAAGCAGGCTGTCGAGGAGCGGCTGCAGGTGCGCGAGGTGCGCAGGCAGACGTGGAATGGGCTCGTGCCGGTGCTTATAGATGATCGCCATGGGATTGTCGTCGGCATACGGTTTGGCGCGCACCAGCATCTCAAAGAGAATGACGCCGAGACTGTAGAGGTCGCTGCGCGCGTCGATGGGCTCACCGTGCCCCTGCTCGGGGCTCATGTAGTGCGGGGTGCCGAAGATGAAGCCCCGGTCGGTGATCTCGATATCGATCCGGTCATCCTTGGCAAGGCCGAAGTCGATGAGCGCAATGCTGCCATCGTCGCGCAGCATGACGTTGCCGGGTTTCAGGTCCCGATGCAGGACGCCCGCGGCATGAATCGCCTGCAGCGCCGCAGCGATGGCAGCGCCAAAGCGCAGCGCCTCGAGCGGCGCGACGCCACTCTTCATGCGCGTGCGCAGGTCGCCGGCGCGGAAATATTCCATCACCAGGTAGGCGTGCTCGTCGCTCACGCCGAGGTCGTAGAGACGCACGATGCTCGGGTGAGTGATGCGGCGTACGATCTCGTACTCTTGCAGGAAGCGCCGGAACGACTGATCGAGCTCGTTGGCCGGCTCGCGGTCGCGCGCCACTTTCAGCGCCACAAGCGCCCCCACCTGTTCGCTCTCCGCTAGGTACAGATCAGCCACGCGGCCGCCCGAGAGCTGGCGGATCCGCCGATAGCCCGGAACGAACGCGCCGCTGAAGCGCTGCACTTCCTGGGCGTCGGCGGCCGTGCGCCAGTTGGCGCGCGCGATCGCTTGTTTCTGCGCGGCCGCCGACAACGCAGCGATCAGCACCTCATGCTCGAAGCGGCCGCGATCGAGCACCGCCTGCGCACCCAGCCCAAGCGCCTGGCGCGCCCTGGCGTCGCTCGGGTCGCTACTCAGGAAAATCACCGGCGCAAAGCCCGGCCGGCGCACCGCCTCACGCAGCCAGTCAAAGCCGCGCGCGTCGGGACCGCTGCCGGCGACCAGCACCGCATCAAACCCCTGCGCGAGAAACTCCGGCGAGAGCGCGCCCTGCACGCGCGGGCTGTGGACCGTGAGTCGCGCTTCGGGCCAGCGGCAGCTGGCGTGATGCTGGATGAGCGCCGTGAAGCGCGCATCGTCCTCGATCATCAGGAGTCGCATTTCAACCCAATGACGAGATCGCCCACATTGGTGCCCGTCGGACCGGTGTGTATGAGATCGCCCGCGCGCGCAAGTGCGGTGCCCGAATCGGCGCTGCGCAAACACTCCTCCACATCAAGCTCGGCGAGCGCGATGCGCGCGCAGGTGTCGCCGTCGATGAGCGCTCCGGCATCTTCGGTGACACCGTCGGTACCGTCGGTGCCGGCTGCGAGCAGCAACAGGTCGCGTCGCCCCGCAATGCTGCGCGCCGCAGCGAGCGCCAGGTGCTGATTGCGTCCGCCCTGCCCGGGATGTTCGGGCAGGCGTACCACCGACTCGCCGCCCCAGATCTGCACGGCCTGCGGATACAGATCGAGCTCATGCGCGAAGCGCACGGCGAGGCGCCGCGCATCGCCCGCGAAGCGCTCCTCATCCATGCGCACCGCATAGCCGCGTGCTCGGGCGAGCGCGCCAGCCGCAGCCACCGCATCATCGATGGAGGCGATGATGGCGCGCTCCACGCGATCCTCGCCGGCAGCGGCGGGGCCGAGAAGCCCGGAGCCGATGACGGCAGGATCATCGCCCGGGACATCGGAGATGAAGAACGCGCGCGCGAGCCGGCCCGCAAGCGCCGCGGTGAGGCGCCCGCCCTTGATGCGCGACAGGCGCGTGCGCGTGGCGTTCAATTCCGCGATCGCCATGCCGGAGGCAAGGCCGGCAGTATTCAATTGTTTGAGCTCATCAAGCGTCACGCCCGGCACGAGCGCTTCGGCAAGACTTGAGGCGCCGCCGGATATCAAGAAGAGCGGCTCGACGTCAGGCGGCAGCTCCGCGGTGAACTGCAGCAGGCGCTCGCCCGCGGCGAGCGAGCGCGCATCGGGCAACGGATGGGAGCTTTCATGAATTTCAACGCCGGCCAGCGCGTACGCCTCGGGCGCGACGTGGCCATCCTTGGTGATGAGCAGCAGGCGCTCCTGGGCGTTGCCGAGCGCATCATGTGCGCCGAGCGCCATGGCGCTCGCGGCCTTGCCGACCGCGGCCGTCCAGACGCGCGCCGGCGGCGCGCTGCTCGCGCGCAGCGCCGCCTCGGTGCAGCGGCGGCCATCGACGCGCATCACACCGGCTTGGAACAGCTCCAGCAGCAACTGCCGGCGAGGATCGCTCGAGCTCACGTCGGCAGAAGCGCGCGCGCCACCCGCCTCAGCGGCTGACGATCTTGAACGGCTCACGCTCCTCGCGCCGGCGGGACTTGGCCTCATCCGAGCGCTCGAGCCGCAGCTTTTCAAGATATTCCGGAGTCACATCCGCGGTGACGTACTCGCCGGAAAAACACGAGGTATCAAATTCCTCGATCTGCGCATCTTCGTGCCGGCAGGCGGCGACGAGGTCCTCAAGATCCTGGTAGATGAGCCAATCCGCACCGATGAGACTCGCCACTTCCTCCACCGTGCGGCCCGCGGCCACGAGTTCGTTCGTCGCCGGCATGTCGATGCCGTACACATTCGGGAAGCGCACCGGCGGCGCCGCGGAGGCGAAGTAGACCTTCTTCGCTCCGGCTTCACGCGCGAGTTCAACTATCTGCGCGGAGGTCGTGCCGCGCACGATGGAGTCATCCACCAGCAGGACATTCTTGCCGCGAAATTCCAGATCGATCGCGTTCAGCTTGCGCCGCACGGAGGTGGCGCGCTGCTGCTGACCGGGCATGATGAACGTGCGCCCGATGTAGCGGTTCTTGATGAAGCCTTCGCGGTACTTCAGGCCGAGCTTCAAGGCGACCTGCATGGCGCTCGTGCGGCTCGTGTCCGGGAATCGGAATCACGACGTCGATATCGTGATCCGGATAGGCCCGCAGAATCTTCTCGGCGAGCTTGTCGCCCATGCGCATGCGCGCGCGATACACGGAGATCTTGTCGATGATCGAGTCCGGGCGCGCAAAATAGACATACTCGAAGATGCACGGGGTATGACGCAGCTGCTCGCCGAACTGCTGCGCATGCAGCCGTCCCTGCTCGTCGATGAATACGCCCTCGCCCGGCGCGATATCGCGCTCGAATTTGAATCCCAGCGCCTGCAGCGCCACGCTCTCCGAGGCGAGCATCCACTCATTGCCGCGCGCGCTGTCGCGCCGCCCGAGCACCAGCGGGCGGATGCCGTTGGGGTCGCGAAAGCCGAGCACGCCATGCCCGATGAGAAGGACAACCACCGCGTAGCCGCCGCGGCAGCGCCGGTACACCGCATTCAATGCCGTAAAGATGTCCGCCGGAGCGATGCGCTGCGTGCCAACGCGCTGCAGCTCCGAGGCGAACACGTTGAGCAGCACCTCCGAGTCCGACGACGTATTGAGGTGACGACGGTCTTCGCTTCTCAGGATGGCGGCAAGTTCCGCAGCGTTCGTGAGGTTGCCGTTATGCGCCAGACAGATGCCGTACGGCGCATTGACATAGAAGGGCTGCGCCTCGGCGGCGCGGTCGTACCCGGCCGTCGGGTAGCGCACGTGGCCGATACCGATGTTGCCCTTCAGTTCCACCATGTGGTGCTGCTGGAACACATCGCGCACCAGGCCTGCGCCTTTGCGCACATAGAGCTCACCGTCACTCGAAGTCACGATACCGGCGGCATCCTGCCCACGGTGCTGCAGCACCGTCAGTGCGTCATAGAGACGCTGATTGACCGGCGCATTTCCCACCATTCCGACAATGCCGCACATGCTCGCTCGACTCCTAGGACGGCGCGCGCGCCGTCAGACTCGCGTCACCGGGTAGTGCTCGGCGCCCACCAATGTGCGCAGGCCGTTGGCCACGCGCTCGGCGTAGGGCGCAAGCAGCGCCGTGCGCCACCAGCGCTCGCCATCCAGGCGCAGCAGCTGAGCGATGATGACGAGCATGCCCACGATAATCATGCCGCGCACAAAGCCGAGCGCAAAGCCCAGCAGTCGATCGGTGCCAATGAAAATCGAGAGCCGCACGAAGTGATTGACGGCCAGGCCCACGAACGCGCCGATCGCGAGCACCAGACAGTAGGAGAATGGCGCGCGCCGCCCAGGAGCGCACCGGCTCGTCGGACAAAAGGCCGCCCAGATACGGCGCGAGCATGTAGGCAAAGTGCCAAGCGATAAAGAGACCGAGCACCCAGCTCACAACTGCAAGCACTTCGCGCAGGAAGCCGCGCAGCAGTCCGGCGATTGCCGAGAGCAGCACAATGGCGATCACCCAATAGTCGGCTGACTTGAACATGGTCCGGCTCGGAGTCACGCCCACGGCGTGCGCGGCGCGCATTGTACAAGAGCGCCCGGCGCGCCGCCCATGCGCGCGCCATCTTTCGTCAAATGGCCGCCGTGGCGGTGGCTATCAGGGGTGATCGGTGAGCGAGCCTGGGTGTCCTGCCGAGCGCAGCCGTGCGGCAAGCGCCACCGCGCCAGAGTGCTCGGAGGCGGGACCGACCCGCACGCGATACAGTTTGCGTCCACCGCTCGAACTCTCCTTCGAAAATGCGGCAAATCCCTTGCCCTGCAGCTCGCGTACTAAACGCTCGGCGTTAGCTTGGCTCGAAAAGGTGCCGAGCTGCACCGTCCATGCACCTCGCGGCGCCTGCGCAGGCTTTGCCGCCACGGTCGCCGGCCGCAGCGGCGCGGGGCGCGGCGCCGCGCTCACCGGCGCCGGCGTCACGCTTGCTGGCGCCGGCGTCACCGGCGCGGGCGCAGGTGTCTCAGCCGGCGCCTCCGGTGCCGTCGTTGCGCCAAGCGCCGGCGTATTCGCCGCCGCAGCCGCTGGCGGTTGCTCTGCGGAACTTGCGGCAACCGGCGCGGATGCCGAGCCGACTGCCGGCGCACGCTGCACCTCACCCAGATCGACACTGTAGGAGCGCAGCGCAGTCTCGCCCGAAGTCTGCTCCGCGACCGCGGCGCTGTTGTGTGCGGGCCCGGAGAGAATCTCCGGCACGAAGAACACCAACAGCACGACCAGGATGACTGCGCCCGTGAGTCTGTCTTTGGCCTGCACGTCCACGATGGGGGCCCTCAAGGCGAAAACCAAGCAGCCGCGCGCGCTTTCACGGCGGGCACGACGCCCAGCGCGCGTCAGGAATTAATTATAGCCGAAGCCACTGCAGCGCCGATCCGATAACGACAAACGAACCAAAGACGAGCACGCGATCCCCGGGCGTGCCTGCGCGCGCGCGCGCGCGCATCCCGCGTGCAACACTTGCCACATGTCTGCGCATGAGAGGCGATCGGCTCTGCCATGCGGCTTGCAAGCTCGCTTGCCGGCGAGCCGCGCGGGCCGGGCAGCGTGCACAGGATCCAGCGATCCACCTGCTCGGGCGAGCGCGCGGCCAATAGCCGCCGCGTCTTTGTCGCGCAGGATGCCGGTCACGGCGAACGTGCACGGCGCGCGCGGCCGCTCGGCCAGATGCTGCGCAAGCACGCGCGCGGCGGGCTCGTTATGCGCGACATCAAGTATCCACTCCACCGGCCCGGGCAGGATCTGAAAGCGCCCCGGCAAGCGGAGCCGTGCCAGCGCATCGCTGATGAGCTGCGGGTTAAGTTGCCGTGGCAGCGCCAGGGCTTCGAGCGCGGCGAGCGCGGTTGCTGCGTTTCGGTATTGGATCGCTCCCGGCAGGCGCCGGGGGCGCAAGATCCTCGAAGGATTGCGCGACCGCTGATAGCTCCAGCGCCCGTTGCCCGCCACCTGCCAGGTGAAATCGCGCTCGGCGATCACGCGCGCGCGCGCCGAGCGCGGCAATCGCCGCGAACACCGACTCGCGGCATCTCAGGACGTGCCCAGCACCGCCGGCCGGCCGGCCCGGAATATTCCGGCCTTCTCGCGGCCGATGCTCGGCAGGTCATCGCCGAGGTAATCGCGATGATCCATGCCAACCGAGGCGAGCACGGCGACATTCGCATCGATGAGATTGGTGGCATCAAGGCGTCCGCCGAGTCCGACCTCGAGCAGCGCCACCTCGATGCGCGCGCGCGGCAAAGACGAGCAGCGCGGCGAGCGTGTTGTATTCAAAGAAGGTGAGCGTCGTCGCGCCGCGCGCGGCCTCGATGCGCTCGAAGGCGTCGATGAGCTCCGCATCGCTCGCCTCCGCGGCCGTCGATGCGGATGCGCTCGTTATAGCGCTCGAGGTGCGGTGAGGTGAAGGTGCCGGTGCGCAGGCCAAGGGCACGCAGCAGCGCCTCAAGATGCGCAACCGTTGAGCCTTTGCCATTCGTGCCGCCGACCGTGATGACCCGATATGCGACCGGGCGCAGCGCAAGCGCGTCCGCCACCCGCGCCACGCGCTCGAGGCCCAGATCGATGCTCTTCGGGTGCACCGAGTCCTGCAGCTCGAGCCATTCGGCAAGCGTGCGCACGCGTTCGGGGCCGCCCGTGGGCGCGTGTCAGGCGGCGGCCGCGGGCGGCAGCCGCAGCAGCATGCGCAGCAGCGTTGCGATGCGCTCACGCATGTCGCGCCGGTCCACGATCATGTCGAGAATGCCGTGCTCGAGGAGAAACTCGCTGCGCTGAAATCCCTCGGGCAGCGTCTCGCGCACCGTCTGCTGGATGACGCGCGGCCCTGCGAAGCCGATGAGCGCGCGCGGCTCGGCGAGATTCAGATCGCCGAGCATCGCAAGGCTTGCGGACACGCCACCGGTGGTCGGGATCGGTCATGACCGACATGAACGGCAGATGCGCTTTGGCGAGGCGCGCGAGTGCGGCGCTCGTCTTGGCCATCTGCAGCAGCGAATACAGCGCCTCCTGCATGCGCGCGCCGCCGCTTGCGGAGAAGCACACCAGCGGCTGGCGGTTGCTCGATGCAGTAGTCGACCGCGAGCTTGAAGCGCTCGCCAACCACCGAGCCCATCGAGCCGCCGAGAAAATTGAATTCAAAGCCGCACGCCACCACTTGCAGCTCAAAGAGCCGCCCGGCGAGCACGATCAGCGCATCCTTCTCGCCAGTTGCTTTTTGCGCCTGCGCGAGGCGGTCGCGGTAGCGCTTGCTGTCGCGGAATTTGAGCGGATCCTCGGGCGAGATGTCGGCGCCGATCTCGATCAGCTCTCCGGGCTCGAGGAATGCCTCAAGGCGCTCGCGCGCGGCGATGCGCATGTGATGGCTGCACTTGGGGCAGACATAGAGGTTGCGTTCGAGCTCGGCGCGATACAGCACCGCATCGCAGGACGGGCACTTGATCCACAGCCCCTCCGGCACCGAGCGCGTGCGCCGCTCGGTCTTGATGCGCGAGGGCATGATCTTCTCGAACCAGGACATCGTCGTTCCCAGGCGCCCCTAGGGCAGTGGGCCGATCATAGCGGAACGCGGCGCCGGCAAGGCGAACGCCCGGGAGTAGCTGCACCGACCACAGATACAGGCCCTGCGCCGGGGCGGTCGGCCCGGCCTGGCTGCGGTCCCTGCGAGTGCAGGGCCGCTGCGCACCGCGCGCGCATCAACCTCGCCCTGCCCCGACCGCAATCAGCGGTCCTGCGATGTTGCGCACCATGTGATGCAGGAAAGCATTGGCGGTCGTCTCAATGATGACGAAGTCGCCGGCGCGCTGCACGCTTAAGCGCATCCACGCGCCGGATGCTCGAGTGGCTCTGCGACTCGGCGGAGCGAAATGCGCTGAAGTCATGCGAGCCTATGAGCGTGCGCGGCCGCCGCCTGCATGCGCTCATGATCGAGCGGGTGGCGGATCCAGGCGGCGCCGCGCGCGGCGAGCGCGGCGCGCACCGGGCGGTTGAACACGTAGTAGCGGTAGGTGCGAGCTTCGGCGGAGTAGCGGGCGTGAAAGTGCTGCGGCACCTCGCGCGCCCAGGCGACGCTGATGTCGCCCGGCAGATTGGTATTGGCGCCGAGCACCCAGCCGCGCGGCGTGCGGCGCGCCCGGGTGTCAAAATGCGCTACCTGCGCGCGCGCGTGTACGCCGGCATCCGTGCGGCCTGCGCAGATGAGGTTCACCGGCTCATCAGCAATCGGGGCTGAGCGCTGCCTCTAGCAGCGTTTGTATGGACAGAGCTGAGCGCTGCGTCTGCCAGCCCGCGTAGGCTGTGCCATCGTACTCAAGACCAAGCGCGATTCGTACGGTGCCGGTCACCCTGGCAGGGATTGCAGCAGGCGCTGGGCTTCCTGTTTCTGCGCGACCGAGCCCTCGTGCAGCACTTCCTCGAGAATGTTGCGCGCGCCTTCCGGATCGCCCATGTCCATGTAGGCACGCGCCAGATCGAGCTTCGTGCCCACCTCGCTCATGGTCGCTGGCTCAAGGTCGGGCAGCGCGAGCTCCTCCGAGGAGAGCTTCTGCGTAATCGTAAAGTGCGTGTCCGCCGCCGTGGTCGGACCCACGTCCAGATCGACGTCGTTCGGGCTATTGGCGGCCGCCACGCTCGAGCCTTCCATGTCGGTGAGATCGAAATCGAGGCCCTCGCCGCCTTTGAGCGATGCCAGATGCGCCGTCGCCGAGGTCGCATCACTGCTGACGGGACCCTTGTCATCGAATTCGCTCAACGCCACCGGTGGCAGCGTTGCGTCCATGTCTTCAGGCTTGATGCGCCACGCACCGGTGGCCGCATTGCCGGGCACCGTGGCCTGCGCGGTGAGCTCATCGTGCATCGCCTGGCGCGAGGTGTCGTCCAGGCCGGCGACCAGCGTCGGTGCGTCGGGCGAGGAGGTCGCCAGATGCGGCTGGTCCACCGTATCAAGCCCGCCCAAGTCAAGGCCGAGGTCATCGATCGCGAGCTCCGCGGTCTGCTCGCCGCCGCCGCTCTGCCTTAGCGCGCGCTCCACCTTCTGGCGGATCGTCGGATTGTCATCGTGCTGCAGGCTCGGCTGCTCGACGGTGGGCTCCACTGCCGCATCGGCCACGGAGTCCATATGCGCCGTCATCTGGCGCGTAGTTGCGGAGCTTGACTCCTCCAGCCCGTGCAGACGCGAGGTTCGCATCGGTCGCGCGCGTGGTTTGCGATGCGCTTGACGAATCGGGCTGCTCGCCGAGCGCCGAGCCGATGTCCAGATCAAGACCCTGCGCGGCCTCTTCGGGCACCGGCTCGCCGAGCAGATCAAAGTCGATGCGGCTCTCGCCGCCTTCGAGGTCGAGGTCGACGCCGCCCGCCGCCGCGCCGCTCACGCGGCGCGCCGCCGCTGAAGAGCGGATCATCGGGGGCGAGCTGCTTGCCCATGATCACGATCTTTTCCCACTCGCCCGGGCGCGGCCTGATCGCGCGTCGCGGCAAGCTCATGCGCGCGCCTGCAGGAATTGCTCCTTATTGCCCCAGACGAAGAACACTTCGAGGAGCTTCAGTTTCAGTTCGCGGCGCTCCGGATCGCGCGCGATCGCGATGCGTACGAGGTCGGCGGCCTGGTCATACAGACCATAGGCCATGTGGAAATCAGCCTCGGCGAGCGGGTCACCCTGGTCGAGGTTGATGGCGGTCTCGTTGCTGAGCGTGGTCGTCGGTCAGGCGCCGCGGGGCGCGTGGCGGCTGGCGGCGCCGCGGCTGCGGCGGGCAGCGGCCGCGGCCGCTCGTGCGTTGCGCCCTCCTCAACGAGGATCGCCGGATCACGCACCGCACGCAGCTTCGCCGTGTCGCCGAGCGGAGTCGCGATTCACCGCCGCATCGGCGCCCGCCGAGGCAAGGCGGCCGAGGGAATCATCGAAGCTGCTGTCCTGCCGTGAGCGCCAGGCGCTGATGCCCATGCGCGCCAGGATCGCGGCGATCAGCAGCGCGGCGATCCACCAATAGCGCATGAGGCTTGAAAAGAAGGACTCGCCTCGGCGGCGGCGCTGCTGGGTGCGCGACCGGATGCTTGCGCGGATGGGCGGCGGGGGGCGCCGTGGCAGCCGCAGGCGCGCTCTCCGTCGTCTCAGGCGCGGGCGTCGCCGTCGATGCCGGGGGTGTTGCCGCCGTCGGGGGCGCGACGGGCGGGGCGGTTGCCGATGCGCCTGGCGCTGCCGGTGCCGAGGGTGCGGCCGTGCCGCGCGCGCCGATTTGCGCCTGCAGCTTCGCAAGATCTGCGTTGCGTGCCTCAAGCAGACGGCGCGACTCCTGCAACTGCGCTTCAAGCTCGTGCAGGCGCGACTTCAAGCGCTGCATTGGCGCCGGAAGCAGCGCTCGTCGTGCCCGGCTGAGTGGCCGCACCACCTGCCGGTGGTTTGGTCGGCTCGGTCGGTGTCACCAGATGCAGACGGCCGGATCTCGTTGGCCGCTGCGGCAGGTGCGGCCGGCTGGCTGTGCCAGGCCGCGTACTGGCGGCGGATTTCACTGAGCGCATCCGTGGGCGCAGACCGCCTGCGCAGTGCTCGCCTCGGGGATGCGCAGCACCGCGCCGGCATGCAGCAGATTCATGTTGCCTTCAAACGCGCTGGGGTTGGCCTGGTAGATGGCCACCATCCAGCTGCGCGTGCTTGCGCCGCCGGCGCCCGAGAGCGAGCCTGCGATCTGTGAAAGCGTATCGCCACGATTGACGATGCGCGTTCCGCCCGCCTGGGCGCTGACGGCGCTGGTCGCGCGCGCGCGTGCGGTTGCGGGTGCCGATTCTGCCGGCGCTGCCGATTCAGCGGGCGCGGCAGCGCTCGCCGACGGTGCTGCCGCCGGCGCAGGCGTGCGATTGATGGCTCCCTCGCGCACTCCCGTGCCAACGGCGGGCGCCGCGACCGGCGCCTGATTCGCTGCGTTCTGCCCTGGCGTATAAAGTGGTGGATCGAGCAGTACGGTGTATTCGCGCACCAATTGTCCGCGCGCCCAGGTCACGTCGATCAAGAAGGTGATGAAGGGCTCGGTGATGGCCTCGCGCGATGAGATCTTGATGACATCGCGGCCGTCCCGAGTCTTCTCCGCACGCATGGCAATGCCGCCGAGATACGCGGGCCAGTCAAGGCCGTAGCGCGTGAACGTGTCGTGATTGGCAACCGCCGCGTGCAGCGAGGCCAGATCCTCAGGGGTTGCCCCGACTAGTTCGACCTCGGCATTGAGAGGGGCGTTAAGTGAAGATTGGAGGTGGATATCCCCCAGCCCCAGTGCGAACGCGGCCGGAGGGCTCAATAGCAATAAGGCCAGGGCCCGGCCGAAGGACTTCGCGACCATTAGGACACCCCGCGGACCACCAGCCCGCCAAAAAATCTTTTAGAAACAAGCGTATGGACGGTTTTCCGCAAGTCCATACGGATTTGCAGGGCAATATAACTTAAATCGACCCGGCAGCCAAAATCTCTAGCATTTGCAGGCTGTTGTCGGCAACGCGTCATAAGTTCAATCCCGATTCGTGGAAATATCTTCACGTATTCTTCGGACATAAACTGTGTCGCGGTTCGCTGCCTCGGTAGCCGCGGGTGGCTTGGACCCCCGGCAAGGGCTCCTTTTAGCAGCGCTCAGGCTCAAAAAATGGCACCCGTTCACACCCTGCGGATGGCGGTGAACCGGCAGAGCTCCTCCAATTGCTGCAGCCGTGATCGTGGGCCCGTTACGGGGAGTTACGCCGCGTAATCACGGGTGTCGATGAGTGCACGTCCGCGTTCTGCGCGCGGTGGCGCAGGTAGTGATCCATCAGCACGATGGCGAGCATGGCCTCGGCAATCGGGGTTGCGCGCAGACCGACGCACGGATCGTGGCGGCCCGTGGTGACCACCTGCACCGGCTTGCCGTCGACATCAATCGTGTCGCCCGGCACCTGGATGCTCGAGGTGGGCTTCAGCGCAAGGTGGGCCACGATGTCCTGTCCGGAGGAAATTCCGCCTAAGACGCCCCCGGCGTGATTGCTGCGAAAACCCGTCGGCGTGAGCTCATCGCGATGCTCGCTGCCGCGCTGCGCCACCGCTGCAAGCCCGGCCCCAATCTCCACCGCCTTCACCGCGTTGATCCCCATGAGTGCGTGCGCAATGTCGGCATCCAGGCGGTCAAACACCGGTTCGCCGAGACCCGGCGGCACCCCTTGCGCAATCACCGTGACGCGCGCGCCGAGCGAATCGCCTGCGCCGCGCACGCTCCACATGAGCGCTTCGAGCTCCGCGATGCGCGAGGGGTCCGGGCAGAAGAAGGGATTCTCATTGGCAAAGGCGGGCTGCACCGGCTCGAGGGTGAGATTGCCGATGCGACTCAGATAACCGTAGATGCTGACCCCTAAGCGCTCGGCGAGGTACTTGCGCGCAATCGCTCCGGCCGCAACCCGCATCACCGTCTCGCGCGCCGAGGCACGGCCGCCGCCGCGATAATCGCGCCGGCCATACTTTTGCTGATAGGTGTAGTCGGCGTGCCCCGGCCGAAAGCGATCCTTGATCTTCTCGTAATCGCGCGAGCGCGCATCCGTGTTCTCAATGAGGATGCCGATTGGCGTGCCGGTGGTCTTGCCCTCAAATATGCCGGACAACAGCTGCACCTCATCGCCTTCGCGACGCTGGCTCACGAAGTGCGAGGTGCCGGTGCGGCGGCGGTCGACGTGCGCCTGCAGATCCGCTGCGCTCAACGCAAGTCCCGGCGGGCAACCGTCGACGACGCACCCCATGACCGGCCCATGGCTTTCGCCAAATGTCGTGACGGCAAAGAGTTTGCCGATCGTGTTACCCGACATGCAGCTGCTCCGCCGTCAACAAGAATACGCCGCCGCCGCCGCGTTCGAAGTGCAGCCACGTCAGTGGCAGCTGCGCAAACGCGCGTCGCACGGCCGCCTCGGTGTTGCCCGCCTCGACGACCAGGATCCCGTGCGCTCGCAGATGGCGCGCCGCCTCGCGCACTATCGTGCGAATAGAGTCCAGTCCCCCCGCCCCGCGGCGAGCGCAATGCGCGGCTCGTGCCGGTATTCGGCGGGCAGCGCCGCCAGCTCGCGCGCACCGACATAGGGCGGATTGCTGACGATGATATCGTAGGTCTGAGCGCCGAGCGCGCTGAAATGATCGGATTTGACGACGCGCACACGCTTGCCGAGACGCTGCCGGCGCACGTTGATGCGCGCAACTTCGAGTGCCTGCGCGCTCACGTCAACCGCATCGATGCGTGCGCGTGGCAAGGCACGGGCGCAGGCGATCGCAATGCAGCCGCTGCCGGTGCCAAGATCGAGCACGCGCCGCACGCGCGCCGGCTCGACCCAGGGCGCAAAGCCGCGCTCGATGAGTTCGGCAATGCACGAGCGCGGAATGAGCACGCGCGGATCAACGATGAATTCGATGCCGGCAAAATATGCCCGCCCGGTGAGGTAGGCGGCCGGCACGCGCTCGCGGATGCGTCGCTCGATGAGCGCGCGCGCCTCCTGTTGCGCGCGCGCGCCCACGCGGCGCGCGTAGCTTGCGCGCGTTGCCGGGTACGGCAGCGAGAGCGCATGCCAGACGAGCGCCGCGGCCTCGTCGTGCGCGTTGTCCGTGCCGTGGCCGAAGCAGACCCGGGCGCGCGCGAGGCGCCGTGCGCTTGCCGCCACCAGGGCGCGCACCGTGGTGCGGCGCGCGCTGTGAGATAATTCACGCATGACACATCGGTCTGTATGGTGGCTCTGGGGTCTTGCCGCCGCCGGCGCTGCGCTCTTGGGTTTCTGGGTGGCCGCGCAAGTTGACAGCTCCGCGCCGCAGCTGGCAAGCGGCACCTGGTTTCCCGCGCCACGCTCGATTGGCGCGCTCGCCCTCACCGCGCACACCGGCCGAGCGCTGACGAGCGCAGATCTCGCGGGGCATCCGACGCTGGTCTTTTTTGGCTTCACCCATTGTCCGGACGTGTGCCCAACCACCCTCGCCGCCCTTGCCCAGGTGAAGAAAAAGGCCGCGCTGCCCGACCTCAAGGTGCTCTTTATCAGCGTCGATCCGGCGCGCGATACGCCCGCCGCGCTTGCCGCCTACGTGCATGCCTTCGATCCGGACTTCATCGGCGCCACGGCCGATGCGGGTGCGATTGCGAAAATCGCGCAACGCTTTGGCGTCGCGGTAGCACGCGTCGACCTGCCGGGTGGCGACTACGCAATGGATCATTCGGCCGCGGTTTTCCTGCTCAATCGGCGCGCGCAGATCGTGGCGGTGTTCACGCCGCCCTACGCCGTGGCGCCGCTCGCCGCGGACCTGCAGCGCCTCGCGCCGCGTCTGCGCGGCTGATGGACGCGCATCCTTCTGCCGCCGGCGCTCAGCCGACGTTGTCGGCGCGTCTGCACGTGCTACTGCAGTACCTGTTGCCGCAGCATGGGCTCTCGCGGCTCGCCTGGCACGTCACTCGCAGCCGCCAGGCGTGGCTGAAGAATTCCCTCATCGGCGCCTTCGTCAAACACTACCGCCCGAACATGGGCGAGGCCGCCGATTCGGTGCCGACGCACTACGGCAGCTTCAACGAGTTCTTTACCCGTGCTCTGAAGGTAGGCGCGCGCCGCATCGACGAGGATCCATTGAGCATCGTCTCACCCGTCGACGGCACGGTGAGCGCAATCGGCCACATCGAGGGCGCTACGCTCTTTCAGGCGAAGGGCAAGGACTTCTCGCTCGCCGCGCTGCTCGCCGGCTCGGCCGAGGAGAGCGCGCGCTTTGCCAACGGCTCCTTCGCCACGCTCTACCTTGCGCCTTTTAACTACCATCGCATCCACATGCCCTGCGACGGGGCGCTCGCGCGCGCGCGCTACGTGCCCGGGCGGCTCTTCAGCGTCAATATCGCAACCGCCGCGCTCGTCGATCGGCTGTTCGCGCGCAACGAGCGTATCGTGTGCGTGTTTGACAATGGCGCGACGCCCTTCGCCCTGGTGCTCGTAGGAGCG
Organism: uncultured Gammaproteobacteria bacterium; assembly: GCA_963695315.1. GTDB lineage: Bacteria > Pseudomonadota > Gammaproteobacteria > Steroidobacterales > Steroidobacteraceae > PALSA-1196. The sequence goes on from OY968773.1 coordinate 2,304,215, forward strand.
CTCTTCGTGGGCAGCATGAGCACGCGCTGGCACGGCGAGATAAGCCCTCGCGCAGACGCACCGCGCGAGCTGCCAATGAGCGCGGCGGCAGCGCCGCCGCTTGCCAAGGGCGAGGAATTCGCGCGTTTTAACATGGGCTCGACCGTAATTTTGCTGCTGCCGCCTGGAGCGCCCGCGTGGCTGCCCGAGTTGGGCGTCGGCAGCTGCATCAAAGTCGGCCAGGTGCTCGCCCGACGCCCGGGGCCATGAGCAGTGAGTCCTGGCGGCCCACCGCACAACGCGCCATTCTCGAAGAGCGCGCCGCGCTCTTCGCGCGCGTGCGCGCCTTCTTCGCCGCGCGCGGCGTCCTGGAAGTCGATACGCCCGTCGTCGTCAATCACCCGGTAAGCGATGTGCACATTCATGCGGCGCGCGTCGAGCTTGCCGGCGGCCGCGCACTCTTTCTGCACACCTCGCCCGAATATGCAATGAAGCGTCTGCTCGCAGCCGGCAGCGGCGATATCTTCCAGATCTGTCATGTGGTGCGCGCCTTCGAGCGCAGTCGCCTGCACAACAGCGAATTCACGCTGCTCGAGTGGTATCGCATTGGCTATGCGCTCAAGGATCTGATGGCGGAGGTCGAAGCGCTCCTAGGCGCAGTTGCCGCCGCGGTCGCTGCCGGCAAGACCGAGCACTTAAGCTATCGCGAAGCGTTCTTGTCCGCGCTCGCACTGGATCCTTTCGCAGCCAGCGACCGCGAGCTTGCGCAGGCGGCCGAGGCCGCCGGTTGGAGCACCCCGGAGGGTGAGAATTCCCGCGATGATCTGCTCGACTTTCTCATGGCCTGCCGCATCGGACCCAATCTCGGCCGGCACGGGCTCACCTTTATCTACGGCTATCCGGCCTCGCAGGCCGCACTCGCGCGCCTCGATCCACACGATGCGCGTACCGCGCTGCGCTTTGAGCTCTATCGTCATGGCGTGGAGCTCGCCAATGGGTATCATGAACTCGCTTCACCCGAGAAGCAGCGCGGACGCTTCGCGGCCGACAATGCCGAGCGGATGCGCCGCGGCCTGCCGACTGCTGACGTCGATGAGCACCTGCTCGCCGCACTCGAGAAGCTGCCTGACTGCGCCGGCGTCGCGCTCGGCCTCGATCGCGTCTTGATGCTCACGAGCGGCGCGGCGCACATCGATGAGGTCATTGTCTTTCCCACCGAGCAGGCGTGAGGGAGTCTTTCGATGAGCCATCAGGCAGCGCGTTACACGTTTACCGACAAGGCGGCGGACTACCAGCATCTGGCCCGCGACCTGCACTTCCTGCTCGCCGGCGAGCCTGACCTGATCGCCAACGCAGCCAATACCGCGGCGCTCATCTTTGAGGCCGTGCCGCGCCTCAACTGGGTGGGCTTTTATTTCCTGAAGGACGCGGAGCTCGTCGTCGGCCCGTTCCAGGGCAAGCCTGCGTGCGTGCGCATCGCGCTCGGCAAGGGCGTATGTGGCACGGCGGCGGCGCAGCGCGCGACGCTCGTGGTCGCCGACGTGGACCGTTTCGCCGGCCACATTGCCTGCGACAGCGCGTCGCGCTCGGAAATCGTGATCCCGCTCGTAAGCGGCGGCAGCCTGCTCGGCGTTCTCGATGTCGACAGCCCCGAGCGCGATCGCTTTGACGCCGTCGATCAGCGCGGCCTTGAGGCCCTGGCGCGCATCTTCCTCGCCACTGCCCACGCCAACGCCAGCGGCTAGAGCGTGCGCGAAACCTCGAAGGGTATAGCTGCGGCCACTGCAGCGTTTACCGCATGGGGCGTCTTCCCGCTCTATTTCGAACCGCTGCTGCAGGTTTCGTCGGTGCAGATAATCGCGCACCGCATCGTCTGGTCGTGCCTCGTCGTGTTCGGCTGGACGGCGCTGCGCGCTGAGCTGGGCCGATGTGTGGACGGCGCTTGCCAACCGGCGCGTGCTGCTGCGCCTTGCGCTCTCGGCAACGCTCATTACCACCAACTGGCTCGCCTACGTATGGGCGGTGACGCACGGCCACGTGGTGGATGCCAGCCTCGGCTACTTCATCAACCCTCTGGTGAACGTGCTCCTCGGGGTCGTGCTGCTCGCCGAGCGGCTGAACCGCGCGCAATGGACGGCGGTATGCCTCGCCGCATCGGGCGTGGTGTATCTCACCTACGAAACCGGGCACCTGCCCTGGATCGCGCTCTGCCTCGCATTCTCGTTTGCCACCTACGGTTTCATCCGCAAGGTGGTGCACGTCGAGGCGCTGCCGGGACTCGCCGCAGAGACGCTGCTGCTCGTGCCGCTTGCTATCGCGTACCTGTGGTGGTGCGAGGCGGAGGGCACGGGCGCCTTCAGGCACTCCACAACCGCGATCGACCTGCTCCTCATCGGCACCGGGCCGCTGACCGCGATCACTCTCTTTCTCTTCGCCTACGCGACGCGCCGCATTCCCTACTCGACCGTGGGGCTGTTGCAGTACATCGCGCCCTCTCTGCAGCTTGCCTGCGGCGTGCTCGCCATGCATGAATCCTTTCAGCGCGAGCGTGTCTTGGGGTTTGCGCTCATCTGGACGGCGCTCATCATCTATGCGGGCGACGGCTTGCGGCGCGCGCGCTAGGCTAAGCGCGCTCGCGGTCCTCTACTGCTTGGCGCGCGAAATGTAGCTGCCGCTGCGCGTGTCGACGCGGATGAGTTCGCCTGCGTTGATGAACAGCGGCACGCGCACCACGGCGCCGGTCTCGAGCTTCGCCGACTTCTGGCCGCCCGTGGCCGTATCGCCGCGCAGCCCCGGATCGGTTTCCGTGACAGTGAGCTCAATGTGCGCGGGCGGCGTGACGACGAGCGGTACGTTGTTCCAGAGCGTGACGATGCAGACGACGCCGTCTTTGAGCCACTGCGCGCCATCGCCTACCGCCGACTTGCCGGCGGTGTACTGCTCGAAGCTCTCGGGCACCATGAAGTGCCAGAACTCCCCGTCCTGATAGAGGTACTGCATGTCGGTATCGACGACATCGGCAGCCTCGAGGGTTTCACCGGACTTGAAGGTGCGTTCGATCGTGCGTCCGGTCTTGAGATTGCGCACCTTGACACGGTTGAAAGCTTGCCCCTTGCCCGGCTTCACCATCTCGTTTTCGACGATCGAGTACGGATCGCCATCGAGGATGATCTTCATGCCGGAACGGAATTCGCTCGTGCTGTAGCTCGCCATCGCATCCTCGCCGCGTGAATCGGCGCAGCCGGGCTCCAAAAGGGCCGCGTATGATACCGGCAACCCGCTCCGGGCACCAACGAATGCCCCTCGGGCTGGCTGAGCTGCGACATGTGCACTGCCGCTGTGCGCGTCACTGGGGCTTTCTTAAGCCTTTGCACAGCAGTTTCCCCGGAATTTCTGAGAGCCGCCGCACGCAGTGGCGCCTGGCAATATGAGACGCTGTCGCACGCGGAGCGCCTTACAGCGGCTGCTACACTTTGCACCGCTTCTGCACCGCCAAAGGAAGAATGGTTTGAACGAGCAGAACGCCGTACCGCTGATCGTGCTGTCAGTGTGGCACGCGATCCGGTAGAGACGATCAACAGCATCTTGCGCCGGGCTGGACATCCGGTGCACTGCACCTGGATCCCTTCGCTGCGCGATTTGGGCGATGCCCTCACGCAACTCAATCCTGAGCTGCTGCTGTATGTGGATTGCGGCCACGAGAGTCTCGTGGCCACGGTCAAAGTGCGCGACCAGATCGCACCGACCGTGCCGCTCGTGGTCATCGCCGATGCCGTGGATGAGCAGCGTATCGCCGCGGCACTGCTCGCCGGCGCGCGCGACGTGGTCTCGCTCGTCAATCCCGAGCGCCTGCAGGCCGTGATGGCGCGCGAGCTGCACACCTTTCGCCTGGAGCGCGTGCTGCGGACCACCATCAAGTCAGCGCGTGACGCACGCCGCGAGCTCGACACCGCGCTGCAGCGCTCCAACGACGCCATCGTGCTCGTGCAGGAAGGCATCGCCGTTGGCGTCAACCCGGCCTGGCTTGAGCTCTTTGGCTTCGACAGCCCCGACGCGCTCATCGGCCAGCCGATCATGGATCTCTTTGAGGAATCGCGCCACGCGGCGCTGAAGGGCGCGCTCGCCGCCTGTCTGCAGGGGCGCTGGAACGGTCACACCCTGAAACTGGATGCGCAGCTTGCCGATGGCACGACGCTCGCAGTGGAGCTGGTGCTCTCGCTTGGCGAACACGACGCTGAGCCGTGCGTGCAGCTCATCGTCCCGGCGCGCCAGCACGATGAGCGGCGCATCGCCGAGGAGCTGCGCGATGCCGCGCGCCGCGACGCGGCGACGGGCCTGCTGTGCCGCGGCCCGCTGCTCGAGGAGCTCGCCGCGCGCCTCGCAACCCCGCTGCCGGGTGGCGTGCGCTATCTCGTGCTCATGCGCCTCGACAAGTTCGCCAGCATCGAGCGCGATGTCGGCGTCAAGGAAAGCGAGCACTTCGTGATCGAGTCAGCCAATCTTCTCAAGGAGCAGCTGAACCCCAAGGACATCGCCGGTCGCTTCGGCGGGGTGAGCTTCTTGGTCCTGCTCGAGCGCGGCAACGAGCGCGACGTGGAAGCGTGGAGTGAGCAGCTGGTGGCGAAGTGCGCCAAGAACATCGTGCGCATCAAGGACAAGTCGCTCGCCGTGAGCTGTACGCTCGGCTTAAGCGTGGTGCCGCCCGTGCAGGCGGACATCGAGGCTGCGCTTGCGCAGGCGATCGAGGCATGCCGCATCGGCCGCCAGCGCGGCGGCAACCAGAGCTACACCAGCGCGCGCGTCGATACCGATCAGCGCGTTCAGTCGTACGACAAGGTGTGGGTGAAGCACATCAAGGCGGCGCTCATGGAGAACCGCTTCCGCCTGGTGCAGCAGCCGGTGGCGAGCCTGCAGGGTGAGGATCCGAGCATGTTTGACGTGCTGGTGCGCATGATCGACCCGCAGGGCAAGGAGGTGCTGCCGGCCGAATTCATGGCCGCCGCCGAGCGCAATGACCTCTTGAAGAACATCGATCGCTGGGTGGTCGGCGCCTCGCTCTCATTCGCCGCTCAGCGCAAGCCCGGCTGCCTGTTCGTGCGCCTCTCGAAGGAGACCGTCAACGACGCCTCCTTCTTGGGCTGGCTCGACGGCCACATTCGCACGAGCCCTGCGGAGCCGCAGCGCCTGTGCTTCCAGGTGCCCGAATCGGTCGCCGCCACGCACGTCGAGCAGTTGCGCGAGCTTGCATCCCAACTGCGCCAGCGGCAGCTTTCGCTTTGCGCTCGAAGCCTTTGGCGGCGGTCGCGACTCCCAAGGCATGCTCGCCACCATCGAGCTTGATTTCGTGAAGATCGACGGCGCACTGGTGCAGGCGCTCGCCAAGGACAATGAGATTCAGGCGCGCGTGCGTAAGCTCGTCGAGGCCGCCGCGCGGCGCAAGGTGCAGACCATCGCCGAACGCGTCGAGGATGCCAACACGATGGCGGTGCTATGGCAGCTCGGCGTGCAGTACATCCAGGGCTACTTCGTGCACGCGCCCGAAGAGGTCGTGATGCATGCCGACCGCGTTGGCACCACTACGCAGCGGGTGCTGAGCGCGTAGCGCTCTCGAGGCGATCCACCTGGCGCCAGCCGCGCGTCAGCACCGCGCCGCGCTGGGCGCGCGCGCCGCGATACTCCTGCAGTTCATTCCAGCTCGAGGCTCTTGCGCTTCGCGCCGCTGTGGATGATGAGCTCGCCCTGCGGCGGCACGACCGCGATGGCGGTCAGGAACTCCTCACGCGCGGCCGCCTTCTTGGCGGGAATGTCGTAGAGCTTCACACCCTTGCCGCGCGGCATCTCCGGCACTTCGCTCACCGCGAACGCGAGCATCTTGCCGCAGCTGCTGACGACTGCGATGAGCCCCTCGCGCTGAAGCCGACCAACGCGGGCGGCAGCACATGGGCGTTTTCGGGCACGGTGAGCACCGTCTTGCCGGCGCGCCGATCCGTGATGAGCTCCTTGAAGCGCACCGTGAACCCGTAGCCCGCGTCGGTTGCGAGCAGCCACAGATCCTCCGGCTCGCCGAGCATGACGCCCGCGAACTTCGCGCCGTCGGGCGGATTCAGCCGCCCGGAGAGCGGCTCGCCCTGGCCGCGCGCGGAGGGCAGCGAATGGGCGGGCAACGTGTAGGTTCGCCCGGTACTGTCGATGAAGATTGCGCTCTGCAGGCTGCGGCCGCGCGCCGCGCACAGGAACGCATCGCCGCTCTTGTAGGAGAGCGTGGCAGGGTCGATCTCGTGCCCCTTCGCCGCGCGCACCCAGCCGCCGGTGGACAGCACCACGCTCGTCGGCTCATTGGCGATGAGACTGGCGGCATCGATCGCCTGCGCCGCCTCGCGCTCGACGATCTTGGTGCGGCGCTCATCGCCATATTTCTCGGTATCGGCGCGAATCTCCTCCGCCACGAGCTTGCGCAGCTTCGCCTTGCTCTTCAGGAGCGCCTGCAGATCCGCGCTCTCGGCATTGAGCGCCTGCTGCTCCTCGCGGATCTTCATCTCCTCAAGCTTGGCGAGGTGGCGCAGTTTCGTCTCGAGTATTGCCTCGACCTGCTCCTCGGAGAGCTTGAAGCGCTTCATGAGGACGGGCTTCGGCTCCTCCTCGCGGCGGATGATGCGGATCACCTCGTCGAGATTGAGATAGACGATGAGCAGTCCGGCGAGGATCTGCAGCCGCTTCGAGACGCGCTCGAGCCGATGTTGCAGGCGGCGCGTGACGGTGGTCTGGCGAAACTCGAGCCACTCGGTGAGGATCGCCTTGAGGCCCATGACGCGCGGCCGGCCGTCAAGGCCGATGATGTTCAGGTTGACGCGGTAGCTGCGCTCAAGATCCGTCGTCGCAAAGAGGTGGTTCATCACTTCGGTGGTGTCGACGCGGTTCGAACGCGGCACCAGCACCAGGCGCGTCGGGTGCTCGAAATCCGATTCGTCGCGCACATCCTCGATCATCGGCAGCTTCTTGGCGCGCATCTGCTCGGCGACCTGCTCCTGCACGCGCGAGCCCGACACCTGGAAGGGAAATGCCGTGACGACGATGTTGCCGTCCTCGAGCTCGTAGGTCGCGCGCGCCTTGAAGCTGCCGACGCCCTTGTCGTAGAACTCGAGCAGGTCGGCGCGCGGCGAGATGATCTCGGCGCCGGTCGGCAGATCCGGACCCTTCACGTGCTTCATGAGCGCGCGCGTGGTCGCCTCGGGCTCCTCGAGCAGATGGATGCAGGCGGCCGCGACTTCGCGCAGATTGTGCGGCGGAATGTCGGTGGCCATGCCGACGGCAATCCCGGAAGTGCCGTTCAAGAGCAGGTTCGGCAGGCGCGCCGGCAGGAACGCGGGCTCCTCGAGAGTACCGTCAAAATTGGGAACCCAATCGACCGTGCCATGCGCGAGCTCGGCGAGCAGCACTTCGGCGTAGCGCGTGAGCTTCGCCTCGGTGTAGCGCATGGCGGCAAAGGACTTCGGATCGTCCTGCGAGCCCCAGTTGCCCTGGCCGTCGACGATCGCGTAGCGATAGGCGAAGGGCTGCGCCATCAGCACCATCGCCTCATAGCAGGCGCTGTCGCCATGCGGATGATACTTGCCGATGACATCTCCGACGGTGCGCGCGGACTTCTTGTACTTGGAGAGCGCCGCCAGCGAAAGCTCGCTCATCGCGTAAATGATGCGCCGCTGCACGGGCTTCAGGCCGTCGCCGAGCGCGGGCAGCGCCCGATCGAGAATGACGTACATCGAATAATCGAGATACGCCTTCTCCGTGAAGGTCTTCAGCGCCTGGCGCTCGATGCCCTCGAAATTCAGCTCCTGCGACTGCATGCGTTAGACCTGCACCTCGGCAAGATTGCCCTTCTCCTCGAGCCAGTCGCGCCGGTCGGAGGCGCGCTTCTTGGCGAGCAGCATGTCCATCAGCTGATCGGTGTTGTCCGCGCCGTTGATGGTGAGCTGCACCAGGCGCCGCGTGCGCGGATCGATGGTGGTTTCGCGCAGCTGTGTCGGATTCATCTCGCCGAGGCCTTTGAAGCGCGTCACCATCGGGCGCGGTACGCGAATTCTCCTTGGCGATGCGCTGCAGCGTCGTATCGCGCTCGCGCTCATCAAGCGCGTAGTGCACCTCGCGACCGGCGTCGATGCGAAACAGCGGCGGCATCGCGACGTACACGTGGCCGTTCGTCACGAGCGGCCGGAAATGCCGCAGGAAGAGCGCGCACAGCAGCGTTGCGATGTGCTGCCCATCGGAGTCCGCGTCCGCGAGGATGCAGACCTTGTGGTAGCGCAGCTGCGACAGATCCGGCGGAGCCCGGATCCACACCGAGGGCGACGCTGATGTCGTGCACTTCCTGCGAGGAGCTGATGGCCGCCGGCTCCAGCTCCCAGGTATTCAGAATCTTGCCGCGCAGCGGCATGATGGCCTGGAAGTCCTTATCGCGCGCCTGCTTGGCAGAGCCGCCGGCCGAATCGCCCTCGACGAGGAAGAGCTCGCAGCGCGCAGGCTCCTGGCTGGCGCAGTCGGCGAGCTTGCCGGGCAGCGCGGGGCCGGAGGCGATGCGCTTGCGCACCACGCGCTGCGCCGCCTTGATGCGCTCCTGCGCGTTGGCGATTGCGAACTGCGCGATGCGCTCGCCCGCATCCGGATGGCGGTTGAGCCACAGCGCGAGCGAGTCACGCACGTAGCCTTCCACGAGCGCCGCCGCGTCGCGTGAACCCAGGCGCTCTTTCATCTGCCCGGCGAACTGCGGCTCGCGCATCTTCACCGAGAGCACAAAGCAGGCCTGCTGCCACACATCCTCGGGGGTGAGCTTGATGCCGCGCGGCACGAGATTGCGGAACTCGCAGAACTCGCGCACCGCCTGCGTCACCGCCGAGCGCAGTCCGTTGACGTGCGTGCCGCCCTCGACGGTGGGAATGAGATTGACGTAGCTTTCGGCAACCAGCTTCTCCGCCTCGGGCGCCCAGATGAGCGCGTACTCCACGCGCGTCCTGCCCCTCCTCGCCGCTTGCCGCTGATCGGCTCGTCGGGCAGATACGCGGCTCTTGCCGAGCTCCTCAAGCAGGTAGGCGCCAAGATCCCCGCTGTAGAACCACTCCTCTTTCTCGCCGGTCGCCTCGTTGGCGAAGCGCACGCGCAGGCCCGGGCACAGCACCGCCTTCGCCTTCAGCGTATGGGTGAGCTGCGGAACGGAGAATTTGTCCGCATCGAAGAACTTCGGATCCGGCCAGAAGCGGATCGTGGTGCCGGTATTGCGCGCGCCGACGCTGTTGATGACCTCTAGCTTGGAGGTGACCTTGCCGTCTTTGAAGCCGATGTTGTACTCCTTGCCGTCGCGCTTCACCCAGCACTCCAGGTGCTTGGACAGCGCGTTCACGACCGACACGCCCACCCCGTGCAGCCCGCCGGAGAACTGGTAGGTCTTGTCGGAGAATTTGCCGCCGGCGTGCAGGCGCGTGAGGATGAGCTCGACGCCGCTCACCTTCTCCTTGGGGTGGATGTCGACGGGCATGCCGCGCCCATCGTCGGCGACCTCGAGCGAGCCGTCCTTGTAGAGCGTGACGTCGATCTCCTTGCAGTGCCCGCCGAGCGCCTCATCGACGCTGTTGTCGATGACCTCGTGCGCGAGATGATTCGGGCGCGAGGTGTTCGTGTACATGCCCGGACGGCGGCGCACGGGATCAAGGCCGCTTAGGACCTCGATGTCGGAGGCGGTATACGACTGCGGCATGGACTGTCTCGGCACCGCGCTGTCAGACGCAGCGGATCGGGATGTTAGCAGATAGGCGCGCGCGCCATGCGCAGCGCAAAACGGCGCCGTTCAGGCGAGATCGGCGATGCAGCGAGTCGCGCACCGTGGCCGGCACCGGCGCGCTGTGCGCGTAGGCGGGATGGGTCGACGCCGAGGCTCAGCGGCGCGCCCGCGCGCAGCGCCTGACGCACGGCGGGGCTCAGCTCAAAGCGCAGAAAGTGCACCGCCGAGGTCTTATCCTCATTTTCGCGCTCGAGATCCTCATCGGCGATCGCAAACACGCGCTCCGTACCCGCTGCCGCCACCCAGCAGTCATCCTCCACGCCCTTCAGGCGCGCAAGCTCCGTGCGCCGCTGCACCGGGTCGGGAAACTCGATAAGGAGCGTAACCTTCCAGTTTGCGCCGTCGGGAATCAGCGGATTGTAGGCGGCGAGTTCCTCCTCGATGCCGGCCAGCTCGAAGATGCGCTCGGTGCGCAGCATCTCCTGCACCTGATACTGCATGGTCAGCCGGTCTTCAAAGCACCAGCGCATGTACGGGCCGACGTCGATCTGCCGGCTCGCTTTGTGCGCAATGACGCGCGCGCGAAACGCGTCGCGTTCGCGCGCATAGCGCTCGAGCGTCATCAGGTCGGCGGAGGTCAATTTGTTCATTTCAAACCGTATGCGATGCGCAGCAGCGCCAGCGGATGCGTCGGCGGCGCGCGTGGCTCAGCAAGCTCGCTTTCGATCTGGTGCGCGGCCATCGGGCAGTCGCTCGCATAGTAGTCAGGGTGGGCCTTCTCGACCTGTTGCTTCACCGGCAGGCCAATCTTGACCGAGGCGGCGCGATACTCCTTCTTGACCGCGTAGGTGCCATTGTGCCCCGAGCAGCGCGCGATCACATCGAGCGTCGTGCCGGGCACGAGGTTCAGGATGTCGCGCGTCTTCAGGCCGATGTTCTGCACGCGCAGATGACAGGGCACGTGGTAGCTCACCTTGCCGAGCGGTTGCTTGAAGTCCGTGCGCAGCAGCCCGGCGCGATGCCGCAGCACGAGGTACTCGAAGGGATCGAAGATGCGCGCGCGCACCTTCTGCACCGCCGCATCGTCGGGGAAGAGCAGCGGCAGCTCCTGCTTGAACATGAGCACGCAGGAGGGAATCGGCGCGACGATGTCGTAGCCGGCGTCGACAACCGCAGCGAGCTGCGGAATATTGATCTCTTTGAGACGCGCGATCTCCTCAAGGTTGCCGAGCTCGAGCGACGGCATGCCGCAGCAGCGCTCCTGCGGCACAAGCTTCACCGCGATGCCGTTGTGCTCGAACACCGCGGCAAGATCGACGCGCGAGCTCAGGCTCATTGCGGTTGCCGTAGCAGGTGGTGAAGAGCGCGACCTGGCCGCGCGTTTCAGGCGTCGCCGCTGCGCTCGGCACCTCGCCAGGCACCGCGTAGCCGCGCCCCGCAAGCACTTTGCGCGCGCTGCGCGAATGAAACTGCGGCAGCGGCGCATCGCGATGGATGCCCGCGAATTTCTCGAGCAGCACGCGCCCGGCGCGCGTGCGGTTGACGGCATTCACGACCTCGGCGACCACCGGGATGCCGGCGAGCGTGCCCACCCGATCGGTCGCGGCGAGCGCGCGATCGCGCAGCGACAGATGCCCTGCGCGTGCGCGCGTCGCCTTGGCGCGCAGCATCAGGTGCGGGAAATCGACGTTCCAGGGATGCGGCGGCACGTACGGGCACTTCGTCATGAAGCACATGTCGCACAGATAGCAGTGATCGACGACTTGCCAGTAGACCTTGCGATCGACGCTCTCGAGCTCGCCGCGTCGGTGGCGTCGATCGCATCAAAAAGCGTGGGAAAGGCGTTGCAGAGACTGAAGCAGCGCCGGCAGCCGTGGCAGATGTCAAAGACGCGCGTCAGTTCGGCCGTGAGTGCGGCGGCGTCGTAGAAAGTCTCAGCTGCGCCAGTCGATCGGCAGGCGCGTCGGGGCTTCGAGACTGCCCTCGATTTTTCCTCCGGTGGGTGCGCTCATCCGCTAAGCCCGCGTGCAAGCGCACCGAGCCTGCGGGCGCACCGCGCCGGAAGCAGGCTCGGGCGCTTTCACGTCCTAGATGGAGTCGAGTGCCTTCTGGAAACGGTTGGCGTGGGAGCGCTCGGCCTTGGCGAGCGTCTCAAACCAGTCGGCGATTTCAGCGAATCCCTCATCGCGCGCTGCGCGCGCCATGCCCGGATACATGTCCGTGTACTCGTGCGTCTCGCCGGCAATGGCCGCGCGCAGGTTCAGCTTCGTCTCGCCGATCGGCAGGCCGGTTGCCGGATCGCCCACCGCCTCGAGATACTCCAGGTGTCCATGGGCGTGACCGGTCTCGCCCTCGGCGGTGGAGCGAAACACCGCGGACACGTCGTTGTAGCCTTCCACGTCCGCCTTCGCTGCGAAGTAGAGATAGCGCCGATTCGCCTGCGACTCGCCTGCGAATGCGTCCTTCAGATGCTTTTCAGTCTTGCTGCCCTTCAGGTTCACGACTTTCTCCTTAAATTAGACCTAGTCTAATATGGGAAACGGACTCTAAGCCCGAAGGTTCGGGCCGTCAACCTCGTTGACCGCAGCCGCCTTGCTCACTCATTCTCAAGCCTCTGCAATGAGGGGAATAATCATTGAGCGACACGGGTGAACCTGCGGATTTCGAGAAGGCTCTCGCGGAGCTCGAGGCTCTGGTGGCGCGGCTGGAGCGCGGCGATCTGCCGCTCGATGAGGCGCTGAAAACCTTCGAGCGCGGCATCGCGCTCACCCGCCATTGCCAGTCGGCACTCAAGGCAGCGCAGCAGAAGGTCGAGATCCTGCTCTCGAGCAGCGGCGGACCGCAGCTCGCCGCCTTTCAGCGCGCCCGAGGACGGGCTGCCCGAGCCCGCCGCAGAATGACGCGCTTCGAGGCCCGCCGCGCGGCAGTACCAGGCGCGCATCGAAAAAGTCCTCGAGGAGTCCCTGCGCCTGCCCGATCCCGGCACGGAGCGCCTGCGCGAGGCGATGCGCTACAGCGCCCTCGGCGGCGGCAAGCGTCTGCGGCCGCTCCTCGTCTACTTCACCGGGGAATGCCTCGGGGCGCACGCTCGATGATCTCGATGCGCCGGCGGCCGCCGTCGAACTGATCCACGTCTACAGTCTCGTGCACGATGATCTGCCGGCGATGGACGATGATGACCTGCGCCGCGGCCGTCCGACCTGCCATCGCGCCTTTGACGAGGCGACGGCCATCCTGGTCGGCGATGCCTTGCAGGCGCTCGCGTTCGACGTGCTCGCGCAACGTGACGAGGCGGCAGCGGCGGGCAGCGCGAACGGCTTGCGATGATCCGCATCCTGGCGCGCGCCTCCGGCACCGCCGGCATGGCGGGCGGCCAGGCGATCGACCTGGTCTCAGTGGGCCAGAGGCTCGGGCATCGAGGCGCTCGAGAACATGCACGGCAGAAAGACCGGCGCGCTCATCCAGGGCAGCGTGCTGCTCGGCGCGGCGGCGGCCGGGGTGAGCGCGGGGCAGGAATTCGCGGCGCTCGAGCGTTTTGGCGAGCACATCGGTCTTGCGTTCCAGATCCAGGATGACATCCTCGACGTCGAGGGCAACGCCGGCGCTTCTCGGCAAGCGCACCGGCGCCGACGCGGCGCGCCGCAAGCCGACCTATCCGAGCACGCCGGCCTTGATGGCGCGCGCCAGCGCGCGCTGCAGTTGCGGGATCTCGCCGTGAAGGAGCTGGTGACGCTCGGCGCGCGCGGCGAGGCCTGTCGGATCTGGCGCGCTACGTCGTCAGCCGCGTGACCTGAGCGGCTCGCGGTGCTGCGCTACGGCGCCCCGTCCAGAATCAGTTGAGCTCGGCGCGCGCCTCGCTGCCCTGCAGGCGCGCAATGAGCGTGCGCAGAAATACCCGGTTGAAGCGCAGCTGGCAGGAGGCGGAGACCTGCTCCAGCAGGGTGGAGCTCACTTTGAGCACCGTGACGGCGTCCGGCGCACGGATGGTCGCGGTGCGCTTGGAGCCTTCGACGTAGCTCGCCTCGCCGAAACAGTCGCCGGTGTCGAGCCCGCCCAGGCGCGCGCCGTGGCGCTCGACGGCGCAGTGGCCCGAGACGATGATGTAGAAGCGATCGTCCATCTCGCCTTCCTTGACGATCTCCTCGCCCGGCGCGTAGTCCTGCCAGTGGCTGGCGCGCAGTACCTCCCAGATCTCCGCGTGCGAGAACTCATGAAAGAACTTGAGCCGCCGCAGCACGCCGAACTGCTCCTGACGATCGATGCGTCGAGTTCTGCTCGCGCAGCCTCTGGTGCACGCGGGTCAGCTCCGCGGCGAAATCAAGCCCGCTCTTGTAGCGCTTGGCCGGATCCTTCTGCAGCGCCATCGCCACCATGCTCTCGAGCTCCTCGGGAATGTCCTGGCGCAGCGTATGCAGCGGCGGCGGCGTTGCGTAGACGATCTGATGCAGCAGCTTCTGCAGATTGCCGGCGCGAAACGGGCGCGCGCCGCTCAAGAGCTCGTACATCACGGCCCCGAGCGAATACAGATCCGAGCGGTTGGTGAGCTCAAGGCTCTGCACCTGCTCGGGTGACATGTACGAGGGGCTGCCGGCGATGCCCTCGATGCTGGAGATGTCCGAATCGGCCACGAGCGCGATGCCGAAGTCGATGATGCGCACGTCGCTGTCCTGCGTGAGCATGATGTTCGAGGGCTTGATGTCGCGGTGGATGACGCCGCGCGAGTGCGCGTAGTGCAGCGCCTTCGCGCATTTGTACATGATCTCGACGACATCATCGATGCGCAGCAGGTTGTCCGGGCGGCAGTACGCGGCGAGCGTGCGCGCGCCGTGCACGTGCTCGGTCACGATGTAGCAGTTGCCGTTCTCTTCGCCGGCGTCGTAGATCGGCAGGATGTGCGGGTGCTGCAGCATGCCGACGAGATGCGCCTCGGAGAGGAACATCTTGCGCGCGATGCGCGCGCGTTCCTCATCCGCACCCGGTTCCATGTGGTAGACCTTGATGGCCACGTCGCGACCGTAGTACGCGTCGTGCGACAGATAGACGGTGCCGGTGCTGCCGCGGCCGACCTCATTGACGACCACGTACTTGCCGATCTTCTCCAGGATCTTGCGCGCCGCGGAGTTCTTTGGTGAAGGCGGATGGCATGAGGCGCTGATGTGCGACGACCGCCGCGAAGCATACTTTCGCTCCTGCTGAGCGACTGTGATGCGTCCCTCACCCCATCCGGCCAGCGCCGTTGCAGCGGCGCGCGGTGCGCGCAAGCGGCGTTTTGCGCGGCCGCTAGGACGCGAAGTGATCGAAGCCCGAATGCGAGAACTGCATCACAGTCCCGCCGCGCGTGACGACGGCGTCCCGGCCGCCTCGCGCAGCGTGCCGATGCGCCGGTAGTTCCAGCGCGCCGCGGCAGTGCGCGCTCGAGCGCCTGCGACGCGCGTCCGGCGGCACGGTAAAGCACAGCTCATAGTCTTCGCCGCCCGTCAGCGCAAGGTGCCGCGCGCGCTCGGTGTCCGACGGCGCGCACGAGCGCCTGCGATAGCGGCAGCTCTTCGAGCTCGATCTCAACGCCGCAGCCGCTCGCCTGCCGCAAGCTTCGCGGCATCGCCCAGGAGGCCATCCGAAATGTCGATGCAGGCGCTGGCATGGCCGCGCAGCTGCCTCGCCGAGCGCGACGCGCGGCGTCGGAAACTCGAAGCGCGCGCGCAGCTGCCTGCCCTGCGGCGGCATCCTCGAGCGCAAGCTGGCCTTGCTCGAGGAGCAGTCCCGCGGCCGCATCGCCGGCGGTGCCCGAGAGGAAGAGCGCATCCCCGGGCGCGCGCGCCGCTGAACGGCGCAGCGCGCATCCCCGCGGCACGTGACCCGAGCACCTGAACGGTGACGCACAGCGGACCACGGGTCGTATTGCCGCCGACGAGCGCCACATCGTGCGCGCGCGCGAGCGCACCCAGGCCGCGCGCGAATTCTGCGAGCCAGAGCTCATCGGGCTGCGGCAGCGTGAGCGCCAAGAGCGCCCACGCCGGATGTGGCGCCCATCGCCGCCAAGTCGCTCAGGTTGACGGCCAGCGCGCGATGCCCGATCGAGGCGGGCTCGGCCATGCGGCAGGAAATGCACGCCTTCGACCAAGCGTGTCGATCGCGGCGACGAGATCCTCTCCTCGGCGGCGAGCGCAGCAGCGCCGCATCATCGCCGACGCCGAGCTCCACATCGCGCGCGTTCGGCGCCGCAGCGGCTGAAGTAGCGCTCGATCAGCGCAAACTCCGTCAGCGCCATCGCACTCTCAATGCTCGTTCGGCCGCAGTGAGCGCGCGGCGCGATCGAGCACCGCATTGACGAATTTGTGGCCGTCGGTGGCGCCGAATCGCTTCGCAAGGCTCACGCCTTCGTTGATCACGACGCGAAACGGCACCTCCGGCTGCTCCTTGAGCTCGTAGGCGCCGATCAGCAGCACCGCGTGCTCGATCGGGATCGAGCCGCAGCGGTTCGCGATCCATCCAGGCGGCGAGCTCGGCATCGAATGCGCGCGCGCGCTCGCGCACACGGCGCCGACGATGGCGCGAAAGTAGTCCACGTCGGCGCGCTCCGTGTCCTGCGCGCGCAGTGAAGTCGGCAACGAGGTCCTGCCACGGGACAGTCATTGATCTGCCATTGATAGAGAGCCTGCATGCGCAAGCTTGCGCGCGACCGAGCGGGCGCTCGCGGCCACACGAGCCGAAGTGGTACTCGACACGGCGCGTGCCTAGCGCGGGCAGATGCGCGTCATGAGATGCGCCATCTCAAGCGCACTTGCCATCGCCTCGGCGCCTTTGTTGTCCGCGCCTGTGCCCGGCGCGCGCCCGCGCCTGCTCGATGTTGTTGACGGTGAGCACGCCAAAGGCGATCGGCACGCCGTGTCTCGCAGCTCGCCTGCTGCAGCCCGCGGGCGCACTCCCCCGCCACGTACTCGAAATGCGGCGTGTCGCCGCGAATCACGCAGCCGAGCGCGACGATCGCCTCATAGCGGCCGCTCGCGGCGAGCCGCCGCGCGGCGACCGGCAACTCAAATGCGCCCGGGCACGCGCGCGATGAAGAGATCGCGCTCCTCGCCACCGTGCGCGACGCCAGGTATCGACGCGCGCCTGTGCAGCAAGCGCGGACACGATGGCGTCGTTGAAGCGCGCCGCGACGACCGCGATGCGGCGCCCCGCGGCTGGAAGGTCCGCCTGCGCTCGGCCGCGCTGCCACTCACGTCTCATCACCCAGATAGCTTTCCACCTCAAGCCCGAATGCCGAGAGGCCGTGCATCTGCTTCGGTGCGGACAGCACGCGCATGCGTCGCACGCCGAGGTCCTTCAGAATCTGCGCGCCGATCCCATAGGTGCGCAGCACCGCGCGCGAAGTTTCCGGCGGCGCTTGTCGGCGCCGGCGCCGCTCACGTGCGCGTCGCCGGCGGGCGCTGGCGCAGCGCGCGCAGCGCTTCGGTGAGATCGCGCGGATCTTCCGGCTCGCGCAGGATCACGACGATGCCGTTGCCGGACTGCGCACACGCGCTCGAGCGCCGCGCGCAAGCGTCCAGGCGCGCGCATCGCCGCGGATGCCCAAGAGATCGCGCAGCGTATCGGCAACATGCACGCGCACGAGCGGCGCGACCTTCTCGGTCGAGCTGCCCGCACACGAGCGCCAGATGCACTCCGCGCTGCACGCGATCCTCGTAGGCGACCAGCCGAAATTCGCCGAACTCGGTCTGCACGGTCTGTTCGGAGAGGCGCTCCACCGAGCGCTCGTTGCGCAGCCGATAGCGGATGAGATCGGCAATCGTGCCGATCTTGAGCGTATGCTCGCGGGCAAAAGCCTCGAGCTGCGCACGCCGCGCCATGCTGCCATCGTCGTTCATGAGCTCGCACAGCACGCCAGCGGGCTTCAGGCCCGCGAGCATGCACAGATCCACAGCCGCCTCGGTGTGCCCCGCGCGGATCAGCACGCCGCCGCGCCGCGGGCGCAATGGAAAGATGTGCCCGGGTCGCGCGAAGTCCTGCGCGGATGAGGCCGGATCGACGAGCGCGCGGATCGTTGTGGCGCGGTCAGCTCGAGGAGACGCCGGTGGTGGTGCCGAAGCGATAGTCGACCGATACCGTGAAGGCGGTGCGATAGGCCTCATCGTTGTTCGGGCACCATCTGCGGCAGCTCCAGTCGCGCAAGCTGCTCCGGATCCATCGGCACGCAGATGATGCCGCTCGTATGACGGATCATGAAAGCGACCGCCTCGGCGGTGGCGTACTGCGCCGCCATGATGAGATCGCCCTCGTTCTCGCGCTCCTCATCGTCGAGCATGACGACCATGCGCCCGGCGCGCAGCTCGGCCAGAATCTCCTCGATGCTCGCGAGCGCCGCCGTTGCAGCGTTAGCGTCGGCTGCGCGTGTGGGCAGCGGATAGATCTTCGACATAAAGCATCACCGCAGTATCTTATCCTAAGTCACTGATATCAAATCGAAATTCTGCGCGCCGTGCGGCCGCGGGCCGCGTCCTCGCGCGTTGCGCCATAAGTATAGCCGCGCTTCTTCCCGGCCTATAGACAAGGAGCGCATCTGCTGCCCTTAGCAGGCGCAGAGCACTCGGCGCCGATGTGCGCACGCTGCTGCGGAGCGCGCATGTCTGATGCGTGCGCTGCCGCTTCGGCATGGCCGGACCTTTTGACTTATCGGGCGTTTATTCGTCGCAAGCATCCGCGGTGGATGTTTGAGAACAAGCCGGCCATGCGTGCCGAGGGAGATTGTAATGGGTCGTGGAATTTTGCTGTGGATGCTGGGCGTGCCGATTCCCATCATTCTGCTGCTCGCCATGTGTCAGCACTGAAGCGCTGAAGGAGCTGTCATGGAAGCCTTAGTTGTCGCGCCCCCGGGGCCGGCGGGTACGAACGCGGCCCCCGAATCATCGAAGTCTGCGGTGTCCTGGCCGGCGATCATCGCGGGCGCCGTCGCTGCAACCGCCGCATCCGTGTTGCTGCTCACGCTCGGATCGGGGCTCGGCCTCATCTCGGCGTCGCCCGGGCCGGGCAGCGGCGCATCCGCCGGCAGGATCATGGCACTCGCCGCCATCTGGTTCATCGTCGTGCAATGGATCGCCTCGTTCCTCGGCGGCTACCTCACGGCCGGCTGCGTACCAAATGGGTTGGCACGCACACCCATGAAGTGTTCTTTCGCGACACCGCTCACGGCTTCATCGCCTGGGCATGGCGACACTCATCTTCGCGCTCCTATTTGCTGCGGCGAGCGCCACGCTTGCGAGAATGGGGGTTCACGGTGCCGCCATGATCGGCGCCGGCGCGGCGAGTGACATGGGACACCCTCCGTAGGCGGCCCGGGCGGGCCACCGATGGCGCACGAGGAGCATGGCCTGATGAGGGCCGGCCCCGGCGCTCCTGAGATGGAGCACGGCCTTGTGAGCGGCTACGACGTCGATGTGCTGTTTCGCTCCACGCAGCCCGCATCGAGCCAGCACGCTCGCCGACGTTCGCGCCGAGGCGAGCCGCATCCTCATGAAGGCGGTCGCAACGGGGCAAATATCGCCCGCCGATCGCGACTATCTCTCGCAGCTCATCGCCGCGCGCACCGGGATTGCACCCGCCGATGCACAGCGCCGCATTGACGATGCATTCGCCCAGCTCAACGCCGCGGCCACCAAGGCGCGCGAGGCGGCAGACGCAGCGCGCAAAGCCGCCGCGACGGCCTCGATCTTCATCGCGCTTTCGATGTTGATCGGTGCGTTCATTGCCTGCGCCGCCGCGGCTCTCGGCGGACACGAGCGCGATCTGCACCCTTGAAGTTCGCCGCGCCGGCAGCGGGGATTTTCTCTTTCGTTATTTGACATTATCGGCGCGCCGCGCGGCGGCTAACATGTCCGCGCCGCGTACACCGCGATCTGGCGCACAGCACGCGCCGGCCGACAAACAAAAACACGCGCATCAATGCGCGCCGCTTCACACTCGCGATGCTCTTTGTCAAATAACACGCAGGGCCGCGATGTCTGCAAATACAAACGCAATGCCGCGCGTTAGGTAAAAAAATTGTCGGTGCGTGCCGACATTTGCAATTCAATTTTTCTCGCGGTTTACTCGCCCACAGTTAAGGGCAAACCCGTCGTGAGGCGGGGACGCAAAGCTTCCGGTCTTGGGAGGCCCGAAAGGGCTTATAAAGACAGCGGGGTTGCCGGCAGGCGCTACAGGACGTAGCTTCCGTCGTCAGTTCTCTGATGTTGTCCGTGCACTCTCAACGATCGCGCTCTGCAGCCCGCAAATTGGCTGTCAACAGGGTGGGTCCGGGATGCACAACAACTATGCACGCCTCGCTAAATTTCATCATGTAATTGTGTGGGTGCTAGCCGCGTTCGCGCTCGCGGGTTGCGGCGGCGGCAGTAGCGGCGCGCCGTCAAGCGCGCCCAATAGCATCGTCACAGAACCGTTCATCATGCACGGCGTGCCCATGCAGGTCGTCGCCGCAGGCACCTCGTATCGCTACGAGCCCTCGGTGAGTAATCCCTACGGGCGCGCGCTCGCCTACGTTGTGGTCAACAAGCCCGATTGGGCGACGTTCAATGAAGCGACCGGTGAGCTCACGGGTACCCCCGAGGCGAGCGACATCGGCACTAGCGGCAACATCTCGATCGAGGCCTCGGACGGCAGCGGCCAGGCGAGTGCCGGACCGTTTCGCATCCGCGTGATCCCGGAGATGCGCACGCCTTCGGCGCCGCGCGCCGGCCTGTTGAGCATAGCGGGCACAGCGCCAACGAGCATTACCGCCGGCGATGCCTACCGCTTCGTTCCGAGCGTCACCGATCCGGACGGCGCCTCCCTGTCCTTCTCGATCATCAATCTTCCCTCCTGGGCCACGTTCAACACGGCGACCGGCGTCCTCTCCGGCACGCCCAAGAGCGCCAATGTTGGCACCTACTCGAACATAGTTATCAGCGTCAGCACCCAAGGCTCACCGGTATCATTGCCGGCCTTCGTGATCCAGGTGCTGGCTCCCGGCAGTGATGCCCCGACGATCGCCGGCTCGCCGGCGACGACGGTGGCGTCGGGTGGCAGCTACTCCTTCACACCGACCGTGGGTGATCCGAGCGGCAATGCCCTCAAATTCAGCGTCATGAATGCGCCGTCATGGACGAGCTTTAACGCCGCGACGGGCGAGCTCTCCGGCACCGCGCCCTCAGGCTCGCAGTTCTATCCCAACATCGTGATCAGCGTGAGCGATGGCAGCAATAGCGCAGCGCTTGCGCCCTTCTCGATCACGGTCGAGGTCTCCAGCGGCGGCGGCGGTCAGAACAGCATCAAGTTCCATCCCGGCATGTACATAGAGCTTGACCCGGGCTCAGGCGGCGGCGGCCTGGAAGGCTGGCTGAACACCATCGATTCTCTCAAGGGCGCGGCGGGCGTGACCGGCGTGATGCTCATCCAGCAGTGGTCGAACCTGGAGTTTGGCAACAGCCTTGCCAGCGCCACCTATACCCAAGGAGCAGGCAGCTCCGCACAGGGCTTTGCGGCGATCGACCAGATACTGCAGCACTGTCAGGCGGCGAACCTGTACTTCATCCTCGGCTACGAAGATCGTTTCTTCGGTGGCAATGTTGCAGGCCCGAACTCCAACTACAACCCCGGTCCGGGCTACCTCGCGACGCTTGAGAACGGCGCGTCCGGCTTTCTCGTGGCGCCGCAAGGCAGCACCTGGAGTGGCGCGCTGCAGTCGATCGCGGATGTCAATAACAGCAGCGTCTGGAACCGTGAGATCGCGCTCGGCCAGGCGTACCTGGCGCGCTACGACTCCAATGCGTGGTTCGAGATGTGGCGCACCCCGGAGACTGCCAACGGCTACTTCAGCCAGTCCGGCGGCTCGGGCGCCTACGAGGCCTACGTCCAGCAATACAAACTGTGGATGCCCGCCATGCGCGCCGCAGGCCCGCACACGGGAGTCTCCATCAGCGCCAACTTTCTGGTTGACCCCGCGCAGCTCAGCGAGCTCTTCCAGGCGGCCGCGCAGTCTGCAATCGGCGTCGGCGGCCCGGACGTCAAGCTCGACATGGGTAACTTTGCCGGCACCTCCAACATCGTCTACAACGGCTTCGAGGCCGGTCAGGACTGGCGCGGCACGATCCCCTGGATCTCCGAGGTGCAAACCCCCGACGAGTCGGGCAACGCCTCGATCGAGCAACTCTACAACGAGGCCATGAACGGCAGCCTCTCCACGGGCGGCTCGGTGCGCCCCAACTATATGGTCTGGTCCTTCGATGCCGGCTGGACCGGCCCCAACGCCTTCACCAACAACCAAATCCTCACCTTCATCGCCTCCGTCAACGGCGTCACCAACACCACCCGGCCGTCGCGGTACTAGATAAGCCCAGGGCTCGCGCGCGCGAGCCCTGGGCTATAGCCGCTCGGAGCGGGGGTGGCGCATGCCCGCGAGCGCCCGCGCTGCGACGGCGATGATTGTGGCGGGTTCTGCCTAGACACGCCGCGCCAAGAAGCGCATTCTTTTTTCTTGCGCCCCGCTCGCGCGTGATTGCGTCGCATGTTTTGGGATGCCGGTAATTTCACTCGGCAGAGCGGCTGACGCACAAGTGCTCCAAGGTGAGCGATAGCCTTACCTACGTAAACAAGAGTAGGTAATTCGCCGGAGTTACTGCTGTGCAACAAGTTAGACGACGGCCGCGTCGTTTCGTCGCGCCAGCCCTTCTGCTGCCACTGCTCGGGCTTTGCGCCCCGGCGTTCGCGAATACTGTCATTTCGAATTTGACCGTAAATAACGCAGCATCGCAGGGTGGCACGGGCCTGCCGTACGTTGTGCAGCAAGCCGGCTTTGTGGCCGGGGCCGCTCAGTACGTTCAAGGCACATATGCGGTGACGGCCCTTGCTGCGAGCGTAAACGGTCAGACGTATATATTGACAGCCAACGGCGATGCGCAGGTCGCCGAAGGGAGCTCGAATTTTATGAGTTTCGAGCTCGGCCAGAGCTCAACGGTATATGTCGCGCTCGACACGCGCACGCAAACCGAGCCAGCCTGGCTTGCGGCCAATTTCATGGCTACGGGCAGTTACATCAGAAGCGGAGGTATCCGCTTCGAGCTGTACAGCAATGTTTACCCCGGTGGAGCGACGGTCACGTTGGGCGGCAATATCTCATCCACGTCTGATCTGGCGGATCAGAGCGCAAGGATGTACAGCGTAATCGTCGTTCCAACTGCCTTGGATACGCAATCCCCGACAGCGCCAGGTGCGCTGCACAGCGTTTGCGCAACGGCGATGGTCGTCGGCCTGCAGTGGAAGGCGTCGAAGGACAACAATCGAGTCGCTGGCTATCGAGTTTCTCGCAATGGCATGGTGATCGGCACGGTGTCGCGCGCGCAAACGTCCTATTCGGACGTCACCGTTTCCCCCGCGTCCAACTATACGTATGTAGTGACGGCGTTTGATGTCGCGGGGAACATCGCCGCTTCCGGCCCCCTCCCCGTGACGACTGCGGTCGCCTCGGCTACCGGCGATGCGCCTTATTGTCCAAGCACTCTAATTACATCTGCCACATTTGATTTCCCAAATGCCTACAACGAACCCCATGCGGGCAATACTCTCGACGCACCGCCCTACTCGGACGGCAGTGATCTGTGGTCGCTGACGTGGGGTGCTGATGGCAACGTATATACATTCTTCGGCGATGGCTGGGGACTGTGCGGCGAGCTGGATGTCGACCAGAATGGCAACGCCGTTGGCGCAGACAAGACGAGCTTTGGATTTGCAGAAATCACGGGTGCCTTGCCGTTCGGCAGCCAGTGCCCTAGTCAGTTCCTCAATGGCAACATCTATGGAGGCTACAATTCGCCGCACCCATACGACTGGGGTAACAATGGCTTGCTCAATGGCAAGGCGACCGCGGTCATCGCGGTGGGCGCGAATTTTTACGCGACCGCGGGAATTTGGCGAAGCGCCGATTGTACGGGTGCGTGTCCGAAAGGGGGCATGCCGAATCATCTCGAAATCGCCTCATCAATAGGCAACGGCTATTCCTGGCAGGACAACAGCGCGTGGGATTTTTGTAACCTCTCATCCAACAGCGTGCTTGGCGGCGCATTCAATGTCTGCCCTGTTGGCTTTGCGCATTTTGGCCCCGGCTACACTGGCGCACCGGACAGTTTCGTTTACATCTATGCTCTAGATGCCGCATTTTTTTGGGGCATGCCTACGAACGCGGCAGCCAACACCTATTTGTTAAGGGTTCCCAATAACCAACTGCTGGATAGCGCCGCCTATCAATACTTTGCCGGCTTGAACGAATATGGGCGGCCGATTTGGAGCAGCATTGAGACTCTGCGGCAGCCAATCTTCGTCGACAATAACCCAAATCAAAACGGCCCGGTGCCCGGTGGGACTTATTCGTTTACCATGGGCATGGGCATCGGTGAGGCCTTATACGACGCTCCATTGGGACGTTACCTCGCTACTGCACAGGGCGGGAAAGTAGGCCAGGCCGCCGTCTTTGAGTCGCCGAATCCGTGGGGACCTTGGTCGGTTATCTACTACAGCAATATCAGCCCCGCGAACGGCGGCACCGGTGGCTGGGGCAACCTTGGATCCGGAACCTGGAATGGATCAACTTTCGACGGCGCCGGTACATTGGGCATTCACGTGACAAATGCCTGGACCAGTGCCGATGGCAAGTCGACGTGGATGACATTTTCATCAAACGGTTTGGCTCCCACGAACGCCGCATTTTCGGCTCTTGCCGGAAATTGGATGGACTCATTTAACGCAGTAGAGTTGAGTCTAGATTCGCCATGAAGCTGGCAGGTGCGACCGACGGAGGCGCAACTACGCCAGAGCGCTATCAAATGAGCCTCTTTACGACTTGTGAAGGTCAGTGAGGTTCCCCAACAGCCGTTCGAGGTATCGAGCGACGAGGTCGATTTCAAGATTCACACGCGAGCCGCTCTGCAGGCGCCCGAGCGTCGTCACTGCAAGCGTGTGTGGAATCAAATTGATCCCAAAGCGCGCCGCATCTACTTCATTGACGGTCAAACTCACGCCATCGAGCGCGACCGAGCCTTTGCAGCGCGATGTAACGGGCGAGCCTCTGCGGCGCTTCAATCGTGAGGCGGCGCGAACGTGCCTCAGGCGTCGCGCGTAATGACCGTCGCAACGCCGTCAATGTGTCCCGACACCAAATGCCCGCCGAGCGCGTCGCCCGCCCGCAGCGCGGCCTCGAGATTCACTGCCGCAAGGCTTTCGAGCTCGCCCAGGGTCGTGAGGGCTAGCGTCTCTCTGCGAGACGTCCACACAAAAGCTGCGCGCGCCGAGTGCGGTCACTGTCAGGCACACCCCCTGCACGCAAATGCTGTCGCCGATGGCAACGCCTGCCATGTCCAGTCGATCGACCCCAATCGCAAGCCGTGCATCGCCGTCGCGCATGTCGCGCTTCGCAAGCCGCCCGATGTCCTGAACAATGCCGGTAAACATACGCTGCCCTCACGCCGGCCGCAGCCGCAGCCGCAGATCCACCCCGACCGGCTGCGACTCAATGATGGTAAAGCGCCGGCCTTGCGCCAGCTCGGCAAGCGCCGGCAGCTTCAGCAGCGGCCTCGCCTGCGGGCCAAGCAGCACCGGGGCAACGTACAGCAAGAGTTCATCCGCAAACCCCGCGTGCACGATCGCGCCCGCAAGCGTTGGCCCCGCCTCGACCAGCAGTTCATTGATCTCAAGTTCGGCAAGGCGGCTGAGTACGCGCTCGAGCGGCGCTTGCGCGTGGGCGAGCTGCTCGATCGTGGCGCCCTGCTCCTCGAGCGCGTGCCGCCGTGCGCCATCATCACTTGCGCTGAAAAGCAGCACCCGCCCGGGCTTTGCCAGGATGCGCGCTGCAGGCGGCGTACGCAGCCTGCTGTCCATGATGATGCGCAGCGGCTGCGCGGCGGCGCCGCTTCGCACATCAAGCCGCGGATCATCCGCCAACACCGTACCGATGCCGGTCAGGATCGCCGAACTGCGCGCGCGCCAGCGCTGCACGTCCTCACGCGCCGCAGTGCCCGTGATCCAATGGCTGCTGCCGTCCGCAAGCGCAGTGCGCCCATCGAGGCTCATCGCAAGCTTGATCCGCACCCACGGGCGCTGTCGCTGCATGCGGCTCAGGTGGCCGATATTGAGCTCGCGCGCCTCCTCGGCAAGCAGGCCCGATTCGACCGTGATCCCCGCCGCGCGCAATCGGGACGCACCGGCGCCGGCGATGCGCGGGTTCGGATCCTCGATCGCATATACGACGCGCGCCAGGCGCGCTTTGATGAGCGCATCCGCGCAGGGGGGCGTGCGCCCGAAGTGACTGCAGGGCTCGAGCGTCACGTACGCGGTGGCCCCTGCCGCCGCAGCGCCCGCCGCTTTGAGGGCAATCGCTTCCGCGTGCGCATCACCGGCGCGCTCGTGCCAGCCCTCCGCGATGATCTGTCCGTCGCGCGCGAGGATGCAGCCGACGCGCGGATTGGGCTGGGTGCTCGCAAGGCCGCGCTCCGCGAGCTCAAGTGCGCGCGCCATCGCAAGGCGATCAAAAGCGTTGAAGTCGGGCGGCACTGCGCGTCTACTTGCGTTCGTTCGGAGTCGCAGGGTCCACGGGCAGCAGCGGCAGCTGATCGCCGCGCTCGTCACGGCTCGCGTCGCGCGGCCGGCGATGACGCCGCAAGCGCTCGATCTCCTGGCGGAAGGCATCCAAATCCTGGAAGCTGCGGTACACCGAGGCGAAGCGCACGTAGGCCACCTCATCGAGGTGGTGCAGCTCCTCCATCACGAGCTCGCCGATGGCGCGCGAAGCCACCTCGCGCTCGCCAAGCGCGCGCAGTCTATGGGTAATGCGCCCGAGCGCCTCATCGCGCGCCTCGCGACTGACCGGCCGCTTTTCGAGCGCCTTCTCCATGCCGGCGCGCAGCTTGCCCTCATCGAAAGGCTCGCGGCTGCGATCGCCCTTGATCACCACCGGCATCACCAGTTCAGCGGTTTCAAATGTGCTGAAGCGCTCCGCGCAAGAGAGACATTCGCGGCGGCGGCGGATCTGTTGACCCTCGCTCGCCAGACGCGAATCGATCACCTTGGTTTCGATGTGGCCGCAGAAGGGACAGTGCATGCGCCGCCTGGGCTAGCCGCCGTCAGCTAGAGTAGACCGGGAAGCGCCGGCACAGCTCGATAACCTGCGGCCTGACCCGCTCAATGACATCCGCCGCGCCGCCAGCCTCGAGAACCTCGGCAATAAGATCCGCGACCTGCTCCACCTCGCGCTCCTTGAAGCCGCGAGTGGTCGCCGCCGGTGAGCCAATGCGCAAGCCACTCGCGATCGCCGGTGGCCGCGGATCGTTCGGGATCGCGTTCTTGTTGACGGTGATGTTGGCGCGCCCGAGCGCAGCGTCCGCATCCTTGCCGGTGATCGAATGCTGCGTGAGCGCCAGCAGGAATAAATGGTTGTCCGTGCCGCCGGAGACGATCGGAAAGCCGCGCGCCATCAGGCGTTTGCACAGCGCGCGCGCATTGGCGACGACCTGACGCTGGTAATCCTTGAATTCCGGCTGCAGCGCCTCGAGAAACGCCACCGCCTTGGCGGCGATCACATGCTCCAGCGGACCGCCCTGGGTGCCCGGAAAGACGAGCGAGTTGAGTTTTTTGGCGATTTCCTCATTGGGACGCGCCAAGATCAGCCCGCCGCGCGGACCGCGCAGGGTCTTGTGTGTGGTGCTGGTCACGACATCGGCGTGCGGCACGGGATTGGGATAGAAGCCCGTCGCGACGAGTCCGGCGACGTGCGCCATGTCCACGACGAAGTAGGCGCCGACGCTTTTTGCGATTTGCGCAAAGCGCCCCCAATCAATGATGCGCGAATAGGCGGAGAAGCCGGCGATGATCATGCGCGGCTTGTGCTCCTCGGCAAGGCGCTGCACCTGCTCGTAGTCGATCTCCCCGGTGTCGGGATGGATGCCGTACTGCACGGCGCGAAACAACTTGCCGGAAAAATTCACCTTGGCGCCGTGAGTCAAATGGCCGCCGTGATCGAGGCTCATGCCGAGGATCACATCACCGGGCTGGATTAGCGCCAGATAGGCTGCGGCATTAGCCTGCGAGCCTGAGTGCGGCTGCACATTGGCGTAGGCGGCGCCGAAGAGCTTCTTCGCGCGATCGATGGCGAGCTGCTCGACCACGTCGACGTATTCGCAGCCGCCGTAGTAGCGCTTGCCCGGATAGCCTTCCGCGTACTTGTTGGTGAGCACCGAGCCTTGCGCCTCAAGCACCCGCGGGCTTGCGTAGTTCTCCGAGGCAATAAGCTCGATGTGCTCTTCCTGGCGGCGCTCCTCGTTGGCAATGGCCGCCGCAAGCTGCGCATCAAAGCCGGCAATTGTCATGGTCTTGCTGAACATGTTTCCAAGCCTCGGTGTGGCCGCGCGATCCAGGTAAATTGTACTCCGGCAGCGCCGCCGCGCGCCGCGCTGCACCCGCCGCGTCAGATTTGGCACGCTCGGGCCGGACGGCGCCGCCCGTCGCGACCCGCAGCCTTGCGCCGGAACCCGCTGTGAAAGCCTAGCACAGGCGTCGCACCCGCCCATCGCCAAGGCCGTCCGACTCGACGATAATTCGCGGCTCTTTTGCTACCCACCGTCGAGAGAGTCTGCCTTGGCCCAATACATATTCACCATGAATCGCGTCTCGAAGGTAGTCCCACCCAAGCGCGTGATCCTGCGCGACATCAGTCTGTCGTTCTTCCCGGGAGCAAAAATCGGCGTTCTCGGTCTAAATGGTTCGGGCAAATCGACAGTGCTGCGCATCATGGCCGGGATCGACACCGCTTTGAAGGCGAAGCGCGCCCGCAGAGCAATATCCGGGTCGGCTTTCTGCCTCAGGAACCAGAGCTCGACGCCGCGAAGGATGTGCGCGCAACCGTCATGGAAGGCGTCGGAGATACGTTTGCGCTGGTCGAACGCTTCAACGCCGTCAGCGACAAATTTGCCGAGCCGCTGTCGGATGAGGCGATGAACGCATTGCTCGAGGAGCAGGCCAAGCTGCAGGATGCCATCGACGCCGCCGGCGGCTGGGAACTGGAGCGCAAGCTCGAGATCGCCGCGGACGCGCTGCGCCTGCCGCCGTGGGAGGCGAAGATCGCGACGCTCTCGGGCGGCGAGAAACGCCGCGTGGCGCTGTGCCGACTGCTGCTGTCGGCACCGGACATGCTGCTTCTCGATGAGCCCACGAACCACCTCGACGCCGAATCGATCGCCTGGCTCGAGCGCTATCTCGAGGAGTATCCGAGCACGGTGATCGCGGTCACACACGATCGCTACTTCCTCGACAATGTAGCCGAGTGGATTCTCGAGCTCGATCGCGGACATGGAATTCCTTGGCAGGGCAACTACTCCTCATGGCTTGAGCAGAAGGAACGGCGGCTCGCTCTCGAGGAGCGCGAGAACCAGAACCTGCGCAAGACTCTGGAGCGCGAACTTGAGTGGGTGCGGCAAAGCCCCAAAGCCCGTCAGGCGAAGAGCAAGGCACGCTTGCAGCGCTTTGAGGAGCTCGCCTCCAAGGAGTTTCAGGCGCGTAACGAAACGAACGAGATCTACATTCCACCGGGTGAGCGGCTCGGTGATCTCGTCATCGAGGTGGAGCACCTGCGCAAGGCCTACGGTGAACGGTTGCTGATCGACGATCTCTCCTTCAGCCTGCCGCGCGGTGGCATTGTTGGGATCATCGGACCGAACGGCGCCGGCAAGACGACGCTCTTTCGCATGCTGACCGGGGCAGAGGCGGCAGACGGTGGACAGATCCGCGTTGGACCGACGGTCAAACTGGCGTACGTCGATCAGTCGCGCCAGAGCCTCGATCCGACGAAGACCGTATGGGAGGAGATCTCCGGCGGCCTCGACATGATCAAGGTCGGTACCTACGAGACGCCATCGCGCGGTTACGTCGGGCGCTTCAATTTCCGGGGTGCGCAGCAGCAGCAGCACATCGGCGAGCTCTCCGGTGGCGAACGCAACCGCGTGCATCTCGCCAAGGTCGTCAGATCCGGCGGCAACGTGCTGCTTCTCGATGAACCCACGAACGATCTCGACATCGAGACGCTGCGGGCGCTGGAGGAGGCACTCGTGAGCTTCCCCGGTTGCGCGGTGGTGATTTCGCACGATCGCTGGTTTCTGGACCGCATCGCGACGCACATAGTCGCCTTCGAGGGCAACTCCGAGGTGGTCTGGTTCGAGGGCAACTACCAGGAGTACGTCGCGGATTTCAAACGGCGCAAGGGCGAGGAGGCCGCGCGCCCGCATCGCATCCGCTACCGGCCGCTGGCGCGCCAGTAGCGCTGCGCAATGAAGTCCGCGGAGTTCAATGGGACGAATTTGCGCTGGATCGGGCCACTCGCCTCGCTCCTGATATTTGGAGTGGTGGCGTTTCTCCTGCACCGGGAGCTGGCGCATCTGCACACGCGCGAAATTCTGCACGAGCTGCGGCACACGCCGCGCATGCACGTGCTCGTGGCCTTTGGGTTTACCGCGGCGAGTTATTGGCTGCTCGGCTTCTATGACTTTCTCGGCCTGCGCTATCTCGGCAAAGCGGTGGCGTATTCGCGCGTCGTACTTACCTCATTCATCGCCAACGCCTTTGGACACAACCTCGGACTTGCCGCATTCACCGGCGCCGCCGTGCGCTTTCGCCTGTATGCGTCCGCCGGACTCACGGCCATCGACGTCGCAACCGTACAGGGCTTCTGCAGTCTCACGATCGGCCTTGCGCTGGCAACGCTTGGCGGTTTGTCGCTCGCGCTCGAACCCACCCAGACCGCGATGGTCCTGCATCTCGATCCGCGCTGGGCGATGTTGGGTGGCGTGCTGCTGCTCGCATGGGTGCTCACCTACGCCCTGTGGTGCGTTCTCGGCCGCACGGCTCTTGAAATTCGCGGTTGGGCGCTGCGGCCGCCGCCAGCCATTCTCGGCCTGACTCAGATCGCGCTCGGGGTCTGCGACCTGAGCTGCGCGACCGCGGTGCTGTGGTGGCTGCTGCCGCCGCAGGCGGATATCAGCTATTTGAGCTTCCTCGGCGTGTACGCCGCAGCCGTCACGGCCGGCATCATCAGCCACGTGCCGGGCGGCCTCGGTGTGTTTGAAGCGGTCGTTGTCTTCGCGTTGCGCGGTGTGCCGGCAAGCTACCTGCTCGGCTCACTGCTCGTCTATCGCGCGGTCTATTACCTGGCGCCGCTGCTGGCCGCAACCTTGCTCTTTGGCGCCAAGGAGCTTGCCGCCGAGCGCGGGCCGCTCGCGCGCGCGCACGCGCTCGCCTCCTTTTATATCGGCCCTGTCGTGCCGCAGGTGGCGGGCACGCTCACGTTCCTCGCCGGCTTCATTCTGCTGCTGTCGGGCGCGACCCCCACGCTCGATGTACGCCTCGCGGTGCTGCGGCAGTTCCTGCCGCTCGCGATTCTTGAGCTCTCGCACCTCGCCGGCAGCGTGATCGGCCTAGGACTCCTGGTGCTCTCGCGCGCGCTATTTCGTCGCGTACAGGCGGCGTACCACATTTGTTTCTGGCTGCTCGCGGCAGGCATCGCCGCCTCGCTGCTGAAGGGCCTTGATTTCGAAGAGGCCACCATTCTTGCAATCGTGCTCGCCGTGCTCGTGCTCGGCCGGCGCGCGTTTTACCGCCCGACGTCGATTCTGGAGGAGCCCTTCACGCCGATCTGGGCGGTCAGCATTGCCGGCGTCATCGCAACGGCGATCTGGGTGTCATTTCTCGCCTTTCGGCACATCGAGCTGTCGCACGACCTGTTGTGGACGTTCGCCATGGACGGCAACGCCTCGCGCACCTTGCGGGCCACCTTTCTCGTCGTGGTGCTGGCCACCGCCTTCTTGCTGCTGAACGGTTTGCAGCCTGCGCGTCCCGAGCCGGGAGTCGCGGATGCCGACGATCTGGAGCATGCACGGCGCATCATTGCGAATTCAGACTACACCATGGCCAATGCGGCGCTGAGTGGCGATAAGCGTCTGCTCTTCAGCGATGGTGGTGACGCCTTCGTCATGTACCAAGTGGCGGGTCGCAGCTGGATTGCACTCGGCGATCCGATCGGCCCTGCGCCAAGAGCCGAAGAGCTTGTGTGGCGCTTTCGCGAGGTGTCCGACCACCATGGTGGTCGTACGGTGTTCTATCAGGCGAGCGCCGATTGCCTGCCGTTGTACATCGATCTGGGCCTCGCGGCCTTGAAGATCGGGGAGGAGGCGCGCGTGCCGCTCGAGCAGTTCTCGCTCGAGGGCGCGGCGCGCGCCGACCTGCGCCAGGCCTGGCGGCGTGCGGAACGCGACGGCGCGAGCTTTGAGGTCATTCCGTTTGAGCACATCGCGGCGGTGCTGCCGGAACTGCGGCGGATTTCCGATTCGTGGTTGACGCGCAAATCGGTCGCCGAGAAACGGTTTTCCGTGGGCGCCTTCTCGGAAGACTACATCCGCAACTTCGACACCGTGCTGGTGCGCTCCGATGGCAACATCTCGGCATTTGCCAATCTCTGGCACACGAACTCCAAGGAGGAGTTGTCGATCGACCTCATGCGCTTTGGACCCGACGCGCCGCGCGGCGCCATGGACTACATGTTCATCGAACTCATGCTGTGGGCGCGTGCGCAAGGATATCGCTGGTTCAATCTCGGCATGGCCCCGCTTGCCGGGCTCGAGCGCCATCCGCTCGCGCCTGCCTGGCACCGCGTGGGCAACTTCGTATTCCGCCATGGCGAGCACTTCTATAACTTTGACGGTCTGCGCCGCTACAAGGCCAAATTTGACCCAGCATGGGAGCCTAAATATCTCGTGGCCCCCGGCGGCATCGCACTGCCACGAATCCTCGTTGATGTCTCGGTGCTGATCTCCGGCGGCGTAAAGGAACTATTCGCTCGCTGACCCACAGCAGAGCTGCCGGCGGCGCCCATTATGTCGCACCATGATTGATGTTGGCGGTTGCAGCAGCCCGATGCGCTAGAATTCCCGCAGCGGCGCACACCAATAACGATCAGTGCCGCAAAACGAGCATGTCGGTATACATCGACGCAGGCGGCAAAATCGTGCACGACCAGGAGCAAAGCCTTGCCCTGGTATGTCCGCACTGTCTGCTTACCGCGCATATCACGCCAGCGGCCGTTCCCAGCTTCGAGGATCTGCAGGCGCACAAACCCAAGCATGTCGGCCTCGTATATCGCTGCGATGCCTGTCTGGCGCCAATTTTCCTGCGCTTCACGGCGCGCGTGTATGCAGCAGATCGCATCGAGCTTGCCCCGCAGTTCGCGGAGGTCGAACGGCCCCACGAGACATTCGCCTTCACGCACCTTCCCGAGGACGTTGAGCTCTTCTTCCGTGAAGCGCTCGTGTGCTATTCGAGCGGCGCCTTCAATGCATTTGCCTCGATGTGCCGGCGCAGCGCTCAGGCCATGTTCATCGACCTCGGCGAGAGCGGTAAGCTGCGGCTCTTTGGCGAGCTCAATAACGTGCGCACGCTCGCTGAGCTCGACACGGAGACCTTTATCCTCATCAAGCACGTGCTCTTCGGCAGCGACTCGGATCCGCGCCCGAGCGCGCCGCTGCTCGACAGCTACGCCGCCGGAGTACTGCTCGAGATCATGAAGGACCTGCTGTATGAGGCTTACGTACGCAAGGGCAAGGTGCAGCAGGCCATGCTGGTGCGACGCTTCTTCGTGGATGAAAAAGCGCAGAGTACGCCGCCCGATGCAAGCGACGCCGCCCCGCCCAAATAACCGCGCGGCCGCCGCCGCTTCACCCCACGAAGCGCCGCGCGTTGCGGAACATCCGCATCCAGCCGCTGTACTCGCCGCTGCCT
Source organism: uncultured Gammaproteobacteria bacterium (assembly GCA_963695315.1). Lineage (GTDB taxonomy): Bacteria > Pseudomonadota > Gammaproteobacteria > Steroidobacterales > Steroidobacteraceae > PALSA-1196. The sequence continues at coordinate 2,337,795 of OY968773.1, forward strand.
TCCGGGCGCCACGAGTTCTGTACGTAGCGGAACGAGCGCTCCGGGTGCGGCATGATGATGGTCACCCGGCCATCGGCATTGGATAACGCCGCAATGCCAAACGGCGAGCCGCTGGGGTTACCGGGATAGGAGCTAGCGACGCTGCCGTCGTGATTGACATAGCGGCATGCTACCAGGCCACTCGCGGCGCACGCCGCAGCAGCGCTCGGCGAGTCAAATTCGGCGTGCCCTTCGCCGTGCGCGACGGCAACCGGCAGGTAGGAGCCGGCCATCCCCGCAAACAGCACTGACGGCGCCGACCGGATCTCGATGAGCGGAAAGCGCGCCTCATACTGCTCGCTCACGTTGCGCACGAAGCGCGGCCAGGAAGCGCTCCCGGGAATGACGCTCTTCAGGGCGGCGAGCATCTGGCAGCCATTACAGATGCCGAGTGCAAACGTGTCGCGGCGTGCAAAGTACTGTTGAAACTGCTCGCGCACCGCAGCGTGAAACAGTATGGATTTGGCCCATCCCTCGCCGGCTCCAAGCACATCGCCGTACGAGAAGCCTCCAACGGCAACGAGCCCGCGGAAGCTCTCAAGCGACCGGCGCCCTTCAAGAAGGTCCGTCATGTGCACATCGTGCGGCTCGAAGCCCGCACGTTCGAATACAGCAGCCGCCTCGACCTGACCGTTGACACCCTCCTCGCGCAGGATCGCGATCGGCGGACGAATGTTGCGCAGGATGTAGGGCGCAGCGATGTCCTCCTGCGGGTCAAACGCGAGCGCCACCCTCAAGCCCGGATCGGCGCTCGCCGTGCAGGCGGCGTACTCCTGGTCGGCACAGAGCGGCTCGTCGCGCAGTCTGCGCATCTGCCACGAGGTCTCCGACCAGGCTCGCTTAAGCTCGCTCCACGACTCATCCAATTTGAATGCGGCGCACGAGATGCGTATACGCATGTCCCCCGCCTCACCTGCGACGGGTGCGCCAATGCGAAAGGCATGCGCCGCGAAACCGTGGCTTGCCAGGATTTGCGCGACGCGCGCTTCGTCGCGCGCGCGCACCTGGATGACCGCGCCCAGCTCTTCGGCGAAGAGCTGCTCGTGCGCGCCGCCGCGGCCAGCGGGCAGCTCAATCGAAAGAGCGCTGTGGCCGGCAAACGCCATCTCAACAAGCGTGACCAGCAGCCCGCCATCCGAGCGATCGTGATAGGCGAGAATGAGGTTAGCCGCCTTCAGCTGCACCAGCGCGCTTGCGAACTGCAGCAGCAGCTGCGGATCGTCAAGATCCGCGGGCTCAACGCCGAGCTCGCCATACACCTGCGCGAGCGCCGATCCCCCCAGACGATTCTGACCGCGCCCGAGGTCGATGAGCCACAAAGAGGTTGCGTCACCGTCACGGCGCAGGACCGGCGTGAGCGTGCGCCGCGCGTCCGCGACCGGCGCAAAGGCCGAGACGATGAGCGATACGGGTGCAACCACAGTCTTGGTGGCATCACCCTCGCGCCAGCTGGTGCGCATCGACAGGGAATCCTTGCCCACCGGAATGGCGATCCCGAGCTTGGGACATAGCTCCTCACCGACGGCGCGTACCGTGTCGTAAAGCGCGGCGTCCTCCCCGGCTTCCCCGCAGGCGGCCATCCAGTTGGCCGACAGCCGGATCGATGCGAGCGATTCGATGTCGGCGGCCAGAATATTGGTCACCGCCTCGGCGACCGCCAGGCGTCCGGAGGCCGGCGCATTCAAAAGCGCGACTGGCGTGCGCTCCCCCATGGCCATCGCCTCGCCGGCGTGGCCGTGAAAATCGGCCAGCGTGACCGCCACATCGCTCACCGGCACCTGCCAGGGCCCGACCAGCTGATCGCGGCTGATGAGTCCGCCCACCGTGCGGTCGCCAATGGTGATGAGAAACGTCTTGTCGGCAACCGCTGGCAAACGCAGCACCCGATAGGCCGCCTCGCGCACGTCAATGCGCGCGACTTCAAATGGACGCCCCGCCGGCTTGACGCTGTGTACGCGCCGCTGCATGCGCGGCGGGCCGCCGAGCAGCACGCCGATCGGCATATCTACCGCTGCGTTGCCGTAGAGGGAGTCGTGCACGAGCAGTTGCCCGCTCGCATCGATGGTGCCGACGAGCGCATACGGACAGCGCTCGCGCGCGGCAAGCGCTGCAAAACTCGCGAGCCGCGCGGGCGCGACGGCAAGTACATAGCGCTCCTGCGCTTCATTGCACCAGATCTCGAGCGGCGACATGCCAGGCTCCGCGCTCGGCACCGCGCGCAGCTCAATGCGCGCACCGCGCTCGCTGTGCGCGACGGCCTCGGGTATGGCGTTTGACAGCCCGCCGGCACCGACGTCGTGAATGAGCACGATGGGATTCTCGGCGCCGAGCGCCCAGCAGCCATCGATAACTTCCTGCGCGCGCCGCTGCATCTCGGCGTTACCGCGCTGCACGGAGGCGTAGTCAAGATCAGCGCTGCTTGCACCGCTGCCCAATGATGATGATGCGCCACCGCCAAGGCCGATTAGCATGGCAGGTCCGCCGAGAATGATTAGTTTCGCGCCGATCGGCACTTCGCCTTTCACGACGTGCGGCCGGCGTACGTTGCCAAGTCCGCCGGCGATCATGATGGGTTTGTGATAGCCGCGAACGCGGTTTGCATCGTCGCCAGGCGTGCGTTGCTCGAAGGTTCTGAAGTAGCCGCAGATCGCCGGCCGTCCGAATTCGTTGTTGAAGGCCGCCGCGCCGATCGGCCCCTCGATCATGATGTCAAGAGCGCAGGCGATGCGCTGCGGCACACCGAAGTCTTGCTCCCACGGGCGTTCGAAGCCGGGAATGCGCAGATGCGAGACCGAAAAGCCAGTCAGGCCCGCTTTGGCCTTGGCACCGCGGCCCGCGGCGCCCTCGTCGCGAATCTCGCCGCCGGCACCGGTGGCGGCGCCCGCAAACGGCGAGATGGCCGTGGGATGATTGTGCGTTTCCACCTTGATGACGATGTCGATCGGCTCGGTCACGCCGTGGTAGACGCCGCTACCGGGGGCGGCAAAGAAACGCACACCGATTGGACCTGCGATGACTGCCGCATTGTCCCGGTACGCCGACAACACCCCGTCCGGACTGTGGGTGAAGGTGTTCTTGATCATGGCGAACAGGGACTTTTGCATGTCCTGGCCGTCAATGTTCCAGCTGGCGTTGAAGATCTTGTGCCGGCAGTGCTCGGAATTTGCCTGCGCAAACATCATGAGCTCAACGTCGGTCGGATCGCGGCCCATGCTTTTGAAACTTTCACGCAGGTAGTCGATCTCAGCCGCAGAGAGCGCAAGGCCGAGCTCGTGATTCGCGCGCGCAAGCGCATCCACGGAAATCCGCGTCAATGGCCGGGGCGCCGCGTGGCCGAAGAGCTGCGCGGCGGCGGCGCAATCAAACAGCACCATTTCGGTCATGCGGTCGTGCAGTACCGGCGCAAGCACCTCAAGCTGCGCACGCCCAAGCTCGTGCGTCGCGTGCACGCGGAAGGCGATGCCGCGCTCGATGCGACGGAGGGCGCTAAGTGCGCACACGTGGGCAATGTCGGTGGCCTTGCTCGACCAGGGCGAGATAGTGCCGGCGCGCGGCACGACGAGCAGTAACTGCGTGCGTGCCGCGCTGCTGGTCATGGCCGCCTCGTCAGCCGCCCGCGCGCGCGCGCCATAGGTCAAGAGACGCTCCAGCACCTGCATTTCGCTGACGCCGAGTGCGCGCTCGACATCGACGAAGTGCACGAACGCCGCGCTAAGATCGCTTACCGCGGGGTTGAGCGAGGCCAGTCGCTTCAGGAGCTTCTTGATCCGAAAGGGTGATAGCGCCGGAGAGCCGGGAATCTCGAGCATGCGAGGGGCGCGCGGCTATTTCTTGGGCGGCGCATCGCGCGGCGGCGCCGCGTACAGCGAGCCCGGAAACGGGCTGATGTTGCCGCCCTCCAGGGCCATGATCTTGCTGACGCCTTGCTTCTTCACCTCATCCACCCGCAGTACCGAATGCAGTGGCAGGTAGGTGCGCTTGACGCCCTCGAATTCCCCCTTGATCCGCTCTTCGCCCGGGTCAAGCACCACCGAGGAGCGCTCGCCGAAGACCAACTCCTCGACCTCCAGAAAGCCGAATAGGCTGCCGTGGCTGACTTTGCGGGCGTAGACTTCATAAACCTTGCCCTGATTCACGAACATAATCTTGAAAATGTGACTGGCTGCCATTGGGTCGAGGCTCGTGACTGCTATGTTGGTTCCCACATTATATGTCCGGCCGTGCCGGAGATGCCGTTGCGCGCGCGAGACAATCGGGTAAGACACTATTTGCGGCCGCTGGGACAATCATGGCACTTCGTCTGAGCGTCGTCAGTGATCATCGGCGAGTGCTCGGGGATCGCAGCAGCATCGTGCTGCGGGCGGCGAGCGCCACTATTGGCCGCGCACCGAGCAACGACTGGGTACTGCCCGATCCGCTGCGTTACGTGTCCGCGCGTCATGCCCGCATCGCATGGCGCAACGGGCAATACTTCGTCGAGGACCTGAGCACCAACGGCGTGTACGTCAACGACGACGAGCGCCCGCTCGGCCCAGATGTCGCGCGCCAACTGTGCAGCGGCGATGTACTGCGCGTCGGCGAATACCAGCTGGTTGTTGTGGTGGAAGAGGACCCGCAGGAGCTCGCTCAGGCGCCCGCCGTACCGACACGCATCTCGCAGTTGCGCACGGTTGAGCGCGCGGGCGAGCCGGATCTTGGCGCGCCCCTCAACCTCGGAGATCTGCTGGAGCCCGATCGCTCCAGTGGCATGGGGCCCGTGAATGCATTCGGCCAGAGCGTCATGACTTCATCCCTGGCGCCTGCTGCGGCGGACACCTCTCCCGGACTCGACGAGGCGGCCGTCGCACGCCGCTTCGAGCGTCTGGCGCGCGCCGCCGCGCGCAATCCCAAGAATCGCACCAGTCTGCCCGCGCTGTTTGACGTGCAGAGCGGCCTTGCGGCGTTTTGCCGTGGCGCAGGTATCGACCACGAGCGATTGCCGGCCGATGCGCAGACGCGCCTCATGCATCTTGCGGGCCAGTTGCTGCGCGAGGTCATCGTCGGAATGAAGGATCTCGAGCGCGCCCGCACCGAGATGCGTAACCGCTTTCGCATTGAGATTCCCGCCGATGCCGACGATCCGCGGCCCTCACTCGCGCGCGCCTCAATTGAGGAGCTGCTGCTGAACCTGCTCGCGCAGCACGAGAGCCGCCAGATCGATGCCGTGCAATGGGTGCGCGCGGGCGCCGAGTCCGCTAAGGCACACGAACACGCCGCCGCGAGCGCCTGGCGCGCGGCGTTTATCGAGTTCGTCGACCGGCTTGACCCGGCGGAACTCGAAGCGCGCTTCGAGCGTGCCGGTCGTCGTGGCAAGCTGCGCAGCAGCGGCCGCGCCGGCTACTGGGATCTGTACGCCGACTTCTATCGCAGCCTCATCGAGATGCCCGCCGAGCAGCTGCCGCATACGTTCGTTGAGGCATTTGGCGAAGCCTACAAGGACGCGTTGAAGAAACCGCCGCAGTGATTCGCGCGCCGCACGCGCGCAAGCAAGCGCTGGCTCGCTAGTGGCGTGGCTTGCAGCCGCTCACGATGGGGACATGCCAGACGGCGTACTCGTCCGGGTTGCGGATGCTTGCGATGATGTGCTCAAAGAGTGCGCGCACCTCGGCTGGGCGCAGCTCTGAGTGTTTGCTGATCGCATCCGCGTAGCCATCGCGCCACGCTTCGAAGACGTTTGCAAAGGTTTCGCGAGACACTCGCACGGTGTCGACGATCACGTAGTCGACGTGCAGCTGCTCAAAGCCGAGTCGATGCAATAATGACCAGGTGCGCCGCCCGATGCGCAAATCTACCCCGGTAGCGCGTCCGAAGCACAAGGCGCCTTGCTGCCACAAGCGATCGGGGTCGAGGCTGCCGGCGCTCATGTGCAACATGCCGTAGTCCTCGCTCAGCACGTGCAGCCAGCCGCCCGGCTTACAGATCCGGTGCAGTTCCGCCAGAGCTTTCTCGGCTTCCGGTATTGACTGCGTCATGTGGCGGCATACCACGAGATCAAACTGCCCGGCGGCAAGCGTGAGTGCAAAAGCATCGCCCTGCTCAAAGCGCAGGCGCGGTGCAAGCGCAGCGTACCGGTCGCGTGCATAGGCAACCGAGCTTTGCAGGATGTCGACGCCTATCACGGTCGCACGCGGATACATCAGCGCGAGACGCGAGGTAATCTCCCCACTGCCGCAGCCGATATCGGCAATACGGCACTCGCCGCTCAGGCCGTAGCGCGCAAAAAGCTGCTGCTCCTGCGGCCAGATGACCTCCGCTTGCGCACGCAGCGTGCGAACCATGGATTCGTCCGCCATTTGCGCTGCCTGCGGGTTGCGCGATGCGCTCATGACGCATGGCCCAGGTGCTGTTCAGCCTCGCGCAGCCACTGCTCCCGATCGGGGCTTGCCGCAAGGGCGCGCGCGGCCTCGCGGGCGCGCGTGTAGCTCGCCTGGGCGTCGGCCGCGGACCCCGCTTTCGCCTGCGCCTCGGCGAGCGCCAGCCAGTTGGGTGGATACGCGGGACGCAATGCCACCGCGCGTTGTGCGGCCGCGAGTGCACGTGCGGGGTCGCCGGGTCCGAGCGGCCATCCTGGCGCGCGTGCCAGCACCAGCGCCTGCACGCGCGCGGACCCCGCGTCGGCGTAAGTGGCATCAATGGCTTCGGCGCGCGCGAGCGTCGCGAGCATCGCGTTCAAAGTGGCGGGTGCGCGTGCCGGGTGTTCACGCGCTTCGAGCCCCATTGCGAGAGCATTGCCAAACACACAGGCAACTGCCTGCGCATCCTGCGCGAGGCACGCATCGGCAGCGCGCCGCGCGTCAGCGGTAAGAGCCGCGCGTACCTGCGGGTCGGCCTCGTGATCGGCCTGGCGCGCATCGGCATCGATGCCTGCGGCAAGCGCCGCGACGGGCTTCGACGGCGGCGGCGGCGCAGGCGCCGCCGCCGGTCTATGTGCCGGCACCGTGCAGGCAGCAAGCGGCAGTACCGCAAGTATCCACGCGGCCCGCCACCTCACGACCGCGGTGCACCCGCGGGCAGCTGTGGCAACACAAAGCGCTGCAGGCGCAGGTTTGCGAGCGCATCCGCACCCCCGGGGCTCGTGTTCAAATTCAACAGCGCATCGCGCAGCGGGCCTGCGCGTGCGCTCGGCAAACGCGAGCCCACGACGGCGAGAATGGCCGATGGCAACGGCGGCGATTCCCTGATGTTCTGCAGGTCGTTTGCGAACGGCAGGCTGGCAAGCGAAGCCGTCTGCGTCGCATCGAGCAGCACGGCAACGGGCTCGCCGCTGGCCGCGCGCCGTAACGACGAGAGCACCTGCGCAGCTTGCGCGATCTTGACATCCGCCGGCAGGCTCCAGCCGGCCAAGGCGGAAGAGCGCACGAAATCCGGCGCGTAGCCCGCGACGCTGAGGATGGTGTAGCCGGCGAGGGATGCCGGGCCACTCACCTTGCCCTTCTTTGCGTAAAGCGTCCAACGCTCCTGCACGCCAACGCTGGTCACGTCGGCCTGCACCAGAGGCGCCAGATGCAGCCCCGCCGCATGCTCCACAAAGAACGGGTATGGCACAAATGCGAGCGCCGCCTCGGGCCTGGCGAGCTTGTCGAGGCCACCCGCCTCAGTTGCATCGTAGATTGCCGCAAGGCTGCCCGCAGGCCACTTGGCTGCCGCCGCGGTTGCGGCCGCGAACGCATCGAGAAATGGCTGCGCATCCTCGGTTGCGCCTGGATATCCGGGTGCGCAGAAGACCAACGTCACCGTGGCGCACGGCTAAGAGTGAACTCATCTCGTTAGGCTATCATTCTCCAACGCGCTACGCCCCTGTGCACTGCATGATTTGATTGCTGCCCTTGAATCCTTCCGCATCTCCAACTCTGGTGCGTATATTCCTGCGCGTGCTCGCTGCGCGCGGCTGGATTGTGGCAGCGTTTGTGCTGCTCGCCGCGGTCGGACTCTACGGAGCAATGCACATCGTGGACGACCCGTCCATCGATCGGCTGATCGTCGCGGATGATCCAGACTCGCGCGCGGCGCGCGATTTCGAGCGCCTGTTCCCCGAAGGCCAACACGCTCTGCTGATGCTCGAGGCCGCAGATCCGCTGAGCGCTGCCTGCCTGCAAGCCGCCGATGAGCTCGAGCGCAGGCTCTCAAAGGTGCCGCACGTCGAGGCGCGCAGCCTGATTGACTTCTCGCGGCGCGCGCGCGCCGCGACTCCGATCGACGCGGCTGAGGCGCTGCGGCTGCGCAAGTTTGCCACCGGCACGACGCTCTTGCGCCGCGCCGGCCTTCTGGGTGACCACTTCCTCGGCATTGCCCTTGAACTGCACGTCAACTCCCCCGCCGAGCGCGACCAGGCCTTGACCGCGATCGAAGCCATGGCGAAGCCGTTCGCCGCGCCGCGGGGTGAATTCACGACGGTGCGCCGCGTTGGCGCGCCATGGCTCAACGCCTGGCTCGAGGCGAAGGCTTCCTCCTCGTCAAAGCAGGTGATGCCGCTTTTCGGCGTGTTTCTAGTCGCCCTGATCTTGCTGGTGTACCGCTCCTGGCGTGCCCTCGGCGCCGTCGTCCTCACTCTCGCCGTGGTGGTCGCAATCGCCATGGGGATTGCTGATGTGTTCGCGTGGCCGCATACGATTGTCTCCGCGCTCGTTCCGTTGACAGTGACGGTCACGACCACCGCCACGCTCGTCTATATCCATACGCGCTTCGTCGAGCCGCTGCGCGGTCGACCTCTCAAAGAGCACCATGCCGCGGCGCTCGCCAATAAATTTCTGCCCTGCACAGCCTCAATGTTCGCAACCGCTGTGGGTTTTGCTGCACTCGTGGTATCGGACATTCGCCCCATCCGTCAGATGGGGCTGTGGACGGCGAGCGGGCTCTGCATTGCATGGATCGGCAGCTTTACGCTTTTTCCCGCGCTGCAGTCACTGCTACGCACGCCGACACGTGCCGAGAGCGCGCCCGTGAGCCGCTGGTATACGCAGTTTGTCGAGAGCTGGATACCCTTCACCGCGCGGTATCGATGGCCGCTGGTGGGCGGCGCGGTACTCGTGATGCTGTGCGGCGCCGCTGCGTTATTTGGCATCCCCGGAAGACTCGCGCCGCTCGCACTGCAAACCGACTCGCTCGCCTATATCAACCCCAACGTCGCGGTCGCGCAGGACACCAAGGAATTCGAACGCACGAATGGCCTCACGGTCGCGGAGCTGTGGCTGCAGACACCGGCGGGCGCAGCGTTGGCTCCGGAATTCCTGCGCGCTCTCGAAGAGTTCACGCGCCGTCTCGAGAGTGATCCGCGCGTGACCGCGGTCGATGGGCCCACCGCCGTGCTGCGCTGGGAGCATTACATCGCATCCGGTTCGGAGCAGCTGCCGCGCGATGCTGGTGCGTGGCCCAAGCTCGCCGCCGACCTTGAGCAGATTCTACTTACGGAACCTGCGGCGCGCGCCTATGTCGATGTCGCGAGCCTCGCCAACGCGCGCATCAGTGTCCGCGGGCGCGGCGCATCGTTTGGCGGTCCTGGCGCGATGCGCGCCTTTATCGAAGCCACGTGGCGCGCGGCGCAGGCGCAACTGCCCGCCCTGCGCGACGTGCGCGCGCGCGTCGTCGGCCAGGGGGTGCTTGCGGATCAGATCACGCTGCGCCTTATTCCGAGCCTGATCCAAAGTTTTGCGCTGACGGCTACGGTCATTTTCCTGGCATTCCTGCTGGTCTTCCGCAGTCCCGCGGCGCGTCTGATGGCCATGATTCCGTCGCTATTTGCGATTCTCGGCGCTTTTTTGCTGATGCGCTTTACCGGAATCATCCTGAACATCGCCACCATCCTGATCGGCTCGACCGTACTTGGGTCGACCGAGAATGACCAGATCCATTTCTTCTATCATTTTCAGGAACGCAGCACGGCTGCAGCATCGGATGCCTTTCGCCATGCACTGCTGGTTGCGGGGCGGCCGATCGCCTTTGCGACGCTGATCAACGCCGGCGGATTTCTGGCGCTGGCGTTTTCAGATTTGCCGCCGCTGCGCCAGTTTGGCATCGTGTCAGCCTCGGCGTTTGCGCTGGCGCTGCTTGCTGACTTCACAGCGCTGTTAGGCGCACTTTGGATGCTGCGTGGCGACAGAGACCCACGACACTGACGTACCGACGGTGGCGCAGATGCACGCCGCCGCCGCCAAGCTCGCCCCGTACATCATCGCCACCCCGGTGGTGCCTTGGCACAGCCCACGCCTGCTGCAGCGTCTTGGCGCGCAAACCGAGCTCTTCCTGAAGCTCGAACTATTTCAACGCACCGGCACCTTCAAGTTCCGCTCCGCGATGCTGAACGCGCTTGCCCTCAGTGACGAGCAGCGCCGCCGCGGCGTGACCGCGGTCAGCGCCGGCAACCACGCAATTGCGGTGGCCTGCAGCGCGCAGCATCTGCACATGTCGGCGAAGGTCGTCATGCTGCAGAGCGCGAATCCCCTGCGCATCGCGGCCGCCAGAGCCTACGGCGCGGAAATCCTCATGGCCCCTGACGGCCGCTCCGGTTTCGCGATGGTTGATGGGATTCGCGAGCGCGAAGGCCGCACGTTCATTCACCCCTTTGACGGGCGCAATGTGGTACTGGGCACGAGCAGCGTGGCCGTCGAACTGCTGGATCAGGCGCCGGGGCTGGATGCGATCGTCGTCGCAGTCGGCGGAGGCGGGCTCATGTCCGGCATCGCCGCGGCCGTGAAGCAGATAAAACCGGATTGCCTGGTCTTTGGCGTCGAACCGGTGGGCGCCGATCTCATGAGTCGTTCCTTTCGCGCATCGGCGCCGCAACGCATGGAGCGCGTGGACACCATTGCCGACAGTCTCGCGCCACCGATGACTACGCAGTCAACCTATGAGCTGTGCCGAGCATTCGTCGATGAAATCGTCACCGTGTCGGACGATGAGATCTGCGCGGCGCTTGCGCTCTTGTACCGTGATGCAAAGCTTGCGGTGGAGCCTGCGGGCGCTGCGGCTGCGGCGGCCGTGATGGGACCTCTGGCAGCGCGCCTGCGCGGCCGCTGCACGGGCGTCATCGTGTGCGGCGCCAATATCGACAGTGACAGCTTCTGCTGCTATCTCAAGCGCGGCGAGGAGCAGCTGCTGCGCCTGCCGTGATCAGACGCTGCGCACGGAGCGCAGCCGCTCCGGCGTCTGCAGTGCCCACCAGCGATCGACACTCGCACTCAACCCCGCAAGATCGAGCCCCGCCGCCGCCAGACAGGTGTCCCGCGAGCCATGCTCGATGAAGCGATCCGGGATCCCCAATTGCAGCACGGGCAGCTGCAGCCCTTCGGCGGCGAGTAGTTCGCATACGCCCGACCCGGCTCCGCCGATGATGGCGTTCTCTTCAATGGTCACAAGCGCACGGTGACGCGCAGCGAGCGCAGTTACCAGATCCTCGTCCAGCGGCTTGATGAATCGCATATTGACGAGCGTGGCATCGAGCCGCTCCGCGATCGTCTGCGCAGAATCCACCAGCGCGCCAAACGCGAGAATCGCAAGCCCGCTACGTCCCTCGCGGCGCAACTGCGCGCGACCGACCGGCAAAGCGCTCATCTCCTCGACGATCGGCACCCCAGGTCCCGTGCCGCGCGGGTAACGCACGGCCGTGGGACCGCTCACCGTCGTCGCCGTGTAGAGCATCTGGCGGCACTCGTTCTCGTCGGCCGGCGCCATGATCGTCATGTTGGGAATGCAGCGCAAAAACGTCAGGTCATAGCTGCCCTGGTGAGTCGCGCCGTCGCTGCCGACGAGCCCGGCGCGATCGAGCGCAAATACCACCGGCAGATTCTGCAAAGCGACATCGTGAATTAGCTGATCGTACGCGCGTTGCAGAAAAGTCGAGTAAATTGCAACCACCGGCTTGCAGCCCTCGGCCGCCAGCCCGGCGGCAAAGGTAACCGCATGCTGCTCGGCGATCGCGACGTCGAAATACCGCTCCGGGAACTGCTTGGAGAACTCGACCAGGCCGGAGCCCTCGCGCATTGCCGGCGTGATCCCGATGATGCGCGGATCGCGCGCGGCCATGTCACACAGCCAGCGTCCGAAGATCTGCGAATAGCTCGGCCCGGTGCTCTTTTCCTTGAAGATCGTGCCGCTTGCTGGGTCAAAAGGCCCGGGACCGTGCCATTTAATCGGGTCCGCCTCGGCGGGCGAGTAGCCCTTGCCCTTGCGCGTGACCACATGCAGGAACTGCGGACCGCTGAGCTTGCTGAGATTGCGCAGCGTCGTGACGAGCGCGCGCACGTCGTGACCGTCCATTGGACCGATGTAATTGAAGCCCATCTCTTCAAATAAGGTTCCCGGCAACACCATACCCTTCAGGTGCTCCTCCGAGCGCCGCGCGAGCTCCCACACGGTTGGCATCTGGCGTAGCACCTTCTTGCCACCCTCGCGCAGGTGCGCGTACACGCGACCGGATAGTGCGCGCGCGAAATAGTTCGACAGCGCACCCACATTCTCGGAAATCGACATGTCGTTGTCGTTCAGGATGACCAGCAGATTCGCGGGCAGCGAACCGGCGTGGTTCAGCGCTTCGAACGCCATGCCGGCAGTGAGCGCTCCGTCGCCGATGATCGCTACGACATGCCGATTCTCCTTGGCGCGCGCGGCCGCGATCGCCATACCGAGTGCGGCGCTGATCGAGGTACTGGAATGTCCGACGCCGAAGGTGTCGTACTCGCTCTCGGAGCGCGACGGGAAAGGTGCAAGGCCGCCCGCCTGCTTGATGGTATGCAGACGGTCGCGCCGCCCGGTCAATACCTTGTGCGGGTAGGCTTGATGGCCGACATCCCAAACAAGCCGATCATGTGGCGTATCGAACACATAATGCAGCGCGATGGTGAGCTCGACCGTCCCGAGGCCGGCGGCGAAATGGCCGCCACGCGTACTGACGCTGTGGATGAGAAACTGTCGCAGCTCGTCGGCCAGCGCCTCAAGCTTGCCCACCGGCAGGCGCCGCAGGGCCGCCGGCATATCGATGGAATCGAGCAGCGGATACTTCTCGGTATCAACCATCCGCCACAGTCTACACTGCGGCGCGGTTAAGCTGGCAACGAACGCTCACGCGTCGCCTCAGCTTGCCTTTTCCCCTGGTCGGCGAGGCGACGGAGCTGCTACGTCATTGGCTTGCCGCAGCGAGCCAGCACCGAACGCAGGTCGCGCAACGCCGGAAAGATCTCGTTATTCCAGTCTGCACCTTGTGCGTCGTGGGCGCGCTGTTCGTACTCCACGATGTCCTTGTCCTCGCGGAATATGTTCTCCGTGAACCAGACCACAAACGGCCACACCAAGTGGATCAGGCCCGGAATGCCCGGCTTCTTCACCGACAGGTAACCGTAGGTACGATTGGTGCGTTGTTCAGCATCGAGCGGCGTGTAGCCGAGCCAGACGTCCAGCACCGGCGCATCGGTCTGCTGCACGTCACGCCCGACCCATACCTTAAGGCTCTGCGTGGGGTAGTCGGTGCGCATACGCATGTGATCGGAGAACGCCTTCTTTTGCTGGCCGCGCTTGCGCATCAGGTCCACGATCACCTGCTCGCCGACGGAGGATTTGCCCGCGGTTCGGCTGAAACTGTATTCCACTTGCGCCCATGAATCTCCCGTGTTGCCGTCCAAGGCAATGCGCCCTGATCGAGCCCATCTGCTTGCGGTGCATGAACTGGTGATTCATGTCGAAGAGATTCTCGTGCATGAACGTGTAGTGACAGGCAACCTGCGCGATTCAGCCGACGGGTCTTGTAGTCCGCGCGTTGCGACGAACCGAGCATAGACGGCAAGCGCGCCTCCGCCAGCGTCGGGTCGCCCGGGAAGATAAAGATGAGTCCGTCAACCTCGCGCGCCGGATAGCTGCGAACGCCGTTGGGCAGCCGTTCCGAACCGAGGTACGGCACGCTGACGCACTTGCCGCTGCCCTCGTAGGTCCAGCCGTGATAATGGCATTTGAGCTCATCGCCGCTCACGACGCCCAGGTGCAGCGGCACCTGGCGGTGCGCGCACCGATCCTCGAGCGCGAACACGCGCCCGCTTTTGCCGCGATAGAGCACGATCGGATCACCCGCAAAGCGGCGCCCCAGCGTGCAGCCAGGCTTGAGCTCGTCGCACCAGGCGACGGGATACCAGTAATCCGGGTGCGCACCGATACGCCGCAGATCGAAAGAATTCGGCGCATTAGCGGCGCGAATCGTGGTCAGGTTGGACGCGTCTTCGGACATGCTTAGCTGAGAATCGACCCCCGCGCGTCACAGGGTAGCGCGCTCGCCCGCCCAGTCGTCAAGAAATTACGGCCCCGGCACTCAGCGAGCGCTTTTGCAGCCCAGCCATGCCTCACCTCCGTGAGGCACCTGCTCTGCAACACAGAGTGGACGCCAGCCGACCTTGCGCGCGCTTAGAACGGGTAATAAAGACCCGTGAAGGCGGCGATGCCCTCGCTACCGTAGCCGATGTCTACGTATCCGACCACGAAAGGCCGAGCGACACCTCGAAAACCGAGGCCATAGACGTGGTGCAACTGCTGCAGGAAAAATGTTCCTGAGGTATGAAAAACCCGCCCCAGATCGACGAACGGTGTGATCTGCAAGTCGACGTTGGTGGCCATGACGTGAAAGGAGGCGACCGTCTGCCGCGCCTCGAGGCTTGCGGAAAAAGAGTCGCGATCGTAGAACCGTCCTTCGCCAAAGCCGCGCAGCGGTTGCTCGCCCCCGACTTGGCTCGTGTCCCCACCGATGCCGCTCAGGGCCCAAAACGGCACGGCGTGCGCGCTTGGCAGGTAGCGCAACGCCGAATGAGCGGCGAGCACGAGTCTGGGGGTTACGCTCCAGAATTCGCGCCAATCCAAGCCCGCCTCACTATCCATCGAATCGTTCAGCATGCCGTGGCGGCTTGCGACCCCACCGTAGACGTACCACTGCGTCCCGCGGCTGGGAATAACGAGATCGTTGCGCGTGTCGTAGACGATGGCGAGGCGATTGAGCATCTCATAGTTGGTGCCGATACCCAGAATGTGGGCAAAGCGCGTACCGATGGAGGCGATGTGCGCAAGCGTACCGGGCAACACGTCAACCACCTCTTCGCGAGTCGTGTACTGCAGCTGCCAGGTGCTATTCAGGTTGTAGCCGGCCTGCACTTGGGCAAGTCCTTCGGAGGCGGTGTAATTAGTCTCCGCGCTCGCCAGTGATTCATTGCCGATGCCGAAGAAGCGTGGCGTACCGTCGCGGTCGTAGATCAGGCTGGTGCTGAATGACCAGCGTTTCGCGCGCAGTCGTCCCCATTGGTACTCGTAGTCGAATTGGCGCTGGACGCGCTCCGAGACACCGGTGACGAGCGACCATTGCCGGTCTTCGGAGGGGTATTCATAAAGGCGCCCGTGCACGCCATATCCGAAATAAGGGTTGTAAATGAGATCCGGCGCGATGATTCGCCGGATCTCCGACTGCTCGTCCGTGTGTACCCACACCGGCAGCAGGCCCAGCGTAGTGCCGCTATCAGGATCGACCCCAATCTCTGGGATCGGGATAAACGGCGCGGTTGAAGGATTAAACCAGCCCGACAGGCCAGAGCGCGGCACCGGGGCACTGCTCGCCTCCTCCACCTGTGTCGCAGTATCGGCGAGTGCCCGCGAAGGCAACGCCAGCAGGGTCACGATGGCGACAGCAAGCCATGCGCTCGCCGCCTGCCGCGGCCCGACCAGTCGGCGCGCGCACGCCTTGGCGGCAAGCCCGGTCTGCCGTGCCGCTCGGCAAGGACCCCTAAGAGGCGCGCGCCGGCCGTCGCGGGCGAGCTTTGCATCCCCAAGATGCGGCATCTCGTCTACGGCAAGTCTCCCGCGGCGATGGGGCGCGCGCATCAAGACATACGTCGCTGTGGAATTGCGCTGAGCACGCGCGCCGGAATTTTGCCGGCGAGCGCCTGCACCTGCGCGCGAAGAAAGACCATCAGTGCAACGGCGCCAGCGGCGATCGCTCCGTGCCGCACGGGGGCAACCCGTCTTGACGACACGCAGGTGCCACGCGTGACCGCTGTCGCGGCCGCGGCTCCAATCAGGAGAGCAGCGCTCGTGCGCTGGCGCCGCGCAATCCTGCTGTCTTTGAGAGGCGTGAGGAGACGACGCGCGCGGCGCGCGTTACACGGCGCAGAGCTCAGCAATAGCGAGTTTTGAACGTGCGGCATTTAGTGAGTCGCGGCAATTGGCGCGTCCAGTTACATCTTACGGTTTTTGTTATCACGCTTGCATGCGCGACGCTGCTGTTTGGTAGCCTATAACTCATTGAGCGCGGAAGCAAAAGCGGCATCCGGGCCGCAGTGGTCTGTGTGTGTCTCAGCGAACAGCGCAGCATGACACTCACGCAGCGGCGGCGGCGTGCTGGCCGGAGCCAGACCCCGCGCACAGCTTGGACTTGCACGCGTGGCGGTGAATGCCGGTTGCGGCCCCCTGCGGGCGACGATATAAGTAATCCGGCAATCTGAGAGCGGCGCAAGCACCCGACTTGAGCGGGCTTAAGCCTGCGGAACTCGCGCAAGCCATGGCGAGTTAAGTTGAGTTTCGGTCCGCTGTGCTTAGATGTTCCTATTGGTTTGATTTCCCGAGATACTGTTCGAATGGATTCCGCTACTTTCGATGCAGCGTATCAGGATCGGATTCTGCCGCACGTATCGCGCACCTTTGCGTTGACGATTCCGCAGCTGCCCGCGGGGCTGCGCACGGCGGTGACGAATGCCTACCTGCTGTGCCGCATTGCCGATACCGTTGAAGATGAGCCGGCGCTATCCGCCTCCGAAACGCTCGCGTTCCTGCAGCGCTTTCAGGCGGCCGTGGCAGGCCGTGCGGAGCCCGGAGAGCTTGCGCGCGAGCTTGGGACGCGGCTGTCAGAGCGCACATTGCCGGCAGAGCGCGATCTGGTCAGCAACATGGAGCGCGTCATCCACGTAACCGCGGGATTGGATGAGTTGTCGCGCGCCGCGATCGAACGCTGTGTCGAGCTCATGTGCTACGGCATGCCGCGCTTTCAGCACAACGCCAGCTTGCGCGGCTTGCCGCGTTCGAGCGACCTTGACGCGTATTGCTACTACGTCGCCGGTGTGGTCGGCGAGATGCTGACGGAGCTTTTTTGCAGCTACTCCGCGGATATCGCGCGGCATCGCCAGGCCATGAATGAGCTTGCTGCCTCCTTCGCGCAGGGCCTGCAGATGACAAATATTCTGAAGGACGTTTGGGAGGATCGCAGCCGCGGCGCCTGCTGGTTGCCACAGGAGGTCTTCGCCCGTCACGGGTTTGACGTCGAGCAGTTGTCCGCCGAGCGCTACGACGCGCGCTTCACCGCCGGCATGGAGGAGCTCATCGGCGTTGCCCATGCCCACCTGCGTAACGCGTTGGCGTTCACGCTGCTGATACCAGCCCGGGAGACGGGCATCCGCCGCTTCTGCCTATGGGCGATTGGCCTTGCGGTTCTAACCTTGCGCAAGATTATGCGCCACCCCCGCTACACGAGCGGTGTCGAAGTGAAGGTATCGCGCCGCTCGGTCGCAATGACCCGTGTGTTGACAAACCTTACCGTGCGCAGCAACTGGCTACTCGCGCGGCTTTTTGCAATTGCCGCGCGCGGCCTGCCGCTGGCGCCGCCTTCCGAGGCGCGCCGCGCGCGCATCGCCCCCGTAAGCGTCGACCCGGGGATGCAGAGCGCGGTGGCGACGCCGAACCGCCCGCCCAACCGGATCCAGACGGAGCCGGACCTTGGGTTCGAACACACCGAATTGCGCACTGACCGGAGTTCGGCCTCATGAGTGCGTCGCGTTTCCGCCCCGGCGTTGATGTTCCGCCCGCCACGACCGCGCGCCCGCAGCTGGTGTCGCACAACCTGGCTCGAGTCAAAGACAGCTCGCCGTTGGAACGCAGCATTGCGGCGGCGCGCGAAGCGCTCATCGCCCTGCAGAGCACGGAAGGTTACTGGCTTTTCGAGCTGGAAGCCGATTGCACGATTCCGGCCGAATACATTCTGATGATGCATTTCCTGGATGAGATCGACGAGCTACTGCAAGCGAAGCTCGCGTCGCACCTGCGCGGCTACCAGGGAGCGCACGGCGGCTGGCCTCTCTATCACGATGGCGATGTCGATGTGAGCTGCTCGGTGAAGGCGTATTTTGCCCTGAAGCTCGCCGGTGATGATCCCGGCGCAGCCCACATGCAACGCGCGCGTACCGCCATACTGCAGCGCGGCGGCGCGGCCCGGGCTAACGTGTTCACGCGCATCGCGCTTGCGCTCTTCGGGCAGCTGCCGTGGCGCGGGGTCCCGTACATCCCCGTCGAGATCATGCTGCTGCCCCGCTGGTTCCCGTTTCACTTGGATAGGGTGTCGTACTGGTCGCGGACCGTGATGGTGCCGCTTCTCATCCTGTGCACGCGCAAACCCGTGGCGCGAAACCCGCGCGAGGTGAACATTCGCGAGCTGTTCACGACGGCGCCGGAGGATGAGCGCGACTATTTCCGCAACAGCCGCCACGGCAAGTTCCTGGCGAGGATCTTCCTGCATTCTCGACGGAATCGGCCGCCGGCTCGACCCGCTCGTTCCGCAGGCAGTGCGCGCGCGCGCCATGCGGCGCGCGCAGGAGTGGATGCTCGAGCGACTGAACGGCGAGGACGGGCTCGGCGCCATATTCCCGGCGATGGTGAACGCTCTCGAGGCTATGGTGATATTGGGTTTCCCGGAGAACGAGCCGCGGCGCGTTACCGCAAAACGCGCGCTGCAGAAGCTGCTCGTCGTCAAGCCCGGCAGTGCCTACTGCCAACCCTGCGTGTCACCGGTTTGGGACACCGCACTGGCGGCACTCGCCATGCAGGAAGACGGGACCATTAAGGCACGCGATGCCTCGGTGCACGCGCTCGACTGGCTGCAAACGAAGCAGCTGCTTGATGAGCCAGGGGACTGGCGCACGGAGCGCCCCGACCTCAAAGGCGGTGGCTGGGCGTTCCAGTTTGCCAACGGCCACTATCCGGATCTCGACGATTCGGCCGTCGTCGTCTGGGCCATGCATCAGTCGCACAACTGTGCGAGCTATGCGGAAACGATAACCCGCGCGCTTGACTGGCTGGTCGGCATGCAAAGCCGCAACGGCGGCTTTGCCGCGTTTGATGCGGACAATACACACTACTACCTCAACGCAATTCCGTTTGCCGATCACGGCGCGCTGCTCGACCCGCCGACGAGCGATGTGACTGCGCGTGTGGTGGCGGCGCTGGCACGCACGGGTCGCTCGCAAGACAAAGCGGCGCTCGACCGTGCGATCGCCTACCTGCGCGCCGAGCAGGAGCCCAATGGATCCTGGTTCGGGCGCTGGGGCACCAACTACATATACGGCACCTGGTCGGTATTGGGCGCGCTCGCGCAGGCGGGTATCCCCCACGATGATGAAATGATGCGCCGTGCGGTCGCCTGGCTGAAGGCACGGCAACATCCGGATGGTGGCTGGGGCGAGAGCAACGACAGCTATGCCCACGTGGCGGAGAGTCGCACGGCGAGCACGCCGCATCAGAGTGCATGGGCGCTGCTGGCGCTGCTCGCAGCCGGTGAAGCAGAATCGGACGCCGTGCGCCACGGCATCGACTACCTGCATACGAACGCAACAGGTTGACGGGCTGTGGAGCGATCCGCATTTCACGGCGCCCGGATTTCCGCGCGTGTTCTACCTCAAGTATCACGGCTACTGCGCCTATTTTCCGTTCTGGGCACTCGCGGCATATCGCAATCTGACGAGTAGCGGGACTGCTCATTGAATGTGGTCGGCATCGTCGCCGCGCTCGAGGTAGAGGCGCGCATTCTCGATTCGGCGCGTGCACGCAGCTAATGCCCTAAGAAACCTGCCCGACGGAACGCTGCTGGCGGTGAGCGGCATTGGCTTCGCCGCTGCCGAACGCGCCGCGCAAACGCTCATCGATGCCGGCGCCACCGCCTTGGCGAGCTGGGGCATGGCGGGCGGCCTCGACCCGGCATTGCGCGCGGGCACGATATTTCTGCCGAGCCAGGTGCTCGGCAGCGACGGCCGGCAACTCTCGACCGCAAGCGAGTGGCGCGCGCGCCTGGGCGTCGCGCTCGCTGCGCAACATCCGATCGCCAGCGGCAAGCTCTTGAGCGCTGCGCAGACGATCGAGTCGATCGCGGCGAAGGCGCAGGCCTTCTCCACAACCGGCGCGTTGGCGGTTGACATGGAAAGTGCTGCCGTAGCCGCCATCGCGGCCCGCCATGCGTTGCCCTTCATCGCGGTGCGCGTCATCATCGATACAGCGCAGGACGCGCTGCCGCGCGCCGCGGTGGCGGCAACCCGCTCGGGACAGTTGCGTATTTGGCGCCTGATCGCCTCAGTCGCGCGCGCGCCCGGAGAGATTGCGGCACTCCTGCGCATCGCGCGGCGCTATCGGGTGGCTACGCGGTCCTTGGCTGCGGTTGCGAGTGCGGGATCGCTCGCCCAATTCGCCTTTCCGAGGCCGAGCGACGCTGGCGCGTTATGAGGGTGCTAGTAACGGGCGCAACCGGGTTCGTCGGCTCCGCGGTGGCAAGAGCATTGGTGGACTCTGGCGCGCAAGTGCGCGTGCTGGTGCGCAGCGGCTCCGATCGCAGCAATCTGCAAGACCTGCCTGTGGAGATCGTGGTTGGCGATCTTACCGACCGCGCATCACTTGATCGCAGCCTGACAGGTTGTACCGGGCTCTTTCACGTCGCAGCCGACTATCGTCTCGGGGCGCGTGTGCCCGCAGAGCTTTATCGAAACAACGTCGAAGGCACGCGCAATCTGCTGGACGCCGCGCGCGCGGCCGGCATTGAACGCATGGTCTATACCAGCAGTGTCGCGACCATTGGCCTGCCGCCGGACGGCTCAGCGGGCGAGGAAGCAACGCCCGTCGCGCTCACCGACATGATCGGCCACTACAAGCGCTCCAAGTATCTCGCCGAGGAGTTCGTGCTCAGTGCCGCTCGCGCCGGCTTCCCCGTGGTCATCGTCAATCCGTCAACACCAATCGGACCCGGGGACGTGAAACCCACACCCACGGGCAGAATCGTTCTGGATGCAGCGTGCGGTCGTACACCCGCGTATGTCGACACCGGGC
Source organism: uncultured Gammaproteobacteria bacterium (assembly GCA_963695315.1). Lineage (GTDB taxonomy): Bacteria > Pseudomonadota > Gammaproteobacteria > Steroidobacterales > Steroidobacteraceae > PALSA-1196. Next base: position 2,358,960 of record OY968773.1, read on the forward strand.
TAAATATCGTCCATGTCGATGATGTCGCGGCGGGACACCTGCTGGCGTTTGAGCGCGGCCGCAGCGGCGAGCGCTACATCCTCGGCGGCGAGAATATGACGTTGCGCGAAGTCCTTACGCAGATCGCCGAGCTTGTTGGCCGCAAGCCCCCGCGCATCCGTTTGCCGCATGCGGCGCTCTTGCCGCTGGCGTTCCTCGCCGAGGCATTTGCCACTGTCTCAGGCCGTGCCACACGCATCACGGTGGAAAGCGTGCGTATGTCGCGCAAGCGCATGTTCTTCTCAAGCGCGAAAGCGGTGCGCGATTTGGGGTATCGCTGGAGGCCGGCGCGCGCGGCATTTGCGGACGCACTCACGTGGTATCGCGGGCGCGGCTTGCTGCGCTGACAGCAGCGACGGCCTGAAGCCCAAGCCACGCGCTAAGCGGGAACCTTACCCCGCGCCTACCGGTCTTAATCGAGGCAGCGCTCATACGTGGCGGGCGTTGCAGCGCTCAGCCAGCGACCTGACGAATACGGCGCTGGCGCTGGTGTTTCTCAAGAAGCTATCATGGCATTGCCCGTAACTCTTCGTGTCTGGGACAGATTTTCCAGTGTACGCACCAGATGGAGCTGCTTTGAGCGATCAATATCACGGCAGCAAAGCTGCCGCCGCAAATGCGCTGTCTGCTGACATTGACGCGTTGATCCTCGTTGACGGGTCCGATCGCGAGGTCGGCTTTCTGCACAAGGATCTGTGCCACGATGGCCAGGGCATACTGCATCGGGCGTTTTCGCTGCTGATCTTCAATGACAAAGGTGAGCTGCTCTTGCAGCAACGATCGCCAGGCAAACGGCTGTGGCCGCTCTACTGGTCGAACAGCTGCTGCAGCCATCCACGGCGCGGTGAGGCCATGGAGGCGGCCATCAAGCGCCGTCTCCACGAGGAGCTCGGGCTGAGCTGTCCGCTGCAGTTTCTGTTCAAATTCCAGTATCAGGCTCAGTTCAACACGAGCGGGGCCGAACATGAGCTATGCTCTGTGTACATCGCCCGGTGCGCGGACGAGGTTAAAATCAACCCGCGGGAGATTCTGGGCTGGCGCTGGATAGCCCCGGAGGGGCTTGAAGAGGAGATGTCTGGGGCAGGCGCCGAGAAGTTCACGCCTTGGTTCAAGCTGGAATGGCAGCGGATCTGGCGCGACTATCGTCCGGCGGTACTTGCCCTGCAATCCGAGGCGTTGCAGTCGTGATGCGCCTCGCAACCTGCGCCGCTGGCGAGAGTTTTCTGCAACGCGGCTTTGCCGCACTGGGCTCTTAGGAAGTTTCATGGGAATTCCGCTGATTCAGACATATCGCGTGGCGCGTTATCTTGCCGGTCGCAAGCTGCGCGGCATCAAGCGCTACCCGCTAGTGCTAATGCTGGAACCGCTGTTTCAGTGCAACCTCGCCTGCGCCGGCTGCGGCAAGATCGACTACCCCAAGGAGATTCTGCAGCAGCGCGTGAGCGTGCAAGAGGCATTGAGCGCCGTTGACGAATGTGGCGCGCCCATCGTGTCCATCCCGGGAGGCGAGCCGCTCATTCACAAGGAAATGCCGCAGATCGTCGCAGGCATCGTGGCACGCAAGAAATTCGTCTATCTCTGCACCAATGCCATTTTGCTTGCCAAGCACATTGACGACTACCAGCCGTCGCCATACTTGACGTTTTCGATCCATCTCGACGGCAATCGCGAACGGCACGATGAGTCGGTCTGTCAGGAAGGAATCTACGACAAGGCGGTCGCGGCAATCCGGCTTGCACGCAGCAAAGGCTTTCGCGTGACGATCAACTGCACGTTGTTCGTGGGCGAAGACCCCGACGGCGTGGCCGCTTTCTTTGACGAGGCGATGAAGCTTGGCATCGAAGGCATCACGGTCTCGCCCGGATACAGCTATCAGCACGCGCCGAAGCAGGATGTGTTTCTCGGGCGCGCGGCCAGCAAGCGCCTGTTCCGTGAGATCTTCCGGCGCAGGCGCGGACGGGCCTGGTCCTTCAATCATTCGAGCTTGTTCCTGGATTTCCTTGCCGGCAATCAGAGCTATCAATGCACGCCATGGAGCAATCCCACCTACAACGTGTTTGGCTGGCAGCGGCCGTGCTATCTGCTCACCGATGAGGGCTACGCGCCGACCTACCGGTCGTTGATAGAGGACACCGCCTGGGACCAGTACGGCGTCGGCCGCAACCCGCGCTGCGATAACTGCATGGCGCATTGCGGCTTTGAGGGCACGGCCGTCAACGACGCGTTCGCCCATCCGCTCAAGGCGCTGACGACCGCGCTGCGCGGCCCGAAGCTTACGGGTCCGATGGCGCCCGAGTTGCCGACGATGTATGGCGAGGAGGCGCGCTACGCGCAGGTCGCCATCCCGGTCAGGGATATAAAGCTCGCCCAGCCACGCACCTGATGCGCCGGGTGCGCTGCTCGCGCCCTTTGCGGCGCGCGCCATTGCAGCGCTAGTGACGAGCACTGTGCGCAATTGCGGCTACCCGACGCGGCAACGCATTACACTTTGGCAACATAACGAAGCTGCGGCCTGCCGCGCGCAAACCCAGTTGTTTCGCTTCTAACGACTGGCGGGAATGGGAGCAACAGCACAGCTCAGTAATTTGCGCTGCACCTACAATTCACGCCCCAGCTCCGCACCTCGCCAGAGCGTTTATGAGATTTCGCGCGGCCGCAGGTGAGTATCCGCAAATCGCAACCCCAAGAACTGCAAACCGCAAGGCGCTGCATCCTATGAGCACGGCGCGCGACGCCGCAGCGCGGTTCGAACGGGCAACACTGAGCTCACGGTGGGGCGCGCTCAGCCTCGGATCTGCGATCCTCGGGTCTCTCTTTCTGGCCGCCTGCGGGGGCGGGAGCAGCGGTTCGGGCGGGACGACTGCGACAGACATCGTCGTTAGCGTATCGCCGCGTCGTGCCGCGGTTACTACCAGTCAGGCGCAGCAATTTTCGGCAACGCTTACCAACACCACGAGCACCTCCGTGACATGGGGCGTCGATGGAGTCACTGGTGGCAGCACGACCGCCGGGACGATCTCAAGCAGCGGTCTCTACACCCCGCCGAGCGCAGCCGGGACTCATACCATCAGCGCGACCAGCACGGTCGACCCGACCAAGAGCGGGGCAAGCGGCGTTGCGGTGACGAGCCTTGCGGGCATCTACACGCGTCACACCAATGCGGCGCGCACGGGGTTGAATTCGCAGGAGTACGCACTTACACCGGGCGTGATCAGCTCCAGCGGCAACTTCGGCAAACTCTTCCAGTGCCCGGTCGACGAGGCTCTGTACGCGCAGCCGCTGTACGTCGCCAATCTGGCGATTGCAGGCGCGATGCACAACGTTGTGTTTCTCGCCACTGAAAACGACAGCGTCTACGCCATGGATGCGGACTCCTCCGCCTGCACGGTCTATTGGCAGAGGAGCTTCACCGGCACGATCAATGGCTCGACCGTCGTCCCGGTACCGCCCTCGGTACCGTACCAGTCAAATCTGCCGGCTAACTTCGACATTCTCGACAACATCGGCATTACCGGCACGCCGGTGATCAGCGCCGCACAGAACGCTATCTACGTGGTGGCGAAGACTCAGGAGACCGACTCGAGCGGCAATGTCACCTATCACGATCGGCTGCACGCGCTGAATCTGGCCACGGGCGGCGAGCAAGCCAACTCCCCGGTCGATATCACCGCCGCGGTGATCAACAATAGTGGCGCCACGATTGCCTTCACCTCGCTCTGGCAGAACCAGCGCCCTGCTCTGCTGCTCGCAGACTACGCGAACGGCAGCGCCGTCTATATTGCCTGGTCTTCCTACAGCGACATTGGCACCTACAACGGCTGGGTCATCGCCTACGATGTGCTCAGCCTCGCTCAGATTGGCGCCTGGAACGACACTCCTAATGGAACGCTGGGCGGCATCTGGCTGGGTGGCGGGGGAATCGCCGCAGATTCGAGCGGCGCGCTCTACCTGAGTACCGGCAACGGCACTTTCGATGACACCTCGGACATTGTCCCGCCGCTCGCCCCCAACAACGACTTCGGCGAAACCTTCGTAAAACTTGATCCCTCGAGTCTCACGGTGACTGACTACTATGCTCCCTCGCAAACTGCAACGTGGACCGCGCAGGATGAGGATCTGTCGGCGAGCGGTGTGACCGTGCTGCCCGATGGCAGCGGCCCCTCCGGAGCACCCGACTTGCTCGTCGCCTCGGACAAGCAGGGGCATCTGTGGCTCATCAACCGCGACCTCATGAGTCGCTTCAGCCCGAGCGCCGACAACACGGTGCAATATCTCACGATGCCCAGCATCGCCGCGTGCGCGCTGAACTGCACCTACTCAACGCCGGCTTACTACAACGGTGCCGTGTACATCGGCATGGTGGCGAACCCGCTCATGGCGTTCACTCTTACCGCTGGTCTGTTCAGTCAGAGCAATGGGATCGCGACGGCCTCGACACAGAGCGCCGAGAGCTACGGATACACCGGCGTCACGCCGGTCGTCTCTGCCTCGCCTTCCGGCAATGGCATCGTGTGGGTGCTCGACGCCGCCAACAACGGCACCGCGAGCGACAACGTGCAAACCACGTTGGGTGCGGCGATCCTGCGCGCCTACGATGCAACCAACCTCGGCTCGACGCTCTACTCGAGCGCCGTGCTCGCCCGTGACCAGGCTGCGGATGCCGTGAAGTTCGCTGAGCCCGTCGTCGCTAACGGCAAAGTCTACGTGGGGGGATATAAGGAGTTGACGGTCTACGGCCTGCTACCTTGAGCCGCCTGCGCTTTAGCCCATGGCTGACGGCCCGCTCCGCCTGAAGAGCGCACGGTCGCTCAGGCTTGAGCATGCCGGACCTCCTGAGCCTCATCGGCCCCAGGCAGCGGCGCACCTTGGTTTTTCGAGTACTCATGCCTAGGACGAGCGTGCACCGGACCGCGGCGCCACGCGCTATCCGAAGCGGCTTCAAGGATTGAGGATCGTTACAATGGCCGAGGTGAGCGAAATCACAGTTGGGAGAAGCTCGGGAAAGTTGCCAGCTGCCGCAGCTGTATTCCGTCGCACTCTCAACCGGTAGTGACCGCCCGCGAGCTCGGGGCATGCGAGAATTGCTGACAAATCCCGCGCGTTCATGACCAAGCAATATGACAATAGCCGCACGGCAGACGCATTGAATCATTTACAGGCCGCGCAATGAGCCCGATGTCGACCGCCCAGCCCGATGAATCGGGAAATTTCTTCGCGCAAGCAACGATTGCGGTACTGATACCGTGCCTCAATGAGGCCGCCGCAATTCCGAAAGTGATTGCAGATTTTCGCGCGAGCCTGCCGACTGCAACCATTTTCGTCTACGACAATGGTTCCACGGATGACACCATTGCGCAGTCACGAGCCGCGGGAGCGGTCACGCGGATCGAGCCACTGCGGGGCAAGGGAAATGTGGTGCGCCGGATGTTTGCCGACATCGAGGCCGACGTGTTCGTTCTGGTCGACGGTGATGACACGTATGACGCTGGCATCGCCGCGCAACTCGTTGACACGCTCCTGAAAGGTTGCCTGGACATGGTGAATGGCGCTCGCAAATCCACGGCGCAAGATGCTTACCGACCCGGCCACAGGATTGGCAACCGTGTGCTGACGGGATTGGTGGCCATGTTTTTTGGAAGCCGCATCAAGGATCTGCTCTCGGGCTACCGTGTGTTTTCGCGCCGATTCGTCAAGAGCTTTCCCGCGCTCGCCTCGGGATTCGAGATTGAAACCGAGCTTTCTGTACACGCGTTGCAACTTAGAATGCCGCTCGCTGAAGTCCTCACCACGTACAAGGAGCGCCCGCAAGGATCAACTAGCAAGCTGAATACGTACAAGGACGGTTTTCGCATTTTCAGAACGATCGTCTACCTGATCAAAGAGGAGAAGCCGTTCGCCTTCTTCAGTTTTGTCGCTATCCTGCTCGCTGCAATGTCAATGGCACTCGGATTACCCGTCGTAGTGGAATTCATGCAAACTCATTTGGTGCCGCGCCTTCCGACCGCCTTGTTGGCCGCCGCCATTGCAATATTGAGCTTTCTGAGCTTTGCTTGCGGGCTCATCGTCGACACCGTGAGTCGTGGTCGCGTCGAGTCGAAGCGACTTGCATATCTGTCAATACCGGTGCGGTTTCGAGATATCACGGGCCGCGCTACCTCATGAATCTATCGCTGAGTAATCATGTCGCGCCGCAGTTCCTGCGTTTCGCATTGGTTGGAGCCATTGGATTTGCGATTGACGTGGGAGTGCTCTACCTGGTATTGGCGCTATTCGCCGTCGGTCCCTACGCGGGCCGCGTAATCTCCTATATCTGTGCTGCCACCTCCACTTGGTATCTGCATCGGCGGATTACATTTCGCAACCGACCAAGCCAAGCGCTTGGGCGCGAATGGCTGAAGTTCGTGGCGCTCAATGGCGTGGGTGGCCTGTTGAACTACGCCGTTTACGTAGCCTGTTTGCATTATTTTGCCGGCTCGACGTCTGCGCCGGCGATCGGCGTAGCACTGGGCTCGGCAGCTGGATTAAGCATCAACTACACGCTGTCGCGCCGGGTGGTGTTCCGAGCCGCATTTGTCTCCGCTGCGGAACAAACTGCGGATTCCTAGCAAGGGCTGGCCGTCGGCAAGTCGGGCTTCTCGGCGCAACCGTAAGCTCTTGATATTCTGCGGTTTGTTTTGCGCAGGCAAGCGGCCCTGCCGCGCTTTTGCGGTCGCGCTCCTCAGCTCCTTGACCGATATGTCGCCGCCAAGCTGCTGACGCGCGTGGAGCGCATGCCCGCGTTGGCGACTCGCCAGCACTCGTCTCTACGGCTCATGACGCCGCGCGAGCAGCCCGTGACTGTAGTCGCGTCGAACTAAAGGCGGACGCGGCTGCTGCGCACAGGATCAATAATGCCACAATCGCAATTGGACCAAACACAAAGCCGTAGCGCGGCACGAACTGACTTGCCGCGGCATAGAAGAGCACCAGGCCTATCGCAGGCAGGACAAACACGAGAAGGTCCACGCGTGCGCGCCGCCAAGCGTAGATGAATGTGACCAGCAGGATCGGGAACGTCAGCGGTGCACCGCGCCAGATCAGCGGTACCATCATGGCGGCGAATTTGATAGGACGTTGAGCGATCAGCTTGATCGCCGCGTTCCTCGTCGCAAGGTCTGCCGCGCCGCTCGGGTAGCTATTACCCTCGCTCGTGAACTGCGCCAGCTTCGCCTCATAGATGGCGCGGCCCGTGCGATACCAGGTAATTGTCTCATCCGCTCGCCCCGACTGCTCCGCCTCCTGCTCATGCACCTGCGCCTCGCCCGAGAACCGCTCGGGTAGCCTTTGGAGCCGACCCCCAGCTTTGAGGTCCGCGTCACTAAAGCCAGTGAGCGAGCTGACTACCCTGCGCAGGTGCGGTTCGCCCCAAACGGCAAACATACCGCGGTATTCTTCGGCTGTCGCTTCATCCATTAGCGCCCGATACATGAGACCGGATCCTGAACGCTCGGCTATTTGAAAGTGCCCGGTTTGTACTTGGTTGCGGTACATCCACGACATGGTCACAAGCAAGAAGGGAATGGTGAGCGCGCCTATCGATCCCATGCTCAGCCGAGGCGCGCTCGCCTGGCGGTGGCGCATCGCTGCGATCACCCAATAGGCGGCCAACGCTCCCAGCACCCCGATGTAAACGTAAAATAGCGCTGCCTTGGTAAGCGCGCAGAACGCAAAGCACAGGCTGGCCCCAATCATTGCCAAGCGGCTGCGCCGCGGCACACCGACCGCGAGCAACAGCGCAGCAGCGGTTAAGAACGCCGCGCCCGCCACTTCAGTGTCGAGACCGTCGATGCCTAACCAGGTTCTGACGTCCGGGGGCACCAACCAGGTGAAATCAAGCGCGACAAGTACGCCGCCCAACAGTGAGAGTGAAAACAAGGACGTAAAGTAGCGAATTGCGAGAAACGCGGAGATCGCGAGCAAGGTGAGCCAGCCGAGATTGACAATTTTGAGATAGCGCGCCCGTGCACCCTGAAAATATGCGCTAGGCTCCGCTGTCCCGAGCACGCTATCGGTCACATAAATCGCCACTGCCAGCGCCGCTATCGGCAAGGGCTCGCGCCACATCGACGGTCGGTAGGGCGGTTTCTCGTCCATTGAGATGACGCCCTGGCGTTCCAGGTTGAGCGCCATGCGCAGGTTCTCGGATGCATCCTTAGAAATGGGAGAGCCGGTCATCTCACTAATGGTGAGCGCCCAAACCAGTCCTAAAGCGACGAGTAGCGCGGACCCTTGCCTCACGGTTCGCGGGATTGAGAAAATTGCAGACATTGCTACCTCATGTCATGACCGCAACCGAAGACTGCGGCGCAGACTAAGTGCCGGTCGCTATGACAAGGCCGAATTGCTTGTGCCGCCGCGCGCAGCTTCGGCACGGCCCGGCGCGGTGGGCCATATTGTACGGACTGCGGTAAGGTTTGCGCCCGACTTCGCCTCGCGACAGCGCAGTGTGACGCTGGGAGCGCGGATCACGCACACGCGCGTCTCTCGATCGTGCACGCGGCCCAGATCATATGGATGCGCTTCGTTTGCTGCCGACCCGTGCTGCTCTTATGGAGCGACATTTTGCGCTACGGCGCGGCGGACCACCCTCGACAGCCGTTGAGAAACAGCGTCACGACATTATTAGCCCAGGCGTCAAGCTCAGAACCCGTCATGGGCGCGCCGACGCCCAAAGCGCGGCGTTGCGGCTGATTCACGACCATGACCAGGAACTGTTCTGCTGCAAAAGCGCGCGCCTCAGGTCCGAAGCGCGGGTCTAGTTCGCGTGCGAGCAGATTGCTAATCAGCGACTTGGCCTCCTGGGTAGTGCTTTCGGAGGCGACCGCGCGCACTAACTTCGGAAAGCGTGCCGACTCGGCCGTGACTAGACGATGTAGCGCAATGGCTCGTGGCGAGAGTGCCGCGTTCAGGATAAAGCGTGCGAGGCGCCGCAGGACTTCATGCAGAGTTGCTCCCTCGACGATCGGCACGTTCGGCGGCGGGCGCAGCTGCTCGATGATGTAATGAACCACAGCGGCGAACAGCGCCGCCTTGTCACTGAACCGATGATAAAACGTGCGCTTGGAAATGCCGGCGCGCGCCGCCACCGCTTCAATAGTGGTGGAGCCGTAGCCTTCCAGGAGAAAAACCTCGGTCGCGACCTCTAATATGCGCTCCCGCAGGCGCAAAGCATCAACGCGCGAGGGTCGACCGCCCCGCCGGGTTTTGCCGGGCGGCGACCTGTGTCCCTTACCGACGCCGATAAGAGTACCTGCCCGATTGATAGGGGAAGTGGGCACCGTAGGGGCCAGTGTAGCGCGAGCTTGGCGCATAGTAACCGCGCGGCGCTCCGTAGAAATGCTGCACAGGGCGCGCGTACGGGACTGCCGGTCGATAGTAGCCCCGGCCTGCAGAGTAAGCCGGCGGCGCGAAGTACTGCGTCGGCGGGCGCGCGTAGTAGGCAGGCGGCGCGTAGTAATTCGGCGCGCCATAGCCAGAGGGCGCCGGGTACGGCGCCGGCGTTGCACCGGCCGACGAGGCGACCGCGGCAAGTCCGACGATGGCTTCCACCACATGATGTGCAAAGAACCATGGAATGACCGCCGCGGCCGGTGTGACCGGGGCCAAGGTCAGCGTGCTGACCGCAGCGCCGAAGAGAACCATGCGTTTGAGATTGAACATCTGTGATTCCTTCTTTGAATGTGAACCACCCCAGCCCTTGCGCGCACGCTACGCGCCTTCTTATTGAAACGCAACGGTACCGTTGCGTTACTAAACGCTAAGACACAGTTAAAGCTTGTGATGCGGAGCCACTGGGCATGCGGAATTCGAACCGCGGGCTTCCCCGCGGGCGATCCCCTCTCACGCGACGCCGCGCGAACTTACTGCGGTATAGTTAATGCCCCTGAAAATAATAACCGCCAGCGAACGATGAGCTACATAGACAGCACCTTGCTCGCCGGAGAACACGTCATCTACCGGACGCGTCTTCACTGGCTGCTCTTTACGGTACCGGTGCTGTTTACGGCATGCATTTTGGCGCCCATCGCCTGGTATCTGGCCAACGGCACGTGGAGCCACTATGCGTGGATACCGGTCGCTCTCGGCGCAGTCATCCTGCTCACCACATACATCAAGCGGCAGAGTTCCGATTTCGCGGTGACCAATAAGCGCGTCATGATGAAGGTTGGTGTTTTCAACACGCGTTCCATCGAGCTCGTGCTCAACAAGGTTGAGGCGATCGCCGTCAATCAAAGTCTGATGGGTCGCATCTTCGGCTACGGCGACATCGTCGTCACCGGCAGCGGCGGCACCAAGGAATCGTTTTCTCATATCCAAGGTCCGCTGGCATTTCGCCGCGCCGTGCAATCGGTAACTGACACACAAGTCGCAGGGGCGCAATCGGCGCCTCCCACCGGTGGCGCCATCTCAGCCGAGTAGGCACGAATTTCTGCAATACGCGTCCCCCTAAGGCGCCAATCGCGCGCGGTACGCGTCCCCCACGTCGAACTCCCAGCGATTGACATCCTGCTCCAAGTTGATAAGACCGGGGGTGCTGCGGTAGCGCCGTACGAAGTGAAACCCGGCACGCTGCAACAGTCGATTCGGTGCCGGGTTAGCCGCATGCGGCTCGCAGACGACGCGCTGCAAGTCAAGGCCTGAAATGAAGAGGCGCAGTGAGCGGTCGAAAAACTTCTGCCCCATGCCGCCATGCCGTTGCGAGGCGTCCCACAGATGCAGATGCACGAAGGCTTGCTGGCCATAGCTGATCTGATTGGCGTTCGAGTGACCGACAGGCACGTCGTCGAGGCGCCAACTTAGATAGTAGGTCTGCTTCTGCGATGCCGGCCGCGCCAGGTCAGGCAGCAGGCGCGCGAGCCACGCCGCGCGCGTGGGTAACCGATGCCGGTCCACCCCCATCACTGCGAGCAGGCCATCATCAGCGCTGTGAAAATACTCAATCATCTGCTCGTAGTCGGCGTGCGACTCGAATGGCCGCACAGCGAGCACAACATCATCCACTTCGTCAGCTCCTCTTTCTCACTTGCCGTCGCCACCCCATTTGCTGGATACGACCGCGCGCCGACGCGGTATGCTTGACGGGCAGCCGCGCGCGAAGTGTCCGCGGCAGGCCATGAAAAGCTTACGCCTGCCGTGCGAGGGGGCTGCACAATTTCCGCGCCGGTGCGCGGACGAGAGCAGACAATGACTTCTGAGCATTTGAAAAAGACGCTAGCGGCGCTGCATCGGGAACTCAGCCGCGCCCCCAAGCTTGATGAGCAATCACAACGGCTGCTGCAGCAACTGCTGCGCGATGCGGAAAAACTCTCGCCATCCTCCGGAGCCGCCGACCGGCCGAACCTTGAGCGCCACCGCCTGGGGGAGCTCGCAGCCGGATTCGAGGCGGAGCATCCGGATCTTGCCGCGAGCGTGCGCGAGCTGATGGATCTACTCGTAAAAACGGGTATGTAAGACTCACTTCACTCGGCCTCGCGTCGTGGCCAATCGAATCGGAGAGAGAGTGCGGGACAATTCATCCGCTCATGTGTGCGATTGCGCGCCTCGAAAGGCGCTAACGACTCGGATCGCGCCCAATAGCACACTTTCGAGCGCACGAATTCGATGCCGCAAAGCGCTCGTCCTACGTTGATAAACAGGAAGGTTTGAGTCAGTAAAGCCGCCGATCGGCACGCGTCTGATGATTTTCGCTGGTCATGATCGTTGCGCAGATCGGCTCGCGACCGGCGGTGCGTCGCGAAGCCGCAAAAAAAAGGCGGGCGAAATAATTGGCCTCGATAGCCAGTTCGTGGAGAGTGCCGTTTTGATGCTGCGATACAGCGCAGATTTTTTCGCGTAACCATCTTACTTTTTGTCGCCCAATAATTTATTTTGCAAGGGCGCTCCTCCCTGGGCGCCCGCCGGGCGACAAGAATTATTGGGGGTGTGGGAGAATCAACAGGAGTGTGGAATATGACAAATAAGATTTACCGCGCTACCGGGAAGGGAATCTTCGGTAAAACCCTCTTGCCTGGTTTTCTGCTTTGCGCGTGGGCCGCCTCGTCGCATTCGCAGACCGTCTCTGATCAGCAAGAGTCTACGGAGCTACCCGCCGCGACCCGTGCATACCTCTACTGGACCAACAGCAATAATGGCACGATCGGTCGGGCCACGGTCACCGGCCACGGCGCGGATGAGACCTTTATCGCGTCGACAACCGGCGGAGCGGTTGGCGGTGGCGGGATGACGGTGAACGGGACCTACATCTACTGGACCGGCGCCAACGGAGGAACGGCAACGAGCATTGCGCGAGCCAACCTCGACGGCACCGCCGTGAAGAAGGCGTTCATCACAGGCGCGCAAAACCCGTGCGGGGTCGCAGTCAACAGCTCGTTCATCTACTGGGCCGGCGATGTGGGGACCTCCATCGGGCGGGCGAATCTCAATGGCACCGGCGTGGACCAGAGCTTCATTTCAACCGGCAGCGGAGTATGTGGGGTCGCGGTCACCAAGACCCACATCTACTGGGCCAACTACGAAAGCAGCGAGATCGGGCGGGCGAATCTCGATGGCAGCCACGTGAAGGATGATTTCATCAGCGGATCAGGCTCGGGGATCGCTATCCACGGTGCCTATATCTACTTTACGACGAGTAGCGGCACCGCGATCGGACGGGCGAATCTCGACCGCAGCGAGGTGAACCCGAACTTCATCACCGGCCTGAACGGGCAGATCGCATTTCTCGCAGTCGACGGAAAATACATCTTCTGGGCGGACTGGGGGGACCGTGGGTCAGGCACCACGATCGGGCGGGCGAATCTGGATGGCACGGGCGTGAACCAGGAGTTCGTAAAGGGTACGAAGGGAGGATTCGGTATCGCGGTGACAGGAGGGAACCCGTAGCAGGCACCTGCCGCCGGAACCGACCACTCGCGGGAGATGGATGTGCACCCGCACCTGCAATGGGCGGCGTGCGCCGCGCACCGTTTATTGACAGGCAAACTCGTCTGCAATCCGCGTTCGCCGGAACGTGTCTTCGAGACTTGAGGGCCGTGCAAGAGCGGTTAGCGCTAAGCTTTTGCGGTTCTGGCAATGCTCACGTGCCGCAGTTATTCGGGAACTGAAGCACAGTCAATGCACCTGGCAGTCTCAGGGACGAGCGCCTCGAGGCATGCGCTCGAGCTCTTCAAGAACCAGGGGCTAGCGTCCGATGCGGCACAACGCGCTGCGAAATTCTTTGTTAAGCGCAACCAGGGCCCTAACGCTACCGCGCTCGCACGGTGTGCTCTTCGCTCCACTACGCCGTACGGCGGGTCAAGCTGACCCGCCGTACGGCGCTAAACGTTTGCGAAGACTTAAGGACAAGCCGGGAACTTGAGCGACGCGACCCATGTATCCCAGGCGAAGGCGCCATGAAATGGATAGAACTCGTTCGCATACCAGAACGTGCAGGAATCCGTCCCATCAAGCGCCATGCTCGTGTAGTCGCCCCAGCGATCAAATGAAAACTGCTGCGACCCACCGCCCTGCTTAATGATGTTCTCGGTCTCAGTAGTTCCGAGCGGATCACCCGCGGTCTGACCGGCGTAGTAGATTGACGGGAAATCGTGGAATCCCGCGCTTGAACGGCTGTAGCCAACCGCGATGTCTCCCATCTTGTCCATAGCAACCGAGCCCATCCAGCGATAGTGCCCATCATCGGGAGTCTGTCCCGACTGATACAGCGACAACGCTGTCGAACCTTCCGGCGCACGCAACTCATACCAGCGTACGGCTACAGCGCTTGTGTTGTCGACGCTGTGATTCACCAAGAAGTGTTGTGTCGTACCATCATCGAAGCGCGCGAGGCGATACATCAATCGGTCGCCAAGCGTGTCCAACAGGTCACTATTGATTTGCGGCTGCGGGACGCAATCAGTGGAGATGTTGGGCAACGCACCGCAAAACGCCAAGTCGTAGCGCGGCACCACGATCGGCATGGTGCCGTTGGTCCCGGCAAGGGTTGAACTTCCAGGTGTAGTGAAATTCACGTTGAACACAAACTCATAGAGAGTTTGTCCACCGGGGAAGAAGTTGTCGATCGCTCCGAATAGTACCTCGCCCGCACTTTCCGAACCGACGCTATCGTTATCGGCCGGCAGCATGCTGTCGTCAAAAAGCGTGCCCTCCGAATTGTCGAAAATGCACACTTGCTCGGCGGCGTGGTCGCCCTTCAGCATCAGGCTTTCCTGATAACCGCAAACATTTACGCCCAGGAAGGCAAACGTAGTCCCGTCGAATATGTTCTGGGTCTGATAATACGCGGTAGAGGTGAGACCCCACTTCGGGTAGTCGGGAAAGCCAGCCGCCTGGAGATACTCGTAGCGGAAGAAAACTCCTGTGGCGTCATCAGTCTTTGACACCGCGACGCACGTATAGAAAGGAGGTCCATTAAACACGTTCTGCGCCGCCAGCCAGCGATGATTCACCTTGTCAAACTGAATGATAATGTCGCCATCGTTATTCTTGCCGCATTTACCGAAATTGTTCCAAAAGCTGTTTCCGGCAAACGGTCCTGCAAGCAACGCTCCGCTCGTCTTGTCAAACACGGCATAGCATGTGTTTACCCATTCTACGACCTGGGTGTCGCCTACCGCTGCATTCGTATCTGGAGGCACCACGGTTTGATTAGCGACACTCGGACAGTCGAGTGGACCTCCCACTTGCCCAACCCCCTCAAATCCCAGACCGCGCTTTGCGCTAACGAACTTGCCAAACGCGGGCGGGCTGCCTTTCGCAGACGGCCCCGGCGAAGAAGAGTCGAGTTTCTGCAACTTAGGTTGCAACATCGGATGCATGACCGCGGGAGCGATCGGCGCTTCCGGCGCCTGTGCCATTTCGATAAGCGGCCGTGAAACATCAAAGGCAACGGGTGTTTGCATGACCGCATTGCGAAGCACGTGAGGCTGAGCAGCCACCTCTGCCGCGGGTAGCCGAGCACTCCAAAGAGCTGCCGCGCTCAGCGCCACTACAGACGCAAGCGCGACCCAAGAGACTCCTCTGGTCACTTTTCTCATGACTTTCTCCCTAGCGATTTGTTTGATGATTATCGTTAAGCGCCTAGTTTGCATTATGTGAAATGAGTGAACTGCAAACCGGACGCAATATGTGCAACGCTACGCCCTTACGATCTTGAGTCAATGAATTTTTCTTTACGGCATCGCTCGAAACCGCGCTGTGAAAGGAAATGAATATTGCGCCGGCCACGCCGAAGAAGAAAAACACGATGCCTCGGCGGCTGATGTGTTTGCCAAAATTCATTGACCCTGCCTGTGCGCGCACGGCCATGCAGCTCCGGTTTTGTTGCGGGAGTCGTGCTGTTCGACGAGCGCGTCTTAGGTGCCGCAAGAAGCTGATACGACCGGAAGCTCAAGCGATCCTTTAGCATTCGAAGGACGGCCCGCGCTCGCAAGTGTCGCGCATCGCCAAGCCGCAGCTTGCCGCTAACCGTGAAGCACGCAACCCAGGCAAGCGCGCTCAGAAGGCCGAAGCCTTCTCGCCGGATTGGTATCCGATGGGAGCGGCCGACGGCCGACAGCCTCTCACGCGCTCAAGAATGGAAGCAGGTTGTCGCAAATCGCCGATGGTCGGCTCGGGCGGTACTGTCAGTCACTCTCGAATCCAAACTTCTTTTTAAGATCCTCGGAAGATGCCCGACGGTTCGGGCGTACAGTCAGGTAGTCACGACGATTTCGCCCAATTGCGAGTCGGGTGCACCGACAACCGCCACACCGGGACGTCTCAAAAATCTTGTCTATGTTTCTGGTGAAATTTGGGGCCCTTCTCCAAGATCGGTCCTTCAGTGTGGTGAGGCGACAAACAGCAACACTCGTGCGTAGAATGTCTAGGCCGCCGCCGGCGTTTAGCTCATTGCGCCCATTGCGACGCGGGCTCGGATCCGCACCTCGTTTGCGCGTGAATCACACCTCGCTGCGCGCCTCGGAGCCGGAGCGGGAAATACGAAATGAGTCGCGACACTGACAGCCGGACTGACATCGTCGTCGATGGCCAATCGCCTCGACGGCGGCGCCTGCTTGTCTTCGTGCTTGCGGGCCTGGCAGTTGCGGTATTCGGCGGCGGCGCGACGGTGTCGTATTACGTTGACGCACTTTGGTTCGAGTCACTCGGATACACGCCCGTGTTCTGGACCCGGCTCAACCTTCAGGCCGCGACTTTCGGTGCCTTTGCCTTCGGTACGTTCCTGGCGCTCTATGGAGTGTTCTTAGCGCTGAAGCCCGCTCAGCTCGATGAGTTGATCGGCGGCACGCTTTTCATCAATCGACAACGGTTGAAACTGCCGATTGAACGCGTCCTCAATCTGACTGCGGTCGCCCTCGCCCTCGCGATCAGCGCCGCGATTGGCGCCAGCATGGTGGCTCGCTGGACAACACTGGCTCTTTATTGGCACGCGCCGCGTGGCGCAACGACGCTCGACCCCGTTTTCGGGCGACCCCTGAGCTTTTACCTCTTTACGCTGCCGGCCTTGCAACTCATAGCCGGCTGGTTGCTGACGCTGGCCGTGATCGCCTTCGCCATCGCCGCCCTGTTTGTCGCCGTCACCGGCAGTGCGCGTGTCTTAACCGAGCGCCGCTTTGTCGCGGTCGAGACGCGACCGTGGCGCGGGCTGTCGATTGGTTTCGCTGCGGTGCTCCTGACGCTCGCCGCGCGCGTGTTCTTGGGACGCTTCGAGCGGCTGTTCCAGGATGGCACCATCTTCGCAGGTGTCACCTACACCGACGCTCACGTCACCCTGACCGGCATGCTGGTAGTCTGCTTTGCGCTTATCGTCGGCGCGGCCATGGCAGGGATCTGCGCAATCTCGGCACTCGCGGCCGGCGCTGGCTGGTTGCGTCCGTCGGTCCGGCCATCGTTTGTTACCTCATCGTTGCGGTCGCGGGCTGGTACGTGAGCAGCTTCATCGTCAAACCGAACCAGCTGGTGCGAGAGCGGCCCTTCATCGCCCACAACATCGAGATGACGCGTCGCGCGTACGCGCTCGACCGTATCGAACCGCACCCGTTTCCTGCCGAGTCGGGAATTGAGGCGCTTGACCCACTGAACAATCAGACGACGCTCGAAAACATACGGCTGTGGGATTGGCGCGCGTTGCAGGACACGCTGCGCCAGATTCAGGAGATTCGCACCTACTACGACTTCCCCGATATCGACATCGATCGATATCAGGTCGGCGGGTCCGTGCGCCAGATGATGCTCGCGACGCGCGAACTCAATGTGGACAAGCTGCCGGCAAGCAGTCGCAACTGGATCAACGAGAAGCTGATTTACACCCACGGCTATGGCGTCACGATGAACCCGGTGAATGGCTTCACAGCCGGAAGGGTTGCCGACACTCGTGCTGAGCAATATGCCGATACAGAGCACGGTCCCGGGCCTCACAGTCACGCGACCGGAGATCTATTTTGGCGAGCTCACGAACACTGACGTCTACGTCAAGACTCGCCAGAAGGAATTCAATTACCCGCAGGGCGACTACCAACAACCTCACCTCGTACGAAGGCAATGGTGGCATCCGCTTGGGTGGGTTCCTCCGCCGCACGCTGATCGCGCTCGATCGCGGCGATATTGCGAAACTGCCGTTCAGCGACGATGTGAGCTCGGAAAGCCGATTGTTGATGCGCCGCAACCTGCGAGAACGCGTTCAAGAGCTCGCTCCCTTTCTCACCCTCGATCCCGACCCGTACGTCGTCGTCGGCGAGGACGGCCGAATTTACTGGTTTATGGACGCCTTCACTACGTCCGATACCTACCCCTACGCGCGACGTTACCGGCTCGGCGATGAGCCAATCAACTACATCCGCAACAGCGTGAAGATCGTAATCGACGCTTACACTGGCGCAACGACGTTCTATGTGTTCGACGCACAGTGATCCCATCATCGCCGCGTATCGGGGCATCTTCCCCACCCTGTTCACGGACGCATCGGCGATGCCACCCGGCTTTGCGCAAACATGTGCGCTACCCCGAGCTGCTACTGGACGTGCAGGCGGCCGTCTACGGTCTTTATCACATGACCAATCCCGACGTGTTCTACAACCGCGAGGATCTGTGGAGCGTGGCGACGGAAATTGCTTTGACCGATCAGCGCCAACAGGTCATGGAGCCGAACTTTGTACTGATGACGCTGCCGGGCGAACGCGCGACCGAATTCATTGAGATCCTGCCGTTCACGCCCGCCAATCGCAACAACCTGATCGGCTGGATTGCGGGTCGAAGTGACGGTGAACACTATGGCCAGGCCGTGGTCTACGATTTTCCCAAGACAAAGCTGGTCGACGGACCCTTACAGATCGAGGCGCGCATCGATCAGAACGCGCAATTGTCGGGACAGTTGACGTTGTGGAATCAGCAAGGTTCGCATGTTCGCCGCGGGAGCCTGATCGTCATACCGATCGGCCGCGCTTTGCTGTATGCGGAGCCCATCTACCTGCAAGCGGAGCGCAGTCCCATGCCGGAGCTGCGCTTGGTCGTGCTCGCGGTGCAGGATCGCCTCGCCTACGGGCCGACGTTCGAATCGGCGATGGCTGCGCTGTTCGGCGGAGCCGCGTCAACGCTGAGCGCGCAGGCCTCGCCAGCCGCGACCGCGCCGCGTCCGACGAACGCCGCAACCGAGACACGCGCCGCGACCGAAGATGTCAATGCCCTGATCGCCGACGCAGCGCGCGATTTGTCCGACTATCAGCAACTCACCGCCGCCGGAAAGCTCGGTGAGGCGGGACAGAAGTTGGAGGCCTTGAAGCGCAAGCTAGAGGAGCTGCAGAGGCGTCGGCCGTGATGGAGCATGATTGAGCGGCACCCAAATTGACCGCTGGCGCTCGCTCGCAAACGGCCACTCTCGGGGCTTGTCACATTAAGTCGGCGCACTCTGATGCCAGATTTGCACGCCGTGGAGTAGACATTGCTCCCCTTAGGTTTCTTTCTGGAATCGATCCTTCTGCTGGGCCAGAAAGTCCTCCACCCGATCCATCGACACGTCGATCATACTTTGCGGACCGGTCAGCACGTGCTTGCTGCGCGCCGCGACGGTGTTCGGATCGGAGTCAGTCATCGACTCCAGCGAATGGCTGAGCGCGAACAGCGCCGATTGGTGGCTCGACAACGCGGTGAGAGGGACTGGTTGTGCCGCACCGGGGCTCGGCCCCGGCATGGGGAGCTGTACCGGAGTGTTTGTCCGCACGGCGCGCGTAAGGGCTGAGCCAATGCTGATGGTATTTGGATCCGCCACGCGAGCGCCAAGCGACCCAAGGCGCCATTTGTCCACGAGGTACCGCAATAAGCTCGTATGGTCGAACTGCGTGTTTACACAGCACTGAGCGGCGTATGGTGATACCAGTACCGCGGGAACGCGGACACCCAGTAGATCGAAAGTGAACTCCTCCTGATGGTGGTCGGGTGGAACCGCTTTGGGCGGCGACACATGATCGTAGTATCCACCGTGCTCGTCGTAAACGACGATCAAAAGGGAGCACTGCCACAGTGCTTCATTGGCGCGCACCGCATTGTAGACCTCTGCGATCAGCCGCTCGCCCTCGAGCAGGCTGTGGCAAGGGTGATCGTCGTTTGCTCCCGGCGGGTTGTATGTGGGTTCAATAAAAACATAGGAAGGAAAATCCCTTTCCGGCTGCGCCACGTCCTCATAGAAGCGCTGCATATGATGGTAATGAATCATGTTCCGCGGCGCCCACTGGTCGACCAATACCCAGGATTGGGCAATGTCACCGAAATAGATCTTCCAAGAGATTTTCTTTTCATTTAGCCGGTCGTAGAGCGTGGTCTGGTTGTACCAGTGCAGGTTCGCATTCATGACCCCCTCGGGCATCGTGACCCGGCCGAGGGAGGTTCCACTATGAACGAACAGTCGATTGGGCCACGTCGGACCGGGGAGTGAAGAAAACCAGTGATCGCAGATGGTGAAGTTCTCAGCCAGCGTATGCAGCGCCGGCAAAGCACCGCGCGCGTGGTACTTCATGACTTCCGCCACATCGGCAGGTACGGCATGCGGAAAACAATCGGCAAAGTCCTGCGCGAAGCCTCTGTTGCCAGATCCGATCTGTTTAAGCACGTGCTCGTAGTCATGATTCGGATCCATTGGGGCTGTAAGACGCGCTCCCGGGCATTGCGCATACGGAACCCCATTGGCATCATTTGTCCGCGGCGGCTTGCCGCCGGGGATTCCGTCGAGGTCGGGGTAGAGTTCCTGAAAGCACCCGAGCATCTGGTCAAACGAGTGATTCTCCAGCATGAGAACGATGACGTGCTTGATCGGATCCAGTGCGGCAGAACCATTACTCATATGCATTTCCCTCCCGAAGAGTCGTCTTCCGAAATCAAACAGGTTCATCCAGTGCGTCCTTCCGACTGAACTGCCTTATCGGCATACATGAATAATGGTGGGGGTTTCGTCACCATTGACTCCGGGCAATAGAAAGAAAGCGTTCTACCCGACTGATGTACCTATCGTAGCAGTGGCCATGCCCGCACTGTGGCTCAGACAGAACTTTCTACCTTTAGGCGACCGGTCCGATCTCGTTTACGCTCCAGCTTCGTTACTGACAACCGAGTCAAGGGCCTTAGCAATCGATCCGATAGCGGCAAATGGGCGCATCGAAATCGCCCCTCCAAGTGCGGCCAGCACGACAGCAGAGAAAGGAACGTCCCATGACTGACAAGAAGGTCCAGTAGGCCTCTCGCGCTTTGTGGCCCTTGGGCGCAAGCTCTTGCGCCCGAAGCTCCAATTCTGCTCACGCGGGACATGCTGTTGCGATTGTGCCGAGAAATGCAGGCCGCCAAGTGAAGCTACACGAGTGGCATCGACCAAGCTCCAACAGCTCTCTTGCGAGTGTTATGCTGTAGTCAAGAAAGAGGCCGGTCGCCTGCTGGCCAACCGAATCCGCGCCAATTGACACAGCGGGCGCTAGGCGGCCTAAGAAATCTGCGATTGCAAGACAACGGCGTGGCAGCAACGAGTCAGTGCATCGGGTAGAGCGGCTTTGAGCAAGACTGCCATGGATCGGGCCGAGGCGTATCGCCCGACGTGAGGGTTACGAAAAAAACTCAATATCGAAGCTAAGTCCCGTTAAAGGAGATAAGACCATGTCCCTTGGAGTTATTCTTGTCATCGTCCTTATCGTCGCCTTGCTTGGTGGCTTCAGTGGCCGTTTTGGTGGCTACGGCTACGGCTACGGACACGGCGGTGTCGGCATCCTCGGCATCATTTTGATCATAGTTGTCGTCCTTATACTGCTTGGGCGCATCTGATCGAGCAGTTCGGAGGAGCCCCATGCGCCCGCATCGGTTGACCGTGAGGCTCGACCGCGTTCGCCGCGAACTCTTACGAGCTGGAGCGGTAAAGGCAAATACATGGGTAAAGCACTGGTCGCGCTTGTAGTGTTAGGAATCGTCGGCCTTATGGGCTTCACTTGGCTCACATTGCGCTGGTCCTATTCCCAGGGCGAACGTGCCGGTTACGTTCAGAAGCTCGCCAAGAGAGGCTGGTTCTGCAAGACGTGGGAAGGTGAGATGGCGATGGTGACGATGCCCGGAACCGTGTCCGAAAAGTTCTATTTCACCGTCCCGAATGACTCAGTGGCCGCCACTCTCAACGCCAACGTTGGAAAACGCATGGCGCTCCGTTACGAGCAACACAAATGGATCCCAAGTTCCTGCTTTGGCGATACCGAGTATTTCGTGACGAGCGCACGAGTGATGGAGTGATCCTGGCGGCGCGCAAAGCTCAGGATTTGGCGAGCGGCGGCGAGCTGCCGCAACGCGGTCACGGTGTGTCTTCGGGAAAACTCAATTCATCCTCGATCCATTCGAGCGCGCCGCGCTGATTGTTCGCCCGGCGCTCCACTTCCAACTGCCTGAGCGCAACGCGCCTAATCTTTCCCGAAATAGTCTTCGGGAGCTCGTAGAATTCGAGGCGCCGGATCCGCTTGAAGGGCCCTAGCGCCTTGCGGGCGTGGGCAAAGATCGAATGTGCCGTATCGGCGTTCGGCAGGCCGCCGGGCGTAAGGGCGATAAAGGCTTTGGGAACCGCAAGCCGAAGTGGATCCGGAGACGGAACCACGGCGGCCTCGGCAACCATCAGATGCTCGAGCAGCACGCTCTCAAGCTCGAAGGGACTGATCCGATAGTCCGAGGACTTGAACACATCGTCAGCGCGACCGACATACGTATAGACGCCGTTGGCGTCTTGCACCGCCACGTCTCCAGTGCGGTAAAAGCTGCCATCGATAGGCTGTACCTGATCACCGTTCCGATACCCCTGCATCAGCCCAATGGGCCGGGAGGCACCGAGACGCACGGAGATTTCGCCTTCGTCGGTCGGATTGCCGTGAACATCAAGTAGATTCACATCGAACCCCGGTAACGGTCGTCCAACCGCGCCCGCCACCACGCTCTGGCCAGGCGTATTGGCGATCATCACCGAGGATTCCGTCTGGCCGAAGCCATCTCTGATGGTGATTCCCCACGCCTCACGAACCCGGTTGATCACTTCAGGATTCAAAGGCTCTCCAGCCCCAACCAGCTCTCGCAGATATTCGGATTTCCATGCCGTCAGATCATGCTGGATCAGCATGCGCCACACCGTTGGTGGTGCACAGAATGTGGTAACCCGCTCCCGCGGGATCGCCTCTAGCGTTGCCACTGCATCGAAACGCGCGTGGTCCAGTGCCAGAATCGTTGCCTCGGCGAGCCACGGGGCGAACAAGCTGCTCCAGGCATGTTTGGCCCAGCCGGGGGAAGAAATATTGAGGTGCACATCTGCCGGTCTCAATCCGATCCAATACATGGTCGACAGATGGCCTACGGGATATGAGACGTGACTGTGCAATACAAGCTTGGGCTTGGACGTGGTACCGGAAGTGAAATAGAGAATCAACGGATCGCTCGCACGGGTTGCCCCGTCAGCTAGAAAATCCGCATCGGCGTTTGCGGCATCATCAAACCGATGCCAGCCCGGAACGTCGGCGCCGACTGCAACACCGGTCCAAGTACCTGGCGGGAACCGATTCGTATAGGTCGCGCCCGCGATTACCGCTCGCACCGCACCACGATCAAGCCGGTCCTTCAGATCGGAGCTGCTCAATAGCGGCGACGCCGGAATCATGATGGCACCTAGCTTGGTAATGGCGAGAATCGACTCCCAGAGCGGAACGACATTCCCCAGCATCAGAAGCACGGGATCGCCGCGGCGCACACCCAACGAGCGCAGGTAATTTGCCAGCTGATTGGACTGACGCGCGAGATCGGAAAAGCGCTTCGATGCGACCGATCCGTCCTGCTGGAGCACTCGCAACGCTTCGCGATCCCGCTCGCGCGCGATCACATCAAACCAGTCGAGGGCGAAATTAAAGTATTTGAACTCCGGCCAGCGAAACTCACGGCGAGCTGTCTCATAATCCGTGCGATGGCGGAGCAGGAAGTCACGCGAAGCGCTGAGTTCCTCGAAAGGACTGCGCTGCATTCACGCTCCTCCTCGTTGCAATTCCCATCTTTGGGAGCTACCTGCCGAAGCGGTCACGGCCGTATAGATCTTACCGTCTGTGCCGGCAAGTTCGCACATGCCAGACTGGCTGGCGGTGGATCCAGTCTAGAGCGAACCCGTCTCTGCCCTACTAATCCCATTTAACAGGGAAAAGAACAGAGAAATTTCATTTCTATGGGCAATTCTAACTGCGTTGCTCCCCGCGGCCGCATCTAGTTTTCCGGGAACTTCAAGAGCACCGTGGCAATCGATCAGAGTTCTGAACAGGGAATCATCAGCGAATCGGCTTCCGGGTCGCAGGTTGCTATCAGGGTCTATCAGTCATGTGGACCGGGATGTGCGTGGAACCGAAATGATTATCCCGCCGCAGCGGCGCTTCAGCCCGACCAATGTGTGGAGCCTTGCATGACGTCCGAAATTGGACCCGGAACGGTCCTCGAGCTTTCCCGACACCGGTCATTGGCGCGAGGTAAAGCGGCCCTCGCATAGCTGCATTGCCTGAGACTGCCTCCTCAGCGCATCCTCACGCTACCCGGACAAGATCAAGAAACGCCGATGGGGGAAGAGTCGCCTAAGCCGACGAGGAGTACACCCACAGGAGCGGTGTTCCTGAGCTATGCCTCGCAGGACGCAGAGTCGGCTCAGCGCATCTGCGCCGCACTGCGCTCAGCGGGTGTTGAAGTGTGGTTCGATCAGAGCGAGCTGCGTGGCGGAGACGCTTGGGACCAGTCAATCCGCAAACAGATCAAGACCTGCGCCCTGTTCCTTCCGGTCATCTCGCACACTACGCACGATCGCCGTGAAGGGTACTTCCGTCTCGAGTGGAAGCTGGCGATCGATCGCTGTCACCTCATGGATGCCGAAATGGCGTTCCTGTTGCCGGTCGTGATCGATGACACGCGCGATGATGATGAGCGGGTGCCGGAGCGGTTTCGGGAGGTGCAATGGACGCGCCTGCCGGGCGGGGTCACACCCGCGGCGTTTGTCGAGCGTGTATGGCGGCTGCTGTCAGGGAAGCTGTCACAGGAGCCGACCGCCGTGGCAGCCACTCGGGTGCCGGCTGCGCCGACAACCCGAAAGCCCGCCCTGGCCTCCTGGCGGTCGAAGGCGGCGCTCCTCGCGACGATCGCCGCGCTCGCCGTCGCACTCAGTTACCTCGTGGCAAACCGTCTCCTATTCTCGAAGCGCGGGGCGGATGTCGCTCCAGCCACCGCCTTCGCCCCGCCGCCGCACTCGATCGCGGTGCTGCCGTTCATCAACCTGAGCGGGGACAAGGAGCAGGAGTACTTCTCCGAGGGGCTCACCGAGGAGCTGCTCAACTCCCTAGCCCAGATCAACGATATGCAAGTCGCCGCTCGCACCTCTGCGTTCTCATTCAAGGGGACGAACACTGACATCGGCACGATCGCCCGCAAGCTCAACGTTGCGGCGGTGATGGAGGGGAGCGTGCGGCGCTCTGAGCACACAGTACGCGTTACCGCGCAGCTCATCAATGCAGTGACGGGGTTTCACCTCTGGTCGAAGACCTATGACCGGGACTTAGGCGATGTGCTGAAACTTCAGACCGAGATCGCGACTGCCGTCGCCGATGCGCTCAAGGTCACACTGCTCGGCGATGTCGCCGCGAAAATCGAGCTCGGCGGCACCCGCAACCCCGCAGCCTTCGATGCCTATCTACGCGCCGCGAAGGCGTTTCAATCGAGACACCAAGATAAAGAGATACCCACCGCGATCGTCGCGTACACGGAAGCAATCCGATTGGATCCGAACTTCGCGCTCGCGTTCTCGGGCCGATCGATCGCTCTCACGACCTACGCCGGGAATGAGGCGACCGGGGCGGCGGTTCGCGAGGGCTACGAGAAGGCTGAAAGCGATGCACGGGAGGCGGTCGCGCTCGCCCCGGCACTTGCGGAGGGGCACTTAGCGCTTGCGAACGTGTTCGAGACCGGAACCTTCGACTTTGCGCGGGCCGGTGACGAATACGAACGAGCGCTCGAGCTCGCGCCCGGCAATGCGCAGGTACTGCGCTTGAGCGGCACGTTTGCCGCCTACATGGGGCACTTCGATACCGGGGTTGCTGCTGCTCACCGTGCGGTGGTTCTGGACCCGCTCGATCGTCGCAGCCATTCGGCGCTCGGCCGTGCGCTGTATGCCGCTCGCCGATATCGGGAGGCGGCCGCAGCCCACGCAGAAGCCATCAGCCTCAACCCCGACTTCCAGTCGGCCTACGGGGAGCGCGGGCTCGCCTTCTACGCGGTCGGAGACCTCGAGCGCGCGCGCGCCACATGTGAGACGAAGCGAGACGACTGGGGCAGTCAGCAGTGTCTGGCGGTGGTGTACGAGAAATTGGGCCGGCACGCCGACGCGGAAGCCGAATTGGCGAAAATGAAGGCTGCGCTGGGCGATGCCTTAGCCTTCCAGTACGCCACCATCTACGCGCAGTGGGGTGATCGCGCCAAGGCGCTTGAGTGGCTCGACATTGCAATGCGCTTGCGTGATCCCGGGCTTGAGAACCTGAAGACCGAGCCGTTCTTCGATCCCCTGCGCAAAGAGCCGCGCTTTAACGCGATTGAGCGGGAGTTGAAGTTTCCGACGGACTGAACATAGCCGAGCAATGCGACCGCACCGACGCAGTTCATTCAGGCGAAGCACGAGAGAATTGCCTACCGGCGCTTCGGCGTAGGCAATGTGCGCCCGCTGCTGCTCGGGCGCCAAGCGGCCGGCACGCAGCCGGCCGCTGCCGTTTGCAACGCCTCGTTAAGCGCCCACCGTAATGCGGCGCGGCTGCGCCTTGGCCTGCTTTGCGATGGTGAGCTCGAGAACGCCATTTCGGCCCTTAGCGCTCACGCGCTCCGTGTCGACCGTTTCGGGCAGAATGAAGTGCCGATAAAACCGCCCTTGGCTTCGCTCGCTGCGCTGGCGCAGCAATTGCTGCTCTTCGCTGGCGGCGCGTTGCGTGAGTACACGCTCGCCGGAAAGCGTAAGCACGCCGTTGTCGAGCGTAATTTCGACCGCCTTGGGATCCACGCCCGGCACATCGACGAATATCTCGAAGCGATCCGCGTATTCATGGATATCGACCGGCGGTGACCAGTCGGCGGTAGCGCTGCTGCTGCTGCCAGCGTTAACGTCACTCGCGTTGCTGAAGACGCGATTAATCTCGCCCTGCAGATGCGACATGACGTTCCAGGGTTCGTACCTTGAAATGGACATCGTCTTACCTCCTCAGGAATTGCTTGCACCGATGCGACCGGCAGCCCAAGCGCAAGCTGCTTGCCCCGAGATTTAGGAGCAGCCTATTAAGGTTTCAAGAGGAGGTAGCAGAAATGTTGCAGTGCAGCATGGCAATGCAAACTTTGGATGTATCGGAGGGACGGGACAGCCAGGTCTTCCCCGCATGCCGTCGGCCTGGACTTCCCAGGAATCAGTGGACGCGTCGGCGTCTTCGTCCGGCTGTTTCGAATTCCCCAGGACTTACGCCGCCCAAATGACTATGGCGACGCGTTGGATTGTAGAAAGAATCCCCATCGGAGATTCAAAGTTTCGCTCAAACTACTGAGGCGCTATTGGTGCAGTGCATTTTCGGGCACGTAGGTTCAAATTCACGTGATCTTGTTGACTCGAATCACGCGCTATCGAACCTACACGGCAAGTGATTTGGGTTTTCACACATCCTAGATCATGACCCACCTGATAGCGGTTCGTGACGCTTAACACACATAGTGGTCCCTTTTTTGAAGTGCCCCCACTAAACCTCAAATCGCTCCCATCGATGTCTTGCGGTCTCAAGCAACGCCTTGAAGGCCGAATCACTCCGAAGTGCTTCGAAGGCAGGATCGTGGTGAGCAAGAAAGGGATAATTGATGAAGCCTCGGTCGATGGCGGCCTTCAACCATTGGATGGCAGACTCGCGTTCACCCACCAAGGCAAATCCCTCTGCGAGAAAACGTGGGAAAACGTCAGTTGCACGCGCCACAGCCTCAATCTCTGGGGTCAGCTCCACCTGAGCTTCACAGGACCGCCCCAGGGCCGCGTTTGCGAGAAAGAACGAGAGTCGTCCTGGGAGGGTGCCTCGCTGATCTGGAGGGAAGGACTTCAGCAGAGCGTCCACGGTAACGTGTCGGCGATTGAGGATCAGTATCCAAGCGAAGAACAGACGCGCCATTGGGTTCGACTGATCGAGCTCGAACATCTGCCGGTATGGCTCGATTGCCGCTTCGAGGTTGCCCTCCATAATCTCGGCGAATCCCGGCATGCATCGCGTAATCGGCGTGAGCGGATCCACAGCCAGCAGCCGCGCCAGAAGAGGTCGTGCCGCTGCAACGCGTCCGGAGATGAGATAGCAGTTACAGACTAGGAGCAGCGTGTCGGAATTGTTCGGGTCCAGATCTAAAGCGATTCTCAGGTCGCGCACGGCATCCTGGATATAACCACGTGAGTACGCGATCCAGCCGCGCAGCTGCCATCCCGAAGCCGAATGGTCGTCCAGTGCGAACAGCTTGGAGGCGCACGCGTCAGCCTCGAGTAGCGGCTGGTCGCTTAGATCGATACCTGCTTCCCGGTACTGGAGATGCGCAAGACCCAGTGTGGCATATAGTCGCGCATTGTCCCCAATGAGCGCCAAGGCTTGTCGGAGCAGTTGCACAGCGCGGTCGATCGCATCGCGGTGCCAGCGCCACATGTCGTGCCGGGCGCGCAAGTAACATTCGTACGCTGGAACATTGTTGATGGCACGCTCGCTGAGGTTCCGTTCCTCGGTCGCAGTCAGCCGCAGTTCAAGCGCCTCGACAATCTTACGGGCCACCTGCTCCTGGATCGAAAAGACATCGTCGATCGTGCCATCGTACGTCCCCGCCCAGCGGTGAACGTCTTGCCGTGCATCAATAAGTTGGGCGGAAACCCTCAGGCGGCTGCCAGCTCGGCGGACGCTGCCTTCCACGAGGTAGCGGACACCCAGTTGCTCGGCGATGGCCCTGGCTCCGGCACTCGTGGTGCGGAATGCTGCCGCGGATCTACGCGAAGTAACCTGCAAGGCCTGCACCTTCGCAAGTGCGATGGTCACTTCCTCAGTGAGGCCGTCGGCGAAATAGTCGTCTTGAGCATCCGAGCCCGCGCTGGCGAACGGGAGAGCCGCAATCGACCGCGACGAGGCCGGCAGCGGGGCGGAGGTAGGGCAGGATGCCCGATGCGGGCTACGCGCCCGGGTTTTCCGCCAAGCGTCTAGCTCGATCCTAAGGGCAAAAACCCGCCCGAGCTTGTGATGCATGTGACGATGTACGGGCAGCCCCTCCGCCCGCTCCCATCTGCGAACCGTACGGACACTGCTGTCAAGGTAGGCCGCAATGGCCTTCCAGGAGCCGAGCCGATCGGTTGGCGGTGTCCGCATCAAGTTTCCCCATCGCCTGTACGGCGCGCCGGGCGGACCGAGATGGGCCAAAGTGGGACACAATAAGCCATCCTATGGTTGCCATCTTGGTCAAGACTCTGTGTTCGGCTAGGTTGCATTTCAGCCCTGCAGTCATTCGCTACACAGCACGGAGTTCGTCATGTTCATTACCTCGGCCGGTCTAATCAGGTGGATCGGGACTCTCTCCATCAGCTGCATCTCATTATGCAATGGCGTGGCATTTGCGGGTGAGGGCTCGGGGTCGAAAGTGCGATCGGTCCAGGTTGCCGGAAGCGGCACGGACTTGCTGAACGGCGCAATTGTTCACTCGAAAAGAGAAACGCCGACCGGCTTGATTCAGAAGAGCACGGAGACCGTGGAGCTGAAGGGGGACCTGATCGGGCGAGTCCTGTATCACGTGACCTCGACGTTCGATCTTGCGAACGACACCCTGGTCAACATAGGAGATCAGGTTTTCTCCGGAACAATAGCCGGGTCGGAACCTGTCATGATCCACGACGGCAGGTTCAGTTTCCACGCGAACCTCAAGACTGGCACGGATACCGGATCCGTCTACCTGGTCGACCACATCGCTGGTCCCCGAGTAAAGTGCACGCTTCATGTCGTGGGAACGGGTAAAGATGCGGACGCGAATCCTACATTCGATTACACCGGTCGATGTGATTTCCGCGACAAGTAGGAACGGCTCTATCGACGATGAATCTTGAAATTGTGGTCGCGCGTGCCCGGATTACCGGCCTGCGAGGCGCCGTCACACCCGCCGCCCCAGAGCAACCCTGCCTCCCTCGAAAACGAGGACCTCCAAATTGGATGCTCCTAAGCGGTCATCGGCGGGCGTGAGCTTGCGGATCAGGAAGCGACCTTTTGCGCTAAACGCGGGCGAGCGTCTCAGTCCGGCCCGATTCCAGACAGAAAGCGATACTGATGGAGTTCGAACCAATCTAACGCTTCTATCGCCTGAATACCGAAATCGCGGCCGTGGTCGCAATCGGTTCGCAAAGTAGTGTTGCGCGAAAAGAAGGTGAAGATCGAATTTGCTCGAACTGCAGCTGATAATCAGGAGAGCGACGCCTTAGAGCGGATGACTATCGCCGTCAATTGCAGAGTGTGGAGGCCAGACTCAGATCTTACCGGCAAAGTGGTCTACTCAAGACGCGCCCCTGGCTCCCAATCGCACGCTGATTCGCGCCCTGATCCGTGCTCATCGGTGGGGGCACAGCTGGAGTCCGGGGCGGTATCATCCATTGACGCGATCGGCCGCCAGGAAAACGTCAATGCCACTTACGTGGGAAGGCTCTTAATCCTTGGCCTATCTCGCTCCGGCTCCGAGGCCATCCTGGATGGCCGCCAACCGCACGGTCTAATGGTCAAGCATATTCGTACGATTGATGTCCCTCTCGAATGGAATGCACAACGCCGGCTCTTTGCCCGATTCAATGAATAAGTGCATTTGGGTGAACGCCGCCCAATTTGCTAAGTATGGAAACAGCACCCATTGAACCAATCTGACACGCGATGGTCCCAAGCGGAGAACGGCGCCTGGATTGAGCGCGTTGCCCCAGCGGGAGACGCGTCTCCGGGTCGGACGCCCTTGGCCGTCCGACATTAATCACCTTTTTCAGGACTTTTGTGAGTATGGGCGGCAGGCCCGAGAATTCCGTCCTCACTCGCTGACTGAGTGGCGGTGCAGCCAGTCAAGTGCGAACCCCTCTCTCGTCCTGAATTCCAAGATAACAGCGAAAAAAGCAGGGAACTATCCACCCTCGGGCACTATGGCCGCCGCACCGGGCGCGCATCCAGCCTAGGGTTCTCAGAAATTTTCGCGCATTTACTCATGCTCGAAGTCGCCACGGAACAGGGAATTATCAAGGAAGCGGCTGGCCGGACGCGCGCTCTATCAGACTAGCCGGCCCGAGCGCCCGGAAGGCGCTTATGTCTCAGATCGGCCTATTCTGTTGAAAAACTCCATGCGAGAAGTTAGTCAGAAATTTCTAAGGCTTTAGAAAGGCCGCAATTTGAATGAGCCGGGGGACCACGGCTTTCCTACGATCGCCAGGCTCAACCCGGCACAATGTTCCACACTGCGCATCTATGGCTGGTTTTAAGCCACAAAATGATTTACATGCAATATTCCCCACGCGCAGGAATTTAGTTTTTCAACAGAATAGGCCAATTTAAGACATTCGACGAACGAGATTGCTCGCCCGCAAGCTGCCACTCAACAACGCGAGGTAGACTGATTCAATGCGGGGGCAGCACCGATGACTTCGTGGTGTTGAGATAGATCGAGTCCATGCTGACGTAGCATATATCACTGCCGCTAACCGATAATTCGGTGTTGACTGTGGTGACTCTGAAGCCAGAATCCTTGCCCGGGACGTTGGTCGGCAGGATCGTGATGGTATAGGACTGAACTATCCCGTTTGCGTCTGTTCCATTTTCGTCGGTCAATACCTCTTGTGTGCCAGTAGACAAGTTGACTGTCGTGGTCAAGGTCCCAGCCGGCAAGTCAACATACTCCGTCAGGGTACCGACCAGCTGCGCCGTGAAACTGGTCGCCGCCGGCAGCGCCGGGAATTTGGCATTGCTCCAGCCCCAATACAGGCCACTCGGCTGCCCCGACACCGGGTAGCCGGTGGTCGTGCCGGTCCAGACGGCGCCAAGAGCAGTGACGGTGGCCACGCTCTCCGTTATATTGCCAGTCACCAAGCCTAAAGCACCGGCACAAATCCCTGCCGGGTCAATCACTTCCGTGATGATGGTCCGGCCGATGTATTGTCCGCCGATTAAGGTGGGGCCCGCTGCGAGCGCGGACGCTGAAGCAAACAAAGTTAGGGCAGCTGCGGCAATAATTCTTAGCATATTCGCACCCCTTCGCTGATTTTCTGAATTTTTTCAATCTATACAAGTCGCTGCACTTTGCTTATAGCACAATTTCAAATGTCAATCATGTGCGCACAGCGAAGCCTCAAAAAAACGCAATCATCCAGCAATATTTCATACAAATGTCCAAGTGGCGCCGCTTCTCGTTGCTTACACCCGTGTGGCCTCGCGCGGTTCTTAAGGCCGTTCCATAAATCGGATGGAATGGCGCTATAGGCGAGAAAGTGGCGCACACGCCGATCTTCGGTGGCCGACGATTCCTGACGTTCGCGACCGGCTGCAAGGGGTCAGGAAGGAAATTGCGCTAGATAGACGAACGCAAAACAAACAACTGGAAAGAGGAGAGCACCATGATTTCCAAAACGTTTCGCATGGCTCAAATGATTGTTCTTGCCAGCTTTGCACTCAGTTCCGCTGCCTGGGCGACCGACTCGGCAACCGACTCGGCGACTGACTGGGCAACTTGTTCAAACGCCTCTCTGAATGGCACCTACGGTTTTCTGCACGACGGCACAGATAGCAACGGCGCCCCTGCCACCGCCGCCGTGAGCCAGATCACGTTTGACTCAGCCACAGGCACCTTTACTGTAGAGACCACAGCATCCCATGACGGTGTAATTACCACTGAGTCTCTCACCGGAATATACACAGTCGCCTCGAACTGCACCGGCACGGGTACACCCATGGGAGCCAGCCCCTTCTCCATTGTGGTTACGGCAACAGGGTTCTTGGCCGTTCACCCTTTTTCGGAGGGATTCGCCGTGAAGCAGGGCTCCCGGACCTGCAGCAATGCCGCAGTTATGGGTAGTTTTGGGTTTGAAACAACCGGCCTCTTCCTCGCAGGGGCGCCCGCCACAGGATGGGTGGCTTTCATCGGTGACTTGAAGTTAACGGTCAGCCCTTCTGGAGAAGGAGTGATAAGCGGACATGTAGCGGGTAGCGAGGGTGCCACGACTCTAACGTTCGCTCCCGTCACCGGTTCTTATACGGTCGATAAGGACTGCAGGGGCAGGGCTACCATATCGCCGAAGGGGGGCTCCGAGATGCACTTCAGCCTCGTAGTTGTGGACGGCGGGAAGCAAATGCTAGCCATTGAGACGGACGCGGACACGGTTGTCAGCGGTACTGTGGTGGATGCGCGGCGCACGCACGTGACGCGTTTCTCTGGAGACTGATGCGCGGTTTCACCTATCTAGCTAAATTCCTGCCTCCGCGAAGCCGTCGTCCGCCACTGACGGCTTGGGGTCCACGAAGCGACCTTTACCGACGCCTCTCGGGTTTTCTTGTTGAATGTCCCGTTTCGGGAAGGGCATCAGGCGCTTCCCGGCTCCCTTTGATTCTGTCGCGAGCGCCGCTGCAGTTATGCAGGACGTGAGTGTCAGCAACGGCCATACGCGTTGCCAGAGATCCGCATTGACTCCTATGCGGTCGAGGCTGGCAGACTCGAGGCGTGCTAATCGGGCGGCGAGCGTTCGCCTCATGGCCTTGCTTCCGGCGCTTCGAGAACCGCGATTCGTTTTTCGAGACTCTCAACTTCAAGCGCATTTCGCAAGGCGCCGAGTACGCCTGCAAGTCGCAGAGCGGTAACCGCACTTGGATATCGTCCCTCTCTAGCGCGGGCCTCGCGATACAGTCTCCCGAGCTCTGCCCGGATCGACGTCGGGTCCTGTAGGCGGCCGACGCGGACAGACGCACCGATCGGTAACGCTTTGGCTACGTTCGGGGTTTCGCTCGCGAACCCCACAGATTTAACTGGTTCAGTCATGCGCTCACGCCAATTGGCCTACCGGAATAGCATCCGCCTTCAGGACGCTGACAGTGGATGCACGCAGAATGCTGCTGGGTCTCTATCCGTGAGGGGTCGGGGAAATCGCAATAGCGCCGCACCGGGGTACAATGGCGACGTGTGAGAACTTATCTCGGCGTCGATGGCGGCGGTAGCAAGACACTCTTCATTCTGATCGATGAGGCTGGGAAGATTCTTGCCTCACATGCCGAGGGCACCGCGTATTACCCTGAAATCGGGCTCGAAGCGCTCAAGAAACTGCTGGCGCGGGGCATCCGGGAGATCCTGCGGCAGGCACGCATCCCGGTCTCCGATCTGACCTTCGCGTTTTTTGGGCTTCCGTCCTACGGCGAGGACTCGGCGCTCCTCGCAACATTGGATACCGCACCCTCCTCGGTCGTGCCCACCGAGCGTTATCGCTGCGGCAACGATATGGTGTGTGGCTGGGCTGGAGCATTGGCCGGAGCGGACGGCATCAATGTTGCCGTGGGCACAGGCTCCATTGTGTATGGGGAGTACGCGGGCCGCAGCGCACGCGCCGGCGGCTGGGGCGAGCTGTTCAGCGACGAAGGCTCGGCTTATTGGCTGGCGCGCGAGGGGCTGCGCCTCTTTTCGCGTATGAGCGACGGCCGCGTGCCACCTGGCGCGCTGTACGATCTCGTGCGGCGCCACTTCGTGCTACAGAATGACCTCGACCTGTGTGCAGCGATCTATGGGAAGCGGCTGGCCCAGCGAAGCCAGTTCGCGCAGTTGTCGCGCCTCGTCGTGGAGGCTGCAAGCGCGGGCGATACAGCCGCGCACGCACTGTTCGTGCAGGCCGCGGCGGAGCTCACTGACATCATCGATGCCGTGCGCAATCGACTGCAGGTGCCGCAAGAGGCACGCTTGGCAGTGTCTTACTCCGGTGGCATGTTCGAGTCACACGAACTGCTACTCGCACCGCTCAGCAAAGCGCTCGCGAGCCCCGCACGCAACTACGGTCTCGTCACCGCTCGGCTGCGATCCGACGCCGGGGCGGCGGTGCACGCTGCGACGCTCAGCGGTACGCCAATCGATGCCGCAAGCATCGCGGCGCTGGAAGCCCAGCTCTAGCCGCAATCAAGGCGGAGCCTCCGGAGGCACACGCGGCAGCTCCAGGATGAAATTGGCGCCTTGTTCCGGACCTGCACTTTCGGCGCGGAGCGAGCCACCGAGCTGCCGCGCAGCAATGGCGCCGCTGTGCAGGCCAAAGCCATGTCCGGAGGGACGGCTGGTAAACCCGTGGGTGAAGATGCGGCTCATGTTCTCGGGGGCAATGCCGACGCCGTTGTCAATGACAGAGATGCGAACAAGCGTCCCAGCGCCTTCGACGCGCAGGGTTAGCAGTTTTTCCTTTTTACCCGACTCAGCGCAGGCGTACTCAGCGTTGCGGATCAGGTTCACAAGAATCTGCAGCACCTTATGCTTATCGACGGTAATCGGAGGTATTGGGTCGAACTCACGGCGCAGGTCCATGCCGGTGCGAGTGCATGCGCCGGCACTCAGACGCAGACTGTCCTCGACCAGATCGACGACGCTCACGGTCTCGCGGACCGACGTGAGCCTGGCATAGTTCTGCTGCATGGCCACGACGTTGCTGACGTGCTCAAGACTCTTGCGCAACGCCGCCATACGCTCAAGGGCTGCGTCGGTATCCTTGACCAGTTGCTCACCCAGCGCCTCGAGATAGTCAGGAACGAGCTTGCCGCGCTCATCGCTCGTCATGAATTCACCGAGCTGCGCGCCCTGAGCCTGCAGTAAAGCGGCCACACGGCATACCTCGGGTGCTTTGGAACACTTCAATCCGTCGTCGACCAGAGTCGCGCACACGTTAATGCTGGTGAGGATGTTGCCGACGTTGTGCAATATGCTGGTAGCAACTTCCATCATTCCAGCCTGGCGAGCGGAGGAGCGCAGTTGATCGTGTACCCGCTCGAGCTCGAGCTCCGAGCGCCGGCGTTCCGTTATGTCCTGAGTGACCACGACCGCACCGATGAGCCGGCCGTTTGCTCCTACCAGGCGGCGGCCGTTGGAGAGCGTCACCCGTTCGGTGGAACCCCGCGGGACGACCACGAGCTCCAGGTCGTTCACCGGTTCGCCGCGTAAAGTCCTCGCCACCGGACGATCAGTCCGATCCACGGGTGTCACGCCGTCGGCCTGGTAAATCTCAGCCCAGACCGAATATTCATCTACGGTTCCCGCAGCGGTCTCGTCGCGCTGAATCGAACACATCTCGGCCGCCTCGCGGCTGAAGTGCGTGACCCGACCCTCCGCATCGCAGGCAACCAGTGCCAGCGGCAGGTTGGCGATCAGCGTCTCCAGCAATGCCTCGTGTTCGTTGAGTTCCGCCGTCCGTGCCTCGTGTGCGGCAGAATGCGCACGAAGCTCAATCAAAGTTACTGCCTGCTGCGCCACCAGGGTGAGCCCCTCCGCCTGCCTAGGGGAGAACCTCCGGGCAACAGAGTCGTATACCGCCAGCGTGCCCCTGAGCTTCGTATCAGCGGTTCGTAACTCGATGCCCGCGTAAGATCGAACGGCCAGCGGGCCCGTCACGCACTCGTCCTGGGCAAAACGCAAGTCATGGGTGAGGTCGGGAATGGTGAACACCCCTTGCTCCCGTGCCACATACGGCAAGAACGGGTCATGCTGAGGCATTTGATCGAGCGGCAGCGCACGGCTTGGCGTGCACCAGCAGGCAACGCCACTTTCCGGGATGGAGATGGACGCCAATTGCGCCTGGCAGATGGTCGCGGCGAGGCGAGCGACGGTGGCGAAGACCGAATCGGGTGGCTGTCGAGTCGCACCGGAGACCTGCGGCTCTTCCCACGCCCCCGACGTGGCGCGGCCTGTCGTCATCGCAGGGATCCGCTGCCAGGACGTTCGCCGCAAGAGCATTGACGTCGCGAAGCCTGATTCACCATCTGTTAAATAGATCACGCCCTCCGGTTAAGTACACGGAAGTGCATCGCACGAATTGAAGTTTCCCGACTGAGCGCTGACGAAGACCGCTTCAAATGACGAAGGCTGGCTACTGGACCCCTCAGTTTACGAAGATGGCGGGTACTCAGGGGGATCGATGGACCGTCCCGGCTTGCAGCGTCTCCTCACCGAGGTGACGGCCCGCCGTATTCAAGTAATTGTGGTTTACAAAGTGGATCGCCTGCCCCGATCCCTGGCGGACTTTGCCCGCATTATTGAGCGGCTCGATGCTCACGACGCCTCGTTCGTTTCCGTGACGCAGCAGTTCAATACCACGTCTTCGATGGGTCGATTGACCTTGAATGTCCTGCTCTCCTTTGCGCAATTCGAACGAGAGGTCACCGGAGAGCGCATCCGCGACAAGATCGCCGCGTCAAAGAAAAAAGGATTATGGATGGGCGGAACCGTGCCCTTGGGCTATGCACCGAAAAATCGAACGCTTGTTCCTATGCCCAATGAGGCAAGAACGGTCCGCCTCATTTTTCAACGCTACCTTGAAATCGGTTCAGTGGATGCGCTGGCTTTGGACTTACTGGAACGAGGCATCCTGAGTAAACGCCGAGCCTCATGCAATGACCATCGCGGGGGGAATCGGCCACTGTCACGCGGAGCGTTGTATCACCTACTGCGCAATCCACTATACATCGGCCAGATTAGGCATAAAGACACTTGCCATGCCGGACAGCACCCTCCCCTGCTGGATCGCGATTTGTGGGAGCGGGTGCAGCAGCAACTGACGGCGCGCACGCAGCGGCATCCAGGTACAGACACGATCGAAAGCGAGGCGCCGTTGCGGGGCAAGCTTTTTGACAGCGCTGGCCACCCCATGACTTCGACCTATGCCCGCAAACGGGATGGTCGCCAATATCGCTATTACGTAAGCCAGGCGGTACTGAGGCAAACGTCCGCTGTGGACGTCCAAGTCCCCCGCATCGCCGCGATCACGATTGAGCAACTGGTGCAAGGTGCCCTTGCGAGCGCACAGCACTCAACGAAGGCTCCCTGGTGGCAATCGGTTCGTAAAGTAGTGCTGCGCGCGAAGGAAGTGAAAATCGAATTTGCGCGAAATAAAGCTGATTATCAGGAGAACCAAGCCTTAGAGCGAATGGCCATCGCCGTCAACTTACATAAGTGCGGCGGTCAGACACAGATTGTGCCGGCTAAGGGGTGTACGCAGGATGCGTCCCCCGACCCCCAATCGCACGCTGATTCGCGCCCTAATCCATGCTCACCGGTGGAGGACGCAGTTGGAGTCCGGAGCGGTATCGTCCATTGACGCGATCGGTCGACAGGAAAACGTCAATGCCACTTACGTAAGCAAGCTCTTATCCCTCGCCTATCTCGCACCGGATCTCACCGAAGCCATCCTCGATGGCCGCCAACCGCCTCGCCTAATGGTCAAGCACATTCGTGCGCTTGATGTTCCACTCGAATGGAATGCACAGCGCCGTCTCTTCGCGCGGTTCAATGAATAAGTGCCTTTGACGCCGCGCGCGGGCACCGGCCAGTGCCTACATTACTGGGTTTGGGAACACTACTGATTGAACCAATCTGACACGCGATGGTCCCACGCGGAGAACGGTGCCCAGAAAGAGCGGCTTGCTATCGACTGAGACGCGTCCCAGAGTCAGGCGCCCGAAGCCGCGCGAGATTTAATGGGCCATTTTCGGGGCTTTTCCCTAGGATAGCTGCCACCCGGCGGAATACCGACCCGGCGCGTGGACTGAGTGGCGGAGAGGGTGGGATTCGAACCCACGTGCCGGAATTACCCGACCATCCGATTTCGAGTCGGCGCCGTTGTGACCGCTTCGGTACCTCTCCGCTGAGGGATTGGTATTCTAGCCGATGGCACAAGCACAAGGTGGCTGGCTGGGTTGAGTAACCTTACGCACAGGATTTCCCTCTGGGCCGTAACGCTGGCGCTCACCAGTGCGTGGATGCAACTCGGTTGCGCGCCGCAGCCCTCCGCCGAGGACCGCATTAAGCTGCGCGGCGAGCTGCGCGTCGTCACCCTCAACAGCCCCACGTCCTATTATCTCGGGGCGCAAGGCGAAGAGGGATTTGAGTACGCGCTGGCGAGCCGCTTCGCGCACGACATGGGGGTTAAGCTTCTGATGTACCCGGTCGCTGACGAGCGGGCCATGCAGGCCGAACTTGCCACCGGTCGCGCCGATGTTGCCGCCGCGCAGTTGAGCGCGGATTACGCCTGGACACGTGTGGGGCAGGTCACTGTCCCTTACGATGAGATCCCGCAGCTGATCGTCTATCGCAAGGGCAAGACGCGGCCGCACGATACCGCTCAGATTGAGCCGGCCCGTCTGGCCGTGCGCGCCGGCAGCCCTCAGGAAAACATGCTCGAGCGCCTAAAGCACACCACCGCGCCAAAACTGCAGTGGATCGCCGCAGGGCCGCGCGCCGCCGATCCCCTTGATGACGTCGCCAATGGGCAAGCCGATTATGCGCTGGTGGATCAACGCGAGTTCTCCTTCGCGCGGCATTTGTATCCCGATGTTGATGTGGGCTTCGCGCTGCCTGAGGTTCGCCCTGTGCATTGGATCGTGCGCCGCGGAGCGCCAGCACTCTTGCGGCGCATCGACCGATTCTTCGGTGCACTCAATCATTCTGGGGAGCTATCCGCGCTTGCGCGCGAGACTTCCGGCGACAGCCATCCGTTCGAGTACGAGGAATCGCGCGTCTTTCGTGATCACGTCGTCGATCGCCTGCCGCGGTATCAGTTTTGGTTCGCCGAGGCCTCAAAGCAGACCGGAATCGACTGGCGCCTGCTCGCCGCTATAGGCTACCAGGAATCCAAATGGAATCCCGGCGCTACATCCGGCGACGGAGCGCTCGGCCTCATGATGCTGACGCCGGATACGGCGGCCGCCATGGGAATCGAGAATCGCGCGGACCCACGCCAGAATATTCTGGCTGGCGCGCGTTACTTTGCTTCGGTGCGCGCCAAGATCCCCGAAAGAATCTCGGAGCCGGACCGCACCTGCCTCGCACTGGCGGCGTACGACACCGGTCTCGGACATCTCGAGGACGCCCGCATCATCGCGCAAACGCGTGGCTTGAACCCCGACTCCTGGGGGGACGTGCGCCAGGAGCTGCCTCTACTCGCCCAGGAGCGCTGGTACACGCGCGCGAAACGCGGCTACGCACGTGGTTGGGAGCCTGTGCAGTTCGTCGAACGGGTGCAGAGCTTCCTGTCGCTCCTCGAATGGCAGCCCGTAGAAACTGCAAGCGGCGGCGTCGCCGGAACGACTCCGCGTTCCTGAGATCTAACCTCTAAGTCCCAGGGTGCGCGCGCCGCGACTTGAAAAACTGATCTAACCGCGCCGCGCATTCCTCGGCGAGCACGCCGCCAAAAACATCAACGCGATGATTAAGTCCCGGCAGCGTGAACACATTGATGGTGCTGCCTGCGGCGCCGGCGCGCAGATCCCAGGCGCCGAATACGAGGCGGCGCACGCGTGCGTGGACGACGGCAGCGGCGCACATGATGCACGGCTCGAGCGTCACGTAGAGCGTGGTGTCACTCAAGCGGTAATTGCCTAGCGTCGTGCCGGCAGCACGCAGCGCGACGACTTCTGCGTGCGCGGTCGGATCACACGCGGCGATGGGCCGGTTAGCGCCCCGACCAACAATCATGTCGCCGCGGACAAGTACTGCGCCCACCGGCACTTCCGCATTCGTTTGCGCCTCCTCCGCAAGGATGAGCGCGTGACGCATGAACTCGACATCCGCGCAACCCACGGCGTTCGTGCTGAAGCTCATTGATTCAACCCCGCGTACGACCCTAGCCAATCGATCAACCCGGAGCCGCTGAGTGTCGCAGCGCCGCGTCCAGTTGCTCAAGCAGGATGCGCGTGCCTTTTTCGCGCGCGCCGGCGTCGTCGTAATCATCGAGGAAGGCGCCTTGTTCAGTGAGTATCAGGCGCGTTCCTCGCTTTTCGATTTTGAATTCTATGGTTGCGAGAGAAACGGAAATAAGCGTCTCGTTGACGCACATGTCATACACGTACACGATGCGCTCGTTCGGCACAATATCGTGGTAGCGGGCTCTGAAGTGGGTGGTCATGCCTCCTGGCCAGCCACCTTTGAGGCGCTCAACACCACCGACGCGGAAGGCGCTCTCGCGCTCAAGCGCCCGCCAGGGATCCGGACCGGCGAACCAGCGTGCTTTGGCAGCCGGATCAGCCCAGGCCGCAAAAACCTCAGCGGGCTTGAAGGCGAAAACTCTCTCAAGAGCAAAAGTACCATGGCGCACGGACGCATTTCTCGCAGCCGCCCCTATCAGGTGTCGCTCGAGGCGATCGAAGCTCTGGGACCAGCCAGCCTCCTGTCCTTTAAGGTACGGTGCCGCGGCGGCGGTGGTCTTAATGAGCTGCGCCTGCAACGTCAGGCGCGTCTTTGCGCCCTCTTCGGCAAATGTGACCGTATGCAACACCTCAAATATCGGCTTGCCGTTTGCATCGAGCGCCGAGCTTATGAAGACGATTCGCTCGGGCGCGCAGACTTCCCGATAAGTGCCGCTCATCGGATAGACAGTGCCATCGGGGCCACGCATATGGATGCGCAGGGTCCCGCTCGCGCAGCAGTCGATTTCGCAGACCGGGTTGGTGAAGTCCTTCGGGCCCCACCACCGGGCAAGCTGCTGCGCGTCCGTCCAAGCCTTGAATACGCGCGCACGCGGTGCATCAAGAACGCGCGTTAGGAGCACTTGCGGAAGGTTGGACTCCACCGTCAGGTTACTTTTTCTTGCGGGCATCGGGTTTGCCTCTGTTCTGCAGTTCGTGCAAATAATCGTCTAATCGATCCAGCCGCTGCTCCCACACATGCCGGTACTCCTCGATCCAGCGGGCAGCGACCTTGAGCGGCTCGGCCTGCAAGCGGCACGGCCGCCACTGCGCCTCGCGACCGCGCACAATCAGCCCGGCGCGCTCAAGCACGTCGAGATGCTTGGTAACCGCGGGCAATGTCATTGCAAACGGCTCGGCGAGCTTGCTTACCGAGACGTCCGAGGAAATCAGCCGCGCCAGGATCGCGCGCCTTGTCGGATCGGCAAGAGCCGCAAACGTCAGACTGAGTGAGTCGGAGGTCATGACTATTTTACTGAGAGGTTAATTAACTAATTGGTAAATTACACTCCCACCGCACATCGCTCAAGTCGAGGGGACCGCCTGATACTTATCCTATTGAAAATCAATCAGTTTATGGCTCTGACGCGCAATGCCTTAATCACCCGGAGAGCGCTTCCCGCGCGTCGAAAGCGAAGCGCGTGCGGAACGATTACTATGTTGGAAGGCGGTGGGTCTGGCAGCCAACACGAGACAAGCCGTGCCAGAACGGGGCGCCGCCAGAGCCGTGCGCTGCATCGCGATAACACCGTTACCTGGATACGGGAGACCTTGGATGAGCATCGCCTCGCTTCTTGACAAGAGCCATACGGTCGCGCGACCTGGGTTCAACCGCTGGTTTGTCCCGCCAGCGGCTCTGTGCATCCATCTGTGCATCGGACAGGCTTACGCCTTCAGCGTGTTCAACTTGCCGATGTCAAAGCTTCTCGGCATCACCGATTCGGCGTCCGGCGACTGGAAGCTCACCCAGCTCGGCTGGATTTTCAGTATCGCCATCTTTCTGCTCGGCACCTCCGCGGCGATCGGCGGACGCTGGGTCGAAGAAGGCGGTCCTCGGCGGGCAATGTTTGCGGCGGCGCTGTGTTTCGGTTGCGGATTTTTGATTTCCGCATTCGGCGTGAAGTCGCATGAGCTGTGGATTATCTATCTTGGCTACGGCGTGCTGGGCGGCATCGGACTCGGCCTCGGCTATATCTCGCCCGTGTCGACGCTTATCAAGTGGTTCCCCGATCGCCCCGGCATGGCGACCGGGATGGCGATCATGGGATTTGGCGGCGGCGCGTTTATCGCGTCGCCCTTGTCGGTATGGCTGATGGCGAAATTCTCCTCACCCACTCACATCGGCGTTGCGGAGACGTTTGTGGTACTGGGCATCGGCTACACGCTGTTCATGCTCGTGGGGGCTGCCATCGTAAGGATTCCTGCACCGGGCTGGCTGCCGGCAGGCTACAGGCCACCGCTGGTGCCAAAAAAGCTGATCACTAACAGCAGCGTCTACGTGTACGAGGCGCTGAAAACGCCTCAGTTTTGGTTGATCTGGTGGGTCCTATGCCTAAACGTAAGTGCCGGCATCGGCGTGATCGGGCAGGCGTCGGCCATGAGTCAGGAGATATTCCCGGGGCGTGTCACCGCAGTCGCGGCGGCCGGGTTCGTAGGTCTCATGAGCCTGTTCAATATGGGCGGCAGATTCTTCTGGGCGTCCTTGTCTGACTTTATCGGACGCAAGAACACCTATTTCTGCTTCTTCGTTCTGGGAGCGGTGCTATATGCGCTGGTGCCAAGCACCGGCGCAGCCGGCAACGTCGCTGCCTTTGTCGGGTGTTTCCTGATTATCCTGAGCATGTATGGCGGCGGCTTTGCAACCGTGCCGGCCTACCTCAGAGACATGTTCGGCACGCAGTACGTCGGCGCGATTCACGGATTGCTTATCACGGCGTGGTCGGTCGCCGGCATCCTTGGACCCGTGCTCGTGAACTACATCCGCGAGTATCAGGTGAGCCATGGCGTGCCGAAGGCTCAAGCCTACAACTTCACGATGTATGTTCTCGCAAGCCTTCTCGTCATCGGGTTTTTCTGCAACCTATTTATCACCGCCGTGAACGAGCGCCATCACATGAAGGCTGCGCCCGCCGACGCGGTTCCCGCGACTGCGTTCACCGGGACAACGACTACCACGGCGGTAGTGCAGCCGGCGGGCTCGCCCTGGGCGCTCGCGCTCGCGTGGATCTTTGTGGGCATCCCCCTCGCTTGGGGCGTCCTCAAGACCGTGCAAAACGCCATGAAGCTCTTCAACTGACGCGCAGCGCATCGAGCAGCGCGTGCGCGCGCCATTGCGCTAGGCGCGGGCGGGCTCGCCTTGCAGTCAGCCTTTATGTTCGTACGCTCATTGCAATGCGCCAAGATTCGCTGCGCGCGTGCCATCCACAGTAGTAGCGGGAGGATGTGCCCATGACTGCCAGTAACACCCGCTACGAAGGCGGCTGCCTCTGTGGCGCGCTGCGTTATGAAGCTGAGGGCGAGCCCTTGTACGCCGGCCACTGCTACTGTGTTGACTGCCAGAAAGCGTCCGGATCAGGGTTCGTGCCATTCATCGGATTTTCAAGTGCCGCGCTTCGCTTTACTGGCGCGACGCGCACATTTGCATGCAAGGCCGCG
Source organism: uncultured Gammaproteobacteria bacterium (assembly GCA_963695315.1). GTDB lineage: Bacteria > Pseudomonadota > Gammaproteobacteria > Steroidobacterales > Steroidobacteraceae > PALSA-1196. Next base: position 2,402,930 of record OY968773.1, read on the forward strand.
AACGGTGGCGATGCCGTCCGCAATTTCTGCGCGCGCTGCGGTAGTCTCGTTTTCGGTGGCGTGCTCGGTGAGTCCGACTCCTTCACAATTTACGCGGGCTCCCTCGATGATCGCGCATCTTTCCAGCCGAAGATCGCTATCTTTGCGCGCGATCGCCCGCCCTGGGCTCTGATTCCGCCAGGCCTCGCGGTCTTCGAAACCATGCCGCGTCGTTAGCAACGCCGTTGCGCGCGTGTGTCTGATGTGGTGCCATTCAGGTCCCGGCCGGCCACTTCGGTGAAATCGTGCGCATGACTGTTCAATGGGCGCCAGCGCTTGCGCTGGCGGCCTCAGCTGCATCAACGTTGGGCGCTCAGTTGAGCGACAGCGCTTCCTACCTCGCGGTTCGCGAACCCAGCATCGCGCTTCGGCACGTCGAGATAATCGATGGCACCGGCGGCGCAGCGCGCAGCGATCAAACGCTGATCATCGCCAATGGCAGGATCGCAGCCGTCGGCCCAGCCTCCAGCACCGCAATCCCCAATGGCATCCCTGTCCGCGATTACGCCGGCTTCGCCGTCCTGCCCGGGCTTATTGGCATGCACGATCATCTCTTTTATACCGCTTCGCGGGATACACAGCGCAACTCGCCGGCCGGAATTGAGCCCGGCTTCATCGTCAATGAGATCCCCTTTTCAGCACCACGACTCTATCTCGCCTCAGGCGTCACGACGCTGCGCACGACGGGCAGCATCGAGCCTTACACCGACCTTAAAGTGCGTTCGCGTATCGAGTCGGGCGCGATGCCGGGGCCGCATCTGGATCTGACCGCCCCTTATCTCGAAGGTCACGGAACATTCTTTGCACAGATGCACGAGCTCAGCGGGCCGGCGGAAGCGGCAAAATTTGTCGACTATTGGGTCGACAGTGGCATGCACTCCTTCAAGGCATACATGAACATCACCCGCGCGGAGCTCGCGGCGGCGGTTGCGGCGGCACACCGACGCGGCCTGCACGTCACCGGTCATCTGTGCTCGGTGACCTGGCCGGAGGCGATCGCGGCGGGGATCGATGATTTTGAGCATGGTCCCATCTACACCGACAGCGAATTTGTTACCGGCAAGCAACCCGACAAGTGTCCCGATTTCACGGCGCTCGAGGGATCGTGGACTGATAGAGGCGTCTCTGATCCGGCAGTCGCGCGCCTCATACGCTCGCTGATCGACCACCACGTTGCCGTGACCTCCACCCTGCCCGTCTTTGAACTTTCGGTAGCGGGTCGGGCGCCGGTGCAGCATCGCACGCTGGATGCGATGTCTTACTCGGCGCGCATGAGCTACTTGAGCTACCGGGCGCAGCTCGATCCAACCGACGCGCTGCAAGCAAAATTGCTTCGGGCGGAAATGAACTTTGAGCATGCCTTTGCGGCTGCTGGAGGTTTGCTGCTGGCCGGGCCCGATCCCACAGGCGCAGGAGGCGTCATGCCAGGCTTTGGCGATCAGCGCGAGATTGAGCTACTCGTGGAAGCCGGGTTCACTCCGGCGCAGGCGATCCAAGTTGGGACGCAGAATGGCGCCCGATTTTTGGGCCAGGAACACGACATTGGCACGATTGCACCGGGCAAGCATGCCGACCTGATCCTCGTGCACGGCGACCCGGCCGCCCACATCGAAGAGATAGAGAATATCGAAGTGGTATTTAAGGACGGCTTAGGCTACGACCCCCAGCGACTGCTTGAGGCCGTGCGCGGACAGGTTGGGATTCGCTAGGCGACCGCTCGTTACGCGACGTGGCGCACAGTTTCAGCCTCGGCTAGCTGCGGCCAAGGCGCAAAAGCGATTTAGTGCTGATCAGCGCCGCAGGTGCTGGTGAGTGATCGTTTACTTCCCGTGGGCCCAATAGACGCAGTCTAAGACGTCCGATCGAGTGCGCGATGCCAAGGCAGCGCTCGCCAGCTTTGGCTTGCATATTCCGCGCTGCCCCTAACGAGCCGCATTGACATAAACGCATCCTAGGTGTGACGCGTTCGCCATCAGCGAATTTCATGAAGCTTTAGCATTCAAGTCGCCAGATTCAAGGATGCAGTTATCGATACGCGCCCCCAATCCGTAGCGCCTGAGCACGCCGATTCTCGCGACGATTCCACGCGCGGCGCCTCGCGCCCTCCAGAGCCGCGAACTGCGCGCCTCGAAGGTTCCGCCCTTGCGCCGCCCGGCGCTGGCGCTGGCAACCTGGGTCGTGAGGACTCAGCGCAGGCGCTGCAGCGGCGCGATGCGGCTGCTGAAACCCGCGTACTAGAGATACTGGAAGCCGCCAAAGCGCGAGCTCCAGGTGAGCTGCCGCAATCGCCGGATGTTGGCCGTACTGCCAAACCCGCTCCCGAACCAGCGCCAGCGCCAGCGTCCATGCTCCTGGAGGATGTCGAGCTGCGACGAATGCTGATCGAGTGGAACGACACCGCACGGCCTCTGCCACTGCACTTGAATCTTCATGAGCTATTCGAAGAGCGCGTCCAGATCGCACCCAATGCGGTTGCGGTTGAATTCGAAACCGAAGCGCTGACCTACGCAGAGCTCAACAGCCGAGCCAATCGCCTCGCCCGATACCTGCGAGCCCACGACGTCGCTGCGGACGTGGCCGTGGGCATCTTCATGGAACGCTGCACGGATCTGGTTGTGGCCGTGCTCGCCACAATAAAGGCAGGCGGCGCGTATGTGCCGCTCGATCCGGACTACCCGGCCGAACGGCTGGCGTTCATGCTAAACGAGACTCGCGCACGCGTCGTGCTCACCCAGCAAAGCGTTCGCGAGCGATTGCCCAAAACAAGCGCGAGCGCAATATGCGTGGATGGCGACTGGCCTGATATCGCAACTCAAGCGGACAGCAATCTCGACCGCAGCGCCACATCCAAGAATCTTGCTTATATCCTCTTTACGTCCGGATCGACCGGCATGCCTAAAGGCGTTTGTATTGAGCACCTTGCGGTAATGCGCCTGGTGATCAACACAAACTATGTGCAGCTAAGCGCCGCCGACTGCATCGCCCAAGCATCCAATGCATCATTCGACGCGGCGACCTTTGAGATTTGGGGCGCGCTGCTTAACGGCGCGCGGCTTGCGATCCTGCACAAGGAAACCGTGTTGTCTGCCGACGCGCTCGCTCGCGATATCCGTGCGCGCGGCATTAATACCTTGTTTCTGACCACCGCTATCTTCAACGAGCATGCCTATCGTTCGCCGCAGTTATTTGGGGACTTGCATTGTCTGCTCTTTGGTGGCGAGGCTTGTGATGCGATGGCGGTCAGTCGCGTCATGCGCTACACGCCCCCCAGACGCCTCATCAACGCCTATGGGCCCACTGAATCGACGACTTTTGCAACTTGGTTTGAGATTGGGCGAGCATCGGAAGGCCCACTGCCAGAAGACACCGCACGTGCAGAAACGCGCGTCGGTGTCCCGATCGGACGGCCGCTCACAAACACGCGTTGTTACGTGCTCGACGCAGCATTGCAGCCGGTACCCATTGGCGTAACGGGCGAACTCTATCTCGGCGGTCTGGGCGTCGCCCGAGAATATCTCAATCGCCCGGAACTCACGGCCGAGCGCTTTATCCAAAATCCGTATTGCGACGGCGATCGACTGTACAAGACTGGTGACCTCGTCTGTTACCTGCCGGACGGAAACCTCAAGTACGTCGCGAGGGCGGATCAGCAAATCAAGATTCGCGGCCTTCGAATTGAGCCCGGAGAGGTCGAGGCGGTTCTGTTGCGCGCCGCCGACATCAGTCGGTGCGCGGTTATCGCGCGCGAAGACGTACCGGGCGATCAGCGCCTGGTTGCCTATGTCGTTGCCGCGGATGCCAGCCTGCGCCCGTCAGCACAGGATCTTAGGCTCCGTCTGGCTTCGCACCTGCCGGCATACATGGTGCCCGCCGCGTTTGTATTCGTCGATTCACTGCCGTTGACCGCCAACGGCAAACTTGATCGGCGCAGCCTGCCACCTCCGTCTGCCTATCACGACGCAGGCTCTGTTGCGCCCCCTGAGGATGAGGCTGACGAGATAGAACAACGCGTTCGCCAGATCTGGGAGACCTTTCTCAAGGATGGCCCGATCCCGCGCGACGCTAATTTCTTTGACCTCGGCGGACACTCGATCCTGGCAATCCGCTTGCTGAACGCCATTGAAGAACAGTTCAATCGCAAGATGGAACTGTCGGTGATGTTTCGGGCGCCGACCATCAAAGATCAGGCGGCGTTGTTACGTCAGATCAATACCGACGCCCCGGCGAGCTGTACTGTTGCCGTACAAACTGGCGGGGATGGTCCGCCGCTGTTCTTCGTTTCTGGGTTCGGCGGAGCGCTTCTGCCGTTTCACTCCTTACGCAAGGCGCTCGGCAAGCAACAGTCGCTCTATGTCCTGGACTCAAACGCGGTCGCTGAATCGACCGAGCAGCGACTTACGCTTGCGGATATAGCCGCACGCATGATTGCCGATCTTCGCAATATTCAACCGCTCGGTCCGTATTATCTCGCCGGCTTTTCGCTGGGCGGTTACATCGTTTACGAGATCGCGCAACAGCTGCAGCGCGCCGGCCAGCAGGTGACCATGCTCGCGCTGCTCGATAGCCCCACGCCGGGCTATCCGCGTCGACTTCCCGCTCCGATTCGCGCCTTGTTGCACATCAAGCATGCCTGGAGTCTAACCGGCAGCGACATGCTGAAATATCTTGTCGAGCGTGTGCGCCTGCTAAAGAAGTACTTCGTCAACGTGGTCCCTGAGCTGGCATTCGCCAAGCATCGCGACGCTGCGGCCACCCCCCTCGCCCGCAGGATCAGGCGCTCGGCCGTGGCGACCTATGATGCCTGGTCGGCGTACACGCCCGCACCCTATCCCGGGCGTGTGACGCTGATCCGCGCATCGGAGCAAGAGCTCGCTCCGGGCGAAATCGATGATGACCCGGCAATGGGCTGGGGTCGGCTGGCGAAACTGGGCGTGCATGTAGTTGAGCTCAATTGCACGCATGCGCGCATGCTGCATGTCGAGAACTCGGCGGCGCTCGCCAAGATCCTAAGCGCTGGTTTAAGCCCGGAAGGCGTTTCCCGATTGCAAGGCGGAGCGCCCGGCGAATCAGGGGTGTACCGCGGAATGCGCAGGTCCTTGTGGCATAAGTCCGCGTAGATGCTGGCGCTGTTGCTGTGCGGCATCTCGCCCGCACCCGGGTCGCATGGAACAACCGCGACCTGCGCCGCGTTTCTACCCACAACTGCAGCTACAGCGGAATTGAACATGAAAGCAACTGTTAAGGCGCTCGCTCTCCTGCCACTGCTTTGCCTCGTTTGCGGGCTCGCCCAAGCAGGCGCCTATGACGACACGATCGCCCGCTTCAAGAGCTCACAGCAAACCGTGAGCTTCTTCCAGAATTGCTATGGCTATGCGGTGTTCCCGACCGTGGGTGAAGGCGCCATTGGAGTCGGCGGTGCTTTCGGCAAAGGCCGGGTATACGTGCACGGTCGCCACGTGGGCGATGTGTCCATGGGGGAGATCAGCGTCGGATTTCAGGCTGGCGGTCAGGGCTTCAGCCAGATAATCTTCTTCCAAGACAAGCGGGCGCTTGACGAATTCGAGGCAAGTGGCTTTGAATTCGGAGCAGATGTCAGTGCGGTTGCCATTACCGCAGGTGCATCGGCCACTGCCGGTACAAACGGCGCGAGTGCCGGCGCAAGCGGCACTGTGGACAACGCGGTTACTCGGGGCGTATATCAGAAAGGCATGGCGATCTTTACCATTGCAAAAGGCGGCCTGATGTATCAAGTCGCTATCGCCGGTCAGAAGTTCCATTACACGCCGCGCGGCGAGTAACTCCCGGACCCATCATTTGTAGACCGCAGCGCCGGACCCGGGGCACCCAGTCCGGCGCCGACCGCTTTTTCGGGCGGCACATCTCGAATGCCGGCTCATCAGCACGAGACACCTTCCGACCTCGCTGGCGCCCTTCTCCTACAACTTAGCTTGCGCAGCACAAATTCCCGCGCCAGCAGGGCTGGCTGAGCGCGGCGCATAGAGTATGATTTTCTGGCACAAACCAATAAGAAGAGCCGAGATGCCCGCCGCGTCCAAGCAGCCTGATCCCGTCTTTGCGGGGCAACCTGCGGAAGAACCGCGCAGCCATGAGCTGCGCAAGGAACTCGGCCTGCGCGATCTGCTGCCGATGCAGATCCTGCTAGTTGTAGGTGTGACTTGGCCGGGCACCGCAGCGCGCGAGGGGCCGACCCACGTCATATTCTGGCTGTTGGGCGTGATGCTTTTCTTTCTTCCGGTGGCAGGCGTCGTGCAGTACTGCACACGCATCTGGCCATTCGAGGGTGGCGTCTATCAGTGGACCAAGAACGTGCTCGGCCCCTTCTGCGGATTTTTCAGTGCATGGAATTTCGGCCTGTGGGGGCTGCTGATTGCCTCGTCTCTGGGGCTTTCCACTGCCACCAGCCTCAGCTACGCGCTGGGGCCGAGCGCGGCATGGATGGCGGAAAGCGGAACGTTTATCGGTTCTTTAAATTTCGCGCTTTTTGCATTTATCCTACTGGTCAATATTCCTGGCCTGGGACTTGGCCGCTGGGTGGCACACTTCGGCACCGCAGTGACCCTGCTCGTCACAGCGCTGCTTATCGCCCTGCTGTTTTTTCATCCGACGGCGACGCCCGCGCACCCGCATATCGCACCACAACCTCCCTTCTCGCTCGCCTTTCCCGCCATAACGCTGGTGAGTCTGAATCTGTTCAGCAAGCTCGCGTTTAACGGACTCACGGGCCTTGAGCAGGTCGCCGTGTTTGCCGGCGAAACGCGCAATGCCGAGCGGGCCATACTTCGTTCCGCGTGGATCGCGGCGCCGCTCATCGCTCTCATCTACATCCTGATGACCGGGTCGATGCTGACTTACACCGCGGCAGGCAAGATCGATCTTGTGGGTCCGATTCCACAGGTTCTTGCCGCCGGGTTTGGCTCCAGAGCCGCGACCTTGAACGGAGTCGATTTTGGAGCGGTGCTCGGTCGCGGCGCAATCCTCGCGCTCGCGCTGGCAACTATTGCGCAGTATGCCGTCATTATTGCCGAAACCAGCCGCCTTCCCTTGGTCGCAGCGTGGGATCACCTGCTGCCGGGCTGGTTCACAAAACTCCACCCGCGATTTCGAACGCCGACGCGCTCGTTGACCGTGATCGCAACGCTTGCCGTGATCGTCGGACTGCTCGCCTCTGCCGGTGCAGGCGCACAAGAGGCATTTCAGGTCATCGCGACCGCCGCAAATCTTTGCTACGCCGTAAACTACCTCCTGATGTTCGCCGTGCCCGTTGCCGCTGGCGCGCGATTCGGCGCCCGTCCCGGCATTCTGCTGTGCGCCGGCTGTATCGCAGGCGCGGTGGTGACGTTGCTCTCGATGATCTTCTCGCTCTTACCTGTTGTCGACGTGGGCGACGCAAAGGTGTTCGGTCTGAAGGTCGGGCTGACCGCTCTTGCTCTCAATCTCGTTGGCGTCGCTTTGTATTGGCGTGCAGCGCGCAAATCTCGCTAACGACACAAAAGTACCTGTGAGTTGTGCGGGCATTTCTCCACAAGCCTAATCACCAACTTCAATTAGCACAGGAAGAGACTTCGCTCGCGACGGCGGACTGCAAGGCGCCTGCGGCGATGCCGGAATAGCGACGCCAAAGGGCGAGTCCCGCTGAATCAACCTAGCCCACTGGTAGTCGCGCTGCCCAGCGGTGGTCGATCGCGAGCGCTTCGCCGTCGACGCTCGCGATCCGGATGTCGCCGCCGACCGCGCGCAAGTTTTGCACGCTTCTTGCGCGGTGACGCTCCGTGCTCAGCTTAGCTGCACAGAAGTGCTGCCGAATAGAGCGTCGTGGCGGGCGCAGATTGAAGGCCAGAGGGTTGCTGCTTCAGGGGTGTCGAGGTCGAAACTGTCTCGGAGGATCGCGACGAATTCATCTGTGGAGACTAGCAACTTCTTGTCGACACGCGTCGCATGAGTAGCCGTCAGAACGCGGCCGCGCAAGGAGAGGTGCGTGTCGGCTGTGCGACGTTGGACGACAAGATTCTGGACGAACGGAGAAGCCGGATCAGTCTGAAGGAACTGGCACTTCCGCGCGAGGAGCGCTTCGTCGGCGGGAGCGACGCGGAAGTCGAAGCTGAACGCGTCGCCGTCGCCATGCGCAATTTCAGCAAATCGCCAGTAGCCACCACCAAGCTCCCTCAGCTCGAGCCGGTACGGGCGATCCTCGCGTTCCGATGCTCTCAGCGGTAACGGCTCCGCCATGCTTCCTCCAAATCCGACGTCGACGAGGTAAGGTTGATCGAGGCGAACCAGCAGGCACAAGTGATTGCCCAGCTGTGCATCGCCTGCCAGCACTCGCATGACACCGGCGCTCATGCGCATCACCTCGAAGCCTATTTCTCCCAGTGCCCACGCCATCACACCGTTCATTTCATAGCACCAGCCGCCACGTCGCTGGCAGACGATCTTCTCGTAGTTCGCCTCCGGATCCAGGACGACGGGACGACGCAGCAGCACGTCGAGGTTTTCGAATGGGATCGCGTATTGATGAGCTCGATGTATGGCTTTGAGCGTCGCGAGATCCGGCCGCGCGCTGCCGTCAAAACGTATGCGATGCAAATAGGCAGAAAGTTCCAGGCAATACCTCGGGCGCTTGGCTTGAAGCGATTCCTGAAGGCGACTAACGGCGCTTACCTGCGATCCGCGGCCAATTGCTTTTCACGAGAACACCCGGCGCCAGTAATCGCTTGCAGAATATCAAGTCCCTTACGCGCGATTTGATTTTACCGTCAGCCAAAATGTCTTGCTTGGTGCCGATAATGGCCGATAGATGCCGAAAGCAATATTGCTGGGCAGTGACCGGTAAAACGAACGCTGAGACACAGCGACGATATGCACAACTCCGCGCTAGCGGGATGTCAGGGTTCCAGATCATCGAACTCAGCGGGTACTTCCTCGCCGCTCAGGCCGGTGAACGGTTTTAGCCTGGATTCGAAGCGCTTGCGCGCACCGGGCTCCGAAAGCGCGGCGTCGAGGGCGCAACTGAGTTCGTACGCATTCACATCGTAGCCCGCATCGCTCATCCCGGTATTGAACGCCTCGACATGCGCACCGCCTGCCTGATAAACACCAGGCGCGAAGGCCGGATCGATGTCCAAGTTGTCGGGTTCTTCATAGGATTGTTGGCACCCGGCCACATTGGTCGCGTGATAGTTACGGCACGACTGCGGGCGAGCGGCGTAGATGGTGCATCGCCCTTCGCTCAGGAACGGGCACTTTAAGTTGCGAGTGACTCGCTCGCCCTCGCGCAGCTTCCTGAGCGCCGCGCTGTTCGCGCGCACCTTCGCATAGAGTTGGGCCTTCTCGGCAGGCGCGAGCAACTGTTCGACAAAATCGAGGATTCTGAAGACCTCAACGGCACGAACATCCACTGTGAAATAGCAGCACCACGTGCAACCCGCTCGACAGGCCAGCGTGCCAACATCCGGGGCAGCGGCGATTCGAGCGTCATGCCGCCGCTGAGAGTTCTCGAGCGCGCGGAGCACTCCCAAGTCTTGGATCTCGTTACATGCTCGTTGGTGCTCCTGTTCGCGAATGTTGCGAATAAGGGGAAAATCGAGGAAAAACTCCATTGCTCAATCTTAAGCCGATTCTGCAGGACGGCATAGCGCGATATACTCTCGGATGTGACCGAAGTGCATGTTTTGTCGATCATTCCGCCGATGACGCAGCTCAATACGCCGTATCCGTCTACGGCGTATCTCACGGGGTTCCTGCGATCGCGCGGGTTCAAAGCGGAACAGGCGGATCTTTCCATTGCCCTGGCGCTCGAACTGCTGTCGGTAGAAGGCGTGCAGGCTATTCACGGGCAGGTGAGCGCGCTGCCCAGCAAACAACACACGGTAGCCACGCGCTTTTTTGCCGAACACTTCGAGTCCTACCGCACTACAATTTCGCCGGCCATTCGCTTTCTGCAAGGTCGTGATCCCAGCCTTGCTCATCGCATCGCTTCGAGGCGTTACCTGCCCGAAGGTCCGCGCTTTGCATCGCGCGAGCACTACGACAGCCAGCAAGGCGCAGGCGATGCGCTCGACTGGGCTTTCGGCGTTCTGGGACTGCAGGATCGTGCCAAGCACATTGCCACCCTTTATCTCAATGACCTCGCGGACGTCATTCGCGATGCCATCGACCCACGCTTCGGATTCGTACGCTATGCAGAATCTCTGGCGGCGAGCCAACCGAAGTTCGATCAGCTACAACTGGCGCTCAGTGCGCCGCACAATCTGGTCGATGCATCCCTGCATGCACTGACGCTCAAAGCGCTGTCGCAGTACCAACCGAACCTAGTGCTCATCACCGCGCCTTTTCCTGGCAACGTTTACGGCGCCTTTCGCATCGCGCAAACCATCAAGCAAACCCACCGATCCACCGTCACGGTATTGGGTGGCGGCTATTGCAATACCGAGCTGCGCGCTATGAACGAGCTGCGCGTCTTCGACTACTTCGATTTCATAACGCTCGACGCTGGCGAACGTCCACTGCTTGCACTCATCGAGCACCTGCAGAACAAGCGATCGCTCGATCGACTGGTGCGCACGTATACGCGCGAGCGTCAGTACGTCGACTTCAAGGAGCCCGACATCGCTTTCTCCGAAAGCGGCACGCCCACCTACGCGGGCCTGCCGCTGGACGACTATCTGTCACTGCTCGACATGCTCAACCCCATGCACCGTCTCTGGTCAGACGGCCGCTGGAACAAGCTCACGGTCGCCCATGGCTGCTATTGGAAGAAATGCAGCTTTTGCGATGTGAACCTTGACTACATCTCACGCTACGACCTGGCGACCACTGATGTGCTGATCGATCGAATCGAGTCCCTGATTCGCGAGACCGGACAAACTGGATTTCACTTCGTCGACGAAGCCGCGCCGCCCAAGGCATTGAAGTCGCTTGCGCACGCACTGCTGCAACGGAAGCTGAATATCTCATGGTGGGGCAACATCCGTTTCGAGAAGTCCTTCGATGCCGGCCTATGCCAACTACTGGCCAAAAGCGGCTGCATCGCCATCACCGGCGGATTGGAAGTGGCATCGGATCGCCTGCTCAAGCTCATGAAGAAAGGCGTGTCGATCGAGCAGGTGGCCCGAGTTACGCGAGCCTTCTCCGAGGCGGGAATCCTAGTACACACGTATCTGATGTATGGCTTCCCCTCTCAAAACGTGCAAGACACCGTCGACGCCCTGGAATATGTTCGCCAATTGTTCTCGGCCGGTTGCATACATTCGGGTTTCTTCCATCGCTTCACCTGCACCGTGCATTCGCCGGTCAGCAAACATCCGGAACAGTACGGCGTGACGTTATATCCGCCGCTCCAGGCCACATTCGCGAACAATGATATCAATTTCACGGACATCACCGGCATCGACCACGACGTGTTTGGCGCAGCACTCAAGAAGGCACTCTACAACTACATGCACGGCATCGGACTTGACCTCGACGTGCGCGAATGGTTCGAGCAACACAGCTCTGTTCGACGCGTCAGAAAAAGGGCTCGCCGGCACGCCACCCACACTGTGCCACGCACAACCGTGCCGCCGGATCTGATTGAGCGCGCGCTGGCCTGAATGCGCCCGCGTGCTCATCGCCTTCAACAAGCCGTTCGGTGTTGCCTGTAGATTCAGCCCGGAGCCGGGCCGCAAGACGCTCGCTGATTACGTCGACGTAAGAAGCGTCTATCCTGCCGGCCGCCTCGATACCGAGAGCGAAGGCCTGATGCTGCTCACCGACGACGGCGCCTTGCAGGCGCGCATCGCAGAGCCGAAGCACAAGGTAGCCAAAGTGTACTGGGCGCAGGTGGAAGGTTCCCCGTCTCAAACGACACTCGATCAACTGCGCAAAGGCGTGAGGCTCGGCGACTTCACGACGCAGCCCGCGAACGCGAATCTCATCGAGGAACCGCAAGAACTGTGGCCGCGTGATCCGCCAATTCGCTATCGAGCGAAAATTCCGACGACGTGGATTGAGCTCACGATCCGTGAGGGGAAAAACCGCCAGGTTCGGCGCATGACGGCACAGGTGGGGTTTCCGACGCTCCGCCTGATACGCGCGGCCATCGGTAAGGTAAGCTTAGAGGGATTGGCGCTGGGTACGTGGCGCGAGATCCGGCCGAACGCCCCGTGGGGCGGCTAGCAATAGATGGCGAATGGCCTTCGTCACTCGCACTCAATAATCTCCTGGCCTGGTAACTCGCTGACACAACTAAAGTTTCATAAACTCGTTGCTCACAATACCCGTCAGGAATACCGCGCCCGGAATGGACCGGTCTCATCGTCCTCGGCGGCTTACGACACAAGCGCGAACGGCGGCACATCGATCTCGCCGCTTGCGATGTAGGTTGTTGCGCCGCCAACGCTGACAGAGGTCACCACGTCGCCGCGCTTCCGCGCTTCCGCTTCGATATCGCTTCGGCGCCCCATCAAGACGCCTTGCTGGATCGAAAGGCGATAGGCCATCCCGCCAAAATCGGGCTTCGATGCCATTGCCCCGACGAGGGCGGCACAAGCGCTGCCTGTCGCCGGATCCTCTTCGACGCCCAGCGCGGGTGCCCACATGCGAGCATAGAGCTTGCGGCCATCCCGTAGATTTCCCGCGAAGAAGAAGACGTGGGGAGACCACGCTCGCGAGAGCGTTGCCGCCCAGGCAGCCCGATTGATCGCCGCCCGGTCGACGACCTCGTTCGAGTTCAGTTGCGCAAAACAGAATGGAACACCGACGCCCGCGAAAAACACTTCGCTCACCTCGGCGGGCTCGATGGATAGGACGGCGGCGAGATCAGTCGGAGAAGGTGCGCCGGTCGGTGCCTCGATCTTCCCCGACAACGTCAACGTGCCGTGGAACCCCCCGTTTCGCTGAGCGACGTCGACCGTCACGGGACCGACATTCTCCTCCAGAATGAGCCGGATTGGATCACTAAGCCGTACGTGCTGTTTCATCACAAGTGCACAAGCTGTGCCGATCGTGGGATGCCCCGCGAAGTCGAGTTCCGCCCGAGGTGTGAAGATGCGCACCCGACACGTGTTCGCAGGATCGTTCTTCGGCAGGACGAAGGTCGTTTCGCCGAAATTGAATTCGCGAGCAATCTTCTGCATGCCCTCGGTCGAAATGCCGGCCGCGTCAGGCAGAACCGCGAGTTGATTACCGCCGAACGGTGTCGAACTGAAAACATCGACGATGTGAAATGTGTACTTCATGAGATCAATCTCCGGGCGTCGCCTCAAGCCTTGACGACGAGGTCGATCTCAACGCAGGCGCCAAGCGGCAGCGCGGCCACCGCGATCGTCGTGCGGGCCGGAAAGGGCTGACTAAAATACTTTGCGTAGATGCCATTCATTGCGACGAAGTCACTCATGCTCGTGAGAAACACGCCGGCGCGCGCAACGTGATCAAAACTCCTGCCGGCCGCCTTGAGAACCGCCGAGAGATTGCGGAAGACGCGCTCTGTCTCGGCCACAATACCCCCCTCGACCACCTTGCCGGTGGCCGGGTCTTGGCCGACCTGACCGCTGAAGTAGAGGAAACCACCGACTTCGATCGCCTGGGAAAACGGGCCGACCGGCGGCGCAAGCTCGGGCGAGGTAATGGCGGTCTTGCTCATGGCAAACTCCTGTGGACAGTGGGTTAGATGGTCAGGACGGTGGAGCCGGAGGTGGCGCGCGCTTCCAAGGCCTTGTGGGCGTCAGCAGCATCCTTGAGCACAAAACGCTGATTGATGTTAATGCGCACCTTTCCCGAAGCCACCACCTCGAACAGCTCGTTCGCGGAAGCTTCAAGCGCATCGCGTCGCTCTATGTAGTGGAAGAGGATTGGGCGCGTCAGAAACAGCGAACCCTTCTGAGACAGCAGAACGGGCGCAATGGGATCGATGGGACCGGAGGCTTGCCCGAACGTCACCATCAATCCGCGTGGTCGTAGACAATCGAGCGAGCGTAAGAAGGTATCCTTGCCGACGGAATCGAAGACCACCGGCAGTTTCTCGCCGCCGGAGATACGGGAAACTTCCGCTACGAAATCCTGTTTCGTATAGAGGATCGTGTGGCTGCAGCCGTGGGCATGGGCTAATTCGGCCTTAGCCTCCGTCGAAACGGTGCCAATGACCGTTGCGCCGAGAGCAGCCGCCCACTGACAGAGAATGAGCCCGGTCCCGCCGGCTGCGGCGTGCACGAGAATAAAGTCACCCGCCTTGACGGGATAAACCTGCCGGATCAGCACCTGCGCAGTCATACCCTGGAGCATCATCGCGGCTGCTTGATCGAAGGAGATCGCATCGGGCAATCGCACCAGTCGATCAGCCTCGATGAGCCGCACCTCGGAATAGCCACCGGCAGGACCAGCATAGGCCACCCGATCGCCGACTTTCAGACCGCGCACATCAGGGGCGACTGCCTCTACAGTCCCGGCGCCTTCGAGGCCCGGGATAAAGGGGAGCGGCTGCGAGTAGTACCCGGTGCGGTGATAAACATCGATGTAGTTCAGGCCCGCCGCTGCCTGGCGCAGGCGAACCTGACCCGAGCCGGGCTCACCGACCTCGATCGGTGTCCAGTTCAGAACCTCGGGACCGCCCGTCTGCCGAATTTGAATCGCATGAGGCATACAGATTTCCGCAAGAAGATGTACTTCTTGATATTTTGATGCAAAATCAAAATTCTACAACTTCATTATTATCACGATTATAATGCCATTGGAGCACGATTCTGTTATGCGTCGGGAAACGCTTTAGGAGACCCCGTTGCTCGAAGATTTACGCGCCCTCGTAGAGTTCGCCCATGCCGGGTCCATCGCCGGTGCAGCCGATCGTCTATTCCGGACGCCCTCTGCGATTACCCGGCAAGTGCAAAGGCTGGAGGCTGCATTGGGTGCCGAGTTGCTCGACCGCTCGGTAAAGCCGCCGCGTCTGAACTCGCTTGGCTCCAGAGTGCTCGAACAAGCGCGAGATCTGCTGCAGCGGACGGAGGCACTGAAATCTCTTACGTCGAGCGACGCCGAACCTCACGGCCTCTTGCGCATCGGGCTCGCGCATGCCCTTGCCGAGGGGACGCTTATCGAACCTATTCAGGCGCTGACTGAAAAATATCCCAAGGTCCGACTGCGGCTGTCAACCGAACTGACCAGTGAATTAATTCACCGGCTGCTCGCCGGTGAACTCGACGTTGCTGCCGTGCTGTTGCCCGAAGGTAAGACCGCGCCTCCACCTCTTCTGACGAATATCATCGCTAGCGACCGCATGGAGATCGTTCAAGGCGCCGCAGCCAACGTTGAGGGTGATTGGAAAAGTTTGGGCAGAGCACCCTGGGTGCTCAATCCGCCCGGGTGCGTTCTTCGGGCGAGCCTCATCGATCGGATGGAGCGTGCCGGCTTCAGCCCCATGATTGCGGCTGAAATCCACAACATGCATATGCAGCTGGCGTTCGTTCAGTCCGGTTATGGTGTCGGGCTGCTACCCGCTCGCTTTATTGCTAGGAATCATTCTATCGATGCCGTAAAAGTATTGCGTCCCCCATCGTTTGACCTGCACCGATCCGTCGCGATAGTCCGGGTTGGGCAACTCGGCGCCTTGGGGAAGGCCGTCGAACAGTTGGCACACGGGTTTCGGCAATTGTTTGAGGCAGCCGACACCACGAAGCCCGTGACGAGGCACCGAAGAGGTGTGCCCGCGAATCGGCGGGCGGCGCGACCGCCCAAGTAGTCCCCGGACATCGCTTGTTGCCGCTGAGCCGTCTTGAGGACATTTTGTCCTCGGTTAGGCCGCTTGAAAATATTCCCGGCAACTTCCTTCTTCGTGATATGGAACAGTCATGTATTTGCGCAAGCCTCCCTTACAACTTGTCTTGTGCCGCTGCGGCAAGCAGCTCCTCATGCATGCGACCCGTGCCCTCGAACTTATTCGACACAGCCACGCCTGTCAGCGGGCCAGCCCACTATCCCGGATGCCGACCGCTCACCTCATCCACGGGAGTCCAATGCAGGGATCGTCGATCGGCTCGCTGTGGCGGGCTTTCGTCATCAAAGTGCACATCGACCACCGAGACCCAATTTAACGAGACGCCATCGAGTACGCGTGCATTGATGACTGCGCGCTTTCCTTGGGCAGTGTCGGTGATTGCCGCGACGAACACACCGCATTCACGGCAAATCAAGAAATCCGCGGTCCGATGTGCGAAACGATAGCACCGAACCTTGGAGGGATCCTCGATGTCGACGGAGAGATTGCCCGCCGGGTCCGATGTGCCAACCACGCCATGGCGCCGACAAAACGAACAGCCGTCGTGCCGCAGGCGCCAGTACATGGGATCGATGTCGGTGCGATAGACGATTCGGAGAGCGCCACAATGGCATCCGCCCTGATATTCCTGCATCTCGCATTCCTCGCGATCGACCGCACACTCGCCCATTCGGTTTTCCCCGGATGCCACTGTCGTGGAGACTCTCTGCGTAACGCGTCGGGGGCCCCTGACAGTGGGCTATATACTTCCACCAACCTGGGTTGCCGTAAATTCCGCGATCATGTCAATTTCGACGCATGCGCCGAATGGCACCTGCGCCACACTGACGGCACCGCACGCATGGATGCCCCGCTCGCCGAACACTTGAACACGTAGCTCAGATGCCCCATCCGCAACGCGGTGAGGTTCTGTGAAGTTCGGCGTGCCATTAACCATGACGAAAAGCTTTACGGTTCGTCGAACGTCATCAAGATCGCCCACAGCGGCTTAGCGTAGTCACGAGGGGTGAACTCGTCACGGTCGCTCACGTTGTAGGCAGTGGCTGTGGGCCTCAAGCTTCTGAGAGTCGTGTCGGTCAGCATGACGGTCCCTGGCGGTATCGTGACGGGCCGATAGATGGCGAAGGATAAGTTTCTATTCCCACTCAGTTTGGTAACATCATAATAATCATATTGTTATACACGCCGGGTACATCACGGGTACCAACCTCTTCGCTGACGTTTTTTGGCTCACTGCTGCAGTGTCGACAGCTCACCCAGCAATGCCACGCAACAGGCTAGGAACAAAGCAAGAGCAGCGTCACTTTCCAACTATGCTTCTAACAATAACTTTGAGCCAGGTTGAAATCCAATGGCGAATCGAGGATCAGTTGCCGTTATCTGTTTGCCCTAATCATCTGACCCCAAAATGCTGTAGTCCTTCATCACATTCAATGTGTACCTAATATTCACAACTTTCTTAACAAGCTCGGATGGTATGAGCGCTGCCGTGCGATCTTGAAGTTTTGACGTGCCACCGGCTTGAATGTCTGTAGTAGGCGACTCAACCTTCAATAATTCGAATCCATCACCATCCAACAAAACGAAGCTAAAATTGACTTTGAACACGGCGTTCTCCAACGCGTCCCGCGTAAAACCGTGGCCCAAATCTTTGTTGTGTTTGTATCTTTCCGGCAGCGCCTTCAAATCTGTAGGCTTCATAGTCACGCGAGCCACGTAGCCTAGCGGTACAAAGTGACTCGTCGGGTCAGCGCCGGATTGCAAGAACTTAGCCTGTCCCTTCACCGCCGCTATATCAGGGAGTCCTATATCCTGATCCTGAAATACTTCATTCGAGAAGCTTACAGATACTCGATCCAGAGGGTCCTTTTTCGTTGGCCCCTCTTTTGGGAACGCACCTGGCGCAGGGACCAATGTGAACCAATCCGATCTTCGCTCCCGCGTGTGTTCAAGATAGTTCCAAACACTCAATGCGCCTATAGTGATTCCTAGCATCAGTGTTAGTCCAAGCCCAAGACCGTGCTTGTATCTATTGTTCATATACGGGGTGCAATTCCGAAGCTGAACTACGAACCGTCTGGCATATCGCCAATAAACAGCTTTGTCGCAAGATGGCTGTGAATCCAGTTAACTGTCAACGTCACTAACGTCTTTAGATCGTCCAAATCTTTGCCTCCCCATTTCTTGATGTAATGCGCCTGATCGTTCCCCAGCCACGTCGCTCGTTTTGCACAGCTCTGCACCCTTGCATCCGGAATGTAAAGATCAATGCAATTGCCCAGCCATTCCTTTTTGATCTCTTCTGCCTTTTCCGCGTTCCCTGAGATCGCAAAGTCCTTTATCAAGAACTCCAAAGCCTTTCGAAGACCGATCCCTACCAGTTGCTCTAGCCCCCCGGCTTCGGCGGCGGCTACCTGATTACTGATCTTTACAAAATCCGGCGAAATCTTGGCAACTTCCTCTGGAATACGAACCGGTAAAGGACGCGTCGGCTCCGTTGATTGTAACTCCCAGTTTCCGTGCGTTGAGTTCCTTCCTGAGTAGTTCGCGATGAACGCGTTTTCGCACTTGTGGCTGACACATTGGAATATCAGCTGCGCCTTGTATCGCTCACGAAGCCAAAGGCCGCTCATAAATTTCGGGCTCACAGCTCGATGACAAATTGGGCAGGCGTCTGGTACCTCCTCGAAATGCGCCATCATTTGCTGCCCCCGCAAATCGGTAATCATTACTTGTAAGGGCACAGTGCTACTCCCACTCCTTAAAATTGGCGATTGTCTATCGATTTACTTCTATAAATTTATCAGTATCGTTCTTGATCGTTCATTACACAATGGAGCGATCAATATGCAAGCGACTTCCCTCGTAGATGGGGCCAGAATGAACAGCTGGAGCGCCACCAAGGCCGCTATCTATTGCCGCGTTTCGACGAATCAGCAAACAACTGACAATCAATCTGCCGAGCTAAATCAAGTAGCGCTAAATCGAGGATGGACGATCAATGCCACCTATGTGGACCAAGGCATCAGCGGTACAAAAGATCGCAGCCAGCGGGTTGGATTGGACAAGCTCCTGAAGGATGCTACCCGCGGCAAGTTCGACACCGTAATGGTGTGGAGCATTGATCGCCTTGGAAGAAGCTTGCAACACCTGATCAGCATCGTAAATGAGCTTCGTGCCATCGATGTCGACCTTTACATTCATAAACAGGCACTCGATACGCGCACACCAAGCGGACAGCTTTGCTTCTCCATTTTTGGCGCTCTGGCTGAATATGAACGGGAACTCATTTGTGAACGTGTTCGCGCTGGACTCGACCGCGCAAAGCGCAATGGCATAAAGCTTGGCAGACCAACGAACTTAAATGACTCGGTTCGCGCAGCCATTGTTGCGCTGCGAGCCAGAGAGGTTTCCATTCGCCGCATTGCCGCACAACTCAAGGTCGGCACTGGAACGGTTTATCAAGTGCTCCAAGCTTCCCGCTAGGAATGCAGGATGGCGCTTATTCGCCTCTGCAGCCAGACCCGGAAGCAGCTTCAGCGGTGCTAGGAGCTGTCGGCCAATCCAGCCACCTAGCGCCCTTTATTGACTATGTAAACGCCTTTGGAACGCGTCTCCGGCGCACAGGACCCAAGGGAATGGGTCTGCGGATCGAGTGAGCGCGACGTTATGTTATCTACCGGTAAGCCATCAAGAGCAGCGGGCGCGGGCTCGATATTCCGATATTCAGTCTTGGGTTGCGCCTACTACGACCAGCAATGCGAAGGGGGTTCTGCACATTACGGCTGTTGTCAGATCGGGCTTTTCGGCGTGTAATCAACCGCAAAGTCACACAATAAGGTGACCCAACAATCATTTGGAAGGGTCCAGTTTATGAAGTCAGCCAACTTAGCTTTGATCGGCGCGCTCGCGCTTGCAGGAACGGCTTTCGCTCAAGTGCCGTCCACGAACGACACGAGCGATCAGTTTGACAACACAGGAGTAGGCACCAACGCGCTTGGCGGCGGTATCAACGCCGCGTGCCAAATTGGCGAATCCGCTGGCTCAGAGTGTTATAACACGGGCGTTGGGTACTCGGCGATAGGCTCCATTACGACGGGTGCCAACTACAATACGGCTATTGGGTTTGTCGCTCTCTGGTCAAACACGAGTGGCTTTTACAATACCGCTAGTGGTGCCGGTGCACTTGAGTCGAACTCAACCGGCATTAACAATACGGCAATCGGCTTTGGTGCGCTCAGTTCGAATATCTTTGGCGACAATGACACGTTTCCGACCGGCTCTTACAACACAGCCAGCGGCGCTCAAGCGCTTTACCGAGACACAAGCGGCGGCGACAACACCGCTTCCGGGTACGAGGCTCTCTATTCCAACACCACTGGCGACAATAATACCGCCTCCGGGTACGAGGCGCTTTATTCCAATACGACCGGGACGTACAACACCGCCTACGGATACGAGGCGCTCTATACCAACACGTTCGGCTACGCCAACACCGCCTCAGGGGAATACGCACTCTTCGCCAACACGACCGGCACCTACAACACCGCGGTGGGATTAGAGGCGCTCTATAGCAACACGACCGGGAGCGCAAACAACGCCTCCGGAATCCAGGCGCTGTATAACAACACCACAGGCAGCAGCAACATCGCTCAGGGGTATGCGGCCGGCTACAGCCTCACGACGGGGAGTAACAACATCGACATCGGCAACGTGGGTGTAGCGGGAGAAAATGGAGCGATTCGCATCGGCGCCACTTCCAAGCAAACCTCGGCGTACATCGCCGGCATCTACAGTAATTCGCTGAGTGGCCTTGCCGTTGTGGTTACCTCCTCTGGCCAGCTGGGGGTGACCGGAGCATCCTCGGAGCGCTTCAAGACCGCCATCGCACCAATTGGTTCGGACACGGCGAGGCTGCGGCAGCTACGACCAGTAAGCTTCAAGCTAAAGACCGACGCGACGGGCACGGTCCAGTACGGTCTGATCGCCGAGGAAGTGGCGAAGGTGTACCCGGAGCTTGTGATCCGCGATGAAAAGGGCAGGATCGACGGGGTGCGCTATGACGAGCTTGCGCCGATGCTGTTGAATGAAGTGCAGCAGCAGCAAAAACAACTCGCCGCTCAGGCGAACATCAATGCGGCCCAGGCAGCGCAACTGCGCGACGTGCAACAGCAGTTAGCGAATATGCAGACCGCAGTACTCAGGCTGAGGGAGAAAAATGACGTCGTCGCGCAGCATAGATAACAGATTTTTCTAGAAATGCGATCAAGCAAACCTATGCAAACGCAGGGCGGTTGCAGCGCAACATTGTGCGTATTGCAACATCGAGCGCCGTCGGCGCCGCGCTGGTTGGGCTGGTCGATTTCATTTACTATCAGCGGCCATCAGACTCGGTGGCAAGCGACACCGCGATGGGCTTCAATCCTAAGAACCACAGGCGCAACCGAGATTCTTGGAGGTTTCCAAATGTTCATCAAATCTTTACTAATCGTAGTGTCGGTAGCGTTTGTTGCTGGTGTAGTAGGGGTCAATGCAGAGGAGTCCGTAACCGGCAAAGCAGCCGAGTCGAATATCGCTCCGGCAACTTGCACGCCTAAGGAAACTTACATCATCGGGAGCACCGGTGTGCTGACCATCGTTCCGTACACTTGTACGGGCAATTCAGTTACTAAGACGGTCTCAGCTCTTGACGGGCCTTGGGACCAAACTATTAACACTTCTATGGTTTATGCGACTGCGGGAGAAGATCCTCTTCCCCTGAAGATTACCCTCAGCACATATGGCATCGTGCCCGGTAGTTTCATTGCATTGGAATGCATTAGCGGCACATCAAATGGTGGTGGTTTGCCTAACTCAGGTTGCGCGGGACTGAACGACGACGGATACGGCCCGACAAACAATGTCTTTCAACCTGCCTGTGGCACTTACTATCCAAGCGCATATGTTGACCCTACAAATTATCCAATCTATCTAATGCAGGTTATAGGCGCATTCGCGACCTCTGCTGGTGTTGTTGTGGGACTGCCGTTTCCGTTAAGTCCGCAAGTGGAGTTTGTTTCCGTTCCTGCTGGAGCGGAAGTGCTTCAACTGGGCTTTGATGACTGCCTATTTTCGGACAACTCGGGATCGCTGAGAGTCAGAATGTGGTACTAGCAGAGTGATCGGGTGGAACGGAATGAATCACGTGCGGAGCGAGCGAAGAGACCTAGGGCGCGATTAGTGTCTGAATAGAGTCCGTGCTGCGCAGCATTGACCTCGAGAGGCCAGTAACGCCCCGGAGTCGTCTTCCGAGCGCTGCTCCGGGCGCTGCACTACGCTGACCGACTTGCTTGCCGCTTTTCCATTGGCAAATACCCCAGCGTGTTTCAGGTCAAAGTCAAACGCTGTCGCTGATGTCACGGGACTACCGACACCAAATACAGTTGCTCATTGCTTCTCTTTGACTTCAGAGCCTCCGCCAAGGTGAGCAGACCATTCGCAGGCGTAAGGTCATACAGCCGCAGTTGGCGGGCACTAATCAGATTCGTGAGCTCTACCGCTGTTGGTGTTCTGGGCCTTGCTGCGCGCTCCATTACAGAACCGCGTACTTGCGGCGTAGCTCGTTCGCCACGTTCGCGTCGTTCAGGATGACCTCCGCTCCTTCTCGAACAAACTCTCTCAATAGGCGGCTTGCAGGACATTCAACCTCCTTTGCAGCGCCGATGAGTAGATTGTCGAGATCCTCTGTGCAGCGGAAATTCCGGATTTTACTTTTCAGGTTTGCCATATCTATAAATACCTCCTCTTTTGCAATTCGATGTAACAGTGGTAGAGCATTTCCCCCACAAGAGCTGTCTTGACCTCTACCGAGTCAAAGTAGTTACCACTTACGAGGCGATGTCGCAATTGCTCAATACAGCGCGAAGCCCTGGGCTCTTCGATCGATCCATTTGGTGTTGAACGCGCTTCTGTCCGTTCCGTGTTTTGGCCGAGCCTAATCAGTTGCTTCATTTCTTAAATATCCCTCCAATGATGTGAGGCGATGCGCAACCGGGGGGCGGGCCTTGGAGTTCTAACACTAATTCCACACCTCCCCCTTATTACTGCTGCGCTACGAAGATATATAGGCGCTTTAATAGCTCTGGCGCTTTGTAATATAATTGCACCAGTCTTCTACAGTTTGCACGGGCTCAATTAGAAAGGAATTGATGCAAAATGGCCTTTGTGAGCCAGCCTTTTCGAAACTCCTAATGCTTCCGGCAAGCTGCGGATGTAATGCGCCGTTCTTCCATAAGCACTTACTCAATTCCTCTGGAACCGCGAGCAAACCGTGATAGTGCCAATACCCTTCCGGGCTTTGCTCAAGCACGTAATCATAGTCGAGCTTTGTTTTGCCTTTGTAAGGCAGCCTTCGGTCAACTCGACGAATAAAATGATGCTCCCACATATGGCGAGTACGATCTGAGAGTGCGTACTTCGATGACTTGATATAAGTTGATAGTGTCACGCAAAGTATGAAGTGGCGTTGCCTTTGATAGTGCTGATACTTTTCCTTCAAAGCTTGGTGTTGCATTTTCTTCTCCTCTTTTCTTCAGGCAATAGAATGCTGTTACGCAGAGGACAGTGCCTTGCGTCGAATACTTTCTGTTTTCTCCAGCAGTAGGATGCTGTAAGCGCCGGACGGCGACCCTAGAACTGGTAGGCCAGGGACTTACTATCTAAACCGAGCAGAATGCCCGCCTACATAGATATGTAGGTAGCGCGCACGTAATTCGGACCCCCTACGCTGAACTATTAAGAAAATAAATCTCCAAAAATCCCGCTCCCCCCTATTGACAATTAAACTATTAAGGAACTGCCAAGCATCGGAGGTCTGCTTTGATTGGTTAATAACTATTCAGAGCTTCCAGTGCCTCTGGCAGCTCTTGCATCGCGCTTATCTTTAGCCTGGTCCGTTTGCCGAGGCTGTCACCGTGCTACGGCCCAGGGGAGGCGCTGACGTTTACCTACCGCTCTAACTCATCATCCGAATTGTCGTGTCGGTGGATTGTCGCAAAGCCGATAGCAATCCTTTGACGATGCGCGCCCTTCAATTGGCGGTGGCCGCGCACGGAACTTGGCTTTCTAACGCCCTGCTGCTTAGCGTCGCTGCTCAACCGTCTTCGCTTCTTACGCATACGGCGGATTCTAGCGCTCCAAAACACGGGCACTAATATGGGATTTTATCAAGGCGCTGTCTTGCAGCGGCTGCTGCAGTACTTTCATCCGCGCGCCTCCCTGACACGTCGATCTCCAATCGGAGAGTTGCGGCGACTACCGGACTAAATCCTTATGGATGAGTAAATCTGAGTACTTATGTGTATCAATGACTTGTAACAGTTAGACCGGCCATCCAATTGCCAGTTCTAAACCTGAAATTTTAGAACGACTGCCACATCTGCTACAGAACAGACCGCAGCTTTGCTATCTGCGTGAGAATGTCCTGATTACGTTGAACTACCTTCTCAAGTTTGGCGATGGCGAGGGTGGTTTCCCGCAACACCGCCAGCTCAGACGCCAAATCAGCCGGAGAAGCTTTTACAGCGTTCCTTGTGACCGGTTTGGCTACTGATGAAGGCTTAGGAAACGGCTTCGCCTCCCCTGACCTCGAGAACTTGAGGATACTGATAGTGCCCTTCGTTGCGGACGTGGTGAATCACAGATTTCCGTTTCAGCTCGGTGACGGTAAATCGAATCGAGTTCTCGTTGATCCCTGGATCGCTCTTCTTCAGCTCCTCGATAACCGCGTTGACCGTGAACTCCTTGTCAGGGTTAGCTTCGAATACGCTGGCGACAATAGGTGCAACGGGGCCGTCTAGTATCTTAGCGACGGCGGGTGGTGGAGCGGCATTATTAGTTGCCGAGGCCGACGTTTCCGGGTGACTGAAAACACCCTCTGGCGCCGCCGTAGGAGGGTCCGATTTGGACTCGACCAGGGTTGTTAGTGTCTCCGCGGTTTTGTCAGCGTTGGTAAGAGCCGCTTTGACTCTTCCTCCTCTGGGCACGATAGCAGACTTCTTGTTCGATTCGCTTGGAGCCTTAAGCACAGCTTTTTTTCTTGGTAGCCATTTACGCTCCTAACGTTGCGTTGGCGTTGTTGCCAACGACAAGGAACGATCTTTCATTAAATGATGCAAGTAAAGCGCTCGTTCACACTAGCTTTCTCTTTGAATTCCTCTTGACGGTCTTTCGCATCTCCGGCGTATTTACCACAACAAATCCACCTTCATCATCATATTGGACCTGTCGCTTACTGAATTGCTTCGTCGCCATTTCACCGAGCACGTGCGAATACGTGCTTTCGATTTCGCCAACGGATGTTCCCGCAGCTTTTGCGACTAGATGGATTGGTTCTCCCGCCAGCAATCGATTGGTGACCCAAAAATGTCGGCAATGATAGGTATCGAACCAACCGATACCGAGTTCCTTCAGCTTGACTCGCAAGAGCTTGTAGTTATGGTAGTACACGTCCCTGGCATCTTGCTTTCCGTTATCCATCGTCGAGAACACATAGTGATCCGGCTCTTTGAATTTTTGGTACTGGGTCATCCAGCGAATCAGGTAATTGGTTGCCTCTGTACGTTTGACGTTTCCCCCATAAGACCCGTGGATTGAAATTTGCCGACCTTGCCGAACTTTGGACGTCTCCGGACGGATGTTTATCAGGCACTCATTAGCCTTGGATCGCACCTCCACGTCTTTGTTTTTCAGTCCAAATAGCTCACCCGAGCGCATTCCTGAATTGGATACAATCAAGACAAAATGCCTGAGTAATAACCGGTTGTATTTCTCCCGATCAGTCTTTGCGTCCTTGATCCAGTTATGGATGCAAGTGAGAAAGTCCGCATAGTTACGCTGAGTCATCCGTTGACGCTTAGGACCTTCCTTCTCAACTTGAAATGACCACTTAGGAATGACTCGTTCGGTGCAGAGCTTTTCCTTGTTTGCGTAAAGGAACATCTTACGGATTGTGAGCAGTTCATCGCGAACTACATCACGCCTGATAGTTGTGCCCCGACTTTGAGCGTCAGCGAAGCGCCATTCCAGATAGTCATTCCAAATTCCACCATCCAAACTGGATACGCGAGTCTGAAGGTCCTTGCCTTTGTGCTTCAAAAAGCCAATGCCGTGATTCAGGCGAGTGCCGTGATTATCGAGAGTGTTTTTCGCGAGTTGCCCCTGCTCAACCAGAGCTTGTTGATGAAGGCTAAAGCGCCGTCTCAAATCAGCAAGTGACACCGCTAAAATCCTTTGCCCTGATTGAACCTTTGCAAGGATGTGGATTAGTTCTTTGGTCGCTAACTCACGAGCGAGCCGTAAATCATCGGTTCTCAACGATTTACGGAAGTGTCTGCCTTCGTCCTTGAGATAAATCCTGAAAAACCAACTGCTGTTTGAGATATCAGCGCGCCGATATAGCGTTCCCTTATAGGGTCCGAAATCAAAGGATCTGGTGTCCGTTTGATAGGTGTCGGTCATTCTCGTACCCGTCCGAAAACCCGTTGCCAGTAGGATCACGGGTATATCCACGGGCCGAACGATAACGTAAAACTATGATTTTAGTAAAGGCGGGTACGGTACGGGTACGTCTACCTGTAGCTATAACAGACTGATTTAACACGCGTTTAGTCAGGTACGGCTATTCCCACTCGATCGTCGCAGGCGGCTTGCCGGAAATATCGTAAACCACGCGCGAGATTCCACTGATCTCGTTCACGATGCGGCGCGAGACAAGCTCAAGGAATTCGTACGGCAGCCGCGCCCAGTGAGCAGTCATAAAATCCACCGTCTCGACGGCGCGCAGCGCGACGACAAAGTCATAGCGACGGCCATCTCCCATGACGCCAACTGAGCGCACCGGCAAAAATACCGCGAAGGCCTGGCTCGTGCGATCGTAAAGATCATGCCGGCGAAGCTCCTCGATAAAGATCGAGTCGGCGCGGCGTAACAGCTCGAGATAATCCTCGCGCACCTCGCCGAGAACGCGCACGGCAAGACCGGGACCGGGAAACGGATGGCGGTGCACCATCTCGCGTGGCAATCCGAGTTCGACTCCCAACGCCCGCACCTCATCTTTGAAGAGCTCGCGCAGCGGCTCAATGAGCGTCAGGCGCATCCGCTCGGGTAACCCGGCAACATTGTGGTGGGACTTGATGACGTGTGCCTTGCCCGTGCTGCTGCCAGCAGATTCAATGACATCCGGGTAGATCGTGCCCTGCGCCAGGAACTGCACACCCGGAATCCGCTGCGCCTGCTCGTCGAACACCTCAATGAACAGACGGCCAATGATTTTGCGCTTCTCCTCGGGGTTCGTGACGCCGGCTAATGCCGCTAAGAATCTCTGCGCCGCATCCACGCGCAGCACGCGCACCCCCAAATAATCGGCAAACGTGCGCATGACGGCATCGCTCTCGCCGAGACGCAGCAAACCGTGATCAACGAAGACGCAAACCAGCTGATCGCCGATGGCGCGATGCAGAAGCGCAGCGACAACTGCGGAATCAACGCCGCCTGAAAGACCCAATAACACGGCTCCCGAGCCGACCTGCGAGCGCACCCGTGCGGACGCATCCTCGATAATGCTGCCGACGGTCCATAGTGCTTCGCAGCCGCAAATCTCGCGCACGAAGCGCTCCAGAAGCTTCGCGCCCTGACGCGTTTGCGTGACTTCGGGATGAAACTGCACACCGTAAAAGCGCCTGCGCTCATCCGCCATGGCCGCCAGCGCGATGGCCTCCGTTGAGGCGGAGCAGGAGAATCCTGCGGGAAGCCGGTCGACATGATCGCCGTGACTCATCCACACATCGAGCACAGCCTCGCCCTCAGCATTGCTGCGATCCTGCAGCTGCTTGAGGAGCCGGCTCTCACCCGTCACCGTCACCTCGGCGTAGCCAAATTCCCGCTGCACGGAAGGTGCGACACCGCCGCCCAGCCGCACTGCCATCGCCTGCATTCCGTAGCAGATGCCGAGCACGGGTACGCCAAGCTCATACACGCTGTCCGGCGCGCGCGGCGCATTTTTGTCAGTAGCGGATGCGGGTCCGCCGGAGAGAATGACGCCGCGCGGGGCGAAGTCGCGCACCGCTTGGTCGGCGATGTCCCAGGGATGAATCTCACAGTAGACGCCGCACTCGCGCACACGACGGGCGATGAGCTGCGTGTACTGCGCGCCGAAATCGAGGATCAGTATCCGGTCTGCATGAATGTCGGGAACGCCCGTCATGACACCCGGTAGTTTGGCGCTTCCTTGGTGATGCTGACGTCGTGCACGTGGCTCTCGCGCACGCCCGCGTCGGTGACGCGCACGAAGTGCGGCCGTGTACGCAGCTCCGTGATATCGCGACTGCCGGTGTAACCCATGGCCGCGCGCAAGCCGCCGGCGAGTTGCTGCAGGATGGTGACGACGCTGCCTTTGTAGGGCACGCGCCCCTCGACACCTTCAGGCACGAGCTTTTCAAGTTCGCTGGAGGTGTCCTGGAAATACCGGTCCGCCGAACCGAAGCGCTCGGCCATCGCGCCGAGCGAGCCCATGCCGCGATAAGACTTGTAGGAGGCGCCTTGATAGAGCTCAACCTCGCCGGGCGACTCCTCGGTCCCGGCAAAGAGCGAGCCAATCATGACGGCGTGCGCTCCTGCCGCAATGGCTTTGGCGACGTCCCCTGAGTAGCGAATGCCGCCGTCGGAGATGATCGGCACGCCGGCATCGCGCAGCGCGGCAGCGATATTCGCAACTGCCGATATCTGCGGCACGCCGACACCGGCAACGACGCGCGTTGTGCAGATCGATCCCGGCCCGATGCCGACTTTGACGGCATCAGCGCCCGCGTCGATGAGGGCGCGCGCCGCCTCGGCGGTCGCGATATTGCCCGCAACCAGCTGCTGATCTGCCCAGCGCCGCTTGACGCGGGCGACCATGTCAATCACGCCGCGCGAATGCCCGTGCGCCGTGTCGATGATCACGACATCAACGCCCGCCTCACGCAGCGCGGCCACGCGATCGAGCGTATCCGGGGCTGTGCCGACGGCGGCCCCCACGCGCAGGCGCCCGCCCTCATCCTTACAGGCGCGCGGAAACTCGGTGGCCTTTTGAAAGTCCTTGACGGTGATCATGCCGACGAGCTCGTGGTCGCCGTTGATTACCAGCACTTTTTCGATGCGGTGACGGTGCAGCAAACCGAGCACTTCGCTTTTGGGCGCGTTTTCGCGCACCGTGATGAGCCGCTGCTGCGGTGTCATCACCGAGGACACCGGTGCGTCGAGTTTCTCCTCAAAGCGCAGATCGCGGTGCGTAACAATGCCGACGACTTTCTTGCCGACGACGACCGGCACACCGGAAATGCGGCGGCTTCTCGTCAGTTCGAGCACTTCGCGGATCGACATGTCGGGCGATACGGTGATCGGATCTTTGATCACGCCGCTTTCGAACTTCTTGACGCGCCCCACCTCGAGCGATTGCGCCTCGATCGACATGCTCTTGTGAACGATGCCAATGCCGCCTTCCTGCGCGATCGTAATCGCCAAGCGTGCCTCCGTGACGGTATCCATCGCGGCCGACAGCAACGGTACATTCAGGCGAATCCGGCTCGTGAGCGATGTGGACAGGTCCACTTCGCGCGGCAGAACTTCCGAGTAAGCCGGAACTAGGAGAACATCATCGAAGGTCAGGGCTTCTTCGAGGATCCGCATCTTGGCCGGGGGCTATTAGCTCAGGGTAAACCGGTTATTGTACGCATCTCCCTCATGCGGGTAAACCCACGCACTGGCGGGCGGTGGGACAGCCTCAGGTCTTCAGTCTTGAATCCGACGCTTGCCATGGCGGGCGAGCGGGACTTCACTTCCGTCGACATAAAGCGCCGGGAAATTCCGCGGCAGGAATACCGGGCATCGAACTACTTCCCGGCGACTCCGTCTACCGATCCTACGCCGGTGCAGAAATCCCATCCTTTCAGTGCCAGATAGCCGGCATAGGGGCCGCAGTCCCCATTGGTGATGTCATGGAAATCCTTGTTCACGCCAAGATCCGCATACACGGCCGCGAGCTCCGCGTTGGTCGAAGCGGCGAAACTGCCGGCTGCGTTCACCAGCGCCGCCAATCCCGGCGAGGACACGCTTGTGCCACTGGCGATATACCAAGTGCCGGGGGTGCCATTCACGGGGATCGTGTCGTAAATCCACACGCCCGTGCGCCCATCGGCGACAAACGCCATATCCGGCGTGCCGCGGTCTTCGCCGACCAGCGCGCTGATGCCATCCTGGTAGCTCGGCCGCGTCTCATTTGGCGTCGCGCCGCCTCCGGTGCTCGGCCATGCGCTTTCGGCCACGAAATCGCCGGTGGTTGGGTTGCGGTTGATCGTTGTGCCGCCTGCCGATACAACGAAGGGCGACGTGCTCGGGTAGTTCAGGCCCGCAGAATCCCCGGCGGAGGAGAAATACACGACGCCCGCCGTCTGAAAGTCCCCGTCGAAGCCACTCTCGCCGGCAAAATCGCCAAACCCCCAACTCATCGTCACCTCGCCGCCGCCGGCCGCCGCCACGAGATTGCTTGCCAGGGTTACGGCGGGAAACAGGTCGCCCGAGCCGCTGGAGTTGGCCTCCACCAAATAGATCTTGGCTCGGGGCGCCATGGCGTGCGCCATTTCGATGTCGACCGATTCCTCAAGCTCCCATCCGCCGCTTGGATCCTGCGGCGGCGGCGTGCTGGTTTGTGTCGAACTGCCGGACGCCGCATAGACAACCTCGAAATTCTTCACCGTCGGCGCGGGCAGGCCAAATTCGGCCGCAAAGGCCGCGAGGTCGCTCTTCGCATTCGGGTCATCGTAAGCGTCCACGATCGCAATCGCCCGACTGCCGTGCGAGGAAACCGTCGTCACCACCGTCGGGTTGCAGCCGGTCACGAGCTTCACCTGCCTGTAGACGCAGGCGAGTGAGGCCGGCGTTTCGAAATAGCCGCCCGGCGTGTTCGCGGCAGTCAGCGGCAACCCATCGGTTGGGTAGAAGAGCTCCACATTCGTGTGTGCCCGTACGCCGCGGTCGATGGGACGCTCAATACTGGAGTCGGGGACGACAATGCGTCCGCCGCCGGCGAAGCGCTCCTGCGCGGTGGCAGTGTCGACCAGTCCGAGGGTGAATGCGGCGAGCACGGACGTAAAGGCCAGGGCGTTCATGTCAATTCCTTCCTCATTGCAGCGGCGCGCACGCACTTATAGAGGGGCGTATTAAGCTTGAACTCTACCTTGCGACTGGGCACTTCTACAACGATCAAGAAACGCTGCCCGTGCGCGCGAGCGCGCAGATCAGCCGCGCGGCGCGGTTGCCGTGCATCGCGCGCCATGGCTAGATGTCATGATTCAAACTGATCCCAACCCAGCCGCATGAGTGACGGCCCGCCCGACTTCCAAAGACCCGAGCGCACGGTCTATACAATCTCGCAGCTCAACGCCGAGGTGCGTTTGCTCCTCGAGCGCGGTATTCCCATGGTCTGGGTTGAAGGGGAGCTGTCGAACCTCTCGCAGCCCGCCTCCGGTCACTGGTACTTCTCGCTGAAGGATCGGCAGGCGCAGATTCGTTGCGCGATGTTTCGCCAGCGCAATGTCAGCGCGGGCTTTGCGCCGCGCGTCGGCCAGCTGGTCGTGGCGCGCGGCCGCATCAGCCTCTACGAGCCGCGCGGCGACTACCAGCTGATCGTCGAACACCTTGAAGACGCCGGTATCGGGGCATTGCGGCGTGAATTCGAAAAGCTCAAGGTCAAGCTTGCCGCCGAAGGACTGTTCGCCTCGGAGGCAAAGCGCCCGCTGCCGACGTTTCCGCGACGCATCGGTGTCATTACCTCGCCGACCGGCGCGGCAGTGCGCGACATCCTGCACGTGTTGGCGCGACGCTTCGCTGCGGCTCGGGTACTCATCTATCCCGCGCCGGTGCAGGGCGCGGCGGCAGCACCGCTGATCGTCGCGGCGCTTGAGCTTGCTTCGCAACGCGCCGAGTGCGACGTTTTGATCCTGGCGCGCGGCGGAGGATCGCTGGAGGATCTGTGGGCCTTCAACGACGAACGCGTGGCGCGCGCCATCCGCGCCTGTTCAGTGCCCGTCGTGACCGGCATCGGCCATGAAATAGATTTCACGATTGCGGACTTCGCAGCCGATGCGCGCTGCCCCACGCCGTCGGCTGCCGCTGAGAGCGTCGTGCCCGATCGGCAAACGCTGATCGCCGCACACAGCCGTTTGGCGCACCGTCTCAAGACCGCACTGCAACGCGAGCTGCGGGGCGCTGCGACCCGACTGGGTAACGCCGCGCAACGCCTGTCGCTTACGCATCCGGGCGTACGGCTTAGCCAGCAGCAGCAGCGCCTCGATGAGCTCGAGCAGCGCATTCATCATGCGCTGCGCTCCGAGCTGCATAGCAAACGCGGCCTCCTCGGCGATAGCCTGGCGCGACTCGTGCGCCATTCTCCGGATCGCCTGCTGCGCGATCTGCGCGCGCGGCATGAGCTCTTCGCCGGACGGCTGCGCCACGCGCTACTCGCCGCGGTAGCGCGCGCGGAGCATCGCTTGCGCCTCGCGCAGCGCACGCTCGATGCCGTAAGCCCTCTGGCAACGCTCGCGCGCGGTTTTGCCATCGTGACCCGCGCTGCGGACGGCGCCGTCATCACCGATATGTCGCGCGTGCAGGTCGACGATGAAATTGAAGCGCGCCTTGCGAGCGGCTGCCTTCGCGCCCGCGTACTGGGTAAGTGTTGAGTCATGCGACGCCGCCCGCAAGTCCTGTGCACGATCGCCATGCTCGGCCTTGTGTTTGCCTGGCAGGCAGCGTGCGCCCTGCCGGAGTTGCCGCAGGTGAGCGTCGTGCCGGGCGGTGTGTTGAGCCTGCAGATCGATGCACCGCAGGAGCAGGCACCGGTCGTGAGCTTCGCCGGCAATCGCACGATGGTGTTGAAGAGCGGCCCGGGTTGGGTGGCGATCGTCGGTCTGCCGCTGTCAGCAGTGCCTGGCCCTGCTAATGTGGTCGTGCGCAGCGGCGCCGCACCCGAGCAGCGCATCGAATTTGAGATCCGCCCGAAGCAGTACGCGACGCAGTCACTGAAAGTGGCGCCGGCGAAGGTCGACCTGTCAAAGAAGGATCTCGCGCGCAGCGCACGCGAACACGAGCGTGTGGCTGCGGCGTTCGCGACCTTCAGCGAAGCCTCGCCGACGACCCTGCGCCTGCTGCAGCCGGTGCCTGGCGTGCGCTCAAGCTCATTTGGCTTGCGGCGCATCTTCAATAACGAACCGCGCAACCCCCATACGGGCATGGACATCGCGGCGCCGACCGGCACGCCCGTGCAAGCGGCTGCTGACGGTGAAGTTCTCGACACCGGCAATCTGTTTTTTACCGGCAACACGGTCATTCTCGATCACGGCGAAGGATTCATGACCCTGTATGCGCATCTGAGCAAGATCGATGTCAAACCCGGAATGCGTGTCAAAGCGGGACAGCTGATCGGCAAGGTGGGCGCGACCGGACGCGTCACCGGGCCGCATCTGCACTGGGCGGTTCTCTTGAACCAGGTCGACGTCGATCCCGCCCTATTTCTCGCACCGGAGCACTAGCGGTCACGCTTGGAGCGCGCCTTGCGGCGCCCGTAGGGGTTCTCGTCGGTGCGAAAATCGACGGCCACGGGCGTGGCAAATAAATCGAAGGTCTTGCGAAACACATTGGCGAGATAGCGCCGATAGGCTTCGGGCACCGAGGCCGTCTGATTGCCGTGGACGATGATGCGCGGCGGATTCTTGCCGCCCTGATGCGCATAGCGCAACTTGATGCGCCGCCCGCGCACGAGCGGCGGCTGGTGCGCTTCGAGCGCCTGCTCAAGCGCGCGCGTCAGATGCGGCGTGGTCATCTCCCGGAATGCCGCCGCGTGCGCCCGCACGACCGCCCGCATCAGCTCACCCACTCCGGTGCCGTGGCGTGCGGATATGAAAAGCTTGGGCGCAAACGGCACGAAATCCAGTTTCAGATCGAGCTGGCGTCGGATCTGCTCGCGCTGGTCATCTGCGATGCCATCCCATTTGTTGACCGCGATGATGAGCGCGCGCCCACGTTCGAGCGCCACACCGAGCACGCGCGCATCCTGCTCCGCGATGGCATCATGCGCATCAAGAACCAGGATCACGACGTGCGCCTCTTCGATCGCCTGCAGCGCCTTCGCAAGGCTCACGCGCTCGATCGGGTCCTCAACCTTGGAGCGGCGCCGCATGCCTGCGGTGTCGATGAGCACAAAGTCGCGATCATCTTTGCGAAACGGAATGAGAATGCTGTCGCGAGTCGTGCCGGGCTGATCGCTGGCGATGACGCGCTCGTCGCCCAGCAGGCGATTCACCAGCGTTGACTTGCCGACATTGGGCCGGCCGATGATCGCGACCCGGATAGCGTCGGGAAATTCACTCGCTTCCGCGTTGGCATCAAGTCCAGCGAGCACCTGCTCCATGAGTTCGGTGCATCCCTGATCGTGGCTTGCGGAGATCGCAAACCCCTGCCCGAGGCCAAGGGCATAGTAGTCTGCGGCAGCCACATCCGCATCGAGCCCCTCGGCCTTGTTGATCGCGAGGAAGACTGGCTTGCCCGAGCGCTTCAGTTCGCGCGCGACGAACAGATCCTGCGTGGTCACACCCGAGCGCGCATCCGCGAGCAGCACTAGGCGATCCGCCTCCTGCACCGCGCGCTCGGTCTGGATGCGCATTTGCGTTTCGATGCCGACGGGATTTTCGACTAGCCCGCCGGTATCGATTACGACGTAGGCGTGCGCGCCGGCCCGGCCATAGCCATATTGGCGATCGCGCGTGACGCCGGGCACGTCGGCTACGATGGCGTCGCGCGTGCCGGTGAGAATATTGAACAGCGTCGACTTGCCAACGTTAGGGCGCCCGACGATGGCAACGATCGGCAGCAAGGCGCCTCATCAGCCTTACGGCGTGGTACTGCTTGGTGGTGGCGGCGTGCCCGGCGCTGCGGGCTCAGGCGCGGGGGCGGCGCTTGCGGGCTTTGCGGGCGCAGCCTTCACATGCCCCGCCAGCGGGGTCACGCGAAAGGCGTTGATGCGTCCGCGATCGTTGATGACGACGACGATATTGCCCGCCACCACCGGTGCGTTGCTGATCCGGACGCTGCCGGTGTGTACGCGCGCGGCAATCGCGCCGGTGGTCTTGTCAAGCCAATGTAAGTAGCCCTGAAAGTCCGCGACGACGACCGCTTCCTCCAGCAGTGCCGGCGCCGAGAGGTTGCGATTCAGCAGCGCCTTTTGATCCCAAACTACGGCACCGGTGCGGCGGGTGAGCGCTTCCACCTCGCCATCGGAGCTCGTCATGTAAATGTTGTCATCGTCGAGGCCGAGGGCCCGATAGCTTGAGGCGTCATGCGACCACCACACCTGCCCGGTGTCGAGCGATAGCATGGCAACCTTGCCCTGGAAACCGACCACATAGACATCCTGCCCGGCGACTCGCACCCCCGAATCGATGTCGACGAGGCGCTCAAGCTCCGTGCGCCCGCGCGGCGGCGCGACCGGCGTCTCCCACGACACGGTGCCGTCATTGGAGTTGACCGCAACCACCTTGCCGTTGTCGAAACCGCAGATCGCAACGTCCCCCGCGACCGTCGGGCGAGCAACGCCGCGCAATGACAGCCTGGGCACGGCCTGCTCCTGCTGCCACAGTTCCTTGCCATCCGCGGGCGCAAGGCCGCGCAGCTTGCCATCGCCGGTGCGCACGATGACCGCGTGCGCGCCGACCGTCGGAGCTGAAAGAATTTCCCCATTGACGAGCACGCGCCAATTTACGTGCCCGGTGGCGGCGTCGAGCGCGATCACATCCCCGTCGGTGGAGCCGACGACGACGATCCCGCCGCCGACGGCGGTGGCACCGCCGAGCGGCGCTTTGGTATGGGTGCGCCAGATTTGATGGCCGGAGGCGAGTGCGAACGCGGCGACGTCGCCCTTGCGTCCCGCCGCGTACACGCGATCCCCGTCCACCGCAAGCGCAAGACCCAAACGCAGCGGCGTCTTCACGCCGCCGACATTGTCGCTCCAGATGTGCTCCACGCGCAGCGTCGGATGCACATTGACCAGCTTCGCGGGCCGATCGGGATCCTTGTCCTTGTTCATGCACCCTGCAAGTGCAAGCAGCGCCGCAAGCGCGATGAGCCGCCGCATGGCTTACTTCGTCCCCGTCGCCGGGTTTGCTGGGCGCTCGTCAGCCACCAGATCGTTGATCTGCAGATCAAGGGTTTGCGCATCGAGCGTGCGGTTCGTATCTGCGGTGCGGGCGGCGCGATATTCCTTGAGCGCGTTAGCAGCATCCTTCTTTGCCACATAGGCTTCTGCGCGTATCGCGTGGTAGCGCGCCGCGAAACCGCCCGGATCCACCGCCGCGAGCGTCGCAAGGGCTGCGTCCGGCTTGTTCTGCGCAATCTGCACCCGCGCGAGGCGCTCGCGCGCAACGAGCGAGAGCGCATGATCGGCCGTGCCGTCCATGACGCTCGTCAGGTGTGCCGCAGCCTTATCAAGTTCACCCAGATCAACGTAGGCGCGGGCCGCGACGAGGTTGGCCTGATCGAGGTAGGGGGATTTGGATTGTTCGCGCGCCAGCGTGTCGAGGATGGTCTGCGCGCGCACACGGTCACCGCGTTCAAATGCCTGCGCGACCTGGATGGTTAGGGCGTTTGCCTGGCTGGCGCGCTCAGCAACGCGTGCCTGCCACCAATGCCACCCGCCGAGCACCAAAGCACCCGCGGCGATACCCGCCACGATCCATGGTCCGTTGACCATGATTTGCGATTTCAGCCATTCCCACTGTTCTTTTTCTGACAGATAGTCGTCCACCCCGCCTCCTTAGTCTCAACTGCGCGTGCGGCCGCTCAGCCGCAACAGCAGCTCTTCCACCCGGGATACGAGCTCGGCCCGCGGGCACTCCGTCTGACCGTTCTCGGCGCGCAAAGGTTTCATTGCGACCACGCCACGCTCGATCTCCGCGTCCCCCCAGATGAGCGCGAGCGCAGCGCCGCTCTTGTCCGCGCGGCGAAATTGCGCCTTGAAATTGCCGCCGCCCAGATTGAACTCAAACCGGCGATGCGGCAATGCATCGCGCAGCTCTTCGGCCATCTGCAGCGCGGCACCATCGCCTGCCGTTGCATTGGCGATGATGTAGACATCCGCGGGCTCGGGCTTCGGTACACGCCGCGCCTGCACCAGAAGGTCCACCACGCGCTCGATGCCGAGCGCAAAGCCGATCGCCGGCGTCGACTCGCCGCCCAATTGCCCGATGAGCCCGTCATAACGACCGCCCGAGCACACGGCATCTTGCGCTCCGAGCGCATCAGTAATCCACTCAAACACGGTGCGTGAATAGTAATCGAGGCCGCGCACCAGGCGCGGATTCACACGATAGCCGATGCCTAGGC
The DNA here is from genome assembly GCA_963695315.1 of uncultured Gammaproteobacteria bacterium. Lineage (GTDB taxonomy): Bacteria > Pseudomonadota > Gammaproteobacteria > Steroidobacterales > Steroidobacteraceae > PALSA-1196. The sequence goes on from OY968773.1 coordinate 2,440,176, forward strand.
CGTCAAGCGTCGCGCGCAGCGCGGCGAAGTGCGCGCGCGATTCTGCATCGAGGTGTTCGCTCAACAGCGGTGCGCTTGCGATGAGATCAGCCATCTGTGGATTCTTGCTGTCGAGAATGCGCAGCGGATTGCCGTGCAGACGGCGCCGGCTGTCGGCATCGAGGCTCGCCTCATGGCGCCGGAAGTAGGCGATGAGGATTTCGCGATAGGCACGGCGCGACTCCGGCGTACCCAGTGAATTGATTTCCAGACGTACGCACGAGAGCTGCAGCAGCTTCCAAAGTCGTGCACTGAGCGCAATGAGCTCGGCATCGACATCGGGCCCAGCAAAGCCAATGGCCTCCACATCGAGCTGGTAAAACTGGCGATAACGGCCTTTTTGCGGACGCTCGTGGCGGAACATCGGCCCGATACACCACAGCTTGAGGCGCGCACCGCGCAGCAGCCCGTTCGAGATCGCCGCACGCACAATTCCCGCCGTCGCCTCGGGCCGCAACGTTAGGCTATCGCCGCCCTGGTCGGTGAAGGTGTACATCTCCTTCTCGACAACATCCGTGTACTCACCGATGGCGCGCTTGAATAGCTCGGTATGCTCAACCAAGGGCACACGGATTTCTTCGTAGCCGTAGATACTCGCCACCTCATGCGCACACCTCTCCAGGTGCTGCCAGGCCCCGATCTGTTCGGGCAGCACATCGTTCATCCCGCGAATGGCTTGAATCAGTTGCGTCACCGCTCAATGCCTCCGCAGGGCCCACCACGCGGCGAGCAGCAGCACCACACCGATAAGCGCCAAGAGCGCGGGGACGAGGAGGCGACGCACGCCCGCGAATCGGTCGAAGCGCAGCAGCCGCGGCGCATTCGGCAGCAGCACGGGAGCGCTCTCGTTGTAGAGCGCTACCAGCTCAGCGCTCTTCTCGCCGACCAGATCGCTGTAGTGGCGAATGTGCCCGCGGGTGAACACGGGCGCACCAAACAGCGCGAACTCCTCTGCCTCGAGCGCGAGCACGCTTTTTGGATCTAGGTGCAGTTGCTCGGCAACCTGCGCAAGGGTGAGACCGATGCGCTCGCGCCCGCCGCGCAACCGGGCGCCGATGCCGCTCTGCCGCGGACCGCCCGCATCAGCTGTCATAGGGCGCTAGGAGCCTGGGTGTTGGTTGAGATCGGAGAGCGCGCGCGCCTGCTCCGAGGTGGGAAAGTCCATGCGCAAGGAGCGCGCATAGTGCTCGGCGGCGACGCGGTCTCCCTGGGCCCGCGCGATGCGCACTCCTAGCAGCAGTAGATCCGGGGTCGCATCGTAAGCTATCAGTGTAATGGGCGAGCGTCGCGCGCGCCTCAATCAGCAGGCCGCGCTCAAACTCCAGATCGGTAAGCTGATAGGCGGCTTCGGCAAAATTCGGCTTGATCGAAAGCGCCTTCAGCAGACTCTGCTTCGCGTCCTCGTCGCGGTGCGCCGCGCGCAGGCACACGCCGGCGTTGGTGTACGCCGCCTCCGGCGTGCGATAGAAGGGATTCTGCGCCGCCTCGATGAAGATACTTAACGCCCTCCTCGCGTGCGATTCTGCTTGCACAGAAAGACGGCGTAGTTGTTCGCGACGTCAGGATCCTTCGGCGCATAGCGCAACGCGGTGCGGTACTCCTCGTCGGCGCGCTTCGGGTCGCCCAGGCGCTCGTAGAGCAACCCCTCGGCGCTGTGTACCTTGGGATCGTGCGGCGCTTCGCTCTGCGCGCGCTCAAGCTTTTCCTTGGCGAGCTGCAGATTGCCCTCCCGCATGTAGCCAAGTCCCAGCTGCACGTTGTAGCCGCGCGGCCTCCTCGTTGGGGCTTTGCGAGTGCGGCACCGTGCCGCATGCGGCCAGCAGGGCCGGGAGGATGAGCGCGCTGATGCGCGCGCGTGTCGTTACGTCTGTCATGGCTGCACCGCGATACTCATATGTTTGACTCCCAGGCGCGCGGTAGTGCGGTCAATCACCCGACCGGCGAGCTGCCCGCAGGCCGCGTCGATGTCCGCGCCGCGCGTGCGCCGGATCGTGGCGAGCACGCCGCGCCTCACGAGCTCGTCGCGGAAGCGCTCGATCACCTGCGGCGCCGAGCGCTGATAGCGCGTAGCGGGAAAGGGATTGAAGGGAATGAGATTGACCTTGGCCGGATGTCCCTTCAGAAGCGCGGCGAGCGCGCGGGCCTGGCTCGGCGAATCGTTGACTCCGGCGAGCATGACGTACTCGAAGGTGACGCTGCGACCGTTCTGCTCATCGATGTAATGCCAGCAGGCATCCAGCAATTCCGCTATCGGATGCTTCTTGTTGATGGGCACGAGTTCATTACGCAGCGCATCGTCGCTAGCATGCAGTGATACGGCGAGCGCGCAGTTGACCTCCTGCGCAAGCTTGCGGATCTGCGGTGCCAGCCCCGAAGTGGACAGCGTCACGCGACGGCGCGAGAGGTCAAAGCCGCAATCATCGAGAAAGATCCGCAGCGCAGGCACTACCGCACGGAAATTCGCCAGTGGCTCGCCCATGCCCATGAGAACCACGTTGGTGACGATGCGCTCGCCGGGCAGGCCGGTCTGCGCGCGCTCGCCGAGCTCGCGCTTGGCGAGCCATACCTGGCCGACGATCTCCGCGGTCGAGAGGTTGCGATTGAAGCCCTCCTGCCCGGTCGAGCAGAACGCGCAGTCGAGGGCGCAGCCGACCTGTGAGGAAATGCAGAGCGTGCCGCGGTCATCCTCCGGAATGAAGACCATCTCAAAGGCCTGCGTGGCGTCGGCCTTCAGCAGCCACTTGCGCGTGCCGTCGTGCGAGGCATGCGCGCTGAGGATCTCGGGCGCGCGCATCTCGGCGCGCTCCGCGAGCAGCGTGCGAAAATCCTTCGCAAGATCGGTCATCTCCGCAACGCGCCCCTCGCCTCTTTTGTAGAGCCAGTGCATCAACTGCCGTGCCCGAAAGGGCTTGCTGCCTAGCTGCGATACGAGTGCCTCGAGCGCAGCGCGTTCGAGGCCGAGGAGATTCACCTTGTCGAGCGCATCAGTCATGGCAGGCTCATAGGGCACGCCGCGACTAATCGCGCGCGTAGAGCTCCGTTGAGCGGAAGAAGAAGGCGATCTCCGCAGCGGCCGTCTCCGCTGCGTCGGAGCCGTGCACGACATTGCGTTCGATGCTTTCGGCGAGGTCGGCGCGGATCGTACCCTTGGCGGCCTTCTTCGGATCGGTCGCTCCCATGATGTCACGGTTCTTGGCGATGGCGCCGTCGCCCGCCAGCACCTGCACCACGACCGGCCCGGAGGTCATGTAGCGCACCAGATCAGCGTAAAAGGGGCGCTCCTTGTGCACCGCGTAGAAGGCGCGCGCCTCCCGCTCGGAAAGCTGCGTCATGCGTGCGGCAATGATCCTGAGCCCGGCCGCTTCAAAACGGCGGTAGACCTCGCCAATCATGATTGCGCGAGACTCCGTCGGGTTTGACAATAGATAACGTGCGCTCGAGCGGCATTCGATAGACCCTTCAAAACAAGAAAATCCCCGTGAGATACCGCGGCGCGTTCCAGTCGTGCGGCACGGCGCGTGAGTCTACTCCGCGCAGGACGGCCGGCAAACTCGCCGGATAGAGCACGCGGTCAGACGGAGAAGCTCTCTCCGCAGCCGCATTCGCCCTTGACGTTGGGGTTTTTGAAGCGAAATGCCTCGTTGAGCCCCTGCTTCACGAAATCGACGATCGTGCCGTCGATCAGCGCCAGGCTCGCCGGATCGACGAACACCTTAATGCCCCGATCCTCAAAAACGATGTCATCCGGATGCGGCGCATCGGCATAGTTGATGACATACGCAAAGCCTGAACAACCGGTTTTGCGCACGCCCAGACGTAGACCAATACCGGTCCCGCGAGCGACTAGGAAGCTCTTAACGCGATGTGCGGCAGATTCGGTGAGCGATATGGACATCAGCTTCGGAAAAGTCTCCGTTTCACCATTCTACAACTTTCTCGGCGCATCGAAGACACGCCTGCAGCGCATCTTCAACCACGAGCAGCCGCCCGAGCTTCTCCACCGGCACCTCGAGCGCGCGCGCCCACTCGGCCGGCTCGCCCAGCGCCAGGCTGCGCAGCGCGCCGCCGGGCAGCCGAGCCGTGAGCCACGCGGCCACGGCCAAAGTATGCGGGCAGCCATAAGCTTGAAAACGTGCATCTTTCACAGTGCCGCCCGCCACCCGGACGTGGAAGCGCACCCACGCCTCCGAGGTGCGCATTGCCCGCCTCGCCGCGAATGACACCGGGCCCCTGCAAAGCTCCTGCTCCCGGCAGTCGGGTAAAGAGACGCCGGACCTCAGGGCTCAATATGTCAAACTCGATCTCGTCGTCATTTGCGCCGATCGTGGTCTCATTCGTGTCGATATTCGTTGAATACTACTCGTGGGGAGACCGCCCGGAGTCGACGCACCTCGCGGCAGAGCGCAGCGGCTGCTCGATCGATGTCGGCCTCGGTGGTATCGCGGCCCAAGCTCAGGCGCAGCGTGCTTTGGGCAAGCGCGCTGCTGCGGCCCAGCGCGCGTAGCACATAGGAGGGCTCAGCACTTGCCGAGCTGCACGCCGAGCCGGTCGCCACCGCAAGCTCCGTAAGTCCCGTGACGAGGCTCTCCCCCTCCACCCCCTCGAAGGACACGGACAGGATCTCTGCAGCTCTCATCGCGCCCTGCCCGTTCAGGTGCACTCCTTCGAGTGCCGCAAGCCTTGCCCAGAGCCGATCGCGCAGAGTCGCAAGCCGCAGGCCTTCCCCAGTTTTCTCGCGCGCCAGCGTGCACGCGGCGGCAAATCCGACGATCTGGTGTGTAGGCAAAGTGCCGGCTCGTAAACCGCGCTCCTGTCCGCCGCCAAAGACTATCGGCGCCAGCCGCGCACGGCTACCGTTGCGCACGAACAGCGCACCGATGCCTTTTGGGCCATAAATCTTGTGTGCCGTGAAGCTCAGGAAGCTGATTGGCATTGTCCGCACGTCGAGGCTGAGCTTGCCCGCCGACTGTGCCGCATCACTGTGCAGGGGAACGTCGCGCGCAGCGCACAGCTGGGCAGCTGCCGCGAGGTCCTGGATTACTCCGATCTCGTTGTTCACGTGCATTAGGCTGACAAGCACGGTGTCCTCGCGCAGCACCGTGGCGAGGTTTTCAACAGCAATGCGGCCGAGGCGATCGGGCCGCAGGTATGTCACCTCGAAGCCTTCCTTTTCCAGCTGCCGGCAGGGATCAAGCACCGCTCGATGCTCAATGCGCGAGGTCACGATGTGGCGGCCACGATCGGTACTGGCGCGCGCGACGCCAAGAATTGCGAGGTTGTTCGACTCCGTAGCACCGGAGGTGAAGATGATCTCGGCAGGCGCCGCGCCGATTAGCGCTGCGACTGCGGCGCGCGCCTGCTCGATGCGCGCCCGCGCACGGCGGCCGGCCTCATGGGTGACGGAGGCTGGATTGGCAAAATCCCCCGCTGCGGTCAGGCACTCGAGCATCTCTGCCGCGACGCGCGCGTCAACCGGCGTGGTCGCTGCATAATCGAGGTAAATGCGCGAGCGCATCGGTTTAGTTGCGCGTGCCGGCCGGGCGGCGCCGCTTCTGCACGGCCGTCAGGAAACCGCGCAGAATATTGACTTCGTTCGCGTCGGGTTCCGCGCGCTGCAACAGCCGTCGCAGGCGTGCCATGAGATGCGTGCCGCTTTCGGTGCGATCGCGAAAATCGACCTCTTCGAGCACGGCAGCCCAGTGCTCATAGAGGAGCGCGAGTTGCGCGGCCGAAGCGAGTGGCACGGCGCGCGCTTCGGCCTGCGGGGCCGCATCCCGCGCCAGGAACAGCTCATACGCCATGATCTGCACCGCCATCGCAAGATTGAGCGACAGATACCTCGCATCCGCCGGAATGCGCACCAGCACGTGCGCGACCTCAAGATCCTCGTTCGTGAGCCCGGTACGCTCCGCGCCGAAGAGCAGCGCAGCCGGCGCATGCGCCGCCGCGACGACGAGTCGCGCCGCGGCGGCACGCGCATCGACGATGCGGAAGTTCTGGTCGCGGTGACGCGAGGTCGTGGCGGCGATGAAGCCGCAGCCCGCGAGGGCCTCGGCAAGCGTCGCAACGACACGCGCGCGCGCGAGCACGTCGTCCGCGCCCGACGCGCGTGCCAGCGCCTCGGGGTGCGGGAAGAGCTTCGGGCGCACCAGCACGAGCTCATCGAGCGCCATGTTCTTCATGGCGCGTGCGCAGGCACCGATATTGCCCGGGTGCGACGGTTCAACAAGGACGATTCGGATCAACGGATGCTATTCTCAACTTCATGCAGCCTCTTCTCAACATCGCCGTCCGCGCAGCCCGTCGCGCGGGCGAGATCATCGTGCGCAGCATGTCGCGCCTCGACAGTCTGCACGTTGCATCGAAAGGCCGTAATGACTTCGTCACCGAAGTCGACCGCGCCGCCGAGCGGGAGATCATCGCCGTCATCCATAAGGCATATCCCGATCATGCCATCCTTGCCGAGGAAAGCGGCGCCAGCGGCGAAGACGATACGCTGTGGATCATCGATCCGCTCGATGGCACGACGAATTTCGTGCATGGCAACCCGGTGTTCTGCGTATCGATTGCCTGCCAGCACAAGGGCAGGCTCGAGCATGGCGTCGTCTATGACCCGCTGCGCCAGGAGCTCTTCACGGCCTCAAACGGCGCCGGCGCACATCTGGACAACCGCCGCATGCGCGTCAGCACCCAGCGCACGCTCGACGGTGCGCTCATCGCAACGGGTTTCCCCTACCGCGCCAATCAGCGCTACATCGATGCCTACATGGGAATGCTGAAAACGGTCATGCTGAAAAGCGCTGGCGTGCGCCGCCCGGGCTCTGCGGCGCTTGATCTTGCGTATGTCGCGGCAGGCCGCGTCGATGCGTTTTGGGAGATTGGGCTCTCGCCCTGGGACACCGCGGCAGGTTCGCTGCTCATTCAGGAGGCGGGGGGCCGCATCGGCACATTGAGCGGTGAGATCTACACGCAGAAGGGCAACATTGTGGCGGGCACGCCGCGCGTTTACACCGCCCTGCTCGCCGCTTTCGCGCGCCACGTTCCCAAGGAACTACGCGACGAGTGAGGGCATAAGGCCTCGGGTCACCATCTATACGCGCGCGGTATCAGCATCAATCGCCTGCTTGCGGCAGCTCCATGGGCTTCGGCTCGCTGCCGTGTACAACAATGCCGCGGCCGAGCGCGGACATGCGGATGCCATAGACGAAATAGATCGCGGTCCCCACTGCAAGATAAATCAGAAAGAAGTTTCGTGTTGTGGGTGTGGCCATCAAGCTCATCAACAACATCACGCACATGGCCGCCCCTAACACTGGAGTGAACGGATACAAGGGCGTTCTGAACGGCCGCACGAGTCCGGGTTCGGTGATGCGCAAATAAATTACTGTGATGCAGACCAACGCGAAGGCGGAGAGCGAACCCACGTTGGTAAGGTCGCCTAATGTGTCCAACGACATGAAACCGGCCGCGCCCATGGCAGCGAGACCCACGATGATGGTATTGATCCAAGGGGTGCGGAATCTCTTGTGCACATAGCCGAGTGCCCGCGGCAAGAGACCGTCCTTGGACATCGTGTAGAAGATGCGGGTTTGGCCGTAGAGCAGCACAAGCATTACGCTTGTGAGTCCAGCAATGGCGCCGACCTTTACCACGACCGCGAACCAGCGAAGGCCAATGTAGTCGGCCGCCACGGCGAGCGGAGCAGGTACGTCCAATAAGTTATAGGGAACGATCCCAACAAGGACTCCGCTAGTCGCGATATAGAGGACGGTGCAGATCGCCAAGGCGCCGAGGATTCCGATAGGCATGTCCTTGCCGGGGTTGCGCGATTCTGCACCGGCCGTCGATACCGCCTCGAAGCCCAAATAAGCGAAGAAAATCACGGCGGCACCATGGATTACGCCTACGATGCCATATTTGGTGGAATTGTCGCCGGTGACGATAGAAACTACTGCGCGCCCAAGTTGCGGCCAAAGGCCCATGGCCGTGCCCGGCGCCGGCGGTGGACTTTGTGCGGGCACTAGCGGAGTCCAGAGTGCCGGGTTCACATAGCGTGCGCCTATGCAAATAAAGGCTAGCACTACGGATACCTTGATAATGACGATAACGTTATTGACCGCCGCCGATTCCGAAACCCCGCGCACCAAGACCGCAGTGACAAGACCAACTATAACGATTGCCGGAAGGTTGATCAGACCGGTGGCTATGACATGGCCAGCCTGGTCCATTACGGGTACGCCGGGCGCAGCCGTTAGTGACGCAGGGATGACAATCCCCATGTTGCGCAAAAGGCTAACGCAATATCCCGACCAGCTCACCGCGACAGTCGACGCCGCAAGGCCGTATTCCAGCAAAAGCAGCAGACCCATGATCCAGGCAGGCGCCTCACCCATCGACGCATAGGTATAAGAATAGGCAGACCCCGACACCGGCAGCGCCGAGGCGAGTTCCGCATAACATAGCGCAACGAAAGCGCAAAGCACCCCGGTTATCACGAACGAAACCATGATCCCAGGGCCGGCGAACTGGGCCGCCGCACGGCCCGTAAGGACAAAAATGCCAGCGCCAATGATGCAGCCAATACCGAGTAGCATTAGGTTCAGGGCGCCGAGCGAGCGCTTCAGCTCTCCTTGCTGGTGCTCGGCTTGGATCTGATCGACTGACTTGCGCAAGAAAATGCGCCCTATTCCCTTGCCCGGCATTCGTCGAAGTCCCCTCTATAGCGTTGAGCGCTCGAAGGACGATAACAGGGCTTTCGCCCGTCGGCAATTTAGATGCACGTGGGGTCGGGCAGGCTATCGTTAATTTAGCGCCGCACGCCGCGGCGCGCCTCAAGGTGCCGTCGCAAGCGAATGTTGATCATTTCCACGCCGACGGCAAACGCCATGGCGAAGTACAGATAGCCTTTGGGGATCTCGAAGTGCAGTCCCGAGGCGACGAGCGCGACGCCGATCAGTATAAGGAAAGTCAGCCCCAGGATCTTCAGCGTCTGATAGCGCGCAATGAACTGCGCGATCGCGCGCGCGAGCCACATCATCACAAGGATCGCAATGATGATCGCGGTCACCATGATCGCAAGCTGATTGGCAAGCGCCACGGCCGTGAACACCGAATCGAGCGACAACACAATATCGATGAGCGCGATCTGCACGATGATCAGCGCAAACTTGGAATACCGGCGGGCCTGGCGCTCAGAGCGCGCCCGTTCGAGCGTCTGATGGATCTCCGTAACGCCCTTTACAAGCAGAAACAGACCGCCGAGCAGGAGAATCAGGTCGCGGCCCGAGAGCGCAACTCCAAGGAGCGTAATCCAAGCAGTTGTCAGGCCCGTCAGCCATACGATGAAGTACAGCAGCGCGACGCGCGTCAGCATTGCAAGAGTAAGACCCATGAGGCGGGCGCGTTCCTGCAGGCGCGCCGGCAGTCGATCGACGAGGAGCGCGATGAAGATGACGTTGTCGACGCCCAGCACGATTTCGAGCGCCGTCAGAATGACGAGCGACAGCCAGGCCTGCGGCTCGCTCAGGAGCAAGAGCATTGCGGCCCTTCAGTGCTTGCTCCTACGGCAGGGCGTCGGCCGCGGCCTTTTTTACCGTGGGGAATACGTGCTCCGAGGTGAGGCCGCAATCAAGCGCAATCGCGCTCGAGATGTAGATGGAAGAATACGTGCCGGCGATGATGCCGATCATGAGCGCCTCTGAGAAGCCGCGCAGCACGGCGCCCCCGAGGAACAGCAGCGCCACCACCACGATTGCGGTCACGACTTTGGTCATGATGGTTCGCGACAAGGTCTGATTGATCGACTGGTCGAGCGCCACTGGCGGCGCGAGGCGGCGGTTGGCGTGGAAGCGCTCGCGAATACGATCGAAGACCACGACGGTGTCGTTCAACGAGTAGCCGATCACCGCCAGAATCGCCGCGACCACCGCAAGATCAAATGCTGTCTGCGTAACCGAAAAGATGCCAAGCACGAGAATCGGATCGTGCAGCACGGCGAGGATCGCGCCCAGCGATAGCCGCCAGGTGTTAAACCGAAAAGCGATGTAGATGAATATGAGAAGCAGCGTGAATCCGAGCGCCATGATGGCGCTCCTTCTGAGTTCGTTGCCGACCTGCGGGCCCACCACGTCGAGCCGGACGATCTGCGCCCCCGGATCGACGGACTTCACAATCTGTTCGAGCTGGGCGCGGATGGCGGCGCCGTTCTGAGCCGGCGCTGGCGGCAGACGGATCGCGATGTCGCGCGAGGAACCGAAGTTCTGCACCTCCGGCTCCTTGAAGCCCGCCGCCTGCAAACGCACGCGGATGGCATCGATGTTGGCCGTGCTCGGGAAATTCGCCTCGACGCTGACGCCGCCCGTGAAGTCGATGCCCAGATTAAGCCCCCGGGTTGCGAAGGAGGCGAACGAGGCGATCATCAGCATTACGGACAGCGCGTACCACACCTTGCGTGTGGCCATGAACGGAAATTGCGTCGGCTTCTTGAAAAATTCCACGTGCGTTGCCCCTAGATCGGAAGCTTGGTCAGCTTGCGCCGACCCCCGTACATCAGCGTGATGAGAGCGCGGCTGCCCATAAGCGAGGTAAACATGGATGTTGCGATGCCGAGTGTCAGCACGATGGCAAAGCCGCGAATTGGCCCCGTGCCGAACACCCAGAGCACCAGACCGGCGATCAGCGTTGTGATGTTGGAGTCGGCGATCGCGGAGAAGGCTTTCTCAAAGCCCAGGCGGATGGCCGACTGCGGCGACACGCCGGCACGCAACTCCTCGCGGATGCGCTCATAAATCAGCACGTTGGCGTCCACCGCCATGCCCACTGTCAGGATGATGCCCGCAATGCCGGGCAGTGACAGCGATGCGCGCATCATGGACAGGAGCGCAGTCAGCAGTACGACGTTGCAGAGGAGCACGCCATCGGCAACGAGTCCGAAAATGCGATAGTAGATCGCCATGAAGGCGAACACTGCGGCCATGCCAATGATAAGCGCGCGCACGCCTTTTTCAATATTGTCCTGACCCAAGCTCGGGCCGACGGCACGCTCCTCGACAGGATCCAGGGGCGCAGCCAGCTGACCCGAACGCAGCAGCAGCGCCAAATCCCGCGCCTCGCCGGCGCCTAGTCCCGTGATCTGAAAGTTATTACTGAAGACGCCGCGAATCGTCGCCAGGTTAATGACCTGCTCGTTGGTAACCTCGCGCGTCTCCCTCTTGCCGTTCACCGTCGTGCTCTCATGGCCGCGCTCAATCAGCACCACGCCCATGCGGCGATCGAGGTTGGCACGCGTGGTCTTCAGCATCGCATCGCCGCCGCGCGCATCGAGTTTGAGCGACACGCCCGGCCCTTCCTGCGTCGCCGCGGTGCGCGCATCGGTAAGCTCATCCCCCGTCGCGATGATGTCGCGCTTCAACAGCACCGGGCGACCGTCCTTCATCTTGTAGAGCTTCGAGCCAAGCGGCGCGCGCCCGCGGCCAGCCGCCTGCAAGGCGTTGTTTTGCATGTCCTCGAGGCGAAACTCGAGCGTCGCCACTTTTCCCAGGATGTTTTTCACCTCGGCAGAGTTCTGCACGCCCGGCAGCTGAACGTTGATGCGATCGAGGCCCTGGCGCTGCACGATGGGTTCGGAGACGCCCAGCTCATTCACGCGATTACGCAGGATGGTGAGGTTCTGCTGAATTGCATAATCTTGGCGCTGACGTATCTGCACCGGCGTCATCGTCGCCTGCACCGCAGGACCGCTCGGCAACGTCACGCTTTCGAGCTTGAGGTCCGCAAGCGGTTTTGCGAGCGCCTTGCGCACCGCTTCCGCATCCGCGCCGGCGGCGAGCAGCACTTGCACGCCATTCGGCCGCGGACTGTCAACACTCACGGGCACGACATCGGTGAAAGGCAGATTTGCCTGTGCCAGAGCGCGCCGAATGTCCTGCTCGTAGCCCTCGAGCAGCTGGTTCACGGCACCATTGACGTCCACCTGGTAGAGCAGATAGAGACCGCCGCGCAGATCCAGGCCGAGGGACATCGGCCGCAGCCCGAGCCCGCGCAGAAGTTCGGGCGCGCGCGATGCAAAGGACAGGGCGGTCAAATATTGATCGCCAAAGTGGTCGTTGACGGCATCCCGCGCCTTAAGCTGCTCAACGACGTTGGGGAAGCGGATCATGAGCCGCCCCGAGTCTATATAAGTCTTGGTGTAGCCGACTTTCTGCTCGGTCAAGAACTTCTCAACCGCCTGTTCAGCGGGCACATCGATATTGGCGTGGTCCTTGCGCGCGAGCTGTAGCGCCGCATCCTCGCCAAAGAAGTTCGGTAGCGCGAAGATGAACGCGAGGACAAGAACCGTCGCGACGAGAATGTATTTCCAGCGGGCGTACTCGAGCATGGTCAGGCGCTTTTCAGGGTGCCTTTTGGCATGAGCGACACCACCTGGAACCGTTGCACCTTGACACGCACACCGTCCGCGATCTCAAGCGTCACAAACGTGTCGCCAACCTCAAGTACGCGACCGAGCAGGCCACCCGCGGTCACTATCTCATCGCCTTGGGCGAGCTTGGCGATCATCGCCTGATGCTCTTTTGACTTTCTTTGTTGGGGCCGGATCAGCAGGAAATAGAAGATGGCAATGAAGACGACCATCATGAGCAGAGGCGCGAGCTGCCCATTGCCGGTCACGCCAGTGCCCTGGGCCCAAGCCTCGGGGATTAGAGAATTCATGGCTGCACCTACGGTGAGGGGGCGGCATTATGCCACAGCATCCGCCGCACTCCGGCGCTCACCGAGGTAGCCGGCGGCAAAGCTTGCCAGGCGAGCTTCGGTGATGGCCTCGCGCAGTGCGCGCATCAGTGACAGGTACACGTGCAGGTTGTGGATCGTGTTCAGCCGTGCACCCAGGATTTCCTTGCAGCGGTCCAGGTGCTTCAGGTAGGCGCGCGAGAAATTACGGCAGGTATAGCAGCTGCAAGTCGCATCGATGGGACCCAGGTCCTGCTCATGGCTCGCATTGCGAATATTGATCGAGCCCGTTGAAGTGAACAGATGACCGTTACGCGCGTGCCGCGTCGGGATCACGCAGTCGAAAAGATCGACGCCGCGCACCACGGCCGCCACGATGTCCTCGGGCCGGCCCACGCCCATCAAGTAGCGTGGCAAGGTGGCAGGCATCTGCGGAATGATGTCCTCGAGAACCTGCAGACGCACCTCTTCGGGCTCGCCTACCGCTAGTCCCCCGAGGGCAAGTCCGGCCCACTCCTCTTGCAGGAGCGCGGCGAGCGACGCGCTGCGCAGGCGCGGAAACATGCCGCCCTGCACAATGCCAAAGAGACCCCCGGGCGGCTCACCGCGGTGATAGCGGGCATGGCTGCGCAACGCCCAGCGCATGGAGCGCATCATTGACACCCGCGCTTCATCCTCGCTCGCCGGAAAGGCCGTGCAGTCATCCAGCGCCATCGCAATGTCGGAGCGCAGCGCAAGCTGCACGTCCATTGAGTCCTCAGGCCTCAACCGTACCTCGGCACCGTCGACCGGCGAGCGAAACTGCACACCCTCTTCGCTGATCTTGCGCAGCGTTGCGAGGCTGAACACCTGGAACCCTCCCGAATCCGTAAGGATCGCACCTGGCCAGCCCATGAAGCGGTGCAGGCCGCCGTGCCGCTCGATGACGGCAGTTCCGGGGCGCAGCATCAGATGAAAGGTGTTACCGAGAACGATCTGTGCCCCAAGTCCGGTGAGTTCCTCGGGCGTCATCGCCTTGACTGTTCCATAGGTTCCTACGGGCATGAAGGCCGGCGTGGCGACGGGCCCATGAGCCGTCAGGAGCTCGCCGGCGCGCGCGGCACCGTCCGTCGTGTGAATCACGAAAGATGGCTTCACTGCGGCGCTCCTGCCTGCCGTTCGACAAACATCGCATCGCCGTAGCTATAGAAGCGATAGCCGGCCGCGATCGCATGTGCGTACGCTGCAAGCGTATGTTCGCGACCAGCGAAAGCGCACACCAGCATCAACAGCGTGGATTCGGACACATGAAAGTTTGTGAGGAGCGCATCGACCACCCGGAATTGAAACCCCGGGAGGATGAAGAGACGAGTTTCGCCTTTGAATGGCGCGACGATCGTGGTTTTTGCGCAAGCCTGTGAAGCGGCAGCTTCGAGCGCTCGAACAACCGTCGTCCCTACCGCTACCACGCGGCCGCCCGCGTTGCGCACGCGGCGGATGGCTTCACAGGTCTGCGCGCTCACCGCGACGCGCTCCGCGTGCAGCACGACCTCAGCAAGGTTAGGCGTTCTTACCGGCTGAAACGTGCCGGCGCCGATGTGCAGCGTGACGAAAGCGAACTCCACGCCGTGCCTATTCAATGCCTCGATAAGCGGTGGATCAAAATGCAGACTGGCCGTGGGCGCCGCCACTGCGCCTTTCTCCCGCGCAAAAATGCTCTGATAGCGTTCGCGGTCGTTTGGTTCCGGCGCGCGCTTGATGTACGGAGGCAGCGGCACGGCCCCCCACTTTTCAAAGAAATCGGTCGGGTCGGCGGCGAAATCAACACTCCAGAGCTCCCCACAGCGCTCGAGTATCCGCACATTCCCGCCCGCGGTTGCAATCGCCATCCCCGCGCGCAGCGTCTTGCTGTCCTTGAGCTGCACCAGCGCCCGATTGCCCTCGAGCGTGCGCTCCAAAAGAAGCTCAACGCGCCCGCCGGTCTGTTTTGTGCCCAGCAGTCGCGCAGCAACCACACGCGTGTCGTTGAAGACCAGTAGATCGCCTGGCCGCATGAGCCTGGGTAGATCTCGCATCATGAGATCCCTGTAGGTTCCGCTGTGTCCATCGAGCGCGAGAAGGCGGCTAGCGGATCGCTCGGCAAGAGGCGCCTGAGCGATCCGCTCGGCTGGAATCTGATAACAGAAGTCGCGGAGCTCCATACCCTCATGTTGCGGTAGAATTGCCGCTCACAAAAGCCCGAGTGGCGGAATTGGTAGACGCAGTGGACTCAAACGAACGAACTTGAGCCCTCATTAAGAAATTTTTGAGGTGAAGCCCGTCAAAGTCGGCGAAGGCCCTGAACGTATGTTCGAGCTCACGCCGAGCCAAGCCCCCGACAGGAGGGAAGGTGTAGAGAGCAGACGGCGGGCACCTAAAGCCGCAGGGCCACGGTGAAGGCGTGCTCCAGACCACGAACCTGGCGACGATGCTCAGGGCGGCGAAAGCCGAAGTGCTATGAAAATCCACCGCCCTTAAAAGCGTGTCGGTTCGACTCCGACCTCGGGCACCACCTACCCCCAAACCGGGGGTACGGGAAAACAGAAGACCCTTAAGAATTGGCGCAAAATCACGGGATGCACTGCACCAATAGTGCCTCAGTAGGTTTCACGCAGCCTAGATCCGGAGCCTCCAGTCGCGTCTGCTTGCGCCGGATGCCTTACCCGAGGATTACTGGGATAGTCACTTCGGGCACGTAGCTTCAATTTCACGTGATTTTGTTGAACTCGAATCGCGCGCTATCGAACCTACACGGCCAGCGATTTGGGTTTTCACACAGCCTAGGTCAAAATCAGACACCCCACTGTCAGACCGAGTTCGGGCTAACACAAATAGATGCCCGCGGCGGGGTACCCGGTCATACCCTCGCAGAAGTACACTTATCGCAGTCCGCCCGGTTCGCATGAGGAGTGCCGTATGAAATGGGAACAGCAAATATCAGGATGTTTCGGTACGGCAGACAAAATGTTTGCATTGCAGCGCAGCGACGGGGAGCGGGCACTTAGGCTACTCGCGGTGCTCTACCGGAATCAGGTTGATTGGTTATCGGCTGAAAGCGCTTTCAGATCCTACCTGCAAACGGAGCTGAGAAGTTCCGAAGCAAGTAGGGAGCACATCCAGAAGCACATCCAAACCCAAATGGCCCGAGTAAGGGTCTACTTCAAACCGTGGTTGTCCTAGCGAAGCAGACCCAGCCTACGGGGTACACGGTAATACCGCGTCGCTACCCCCAATACTTTTCTAACGCATTGACGCTGCTACCCCCAACGCTTCCGACCCCAGGCACCACCTACCCCAAACCAGGGTACGCGAAAACCGTAAACCCTCACAAATAGCGGATAAGTGCATATCTGTGGGAATGGAACCGAGACTAGACTACACAACCCGGCGCGTGAACGGCGCGACGATGGAAGGCGCGGCCGAGCGGCGGCGTTATGGCGTCAGCTTGTTGCGGTCATCGGACGCAGGCGCGGCGATCGGCCTTACCGGGGCTGGTAGGGGGCGGGGGTAGAGTCGCTCCGGCGCGCGTAGGCCGCGCCAGGGAGGGTCGAGCAAATGGGTATGGACGTTGAGACGCATGACTTCGTCGTGCACCACCTGCGCCAAGCGCAACTGGCAATCGAGCTTGCCCAGAGAGGCGCGCCGCCGAAGGCCGACTTCGGCCCTGCGCTTCAGTTGATGTCCGACGCACAGACAGAGTGCAGCGACACTTCGGAAGCAACACGTGATCCGGTGACGATTGGCAGCCTCATGAAGAAAGGGATCTCGGCGCTTCGGCGAGTCAACGCTGGCGCGGCGGGTCCGAGCGTGGCAATGGCGATCAACCATATACAGCAGATCGTGGTCCGTTTGAGTGGTGTGGACGTGTGACTGGCGGGAATTAAAATCCCCGGCGGGCCGCGGGGCGGAAAAATAAATTTCCCGTGGGCTCTTGCCGTGGTGGTTCAAGGATGGTGGCGCGTGGGGGTTCTACCTAGACCCCCACCAACGCTCCACCACCATGCATCTGTCATACGCAGAGGCGCCCGATCGAACGCGATTTCGGGGATCATTTTATAGGGCTCGCGGAAAATCGAGTTTCCTGGCGGAGGGTGATCGACCCCGGCAGGAGGTGACCGTCACACGGCTAAAACCATCGCGGCCGGCGTGGTACCACTGGGGTACGCGTGGCCGTCCGTCAAAAAGGTGCCGCCTCTCTCCGCGCCTTAAACGGGTCCATGAACCAATTTGCCTAGGGCGCTGGGACCATTCTGGTATGCAACCAACTCCAACCTCGGGCACCGGGTGCACCTGACGTAGTCCGCCGATAATGAGCCGGCCTCGCCCACGATCACGCGCGTGGCGCAGTACGGTGATGCATGTGCGAGAGCGCACCGACGATTCGCCTCCTGCGAGCCTATTGTTCGCCGGTAGACCCATTCAGGCCCCACGAGCGGTGCGAGAGACCGAGAGGCGGCCTGAATGCACAACGCAGACCTAGGTTACGCATCTGATGACAAGTTCCAATTCAGTGTCTTACCTTCGATCCGAATTTGACGGTTTTCTATTGGCGCCGATAGGTGAGGACAGAAATGGAATGCTGCTCAGCGTTCTCTCAGCCCTTGCGCGAATGGACATCGATCCGTGGGAGGAGGCGGCCAAATTGGCACGGCTGCCCGTGGAGGCTGCAACCCGGACGTTGGCTTCGCTCATTGCTGCACTACCTGGCGGAGCAGCGGCGCATTCGGACCCCGAAACGATTGCTACTCGCTTGATCGCGCTCCTGCCGCGCCAAGCTGCCTTAGACGTCCGCCCGAGCGGAACCTTGGCCGCCACCGGGGCGGTGGCCCACTTCCCCTTCATCACATACGTGATCTTTTGCCTGATCTTTACGGCCTTCGTGCTGATCGGCCAGTGGCTCGGGGCAGGCGCTCAGCCGGTGGCGCAGGTTGCTCCCACTGTCACATCCAGAGCGGTTCTGCCCGAGTCGTCAGTCCCGAGTTCTGGCGAGACCGCGAAGTAGCTTGCTTCGTCTATCCGCGAGGTTTGCGGCGCTTTTTGCCGGCGCGGATACCCAATCGCTCGACGCTGCAGCAACCGACTGCGTCCACCCTTGCCGACGGTCTTCGGCACTTTCTTCGGTCGCTGCATTACTTCGACTTTCGAAGGCTCAAATGTTCGACGCCGCACAGACAAGGCTCGCAACAGTGACTAGTGTGTAGCCTCTGAATTCGGAGACCCCAACACCGAACGCCACTCCCAACCCGAGTGGCTGTTTAGCGAATTCAGTACTTGACCCGTTGGCGCGTTTACCCGCTACAACGGGTTTTTCTTTTGAAGGTGTTCGCCGCCAGTCTCGCGCGCTTGTCACGGATCCGGCGGCGGCTTGCGAGAGGATTGCTTGCGGCCGCCCTTACGATGCTCGCATGTTTCGGCGCCACCGTGCGGGCGGACGAAGCCGAAACGCCGCCGGCCAATCCTCGAACCATCGTCGTCACGGGGCAGAGAGCGGCGGCCGATTTGGAGGTGAAACAGCGGGTGGAAACGGCTCTGCACTCCGACCCCTATTTTTAGGATGGCCACGTAACCGTCACGGTTACCAACGGGGTCGTGTATCTGCAGGGCGTGGTATTTGACAACTGGGACCTGCTAATCGCTCGGCGAATCAGCAAAAAAAATCGCCGGCGCGAAACGCGTTATCGATGAGCTTGAAATATGCTCTTGCGACGGTGGCGGCGGCTCGTGATCTAGGATCGGGCACACGGTGTTTTTGAGTGCGATGCCGTGCCTGCTCTTTGACTTGCAGCTAACGCTTACCGACGCGCCTGCATAGCCAGAGGCCGTATCTGCGGCGCGAAGCTTTGCGGGTATTTGACCCGCCCTGAAGAGCGCGCGCTCGCGACGTCGGTGCCGTGCGAACAGAGTTGCGGCAGATTCGGCCTGAAGATCGCTGAAGTGCGCGACCTCGTTAGCGTGCCGGACCTGTTTCTTAACGAGGGTTGACACCTCTTGGCGACTCAGCTGCTTGCAACACGCAGGCTACCCCCTGCATGATGCCCGCAAGCAATCATGCCGTTTGATTCCGCGCACACCTGAGCATTGCCCATGGAAGTCACCGTGATCCCCGGGGATAAACTTCTCGTCAGACTTTGGCAGAACATTGCCGACAAAGGGATCGGCAGCCTGCTTCGGCCGTGGCCCGCATTGCGCGAGGATCAAGCTGCCCTTGAGGTACGGCGTCAGGAGCTCGCAGATCTGACGGTGGCGCGCGCGGCGGCTCGCAGCGAATCCGCGTCCAGCGCGACTGCAGAATCAGGTCAAGACCAGTACCGAGCTGATACCGCGGCGATCGCCGCTCGCAATCTTCGCGCAGAGTCGATACGCAGGGAAATTGCGCTCGCGAGCGCGGTGGTGCGCGCTGAGCAGGCGCTGCTGTCGGATGAGTCGGAACCCTCGAGCCTTGCTGTTTCCGACAACTGGCTGCTGCGCTGGCGCGATTGTGCGGCGGGCGTGTCATCGGATGAGCTGCACACGATTTGGGGTCGCGTGCTCGCGGCGGAGGTAAGGACGCCCGGGCAGTTCACGCTGCGCGGCCTGGAGTTCATCAAGAATCTCACCCCGGAAGAGGCGCGCGCCATCGACAAGCTCGCGCCATTCGCGGTGGAGAACTTCATTTTGCACAACTCCAAGTGTCTTGATGCCGCAGGCGTCAACATGGATGTGCTGAGTGAGATGCAGAACATTGGGGTGCTGACGGGCGTGCAGCCGAGCGCAATGACGGCAAAGATCCGCTCGATGGCGACGGATCGCTTTTACTGCGCGCTGCGCTGCCCCGGCAATACCATGCTCGCGGTGATCGCCGACGACGCCGCTAAGAGCTGCGTGCTGACGGTGCACTTTATTTCAGGCATCGGTCGCCAGATCATGGGCCTATCTACTGCGCAGCCCAACGACGAGATGTTGGCGACTTTAATCGGCGAAATCAAAGGGCAGGGATTCAAGGTGCAGCGCGGCAACTTCAAAGTCGTGCGCCCGGGCACTGCGCAGTTCTACGATTTGACCGACGCCTGATACGCTATTCGCCTGCGCCCGGGCTCTGCACGCCCAGCATTCGCATCAGCGTCTGTGCATCCTTAGGGGCTCGCAGCTTCACGTCGGTGTTGTCAAAGAAGCAATAGACGTCGCGCTGCTTCGCCTTCGGCGCCCGGGTCTTCGAGACCTTCGCGGCGTCCTCGGGTTCGGTGCCGCAATGCCATGCACGGATGCGGCGCGCCCAGTTTTCAAGCGCCTTGTCCTGATAGCCGCCTTCGTAGAGCTCTTTGTCGCCGTGCAGGCGCATATAGACAAAATCCGCTGTGATGTCCTGCACCATCGGCCAGCGACGCGCTGTCTCGGCGATCACGAAGGCGACGTTATGCGCGCGCAGGAGCCCAACAAACGATTCATCGAGGAAACTCTCGTTGCGTATTTCGATCGCATGGCGCAGCGGACGCTGCTTTCCCGGGTCCAACTGCGCACGCTCTTTCATCCACTCCGAGTGGTTGGCCGCCAGGGCGGCTGCGCCATCGGTATCGTGTGGCAGCATTTCTAAAAAGGACTCCATGCGCGCGCGCTCGTATTTGAAGTTCGGCGGGAATTGCCAGAGGACTGGCCCCAGTTTGTTGCCGAGGTTGAAAAGTCCGGAGGCAAAGAAATTCGCGAGTGGCTCGGCCACCTCCTTCAGCCGTCGGATGTGCGTGATGTAGCGCGGCCCCTTGACGGTGAACTCGAAGTCCTCCGGAGTCTCATTGCGCCACTTCGCATAGCTCGCCGGGCGTTGCAGGGAATAGAACGAGCCATTGATCTCGATCGTCGGCAGCAACCGCGACGCATAGTGCAGCTCGAGACGTTGCGGCAGATCGGCCGGATAGAAAACACCACGCCACGGCTCGTAGCGCCAGCCGGAAATCCCAATTCGTATCTTAGCCATGTCGCGCCTTTTAGCATGGCGCAGAACGTGCAATTAAACCAAGTGGTTGATCTTTTGCGAAACTCGACTTAGCCTCGGCCTGATGGAACAACGTGCCGCAGCTCTCGACAGCGTTTTTCACGCGCTGGCGGATCGGACACGCCGCGCGATGCTGCGCGCGCTGGCAACGGGGGAGCACAACATCGGCGAGCTTGCTGCCCCGCACCGCATGTCGTTCGCTGCCGCCTCGAAGCACGTGAAGGTCCTCGAACAAGCGGGCCTGGTGCGCCGCCGCGTGCAGGGCCGAACGCACGTGTGCCGCATCGAGCCCGCGGCGCTTGCCACGGCTGACGCGTGGCTGCGCTTCTACGAGCGCTTCTGGATGGAGCAGCTGGAGCTCTTAGGTGAGGTGTTGCGCAAGGAGGATCGCAGCGGCGCGCGCCGCCTCAAACGCGCTCGCCTCAAGCGCTAACGCGGCTGGTACGTCGCGCCCGCGCACTTAATGGTCGTCCGTTCTGGCGTACCATGGCACGCACGGCAGTCACGAAGGGCGCCACGCAATGCTCGTCTTGATCGTAGGTCTAGTGCTTTTTCTCGGCGCGCATTCCGTTTCGATCGTCGCACCCCACTGGCGCGAACGGATGGCGCTGCTCATGGGCGCCTCGCAATGGAAGGGTTTCTATGCAGTCACGTCCGCTGTGGGGTTCGCCGCCATCATCTGGGGTTACGGCATTGCCCGGCATTTGCCGATAACGCTCTATACGCCGCCCGAGTGGCTCCACTACGCCACGTTCATACTCCTGCTGCCCGTTTTTCCGCTAGCCCTTGCCGCGTACCTGCCCGGGCGGATCAGCACGGCGCTGCGCCATCCGCTGCTTGCGGCGACTAAGTTCTGGGCCACGGCTCACCTGCTCTCCAACGGGTCTCTCGCGGCGGTTCTGCTCTTCGGCGCGTTTCTCATCTGGGCCATCGTCGATCGGATCTCGCTAAAGCGGCGCACGCAGGCGCCGATTGCGACCTTGCCGGCAGCGGCGATCAATGATGTTGCCGCGATCGTGGGGGGCCTTGCGCTCTACGCGCTCTTCGTGTGGCGGCTGCACCTGTGGCTTATCGGCGTGCAACCAAGCGCGTGAGCGCGCTAAGCGCTCGGCGCGGTAACAAGGTGTGCAGCGAGCGCCTCAAGGATTGACTGCCAGCCGCCTTGGACGCGCGGCTGCTGTTCGGGTAGCAAACCCTCATGCAGCAGTGTCAGATCGCAGCCGCTTCCTGCGGTGACGATATCGATCGCGACGCGCACGTAGTTCGGTGAGAATTTTGGCACCACAAATTTGAAGACGAGCCGCTTGGGCCGGCTTATCTCGAGGTATTCGCCGTGGTGCTCAATATCCTCGCCGCTGCGGCGGTCGACGAACAGGAACGTGCCGCCAATGCGCGCGTCGATCTCGACCCGGACCATCTGTCCGGTGGAGTCGCGAAGAGCCATTGGCCGGCTTTTTTGGGATCCAGCCAGGCATCAAAGACGCGCTCGGCAGTGGCATCAAAATGCCGGGTGACTCGTACGCTGGCACATTCCGGTTGCGGCATGGCGTGCGCCTTGTAGCTATTATTAAACCATATGGTTTAATAATAGCACCCTGCCGCTCAGCGAGCCAGCCGCTCTCGGCGCGGCGCAAGAGGCAGCCCGGACAGCAGCTTCGATGCGGCCGTCCGTGGGTACGAAACTTGCCGCCACGGGGGTACCCGGTACGAGTATCCCGATGCGCCGACCGTTGAATTTCAGTCGTGCCCCAGCTGGGCTGCTTGCCATCGTCGCCTGTCTGGCCGCCGGTTGCCATGAAACGGCGCGGCTGCCGGATGCGGCGGGCTTTGGCCCCCATCCGGTACTGCCCGATCCAATCCGCACGCTGGTTCCGACCGTAAACATTGCGCCAGCCGAGGGCTGGCCGGCGGGCGCCGCGCCTCAGCCGGCAGCGGGACTCGCGGTTCATGCGCTGGCCGAAAATCTTGAGCACCCGCGCTGGCTCTACGTGCTGCCGAACGGCGATGTGCTGGTCGCGGAAACCGACGCTCCACCGAAGCCCGACGACAACCGTGGCATCAAGGGCTGGCTCACGCGGCGATTCCAGAGGCGCGCGGGCTCGGGCACGCCGAGCGCCGATCGGATCACGCTGCTGCGTGATGTCGATGCGCATGGCGCGGCCGTCATACGCACGGTGTTCTTGGATCATCTGCATTC
Organism: uncultured Gammaproteobacteria bacterium; assembly: GCA_963695315.1. Taxonomy (GTDB): domain Bacteria; phylum Pseudomonadota; class Gammaproteobacteria; order Steroidobacterales; family Steroidobacteraceae; genus PALSA-1196. The sequence goes on from OY968773.1 coordinate 2,463,122, forward strand.
GCCGTTCGGGATGGCGTTGATCGGTAATCATTTTTATGTGGCCGACACGGACGCGGTTCTACGCTTCGACTACCTCACGGGCGAAACGCACCTCAGTGGCGCTGGCAGCAAAATCGTGGATCTGCCCGCAGGCCGCATCAACCATCACTGGACCAAGAACTTGATCGCCAGCGCGGATGGCGCGCATCTCTATGTCACGGTCGGTTCAAACAGCAACGAAGGCGAAAACGGGATTGCCCAGGAAGCCGAGCGCGCCGCGGTCTGGGAGGTGAGCGTGGAGGACCACTCGCATCGTATCTTCGCCTCCGGCCTGCGCAACCCGAATGGGCTTGCCTGGGAGCCTCGCACCGGTGCGCTGTGGACGGTAGTGAATGAGCGCGACGAACTGGGCAGCGACCTCGTCCCCGACTACGTGACGGCTCTGAAGGATGGTGGCTTCTACGGCTGGCCGTATAGCTACTACGGGCAGCGCGTCGACACGCGCATTACGCCCCAGCGTCCGGATCTGGTGGCACGAGCAATTGCGCCCGACTACGCCGTCGGCTCGCACACCGCGTCGCTCGGCCTCGTCTATCTGGATTCGAGCGCGCTTCTGCCGATGTACCACGATGGCATGTTCGTCGGTCAGCATGGCTCGTGGAATCGGCGACCCAGAAGCGGCTACAAGGTGATCTTCGTTCCCTTCTCCCAAGGCAAGCCGTATGGGTTGCCCGTTGACGTGCTGACGGGGTTCGTAAGTGCTGGCGGTAGAGCCTACGGGCGGCCGGTCGGTGTTGCGATCGGTCGGGACGGGGCGCTGCTGGTCGCCGACGATGTCGGCAACACCGTGTGGCGCATCACCAGAGCGGCACCCGCCGCCGCGGACCATTAGCCCCACGTTGCAGCCAGGCGCAGCATCCGCAGCGACGCCGCGTCGGATGCGCGATTGCGCAACTACACGCGCAAAATCAGCTATCTTTCTGTGCTTTGAGCGGAGGATGGACTATTCATGAAGCTCTTCTCCGGCGCACTCCTCGATGAGCTCAGTGCCAAGGCAACAGCGAGCGCGCGCGGACGCGCCAATCATAATGTCCACGCTTCCGCGCAAGACCCCGTACAACGCTTCTTCGTCGTAGCCAACCGCAACTCCTACTTCCGTCCGCACCGGCATCAGACCAAGTCGGAGCTCGCGCTCGTGCTGCGCGGCGGCTTTGACGTCCTGACCTTTGATGACACGGGATGCCTGGACGCGCGCTTCGTCATTGGCGCTGGCAGCGAGCACCTTGGCTACGAGACGCCGCGCGGAACCTGGCACACGCTCATCGCGCGCGCGGACGGCGCAGCGTTTCTCGAAATCAAAGAAGGACCGTACGATCAGGCGAACGCTTCGGATTTTGCCCCCTGGGCACCACCCGAGGGGGATGCGCGTGTACCGCAGTTTCTCGAGCGCCTGCGCAGCGCCGCGGTTGGCGCGCGGGTGCGCGCCTAACCTTCTTCCTCGCGATCCTCCGAGTCGAGTCCGCGATGGTGCCGCGACGGCATCACTGCCTCGATGCCGGTCTTCTTGTGCTGGCGCATCAGTTCGAGCTTGATCTTCTCCCCCGGCTGATAGGAGCCAAGGATGCGCGTCGCATGCGAGCCGCTCGTCGGCTCGCGGCCATCGATCGCGAGAATCACATCGCCATCCTGCAGATTGACGCCAGCATCCCGCGGTGCGCGCAGCACCAGTACGCCCTTGTCGGTTCCAAAGTAGGACCCGAGCTGCGGCGTCAATGTCGCAAGCTGCATTCCCGCAATCGATCCATGCGCGCTGCCCATGAAGTCAGCGCCAAAGTCTTCAAAGGGCATATGCGGCGGCATGCCGGGTATGCCCCACGCGTTCTCAACCGGTCGCGCCGTCATCTCGACGTCCAGGGTCTTACCCTCGCGCAACACGCGCACCTTGACCTTGTTGTTCGGCTCGACATTGCGCATCAGGCGCGCAACCTCCGCCGCAGAACTCTCCCCTTTCACCGCCGTGCCGTTCACGCTGACAATCACGTCACCGGCGCGCATGCCTGCCTGAGCCGCGGGACCGCCGGGACTGACGTCGCGTACGTGCGCGCCATCCTTCGCGCCGCCCGAGTCGAGCTGCACGCCGATTATGGCGTGTGTCGGACCCTCGCCCATCATCCTCAGCCGCTCGACGAGCGGCCTGCCAAGCTGCGCGGACAGTTCGGCGACCTGATGCGCCGCGTCCTCGAGCTTCTGGCGCGCATCGCGCAGCTGCTTTTCAAGATCAGTCTGCGAGGTGTCCTGTGCAAACACGGGACCAGAGATCAAGGTGGCGGCGAGAAGAACTACACCCCAGCATTTCGAGAACATCGCGGCTAACCTCCAAAGTGAATTGCCGTTCACGGCAGATCGGACGCCAGCGACTCCGCGTAGCGCACCTGAGCAAGAGAATTGATGAGCTGATCGCGCTCGTGTTGCAGGGCGTGCGCAGGCTCGAGCTGGCCACCCTGCGCGCGCATTGACGTGAGCGCGTCGTCCACCCACGCAATGCGATCCTCGAGCCCCATCACCGCGGCGCGCGTACCGACGCGCACGATCACGGGCTCGGCGGGCTGTGCCGCAAGCCAGCGCTCCGAGGCGACGGAGCTCGCTGCCGCCTCGTCCGATGCAACGATCGCAGCCGGTCGAGACGCCGTGCCGACAACGCCGGAGGCGGCAGAGCCCATGACCGGTGCCAGATAGCGCCCGCTGACTAACGCGCCGATCATTACCAGCGCGACGCCCGCAACTAGCGCAAATTGCCGGCGCTGCTCGGCGTGTACACGCGCGCGCCGCCGCAGCTGGCGCCGCTTGAACTCCTGCCAAGGCATCGGAGGAGTGCTGTCGCCGGGCAAACGCCGCAGCTTCTGTCCGATGATGTCAATCACGCGAGAGTCCTCTAGATCGAAGTGCATGCCGGAGGCTCCACCGCAGGCTCGAGGTAGGCGCGCAAGCGCTGGTGCGCGCGCGCGAGCTGCGACTTTGAAAAACTGGTAGTGCGGCCGAAAGCACGTCCGATCTCCTCGTGCGAATAACCTTCGACTTCAAACAGCCACACAACCGCGCGTGCGGTTGGCGGCAGGCTCCAAAGGGCGCGCTCCACATCCAGACACTCCGCAGCGCAGGTGGCAAGCGAAGGATCATCCACCGCGTTGCGCAGCCACTCATCGCCGGCGCCTTCCCATTGCAGGCGCGCCCGGTGCCAGGGTGAGCGCAGATACATGAAGCACTTTGAAAGCGCGATCTGGCGAAGCCATGCCCCGAGCGGCGCCTCGGCACGGAAGGTGGGCAGGCGCTCGTAAAAACTCATCATCGTGTCCTGGAACAAGTCCTCCGCCTGGGCGCCACCGCCAACCAATCTGCGTATCAGTCCGAAGGCCGCCGGTGCGAGCGCAGCGTAGATTTGCGCCTCGGCACGCGCATCGCCGCGGCACGCCCCGGCCACGATCTCCGCCTCTACCCCTATTTGTGCGAGCCTGCCCACTATCCCTATAGATGCCTCACGGGGGAAAAAGGTCGCAGCGGTGAGGCCGCGCCGCGCAAAATATCGGCGCCACAGCCCAAGGAGGCGGCGAGACGCCGCGGAGCCGCGCTTGGCCCACCAAGTAATTGATTTTCGGGCGGTAGCTGCGCCGCGCTCATCCCGTCGGCGCGACGCGGCTACTCTTCCATATCCGGGTAAGGGCCCTTGCCGCCTTCGGCAATGAAGCGGTCCACCCGGGCAGTAAGCACCGGCAGGGGCACGGAGCCGAGTTCCAGCACAGCGTCGTGGAATGCGCGGATGTTGAATCGGTCGCCGAGCTCGGACTCTGCTTTCGCGCGCGCTTTGAGGATCGCCATCTCGCCGAGGTAGTAGGACAGCGCCTGGGCCGGCCAGGCGATGTAGCGGTCGACCTCGGTCTCGATCTCGTGATCTGGAAGAGCGGTATAGGTTTTCAGATAGTCGAGGGCCCGCTCGCGCGTCCAGCCGCCCGAGTGAAGGCCGGTATCGATGACGAGCCGCGCCGCCCGCCAGATCTGATAACCCAGCATGCCAAAGCGATCATATGGGGTTCGGTACATCCCCATCTCCACGCCGAGCTTCTCACAGTAGAGCGCCCAGCCCTCGCCGTACGCCGAGATGTAGGTGTGCTGGCGGAACTGCGGCTGATCCTTGTGTTCGAGCGCGATGGGCATCTGAAACGCGTGCCCGGGCGCAGACTCGTGCAACGTGAGCGCCGTCATGTTGTACAGCGGTCGCGTCGGCAAATCGTAGGTATTGACGAGGTAGACGCCAGGTCCGCCGCGTCCTGCGGTATAAAACGGAGCCAGATCCTCCGGCACCGGCTTGATCGCGAAACGCGCGCGCGGCAGAAGGCCAAAATACTGCGACGCCTTGCCATCAAATTCTTTGGCAATCAGCGCCGCATGCATGAGCAGCTCTTCGGGCGTCTTGACGTAGAACTGCGGATCGCTGCGCAGGAACTTCAGGAATGCGGGAAAATCAGCCTTGAATCCCGTCTCCTTCATCGCCGTCAGCATCTCCGCATGCAGCCGTGCGACCTCCGCCTCGCCAATCGCGTGAATCGCCGCCGGATCCATATTGAGGGTTGTGAACTCGCGAATCTTTGCGCGGTAATAGGCCTTGCCATCCGGCAGATCCTGCGCGGCAAGCGTGGTGCGCAAGTGCGGTAGATACTCGGTGCGCATGAAACTCAGCAGCTTCACGTATGCGGGCTGCACGACATCGTGGATGGTGGTCACCGCCTGTGCGCGCAAGCGCGCTGCCTCTTCGGGCGCGAACCCGGGCATCTCCTTGAAGGGCGTATAAAGCAAACTGTTTTCCGGCGACGCCCGCGTGACGGCAGTGATGGACGCATCGCGGCCCTTCATCGTGACGGCCGGCGGGGTAAAGCCACGCGCCGCGCCGGCGCGCATCTCATCCATCTGCTCATTGAAGTAGCGCGGCAAGTCGTGCAGCTGTGCAAGCCAGTTCTTGTAGTCCTCGCGCCTGCGGAAGGTGCGGCGCGCGGTATACCCAAGATTGGTCCAGAACGTGGTGTCCGAGTTAACCGGCATCTCATAGTCCCGAAACCGCTGGTTGGCGATCAGCACCTCGATCTGGGGCCGATACACGGCGTAGTTCAGCCGCTCCTTGGGCGAGAGCTGCGCGCGGTCGATGGCTTCGAGCTTGCGCAGCACATCTTCCCAATAGTGCAGGCGCATCTGCTGCGCCGCGGGATCCACCCTCGGCAGGTGATCCTGAATGGGCTTCTGGCTGTCCTCCTCATCGGGAAGTTGTTGCTCGCGCCAGTTCCACTCGGCCGTGTATATCGCGGCGAGCCGCGCGTCCGCGTCGCTCTGCGCCGTGGCTGCGGCAGGAGTCGTCATGAGGAGTGCCGTCGCGATGCTGGCAACGATAAGTGCATGCATGGAAGTCCATACCGCTAGAGCGCAATGATGAGTCTTGCAGGCACAGCATAGACCCGCAAGGCGTGGCGGCGCTAAATGCGCGCGCCCGCCGCGAGGTTGCGGCGCTAGGGCTGCGGTTGGATGATGATGCTTGGTGCGACAGGAGGCAGCTTTCAATGTTGACCATGACCTTGCGAGAGACGCTTGCGCGACTACTGCTGGCGCTCGCCTGCGGCGCCGTTATGGGCTTGAATCGGAAGCTGCACCACAAGGCAGCCGGCGTGCGCACCTTCGGGCTCGTCAGCGCAGGTTCCGCGATCGCGATGATTGCGATCACGCAGGTCAATCCGGAATCAAGCATCGTAAGCCCGGTAATTCAGGGCGTGCTCACCGGCATCGGTTTTCTCGGCGCCGGCATCATCCTGCACCAGGCGACCTCCAACCGCGTTTCCGGGCTGACCACGGCGGCCGCGGTGTGGCTGACTGCGGCACTGGGAATTGCGTGTGGACTCGGACAGTTCGCCCTTGCTGTGTCGGGCCTTGCTGTCGCGCTCATCATCCTCATCTTCGGCAAGCCCATCGAGCTGCTTTTTGAAAGCATGTTCTCTAAGCACGCGGGTTCGCAGCCAGGCAAAGATGCGGATGACGCGGATGGCTGATCGAAGCGGCGCCGGTGTAGTTCAAGCGCGCCGCGCCAGCACGGGACCCGCAGGCGAAATTGAAACCGGAGCACAATGCCCCCTTGGTAGAATCGGCGCGGGGAATGCTCCGCAGACGCATGAGGAAGCATGAATTTCTGCAGTCATTGCGGTGCGCGCGTCACGTTGCGCATCCCGGAAGCGGATAACGTCGAGCGTTATGTGTGCGACGCCTGCGGCACCATTCATTATCAGAATCCGAAGCTGGTGGTGGGCTGCGTCGCAGAGCACGACGGCAGCCTCGTGCTGTGCCGGCGCGGCATCGAACCGCGCCGCGGCTACTGGACCATGCCGGCGGGTTTCATGGAGAACGGGGAGACGCTGCAGCAGGCGGCGGCGCGCGAATCGCGCGAAGAAGCCCTCATCGATGTCGAGATCGGCTCACTGCTCGCCGTCGTGCACGTCCTGCACGCGCACCAGGTGCATGTCTTTTTCCGCGGCAAACTGCGCAACCCGAGCTTCGGCGCCGGGGTCGAAAGTGTGGAGGTGAAGCTCGTGCGGCCGCAGGAGATCCCCTGGGCCGAGCTGGCCTTTCCGAGCACGGAATTTGCCCTGCGACGCTACCTCGACGATCGGGCGGCGGCGCGTGAAGAGTGCCACTTCGCCGAGCTTGCGAGGCGCTTTTAAAGCCCGATCCATTCACGTCTCAGGCCGCGCCATGGCAAAATGCGCCGCCGATTTGTTATTTCCGGCGCGCGCGCCCACGGATGCTCCATGACTTTTGTCGTCACCGAAAACTGTATCAAATGCAAGTACATGGACTGCGTGGAGGTGTGTCCGGTGGACTGTTTCCACGAGGGGCCGAATTTCCTCGTAATCGATCCGGATGAGTGCATTGACTGCACGCTCTGCGAGCCCGAGTGCCCGGTGGAGGCCATCTTTTCTGAGGAGGAGCTACCTGCCGGGCAGGATCATTTCACTCCCCTCAACGCGGAGCTTGCGAAGCAGTGGCCCGTCATCACCGAAAAGAAGGCTGCCCCGCCCGATGCCAAGGAGTGGGAAGGCAAGCCCGACAAGCTCAAGCTCTTGGAGCGCTAGCGGCCTCTAGTTGCCCTGCAGGCGCTGCACGAGCTGCATGGGGGAGAGATAACCGCCCAGCATCTCGCCATCGTTCAGGACGATGGCGGGCGTACCCTTGATGTCGAACTTCTGCCCCATGGCATAGTCACGAGCGACCGGCGAGTCACCGCAGCTCTTGGTGGTCTTCAGCTCCTGACCGAGCTTCGCCTTGGTGAGCGCCTCGTTGCGATTCGCCGAACACCACACCTGTTCCGCCTTGGCCCAGGAGTCGGTGTTCGGCCCGGTGCGCGGATAGAACAGGTAGCGCACGCGCACTCCCAGCCGGTTGTATTCGGCAATCTGGCTGTGCAGCTTGCGGCAATACGGGCAGTCGACGTCAGTGAAGACGGTGACCGTGTACTTCAAAGACCGTGGACCAAAGATCGACCATGTCGGATTCGGGGATCGCCGACAGGAGCTTCATGCGCACGTCCCGGCGGTGCGCCTCGGTAAGATTGTCCTGCTTCGCCATATCGTACAGATCGCCCGATGATGGCGTACTTGCCGTCCGCCGTGACGTAGGCGAAGTCGGTTCCGCGCTGTAACTCATAGATGCCCGGGATCGGCGAGGCGTGCAGCTCATCCGGGGTCGTGCCCGGGATTTTCTTCGCCAGCGCAATGCGCGGATCAACCGCTTGCGCCGGCTCGTCCGCCGAGAACGCGATTGAGGCAAAGGCGCCGAGCAGTCCCAGCAGGATGATACGCGAGGGATTGTCATGGAATCTTCCGGTCGCAACCATAGTCGTTGAGGATTGGACCGGCAGGACGGGAGAAGGTTTCCTGCCGGACTTACGCGAATGCGCGCAGTCTAGCAGATGTTGCAGTGCAGGCTTGCGGGGCTAGCCGCGCGGATGGTGCTGCGCGTGCAATTCCTTCATGCGCTCGCGGGCAACATGCGTGTAGATCTGCGTGGTCGAAAGGTCGCTATGTCCGAGCAGCATCTGCACCACGCGCAAGTCAGCGCCGTGGTTCAGCAGGTGCGTGGCGAACGCATGGCGCAGGCTGTGCGGCGAGAGATCCTTGTTGATGCTGGCCTTGCGCGCGTAGCGCTTGATGATGTGCCAGAACGCCTGGCGCGTCATGCGATCACCGCGCCGGGTCGGAAACAGATAGTCGGTCTGACGCTCGAGAAGGATCTCGCCGCGCGGGCCGCGCGCGAAATCCGTCAGCCACTTGACCGATTCGCCGCCGAGCGGTATCAGGCGCTCGCGGTTGCCCTTGCCGAGGATTCGCAGCACGCCCTGATTGAGGTTCACCTGTCCCATGCGCAAATTCACAAGCTCCGAGACCCGCAGCCCCGTGGCATACAGGACCTCGAGCATCGTGCGATCGCGATTGCCGAGCGGATCGGAAACCGTCGGCGCCGCGAGCAGCGACTCGACTTCCTCTTCGGTCACCGACTTCGGCAACGAGCGGCCGATCTTGGGCATCGCAATCTGCGCGGTGGGATCCTCGCGCACGACGCCTTCGCGCACGTAGTAGCGGAAGAAGCGCCGGAAACTTGAAAGCTGACGCGCAGTGGAACGGGGCCGCGCGCCGGTATGCACGCGCCAGGAGATAAAACCGAGAAGGTCGGCGCGCGCAGTCTTCATAATCTGGATATCGCGCTCCGCAAGCCAGCGTGCGAGCGAAGTCAGGTCAGCTCGGTAGGCCGCGAGCGTGTTGGCGGAGAGTCCGCGCTCCATCCACACCGCATCAAGAAAGCGTGAGACAGCCGGATCAGCCGATTCGGCAGACGAAGTGGGAGCAACCGCAGCGGCGTACTTGGACAAGCCTACAAACTCCGAGGATGGCCGAGCGGAGTATGGTGATAGCTTGACTGAACTCGGCGTGACGATCTTCACATCTGCATGCCAGCATTAACATAAAGAGAACCAGTTCACACCGAGAGCAAGCGCCGTGCCGAGAATGCGTGCATGAATTTCCCAGGCAGAGCCGCGCAGGCGGTGCTGGCGACCCCGCTGCGAATGCTGGCGCGCGTCGGCTACGGACTTTACGCCTGGATCGTGTTCGTGGTGCTGGCTTTTGGCGCCGTGTGCTCGACCGCAGTGCTGCCGGGCATCGAGCGCCGCCGGCGCGTCGCTCACCGGATGGCAGATACGCTGCTCAAGCTTGCGCTGCTGCGCACCACCGCGAAATCCATGGAACTGGTGCCGTTGGGGCAGTGCGTCATCGTCGCCAACCACGCAAGCTACGTGGACGGCGTGGTGTTTACTGCCGTGCTGCCACCGCGGTTCGGCTTCGTCATCAAGCGCGAAATGAATCGCGTCCCGCTGGCAGGCCTGCTGCTGCGACGCCTGGGCTCGCTGTTCGTCGAGCGCGCCAAGGGCGGGCGCGGGGCGAGCGATGCACGCCGCGTGCTGCGCACGGCACTGAACGGCAGCTCGCTCGTTTTTTTTCCGGAAGGAACGTTTGCCCCGTCCCCCGGACTGCTGAAGTTTCATATCGGCGCCTTCACGACCGCCGTGCGGGTAGGCTGTCCGATCGTGCCGGCGGTGGTGCGCGGCACCCGCGCGGTACTGCCGCATGGTGTCTGGCTGCCGCGGCGCGCGCACATTGAGGTCGAATTCCTCGAGCCTCTGATGCCAAGCGGCGAGTACTCATCCGAGGCGGTGATCGAACTGCGCGATCGCACGCGCGCGGCAATCCTCAACCGTCTGCAGGAGCCAGATCTCGCCGCCTGATGCTACATATTGCGCCGGTACTGACCGCCCACGGCGTAGAGTGCGTGCGAGATCTGACCGAGCGAACAGACCTTCACCGTCTGCATCAGCGCTTCGAAGACATTGCCGCCCGTGGCAGCGCTGCGCTGCAGCTCTTGCAGCGCCGCGGGGGCGGCGTCCGCGTTGCGCGCCTGGAATGCTCGCACCGCGGCCACTTGTGCTTGCTTCTCCTCCTCGGTCGAGCGGATGAGCGGTGCGCTTGCGACGGCACCGGCGCTGCGCGCGTCAGCGAGGAACGTGTTCACGCCGATGATCGGCAAACTGCCATCGTGCTTGCGCGTCTCGTAGTAGAGCGATTCCTCCTGAATCTTGGTGCGCTGGTACATGGTCTCCATGGCACCGAGGACGCCGCCGCGCTCCGAGAGCGCATCGAACTCCTTGTATACCGCCTCTTCGACCAAGTCCGTCAGGTACTCGATGATGAAAGAGCCTGCCCAGGGGTTCTGATTCTTGTTGAGACCGAGCTCGCGATTGATGATGAGCTGAATCGCAACCGCGCGGCGCACGCTCTCCTCAGTCGGTGTCGTGAGCGCCTCGTCGTAGGCATTGGTGTGCAGGCTGTTGCAGTTGTCAAACAGTGCATACAGCGCCTGCAGCGTCGTGCGGATGTCATTGAAGTCGATCTCGCGCGCGTGCAGGCTGCGACCGGAAGTTTGAATGTGATATTTGAGCATTTGGCTGCGCGCGCCTGCTCCGTAGCGATCGCGCATGGCGCGCGCCCAGATGCGGCGCGCTACGCGGCCGATCACTGCGTACTCCGGATCCATGCCGTTGGAGAAGAAGAACGACAGGTTCGGCGCGAACTCGTCGATCTGCATGCCACGCGCGAGGTAGTACTCGACGATGGTGAAACCGTTCGCAAGGGTAAACGCCAGCTGCGAGACGGGATTCGCACCCGCCTCGGCAATGTGGTAGCCCGAGATCGAGACCGAGTAGAAGTTGCGCACGCGCTGTTCAATGAAGTACGCCTGCACGTCGCCCATCATGCGCAGCGCAAACTCGGTGGAAAAGATGCAGGTGTTCTGCGCCTGATCCTCTTTCAGGATGTCCGCCTGCACGGTGCCGCGCACCGCGGCGAGGGCCTCTGCCTTGATGCGCTGGTAGACGGCAGGCTCCACCAGCAGATCGCCGCTGACCCCGAGGAGCGCCAGCCCCGAGCCATCGTGCTGCGGCGGCAGCGCGCCGGCGTAGTGCGGCAGCGCAACACCGCGCGCGGCGGCGCGCTCGTGAGCGGCCTGAATCTTGCGCTCCGCCTGCGGCCACTGACCTTCAGCCTTCAGGTAGCGCTCGACGCGCTGATCAATGGCGGTATTCATGAACATCGCCAGAATGCATCGGCGCCGGCCCGTTGATCGTCATCGATACCGAGGTCGTCGGTGCGCACAGATCAAATCCGGAGTAGAGCTTCTTCATGTCGTCGAGCGTAGCGACCGAGACCCCGGAGTTGCCGGTGCGACCGTAGATGTCCGGCCGCGTATCCGGATCCTCGCCGTAGAGCGTCGTCGAATCAAAGGCGGTCGAGAGGCGCGTGACGCCGTGGCCGCCAGCCACGTAATGGAAGCGGCGATTGGTGCGCTCGGGTGCGCCCTCGCCGGCGAACATCCGCGTCGGATCCTCCTCTTCGCGCCGATAGGGATACACGCCCTCGGTGTAGGGATAGGCGCCCGGCAGATTCTCTTTGCAGATAAAGCGCAGGATCTCGCCCCAATCGCGAAAGCCAGGCACCGCAATCTTCGGCATCGCGCAGGCGGCTTAAGCTTTCGGTGTAGTTCTCGCCGCTCACCTCGCGGCCGCGCACCGCATAGGTATACGTTGCCTGCGGTCGGCGCCAGCCACGCGCGCCGGCCACGCCGCAAGTTCGGCAAGCGCGGCCGGCCCCACTTCATCGAGCGCGGCGTTGTAGGCCGCGCGCAGTTGCCGGCGCGTGGCATCAACCGCGCCATCCGCAAGCGCTGCGGCCTCGATGCGCGCAAAGTCGGCAGGCAGCGTGGCATCGGCGAGGCTCTCAAGCGCCTGGCGCAGCCCATAGGCGCGGCGTCGCCGCCTGCGCCTGCTGCTCGATGCGCGCGGCCGCGGCGCGCGCGCCTTCGGCAATTTCGGACAAATAGCGGATGCGCGCGCCGGGAATCAGAGCCGGCGGCGTCGCCGCTGTCTCAACGAGAGTGTTCTCGCCCAACCTCCAGGATGCGGTGCCGATCTTGCTCGCTTCGATGGCGCGCACGAGCGCGGCAAAGAGCCGATTGACACCCGGATCGTTGAAGCGGCTCGCGATGGTCGGGTACGCCGGCACTTGATCATCCGCCAGCCGCAAGTTGCTGCGGATGATTGCGGCGCCATTGCTTGCGCACATCCCGCAGCGCATCGGGCGCACCGCGCTTCTCGCTCTTGTTGAGCACGATGAAATCCGCGAAGTCGAGCATGTCGATCTTTTCAAGCTGGCTTGCGGCGCCGTACTCCGCTGTCATCACGTACAGCGACAGATCGGCGAGCTCGACGATCTCCGTATCCGACTGCCCGATGCCCGCAGTCTCAACGATGATGAGGTCAAAGCCGGCGAGCTGGTAGAGATCGATGACGTCCTTCAGCGCCGCGCTCGTTGCCAGGTGCCGTCGACGCGTGGCGAGCGAGCGCATGAAGATCGAGTCCGCGGCCAGGCTGTTCATGCGGATCCGATCGCCCAAGCAGCGCGCCGCCGGTGCGCCGGCGCGTCGGATCCATGGCGACGACCGCGATCTGCCGGCCGGGGAAGTGCCGCACGAAGCGGCTGAGGAGCTCATCCGTCAGGCTCGATTTGCCCGCGCCGCCCGTGCCCGTGATGCCGATGACCGGCGCCTTCGGCTTGACGCGCGCGAGTGCGCGGCGAATCGCCTCGCGCGGCTGTTCATCGCCGCCCGCTCCCTCCAGCACCGAGATGGTTCGCGCCAGATGCCCGTGATCGCGCGCGTTCAGCGGGTGAAATTCGTACCGGGACGCGGCACCGCGCGCACCCGCCGCATGACATCCTCGATCATGCCGGTGAGCCCCATGCGCCGCCCATCCTCGGGCGTATAGATCTTCTCCACGCCGTAGCGCTCGAGCGCCTCGATCTCCTGGGGCGCGATCGTGCCGCCGCCTCCGACTACCACGCGGACGTGCTCGTAGCCACGCTCGCGCAGCATGTCCACCATGTAGCGGAAATACTCGTCGTGCCCGCCCTGGTAGGAGCTCACCGCGACGCGCGTCGGCGTCCTCCTCGATCGCCGCCCGCACGATGTCGGCGACACTGCGGTTGTGCCCGAGGTGCACGACTTCCGCGCCCTGCGCCTGCAGCAGGCGGCGAATCATATTGATGGCGGCATCGTGGCCGTCGAACAAAGACGCGGCGGAAATGAAGCGCAGCGGTGCGGCTGGAGCACCGGCTCGCGCGCGCAAACTCTAACGGCCGGAATGCTCATGGGTAAGCGGTCGAGCGCTGGGAAACCCGGGTGTTATATTAGCGCATGGGCCGGCCAGCCAGCCTATTACTCCTCACGCGGTGATTCATGTCTGACCATGCGTGTCGTCATTGTTGCGGCGAAGCGCACGCCGATCGGGGCTTTTCAGGGCGTATTCGCGCTCAACTTCCGCCACGAGCTCGGAGCCGCCGCCATTCGCGGCGCGCTCGACGCCTGCCGGCGATCGCCGCCGGCGGAGGTTCAGGAGGTGCATCATGGGCTGCGTGCTGCCCGCCGGCTTCGGCCAGGCCCCGCCGCGGCAAGCGGCCATCGGCGCAGGCCTGCCCGTAGGCACGCCCGGCCACGACCGTAAACAAAATGTGCGGCTCGGGACTCAAGGCCATCATGCAGGGCGCGGATCAGATCCGCACCGGCGATGTCGAGATCGTGGTTGCCGGCGGCCTTGAGTCGATGACCAACGCGCCCTACCTTCTGCCCAAGGCGCGCGCCGGCTATCGCATGGGGCACGGCGAAATCATTGACCATATGTTCTATGACGGACTGCAGAGCCCGTTTGACGGCGAGCTCATGGGGCACTTCGCCGAGCGCACCGCGAGCCGCTACGAGTTCAGCCGCGCAGATCAGGACGCCTTCGCCGCCGAATCCGTGCGCCGCTCACTCGCCGCCATCGAGGCGCAGCATTTTGCGGCCGAAATCGCGCCCGTGACCGTCAAGGGCCGCAAGGGGCGAGACCGTGGTGGCGCGCGATGAGACGCCTTTCAACTGCGATATCTCAAAGATCCCCACTTTGAAGGCAGCCTTCGCCAAGGACGGCACGGTGACTGCCGCAAGCTCCTCATCGATTGCCGACGGCGCCGCCGCGCTGGTGCTGATGCGCGAGGCGACGCGCGCGCGCAGCGCGGCATCAGGCCACTTGCGCGCATCCTCGCCTACGCGAGCCATGCGGCTGAGCCCGAGTGGTTCACGACCGCGCCCATCGGCGCCATCAAGAAGACGCTGCGGCCAGCTCGACTGGAAGCCCGCAGGACGTCGATCTCTATGAGATCAACGAAGCCTTCGCGGTGGTGACGATGGCGGCCATGCGCGATGTCGGCATCGAGCACGAGCGCGTCAACGTGCACGGCGGCGCCTGCGCGCTCGGGTCACCCCATCGGCGCGACCGGTGCGCGCATCGTGACGACGCTGGTGCATGCGCTCGCGCGCCGCGGCGCGCATCGCGCGGCATCGCCTCGCTGTGCATCGGCGGCGGCGAAGCGGTGGCGCATGGCCATCGAGCGCGGCGCGTAGCGAGCGCATCGCATGCCCGTGCTCTGCCTCGCAGATCGAGTCCCGGCAGCGAGCGCTTCCGCGCCAACCATGCCCGCATGGCGGAGCTTGCAAGCGCGTTGCGCGGCGGAAGTCGAGCGCGCAAGTCGCGGCGGCTCCGAGGAGGCGCGCCGCAAGCACACCGCCCGCGGCAAGCTGCTGCCGCGCGAGCGCGTGCAGACTCTGCTCGATCCGGGCAGTCGCGTTCCTCGAGCTCTCCGGCGCTCGCGGCACACGGCATGTACGGTGCGGATGCGCCGGCCGCGGGGCTCATCACGGGCATCGGGCGCATCCACGGCCGTGCGTGCCTCATCGTCGCGAATGATGCGACGGTCAAGGGCGGCACCTACTTTCCGCTGACGGTGAAGAAGCATCTGCGCGCGCAGGCGATCGCGCTCGAGCATGCGCTGCCTTGCCTGTATCTCGTCGACTCCGGCGGCGCCTTTCTGCCGCTGCAGGATGAAGTGTTTCCGGACCGGGATCACTTCGGGCGGATCTTCTTCAATCAGGCGCAGCTCTCCGCGCGCGGCATCCCGCAGATCGCGCTCGTCATGGGCAGCTGCACGGCAGGCGGCGCCTACGTTCCGGCGATGTGCGACGAGACCGATCATCGTGCGGAACCAGGGCACGATATTTCTCGGCGGGCCGCCGCTGGTGAAGGCGGCAACCGGCGAGGAGGTGGATGCGGAATCGCTCGGCGGCGGCGACGTGCACGCGCGCACCTCGGGTGTGGTCGATCACCTCGCGGACAACGATGCGCATGCGCTTGCGATCGCCCGCTCGGTGATCGCGAGCCTGCCACCGCCGCCGGCTGCCGTGGCTCGCCTGCGCCGCGCCGCGCGGAGCCGGTGCTCGATCCGCAGGAGATCTACGGCGTTCTGCCGCAGGACAATCGCCAGCCCTACGACGTGCGCGAAATCATCGGACGCCTGGTGGACGGTTCGGACTTTCATGAGTTCAAAGTCCAACTACGGCGCGACCCTCGTGTGTGGCTTTGCGCACATCTGGGGATGTCCCGTCGGCATCATCGCCAACAACGGCATCCTGTTTTCCGAGTCGGCGCTTGAAGGGCGCGCATTTCGTGCAGCTCAGTAACCGCCGGCGCGTGCCGCTGCTCTTTCTGCAGAACATCACCGGCTTCATGGTCGGCCGCAAGTACGAGAATGCCGGCATCGCCAAAGACGGCGCGAAAATGGTGACCGCGGTTGCCTGCGCGACGGTGCCGAAGCTCACAGTGCTGATCGGCGGCTCATTCGGCGCAGGCAACTACGCGATGTGCGGTCGCGCCTACGGCGGGCGCTTCCTGTGGATGTGGCCGAACGCGCGCATCTCCGTCATGGGCGGCGAGCAGGCCGCGCAGGTGCTGGCCGACGGTGCGCGGCGACGGCGCGCAGGCTCGCGGTGAGTCCTGTCCGAAGAGGAAGACGAGCGGCGCTTCATGGCCGAGACGCGCGCCAAGTACGAAGCTCAGGGCAATCCGTACTACGCGACCGCACGACTGTGGGACGATGGCGTGATCGATCCGCTCGACACGCGCCGCGTGCTGGGACTGGCATTGCATCTGGCGGCGCACGGGCCCGCGCCCGAGGCGGAGCGCTACGGCATATTTAGAATGTAAGGAGGGGGATGCATGAAGATCGCGAGGCGCGCGCCGTCATGACCGGCGGCGCATCAGGCCTGGGCAACGCCGTCGCGCGCCATATCGCCGGCGCGGGCGGCCAGGTAACGCTGCTCGACGTGCAGGAGGGGCCGGGACGCGCGGCGCCGCGAGCGAACTCGGCGCGCGCGCGCGCTTCGTCAAATGCGACGTCACCGCCGAGGCCGAGGTCATCGCCTCCATGGAGGCCGCCGCCGAGCGCATGGGCGGCATCAATCTGCTCGTCAATTGCGCCGGCGTCATCGGCGCAGCGCGCGTGCTCGGCCGCAACGGCCCGATGGCGGCCGAGTTCTTCACCAAAGTGATCCACATCAATCTCATCGGCACTTTTCTCTGCGACAAGGCGGCCGCCGCCCTCATGCAGAAAAACACGCCCAACGAGGATGGCGAGCGCGGCGTTTTGATCCACACCTCCTCGGTCGCCGCCTTCGAGGGACAGATCGGCCAGGCGGCCTACTCAGCGACCAAGGCTGCCGTCATGGGCATGACGCTGCCGATCGCGCGCGAGTTCGCGCTCTTATGGCATCCGTTGCATGTCCATTGCGCCCGGGATCTTCCTCACACCGATGGTCGCGGCGATGTCCAAGGAACAGCAGGACTCGCTCGCCAAGCAGATCCCCTTCCCGGCGCGCCTCGGCAAGCCCGAGGAATTTGCGCGCCTGGTCGCGGCGATCTTTGAAATTCCCATGCTGAACGGCGAGACCATTCGCCTGGACGGCGCCATCCGCATGCAGCCCAAGTGAAGCCGCTGCCATGACCGACATCATGGAATATGACGTCGTGATCGTCGGTGCAGGGTCCTGCAGGACTTGCCGCGGCGATTCGCCTCAAGCAGCTCGATGCCAACAAGAGCGTCTGCGTGCTGGAGAAGGGCGCCAGCATCGGCGCGCACTCGATTTCCGGCGCGGTGCTCGAGCCCGGACCGCTGGAGACATTGATTCCCGACTGGCGGCACGACGTACTCGGGCATGAAAGTGCCTGCGCTGCGCGATGAATTCTTCTTCATGACGCGCACGGGCGCGCTGCGCTTTCCGCTCGTGCCGCGCCAAATGCACAACCAGGGCAACTTCATCGTCTCGCTCGGGCAGCTCACACCGTGGCTGGCGCAGCGCGCCGAGGCGCTTGGCGTCGACGTGTTTCCGGGATTTGCCGTCGCAGCAGCGCTGTTTGACGACGCCGGCGGCGTCAAAGGTGTGCGCATCGGCGACATGGGCGTGCAGAAGGATGGCTCGCACGGTCCCAACTACACGCCGGGCGCGCACATCCACGCCGGAGTCACGCTCATCGCGGAGGGCGCGCGCGGCTCGATTGCCAAGGAGCTCATCAAGCGCTTCGATTTGACGCGTGGCCACAATCCACAGACCTACGGATTGGGATGCAAGGAGCTGTGGCAATTGCCACCCGGCACGGGTGCAGGCGGGCCTCATTCAGCACTCGATCGGCTGGCCGGTTGATCGCAGGACCTACGGCGGCAGCTTTCTCTACCACCTTGATAATGATCGGGTGTATGTCGGCTACGTTGCAGGTCTTGACTATGCGGACCCGCGCTTTAGGCCATTCGAGGCTTTTCAGCAGTTCAAGAACCATCCGCGGGTGAAACCCCTATTTGCGGGCGGCGAGATCCTCGCGGCGGGCGCGCGCACGATCGCCTCGGGCGGCTGGCAATCCCTGCCGACACTTGAGATGCCCGGAGCACTGCTGATCGGCGATGCGGGCGGCACCCTCAACTTTCCCAAGATCAAGGGCATCCATCAGGCGCTGCGCTCGGGAATGCTCGCCGCGGAACACCTTGTCGAAACAGCCGGCACCGCCGGCTTCGATGCGCGCTGGCGCGCTTCGGTGGGCGGCGAGGAACTGCACCGCGTGCGCAACATCGCCCCCGGCATGAAGCGCGGACTGTGGTTTGGTCTCGTAAACGGCGCCTGGGAAACCTACATCAGCGCCGGCAAGTCCCCCTGGACGCTGCAGAACAAGGCAGACTTCTCCCAGCTGCAACGGCTCGATGACTACCACTCGCCCGCGCGCGGCTGGGAAACGCGCACTCTGCCGCCGCGCGATCGGGTCTCCTCGGTGTTCTTTGCCGGCAATACGCACGATGAGAATCAGCCCGTACATCTGAAAGTCGCGGACACTTCGATCTGCGCCGACCGCTGCACACGCGAATTCGGCAATCCCTGCCAGAACTTCTGTCCCGCGGGCGTTTATGAGATGGTTGAGGATGGCAGCGGCGGCAAGCGCCTGCAGATCAACGCCGCCAACTGCGTACACTGCAAGGCCTGCGACATCAAAGATCCTTACGGGATCATCACCTGGACGACGCCCGAGGGCGGCTCCGGACCGAATTACCAGATGCTCTAAGAACGCCATGTCGCCGATTTGGAGCCCGTCGCCCAAGCGCGCAGCCGCCACGAATCTCGCCCGCTTCACGGCCTGCGTGAACGCTCGCCAGGGGCTGCGCATGACGGACTACACGGATGTGTATCGGTGGTCGCTCGACAATCCGGCACAGTTCTGGAGTGAAGTTGCGCGCTTTGCCGACCTGCGCGCGAGCTTTGCAAAGGACTCGCCGGTCATCGAAAACCCGACGGCCATGCCTGGGGCGCGCTTTTTTCCCGGCGCGCGCTTGAACTTCGCCGAAAACCTGCTGCGCTATCGCGACGCGCAGCCCGCGATTGTGTTCCGCAACGAACGCGGCGCGCGGCGCGAGCTGTCCTATCGGCAGCTCTATGACGAGGTGGCGCGAATCGCCGCGGGTTTGAAGGGCGCGGGCGTCGTCGCCGGCGATCGCGTCGCCGCTTTCATGCCCAACGTGCCGGAAACCACGATCGCAATGTTGGCAACCGCCAGTCTCGGCGCGATCTGGAGCTCCTGCTCGCCGGATTTTGGGCTGGGTGCGGTGCTCGATCGCTTCGGGCAGATCGCCCCCAAGGTGCTGTTCGCGACCGACGGCTACTTCTACGCCGGCAAGACGCTCGACTCCCTGCCGCTCGTGACGGAGCTCGCAGGCAAGCTGCCATACTTGCAGGCACTCATCGCGGTGCCCTACCGCGATGCCAACACTTCGCTGCCGCCCGGCCCGCGCGGCACGATGAAGATTACACGCTGGAGCGAATTCGGCAGCGCCGGCGCGGCGCTTGAGTTCGAGCGCAGCCCCTTCAACCATCCGCTCTACATCCTGTACTCCTCCGGCACCACCGGCAAGCCCAAGTGCATCCTGCACGGGGCCGGTGGCACATTGCTGCAGCACCAAAAGGAGCATCTGCTGCACACCGACGTGCGGCGCGAGGACCGGCTCTTCTACTTCACAACCTGCGGCTGGATGATGTGGAACTGGCTCGTGAGCGCTCTGGCGACCGGGACCACGCTCGTGCTCTACGAGGGCTCGCCCATGCACCCGGATCCGGGCGTGCTGTGGCGCATGGCCGCCGAAGAGCGGCTCACGATTTTTGGCACCAGCGCCAAATATCTCGCGTCGCTTGAGAAGAGCGGCTATGCGCCGGCGCGTGCGCACGATCTTGGCGCGCTGCGCACGATTCTTTCCACCGGCTCGCCGCTGCTTCCGGAGAGCTTCGACTTCGTCTATCGCAACGTGAAAGCCGATGTGCTGCTCGCCTCGATCTCCGGCGGCACCGACATCGTGTCGTGCTTTGCCCTCGGCTGCCCCACCCGGCCCGTCTATCGCGGTGAGATCCAGTGTCGCGGCCTTGGGATGCGCGTCGAGGTGTTTGATGGCGCCGGGCGGGCGCTTGAGGGGGCGCGCGGCGAACTGGTGTGCACCGCGCCCTTCCCGGCAATGCCGTTGGGCTTCTGGGGGGATGCGGACGGCAGCCGCTATCGGGCCGCCTACTTCGAGCGCTTCCCGGGCGTGTGGCACCACGCCGACTACGCCGCGCTCACCGCACACGATGGCCTCATCATCTATGGCCGCTCCGATGCGGTATTGAACCCCGGCGGCGTGCGCATCGGCACGGCGGAGATCTACACCGCCGTGGAAGGACTTGCCGAAGTCGCTGAGGCGCTCGCCGTCGGGCAGGACTGGCAGGGCGACGTGCGCGTGGTGCTGTTTGTGCGCTTGCAGAGCGGTCATGCGCTTGATGCGGCGCTCGAGCAGAAGATCCGCACGGCGATTCGCACTCGCACCACGCCGCGCCATGTACCGGCCAAGATCATCGCCGTGCCGGACCTGCCGCGCACGCTCTCCGGAAAGCTCACCGAGCTTGCGGTGCGCAATGTCATCCACGGGCTGCCCGTGCACAACCGCGATGCGCTCGCCAACCCGGGCGCACTCGAACACTTCCGCGACCTCGCCGAGCTTCGTAGCTGATGAGCTTGCGCGCGCGCTACGCGCAGGAGCTCGCGCGTTGCGGCTTTCAGGCCGATGCGGCGCAGCAGCGCGCTGTAGATGCCCTCGAGGAGCTGCGCACGCAGCTCCTCGAGCGCGAGTCGGTGCGCGGCGCGCGCCGTTGGCTCAGGCGGTTGCGCGCGCGCGAAAGTGTGCGCGGGCTTTATTTGTGGGGACCCGTCGGCCGCGGCAAGACGTACCTCATGGATCTGTTCTTTGACAGTCTGCCGTTTGCCGCGCGCCGGCGTCGCCATTTCCATCGCTTCATGCACGACGTGCATGCGTACTTCAAGGCCAACGCCTACACGGTCGCGCCGCTGGAGGCGATGGCACAGCGGGTCGCGCAGGAAGCGCACGTGCTGTGCTTCGATGAGCTTTTCGTGAGCGACATCGCCGATGCCATGATCATCGGCAATCTGCTGCGCGCGCTGCTGCGCCGCGGCGTGACGCTCGTTGTAACCTCAAATCTGCCGCCCGATCGGCTCTACGAAAACGGCTTGCAGCGCGAGCGCTTCCTGCCCGCGATCGAACTTCTGAAGCGCCACCTGCGCGTACTGCAAGTCGATGCCGGCACGGACTATCGGCTGCGCGACCTCACCTCCGCCGGTATCTATCTTGCGAGCAGCGCTGCGGACAGCGCGACGCAGATGGGCGCGCTCTTCAACAAACTCGCCGGCGGCGGCGCGACAAACGCGCAGTCGATTGAGATTGAGGGCCGCGCGATCGCCGTCGTGCGCGAGGCGGGCACCGCGGTGTGGTTTGAGTTTGCGGCGCTCTGCGAAGGCGCGCGCAGCCAGGATGACTACATCGAGATCGCGCGCGCCTACCAGACAGTGTTTCTCGCCAACGTCCCGCAGCTGCCGGCCGATCGTGACGATGAGGCGCGCCGGTTCATTGCGCTCATCGACGAGCTCTACGACCGTGCCGTGAAACTCATCGTGAGCGCCGCGGCGCCGCCGGCGCAGCTCTATCGCGGCGAGCGCCTACGCCTTGAGTTCGCGCGCGCCGCAAGCCGCCTCGTTGAAATGCAAAGCCGCGATTACCTCGCGCGCGAACACCGCCCCTAGACGACCCCGCGGCGCATCTGATCCAGTTCGATGGATTCAAATAGCGCTTGGAAGTTGCCCTCGCCGAAGCCCTCATTGCCCTTGCGCTGGATGATCTCAAAGAAGATCGGGCCGATGACGTTCTGCGTGAAGATTTGCAGCAGCAAGCCCTCGCCCTTACTTGGATTGCCGTCGATGAGGATGCGCCGCCGGACGAGCTCCTCGAGCTGTTCGGCGTGGCCGCGCACGCGCTCATTCACCGCCTCGTAATAGGTGTCCGGCGTGTCCTGAAATTGCACGCCCTGGCGCTTGAGCACGTCAACCGTGCGATAGATGTCCGTTGTCGCAAGCGCAATGTGCTGTATGCCCTCGCCCTGGTACGCCTTCAGGTATTCCTCGATCTGGCTCTTGTCATCCTGCGACTCGTTGATCGGAATGCGGATGCGCCCGCAGGGACTTGTGAGCGCGCGTGAAAAAAGCCCCGTCTTCTTGCCCTCGATGTCGAAGTAGCGGATCTCGCGGAAGTTGAAGAGCCGTGCGTAGAAGCCGGTCCAGTGGTCCATGCGCCCGCGCATCACGTTGTGCGTCAGATGGTCGATACAGGCAAGGCCGGTGGGCTCGTTTCCCGGGCTGGCCGCGAGCGGGCGGAAATCGACGTCGTAGATCGACTGATCGCCGTAGCGGTCCACAAGGTAGATGAGCGAGCCGCCGATGCCCTCGATGCACGGAATGTTGAGCTCCATGGGCCCTGCGCTCTGCGGCCCCGGGCGCGCCCCAAGCTCGAGCGCCCGCCGGTAGGCAAATGCTGCATCGCGCACTCGGAACGCCATCGCGCAGGCGCACGGTCCGTGCGCGCGAGCGAAGCGCTGCGCAAAGGAATCCGCCTCGGCATTGATGATGAAGTTGATGTCGCCCTGCGCATGACGAGTCACGTTCTTGGAACGATGGCGCGCGACGATCGGAAATCCCATGCGCTCAAACAGGCTGCGCAGCGCCTGCGGATCCGGGGCGGCGTATTCAACGAACTCGAACCCGTCAGTCCCCATCGGATTGTCGAAGAGCTCGGCCATGGCAGCCTCCGTGGACGCGCGCGATTAGTTACAATTGTAACTATCATACCCTTGCGCCCGCCAGCAACGAACTCGCCATGCCGAACCCTGCCCTGCAGCTTGAGAACTTTCTGCCATATCGCCTCTCGGTACTGACCAATCTCGTCAGCGGCGCCATTGCGGGCGCTTACCGCGAGCGCTTCGGCCTCGCAGTCTCCGAGTGGCGTGTGCTGGCGGTGCTGGCGCACTCGCCGGAGCTGTCAGCAGCCGAAGTCGCGCAGCGCACCGCCATGGACAAGGTTGCGGTCAGCCGCGCAGTCAGCGCATTACTTAAGAGTGCGCGGCTGGAGCGGCGCGTGGCGCGCGCCGACCGCCGGCGCTCCGTGCTGCGCCTGACGATGGCGGGGCGACGCGTGCACGCCCGGGTTGCACCGGTGGCGCTCGCCTACGAGCGCTCGCTGCTGCAGCCGCTGACCCGCGCGGAGCGCATGGCGCTTGATCGCACGCTCGATATCCTGCTCGGGCGGGCGCTGCAGATCGGGCTGCCGGGAAGACGGTAAGCCGCTGTCCCTCATGTATAATTCTGCGCCGCTGCGGGGGTCACGTTGAAAACAATCGCCCAATTCGAGGTCAAGTACTGTCAGTTTCTCGACCCGGATGGGAAGCCGGTCGACAAGCTGCCCCCCTTCACGCAGGATGCATCCGAGCTTGAAAAGATGTATCGCCTGATGACGCTGGTGCGCACCTTCGACACCAAGGCGATCAACCTGCAGCGCACCGGAAAACTCGGCACCTATGCCTCCTGCCTCGGCCACGAGGCAACCCACGTCGGCGCCGCCGCTGCGATGCGCCCCGACGACGTGCTCGTGCCCGTGTATCGGGAGTACGGCGCACAGTTCTGGCGCGGCGTCACGATGACCGACGTGCTGCTCTACTGGGGCGGCGATGAGCGCGGCAACGACTTCAAGGCGGCGCGCCACGACTTTGCCTGGAGCGTGCCGATCGGTTCGCAGATGCTGCATGCAGCAGGCGCCGCGATGGCCATGAAGATTCGCGGCGAGCAGCGCTGCACACTCGCCTTCATCGGCGACGGCGGCACCTCGCAGGGCGCGTTCTACGAGGCGATGAACCTGGCCGGCGCGCGCGCCCTGCCGGTGATCTTCGTGATCGTCAACAACAAGTGGGCGATCTCGGTGCCGATCGAAGATCAGACCGCCAGCGCCACGCTTGCGCAAAAAGGCGATAGCCGCCGGCATACCCGGCATTCAGGTCGACGGCAACGATGTCATCGCCGTGCGCCATACCGTCGCGGAGGCCATTGCTGCCGCCCGCCGCGGTGCGGGACCCACGGTCATCGAGGCGGTGACGTATCGCTTGAGCGACCACACCACCGCCGATGATGCAACGCGCTATCGCAAGGAACACGAGGTGAAAGATGCCTGGCGCAGCGAGCCGCTCTTGCGCTTGCGCGCTTATCTGCAGGCGACGCGCGCCTGGGATGACGCACGTGAGGAGGCCTTGAAGAGTCGAATGCGCCGCGCTCGTCGCGACAGCCGTCGAGCAATACCTGCATACGCCGAAGCAGTCGACTGACGCGATGTTCGACTTCGTCTTCGCACGCCTGCCGAAGAACCTGCGCGAGCAGCGCGAAGCGGCACGCCGCTACGCCGCCTCCGGCGGCGGCCACTGAGGCGACAGATCGCCATGGCAAAGGTGACGATGATCGAAGCCATCAACCGTGCTCACGCGTGGGAGATGGCGCACGATCCGAGCGTTGTGGTTATCGGCGAGGACATCGGCATCAACGGCGGAGTGTTTCGCGCCACCGCCGGATTGCAGGAGAAATTCGGCAAGCAGCGCGTGCAGGATACGCCGCTCGCAGAAGGCATGATCGCCGGCATGTCCATCGGACTTGCCGTCGCAAGGGCTGCGTCCGGTCGCCGAAATCCAATTCATGGGTTTCATCTATCCGGCGATGGATCAGATCGCAAACCACATGGCGCGCATGCGCCATCGCACTCGTGGGCGCATTACCCTGCCGCTCGTGATCCGCATGCCGCATGGCGGCGGCATCCACGCGCCCGAGCATCACTCGGAGAGCCTCGAGGCGATGCTCGCACATCACCCGGGGCTGCGTGTCGTGTGCCCCTCGTCACCCGCGCGCGCCTACGGGCTGCTGCTCGCCGCAATCCGCGATCCTGACCCGGTCATGTTTCTCGAGCCCGTGCGGCTGTACCGGCTCGTGCGTCAGGAGATCGCCGACGACGGACAGGCGCTGCCGCTCGACGTGTGCTATCGACTGCGCGAGGGGCAGGACGCGACGATCGTCACCTGGGGAGCGATGACGTTCGAAACCCTGCGCGCTGCGGACCAGCTGCAAAAGGATGGCATCAGCTGCGAGGTGATCGACGTTGCGACGCTCTCGCCGATCGATCACGACACGATCCTCGAGTCGGTGGCAAAAACCGGACGGCTCATTATCGTGCACGAAGCGGCGCGCAACTGCGGCGTCGGCGCGGAGATCGCCGCGACCGTGGCCGAGCACGCGCTCTATGACCTGCAGGCGCCGATCAAGCGCGTCACCGGCTACGACACACCGATGCCGCTGTTTCGCCTCGAGTACGACTACATCCCGAGCGTCGCGCGCATCATTGACGCGGTGCGCGATACCCTAACCGAATAGATTTCCGCGCCCTGCACGGAGGACGCAATGACCACATTCAATCTTCCGGATCTGGGCGAAGGACTGGCGGAGGCGGAAATCGTCCGCTGGCACGTCAACGTCGGCGACACGTCAAAGTCGATCAGCCGATGGTGGCGGTTGAAACCGCGAAAGCCGTCGTCGAAGTGCCCTCGCCGTACTCCGGCGTGATCCGCACCCTGCACGGCAACCCCGGCGACGTCATCGCAACCGGCGCACCGCTCGTAGAGTTTGACTTGCCGGCTGCCGCGGCGAGCGCGCGCCCGGCGCCTCGCCAAGACGCCGGAACGTGCGCCGGCCGATGACTCCGGCACCGTCGTCGGCAGCATGCCCTCGACCAACGAGGAGGAATTTTTCGAGACTGCCGTCGCCGGCGTTGCCAGCGCCGCGAAGCGCGAGCGCGTGCGCGCGGCGCCCGCCGTGCGCGCGCTCGCCAAGCGCTTGGGCGTCGACCTGACGCGGGTCGCGGGCAGCGGCCGCGGCGGCCTCATCACCGTGGACGATGTGATGATGACCTCCGGACCCACTCCCCTGCACACCGCGGCCACGGTCACGGCGCTAAAGCCGGCACCGAGCGCGCCGCGCGCCGCGCCGGGCGCCACCGCCGGAGAGCCGGAAAAACTGCGCGGCCTGCGCCGCGCCATGGCGCAGAGCATGAGTCTTGCGCGCGACAGCGTCATGAGTTGCACGCTGTTTGACGATGCCGACCTGCATCAGCTGGAGCAAGGGACAGGACATCACGACGCGCGTGCTGCGCGCGATCGCGGTGGGCGCGCGCGCCGAACCCGGCTTGAACGCGTGGTTCGACGGTGAAGCGCAAACGCGGCGCCTGCTCGCGCGCGTCGACGTCGGCATTGCGGTCGACACGCCCGAGGGCCTGCTCGTGCCGGTCATCCGTGATGTCGGTGGTCGTGCGCCCGATGAGCTGCGGCGCGATGTCGACCGCCTGAAGCGCGCGGCGCGCGATCGCAGCGTCGCGCCCGAGGAATTGCGCGATTTCAGCTTCATGCTGTCGAACTTCGGAATGATCGCGGGCCGTTATGCCACTCCGGTCGTGGTGCCGCCGGCGGTTGCGATCCTCGGAGCCGGGCGCTTGAGCCACGATGTCTTAGCCGTCATGGGAGGGATCGAAGCGCACCTGCGCATGCCGCTGTCGCTCACGTTCGATCATCGCTGCATCACCGGCGGCGAAGCGGCAAGATTTCTCGCAGCGGTGCTGCGCGATCTTGCGCGGGATTCGTGAGCGTGCCCCGCCACCTACGTCGCGATACTTCCGGTCTGCGCAGCATCCCGCCGGCACGGCGCGCGCTGATCGAGCGCATCGTCGCGGCACGCCCGGCGCGCCGGCGCGGGCGCGCGCCGGCGGGGCTGCAGCAGAAGTTTCTGCGTGCCTATTTTCGCGGCGTGGCCGAGGACGATCTCGCGCAGCGCTCACCGGCGCTGCTGGCCGCCGCAGCGCTAGCGCATCTAAAATTCGGCACTCCTGCGCGCCGGCCCGGCGAGTCGCTCGTCAAAGTCTTCAATCCGGAGCCCGACCGCGACGGCTTTGAGTGTCCGCACACGCTCATCTTAAGCGTGACCGATGACATGCCCTTTCTGGTCGACTCCATGAGCATCGTCTGCAGTCAGGCGGGAATTGCCGTGCATCTCATCGTGCACCCGGTGCTCTTTGTCGAGCGCGACCGGCACGGCAAGCTGAACAAGGTGTACGGCGAGCGCGAACGCGGTACGCGTGCCGAGTCCTGGCAGCTCTATGAAATCGATCGGCAGATGGATGCCGCGCGCCTTGCCGAGCTGCATAAGAGGCTCGCCGGAGCGCTGCGCGATGTGCGCCTCGCGGTCAGCGACTGGGTGCCGATGCAGGAGCGCGCCACCAAGCTCATCGAGTCCCTGGAGCGCAATCCGCCGCCGCTGCCGGCCACGGAAGTCGCCGAGGCGCGCCGCCTGCTCGAGTGGATGAAGGAGCGCCATTTTCTTTTTATCGGTTACCGCCACTACCGGCTAGTGCGCGGCGCCAGCGCCGACCGGATTGTGCCGCAGCCGCATACCGGCCTTGGAATCCTGCGCGGCGGCAAGGCCACCGGCACGGCGTTGCGCGGCGAGTTGCGCGCGCGCGCGCGCGACCGGCAGCTGCTCATCCTGACGAAGGCAAATTCAATCGCCACCGTGCATCGCGCCACCTATCTTGACTACGTCGGACTGAAAACCTATGGCGCGCGCGGTCAAGTCACCGGAGAACACCGCTTTCTGGGTCTGTGGACCTCGACCGCCTATCACCTGAGCCCGCGCGAAATTCCGGTGCTGCGCAAGAAGGTCGAACGGGTCATCGACCATTTCGGTCTTGATCCGCAAAGTCACGACGCCAAAGCCGTGCTGCACGTACTCGAGACCTATCCGCGTGATGAGCTCTTTCAGGCGCCGGTCGAGGATCTGATTCGCATCGCCCGCGGAGTCGTCAACCTTTATGAGCGGCGTACCGTGCGGCTGCTCGTGCGCCGCGATCCCTTTCAGCGCTTCTATTCATTACTGATTTACGTGCCGCGCGATCGCTACAACACCGAGGTGCGCCAGCGCATCGAGCAGATCGTGCTCGAGGGCTTCGGTGGCACGAATATCGAAACCCAGGTGCAGATATCCGACTCTAATCACGCGCGCGTGCACGTGGTCGTGCGCACCGATCCGGCTAATCGGCGCAAGGTGGACATCGCGGCAATCGAGACGCGCATTGCGCTGGCGGCCACGACCTGGACCGATCGGCTGCGCGCGGTGCTGGTGGCAAAGCACGACGAGGCGACGGTGCTCACGCTGACCAGCCGCTACCGCCGCGCCTTTCCGCTCGCCTACGAGGAGGAAGTCGCGCCGGCCGATGCGCTCGCGGATCTGGCAGATCTTGAGATGCTGCGCACCGAGCCGCAAGCGCCGCGCGTCAGCCTGCATCGCACCGCGCTCGAAAGGCCCGAGCGTGTGCATCTGAAGATCGTGAAGCTCGGCGAGCCGGTGCCCATCTCCGACCTGCTCCCGGTCTTGGAGAATTTCGGGTTGCGTGTCATCGCCGAGCGCCCCTATGAGCTCGCCTGGCCCGAGGGCGGCGCGGCGTGGATCCAGGACTTCGAGCTCGAGCATCGCGACGCGCTGCGCATCGAGGTTGCGCGCATCGAGCCGACGTTCAAGGAAGCTTTTACGGCGGTATGGCGTGGCGACATCGAGAATGATGGCTTCAATCGCCTGCTGCTCGCAGCCGGCCTCGCGGCACGCGAGATCGTGGTGCTGCGCGCCTATTGCCGCTATCTGTTGCAAACCGGCGTGCCCTTCAGCCAGGCCTACATGGAGCGCACGCTCGCCGCGAACCCAGTCATCGCCCGCTGCCTGGTGCGTCTGTTTGAGGTCAACTTCGATCCCAAATCGCCGCCGCGCGCGCGCCGCCGCGCCGGGAAACTCATCGAGGAGATTCGCGCCGGGCTGAACGCGGTCACGAGCCTCGATGAAGACCGCATCCTGCGCGGCTACCTGAATGTCGTGCGTGCCACGGTGCGTACCAATTTCTACCAGGATGGCGCTGGCGGGCGCCCCAAGGCGTACGTCTCCTTCAAGTTCGATCCGCAGAAGATCCCCGAGCTGCCGCTGCCGCGTCCAAAGTTCGAGATCTTCGTGTACAGCCCACGGGTCGAAGGCGTGCACCTGCGCATGGGCGAGGTGGCGCGCGGCGGCATCCGCTGGTCTGACCGGCGCGAGGATTTTCGCACCGAGATTCTGGGGCTGATGAAGGCGCAGAACGTCAAGAATACCGTCATCGTTCCGGTCGGCGCGAAAGGCGGCTTTGTTGTGAAGCGCCCGCCTGCGGGTCGCGAGGAACTGCAGGCGGAGGTAGTGGCCTGCTATCAGACTCTGATCCGCGGGATGCTCGATCTCACCGACAACATCATCGCCAATCGCATCGTGCCGCCGCCGAAGGTTGTACGCCACGATGCGGACGATACTTACCTCGTGGTTGCCGCCGACAAGGGAACCGCTACGTTCTCAGACCTCGCCAACGCCATCTCCCAGGAATACACCTTCTGGCTCGGCGATGCGTTCGCCTCAGGCGGGTCGGCCGGCTACGACCACAAGAAGATGGGGATTACGGCGCGCGGCGCCTGGGAGTGCGTCAAGCGCCACTTCCGCGAGATGGGTGTCGATGTCGATGCCGAAACCTTCACCGCCATGGGCATCGGCGATATGGCGGGCGATGTGTTCGGCAACGGCATGCTGATGTCGCGCCACACGCGCCTGCTCGCCGCCTTCAACCACCAGCACATATTCCTTGATCCCGCACCGGATGCGGCCGCAAGCTTCGCCGAGCGCCAGCGGCTCTTTCGCCTGCCGCGCTCTACCTGGGATGACTACGATCGGCGCCGCATCTCGCGCGGCGGCGGCGTATACCCGCGCGCCGCCAAGTCAATCACGCTCTCCGAGGAGGCACAGGCGATGCTCGGCATGGCAGGCACCGCTGCCCCTCCCAACGAGATCATTCGTGCCGTTCTGCGCATGAAGGTCGATTTGCTGTGGAACGGTGGCATCGGCACCTACGTCAAGGCGACCCTCGAGACGAACGGCGAAGTTGGCGATCGCAGCAACGATGCCGTGCGCATCAATGGCGCGGAGCTGCGCGCGCGTGTCGTCGGCGAGGGGGGCAACCTCGGGCTGTCGCAGCGAGGCCGTATCGAAGCGGCGCTCGCCGGAGCGCGTCTTAATACTGACTTCATCGACAACTCCGCTGGCGTCAATACTTCCGACGTCGAGGTGAATATCAAGATCCTGCTGAATCCCCTGGTCGCAGCGCAACGCCTGAGCATGGCGCGGCGCAATCAGCTGCTGGCGAGCATGAAAGCCGAAGTAGCGGCGCTCGTGCTGCGTAACAATTACCTGCAATCGCAGGCGATTAGCACGCTCGAGCTGCACTCCGCGGCGCGCATCTCCGAGTATCAGCAGCTCATGCGCTCGCTCGAGCGCGCGCATGAGCTCAATCGCGCACTGGAATTCCTGCCCAACGATGAGGAACTCGCCGAGCGCCGTAAGGGCAGTATCGGCCTCACCCGTCCGGAGCTTGCGGTGCTGCTGTCGTACAGCAAAATCTGGCTGAGCAAGCATCTGCTCGATTCCGACGTGCCCTCCGACCCGTACCTGTCGCGCGAGCTGAAGCGTTATTTCCCGGAGCCGGTGCGCACGCATTACGCGCGCGCCATAAGCCATCACCGCCTGCGCCGCGAGATCATCGCGATGGCAACCACCAACAGCCTCGTGAACCGCATGGGTCCGACTTTTGTGCCGCGCGCGCAGGACGAAACGGCGGCACCGCCCGCGCGCATCGCCCGCGCCTACACGGCGGCGCGCGAGATCTTTGACATGCGCGACACCTGGGCGCAGATCGAGGCGCTCGACCATCGCGTACCGGCGAAGCTGCAGTACGCGATGATGTATGAGACGAGCCGGCTGCTGCGGCACGCAACCTACTGGCTGCTCGCGCATCGCCGCGGCGATCTGCAGGTGGATCGCGCAGTCGCCGAGTTCCGCCGCGGCGCGCGCCAACTCGAGTCGGTCATGGGCACGGTGCTGGTCGGCTCCGAGCGGGCACAGTTTGATGCGGTCCGCAAGGAACATCTGCAGGCTGGTGTGCCGGCGGCGCTCGCCGCGCGCGTGGCCAGTCTCGATGCTCATAATGCCACCCTCGACATCGTCGAACTCGCCTCGGCGCATCGCGTGCGCATGAGCGAAGCTGCGCGTACGTACTTCGAGGTTGGCGCGCGCGTCGGCCTTGACTGGCTACGCGAGCAGATCGAGCGCCTGCAGCGTCGATGGGCAATGGCAAGCCGTGGCGCGCACCGGGCTGCGCGACAGCGCCCGCGCCATTCACCGCCGCGCCGCCGAGCGCGTGCTGACGCTGGGCGCACCCGGGCGCGCCGAGGCGCGCGTCAACGCCTGGGCGCACGCGGCCGGCGAGGACCTGCTGCGCTGGCAGCAAATACTAAATGACATGCGCGCCGCCGGCATGAGCGACTTTGCAACGCTGTCGGTGGGGGTCGATGCGGTGCGCAAGCTGACCGACGCGCTGCCCGCGCGCGCCTGATCGATGCCGCAGAGACCCGCCGCCATCGCACTCGTCACCGCGCGCGCCGCGCGTGACCTCGACGAGGATCTGCCGCCGCTGTTTGCGGCGCTGACCCGCGCCGGCGCCGCGGTGCGCGTGGTCGACTGGGACGACGCCGCCACCGAGTGGTCAATGTTTGATCTTGCGCTGCTGCGCTCGACGTGGGATTACAGTATGCGCCTGCCCGAGTTCCTTGCTTGGGTGGAACACGCCTCCGCCGCCACGCACCTTCTGAACCCGCCGGCGATGGTGCGCTGGAACACCGATAAGCATTACCTCGCCGAGCTTACGCGCGCCGACGTGCGCACGGTGCCCACCTCGTTCGTCGAGCCCGGCGACGATGCTGCGCAGGCGATGAACGAATTTCTCGTGCAGCATGCGGCCACCGACATCGTCGTCAAACCTGCCGTGAGCTCAGGATCGCGCGATTCCCAGCGTTATGGGCGGCGCGAGCTTGGCGCGGCGACGCAGCACGTTGAGCGGCTGCTTGCAGCCGAACGCAGCGTCGTGCTGCAACCGTACCTGGATCGCGTCGACGCCGACGGCGAGACTGCGCTCATCTACTTCGGCGGAACCTTCAGTCATGCCATTCGCAAAGGTCCGCTGCTGCGCCGCGGCGAGGGCGCGACGCCGGGCTTATTCGCAACCGAGCAGATCGCGGCGCGCATACCGGGCGCAGATGAGCTGCGCATGGGCGCGCGCGCGGTGAGTGCGATCCCATTTGACACCCCGCTGTACGCGCGCGTGGACCTGATTCGCGATGCGGACGCCGCGCCGCGCGTGCTCGAGCTGGAACTCACCGAGCCGTCGCTGTTCTTTACGCACGCGGCCGGCTCGGTCGAGCGCTTTGCGACGCTACTGCTCAATTATCCTCTGAACGGTGGACCCTAAGGTGCCCGGTAAACTCGTTCTCGTGCGCCACGGGCAGAGCATCTGGAATCTGCAGAATCTCTACACCGGCTGGACGGATGTCGATCTGTCCGAGCAGGGCCATCAGGAAGCAGCCGCGTGCCGGACGGCTGTTGCAGCGAGGAGCAGGTCTCGATCGACGTTGCCTTCACGTCGCTCTTGAAGCGTGCCATCCGTACGCTGTGGATCATGCTCGACGAGATGGATCGCATGTGGATCCCCGTCGAGCGCTCCTGGCGATTGAACGAACGGCACTATGGGGCGCTGCAGGGCCTCAACAAGGCGCAAACCGTCGCCGAGCACGGCGAAGCGCAGGTTAAGATCTGGCGACGCAGCTACGACATCGCGCCCCCGCCGCTCGATGCCAACGACCGCGCCATCCACGCTTTGATCCGCGCTACGCCAACATCGATTCCACGCAGCTGCCGGCGACCGAGTCCCTGAAGGACACACTGGCGCGGGTGCATGCCGCTCTGGGAGAGTCGCATCTCCTCGGAGCTGCTTGCCGGACGCAACGTGCTCATTGCGGCGCACGGCAACAGCCTGCGCGCGCTGGTGAAGATGCTCGATGACATTTCCGACCACGACATCGTCGAGCTCAACATTCCCACCGGCGTGCCGCTGCTTTACGAACTCGATGGAAAATTGAAGCCCGTTCGCAAGGGCTACCTTGGCGACCGAGGCGGTGCGCAAGCAGACCGACAAACGCTGATAGGCTGCCATCAGCTAGCGCTTGACCCCGGCGGCCCAGCCGTCGTAGCGCCCGCCATGCGCCGCGGCGAGCTCGCGGAAACGGCGACTCTTCTCCTGCATGTCTGGGACTGCGAGGCGCAGCGCCTTGGAGGCGTGCAGGCTGAATGGCTGCGCGGAGCTGTCCTCCATTTCGCGCACATCCACCGCGTAGTCATCGGCCTGCAGCAGCGCTGCGCACGGCATTGCAGGCTCTGGCGTCCGGTAGTGCAAAGAAGAAGTCGACCTCCTGCGGCCGAAACGGGTCGACGCCCTGCGCGCGCACGCGCTCGATCATCTTCGCATCCCAGTCGTCTGCCGCGATCGCTACGCCGCAGTGTTTGCAGGCTGAAATAGATGCGCACCGCAGCGGCGATTCCTGCCGCGGCGAGCGCGAAGAAAACCCAGGTCATGGGAAACACGGGCTTGCGCTTGGCGAGAAACGCCGCGATACCTTCCGCGCCTTCCGCGCTCGCCGCCTGGCCGGCAATGGTCTCCGCCTCCAGCACCATCTGCGACTCGAGCGCGCCCTGCGACTGGGCGAGAAGGCGCTTTACTTTCCCAAATGCGTGAGTCGGACCGGCGGCGATCTTCTCCGCCAGCGCAAAGGCTTCGTCCATTACCTCACCATCGCCCACGACCCGGTTGATGAGACCCCAGTTCATGGCTTCGTGAGCCGACAGGGTGCGGTTGAGGAGCATGAGCTCCATGGCGCGGCGCATGCCGATGGCACGCGGCAGCAGGAACGAAGAGCCCGCATCGGGAGTAAGCCCGACTCCGGTGTAGGCAAGGTTGAATTTCGCGCCCTCGCCCGCCACCGCCAGATCCGCCATCGCGACGAGGCCGATGCCGGCGCCCGCGGCGGTGCCGCGCACGGCTGCGATGACCGGTGGATCCATGCGCACGAACAGTGAGATCGCCGCGTGCAGATAGGAAGTGAGCTCGCGCAGATGCGCCTCCGCGCCACCCTTGTTGGTGATGCCGCGAAGATCACCGCCAAAACAGAAATTCTTGCCGGCGCCGCTCAGCACCACCGCGCGCACACCCGCGCTGCGCGCGCAGGTCATCGCTGCCGCGAGCAGATCCATGCCCATCTGCAGACTGAGCGTATTTGATTGCGCCGGCCGATTGAGCGTGACGATCGCCACCGCGCCGCGGGTCTCAACGTTGACTGTAGCCGTGGACATTGATCGCTCCTACTCATCTGCGGCGATGGTGACGCGCAGACCCGCGAGCTCCGCCGTGAACTCGATCTGGCAGGACAGGCGCGAGTTGTCCTGCGCGTGCGACAGCTCCGATGAGCAGCTCGCGCTCGTCCGACTGCGGCGCGGGCACTCGATCCATCCAATCTGCATCGACGTAAATATGACAGGTGGCGCAGGAGCACATGCCACCGCAAATGGCGGCGACGCCATAGTCAAGCTCACGCAGGTTCTCCATAACCTTAAGCCCGGCGCGGGCTTCAACTTCGTGCTCTTTTCCGTCGCGATCCACGACTCGCATCAGCGGCATGCAGCTCTCGTCCTCGCGGGTGAATCTAGGCGCACGCGTTAGTCTGCCGATGTTGCATTACAGATGCCAGAGTCTCACCCATACAGGCGTTGCAGCAGCATGCGCTCCGCCTCCAGGTCCTCCGCGGCCACCGCGCCGCCCAGCCGTCGCCGCCTGTACCACAGGAAGCTCAGGAACATGAACACAAAGCGCGCACGCGCCAGCAGCGGCAGCGACACATCCGCAAGATCCGCCGCCGCCAGCAGATCCTGCGCATAGGGTTCGGCCGCGGGGTAATACGCGAGTACACACGCGACATCGAAAATGGGATCGGCTACGGCTGCGTACTCCCAGTCGATGAGATAGATGCGGTCGCCGTCGATGAGATTCGAATGGTAGAGGTCATTGTGCACGACCGCGGCGGGGCGTGCGTCGCGCGCGCACTGCGCGAGGGCGTGCTCGGCTTGCGCCATCAGGCGCTCGAGGCGCGTGCGCTCCGCGGGCAGCGCCGCCAGCAAGTGCGCGCTGTGATCGCGGAGCACGGCGCCGAGGTCAAACGGCGCGACCGCCGGCGGGGTGATGGCGTGCAGCGTACGCAAGAGGCTGCCGAGCTCTCTCAGGCGCTCCGGACGGGCGTAGTGCTCAGCCTCCCAGGTGCGTCCCGCGACGTAGCGCATGATCATGAAGCGCTCGGCGTCATCGACGTATAGGAGCTCCGGTGCCAGCCCGGCGCTGGCGGCGGCGCTCTGCAGGCGCGCCTCGCGGCCGTGGTTCGCACCCAAGAACGCGCCGGCATTGTCGTGCAAGCGCAGCACGAAGGAGCCGGCGCGCGTATCGACGCGGAAGCTCTTGTTGAGCTTGCCGCCGGCGAGCGCCGCAATCCGATCGGGCGGCCTGCCCCGCTCACAGCCGGGAATGCACGAGAGCACACTCGGTGCAATCACGCCGCGCGGGTCTGCTGGCGGTAGTTCTTCAGCCATGTGATAAATCCGAGCGCGGATATGCCGAGATAGACGGCAAACAGAACCGCCACGAAGGACAGCCTCTGCACGAATGACAAGTACGTCAGCACCAAATCGATGGCGATCCAGTAGAGCCAGTTCTCAAGCTTCATGCGCACGACGAGCCAGGTGGCAACCAGGCTCGCCCAGGTCGTGACGGAGTCGAGGAACGGCCACGCGGCGCCGGTCTCGGCGGCCAGCCAGCGCGCCGACAATGCGCTCACCACGAGAATGGCGAGCCAGGCAATCAGGTGCGCTCGCAGTGGCCAGGTAGTAACCGCGGCGTCCGCTTCCTCCTTGTGACGCATCCAGGTGCGAAAGCCATAGACCGACATGCCCACGTAGAACACCTGCAAACCCGACTGCATCGGCAAGCGCGCACTCGCGAAGAGGTACGCGAGGATCATGGAGCTCAGACCGCCGCACACCCAGCACCAGCGACTGCGAAATACCGCCAGCACGGAATAGGCGATGCCCAGAGTGACCGCGAGGCGCTCCAGGTGGGAAGTTGCGCGCGAGCTGCGCAACAAAATTATCGAACGGCGCCGGGTTCACGAGGCGTCAGCGTACGGGCCGAGCACCTTCATGACGAATACTGCCTTGCCCGCACGCTCGAAGGTGACCGCGCAGCTCGCGATTGAGGGCGGCGAAGAGCACCTCGTAGGGGCCGAAGATCTGCGTGCTCATGCTGTTGGTGACGACCTTGCAGCGCTGCTCGCGGTTCAGTCGCTCGATGAAGTCCTCGATGGCCGGGATGTAGTCCGACGCTCAACGGATACAAGCTGATCTCAATGCCAATGTCCATAGAATCACCGTAATGAGTAGGTAGAAGTTGACACCCCAGGTGCGCGGCTCGCCAAGCTGGATATAGAGCTCGTTCGGGAAATTAGGCGGCACGTCGCCAAAGTAGAAGCCGCGCACCGCGTAGTTCTTGTTGAGCAGATTGCGCCCCCACAGATACACCGACCACGACGGGGCCTCCCAGCCAAGCTTGGCATTCAACAGGCCGTAGGCGTGCGAGGTGGTCGCGTTGGGCGGCAGGTCAAAGTAGTAGCTGCCCATGCCGGTGCCGTCGATGCGCAGAAACGCTCCGCGCGGATCGCGGTAGGTGAGGTTCACAGCCGCCTGCCAGTGCGGCGCATTCGCAAGCTCGCGATCTGGCAGCAGCACGCCATTTTGCATGAATCCGCGATACTGCGTCTGCAGCAGGCCGAGCGAAGCGCCGAGGCTCAAGCTGCGAGTCGCGCGCCACTGTGCCTCGGCCTCCAGGCCGTAGTTGCTGCCGCTGTCGGCATTGCCGGTATAGAACACGAAGTCATCCGGATTGTTCGGATCGAGCTGCTCGCTCGTCTTCAGTTGCAGCGAGCGGCGCAGCGTGTAAAACACATCGGCGTTGATATGCACGCGATCATCCAGCAGGCTTGCCTTGTAACCGCTCTCGAGGTTCACATCCGACTCCGGGCCGAACATGATCTGGTTCGGCAGCAGCCCCTGGCTCAGATTGAAGCCGCCCGCCTTGTAGCCGCGCGACACGAGCACGTAGGCACTCTGCGTCGCTGTTGCCGCGTAGGTGAGCGATGCCTGCCCGCCCCATAGATTGTCCGTCGGATGAAAGTTGTTGCTCGCGTTCGGCCTCGCCGGGGTTGCTGGTAAGGTCGTGATAGTCGGCGGTGCGCTGCTCGCCACGCAGTCCGAACGTCCAGCGCAGCCGCGAGGTGAGCTCACCGTCAAGCTCGCCGAAGAGCGCGGCGTTTTGCGAGCGGTAGTGACTCGTCACGACCGTGTCGGTGATCGACGCCGTCGTCGGATCATCGGGTTGCTCTGGTAGATGCCGGCGCTCGTGTCATTCAGGGACTCGGTGAGCCTGAACGCATAGGCGCCGACGAGCCAGTCGAAGCCGCGCGTCGAGTGAGTCCCGAGACGCACTTCCAGACTCTGCGTGCTGCGGTCCCGATACTGCAGTTCGGTGTAGTTATAGATGTACGGCGCCCAGAGGATCGGGTTACCCCAGTCGCCGTCGTAGCCGTATTTGACATAGGTCTGCGCGTAGGTGCCGATGAGCGTGAGCGTTGCCGCACCCAGGCCCGAGTACGTAAGGCGCAGCGATGCGCCGCTTGAGTGCTGCGCGTCCACGCTCGGATCATCCGACTCCGTGGTGCGCGTGTTGTTGATAGACCAGGCATCGTAGCCGTTGTCGATCTGCACATGGAGCACGCTCAGGTCGATGCGCAGGTCCTCGGCAGGCTGATAGCGCCAGCGGCCGCGCAGCGTGAGCTCGCCGCGCCGATCGGTATCATCGCGCGTCGAGATACGCATTGCTGTAGTAGCCGTTGGTTGAGTAATGCTCGGCGGCAAGGCGAAACTCGGAATCAAGGGCGGCGACCGGCCCGGTGATGACCCCGCCGTACCGCTGGGTGTTGTAGTCCCCGGCACCCAGTTCGACGCGGCTCTCGAAGTGATCCTCGGGTTGCGCGCTCGTGACATAGATGAGGCCGGCGAGCGCATTGGCGCCGTAGCGCGTCGCCTGCGGCCCGCGCAGCACCTCGATCTGATCGATGTCGAACAGGGTCGCCGCACTGCCAAGGCCGCTGAAGTCGATGTCATCGATGAGGAACCCGACCGAAGGGTTGGGCGCGCCCTGGTATTGCTCGAGCTCCCCAATGCCGCGGATCTGAAAATAGCGCGGCCGCGAGGTATCCCCTGCCCAGTTGAGGTTCGGCACGAGCCCGAGAACATCCTCCAAATGCTCCTGCCCGGCCTGCTGCAGTGTCGCCGCATCCAGCACCGTCACGACTCGCCGGCACCTCAAGCGCAGGCGCCGGCCGCAGCGTGGCGGTGACGACGACTTCGCTGCAGGGCATCGGGCTGCGCGGTATCGGCTCCTGCCGGGAGCGACGTAGGCAGCCAAGCGGGCATGCAAGGCCTTGAATTAAAAGGCGAAAAGCGTTGCGGGACTGCAAAACTACCTGCTCCCTACGCCGGTACTAACCGGATCAGGTTCAACGGGTTCGCCGGTTCCACCGGCATCTCAGGTCCTCGCAGGACCACCCCAAGGTTTAACTTCCGTATGGTAGGCCGCGGAGACGTTATTGCAAGTTGTTATCGCGGGCGCGGAAGGGACTAGAATCGCCCCCCTTTCGAGCAAGGCCGCGGACAGCACACGATGGGGCGCAGTATCCAGGTTCATCAGATTGACGCGTTCACGCGCACGCCGTTCACCGGCAATCCGGCAGGTGTGGTCCTGAATGCCGACGGCCTCGACGAATGCGCAGATGCTCGCCATCGCGCGCGAGCTCAATAACGCCGACACCGCCTTCATATTCTCTGCCGACGGCGGCGATCACGATCTGCGGGCGCGCTTTTTCACGCCGCGCACGGAAGCCGGCTTCGTCGGACATGCCACGGTTGCGGCTCACTACGTGTTGTCGCGGCGCCGCGGCGCCTCAGAACGTCTGCGGCAGAAATCAAAGGCCGGCATTGTCGATATCGAGGTGCGCGGCAGTGGCGATGAGCGGCGCATCGCCGTGCGCCAGGCAAACCCGCCGATCGGTCGCATCCTCAATGATCGCGAGCGCCTCGCCGTACTCGATGCGCTCGCGCTCGCCACCGACGACCTCGATGATCGCTGCCCGCTGCGCATCGTCGGCACGGGCAGCTCGCGCCTCATGGTCGGTGTGCGCGGCCCTGAGCAGCTGAAGCAGTTGCGGCCCGACCCCGGCCGATTGAATACGCTCTCGGCGCAGCTCGGCGCCGCCGGTTACTTCGTCTTCACGCTCGCGCCGCACGCGCGAAGGCTGCCTCACCGAGTCACGCATGTTCTGTCCGGCGCTCGGCATCGCGGAGGATCCGGTGAGCGGCAATGCGCACGGCCTGCTGGGGGTATATCTCACGCGCCTCGGCCTGCTGCAGCCGAGCAATGCGGGCGAGCGCACCTCCTTCTGCGGTCTGCAGGGCCATTACCTGCAACGGCCCGGGCGCGTCACCGTGGAGCTTGAGATGCGCGATGGTGCAATCGACGCGGTCTGGATTGTCGGCCAGGCGATATCGATCTTCGAGACCGTGATCTCGCTTTGAGGTCGCGGCGCGGTTCCTAAGCTTCGGTCGCCGGCGACTGCGCGGGTAGCGGTGCCGCGTGGCGCGCCACACGAGCCAGGCGGCGGGCGCCGTCAAAGCCGCGCCGAAGACAAATGGCGCACTCGGCCCAAACGACGCATATAACGTCCCGGAAACCAGCGGCACCAGCGCGCGCGCGAGGCTCGCTCCAATCTGGTAGGTTCCCATGACTGCGCCGCGCTCAGCCGCGCTCGGCCTGCTTGGAGGCAATCGCCGACGCACACGGAATAAAGGCACCGCCCCCGATGGCGCAGCACGCAAGGCCTGCCAGCGCAAGCGGCAATTCGCTTGGCGACGGCGATGCTGGAGAGGCCGCACACATAAAGCATTACCCCGCCGATCGCGAGCCGCATCTCACCGATGCGCGGCGCGAGGACGCGCACAAGTCCGCCCTGCGCAGCTACCGCCAGCAGTGCGAGCGCAAACAGCACAAGACCCACGGTGCGCGGCCCAAAACCAAACTTGTGCAGCGCCCAGATCGCAAAGATGGATTCGAAAGTCGACTGCGAGCACGTCACGAGAAACGACGCAGCAGCGATTGCGCGCAATGCCGGCCGTGCGAGCAGCAGGCGCAGAGCTCCCGTACGGCGCGCGGCCCGGTCGCGCGCGCTCGGCCGCATGACTTTCCGGCAGCAGGTACACGACGAGCGCAATCGCGATCAGGCTCAATCCAGCAGCGGCGAGGGCCGGCCGCATGAAGGTGGCGCTGCTTAGGTCATCGCCTGCGAGCAAGCCCCCGATCGCCGGCCCGAGCATGAAGCCAATGCCAATCGCCGCGCCGACCATGCCCATCGACTTTGCGCGATCGGCTGCCGTGCTGACGTCCGAG
The DNA here is from genome assembly GCA_963695315.1 of uncultured Gammaproteobacteria bacterium. Taxonomy (GTDB): domain Bacteria; phylum Pseudomonadota; class Gammaproteobacteria; order Steroidobacterales; family Steroidobacteraceae; genus PALSA-1196. The sequence continues at coordinate 2,503,735 of OY968773.1, forward strand.
GCGTAGGCAAAGGCAGCCGCGATGTTGCCGGCCATGAGCCCCGCGATGACCCGGGCCACTACGAGCCCCGCAATGCTGTGCGCAAATCCGAGCAGCAGATATGACGCGCATGCGCCGGCGAGACTGGAGATGAGAATCGGCCGGCGGCCATAGCGGTCGCTGAGACGACCCCACCCGGGCGCGGCAAGCAACTGGCACAGTGAATAGATGCCGAGTATCGGCGTGATGAACGCCGGCGCAACGCCAAGGCGCACCGCCATGTAGGGCACCAGCGGCACAAGAATGCCGAACCCTAGAACATCGATGACGCAGACGACGAACAGCGCGCGCATCAGCGCACACGGCCGCCATAGCGCATCCGCCCCTCGGCGAGCTCAAGTTCGTGCGTCGTGCCCGCCGGCCATTCGTTGTGATGGTGCGTTGCGATGACGACGGCGGTGCCGCGTGCCGCGAGATCCTCGACCTGCCGGCTGCAGGGCCTGGCGCGTGCGCGCATCGACTCCCGCGAATGGCTCATCGAGCAGCAGCAGCGCGCGGCTCATTGACCCAGGCGCGCGCGAACAAGCACGCGGCGCAACTGCCCGTAGGACAGCTCCCGCAGCGCGCGCGCGCGCAGACGCGTCAGGCCAAAGCGCTGCAGAGCGCGCCGCGCGGCGCGCACGTGCCGCGGCGGCTCGCTGCGGCATTGAGGCCGATCGCTGCGTACCAGCCCGACTGCACGACGCTCTCCACATCAGTTCCTGCGGATGCTCGGCCTGCAGATGCGGCGCGACGAGACCCGACCTGGCGCCGAACACTTCAAGCGGCACGCCGGCGCTGATGCCCGCGCGCTCAACGCGTCCGCCGAGCGCGACGCCGTGATCGCCGTACAGAGTGCGCAGCAGCGTCGTCTTGCCCGAGCCGTTCGGGCCATGCACGACCCAGCACTCGCCCGCGCGCACGCGCAGTGATACGTCCTTGAGAATCGCCGTCTCATCGAGGTAAACGTCGGCGTGCGACAGGCGCACGATCGAGCGCTGCGGCGAAGGCACGTGTGCGGCGCGCGCGCGGCGCCGCCGCGGGTGCGGCGCCGAGCCAGCGCTCGAGCGGCGCGCGCGCGTAACTGCCGCGATAGACCACGCGACCGCGCTCGAGCACGAGTGCGTGCGTCGCGCTCGCTGGCACATCCTCGAGCCGGTGAGTGGCGAGCACCCACGGCAGCCGTCGAGCGCGCGCTGCGCTCGAGCCACGCGAGCGCGCTCTGCGCGATGCGCCGCATCCAGGCCATTGAAGAGCTCATCGAGCAGCAGCATCCCCGGCCGGGACGCGAGTGCGCGCGCCAGCAGCGTCAGACGCCGCTCGCCGTACGACAGCGACAGAAAGTTGCGATCGGCGAGGTGCTCGATCGCAAGCGCGCGCAGTGCTCGATCGACGCTGCGCGCCATCGGCGCGGCTCAGCGACTGCAGCGGAATGTCCGTGCGATGCAGGCCGGTGCCGACGATCTGCCGCACCGGGTAGTTCCACGCGTAGCGCTCGTACTTGTCCTGGCGCTCGGCGCCGAGATAGGCGATCTCCTCCTGCACTTCGCGCGGCGTGTTCCACCGCTCTCCCGCGCCACAGATAGCGGCGCACAGCGCCGCTGCCCGGCGTCGGCCAGACGGAACCCGCGATGAGCTTCAATAGCTGCGTCTTGCCCGCGCCATTCGCTCCGGCGAGGATCCAGCGCTCGTCCGGGCCGGATGCGCCAGCTCACATCGCGCAGCACCTGGCGCCCGGCCCGCGTGAGCCGGATGCGCCGCAGCTCCACTTCGCACGAAACGCCCGGTGCGCATAGCAGGCATCGGCAAACGATGGACACAATCCGCCTGCATGGCAAGATGCGTGCAGTGGAAAAATATGACCTCCTCGTCGTCGGCGGCGGCATCAACGGCACGGGCATCGCCCGCGATGCGGCCGGCCGCGGCCTGACGGTGCTGCTGTGCGAGCAGGACGATCTTGCCGCCCACACCTCCTCGGCCAGCACCAAACTCATCCACGGCGGCCTGCGCTACCTTGAGACGCTGCACTTTGCGCTGGTGCGCAAGGCGCTGCAGGAGCGCGAACTGCTGCTCGGAGCGGCACCGCACATCATGCGGCCGTTGCACTTCGTCATGCCGCACGATGCGCATCTGCGCCCCATGTGGATGATCCGTGCGGGCCTGTTGCTCTACGACCATCTGGCCAAGCGCCGGCGTCTCGCCGCATCCGCCGCCATCGATCTGCGCACCCACATTGCGGGCGGGGCGCTGCAGCCGCGTTTCGTGCGCGGCTTCGTCTATTCGGACGGCTGGGCAGATGATGCCCGGCTGGTGGTGCTGAACGCGCAGGACGCCGTGCTGCACGGCGCGCAGGTGCTGACGCGCACGCGCTGCGAGCGCATCGAGCGCGCCGACGGGCAGTGGCGCGCCACTCTTGCCGACGCCGACAGGCCTTCGCAGCTGTCGCGACCCGCGCGGTAGTCAATGCAACCGGCCCCTGGGTGAGTCGCTTCCTGCACGACGCCTCCCCGCTGCGCGCCGCGCACACACGGTGCGGCTGGTGAAAGGCAGCCACATCGTCGTGCCGAAGCTCTTTCGCGCATCGCTTTGCCTATATCTTCCAGAACACCGACCGCCGCATCGTGTTCGCCATTCCCTACGAGCATGAGTTCACTCTGATCGGCACCACCGATATCGAATATCACGGGCGAGCCGGCACGCGTGCAGCATTCGAGCCCGCCGGAGATCGACTATCTGTGCGCCACCGTCAACCGCTACTTCCGCAAGCAGATTAACGCCGGCGCGAGTGGTATGGAGCTACGCCGGCGTGCGCCCGCTGATCGAGGATGAGGCGGCGAATCCTGCGGCGGTCACACGCGACTACGCGCTCGAGATCGACGGCACCGCCGCGCCGCTGCTGTCCGTATTTGGCGGCAAGATCACGACCTATCGGCGCCTCGCCGCCGAGGCGCGTCGACAAGCTCGCCCCGCGCCTCGGCTGCCGCGCCCGCCTTGGACGCATCGCAGCGTGCTGCCCGGAGGCGATCTGCCCGAGGGCAGCTTCGCGGCGTTTCTGCGCGTCGTCGAGCGGCGTTACGCGCTGGCTGCCGCGCGCATTGCGCGTGCGCTATGCGCACGCCTACGGCACATACATACATCGGCTGCTGCAGGGCGCGGCCGCGCTCGCCGATCTCGGCGCCGAGATACTGCCGGGGCTCTATGAGCGCGAGGCCGAGTATCTGTGCGCGAACGAATGGGCGCTCAGCGCCGAGGACATCCTCTGGCGACGCACCAAGCTCGGCTTGCACGCGCCGCGCGAGAGCGCGCAGGCGGCTCGACAGATGTGGCTGGCGCGCCGATGAGCCGCTTCATACTCGCGCTCGATCAGGGCACGACGAGTTCGCGCGCCATGCTGTTCGATCACGCCGGCAATGCGGTCGCGAGCGCGCAGCGCCCGGTGACGCAGTACTTCCCGCAGCCCGGCTGGGTCGAGCACGACGCGCGGGAAATCTGGGACTGCCAGATTCCACTGATCGTCGAGGTGCTCGCCAAGGCGCGCGCCACCAGCGCCGACGTGCGCCGCTCTGGCATCACCAATCAGCGCGAGACCACCGTGCTCTGGGACCGCAAGCACGGGCGCACCGGTCGCGCGCGCGATCGTGTGGCAGGATCGGCGCACGGCGGAGCATTGCGCGCGCTTGCGCGCCGCCGGCCACGAGCCGGAAATCACGCGCCGTACCGGGCTGCTGCTCGATCCGTATTTTTCCGCAACCAAACTCGCGTGGCTGCTGGAGCACGTGCCGGGTGCGCGCGGCGCGCGCAGCGCGCGGCGAACTTGCCTTCGGCACGATCGACAGCTGGCTTGCCTGGCACCTTGACGGGCGGCCGGCGCCACGTCACGGATGCGACGCAACGCAAGCCGCACGCTGCTCTTCAATCTCAACAGCGGCGCAGTGGGATCCGGTGCTGCTTGAGCTCTTCGACATTCCGCCGCAGTGCCTGCCGCAGATCATCCCCAACTCACTGCCGGCGCATGCCGCACTGCACGGCGAGCTGGCCGGGTGGCGAGCTGCCGCTCACGCGGCATCGCCGGCGATCAGCAGGCGGCGCTCTTCGGTCAGACCTGCTTCACGCCCGGCATGGCCAAGAACACCTACGGCACCGGTTGCTTTGCGCTCCTGAATACCGGCACGCAGCCCCTGATGTCGCAGCATCGACTGCTGACTACGGTCGCCTGGCAGCGCGAGGTGACCCACTATGCGCTCGAGGGCAGTGTGTTTGTCGCCGGCGCGGTCGTGCAGTGGCTGCGCGATGGCCTGGGAATCATCGCGAAGCTCCGCCGAAGTGGAAGCTCTCGCCACTAGCGTCGCGGACAGCGACGGGGTGTACTTCGTGCCCGCATTCGTCGGCCTGGGCGCGCCGCACTGGGATCCGCACGCGCGCGGCGCGATTGTCGGGCTGTCGCGCGGCAGCACGCGCGCCCACATCGCGCGCGCGGCGCTCGAATCCATGGCATTCCAGAGCGCCGAACTTCTCGCGGCGATGCAGCAGGACGCCGGCCACGCCTTGAGCGAACTGCGCGTCGACGGCGGCGCGGCGGTGAACGATTTTCTCATGCAGTTTCAGGCGGATCTCTTGGGAGTCGCGGTCGTGCGACCGCGCACCACCGAAACCACGGCGCTGGGAGCGGCCTATCTGGCGGGCCTCGCCGTCGGCTTCTGGAAAGACCTTGAGGAGATCGCGCGCACCTGGCAGGTCGAGCGGCGCTTCGAGCCGCGCATGAGTCGCGATGAAGCCGCCGCGCGGCTCGAGCGCTGGTCGCTTGCCGTCGCGCGCGCGCGCGAGCTGGGCTTAGGCCTCGCGCGCAGCGCGCTTGCAAATTTTCCGTGCCGGCGCCGATTATGGCAAGCCAGCGCCGGCCGCATGCCGGCAGGGAGTGTCAACCGCGCACGCGTCCCTGCGTTCGCATGACCAGGAGCAACCAATTCGCGGAGACGGCAATGCAATTTTTGAAGCTGACACTGCTCGCCATCGCTGGCAGCTTACTGAGCACGGCGGCGTGGGCCCAAACAACCGCTGAGAAGGATCAGCAGCGCGACGTCAATCAGCAGGAGCGCATCGAGCAGGGCCTGCAATCCGGGCGAGCTATCCACCAAGGAAGCCGGCCAGCTGGAACGCGACGAGCAGCATGTCGATCGCATGCAGGCCAATGACCTCAAAAACGGCAAGATCAGCCCCAGCCGAGCAGGCGCGGCTGAACGCGGCCGCAGAACAACGCGAGCCGCCAGATCTATGCCGACAAGCACAATGCCGACGACCGGCAATCCGAACTCAGTTTCATCGCAGCGCATGCAGGCGGATCTGCAGCGCAACGTGAATCAGCAGCAGCGAATTCAAAGCGGCATGGACAGCGGCGCGCTTACCAACAGGGAAGCCGGCTCACTCGAGCGCGGTCAGGCGCACGTCGACGCGGCGCGAAGCGAATGCGGCGGCCAACGGGCATGTCAATGGTGCCGAGCAGCGCCGCATCCAGGGATCGGAGAATTACCAGAGCGGCCGCATCTACAACAAGAAGCACAACGCGCGTCACCAAGTAGCAATCCGCAATGCCAGCAGCCTGAAGGCCGCCGCCAGGCGGCCTTCGGCTTTTGTCGCAATCAGACCGCGCGCAAGCGCGGTCGCAATCGGCAGGCGCGCGGCGCGAATCGCCGGGAAGAGTCCGCCGACGAGACCAATGACGCACGCCCAGATGATCCCCGAGCACCGATGAGTGCCGGGCTCACCGCCAGACGGAACACGACCTGGGTGAAGTTGCTGCCGAGCGTGCTCACGACATTGCCGTTGAAGAACACCCAGGCGAGGCCGGCGCCGATTACCGCGCCGAGGCACGCGAGCAGCAGCGCCTCGATGAGCACCGACAGGACGACGGCAGTCGCGCCGAAGCCGATGGCGCGCAGCGTGGCAATCTCGCAGCGAGCGCGCGCTCACGGCCGAGTACATGGTATTCAAGGCGCCGAACAGCGCGCCGACCGCCATGATGCCGCCAACGAAATAGGCCACGAATGACAATACCTTTGCCATGCGCTGCGACTGCTTGGCGTAATACTCGCGCTCGCGCATCACATCGACCGAGAGCTGCGGATTGGTGGTGAGCGCATCCTTGAATAGCGCGAACGAGTCGGCTCGAGTCGAGGAGCACGACGACCGACTGATAGAGATTGCGCCGATAGGCCGATAGCACGGTCTCAACGTCGGCGAGCAACTCCGACTCGTGCGAGTCGCCGTTGCTTTCAAACGCACCGACAATGGTCCAATCGCTGCCGCGCAAGGCGATGTGGCTGCCGACATCAAGACCTTTGAACTGTCCCTGCGGCGCCGCGGCCGACCACCAGCTCGCGCAGGCCGCGCTGGAACATGCGTCCGGCGACCAGATGAATCTCCGGGCGCAGCGCCATGCCCGCGGCGCCGATGCCGCGAATCGTGACATTCGCGCCGCTGTCGTTGCTCTTCTTCGGCAGATCGACGATCACGACCGCTTCGGCTGAGGCGATTGGTTTGCCGGCGGCGTCCTTGCGGATGCCCGGCGCATCCATGATGGTGAGAGTCGCCTCGCGCGAGAGCGTGCTCGCGAGCTCCGAATCCGAGCCGCCGCGCAGCACGATCGCCCGATCGTCGCGCCCGGTGCCGAGCACCGTGTGCTCAAAGCCGGTCGCCATCGCGAGCACCGAGATCAGCACCGCGACGACCCCGGCGATGCCAATGATGATGACTGAGGAGCTTCCCGAGCCGCTGCGGGATGCTCGTGAGGTTCATCCCGGTAACGGCGCCGATCTGTCTTGAGCATGTTCACGGCATCTACCTGCTAGCGCCCGGCGAGCGCATCGACGATGTTGAGCCGCGCCGCGCGCCACGCTGGCGGCAGCCCGGTGCACAGCGCCAGCAGCACCGCAAGCGCCGGCGCCGAATATGAGGACGTTCGCCGGCAGGTGTGCCTCGCCGATGTAAGTCCTTCATGGCCGGAAAGATGAGCCGCGGCGATGCCAAGTCCGAGCAACGCCGCGACGAGGCACAGCACCAGCGCCTCGGCCAAAACCAGGGTGACGACCGCGAGGTCGGTGAATCCGAGGGTCTTCAGCACCGCAAGCTCCGGCACACGTTCGCGCACCGACTGCATCATCGTATTGCCGGTCAGGAACAGCAGCGTAAAGAACACCGCGCCCAGAATCGCCGTCACGATGAAGTTGATGTCGGCCTGTTGCTTGATGAAGGACTGCGAGAATTCCTTTTCGGTCTGCGTCTTGGTCTCATCCGGTGAATTGGCGAAGCGCTTGTCGATCGCCGCGGCGACCTGCATCGCCTGCCTTGGGATCCTTCACCTTCACGATGTACCAGCCGACCTTGCCCTTGCTGAAGGCGCGCGCTTCGTCGAAATAGCTGTAGTTGAAGAAGAAGCTGCCCGCATCGATTGCTCGGCCCGTCGAAGATGCCGACGATGTCGAACTGCCAGTCCGAGCTGCCGTTGGACGCCTGCGTCCAGATCACCGAATGCAGCGGCACGCGATCGCCGATCTTCCAGCCATATTTCTTGGCCAGGTCCCGGCCGATGACCGCGCCGGTGCGCGTGTGCACCAGGGCGGCGAGCTGCTCCTTCGGCAGCTGCAATTCCGGAAAGAGCGCAAAGAAGCGCTCCGCGTCGAGTGGAAACGAAAATACGAAATTCTTCGGGTCCTGGTAGTAGGTCCCAAACCAGCTCTGATAGGCAACTCCAGCGACGCCAGGAATGGACTCGATCTGCGACAGGTACCCGTAGGGCAGCGGCTCGGTGAAGGTGACACGGCTTACGACATCCAGGCGATCCACCGCAGCGGCATTCACCGCGTTGTTGAACACCGCATTGATTCCCTGCAGCATGCCAAACAACAAGAATGCCACCACGATCGACAGCAGCGTGAAGATCGTACGCGCGCGCTTGCGCCACAGGCCGGCCCACAGCAGCGGCAGAAACTTCATGCCGTGCCCGCCATATCGGTCAGCGCACCTTTGTCGACGTGCAACTGCCGCGAGGCAAAGTCTGCGGCCTTCTGATCGTGCGTCACGACGATCACGGTCTTCTGCTGCTGGCGATTGAGCGTTTGCAGCAAACCGAGGATCTCATCCGCCGTCGCGCGGTCGAGATCTCCCGTCGGCTCATCGCATACGAGCAGCGTCGGATCGGCAACCAGCGCGCGCGCGATTGCCACGCGCTGCTGCTGCCCGCCGGAGAGCTCGCTCGGCTTGTGACGTGCGCGCTCGGTAAGACCGACGATCTCGAGCGCCGCCTGCACGTTCTTCTTGCGCGCCGCGCTCGAGAGCGCCGTTAGCAGCAATGGCAGTTCGATGTTGCGCTCGGCGCTGAGCATCGGCATGAGGTTATAGAACTGAAACACGAAGCCGATATGCCGCGCACGCCATTTGGCGAGCGCGCCGCCGGAGAGCCGATCGATGCGCTGTCCGGCAACGTCCACTTCGCCCGAGGATGGGCGGTCAAGACCACCGATCAGGTTCAGCAGTGTTGTCTTGCCCGAGCCGGACGGGCCCATGAGGGCAAGAAACTCTCCCCGCGGGATCTCCAGGTTGAGGCCGTGCAGCACCTCCACGCTCTGTTTGCCACGGGTGTAGCTTTTGACGATGTTTCGCAGCGATACGATTGCCGGCATGTCTTACTCCATCAGGATTTGGCTAAGCGCACTTTTTCGCCGTCGTGCAGCGGGGCGCCGCCCAGCGGAATCGCGAGCCGCGCGCCGGCGTCGATTCCGGAGAGCACGACCTGCCCCTGCGCGCTCTGCGCGCCGAGCTTTACGCTGCGCGCTTCGACTCTATCATCATGCAGGATGAAGACCGTGCCGGCAGCGCCGTGCGCCTGCACCGCTTCGGGCGGTACAACGACGGCGCGGCGCACGGCTGTGCGCGCCTCGCCGGCAGCGCCCGCGTTCTCGAGAAAAGATACGCGCGCGCCCATCTCCGGCAGGATGCGCGGGTCCTTTTGTTTGAAGGCGACGCGCACCTTGACGGTGGCCTTGGAGCGATCTGCGGTGGGAATAATGGCAATCACTTCACCGGCAATCGCCCAGTCGGGATAGGCATTCAGGCGAATGGTCACGGGCTGCCCGGCCTGCACACGGGTTATGAAGTTTTCGTTGACGTCCACTTCCACCTCGAGCGAGTCCATATCGACGATCGTGCCGATGCCCGTGCGTGTGAAGCCTCCGCCCGCCGATATGGGCGAGACCATCTCGCCAGGCTGCGCTGCCTTCACGGTGACAACTCCCGCAAACGGCGCGCGCACCACGGTGTCGTCCTCGTCGCGCTGCGCCACCACCACGGTCGCACGCGCCACCGCTGCCGCGCGCTGCGCGACCGTAAAGGCGGTTTCCGCCGCGTTGTAGGTCGCCTTGGCGCTGTCAAAATCCTGCGCGCTAATCAGCGCCTGTTTGCGTTCCTGCTCCTCGCGCTGATAAATCGGGCGGGCATCGTCGAGCGCGATCTGCGCAGCGTGCAGATTTGCCTGCGCCTGATCAATCTGCGCGTTCGCCTGCTCCAAGCGTGCCCGTGCGTTGGAGTCATCGAGGCGCGCCAACACCTCGCTGGCCGCGACGCGCTGCCCCTCTTCAATCAGCACCTCGAGCACTTTGCCGGTGATCTTGGAGGAAACGGTGGCCTCGCGGCGCGCAACGACGTAGCCCGATGCATCGAGCAGCGATGCGCTCGAGGCGGCGCCGCCGCTCGTTGCCTGTGCCACGGCGGCGCGCACCATCGCCTCCGGCGCTGTGCCAAAAATGTACCAGGCGAGGCCGCCAAGCAGCAGCACGAGCGCGCCAGCCAGGATCCAGGGCAGTGCGCTGCGAGATTCCTGTGTCGAATCGCTGCGCTTGAGACGCAATTGCTCGAGAAGAGCGGATTTATCGTTCATCGCGGGCGCCATTAGACCGGCGCATCGGCAAAAGCTCAAGAACTGCAAAGAAGCATCAATGCACGCAACTTCGCGCCGTGCCGTTCGTCACAATGGGGTCACGCAACGATTTGTCCCGGCGTGGCGCTCGATGCGAGCTCTCCTTCCCCCCGTGAGACTCGAAGATCGCGCCTGAAGTTTAGCGACCGCCGTTGGAAGCCGCCCGTAAGGGCGGCTTTTCTTTGCATCACATGAGCGCCGGCAGCACGATCTGCACCGCAAGGCCGCCACCCGCAAGATTGCGCGCGTCAATCGTACCTTGATGCAGCGCGACGGCGCGTGCCGCGATAGCAAGCCCGAGCCCTTCGCCGCCTTCGGCGCGATCACGCGCCGCATCCACGCGGTAGAACGGTTCGAAGATGCGCGCGACATCCTTCTCCGGCACGCCGGGTCCTTGATCCTCAGTTACCACTTCGATCGAATTGCCGGCGCGGCGCGCCCGCACCTGCAACGCCGAACCCGCGGGGCTGTAGCGCACCGCATTGCGCAGCACGTTCTCAAACGCGCTGCGCAATGCCTCGCGATCTCCCGTCACTTCAAGCGGCGCCGCGATCGAGAGCGCCACGCGCACCTGCCGCGCCTCAGCCTCGATGGCGACGTCAGCGACGATCTCGCCAAGCAACGCGCCGACGTCGACGCGCTCGCTCTCCAGACCGACTGCGGGGCGCTCGAGCCGCACGAGCAACAGAGCGCGCGCGATGAGCTGCTCGAGCCGGTCCGCTTCGCGCCCGATGCGCGCGAGATTCTCATCCGCCGCAGGCGCGTCGCGCTGCGCCAGCGACAAGGCGATCTGCAGTCGCGCCAGCGGTGAGCGCAGCTCGTGCGAGACGTCACGCAGCAGCTGATGCTTCGCCTCGATGAGGCTGCGCACGCGTACCGCCATCGCGTCGAAGTCGGCCGCCAGGAGGCCGAGGTCGTCCTTACGGCCCTTCAGGGTCGGCAACACGCGCACGTTCAAGTCTCCGGCGGTAATGCGCTGCGTCGCAGCGCGCAGCCGATCGACCGGCGCCGTCAGATAGCGCGCAAGCAAGAAGCACACTACCGCGCTCACCACCAGCGCTATGAGAAGGGTTGCCGCGCGCACCCCCGGAAGCTCGAGCTCGCCGAAGCGCCGACTCAGACCGTGCAGCAACGGTGGCACGACGACGACGCGATAGGCCTGGCCGTCCGCGCCGACCAGCATGAGCGAGCGGCCCATGGGGCCGGCGCCGCCGAGCGCGCGCACCGCGCGCGCAGGCAAGCCCTCGCGCTGCGCGCCTGCCGGCGGCGGCAACGGCCGCTCGAGCAGGTCATGGCCCGCCGCGTCCAGCACGAAGGTGCGCGCGCGCAGCGCCGGCGGATTGAGACCGGCGACCCACTGCTTCAGCGCCTCGGCGCCGCCGGATTCGAACGCCTGCGCGGCCTGCGAATACAGTTCCTGATTGAGCAGCGCCGGCCGCTCAGCGCGCCATTTGAGCGCGGCGTCGACGGCGACGGTCACCGTGCCCACGAGGATGAGCGCGAGCGCGAGCCAGAAGGTTAGGAAAATGCGCCAGAAGAGCGACTGCACGATGCCTCAGCTTTGCGCGCCCGGCGTGCCGCGCGCGCTGCTGAGTGCGAGCGCATAGCCCGTACCGCGCACGCTCTGCAGCGTCACCCGCTCGGTATATTTCGCAAGCTTGCGCCGCAGATTGCTGACATGCGTGTCGAGACTGCGATCCGTGGGCAGCAACCGCCGCCCAAGCGCCCGCAGCATGAGCTCCTCGCGCGTCACGGCTTTGGCGTCCGCGCGCATGAGTTGTTCGAGGATGCGCATCTCGGCGCCGGTCAATTCAAGGTCGTGATCGTGCACCAGCGCGCAGCGTGCGCGCAGGTCAATTCTCAGCGGCCCCCATTGCACGGCGCTTGCGGAGGACACCGCACCCGCCTCGCCGGTACTTCTGCGCAGCACGGCTTTGATGCGCGCGACCAGTTCTCGAGGACTGAAGGGCTTGGGCAAGTAATCGTCCGCGCCCATCTCCAGGCCCACCACCCGGTCGACCTCCTCGCCGCGGGCGGTCAACATGATGACGGGTACGGCGCTGGTTGCACGCACGCGCCGCAGCACTTCAAATCCGGAAAGCTCGGGCAGCATTACATCGAGCACCACGAGGTCGGGCGTGCCGTGCGCAAGGCGTTCGAGCGCGGCCACGCCGTTGTTGAGCAGCTCCACCGCAAAGCCCTCGGGCACCAAATATTCGACCAGCAACGCACACAGCTCCTGATCATCATCCACTATCAACAATAACGGCTGTTTTGCAGGCGCGGCTGCCGGATCTGTCATTGTCATGAGCGCATTATTACCGATCTCGTGGAAGGCAAAGGGTTCTTTACAATTCTTATGCGCGCTTGCTGGGCGCGGCACGCAACTCGCGCCTGCGCCTCTGCTCTAATTGGCAGTGTCCGCGTTCGACCCATGCAGGAGATATTGATGAACACGCCCTCCCGAGCCATGAACCGCTCCCGTGCAATTGTGATCGCGGCGCTTGCAGCCGCCGGCTTTGCGGCTGTCGCAGGCAACGCTGCGACTTCGACCGATGCGACGTCACCGCCAGCAGCCAGCGAGCATTGGCACCATCACGGGCCGGCTGCGCACTTCATGCATGTATTGAAGCAGCTCAACCTCAGCGCCGAGCAAAAAACGCAGATCAAGGGCATCTTTGCCTCCGCGAAACCGCAGTTCCAGGCGCTGCGCGAGAGCATGCGCAGCAATCGCGAGGCGTTGGCTGCCGCCACGCCGAGCGATGCCAACTACCCGGCGCTGCTCGCCACGGAGAAGGCGAATGCAGGCAAGCTCATCGATCAGATGAGCGCGGTGAAGACGCAGATCTACGCAATCCTCACGTCTGAGCAGATCAAACAGATCCCGCAGATCATCGCCGCCGACAAGGCGAAGTGGCAGCAGCGCCACCCTGCCGCCACGGCGGGCGCCGCCGCGACCTCCTCCTGAAGCGTAGCGCGCACGGCCCGCCTGCCGCCGCAACGATTGGATGCGTTGCGGCGGCACCTGGGCCGCTCTATTCCACGACCACGGCGGTGCCGTAGGCCAATACTTCCGTAACACCCGCCGCGACGTCGTTCGCGTCATAGCGCATGCCGATGATGGCATTGGCGCCACGCTCAGCGCCGTGCTCCAGCATCAACGCAAAGGCGTCAGCGCGCGCCTTCTCGCAAAGCGTCGTAAAGAGCGTGATGTTCCCGCCGAGCAAAGTTTGCAGCCCCGCGCCGATCGATCCGACGAGGCTGCGCGAGCGCACCACAATGCCGCGCACCACGCCGACGTTGCGTACGATGCGGTGGCCGGGCAGCTCAAACGCGGTGGTGACTAGATTGAGGTCAATGATTTGCATCGCTGCACCCTTTCCTTTGATGATGTGATCGCGCGCACGATTCGCCTGGTTCGAGCTGCGCGCGCCTTTACAGCCCTAATCGCCTGCGCTAGCGTGCAGCGCATGACGCAGTTCATGCAACGCACAGGCGCGAGCGGCTCGGGACTCGTGGTCGCCATCGTCGGCGCCAGCGGCGCGGTCGGCGTCGAACTCGTGCGCTGCCTGCAGGAGCGCGACTTTCCGCTGAGCGAGCTTAGGCTGTTCGCCTCGGCGCGCTCGGCCGGCAAGACGCCTCGAGTTTCGCGGCCGCGCGCTGCAGATCGCCGAGCTTGGCGAGCACAGCCTGCGTGGCGTTGATCTTGCGCTGTTCTCCGCCGGTGCCGCCATCAAGTCGGCGTTACGCGCCGCTCGCCGTGCGCCAGGGCACGCTCGTGATCGACAATTCTTCGGCGTTTCGCATGGATCCGGGCGTGCCGCTCGTGATTCCGGAGATCAATGCCGCCGCGGCGCTCAAGCACCGCGGCATCATCGCCAATCCGAACTGCGCCGCCATCATCTCGATCACGCCGCTCTGGCCGATCCACCGCGCGAACCCGATCCGCCGCCTGATCATCGTCGACCTACCAGGCAGCCTCAGGCGCGGGCGCAGCGGCAATGCAGGAATTAAGAGACTCCACGCGCGCCTTTCTGGAGGATCGGCCATTTGCGCCCAAGGTGCTGCCGCATCCGTACGCGTTCAACCTTTTCAGCCACAACACCCAGATCGATGCGACTACCGGCTACAACGAGGAGGAAGGCGAAGGTCATGCAGGAGACGCGCAAGATATTCGCGGATCCGAACTTTCGCATCAGCGCCACCTGCGTGCGCGTGCCGGTGCTGCGCGCGCACTCCGTCGCGCTCAACTTCGAATGCACCTCCCCGATCAGCGCCGGCGAAGTGCGCAGCCTGCTCGCCTCGGCGCCCGGAGTGAAGATCATCGACGATGCCGCAGCCAATTACTTTCCGATGCCCAAGGATGCCTCCGGCCAGGATGCCGATCCTCGTCGGGCGCATCCGCCAGGATGTGAGCGATCCGTCCGGGCTGCTCAATCGCGATGTTCGTCGCCGGCGATCAGCTGCTGAAGGGCGCGGCCTTGAATGCGGTGCAGATCGCCGAGTGTCTGCTCGCGGATCAGAAGATCATCGCCGCGTGACTCACGCCGCCTGTCGGGCGTCGACGCAGGATGTGCCGCGCCCTGCGCGGCCGCCAGCTGCGCTCTTGTTTTGCTGTACGCCGCATGCCCCGTGCACGCAGCGCTGCCCGATGACATCAATGCGCTGCGGGCGCACGGTTGCGGCGGCAGGCCGGTGCGGCACCACGCCGCTGCACGCCGCGCGCAAGCTCGATGAGGCCGCGCGGCGCGTCGCAGGCGGCGCAGCTTTGCCTGCTGCGCTCAGCGCCGCCGGCTACAGCGCGCGCTCCTCCGCAGAGATCCACGTAGCAAGCGCCGGCGGAGCGACGCGCCGCGCGCTGAGCTTCGTGGCGGCGCACTTTTGCGCGCAAGTGACGGACCCTGCGGCGCGCGATATTGGCATTGCACAATTCGGCGATGACACCTGGATCGTGCTCGCCGCGCCGCTCGTCGTGCCACAGGCACGCGATGCCGCCGCCATCAGTCGCCGGGTGCTCGAATTGGTGAATAGCGCGCGCGCCCAACCGCAGCGCTGCGGCCACGAGCAGTTTGACCGCGGCCGGGGCGCTGGCACTGTCCGCGGCGCTCGGCGATGCCGCGCTCGCTCATTCGGCCGACATGGCGGCGCACGGTTATTTCGATCACGCCGGCGCTGACGGCAGCACCCCGGCCACGCGCGTGTCGCGCACCGGCTACGCCTGGCGCCTGGTGGGAGAGAACCTCGCCTCGGGAATGCCCACAGCCGAAGAAGCCGTCGCCGGCTGGCTGCAAAGCCCGGCGCACTGCCATAACTTGATGGACCCGCGCTTCACTGCCATGGGAGTGGGATTTGCCGTCAATCCGAAAAGCCCGTTCGTCATTTACTGGACCCAGGTGTTCGCGCAGGCACGCCGCGCCCCGTGACCGCACTGCCCCTGCGCGCAGGGTGCGGCGCTTGCCACAAGCGTACGCCGCCAACGAAGGCATTGCTGTTGGGGACGCAGCGGGTTGCCTTGGGTAGGCGCTTCAGTCGCCGCGCGTTGCCGCCGCCGACCACCACCTCATCGACTTCGAGCGCCTTGCCCAGCCGCTCGATGACATCCGCCACAGCTTTGCGCCATTTCTTGCCGCCAAGGCGCTTGCGGGCGCGCTCGCCGACATATTCCTCGTAGGTGCGGCCGTGCTTGTAGGGCAGATGCGCAAGCTCCGTCGGCTCGAGCACCCCATCGATGACGAGCGCCGACCCCAGGCCGGTCCCCAAACCCAGGAACAGCATGCGGCCCTTGCGGTAGCAGCCGAGTGCCTGCAGCGCGGCATCGTTAACGATGCGCACCGGTTTGCCAAAAGCCTTGGCAAAGGAAAATCCGACCCAGCCCGTGCCGAGGTTGTAGGGCTCGGCCACCGGTTTGCCGTGCAGCACGACCCCGGGGTAGCCGATCGAGAGTACGTCGTAGCGCCAATCGGCACTCAGCGCGCGCACCTTCGCCACCATTTTTCGGGGAGTCAGGGTCGGGCCGGAGATGAATTCGCGCTCGGTCCGGGCACCGCTCAGGCGCATCTTGACGTGGCTACCCCCGACATCGAGGGTGAGTATTTTTTTGCTCTGGGCACCGGGCGATTCTGACGCAGTGAGCCCCCCACCGATACGCTTGCGCGGCGGGCAGGCCGGGTACTCATGGGAACGCGGCAGCCTGGATCACATCAGCAACACCGCTTGGGTTCAAGGCAAGCCTGCCCACGCGTCCGTGTCGGAAAAATCCCCTAAGGCGGCGAACATCGCGACTCCGATCCTCGTGTAGTTCTTACACAACGACGCACAAACCCTTGACTCCCTCGCCCCTGGGGCCCGCTGATTACCCGGTGCAAGCCGGTAACTTCCAAGCTCGAACCGGGGCGCGGGCGTTCGCGCGCGTGTGACGACGTAGGTTTGAACTGAACCCTGCAGCCGGGTATATATGTCGTCCCGCTTCAGCGGGCCAAAAGAGGAACGATCATGGCGCTGTGGAAAGAACCGAGTGCGGCGGTACCGCCGCCCAAAGAACCAGCCGGGAGGGCTCCAGAGATGTCGACCATTACACCGTTGAACCAAGACTTGCCGCGACGCTCGCCCGAGCGCGCGGACAGCAGCAAGGAATCCGTGATTGCCCAGGACATTACGATCGAAGGCAAGATCGAGGGCTCGGGCCACGTACGCATCGCCGGCACATTTCAAAGGCGACGTTCATGTGCACGGCAATCTCACGATCGACCGGGTGCTCGCCTGCAAGGGCAGGTGAAGGCCAACACGGTCGTCGTCGGCGGCGAGCTGCACGGCAACATCGAAGGGGCCACGCGCGTGGAGTTGCTGGCCACGGGCATCGTCAACGGCGACGTGAAAGCCGGCTCTCTGATCGTATCGGCCGGATCGCGCATGCGCGGCCAGGTCGAATTCGGTTGGGAAGAGAAAGAGAAGGCTGTGAAGCCGCATGCGGCCGTTGCCGGAAAGGTCGATAGCGCCTTTTCATGAGTTCGGCGCGCCCTGCGACCCCGGGTAAGAGTCGCCAGTGCCCCCACTGCAAGGCGACCATCCTCGACAGCGCAAGCGTCTGCCCCGGCTGCCGCCACCACCTGCGATTCGACTCGGTCGATGCAGCGCGGCGCGCGGTGCCGAGCAGTTCGCCTCTGCGCGTCGAGGGCACGATTAAGCACCCGGCCGACGGGCCGGCATGGGAATACTCGGTGGTGCTCGTCATCCGCGACCATGCGGGTGTCGAGGTCACGCGGCAGGTCGTGGGCGTCGGAGCGCTGCAGCCTGCGGAGGAGCGCAGCTTCAGCCTTTCCGTCGAAGTGTTCGGCCGGGCGGAGATCGTCCCGACCCTGAAGAGCATTAATAAGAAGTAGTTTTAGCGCGGCTAGGTCCTGCGGGCCGCTGCGCCGTAGTAATTCGGATAGTCGCCCGTCAAACCTTTGAAGCGCCGGTGAATCCACCAGTACTGCTCCGGTATGCGACGCACCTCGGCCTCGATGAAATGATTGAAGCGCAGCGCATCCGCGTAGCGCGCTCGCGCCGGGATAGCCCGCGAGCGGCGCGCTGATCGCGACGCGATAGCCCTTGAGCGTGCGGCAAGCGCTCGTGAGAAAACAGCAGCACGGCCGCCCCGGTCAACTCGGCCAGACGCGAGGTGGCGACATTGGTGGCCGCGGGCACGCCGAAGAATGGCACCATCTCCGCGCCCTTGTTGCGAAAGGCCTGGTCCGGGCGCGTACCACACGCACTCGTTGCGGCGCAGCGCGCGCACCATGCCGCGAATGTCGTCTCGCTCGATGGTGGTGTACTGCTCGGCCTTCTTGTAGGACTCGCGATGCGAGTTGGCGATGTACGCCAGCAGCTCATTCTTCGGCGGCTTGTAGAGCACGTTGATCGGAAAGGCGGCGTTGAGGATCCGCGCACCGATCTCGAGCGTGGTGAAGTGCGCTGTCAGAATGATGGCGCCGCGGCCGCGTGCGAGCGCCTCCTTGAGATGCTCCACGCCCTCGATGCGCGCGAGCCTCGACGATGCGCTGCTCGCTGCTCCACCAGGTCATGGCCGATTCGCACAGCGACATGCCCAGCGCCTCGAAATGCCGATCGAGCAGCGCTTCGCGCTCGGCGTCGGAGAGCTCGCGGCAGGCACAGGCGCATATTGGCGCGCGCGATCGGCGAAGAAATGCAGCGGCAAACGCCGTGCGATCTTGCCGAGCACCCGCCCGACGCGCAGCAGCTGCCGATACGGGCAGGCGCTCGATCACCCGCAGCACCCCCAGCGCGAGCCACGTGGGCCAGTAACGCGGCGCAAAGAACCGCAGTGGCATCACGCAAGCTTCTGCGGCTGCCGGCGCATCAGCGCGGTAAGCCCGAACAGCGCCGCAAGCTCATGCACGCACGCGCTCGACCGGCTGCCAGGTCCCAGCAATTCACGACCGCGAGACGAAAGCCACCGGGGGGCATGGCGTGGGTGGCGGCACGCCGATCGCGCGTGAAAGGTGATCTGCACGCTGGTGATGCCGGCTTGCGCGCCGCAGCTCCTCCAGGCGCTCGGCGCGGCGGATGGCGGTACTCGACGCCGTGCGGCCCGAAGAGCACGACGCTGTAGCCGGTGCGCTTTTCGTCGGCGGCGAACTGCCAGCGCCCGCGCGCGTAGAGCCCGACGAGCGCCTCGAGCCAGCCCACCCCGTACAGATCCGGCCACTGGTCGGTGAAGCGCAGATGCACTTCGATGATGCGTCCGCCGATCGTCTCCAGGTTCACCATGCCGGTATAGCCCGCGAGATGCTTGGCGAGCCAGTTGCGGCAGTAGCGCTCAAGGCCCACGGAGCGCTCGGCCTTGATGATCCAATGATCAAAGGTGCCCTCGCCCGAGGGGATGCCCTGCGCGTGCTTGAACCAGACGGCCGCACCATCTTCCAGCGCAATGTCGGTGCTGATGTGCTCGCCCGTGAGCAGCGTCATCCAGAAGTGCCCGCCGCACTCGTGCTCCAGGTATTCGGCGAGGCTTTCAAGCTGCGGCTGCCGGTGCCCATGCCGCGCAGATTGATGAGCGGTTTGCTGAACACCGGGAAGTGCGGCGGCGTCACGCCGTGCGGCGCGCAGGTGATGCCCTGGGACTCGGCGATCAGGAGCTTGTTGTAGACCCAGTGATGCGCGGGATTCCATTCGTAGGCGTCGAAATCCTCCGTTGGAATGCGCACCTCCGGCGGACACGCCGCGTCCTTGAAGTACTGCATGCGCCACGGATCGGCCTCGCATATCGGCATGTCGCTTCCTTCAACGCCAAGATTGAATACCCGGCAACGCGCGCGCGCTGTAGGCTAGCGCTCGATGCTCTGGCTCAAGGCATTTCATATCGTATTCGTCGTGACATGGTTCGCGGGTCTTTTCTACCTGCCGCGGCTCTTCGTCTACCACGCTGCCGCCAGCGACGCCGCCGGCATCGAGCGCTTCAAGATGATGGAGCGGCGGCTCTTCGTCATCATGACAGTCGGCGCGGTGCTCGCGCTGATCTTTGGCATCGCGCTGCTCAGCGCCGCGCCCGGTACCTGGACGAGCGCTGGCTGCAGGTAAAGCTTGTGCTGCGTCGGCACTGCTCATCGGCTACCACGTGTGGTGCTATCGGCTGGTGGTTGCCTTCGCCGCGCGCCGCAACGTTCATTCGCCACGCTGGTTCCGCTGGTTCAACGAAGCGCCAAGCCTGCTGCTGATCGCCATCGTAATCCTCGCGGTCGTCAAGCCTGCGCTGGCTAAGGCTAGAAAAGCCCGACGACCTTGCCGTTGGCGTCGACGTCGATGGCATTGGCCGAGGGCACGCGCGGCAGACCCGGCATGGTCATGATGTCTCCGCAGATCATGACCACGAACTGCGCGCCCGCCGCGAGGCGCACTTCGCGGACATTGACCGTGTGCCCGGACAGGCGCGCCGCGCAGCGTCGGATCGGTGGAGAAGGAATACTGGGTCTTCGCCACGCACACCGGGTAGTGCCCGTAGCCTGCATCCTGCAGCTGCTGGATCTGCGCGCGCACCGCGCTCGTGGCGCTGATGTCGGCGGCGCCGTAGACGCGTGTGGCGATGGCGCGCATCTTCTCCCACAGCGTGCGCGTCCTCCTCGTAGACGAACTTGAAGTGATTCGGCTGCTTCGCACAGCCGCACCACTTCGTGCGCGACCTCCATGCGCGCCGCGGCCGCCCTGCGCGAAGTGGCGCGCCAAGGATCACCTTGACGCCGAGGTGCTTGGTACGCTCGATCAGCGCGCGCACTTCCGCGTCGGTGTCCTCGGCGCGATGATTGATCGCGACGACGCAGGGCAGCCCGTAGCGGTCGCGCACGTTCTGCGACGTGCCGCTCGAGATTGGCGGCGCCCTTTTCGACCGCGGCGACATTCTCCTGGCCGACATCCTTCACTTCGACGCCGCCATGGAACTTGAGCGCGCGCACCGTCGCGACCAGCACCGCCGCCGCCGGGCGCAACCCCGCCTTGCGGCACTTGATGTCGACGAATTTCTCGGCGCCCAGGTCAGCGCCAAAGCCCGCCTCGGTCACCACGTAGTCGACAAGCTTCAGCGCCGCACGCGTCGCCATCACCGAGTTGCAGCCGTGGGCGATGTTGGCGAACGGGCCCGCCGTGGATGAACGCCGGGTTGTTCTCGAGCGTCTGCACCAGATTCGGCGCGAGCGCCTGCTGCAGCAGCACCGTCATGGCGCCCTGCGCGTGCAGATCGCGCGCGCGCACCGGCTGCATGCGCGCGCGTATAGCCGATCACGATGTTGCCGAGGCGCTCCTTCAGATCCATGAGGCTCGTCGCCAGGCAGAAGATCGCCATCACCTCGGAGGCGACGACGATGTCGAAGCCATCCTCGCGCGGATAGCCGTTGCCGGGACCGCCCAAGGCCGACAGTGATCGAGCGCAGCGCGCGGTCATTCATGTCGACGACGCGCCGCCAAGCGATGCGGCGCACATCGATGCCGAGCTCGTTGCCGAAATAGATGTGATTGTCGATGAGCGCGGCCAGCAGATTATTCGCCATCGCGATCGCCGCGAAAGTCGCCGGTGAAATGCAGGTTGATGTCTTCCATCGGCACGACCTGCGAGTAGCCGCCGCCGGCCGCGCCGCCCTTGATGCCGAACACCGGCCCGAGCGCCGGCTCACGCAGGCAGATCATCGCCTTCTTGCCGATGTGGTTGAGCGCATCGCCCAAGCCCCACCGTGGTCGTGGTCTTGCCCTCGCCGGCGGGCGTCGGGCGAAATTGCGGTGACCAGGATCAGTTGCCGTCGGGACGGCTTTCAAGACTCTTCAGGTAGTCGAGCGAGACTTTCGCCTTGTAGCGGCCATAGGCCTCGAGACTGTCTTCCGGAATGCCCAGCCGATCGCGCGCGACGTCGCTGATGCGTCGCATCTTTGCCTGCTGCGCGATTTCGATGTTATTCAATGGCGCGCCATCCCCTTCGAGTGCGCCGCGCGAGGCGCGCGGCATGCGCAATATAGCATCGCCGCTTCATGCGACGGGGCGCTGGGGCCGAGCGTGCGTCACAGCGCTTTTATCGGACCCGTGGAGCGCGCGATAGAGCGTGCCGCGAGAGCGCTTCCGCCCGCCATAGCGGAATCTGCCGGACGACTCGCCGGCTCCGCGGGCCCGTTAAGGATCAACCAGTGCGCCTGCGCAATGCGCCATACGTCCGAAAGGCGTGATGGTTCCGAGCTCCGGGGCAAACCCTCGCGGCGCGCCACGGATACAACGTGGCGGCGCGGCGCACGGGTCCGAGCCTCTCGGCGGCCGATGCCGCGAATGTGCGACTTGCGTCACACGGGAAGACCGCCCGGCGAGGCACCACTTTTCCTAAATGCGGCCCAAGCCCTAGACGCTCCCAGTCCTCCAACGTAAGCTGGACTGTGCGGCGCTATGTCGCATGGTTCCCAACGCGGCGTGAGCGACGACCTCATACTCCTCATCCAGAGCGCACCCGCAGGAGCGACGGGGTGGCCGACGCCTTGGCGCGCCTGCGCAGCCGGCACTACGTGGTGAGCGGAAGTGCATACGCTCGCCGATGCGCTCGGTGCGATTCGCGAGCGCAAATTCGCGGCCATCATCGTCGAGCTGGCGCTGCCCGATGCCAACGGCCTGCCCGCGTTCCTGCGCCTGCAGAGCAAGGGCGGCACCGTGCCCATCATCGTCATGGTCGATCGCGCGCAGGAGGAGCTCGGCATCGAGGCCACGCGCCGCGGCGCGCTCGACTATCTGCTGAAGGAGGAGATCAGCTCGCCGGTGCTCGACAAGGTGCTGCGCCTCGCGCTCGAGCGCACGCACACGGTGCTCGCGCTGCGCGCCTCCGAGGCGCGCTATCGCACGATGTTCGAAAGCACGGCGGCCGGCGTCTACCAGGCGACCTGCGATGACCGGCTGATCTCGGCAAATCCCGCCTTCATCACGCATGCTCGGCTACGAGATCGGAGGAGGAAGTGCTGCGGCTCGATTTCGGCCTCGAGGTCTATGCGAACGCCGAGGACCACATCGCAGTGGCGCCGCGAGCTCGATCAGGCCGGGCGAGATCCGCAGCCGCGAGACCACGCTGCGCAACAAACAAGGCGAGCGGGTCGTCGTGCTGCACAGCGCGCGCCTGGTGCGCGACAGCCGCGGCATGCCGCTTTACTACGAGGGCACCGTCGCCGATATCACCGCCTCGCACCGCCAGGCGCGCCAGTGGTCGCACGAGGCGAGCCACGATTCGCTGACCGGCCTCTTGAACCGGCGCGAACTCGAGCGGCGGCTGCAGGCGGCGCTCGAGGATGCCGCCATCGACCGCAGCCAGCTCGCGGTGGTGATGATCGACCTCGATCACTTCAAGAAGGTGAACGATCGCTTTGGCCACGTCGCGGGCGATGAGCTCCTGCGCCAGGTGAGCGCGACCCTCAAGAGCGAGCGTGCGCACCGGAGATGTCGTCGGCCGTTTCGGCGGCGATGAGTTTCTGGTGCTGCTCGAGCACTGCGCCGCAGGAGGATGCGATGCGCATCACCGGCCGGACATGCTCGAGCGGCTGCGCTCGCAGCAGTGTCTGTGGGCAGGCCAGAGCCTGCAGGCGCGCGCCAGCATCGGCATCGCGGTCGCCACGCAGCGCGATCAATCCTGGGTATCGCTCGTCGAGCGCGCCGACATCGCCTGCTACGACGCCAAGGCGCGCGGCGGCGATCAATGGTGCATGTTCCACGAAGACGCCGACCGTCAACGTCAAGGTCGGGCGCGATCGGCGCCTGGCGCTGTATCTGGAAGATGCGCTCGCCACCAGCGCCTTCGTGCTGCACGCCGAGCGCATCGCTGCCGCTGCGCAACCCCAATACTCCGCTCGCACTATGAGGTGCTGCTGCGCGCGCCGGCCGGCGCCGATCAGCCGGCCGACATCATCGATCTTGCGCAGATTGCCGCGTTCAACGCTTCGCTCGCGCATCGCGTGGATCGCTGGTACCTGCGACAACGCTTTCGCTGGATTGCACGCCATCAGCGCGAGCATCCCGACGTCGGCCGCTGGTTCCTCAACCTCACGCAGGCCTCGTTCTCCGATCCGGAGCTCGCGCAGTACATCGTCGCCACGGCGCGCGAACTGCAGGCGCCCGCGGCGCACATCGGGCTTCGAGATCGAAGAGCAGGCACTCGCGAGCGCTTCGTGCAGGTCAATGACCTCGTGCGCAAGCTCGCGCCGCTCGGCTTCCAGTTCACGCTCGACGGCTTTGGCCGCGGCATCTCCTCCTTTGCGTATCTGAAATCCCTCGACGTCAGCCAACGTGAAGATCGACCACGCCGCCATCGCCCACGGCGCGGGCGATGATGTGGGCGAGACGCTGCTGCGCTCGCTGCATCAGATCAATAAGGTGCTCGGAAAGTCGACGATCATCCAGGGTGTGAGCTCCGCGGAACTCCTGAAGCGCCTGGCCGCCGCGAAGGTCGATTACGCCCAGGGTGCCGGCGGTTGCGCCGCCGGAGCTGCTCGAGGAGACGCGCCTGCGCGCCTGAAGCGCGTCCGGCAGCGACCGCAACGCGCTATAGTTTCGTCCTTCCAGCGCACGCGCTCGCGGCCGACCGCATGCTGCCTTTTTCCGAGGCGTGCGAGCGCAACAAGGATCCCATCCTGCGAGTTCTGCGCGGCGCCTTCGCGCGCGCCAGCCAGCGTTCTTGAAATCGGCAGCGGCACGGGCCAGCACGCGGTGCATTTCGCGCGGCACCTGCCGCAGCTTCGCTGGCAGCCAAGCGACACTGCAGAGCATCTGGATGCGCTGCGGGCACGCATCATCGCGGAGGGCACGCCAAATCTTCGCCGCGCCGCTGCGCCTCGATGTGCGCGCTCACCCCTGGCCGATCAGCGCCGTCGACGCGCGTATTCAGCGCCAACACCCTGCACATCATGTCCTGGCAGGCGGTACGGGAGTTCTTCCGCGGCGTGGGCCGGGCTGCTCGGTCCCGGGGGAGTTTTGGGGGTTTATGGACCTTTTCGCTATGCCGGGCGATATACCAGTGAGAGCAACGCCGCTTTTGACCGCTATCTGCAGGAGCGCGACCCGGCAAGCGGCAATCCGCGACTTCGAGGCGGTCGATGGCGCTCGCGCGCAAGGAGGGGCTTGAGCTTGACAGTGATCATGACATGCCAGCCCACAACCGCACTCTTGGTGTGGCGGCGACCCTAGATCGCACCGTCTCGAGGCGGCCGGCGGCACGCGACCGCGCGCGATTATGTCGCCACTCAGCCGCATCCTGCTCGGCGCTCATAGCCTGCCTGCTGGCAGTGGGAAGCTGCTCCTGTGGCATCGCGCAGCGCCGAGCGCACGCAAGCGACCCGCAGCGCTGCTGCAGGCGCGCACCCGCGAGCTCTCGGAGCTCTCCACGCACCTACTTAACTTCGCCGAGCAGGAGCGCTCGGAGCTTGCCCACAATCTGCACGACGAGCTCGGCGGGCTCCTGACTGCGGCGAAAATGGACTTGTCGTGGTTGCAGTCGCGAGTCGGGCGAGCCGCCCGATGAGCGCGCGGCTCGCCCAGCTTGGGGAGGTCCTCGATCAGGCGATGAGCGTCAAGCGGCGCCTGGTCGAGCATCTGCGGCCCTCGCTTCTCGATCACTTCGGCCTGGCGACCGCACTGCGCGCGCACGTCGAGTCGAGCTGCGCCGCAGGCCAACCTGCGATTCGACGCGCGCGGTCGACGATGAGCTCGGGCCGGTGCCGAAGGAGGTCGCGATCGCGCTCTTTCGGCTCGTGCAGGAGGGCGATGGCGAACATCATCCGGCACGCCGCGCGCGCAGCGCGTGCGCCTCGAGTTCGGCGGCGATGCGCGCAACTACGTGCTCAAGCTCTGCGACGATGGCCGCGGCTTCAATCTCGCGATGACGGCGTTTCGCTGGTCGCATGGGCTTACCGGCATGCGCCATCGCATCGAGGCGCTGCACGGGCGCTTCACGCTGCGCTCACATCCCGGCCGCGGGACGCAGATCGAGGTTGAGGTGCCACGCGCCACGGAGCAGAGCGCGCGAGCGCGGGTCGCCTGAGTCAGCGCAACGCGCGCCAAGCACGCTTTAGTGGTCCTGCGGACCCGCTGACCACTTGGACTGGCCGTGTCGCGACGAGGGCCTTGAGCTGCGAGATGTCGCGCATCTTGTCGAGAAAATAATCGGCACCCGCCGCAAAGCAGTGCTCGCGCACGAAGTCGGAGGCGTAGTTGGTGAGCACGATGATGAGCGGCTGCGCCTCAGGCGGATAAAGCTGGCGCGCATTGCGCACCACCGCGACGCCGTTGCCTTCGGCGAGCTCGATGTCGACCACCAGAACGTCAAACACGCCTTCTTTGAGACGCGAGATCGCCTCCGACTGAGTCGCCACATGTGCGGCGACCGAGATGCTGCCCGGATCGGTCAGGAGGTCGACCAGGCGGCGGCTTAACACCTCGGAGTCCTCGATCAGCAGGATGCGCCGCTCCAGCGGCGCAGTGCCGTTCGACGGGGCGAGTGTTTCTTGCGGGCTCATCGACGTCACTGCACGAGCTGGTTCTTGATCGCGTAATAGGTCATGTCGGCATTGCTCTTCATGCCCATCTTTTCCAGGATGCGCGTGCGATAGGTGCTCACCGTCTTGACGCTCAAGAAAAGTGCCTGCGCCGATCTCAGTGACGCTCTGGCCTTCGGCAAGCTTGCAGAAAATCTGGAATTCACGCTCGGACAGTGCCGCGTGCGGCGGCTCGGAGCCCGTGAGGCCCTGCATGCCGTTGACGAGCACCTCAGCGAGCTCGGGGCTCACGTAACGACCGCCACGCACGGCGGCGCGGATCGCGCGGCACAGCTCATCCGGCGCCGCGGTCTTACTGATAAAGCCGCTCGCGCCGGCGCGCAGCACATTCAGACCATACTGCTTCTCCGGAAAAGCCGACAGCACGAGCGTTGCGACGCTCTCATGGTGGGACCTGATGCGCCGCAGAACGTCGAGCCCGGACATGTCGGGCAGTGACAGGTCAAGCAGCAGCACATCGCTGGGTTTGGTGCGCAACATCTCGAGCGCATCGCGCCCGGTGGCGGCATCGCCGACCCAAGTGAAGTCGGACTGCGACTCGATGATCTGCTTCAGCCCGATACGCACGAGCTCATGATCGTCTACGACTGCAACGCGGGTGGACGGCATGGGGTGTTGTCAGCCTATATCAAGTTTTGCGGTCCGCTAAGCCCTGCATACCCTAGCGGAGCCGCCGCGCATTGCGCAGTAGCGCCTGGCGTGCGCTGCCCCGAGAAGGAGGCGCGACGCGGCGTAGGACTCTATCCGACGCAGCCCTAACGCGTGGGAGCGACGGGATCGGTCCCATGAGCGATTTCTCGCGCGCCCTCGCCGGGAGACGCCTCGAATGCTTCCTCCTCGCCGGCCAAGCTGCCCTTGCCGTTATATCCCTCAAGGCGGTTGTAGAGCGTTTTCAGGCTCACCCCGAGGATCTGCGCCGCCTTGCGCTTCACCTGCCCACAGTAAGCCAGCGTCGCCATCGTAACTCGCCGCTCCACCTCCGCAAGGGGTGTGCCCACGTGGATGGTGATGACCGTGCCATCGTCGGCCTTGGGTGCCTGCGCGCTCAGGCCAAGATCACCCTCCACCACCTCATCGGCCATGATGTACGC
Source organism: uncultured Gammaproteobacteria bacterium (assembly GCA_963695315.1). Taxonomy (GTDB): domain Bacteria; phylum Pseudomonadota; class Gammaproteobacteria; order Steroidobacterales; family Steroidobacteraceae; genus PALSA-1196. The sequence continues at coordinate 2,530,864 of OY968773.1, forward strand.
GCGCTGCACGTAGTTGCGCAACTCGCGCACGTTGCCCGGCCAGTGGTGCTGGTAGAGCCGCACAATCGCATCGCGCGAGAATGACTTGTGAGTGCCTTCGGCGCTGTTCTGCTCTTCAAGAAAAAAGAACGCAAGCTGCTCAATGTCCGCACCGCGCTCGCGCAAGCGGCGGCAGCTGGATCGGGAACACGTTCAGGCGATGGTACAGATCCTCGCGCAGCTTGCCCTCGGCCACGGCCTTCTCCGGATCGCGGTTCGTGGCAGCGATGACGCGCACGTCAGCGCCAATCTGTGAAGTGCCGCCGACGCGCGTGAACTGGCCGATCTCAAGCACGCGCAGCAATTTCACCTGCAGCTCCATCGGCATTTCGGTGACTTCATCGAGAAAGACGCTGCCGCCGTTGGCGCGTTCGAAAAATCCCTTGTGCTGCCGATCAGCGCCCGTGAAGCTGCCGCGCTCATGCCCGAAGAGCTCCGTCTCGATGAGCTGCGGGGCGACCGCGCCGCAATTCAGCGGCAGAAACGGCGCTTCGCGGCGACGGCTGAGTTCATGGACGGTGTGCGCGGCGAGCTCCTTGCCGGTGCCGCTCTCGCCGATCAAGAACACGGTCGCAGAGGTCGGCGCGACGCGACTTAGCTGATCGTAGAGCACCTGCATGCGTGGCGAGCTGCCGTGGATGCGACCGAAGCGCCCGAGCTTGCGCAACTCCTCGCGCAACGCGCCGATCTCATGCTGCAGGGCGCTCGTTTTTTTGGCGCGCCGCAGGACCGCCTGCACACGCTCAACTTCAGCAGGCTTTACCAGATAGTCGCTGGCACCGGCGCGCAGCGCGGCAACCGCACTGTCGACCGTGGCATGCCCGGTAATGACGATGACTTCGGTCGACTCAGGATCCTCAAGCTCGGTCACAAGCTCGATCCCCTGACCGTCGGGCAGGCGCAGATCGGTCAGCAGCGCATCCGGGCGCTGCTTGCCAAGCTCAATGCGCGCCTCGCGCAGACAGGTGCGCGCGCGCGACCGTAAACCCCTCCATGCGGGCAAGTTCCTGGAACCAGTCCAGGATGTCTGCGTCGTCATCAACGATTAGCGCGTGTGCCATGCCGCTTCCACAGATCCTTATGCGCTATCCGTGGCGAATCCGACACCGGCGTTCGCGCGCGGACGGTTACCTTCCCGTCGGGAGCCGGTGTCTTGCCCCCGGCGTGCGCACGCTGGCCGCCGCTAAAATGGAATGCCACCGTGAACAATAAGGGTACCACGAGCCGCCGGCAGCCACGGGGAACGCCCTAAAGGCTCCCGCAAGCGGCCCGCGGGCAGGTTTTGTAAAAGACGTGAAGCTTTTACACGCGCGAGACGTCGGGTGAACCGAGCGCGTTTTCTATGCGCAGCGACTCAATCTGCTGCAGGCGCTGCTGGATGCGGGTTGCCTGGCCTGCCACGGTGCGCAGGATGCGGCGCGCCAGATATCCCTTCAAGGCCTCTTCATAGCGGTGTAAAACCCGCTGCTGCTCATGCTGCCATTCCTCGAGAACCAGCGCCTCAGTGGAACCGAGCAGCAGCGCCTTGCCCGCCAGCCAAGCCCGGCGCAAGACCCAGGAGCCTGCGGCGCTGCCGGTCACCGGCTCCCCGCCAAGCATCAGAACCAACGCCTGCAGCTCATCGCCATACCGGCCCCACTCATCGCTGCGATGATGCAGCACCGACCGCAGCTGCGATGCGCCGCGGGTGTGTGCAGAGCCGCGACAGAATGCCTCCGCGCGGCGGCAGCTGGCGATCAGACGGTTCAGGCTACGAATCGTTTCTCGGGCACGCATGGGGGAGTTCCGGGTTGCTTGGACACGGCCTGTTGCTACGCACAAAACGTGCCCGCACAGAACGTTGCAGGTCGCGCGCCCCTGTAACCCGCCGTTTGGCGGGCTCTCGGCAAGTGAGCCCGACGCAGGCGCGCGGCATTTCTCCATTATCTCCTTACGTCGCGGCAGCGTGCGTGGCGCCGTCACTCACAGCCGCCGCCGCGCGCCGGCCGCGCAACAAGGACACAAAGCGATCCATCTCGAGCGGCTTCGACATGTACAGATCGAACCCGGCCGCGCGCGCTGCGGCAGCATCCTCGCTCGAGGCAAAGCCGCTAAGTGCCACCGCGAGGACTCGATTATCCGCAGCGCGCAAGCCGGCGCATGAGCGAATAGCCATCCTCCTCAGGCATGCCGATGTCGCTGACAACGACGTCAAAGCGCGCCTCCCCCGTCGTCAGCGCCTGATAGGCCAACCCGGCCGAATCACTCGCTGCAACCTGCGCACCTTCGAGCCGCAGCAACTCGCTCACAACGGCGCGCGCATCCGCCTCATCGTCCACGACCAGGATGCGAAGACCCCTCAGGCGGTGCGGCGCCTCCGGATCGCGCAAGCGCACGGCATCCTCTTCAGCGTCTGCCGCAGCCTGCCCGCGCGCGGGCAGATTGACGATCACGGTCGTGCCGCAGTCCACGCCTTCGCTGGCGACATGCAGTGTGCCGCCGTGCCTGGCGAGGATCTCGCGTACGAGGATGAGCCCGACGCCCAGACCCTGGATGTGTCGTGCGCGCGCCCCGTCCGGCTCTGCCGCGCGCTCGAACAGATGTGGCAGCACCTTCGCGCAGATGCCCTGCCCGCTGTCGGCCACGCCGAACTCAAGGCCCGCACCCTCGCGGTGCAGCCACACGCGCACCTTGCCGCCGCACGGGGTGAATTTGATTGCATTCGCCAGCAAATGGGCGATGACCTGGCGCAGCCGTTCCGCATCGCCCAGCATCTCACCGGCGGTTGCTGCCAGATCCGCCGTAATCGTGATCGCCTTCGCCTGCGCGGCGCTGCTTGCGCCCTCGAGGGCGGTGGCAGCGACGCCCGCAAGCCTCATGGGGCGCGAGTCGATCGTGAATTTGCCGCATCCCAGGCGCCCCAGGTCGAGCAGATCATTGACGATGCCAAGCTGCGAGCGACCGCCCTGCGCCACACGCGCCGTGAGCGCTTGAACCTCGGGGTCGGCGCCGCGCTTCATCGCGAGAATGCGGTTCCAGCCCAGCATCGAGTTCAGCGGTGAGCGCAACTCGTGCGAGACGCGCACCAAGAAGTCGAGGTTGGCGCGATTGATGGCGGTGGCGCTCGCGCACAGCTCGCTCTCGCGCTGCGCGGCGGCCTGGAACTCTTGCATCATCCGGTGTTCGGCCGTGACGTTGCTCGCCACCAGCACGAGCTCCTGCACGCCCACGGGCGCTGCGGATCCTTCCTGCGCCTCCGGCAGCGTGCAACGCCCACGCAGCGCGATGAACTGCATCGTGCCGCAGGGCCACATTGCGCGCACCGTGAGATCGAGCGGCACGGCGCTGGCAAGCGCCGCGGTCAGCGCCCGCGCCAGCGGCGCGCGGTCTTGCGCGTGAACGCGCGCCTCAAGATCCTCGCGATGCAGGCTGGCATCAGGCGGCCAGCCAAAGTGCGCCTTGAAGTGCGCGTTGGCGATGAGCTTGCGGCGGTTCGACGCTATCCGGCAATAGCCGATGCAGCCAGCGCCGAGGACCACTTCGAGCGCATCCTTGGCTCGCGCCAGCACGGCGCGCGCACGCCGTTCGCGATGCAGCGCGGTCCGCAGACGCTCGGTCTCGGAACTCGTAAGTTCGTCATGAATTGTACTCATGTCGTGACGCAAGCTTCAGCGCGCGGGGTCGGGGCGTTTCTTACAAGGTTTTGCAAGATCTCCGTGTCGATCGGGACAGTGCGTCGCATCCGTTGCATAGTTGAAGTTGAGGGCCGTTCAAGCAGGATTTCCCGATGTTCAACGCGCTAATTGGCTTACGCCTCAAACAGCAGCTGGCACTTACACCAAGGTTGCAGCAGTCCGTCCGGTTGTTGCAGTTGTCGGCTCTGGATTGCGTGCAAGAACTGAACCAAGCAATGGCCCTTAATCCCTTTCTCGAGGAGGTCGGCGACACTGCCGACGGCAGCTGCGCGGATGAGACCCCTGAGGAGTCGGTGGAGCGCGACTTTGACGGCCCGGAGGTTTATACCTCCGGCAGCGCGGATGAGCTGCCCGACTGGACGGAGTGGACCGCGCGGCCCTCCTCGCTGCACGATTCGCTGAAAGAGCAGCTGCTGCTGCTCGGGCTTTGCGAGCGCGACTATGCGCTCGCCAATCTCATCGTCGAGGCGCTCGATGAGGACGGCTTTCTGCGCCAGCCGCTCGATACACTTCTTGCCGACGATGTGGATGTGGCTGCCGAGGAGCTCGCGACGGCGTTGCGCATCGTGCAGAGCCTGGAGCCGAGCGGCATCGCCGCACGCGATTTGGCTGAATGCCTGTCGCTGCAGCTGCAGGCACTTGACGCCGCGTTGCCCGGGCATGCGCTCGCCATGGAAGTCACGCGCGATAAACTGAGCATGATGGCCGCGCGCGACCACGCGCCGCTGCGTGCCGCCCTGCGCTGCACGGAGGCGCAGCTGCAAGGCGCCTTTGACCTCATCCGCAGCCTCGACCCGCGTCCCGGCTCCAAGGTTGGCAGCTTCGAGCTGCGCGCCATCGTGCCCGACGTCCTCGTGCGCAAGGACAAGAAGCGCTGGGTCGTCAGCATCAACGCCGCAATCTACCCGCGCATCCGCGTTAATCAGCAGTATGCCGACTGCCTGCGGCGCGCGCGCGATGCAGACAGCGCGCCGCTCGCGCAGCACCTGCAGGAGGCGCGCTGGCTGGTGCGCAATCTCGAACAGCGCTTTGTCACCATTCAGCGAGTGGCCGAGGCGGTGGTCGCGCGGCAACGCAATTTCTTCGAATACGGCGACCTTGCGATGCGGCCGCTCACGCTGCGCGAGATAGCAACCGAGCTTGAGCTGCACGAATCGACGGTGTCGCGCGCCACGAGCCACAAGTACATGGCGACCCCGCGGGGCGTGATCTCCTTCAAGCGCTTCTTCTCACGTCAGCTCGCCACAGTGAGCGGCGGCTCGTGCTCGGCGACCGCGATCCGCGCGCTGATGCGCGAATTCATCGCCGCCGAGGACCGCAATCACCCGCTCTCGGACGTGCAACTCACGGAGCTGCTGACCGACCGCGGCGTCAAAGTCGCACGGCGCACCGTGACGAAGTACCGCCGCTCGATGCAGCTGCCGGCGGTAGAGGCGCGCCGCGCCTAAGCCCCAGCGCCCCTGTGTAGGAATCCTCCTACGCGCAGTTCGGAAGAGGTGCGCTGTCGCACGGCCAAGCGGCCGACTGTTGAGCCCTCGGCCCGACTGTATCTTGCCCCCAACAGCAAGCACGAACGGAGCGCTCAGCAATGGTTGCCGACGAGATGGTGGCTCTTATGCCGCAAATGCATAACTTCGCACGCTCGCTGTGCCGCGACGGCGTACGGGCAGCCGACCTTGTGCAGGAAGCCCTGCTGCGGGCCTTGAGCAACGTGGAACGCTTTCAGCCTGGCACCAATTTGAAGGCGTGGCTGTTCACGATCCTGCGCAACGAGCACTACTCGCAGCTGCGTCGCCAGAAGTTCGAGGCCGTCGGCATGGACACCTCCACCCTGCCCGAGCCCAACGTGCCGCCGGATCATGATGGCGAGATTGAACTGCGCGAGTTGAACAGCGCGCTCTCCAACCTGCCGACCGGCCAGCGCACGGCGCTGCTGCTGGTGAGCGCGAGCGGCCTGTCCTACGAAGAGGCGGCGAGCATCTGCGGCTGTGCGGTCGGTACGATCAAGAGCCGCGTCGCACGGGCGCGCGAGATGCTGGTAGAGCTCTTGGGTGGCACCAAGCACGCATCGAAGCGCGCCCGCGACTCATTCGCGTGCGGCAAGCCTCGCAAGAGCCGCGCCCGCCACGCGGCACGTCTTCCATCCATCCTTGAGCGACGCTCCGAGCTTCAGATAAAAAGCGATCGCATCGCGATTCCAGTCGAGCACCGCCCACTCGAGCCGGCCGCAGCCGCGCTCGAGGGCGTGCGCTGCTAGCCATTGCAAGAGCCGCTTGCCAATGCCGCGCCCGCGCGCGGCGGGACGCACGAACAGGTCCTCGAGATACAGCCCCGGGCGTGCCGAGAAACGTGGAGAACGTAAAAAAATACAGCGCGAAGCCGACCGGTGCGCCATCGATGCAGGCGAATATGACTTGCGCGTAGCGCCGCGGACCAAAAAGCGCCTGCCTGAGAAGCTCATCGGTGGCAACCACCTCATGCGCGAGGCGCTCGAACTGCGCCAGCTCGCGAATGAAGCTCAGCACCAGCGCCACCTCGGACTCTTCAGCCGCGCGCACGCACACGTTTGCAGTCATGCCGCTTAGCCGGTGCTCTGCAGGCCCTGCGCGATCCCGCCGATGCTCGCAAGCAGCGCCTCAAATAAGTCGCGATCCGCGCGCTCACTCGCGCGCCAGCGCCGCAGCAGGTCAACCTGCATGAGATTCATGGGATCGACGTAGGGGTTGCGCAACTGCAGTGCGCGCTGCAGCGTCGGATCGGTATCGAGCAGCGCCTTGCACTCCTTCACTGCGAGCACGGCCTCGCGTGCGGCTGCATACTCGCGGCGGATCTCGGCAAAGAACCGCTGCAATGGCACGGGCGCGAGTACGTTGTACGCGTGCGCAATCTCCAGGTCCGCGCGCGCCAGCATCGCCTCGATGTCATCAATCAGGCTGCGCAGGAAGAACCAGTTCGCGTACGCCGACCGCAGCGCTCCTAGGCCTGCGCGCTCGATCGCCGCCCGCAGACCCGCTCCGGCGCCGTACCAGCCCGGCAACATGTGCCGCGCCTGGGTCCAGGCGAACACCCACGGCATGGGACGCAGCGCATCAAGGCCCGCCAGCTCGGCGCGCATCACGGGCCGCGCGGCGATCTGCATGCGCTCGATGACATCAATGGGCGTGACATGGCGAAAGTAGTCGTAGAACGCGGGCTCGCCGTGCACGAGACGCCGGTAAGCGCTGCGGCTCGCCTCGGCCATGACGGCCACGGCCGCGACTGCCTGCGCATCATCGCTCGGCAGGGCACCGGCGCGTGCAGCCGCCGTGGAGAGCGACAGGGCATTGAAGGCGCGCTCCATGGTGCGCATGGCGATCGGTCGCAGCCCGTAGCTTTGCTGCACCCCCTCGCCCTGCTCGGTGAGGCGCAGCACGCCGTTCGCGGCTTCAGCCGGCGCTGAGCGCACCAGCGCATCAACCCGCCCGCCGCCGCGTGCGATGCTGCCGCCGCGCGCGTGAAAGATGATGTGGCTTTCGTGCTCCGCCGCGAGCACCTGCGCCAACGTGCGCTGCGCCTCATGGATGGCAAAGCGCGAGGCACACACGCCCGCCTCCTTGTTGCTGTCGGAGTAGCCGAGGACCACGCACTGCCTGCGCCCGCGCGCCTCAAGATGCCGCCGGTACGGTGCATCGTTCAACAGTTCGCGCATCGTGTGCGCACATTGCTCGAGCGAGTCCATCGACTCAAACATGGGGGCGAAATCGAGCGCCACCTCGCCGGTGCGCTTGTCGTAGGCCTCAGCCCAGCGCGCGAGCAGCAGCGCCGCGAGCACATCGTCCGCTCCGGCCGCGCCGCTCACGATGAAGTAGCCGACCGCCTGCGGACCATAGCGATGGCGGCCCTGCATGACGGCGTCAAATACCGACAGGCTGCGCTTGCCGAGCGCGTCGAACTCGGCGCGCGGGCCCGCATCGCCTTCCAGCGCGGCATGCAGGAGCAGGCGGCGCTCGTCGCGCGCCCGCGCCTCCCAGTGCGGGTCGTCGAGCCCGCGCGCGAGCATCTGATGATGCAGGCTCGAGTGCTGGCGCACGTCGAGCGTTGCGACATGAAAGCCGAAGGTGTCGATACGTCGCAGCAGCCGCCGGACGAAGAAAAGGCCTGCATGCGCGCCCTTGTTGGCGCGCAGGCTGTCGCCGATCAGTTGAATGTCGGCGCGAAACTGCCGCGGCTCCTCATAGCCATTGGCGCGTCCGGCGAAGGTGTGCCGCAGACGCTCGCCCATCTGCGCGAGAAAGACGCGGTAGGGCATGCGATCGTGGCGCGCTGAGACGTTGACGCGCGCGCCCGGCAGCAACGTTATGTACTCATCGATGCGCGCGCTCAGCGCCGCGGAAACGCTGATGCGGCTAGCGCTCTGCGAGAGCTGCTGCACGAGCGTCTGGCACTCGGCAAAGTAGGCGTTCACGATCAGCTGCTGCTGGCGCGCGAGCGTCTCGCGCAAGCTCTTCGCGTTCACGTCCGGATTGCCGTCCATGTCGCCGCCCACCCAGGAGCCGAAGCGAATGATCGTCGGCAGCTCGAGCGACTCGGCCGGCACGTCGTAGAGTTTCTCGAGTGCCTGGCCGATCTCGTCGTAGAAGGCGGGCACCACGCGGTAGAGGATCTCCACGAGGTAGAAGAGCACGTGCTCGCGCTCATCGGCGACGGTGAGTTTCTCACGCGGATGATCCTCGGTCTGCCATGCGGCGGTGAGCTCGGTGCGCAGCCGCCCGGCGATGCTGCGCATCTCGTTCGGCGCAAGCGTCGGGTCGAGCCGGTCGAGCAGCAGCTGTGTGATGCGCTGCTGCTTGCGCAGCATCGTCTGGCGCGTCGACTCGGTCGGGTGCGCCATGAACACCGGCTCAATGCGCAAGGTGCCGATGAGTGCCAGCACCTCATCGAGACTCGCGCCGCGCGCCTTCAAGGTGATGAGCGCATCCTCGACGCCGCCGGGCTGCGGTCGTGCGCTCTCCTTAAGAAAGTACTGCCGGCGCCGCCGGATGCGATGCACTTTTTCGGCGATATTGACCACCTGGAACCAGGCCGTGAAGGCGCGCACCAGATCGCGCGCCGCCGCTGGCGCCCGGCCGTGCACGTGCGCGGCGAGCTGCGCTCCGGCCTGCGGATCACCGTCGCGGCGACGAATGGCGCAGACGCGATCCTGTTCGACCAGGTCGAGGAGCGCAGCGCCGCCCTGCTCGCGCAGGATTTCGCCCACGAGCGCCCCCAGGGCATGCACGTCCTCGCGCAGTGCCGCATGCTGCGGCGGAAAGAGAATCTCGCTGCGGTTCATAATGAGCCGGCGATTCTAGCGCGAAGCCGGCCGGGCGCGCGCTCAAGCGCGCTCCGCGAATCACAGCGCCGCGCGGCGCGCGCTCAGCGTGCGAGCTTGTCGCGGAAGTAGGCGATTGTCGGCTCGAGCCCATCGTCGAGTTTGATCGTAGGCTGCCAGCCGAGCAGCGACCTCGCCTTGGTGATAGCGGGCTGGCGCTGGCGCGCATCAGCCTCCGGCAGCGGCCGGAAGATGATCTTCGAGCGTCCGCCGATGCGGCGCAGGATCCTCTCCGCGAGCTCCAGGATCGTATGCTCGCTCGGGTTGCCGACGTTGATGGGACCCACCACCTCGGGCGGCGAGTCCATCATCAGCAAGCAGGCACGCACCAGATCGTCCACGTAGCAGAAACCGCGTGTCTGCTGACCATCGCCAAAGACGGTGATGTCCTTGCCCTGCAGCGCCTGCACGATGAAGTTGGACAGCACGCGGCCATCGCTCGCGTCCATACGCGGGCCGTAAGTGTTGAAGATGCGCAGCACCTTGATCTCCAGACGGTGCTGGCGGTGGTAGTCGAAGAACAGCGTCTCCGCGCAACGCTTGGCCTCGTCGTGGCAGGCGCGGATTCCGATCGGATTGAGGTTGCCCCAGTACTCCTCACCCTGCGGATGCGCGGCCGGAACACCGTACACCTCGCTGCTGGAGGCCTGCAGGATGCGCGCGCCGAGGCGCTTGGCGAGCCCCAGCAGGTTGATGGCGCCGTGAATGCTGGTCTTGGTTGTCTGCACCGGATTGCGCCGGTAGTGCACCGGGGATGCGGGGCAGGCAAGGTTGTAGATCTGGCGAGCCTCGACGTAGAGCGGCCAGGTCACATCGTGGCGCAGGAACTCGAAGTTCTCGAGCCCGAGCAGGTGACGGATATTGTCCTTCGAGCCGCTGTAGAGATTGTCGACACAGAGCACCTCGCCGCCCTGCGCCGTGAGGCGGTCGCAAAGATGCGAACCCAGGAAGCCGGCACCGCCGCTCACCATGATGGTCTCGTGCATTCGATTCGCCGACACCTCATTCCCAGGAGTTGGCGCGCGCCGCAAAATCCGCGCGCTGCTTGTGCCGCACCACGCAGAAGCGTTGCCCGCTCGGCGCCTGCATCACGCACCAGTCGCGCACCATGCCCACCTTTTTGGCGCCGAGCCTCGTCAGGCGCGCGACTTCGGCGGCGACGTCGTCGGTCTCAATATCCAAATGCACGCGACTCGCATGTTCGACCTGCTGGACCTCGATGTCCAAGCCATCGGCCCCGGTATCGAAGCTGCGGTACCCGCGGTCGGCGGGGTCCGCCGGAGGCGGCCGCAGATCCAATCCGAGCGCCGCGCTCCAAAACTGCGCCGCGGCGTCCAGATCCGCGCCCCGGCAATCGATGATGAAGCCGGACAAGCGACTCTTGTGCATGCGGTTGCCCCTTTAAGCAGCAGCGGCGATGGCGCGACTAGCCAGCAAGCAGAATGGCCTCGGCGTGCTCGAGCGCCTCGGCCGGACCATAGAGGACGACGATGTCACCATCGCGCAGACGCGCCTGCCCGTGAGGCTCGCGTCCTAATATGCCCTGCCGGCGGATGCCGGTAAATGTCACGTTCGCACCGCGCGCGCGCGCTTCGTCAATGGTGCGGCCGATCGCCCAGGCCTGCGGCGGCAGCACCACCGACTTTACTTCCTCGGCAAGCTCATGGGTCTCATCAATCGGATGCTCGCCGTCGCGGCTGACAATGTTGCGCAGGATGGCGTAGCGGCTGCTTCTGATCTGCCCGACAGCACGCACCACGCGTGACATCGGCATGCGCAGCAGCAGCAACACCTGCGATACCAGCATCAGGCTCGCCTCGAAGGTTTCCGGCACGACTTCGGTGGCGCCCGCCTCGCGCAGCTCGGTCAGGCGCGCATCATCGGGCGTGCGCACCAGCACTGGCACGTCCGCGCGCAGCCGCCGGATGGTGCGCACGATGCCCATTGCGGTCGACGGCTCGGAGAAACTCACCACGACGGCGCTTGCGTTCGCAAGCCCCGCCGCGAGCAGCATGCCCTCATCGGCCGAATCGCCGAACAGCACCGGGTCGCCCGTTTGCCGCGCGGCGCGAATACGCGCCGGATCAAGGTCCAGCGCGATGAATTCAAAACCCTGCGACTCGAGCACGCGCGCGACATTCTGCCCGACCCGACCGAAGCCGCAGAGGATGACGTGCTCGCGCGCGGCGATCCCGCCGGTCGCGGCCGCCTCGCGCTCGATGGCGGTCGCCGGCGGACCGCGCTCGTGCAGCAGCAGCCGCGCGATGCGCTTGTTGTTGCTGAGGATGAACGGGCTCAACACCATCGACAGCACGATCGCGACCAGCAGCGGCTCAGCCCCAGCGCGGTTCGACCAGGTTGCCGCGCAGCGCGATGGTCAGAAGTGCGATGCCGAACTCACCGCCGATTGACATCACGACACCCGTACGCACCGCTTTGAAGGCGGAATCAACGTAGGCGCGGGTGACGAGCGCGGCGAGCGCGCCCTTCAGCACGATGAGCCCGAGCAACAGGAGCGAGACGGCCGCGAACTCATCGACGAGCAGCCGTACATCGAGCAGCATGCCGACGGAGATGAAGAAGAGCCCCAGGAGAATGTCGCGAAACGGGCGGATCACCACTTCGATCTGATGGCGATACTCGGTCTCGGCGACCATCATTCCGGCGAGAAACGCGCCCATTGCGAGTGACAAGCCCGCAAGGTAAGAGGTCCAAGCCGCCGCCAGAACCACGAAGAGCACCGCGAGCGTGAACAGCTCGCGCAGACGCGAGTGGGCAATGACGTGAAACAGCGGCCGCAACAGCCAGCGCCCGGCGGCAAGCACGGCAATGAGCGCAAGCGCCCCGCCCGAAACAAATCCGAGCACGCCGAGCACGGAGAACTCAAGCTACGTTGCTGCGCGCCAGCGCCGAGGCGAGCGCGAACAGCGGCACGAAGGCGAGGTCCTGAAACAGCAGCATGGCGAAGGCGAGTCGCCCGTGCGTTCGATTCAGCTCCGCACGGCTCGTAAGCTCGTGCAGGATGATGGCCGTCGAACTCATGGCGATGGCGCCGCCGAGGAGCACCGCGATCAGCCAGGGCACGCCGATCAGATGCGCGATGCCGGCGCCGGCGGCGACCGTAAGCGTTACCTGTGCAGCTCCTAGGCCGAAGACCTCGCCGCGCATCGCCAACATGCGCGGGAAAGCGAATTCCAGCCCCAGCATGAAGAGCAGAAAGACGATGCCGAGCTCGGCGAGGAGCCCGGTGGTCGCCGACTGCGCCACGATGCCGAGCGCGTGCGGTCCGAGAACCATACCGACGATGAGATATCCCAGGATGGCCGGCAGGCCGAGGCGCCGCGCAATCGTGACGACCAGGAGCGTCGCCGCAAGGATGATGAGGACTTGCGAGAGCGGCTCATTGAGCATCCGCAAACTTTGACCGCAGCGGCGCAGCGCGCGCAACAGGATTGCGCCGGCGCGCTACAGCTTCATCAGCACCGTCGTGTCGTAGCTTTCAAAGCCGCGAATGGCGCGGCCATAGGCGTTGTAGATCCATTGCTCGGCCACCTTGTCGGCGCGCGGTGCGAGCAGCATGCGCAGCACCACCTCATCGCTCGGCCGGATGTCATCCTGCGCCAGCAGCTGCTCAATGAGACGGGTCAGGCGGTGTGTGAGCTCGTTCGCAAAGCGCAGGTGCAGTGCATCGTGAACCTGATCGGCGGCGGCGCCGTAGGTGGAGCGCGCCGTCTCGGCGAGCTCATGCAGAAAGAGGTTCAGAAGGCGCGCCTTGTCGATGTAGGCGAGTTCCTTGAAGTACTGGATCTCCGAGTCGAGATTCATGGGAGCGCGCTTTGCAACGCCGCGGTTACGCCGGGAAGAAATCGATCGGCTTGGTCGTGGTGATGGTCTCGACGTCCTTCGGCTCGAAGCGGAAGAGCTTCACGCGCAGCACGATCTTGTTCTCAAGCTCCGGATCATTGAGGTCGCTCGAAACCAGGCGGCACATCGTCACCTCTCCCGAAGGGGCAATGGTGAACTCCAGGACCAGCTTGCCCTGCAGATCCGGCCGCTCGCGCAGCGCGCGGCTGTAGAGCGCATAGATCGCGCCCTTGTTGCGATCAAACACCGTCTCAATCTCCTCGCGCGAGCGGGCGGCCTTGCCGCTCGAGCCGGTCCGGGTGGCGGGCCGGTTATCAAGCCCCGAGCGCGCGATCGACGAGGTCACGGCGGTGGTCTCGTGCCCGGTGAGCGAGCCTGCGCCAGCGCCAAAGCCGCGGCTGGAGTTTGCGGAGGTTATGCCGCCGCTGCCGACTCCGACCTTGGAGGTAATGAGCGAGCGCTCCGCGTGGGAGTCGGCGCCAACCGCGCCGGTCAGATTCTTGGTCTCGGCGAGCGTCGGATCGGGCATCTGCTCGCGCAGATCCGCGAGCTCATCTTTCACCTGATTCAGCTGTTTCTGCGCCTTCTGCCGCGCCTGCTCCTCCGGGTTCACCGGCGGCGGCGCCACCGGTATCTTCTTTTCGGGCTCGATCTTCGGTGGCTCCACCGGCGGCGGCGGCGGTGGCGGCGGCGGTTTCGCCTGCTCGATCATCACGCGTGCGAGGCGCTGCGGCACGGCCTCTTCGCTCGCGGCACGCGGCGGCGATGGCAGCAGCGGAATCAGGATGCCGAAGACGAGCAGCACCACCAGCCCGACGCGCAAGATCCTGCGAAAGCGGGCGCGCGCCTCGCTATCGCCTTCCCAGGCGAGCTCAAACTGACGGTAATACGGGGCTAGCAGCACTTGATGCTCCGAACGCGCTCAACCCGAGCGGGCCGGCCACGTACGGCTTTTCCTTCTGCAGAACCGCAAGGGATATGCGCCCGTAGTCCGCATCGGTGCAGGTCGCCATAACCTTTTTCAGCACGTCGTAGGGCAAGGACTTGTCGCCCATGATGGTGATCTCGCGCGCCGCCAGGTCGCGCGCGCTCAGCTCGCGCCCGACCAGCATCGGGACGCTTGAGCGCATCGTGCAGGCTCTGGATGAGCGGCGCCGGATTGGCCCGGATGTCGGCCACGCTTGCGATGCGCTCACCCTGCACAAATAGATCCGTCTTCGTGATCATCACCACCACCGACAGTCGCGGCGAGGTCTGCGCGATCGATTGCGGCACCTCCACGCCCTTGGTGTTCTGAATGATCTCAACCTCGGTCGAGTAGACGAGCAGAAACGCCACCATCACCGTGAGAATGTCGATGAACGGAATCAGATTGAGGGTGGCATCGGCGCGGTGCCGCAGGTGATGCTCGGCCATGCGGCGTGCGCGGTTAGACATGCTCATTGCGGCACATCTCCGATCGAGATATCGGGAAACAGCTCAGCCTGCTCGGTTCGCCCGCCCACGTTGGTCTCAAATACGCGCACGCGATCCATGACTTGCACCAGGATGTCGTAGGGAATGTCGGGCTCGAAGAGCAGCGTTCGCGTTCGTCATGTCCGGAAACTTCGCCTTCACGCGCTTCAGGTAGTTCGTCAGCCCCTCGTAGTCATAGCCGCTCGGCAAATTTTGCATCGTGCCCAAGCGGGCCGCTGTTGCGATCGGCAAGCTGGAGCGAATCCTTGCGCACCAGCACCTCAAGCTGCAGCCCCGGCGGCGGCTCGCGAAACTCCGTTTGCGGCGGCGGCAGATTGAGCTCCAGGACCACGGTGCGGGAGAAGACCGCGGTCATGAGCAGGAAGGTCACGAGCACCGTAAAAATGTCGATCATCGGCACGAGGATGAGCTCGGCCGGCTTGCGCTTGTGGCGCAGGAGCTTCTTGCTTTCGTAGTGGCGAAGCATGGCGGGTCGTGGCGAGGGCTCCTCAGCGCTTCAGGCGGCCTGCGCAGGCTCCGGGCTGCGCTCGGTGATGGCGTTCAGGAACTTGACCGATGCCATCTCGAGGCTGTCGATGATCTCGGTGGTCTTGGTCTGCAGCCACGCGTGCATGAAGAGCAGCGGCACCGCGGTCATGAGGCCGAACGCGGTGCAGTTCATCGCAACCGAGATGCTCGCCGAGAGCAGGTTCGCCTTCTCGGCGGGATTGACGGTCGCGACCGCCGCGAAGGCGCGGATGAGTCCCATCACCGTACCGAGCAGACCGAGCAGCGTTGCGAGATTGGCGAAGGTGGCGAGGTAGTGCGTGCGCTTCTCGAGCCGCGGCACGACCTCCATCAGGCTCTCCTCCATCGCCTTCTCGATATCGTCGCGCCGGCGCGCCGACTGAATGCGCGCAAGTCCGTAGTTCAGGATCTGCGCAATCGCGGCCTGCGACTTGGAGGTGATCTGCACCACCTGGCGGAAATCGCCCTTGGAAATGAGCGGCACCACCTCATTCCACAGGCTGCGGTTCTGCACCGCGGCGCGCGTGAGGTAGATGTAGCGCTCGATCGCAATCGCGAGTCCGAATACGAGCACGATGGCGATGGGATACATGAAATCCCCGCCACCCTGAAAGAACCGAACAATGAGGTTCCATAAATCCATCGGCTTACTCCCACTCAATCAAGCCAACAAAGCTGAATGACGCATGTACAAAAAACTGCGACCTACTTCTCATCCCGGGCGGGCGGCGCCGCGGTCCCCGCGGCAGGCGCGCCTGCGGGCGTTGCCGGCTGCGACCCATTGCCCGCGCGCGGTGCATCGGGCTGCAACGCCCCGTAATAGCGGTTCTCGCGCTGGAATACGTCACGATCCACCGGCGCGAGCACTTCATCGAGGAGGCTGTTGGTCGGGCGGCCTGCAAGATCGCTCAGATCCGCATGCTTCCACGGCACGATATACAGTACCTTGGGCAGCTCGCGATTGCCGGTGATCTGTGTCGGATCCAGCTCCATACGATCCTTGGCGGCGCTCTTGGGCCGACTATCCGCGCCCGCGGCAGGCACCGCCGGGCGTGCTCCCGGTTTTGCGGAGGCGGCGGCTTTCAGCTGCGGAGCGGGCGGGCTTGGGGCGGCGGGCGGCTGGGCGCTCGGTGCGGGGGGCGCGGAGGTGTCAACCGCGGGCGCAAGATCCTGCGGAGCAACGGGCGCCCGGGTGCCCGGCTGCGCGGCCTCGGATGGCTCTGCTGCTGCGCCAGAGCACCCGCGGCCGTGAGCGCCGCGAAGAGCGCAGCGGCGATCAGGCGATGTGCATGGTAACCATGGCTCATCGCTCCAGTGGCAGCCGGTGCGCGGCGCAGGCTCGCCAGGCTTCTTCTTGCCGGTACGTTGCCTGAGCTCGGCAATCCAGACGCTGACCGGCTTCTCTTCTCCGGAAAGCTCCTGATAGCGTTCAAGTTCGCTCAGCGCACGCTCCGGATCGGCAAGATACAGGTCGAGCACGACGCCCAGATTGCGGTGCGCCGGCGCGAAATTCGCATCCGCGCCGATGGCACGCTCGTAGGCGCTTGCCGCGTCGGCGAACTGCCCGCGCATGCGTAGCGTGACGCCCAGCTCATTCCACGCAATCGCGCTCGTGGCGTTGCGCGCGGTTGCGCTCTTCAGCGCCTCTTCGGACTTATCCAAGCGACCATCCTTACGATACAGAATTCCCAGATTGATGTCGGGCCCTGCAAAACTCGGATAGGCGCCGGCGAGCTGCTGGAACTGCGCTTCCGCCGCCGCCTGATTGCCCTGCCGCATGAGCCCTACCGCGCGGTCAAAGTCCGCCTGCGCGCGCGGCGGCGGGGCGTCTCGGCAATGAGCGGCTGCGCGGCCGGTGCCGGCGCGTTCGATGCGGCTGGCGCCGTGCTCTTCTGCGGCGGCGGCTCGGGCTTCGCGGACGGCGCGCTGTGGCAGGCGCCCGCGAGCAGCGCAACGAGCGCAAGCCGCCGCGGCCGGGCAGGCGCTACTTGAGAGTCGTGACCACATCTTGCGAGAGCTCTGTTTTGGCGTAGCGCGCGGGCTTAAGCTCCGCGAGCACGCGCATAACTCTTCTTCACCCACTCGTCATACAGGCCATCCTTGGCGCGTGCGGCGTTCGCCTCGTGCATGCTGATGGCCTGCTCCTCGAAGGGATACACCTGCTCCTCGAGGAGCGAGTTGTACTGCTCGAGCGCATCCTTGGAGAGATTCTTCGGGCGCTCGGAGGCGAGCACGTCCTTCGCCAGCGTGCGATAGAGCTCCGCCATCTCGAAGGTCGCGGCGGTCGTCACTTCGGCCACCTGATAGTCGAGGGCGTGCTTGTAGTGCGGCGAGCGCCGTCTCGAGCGCCTTTTTCTTGACGGCGAGGCTCTTCTTGAGCGGCAGCCCAGTTTGACGTTGCGGAAGGCATCGCGCGCCGGTGCGGCAAGGCGGATCTGCGCCTTGCCCGCGAGGTAATGAATGCGCTCGGTGCGCGCCGCGCCCGCCTGCGCATCCGCCTGCACGAGCGCCCGATCCCAGCTCAGTCCTTGCGCGCGTCTCCCCGGCGTGCGCGGCGTAATCGGCGAGGCGCTGCTCGCGCCTCCACCGTCTCCGCCAGCGGCGGATGGGAGGCGACGTACTTCTCCAGCATCGCGACCGCCTTGGCGGCATTGTTGGCCTTGCCGTAAAGATCGGCGGACTGCCAGCAGTGCCTCGTGCTGCACTTTGGGAGTCTCGTGCGGGTCGGCGGCGATGCGCTCAAATTCGGCGGCGGCCTCGGCCGGATGGTTGCCTTCTGAATAGGCGACCGCGAGCTTGCGCGTCACTTCCGAGGCGAGCTCACTCTTCGGGAAATCGCGCCGGAACTGCTCGAGCACGCTGACTGCGCGATCCCATTGTTTCAAATTGATGAGCTGCGTTGCGGCGTCGTATTCGGCGGTGGCGCGGATCTTTGAGTCTGGCGCCACCTTGGCAACGCGCAGATAGTCCTCGACGGCGCCCGCCGCATTGCCCGCCTGCTGCTTCGCCTCGCCCTGCTTGTAGACGTCCGCCGCGAGGCGCTCGGTGAGAGTCGTTTTTCTCCTTGGCGTCGCTGCCGGAGAGCTCGCGCGCCTTGATGAAGGCCGCTTCGGCCTGATCGTAGGTGCCGGTGCTGAACTGCGACTCGGCGATGATGGTCCAGGCGATGCGCTGCTTGTTGGCGTCGGCCGGCGGCTGCCGTGCGAGCAGCATCCTCGCAAGCTCGCTCGCGCGCGGCAGATCCTTGGCGGCAAATTCATCCTCCGCGGCGCGGGTGAGCACGCCGGCACTGTCGGGATGCTCGGGGAAGGTGGTCGCAAATTTGACGCCCGCTTCCATCGCGCGCGCGTGCATGGCGGTTTGCGCCGGACCCTGCATCTGCTCCTGCGCCTTCTGGTAGGCGACGAGCGCAGCGTAGCCCGCGGTCGCCGACTTGGCATTCTTCGGATAGTCGTAGGCGGTGCGTTCGTACTCGACCGCGGCGTCCGGGTAGTCGTGCGCCTCGAAGAGCGTTTCGGCAAGAAGATAGTTGGTGGCCGCCGAATCCGGATCGTCCGGGAACGAGGTCAGATAGTCGCGGTACCAGCGCGCCGCCTCCTGGTAGTCCTCGGTCTTGTGCGAGGTTTGCGCGCTGCGCATGAAAATACGTCGCCACGTCGCGCAGATTGGTCTTCAGCGCCTGCGACCACCTGCGGATACTGCGCGCGCTCGCGGCCCTGCCAGAACGGCGACCCGAGGTGATAGCGCTCCACAAAATCGTGCTTGCCCTCGAGCACCAGCTGGCTGAAGCCGCCCTTCTGATAGGCCTCGATCGCCTGCATGGCGAGGAGCGGCGCGTACTCGCTGTTGGGATCGCGTTTGACGAACGCGCGATAGGTGTTGGCGCCGTCCTGGTAGCGCTGCTTGTCGACGTACAGATCTCCCAGGCGCGAATACAAGAGGTGGCAGTAGGGGCGATCGCCGTGCTGCTTGGCGAACTGATCGAGCGAATCGGCGCCTTCGCGGTACGAGAAGGTGATGCTCATCACGCGCAGCGTATCTTCGACGAGCTCGCGCTCCGCGCGCTTCAGATCCTCGATGTTGACGGCATGCGCGCCGCTGGGCGCCGAGTTTGCGATCGAGCAACAAAGCGAAGGACACGAGGCTGTCCTCGTTCATGCGACTGCTTGAAGAGCGCCCAGCCGTGCTTGTAGAGGCTCTGCTCGTAGAACGCGGACTGCGGCCCGCGTGCGATCGGCACTTCGTAGGCCCTCTGCGCCTCCGGATAACGCTTCGCCGAGAACAGCAGCTCGCCGCGGCGAAACTGCACCTCATCGAGCTGCCGGCTCTGCGGATAGCTCTTGACGATGCGATCGAGCGTCGCGAGCGCCTGCTCGCTCTGGCCGGTCGTCTCGTAGGCGCGCGCCAGCTGGTAGAGCACCTCATCGTTGCGCGGATAGTTCGGGTAGGCCTTGAGCAGTGTCGAATACAGCTTGATCGCCTCGCCGCCCTGGATATCGATCTGCGTGACCTCCTTCTCCATGCGCTCGAACTCGCCCGCCTCGAGATTCAGATCCCCGAGGCGCCGCAGCGCTTCGGCGCGCAGCTTCGGGTCGGATGCCTGCAGCTCGAGAAAGCGCCGATAGTTATCCATCGCCTTGGCTGCGCCGCCTGCGGGCTGCGACGCCGCGTTTGACATCGACGGTGCGCTTGTTGAGATCCGAGATCGTGGGCGCACTCTTCGGGGGATCGGCGCGAGCGGCCTGCACAGAGCAGCGCAAGCGCGAGGCACGCCGCTGCAGCGCGGCGCGTGCACGCGTGCTCATGGCTTGGGCTCCGCTCCAGGCTGGCGCGGCGCTGCGGCCGGCGGCGCCTCGACTTGCTCGCCTGTCCGTGTCCTGCGCGCGGTCATACATCGCCGCAAGCTCATAGCGCGCCTGCACGCGGTATGCCGCGAGGCGCGTCTTTCTGCTCCTGCAGCTGCGCACGGCGAGCCCCGCGAGATAGTCGTTCTGGCGCTGCTGCGTGCTCACGAGGCGCCCCTGCAGCGCCGCAATGCGCGTCTGCAGCGCCGCGATGCGTGCGGCAAATTCGCCGGTGTTGGTCGGCACGATCTTGCGCGCGTGCTGCACGCGCACCCAGCGGTTCTGCGCCTCGACGAGCGCCAGATCCAGATCGCGGATCGCGCGGCGCTGCTGCCAGACGCGCGCCTTGAACGCCTCATCGAGACGAAACTACAGCACGCCCTTCACGAGCCGCAGCCGCTCGCGATACTCGTCGGTCTCCTTGCCCGGCGGCGCGGTGGCGAGCTGCGCCTCGAGGCGCTGGATCTGCGCCCACTGCGCGCGCTCCTCGGGCGAGCCCAGGGCGGCGATGTCAGCCTCGGCGACCACGGTGTCGAGGCGCCCGGCAAGCTCGCTCGCGCCGGCGCTGCAGCGCATCCGCCGCGCCGCTTGCCAGCAGTGCATCCGCGCGCGGCAGGCGCTCGGCGTAGGCGCGCTCGCGCGTGTCGATCATGTCGCCCAAGGCCTCCATGCTCTCGGACCAGTGATCGAGCGTGTGCCCGAGATAGACAAGATCGCGGTAGTTCTTCAGGCCCTCCTGAAAGTCGTGGCCCGCGAGCACCGCGTACAGATAGCGCGACTCCGGCGCATCCGGCAGGCGCTCGAGCTGCCAGAACCAGCCGTAGCGCTGGCCCTGCTCCTTCTCCACGATGGCATCGAGCATCTTGCCGTCGTGAATGCGCTGGATGGCCTGGTCGAGCCGCGCATCCTCGGCGTCGAAGGATTCGAGCGCCTTCTCATAGTAGTCGGCCGCCTGAGCGTTCGCGTTCAGCTTGCCGAAGGCGTAGGGCACGGCAAGATAGGACTCCTGCACTGCCGCATCGAGCAGATTGCGCTCGCGCAGCTCGAGCCACGGCGTGAGCGCGCGGCGATAATCCCCGAGCGCCGCATCGGCCCAGCCGGTGCCGAGCAGCGCCTTGTCGGAGTACGGGCCGCTGCAGGCGCACGCGGCCGAGCACCGGCACCGCCTGCTGCGGCTTGTCGGCCTGCAGGTAGGCAAAGCCGAGCGCGAGATTGGCGCGATCCTTGAGCGCGAGGAGCTCCTCCTTGTCCGAGTTCGAGCGTGCCGACCGCGCGTCAGTACCGGATCCGCCTCGCGCGAGACGGCCCGGCGCGAACCAGCGCCACGCCGAGATTGAAGCGCGCGTAGGCCATCCAGTCGGCCGGCCCCTTCCAGCTGTTCAGCAGCTCGATCGCCTCATCGAAGCGGCCCTGGCGCAGCAGCATGTTGGCAGCAGGTGTTCCTTTTGCGCATCGAGCGGTCGGGCAGCGGACCCTGCACCTGGCAGGATCGCGTGCTCGGCGCGCTCCAGATAGCCGCGCGCGTACCACACCTGCGCCAGATAGAACCAGGCGCGGTTGCGCACGCCGAGCGGGAATGTCCGGCGTCAGCAGTTTCTCAAAGCGCGCACCGGCCTCGTTGTGCAGCCCGAGCGACAGATACAGCCCGCCGAGCAGCAGCTGCGCTCCGGCCTCATGGTGCGGCAGCAGGTGCCAGTGCTCGTAGGCGTTCAGGCGCGTGATCGCCTCGAAATCATCGTCCGTGTAGACGTAAAAGAGCACATCGCCGTAGTGCAGATCGTGCACGCGCGTCGGCGGGAAGCTTCTGCGGGTCCTGGCCGCGCGGCCTGCGCCAGACGTGGGTCGGCGAGCAGCGCGACGGCGGCCATGAGGACGAGCGAGCGCATCGGCGGCGTCAGCGATGCGAAGTCCTATTCCCAGTCCTTGATCTCGAATTCCGGCTGCTGGCGGCGCTGCCGGTCGTTGATCTTGAGCTCGAGGTATTTGGCGCCGATGCCCTTCTCGAACTTGAGCGGTCGCGCCGCGCCGATAGTCGCGCTCATGCGGACCCTGGCCGTTGAAGAACGCCACGAGCTCGTGCTGGCCGGCCTTCAGATTACCGACGTACAGGCGCTGCACGCCGCCCTTGGCGAGCGCCTCGACTTCGCGCGGCGTGTACAGATAGTTTGCGACTTCCTTCTGGTCGATCTTCAATGTCACCGAGTCGAGCAGGAAGAAGTCCCCGACGTCCATCGAGACGAACACCGCCACCTGGGTGTTGGCCGGGAACAGCAGCTCCTCTTCGAGCACGAAGAGGTCGCGGTTGAGATCGACGACATCCTTCTTCAGCCCCTGAATGTCCTGATCAATCCGCGCGTGTCGTGGCGGCGCTCGCGCGCCGGCCGCTACGGCCGGGGCGGCGCGCTTGCCGGCGTCGCCGGCAGCCGGAGCGGGTGCGAGCGGCTTTGCCGCGGGCGCGCCGCGGCGCGGCGTTGCCGCGGGCGCGGGCGTCGCCGGCGGCACCGCGGCCGATTGTGCCCAGGCGGCCGGATGCGCTGCGAGGACAGCGCGCCGAGCACGACAGTGCGAGCCGCAGCGCGGCGGTTCGCAGCGCCGAGGAATCTTCGAGGATGCGCGACGTGAGTCATAGGTCTCCGATCATTCATTCAGCAGCACGCGCAGCTGTTGCAGAAAGGCCGGCTCGAACTTCGAGCTGAAGTCGCGATGGACCTGGCGCACGGAGCCGGCGCGATCGATGAGTATGGTCATGGGCAGATTGTCGACGAGATAGGCGCGCGCCACCGCCTTCTGCGGATCGAGCAGCAGCGGAAATCCGAGCGCCTGCGTGCGCGCGTATTCAAGCGCGCCCGCCTGATCATCGTCGACATCGACTGCCGAACACCTGCAAACCGGCAGAGTGGTAGGTCTTGAAGCTGCGCTCGAGGGCGGCAAGCTGCATGCGGCACTGACCGCAGCGGCTGCCCCAGAAGCTCAAGCACCACGACTTCGCCACGATGTTCCGAGAGGCGCACGTTGTTGCCGCTGACGGCGTGCAGGGCAAATCGGGCGCCTCGTGGCCGAGGAGCGCGTAAGCCGCTCGCCGCGGCGGCGACGAGCACGGCCGCGGCCAGGGCGCCGCCGAGCATCCCTATCCACGCTGCGCGCGAGTAATGCGCTGCGCGACCGTTCGGCTGTTGCCGGCCCAAAAGCATCCTCCGCAAATTGCGTACGCCTAACGCCCGCCGCGGCGCACGAGCGAACCCTCGCACAGCGAAGTTTACAGAGTCAATGAACGCGGGCACGAATCCGAGCACGCGACGCGCATTTCGCCACGCCCCGGCGCGCAAGCCCAAAGGCGTCGGTGTGGCGCGACAGGGGCGGCGGGCAAGCCCGCGCATGCGCCCGCGCCGTCAGGCGATCTTGCCGTTCACGATCGGGTGCGAAGGCCGTAATGGCATCCTGCTGGCCGCCGCTGCCGAGACCCTGATTGGGGAACAGCGTCCGCGAAACTGGCCCTGCGTCGCCGTGCAGCGCCATGTAATTCAGGATCACCGTCTCAACGAGCTGCTCGACGGAATTCGCCGCGGGGCTGGAGGTGGTATCCACCGAGCCATTCGCATCGTAAAAGCCAATCTGCTGGCCGGTGGCGCGTGCAGCAGCGCCGGCCGGCCCTTGGGGTTGTAGACGAGGATGATCGAGGCGGCGGTGGTCTGATTGTCGCTCGCCCACATGAACTTGCCGCGGCCGGCGGCGCGTGTTGTCGATCATGCCGTTGGCGTTCAGCGAGCCGTCGCTGAAGATGTAGACCATGAGCGGCACGCCGACGCTGCGCGGCGTATTCAAGGCAGGCGCCGATGCAGGACCCGGCCTGAAATTGCGCGTCCTCGCCGGTGGCGCGCCCCTGGCCGTGATAGTCAAAGCCGCCCATCTCGATGGTGCCCGCGCCGGCAAAGCCGTTGACCACCATCTTCATGATGGACGCGGTCGTCTGGTAGTTCGAGTCGCTGGCGTACTCGGCTGGAGCTGAAGATGCCGCTCGAGCCGACGATGACCGGATCGAGATGCCGGATTCAGCGTTGCCGGATTGCCGAAGCGGTCGACGAGATCGGCGGACTTCACGTAGCCGCAGCGCAGCGCGGTCTTGATGGTCGTATCCTGGGTGAGCATGTTCGATGTCGGCCGAGCTTGCCGCCGAAGGCAGTCGGGTCTGAGCCGCCGCTGATGCGCGCGATCGACTCGAGCACCTGCACCGCATCGCTCGGGTTAGTAAACAGCGTGCCGAGCTGGCCGGTGTTGACGAGCCCGGTGACATCGCTCGGCTGATCGACCACGGTCGGGGCGACCGTCAGATTGATCATATCGGCCGGCGCCACCGAGTTGCCGCCGGAGACGGTCGGCTCGGAGCCGATGAGAGGCAGCAGCGAGCCGTTCGCACCAGCGCATGTAGATGCCGTACATCGGGTTGTGCGGATTGTTGATCGGTGTCGTTCTCGGAGAGCGCCGGGATCACCGCGCCGTTGACGCCGGCAAGCGTGCTGGCGGCGGCGCGCGTCAGAATGCCGCGCAGCATCGCGCCGTCCGAATGCCAGGCGAGCCCGAGCGCGTGTTGATCGAAGTTGTTGCGTCGGGCTGGCGGCGTTCGGCGCGTTCGGCACCATGTCGCCCGGCAGCCCGAGATTGGCGTAGCCGGCGGCCGAGAGAAAATCGAGCTGCCCGCCCGGGCCGCCGATCAGCGCCTCGGAACCATTCAGGTTCGCGCCGCCCGCAAGGTCGAAGCAGATGAACGGGATCTTGCCCGCGCCCTGCGTGGAGATGCCGCAGTCCTGAGCGAGAGTGCTGAATGTCGTTCGCGAGGCCGCTTAGGCCTTGCGCGGATTCGCAAACAGGCTGAAGAACGTCGGCGCCGTGATGTAGCCTGCGCCCGCGATGAGGCCGCGGCCGAGAAAATCGCGCCGCGTCCGCGGTCGACGGTGATTCGGGGTGGCGGATCGGCTCTTTGAGACCGAGCTGCCGGGGAGGCTTCCTGCGGATGATCATGGCCTGTGTCTCCTCGAAACCCATCATTGCAGCATGAGCGCGGCGCTGCCGAGCACGGCCGCGCAGGCGGCGGTCGTGACGGCAGCGGTGCGCCCGGCCTGGTTCTGCCCGGCGCTCAAGGTTGGTGATCAGGCTCGTTAGTTCCGTCGTCACGGCCGACGCCTGCGGCTGCGTCACGATCTGCGTGCCGTTCGTCGTCGTGATCTGCGTATTGATGATCAGCGGATTGATCACGAGATTCATGTTGGCCTGGCTCGCGAAGTAGTTGCCCGCCGGCTGCGAAAGATTAAGGCCGGGGAAGAACTTCGCGCTCAAGCGACGGATTGTTGACAAGCTCGCTGCAGAAGACGATCGCCAGCTGCGCGACCGCCTGCTGGTTCGAGGCGCTGAACTGCTGGATCGCCGGCACCGATGGCAGCGACTGCTGACGCTCTGGAAGGTGCTCTGCACCGCGGCGTCCGTGACCGGCACGCCCGTGATGTTTGACATCGGTAGAGCAGCCTGTCGAAGGTTGCCGCACCGTAGATCCGGGTTCGGGCGCCGTGTTCACCGTCGGCGGCGGCGGCGGCACGGGCCATGATGGGCTCGTTATAGGTCTTGCTGCCGATCTGCTCGAAGGTGAGGAAGAACTGGTCGAGCGCGGGTCCGTTTTCCTGGGCGATGGCCGTACCCACGGTCGAGAGCGCCTCACCGGCGATCGCCGTGTAGTTCGGTCCGAGGTGATGCTCGTGTTGAGCGGCAGGTAGGCCTGGCCGACGCCGACCTCGGCGCCGTTCATGCCGATGCGGATGCCCGCGATGGGAATGTTGCTCGGCTTCACCGTTGGATCGAGGCTGATGAAGGTCGGCTGCGTAAAGAGGTACGAATAGCTGTCGAGCTCGCTCGCCGTCAGCATGACGTAGCTCTGCGGCATGATTGACGAGACTCGACACGTCAAACAGCAGGTAGTACTTCTCGCCGACTCCGGCGGCGAAGTTCTGCATGCACCTGCGCGGAGGTGAGCGCGCGGTCGTGGATCGCGAGCATGCGGATGACGCCCGCCCAACCGTGATCGCCCGAGACTTCCGAGCCGAGCACGAGCGCGAAGGTGTTGTCCCAGGTGGCGAGCGCGCCGCCGCTGCTGCGGATCGACATCCCCGGTGTAGACACCGTTTACGTAGAAGCTGCGGCCGTGGATCGGATCGTAGGTGAGCACGACGTGCTGCAGCGAGGCCTGCGCGACCTGATTGCGTCGCGTTGGTCAGGAACGGCCGGATCGCCGTTCGCGTTCGTGACGCTGCTGTGCACCTCGGCTTCGTACTGCTGCAGGTGCTGCGAGAGCGTCACGTTGCGCGTCGTGTCGCTGCCCGAGTAGCTCACGATGTCGGCGTTCGTCTGCGTGACGTTGCCGGGCGCGACCCACGCCTCGATCGAGAACTCACCGGTCGACTGGATGAGGTTCGCAAGCTTTGCGCTCGCCTCGGTCGAGCCCTGCGCCTTGCCGCCCGCCGCGATGTTGATGCCCCAGCCGCCGACCCAGGTCACGTTGCCCTACAGGTCAAATCAAGCTCCGGCTGCACGCCGCTCGTGTCGTACGCGATCGTGCCCGTGCCGGTCTGGAACTGATAGAGCGCGATCTGCGCATCGCTATAGCGGTTTTGGCCCGAGGCGACCGTGCCCTGATAGAGCGACAGCTGCTTCGAGACGATGAGCTTCGGATCGACCTGCGTCGTCGGGATGCCGTTGGCAAAGGCGGTGATCGCCGCCTGCATGGTCGCCGCGTTGGCGGCGCAGCTTGCGACCAGCAGTGGTGGAACTCGGTCGCGAGGCGCACGACGAAGCGCGACTGCGCCGGATTGATGAGGTTGATCTTCGGCTGCGCGTCCGCATAGGCCTCATCGACGTTGGAGCTTGCGAAGTACGGCGCCTGCGGCGTGAGCGCGCTGTCCGAGTGGCAGCGCGAGCAGTACGGCACGAGCAGCGGCTGCCAGATGAGCGAGCCGAACTGGGCCGAAGAGGTCGGGAAGGTCTTGCTCGGGCCGACATCCTGCGAGGGCGGCGGCCACAAGCTTGATCTGCTGGGCGCCGATGGCGGTGCTGCCGGCCCAGTTCTGAATCCACACGGTGAGGGTCGCGCCGCAGGCCTGCGGCGAGGCCAGCCAGCAGTTATGGCCGCCGGAGACCTTCTGCACCATCTCCGACTGCGCTGGGATTTTGCAGGTTGACGACCGTATTGGCCGCCTCGTAGGCGAGATTGATGTCGTCCGAGCGCGCGAACTGCGGCGACTGGCCGCCGGCATGGTGGCAGCCGCCGCACATGGTCGGGCTTTGAATGTTCTGCCACAGATTGATCTGGAAGGCGAGCACGTCCGCGTTCGCCGGCGCAGGGCCGGTGTAGGCCTGCGCGGTCGGCGCGGCCGTGACCGGATTTGCGCGGTGGCAGGGCCGCTGCTCGAGCACGCGCCGAGCGAGCACGCGAGAGCGCCGCCGCCGCGAGGTGCCGCCAACCTAGCCGACCCGTTGCAAAGCGTTGCATGTGATGCTCCCTAGGCACGGTCCGTACCCTCACGGTCCCATGCAGTACACGGCGGACTGGGCAAAGACCTGCTTCAGCTTGTAGCCGCCGGCGGCGAAGCCGCTCACCATGGTCGAGATCTGGGTGCAGGTCGGCCTGGCTCTGCGGCGTGCGAAAGCACACCGCCTGGAAGACCTTCTGCACCTGGCACTGCGCGAAGGCGCTGCTCGACTCGAGCTCCTGGCCGAGGCTCTTGGCGCCCACTGCCGCTGCCCGGCAGCGAAGCGCTCCAGCCGAGGAAGGTGTTCTGGCCCTTGCCGCCAGCGATTGCTCCAGGCTGTCATTGGGCGTGATGAAGCCGGCGTTGAAGTTCTGCGAGTTGATGAGGTACTTCGCCTGCACGATGGCCGGCGGTGTACTGGGTCTCCTGCGTCACGACGCCATCGAAGTTGTAGTAGGCGAACGCCTGCGCCATCGGATCCATGGCGGCATGGCAGCCAATGCAGTTGTTGAGAAAGATGCGGCTGTCACCGCCCGGCGAGCGGCTCACATCCTGGCGAACGCGATCCGGCGGACGCGTGATGTCCATGATCGGGTTCAGGTCCGTGCACAGATGGTTGATCAGCGTGAAGCGGAACATCGCGCGGTTCGTGCCGAGGATGAAGAATGCGGACGAGGCGCCGCGCGTCGTCATCACCCCCGCGGTCGCGGCTGACGGCAGCCCGTACACGGTCGACTGCGTGGTCGGCACCAGCGTTGCCTTCAGATCGACGCCGTTCTGCTCGGCGGTCGCGTAGTGATTGTTGTTGGCCGCCGAAACCGCCGGCAGCCCGGGGGCATTGCTGATGTAGAGAAGATCCGCCGACAGCACGGTATTGAAGGGCACATCGTCGCGCACCATGCCGATGACGGTCGCCGTATAGTCATTGAGTGGCGCGAACACCGTCTGCGCGCGGTTCGTCCAGGGCGTCACGAAGTTCTTCAGCGTGACGTTGTAGAAGTCCGGATCCTCGGTCGCGAGCTCCGCGGCGGCGAGCGCGTTGCCGCCGGCGATGTCGGTCGCCATGGTCGCGAGCGTCGCGGCCGGCGGCTCAACGCCGGCGATGCGCTCATAGATGCGCTGCGCCTGGGAGGTCGGATCGGCAAATGCCGGGAACGGCGATGAGCGCGGCGCACAACGCGCGCGCTCGCAGCGCGTGCGGCACGGCGCGGTGGCGCCGAGTCTGTGCTTGCTTGCGATGCTCATGGCAATCACCCACTCACTGGCAGTTGTCTGAAACGCGGCGGAACTATACCGGCGCGCAACGCGGCTCTGGATGTCTCAACTCCCGGACGTCGCCACTTGCCGACATCTCGGGGGAGAAGCTCGCCCGGATATGCTTTGCGCCGTAAACTGCGAGCCCGGTCACTCCACGAACCTGCTCGACCGGCTACCTAAGCTGCTTGGGGTGTTGACGGCGCTGATCGTCAATCCCTGGCGACCCGGACGAGAGAGAAGCGCAAATACGCTTCACCGACTGTGACGGCGTTTGCAGAACGCCATTTGCGATGCTCGCAAAGCAGTGATTACGTTATCCGCTGCCATCAGATGGACCCGGTGTCTGCCGGAGGGATGCAACATGTACGCAGAGCGCGGAGGATCGAAACGAGCTGGGCGGCCCGCATCGCGCGCACGGCGGCCTGCGCGCTGCTTGCATGGGCCGCCGGCGGCCTGCAGCCCGGGCACCAAGATCAACCTCGGCGGAGGCCAGTCGGCGGACCCGGCGAGCACCGACTACCCGATCTTCTACGTCAAACGCACGATCCCGATCGATGAGCGATGACCTGCGGCTGCTGCGTCCGGGCGTCCCGAAGGCGAATCTCTACATGCGCGCGACCGCCTCGCCGAGCGCCACCGAAACCAACATCACCGCGCGCATCACCGGCACTGACTCCTACGACGTGAAGGATGTCTCGGTCTCCACCGATGGCACGATGGTGCTGTTCGCGATGCGCGGCCCGCTGACGCCGAATATGCGCGACTTCGATCCGCCTACCTGGGCCATCTGGCAGTACACCATCGCGACCAACACCCTGCAGCGGGTGATCTCCGGACGACACGATCGCCAACGAAGGCGAGGATGTCGCGCCCGGCTTTCCTGCCCGATGGGCGCATCGTCTTCAGCTCGACGCGCCAGCGCCAGTCGAAGGCAGTGCTGCTCGATGAGAACCAGCCGCAGTTCGAATACCAGACCGAGGATCGCGACGAGTCGGCCTTCGTGCTCGCGGTCATGAACCCCGACGGCAGCAATATCCATCAGATCGAGTTCAACCAGAGTCACGACCGCGATCCGACCGTGCTGTCGAACGGGCGCGTGCTCTTCACGCGCTGGGACCACGCGCCGGGCAAGGACGGCATGGCACCTGTACACGGTCAACCCTGACGGCACGGACCTCGAGCTCTACTACGGCGCCAACAGCCACAACACCGGTCCCGACGGCAAGCAGAACACCGCGACCATCGAGTTCATCAAACCGCACGAGATGCAGGACGGCCGCATCCTCGCGCTGATCCGGCCGTACACGAACGACGACTTCGGCGGCGATCTCGTGATCATCGACGGCACGGGCTTCGTCGAGAACACGCAGCCGCTGCTCGCGGACGCCGGCGCCAAGGGCCCCGCGCAGACCTTCGCCACCTCCTACGACGTGCTGACGATCCCGGGGCCCTCCCCGGGCGGACGCTTCAATTCCGCGGTGCCGCTCTGGGATGGCACGCAGCGCATTCTCGTCAGCTGGACGCAGTGCCGCCTGCTGGATACGAGCGTCACGCCCGAGACGATCGTGCCCTGCACGGCCGACGGCGCTTGCCAATCCGCACGCGCGATATCCGCCCCCTCGATCTACAGCGTGTGGATGTTCGACCCCACGCAGAACACCCTGCTGCCGATCATGCCGCCGACCGAAGGGCGTGATGGTGACGGACGTCGTCGCCGCGCAGCCGCGGCCCGCTGCCCGCGGTCATCCTCGACGGCGTACCCGGCGTCGACGCTGGACCAGACCTGGTACGACCAGGGCGTGGGCGTCATCGACATCAAGAGCGTCTATGACTTTGATGGCGTCGACACCGCCACAGCCCAACATTCAAACTCTCGCAAACCCGGCGAAGACCACCGCCGCGCAGCGCCCGGCGCGCTTCATCCGCCTGGAAAAGGCCGTTTCGATCCCCAGCCAGCAGACGCTCAATCTCGCCGACCAGGCCTTCGGCGCGAGCCCTTACATGCGCGAGATCCTCGGCTACGCCATGGTTGAGCCCGACGGCTCGGTGAAGATCGAGGTACCCGCGAACGTCGCCTTCCAGATCGACATACTCGATGCCAACGGCCGGCGCATCTGGCCGGTGCACGCGAACTGGCTGCAGGTGCTGCCCGGCGAAACCATGACCTGCAACGGCTGCCACACGCCGGCGACGCCGCAGAATCCGCGCTCGCATGGCCGCGCGGGCCTGTTTCCGCTGGTGAACACCGGCGCGACCACGAGCGGCCGCGCCTTTCCCGAACACCGTGCGCGACGCTTCGTGCCCGAATGTGGGCGAGACCATGGCCGAGACGCGCGCGCGCACGAGCTGCGCAAGCCGACACGCCGCGCTGCATCCAGATGGAGCCGAGCGTCAACGTCGTCTATCAGGACGTTTGGACGAATCCGAGCGTGCGCGCTCCGGATGCGAGCTTCTCCTACAGCTACCTCGATCCGAGCATCACGACCAACGTGCCGACCCCGGAGACGCTGCATGACCACCTGGTCGAACACTCTGCCGCATCACGATCAACTACACGGAGACACATCCAGCCGCTCTGGGATAAAGTGCGCCAGATGCACCGATCCCACGACCGGCGCCGTCATCTGGCGGACCACACCTGCACGCAGGGCGGCTGCCACAGCGCCAAGAGCGCCACCGCGACCGCGCAGATACCCGCGCGGCCAGCTCAATTTGACGAACACGCCCTCGACCGATGAGCCGCTGCAGTTCACCTCTTATCGAGCAACTGCTGTTCCCGCACGACGAGCAGGCAGTTAACATGGGCGCTTGCAGGACGTGCTGGTACCGGGACCGCCGGGACCCAAGGGCAGCCGACGATGCCGGTGCCGGTGGGGCCGTATCTGAATGCGGGCAGCGCGGACGGGGCGCTGTCGAGTCAGTTTCTGAACCGTTTTGCGGCGAATTCGGGCAGCACGCATGCCGGGTACATGAGCCCGGCCGAATTGCGCATCATTACCGAGTGGCTGGATATTGGCGCACAGTACTTCAACGACCCGTTCGATCCGGCTGCCCCGCACAACTAGGAGCGTCTTGCAACGACTACCGAGCGTCCGCTGCCTGCTGATCGTCCTGCTCCTCGCTGCACCGGGACTGTGCGGCGCACGGGAATATCTGCAGGTGTTCGTGGTCTGCGCCGTACCTCGAGATGCACACCGGCCCGGGGCGCGGCTATCCGGTGTTCAACGTCGTCGACCGCGACGGCAGCGTCGATGTGCTGGTGCGCTATACGGAGTGGTTCAAGGTACGCACCGAGCGCGGCGTCGTCGGCTGGGTAGTCCGAGGACGACATGCTGCACACGCGTGCTCGCCGATGGCTCGCCGTTCACCTTCAACCGCGGCGATCGCGCGGGCTTCACCTCGCATCGCTTCGAGCTGGGCATGTTCGCCGGCTCCTACGGCGGCGCGACGCTGATCTCCACGTACGGCTCCTGGTCCTTCAATTCGCAGCTCGCCGCGGAAGTTGTCGGTCGGACAGTTCCTCGGCAATGTCTCGAACGGCGTGACCGTCGATGTCGGGTCTCGCGCACGAATTCCTGCCGGACTGGCGCTGGTCGCCCTTTCGTGACGCTCGGCACGGGCCTGGTGCATACCGAACCCAAGACGACCCTGGTGCAGCCGGTGAATCGCACCGAGCAGACGGCGTACGTCGGCGGCGGCATGCGCTACTACCTGACGCGCCGTTTCTTCCTGCGCGCGGAGTATAAGAGTCACGTCGTCTTCACGAAGCTGAACTCGAACGAGGTAGTGGACGAATGGAAAGTGGGATTCGCGTTCTTCTTCTGAGCGCGGCGCTCGCGCTCGGCGGCTGCGCCTCGATACATCACCTGTTCCACAGGCACAGCCGACGATGGCGCGCAGGCGTCGGCCGACGCATCCGAGTCCGCGGCAGGCGGCGAGGAGAGCGATGCGACATCCGCCGCGCGTGATCGAGCCGCAGGTCGAGCGGCGCAAGATCAAGGTGCCGCAGATCCACTCCCATAACTGTCGAATTCGGCGTCCAGTACGGCGCGCTGTCGATCGAGAACTTCGGCACCAATCCGGTCTACGGGCTTGACGCGCGCCTACCACATCACGCGAGGACTTCTTCCTCCAGGGGGCCTTCGGCCGCTCGCAGGGCGGGCTGACGAGCTTCGAGACCTTGAGCAACATCAATCTGCTTACGCCCTCTGAGAGGTACTTCACGTACTACGACCTCTCGCTCGGCTACAACTTCCTGCCCGGGCGAGGTGTTCATCGGTCGCAAGCTCGCCATGACGAGCGCTTTTATCTGCTCGGCCGGCATCGGCGATACCGATTTCGCCGGCGACAACAAGTTCACCGTCAACTTCGGCGGCGGCTATCGCGTATTGCCGACGGACTGGCTCGCCGTGCACATCAGCGTCGAGGATCACGTGTTCCAGTCGGACCTGCTGGGCGTCGACAAGCTCACGAACAATCTCGAGGCCGACGATCGGCGCGACCGTATTCTTTTAGGAAGGACCTACCATGAAACATCGCATTGCAGGACTTGCGGCACTGCTCCTCGCGCTGCCGCTGTACGGCGCCGTCGACACGAACTCGCCGGCGCCCGACTTCACCCTGAACGGCCAGAGCGGCAAGCCCGTCGCGCTCGATCAGTTCAAAGGCCAGGTGGTGATGCTCAATTTCTGGGCGAGCTGGTGCGGCCCGTGCCGCCAGGAGATGCCGCTCCTCGACGAGCATCTATAAGAAGTACGGCAAGCTCGGCTTCACCATGATCGGCGTCAACGTCGAGCCGGACTCCAAGGCCGCGAACGACTGGCTGAAGCAGACTCCCGTCACCTTTCCGATCCTCTACGATACCGACAGCAAGGTCAGTAAGCTCTACGGCGTTGCCGGCATGCCGAGCACCGTGATCGTCGACCGCAAGGGCACGGTGCGAATGATCCATCGCGGCTACAAGCCCGGGCGACGAGCAGGAATACTTGAGCAGCATCCGCGCCCTGGTGCGCGAGTGAGCCACGCTGCAAGGAGCTGCCATGCGTCGCGTTGCGAGTTCTGATCGCTCTCGGCGTGCTGCTACGCCGCTCGCGGCCTGCGCGCCGATCGAGCCCTGGGTCAAGCCCTATGAGCGCGAGCACCTCGCCGATCCGATCATGGCCTTGAATCGTGATCCGATCTCGAGCGACTACCTCGTTCACGTCTTCGGCACGCGCGAGGGCGCGCACGGCGCCACCGGCAGCGCGGGCGGGGGCTGCGGGTGCAACTGAGCCGCGAGCCGCGGCGCTCACGGCCGCGCGCAGGCCGCAGCGCGCAGCGCGCGGCGCATCGCGGCTCTGCTCGTGTGCGGCGCGTCTCGGCTCGCTGCCCGGCTCCGCCGGCGTGCTGCCGGAGGACGAGGGCGATGTCATGTACCACCGCTACGAGGGCGGCGGCGTCACCGTGCAGGGGCCCTCGGTGCTCATCCGCAAGAAGCTCGGCGACAACTTCTCCGTGTCCTATAACTACTACGTCGACATGATCTCCAGCGCCTCGATCGATGTGCTGCTGACCGCGAGCCCGTACAAGGAGACGACGCACGCAGCAAAGCGGCTCGCTCGAGTATCAGCACGGCAAGACGACCTACAGCGTCGGCTACATCCACAGCCGCGAGCCCGACTACAACTCCAACACCAGCATCTTCAGCCTGAGCCAGGACATGTTCGGCGACCTGACCACCGTCACCATGAGTTACTCGCGCGGCTGGGATCATGTCTATCGGGACATCAAGCTCGCCGACGGCGCGATCGTCAACGATCCGACCTTCGCCCAGGAGGTCGATCACCGCACCTACGGCGTCGGCGTGACGCAGGTGCTGACGCGCAACCTGCTGCTGAGCCTCAATTACCAGGCGCTCACCGACCAGGGCTATCTGCAAAGCCCCTATCGCTCGATGCGTCTACTACACGCCCGGCCAGGGTAAGGGCTGGGCCACCGGCCCGCAGGTCTACCCGGGCACCCACACCAGCAACGCGGCCTCCGGCGGAGCTGAAGTACTACCTGCCCTACCGGGCCGCGCATCGACGGCTTCTATCGCTTCTACACCGACACCTGGGGAATTCGCTGCGAACACCTTGCAGCTCGGCTACACGCAGCCCTGGCAGCACTGGATCTTTGACGGCACGCTGCGCTACTACAAGCAGAACGCGGCCAACTTCTACAGCGATCTGTTCCCGCGCGCCAACGCGCAGAACTTCATGGCGCGCGATCGCGAGCTGGCAGCATTCTCAAGCTACACCGTGGGCGTCGGCGCCACCTACGATTTCCAGGTGCCGCGCGCGCCGTGGATCCAGAAAAACACGCTCAATCTGCGCTACGACCACCTGATGATCGACTACAAAGACTTCCACGCGCTCTACGATCAGCCCACCGAGACGACGCTGATTCCCGCTAGCCGGGATCGATGCGTTGCCGCTCTACCGCCTCGACGCCAACATCATTCAGCTTTTCTACTCGCTGTACTTCTGACTTTGATGCCGCGAGTGAGTTAAGCTTGCGCGAACGCTTGCCGCTGCGCCGCGTCTGTCGGCGTCGCCGTACGGCGACATCAACAGGGGATTACAGGATGCGCAACCGCGTCACTTTCTTCAGTTTTCTCGCAGGCACTTGCTCTGACTGTCAGCGCCACGCAGGTTCATGCGCAGGCGCGCGAAGAAGGCCACCTGCTCATGGCCACGCAGGTGCTGGATGAGCTGAGTGCGACGCCCGATACATTTATTCCCGGATCGGCTGCTGCAGCGCGCCTACGCCATCGCCGTCGTGCCCGACGTGACGAAGGTCGCCTTCATTTTCGGCGGTCGCCGCGGCACCGGCGCCATGGTGGTGCGCGACAAGAACGGCCATTTCTCAAATCCGGTGTTCATCGCGCTCACCGGCGGCAGCTTCGGCTGGCAATGGGGTGTGCAGTCGACCGACGTCGTGCTCGTTTTCACCACGCCGAATGGTGTCGAGGGAATCACCGGCGGCAAGGTGACCCTGGGCGCCGACGCTTCGGTCGCGGCGGGCCCGGTGGGCCGCCAGGCCTCCATCGCGACCGACTCCGAATTTCAACTGCCGAGGTGTATTCCTACTCGCGTAACCGGGGGCTTTTTGCCGGTATCGCGCTCGATGGCACGGTGCTGTCGATCGATCGCAGCGCCAACGCGCTCTTCTATAACAAGCCGGGCGTGACGCGCGAGCGAGATCATCGACGGCGAAGTGACGACGACGGACAACACGCGCGCAGCGCTTTCTCGCGGCGATGACGGCAAGCACCGGCGCCACCACCGCCGCCACTGCCCCACCGCCAGCGCGCCGTCGCCGCCGCCGGCCCTGCGTCGACGCGGCCCGCGCCGCCGACCCCCGCCGCCTCGGGTGCGGCGCAGACCTTCCCGATGGCGGATCCGAAGCCGGGCGCAGAGCCTAAGTAGGCTCACCCGAGCTGGGCTGAACAGGCGCGCAAGCCGGCCGCTCGAGGCTCTGCGGCCGGTGTCGCGCGTCAAGCGCCTACGGTAACGCCGCGTGACTGGGCTTCAGCCTGTCTTGCGACGGGGAGAACGCCGACGGCCTGGGTGGTCGGACGTTTGAGCTTACTTGTTGTTGGTGGCGTCGGCGGCTTTGTCGCGCGCCTTATCGATCTCGTCCTGGATCTTGTCGCCAGTAGGCTCTTCGCCGCCGTTCTTGATGGTGTCGACCACGTGATCGACCTTCTCGCCGGCGCGCTCCGCAGCCCCTTCTTCTGGCATGGCTCGCAACCAGCGCCAGGGCCAGCACACGAATCGAAAGCATCGCCCAACGTTCGCATCCTCAGTCCCCCGGAAACTGAAATTCCACTTCGATATTGAGATCCGCGAGGCGGCGCGACAATGCACTCGTGAGGGTCAGAACCGTGTTCGCAAGCGGTGCAACCTCGACCACCAGCGAGATCTCGCCGCCGTGCACCTGAAAGTCGCTGAGGAAATCGCGGTGGCGTGCGAGTTGCAGGAGTTGCGCGGAAAGAAACGTCTCAAGCGCAGGGCGGCACCGCCCACCATCTGGAACGGCAGCGCGTGCTGACCAATACGAATCGCGATGCTGACCGCCGAGCGGGGCACCGGTCTGCGACAAACGCGGATCGCCTGCTTTCCAGCTGTGAATGGGATCAAGCTTCAGGGTCTTCGTGAGGAGCGCCGGATCGATGGTCGGATGGCGCAGCGCGCAGCGTCACCGCGTAGGCGGAGTCACTGCCCGGTACGATTTTCGGATTTCTTGAAGCCATCGTTCACGCTCCCGTCATCGCGATGATCACTCAGAAGACCCGCCACTGTCCAACTGCACGGCACGCTGGAGAGGGGCGCTCAAATACCCCCGCGCCAAGGAGGTTTACGCCCTTGCGCGCACCCCGTAGGCATTGAACCAGCCAAGCATGCGCTGCCAGCCATCCTTTGCGTCGGCGGCGTTGTACCTCGGCCGATAGTCGGCATTAGAGCCGGGCTGCGCATCCGGGTTTACGCTGCGCCTGCTCATGGGCGCGCTCCTCGGATGCGGAGGGCGCTGCGCAAGACAGAAACGCCATCTCAGCATGCCCATGTTATGAATCAATGACGGCGGATCATGGCGCACCCAGAGGCAGCGGCGCATGGGCGATCCAACGGTCGATGGCCGCCAGCTGCGTGCCAATCTGAACACGGTAATGGATACGGGCGATGGCCTTGTCGAGACTGCTGCGCGCGCTCGGGGGAATATGGCTTGCGGCGAACTCATTCAGGCGCGCGATCATGGTCAGATCGCTGCTGCTCGCTTGCCAGATAGCGGCACGTATTGAGGTGCTGCTGTCGCTCTCGAACATGGGACGCAATGACATCCCAGTGCGCGATCGCGAAGTTGGCGGCGAGTTCCGGGTGATTGTGCGCGACCGGAGTCGATGAATGAGCGGCCGCAGCGTGACCGGAGCCTCCGGCGTCAACGAAAGATCGAGTGCCCGCTGCGCGAGCTGCGCGTCGGCGGCGGTTCCCAGCAGCCGGTAGTATTCCTGCTTCTCAAGCTCACTCGTCGCGCCGCGCGCGAGCGCGTGTAGCTTATCCCACGTCGCGGTCGTCGGCGTTCTCCGCCACAACGCCGAGCACGCATGTTGCGCTGCGCCGCGCTCACAGCGGGCAGGTGCCGCAACGAATTCTGGAAGCGCCGGCGCGCCTCGGCCACCACTGCCGGATCCGCAAAGCGACCCATCGCGTCGAGCAGCGTCGCGCGCAGATTCTCGACATTGTCGGCCTCACCGGCGTGCGCATCCCAGCCGACGCGCGCCAACGGCGGCTGCAGCAGGCGCCGCGCGTACACGCGAAACTCGCACGGCCGGGACGCCCGTCGTAGCGCTGTCGAGGCGACGAGCGACTGCGCAAGATCGATCCAGATCGAGCGGCTCGTCGTCGGGGGGCAGCTTCGTGGCAGCAACAGGAATTGCGCCATCGGCACCTGGCCGACGGTCGCGAGCGCCTCGGTGTCATTCAGCAGCCCGAGCTGGTCGGCGCGCCGCAAGCTGCGGATAGCGCTCGGCAAGCGCTGCGAAGGCCTCAGGGGCGTAGCGGCTGCGAAAATAGCCGGTCTGGCCGACATTGAGCAGTGCCGGGCCGCAGGCGCGCGAACGTCATCGGCGCTCGGCGCCGTCTCCGGCGACGATCAGATGGGTGGCCTCAGGCGCCGCCGAGCGCTTGCAAGGCGACCGGCACGTGCCACACCTGCGCGCCGCCTTGGCGCCCGAATCGTCGATGCTGAAACGGCTCTGTGACAGCGTCAGCCGCAGCGCTGTCGCGCTCGCAGCGCGCTGCCTGCGCGGCGATCAGCGGCACGCCCGCGTGCAAACGTGAAATCATGCGCGATGTCGCGGATCTTTGCGGGGACTGACCGCGTCGATCTCGCTCCACAGGTCATCGGTCACGGTATTGCCGTAGGCGTGATCGTGCATGTAACGGCGCACGCCGGCACGAAACGCGTCCTCGCCCGACATACGCCTCGAGCATGCGTATCACGGCGCTGCCCTTCTCATAGGTGATCGACGTCAAACGCGTTGCTCGCCTGCAGAACGTCCTTGATCGGCGTGATGATGGGATGCGTGCCGTTGCCGGCGTCGACGTTCATCGCCTGCTGCACGGCTGCCTGGTCCTGCAGCCACAGCTTCCACTGCGGATGGAAATGATCGACCGCCTTGTTCTCCATCCAAGAGGCAAAGCCCTCGTTGAGCCACAGATCATCCCACCACGCCATGGTGACGAGGTCGCCAAACCACTGATGCGCCATTTCGTGGGCGATGACGACTGCAACGTTCTGCCGATCGCTTTCGCGTGGAAAGCTGCGCATCGATCAGCAGATCCTTCTCGAAGTAGAAAATCGCGCCCCAGTTTTCCATGGCGCCGAAAAACTGACTGGAGCCGGGGCCGGCGATCAGATCGAGCTTCGGCAGCGGATAGGGCACGCCGAAGTAATCGTTGTAATAGGGCAGCAGCTCGCGGCAATATCGCAAGAGCGAAGGCCGCGCGCTGCGCGTCGCCGCGTTTGACGATCACGCCGACGTCGACGTTCGCCGACCGCGCGATGCACGCGCTCAAAGTCGCCGGCCGCAAAGAACAGCAGGTAAGAGCTCATCTTGGGGGTCGGCTCAAAGCGCACGCGCTTCAGTCCCGCGCCCGGCGCTTGCGGTGTTGGCAATCGGCATGTTGGACACTGCGGATTCGGCTGATTTGACGATCGCGCTTAGCGTGAAGGTCGCCTTGCGAGCCCGGCTCGTCCCAGCACGGCAGAAAACGGCGCGCGTCCGAATTCTCGAACTGCGTGAAGAGCGCGTGCTGCTTGGCGCTGCCGTGCCCGTCGTAATCGAGCACAAAGAAGCCCGAGGCCTGCTGGTAGATCTTGCCGCGATAATCGATCGCCAGCACATAGTGCCCGGGGGCAAGCGGCGCGCGGAAAGCAAAGGTCGCGGTCTGCTGCTGCTCATCAAGGGTGACCTGCGGCGTTTCGGTCCTGCCCTCGAGGCTGACGCGTTCAAAGCACAAGATCCGCAGCATTCAGCTCGATGACTGCGCGTCTGCTGCCGCACCTCGATGTCGATGCGCGCGCGGCCGCGAGAATTTAAGGTGCGCCACATCCGGCGTGACCTCCACCTCGTAGTGCGCGGGAATCACGCTCCTCGGCAACACAATGCGCTCGGGCGCAGCTTGCTGCTGCGCACTGCCCCGCCGCAGCCGCGCCAAGCGCGACGCACGAGGAGCGCCAGGAACGCAAGGCGTCGGATGTTCACTGTCGGTGCTCTCTGCGGCTGCATGCATTGCTGTCAAACCTCGGCGCCGACGCGCAAGCGTCGGCGCAGCTTCATTGCGGCCGTGCGGCGGCCGCGGCATGCCATGCGACTAGCATCTCATGCTCGCGCGCGGCATCGATGCCCGCCTTGAGCGCGAGGCGCTCCGGCTCGGGGCGCTGCAGATGCCAGGCGAGCGTATCGCAGACACTGTCTTTGATGGCTCTAATGGTAAGCCCTGCGCGCAGACGCGCGCGCGACACTGACCTGCGTAAACCCCGCATCCGGCCCCGTCGGCGCGTTCCAGATCGGCATGTCCGTTGCCAGAGCGACGTTGTGCTGTTGCAGAAACTCCACGGACACCCATACGGCGCTCGGCGGCGATCTTGGCCTCGCAAGCGCTTAGCGCAGCTGATGCTCGCCGCTACGAGATCGCCCATGACGAACCGACCGGGCGGGGAGACCACATTGAATGTTCCGACCGCATGTATTCTCCGCGGCCGTGAGCATGAAGCGCGCAAGATCACGCACATCGACGAACTGGATCGGATCTCCCGGACCATCCGGCGCCAGCATCTCCCCGCCGCGCGCCGCGCGTGCCGGCCAGTAGGTGAAGCGGTCCGAGTTGTCGCCCGGGCCGCGATGTATCCGGGGCGCAGCACCGTAACTCGGCCGGGCAGCGCGGCCGAGGCGGCCTGCTCGCACAGCGCCTTCAGCGGACCGAAAGTGTTCTCGTCGACCTTCTCGATGCTCTCATCGGCAAGCTTGCCGAGGGAGCGAGTCCTCATCGGGCGCGGTGGCGAAACTCGCATAGACTGAAACCGTCGACAAGAAGAGGTATTGGCGTATGTTCGGCGCGAGCAGCTGCGCCGTCAGGCGCACCTGACGCGGCACGAAGCCCGAATCGTCGATGACGACATCCCACTGCCGCGCGCGCAGCGCTTCGAGTTGCCCGTCGCGATCGCCGGCGAGAGTTTCCAGATTGGGGAAGACCTGCGACTTGGCTTGATTGAAGAGCGTGACGCGGTGCCCACGCTCAACGGCAAGGTGTGTGATATGTACGCCCACGAAGCGCGTGCCGCCGAGGATCAGCACCCGCAACGGCTGCGGCCGCATAGCCGCCCGCGGGCCGCGCCACGCGGAGCACGCCCGCCGTCACTGCGGCGGTGGCAATGAAATCCCGACGGCGCATCTTCAGTTCGCGCGCGTGCTCGCAATGAAGGTGGCGCCTGCCCTGAGTGCGCGGTGCGGTGGGATCGAGCGTAACTCAAGCATCAAGTGGGCCTTGCGGTTGCAACGCGCGTTGTAGCATAAATGCACCACCGTCCCTGGCCGGTCACGCCAAAGCGACGTTGACCGGCTGACGGTCGCGGAAGTTCCCCCGACAAGCAACGGAACACCGCAACCCATGGGGCGTTATAACCCCAGACCCGGGTGAAACAAGCGACCGGGCTATTCCTTATCCCAGGACAGCGAGGTGCCCCCATGAAACGCGGTTTGTTAATTCTGTGCCTGAGCGCGCTTACGCTGGCGGCGGCCTGCTCCCGACAGCATGCCACCGGCTCTGACACGGCTGCCCCGAGCACCGACAACTCAATGCAGTCGAGCACGCCCCCGAGTACGACTCCAGGCTCAGCGGATTCCTCGACGCCACCGGCAAGCACGGATCAGTCGACGGCAACTCCGCCGGCAAGCTCCAGCTCAAGCTCGATGCCGGACAGCGGCGCTACACCGCCGCCGCCTAACAACCGCCCTCGACAACCCCGAAGCAGCAGTAAGTTGATTTCCGGTGCCGGCCTTGCGAGGCCGGCACCGGCGCTTGCCGCGGCTGCCGGGCGGTGTGGCTGCGACTGGCTAAGTGTAACTCTTTGAATTTTAAGGTTCACGGTCAGCTCCCCACCTTAAGCATGGAGAGCTGCAACGCCGGCCTTCAGTTCGGCTGAAAGGACGGGCACGTGCTGAGCACGATCTTCAGGAGCACGCTCGTAATAGTGAGCGTTGCTGCTTTGGCTTGGCTCAACAGTGCCATCTGGCGTGCTTAGTCGGCGCCGCCCAACCTGATCGCCGCAGGACCTGATCGGCCCGCGCGCTGGGATCTTTGCCTCTGGCGGCAAGCATGCCCTCGCGCGCTGCGCGGCATTCAGCGCCGCGGGCTTGGTATCGCGCCCCAGCATTAACCCCTAGAATCACGCCGATGCCGCTCCTCAAAGTGATCGTCCTGGCCATCGTGCAGGGCCTCGCAGAGCTGTTGCCGGTATCAAGCTCGGCGCACGTCATCGTCGCCGAGAAGCTCATGGGCATGGATCCCTCTGCCCCGGCACTCACGTTGCTGTTGGTAATGCTGCACACCGGCACCATGTTCGCGGTCATCGTCTATTTCTGGCGCAGCTGGCGCGCGACCTACTTCAGCAGCGCTGCGGCATTCAAGACTATTTGCCGTGCGCGTCGATTCTCGCCACGGCGCTGACGGCGATCGTCGGTGAAGTCATCATCAAGATCATCGAGCGCACGGTGTTTGCCGCAGTGCCGCACGCCGAGATCGAGGATTTGTTCGCGCACCTGGAAATCATCGCCCCGGCGCTCGCGGCCGCGGGCATCCTGATCCTGATCGCCGGCATCGTCGCGCGCCGCGCGCCACCGGCGGATTACCTCAACAGCGGGCGTCAGCATCAAACAGGCGGGGCTCATCGGCGCGGTACAGGGGTTATGTCTGCCGTTTCGCGGTTTTTCCCGCTCGGGCGCCACGATCTCGATCGGCATGCTGGCGGGCGTCGCAAAGGCACGCGCGGAGTCTTTCAGCTTTGCGCTCGCCGTCGTGCTCACGCCGCCGGTCGTGGCACGCGAACTGCTGCGGCTGCTGCACGCGCAAAAGATTCAGGGTGCGGCTGATCTCGCCACGGCAGTTTTCCCGAGCGTCGTCGGCGCTGCGTTCGCATTCGTTGCCGGACTCGTCGCGTTGCGCTGGCTCAGCCGATGGCTCGAGCGTGGTCGCTGGTATTTGTTTGGAATCTACTGTCTGATCGCCGCGGCCGCGGTCGCAGCGTTGCACAGGTTCGGCTACTGACGGCCTTCACGGGGAGCGCAGCCCGGCCTAAGGCTGCGCGGAGAAGGCCCTCTGCGCAGCGGGCCGTGCCATGCAACGATCCGCGTAGGCTTTGAGCACCGGCTCATCGCCCAGGATCTTGAACATATCGATAAAGTAAACTGCGGAACCGAGCATCACATCTGCCGCGCTGAAGCGCTCGCCGAGAATCCACGGCCCCGTGCGCAAACCCTCGCGCAACGTGCTCATCATCGATGGATAATCGCCCCAGCCGTGTGCGGCACGGCTCGGGGCGAGTCCGGAGAATTTTTCCGCCATCGCCGGCTCGATGTTGGAATTCGTAAACATGAGCCACTGCAGATATGCGCCGCGCTGCGGGTCGCCGATGGGAGGCGCCAAGGCCGCTTTGGGGTACGCATCTGCAATATAGGCGCAGATCGCGCCGGAGTCGTTGATGCGCACCGCTCCGTCGGCGAGTGCCGGCACCTTCCCGAGCGGGCTTGCGGCGCGAAACTCCGGATCTTCCTTGGCCTGGGCATTGCGAATATCGATGTACACGCGCTCGTATGGCACGCCGGATTCCTCCAGCATCCACAGCGCGCGCATTGCGCGGGTTTTCGGACACCAGTAGAGCTTTATCATTCTTAAGTCTCGCGCGGTGCGCTGCACCTGTGCCGCGGCTATGGTTTCACAGCGCGCCATCCGCCCGCAAGCGCGGCGCTGGTGCGAATTTTCACTTGGGCGGCGGCGGCTGCTTGGCAAAATTCGGCAGTGCAGCGTCAATACAGGCCCAGCTCGGTGCCATTGACGTCCAGATAGTCTCGGCGGGTTTGACGCTCGACGGATCGTCGAGCGTGCCGGCGCGCACAAACGTCAAATGCGGCCGCGCATCCGTTT
Source organism: uncultured Gammaproteobacteria bacterium (assembly GCA_963695315.1). Classification (GTDB taxonomy): domain Bacteria; phylum Pseudomonadota; class Gammaproteobacteria; order Steroidobacterales; family Steroidobacteraceae; genus PALSA-1196. The sequence goes on from OY968773.1 coordinate 2,574,610, forward strand.
CACTGAAGAGCGGCGTGCCGCACACGGGACAGAAACGGCGATGCATGACGTTGCCGCTATCCGCAATACTGCTGTAATCACGCAGTTCGCCGTGCACGGCAATGGCGCTGCGCGGGAAACAAGTGTTCACGCTCCCGCTGCCAGCGCCCACGTACTGACATAGGCGGCACCAGCAAGCGCGCGTGATGATCGGTGCCGCGCTGATGCGATAACGCGCCGCCTTGCACAGGCATCCACCAGTAAATTCCATGCTGAGGCTCCTTTGAATGATCAACTAATCCGCGCCGCAGTACAGCTTCGGCGTATCCGTCGCCGATTTTGCCAGGTGCGCGCCGCTGCAATCCCTTGCCAGCATCCGGCAGCGCCCCGCGCCGGGCAATGCATTACGAGTTTTTGTGCGTGCATCAAAAGCTGGAATGGTATAGTCAACGCAAGCTTCTGCGCAGGTCAGGCCCGCCGCGCCGAGGTAAATAACGGGGTGGCCAGAGGTGGGTTCGCACGCTGTGTGGACCCGGCCAGTACGTCTGACGTTGGAGTACGTTCGTATGCGATATTTCGCATTCCCTTTCGTTCTGTTGCTCGCCGCGTGCGGCGCGCAGGTACAGCCGCCAGCTCCGGCTGCGGCGCCCGCTGACCAAGCCCAAACAGCACCCGCGGCAGAATCCGCCCCGGCAGCCGAATCGGCGCCGGCGGCCGAATCCCAAGCGGCGCAGCCGGCGAGCGCAGAAAATGCTTCACCGCCGCCCGCTGAAGGTGCTGCGCCTGCGCCCGAAGAGGCCGCCGCGCCCGCTTACGAGCCACCGCCGGTGCCGCCCGTCGTGAGCGTGAACATCGAGCCGCCGCTCGAAGAGCCCGCGCCCATCGCAATTGGCTGGGCGCCACCACCAATCCTGGTTGACCCGCCGCCGCCGCCGCCGTCCCCCGAGGCCGTGTGGCTTGGCGGGTACTGGGCGTGGCAGGGTAATTGGGTTTGGGCGCATGGCTACTGGGCTCCGCCGCCGCGGCCGAGCTACGCTTGGGTCAATCCCTATTACGAGAACCGCGACGGTGTCGTGATTTTCATTGGCGGCCATTGGTCGCCGCCGGGCGTGGTATTCGTACCCCCACCGCCCACGCTGCGCCTGTCACTTGAGGTTGCCTTGCCAGGCGTGGTACCGGGTCCGCCACCCATGGGTCCGCCCGGCGTATTCATCCCGCCGCCGCCGGGCTCGCGCTTTGGAATCATTATCCCGGCACCGATCGGAACTGCCCCGGCGGTGGTAACGAGCGCGCCGCCCGTGATCGCGGTGGGCATGCGCATCACCGTGAACAATGTGAATCGCACTAACGTCACCAACGTCACGAATGTCACGAACATTACGAATGTCACGATCGTGGCGCCGGCAAACGTAACCGCGACGGGCCGCGCCGTGAACGTATCGGTCCCAGCACGTGCGCACCTCGCTGCGGCGATGGCACCAGTCGTCAGGGCGGAGGCGCCCACACCAGTGTCGGCGAAACCGATTCCCGCGTTTGTGCATGGGCGGCCGCCGCCACCGCTGCCGCGCGCCCAAGAGGTCAAGGTTCAGTCGGCTGCATTTCATCCGGCTGCGCCGGCGCCCGGCCGCCCGGCCGCGGCAGCAGCAACTCCGCGTGAGGCGCCGCCGCGACCCGGCGAGAAACCCGCGGCGCGGCTCGAGGAGAAACCCGCGCCGAAGCCTGCGGAGCACCCCGCGCCGAAGCCGGCGGAGAAGCCGGCGCCGAAGCCGGCGGAGCACCCCGCGCCGAAGCCGGCGGAGAAGCCGGCACCGAAACCCGAGGAGCGCGCCGCGCCGAAGCCGGCGGAGAAGCCGGCGCCGAAGCCGGCGGAGCACCCCGCGCCGAAGCCTGCCGCGAAGCCCGCCGCGAAACCTGACGAGAAGCCTGCGGCCAAACCTGAGGAGAAGCCTGCGGCCAAACCTGAAGAGAAGCCTGCGGCCAAGAAGGCCGAACATCCTCCGATCACGAACAAGGAGCCTGCCAAGCCGGCGCCGAAGAAGCCCGGTGAGAAGGATGACAAGAAGAACGACAAGGATAAGAAGGATCAGCAGGACTGATTGATTCGACTGCACGCTGCTGCTGACGCAAGGATCGGTCAGCGGCAGCGGTTGCTCACGGCGCTAAAGGGTTCGCAGAAGCTGCGAAAGAAAAATCCGCGCGCCACGGCCTCGACGTGCAATCTTTGGCTCTAACGCGGCACGGCAGTGCGCGCGTTTCTCGCTGCCGCCATCCACTCCGCACGCGTTTGACCCCAGATTTCAACGGGCGAATTTTCAAATGGCGGTGGCAAGCGCCCCGGACCTCGGTTGCGCGAGCCGAGTTTGCGCGCCACTGCCTGCGAAGCGCGATTATCCGGCGCAATGGAATGGATCACGTCCGTCCATCCGAGCTTGAGGAATGCCCATTCCATCGCCGCTGCAGCGCCCTCGGTCGCGTAACCACGACCCCAGGCGTCGCGGACCAGCCCCCAGCCAATTTCCGGCCCTGGCCAGCCTTCGGGTTGCCAAGGACCGAGCCGTCCGATCCACCGGCCAGAGGACTTCTCAATCACGGAAAACATGGCAAATCCCAACAGACTCCAGGAACCCGCCATGATCATGAAGCCTCGCCAGGCGAGCGGGCGCGGCTGGGCTCCGCCGATGAAGTGTGCGGCTTCGGGATCCGCCTGCAACGCAGCCCAAGCATCGAAGTCCTCCAGGCGCGGCGAGCGCAGCAGCAGCCGGGGCGTATCAATCGTCGCCACCGGCGCGCTCATTCGCTGATCCCGAGCTCGCGCAATATAAACGCGTATTCCAAAGCGGTGTCGTGGTAGCGCTGAAAGCGTCCCGACTTGCCGCCGTGTCCAGCGCTCATATTGACGCTGAAGATGAGCGGCTGCGAATCAGTCTTGGTGGCGCGCAGCTTGGCGACCCACTTCGCCGGCTCGTAGTACTGCACCTGCGAATCCCATAGTCCCGTAAACACCAGCATGGCCGGATAGGCCTGCGCTTTGACATTGTCATAGGGAGAGTACGAGAGCATGTAGTCGTAGTAGACCTTCTGCTTCGGATTGCCCCATTGATCAAATTCATTGGTGGTCAGCGGAATGCTCTCATCGAGCATCGTGGTTACCACATCGACGAACGGCACGTAGGCGATGATGGCGTGATAGTCCTGCGGCGCCAGATTGGCGATGGCCCCCATCAGCAGTCCGCCGGCGCTGCCTCCCTGGGCAAATATCTTGTCCTTCGCGCCGTAGCCACCCTTCACCAGAAAGCCAGTCGCATCGATGAAGTCCGTGAAGGTGTTGCGCTTGTGCAGCAGACGGCCACTCTCGAACCACTGGCGCCCGAGCTCCTGGCCGCCGCGCACGTGCGCAATCGCCACAACGAAGCCGCGATCCAGCAGGCTCACCCAGTTCGGGCGAAATAGCGGATCGGTGGAGATGCCGTAGGACCCGTAGGCATACTGGTAGAGCGGCGCGGTGCCATCGATGCGCGTGGTCTTCTTATACGCCACCGATATCGGGATCTGCGCACCATCGCGAGCCGGAGCATGCAGATACTCCGTGACATAGTCGGCGCGCTCGTAGCCACCGAGCACAGCCTCGGTCTTCTGCAGTGCCTTCGTGCCGGTAGTGAAATCGAAGTCGTAGGTGGTGCGCGGCGTGATCAGCGAGCTGTAGACGTAGCGTATGGTCGGGCTGTCGATGTCGGGCGTGTTGACCAACGTCATCGAGTAGGCAGGCTCGTTGGCGTCGATCACGACATCGGCACCGCCGCGCCAGGGCTTCAGGCGCAGCTTGAGAAGGCCGCCGGAATGCTCGTTGATCGCAAGATAACGCCCCGAGACCTCGAAATTCTCTAACAATACATCCGGCCGATGCGCCACCACATCGCGCCAGCGACGTTTGTCAGCGCTATGCGCAATGGACGTGCGCATGATTCTGAAGTTGGGCGCCTGCCAGTTGGTTCGGATGATGAAATCATCGCCGAACGCATCGACGTGATATTCGTGATTGGCCTCTCGGGGCAGCACGCTTTTGAAGCGTAATTGCGGGTCTGCCGCATCGGCATAGCGCACCTCGGATTGCTGCGTCGCCTGCGAATCTATAAAGAGATACTTCTCGGAACGGCTGCTGCCGACACTGAGGTAGTAGCTGTGATCGGCTTCCTCGTAGACGAGCTGATCGCGGCTTTGCTGCTCGCCGATACGGTGCTTGAACACGCGCACCGACAGCAGCGTCACGGGATCCTTCGCAACGTACAGCAGGGTCGAGTTGTCAGCTGCCCAGACGAATTCGGGTTCGACGTTGGTCATGGCGTCGTTCAGCACCGTGCCGCTAGCGAGATCCTTGATCCTGAGTGTGTACTGCCGTCGGCCGACGGCATCTTCCGTGTAGGCGAGCAGCCGGCTGTCGCGGCTTACCTGCGCGGAGCCGATCTGAAAATATTCATGACCCACCGCCATCGCGTTGCCATCGAGCATGGTCTCCTCGACGGCACTCATCTGACCTTTGCGCCGCGCGTAGATGGGATAGTCCTCGCCCGGCACGAAACGCGTGTAATACCAGTAGCCGTGCTCGTGGATCGGGACGCTGGCATCGTCGGGCTTGATGCGCCCGATGAGCTCATCGTAGAGCTTCTGCTGCATCGCGCGGGTCGGCGCCATGATGGCATCGCGGTATGCGTTTTCAGCCTGCAGATAGTCGAGTACTTCCTTCGACTGGCGCGTGTCATCGCGTAGCCAGTAGTACGCATCGACGCGCTCGCCATTCGGCGATGGCACCACGTGTGGCTTCTTTTGGGCAACGGGGGGTACCGGGGCAACGGCGCCCGACTGGGCGGCTTTGCCGGTGGAGTCTGGTGGAACCACGTTCTGTGCTCCGCGCTGGGATTGGGGTGCGCACGCACTGCAAAGCAGTGCGCACGCAACAGATGTGAGCAGAAAAGGCTTGTTCGCGCTCATTGTCTCGTTCCCCACGCGCAAGCCGCCGCCCGATTGGCGCTACAGACTTGCATACAACTGCCAGAATGCCGCGGCGGCCCGCGTCAGATTTGCGCGCCAGTCGCTGGCGGCTGCGTGGTCCGCACCGTCGGTGATGAACTTGGCACAGGAAAATTCGGCGCCTTCGAACCGGCACACCTTGGCGTACGCATACGCCTCCATGTCGACGACGTCGCAATGCATGACGTGCTCGCCCGTGGCGAACGAGTCGCCGCTGCCGCACAGGCCCTGCGGCAAGCCGGTAAATACGGGCGCAAATTCCAGCTCCGCCGGAATGTCCTCGTAGGGCGTCACCCCGTAGTCAAAGCCAAGCGCGCGCACATCCATATCACGCTGCACGAAACGGTGGCAGGCGACGAGTGTGCCGGTCATGAACTTGTGGCTGCCCGCGGTGCCAAAATTGAGGACCCGCGGCGCCGCCCGACCGGCATGCCGATAGTCGGCGAGCCGCCGCGTCAAAGCGCTGGCCGCGTTGACCTTGCCTAGTCCGGTATAGAGAACCGGCACGCCGTGCTGCTCGAACAGGCCCTGGCTCTCAAGGTCGAGTGCCATGACAACAAGGCGCGCGGGCAGCGATTCCGACATGCTGCTGCGATACTTCAAACGTAGTCGAGAACATAGCGCAGCGGGTGGCCGTTCCACACGAACGGCGCAGCCGCAAGCTTAAGATCGATGAGCACGATCAGCCCCTCGACGTCATAGCCCGCCGCTGCACAAAGCTCGGCCGCCGCACGCAGCGTCCCGCCCGTCGCCAGCACATCATCTACGAGCAGTACCCGGCCGCTGCCGCGCTGCATTTCGAGAACGCCGGTGCCGTACTCAAGCGCGTATGGCCGATCGACGACCGGAGGCGGCAATTTCCCCTGTTTGCGAATCGGGACAAATCCTTTGCCACGTCGCTCGGCCAGCGCCGCACCGAGGATGAACCCACGCGATTCGATGCCGGCAACGGCATCGATGCGCGCCCAGGTTTTCTTATCGACAAGCGCCTCAAGCGCCGCGATGGTCGCCGCAAACCGCATGCGCAGCAACGGCGTGATATCGCGGAACAGGATGCCGGGACGCGGAAAATCGGGCACGTCGACGACATGGCGCTTAAGGTCGAGCATAAGGCGGCTAGCTTAGCGCGGAAATGGATGGTGTGGATGAGTGCACAAACTGCTCGGCGGCCGCCGCCCGAAGGCCACGCACGACTGCTCGCGCGGCCGAGCGCGGCGATCTCGGAGCCCCCGCTCGTAGGAAAGGCCGCAGCATCTGTGTCCCCGGTGCTCACTTGATCGGCGATGCGCACCCACGATGACGCCGTAGAGAACAACGTTGACCACAAGCAGCAGCGCGAGGAAAAGCGTCGTCAGCGATTACAAGAACGCGCAGAAGGCGCGGGCGGCACCCTGTTCGGCACTGGCAACGGGTACCGACACGATACGCGCGCCGATGACCTCATTGGGCTGCCAGCCAAAACCGTTGCTCGTGCCATAGCGGGCGATGACGCTCGACGGCGCGACCGAGGGTACGCTGTGGCACTGCATGCACGCCGCGTCGGTACGAATGGGCTTGGCGAGAAAGAGCGATTCGCCCATCGGGGTGGCCCGCTCGCCGACAAACTCGCGCATGTTTGCATCACTCCTGAAGCGCTGAATGATGTCAGCCTCCCAATCCATCGCGCGGTCGCGCAGATTAGTGGGATTCAGAGTGGCTTCCTTCTACGCGTACTGTGGATGATCGCGGTGCAGTTGCAGGAAGTTTTGTGTTGCGGCGTAGAACGGCACGCTTTGCGGTAGAAATTAGCGCTGCGGTTGCTGTGCGAGCAACGGCAGAATCTCGCTCTCCCTGTGGTCGCGGATTGCCTGCGCGCTGCCCATCATCAGCTCGGCCTGCGCAAGCATGTCGCGCTTCGCGCTCGCCTGCAGGACAGCGCGATATGCGCTGCTCGCCGCGCACGCGCCGAGCACAAAAATGACAGCGAGGCTGAGATTAATTCGAACCAGCAAATTTATTCCTATCTTTACTTTGAGTAGCACACGCAGCCGTTCCAGGAGTTCTCAACAGGCAAAGTAGTGGATTCGCGCTCGCCCGCGCAACTTATGTGCAATATCGCGGCTTATTGGTAGATACGCGCGCAACGGCAGTGCTACCGCACCGTTGCCGGGCAATGAACGAGAGGGTTAGGTTCGTTTATAATCTCCGCAACGCGCACAAGACGCGTCGGCTTCGCAACACAACAACGCCGGCATTTCAATTGCCATCAAATGGGCTTTGAAATCTCGGGCAGGTTGCAGCATGCGCTGAACACTCCTGCCGGAGGCCGACTGCGGGGCATCAAAAGATATCTAGGGAAAGTGCACCAATCGGAGCGAGTCAGCGCCTTAAGCCATGAAGAATTCCACTATGAAAATAACCTGCAGTGAATCGTTCCGCTTTGCCTGCACACGTGCGTGCCGCGCGCCCGCAGAATCTCCGGCGGCTTTGGGCCGCGGGCGCGATCGCGGCATCGTTGGTCCTCGCCGCTTGTGGCGGCGGCGGCGGCAGCAGCTCCTCGAGCCCCGCCCCGCCTACAGTATCTTTAAGCGCCTCTCCCACGAGCATCTCCGGCGGCGCGAGCGCAACGCTCAGCTGGAGCTCGACCAATGCAACCTCGTGCGCGGCCTCCGGCGGCTGGAGCGGCTACCAAGATACGAGCGGCTCCAGTTCAACCGGCGCGCTGAATGCGACGACGAGATATACGCTCACCTGCACCGGTGCAGGCGGGTCGGCCAAGGCAAGCGCCACCGTCACTGTGGCTCCGCATGGGGTCGCAGTAACCCTGACGGCCGCTAATCCTGCGATCTCTTCGGGTGGCTCCACGACACTGACCTGGACTTCAACCGGCGCGACGGCCTGCACGGCCTCCGGCGGCTGGAGCGGCACGAAGCCCACGAGCGGCAGCACGTCAACGGGTGCGCTTACGGCAACCACGATCTATACATTGAGCTGCAGCGGAGCGAGCAACAGCAAGTCGACGAGCGCGACGGTCACCATAGTCTCGGGACCGGTCACCGTCGCACCAAAACTTGCCACCCTCACGTGGTCGCAGAAGCAACAGTTCACTGCGACCGTGCCGGGTAATGCCGCCGCCAAGTGGAGCGTCGATGGCGTAGCGGACGGCAATTCGGACCGACGGCACGATCAGCGCGACCGGTCTCTACACGCCGGGAGTCCATTCTCGGAGCGCATGCCATCGTTGCGACCAGCGACGTAGTGCCTCGCAGTAGCGCGCCGCAACGGCGGCGGTGACCGACCTCGACGGCATTTACACGCGTCATACAGACAATGCGCGCACCGGTGCGAATCTGCAGGAGTACGCGCTGACGCCAACGCTGATCGGCAAGAGTGGGGCTTTCGGCAAGGTCTGGGGCTGCAGCAAGCTCGATGGCCAGATGTATGCACAGCCGGTCTATGTCGCCAATCTGTCGATCAACGGCGGCGTGCACAACGTTATCTTCCTCGCCACTGAGCATGACGCGGTCTATGCGATTGATGCTGATGCGACCAACTGCACCCAGTACTGGAAGGCGACGCACGTCAACGGCACAACCGTCATCCCGCGCCGGCGCGCGGTGTCCTTTCAGTCGAGCAATCCGTCTCGACTGGGACATCTCGCCCGAGATCGGCATCACGGGCACCCCGGTCGTGAGCGCTCGCAGAACGAGCTTTATGTGGTGGCCAAGACCCAGGAGACCGATCAGAGCAGCAACATCACTTACCATGACCGCCTCCATGCCCTGAATCTCGCCACTGGCGCGGAAGCGGAGCGGCTCGCCGGTTGACATCACCGCGACCTACCTGAACAACGCGGGCGGTACGGTCACCTTCACACCGGAAATCCAGAATCAGCGGCCGGCGTTGCTGCTGGCGAGCTACTCCAGCGCGCGGCAATGCCGTCTATGTCTCGTATGCCTCCTACAGCGACCTTGGAACTACAACGGCTGGATCATGGCCTACGACAGCGCGACGCTCGCACAAATCGCCGCGTGGAACGACACGCCAAACGGCATCAAAGGCGGCATCTGGCTCAGCAATGGTGGCATCGCGGTCGACAGCAGCGGTCGCTCTTCCTGAGCACCGGCAACGGCACCTTCGACGACACTGCCGACGTTATTCCGCCGGCTGCGCCGCAAGAACGATTTTGGCGAGACCTTCGTGAAACTCGACCCGACGACGCTTGCGGTCGCGGATTTCTACGCTCCTTCACAGACCGCGCTGTGGAGCAGCGAGGATGAGGATCTCTCGGCGAGCGGCGTCACCGTGTTGCCCGATAGTATCGGCCCCTCGGGTACTCCCAATATGCTCGTCGGCTCGGACAAGCAGGGGCATCTGTGGCTCATTAACCGTCAGCGCGATGAGCCAGTACACGGCAATGTCGACAACACGATCCAGTACCTCACCATGCCCAACATCGCGGCGTGCAGCCTCAACTGTACCTTCGGACGCCGGCCTATCTACAACAACACGGTGTACTTCGGCATGGTGAACAATCCGGTCATGGCTTTCACGCTCACCGGCGGTCTCTTCGGCCGAGCGAGCGGCATGATCGCAACACCGTCATCGACAGAGCATGCCGAAACTATGGCTTCCCCGGAACCACGCCGTTGTCTCATCCTCCCGCGCAGCGCAACGGCATCGTCTGGGTGCTCGATGCTCCAACAACGGCACCGCGACCAATGGGCCGCTGCAGACGGTCGGTCCGATCGATCCTGCGCGCCTACGACGCCACGAATCTCGGCACGACGATTTACTCGAGCTCAGCGTCGCCGAGCGACGCCGCCGCCAATGCGGTGAAATTCCAGGAGCCGGTCGATGGCGAACGGTCACGTCTATGTCGCCGGCTGCAGTGAGCGCTGAGCGTTTACGGTCCGAAGTAGCTGCGTGGATTCGACCGCCATCGCGCTGCAGCAGCGCGATGGCGGCCTTCATTGACATCCACGAACAAGGACTAGAAGCAACATGAGCGAATTCCGCCTGAGGAAGGCATGCCATGCGTAACTCAGCCTTGGTAGCGGTTCTGTGTTTATCAGCGTCGAGCGCGGTTGCGGTAGCGCTGGCGCCAGCGCAAGTTCGGCGGGCGGTACGAGTCACCCGGCGCCATCAACGTCGAGCGGTGCTCGCTTCGGCAGTAGTGCCGTGGCAAGCGGATGGCGCGACGGCCCGCAGCGTCATCGGCGAGTCCGCATCCGGCTTTGTCGTCACGAAGCAAAGCCTCTCCGGACGCGCGTCTCAATGACTTCCTTCAAAACACCCCGGCCGCTCACCGGTCCCGAGCGCCGGCAATTGAATCATGCGGGCTATGTTGTGACCAAGAGCAACGACGAGGTGTATTACTGCCGCCGATCTCCCGAGGCATCCGCGAACTCATTGATTGTTTCGGGCCCGAGCCAGGCCGCTAGCCGCTCACCGGCGCGCGCAAGGCCGGCAAGCTTTTCGCTTACAGTGCGAGCGGGCACAAAGTCCTTCAGCACCGCCTGGCGCATCAGGTCTGGCGGCAGCAGACCCTGATGAAGAATGAAGTCGTGAAACTTCTTCTGATCAAATTTTGCATCCAAGCGCCGATTCCACTTCCTTGCGCAAAGCCAGCAGCCGCGTGTAGCCGTAGAAGTAGCTGTTCGCCTGGCCGGGTGCGCGGAAGGTAAAGCGCTCGACCTCTTCCGTGGCGAACGCGTGGCTTAGCACGACATCGTTCTCCAGCACCTGGTATGCATGTTCGGGGGTCGCTGCACCGCTTTGCAGTTCCGGATCAAGGAAGGCTCGCGCCGCGCGCAGCAACCGAAGCTGCAGGGTCAGCAGCTGTCCTTCCGGCGGCTCGTAGGGCTGCATGATGTACTCCGAGTAAAGTCCCCAACCTTCGGCGTTGGTGGAATTGAAAGCATAGAGTGCGCGCGCGAGGCTGACGCCCTGCTCCACCATCGCGTCGAACTGCAGCTCGTGGCCCGGCCGCGCCTCATGCGCGGTCAGCGTCCACGAGACCGCATCAAACGTAAAGTCGTCGTACTGGTCATTGCTGCCGCCAGTTGCGGAAGGGATATTCAGGGGAAGGACGAACTCGCCACGCTGGCCGGTGTTGTGCAGGAACGGCGGCGGCGTCATGTGCGGCGCCGGCGTTTGCGCCGTTTCGGCCGCGGTTGCGAGCCGAATGATCGCCGGGCGGTGCGGCAGCGTAACGAGATTCTTCGCCGCAATGATCTGTTCGATTTCGTGCAGTCGTTTTTCGTAGAACGGCAGGATGGCATCGCCGGTAATTTGTTGTCTTCTTAAGCTGCACGAATTACGGCGTGGTAATCGCTGCTCGAATAGCCGTACGTCCTTGGCTACCTGCGCGGCAAGCGGCGCCATTTCGGCCTGATATTGCGCGAATGCTGTGTGCGCCAGCGCGGCAATCTTCGCCGGCGGGATGTCGATACCGTATTCCTCAAAGGCAAGCGTGTACTTCTCCGGCGGCAGGCGGAAATCGGTGCGCGCCTTGGGCAGAATGTGCTCGCGAATCCAGGCGTCGTAATCCGTCAACTGCTTCTGCAATTTGGCGTAGGCGCCCGACCATTCCTGCAATCCGTACTTCTTGAAGAGCGCACTGATGCCCTCGACGTAGCTCGAATTGCGCCCCAGTTCGGTCTCGACTTCATTCTTGGACGGGTAGATGACACCGGGCTTGGCCATCTGGATCGCGTGCGCGCTCGCTCGAGCAGCTCAACGAACGGCTGATATCCGCGCTCCTCGCCGGTGTACTTGCGCAAGCGCGCAACGGCGGCTGGCCGCCGTTGCGGGGCAACCTGGTCGTCGAGTAGCACGCGCAGCCCGTGGAATACGCGCTCGCTGGCGTTGAGAAACGGGACTTCGTGCTGTAGGGCGTAGTCTTGCTTTCTGAATTGCAGGTCAAATGCCTTGTGAAGGATGTCCAAATCCTCACGCACTCGCGCGTTCGGTTCGCGCGCGCGCGCTGCGTCGGTCTTTGTCAGCGCCGCCTTCAGTTCGCGCCGCTGGGCGAGCTCATCGGCGAGGGTGGGGTTGGAGATGCGCTCGTCAAACTTCGCTACACCTTCGCTCGAGCCGCGCTCGGGATCATGCTCGAGCTGCACATCGAGCAGAACTTTGGTGTACGCGTCACTGCGCTTAATCCAGTCTTTGGAAGAATTGGCGCCGGGTTGCTGGCCAACCGCAACAACGGCGAGGCTGGTCAGGAAAGTCGCCGCAATCAATCGATGCATATCGCCTCCTGACATGACGCACGATGAATTCTTGACATGGACACTAAGATTACAGCTGGTGCCGCTTCGCGCGGCGGACGCGAGCCGCCCGTCAGGCTCGAGGTGTTATTGGCGCATCGCGATATTACACGACCTTAGGCTGCGAACCTGACCGAGCGCAAAGGGGCGGGAGCGCCTGCCGCTCGAGCGCCAGCAGCTCTATCGGTTAGGCCGTCCGAGCGCGAGTTGCCGCAGCGGTCTCGCCTACGGAACTGCCTGGCCGGCGGCGGAAAACGTATGCTCATGCCGGCCGAGTGGATCGCAGCTCAGTGACGAACAATACTAGGACCGGTTGGCAACTAGGGCGGCTGATAGGAAACACCATGCAGAAGCGCAGACTCGGTAACAGCAACTTGGAGGTTTCGGCACTCGGCCTCGGCTGCATGGGCATGAGCTTTTCCTACGGTCCGCCTGCAGACAAGCGCGAAATGATCTCCTTCCTTCGAGCTGCCGTCGAAACTGGTGTCACATTCTTCGATACCGCCGAAGTTTACGGCCCGTTCACAAATGAAGAACTCGTGGGCGAGGCGCTGCTTCCTTTTCGCGGTCAAGTAATAATTGCCACCAAGTTCGGATTCAAACTCCAACCAGACGGGGCGCCGCGGTGGCAGAGCCTGGATAGTCGCCCGGAGCACATCAGGGAGGTCGCCGAGGCGTCGCTCAGGCGGCTGCAGGTTGACACTATTGATCTGTTTTACCAACACCGCGTTGACCCGAGCGTGCCTATCGAAGAGGTCGCGGGAGCGGTGAAGGACCTGATTCAGCAAGGCAAGGTCAAACACTTCGGCCTTTCAGAAGCAGGTATAGCAACGATCCGGCGCGCACACGCCGTGCAGCCGGTCGCTGCTGTCCAGAGCGAATACTCGCTGTGGTCGCGACGTGTTGAAACGGAGGTACTACCGACCCTGGAAAAACTCGGGATCGGGTTCGTTCCCTATAGCCCACTCGGTAGGGGCTTTCTCACCGGCGCGATCAGCGAAAGCACGACATTCGACACTGCGGATTTTCGCAACAATCTGCCGCGATTTACGCCCGAAGCTCGAAAAGCCAATCAAGCCTTGGTTGAACTGCTGCGCGCGATGGGGACACGCAAGAAAGCAACGCCAGCTCAGATGGCTCTCGCCTGGCTGCTTGCCCAGAAGCCGTGGATTGTTCCGATCCCCGGCACCCGCAAACTTGAGCGCCTGAAGGAGAACATCGAGGCAGTTGCGATCGAGCTTGAGCCGGATGATCTTCGTGAGATCGATAGCAGCGCCGCGCAGATCACGGTTCAAGGAGCTCGGTACCCCGACAATCTGGAACAGATGACCGGTCGCTGAGCGGCCGCAAAGATCCGCGACGCGTTCAGGCAGGTGCAGCGATTCGATGCAAGAGCGCCGGCGGAACGCAGCGCGCTAATGACATAACGCCCACGCAGGCCACCACGCTTCTTCCTTAGTAATGCCCGGGAGCACGATTCTCGAGGCAGCCCTAAAGTGGATCAGTTCATGATCGCTAGGTCGCCATCGCGAGCCGCGTAGCCGCGATCCGGCCTCGCCTTCGCGGACTGAAACGCGGCGAACCGGTGAGTAGCGCTCCCCGCCCAGATGCCATCGAAACTCGGACCGCCCGCGCGCGAATCCGCCGTGCCACTTCAGTCTTGGACTCGTAGCACTGCTCGACCCCCATCCGCAGAGGCCTTTGGCCCTCTTTAGCGGAGTCCGCGACAAAAAGGGCAAAGTACGGCGCCAACCCTTGCTTTGCGCGTGTTCCGGAGTTTGTTCGGCACGCGCCACCGCCGTGATGCAAAGGTCGATTTCGGCCGCCAGTGAGAATTAAGGAGTATAAGTAAGGTAGGCGGATGCTCGAAACATGGCGATTGGCGCAGCCCGGGCTGCAGCCAGTACACACCGCCGCTTCGATCCAGTGACAACGGAGATTTAATGCCAAGACCCAACTACCACCAGGCTCGAAAACAAAAGGAGCTGGCCAGGAAGGCGCGGCAACAGGAAAAAAAACAACGCCGCTCAGCTCGACCGGGTGCTTCCGGCGAGGATGAAACCACAGGAGCGACCGTCGAGGCGGGACGGCAGTCGACAGCGGGGAGCGAAAAGTGAGGCTCGCCGCTCGCGGCCTCACCGAAGGTCGTCAGGAACGGCTGGACCGGCGACGTCGCGACCGGGCGGCGGCGCTCGCGCTCCGTGCTGCATACCCCGGCGTGGAGCGATTGCGACTCGATTTACACTTCCATGGGGCGAGAAATGTGCCGGCGTCGCAGTCCCATGAGCTGCATCCGCCAGCACGGGCTTTCTTCGAATTTCCGTGTCCCTATGCCGACTGCGATGGCCAATTTGATCTCAATAATGCGGTGACTGCAGCGTTGAGCGACGGTAAACGTCAGGTGCAGGGAGAAATGGAGTGCCCCGGCTCTCGGGCGCGCGACCACGCTTCAAAGCAGCCATGCAGGTTACAGCTTGTCTACAAGATCACCGCGCTCTATCAACGTGATACCTGAGCGCGCGTCGTAGAACGATTGTCGAGGGACAGAAGGAATTGCGTCGGAACCGCACCACCCCTTAACTGGGAAACTTCAATTCCCGCTCAATCGCCTGGAAGCGCGGCTCCTTGCGCAAGGGGTCCATGAGGGGCTCGGTCTTCAGCAGCTCCCCGCATCACGCAAGCGCATCGCGGTGTCAAGCCATTCGAGCGCCTGGGCCCGGTTGCCCCACTGCGCGTAGACGTAGAGGAGATACCGCAGGCAGCTTGCCGGTTGGGTAGCAAGATTGCGTTTATGCGATCACTGCTGGCAGCGCTTAGCTGAGCGCTTAGTGTTGACCCGATGTTGCCACGCACGAACGGCAGTACATGGACGATCCGAGTCCGGTGATTGATTACCCCGGGCGAGCGTAGCTTCGACGCCCTCAGAGCTTCCCGACGATCTCGAGGGCGACCTTCCTCTCCACGGCCTTGGCTTGTTCGAGAGAGGCTTTCGGGATCGCAACGTAAATAATTGCGACCGCCGAACCCTTCTTTACGCTGAGCGTCACGACGCCTCCGCCGACCGCGCTGTAGGCGTCATCGCCGATTCCGGATTCGGAAGTCTTGGTGTAACCAGGTATCGGTGTTTTCCCGATCTCGAAAGATCGCGCCGTCGTGAAATTGATCCGCAGCATCGCCACAGCATCGCCGGGCCGCTTCGCCCGCCCATTCCAACGGCACGCGCCTGGAGCAATCTTGGTGCCGGCATCGACTTCGGCGGCGAGCACCGTAGCAACATCCTGTGGTGAAAGAAGCGAGCAAGCGTCCGGTTGCTCAACCGCGAAGACGACCTGCGGGACGGTAGGCAAGCAGAGCAACCAAACGACCGATGCGAAAAGCCTAGCTCGATGTTCAGCGTTGCGCATTTGCTGCCCCCGCGGCGTGGACGAAGGCGTTGGCCTACCCAAGATCGACATCGTGCCGTCAATTAAACCATAGCGCCAACCGTTGCGATGTGTCAATGAGCGCAAGCTGGCCGCTTGACCTCCCGTGTGCGCGAGCTCTTCAAAACTCCCTGACCGTCAACCTCGACCCTGTTCTGAACCAGCGTCCTTCCCCTTTCCTAACACCGACCTAACGATAGTCTTCCGGTAGACGTCAGCTCCGAAAACACACAGCGTTCTCCTGCGGAAATTCGCAGGGTCTCAAATCTTCCGGCTCGTAACCCCGTGGCTTCCTGCAGAAAACGGGCCCTACCCCTTCTCCCCCACCTGTAACTCCGCAGATTTGAAGCTGACCCCGCACGAGTGATCGGGACAATACCCGCCCGGATTCTTTGCCAGATACTGCTGGTGATAGTCCTCCGCGTAATAAAATTTCGGCGCATCCTGGATTTCGGTGGTGATCTCCCCCATGCCCGCATGGTTGAGGCTGGTCTGGTATATCGCGCTTGCGATTTTTCAGCTGCTGCGCGCTGCTCCTCGATTCAGAACGTAGATCGCGGAGCGATACTGCGTCCCGATGTCGTTGCCCTGGCGCATGCCTTGGGTAGGGTCATGCGCTTCCCAGAACACGCGCAACAAGGCTCTTCATAGGACGTGACTGTCGGGATCGAATATCACCCGCACGACTTCCGCATGCCCTGTGCGTCCGGAACACACTTCTTCATACGTCGGATTCGGTGTGTAGCCGCCCGCATACCCCACGGCGGTCGAATACACCCCCGGTAACTGCCAGAAGAGCTTTTCCGCTCCCCAGAAGCAACCCAAGCCCGAAAATGGCCTCCGCAAGGCCGTCCGGGAATGGCGCCACGATGCGCCTGCCGTTCACAAAATGTGTTGCCGGGACGCTCAGCGGCGGTGCTCCTGCCCGGGAGCGCGTCCATCGCCGACGGCATCTCGGCTTTCTTACGAAACAAAGCCATGTGCTTCACCCTGAAGTGGTGCCGGAAACACAGTGTGGGGACCCTCGGCGGGCAACTCAAGCGCCGCCGCACTTCCGCTTTGCATGTTCGCGCTCCCGCGAGCTATAACATTGCTGTTCCGCGCGGCACCCTGGGCCGCCCGGGGAACTGAACTGATGGCTCAATCTTCACAGTTCGCATTTCGAGGAGCGTCACGCTCGCAGTGGCGCTTTGCTCGTGGCATGCCTGCGTCGCGGACGCCGGCGCAGTCGCAGACCGTCGAGCGGCACGGTTCTCGGGGGCGGCAATACCTATCTTGCCGATGGCTCGATCGCATTGCAGGAAGGGCGTATCGAGGAGGGTATTCGTCTGACGCTGGAGGGCTTGAAGTAATGCTGCCGACTCGCGCGAGGCGGCGGCCGCCCATTCGAACCTGTGTGGCGGCTACGCAATGTTGCGCGAATGGGCGCTCGCGCTGCCCCAATGCAACGCCGCGATCGCGTCTTGATCCGACACAACTGGCAACCTTTCAATAACCGAGCGGCCGTGTACGCCGGCCAGGGCAAATACGATCTTGCGCTCGCGGATCTGCATGCGGGCCTTGCACTCGACCCGAAGTCGCCGACCTTGCAAAAGAGCCTGGCAGTCGTCGAGCACAACCAGAGAGTGCTCAACAAACGCGCGTTCCTCGTCCCTGCACACTTGATAAATTTGGAGCTGGATGAATGGGTATCAGTCAATCCGCAGAACCTGCGCGCGCCGCCCAACGAGCGCCTGCAGCCTTTCGGCGTTCGCGTCAGCCTCCCGGCGGCCGACCCCTTGCGCAAGCTCCTCGGCCCGCAATGGCACCGCCTGCATTGGTACGCAACCACCGACGGAGCGCGATGCTGCAATTGTCGATATGAGTCGTCGCCACGAGTACTCGCGCGCGACTGACGCTACCTTCACTCGTCTTCGAGAAAGTCGAAAAGCTCGCGGAAAGTCGCGGCCTGTAATGCAGCTGCAAAAGGTTCGTCCAAGGAACAGGTAGAAGTTCGTCGTTCCGCCGTCGCCAATGCCTGATGCCGATATAGACCGGGCCGAGCAGGGTATCGAGCCCAAGGAACAGGCTTGCATCCTTGTGCGCCGATCCAAAGCTGAACTCATTGCGTCGCTCCCAAACGTTGCCGATTTCGAACGATGTGCCGAGATAGACCGGTAGATCGAGAATTCCGGGGCCGCCGCGGCCAATCTGCCGATAGAAGAGGAAGCGTGCGATGCCGTAGTTCGGACCGATGAGCGAGTCTTGCTTGAGGCCCGAGAGGTTGAGAAAGCCGCCGAGCGTAAAGAGCTTGCGCACGTCGGTCGTCGAGCCGTCGAGCGTCGAGCCCGCGGACGTCCAGAATACGGCGGTCTGCCTTGCCCCAAGCTGTGCGCGGCCAGGTAATTGAGGGCGACACGATCCTCATCCGCCGTCCGATCCAAGCGCCGTGCGATCGCCACGCCATTCGAACGGACGCCTGCTGCCCATAGCGCGGGAAATTGAGGTTGTCGAGCGTGTCGTAGGAAGAGCGCACGAAGAACTCCTTCTCATCGAAAGCGCCGTAGCTCAATGTTGGCTGGCCGATGATCAGGCTCGAATTGCCGACATCGCGCACAAGCCCGGCGCGTACCTCGCCCCAGTTGCTAAAGTCCCTGCCAAAATCCATGCCGTACTCGGTCGTGCGCACTCGATACTCGGCCATGCGGCGCTGATCCTGAAAGACGATAGATATCCTGCGCCTCGAGCTGCGCGTGCGGCGCGACAAAATAGGGCGATGTCTGCGAAAACGGCAGCCACAACTCGGTGGCGACTCTTGATGTCTCGCCGACCTGCAGATCCGACACCCATTCGCCGCCCGGCCTCGGTGATTTCCGACTGGATGAAGCGCGCCGCCGCGTTGTACGTGGAGTTGCCCGCGAAATCATCCTGCAGATTGAGCCCGAAGCGCACGTAGGTCGGGCCCCCAGGAATTGCGCCGCGCACTCAGCGCCAGGCCGTACTTGCCGTCGTCGTCCTGCACGATACGGTAATCGATGCCTTCGAAATTCTCGCCGCCGTAGAAGTCAATGACACGCCTGCCAAGCTCGCTTGCATCCGCCTGCGTTGCCGATCTGATCGTCAAACAGCTTGTGCAGCGCTGTCCGCGTAGCGCTCCGAGCCGGACTCGATGCGCACGAATTCAATGACGCGGCGGCGTCTCGCGCGCTGCGGTGCGCCGCTTGCACGTCGCGCTCGAAACGTGCCCTGGTCGACCGCCAGGGCGAGCAGCTCGCCCTGCGCAGCAAGCCCCGCCTGTTCACCTGCGCGCGACCGCGCGCGCCACGATGCTGAAGTCGAAAGGCGAGTAATCGCCAAGAATGGGCGCGATGCGCACGTCGCCTCTTCGAGAGGCTCTCAAGCTGCCGTTGCTCGTTGCGCCTGATCAGGATCGCGAGCATCTGGTTCGAGATCGCCGGAGCATCGGTGAGTTTGTCGCGTGCCACAAGCGGTGTGCTCACGTCCACGACGATGAGAATGTCCACGCCCATGGCTGCGCGCCACGTCGATGGGCAGATTTTCGGCGAGCCCGCCATCGACCAGCAGGTGTCCATCGCGCTCCACCGGCGCAAACACTCCTGGCGCTGAAGGCTCGCGCGCATCGCGCTCGCCAGGTCCCCGTCGTGCATGACGACGGGATCGCCGGTTTCAAGGTCGGTCGCCACGGCGCGAAAGCGCATCGGCAGTCGATCGAAGTCGGTGATCTCGGCGACCGGTAGCGTCAGGCGCCGCAGAATCTCGCTCAGCTTCTGGCCCTGGATGAGCCCCTTGGGCAGCTGGAAGTGGTGCGCAGCGCAGGCCGAGAGGAAAATTGACGAGGAAATTCTCCTCTTCTTCCTTCCTTCGGAAGGTGAGATCGGTACGGGTCGGCCGGTCGCGAAATGCGTCCTGCCAATTCACCGAAGTCATGATCGATCTCGATCTCGCGTGCCGAGAAGCCACTCGCGTACAGGCCGCCGACTACGGCGCCCATGCTCGTGCCTGCGATCGCGTCGATCGGCACGTGCAGATCGTCGAGCATTTTGAGCACCCCGATGTGCGCGGCGCCGCGCGCGCCGCCGCCGGAGAGCACAAGTCCAATCCGCGGGCGCGTCGCAAGGCTCGGTTGCAGGGCCTGCGTGGCGGGGCTTGGCTCCGCGAAGGCGGCACCGCAGGCCGTGAGGCATGCGCAAACCAGCAACGCCCTGCGGAGCCGTGCAAGGCGCCCAACCATGCCGGATGCATTCACCGGCCAAGAATAGCAGTACCGTGTCGGTGCGGCTTCCCGGTGGAGATCGACTGCGCCGCCCAGTAAGCTTGCATCCCCTCCTGCCCTTGAGCCACACATGCCCTGGCTGCTGATACTTTCGATCACGATTCAGGTCTTGCTCATCATCCATTGCATCAAGACCGGCCGGAATCAGATCTGGATATGGGTGCTCGCGCTGCTCTCATTTCCGGGCGCGATCGCCTACATTGCCGTGGAAGTCATTCCGGACTTGTTTCGCAGCCGCACCGCGCAACGCACGGCGCGCGGATTCAGAAAGGCGCTCGACCCGCATGCGGATCTACGGCGTTACGAGAGCGAAGCGCGCGTCGCCGGCAATGTCGCAAGCCGCCAGCGCTTCGCCGACGCTCTCACCCGTGCGGGCCGCTATGATGAGGCGATCAATGAGTATCGCGCCGTCCTTACCGGCCTCTACGAACATGATCCGGACCTCATGCTGGGGGTGGCGCGTGCGCAATTCGGCAAGGGCGATGCGACCGCCGCGCGCACCACCCTAGATGACCTCATTCGCCTGAATCCTGACTTCCGCTCGCCCGAAGGTCACCTCCTGTATGCCCGGGCACTCGAAGGCGAGGGCGACCGCAAGAAGGCTCTCGAAGAGTACCGCGTGGTCGCACCGAGCTTCCCGGGCGCAGAAGCGACGGCGCGCTTTGTGCAGCTGCTGCTAGCCGCCGGTGAGCGCGACGAGGCGCGTAAGGTTGCGCGCGAACTTCTAGAGCAAGCGCGCATCGCGCCAGAGCACTATCGCCGAGCGCAAAAAGAATGGCTCGATGTTGCGCAGCGTGTGGCGCACGGCTAGCGACGAATTGCGCGCCGCGAGCAGCAGCAAACCCGCAAGCAATGTCAGCGCATCGAGCTCACCGCCACCGCCATGTGCCGGGAGCGCCACCACGGTCACCTGCGCTGTGCCGGATTGCGATTTGACGGCCACCGACACTGCAGTCACGGTCACTCCCAAAGTCGTGGATATACCTGTAGGCGGCGTGTAGACACCCGACGCGCTGATCGTGCCTAAAGGTGCGTCGCCGCCGGGCACATTGTTGACCTGCCAGGTCACAGCCATGTTGGTGGTGTTGACGACAGTCGCCTTGAATGCTTGGGTGCCGGTCCCTGCTCGCAAGCTTGCACTGCTGGGTGATACGGAAACCTCAACCGGGGAGGCAATGGCGAGCGCCTTCGGGCAGGCGGCGGATCCGGCGCTCGCCGGCGCGGCGGTTGTCGCTGCAGTGGGCGAAATGATGACGGTTGCCGTGTCGGAGCGCCGCGGCATCGAGTCGTCGAACACGATCAAAGTCACGGTGAATGAGCCGCTTGTCGGCACGGTAACCGCGGTGCTTGACGCGTTGACGCTCGAAACCGGATGACTTGGATCATTGCTGCCCCACTGGTAGCCGCTGATTGAGTGATTGCAGGCCGCGGCGCTGCCTGAGGCCTGTAATAGGATGTTTCCGCCGGGCGCGACAGTCGGTGGGACGACGACCGATGCGATCGGCCGCAGCGCCTCGCCAACCGCTCCGAACGCATTGGCCATTCCGGCACCGCAAGTCGTGCCAGCTAGCGTGCAGATGCATTCGGTGTCCTGTACATCCGAGGCGCTCGCCGGTACATGGCACATGGGTGGCTGCGGGTTCGTGTCGATGGAACTCTGAGGAAATGGCAAGCTGCCAGCTTTCAGGCGCGCCTGAAGCTGGCTCGCCTTAAGGTTGGCGTTGACCGCCAGCATCAAGGCAGCGACTCCCGAGACAATCGGTGCCGAGAAACTTGTACCGAGATTGGTGTTGATCTGATCGGTGTAACCGTTCGCGGCAGGAACCGTCGTGCCAAAATTTACAGTTGTGTCGAGCGTGTACAGGCAGGGGGCGCCGGCAACGGTAGTGCCGCAGTTTCCGGCTGGTGCGCTGAGCGCAATCTCGGGCCCGAGGTTACTGTAGCCGACCTTCGTGCCGGCTTGACGCAATCCGGCGACGGCGGTAACGCCGGGACAATTCGCGGGCGCGGCCACAGGTCCGCCCTCGTTGCCGGCGGAGGCGACTATGAGAACGCCGCGCTGCGTCACCAGACTGATGACGTCTTGGAAGCTTTGCAGGACAGCTACCTGCAGAGCCCAGACTCAAATTTTCAATGTTTGCCGGGTATGGGTTGTCTGGCACGCCGTCAACATGAATGCCGGCCGCCCAGAGCATTGCCGCTTCAATGTCTGAATCGTTGCCGCCGCATTTGCCCAGCGCGCGCACCGGTAGAATCCAGCTGTTCCAGGTGAGACCGGCAATGCCGATCGCGTTATCGGTGATCGCGCCGAGCATGCCGGCAACGCGCGTCCCGTGCCATGAGCTGTCCTGCACGGTGCAACCGTTGAATTGCGGCGTGGCGGCCTCCGCCGAGGTTATCCAGTCGCCAGGATCGGAGGCATCCGGATTGCGCCCTTTGCCGGTATTGCCGATCGCGGGGTCGGTAATGAAGTCATACCCCGGCAACAACCGGCCGCCGTCGCCCGCGCCGGCGCGCAGCAGATCCGCATGCTCGAAGCGCACTCCCGTGTCGATGTCCGCGATGACGATTCCAGGGCTGCCCGTCGTGATATCCCAGGCGCTCTCGGCATCTACGGCGCTGGGCGTCGCGCTGGAATTTTGCAGGTACCACTGATCAAGATAGAGCGGATCGTTCGGTACGCCGTGGATGTAACGCCGCTGATCCGCTTCGGCGAAGACCACTGCCGGATCGGCACGCAGTCGCGCGAGCGTTGCGGCGAGCGACTCCCCGGAGACCGCCGGCAGCACCCGTATCACATAGGTGTTCGCCACGATGCGGTGCGTCTCCTTCAGCCCAACACCGGCGCGACGTGCCAGCGCTACGACCGGTTCAGGGAAGGCACTTGGTACTGCGGGTGCCGGCTCAACGCCGCGCAGCTTGACGATCACGCCCTGCACCGCCGGCTCCGGCTGGCCGGCCGAATGGGTCGGAACGGGGTTTAGCTCCGCTGCGGTGGCGAGCGCGCTTGCAAGAAGCGCGAGCCACAACCACGCGATTGAACGCGGGAAACGCATACGCTGGATCTCTCCCAGAGGTCAGGGCCGGAGAATAGCGCACCAGATACGAGCAAAACGCTGTCGTACTTCACCGACAGTCGCGTTTGCGACGCGGTGGAGCTTCGCCTCAGGCGACCTTCGGGGGGGACGGAATCTGCTGCGTTATGCAGTGAATGTTGCCACCTCCCAGGAGAATCTCACGGGTGCGAATGCCGACCACACGGCGCTGCGGAAAAAGACGCCTCAGAATCGCAGCGGCCGCACGATCGTGTCGCGGATCCAGCAGCGGCATGACAATACCGCCATTGGCCGCGTAGAAGTTGACATAGCTCGCGGCCAGGCGCTGCCCGGCCCGGCGCGGCGCACTGCCCGCGCGGCTCTGCACGCCGCGAGCCTCACGTGCTGTCATGGCCAGTGGACCCGGCATAGGTAATTTGTGCACTTGAATTCGCCGGCCGCGCGCGTCCCGTGCATCGTGCAGGCGCTCCCAGGCGTCAGATGAGATCGCGTGTTGCGGGTCGCGCCGGTTGTCGGTCCACGTCAGACATACCACGCCGGGGCGAACGAAGCATGCGAGCTCGTCGATGTGCCCATCGGTCTCATCGTTAAAGACACCCCTGCCGAGCCATACAATCGTCGTAACCCCCAAGTACGCACGCAGATACCCTTCAATGCGTGCGCGACTCAGCGTTGGATTGCGATTGGTGTTGAGCAGGCATTCCTCAGTGACGAGAGCGGTGCCGGCGCCATCGACATGGATGGCACCGCCCTCATTAATGAGCGGCGCGCGGTAGCGATCACGACCCTCAATCTCGAGGACTTTGGCTGCCACGAGCTCATCCTGACTCCAGCTCGCATAGAGGCCGCCGTGCTTACCGCCCCAGGCGTTGAAGCGCCAATGGACACCGCGTACCGCACCGCGCTTGCCAACCACCAAGGTGGGACCGACATCGCGCATCCAGCAATCATCGTGCGCCATCTCGACCAGGCGTACCCGTGACGGCAGCGCCCGGCGCGCCGCCTCGAAATATCGGCCTGAAACGCCTACCGAGAGCGACTCGAAGCGAGAGATTGCTGCGGCGACCTCGACGAACACCCGCTGCGCGGGCACGGCAGCGAGGCGCCAGTTGTCGGGCCGCTCGGGCCAGAGCATCCAGCAGCCGTCGTGCGGCTCATATTCCGCCGGCATCCGAAATCCGTCGGCGGCCGGGGTGGTCGAGAGCGTGCGGCTCATCGGTGTATTCTAGTCAACCTTGGGGTGGAAACTGGCGTGCTAGCATTTGTGCCCGGTCGGGCCGCCACGCCAGTTGAACGGATCACGGAGTATTGCATGTCTACGGCCACGGCAGTGAAGAACGGCAGCGCACCCGCAGAGGGCGCGAAGATGTCCATCAGCAACGGGCGCCTCGTGGTACCGGATAATCCGATCGTCCCGTTCATCGAGGGCGACGGCACGGGACCTGACATCTGGCGGGCGAGCGTGCGCGTGCTCGATGCGGCGGTCAAGAAGGCCTACGCCGGGCAGCGCAAAATTTACTGGATGGAAGTCTATGCTGGGGAAAAGTCCAACAAGCTTCTGCATACCTGGCTGCCGGATGAAACCGTAGCCGCATGCCGCGACTATTTGGTGTCCATCAAGGGGCCTCTCACGACCCCGATAGGCGGCGGTATCCGTTCGCTCAACGTCGCGCTCCGGCAGCTGCTCGATCTGTACGTGTGCCTGCGTCCAGTGCGGTGGTTCAAGGGCGTGCCCTCGCCGGTCAAAGAACCGCAGAAAGTGGATATGGTGATCTTTCGCGAGAACACCGAGGACATCTACGCGGGAATTGAGTTCGAAGCAGGCACGGAAGACAACAAGAAATTCCTCGAGCTGCTCAAACAAGCTTTCCCAAAGGCCTACGCGAAAATCCGCTTCCCGGCGACCTCCGGCATCGGCCTCAAGCCCGTATCGAAGGAGGGCTCGGAGCGTCTGATTCGCTCCGCCATCGAGTATGCGATTGCCAATAAGCGCAAAAGCGTGACGCTAGTGCACAAGGGCAACATTCAGAAGTTCACTGAGGGCGCATTCCGCAACTGGGGATATCAACTCGCGGAGCGCGAATTTGCCGCACCAACCTACACCTGGGAACAGTGGGAGCGGACCAAAGCCGCCAAGGGCGACAAGGTGGCAAACGCCGAAATGGACGCTGCCAAGAGCAGCGGTCGCGTCATCATCAAGGATGCAATTGCCGACATTACGCTGCAACAGGTGCTCACACGGCCGGACGAATTCGATGTCATCGCCACGCTCAACCTGAACGGCGATTACATCTCGGATGCGCTCGCGGCGCAGGTCGGGCGGCATCGGCATAGCTCCGGGCGGCAACATCAACTACCTGACCGGCCATGCCATATTCGAGGCTACCCACGGGACCGCACCCAAGTACGCAAATCTGGATAAGGTGAACCCTGGGTCATTAATCCTCTCAGCAGAAATGATGTTTCGCTACATGGGGTGGGTCGAGGCAGCCGATGCCATCATCGCAGCGATGGACCGCACGATTGGCCAGAAGATCGTGACCTACGATTTTGCGCGCCAGATGCAGGGCGCGACCGAGGTATCCACCAGCGCCTTCGGGGACGCGCTCATCCGCAATCTTTGAAGGCGCTCGTTATGGCAGCCGAGGAGCAGCCGGGGAAAGATCCCGCGCGCGACGGCGCCCGTCACATCGCACAGGCGTTCGCCGACTATAACGCGGAGTTTCGCGCCATTACGCGCCGCGCGCCGCTCAATTTCGATCGGCGCGACTGGAAGAAGGCTCAGCGCGACGCAGTCGAGCGTATCGAACTTTACGACCGCTTCGTCCACCACTGCATCGTCAAGCTACGCGCCGATCTCGGCGAGCGTGCGCTCGCCCGTGATGTCTGGACTCAGATCCGTCACCACTTCGAGTCGGAGATCGCAGCGCTGCCGGACCGGGAATTCACCAAGACTTTCTTCAGTTCCGTCACTCGACGGCATTTCGGCACGATCGGCGTCGACGCCGACATCGAGTTCGTGGCGACGGATCTTGATCCACTCGCGGGTGTCAACGCGGTGGCGGAAACAAGAATTTACGCCAACCGCGGCTCGCTCAGCCTGCTCTTCGAGGATTTGCTCGGCGACCTGCGGTTTCGTTCTCCATGGAGGGATTTTGATAAGAGCGTGGCGCATCTGGCCGCGGATGTCGGTGGCCGCCTTTCCGGCGTTGGCGGCCAAGGTGCGGTGCAGAGGATCGAGATCATCGCGCCGATCTTCTACCAGCTAACACGCGCTTACATCGTCGGGCGGATCATGGGACGCGGAATCCTCGTCCCGCTTGTCATTGCACTTAAGAATACGGACGCAGGCTTACTGGTTGATGCCGTCATGCTCAGTGAAGATCAAGTTAGCATCGTCTTCGGCTATACCCGCTCCTACTTTCACGTCGATCTTGAGCGGGTTGCGGCGGCCGTGGTGTTTTTGAAGTCGATACTGCCGCGCAAGCCCGCGGGCGAGTTGTTTACGGTGCTCGGCCGCGCCAAGCAAGGCAAGACCGAGCGCTACCGTGAGCTAATGCGCCATCTTGAGCACGCCGGCGACAGCTTCGTACAGGCCCCCGGCGAGCGCGGCCTTGTCATGCTTTGCTTCACCCTGCCCTCCTTCGACGTGGTGTTCAAGATTATCCGCGATCGCTTCGCCTATCCGAAGACCATTCTTCGCGAAGAGGTAGTCGCCAAATACCAGCTGGTTTTCAAACACGACCGGGCCGGACGTCTGGTGGATGCACAGGAATTTAAGCGTATGCGCTTCTCCAGAGCACGCTTCTCGACGGAGCTGCTTGACGAGCTCGCTACTGAGACAGCGAGCACCGTGCACAGCGAGGGCGACAATCTGGTCTTTGACCATCTCTACATCGAGCGCCGCATGACGCCGCTCAACCTGTATCTGCGCACGGCCGCCGCGCCAGCCGCTGAGCTCGCCGTACTCGATTACGGTCAGTGCATCCGCGACCTCGCTTACACAAATATATTTGCGGGTGATCTCCTCCTCAAGAATTTCGGCGTCACGCGGCACGGGCGCGTGATCTTCTACGACTACGACGAGCTATGCCAGGTGACCGACTGTCAGGTTTCGCGATCTTCCGCAACCGGTGCATCCCGAAGACGAGATGCGCGATGAAGCCTGGTATTACGTTGCCGACAACGACGTATTTCCGGAGACTTTCATTAGCTTCCTAGGCATTCGACGATCCGCAGCGCGCAGCGTTCATGCGCGTGCACGGCGAACTATTGCACTGCAGAATTCTGGCGGCATATCCAGCAACGCTTGAACGAAGGCGATTTGCTGGAAGTGCTTCCGTATCAGCCGCAGCGCACGCGCGCGCCATCGAGAGCCTGAAGTACATCGGCAACGAGATCCTCCTCGTCCTCGAGACCGATGGACAACCGCACCGTTCCCTCCGTGACCCCTGAGAGGCGCACGTGTTCCGCACTAAGGTCGCGGCCGGTCATCATCTGCGGCGCGACCACTAGGGATTCGGTCGAACCCAGACTCGCGGTCAAGGGCGAATAGCTTGAGACTCTCGGCAAAGCAACCCCCAGCCGCGAAGGCCTCCCTTGAGATCGAAACTCACGATGCTGCCAAATTCGCTCATCTGCTTGGTCGCGAGCGCATGCTGCGGATGATCCGGCAGGCCGGGATAATGCACACGCGCCACGGCTGGGATGCGACGCAAGGATCTGCGCGATGCGCAGCGCGCGCGCACACTGAGCCGAATAGCGCACGAAATAGGTCTTAAGGCCGCGCTGAATCAGAAACGCCGCGTGCGGATCCAAGGCAACACCTAAAGCGCCAAAGTCGGTGCGCAACAGCCGCACCAGCTCCGGCCGCGCGATGGCCGCGCCGCCCATGACATCACCGGTTCCGGAAGCGTACTTGGTGAGGCTGTGCACGAAAACGTCCACGTCGAATTCGCCATGCTGATGAAAGCCTGCGAACGTGTTGTCCATCACGGTAAGCGCGCCGTGTGTCTTTGCAAGCTTCGTGATGGCCGCGATATCGGCCATCTTGGTCACTGGATTTGTCGGGCTTTCAAAAAATACCAGCCGCGTTGGCTGCGACTGCGAGAGTTCGCTCGATGCCGGCTAGATCCTCGATCGAGAGCATGGTGTGCGTTACACCAAACCGGCTCAGCAGGCGGCGGATGATGTAGCGCGTCGGATTGTACGTTTCAATGAAACACAGCACGTGGTCGCCCTGCTTCGTGAGCGCGAGCAGAGTGTGCCCGACCGCGCTGACGCCGGTTCCGCTGGTAAGACAGTCCTCACGGCCCTGCAAGCCCGCCAGCGTCAGTTCCAGCTGGCGACACGTGGGATTCGACGTGCGCATGTAAAAGAAACCAGGACGCTCGCCGCGCAGAAACCGGGTCGTCTGCTCGAGATCATCGAACTCGAACTTGACATTCTGGTAGATCGGCGCCCCGACCGGGTGATTGTCCGGCGGCAAAGTCGACCTTGGGCGGATGATTGACGAGCGTGGGCTTCTTCATTATTGGGCGAGCCTCTGTGCAAAAGCGCGCAGGCGTGCGGCGCCGGCATCCAGCGTTTCATCGCGCTTCGCGACGCACAGGCGCACTACGGAGAGCCGCGGCGGGACGGCGTAAAACGGCGACAACGGGATCGTCGCCACGCCCGCTTCGGTAAGCAGCCGCTGCGCAAAGCTCTGGTCATCCTCCTTTGCGAGGACGCTGAAGTCCAGCAGCTGAAAGTAAGTCCCGGCGGCCGGCGGCAGGGTAAAGCCGCTGTCGGCGAGAGCGCCGCGCACCCGATCGCGCTTAGCCTGGAAGAAGGTTGCCAGATTCTGCCAGGCCTCCGGCGCCACTCGCAGATAGGCCGCAATCGCATGCTGCAGGGGGTGTGCGATGCTAAAGGTGTTGAATTGATGGACCTTGCGCAGCTCGCGCGTCAATTCCGCGGGAGCGATGCAGTACCCCACCCTGATGCCCGTGGCGTGCAGCGTCTTGCCAAAGGAAAACACGGCAAAGCTTCGCGAGCGCAGTTCGGAATGCGCGAGCACGGAGCAATGCGCGCGTCCGTCGAAGACGACATGCTCGTAGACCTCATCCGACAGTAGCAAGATGTCGCGATCGGCGATCACATTGGCGAGCGCGTCAAGATCTGAGGCGGATGTGACGGTGCAGGCCGGATTGTGCGGACTGTTAATGATGATCAGGCGGGTGCGCGGCGTAATCGCCGCGCGCACCCGCTCCCAGTCGTACCGAAAGCCTGGCAACTGCAGCGGCAGCCGCACCGCACGTGCACCCGCGAGCCGTACGGCCGGAGCGTAAGAGTCATACGATGGATCGAAGAGGATCGCTTCTTCGCCCGGACCTACGGTGGCCTGAATGACCGAGTAAAGTGACTCGGTGGCGCCGAGCGTGATCGTGATCTCCGCCTCCGGATCCGCGCTGATGCCGTAGCACAGTGCAACTTTGCGCGCGATCTCTCGCGCAGCCCGAGGGTGCCTTCCATCGGCGCGTACTGATTGTGGCCGGCAGTCATCGCCGCGGTTACGAGCTGCGCAATGCGCGGATCGATGTCGTAATCGGGGAATCCCTGTCCTAGATTAAGCGCGCCCAGTTCGCGTGCGCGCCGCGACATTACGGTGAATATTGTGGTACCGACATCGGGCAGTTTACTGAGCAGCGGCATCCGCGGCATGCCTCCGGTCAGGCGGCGGCCAGTGCCGCGCCGATAACCCCGGCTTGACCGGCGAACTGCGCCGGGCGTATCTGCGCCGGGGATTTCAAATGAGGCACGAACTCCGTGAAGCGCTCGCTCACTGCACCACCGAGAATGAACACGTCTGGCCAGAAGAGCGCGTGCATCTTCTTCAGGTATTCGTTAACGCGCGCGATCCATGCGACCCAGTCCAAACCGAGTTGCGTGCGAACGCGTGCCGAAGCCCACTCCTCCGCGTCCATGCCGTTCAATTCAAGGTGGCCCAATTCAGTGTTGGGGAACAACCTGCCGTCCACAAAAAGCGCCGTACCGATTCCGGTCCCAAACGTCAGCATGATGACCACGCCCTTCTCACCCCGACCTGCACCCCAGCGCATCTCGGCAAGCCCGGCCGCATCGGCATCGTTCAGGAAAATCGTCCGCCGGCGCAGCACGCGCGCTGCGAGCGCTGCTCCATCAACATCAATCCAGGAGGGGTCGATGTGCGCGGCGGTGCGCGCTTTGCCATCCTTTACCACGCTTGGAAACGCAACGCCCGCTGCATCTGTCGCGGGCATCGCCGCCACCAGCGCCGCTACCGCCTGCATCACGGGCTCCGGGGCGGCCGGCTGTGGCGTTGCCACCGAGACGAGCTCGCCCTGCAGCCGCCCGTCTGCAATGTCGACTAATCCACCCTTGATCGACGATCCGCCTACATCAATGCCGACTGCCAGTGCTTTCATGTCCCTCATTCATTAGCGGCGATTGCGAGCTGTGACTCGCGCTGGCGGCGCTTTTCAGCGGCGCGCATCCACACGCTGCTCGCGACGATCCCAATCGCGACGATCAGCACCATAAGCGTTGCAAGCGCATTCACATCGGGACTGACGCCGAGGCGCACCTTGGAAAAGATGACCATCGGCAGGGTCGTAGAGGAAGGTCCCGCTACGAACTGCGAAACCACGACGTCGTCCCAGGAAATCGTGAACGCCAGCAGCCACCCCGAGACGATGGCCGGAAGAATGAGCGGTAGCGTGATACGGAAAAACACTGTTAGCGGACGCGCGCCCAAGTCCATCGCCGCCTCCTCCAACGATTCGTCAAAACCGGCAAGCCGCGACTGTACCACCACCGCGACGTACGACATCGTGAACGTGATATGCGCCAATATTATCGTGAGCATCCCGCGGCCTTGCGGCCAGCCGATCAGCTGCTCAAGCGCGACAAACAGCAGCAGCAGCGACAATCCGGTGATTACTTCAGGCATCACCAGCGGCGCGGTCGTCATGACTGACAGCAGGGTGCGCCCGCGAAAAGGACCGAAGCGCGCCAGTACTATCCCCACAAGGGTTCCCAGCACAATTGCTCCGCTAGCGGCGCAGGCTGCAACTCGGATCGAAAGCCACGCGGCGCGCAGAATGGGGCCGTTGGCAATCAAGCGCCGCGTACCACCTGAGAGTCGGCGAGTGCGCTGCATCCCAAACGGTCACAAGGCGCGAGTTGTTGAAGGAGAAGATCACCATGGAAAGAATCGGCAAGTACAAAAATACGAGCCCAAAGACAAGGCCGGTCCGCGAAAAATAACCGCTCTTCACGCGCTCGCCTCCAACTCCCGCCTCTGAACGCGCTGAAAGTACACGATCGGCACCACCAGTAGAAGCAGCATCAAGACCGCGACCGCGCTAGCCACCGGCCAGTCCCGATTGGCGAAAAACTCGTCCGACAGTACGCGCCCGATCATGAGCTGATCGGTGCGCCCGAGCAGCGAAGGAATGACATACTCGCCAACCGCCGGAATGAACACCAGCAGTGACCCGGCCATCATCCCCGGCACCGACAGCGGCAGTGTCACGCGCAGGAATGCGCGCCACGGGCGCGCCCCCAGGTCCGCAGCAGCCTCGAGCAGCGTCGGATCGTGCTTTTCCAGGTTGGCGTACAGCGGCAGGATCATGAACGGCAGATAGGAATAAACAATGCCGACGAATACCGCAAAGTCAGTCTGCATCAACGTCAGCGGCGTGTGAATTACGCCAAGCGCCAGCAGTACATTATTGATGACTCCGTTATTCTTTAGCAGCCCGATCCATGCATAAACCCGCAACAGGAAGGACGTCCAGAACGGCAACACTATGAGCATCAACAGCAGGTTCTTCCAGGCAGCGGCGGAACGAGCGATCGCATACGCCATCGGGTATCCGATCAGCAGACAGAAGAGTGTCGAGACCGTGGCCACCTTCAATGAATAAAGGAAAGCACTGATGTACAGCTTGTCGGTAAACAAGAACCGGTAATTGGAAAAATACAGCTTGATTCCAACTATTGCACCGTCACGCCATTCAATAAGCGGCGCGTACGGTGGCATTGCCAGACGTGACTCCGAAAACGAAAGTTTGAAGACGATGATGAAGGGAAGCAGAAAAAGTACGATGAGCCACAGGTACGGAACGGCGACCACTACCCATTGGCCAACATGCTTGCGTGGCGTTTCCAAGACTCTACCTATTGGGTAAGAATCACCGGGCTCGAAGCGTGCCAAGACAGGTACACGGTTTCCTCAGCGGAAATTCGGTCCTCAGCACGCCGTACGGTATTCGGCAGTGTCACTCGCAGGAGCTTGCCAGAGGCAAGTTCCACAATGTAGATCGACATGTCCCCCATATAGGCGATCTCCTTGACCCGGCCCGCGGCGATGTTTTCCTTGACGCCCGTCGCTTGACGATTGATGGAGATCTTTTCCGGGCGAATGGCAAGCCAAACAATTGCGTCTGGCGCCGACGTGATGCCGTGGTCGACGTAAACCTCAGTGCCAAGGTCCGCCGAACGTATGCGCACGTGATCGGCAGCATCCTCTACTAATTTGCCCTCAAATAAATTCACCGACCCGATGAAATCCGCCACGAACTTCGTCTGTGGATATTCGTAGATGTCCAGTGGTGTGCCGATCTGCACGATCTTGCCATGATTCATGACTCCGATGCGCGTGGCGAGAGTCATTGCCTCTTGCTGATCATGTGTGACGACGATAAACGTCACCCCCAGTCGCTTCTGAATGGCGAGAAGTTCAAATTGTGTATGCTCGCGCAGCTTGCGATCGAGCGCCCCCAAGGGCTCGTCGAGCAGCAGCAACTTGGGACGCTTCACCAATGCCCGCGCCAGCGCCACCCGCTGCTTCTGGCCGCCGGAGAGCTGGTGCGGTTTGCGCGCGGCGAATGCCGTCATTTTCACCATCGTTAGAATTTGCGCGACGCGTTCAGCAACTTCCGCGCGTGGCAGCTTTTCCTGTTCTAGTCCAAAGCCCACGTTTTTCTCTACGGTCATGTGCGGAAAGAGCGCGTAGGACTGAAACATCATATTGACAGGCCTCTCGCATGCACGGATGCCGGTCATGTCCTGACCATCGATATAGATGCGCCCGGCGGTCGGGGTTTCAAAGCCCGCTAGTACCCTCAGTAAGGTAGTCTTGCCGGAGCCCGACCCGCCGAGCAGGCAAAAAATCTCTCCGCGATTAATGTCGAGCGTTACGTTATCGACTGCGGGGGTATCGCCGAAGGTCTTGGTTACGCCTTCGATGCGGACGTAGGCTTCCGGCACCACTACTGCCCCGTCTTGAACCGCGTCCAGGTGCGCGTCAGCAGTCGCGTGTAGTCAGGCGGCTGAGCAAGATTTGGAACGAGCTTCGCCATAACCTCTGGTGGCGGGTAGATGTTGGGATCGTCCCGCACCTTCTCGGACAGCAGTGGTCGCGACGCCGGGATACTGTTTGCATACCTGATTAGGTTCGAGTTGCGCGCCGCTACGTCAGGCTGCAGCAGATAATTCATGAATGTCAGGGCGTTGTCGGGATGGGGGGCATCCGCTGGAATAGCCAGCATGTCAAAAAAAATGATGCCGCCCTCCTTCGGCAAGCTGTACTTGATCTCGATACCCTTGCCTGCATCGTGTGCTCGGTCGCGCGCTTGTAAAACATCTCCGCTCCAGCCAAGCGCGAGGCAGGTCTCGCCGTTTGCCAAGTCCTCGATGTAGCGGGCAGAATCGACGTAGCGTAGATAAGGTCTGATCGACACCAACACCTTTTCGGCCAGCGCCAGGTCATCCGGAGACAGGCTATTGGCATTCTTGCCCAAGAATACGAGCACTGTGCTCACGACCTCGGAAGGAGTATCGAAAACGGAGACTCCACAATCCTTGAATTTCGACACGATTGCCGGATCGTAGAGCATGCGCCAACTATCGACGGGCGCATCCGCCATGCGCTCCTTAATTTTTGCCGCGTTATACCCGATCCCAGAGGTACCCCAAAGATAGTTGACCCCATATTGGTTACCTGGATCCTGCACGGCAATGCGCCTGAGAATGTCCGGATCAACGTTTTTCAGGTTCGGCAGGCGCGCCTTGTCAAGCTTCTGAAAAGCGCCCGCCTTTACCTGTCGCTCAAGGAAGTTGGCCGTCGGCACCACCAC
Organism: uncultured Gammaproteobacteria bacterium; assembly: GCA_963695315.1. Lineage (GTDB taxonomy): Bacteria > Pseudomonadota > Gammaproteobacteria > Steroidobacterales > Steroidobacteraceae > PALSA-1196. The sequence continues at coordinate 2,608,780 of OY968773.1, forward strand.
GTCATATCCCGTGCCGCCCGCCAGTAGCTTGGTCTCGAGTACTTCGTTTGAATCGAATACGTCATAATTGACCTTGATGCCCGTCTTGGTCTCGAACTCCTTGAGGACCCCCGGATCAATGTAGTCCGACCAGTTGTAGATATTGACAACCTTCTCGCCCGAGCTGCCTTGGTTGTCCGAGCTCGTGGACGACGAGCCATTGGCCCCTTTGCCTGCGCCAGCGCCGCAAGCGCCAAGTGCGAGCGTCAATGACGCGCCTAACAGGACAACGCGAAGACTGCTTCTCATACGTTGAGCAGTAGGTGCTCGCGCTCCCAAGAGCTGATCACCTGCAGAAAGACTTCGTACTCGGCTTCCTTGACGATGGTGAAGGCTGCTATAAAGGTCTCGCCCAGCAGTTTGACGAGCTCTTCACTTTCTCGCAGACGGCGCAGTGCCTCATCGAGGGACCTAGGCAGCCCGAAAGGCAGATCATGCGCGCTTCCCGTCACCGGATCAGTCGGCTGCAGGCCTTCAACCATGCCGAGATAACCGCAGGCGAGCGAGGTGGCGATCGCAATGTAGGGATTCGCGTCCGCGCCGCTGACGCGATTTTCGACTCGGCGCGCTTCGGCATTCGACATAGGCACGCGCAGACCGGCGGTGCGATTATCGTAGCCCCAATGCACGTTGATCGGGGCGGATAGATACGGTGTGAGGCGTCGATAGGAATTGACGTTTGCGCACAATAGGGCCATGGCCGACGGCAGGTACTTCTGCAATCCAGCTATATGTGAGAAGAACAACTGCGAGGGCGTTCCGTCGGCATTGCTGAAGACGTTCTTGCGCGTCTTCAGGTCGATGATACTTTGATGAATGTGCATCGCACTGCCCGGCTCCTTGGCATGGGGCTTGGCCATGAACGTTGCATACATCTTGTGTCGGAGCGCCGCTTCGCGTGCAGTCCGCTTGAACAGGAATGCCTGATCAGCCAGATCAAGAGGATACCCATGGATCAGATTGATCTCCATTTGCGCCGGGCCATCCTCATGGATCAGGGTATCAATCTCAATATCCTGATCCTCACAGAATTGGTAGATATCATCAAAAAGAGGATCGAATTCATTCACCGCGGCTATGCTGTAGGACTGACGGCCTGGCTCCGCCCGGCCTGAGCGCCCAACAGGGGGCTTCAGCGGATAGTCGGCGTCGATGTTCGGTTCGATGAGATAGAACTCGAGCTCCGGAGCGACTACCGGCTCCCAGCCACGCTGGGCGTACAACTCCAGCACGTTTCGCAGCACGTGACGCGGCGCCATGGTTACGCGCCGCCCGTCGGAATAGAAGCAATCGTTGATGACCTGCGCCGTGGGTTCGGCGGCCCACGGCACACGACGGATTGTCTTGGGGTCCGCCTTGAGCACGATGTCGATTTCCGCCGGACTCATCGCATCGCCCGTGTTCGGCGGATAATCGCCGGTGACAGTCTGCAGAAAAATGCTCTCCGGGAGGCGCATCCCTTCATCTTCAGCAAATTTTGCCGCCGGCATAATTTTGCCACGAGCAATACCGGCCATATCCGGAATAATAGCTTCCACTTCGGAAATGCCGTGGTCGCGGAAGAACTGTTGAATTTCACTCGCCATAACGCCAGCCCTTCCTACTTACGGTACATGCGCTCACGACTGGCCGCGCCGAAGGCCGCGAACATCGCCCGCGAAAATGGATTCTTCATCACTTGCCACTCCGGATGCCATTGCACGGCTAATGCGAAACTCGGTGCATCTTTGACACGAAATGCTTCAACGACACCATCGGGTGCGCGCGCTTCCACGAGCAAACCCGGGGCGAGGCGTTGCACTCCTTGCGAATGCAGAGAATTCACTTTGATCTGCGTTGATCCCGCGAGTCGAGCCAGAATCCCGCCCGGCTCGAGCGTCACGTCGTGCGCTGGTCCGTATTGCACATCCAAGGGCTGCTCGGCGTCGTCGCGATGGTCCAATAGCCCGGGAACCTCATGCAGCCGTTGAGTGAGCGTGCCGCCCATGGCGACATTGAATTCCTGGAAGCCGCGGCAGATCCCGAACACCGGAATGCCTGCGGTGATCGCGCGGGGGATGAGTGGCAACGTCGTCGCGTCCCGCGCCGCGTCGTGGAGCGTACCGACGCTGCTAGGCTCACCGTTGTACCTTTGCGGCTCCACGTTTGACGGACTTCCCGTAAGGAGTATGCCGTCCAAGCACGTCATAAGTTCTTCAAGATGCAGTTGCGCTCCAAGCGCCGGAATCAACAAGGGAATTGCATCTGCCGCGTCCGCCACGGCGCGCACGTACTTGTCTCCAACCGCATGAAAAGGATGCGGGCCGATCGTGCGCTGATCAGCCGGAATTCCGATGACTGGACGCTTGGATTGCATGATGATGGTGAGCGCCATCTATCTTACCCTAATGTCTCGAACACGCTCCAGCCGAACACTCTGGCACCTCCATGACCCTTGAAGCTCAAGCGAACTCTTACTATCGGGCAACCGCGCCTCCTGCGAAACGATGGCCGGCGCTCACTGAATCCATCACCTGCGACGTTTGCGTGGTCGGCGCTGGCATCGCCGGCTGCTCAGCCGCCTTGCATCTGGCTGAGCGCGGATACCGCGTCGTGCTGCTCGAAGCGCACCACATCGGGTGGGGCGCCTCCGGGCGAAGCGGCGGGCAAGTGCTGGCTGGCGTCGCATCCGGGCAAGCTACCCTTGAGCGCCTGTTAGGTGCCGCAGCTGCACGCGCCGTCTGGGACACAACGCTTGCCGGCATTGCGCTCATCAAGGAGCGCATCGCCAAACATTCGATCGCCTGCGATTGGGCCGACGGCTATATGCAAGTGGCGCTCAAGGCAAGTCACGAGCGTGAGCTGCAGGCCGAACTCACTCTCCTGCGCGATCGCTATCGCTACGATGGCGTTCGCTACCTGCCGCGCGCAGAGCTGCGCGCGCTCCTGGGCACTACTCGCTATACCGGCGCAACCTACCATGCGGCCAGCGGGCATCTGCACCCTCTCAATTACACCCACGGCCTTGCCGCGGCCGCCGCACAGCGCGGCGCGCTTCTGTTCGAAGGCACACGTGTGTTGAGCTTCGATCCTGCAAACTCGATCCGCGTGCGTACTGCAACCGGTGAAGTCGGTTGCCGTTTTTTAGCGTTGTGCGGCAACGTCTATCTTGGTGCGCTCGCACCGGCGCTCGCACGCAAAATCATGGCGCTCGCAACTCACATCATCGCAACCGAGCAACTCGGCGCAGAACGCGCGCGCCGCCTAATCGCGAACAACGCTGCGGTCAGCGACATGAATTGGGTGCTCGACTACTTCAGGCTCTCGGCCGATCACCGCCTTCTGTTTGGGGGGCGCGTAGGTTTCACAGCGCGCGATCCTGCTGCCCTGACAGCCTCGACACGCGCACGCATGCTCCGGGTGTTTCCGCAACTCGCGGGAGCTCGCATCGACTACAGCTGGGGTGGCTTGGTAGATGTCACGATGAACCGCGCGCCGCACTTTGGGCGACTGACCCCCGGTGTGTATTTCCTTCAAGGTTTTTCAGGTCACGGAATTGCACTTGCAAGCGTCGCCGGAAGTCTCGTCGCGGATGCGATAGCCGGGGATGCCGCGCGATTCGACATATTTGCCAGGATTCCTCACCGGAGTATTCCTCAAGGCGCTGGCACGCGGCGCGCCCTCGTGACGCTCGCGATGCTGTACTACCGCATGCGAGATCTGCTCTAGCTGCTGAGTTGCGCCCTAAATCGGCCGCAGTTCAAAACACCGATGGATTCTTGGATTGCGCTCAAAGTCGGCAGGAAGTGTCTGCGCCGAGATGTCGGTCACGCTGAATCTGTCCTGCAGCCCTATCTCAAGCTTGAAGCGCTGCGCATTGGTACAGAAGACCAGCAAACCATCCGGTGCCAGCAGCGCGCCACAGGCATCCACAAGCGCCGGATGGTCGCGCCGAAGATCCAGAGTACCCTGCATGCGCGTCGAATTTGAAAACGTCGGTGGCGCCAGGAATATGAGATCGAAGCGCTGGCGTTTCTGACGCGCCGTTGCAAGCCATTCGTTGCAGTCTGCGCGCAACAACGTATGTCGCGGTCCCTGCAGCCCGTTTAAGGCTAGATTGCGCGCCGCCCAATCGGTATAGGTGTTGGAGAGATCGATGGACGTAGTGGCATGCGCCGGCGCCGCCGCAGCATAGACAGTCGCAGTCCCCGTGTAGGCAAATAAGTTCAGGAAGCGCTTGCCGGCCGCGAGCGCGCGCAAGCGAGCGCGCACCAGCCGCAGATCAAGAAATAAACCGGTATCAAGATACTTGTCCAGATTGACGCGGAACTTGAGCTCACCCTCCTCCACAATGTGGTAGTCAGACTGCTCAGCGAGTGTCTCGTATTGGCTGCCGCGGCGAGTTTTGCGTCGCAGGCGCAGCCGGATCCGCTCGGTCGGTACGCCGCTCACATCGGTCAAGACCGACAACGCCTCGCTGCGGCGGCGGCGGGCGTCCTGAGCATCGACCGTGGCCGGCGCCGCGTATTCTTGCACATAAAGCCAGTCCAGCCCGTCGGGCACAGTGCGGTACTTATCGATCGCGAGCGCGTATTCGGGCATGTCGGCATCGTAGATCCGGTAGCACGACACGCGGGCATTATCCGCCCAGGTGCGCAGCTTCTTCATGTTCTTTGCCAGCCGATTGGCGAACATTTGCGCGCCCACGCTGGTTCGCAAACTTGAGTCGATTTGAAGGCCCGCTCCCCGTCGCACCGCCGACTCGATGCTGCGCTGATCTATATTTAGACGCAGCAGGCGACACTCGACCGCCCCGTTCCACAGCACGTGGGAACGGTGCGCGCGGATCCCAAGCTCTAACCCAGACTGAGGCTCCGCACACAGAACTGAGGCCTGCCAACCCAGAAATCGCTCACGCAGCACCGCTCCCAGCTCGCGATACGTGTTGCGCGAAGACTCGCGGTCATTCAGGCGTATACCGTATGGCGGATTCGTGCACAGCAGGCCCGCCGGCATGCGGCGCGCATTCTGCATAGGCGCGGCGCGCGGCAAATCGGCGTGCGCAAATTCCACGAGCTGCGCGACGCCAGCATGTTGCGCGTTGGCACGCGCGCGGCGGACGGCAAGGGCATCGCTGTCGACGCCACGAATCATGCTCACCGCGGCCCCACTGCCGCGGGCGCGCGACATCGCCTCCGACCGTAAGCGCTGCCACAGGTCCGGTTGGTGCTGCCGCCAACCAAGAAAACCAAAATACTCTCGCGTGAGCGCGGGTGCGATGTCTGCAGCCATCATTGCCGCTTCGATCACGAACGTGCCGGCGCCGCACATGGGATCCAAAAACTCGGCGCCATTGGCGGCAAGCTGCGGCCATCCTGAGCGCAACAGAATACCCGCAGCGAGATTCTCTTTGAGCGGGGCCTCGCCTGCCTCGCGGCGATACCCTCGACGGTGCAGGCTCTCGCCGGACAGATCTAGAGCCACAGTAATTGCACTTCCACGCGCATGCGCGTGCACGCGGATGGCTGGCCGCTCAGTACTTATCGCCGGTCGGTAGCCGCCGCGCGCGCGTAGCTCGTCGCAAATCGCGTCTTTGAACTTTAGAGCGGCGAAATGAGTATGGACTAATGTCGGATGTTGCCCAGAGAAGTCGCACGCAAGTGTGGCGCTTGGCCCAATGTGCGCAAGCCAATCAATCTCACGGGCACCCGTATAGAACGCTTCGGCATCGGCTGCCTCGAACTGAGCAAGTTCGAGATACACGCGATTGGCCGTGCGTGACCAAAGATTGGCTCGGTAAGCCGCCTCAAGTGAGCCACGAAAACTCACGTCGTTCGAATGCTCGCGAATTTCGGCGGCGCCAAGTGCTGTGAGCTCGCGAGCCAACAACTGTCCAAGTCCACGCGGTGAACTCGCCCGAAACTGCATCATGCAGGCCTAATGAGGCGCCGGGGTGCGTACGGTGCAAACCTAGCAGTCGGGATAGCGATATCCACCTAAAGGCCGCCCTTGCGGCTATCCTCGTACATGCGCGTCAGGAACCGGCGCACGGCGGGCTCCGCGTCCTCTTGATTCAGGAGTCGCTGTTCGACCAGCAACCGCGCCATATCCTGGATACTGCGGCGACCATCGATGAGCGCGATGAGATAAGCGTGAATCCGCGTAGCGACCGCCTGCACTTTGAACTCCTCCGACTGCGGTACTGGCCGGTCGCTGAGTACCAGCCACTCAGGCATACCGCGCGCAGATATCAAGGGGACATCGTTCGCCTTGTGCGCACACCATGCAACAATGGATTCAAGGCGGGCGTGCCGACTCGCCGGCGAGTGCATATATGGAATGCTCTGCTCGTTGACCAATGGTTCAGCAAACCCCGAGCGCTTCACCACCTCGAGCGTTTCCTCAAATGACAGGCGCTGGGCGCGTGCGCCCTGCGAAAATGACAGCGATCCGAAGTTTATCCACATGCCTCCGGGGCGGATAAGTGCATTGATATGGGTTGCGAGCGTCGCAAAATCCTCGCCCACGATGTCGACCAGCCAGGGAGTCATCACAGTATCGAAAGCCCCAGGGGCAAATGGCGCTCGTAGCACGTCGGCGGCAACCAGGTAAAAAGCATCCCGCACGGGCTGTGGTGCGGCCAGCCGACGCAGTATCGCTTGGTCTGTCATTCGTCGCGGTGCGATGGGGAACTCATAGAGTTCCACTGCACCCCCGCGGGTGACGTCCCGGGCTACAAACAGCAACAGCGGATTGAAATCGACCGCGACCGTCAAGTGCGGCGCGCATTGCGTGTGTACGTCGTAGGCCAGCCGGCCCGAGCCCGCTCCAAGTATAAGGGTGCGTCCCCAATCCGAGTTTGCGCTGACCATGGCGCGAACGAGTGCGATTGATGCTTCATTTTCAGCGGCGCCCCAGGCCCAGTCACGGTGCATATTGACGTAATAGTTTGTAAGCCCCTGCTCGCTCGGCAAGCGCGTGCGCAGAGCAAGGTGCGTCTCATATCCCGCGGCCGAGGCACCTAGGTTGAGCGGGGCCAGCAGGCGAGCCAGTCGCTGGGCATGGTCTTCGTACGCGGCGACAAGCTGCTCCAGCCGCTGACGCGCCAAGGCGGAAGCTTCTCCTGCAAGCTCCACGCGCAGCGTCTGCACTTCCCGCTGGATCGACAGCAGAAGGAACTGCAGGCGCGCGCGCCACTGTGCGAGCATGCTCTGCGGTTCAGCAAAGAGCCAGGGAATATCCCCCACGACGGGATAACCGGCATTGCAGCCGGTGCAAATCCATCCTGCGCGCTGCAGCGCCAGTGACGCGCGTTCACAACGCGGACAACGCAGCACCGCCGCCAGTTCTACCTGTTCCGCCACGTCTCCTCCCAGTGCTGCGCGAGCGATGCTGCCGAGGTCAAGCGCCGCGGTCAACTAGATGCAGATAACACGTGGCGCAGCGCCTCTGGCGTATTCTATGCACGCCCGAAGGTTCAGTCCGATGTCTGGCTGCACCCATGCCTCGCACCGTATCTCTAGCGGTCGCTCTTCTTGCCATTCCGCAAGGCGCCTTTACCGGATGTATCTGGATCCTAAGCATCATGCGGCAGTCACCGGGTCGCCGGTCAAGATCGCCGCTCGAGCCAGCGCCGAATCCAGGGCGTTTGGTGAACCTTTCGGGCAGGACCCTTCAAGTCATTCCGCATCGCCCGATCGTGCAAATCCTGCCGTTCGAAAAGGTTCTCGAACGAGATATCGACTCCTTTTTCGTATTGACGTTCTGGCCATTGAAGTTGGGTGCTCGTAATGAACGCACGCACGCCAACGTCGCCGATTCTGATTTCGCAGGCATATCGGAAGGCGGGTGCAAGTACTATTGGATCCCTTGGCGGACCTGCAAGACTAGCTGTGCTTGGTCCCGCCTGCGGCGCATTCGCATGACGACCTTGATTCGAGGCTTCTGGTGACGAACAGAACACTTCGTGCCCGGGATCTGGAACCCATCGAGACCGCAAGTCAGGACGAGCTGCGCGCGCTGCAATTCCAGCGCCTGAAATGGTCGATCAGGCACGCCTATGAGAATGTAGCGGCGTACCGGGCTCGGTGTGATGCGGCTGGCATTCATCCAGCACAGCTTTGCGCTCTTGAGGACCTCGCGCGGTTCCCACTCACGGAAAAACAGCACCTGCGGGATGCATACCCGTTCGGGCTTTTCGCTGTGCCCCACGAGAGAATTGCGCGCCTGCATGCTTCGAGCGGCACGACCGGCAAGCCCACGGTCGTGGCGTACACTCTGCACGACATCGACACTTGGGCAGCACTCGTGGCCCGCTCCATCCGCGCGGCAGGTGGCCGGCCGGGCGACATCGTGCAGGTCTCGTACGGTTATGGGCTTTTTACAGGAGGTCTTGGAGCGCACTACGGGGCCGAGCGGCTCGGCTGCACCGTGATTCCAATGTCAGGCGGCAACACGCAAAAACAGGTGCAACTCATTTGCGACCTGCGGCCCGATATCATCATGGTCACTCCCTCGTATCTGCTCGTAATTGCGGAGGAATTGCGCCGCCAGAACATCAGCCCGCGCGCGACCTCTCTTCGCATAGGCATCCTTGGTGCCGAGCCCTGGAGTGAAGCGATGCGTTCACAGATCGAAACCGCGATGCAGATCGATGCGATTGACATCTATGGGCTGTCCGAGGTCATGGGGCCCGGCGTTGCAAGCGAATGCATTGAAAGCAAGGACGGACCAGTGATCTGGGAGGATCATTTCTACCCCGAGATTATCGATCCGCAGAGTGCAGCAGTACTACCCGACGGCATGATCGGCGAACTTGTCCTCACGTCCCTCACCAAGGAAGCTCTGCCGATGATCCGGTATCGGACGCGCGACCTCACGCGCCTTCTGCCGCCAACGGCACGCTCAATGCGGCGTATCCAAAAAATTATCGGCCGCTCGGACGACATGCTGATAATACGCGGCGTGAATATGTATCCCAGTCAGATTGAAAGCCTGCTGCTGCAGATCAGCAACCTCGCTCCGCATTATCTTCTGGAAGTGGCTCGTGCGGGCAATCTCGACACATTGACGGTCCACGTAGAACTTGCCATGGGCGCGAGCGACGCCATCGGACCGCCAGCCGCAGCGCAACTGCAGAAACTCATCAAGTCTCACGTCGGAATTAGCGTTAAGGTGGAGATCGGTGCATGCAACTCAATCGTGCGTTCGCACGGCAAGGCCCGGCACGTCATCGACAAGCGCAGGCGCGAGTAGAATATGACTAATCACCCGGCGGATGACGACATTACGAGAGCCAGGGAGCTTGCCGAACGAACCGCCCTAGCGCTTTACCAGCAGGATTTACTGTCGCGTGCATTCGGCATGAAAATCGAGCAGGTACGCCCCGGGCATGCATCCTTAAAAATGCGGGTTCGTCCTGACATGACCAATGGTCACGGGTCATGTCACGGTGGCGTGTTGTTTGCATTTGCCGATAGCGCGTTTGCGTTTGCCTGCAATACCTATAACGCGAGAACCGTAGCGGCTGCCGCTAGCATCGAGTTTCTACAGGCCGCTCGGCAAGATGATGAACTTACCGCCGTCGCGAGTGAGGTTTGGCGCTCGCGCCGCAGCGGCTTATACGATGTCACAATCGTAAATCAGAAACAGGAGCGCATCGCCCTGTTCCGTGGGCGCTCCCACCAGCTCGATGGCAACGTCATCGACGATTGAGCTATCAATAAAATGCCCCTCGGCTCCTTCGTCGTATTGACGGTTATCTGCATTGCCAGTCTGGTCGGACTCTTTGGCGCACCGCAGCTGATTCGCCGGGCTCTGTTTCGCCCTTATTGGCTGGTGCGCCAGTCGGAGTACAGCACCCTCATCACCTCCGGGTTCGTGCACGCCGATATCGGGCATCTGCTTTTCAACGCGATTACGTTTTATTCATTTGCCCCGCTGCTTGAACGCCGCATTGGCACGGCGACGTTCTTGGAGCTTTATTTCGCTGGCCTGCTGATCGGCAACGTAGGGACCTACGTTAGGCATCGAGGAGACCCCAAATATTCTTGTCTAGGGGCTTCCGGCGCTATCCTCGCCGTTCTGTTTGCCTCCGTCGTGTATTTTCCACAGCAGCGTTTGTTCATCATTCCTATACCACTGCCTATTCCCGCGCCACTGTTTGCAATTGGCTACCTCATCTACACGTCTTATTCGGCCCGCCAGCAGCAGGGTAATGTCAATCACGCGGCGCATCTGGGCGGTGCCCTGACTGGGCTATTGTTCGTAGCATTGGCCGACCCCCAGGCGTACGGGAATCTACTGTCGGCATTGCACTGACCTTGCAAGCGCCCCTTCGCTGAAAGAGTCCCAGAACAGCACATGCTCACCAGACCCGAACTCGGCCGGTATCCACATGCACGAAATCGGATACGGGATAGAAGCCGACGCCACCGCGCTTCAGCGCTATTGCAAGGTCGCGCAATATCGCGGTGGGGAAGCCTCTCAGTCGAATGTCGATCGCGCGGCCTTGCATATGGAGGCTGTGCTCGGCAACCCCGCTCGAACGGCTGCGCAGTGCTGCGTTGGTGCTAGGCGAGCGATATCCTGAGATCACTCAAACGGCCCCTCATGATGCGCTCGAGCGCGCAACTCAAAGAGAATGTCGAGCAACGGCGGATCGATGGTATGCGCCTTGTTGGTGCGAAAATCTCGAAGCAGATGACTCACGCGTTCGAGACTTTGAGGGATGTACTCGCCGTTCCGAAAATAGGTAATGGCAAGGGTCTCAGCGGTATGGGTATGCACAAACGAGAGCCATCGTTCATCGGCTGCGGCAGCATGAGCCGCCGATAGCGGCTTAAGAGCGAATGCTGCGGCTGCGATCAGAAAACGACGACGGGCAAAGTCAACGAATCTGCCGGAAGTCAGCGGCTGCGTGCAGGCGTCAGGCGAGAGCGCGCTATCGAAGATAGGACGCACCGTTCACATCCAGTACCGCGCCCGTCAAACTTTCGGGTGCTTCCAATACACAAAAGGCGACGACTCTCGCAACCTCCGTTGCCGTCGCCACACGCCCGAGCGGCTGGTCAGCCAGCACTGTCGGATTGTGAATGTGTGCCGCGACGCGCTCAGTGTCGACCCACCCAGGTGCCACGCTGAAGACGAGCACAGCCTGGGGGGCATACGCTTTTGCGAAAGACTGGCCAAGCGCGTTTACCGCGGCCTTCGACGCTGCATAGGCTGGCGCGGTGGGTTCGCCGCGGAACGCGCCACGCGATGAGATGTTCACGATCCGGCCGCCGCCCTGTTTTGACATGGCGCGTGCCGCAAGAAACGAGAGTTGGGCGGGGCCTAAAAAGTTGACGTTCATAGTGCGCTCTACGGTCTGCGTCCATTTTGCGAAGTCCGCAGTCACCGGTGAATGTTCCTCGTAAATGCCTGCGTTATTCACCAGCGCGTCCAATCGTCCGAACTCCCGCACTGTCCGATCCCACAACGGTGCGATTGCGGCCGCATCGCCGAGGTCCGCATCGATGACGACGTGGCCCGCTCCCGGCAAAATGCCTCGAGTCTCCTCGGCAGCAGCGCGATCCGAGTTGTAGTGCACGGCAATTCGCGCGCCACGCTCGGCCAGAATCATTGCAATGGCGCGACCGATACCGCCGGAGGCGCCGGTAACCAGGACCTGGATCCTATCTTTGCTTACTTTCGCCACAAGCTTGCTTCGAGCATAAGTTTCCTTTTCGCGCCGGTTAGATCTCGATCAATCTGCCGATTTCCACGAAATTCTCCGCTGGTAAATTGAATCGATCAACTGACTTAACCGCGTTTCTATACAAGAATGCAAACAATGGAACGCTCCACCGCGGCATCATGGACTTTCCGGTCTTTCGCACCACCTGATCACGCGCGCCGAAATAGACAGCGTTCGCAAGATCCATCTCGGGCTCAAATCGCGGCATGTCGCGCAATGCAGCGCACAAATCAGGAATTTCGATGTAGCCAAAGCGTACGGTGACATGCCAGAGCCCGGGCGCGATCTGTTCAGCGCCGCAGCGCTCGGCGCGCGAAATCCGGGGAATATCCTCGAAGCGCACCGTCAGCGTCACGACATTGCGCTGCAGGGCGCCCATGTGCTTGACGTGATCAATGAGCAGGTACGGCAGTTGTCGAGTCGTTCTGGTGAGAAAGATTGCAGTGCCTGGTACCCGCGGTATGTGATCCGCACGCAAACTGGCCAGAAACGACTCTGGTGTTTCCGGCTTCAGCTCAAGAGTCGCGTGCATGGCGTTAATCCCGGAACGCCACATGACCATGACGGTGAAGATAGCAAGCGCCAAGGTCAGCGGCACCCAGCCGCCGTCTGCGATCTTCAATAGATTGGCACCGAAGAATCCCAGGTCGACGATGAGGAATACACCAGCGACGAGCGTTGCGGCGCTGGCCGACCAGTGCCAAACCTTGTGCATCGCCACGAACAACAGGCATGTGGTCAGTAACATGGTGGTCGACACGGCGGTGCCGTAGGCTCCCGCAAGCCGGTCGGAGCTTTGAAAGGCTATGGTAATTCCCGCGGTCGCGACCATCATTAGCCAGTTAACGACCGGCACGTAGATCTGGCCGTAAGCTTCGTCGGAGGTCTGCCGGATGTTAACTCCAGGCAGCCAGCCAAGCTGCATGGCCTGCCGCGTCATTGAGAATGAGCCGGTAATGATGGCTTGGCTTGCGATGATCGTCGCGACCGTGGCGAGCACTACGAGCGGATACACCGCCCAGGTGGGCGCGAGCGTGAAAAACGGATTACCACTGATCGTATCTCGACCAAGAAAGCACGCGGTTTGGCCTGCATAATTCAAGAGCAGCGCCGGAAGGACGATGGCATACCAGGACAGTTTGATGGGGCCTCTGCCGAGATGACCCATGTCGGCATACAGCGCCTCCGCCCCGGTAATACAAAGAAATACTCCGCCGAGCACAAAAAATCCGACGCCACCGCTGTGGGCCAGAAAAGCGATCGCGTAGCGTGGATCGACGGCCCCAAGGACCGCAGGATGATGTGAGATTCCGTTCAGACCAAGGATCGCAATGACGCAAAACCACAGCAACATGATAGGCCCGAAGGCGGCACCGATCTTAGCGGTGCCAAACTTCTGCGCCGCAAACAGTGCCAATAAGATGCCGACGGCCGCGGGCATGACGTACGGCTTAAGAGCCGAGGTCACGACATTGACGCCTTCGAGGGCGCTCAGCACGGAGATAGCAGGCGTGATCACCCCATCACCATAGATGAGCGCGGCACCGAGCAGGCCCATCGACGTCAGGATTCGTGCGCGGCCGCGGAAGCTATTCGCCCCCACGAGAGCCATCAGTGCCAGTATTCCGCCTTCTCCGTGGTTGTCGGCGCGCATGACAAGTAGGCAATACTTAATCGACACTGTAATGATCAGGGTCCAGATGATGAGTGACAGAACCCCTAAGGCGCTGGCCGGGGAAAAGTGCCCGCCGACTGCCTGCACGACAGTCTGCAGCGTATAGAGAGGACTCGTTCCCAGGTCGCCGTACACGATGCCCAGCGCTCCAAGCCAAGTCCACCGCTGCGTATGGCTGGACTTCGACAATGCACGCTCAGGTGTGGCGTCAGACATGGAGTCACGTTCCGGCATGCGATAGATTCAGCATTCTACGACGATATTGAATCTTCCTCGTCCAGCAGGACTGCGATGCGACGAAAACCTGTATTTTCAATGCCTGTTATGACGCCCTATCCAGTTACGCTTGTGTAGGACATCGCTGACGCGATTACAAGGCGTACGCCGATGTTCGCGGCGCGGCGTTGCGAGCACCATATGAACCGTGAGAGCGATATTGGATGTCCCTCTCGCCGGGGCCGCAATGAAAGCGGCCCCACCTTTATGGGCCGCCACGCACTCGGCGCAGAACGCACGTCCCGAGGGCATTCAGTTAAACGATCCTTAATGATCGCACCAGCTCTGGGTAATGCGCGCCGGTGCATGCTTAGGCATGTTCCAAGCGAATTCGGACTCTATTTGAAGTGGAGGTAGCTCATGAGATCCACTTGCTGGCGCAGCGTAGTTGCACTGCAAATATGTCTGCTAGTGGCAGCTGTGTCGGTACACGCAGCTGGCTCCTCCAATACCACGGGTCGCTCTGCGCTCCTTGATCTGCGTGTACCCTCGCTTGATAGGGTGATGCCGCGAAGTGAGTTGCTTGCCGAAATGAGCTCACCCGACGAACCCATTGAAGTCGTCGCGGTACCTCCGCTTCTGCCCATGACTTCTGATGCGGATGCGCCTTTGGGGATCGTCGATTCCCTGGGTTGGTCAGTCGATCACCCGACACAGGCATGGCGCCTTCTGCTACCGGCGAACAACGCGCATGATCCGTATGAGTGAGAGCCGGCGCACACTTGCCATTAGAAGCGTAGCGACAGGCAACTTAGTCCCCCGTCCATTTTCCTAAATTCCGACATGGGGACTGTCAACACTTGAAAGTTGCGCCCCGTGAGCGTCTCGGCAATTCTTGGGAACCCCTCGGCGAGCAGGATGCGCTCATTGACGCGCAGGCAGTTTGCTGCGTAATCCTCTTCTGATGTGACGGTGATAAGCTGATAGTGCTTGAGGGCGTCAGCGAACGGCGTCTCGACGCTTATCACGCAGACACCGTCACCGATGTAAGACATGCCGCTCTTCAAGTGCAGGAGCGCCTTGCATCCTCGAATATCGATAACGCGCGACTGATACCCGAATTCAGCCAGAAATTCTGTCAGCTGGCGAATTCCTTCTGCATTAGTGCGCTGCGACCAGCCAATGACAAATTCTCCGTCAATCTCGCACACGTCCCCGCCGTCAACCGTGCCTGGTGAGGTTATCTGCCGAATCGTCGTGATTAGATCACGTAGCGTTGCGAGCGTGGCAGCCGCCTCCCCTAGGCGGCTCGCGGCGCCAGGCCTGGTAATAATGGCCACCCGCTGAGTCAGAATAGCCGTGTCCTCAATGAAGGTACTGTCTGGATGCCGCGCATCAGGGGCAAGACTTAATATCTGAAGGCCACAAATGCGCAGGGCATCGCAGTACTGCCTGTGCTGCGCGAGAGCTAATTCGAAATCGGGATTTCCGCCGCCGATCGCGCTCGTAATGCCCGCACTGAAATGTTCTGACGGGAGTCGCACGAGGGCTCGAGTAAAGTGCACTGTCGCGCTTCTGGGATCGTGCGGCGCTACTAGAGCTCTACCGCTGCGCTTGTCTCGCAGCGGCACGCCTGACCGCGGCATCGCGTAGCGCCCGCATCGAATCGAGGCGTTTGCGGGCTGCCGCTACGATCTCTGGACGAGCCTTTTCGGGACGCCCGCAATCAAAAGGGGGCTCGGGCGCATACTCGAGAGCCAGCTCTACCGTCTGAGCGAACTCAACCCCGGCTACTTGCGCAACGACACTAAGAGCCATGTCGATGCCCGCCGTCACCCCACCTCCGGTAATGACATTGCCGTCGCGTACAACCCGGTCAGTGCTGGCTTCGACGCCAAACTCTGCCAGCTGATCTCGCCACGCCCAGTGACAGGCGGCTTTTTTGCCTTTCAGCAGACCGGCCGCCGCCAACAACAATGATCCGGTACAAACGGAAGTAACGTACTGCGCCTGCGCTCCCAGGCGGCGCAGCGACGCGAGATAGAGCTCATCTTCCAGGGCGTCTACCGTCCCGAAGCCACCCGGAACACACAGTAGCGTGCACGTGGTGATATCGGCTAAGCGCACCAGGGCGCAAAACGTCATACCCCCTTCAACCTCTAGACTACCGCCTGTAACTGACGCCAACGTACAGCGCGCGCCCGGCAGACGCGCAAATACCTCGTAAGGACCCGTAAAGTCGAGCTGTGTAATGCGCGGATACAAAGGGAACACCACATGAAATTCGCTGCCCACGGCTTACTCCTAGTTTCATCCCATCATGACGAACCAAGCCGCTGGCGTAAATGACGTCTCGCTTTTATCTTTCGCATCAGGCAGCACGCACCCGCCGCAGGCTTCCAGCGCGCCTGCGGCATCAACTTTCGGCACGATCGATACGAGCTGCGAAGCAACCCGGTTTCGCGTTGTGGACGTGCAGGTACTGAACCCGCGGCGAGCGCAGCATCCGCTTGACCGCTGTCGCGAGCCCACGACCTTGAATGACGTCGGCATCGATCATCATTCCGCCATCATCAAACGCGCGCAGCGACAGTAGCCGTGTAGTCAGCATTTCTGGGATCTCATTGATCTTAAGTCGCGCCTCAGTTGCGTTTTCGCGCACAAAAATGGCATGGCGCGACCGATATGGGCCCGCAACCGCAAGGTGCTCATAGTTAATCAGCAAGACGCTTTCACCGAGGTCGGCGTCGCGCAAACTGATCCGACACGGATATCCCGGGTGTCGATCGACGATCATTCGAAGCGCGCTATGTTTGGCAAGCTGAGCGTCGCTCAGATTGAAGAGTGGGGCAAACGCGTCTGCGGCCAGCCCGGTGATCTGAAAGTCCATGAGTCCTCGCTCGCGGCTCCAGAGCGCATGCTACTAGGGCAGCAGCCGCACACACTCTGTTTGTTGCGATCAAATGCATCCGCGCCAGGAACGTCAAACCCGCTCGGTACGATTGACTCAGTCTCTCGCGCTTCTTAGCTTTGTCCAGCTTTGCCGAGCGCTTTTAAGGTAATTCGCAGGGGCATCCAGAAAGAAGACCAGGGATGTTGCGGTTGAGAAGCAGTAAAGCTTGTGATCATCGGGATTAGTCCAGTTAAGCGAGCAATCCGCCTTGATCTTGACCCCCGCGTAAAGTCCGATCGGATCGTTGTTTTCGAACTCGCCCTTCATCGAGCCCGGCGCAGGTACTACAGCCTTCCAGATGCCCTCGCCTCCCATGGCTACGGTCGAGATTGCGCCCAAGGCGCCGGTGAGAATCATGCCCAACGCAACGGCAGTTCTAGTAGTGCCCACGTCCTGGCAGCCGCGTGCATATGACATTACGCTATATTAGACTCCAGCGGCTCTAGCCGCACGCGATCCTGGCGACCATGCTTATCAGCGGTATGAGCTCTGCAGGATGCATGCCAGGCCCTTCAAAGCGCAATCACGCCCGTGCCAAGTTCCAAAACGTCACCGCCTACTTCTATTTGGCGTGTAGCGTCAATGTGAAGATTAAGCGTTGAGGGGCGCCCAACAAATTCGCCCTGCGTAATCTGCAGGGATACCGGCAAAGGTTGGTTCATTGCGATGAACCAACCGCCGAGATTGGCGGTTGCTGAACCCGTTGCCGGATCTTCCAATATTGCGCTGCCCTGCTGAAAGAAGAAGCGCGCAACCGCCTTCGCACCTGTGTATGCGAACACATATGCCATGGCGGCCTCTTTATTATTCTGCAATTGACCCGCACCGTCCGCGCGCAGCGTCGCCCGCGCCACGGCCTCTACGGTTGCAAGCGGAACAATCAACTGCTCGGTTCCCGTGTTGACCCACAGCGGTCGCTCACGGATCTCGCTCGAATCAATCCCCAATATTTTCGCAAGCGCACTGGAGGGCACCGATAGCTCCCGCCAAGTGGGCGCGTTCGCCTGCAATGTCCAGCTTTGTCCACTTGCCCTCACCGCGATGAGCCCCGCGGGCATCTCCAAGGTCAGAGCATCGCCCGCCAAACCAAGGGCACGACAAACGTGCGCGGTTCCGAGTGTCGGGTGCCCTGCGAAAGGCATCTCGTAGCGCGGCGTGAAAATACGAACCCGCGCGTTGGCCCGCTGCGAACGAAGAATGAATGTCGTCTCGGACAGATTGAACTGCAAGGCAAGGGCCTGCATCGTCGCGGTATCAAGCGAATCCCCGCTCTCAAAAACACACAGCGGATTCCCGGTAAATGCGGCTTGGCCCTGAGTAAAAACATTTACTATGCGATAGCGATAGGCTGCCATTTCGAACCCCCACTTCTGCATAAGCCTAGAGTCTCTGTCTCGATTGCGAATCGGTCAAGAAGTAACCGGAACTACCCATGCGATACGCTGTCATGCGAGATGACATTGCGCGGGCGATGCCCGGATACGTAAGTGAGTCACGCCCGCAGCTGGCATGCGAGTTGCTTGAACCTAAGAGGAGCTGGCGACCAGGCGCGAGCAAGCTGGTCGCCAAGTAGCGACGTTGAACAGGAGTCAGCAATGAGTCACGAGTGGCCGTCAATCTTTCTGAGCGCGTTGGCCAGCGGGCTATTGAGTCTCGTTATTTCGCACATCTATTACCGGGTAAACCTGGCGGGTGCCGAGAGGCATCACAACACACAGATGGAGGCACTGGAAAAGCGCCATGCCGAGCAGTTGCTGGTCGTGCGCACCACTCTTTTGGCCGTAGAAAGAGACTCCGGTGTTGAGGCAGCCCGAGATCAGGATGGCAAGCTAACGGGAGGACTGCACCACGACGGTAAGTTCATCGCCGCGCCGGATGTTTCGCCCAGCGCGGCGGCGGAGCACCTACCTTCTTCGCCACGCGATGAAGACGATGCGAAGTGACAGTGCCCTATGGCTTGAAATGCTCACGTGCTGCTCGTGAGTGC
This sequence comes from uncultured Gammaproteobacteria bacterium, assembly GCA_963695315.1. Classification (GTDB taxonomy): domain Bacteria; phylum Pseudomonadota; class Gammaproteobacteria; order Steroidobacterales; family Steroidobacteraceae; genus PALSA-1196. The sequence continues at coordinate 2,627,366 of OY968773.1, forward strand.
CCGCACCGAGGAATCGGGAACTGCACGTTCACTCCATCGTTGGTCGCCATCAGTCAGTAACTTGCGAGCCTACGATGAACGAAGCAAGCAAAGGGCATCAGGGGGCGCCAGAGGCCGCGACATCCCCGAAGAAATACCGAGATCGGCCCGCCGACGAAGGTAAGCACGGCGACGCCGCCGAAGAGCCAAATTCTGGGCACCCCGAGCCGTCGCAAGATTCGCCCGGAAGGCCGAAATCCGCGAACAGCCACCAGCAGAAAAGCAAAAATCAGGCAACTCACACCGGCTCTCCCGAGCTCGACAGCCGTTCTGCCGCCGGCCCTCGGCTCCAGCGCTGACGCCAGCGTTGAAGCTGTTATATTCGCAGTCTCGGAGCTGAGGCGGCGGCAGCTACATGCCGTCGGGCAACGCGCAGGGCACCAAAATGATTCGGAATTTCTCAGATCACTCTGCGAATGAGCGCACATTCCTTGCCTGGGTACGTACCGCAATTGCCGTTATGGCTTTCGGGTTTCTCGTTGAGCGCTTTGATCTTTTCCTCGAGATTGCCGCTCCAGCTCTGGCGGGCCGCGCGCTCTCGCTACAAGGGTCAAAGCTCGGCAATGAAGCTGGTTTGGCACTGATCATTCTGGGCGCCGCGATTATTGCGATCGCCGCCGGCCGGTTCCTTTCCACCGCAAAGGCGATCGATAGCGAGAAGTCACTCCGGGGTCCCGGTTCGCGCTTGGATCTGGCGCTCGCGGCGCTGTTGGGGCTGCTGGGTTGCGCTCTTTTCGTCTATCTCTCGCACGCGTTCGTGTCAAAGAGCTGAGATGGATATCTAGCTACACGCCGCGGCGTGACCTTTCTGCGCACCTGACCTTTGTGTCCTCTGCGGCGAATTACCGCTGCTGCGGTGTCGGACAATTCCTACAATAACGTGCGCCTGAGGTGCGGTCGAAAGAGGACCCACACCGACTCTGAAGCATCTAGCCGGCAGCGTAATCTGCGCCCATACAAACCAATCGAGAACGGCTATGCCTCTAAGAATGGTTACGTTGGCGACGCTGGGGCTGGTGATCTGCGCATTTGCGGCGGGATGTGCAACGCAACCTCCTATACCTACTGAACAGATCACGAAAGCCCGGGTACTCGTGGAACAGGCGGACAAGGCGGACGCACAGCGCTACGCACCGGCAGATCTCCAGCGCGCGCATGATGAGCTAAGCAATGCCGAAAAAGCCGTTACCGATCGAAAGTATGCCGATGCCCGGCGTTACGCTGAAGACGCACAAGTCGACGCTGACTTGGCGAGCGCACGTGCCAGCAGCGGTGAGGCGCAGCGCGCTGCGCAGGAAGTCAATCGCAGCATCGAGACGTTGCGACAAGAATCCCAACGTCAGACGAGCTCGAATTGAAGAGCTCTAGAGTGAGGTTCCATTTTCTGATTAATGAGGCGACGCCGTGAAGAGAACCGTAGTTTCTGCCGTGTTAGTGACATTTGTCGCAGGCTGCGCGACCACCCCGATGCACAGCGATCAACTCGACGAGGCGCGGTCGGAAGTGGAGAAAGTTTCCGCTGATCCCTTGGCGCAGCAGGCAGCTGGCACTGACGTCGAGCAGGCCCGCAGTGACTTGCAGCGCGCAGAGACGGCATCGCAACAGCGCGCACCTCAGCAGGACGTGGATCACCTTGCGTACCTCGCTCTGCGCCACGCGCAGGCGGGTGAGGCGCGCATCGCCGAAGCTCGCGCCCGCCAGCAGGTCGCGCAGGCGCAAGAAGAGCGGAACCGGATTCAGCTCCAGACCCGTGAGCGTGAGGTGCAGAACGCGCGCAGTTCCGCGGCAGCCTCGCAAAGCGAAGCGGCCGCAGCACAGAATCAGGCGGCAGCCGCTCAGGATGAACTCGCGCGCGCGCGCCAGGAGATGGCTGACCTGCAGGCCAAACAGACCGAGCGTGGTTTAGTGATGACGCTTAACGATGTGCTTTTTGATACGGGCCAAGCCACTCTCAAGCCCGGCGCTAACCGCGCTCTTGATCGTTTGGCGCAGTACCTGAAGGACAGTCCTGGCACCCATGTCATTATTGAAGGACACACGGACAGCGTTGGCTCTGACGATTACAACCTGGCGCTCTCCCAGCGACGCGCGCAGGCGGTTGCCGATGCGCTCACGTCGCGTGGCGTTTCCGCGGACCGTTTGCAGGCCAAGGGGCTTGGAAAGAGCTACCCTGTTGCGTCTAACGAGACGCAAGCGGGTCGGCAGCAGAATCGCCGCGTCGAGATCGTGTTCTCTGATACCTCGGGGCATTTTGCGCAATCGTCCCCCTAGCACACGCTTAGTCGTGCATTGGCTATGACTTTGGCCATATGATGACGGTGCGCGCCAGGGATGTGCTTGGCGCACATTGCATCTCTGGTGGCCGACGCCTCTGAACCTGTAGCTTGAATAGGCAGCGACTACTTCTTTAGCGCGCAATACGCGTAGTGCATCGAGAGAAGTAGGCTTAGCATCTACCATCCCGGCACAGAACCGGACGCAAACAATGGCTCAGGCATCCAATTCCCGCATCTCAGGCGCCTTTCGGGGTGCCAATGTTGGACCACCTCTGCCCACCGGCACGTTAATCGCTTTCGTCATTGCCGTACTTGCGATTGTCCTAGTCGCCGCCCTTTCATACGGTGCCCTTGAAAGTAGCCTCGAAAGTTCGCAGCGCGTCACACACACGCTGCAGACTGTGGAACAGCTGCAGGCGCTGCTTTCAACATTGCAGGACGCGGAAACAGGTCAACGCGGTTTCTTACTGACAGGGAACGAGACGTACCTCGTTCCATACACGAACGCGAGCGCGGCGCTCAGCAACGAATTCTCAAACGCACGCGCACTACTAGCCGGTAGCTCCGAACAGCTCGCGCACCTCGCCGTCTTGCAGCGTCTCGCGTCAGACAAGATGGACGAACTTGGGAAAACGATTGCAATGCGCAGAGGTGGAGACGCGGCAGGCGCCCTAGCGATGGTGCGCACGAACCGTGGCAAGGAGGCCATGGAGCGTGCGCGCGCCGTGATCGCAGAGATGCGCCAAGATGAGCACGGTGCTCTAGCCGTGCGTCAAGCCGAATGGCTGAGAGCCTCCAGCGTTTCCTCTGTTGTAGTGCTGGGCGGTTCCGGGCTGCTGCTCGCGCTGGTTGCTGCAGCTGCACTGAGAACTTCGCGCGACTATCGGCTGCGGCAAACTCAGGTGTGGGTTCGAATCGGGCAGATGGGTTTGGCTACCCGAATTCAGGGCGAACAACTTCTCGAAACTTTGGGCAACCATATTCTTGCCTATCTGGCCGAATATCTGGATGCACGCATTGGCGCAGTGTTCGTGGCCGAGAGCGAAAATCGTCTAAGGCGAGTTGCCGGATACGGGTTTATCGAAGGCACGCAAAGCGCAACCGTGCACCTTGGGGAAGGCAGTCTCGGACAAGCCGCGCAAGAGAAGCGCGTCATTCATATGCGCGAGGTTCCAGCCGACTACATGCTCGTGAGTTCAAGTGTTGGTGCTGCGACTCCCCGCGAGATCGTGATTACGCCAACAACCATCGATGGAATCGTTTATGGCGCGGTAGAGCTGGGTTTCTTTCGCCGCCTGCGATCGGATGATCTTGAGCTCCTTGCGCGCATTTCCGAAACACTTGGCGTCGCGGTGCGGGGATCGAAAGATCGAACGCGCCTGGAAGAGTTGCTCGCAGAAACCCAGCGACAAGGTGAAGAATTGCAGATGAACCAGGAGGAGCTGCGCGTCACCAACGAAGAGCTCGAGGTTCAGGCGGATGCACTCAAGGAATCGCAGTCACGACTAGAGTCTCAGCAACTACAGCTCGAGCAGTCCAATGCGCAGCTCGAAGAGCAGGCGCAAATTCTTGAGCATCAGCGGGACGAGTTGGCACGGACCCAGGTCGTACTGCTGGAGCGGGCAACCGAGCTGCAACGAGCCAATCAATACAAGAGCGAATTCCTGGCAAACATGAGCCACGAGCTGCGCACGCCGCTCAATTCCTCGCTGATACTGGCGAAGATCCTTGCCGACAACAAGCACGGCAACCTGACGGTAGAGCAGGTGAAATTCGCCAACACCATCTCGGCCGCCGGCAACGATCTGCTCGCCATCATTAACGACATTCTGGATCTGTCAAAGGTCGAGGCGGGCAAGATCGAACTGGCGGTCGCCCCGATTGCCGTTGCGACCGTTGCCGATGATATGGTCAAGTCGTTCCAGCCCATGGCAGAACAGAAAGGGCTGCGGTTCAGCGCAGTCGTCGAGCCGAGCGCGCCGGATAAGCTTGAAACCGATCGCCAGCGCTTGAGTCAAATCCTCAAGAATCTGTTGTCCAACGCCGTGAAATTCACTGAGCGGGGTGAGGTCGCGCTGCGCGTCGCTGGCGCGGGCAACACGATCTCGTTCGCCGTTCGGGACACGGGCATTGGGATACCGGAGTCCCAGCATGGAACCATTTTCGAGGCTTTTCGGCAGGCGGACGGCAGTACGCACAGAAGGTACGGCGGCACCGGCCTTGGGCTTACGATTTCGCGCGACCTGGCCCGCCTTCTCGGAGGCGACATCAAGGTACAAAGCGCCGCAGGCAAAGGCAGCACATTCACTCTGAAACTGCCGATTAAAATTCCGGACGCAACGAGCATGCGCGCCGCGGTTGCAAGCGCCACCGACGCCTCGGCACCGGGGGTCTACGCGTCTGCTGTTGCAGCCGCGCCACCAGTAATTCCCAAACTGCGTTCACCCTTGGCAAGTGCAATCGAGGATGACCGGGACCGCTTAGCTGCCGATTCACCGGTAATCCTCATCGTGGAGGATGATCCGACCTTTGCCAGCATCATGCGCGACCTGGTGCGCGAGCGCGGTTTTCTGTGCGTGGTTACGCTAACCGCCGGCGACGGAGTGGCGGCTGCGCAGACATATCATCCAAAGGCCGTGCTCCTCGATATGAACCTGCCCGATCATTCCGGACTCGGCGTGCTCGATCAGTTGAAGCGCAATCCGCAGACGCGACACATTCCTGTTCATGTGGTTTCGGTTGCTGACTACAGCCAAGAGGCGCTTGCAATGGGTGCGCTCGGTTACGCTCTCAAGCCCGTGCAGCGCGAAGAGCTGATCGCTGCGCTGCAGCGCCTCGAAGCAAAGTTCTCGCAGAGCCGGCGCCACGTGCTAGTACTCGAAGATGACGACCGGCAGCGCGAGAGCATTGCACGACTTCTCGCCAGTGGTGACGTCCAGATAACCGCGGTGCGTACCGCCGCCGAGGCGCTGGCTCAGCTGCGTGCCACCACCTTCGATTGCATGGTGATGGACTTGAATCTTCCCGACGTCAGCGGCTATGAGCTGCTACAGCAAATGGCAGATCTCGGCGATGTGTCCTTTCCTCCCGTCATTGTCTATACGGGACGATCATTGACCGCGGAAGAGGAGCAATCGCTGCGACGCTTCTCAAAGTCGATCATTATCAAGGATGCGCGCTCACCGGAGCGGCTGCTGGATGAGGTCACTCTATTCCTGCACCAGGTTGAGTCGCAGCTGTCTGCAGAACGCCAGCTGATGCTCAAGACTGCGCGTGAGCGCGAGCCAACACTCGATGGCCGCCGCATCCTGGTGGTGGAAGATGATGTTAGAAACATTTTCGCCCTCACCAGCCTTCTGGAGCCCAAGGGCGCCAAGGTCGAGATCGCGCGCAACGGCGCCGAGGCAATTGAAGCGCTTAACCGCAGCATGCGTGATGCAGCGCACGCGATTGACCTTGTCCTAATGGATATCATGATGCCCGAGATGGACGGCATCACTGCGACACGGGAAATCCGCAAGCGCAATGAATGGCGCAAACTGCCAATCATTGCGCTCACCGCGAAGGCGATGAAGGACGATCAGGAGAAATGTCTCGCCGCTGGGGCTAATGACTACATCGCCAAGCCCCTGGATGTTGAGAAACTCCTGTCGCTCCTGCGGGTATGGATGCCAGGTTAGCGAGACGTCGTCGTGGCTGCCGAAACCACCGACATCGAGATGCGTCTTCTGATAGACGCCATCTACCTCAAGTATCACTATGACTTTCGTGGTTATGCTGAAGCGTCGCTCAAGCGGCGCCTGAGCAGTGCGCCCAGTCGCTTTGGCTGCAGCACCCTTTCGCAGCTGCAAGATAAGATTTTGCGCGAGCCTGCCACGTTCTCGGCCGTTTTGGGCCTGCTTACCGTGCCCGTCAGCGAGATGTTTCGGGATCCGTCCTATTTTCGTTCGTTGCGTGAAAAGGTGATCCCGATCCTGCGCACCTATCCTTCTCTGAAGGTTTGGGTGGCCGGCTGCAGCACCGGTGAAGAGGTCTACTCGCTCGCCATCTTGCTGCATGAGGAAGGCCTTCTCGAGCGCAGCCTGCTTTATGCAACCGATATCAACCCCCAAGCGCTGCAGAAAGCCGCGGCCGGGATCTATGCAATTGATCGCATCGCAGGCTTCACGGAGAATCATCGCATGTCGGGTGGCCGTGGCTCGCTCTCCGAGTACTACACCGCCGCGTATGGGCGCGCCGTTTTCGACAAGGCATTCAGGCGGCATATTGTGTTTTCGGATCATAGCCTTGCGACTGACAGTGTATTTGCGGAGGTTCATCTGGTCTCCTGTCGCAATGTGCTGATTTACTTCAATCGAGAGCTGCAAGACCGTGCCGTGGGACTGTTTCACGAAGCTCTGTGCCGCAAAGGATTCCTGGGAATCGGCATGAAGGAAACCTTGCGATTCTCCGGTCACGCACAGTCGTTCGCTGACTTTGTATATAAGGACCGCATCTTTCAAAGGAGAGAGTTGCTGTGAGCCCGGCCGCAAGGCTGTCTGACCGTCAAATTGACGCAATTGTCTTGGGAGCATCTGCGGGGGGCGTGGAAGCGCTCACCGTCCTGCTGCCCTACCTGCCAGCCGGACTACGTGCGTCGGTGTTTATCGTCGTGCATCTGCCGCGCGAGCGCCCCAGTCTTCTCACGGAGCTTTTCATCCCTAAATGCGCCTTACCGGTAAGAGAAGCGGAAGACAAGATGCCGGTGGATCCTGGCGTCGTATACTTCGCTCCTCCTAACTACCACCTGCTGCTCGACAAAGGACCGCAACTTGCGCTCTCGGTTGATGACCTCGTGCACTTCTCCCGGCCTTCCATCGATGTGCTCTTCCAATCCGCTGCCGACATATACGGCAAGCGCCTTATGGGCATCATCCTGACTGGCGCGAACGAGGACGGCACCGCGGGACTTGCTGCTATACATCAGGCTGGCGGGCTGACGATCGTGCAGGAACCCGACACTGCCCAGGTGCCTCACATGGCGGCTTCGGCGCTCAAACGAACGCAGGCAGACTATGTACTGCCGCTCAACGAGATCGGGACGCTGCTGAAGACGCTGCCAAGCAGCGGGCCTCAGCCGCGGCCTGTCCGCGCCGCCGGGTGAGTGCCGTGCGACAATCCGTGAAGTGTTTACTCGTCGATGATCTCGAAGAGAATCTGCTCGCGCTCTCGGCGTTGCTGCGCCGCGACGATGTGGAAGTGCTCACGGCGCGCTCAGGTCCGGAGGCTCTTGAGCTGCTGCTGGTACACGATGTCGCTCTCGCGCTGCTTGACGTGCAGATGCCGAAAATGGACGGCTTCGAACTTGCCGAGCTGATGCGCGGCAGCGAACGCACGCGCGAGATCCCGATCATATTCGTAACGGCCGCGGCGCGCGATCAACATCGCCTATTCAAGGGATATGAAAGCGGTGCCGTGGATTTCCTGTACAAACCGATTGAGCCGCACATCCTTGAAGGCAAGGCAGATGTATTTTTCCGTCTCGCTCGTCAGAAGCAGGAGCTAGCGCGGCAGCTCCAGGAGAGAACCGAAGCGCTGCGCCTCAATGAAATGTTCATGGCAGTCCTCGGCCACGATTTGCGCAACCCCCTGAGCGCGATTCTGATGGCTGCGCACATGGTGCAGCACCAGTCCACCGACGACACTGTCCGTGCGACCGCTAAGCGCATTGTCACAAGCGGTCGTCGTATGACGCGCATGATCGATGATCTGCTTGATCTTGCGCGCGCGCGGCTTGCTGGCGGGATTCCGCTCAAACTGAGCCAATCGGATCTTGCGGAACCGGTTCAAAAAATAGTACGCGAATACGAGACGGCGTTTCCCGAGTGTCAGATCGAGCTGCAGCAGGACGGCAATCTCACGGGCGAGTGGGATGCGGATCGTCTCGCACAGGCAACCTCTAATCTCATTGGTAATGCTCTGCAGCACGGGACGCCAGCCGCACGCGTCGAGGTACGCCTCGACGGTTCGCACTGCGACGGCGTCGTGCTGTCGGTGAGCAATGAGGGCAGCATTGCACCTCATGTACTGCCGCATCTGTTCGAGCCTTTTCAAGGCGGCCAGCGTCAGCCAGGGCAAAACCAGGGACTCGGGCTCGGACTCTACATCGTGCAGCAAATTGTGCATGCGCATCGGGGCGCTATACAAGTTCAGACTGCTAATGCCAAACGCACCGTCTTCGAGGTCAAGGTTCCACGCAGAACGGCAAAGGCCTAGCAAAGCGCGCGCATCAGCTTCTCGGCTCGGCGCGATGATGCTGCAGCCCGTCTCACGCAGACTGGCCTCGAAGACCGCAGTTTTGTCACAATGGATTCCGCAGGAGAGAATCATGACGCGCTACATCACCGTTATTCTTGTTGCTGTTTTCGGCGCGCTGCTGGGCTGTGTCAATGCTGATGACAGTCAATCAAAGGGCGGCGAGAAGGCCGCGCATGCTAAATCTTCCGATGAGGAAACGAGCCATTCGGTCAATGATTCGATCCAGGTAAGCGCGGGCCGAAAAAAGGAGGATGCGTCGACCGTGAACGGCTCCATCCGCGTCGATGCCAATGCCGCGGTGGCGGGCGCGGAAACGGTCAACGGCAAGATCGAATTAGGCGAGCACGCGACGGCGGACGAATTGCACACTGTGAACGGGGCAATCACTCTTGACACTGGCGCGAGCGTCTCGCACGGTATCTCCGCCGTGAATGGCAAGCTGACACTGCACTCCGGAGCCGACGTCGGCGGCGGCCTATCAAACGTGAATGGCAAGATTTTGCTCGAAGGCGCGCATGTCGGTGGCCTCATCAAGACTGTCAGCGGCGACATGGATATCGGCAGCAACTCGCACGTTGACGGTGGACTGCTCGTGGAAAAGGGATCCACCGACGTGTTCTGGTTCTTTCACTGGGGCTCGAACGACACGCCCAAGATCGTGATCGGATCGGGAGCGGTTGTTCAAGGAAATCTGCGATTTGAGCGCGAAGTACACTTGTTCGTAAGCGACACCGCGACGATCGGACCGGTGAGCGGCGCGACTCCCGTGAAGTTCTCGGGCGACAAGCCCCCGGCTTGAGCGCGCGCGACCGGTCGCTCAAAGCCCTAGCGTCTTGCGCATCGGCACAAACTCAATCATGACTTCGGGCGTTGCGGCGAAGTGCACCACCTCCCCCGGCTCATAGCCGAGAGCCTGGTAGAAGGGCACGCCCGTCAGGGTGCCCATAAGCTCAAACCGCGTGAAGCCCTGTGCCTGTGCCGCAGCTTCGCAACGCATGAGCAGCGCCCGCCCAATTCCCTGACGCGCGTGCTCCGGCGCGACAAAGAACGCCCGGATTCTTGCGGCATCGGTCTGCGGGTTCAACTCACGGGCGTCACGCTGGGCATGGCGATCGCTTCCGAACAGAGTGCTGCGGCGACTCCAGCCGCCACACCCGACAATCACGCCGCCAAGCTCAGCGACGAAGTAAGTACCATCGTCAATCAGCTGAGTATCCACACCGAAGGCGCCGCGCAATGCCGCTTCAATTTGCTCAGAGCGATATGCACGCGTACCCAAGGTGCGGGCAGATTCTGCGATGAGTTGCTCGAGGCGCGGTTGATCGGCGCGCACCGCGCTGCGAATGTGGCGAGTCATTGGCCGCCAAGCATACGCCGTCGGCGCCAACGGCAAACAGCGCGGAACTCGCGGTCAGTAATTCCGCCCACTAACAACGGTGCCCGCAAGCAAAGCCTCATCGAGTGTGTATCCCATTCCAGGGGCGTTACTGAGATTGATCCAGCCGTGGCGGTCAACGACAAGCGGCTCGGTCATCATGTAGTCACGCCGCTCGAGCCCCCAATCGGGCGGGTCGAACGGATACTCAAGAAACGAAGCCTCTGCGAGCCCTGCGGCCAGATGCGCATTGGCGGTCACTCCCATGCCGTTCGTCCATGTGTGCGGCGTAAAGACGATGTGTTGCTCCTGCGCCATGACCACGATGCGCCGCAGTCCGGTGATGCCACCGACCAGCGCTGCATCCGGCTGCACCACGTCTACACAGCCGCCGCTTAGCAGATCTCGCAGCTCGCTCAATTGGCGCGCCATCTCTCCGCCCGCAATGCGGACATCGGTCGCCTCGCGCAGCGAGCGCATTCCTGCAAGGTCAGCCCGATGCAGAGGCTCCTCCATCCAATAGACATTGAGCTTTTCTAGCTCGCGAGCAACCGCAAGAGCATCTTTAAATGTCCAGGATGCTTCCGTATCCCAAGGCAGACGCCAGCCCTGGTTGCAGTCGACGAGAAGCTCTAAACGCTCGCCGACCCGCGAACGCACGGCTTCGAGCGCGCGCATGTCATCGCGCCAGTCGCCGCGGTGAAAGCGCAACTTCAATGCCTGAAATCCCTGCGCGAGCAATCGCTCGGCCTGCTCCGCAAGCGCACCCGCATCGCGCAATACGCCGCACGAGGCGTATGCACGCACGCGGCTCGCAAGCGCACCTAAGAGCTTCCAGCATGGCTGGCCAGCAATCTTGCCGGCAAGATCCCAAAGAGCGAGGTCCAGCGGCCAGCAGCGCCCGTAGTGAAAGTCGATATGCGAAAGAACGCGGTAGTGGCGTTCCAGGGCGAGCGGATCCTGGCCTATGAAGAGGTGTTCATGGCCGGCAAAGCCCAGCATACGATCTCCCGAACCGTAGCCGACAAACCCGGTATCTGTCGCGACTCGCACGATCGTCGCATCGAAGTGATTGCGTGGTTTGCTGTCCCAGCTTGCTTGGAAAGGCGGGCTGAACGCGAGCCGATGGTGCGAGATGTCGATCGACCGAATTCGATGCGGGGACGCGGTTACGATCACATCTTGTTTGCTTGCGCTCATGGGACCAGCCGTATCGCAGTGGAATCGCCGCTTAAGGACAGCCTCAAATTCGCCCCGATAGCGCACACAGGCTTTCATACTTAACATGTCCCTGAAAGCCGAAAAATTGAATACCACTATCGAAAAAAGGCATCGGGCAGGCATTAGAGTCGTCTGGGGGTGCTTTCGAGGAACCCCGTTGCGGCCAAGGCGGCGCCGCGCGTATCGTTGGCGCATGGCCGACTCCCCGATCGATCGACGCTGGCTTCCACTCAACGCGCTGCGGGCCTTCGAAGGTGTTGCCAAGCATGGCAGCTTCACTGCTGCCGCCAATGCCCTGCTCATATCACAAAGCGCATTGTCACGACATGTCATCGCCCTGGAGAAGCTTCTTGGACAGCAACTCTTTGAGCGCCGACCGCACGCCTTGGTGCTGACCAAAGCAGGCCAGCATCTGCTGCCCGCGATCATGAAGTCATTTGATCGCCTGGAGTATGCGCTCGACGACATCCGCAATGAGAGTGCGCCGCCGATGCGGACGTTGCGTGTGCAGATGCCGCCGAGTTTTGCAGTGCAACTGGCAGTGCCCATCTTGCGCGACTTCCGCAGCTCGTGCGCGGAGGTAGACATCGACCTCGTTAGTCCCCACGGCGTAGGGCCGCCGTTGTCAGATGTAGATGTGGCAGTCGTCTACTCGAAACCCACGGTCACCGATCTCGTCACGGACTTGCTCTGGCCGGTGCGCTTGAGCTTGCTGTGCCATCCGGATGTTGCGGCGCGTCACGCGGGCAAGAGCCTAGCGCAATTCATCGCTGCGAATGAGCTGGTCCACGTACGTATCGCCGATTTGCCTCGCCATCACCTGTGGACGCAGTTTTCGCGCCAGTTCGCCCTTGGTGCGGTGAACTTTGAGGGCGGTCTAGTTTTTGACACTGCGGTCCTTGCCGTTCAGTACGCATTGAGCGGTACCGGGATCGTGCTTGTCGATGCCAATCTTTTCAGCGAGGAAATCCACTCTGGCCGCCTCGTTAGACCCTTTGATGCGATCCTTGATGACGGCTACGGCTACTATCTAATTACTCAGCCCGAAGGGCTGGGAGACACTGCCATAGCACTGTTTCGCTCATGGCTCATCGCGCGATTTGGCAATCGACCCGGGCTTGCCGACCCTCCCCTGCGTCTCGCAGTTTCCAATTCTTGAGCGGCGCACGCCGCAAAGTGGAATCAACACAGCCAATGGCCGCGGAGCGCGCCGCGCCGGGGTCACGTGGCACGATCGGGCTGTCGGCCATTCACTGTTAATGCGCGGAAAACGTCGATGAGAAAACACGTACAAGCAGTGGTGATCGGCGGCGGCGTCGTCGGCGTAAGCGTTCTGTATCACCTGACGAGAGCTGGATGGAAAGATGTGCTGCTGATTGAAAGAGCCGAACTGACGTCAGGCTCAACTTGGCATGCTGCCGGAGGGATGCACACCATCAATGGTGACCCGAACGTTGCCAAACTGCAGCAGTACACCATCAAGCTCTACGAGGAACTGGAAAGAATCTCAGGTCAATCCTGCGGGATGCACGTCACGGGCGGCATCATGCTTGCGGGGACGCGAGGAGCGGCTCGATTGGCTGAAAATGGCGCAAGCACGCGGCCGCTATCTGGGTATGGAACTCGAGATTCTTTCCGTTGACGAAGCAGCAAAACTGTTTCCGCTCATGAACAAGAAGCATTTCGCGGGGGCCATGCTTGATCCCATTGAGGGCCACGTGGATCCTTACGGTGTCACGCATGCGTATGCGAAATCAGCGGAAATCGGCGGCGCCGAAGTTGTACGACACACCCGGGTAACCGATCTCAAGACTCGCTCCGATGGCACCTGGGACGTAATCACCGAGCACGGCAGCGTACACGCTGAACATGTGGTGAATGCCGGCGGTCTTTGGGCGCGCGAGGTTGGGCGCATGGTCGGCCTCGAAATACCGGTGCTCGCGATGCAACACCAGTACCTGCTCACCGAGGATTTGCCAGAGCTCGCCGGCAAACCCGAACAGCTGCATTGCATCGATTTCGAAGGCGAGATTTACCTGCGTCAGGAGCGCGGCGGGATGCTGATGGGCACGTACGAGCGCGCCGGAGTGCCTTGGTCGGAGCGCACAACGCCCTGGGATTTCGGTCAGGACCTTTTGCCGAACGATCTTGAGCGCATTGCGCCCAGCCTTGAGGTTGGATTCGAGCACTTCCCATCGCTCGGCAAAGTAGGCATCAGACAAGTTATCAACGGACCATTCACGTTTGCGCCCGATGGCAATCCTTTGATCGGGCCTATCAGGGGACTACGAAACTTCTGGGTCGCATGCGGTGTCATGGCGGGTTTCAGCCAAGGGGGCGGCGTGGGGCTTGCGCTCGCGCACTGGATGGTGGATGGCGACCCGGGCGCGGATATCTGGGGCATGGATGTTGCGCGGTACGGCGATTGGGCGACGCTTGCTTACACCAATGCCAAGGTCAGGGAGAATTATTCGCGGCGTTTTCGCATCCGTTTTCCGAACGAGGAGCTCGAGGCGGCGCGGCCATTGCGCACCACACCGGTGTACGAGCGTCTAGCCGCCGAAAACGCGGTTTTCGGCGAATACTGCGGGTTGGAGCACGCACTCTGGTTCGCGCCGGCGGGCGCTGCCCCTACCGAGTCCGTGACCTTTCGGCGCTCAAACGCTCACGAGCACGTCGCTGCAGAATGCCGTGCGGTGCGCGAGGCCGTAGGCCTCCTTGAAATCTCGACCTACGGCAAGTTTGAAGTCGAGGGGCCGGGCGCCGCGGATTGGCTCTCCCAGGTCATGGCCAACCATGTTCCACCGGTGGGCCGAATCGCTCTCACGCCGATGCTCAATGAACGCGGTAAGCTGATCGGCGATTTCACCCTAGGACGCCTGGAGCAGAGCCGCATCTTTTTAATCGGCACGCTGGCGGCCGAGAACTACTACCTGCGCTGGTTCGAGCACCACGCGCCGACAAGCGGCGTGCGCGTTCGCCCGTGTGCAACCGAGTATGTCGGGCTGTCAGTGGCCGGGCCTCGCGCCCGCGCACTCCTGCAGGGCCTGGTGCGCGAAGATCTGTCCAATGCTGCGTTTCCGTTCCTCACCTTCCGGCGCATGGACATTGGTATGGTGCCCGCGCTGGTGGGACGCATATCCTTCACTGGTGACCTCGGCTTCGAAATCTGGGTCACAACTGACTACCAGCGCGTCTTGTATGATCTTCTTGTAAAGGCTGGGCATGCATATGGCTTGCGGCTCATCGGCGCGCGCGCGCTGAACGCTATGCGGCTCGAGAAAAGTTTCGGCACTTGGGCCCGAGAATTTCGCCCGATCTACGGACCCTACGAAGCGGGTCTCGGCCGCTTTGTCGATCTCAATAAGGGCGACTTCATCGGGCGCTCTGCAGCTCTCAAGGAAAAGGAACAAGGCGGCACCCTGCGCCTCGTCGCGTTCTCCGTTGCTGCCGCTGACGCGGATGCCAGCGGCGATGAGCCCATCTGGCATGCTGGCAAAGTTATCGGTGCAGTGACGTCCGGCGGGTATGGACACAGCGCCAAGGCGTCCATTGCGCTTGGATACATCCCCGCTGAGCTGACGCGCTCGAACGATGGTTTTGAAGTCGAGATCCTCGGCGAGCGCCGCGCAGCGCGCCGGCTCGATGCCGCCGCCTTCGATCCGCAAGGGCTGCGCATGCGATCCTGACGGCCGCAGCGAATCTTCAGTTAATCTCGTATTTCGCTATCAGCATTGGAGAACGACATGATCACACGTGCAAAAAAGAAGTCGAAGGCAAAATCCCGCAACCCAGCCAGCACTGCATCCCATAAAGGACCCGGGCTCATGGCGCGTCTTGCGCGGGGTCCGGTGATCATCGCGGAAGGCTACGTATTCGAGCTTGAACGTCGCGGGTACCTGCAAGCAGGAGCGTTCGTTCCAGAAGTCCTCATCGAACATCCGGAAGTGGTCGAACAGCTACATCGCGATTTCGTTCATGCGGGCTCCGATGTCACGCAGGCGCTCACCTATTACGTGCACCGGGAGAAGTTGCGCGTCATCGGACGGGAAAAGGACCTGGAGCCCATGAATCACATGGCGCTCAAGATTGCGAAAAAGGTGGCACGCGAGACCGGCACCTTGTTCGCGGGAGACATCTGCAATACCAACATTTATGATCCGGCGGACAAGAAGGCGCTGAAGGACGTCGAGAAGATCTTTGCCGAACAGGTCGGCTGGGCAGCCGAAGCCGGCGTGGACTACATCGTGGCTGAAACGTATTCCTGGGGCGCAGAAGCTCTAATGGCTCTCGAGGCCATCAGGAAATACTCGAAAGTCCCCGCGGTCGTGACCGTATCGATCCATCGTGAAGAGCAGCTGCGTGACGGCTGGTCGGCCGCCGAAGCCTGCAAGCGCTTGGAGGATGCCGGGGCCGATGTTGTGGGACTCAACTGCCATCGCGGTCCGGATACAATGATGCCGCTACTGCGCGAAATCCGACAAGCGGTGAAATGTCACGTCGCAGCCCTTCCGGTACCGTATCGCACAACCGCAAGTCAGCCGTCGTTCATGTCGCTCACGGATCCGTGCTGCGGTGATGCGCGCGCGTTCCCGACCGGACTCGATCCATTCGTTTGCACACGCTCGCAGATGCAGACTTTTGGCCGCGAAGCGTTTGCACTTGGCATTAACTATCTCGGCATCTGTTGCGGCGCAGGGCCGCACCACATTCGCGCTCTGGCTGAAGGTCTTGGCCGCAATCCGCCCGCGAGCAAGTACACCGCCGACATGTCGCGTCACGCGTTCTTTGGTACCAACAAAAGGATCAGGAAAGTACAGACCGATTATCGCAGCCGTCTCTGAGGAACACTCGACTCGGTCGGGTGCGAAAAGCCTCGCCTGAGCGCTGTCAGTGTGTGATCGACAGCACTGCGCGAAAACGCACCTTGCCGCTCATCATATGGTCGTAGGCTTCACTCGCGCGCTCGAGCGGAAAGGCCTCGGTCATGGCGTTGACACCAGCGAGTACGCTGAATTCGACCGTATCCTGCGAATCGACAGCGGTCCCCGAATACCATCCTGCGACCGAGCGGCGACCGCCAATCAGCACTAGCGCCGGAACCTTGAGAGGTTCATGGGGAGCGCCGAGCACGAGCAATTTCCCATGCACGGCGAGGCCGCCGAGCGTTGCCGTCATTGCATCGGCGTCTGTAACGGTGGCAAGAATTATCTTTGCGCCGCCAACTTTGAGCAGCTCGGCAGAGACGTCTTGCGCTTGACTATCGATGTAGTGATGCGCGCCCAGTTTTCGGGCGAGGAGCTCCTTGTCACGGCCGCGTGCTATCGCCAAAGTTCGAAAGCCCATCTTGGCGGCAAATTGCACCGCCAGATGTCCGAGCCCGCCGATGCCTAGAATTGCAACGTTCTCGCCGGCTCGTGCGCCGCTGTTACGCAGGGCGTTGAATGTCGTGACTCCGGCGCAGACCAGGGGGCCTGCGGCGATTGCGGAGATTTCCGCAGGCAATATTGCAAGCGCGCTGGAGTGCGCGATCATGTACTCCGCGTAGCCGCCATCGTGGGTGAGCCCCGTGATCCGCCCCCATACGCAGGCAAAGAAATCCCCGTGGCGACACGCCGTGCAGTGGCCGCAATAGCCACCGTGCCAGCCCACGCCGACCCGCTGACCAGGAGTAAGCCCGCCAACCCCTGACCCGAGCGCGTCAATGGTGCCTATGACCTCATGACCCGGCACGCGCGGATACTTAATCCCCGGCATGGCACCGCTCTTGGCGAGTGAGTCGCTGTGGCAGATGCCGCAGGCCTCAACCTTGACCCGGACGGATCCGTCGCCAGGCGACGGGATTTCGCGTTCGACGAGTTCAAAAGGCCCGTTGGGCCGGGAGATTTGCACGACGCGCATCTTTTTCACGAGGCTCTCTCCAAGTGATGCAAGATCTCGAGTGGACTGGCGGCACAGCCGAGTACGTTATCATGCGTCAGCTGCATTCCGTGCCTCAAGCCGCGCGGGGGAAACGCCGCGCCCAGCAGCTTGCGGCATCCTAACCCGGCGGTGGCGCTGCGCGGCCGGGACCGCAGGCAATTCCTAGTTTCCGTATGTGAAGATTGCAGACAGTAGAAGACGCCTTAATCGCCGCTCAGCAGAAGGCACAAGCTCTTTGGCTCGCGCCGGGCACATCACCTCGTCTGCCGCTATTTGTCGCCAATGGATGGCCGTTGATAGGACCGCGTGATCGATATCTTGCCGATTGCCTTGCCCGCAATAACATAGTCGATATCGGCCGCGGTTGCGGTAGCTGGCACGTCCAGATGGGCAACGCTCAGTGCGTAGATGGTAATTAAATAGTGATGCGGTGGATCGCCAACGTCGGGACACGGCCCGTAATAATGCGCCTGCGGTGCATCGCCGTCCGGCAGGCCCTGCTTGGCGCCAGCTGGCAGACCAGTGCCTCCGACAGAGCCGGCCCCACGCGGCAACCCCGTAGTAGCAGGCGGCAAATCGTAAACAATCCAGTGCCACCACCCCGAAGCCGGCGGCTTATAAGGGTCGAACATTGTGACTGCCAGACTCTGGGTTCCGACCGGGGCGCCGCTCCACCCAAGTGCGGGGGACTGATTGCCCCCATGACAGCCGAATACGTTCGCGGTGTGTTGCTCCGCAATTTGTCGTCCGGGTGGCAGATCGGTGCTGGTCATTTGAAATCCGAAATGCGCCGCGTTTACGGCACTTGTCAGCACAACCATGCTCGCGAGAGCGCTGATGATCATCCCAAACCGAGGAGCTCGGACGCTCATGATCACGGCCGCGGCGCGACTTTCCATGCTTCATCGACGATATAGGCGTGAATCGCCTCGGCGTCGGAGCGCGACAGGACATCGTCCCAACGGCCCATGCCCAGGGGCACAAGCGCGCCGTTTAGCACGATGTCGTAAAACATCCTGTGTTGATCAGCGCTCAGGCGGCGCAGATCCGGCAAAATTCCGCGGCCGAGAATGTGGCAGCGGCCACAGTAGCGATTGTAGAGAATCTCGCCAGTAGCGACCTTGGCAGGCGGCCCTTCGCGCGGCGGCGGTGCCGGAAATGGCTGCTGCGCAAGCACTGGCGGGAGCGGCACCTCCGCGCCGCCCAACTTCAGCGCTATTATCCTGCCTTCATTATCGCGCGTGTAGGCTGCGGTAGCTTCACGCAGCGGATAGTTGACCGCGTTGCCGCCGTAGCCTGCAAGCACCGCGACATACTGAGTGCTCCCAATGCGGTAGGTCATTGGCGCCGCGAGAACACCGGTTCCGAGCTCGATATGGGCTAGCCGACTACCATTACCCGCCGCATAGACATTCAAGTAGCCGGCGGCATCGCCTTGAAAGACCAGGCCCCCCGCCGTTGAGAGCACACCGCCGTCCCATTCGCTCGATGTTTGAACTTCCCAAGCCAGATGTTGCCGAATCGGATCCCATGCCCGCAAGAATCCGCGGGCGCGTGCCGGCGGCAAGCCGCGATCGAGCTCTGTGAGCGATGGCAGCGGTCCGTACAAGCTTTTCAGCTCCTTGGGGTCGTAATCCTGCGGAGGAAATGCAGGCACGGTGAACCAACCCTCGATAAGGCCGGCGCGCTGCTTCGCGGAGTCCATGTACACCATTGGCCATTCCATCGTCGGAATATAGGTAAGGTGCGTCTGCGGGTCGTAGGACATCGGCTGCCAGCTGTGGGCTCCGGAGTTGGCCGGAAACAGCAGAATTGCGTGTTGGGTGTACTCGGCGCCCGGATTGGGTATTGGTCTGCCCGTCTTCAAATCGATGCCCTTGGTCCAATTCACAAAGGCAAAATTGCGCGCGGACAGCAATTCCCCGGTACCTCGATCAAGCACGTAGTAGTAGCCATTCTTCGATGCCTGCATCAGAACCTGGCGCACGCCTTGTCCCAGGTCGAGATCTGCCAGGATCATTTTCTGCGTGCTGTCGTAGTCCCAATGGTCACCGGGCGTTGCCTGGTAGTACCAGGCAAGCTCACCGGTTTCTGCGTGAATGGCGACGATGGCGGCCGTATAGAGGTCATCGCCGCCTTTGCGGCCGCCCTCTTTGATGTTATAGGGCGCGCTGTTGGCAGTGCCGACGTAAACGAGCTTCAGGTCCGGGTCGTAGTTGATTCCGTCCCATACGGTGCCGCCACTACCCGCTTCCCAGCGGTGGTGCGGATCCCAGCTCTTCGTTGCAGCGGTCAAATAGTCGTGCTCTTGAGGCCCGAGCTTCGGATCGTGCGGCACGGTAAAGAAGCGCCAGCGCAGAGCGCCGGTGTCCAAGTCATAGGCTGCGACATTACCGCGAACGCCAGCAAAATCAGCGCCGCCACTACCGAGCACAAGCAGATTTCCAGCCACCACCGGTGCGCCCGTTACGGTATAAGGTGCTTTCGCGCCCCGCGCGAGTAGCGTGTCCACTTTCCATAGCCGTCGCCCGGTGGCAGCGTCGATCGCATGCAAATACCCGTCGAGCGCGCCGACGTAGACGCGCCCTTTCCAGACGGCGAGGCCACGATTGACAGCATCGCAGCAGGCGTAGCGGCCCCATTGGCCGTCGACTTGAGGATCGTAGGTCCAGAGTTCGCGACCGGACGCCGCATCCACGGCGTATACGCGGCCGAAATTGCCCACGGCGTACATCCTGCCATCGATGACGATGGGGGTAGCCTCGAGGCCGCGGCGCGTTCCCAAGTGATATTGCCAGGCAAAACCGAGCTTGGTGGCGTTGTCCGCGTTGATATCACGCAGCGGCGAGTAATAAGTCCCCGCGCCGTCTCTGCCTGGCGTGAACCATTGGTCCGGCTCATCGCCCGCGCGCGCCAGCCGCGCCGCATCAAGGCTGCCGGCGCTTGAATGCGGCGCCGGCGGTGAAGGCGCGCTCATCGCGGCAGGCTTGCCGCTGCACGCGCAGAGGCTGAGCACTAACGCGAGTGCTCCGATTGAATTGTTCAAAGCCGAGCGCCTAGTTTTCAAGTTATAGATCCGATCCAAGCCGCTGCAAGCCTGCCATTGATTGCCTGCGTCCCCAAGGTTCGCGGCCGCGCACTTGCTGCCGAAGCGCACGCTGCTGTTTATTGGTACCATACGCCTTCGAGCCGCACAAATACATTGGCAGTGCCAGCACCGCAGAAATTCAACAGCACTGCTTTCATCGGGACACAAGAAGACGTATGCACAACAGCGCGCACGTGAGACCGGTTGATGCATAGCGCTGTCGGAACTGCGGGCGCACTTGCGCATACCCTGCGGCCAAGGCACGTCACGATGATTGCCTTGGGAGGCATCATCGGTGCTGGCATCTTTGTCGGCAGCAGCGCCGCAATCAATGTCGCCGGACCGGGAGTGCTTCTCAGCTACGCGCTTGGAGGCTTGCTCGTGTTCTTCATCATGCGCATGTTGGGCGAGATGGCCTACGCAAGACCCGGTCTCGGATCCTTTGCCGAATATGCGGCGCTCGGTCTTGGCCGCTGGGCGGCGTTCATGACGGGCTGGCTCTACTGGTACTTCTGGGTCATCACCGTGGGCGTTGAGACGATTGCGGGAGCCAAGCTCATTCAACCGTGGTTGCAGCACTCAGGAATTGACGCCGAGGTGTGGCAAATTGGTCTTGTCTTGGTGTCGCTGATGACGGCCACGAACCTATTCTCCGTCAAGACGTACGGCGAGTTGGAATTCTGGTTCGCGTTGCTCAAAGTAGCTGCCATGACGGCCTTTATCTTGGTCGGCATCGCATTCATCGGCTTGTTTGGCCCACCGCTGCATCAGACCTTTCAGACGCTGGTAGGCACCGGAGGTGTGTTCCCTAACGGTCTCTCGGCGGTACTTACGGCCATCCCCATCGTAATTTTTTCGATGATGGGCAGCGAAGTCGCGACGATTGCCGCAGTTGAGTCCTCACGGCCAGCCGAGAACATCGCCCGGGCCGTGCGCACGGTGGCGCTGCGCATACTCATCTTCTACGTGTTGAGCATCGCAGTAGTCGTCGCCATCGTACCGTGGCGGATGTTGCCGATTGGCTTCTCGCCGTTCATCGTGGCGCTGAACACCATGCACATTCCCGGCGCCGCCCCCGTCATGTCGGTCATCGTGTTGACGGCCGTTCTCTCCTGCCTGAATTCCGGGATTTACATTACCTCGCGTATGCTGCATGAGCTCGCCCGCAGCGGCGATGCGCCCCAGTCGCTGGCAGCGACTGGCGGCAACTGCGTTCCACGCCGCGGTATCTTGTTGGGTAGCAGCGCGGGATTTCTGGCAGCCGCGGCCTCAATCCATTCCCCAAACGGGGTATTCCTATTTCTGATCAACACCTCGGGCGCGATCATCCTGATGATTTATATGGTCGTCGCACTCGGCGAGATTCGCCTGCGACGGCGCCTCGAAAGCGAGGGAGTAGAACTCACGCTCAAGATGTGGCTTTTCCCGTGGCTCAGCTGGTCGGTCGTCGGCGGCATTGCGGCGGTGTTGATTCTGATGGCGCTAACGCCTGATCTGCGCAAGCAGCTACTTTGGAGTACGGCTAGCGCCGCCATCGTGGCTCTTGCCTACGTGGCGCGACGGCGTGCCTCGCCTGCGGCGTTGCGCCCACCAGTGAGTGCAGGCTAGCTGGACGACAGCACGAATTGATTGCCGTCTGGATCACGGAAAATTGCCATCGTTCCCCAGTGCTGCTTTTCCGGCTCTCTCACGAACTCAACGCCGCGACTGCGCAATTGCCGAAACGTACCTTCGACATCATCACATGCGAATGAGCCATTAAAGAAAGTGCCGATCCGTGCCTCATGGCCTTCCGGCGTAAACAGCACCACACGCGTCGCCGCGTTCGCAATGCGCAGTTCAATCCAGCGTTGCTGGTCGTTAAATGGCTGATCGGTAGCAACCTCGAAGCCTAACTGCTCGGTATAGAACTTGAGCGCCCGAGCTTGGTCGCGTACGGGTATGCCGACGAACTTTAGCTGAGTAATCATAAATCCCTGCCACGCATCCGATGCGCCATTATCACCGCGACTAATCTGTTGCTGTATTAATTAATGCTATAGTAATAATTACTATGGAACGCCTGACTTTGGACGCCTACGTCGTGGACATTTTGTTGCCGGATCTGGTCGGGCATGACCGCCGCCCGGCGGCGTTCATTGTTTACCTGTTTCTGTTGCGACAGGCGGCAATTAGACGCCGAGACGCAATCTCAGTCAGCTTGCAGACCATTGCGACCAAGACTGGGTTATCGAAGTCGACCGCGCAGGCCGCGATTCGGCACTTGCGCCGGCGACACCTGCTAGATCCCAGTGTCAGCGCGTCCGTGACGAAGCCTG
The DNA here is from genome assembly GCA_963695315.1 of uncultured Gammaproteobacteria bacterium. GTDB lineage: Bacteria > Pseudomonadota > Gammaproteobacteria > Steroidobacterales > Steroidobacteraceae > PALSA-1196. The sequence goes on from OY968773.1 coordinate 2,649,902, forward strand.
TGCGGCGCGTGCTGCGCCCTTGGCTGCGCTGAGTAACACCGCGCCCGGCAGAATGCTTAACACAACCCCAAGGGCAGCGCATATGCTCTCGCTGCGCAAGCTCGCAGAAAGCGCGGGCGCAGATACTCCAGAAAACCGCGCGAAAACGCATTAGGATCAATCCGCCACTGCGATCTGAGAAGCCATGAGCGAGAATCCCCAGGATGAAGGTTCGCTTGATTCGCGCTTGGATGAGGCGCTCGAGGAGACGTTTCCTGCGAGCGACCCTGTTGCAGTCCATTCACAAGATGTGTCGGGGCTGCGTATCGTGCGGCGGCGCCATGCAGCCTTGCGTGATGACATCGGAGAGCTGACGACGCGCCGCCCGCTGCCGGCTCCGGGATTGGAGCGTCTTGGCGCATTTTTGTTTTTCAATCATCATGGCCCGCAAATCTATCCCGCGGGCAACGCCGGGCTGCCGTTTGGACCGCATCCGCATAGGGGCTTCGAAACGGTCACCTTTATTGTGCAAGGGGTTCTGGCTCATCGCGACAGCGCCGGGCACGAAAGCGTCATACAGGCAGGCGGCATTCAGTGGATGACCGCCGGGGCCGGGATCATTCATGAGGAAGTTTCGCCTGCGAGTTTCAAGCGCGACGGCGGCCAATTGGAGATTCTGCAATTGTGGGTCAACCTGCCTGCGCGCCTGAAAAGGACAGCACCGCGCTACATTGGGTTACAGCAGGAAGCGATCCCCGCGATTCGCGCCGATGAGGGACGCTGTACCGTTCATCTCATCGCGGGAGACTGGCAAGGCGTCCGAGGGCCGGTGCATTCGCTCACCGGCGCTTTCATGTCCACCGTCGAGGCTCAACCAGGCGGGCGCGCGATATTTGAAGGCTTGTACGGTCGCGATGTGTTCCTTTATGCCGTGCGCGGCGATATCCGCGTGGCCGGAACCGCCGTGCGGGAGTTCGAGTTGGCTGAGCTCGGCGCCGGAGATGCCGTCGAGATCGAAGCGCTCACGTCATCGGTATTCGTGTTCGGGCATGCCGATCCGATCTATGAGTCCGTCGTCGCTCATGGGCCATTCGTCATGAACTCGCCCGACGAGATTCGCGAGGCTTACGCAGACTATCACGCCGGCCGCTTCCAGACCTTCGCCTAGGAGGCAGCAATGAAGATCGGTTTTATTGGCCTCGGAAACATGGGCCTGCCTATAGCCAGCCATTTGGTCCACGCGCGGCACGCTGTCGTGCTATGGAATCGCTCGGCGCAAAAGGCCCGTTCTCTGGTTGATGCGGGTGCGCTGCAGGCTGCAACTGCCAGAGATGCGGCCTCGGGGGCGGAGGTCGTCTTCAGCATGCTCGCCGACGACCTCGCTCTGGAGACCGTGCTGTCCGGCGAGAATGGCTTACTTACGGGCCTCAGGCCCAATGCGCTGCACATATCCTTGAGTACGATTTCCGTCGCCGCAGCCACGAATGCGGCAGGGCGACATTCTGAGCGAGGCCAGCGCTTCGTGGCGGCACCGGTATTCGGCCGTCCCGATGCCGCTGCGGCCGCAAAGTTATTCGTGGCCGCTGCCGGAGCGAGCGCCGACGTCGAGTATGCTAAGCCGCTGTTTGCCGCATTCAGTCAACGCGTGTTCTACGTCGCTGCAACGCCGGCCGCCGCATGCCTCGTTAAGCTGTGCGGCAACTTCATGATTCTATCGGCGATCGAGTCACTTGGCGAAGCGATGACGCTTGCTGAGAAGGGCGGAGTCACGCGACACAAGTTGCTGGAGATATTGACCGGCACCTTGTTCGACGCGCCGGTATTTCGAGTCTACGGCGCGCTTCTCGCAGAGGGCCGGTTTCGGCCGGCGGGCTTCGCTGCGCCCCTGGGCCTCAAGGACATGCGCCTCGTGGGGCAGGCCGCCGAAATGGAGCGCGTACCGATGCCGCTCCTTAATGTGTTGCGAGATCATTTACTGCAGACGATCGCCACGGAAGGTGAAGACATTGACTGGTCGGGCATCGCCAAGACGATTGCGCGAAACGCCGGGCTATAGCGCACAACCCGCCTGCATCCAGATCGCACCGCCGCGCGTACCACACATGGGCAAGCGGCGCCCGCGAGAGAGCTTAAGGCGCTGCAGTCACTGGGCGGCTGAACGCACCAGGGATCGTGCCGCGGCAGCCGCAGCGGCTATTCCGCCGCAACCTGCACAACCTAGAAATGAACAGCTGTGCCGATTGATCCCCTGGTCGAACCTGTCGCTCGCGCACGCTGCTGGGCTCTGAGATGTGTATTGGCTGCCGCATGTGCATTGGCGGGTAAGAGCGCGGCTGCAGACGCATCGCTTGATGCTCAGCTTGCCAGCGCCGGCGGGCCTGCTCTACTTGCCGAGGTTACCGTCACCGCAAAGCGGACCCATCTCTTGGGTCAGGCCGAAAGTGCCAGTGTCGGCGTGGTAGCGGACGAGGAGATTCAGCTCACGCCCGCCTATCGGCCGGGGCAAGTCCTGGAGACGGTTCCGGGCCTCATCGTCACGCTGCACAGCGGAGAGGGCAAAGCGAACCAGTACCTGATGCGGGGCTATAACCTCGACCATGGCACAGACCTTGCAACCTTTGTCGATGGCATGCCTATCAACCAGCCAACCCATGCGCACGGACAGGGATATACCGATCTGAACTTCATGATTCCCGAGCTCGCCTCCGGCATCACCTATACAAAGGGTCCGTACTACGCTTCCGAGGGCGATTTTGGCTCGGTTGGATCGGTGCGGATCGCCTACCGGAATGCCATTCCCGATCAGGTGGCCGCTAGCGCAGGTACTTTCGACTTTCAGCGCATTCTCGCGACAGGCGCAACAGCGTTTGGAAACGGGCGCCTCTTAGGCGCTGCGGAAATTCAGCACTACGATGGCCCATTTGCCACTCCCGATGACGCCCGCAAGGAGAACGTGGTGCTGCGTTTCAGCGAGGGCGACGAAGCTAACGGCTATTCAATCACTGGCATGTACTACCACCAGCGCTGGACAAATACGACCGACATACCGATCCGCGCCATCGAAGAAGGGATCGTGTCGACTCGCTTTGGAACATTGGATCCGACTGACGGAGGTCGCGCACAGCGCGCAAGCCTCTCGGTCCAATTTCACGACAGTCTAGGCAATGGGCGGCTCACCGCAAACTCGTTTTTCATCGACAACCAATTGCACCTATATAACGACTTCACTCACTTTCTCGTCGATCCCATTCACGGTGACCAGGAGGATCAGTTTGAAAATCGCAGCACAGCTGGCACAGCGGCGAACTACACGCTGCCCCTGGGCTTGGATCGATTCAGCAGTGAACTCTCCGCCGGCATTGTCACCCGCTACGACGAGCTGGGTGTCGGTCGGCTGCCGAGCGAGGGGCGCACACCACTCGCACCACAGGACGATCCTGCTTCGTTCTCCAATTCCGATCAGGTTTATCTTTTTGCTGGCGCTGGTTATTTGCAGATGACTACCCACTGGACTTCGATGTTGCGCAGCGTCCTGGGGCTTCGCGACGACTACCAGCGCGGCAAAGATATCGATCACCTCGCAGCGCTACACGAGGCCGCCGGCTATACCAACGGCGGCACTGCCTCGCAGACACTGCTGCAGCCCAAGGGCAGCCTGATCTACGCGCCCCGCGACGATATTGAGTTCTATCTGAGCGCCGGCGAGGGGTTTCACAGCGCGGATTTGCGTGGCGTCAATCAGGACAAGAGCATCGACTTGGGGCTGCCGGGCACGCCGCTGCTTGCCAAGCAAGAGGGGGAAGAAGTCGGGACTCGCGCCCAGGTGAGGTCCAATCTTTCATTGACGTTTGCCGTCTATAACCTCTGGCAGCAATCGGAAACCATTATTAATCCGGACGTGGGAACGGACATCGCCGGACCCCCAAGTCGGCGCTACGGTTACGAGGTCAATGTGACCCATGTAGTCCGACAATGGCTGGAATTTTACGGCAGCTTTTCCGGGAATCACACGCGGTTCACGCGCGATTTTGATGACGGTACCGGCCATCTGGGCAAGTACATTACGGATGCGCCAGCGCGGAGCGGCTTGTTCGCGCTGTATCTGAAGGATCTTGGTGGCTGGTCCGGGGGCCTGGAGTACCGGTATCTGGGCAACTATCCATTGTCGTCAGGCCCTTGCGCGGATTCCGCGGCCGCCAGGGATTTCCCCCATTCGCCTAACTGTGCGGTCGCTCCGACGCTGGCGGGTCAGGTAAACGGCCGGGGTTTCGGCGAGCTGAACGTCGATATGCACTACGCTTTCGCCGAGGGCTGGAATGCCACCATCGGCGTATATAACGTGCTGAATACGCAAGCTGCGGCCGCGCAGTTTTGGTATGTCGACCGGCTTAAATCCGAGATTGGTGCCTACCCCGATGGCCGGGCTGACGTCCACGAGCATCCCCTCGAGCCCGTCATGGCTCGATTTACGATCTCGAAATCTCTTGGGATGTGAGGCTCACAAGCCTACGGCGCGAGCAATCTAAACGTACCCCCGGATAGGATCTACTGCGGCACGTGCACGGGTCGCGCCGATAGCATCGTCGGCGCTCGCTATTATCATGCGCGCGGGCGAAACCTTCGACCTCATCATCAATGGCCGCTGCCAGAGGCGCAATGCCGAGCGCCAAAATGAGCCGGCTGTTGAGTTCCGACCTGGCTACTCGGTACCATGAGCCTTGGACTCCACTATAAACGCATCTGCCATGGCCGCCTCAAGGGCCACTGAATCAAAACGGCCGCTAGCCGAGCGCTGGCGAGCCCGTCGGCCACTGCCAGTACGGTCATCGACAACAAGCTCGATGGCTAGCAGGCAGGACCGCACTGGAGCGCAAGCCTGGGGGCAAGCTATGCATGTTGAACATCTTCCATGACATTGCGAAGCTTGCGCAAACTGCTCGCGGCAAGCGCGCTTGCGCTAGCGCTCGTGCCGGCGGTGTGCGTCCTCGGCGACGGCGCGCCGCAAGTGAGCGCAAGTGACGCCTGGATTCGTTGGCTGCCAAGCGGCATACCGGCCGCGGGCTATGTAACTGTGCGCAACGGCAGCGATCGCGCTGTCACGCTGGTTAGCGCATCGACTCCTGATTACGTTGCGGTAATGTTTCATGCAAGCCGCAATCAGGACGGCGTAGAAAGGATGCTGCCGATTGGCAGCGTTCGGATTGAGCCGCATTCGCAGATCAGCTTTGCACCGCGCGGCTTACACATCATGCTCATGCAGCCGGCTCGGTCGATCAAGCCGGGAGATCATGTGGTATTGACCCTGCGATTCGCTGACGGCTTATCGTTGCCGGTGGCTTTTGACGTACGCAAACCGGACGGCAGCAGCTAGGCGTAGTCACGGCCCAACAGGCAGGTCATGATCCGTGACTTGTGCGCATTCTCCCTTTGCCCACATTGTTTTTCGGGTTTCTTGCTGCTCGCCAAATAGCCTATACCCACTTGCCGTCGAGGCTGTTCTGGAGGAAGACAGTCGGTCGGCGATCTGCCGTCTTTTCTGACAACCGATTGCGGTTTTATCCTACACCGCCTTCTGACGGCTCAGCTGATCATGCGATCAGGACAATAGGCAAGAGCACTTTGATTCCGATCCCATCGGCCAGCGTCAAGTCGCCACAGAACCATCCTGCAGGTTGGTAAGTCTTGCCAAGATCGCAGGCCTGCGGGTGAACTAACCAGCGCTGGTTTCATCCTCTCTGGAGATCACAGCTATGGCGAGAAGGTACAGCAAAGCGAGCGGCCGCAAGGTCGAAAAGGTAATGCACGAAATGAAACGCGGGACCTTACGGAGTGGCCGCTCCGGGACAAAGGTCAAGAGCCGAAAACAGGCAATCGCAATCGGCCTCGCGGAGGCCCGTCGCGCAGGCAAGAAGGTGCCCGAGAAGAAGTAGCAGCATCCGGCAGCCGATGGCGACACGGCAAAGCGCCTGTCTTAAGACTTCCCAGTAGCCGAGGCTTGAAGCGCAAGTCTTGGCACGCTGCGCCGAATATCGGCCGAGAACTCCTCGCTCCGGCCTGAGCGCTTTGCGCGTTCGGTAATGCGCCCGAACGTGCGCAGCTGCTGTAACGTATACCGCCTGTCCAACGCGCCGACCCGGTAGAAATACTCGGGCAGGTAGCCTGACAAGAGCAGCCGATAATCCCAAGGTAAATAACCCACAACGTGCTTCATCATGTGATAGACGAGCGTAGTACAGTTGACGCTCAGCGTGTTGTAGAAACGCGGCTTGGATACGAGTTCGTTCGCCTGGTCGACATAGGCCAGGAACAACAAGCGCATCGCCGATTCAGAGAGTCGAATTCGATAGAGATAGTCGTCCTCGCCGCGCACATTGGTGCGCACGTATATGATGTCGCGCTCGTCCGCGGCGATTACGCTGAGGCCGAACTCCTTAAAGAAGCCGCCAAGCTCTGAGTATTGATCACCCTGCTGACGGCGAATCTCTACCGAAAACACGACGTGCTCGTCATTGCTGAAGCCAAACGAGATCAGCACGTGCGCAATCGCCCGATTTGACCAGTACGACAGGATCAAATCGACAGCATCGAGGGTGCGCAGGTCGTACGTGCGTGTTTCCCAACGCTGGACATAGTCCGAGTTTGTGTGCCAATGAAAATTGCGAACGTTCCGCAGCGTGACGCAGCCATCCTTCACGACGCCCGTCGTCATGCGAGCTACATCATCGGCCCATTCTCGGTCATTGGATGGCCGCAGTCGGCGCCACCAGAGAAGCAAACCGGTGAAAGCGGCGCCGAACGCGAGCACGGCCGTCAGGAAACGGCCCAATGAAAGCTCGACGAGAACGCCACAACTGAAAGCCCCCCACAGCGCGACGCTGGTGGTCTTTATCACGCGTCCAGCCGAAAGCTGATACCAGAGCGCGCAAGCGCCCCAGCCGCCAAGCAGGGCCGCCAGGGGCAATATCAAGGCCAGCAGCGCAATGCTTGGGAAGGCGCCAGCGCTGCTATTCATAATGGCCCTCGCTCGAGCTCAGCGCCCCGCCGGCTCGTTAGGATCAGGCTTCGACGGATGCTCCGTGGCGTGTAACGCAGCGTCCTCGATCAGCTCTCTGTGCACATAAAGAAATCGCACCGTTTCATATTCAAACGGTGAACCGGTTGCGTAATAGCGAAAGCTGGTGTTTGCGCGCTGATCGACACCGTCGACAGCCCCCAATGCCCAAGTCTGATAACCGCGGTACAGATGGGCGATGTCGATTACGTAGGAAACTCCGTAATCAGCCACTAGACCGACTCCGTCGCGCAGCGTCGCCGGACCCAAAATCGGAATGACCAAGTAGGGCCCCGGATGCATTCCCCAGCCGGCTAATGTGGTGCCAAAGCCGGTTGGCTCCCTCTTCAAATGAAACTTGGCCGCCACATCGAACAGGCCGCCGATGCCTATCGTGCTGTTGATCACGAATCGCCCCAGGCTATGCACGCCGGCCGCTCCGTGCAGCTGGAGGACATAATTAACGACCGTGTTTACCTCTCCCAGATTTGCAAAGAAATTGTGGACCCCGGAGCGAACCGGTCGCGGAATACGGCGATACTGATCGGACACAGGAAGAAATACCGCCTCATCGAAGCGCGCATTGAATCGATAGGTAAAGCGGTTGATCCGCTCCCACGGATCATAGGAATACATGGAAGGAGCGTCGGCCATCGTCAGTGGGACCACGCCACGATCGCGCTCCTGGGAAGCATTGTCATGGGCCGCGGCGGTCTTGGCGGTGGTAAGAGCAGCCGCATTCTCTATGGCTGCTGCGTTGTCAGCAGCGGGCGTCTCGGGCGGCACATTCCGAATTGCCAGACTTTGCGTGGCGCAGCCGCTCAAGGCCAAGGCAGCAAGCACGGCGCAAAGAGCCGTTCTCATCGTTTGACCGCGTGCCAACGTCCGGCCAGCATGTCGAGCATGTCGGATATCTGGCCGCGATCGCCGAGATTGCCGAGGTGTCCGCCGTGATCGTAAACCGCGAGCCTTTCCCCCAGAGTAGCGCGCAACCATGCAAGGTCGGCGCGATCGAGAATCACATCGTCGCTGTTGGTCTGTCCGAAATAGTCAGGATTTTCGCGCAATGCGCCGCCGATGATGTCGAGCCGATTGTCGGCCTTCAGCGATTGCAGGGTTGAATTAGGTCGACGTGCCAGATAGTAAGGCGCAAAGACCTCGGCAAAATACTCCGCAAATGGCTTAGTGCGCAGGACCCGCGCAGTCTCCTCCAGCGAGTCGTCCACATGTGGCGGATGGGCGGGATCCACGACTACGCCCGTGCCGAGCATACAGGTCACCCGCAAGAAACATGTCCATAAGAGCAATACGAAAGGAGAGCGCAATGGCAGCCGAGAAATCTGCGTCCGTTCTTAAGACGGCGGCCACGGCAGGCCGAGCATGTCGTTTCGTCGACCTGAACCTCATTTGTCGTTCGGAAGAGATTTGCAAGCCTCGCATACATCCGCCGGTACAGCCGTTCGATGTCGACCTCTCCGGAACCAATATTGAGTGCGAAGAGCTCATCGAGCCGAGCAACTGAGGCGAACAGGCTGACGGGCGGATTGATCATGACGGCGCGATGGATTTTCAGCTTGCCGCCGGCATCAGCGATCGACTTGACGACTGCCGCGTTTGCGCCGCCCAGACTGTAGCCCACGATATCGACATCAGTGATCGCCCGCATGCTTTGGCAGATGCGCGATAATCTCCTGCATGGCGGCGTACAGATCGCGACCATCCTGAATCAGATCACCGGCAACGCCGGTACTCGACGCTGCAACAATGAATCCCGGAAATGTTGGCGAGGGCATCGTCAGGACGTGGTAACCCGCCCCGTAGAGCACTGCTCGCAGCATCGGAGAGCATTGTCGTATTTCCGTCGTTGCCGATCCCGGAGATCACGATCACCAATGGCGCCGGCTTGTCCTGCGCGGAAAACCAGACGCGCAATCTGCGATCGAACCAGAACACAGGCGGAACCGGCCGTGCCCAAGGCAACGCGATATTGATCTCTTGCAGCGGCACAGATTCCGGCAACGGCGCGATATCCTGCGGCGGGGTTCCGAACACAGTCGCGCGCAACGCCGCCGAATCGGCAAGGCCGGTAGCAGGCTCGCGACTCGAAGCAGAAGCTGCGCTTTGCTCGGCAATCGCAGCCGAATTCCAAAAAAGACCTGCGACGAGCGCGAGCACGGCCAGAAAAGTCTCGGGGCCGCGCATAACGGAGCGACGTGGGTCCATTCGCTTGTGATCGCTAAGCAGGTTTGCTCTGACGTACGTCGTGCAGGCGCGAGTCGCCGGGTTCTTGAGTTGCCCCGTCTGTGATCTCGTAGTAGTCAGACTTGTCCGCCACAAAAATGTGCTGCTTGAGCTTAAGTCCCGTCGGCGGATCCACCGTGCCGGCCATAATGCTGAGCCAGCCGCGGGGTTCGTTACGAGGACGCCAGAAAAGATTTCCGCCACAGCGTCCGCAAAATCCGCGGTCTGCACTGTCAGATGAGGCAAACCACACAAGAGTTGCGGCCGCCTCAAGAGTCACACGCTGCGCTTCGGCTCCGGTCGCAGCGACGAAGTTGCCGCTCGTCTTACGACATTGCGAACAATGACAGGCGATGACATAGCGAAGCGGACCCCGCACAGAATAGCGGACGCCGCCGCAGAGGCATCCGCCGCGTGAGATAACGGGTTCCTCCTGCATCGTGACCCTCCTGAAAACTCTAAGGCTGACTCATTGTGCCACATAGCACCGGGCGGGTTCGCACGGCCAGATTCCAAGCGACTGGGGCCTTTCGCATGTCATCCGACTGCACTGAATCGCACGGCGGCCGAATGCCGTTGACACTACAGCTTTGATGGCCTCGAAGTGGCTCGCAAAATGCGCGCGGATCCAAAGTTGCGCGAACCCCTGCTGATCGCGGTCAGTGGCTACTGCGCGGACTCAAACCGGCAGCGACCAGAGACAGTGGCGCCAAAGTTTCGAACGAGCGCCGCTATAAAGGTCTTAGTGCGACGCCGCTCGACGCTCGGAGCTGTACTCACTGAATGTAACGCACCATTACGCCCCCTTTTCACTGGTGCGCGGCGCATGCTGTCGCGTCACAGACAGCGCTGAAAGCGGATTGGACTTTACACAATTCGTTCACAGTTACCGCTTAGGCTTGTCGGCCTGCTAAGCGTCAAGTGCGAATGGCTCAACGATACCTTCCCGTGGCATTGGGCTTGATCGCCTTCGCCGGAACGCTGGGCATTTCCTCATGGCGCGCCATTCGCTTGCATGCGAATGGTATTTCAACGGCGGAAGGCACCCGCAGGCTATCGCTTGAGAGTCCCCGACGCGTGGGTGCGGCACCCACCACTGCTTCGTCCAGAAGCTCGTCTTTTCGAGCGACGACGGTGATCGCGCCAGCCTCGAGCGCCGTGGCGCACGGGGCGATCTCGAATTCAGGAGCTGGTTCTACCGACGACGCCGCAGTCGGTAGCGCTGCCAACGAGCTGGATCTCAGCGCGCGCGAACACCCGGCGGCGCCACACAGTGCCCGAACGCATTGAACGAGCACGCAAGCGCTACGATGTCAATAGCTCAAGTAATCTGGACGACATTCGGTTACAGCAAGCTGGCCGTCCTGCAACTCGCGCTTCTCGCATTCACGATGTCGATCGAAGCTCGGGCAACTAACCTGCAATCGCCGGCGCATGATCCCTGTACCCGAAGTGTGCCCGGAAGCGACGTACCCGAGCCCACGGAACTGCGCAGCGTGAATGGCGTATTGCGGCTTGACCTTAGCATTCATAATCATCGAGAAGCCACTGGTTCGACGCGTTACTGTTACTCGCTTCCCGATGGCAGCCAATCCCCGACACTTCGCCTGCACCCGGGAGATGAGCTGATTCTGCGGTTGACGAATGATCTGGCGCAAAGTGAGCGCGGAGCCGATAAGGCGCCCCTTCGCGCTCATTTCCATGAGAACTTTGCGGATATAAAAGGCGTAACGCCTGCTCCCTGCTCGAGCGCAACGATGAGCCCGGTCTCGACCAACATTCACTTTCATGGGCTCACCGTGCCGCCTGTGTGTCACCAAGACGAAGTGCTCAAGACATCCATACAACCGACCGATCCCCCCTTTGAATATCGCTTTCGAATTCCTGCCAACCAACCGCCGGGCCTGTACTGGTATCACCCGCACATTCATGGCTTCAGCAGCAAACAGGTGAGCGGGGGCGCTTCGGGCGCCATGATCATCGAGGGCCTCGAACGTGCAAACCCACAAGTTGCCGGCCTGCCCGAACGGGTACTGGTGATCCGCGACCAGGAGCTGCTGAATCCGGACGCGCCACCATCCAAATTCGAGCCGGTCGTTCCAAAGGCGCTAATCGATCGAGACGGGGACTCAGCCAACAACGGCACCGGGTTCGGCAAGCCTGCGAAGGACCTTTCGGTAAACTTCGTTCCGGTTCCCTATCCTGACTACCCGCCCGCATTGATCAGGATGCGCCCCGATGAGCGCCAGCTTTGGCGCATTCTAAATGCATCGTCGGTCACCTACCTGAATCTTGCGGTTTTGTTTCAGCGAATGCCGCAGCGGCTCGGTGTCGTGGCGATCGATGGTGTGCCGATGAACGCACCGCAGGGCCACGCCTCGGCGATCACATGGGTGGACCACATTGGGGTTCCGCCCGGTGCCCGGGTAGAGCTCGTCGTCACAGGGCCTTCGGCTGAGGAGCAGGGGCTGCTAGTCACCCGGACGGTAGACACCGGGCAGGGTGGGGAAAATGATCCCAATCGAGCGCTCGCCGCAATCGTCGCGGCACCCCAGGCGCCCGAGCCGCGCTCCAGGTTACCGGAGTCTGTTGGGCCACTGCCAGCGGCCTCGTTGCCGTGGATCGGCGATGTAAAACCGGTGCGCGTGCGGAGGCTTTATTTTTCCGAGAAGCTCACTGATCCGACTAATCCCAATAGCGCTACCGAGTTCTACATCACCGTAGAGGGGCAAGCACCGGCGGTGTTTGATCCTCACGCACCCGCGCCCAATGTCATCGTCAAACAAGGGGATGTTGAGGATTGGATTATCGAGAACCGATCAACCGAGCTGCACGCGTTTCACATACACCAGATTCACTTCATGCTCGTCGACTGGTCCGGCGTACCGGTCAACGAGCCGTTTCTGCGCGATACCGTCAATGTGCCTTTCTTTAATGACCGCATGCTGCAATATCCGAGCGTGCGGCTGCGAATGGATTTCCGCGATCCGAACATCGTCGGGACGTTTCTCTATCACTGTCACCTCCTCGAACACGAGGACGGTGGGATGATGGGGACAATTCAGGTGCTTCCCGCGCCCTCCGCGGCGCCTCAAGGTTGAGGCTGCGCCCAAGTCGCTGCAGGTCCCAGGCCTAGCGGCAGCGTCGCTGTCTCAGAACCATCACAATCGGATCATTTCGCTGACATACAGGCTCCCTACGATGCGCGCACACGCGATCCACTCAGGGAGCTTTGACCATGAATCTCAGAACAGTTGTGCCGCAGTCACGGCAAGCCTCGCGTGCTGCGACGCTATCGCTCACCGCCATGTTCATCTCGCTCGGCACGACTTACGCGGCAACTGTTGCGCCGATCGCCGACCCACCCAACCTGGGTCATGCCGCTACGCCGATCACTCATGTCATCGTGATCATTGGCGAAAACCGCAGCTTCGATCACGTGTTCGCAACTTACGTACCAGCGCAGGGGCAATCGGTCCGCAACCTGCTCAGCGAAGGAATCATAACTCTGAACACGTACGCCCACGCAGTTCCTGGGCCGAATTTCGAAAAAGCCCACCAAGCGGCAGCCGCGGACCTCGGTGACAGCGATACCTTTCTATTGAGCCCGCCGCAAGCGAACTTTCCGAGCAATCAACTGCCCGCCCCGCTCACCGGTGGCCCCAGCGAAGACAATGGCTATTTCTCGGGCGATAACCCCTGCAATACCACGCCGCCCCTCTCCGCGATCGATTGCGCACTCAAGTCCGAAAATGGACTCTCGAGCCTTCAGGATTATGCGGATCTCGTCAGCGGCGGCACGGGCCAGGATAGCAAAGTGCCTGATATGCGTATCACGAACGTCAATCACCTTCCGGCCGGCCCGTTCCAATTGACTAACGGAACGACGTTCAGCTACGACGCATATGCCGCAAGTCCGGTGCATCGTTTTTATCAGATGTGGCAGCAGCTTAACTGCAGCCTCGAAAGTTCAACCGCCGACAATCCGTCGGGTTGTAATGCCAACCTATTCTCGTGGGTGGAGGTCACAGTCGGAGCCGGAACCAACGGTCTACCTCAGCCAGCCAACTTCAGCATCGAGTATTCACCGAGTGCGACCACCACCGGCGAAGGCTCAACAGCGCTCGGCTTCTATAATGTTCAGCAGGGAGACGTACCCTACTTCAAGAGCCTCGCTGACAACTATGCGATGAGCGACAACTTTCATCAATCCGTCAACGGTGGAACCGGTGCCAACCACATCATGCTCGGTCACGGGGATGCGATCTGGTACAGCGATGCGAACGGCAAGCCGGCCGCGCCGCCGAACAACGTGGCTGTGTTTACCGAGCCATACAAAGGTGAAGCCAATCCAGATAAAGGCGTTGTAAACGAAATTGCGAATCCCAATCCGGCAAAAGGTACCAACAACTGGTACATAGAGGACGGCTACGGCGCGAGCTACAACTCCGGCTACCCGCCACCATACAAGCGCGAGCCTGTATTTGGCGGTGGCTCCTACAGTAACTGCTCCGATGCCAGGCAGCCTGGCGTTGCAGAAATCGTCACCTACCTGAAGTCACTACCGCGGCCGGTCAATCCAAACTGTGATGGGGGCCATTATTATCTGCTGAATAACTACAATCCCGGTTGGTTCGGCAATGGCAAGAACGCTTACACAGACCAAAATCCGGCCAATACTCCCTTCACCATCCCTCCTTCGTCAACGCCTAGCATTGGCGACACACTGAACGGGCATAGCATCTCTTGGAAGTATTACGGCGATCAGTGGGACAACTACGTGAACGACCCCTACCAGTTGAACTACGGCTCCAACGGCCCGGATGCCGACGAATACTGCAACATCTGCAATCCATTCCAGTACGACACATCCATCATGTCGCACCCCGAGCAAGTTGCCGCACACATCCAGGATACGAAGAACCTCTATACCGACATTGTCGGCAATACGCTGCCGGCCGTGTCGTTTGTCAAGCCGAGCGGCTATGTCGATGGGCACCCCGCATCCTCGAAACTTGATCTCTTCGAGGGGTTCGTGAGAAAGATCGTCAAGCAGGTACAGGCATCGCCCTACAAGAACAATACCGCGATCTTCATCACCTTCGACGAGGGTGGCGGCTACTACGACTCCGGCTATGTACAGCCACTAGATTTCTTCGGCGATGGCACGCGCATCCCGCTGATCGTCGTTTCCAAGTACACTACAGCCGGGGCACATCTCGCACGAGTACACCGACCACGTCTCAATACTGAAGTTCATCGAGCGCAACTGGGGTCTTGAGCCGGTAACGTCGCGCAGCCGGGACAATTTGCCTAATCCCGTCACCAAGAGCGGCGATCCATACGTGCCGATCAACTCGCCCGCGATCGGCGATCTATTTGATCTTTTTGATTTCTCAAAGTAGAAGTCTACCGACACCCTGCAAAGGGGCTACTCGACCGTAGCCCCTGCTTTTTTTTAAACGCAAGCCCCCAGCGCTGTCAGTGCGCGGAAGGAGCGCCGACGTAGATGACGCCCTCCTTCATCACAAAGAGCGGATGTTCGGTGGTTGTGATGTCAGTCAGCGGATTGCCGGCCACGGCGACAATGTCCGCGAGTTTCCCAGGCACCAGAGCGCCGATCTGATCTGCTAGACCCAGCAGCTCGGCGCCGCTGGCGGTTGCTGCGATGAGCGCTTGTGCAGCAGGCAAGCCATTCTTGGTCATTAGCGAGAACTCACGCGCATTCAATCCGTGGGGCTCGACCGCCGCATCCGTTCCGAAAGCAAGCGGCACGCCGATCTTTACCGCATGCTGAAACATCTGCTGTGACGCCGCTGCAGCGGCACGCGCCTTCGCAGCGATCACCGGCGGATACGCATCGGCATGGCCGCCCACCCACTCACCGGCAAAGAGCGTTGCCACGAGGTAGACGTGCTTCCTCTTCATCTCCAACAACGTATCGTCCTTCAAGAAGGATCCATGCTCGATGGAGTCAACCCCGGCGGCGATCGCCATCTTCGCGGCACGGTCGCCATGGCAATGCGCCGCGACCTTGCGCCCCCAATTGTGGGCTTCGGAGATGATGGCATTCATCTCCTCCTGGGTTAGTTGGGGATTGTCGACAGGATCTGACAGTGACAGCACCCCACCGGAAGGCATGAACTTGATCAGGTCGGCGCCGTACTTGATTTGATATCTCACTGCGGCGCGGCATTCCTCGACGCCATTGCATACGCCCTGTATTGGACCAGCCACGGCGATGCGCTGGGCAGGGTAGGGATCCTGATCCGCGTGCCCGCCAGTCGCTCCAATCGCGTAGTTAGACACCAGCATACGCGGGCCGGGAATCATGCCCGCGCGAATGGCGTTGCGCAGGCTTGCGGCAATGTAATCCACGGACCCGACGTCACGCACGGTAGTAAAGCCCGCCTCGAGTGTGGCCTTGGCATAGTGCGCGCCGTAAAGTGCTTGTTCAGCCGGAAACCGCATGATCTGCTGGTAGAAATCGAGGTACCAGTTGCGGCTCGACTCGATCATCAGATGAACATGCGCATCGATGAAACCCGGCAACAAGGTTGCATCGCCGAGATCAATGACCTGCGCATCGGCCGGGACACTGGCTTCCGCGCCCACCGCCTGAATCTTTGCTGCGGAAACTACGATAATACCGTGCTCGATGAGCTTGCCCGAGGCCGAGTCGAATAAATGAGCGGCCTTGAGCATGATGGGACGAGCGCTTGGCGCGGCGGATTGCGCCAGACTCGACTGCGCAAGCAGGCTCGCCGCGATGGCGAGGCACCAGGATCCAGCCGTTAGTCGCTGCTTCATAGGCTCTTCCACTTGACGACTTGACCCCGAAGGCACAAACGTAACTCACCCATTTTCACGAAGAACAGCGCGTGGTCTGCCGGACGGCCGGACAGCAACAAGGCGTGCTGTGTTTTGCGCGATTAAGATTCCGCACAGCGGCGCTAGCCACTTGCAGCAGGCGCAGGGGCATCCAGCCAGCTTTCAGCCAATCTCACCCACATTGACCCGCCCAATGGGATTAATTCGTCATTGAAGTCGTAGCTTGAGTTGTGCAGCATGCAAGGTCCGGCGCCGTGACCGCTATTGCGATGACTGCCGTCACCATTGCCGATGAGAAAATAGCAGCCGGGCTTCTCAAGCAAGAAATAGCTGAAATCCTCACCTCCCATTGTGGGTTCGAAGTCCTTTACATTGTGCACTCCTACGAGACCGCTCAGCAGCTCGTGTGCAAACTTCGTGGTCTCAGGATGGTTCACAGTTGGCGGATAGTTGCGTTTGAATATGAACTCGCAGGTCGCATCGAAGGCCTGAGAGGTTGATTCGGCGATGCGCCTCATGCGCTGCTCGACCAAATCAAGCACTGGGATGGTGAAGGTTCGCACCGTCCCCTGCAGTACACAGGTGTCCGGGATGACGTTGGTCGCCTCCCCGGCGTTGATCATCGTGACCGAGATTAACCCGGTATCAATGGGGCGTTTATTGCGCGAAATGATGCTCTGAAACGCCTGCACCATCTGGCAAGCCACCGGTATGGGGTCGATGCCGTTGTGGGGCATTGCCGCGTGCGCGCCCTTGCCGTTAATTGTGATCCTGAATTCGCTCGTGGATGCGAACACCGGCCCAGGCCTGAGGGCAAACTGACCGACCTCGAGTCCCGGCCAATTGTGAGTTCCAAAAATAGCCTCCATTGGGAAAAGGTCGAACAACCCCTCCTTGATCATCTCGCGCGCACCGCCCCCGCCCTCTTCGGCGGGCTGAAATACAAGATAGACGGTGCCATCAAAATTGCGATGACTCGCCAAGTATTTCGCGGCCGCCAGCAGCATCGCCGTATGCCCATCATGGCCACACGCATGCATTTTCCCCTGGTTGACGCTTGCGTGCGCAAAGGTGTTGCGCTCGGTCATGGGCAGCGCATCGATGTCGGCGCGCAATCCGAGAGCGCGGCGAGCGCGGCCATTCTTGACAATGCCGACGACTCCGGTCTTGCCCAACCCCCGGTGCACAGGAATGCCCCAGCCGGTGAGCGCAGTGGCTATCAGGTCCGAGGTGCGCTGCTCTTGGAAGCACAGCTCAGGATGCGCATGAATATCGCGCCGCAGGGCTTGCATGGTGGCGGCGTCCGCACGGATCGACTCAATCAGTTTCATTGCACGAGCTCCCCAGCGCCTGCCTCAGCACCATCTGAGCTTACTCGCCAGCCGACTGCAAGTGCGACGCGGGTCGCCGCGGCTGCCACTCTTCTGCAATCGTGGGTAGCAGCAGGCTTAAGCCTACGACTACCAAAAAGTTAAGGCACAGCGCCAAGAACCCAGCGCTCAAGCCGAAGATTGGGTCGTGATGAGTAAGCATCAACAAAAGCGCAGCAATGACACCCGCGATCATGCCAATAAAAACCGCTCGCGCGGTGACGCCTTTCCAGTAGATGCCCAACACGACGCCGGGGAAGAATTGCGTAACGCCCGAGTATCCCATCAACAGCAGCGAAACCAAGGTCGTGGAGCTCGAGATTGCGAGCGCTAGGCTGATCATACCAAGTACAATCACCATGGCCCTCGCGAGGTGTGCAACCTGATCATCGGTCATCGCAGGAGCAAAGAGCGGGCGGTAGAGATTCTTTGCAAACAGCGTCGCTGCAGTCAGGACAAAAATAGCCGCTGGCACCATCGCCGTGAGCGCGCCGGCGCCGCCGATTATCCCGACATACCATGGCGGAAAGGTCTTGCGCACAACCGATAAGAGCGCAAGGTCACCGTTCGCTAATCCCGGCACGATCAAGACTGTTGCAAACCCGGCAAAGAAAATAAAGGCTAACGTGAGCGTATATAGAGGCATCACAACGGCGTTGCGACGCAAGGTGTCGGCGCTCTTCGCAGTAAAGGCGGCTGCGAACGCGTGAGGCCACATGTAAAAGCCCAACGAAGTTAACAGTACCGTGGAAATGAACCACCCATGGCCAAGATTGCGCGTGGCTCCAGGCATCGTCAGGTGGGATGGCTGCGCATGCACCAAGGCGGCAAACATCGGACCAATACCGCCGAAGTGGATCAGCGGAATGCCTATACCGATGGAGAGCGCCGCAAAAACCATCAGCGCATCCTTCACGACGCTCACCCAGGCGACGGCGCGAACGCCACTCGCAAACACGAACGCCACCAGCAGTACGACGGCGATCGCCATAGCAGGCACCTTCCCAATCGTGTCGAAGCTCGCGATGGAGACGATTATTCCAACCCCCGTGATCTGTAGCTGCAGGTAGGGGATGAAGCAAGCGATACCCACCACGCACACGAACCCGGCGAGGTATTTGTTCTGATAGCGAACGCCGAAAAAGTCAGATTGGGTCTGCATTCCGTGGCGCCGGCCCACCTGCCAGAGCTGCGGTAGAATGAAAAATGACACGACATACGCGAGCGTCAAATAGGCAAGGACGTAAAGGGCTGGACCACCGCGCGAGTAGGCCCAGCCGCTGGCCCCCAGAAACGCGAAGGTCGTGTAGACCTCGCCAGCCATGAGTAGAAAAACCAGTATTACGCCAAAGCCACGATTCCCGACGGTCCATTGCTCGAGGTTCATTTTGCGATGCCGCCCCGCCAGAAAGCCGATGGCGGTACCGACTGCGACAATCGTGGCCATCACTGCCAGGCAAATTGCTGCAGCGCTCACTCGTCATCCTGCGTGTGGCGCGCCCTTTCGACCCGGTACACGACGCACATACATAAGGTGCTGAGCACAATCCAGGCGATGAGCCAAAAGAGATTGAACGGCAGGCCGAAAATCATCGGGTCGATGCGATCCCAGAGGGGCACAGAAAAGCACATTGCCGCAAACGGAATCAGCGCGAGGAGCAATGCAATCGCCGAAGGCTTTCTCACGGCTGCTCTGTGCGCAAGCGCCCGAACACCTTGTCGGTTATCTTGCTATGCCGACTTTCTGGCAGGGAGTTGTTGTCTATTAGACGCTGCTCAGCTGTATTTCGATGGCCAGGGCGATCGTTAGGGTTTGGAGAGCAAATCGGCCTTTCCTGTCTCAAGTTCGACTGGCACCGAGACGTGCTCTTGCACAATCAGCCAATGACCGTGAATCTTCCGATACACGTCGGTAACTCTAACATTGGAGTCAAGCTTCGAGCCGTCCTTGCGTGTCATATAACCGCCTTGGATGCTGTGACTATACGCAACCTGGCCGACGACGGTAACGTTCAACTCGGAGATTGAATACTTGACTGGCCCCGGAAGGGCGGCAAACATGTCCTGCCAGTCCTTCTTGTAGTCATCCCATCCTAGATGCTCTCGAGGCGGTGACACATCAAACACGAACAGGCTCGCTCCTGGGGCGTAGAGCTTCATGATCGCGTCCACATCCCTTGCGTTCATTGCCGCGATGAGCGTTTGCTCGAGTGCCTCGATCGCCGCCTTGTCGCCAGCTTTTGCACTCGCTGAGGCGTCCGCGCAGACCGAAGCCGAAGCCAAACACACGCTCACTGCGAGCGCGCAGCGCCATGCGAACATAAGTTGCTTCACGTCGTGGCCCTCCCTACAACCTCTTCTAGCAGGACAGATACACTCACACTCCTATGCTGTCAAGCTTGCGCCGAGGCATCAGGTATATTGTGTCAGCGCCAGACACTGCCGCTAACGCGTACGATCAAGAGAAATGAATCGGCTGCTCATT
This sequence comes from uncultured Gammaproteobacteria bacterium, assembly GCA_963695315.1. Lineage (GTDB taxonomy): Bacteria > Pseudomonadota > Gammaproteobacteria > Steroidobacterales > Steroidobacteraceae > PALSA-1196. The sequence goes on from OY968773.1 coordinate 2,669,859, forward strand.
ACGTTGGGTGCCGCGCTGATTGCGCTAGGCGTTGCGTGGCCGTGGGTCAGGCGACTTCCACTATTTCGCCTGCCAGGCGATATCGTCGTTGAGCGGCCAGGCTTCAAGTTTTTCTTCCCTCTCACTACGATGGTGCTCATAAGCGCCGCGCTATCGGTTATCGCCTGGATGCTTCGCAAATGATCCGCCGTGCCGGCGAATATTCACAGGCATCATCTAGCAGCAAGGGAAAAACTTAAGTTTACGGCTTGGTTATTCTGGATCTCGACGGCGCAGTCAGCCGCTAAGCCTCATTGACAGGCACTGCCTGGCTCCCGCTCGTCGCCTGCCCTTTCCGTACTCACGTCCGGCGCCGTATTGATCGCGGTTTTCGAGTATCTCAGGCTATTTCACTGCAGGAAGAATGTTGCTCCAGGTTTCCGTGAGCACGTCAGCACCATTTTGCAAAAAGCCGCGCAACTCCGTCGGCTCGGTGCGATCGAATTGCTTGACTCGCACGGTCATGCGCCAATTGCCGTTCGCCTCCAGCCGGTAGGCATTGCCTTCAACAATCTGTCCGTTGTTGGGCGCGGTCACCACCGCCTTTACATTTGCGCCCGGCGGCAGCGCGGCTAGCGAGGGACCGCTGAAGTCGACGATAAACTGCTGCTCATCCTCCGGTAGCTGCACAAATCCGGGGCCTATGCGTGTCTGCGTCACCCATGCACCGGGGGGGCGCATTTGCTCCGCTCCCTGCCAGTGCAAGCGATATGCAATGTCGAACGGCTGACCGACCACAGGCGGTTGTGCGGGCACCCAATAAGCAACGACGTTGTCGTTAGTCTCATCAGGCGTGGTTATTTGGACGAGCTCGACCCGACCTGCGCCCCAGGATCCCACGGGCTCAATCCATACGCTCGGGCGCAGCTCATAGCTCGCCTCGCTATCCTGGTAATCAGCGAAATTCCGATCACGTTGCATGAGACCGAACCCACGCAATGCCCGCATCGAGAACGACGTGGTCAGCGTCTGCCTCGGGTTAATCAGCGGCCGCCACAGCCACTCCCCGTCGCCGGTGACGACCATCAAACCATCTGAGTCGTGCACGGCCGGCCGAAAATCCAGGCGGTGCGGCTGGTTTGGGCCGAAGTCAAACATGGTTGTAAGAGGTGCGATCCCCATTGTCGCGACCGCGGCCCGCAGATAAATGCGCTCGCGTATGTCCATCACCGTTTCATTGCCGGGCTGAATCTCGAACTGGTACGCGCCCGTTACGCGTGGCGAGTCGAGTAATGCGTACACGGTGAGCGACTTCGCGGCGCCAGTCGGCTTTTCGATCCAAAACTCTGTGAACCGCGGGAACTCCTCGCCGTGGCCCCCGACGGTGTCGACGGCCAAACCTCGTGCTGACAGACCGTAGCGCAAACCCTTGGCGAGCGCGCGAAAGTAGCTTGCGCCGAGGAAGACCGCGACCTCGTCCTTGTAATCGCCACGATTCATCGCGTAATGCGCGCGAAATCCGGCGAAGCCTAAATCGCCCCATGCCTGCGGTGAGAGCTTGTTATGCCCGTAATTAAAGTCGGCGCTTTGGTAAGGAATATGGTGTACGCCCTGAGCCGTGACTTCATTGATACGCACCGATTGAGTCTGAAACTTGCCCAGGTGAAAGAACATCAGCTCGAACGGCAGGTTCTCGCGGCGCCAGAGCGCGTGATCGGGGCGAAATCGGATGTCCCTGTACTGATCGTAGGTCAACCCTGCCAGTTCCGCGGGCGGCTTGTGAGTCGCGCTTTCGTAGGCTGACCGGGATTGCTGCTCGGCGCGCGCGGCGACATCATCAAAGCCAAAGGCGCCAGCCGGACCAGCGCGCACAACAACCATCATGAAAACCGCGACCATTGCAAGCGCGCGACAGCCTCGCGATGCAGCTTCGCCGCAATAATTAAGGAATCTCGTGGAGGTTTGCATCGGCGGAATCAGCGTTGTTTCTTGAGGAACAAGATAACACGTTGAGGTGCGCGACGGGGCTCCGAAGCCCCTACCGGTCACGGTACAGAAGCAGCAACCGTCACCCATTCCGCGGCAGCGCGCCTGCGACTGCAAGTAACCTGACGCCAAATACCGGCCCTGCGGTATTGCCGTCATGAGGCACGAATCTTACTCGCACGAGTTGTTTGTTCCGTGTCAGCATTGGCGGAAACGCGTATTCCACCTCGAAGAACTTGCCCGGGTGCTCAGCCCCAAGGTGCTGAGTCGCCAAGAGTTCATTGTCGATCAGAATGTCGAATTCCCTAGCGCGCTCCTCCCCCCAATAGCTAGCCATAAGAATCAACGGACCAGGCTTGACAAGCATATCGAAGTCAAAAAAGCCACCGGAACGCGCGTCGCGACCGTTCCTGCCGCGGTATGCAACAGCGTACGAGCGCTGCGCTGTCAGATTATGTGCGCGTTCGGATTGCGGATCGCCGACGTGCACCACGTCGACCGAGCGGCGGTCAATGTCGCGCTGCCGCTTCTGCTCGGCAACGAATTCGAGCTGCGCGGCGTGCCAGTCCTCCTCGCTGAAGCGCCTGAAGTACACGGCGCTCAAGCGATCGAATTGCCTGTAGAAGGGCACAAACCTGAGGTCCATTGGCCGCACGAGGCCACGCGTCTCATAGTTCGCAGCACCGTCGCCTGACGCTGTGAACTTGGCAAGTAGAGGCTCATCGCTGACGAGCGCTGGATCGACGTCGGTCCATTTGGCGCTCACCGGCCCGAGGTCGCCGGCGAGCACCATTGGTCCTCGAAGAACAGAAATCACATTGGGATCGCCAGGAGCGGCCTCAATGCGCAACTCCAGCGGAATTGTAATAGTAACCACGTCGCCTTCCTGCCAGCGCCGTGTCACCATTGCGTATCCGCTGCGCACCGTGATCGCGGCGGGTTGCTCGTTGACGCTGAGCGTCACGTCCCGTTGCTGCGCCCATCCGGGTACACGGAGCGCAATCGTAAATAGCGCGGGGTGCGCCAGGCGCTGCAGGATCAGGCGCGACGAGGGCTCAAACGGGTAGCGCGTTTCCATTCGCAGATCGGCACCACGAGTCCGCCAGTGAGCCTTGGCGGGAATGTACAGATTAATGAGAAGCGTGCCCTCGCCTTCCCAGAAGATGCAAGCGCCGTGCTTGGCATGGCTCTCCATGCCCGTGCCTACACAACACCAGAAAGGATCATTCGCAAGGTCTGAGTAGGCGCGCGCCGCGCCTGCCATCAGAGGAGTCATGTACGTGAAGCCGCCGGTGTGTGGGTGATGCGCGGCCATCACATGATTGAGGTGGGTGCGTTCGTAAAAGTCAAACCACGCACCGTTGGGAGACCATCTAAAGAGATGCTCCGTCAGCTTCAACATGTTGTAGCTGTTGCAGTGCTCGCAGGTCTGCTCCGTGATGTGCGTGCTGATCGTATCGGGCACCGAGAAATATTCACGGTCCGCATTGCCTCCGATGACATAGCTGTGACGTCGCGTCACGGTTTCCCAGAAGAAACGCGCGGCCAGCGCCTGCTCGGGCTTGCCGGTAAGCTCATATAGCCGCGCCAGCCCGACGAGCTTCGGTACTTGAGTATTGGCGTGCAGATCCGCGAGCTGATCGATTCCAGCAACGAGCGGATCGAGAACTTTGCGATCGTAGAGCCGCTCGGCGATTCCTAGCCAGCGGCGATCGCCTGTGCGCGCGAAGAGCTCCGCATAGGATTCATTCAGGCCGCCGTACTCGCAGTCCAGCATTTTCTGCATCTGAACCTCGTCGAGTACCGCAAATACTTTTGCGAAATAGTCGGCGAGGCCAATGCCAACGGTGAGCGCATGCGGGTTACCCCAACCGGCGTGAACGTCGAGCAGGCCCGCCAGGAGTTTGTGAACGGTATACAGGGGAGACCACGCACCGTTCAGGTCGAAGCCACTCGACTCGATATGCCCGCGCATCACTTCCGAAAAGATCTCTTCTCCGTCAATGATCGTGTTGTCCTTGCGCCTGCGCCCTAGTGCGCCGACGTAACCAGTGCCGCGTTTCTCCTGCACTATGACTAACTCATCGACGATGTAGTCGGCACGTCGGCGACACTCGAGGTCGCCTGTCTGAGCGTGGATTAACACGAGAGCACTCATGTAGTGGCCTAGCGTGTGTCCCGCGAGAGTGTCGTTCTCCCAGCCGCCATAGATGGCTGCGCGCGGCTCCAATCCCGCGTACTTACGGAAATTGTGGAGCAACCGATCTGCACTCAAGCTCAGCAGATAGCGGCGATTAACCTCGACTGCGTTTGCGTACTCGGACGGAAGCAGGCGAACTGCTGACAATGGCAACGGTCTGGCGCTTTGTGGTAGCCGCGTCGATCCCGACAACTGTGCCAAAGAGCGCTGATGGCACAACCCGAGTAGGGCCGAACCGGCCGCGCCGACTACAAATTCCCGACGACTACGGGCTCGCATGATGTTGACGTGTGATCTAATTCTGGCGTTCGCAGATTATAAGCTGCAAGTCGCATTGAGTTGATTCCACGCGAGCGACCATGGCGCGGCAGATGCCGCCAACAGGTTACGATGTTCTACAAGATGCCCACGCTGATCTGATCGCCGCTAGGCGCGGCGGCGCACCGTGGGCAGGTACGAATCAAACCCAGCATCAGCGCCACCTTTGGCCGATCGTTCTGCTGTCCACAGCCGATGGCTGCGATGCCCTTCCGCCCCATCCCGGCGCCAACGGCACCATGTAAATGCCACCCCCAACGGCGAGCCAGATTATGCCGACGATTCTAGCGGGTGATGCGCGCGCCATCACGACGCTGGCGATCTTCGCAAACGAAGTCCCTCGCTCCACTGCCACGACAATAGTGCCGGCACTCCGCAGATGATCTCTCGTACCCGCTTGACCAAGGACACTCCCAATGCCAATTCGGCGCTGACGCCAAGGGCATTTCCGACGGCAATCAGGGTCAATTCCTGTACCCCCAGTCCGCCCGGTATCAGGAAGGCGATGTGTCGGGCCGCCTGAGTGAGGCTCTCCATGATAATGGCAACTCTGAAACTCACGGGGTGACCAAACAGTCGGAGCGCAAACCATACCTCAAATGCGCCCGACAACAGAGCTGCCAGTTGCAGCGCCCCGGATAAGAACAGCCGCGCAACGCGCTGCAGGGAGGCCCGTACTTCGGTATTCAGCGACGCGGCGCCCTCCGCGAGGGTACGCAAACCGACCCATCGACGCAAAGCGCCTCCCAAGTGCTTCACCAGCGACCCGTAACGCAGCGCCAGCGTGAGAATAACCGGTACCGCGAGCCCGACGATCGAGATGACGACCAGATCCGGAACATGCGCCACCGCAAGCTGGGTGGATGCCAGGAACAGCAAGCCGATCACCGTGAACGCTGACAGCGCGATCAAGGTCAGCACGACCTCCACGATCACCGTGGCCGCCGCAGCACTCGTGCCAATTCCCCGCCAACCCAAGAGGCGCACTCCGACGACGCCGCCGCCGACGCTGGCGACCGGCAACAGGCGGTCAATCGCCTCGCGCACGGTAGCGACCCACAAGAGGTATGAGATCGTCAGTCGCTTTTCCGGGTCATAGGGACGCAGCAGCACATCCCAAGCTACCGCGTACAGCAGGAAGAACAGCAGCCTATAAGGAACCAGCCAGAAGACACTCCAACCTGCCAGAACGATCGCATGGAGCATTCCGGCAAGATCGGCGCGCATCACGAGCCAGATGAGTGCCGCCAGTCCCACCAGGCCGCCTATGTAGATTGCGGTCTTCAACGTGGATAGTTGTCACACCGACCTACGCATGACTCCACGGACACCGACCTCAAACTCACTTCCACGCCAGCTGATGCGCGACGTGAAGAGCGCGCGCGACCACACCCAACACAGCAGCAGATCGCGCGCCGGCAGCAAGCACAGATCGCCGAGAGGAATTCGCCTTTGCGCAAGGCGCGGCACCGACGAGACGCCGAGGCGGCAGATCAATGTGGTCCCAAGCAGTGGCAGCAAGTGGAGCACGAGGCCCGCATCTGCCGCCGCGAGCGCGAATCCCGCGGCTTGCAGGGGTAGAGTGAAGCTCAGGAACAGGAAGCGGTAACCTGCAGGCGCCAGCGCACGTATCGTCCGCATCCATCTTATCTCGTGACTGATGAGCGCGGATGCCGTCCGTTCCTCCTGCACGGTCTCCGGAATGTAATGCGACAGAACAATCCTTAATCCGAGTCCGCGCACCAACTCACCGAGCTTATAGTCATCAGCCAGTTGGTTCGCGAGCGCCGGCAGGCCTCCCACTGCCTCAAGCGTATCGCGTCTTAAGCCCATCGTTTGGCCAGAAGCATAGTTGCGATGCCCAAACAGCCAGGCAAGCAGTACCGAGGGCATGTACCAGTCGTTGATGTACATCGCTCCCAGGCGCGACCACAAATTCCGCGCTGGTATGCGGCGGTAAATGCACGTCACCATACCGACCGCACGATTGAGCAGCGGTGACGAAACGGCACGCAGATAATCCCGCCCGACGCGCGCATCACTGTCGGCAATAATCAGGATGTCATGCTGTGCGTGTCGCAGCATGCTGATCAGATTGCTGATCTTACGGTTCGAGCCCTGCAGGGAGCTGTCGATCACCACCTCGATCGCCAGCGCCGGAAACTCGCGCGCCAATTGTCGAGCGATAGCAACAGCCGGATCGGCTGCATCTTGCGCGCCAAACACGACCTGATAGATCGGATAATCCTGCAGGCAGAAGGAGCGCAGGTTTTCGTACAGCTCTGGCTCAAGGCCGCATAGCGGCTTGAGAAGTGTTACCGGTTGAAGGGGGCTGGCGATGCGCCCGCGGGTGCGCCGCAATTGCCACACCAGCATCGCGATCAAGACGACGGCGTCATACGCGGCTGCGAGTGCGACCAGGACTACCCCGGACAGCGCTATCAGCGAATGCGTGAAGAACATAACGGTGCCGCTACGCGTCTAACCCCGTGCATCATGTTCGGGTCAGGCTGCGCGGGCGCGCAGAAAGTGCATGAACTCGGCGCCCTCGCGCAGCCGTCGACGCATCATCTCCGGGCTCGCCAGCATCTCTTTGACGATCTCCCAGATCTTTCCCGGCCTGAAGTAGAACTGCCGGTAGAACGCCTCCACCGAGCGGAATATCTCCTCGCCGGAGAGATGTGGGTAGCTCAACGCCGCCAGTTGTACGCCCGCACCGTCCACCAGATTGAGGTTGGACTCTGTGCGCAGCCAGCCTTGTGCCACAGCCTGCTTGTATAGGGCTGTCCCGGGATAGGGAGCCGCAAGCGAAACTTGGATCGTGTGTGGATTGATCTCCTTCGCAAAAGCGATAGTTTTTTGGATCGTCTCGGTTGTTTCACCCGGCAAACCCAGGATGAACGTGCCGTGGATGACGATGCCCAGTTTGCGACAATCCGCCGTGAAGCGCCGCGCGATGTCGGCCTTCAATCCCTTCTTGACGTTGCGCAAGATCACGTCATCGCCAGACTCGTAACCCACCAGCAGCAAGCGCAGGCCATTGTCCTTCATGATCTTGAGGGTTGCGTACGGCACATTTGCTTTGGCGTTGCAGCTCCAGGTCACGCCGAGCTTGCCGAGCCCGCGGGCAATGGCCTCAACCCGCGGGAGGTTGGATGAATCGGTGAAGGTATCGTCGTCAAACATCACCTCGCGGACTTCGGGCATGTGCTCCTTGATCCATGCCACCTCCGCCAAAACGTTTTCTGGCGAACGCACACGGTAGCGATGGCCGCCCACCGTCTGCGGCCACAGGCAGAATGTGCACTTGGAACGACAGCCGCGGCCGGTATACAAGCTGACGTATGGATGCTTGAGATACCCGATGAAATAGTTGCTGACTGTCAGATCGCGTTGATAGACCGGAGCGACGAAGGGTAGCTCGTCCATGTTTTCGATGGGCGGTCGGGGCGCCGTGCGCTGCACCCGACCGTCCGAGCACCGATATGACAGTCCCTGGATCTCATTCAAAGGCAGGCCCGCGGCCGCCTCTCGACAGGTGTAGTCGAACTCCTCGTGACAGACGAAGTCTACCGCTGCGGCGGCGTTCAAGGACTCCTCCGGATGCACCATGACGTGGCCACCAACCATGCCAATCAGAACATCGGGATTATCAAGCTTAAGTAGCTGCGCAAATTTCGCGTCGCTCGGGAACGACGGCGTACTGGTGTGCATGATCACCAGCTCGTAATCCCGCGCGACCTCTCGCACCTGCGCGATGCTTAACCCGTCCGCGGGCGCGTCGAGGAGCCGCGAGTTCGGTACCAGAGCCGCAGGCTGTGCAAGCCACGTCGGAAACCAAAAAGACTTCACCTCGCGCTTGGCCTGGTATCTCGATCCGGCACCGCCATCAAATCCTTCAAAGGAAGGCGCCTGCAGGAACAATGTCTTACGCGATGAGCCCGGGGAATGAGACGGCGTCATGTGTCACCTACTGCTGGAATGGCCCGCGCATCTTCCGGGTGTTCTCCTACGGCTCTACGCGCAGGCGGGACGGCACTCTTAAGTATGGAGCTTACGGCAAATTGCATGCCGGTGGTTACAGCCGTGCCCATAACGGCTCAGCGTCGCAATTTCCGTAGCTCGGGGCGGTGCCTGCAACTCCCCCGCGGGGCAAGGGATGCGAATTCGCACCTGGCGGCGCGCGGCTGCCCGAGGGGCGCACAGGCGGAGGGCTGCTGACAGACTTCCCCGCCGACATAGGGCCTTAAATCCAGCTGATGCCCCCTATCAGAGGGGAGCGCAGTTGACCCGCGCGTATCGTGCCTGCCCTGCCGCAGGCGCTCTTCGAACGGCGGACTACTGTTGCGGGCAATACCTTCGGATCGGGAGGTCCCGGCACCACGTTTGCGCGCCATGTGCCGACCGGCTGGAGGACGCTTGGGTACAGCGGCCCAAACTGCATCGCTGCAGCGCTCGGGAGTTGACATCACACGTCTCAGCCATCAATACTTCACCGTGTAGTGAAGTATACAGAACAACAGCTCGACCAAACCTTTGCAGCACTGGGTGACCGGACCCGCCGAATGATTCTCGCTCGGCTCGAACGCCATGACTGCGCCTCGGTGAGCGAGCTCGCAAGACCCTTCGCGATAAAGCTGCCCGCAGTGATGAAGCATCTGGACGTTCTGGCAGACGCCGGTCTTATCACACGATCGAAAGTCGGGCGTACGGTGACGGTGCGCCTGCGATCTGAGTCCATCAGGAAGGCAATGCATTGGCTGCGGCGCTACGAGCGCTTCTGGTCAAGGAGCCTCGATCGACTCAGCGCTTACGTAGAACGAAAGGCAGCGGATGTGGGCAAGCGGAGATGACCAGTGTGACTCTTGTTTGCCGCATCCGGGCGCGGCCGTCGATCGTCTTCGAGGCGTGACGACGCCCGAGGGCATTGCCCATGGGTGGGAAGCAGATGCAGGTCCGGTGCCTCCTAACGGCGGCGAGCCCGCTGAGGCCGGCGAAGTCTCCCGCATCGAGTTCGACCTTAAACCACTCGATTCCCGCACCGAGCTCATGTTCATCCATGCGCGCCTCAAGACAGGGGGCTCGCGCAGCAGCCACGAAAGGGGCTGGGCAGGCGCGCTCGACAAACTCGCGCGTCACTACCACGGAATACGCAATTCCATCGAGGAGCATGCACAGTGATCACAATATCCGCGTTCAAATGGGTTCCAGACTTCGCCCGCGGCCAAGTACGCGATCTGCGCGTACGCTGGGCACTGGAGGAAGCCGGTATCCCCTACAAGACGCGCCTACTCGAGCAGGGAGACCAGGATCAACCGGACTACCGCGCTTTGCAGCCTTTTGGTCAGGTGCCGATCCTCGAGGAAGACGGCTTTGCTCTCTTCGAGTCCGGAGCCATCGTGCTGCATCTCGGTGAACGGAGCGAGAAGCTCCTCCCGCGCGAGGTGGGGGCGCGCGCGCGCGCGATACAGTGGCTCATGGCTGCGCTCAATTCGATCGAGCCCTTCGCGATGAACGTCGCACTGATCGATCTCTTTTACCGCAACGAGGAATGGGCAAAGTTGCGGCGCCCGGGCGCTGTGGAGTTCGTTCGGAGACGCTTGTCCGCGCTCTCCAAGTCACTCGGCGACAAGCCCTTTCTCGATGGCGATCGCTTTACGGCCGGCGATCTGATGATGACCACGGTACTGCGCATCCTCAATCACACCGACATCGTTTCCGGGGATGAGTCTCTGGCAGTCTACGTCGCACGCTGCACCGCGCGACCTGCCTTCAAACGGGCAATCGACGCGCAGATTGGCGACTTCAGAAATGCTGCATGACGAAGGTGGTGGCTGTAGCTGCACCCCACGAACGCCGGCGCCCAAGCAGGCCAAGAGCATAAATCCGAGCGGCGGCGATCTGCTTTCCAATTCGGAGGATTTCTCCTTCGATGCAACTGCCGGCGGCGCCAGGCGCATTGCGCAGAGGGTGCACGGCGCCTCACAGATATGCGACCCAGAGAAACACGAGTAGGTATTCGACCGCGTCGCCCAGGTTGTGTCCGATAATCGGAGCTACCACACTCTTTGATTTCTCGAGCCAGTAGGCATAAAGAACACCCAGCGCGAAGGCATAGAGCTGCTGACCGAGTGCCAGCGGCCACGCGCGCAGATTGAAATTAGTCGCGTGCAGGAGCGCGAAGATTAGCGCGACGATGACGCCGGCCCAGTTCATCTCGAAACGCCCGAAGCGCAATCGGCCCGGCATCGTAGCGGCGAGGTAGGTCACGAGCAGCGCGCGAAACGGAATCTCCTCGGTCGGACCCACGTACACGCCCTCGAAGAACAGCCAGCCAACAACATTTGCTGCGGTAAGCGGGAAGCCCGGATCGGGTTTGTGAGATGCGATCAGCTGGGGCGCGTAGTCGACGATCGTCATGATCAAGCCAAACAGCGCACCCCAGAGCACCGCTGGTAGAATGTAGGTCTTCTGGCGCGGCCAGTGCATCCCATAGTCGGCCGGCACCAAGCGCTTTGCGACGCCGATTGCAATCAGTGCAATCAGGAACTGCATGGCGTGCTGCATATATAGCCATGGCAGCGTCGCTCCGCGCGGCGATGGCGTGCCGAAGGTCTTGCTGCTGAGGAACGCGAGATAAGCTGCCAGAAAGGGGATCCCCACTCCCAGTGCAGTCACGCAGAGCAGGGGCAGTACTCTCAGGCGAAGGCGCGCGGCAGGCTGCTTTTCGGTCATGCCCGCGGTTATAGGCAAGAAGCTTCCGCGGCGTCTTGAACGGATTTGACCCGCCACGCCGCCCAGTACCCCGGCGGACGACCCGTGAGGGCGGTGATTGCGCGAGTCATGTGCGGCTGGTCGGAAAAACCGGCGCTTGCTGCACTATCCGCCAGCGCAGCGCCCCGTGCGATCAGCGTCAGGGCAATGCGAGCGCGCGCCTCGGCACGAAAGGCCGCTGCCGAGATGGCAAACACCTTTGCAAAGCCGCGCGACAGCGTCGCCGGCGCCAACTGGTGACACGCGGCCCAGTCATCGAGCCGCAATCCGGGGTTGGCGAGCAAATCGCTTGCGAGCAAGCCTGGCCAATCGTCCACCGACACGCGCGCAGGCAGCAGCTGCTGTTTCAAGACCTCGCGGGCGGCGGTGAAATCAGTGGCGGCAAGCCGCGCGATGGCATCCGGATCGCCGACCCAGCCGAGCCCGAAGCCAGGCTCCTCGTCGAGCGGCAGATTCAAGACTCGTGCACCGGTTCGTGCGAAACGGTCGAGGTGCGCATCAAAGCTGCGATGCAGGAGTACGTGCCCGGCCTGGACGCGATAGCGGCCGTAGCTACCGCTCTCCTCGTACCCGCCGGAGATAATCACCGCCGCGTAAGCGCTGTGATGTCGGTGTCGCGGAATCGTGCACAACCCGGCCCAGACTTCGTGGCTCGCGGTGCCCCGGGCAAGCCCGTTCATGTATCGCGTCCCTCCGACGTTCACGCCCACAGCTTGCTACTCGTCGCGGTTGAGGTGGATTGCAGGCCCGCTGGAGGTATTCACACTATCCTAACCCGCGCTACTCACTCAACCTGCCGCGGCAAAAGGCGCGCTTTGCGCTATCAGCGGGCAGCGCACGGCTCCGGTGCGATACTTCCGCAAGCACGAGGTGACACCTCGAGCCACAACCATTTAGTGTGTGCGCTTTGCCGGTAGTGGCTCGATTGGGCGGCACACAAACTGGCGCCGGCACTTGCGCGCCGGCGCAAAATCAGGGTGCACGAGCGGCGCATCGGCGGCTGAGCGACGCCTGTATGCTGAATCCCGCCGGGTTGTTCCGATCGCCCCGTCAATGGGCCTCGGTGAGTGAGGACAGGTTGATGAGAGAGTTGATCCATCTGCAGGTCGCGATTTGTCTTGCGCTGCCGATTTGCTCGGTGGTGAATGCCCAGGCGCCTCCGCCCGCGAAGGATGGTCTTTATTTTCCGTCGGCCGTAAACCAAATGGAGGCGGATGAATACACACGCTATGAGTTGTTGGCGCCCGAAACCGCCAGCTTCAAGATTTGCTATGAGGTGACCGCAACGACTGCGGGAGCACACTTCTTCTACAATCCGATTCGCAAAGGTAGTTCCGCTAGTGACGAGAGCGTATACGACGCTATGCTCGGAATACCGCTGCACTTTGAGGTTGTCAGCGGCGCGGAGGCACGCAAAGACTCCTTGATGCCCGATGCGGATCTGGCGACCAACTACATAAAGGTGACGCTTGCGCGGCCGGTGCCGGAACATGGCGAGAGCCGCTTAATCATCAATAAGACCTATAAGGACGCGAAAAGCTACTATCTGGATGGAAAAACGATCGTCTTCAATCGACCGCTCGGTGTCAAACGCAACAAAATCATTTTGCCCTCCGGCTATGAGGTCGTGGAAGTAACGGTGCCGTCGCAGATTTTGACGGAGAAGGATGGGCGGATCGCGATCAGTTTTCTGCATGCAGGAGCCGGTGACGCGCCACTCGTGTTGAGAGCAATCAAGGACGCGCGGCTGGGAACCGCGGCGCTGCCAAAGGACTTGAGCACGCGACGGAGCTGGGAGTCACCGTTTGAAGGGGGCACGGAGCAGGAACGACTGTCCGAGCGGGCACATCAGGACCGCGAGATCGTTTACTTCTTACAGCAGCCTGAGACGCACGCGTTCAGCCTGTACCACGACTACACGGAGACACGCACCGGAGTGAATGCCTATGCGAATGTGGTTCGTACAGGCAGTGTGGCGAGTCATCCCTCTGCGCAGATTCTGGATACCGGGGAGCAGCTAGAGGCGCGAGCAATGAGCGGCGCGGAGATGGCAATGTCGAAAATCAATGCAGGCGAGGCCGTGGCGCCGACCGCGCGGGTGGTGGTGATCCCGTTCGGGCCGCTGCAGTCCGGGCAGTCATTGCGTTTGCGCATTGCAGAAACCTACACGGCACCGCTGAGCTACCGCCTGGAGGGGGACGAATTGGTATTTGATCGGAGCCTAGGACGACCACGAAATGCTGTAGTGCTGCCGTCGGGCTGGTACTGCACGTTCAGCGCGGCTCCAGCCGTTGTGAGCCAGCTGCCCGACGGCAGGGTGCGCCTCGACTACTGGGATGACCGGCCGGAGGCAGTGGATGTGTTACTGAAGGCGAGACGCCGTATCGGGTACGGCGACTGAATCTAACTCGAACCTTCGACCCAGGACGTCTAATTTCATTCACCTGCCAAAGAGCGCTCGTTGCAATTGGCGGCACAATCGGGTTCCGGGAGTCTCATAGGCCTGACTGGTCTGGGATGTGAAACTTGCACCACGCCTGATTGTCGCAGGCGTTCACAGGCCGCACTGCTGCGCTTCCTCCCGCATGTGATTCAATTCCGAGTGGTGGTGCCGACTACAAGGCCTTACCTCATGTTGTTAGGGGCATATTCCGCATCGTTGTGCCGCGCCTCCACTCCTGCTGGAATCGCGTGATACGCTCACATTTTTGGACGCAGCTCCTGATTGCCTCCTACTTCATGAATGAACGCGACCCGCGCCGCGCGCGCGGCGGCTCTTGAAGAATTTGATAGCCGCGATATGCGGGCCTCGGCCGCGATGGGCTGCGGACCTTGCCATGCGGGCCCGCGGTAGCTTTGTCGTGACGATAATCGGGACCACTGTCTTCAACGGACTCTTCTTCCTCGGTTACTTTTACGTACAGCGGCACCCGGTGTACACGCCGATAATGATGCCCGTGACCGCAGTTGATCGGCTGATTACGTTCCAACCACATGCTTTATTGGCCTATGTCTCGCTATGGATATACATCGGTGCTGGACCGGGGCTACAGCGCACGTCGTCCGAACTCGCCGCATACGGTTTCTGGATGGTCAGCCTCTGCGTCACTGGGCTCGCGATCTTTTATTTCTGGCCCACTCAGACACCACCGCTGACGCTGGACCCGGCCCTCGCCGTGCTTCATCGGCTGGACAAGACCGGTAATGCGTGCCCCTCGATGCATGTGGCCGTCGCGATCTTCACGTTGGGGCGCGTAGACGACGTACTGCGCTCGACGCGCTCACCGCTCTGGTTGCGATTAGTCAACGTAGTATGGTTTCTTGTCATTGCCTACTCGACGCTAGCCGTCAAACAACATGTGGCGCTGGACGTTGCCGGCGGTGCGCTCCTCGGCTTGGTATTCCTTGTGCCTTCACTACGTTGGCGGCCGAAGCCTCGTCGCGAACCAACTGTGCCGAGGTGACGCACCTGCCTTCGCTCAGAAGCGAGAGCGCCTATGAACCACTCGGCACGCGCAACGGAAGCCTTGATTGAGGCATCCTGAAAGTGCGCGAAGCGGAGTCCTGCGAAAGCCCAGCACGGGCGAACGTGCGAGCGCGGTCAAGCAGAAGTAACTAATTAACGTGGTGGCAAGGGCCACTTGCCGGCAAGTTTTCCCGCAGTTTGATGATCAAGAAGCCCGAGCATCCACGCATCGTCTCAGCGCCTCGCGCAGATCGCGCAGCCTCGGCGGCTTACTGAGTACGCGGTCGACGAATTGCGGCGTGTCGTTGTCAGCGAGTAGCCGCTGGCCCCAACCTGTGAGCAGGATCACGGGCGTGGATGGCGATACGCTTTTCACAAAGCTCGCAACCTGACGTCCATCGAGATAAGGCATTCCAAGATCGGTCAGTACGACATCGAATGTCTCGCGGCTTGCGAGCGCCGCGGCAAAGACATCGATGCCCTGTTGTCCGCCGTTGGCCGTGACGATCGTGTGGTCGTCTCCCGAGAGCGTATCGTACAGCGACTTAAGCAGCAGCGGATCGTCATCCACGATCAGAATGCGCAGATTCCTCGGGACAGGACCCACGATCGGCGCGGGCATGCTTGCGGAAGCGACTGCTGGGGGTGCGGTGAAGGTCAAACGGATCGTCGTCCCGCGACCCAATTCACTCTCAATCTCGATATCTCCACTGTGCCGCTGCATCACACCGTACACCATGGCCAGTCCCAAGCCGGTGCCGCGCTCGCCTTTTGTAGTGAAGAAGGGCTCCAGGCAACGTGTGCGGGTCGTCTCGTCCATGCCGAGGCCTGTGTCGCTTACCTCAACACATACGCGATCCGACTGCGTCGCGCGCGAGCGCAGTGTCAAAGTGCCGCCCTCCGGCATCGCATCGATGGCATTGAAGATGAGATTCGTGAGCGCGTCGCGAATCTCATTCTCTATGCCCAGCGTCGCGGGCAGATCGGCGGCCAGCTCTGCCCGCAGGTTGATCACCACGCCGCGCTGCTGCGGCATATCGTTCCAACGAGCACGCGTGAACTCCACGACCTGTGGCACAAGTTGATTCAGGTCTACTGGCAGCAGCGTCAATTGCGGCTCGCGGTGCCGATAGAACTCGCGCATCCGCGCAACCGTCGCCGCGACGTCATGCACCGCTCGTTGAATGACTTGCAGAGACGCACGGCCTTGTTCGCTCAGCTGTGACTCTTTCTCTATGAGAGATTCCGTATAAAGAGCCACCGGAGACAAGGCGTTGTTGATGTCGTGAGCGATGCCGCTTGCCATCTGGCCGAGCGCTTGCAGGCGTTCCTGTTGCAAGATGGCTGCCTGCGTCAGCCGCAGATCTTCGTATGCGGACTGCAGCGCGCTGTACAGCTGCGCGTGATGCGCGGCAAGCGCGACATGACCGCTTAACTGCCGCAAGAACTCGCACTCGCCACTGCTGAAACTACTCGGTTCGCGGCGGGCGCCAACGAGAACGCCGAAGGTCTTGCCTTCAATCAACAGCGGGGCGGCGACCAAG
This sequence comes from uncultured Gammaproteobacteria bacterium, assembly GCA_963695315.1. Classification (GTDB taxonomy): domain Bacteria; phylum Pseudomonadota; class Gammaproteobacteria; order Steroidobacterales; family Steroidobacteraceae; genus PALSA-1196. The sequence goes on from OY968773.1 coordinate 2,686,126, forward strand.
GCGCGCAATCCGGTTGCCGCCAGCCGCCGCGGAAAAGGAAAGGACGCAACAGCGGTATCGGGCTCGTAGATTAGGTTCCCGTGCACGCAGCGAGACAGTCCATCCTCGTCCACTGCGATACTTGACTGTTCGGTGAGCGCGAGCTGCATCGCAAGATCCTGGCTGCGCAGGCCGACACGAGTGACCGTGAGCCGCTGGGTAGCTTGGTCACAGAGGCACACACATGCGAAATCGAGCGGCAGCTGGTCCTCGAGAGTCCGGATCACGATCTGGAAGATGCTCGCAAGATCCTGGCGCTCGCCGACCGCGCGGGTAATCTCCTGCATGAGATTCAGGCGTGCAAGCTGCGAGCGTAAGCGGGCATCCGCTTGCTTGCGCGCGGTGATGTCGTTGAACACAATGCCGACCTTGCGACTCTGCGTTCCGCCCACCCGCCATGCACGCACCTCGTACCAACGACCCAGCGCTTTTGCTTCGTTCTCAAAGTGCACCGGCTCACCTGTGACGGCAACTTTGCCGTAGATTTCGAACCAGTGCGCTTCAAGATCCGGTGCGAGGTCGCGCATCAATTTCCCTTGTGCGTCGCGCAACCCGGTTCGCTCCTCAAACGCCGGATTGACTTCCAGAAAACGGTAATCCACTGGTTTGCCGTTTGCGTCAAAAATCATTTCAATTGTGCAAAACCCTTCGATCAGTGTCTCGAAAAGATCGCGGTAGCGCGCTTCCGACTCGTGGACGGCTTCCGATGCTCGCTTGCGCTCGGTGATATCGCGCGCGATCTTTGAAGCCCCGATCACCTGTCCGCGATTGTCATGGATCGGCGAGATGGTGGCCGAGATGTCGAGCCGCCGTCCGCCTTTTGCGACCCTGACGGTTTCGAAGTGATCGATCCTTTCGCCCCGTGCGATCCGCCCTAGAATCTCCCGCTCTTCATCAGCTCGCTCCGGCGGAATCAGCATCTGCATTGACTGACCGATCGCTTCCGCGGCCGAGTATCCAAAGAGCTCCTCCGCGGCGGAATTCCAGCTCGTGATGACGCCATCGAGGGTCTTGCTGAGAATGGCATCGTCGGAAGTTTCGACGATGCCGCGAAGCAATTGCTGACTCGCGAACAGCTCCGCGGTGCGCTCTCGCACCCGCGCCTCCAGCTCATCGCGCGCCTCTGGCTGCGCCGGGTCCTGCTGTTTGCTTCCCTCAGCCATCGCGGGCGCCTCCTACGCCATATCCCGAGACGCTATTGTAGCCGGTCTGCAGCATTATTTCGGACGCCAACGTCGAGCGTAGGCAGAACCTGCTGGCCGACAGGGCGCCCGACATCACAACGCACCCAGCGCGAGCGTGGCCAGTCCTGATGGACACACAGCCCATCGAGCCGGGCCCAGTGACGCCGGCCCCAGGACAAAAACAGATTGGTCCTCAAATCGATTGGGGATAAATTCAATTTGTTGGATGATCGGATGAGGACGGGCAAGCTCTGGCATGACCGATGCCGTTAGGCGAGCTTCAGGCGCCCGCGATGGATCTCATTCTGATCCATCCGGTTTCCAAGCCGTAGGTTCCCCGTCTTGCAGGTGAAAATGCGATTCCCCGCACGCGTCGAATGGTGCGCGATCTGTGACTCCACAAAATGAGGGACGTGTTTGATGGGACACAAGCGCGTATCAATCACGTGTGCCCTCCTGAAGTTGACAGGTTTATTCGCGTTGTGTGCGAATGCCGCGACGCCTACAAACCTGCCGACCTCCTCATGCGAGCTTCCAGGTGTCGCCAGGCCCGTCGAGTGTGGCGTGCTCGATGTCCTTGAGGATCCCCATCGGCCGGACGGTCGTCGGTTGCCGATCCACGTAGCCGTAGTCCCGGCCACTTCGCGGAAATCCCTTTCCGATCCGATCGTCGTGCTAATGGGCGGCCCAGGCGAGGACGCGATCAGCGCGGCCGCGATCTACGCTGCGCGGTTCGCGCCTTTACTCCAACGGCGCGATCTCCTCTTGGTGGATCAGCGAGGAACGGGCAGATCAGCACCATTGAAATGTGAGCTGTTCTCGCCCGGGACGGCTGCGGAAAACCTGCGCGACTTTTTCCCGCCGGCCGCGGTCGAGAGCTGCAGGCGCCGCTTGCAGGCTGTAGCCGACTTGACGCGCTACACCTATGTCTATTTCGCGAATGACCTTGAACAGGTCCGCCGCGCCCTCGGTTATGGGCCTTTGAATCTGTTTGCGGGTTCCTATGGGACCCGCGCCGCACAGGTCTACATGCGAGCGTATCCACGAAGCGTCCGCACGGCATATCTCGGCAGCGTCGTGCCCATCGATCTTGAAGGCTCCCTCGACTTCGCGAAGACAGCGCAGATAGGCCTTCAGCACATGCTCGAGAATTGCGAAACCGATTCTGCGTGCCACACTGCGTTTCCGAATCTACGCAGCGAGTTCCAGCAAGTACTCGCGCGGCTCGCAGCTGGAAACGTGCGCGTATCCGTTCCCGGGCTTGCCGATCCTGTTTCGTTGGACCGCGGTCGCGTCGCAGAGTGGTTTCGCTCAAGGCTCTACAGACCGCACGACGCCGCAACACTGCCGTGGACCCTTCATCGCGCTTTCGCGGGAGATTGGGCTCCGATCGTTGATGGCATACTCTCTGACTCACGCGAGCACGACAAAGACATAAGCTTCGGTCTGTTCTTCGCGATCACATGCAGCGAGGACATGCCATTCGTGCGTGAGCAGGACGTCGCTCCGGAAACGCAAGGCACGTTCCTCGGCGACTATCGCCTGCGCCAGCAGCAAGCGGCCTGCCAACAATGGCCAACAAGCAAGCTCCCCGAGGATTATCGAAAGCCGATAAGATCACACGTGCCAACGTTGTTCGTTACCGGTGACATGGATAGCGGCACGCCACTGTCGTTTACGACTCGGGTCGCTCAGGGTTTCTCCAGGCATGTGGCCGTGGTCATTCATGGACAAGGTCACACGGAGTGGAACGCCTGCGTGGCACAGATGTACCAGCAGCTCGTCCATCACGGCTCAGTGCTGGGGCTCGATTCGAAGTCCTGCCCCGCGGTACCGTTGCCGCCGTTCAAGACCTAAGCAAGTCGGCGGCGCCCCCTAAGAGAGGTCTTTGCTGCGAATATGGATGCCCACCTGCAAGCCCCCCGTTCGCCAAGAGGCGGCGAAGTGCCGGGAGAACCTTTGGATGCGTGCGCCGATCGAGGACACCGCGCCATGGAAGAAGATGCTCGCACGTCCTCGCTCGTCAGTGCATGTGCTCCGATCCAGGTGTTCCGTCCGACCAAGCGGGTACGCGAATGATGAAAGTCGCCAGCGGTTCGGGAGCGCCCTGAAACTGCGGATTGAGCAAAACCGGGGAGCCCGGCGCGTCCGCGCCCCAATCGGCACCGTCTGACCTCGCAGAATAAAACATCAAATGTGGGTGCCAATGCCCGACCGCATCGCCCAGTTGGCCTTCCTTCGACATCATGTAGGACATCGCGCCGGGTTCCAGTGCTGGCAGTTCTTTTTTCCTGACCACGTCCTGCATGCTGGCAATGAGCTGCGTCCTGGACAAACCGGTGAGTGCAAGTTCTGTCCTCTTATAAGTAATCGGCAGAACCGAGCGGACAGCGGGTGGATTGAAACAAACCGGACCCCGCATTTTTGGATTCCAGAACTCGGGGCTATCAACTGGACCCATCCATGAGCGCTCCACGACGCACACAAAGCCATTCTTGCCTTTCACCGCTGTTTCGTACCCGTGCTCCTCGAGCACCAGGATCGTCGCGTCACGTGATACAGCCGGCGGCGCTGCACTACGAGCCAGGGCGATCTCCGCTTGTTGATCGCTCATGAGGTACTGAGGGGTCGGAGCCATGCGGGGATAAGTTGCTTTTGATTCCTGTGCGTATCCGCGCCCCGCTGCGCTAAGCACGACGGTGAGCGCCAGCGCTTGAATTGCGATCGTCTTGGCGATCATGTTGTTTCCCCTTCTTCTTCGGGTGGCCGATTTTTTGCGCTTTTCCTGAGCGCCGTAACTTAGAACATACCAACCGGTTGGTATTAGCGTCAAGCGGACGGCCTGCTAACGCGACAGCGGCACCCCATGGGGCTGTCGGGCCATCTTTGGCCAGGCTGAGGCAGCGCAGAAAATTAGCGGCGCGGGCCCGCTGCCATCGGCTCTAATGACTGTCGGATCTGTAATCCGTTCGTGCAGAGCCAAACATGTCACTAACTCGATAGCTTGCGAATTTCCAACCGTATTCGGTGCATTTTCCGTACTGCACCCGACGGTCAGATCTCTTGCTTCGTGAGCCCGACCACTGGGCACCCGCGCTGGTCCTTGGCCGACAGGCAACTCGCGGCTGCCAGGAGCGGAAGTCCATCTCCCTAGATTGCCCGCCGGATAGCGGCCGTTTTGGTCTCCCATCCGTGTCCAGTTGCCAACCCCCTGGGCATCCGCGACCATTCGGGACGCATAGGGGGATGCTCGACATGGCCGAGGGTGGCTGCGCACCTTGAGCGGGACTTCGCACGCGGTATTCCTGAGCTACGCCTCGCAGGACTCGGAGGCAGCTCAGCGCATTTGCGAGGCCCTGCGCGCGGCCGGGATCGAGGTGTTTCTCGATCAGAGCGAGTTGCGGGGCGGGGACGCGTGGGATCAGAAGATCCGGCACGAGATCCACGACTGCGCGCTCTTCATTCCGCTTGTCTCACAGCATACCCAGAAGCGGCTCGAGGGCTATTTTCGACGCGAGTGGAAGCTCGCGATCGACCGTACCCACGACATGGCCGAGCAGAAGCCCTTCCTGGTGCCGGTCGTCGTTGACGGTACCCGCGATCAGGAGGCCTTTGTCCCAGATGCGTTCCGGGCGCTGCAGTGGACGCGCCTGCCGGGAGGCGAGACGCCCGCGGCGTTCGTCGAACGGATCAAGCGCCTGCTATCCCCGGAGCTGTCGCCAATGAGCGCAGTATCCGGCGCCGCACCAGCAATCAGGGAGCCGGTCCGCCCCACCCGGCGGTCAAAGCCAGTGCTGCTCGCGACCGTTGCCCTCGTCGTCTTCGCGGCGCTCGCGTACCTTGTTGCTGGCAAGTTCTGGATCCCGAAGTTCCTGACGCCGGCCCCCGCCGCCTTCGCCCCGCCGCCGCACTCGATCGCGGTGCTGCCATTTGCGAACATGAGTGGGGATAAGGACCAGGAGTACCTCTCCGACGGGCTCACGGAGGAGCTGCTCAACTCGCTCGCCGGGATCAACGAGTTGCAGGTCGCCGCCCGCACCTCGGCGTTCTCGTTCAAGGGCAAAGACACCGACATCGGCACGATCGCGCGCAAATTGAACGTGGGCGCCGTGCTCGAAGGCAGCGTGCGCCGCTCTGCAAACACCGTGCGCATCACCGCGCAGTTGATCAACGCGGTCACGGGCTTTCACCTTTGGTCGAAGACCTATGACCGGGACTTAGGGGATGTGCTGAAACTTCAGACCGAGATTGCCACCGCTGTGGCCAGCGCTCTCAAAGTCACACTCCTCGGCGATGTCGCGGCCAAAGTCGAGCTCGGCGGCACGCGCAATGCCGCCGCCTTCGATGCCTATCTGCGGGCGTCAAAGGCAGTTCAATCAAGACATGACGACGCAAAAGATATTCCCCCTGTGATTGCCGCGTACACGGAGGCGATCCGACTGGACCCGAACTTCGCGCTCGCGTTCGTGGGTCGCTCGTACGCTCTCACCGCCTATGCCTCAATCGCGGCGACCGGAGCTGCCGTGCGCGAAGGCTTTGAAAAGGCTGAAAGTGACGCGCGCCGTGCAATCGCGCTCGCCCCGGAACTGCCGCAGGCACACCTGGCACTTGGGAGTATCTTCGAGACCGCAACTCTCGACTTTTCCCAGGCGCGTGAGGAATACGAGCGGGCGGCGGCCCTCGCACCGGGCAACGCGCAGGTACTACGCTTCAGCGGTGCGTTCGCCGCCACCATGGGGCAGTTCGATGTCGGGATTGCCGCTGCACGTCGCGCGGTCGTGCTGGACCCGCTTGCTCGCAACAGCCACTTGGTACTCGGCGCAGCGCTCTATTCCGCTCGGCGCTACAAGGAGGCGGCCACGGCTTATGCAGAAGCTATTAGCCTCAACCCTGACTATACGGAGCCCTACGCGGACCGCGGCCTCGCCTTCTACGGACTCGGGGACCTCGAAAGTGCTCGCTCTTCGTGCGAGACGGAGCGAGACGACTTGTACAGTCCGCAGTGTCTGGCAGTGGTGTACGACAAGCTCGGCCGGCACGCCGATGCGGAAGGCGAGCTCGCGAAGATCAAGGCACGACTGGGTGATGCCGGCGCATACCAGTACGTCACGATCTACGCGCAGTGGGGCGATCGCACCACAGCGCTCGAATGGCTCGACACCGCGATGCGCTTGCGCGATTCGGGGCTCGAGTCCATGAAGACCGACCCACTCCTGGACCCCTTGCGCAAAGAGCTGCGCTTTCAGGCAGTGATGCGGGAGTTGAAGTTTCCTACCTAAGAGACTGGTAACAGCACGCCAGATTTGATACCCGCGAGCAGCGGGTTGTCCTGCGCGCACACTCAGCTTGCCGCATATTTCAATCACCTGCCAAGGCAGCTCCGTTGCATTCGGCACCACGAAGCCTGACCGAGCATCAACTGACTAGCGCAATGTTCCCGCGTGTCGATGGCCAACAAATTAGGGCGACGCGAGTAGCACCACCCTTCCTCAGCTAGCCGGTCGTTCGGACCATCGATCCAAACCCACTGGAGTACGCCTTGCCGAAAGTCCTGCGGTACTCATGAGGAAAATGCGCGGAATCAAGAAATCCCGAAGCGTGGGCGGCGGCGCGCCGCAGTCGACTCCGGTCACAGCAGTTTTCGGGAACACCGAACAGAACTGAAGAATTCGGAACGTAAGGAGTCGCTGATTCAATTCCTGTGACCGGCTATTGATTCCATTGAAGAAAATCTTCGCCATTTGCCCCCAGAGGGTCATCAATTTTTGGCTCGGGGCATAACTCGGAGTATAAACCGCCTTAGCGGGCCACCGGGGCCTGGTCTGCCGGAACCGGATTGAATTTTCTCGCTCTGGATTAGGAGCTGGAACGCCGCCATGCTGAATCGACTGGAAATCGTTGCCGCGTATCGGCCGCGGCAATAAAGTGGTCAAAAGACAGAGAACCTACTCCGTCGATGGATACAGAAGTAAACACTATGACGCATGCGAGCTCGCGTGCGCAGCAGGACGTACGCAATGGCGCAACTGCGGACCTTCGAGCCAGTGAAGGGACGCAGATTGCCGAGGAGACCCACCCATGAATACCTCAATGAAACGCATTGCTGTCGTGCTAATCGGTGTGCTGGGGAGCGCGGCTAATGCGTTTGCGCAGCAGTCTTCACCCGATGTAACCACACCGCCGGTGGTTTCCACCTTCCCTCCGACGGCACCTGACGCCACGACAACCTCGACTACGACTTCTCCCAGTACGGGATCGCAGAGTGAGCAGACGAATAACACGCGTCCGCCACCGGAGATGATCAAGGAGGCGCGCCGGGATGGCTACACACTGAAGACCAAAGCCAAGAGCGGCATTTATGTCTTCTGCAAGACTGACGCCAGTGTCGGCTCCCGGTTCACAAAGGAGAACTGCGTTGATGTTGAGAAGTTCGCATTGATGCAGCAGCAAAAGGAGCGGGACAGGGAGTACATGCGGACAACACTCGGCCAGATGCACTGCAATGACAGAGGTTGCACATAATTGCAAGCGAGAAGGCAATTTGAAATGGTGGACGCCGATCGCTCTGCCCGGACGGCACCCTAGCGGTATTTGACCCCCCTCACGCCGTGCCTGAGAACTCCAGGTGGACCCAAGGACGGTTGTTAATGAATCCCTGTCATCACGCCGCGCACTCAGCGTTCTGGCAGCGGCACGACCGGCAGGCTTCGATGCCCTTCGCGATCGACCGTCCGCACCGCGAAAATCACGTTGTCTTTGGAGAGCTTGAGCGTGGTGGTCGTGACATTTCCGACATTCTGAGCGTGCTCCCATATCGGACTGCTGGTAGCCCGCCAGATGACCTCATAGCCGCTGGCGTCGCCAGAAGGCGCCCATTTCAATGTCGAATCATTATCGAGGTTACTGATCACCAGTCGTACGTTGGCGGGTGATGCCGGCGCCGATGCGAGCGCTGCCAACGTCAGTGCGTTCAGACGCGCCACCTTCGCCACGTAGTTAAAATCCACGAACTTCGCCAGATCCCCATACTCGACGCCGTTTTCGGTGCGTAGCGTCTGATGCTGATGATTGAAGTCTTCGCGGTACTCGGTGAAGCGTACTGCGGTGTATCCCTGCTCGTTGAAGGCGAAATGATCGCCGCCGCGCAAGTAACGGTCGAGCCGGAAGACGAGTAGCGGCTCTACGCCAGGGGCATAAGCGGCGCCAACCTCTGCAATGTAGCGCGCCAGCTCCCGAGAAGGCGAGTCGCTTTCGCCGCCGAGAGAGCGGATTTGCTTGAGTTGTTTGTCATCGGCGGCGGCCGGCACGCCCTCGGAAAACACGCGCACCACGCCCGAATCCTGTCCGACACCTTTGTCACCGCCCACAATGTCGTTGTTCAGCGTTGCGAGGATGTTCCATCCCTGCTCCTTCGCCATCTGCGCGAAATGCCTGCTGCCGTTCAGCCCCTGCTCTTCGCCGGCGACGGCGAGAAAGATGATCGTCGAGTGAAATTTCAACTTGCTCAAGACTCGCGCACACTCGAGGCTCACTGCCGTTCCGCTGCCGTCGTCATTGGCACCCGGCGCCAGGCTCTTGGAGTCGAGAACCTCGGTGACGCGCGAATCGTAGTGGCCGGTGACTAGCACGATGCGCTTCGCGGCCTCGGAATCCGTTCCCTTCATCAGCGCATACACGTTGGTGATTTCGGTCGGTTCGGGGATACGCTCGGCCGGCGCCTGTGTGAAGGCGTCCGTCTTCACTGCGAGGCAGCCGCCACAGTCTTTCGAGTAGCGCTCGAACTGCGACTTGATCCATTCACGCGCGGCCCCGATGCCTTGCCCGGCGGCGATCGACGCCGGATCCTGCGCCGAGAGCGTGGATCGCGTGCCGAAGCTCACAAGCTTCTCGATGTCGGCCTGAACGCGGGCGGGCGAGATCTCCTTCAGCGCGGCGGCGATCCTGGGGTCCACCGCCGCGGCCGCCTCCTCCTGTCCGTACCCCGGGGACGCAAAAATCAGCGCAACTCCCAGGCCGAGCACCAACGTGCGAAGTGCCGTGAACAATGTCGGCACAAGGTCTTGGCTAAGCGCTGTTTTCATGAGAGCACGTGCTTAGACCGCATGAATACTCATCTTTCCGATCGCCTTGAGATCGTGATCTTGCCGAATCGTGGCCTTACTTTCGACCCGGGGAAGCCGCGTCGCGCCCCGCAGTCGTCCGCTGCGGGTTTATGCGTAGGAGTGTTGCGCGCGGTTGCGACGATCAAGCTCCGTAGTATGGTGGATTGCGCCCGTCATCGAATGACATCCGGCGGGGGCTGCACCCGCGAGTTGCATCGACTTGGTGAAGTCTCGCATGATTCGATCCGGCCCGTTCGGGAGTCCTTTTCATCGAGGAGTTTCCATGCTGAGCAGTGCAACAAATTCCTCTGCACAGGACTTTGAGCGCGCCGCCAGCTCAGGACCTACCGGCGCGCTTGCGCTCTGTGGCATCGCGGTCGCCCTGGTCGTGGGTATGTGGCTCGCATTCTATTTTCTGGCTTTCTTGCCGCGTGGATTGTTGCAATGACGGGCCTCGATTCCGAGCCAGGCAGCCAGAGCATCGCCGCCCGGTACGAAGGGAGATGGGCGCTGCTGATGAGCGCCATCATTTTCCTGCTCCTGGCAATCATTGTCTTCACCGGCCTCCACTGGGCAAGCATGCCGCCCTCGCGCGTGGAAGTGATTGACGCCACCACGCTCCACTTGCGCAGTGAGTTCATCGAAGACAATCTCGGCACCGCCGTCGACTCGAACGGCTCCGTGACCGTGCGCGTGTTAGCCGAGCAATATGCGTTCCGTCCCGCCTGCCTGCTACTCCCGGAAGGTCAGCCGATCACCTTCCGCGCGACCAGCAGCGATGTAGTTCATGGCCTGCAGATCATGGGCACCAATGTCAACACGATGCTCGTGCCGGGCTACGTTTCGACATTTGTCGCGACGCTGAAGGGCGTCGGGGAGCACTCGATGCCCTGTCACGAATTCTGCGGGGTGGGGCATGCCGCGATGTGGGCCCGTGTGCAGGTCGTGCCGCAGCAGACCTTTGAGCGTCTGGCGCGCGCGAATCGGAGGCCGGGCTGTGTTTAACGCCCGCCGACTCATCCTCGCGCACCTTGCCGTGGCTTTTGCGGCTTTTGCATTCGCGCTCGTGCTGGGCGAATGGCAAATGGTCGTGCGTAGTCCGCTGCACGCGTGGGTGGATAATCCCGAGCACTACTATCGCTCGGTCACCGCGCACGGGTCGACCATGGCCTATGTGTTCCCCATCTTGGTGGCCATGGGGTTTGGCTACGCGATCACGGTGAACTCACTGCAACAGGCACTCATCGGACTGCGTTTGGCTTGGGTTGCATTCTATCTGGTGCTTGGCGGCGCCATCGTCGCCATGTTGCCCGTCGCGCTCGGTCGCGCCTCGGTGCTCTACACCTTTTACCCGCCGCTGATCGCCCACCCGCTCTACTACATAGGAATCGTGCTGGTCGTGGTCGGCTCCTGGATTTGGGTGGTGTTGCTGCTCCTCAATGCACGCGCCTGGCGGCGGCGTCAACATCCCGGCACGCCTATTCCGCTGCCCATGTTTGCAAACCTGGCCGGGGCGTATCTGTGGGCCTGGACGGCCGTCGGTGCGGCGTTAGAGATCCTGTTTCAGATTCTGCCGGTCGCGCTGGGGTGGAAGACCACGATCGATGCGGGGCTTGCCCGCGTGCTCTTCTCCTGGACACTGCACGCGATCGTGTACTTCTGGCTGTTCCCAACCTACATCGCCTACTACACGATCGTGCCGCGCGCGATCGGCAGCCGCGTTTATAGCGATACTATGGCGCGAGTCTCTTTCGCGCTGTTTCTCGTGTTCGCCATGCCAATCGGCATCCATCATCTTTTCGCCGATCCGATGGTCGGATCCGGGATCAAGATGATGCATACGATCTTTACCGCCATGGTGGCCGTGCCGACGTTGCTGACAGTCTTCACGATTGCCGCGACCGTGGAGCTTGCCGCCCGCGTGCGCGGCGGACGCGGTGCCTTGGGATGGCTGAAGGCGCTGCCCTGGGAGAATCCTGCGATGTTGGCGGTGGCCTTCTCCTTCGTGATGCTTGGGCTCGGAGGCGCCGGCGGCCTCATCAACATGAGCTACCAACTAGATTCCACCATCCACAATACCCAGTGGATTACCGGCCACTTTCATCTGATCTTCGCCGGCGCCATTGTCATCATGTATTTCGTGATCGCCTATGACCTCTGGCCACATCTGACCGGTCGAGACCTCGGATCGGCGCGCCTCATGAGAACCCAGTTGTGGCTGTGGTTCCTCGGCATATTGATCCTGACGCTGCCGTGGCATTGGGCGGGCCTGCTCGACATGCCACGACGCATGGCGTACTTCGACTACTCGCACCCGGCCATCGCGCCGGAGGCGTGGACCGTCTCGGTGGCGGCTCTTGGGGGCGCCCTGGTGGTGCTCTCGGGGCTGCTATTCATCTACATCCTCGTTTCCGCCTACCGGCGCGCGCCGGTCGAGGCCGGGGCCTACCGCTTCAGTGAAGCCCTGCATCCGGTGGTAGCCGTGCCGAAAGCGCTCAACAGCTTGGGCATTTGGCTTGTCCTCATGATCGTGTTGACGCTGGTCAACTATGGCTTTCCGATCTGGCAGCTCGCCCAGCTCCAAAGGAATTCCGTGCCGGCTGTCTATGTCGGGGGCCGACAATGACGCGCGTAGGCCTGTGGGGCTCGATCCTCGTCCTGGTGCTGGCCCTCGTCGGCGGCTTCGTCTCGTTCTTCTGGCTGCCGCGCGCGCAACTGGATGCATACCCCACCTGGTTCGGCGCGTTCTGTGCTGCGCTGGGTGTGCCAGAGCCTCGGCGCGTCGGCCTCATCGTCCCCCTCACCTCCCGCTCGGATGTCGTGCTCACCCATCGCTTGCTCGAAGCGCCGCAGCCCGCCGATATCGGCCACGGCGCGACGCTCGCGCTACGCTGTACACCCTGCCACGGTCCCACCGGCATCAGCTATGCCAACTCGCCGAATCTTGCCGGCCAGTACGCGACGGCGATCTACAAACAGTTGCGCGACTATCGGGTCGGGGTGCGCTCCAACGCCATCATGAATCCCATGGCCCAGGCATTGAGTGACACTGACATGCGCCAGATCGCGGCCTACTACGCATCACTGCCCAAGCCTCCAGAGTCGCGTTTGAGCGCCGCGCCACCACCGATCGTCAAGTGGGGAGCTCCGATGCGCAATATCGCGCCCTGCGGAGCGTGTCACGGCAATATTGATCACACGATGGCGAGCCCCTGGCTCAACGGCGAGCCGGCGACTTACCTGGTTCAACAGCTCAACGCCTTCTCGGCCGGCACCCGCACGAACGATATCAACGCGCAAATGCGCGCCATGGCCCGGGGCATGACAGCAGGTGAGATGGCCGCGGCCGCGGCCTACTACTCGGGTCAATCGGATACACCATGAGCCGGCTGTTCTGTTTGGGCCTTCTTGGGGCGCTGATCGCGGCAGAGCCCAGCGCTCGCGCAGACGCAATCCCCCAGAGCGGCGGCGCGCCCGATACGATGGCGGCCCGCGTGCAGGGGTGTGCGACCTGCCATGGACCCTCTGGCGAGGGCACTCAGGAGGTGAGCTTTCCGCGCATTGCAGGCAAGCCCGCAGGATATCTCTTCAACCAACTGCAGAATTTCCGGGATGGACGGCGCAGCTACCCGCCGATGAATTACCTGCTCGCGTATCTGCATGACGATTATTTCACCGACATGGCCGCGTTCTTTGCAGCGCAGCGCATTGCCTTCGCAAACCCGGAGAAGAGCGCGCTACCGGACAGCGAGTTGAAGGTCGGTGCGCAGCTCGTGCGCCAAGGCGACCGCGCGCACGCCGTGCCGCCCTGTGTGGCCTGTCATGGCCCGCAGCTCACGGGCATCAATCCGGGAATTCCGGGCTTGATCGGTTTGCACAGCCGCTATATCAGCGCGCAGCTGGAAGCCTGGCGCGCCGGCACGCGCCACGCCAAGGCGCCCGACTGCATGGCCGAGATCGCGACTCGCCTCACGGAAGCCGAAATCACACAGGTTGCGGCCTGGCTTGCCGCACAACCCGCCCCTGCGCAGCCGGTGCCCGCGCCACGGGACAGCTGGAAGACGCCTCTGACTTGCGGCAGTCAGCCATGAAGAGGACGCGTCGGGCGCGCCACGGCGCGCGCGGGCTTGCCCTGTTGATTGTAATGGGTTGCGCCGCAAGCTCCGCCACCTCTCAACTGGCGCAGGTGCGGGGCAGTGAATTTCTCGGCACGGGTCAGTCGCTCGAGGAAACCATCCACCGCGGTGAATACCTTGCGCACGCCGGGGACTGCATCGCGTGTCATACCAAACACGATGGACCGCCGTTCGCTGGCGGTCTGCCCATCGTGACGCCCTTCGGTACGCTCTACTCACCGAACATCACGCCCGACACGCAGTGGGGCATCGGCAATTGGTCGGCAGATGACTTCTACAAAATGCTCCACACGGGGCGTTCGCGCGATGGCGAGCTCTTATATCCGGCGATGCCGTTTCCCGCCTACACCAAGGTCGTGCGTCAGGACTCGGATGCGATGTTTGCCTACCTGAGCTCCCTTAAGGCTTTGCACGTGCCGAACCGCGAGAATGAGCTGCGCTTTCCTTATAGCAATCGCAGCCTCCTGATCGGGTGGCGCGTGCTGTACTTCAACGAAGGCGAATTCAAGCCCGATCCCACACAGGATGCGACCTGGAACCGCGGTGCCTATCTGGTGGAGGGCCTTGGGCACTGCGCGACCTGTCACACTGCCATCAACGCTCTAGGTGGGAGCTCGGATGAAAAGGCATTCGCCGGCGGACTGATTCCAATGCAGAACTGGTACGCGCCTTCCCTCACGCTCAACAAGGAAGCCGGACTCGGGGACTGGCGTACCGAGGACATCGTCGCGCTGCTCAAAGCGGGTGCGTCCCAGCAAGGCGCGGTGTATGGGCCAATGGCGGAAGTCGTGCACAACAGCCTGCAATACCTGACTGAGGCTGACGTGCGCGCCATGGCGGTGTATCTCAAAACCCTTCCGGAACGACAAGGATCCAGCGATGCGCAGGCACCGCGCGGCGCCACTCAGGTGAGCGCAAGCGTACTGGCACGGGGCAGCTCCCTCTATAAGACTCAATGTTCCAATTGCCATCGCATGGACGGCCATGGGCAACCGTCTGCGTATCCGCCACTTGCGCAAAACCGCTCGATCGAGATGGAGTCCGCCGTGAATGCAATCCGCATGGTGCTGAACGGCGGCTACCCGCCGCAGACCGCGGGCAACCCGCGCCCCTACGGCATGCCGCCCTTTGCACAGATCATGGATGATGAGGATATTGCAGCTGTGGTCACGTACATCCGGGTCTCCTGGGGCAACCGTGGCCAACCCGTGACCGCCGCCGAAGTGAATGCGCTGCGATCGGCTGCACTGTTTGATTGATCCGCTCGGATCTCGACACGAGTCCTGCTCCCGCTGGCAGGCGTCTGCTCTGAGAAGTGTCGGAGGAGTTAGTGTGAGGAAGGCACCATGAAACCCAATAAGATCGTCTCGCGAAAGGAATGGCTCAGCGTACGGAAGACCTTGCTCGAGAAGGAAAAGGCGCACATGCGCGCGGGGGACAGGCTCGCCGCCGAGCGACGCGGGCTTCCTTGGCTGAAGATCAAGAAGAGCTATACGTTCCAAACCGAGCACGGCCACAAGACGCTCGCAGACCTTTTCAACGGCCGCGGCCAGCTCATCGTCCATCATCTGATGTACGGGCCCGAATGGAATGCCGCCTGTCCGGGTTGCTCCTTTCAGGCCGAGCACATCGACGGACCGGCTCAGCACCTCCCGCACCACAACGTGACGATCGTAGCCGTCTCCCGCGCGCCGCTCGCCAAGATTCTCACGTACAAGTCGCGCATGGGCTGGCGCTTCGAATGGGTGTCGTCCTTCGGTAGCGATTTCAACTACGACTTCCACGTCTCGTTCACGAAAGCGCAGATCGAGCAGCGCCGGATCGACTACAACTTCGGAACGATCACGACCGACGGTCGATACCTAAGCGAGGAGCTTCCAGGGATGAGCGTTTTCTTGAAGGATGAAGGCGGCAACGTCTTGCTCACATACTCGACGTATGCCGGTGGACTTGACATGCTGCTGGGCACGCATCATTACCTAGACCTCGCAGCGGAGGGCCGCAACGAGGCAGGTTATCCCGAGTGGCCCCGCCGTCACGACGAATACGCGGCTTCGTCGCCGAGATGACGCGCAGCGACCCGCGATCACGTGCGCAGTGAAGGGCTGACTTGGCTCCCGCCAGGCTCACCCACTCTCAATCGTGCGGTCGGGAGGAGCGGCGCAGGTGCCCGAAGCGACTGGTGGAAAGGGCGGGACGCGAACTCTCGACCCCGGCATTATGAGAGCGGTGGACGGAAAAAATAGATTGTAATGTCATTGGCTTGCTAAGCAGCGTCCGTTGCAACTGACGTCATGCGCGCTCTCGCGCGAAGACGCATCACAAAGCTCTATGTTCGCGGGTGTAGCCAGGATGGCAGGAACGTATACGCATCGACGCGCAGGTTCCGATCGTACGGCACGTGATGCTTGTTGAGCAGTGCGTCCAATCGACCGTCTTTGTGCGCGTCGAACACGTCGGTGCAGCCGCCGATGAATTCGCCGCCGACGAAGATCTGTGGAATGGTGGTGACTGACGTATGAGCGCTCAATGCTGCCCGGATCTCGCCGCCGCGGTTGGCCTTCTGATATTCGACCGAGTCGAGGTCGACTGACCGGAAGGGAATGCCGTGCTTTGCGAACATTCTGCGAACCGACCAACAGAACTCGCACCACTCAAGGGCGAACATCACGACGGGTTGCGCAGGGTCCGCAATGGTGCGCATCACAAACGCGTCAGCGTCCGACGAGATCGGCTGCGGCGCGCTAGTCGGCGGCGGCGGTGGGGCGGCGGCCGGTACATCGAAGCGATAGTTGGGAGTCGAGCGCGCGATCGCCAGCTCCTCCTCAGTCATTTCAACTGGAATCTCGCTGAAAAGAGGCGTGCTGAGATACCGTTCTCCTGTATCCGGCATCATGCACAGTACGGTGGCACCCGCTCGGGCTTGATCGCACACCTGCAGTGCCCCGGCTAGGGTAGCGCCCGCCGAGATACCCACGAAGATCCCTTCCTTCTGCGCTAAGTCACGCGACAGTTTAAGCGCCTGCGAACCGCTCACGGGCACGATGCGATCGATCAATTTCAGCGCGACGGCATCCTCAGTTAGCTTCGGAATGAAATCCGGGCTCCAACCCTGCATGAGATGCGGGCGGAAGTTGGGATGGCTGCCTGCGGGCGATCGGTCGGCATGGCGCGGCTGCGCAACGCCGCTGCCCAGCAGCGGAGAGTTATCCGGTTCGCACACGATGATTTGCGTTTCCGGGCTACGCTCGCGCAAGACGCGCGCGACGCCCTTCAACGTGCCGCCTGTACCGAATCCAGTCACAAAATAGTCGAGTCGTTCACTTGCAAAGACTGCAAGGATCTCCTGTGCAGTGGTACGCGAATGCACGTCAGCGTTTGCCTCGTTTTCGAACTGCCGACATAAGAACCAGCCGTGCGCTTGCGCAAGCTCGACGGCCTTCGCCAGCATGCCGCTGCCCTTGAGCGCCGCGGGTGTGAGCACGACCTTGGCGCCCAGAAAACGCATGAGCTTGCGGCGTTCGACGCTGAAGTTTTCCGCCATCGTCACGACGAGCGGATAGCCCTTCACCGCACAGACCATCGCGAGCCCGATACCGGTGTTTCCGCTCGTCGCTTCCACGACTGTTTGTCCGGGCTTCAAATTGCCGCGCCGCTCGGCATCTTCGATAACACCGAGCGCTAGACGATCCTTGACGGATCCCATCGGATTGAAGGCTTCGATCTTAACGTACAGGCTCACGTGCCCCGGCGCGAGCTTTTTGATCTTTACAACCGGCGTGCGTCCAATCGTCTCGAGGATGTTGTCGAACTTCCTCTTGGCGCTATCCATCCGCAGCTCCTAACTCAAGGACGTGCCTCGAGCACAATATTTTGCTTGCGTCGCCCAGCAAGATCTGCACTGCGCGATTGCGGCGCCGAGATCCCGGACAGCTTTACCGAGAAATGCATCGAGTTGTGCTTCGTTGACTGCCACGGTTCGCCCTCCCCCGAAGCGCTGATTCTCGGGCGTGATTTTAGCGTGGCCGGTCAGTCTTGCCCGATGTACTTCTACCAACTAGTAGGTCGAAAAGCAAGCTCACCTGCTGTTATCATTAGTCGTCCCATGAACGCGCGGGCCCTACTTCCATGCCCCTTTCCTCTACCGCCGATCGCGTCCTCGATGTCGCCGAACGCCTCATGCAAATGCGCGGCTTCAATGGCTTCAGCTACGCGGACATATCGGCTGAAGTCGGCCTTAGCAAGGCGACTCTGCACCATCACTTCGCCACCAAGGCGGAGCTCGGTCATGCGCTCATCGAGCGTTATTCCAACAACTTCCGGGTTGCACTAGCTACCATCGATGCGAGCAATTGCGGAGCTTCGCAGAGGCTCGAACGGTACGTGCAGATGTACGGTGACGTATTGAGCGCCGACCGGCTGTGTTTGTGCGGCATGCTCGCGGCGGAATACAGCACGCTGCCGCAGCCCATGCAGGATGGCGTCCGTCACTTCTTCGATGCGAACGAGAGTTGGATAGCGGGGGTAATAGAACACGGAGGGCGCGCAGGGACGTTACAGTTGCATGGTTCCGCCGTCGACGTCGCACGTATGCTATTGGCCGCGCTCGAAGGCGCCATGCTGCTCGCGCGCCCTTTCAATGACGTGGAGCGCTTTTCATCGGCCGCTCGCGTCGCGCTCGCCGCTCTCAAAACCTCGCGGCGAACTGCCTTGTCATCACGCCGACGACGCATCGCACGGGCGCACGCAGCGAGGGCCTGAGCTGCGTGACGCAATACCGCTCGAAAATCCAACGTCGGTCGCCTCCGAAATACCTGGCTCCAGAACCTGCACTGCTAGCGCGCATCTAACGCCGCAGCACGAAGCGCGTCTTGGCCACAGTTTTTCCTGTGAGCCAGCTGGCGCCTCGTAGCGCACCGGATCGCACTCAAACTCGGACCCCCCAGAGGACTGGATAGGGCGGGACTCGAACCCGCGGCCCAGCACACAAGAGTGGACTCCCTCATCGAGCGAGTTCTCCTCCCAGGCAAACACATGTCTGGCGGCAGCGCTGCAGCACCTATCCCTGCAGATCCTAACCAAGCGGCCGATATCAGAACTTGTAGCGCACGCCAATGGTCGGGTTGATGTTGTTCGTGGTGAGGTAGCCGCTGGCCACTCCGTCATGCACGCCGCTGTACATGGCGCCCACGTAAGCGTCGAAGTGCTTGTTGAACCTGTAGTCGGCGTCGAAGGAAAAAGCGTCGAGGCCTCCGTTGCAGGCGCTGTGCGCGGAAGTTGAGCAGCCTGCCTGCTTCCCGGTGCCATACGCATTCTGATGGTACCCGTAATATGCTGCGGTCAGGTCGAAGTTAGGAATGACGCTGTAGCGAACGCCGGTCCAATACACCTGCACGATCTTCTCATTGGCGTAGGCCGTGTCGTTGACGAAAGCCAGAGCGTAACCGCCGATGTCAGTGAAACCGGCGCTCAATGGCCTCGTTGGATTGGTGTACTGGATGTACTCGTAGCCGGCAAAGAATTTGAACGACTCAAACTTGTACTCCCCCATGAGAGAATAGGCCGTGTTGTCCGAGACCGTCGCTGCCAGAGAATTCGATAGCGAGTACCCGAGCCCCGGCAGCGCGGCGACTTGAGCGGCGCTCAGCGAGCTAGCCGCGATGGCGCTGTTGACCTTGGAATAATACGCATCGAGCGATGCGCCCTCGAAACTACCACCTATATTCGCCTGGACGACGGTGTTCGCCGATCCAGTGGATCCGCTGAATTTGTACAGCGCCCCGACGTGCAGCAGATCGTTGAAGCTCACCAGGTACTTCGCCGTAGAGTCCAAACGGTCATCTTCGCTGCTACCGCCGCCGGAATAGGTGTTTGACGCGCCGAGCAGGCCGAAGGCCGAGGCCTTGTAGTTGGGGTCGTACAGGATGGTGCCTTCATTGAGCAGCGTCACCTGGCGACCGAAGGTGAGGGCGCCGAAGCGCGCCGATTGCAGCCCGACGAAAGCAGTCTGGAAGGCCTGACCCGCCGAGCCGCCATCGACACCGACGCTTTGGTTGGCGAGGCTGAGGCCATTGTTCGCGGCCAACGACTTCAGGGAATTGGCGATCTCCCCGGACTGGGGATTGAAGAAAGTCTCCGCCTGGAACACGGCCGACCAGTCGCCCACCAGCGGCTCGATGCCCTGCAGTCCGACGCGTGTCTGGCCCATGTTGCTCGGCGTCAAGCCGACCACCGACTCATCGAGGCTGTTCTGCCGCACGATGTTGCCACTCGCGGCCGGACGGTACGGGGTGAACGGCGCGCTGTGCGTATCGTATTGAACACCAATATCCAGGACGCCATACAGCGTGATGCCGTGCCATGTCAGGCTGTCCTCGTCGGTGATGCTCGGACCGGTCTTCTGCTGCGCGAACGCAGGAACGGAAGCGGCAACGGTACCGACCAAGACCGCTGCACACCATCCGAGCCTTAAATCGCTTGCACGCGCCGAAGTAGGTTTAAACGGGAGAACGTGGCAAAGACGTTCCAGCAGAGACACTCTGCCGGGGTTATTCGCTTGTCTTTCTTGTGATGTTTTACGAACAGTCTTCTTAAGCATGTAACGCATAGCTCCCTGATTTGTTATTCGCGTCTGCAAACGCCAACGAATATTAGGGGCGCGCGGTTATGCGGTCAGTCGTGAGCCGGTAACAAGCCGGTCGCTGGACATAACTACTGCTGATGTCAGGATGCCCGATCGGCGGCGGCTATCGATTTACATAACCGTGACATCACCCGCCCCCGCAGCGACAAACGCCCTTGCGTGTGCGGCACAGCAGGGAGCGAGCCCACTGCGATCGTACGCAGAGGCAGATCGCTGAATGACTCGAGGATGTTCCAGCAGCGCGGCAGTCAACGCCGCTGCTGCACTGAAAGAATCACGGCTGCCTCTTTGCTTCGGCCGATGCGCAGTGCCGCCTGTGTTACCTACCTGTGTTGGGCTGGCCGAGAATTTCCCTTGTGAGCTTGCGCCAGGGAATACGTGTCTTTGACAGTTTTGTAGCAGCTGCAGGCAGCTGCTCCGAGGCCTGCTTGGTCGAGGATCCTGATGGTGCCGCGCCGGTAGGAGATGAGCTTGCGGTTCCGCAGGGCGCACATTGCCACGCTAACGCCCACGCGCCGCACGCCCAGCATGAGCGCAAGAAATTCCTGTGTATTGCGAAACTCGTTGGAGTTGACGCGGTCGTGGGTCATCAATAACCAACGGGCCAGGCGCTGTGTCACCACGTGGAAGCGGTTGCACGCCGCAGTCTGCGCGATCTGAATCATGAGCAAGTGGGTAAAGAGGAACACCTCTCTCTTCAACGCAGCGCTGGTGCTGAAATGGCGGCGAAAGTCTGCTGTCGTCATCCGCATCGCAGTGCCTTCGCCTTGCACCACCGCCCGAAAAGGCGAGACAGCGACCCCCAGCGCCATAGGGACGCCGATCATGCCCTCGGAACCGATCAGTCCGACCTCCGCCGCCTTGTCGTCATCCACGGTAGTCAGCATTGAGACGAAGCAGTCGTTCGGAAAGTACACCTCTCGAATCTGAGCCTGGGATTCGTAGAGAGTCTCCCCGAAGGCCAGCTTGACCGGTTCCAGGACGGGAAGCAGTCTCCGGTAATCCTTGCGGGGCAACGCAGCAAGCAGATGGTTCGGATTCGAAACTTGTCTTGCGCCAGCCAATTAAGACTCCCCCAGCGTGCCCGTGTGTGCAACTCCTTCGGGGAGCCATTCTTTCGAGCTTCGGTCGATCGCGGACGTTGTCCGGCCAAAAGCTACTACGGTGATCTATAAGTATAATTTACTGTAGTAAAAACAAGCAATTATGTTCGACTCAGCACAAAAGTGTTCCCTAGCGAACACAGTGTGTCCGCGGAATTTCCGCTATGCTTTGGGCACTGAAATACCACCGTGGTTGACCAGCGCGAGGCTTTCCATGCCCGGCTCCCACGATCCGCGCAAAACCATCTGCTGGCGGCGCTGTCCCCGGCGGAGCGCGAACGAATCTACCCGCAGCTGAGGCTCGAGAACGGAGAACGCACTGCGTAACCCTCTCCCGAAGCGCTCCCTTCGAATGGACCGTCTTCTCTGGGACTCGAAGCACGGCCGCCCGCATCCTGCTGGTACAATTCAATGGTCGTCTCAGCATCGGAAATTCATTCAGATTCATGCCCCTCGACCGCCAGAAGGAGCGCCTCTTTCGATCCCACGCCGAAGCCGACGATGGCGGGTACATGCCTGGCACGCCGGCGGAGCGGCTCTGGGAAGTGTGGGAGTTAACGAAAGAGGTCTGGTCTTTCGCAGAAGGAAAAGATGCTGAACAGCGACTACAGAGAGATGTTGCAGTGTTTAGCCGACGAGAAAGTTAAGTTCCTCGTCGTCGGCGCCTCCGCGCTAGCCGTGCACGGCTATCCGCGAGCCACCAAAGACATCGATTTTTTCGTCTGGGCCAACCCCGAAAATGCGGCGAGCCTCTTTAGGGCCCTGAGCCGCTTTGGAGCTCCTCTCAATAATCTCTCCGCCGCTGACTTTGCCTCCGAAGGAGCGGTGTACCAGATCGGCATCGGGCCCCGCCGGATCGACATCGTCACTCGGATCGACGGAGTTAAGTTCGAGGACGCATACCCCCGAAACATAGCGCGGCCGATTTTGAAGTTAATACGGGAAACTCCCCAAAGACCTCGAATGACTTTTGCTGTCGACCCGCAACGGAGAATGAACAACTCCGGCTGGAAGGCCGCTCGGCGACGAGCAGCGCAGCGATACAAGGAGGAACTCGGTCGTGAGTGCCCGCCGGGATTTCGGTCAATCCGGGTTCACAACTTGAAGCACACTTTTGGCTATCGCCTGCGTGCGGCTGGCGTGTCGTTCAAAGACCGCCAGACGCTACTCGGCCATAGGCTCATCACGTCACAACGCACTACTCTGCGGCAGATATCGAGAGTCTGATTTCCCATGCCGGAAAGGTGTGCGATTTGCCCTCTCCGAGTAGGCGAGGACATCGCTGCCCTCGCCCCTCACAGACCCGAACGAGCGCGACTCACGCATTCGGTTCTTCATAGCACAGCTTGGCGCACGATCAGGTGTAGCGATGGACAATGCGGGGTGCCGGCAACGGGTAGGTCGCCACCAACCGCAGGAACCGCTCCCAAGCGACATAGCTCTTCCACGACCGCCGCGACAACCATTTGCGCCAGATCCGCCGCGTCTGATGGACAACGGCATCCAGGCGTTGATAGTTGCCAGTGATGCCAAAGTAGGCGAAGTGCCCCTCCAGCATCCGGCACAGACGACGATGTTGCTCCACGATCGGCCACGGCCGCATGAACCGGCACTGCTGGTTAATCGCTTTGAGGGTGCGCACTACCCGATCCCTGGCGGTGTGCTGCCAAACCGTCGCGTTGCCCTTCTTCGACTTGCCCCATACGTGCAAGAAGCCGAGGAACGTAAAGGTCGTCGGCAACGTCGTCTCCACACCGACGCGCTCGCCCGATGGCCTGAAGTCAATCAGCCGGGTCTTGTCCGGGTGGATTTCCAGTCCGAACTTTGCCAGCCGTTTGCCCAGCACTGCCTGCACCCGCTCAGCATCGTCTTTGCACGCAAATAGCATCACAAAGTCGTCGCAGTAGCGAACCAAGGCACTGCTGCCGCGCAAGCGCGGTTGCACCTGCGCGGCAAACCACTCGTCCAGCACATGATGCAGAAAGACGTTGGAAAGCATCGGTGAGATGACCCCACCTTGGGGTGTACCGGTGTTAGGGTAGGATAACTGCCCCTGCTCCAGCACACCCGCTTTCAGCCATTTGTCGATCATCCTTCTGACCACACCATCCGCGACTCGTCTGGCCAGCAATTCTCGCAGCTTGGTGTGCTCGATGTTGTCGAAGTATTTCCGAACATCCACTTCCAACACCCATCGAGCTCTCTGGCCCAAAATCCCGCGATGTATGACTTGTAGCGCTTGGTGCGCATTGCGACCGGACCGAAAGCCAAACGAGCACGCCAGAAAGTCCTGCTCATAGATCGGTTCCAGCAGCATCACAATGGCCCGCTGCGCCACCTTGTCCTCGAAAGACGGAATGCCCAGCGCACGCCTGCCACCATCCGACTTGTCGATGTAGTGACGTCGGACTGGCGGCGCGCGATAACGGCCCGATTTGAGACGACCCAGTAAACTTTGCAGGTTCTGCTCCAAATCGGCCGCATACTCCTGCCCCGTCTGACCGTCGACTCCAACCGCGCCGTCTTTGCGCGTGCGCTCATAGGCGTACCTCAGCCACTCGGCATCGAGGTGTTGGTTCAGAGACGTGAACGCCATCGCCGGATTCTTCGCTGCCAGCTTGGCTATTCGCTCCTGTTTCGTTGACACGCTTTCAGGCTTCAATGCGCCCTCGGTGTTTCTCAAAAGCGATTCTGTACTACGGTGCTCCGCTTCCCTCGACTGGGTCCGCGCGAGCCGCGTTCCCCGGCGTCATCAGTACTATCAGAGCACTAAGACTTCCTGTGCTGAGTACGGAGTTGCTTATGTTTTTCGCTTCCCCGCTCCAACCGATCCTCTCCTCGTTCGCTCCCATGCGGCCGGAGAGATCCGCAGAGCCTGGTCCCGCTCAAGCCCGGTACCGCTGGCTATTTTCGGCTGGTCACACACAGGATCTCCCAGGTTCCTGGAAAATCCATCCCGTACCTTTGCCCCGTTCTAGGATCCCGGCCAGTTCATTGGACCTCACCCTACCGGTCCAACAATGTCGCCCCCACTTTGCGGACAGTGAAGGCACTGACTTCACGGACTTGTCGAGACTCAATCACGCAGCTTCGGTACCCACTGCCTACGCTTCAAGTGATGCGTTACCGCACCCGCATGCAAGGCTCGTTTCCGGCCGGTGGTTAGCCCTTGCCGGGAGGGAGTCGAACCCTCTGGATTCCATCGAAAAGTTTCCGTCCGCTACATCGAACTTCCTCCTTTCCCAGGTTTGTCCTGGCGCTACCGCAAATCTCCCGCATTGTCGATCGTGCGGTCGGGAGGAGCCTCGCAAATTCCTTTAAATAGTTGGTGGAAAGGGAGGGACTCGAACCCTCGACCCCGGCATTATGAGTGCCGTGCTCTAACCAGCTGAGCTACCTTTCCACGGGATCGCGGATTGTCCGGGCGCATCATCCGTCAAGTCAAGAAACTAAGTGTCACCGCAAGAAGCGTAAGTTGTTGACCGGCGGTGCGTCGCAGAGATTCAATGTGACGACGAGTATGTGGAAACACCTCGCCAGAGTCAGCGCGATAGCGATCCCTTGGTTGCTGGTTGCGGCGTGTGGTGGTGGCGGCTCATCCACCCCGATCATCACCTACACGATCGGTGGCACGGTCACCGGACTCAGCGGTTCGGGTCTGGTCTTGCAGAATAACGGCGGTAGTAGTCTCGCCGTATCCTCGTCCGGCGCGTTCACATTTGCGGGTCGTCTCGGTAGCGGTGCGGCTTATGCCGTGACTGTGGCGACGCAGCCCTCCTTCCCAACGCAGACGTGTGTCGTGACTGGGGGTTCCGGTACTGTGGGAAGCGCAGACATCACGAATGTGGCCGTCCAGTGCACACCCGTGGCGTTCAGCACCCTTGCCAACCAGCCACCGCAACCTGGCGAACTGAGCCTGTTGCTGACTGACGGTACCGTCATGATGCAGTCGATCAACGACGCCGGTGTGTTCTACAAGCTGACGCCGGACCCGAGCGGCAGCTACATCAACGGAACGTGGAGCAAGCTGGCAAGCCCGCCTACAGGATATGCACCGTACGCTGGGTCGGAGGTGGTGTTGGCCGACGGCCGGGTCTTGTTTGTCGGCGGCGAATATAACCAGAACCAGTTCAACTTGCCGTTTGCCCCTAGCGGCCTGACCAACATGTCCGCCGTCTACGACCCCGTAAGCGATCAGTGGACGATGATCGCTCCACCTCCCGGCGTCGACTATATCGGCGATGTACCTGCGGTTGTGCTGCCCGACGGCAACTACCTTTTCGGAACCAAGCTCGGCCGTGATATGTGGCGTCTGGAGCCTGCAACTCTCACGTGGACCTCGGTGCCCGCCACCGGCAAGGCGGACAATTTCGCCGAAGAAGGTTGGACTTTGTTGCCGAATGGCGATCTCTTCACCGTTGACGTGGGTGATCCTCCGCACGCTGAACATTACGACCCGCCCACTGCGCAGTGGTACAGCGATGGCAACACTCCGGTGCGCCTGACATCGCCATCAGCCACGCCCGGTGGTTTGACCTACGGGCCAGCGCCGGCGGAGATTGTTGGCGGTATCAGCTACGGTCCGGGACCGACGGGGGTGTACTTCCCGCCGGGCGAAGTCGGTCCGGCGCTGCTGCTGCCCGACGGCACCGTGTTCGCCACCGGTGCCGCGGTCGGCGGCACAGCTGCTCACACGGTCATCTACACACCGGGCGCCGCACCCGAGGATCCGGGCCGCTTTGCGGTGGGACCGGACTTTGCAAGTGACGACGACGCTGGCGATGCCAGCGCCGCCTTGTTGCCTTCGGGTCACGTGGTGATCGCCACGCTTTCGGGCAGGCTCTACGAATATGACGGCGCCAGCCTGACCGTCATAGGCGCGTTGCCAAGCAACGGCGGCAACACGGTGTATTTCGTGCTGCCCCTGCCGAATGGACAGACCCTGATTACGGGCGGCGTAACGCAGATTTATAGCAGCGCCGGCGGCGCTAACCGCGCCTGGGCACCCACGATCGCTGCCGCTCCTGCGGTAGTGACGCGCGGTTCGACGTACGCCATTTCCGGCACGCAGTTCAACGGCCTTTCACAGGCAGCCGCGGTGGGCGATGAACTCAACGCAGCGACCAATTATCCGCTGGTGCGCATCAGCAATATTGCGTCGGGTCATGTTGCTTATGCGCGCACTCACGACCACAGCAGCATGGGCGTCGCGACCGGCAGCACCATCGTTTCCACTTTGTTCAGCGTTCCGGCGGGCACGGAACCCGGCGCCAGCTCACTCGCGGTCGTCGCCAATGGCATATCTTCTGAGCCGCTAAGCGTAACGGTGAACTGATTGAAACCCGCTCGTCTGATCCTCACGGAGACGTGGGCAGCGAGCGGCAGGCCGTGGCGCGCAACTCGGTTGCTCCAGCGCCCTAAAATGGCGGTAACTGCTACGCTGTAACTGCTTAGACGTTGACTCGGGAATTGCGGTGCTAAGTCCTTGCATCTTCTGGATTCTAAGCTTCAAAGACTGGCGCGATACCCGCAGAACTACCCGCTTTTTGCCCGGATGTCATGGGACATTCTGCTCAATGATGCCAGCGCCATAAGGGTTAGAGGCTTTCGCGATCAAAAATTCCGAATTTCAGCATCGCCGCCTGCATGGACTCCCCCACTAAGTCGTCGTGCTGCAAGGCCAGCCGCTCGAACGTGCGCCAGCGCATCCACTTTGGCTTGCCGCCGTCACCGTTGAGAATGCCAGGCTCCCGGCCGAGCCGTTCACGGAGCCTGTCAGCGCGTCTCGTAGCACGGTCGCCCGCATCTTCGCGCGAGCTGGCGTAGGCGAGCTGGTAGCACTGGCGGCAGGCGAATATCCCTCCACCGTACAGGATCGCGACGCGCCTGCTACAGCCGCGCGCGGGGCATATAAACCACGGCCGCGAGCCGCCGAGATTGCACGGCGTCCACGCGATGCGCACGGGGTACTCCTCGTCTTTCCATTCCTCGCTGCCGCTGCGATGCCGGTACATCAGGACCACCTGCCCCGGCTCGGCGCGCATGCGGATCGACCCCACGGTCTCGCCGTTGCGAGTCCATTGCAGCGCGCCCCCATAGCCCGGCCTCAGCATTCCGTTCCGCGCCAAGTAGCGCACGTCGAGCGTGCGATAGTCGTCCGTGGTGGACTTCGCGCCGTAGCGCCAGCGGTTGCCGCTACCCGAGCCGCCCATGCAATTTTCCCGTAATCATTTGGCGAACCTCAGTCCTACTAAGTCCGAGACTCATTCGATGTTTTTGTTTCGTCTGAATTTCCATCAGTTAGCGCCCTACCCGATTTCTGTGCTTCCAGTGCCCGCAATTCCCCTGCTACAAGGGCTCTAACCCTGTCTTTCATGCCGTCGTCATCGTGCAGAAATGGGTATTCCGCGCGGTCAATGTGCGGCTGTGAGAGCTTGTCCACCAAAGGGTCGCGCCCGGATAGCTGTTGCACGACGACTGTCAGCGGGGCGGGTGCGGACACGGTGGGCTTGCCTACGAGGTACTGCGCCAACCATGCCCGCGCGCTCGCATCACCGGCCTTTGCCGCCGCTAGAGTCGCCACGACGACGCTGCGCCATTCCTCCAGCGTCACTGCATCAAGCATCACGGCCATGTAGTCGGCTTCAGTTCGCCGGTGCTCGAACTGGCCCTTGAGGTAACCCTGTTTCTTGCGGGTCATGTCTTTGTAGGCTCGTGTTGGAATGTCACGACGCGCAATAGCGTTTCTCGGACGTGAGGCACGCGAGCAGAGCGGCGTAGTCGTCGATGCTTGCCGCACTGAAGCGTTCGGCAGGGATCGCAAGTTCACACGACCGATGCCGCGAACTGCGAGCGTGACAATCATCGCGCCATGCTCGAACCGATTGACGAATGCGCGCTGCACGCTCGGATTCGCTTTCAGTTGGGCCAGCACCTGCCGTCGCGCACCTTCCTGCACCACCGAAAGAGAGGCACCACCGCCCCCCTGCGGCTCGTTGGCTTCGCCTGCCAGCTCCCGCAGCAGCGCCATCTTGTGCGCCCGAATGGTGGCCCGCTGCGCGTCCGTGAGCGACGATGCCGGTTCGACGTAGAGTTTCCCGCCGTCGGCCGTGAATCGCAGTCCCGCTGCCCGTAGCTCAGCCAGCATCAAAACGCCTCCGCGTCTCGAAGATGGCCACCGCCTCCGAAGGTGCCCAGTGTTTTTGTGTGGCCATCTTCGGCACTCGTGGCCATCTTCGGCGGGAACTGCCACACCCACCCGCCATCCATGCTCTCTTTTTCCTTACGGATGCCGAGTTCCTTTGCTGCCCGCCGGAGAGTCTTTTCGGCGTGCCCGGCCTCGCGCGCCTCGCGCAGTACCTGCCGCGCGTTCACCGGGCCGTTGGCCAACAGGGTGCGCAGGAACTCGGTAGCTTCCTGCCGTTCCCCGCGCCCGTCGTCCGCATCCGTTTGCTCGGCATCGGCGAGAATGTCGCGGGCATTTCCTTCGATCTTCTCGCCCCAGGTCACGCGCGTGGTCACGATGCCCTGCGGCAGCTCGGCGAGTGCCAGCGAGTAGCCGATGGCACCCCCATCCGGCCCGAGGTTCGACTTGATGCGAACGAGAACGCGGCCTTGTTCTTCGCCGTTCTCGCCGATCTGCTTTGCGGCTCCGAACACGAGGCGCGCAAGCGCACCGAAGGCGAGCGAGCCGGTGATCCGGTCGAGCGGGTCTCGCCCCCCGGTGCCTTTGCTGAAGTGAGAGATTCCGAGCACGGCCGCATGAAGCTCTTGGCCGAACGTCACGAGCGGGGCGAGCCCCCGGCGTACCTCCGCGTTCTTGTGCGAGTCGCCCGCGACCGTGGTCACGATGGGATCGACAATCAGTAGCCGCACGTCGCCAATCTCGCGCGCCTTCGCGATCAACGCTGCCATGTCATGCGCCGGGTCGAACGGCCGCCTGCCGTCCGACTCGGTCATGTCGCCGACGAAATGCACCCGGCTGAGGTCAGCGCCCATCGCGGCGAGGCGTGGCACAAGCGTATCCGCCGGATCGTCCTCGCCGCTCCACATCAGGACATTTCCCGGATGCCTGAACACCGTGCCGTCTGGCCAATGGCCACCGCGTGTCACGATGGCGGCGAGGGACAACGCGATTGTCGTCTTGCCGGTGCCGGGCACGCCCGCCAGGACATGCAGCTTCCCGGCGGCGAGCCAGCCCGACCACAGCCACGACACCGGCTCTATTGGGATGGCGGAGGCGCACCGGAGCGAGAGCAGCTTTGGGGGCTCGTCAGACCCGTCGGTGAGCACCGCCTTTGCCGCCACGATTGCCGTGCGCACGGCATCGGCACCGCGTGCGAGTATCAAGTCGTTGAAGTCGCATTTGCGGCCATCGAGTTCGGGCACCGCCACGAGGCCGCGGACCGCCCGCGCAGCTTCTTGCGCTTTCTTCAGTCCCGGATTGCCCGGAGTTTCGAGATCATTGTCGGCGCTAAGGATCAGGCGCTTGTCTGGGAACTTCGCCCGCAGCGCCCGCGCCACCGCCATCAGGTTGCCCGTGCTGAAAGCTATTGCCACCGCATAGCCCGTGGCCTCGTAGATGCTCGCGCCGGTCGCGTAGCCTTCTGCGATGCACAGCACCTCCTGCGGAGTGCCCATCGCAAAGTAGCATCCGCTCATACGCCCGCCGGTAAGGAACCGTTTGTCGCCGTCGAGATCAATGAATTGCAGACTGTGCAGCTCCTCGCCGTCACGCATCGGAATGACGAGCGCGCCATCGTGAACACGCACGCCGTGCACTTTGACACCCTTGCCCACGAGGTAGCCGTGATCCTCTGGTGCTGGAGTTGCGGCCTGCCAGATCGCCGCCGCTTTCTCACGCGCCTCGCGTTTGCGCTTCGGCGTCCTCGACTTCGCGCGCGCTTGCGCATTCGCCTTCAACACGCGTGCCGATGCGCTGATTCCTCCTGCGGCGTCAGTCTGCGGCCGATGTCGGCCCGCCAATGTCTCAGACGTACCGGTGCGCCAATCGCCAAAGGCACCCGCCGGGATGCCGTCATCGTGGATGACGTACCAGCCTGCGTCATCGCCGGGCGTTGCCGTTGCTGGCGAACCGATGCAGTTTCCCGTCCGGCTCGATCACCTCCGGCGGCGTCAGGCCGGTGTTCTGGATCGCGGCGCGGAATTGCTCGATGTGCTCGCGCATCGCCGTGCCCTTACGACGCAGCCTTACGGCTGGCTTCAATGCACTGTTCGAGCCAGCTTTGAACCTCCGCCTCGATCCAGCCGACGGCGCGGCCGCCCAATTTGACCGGCTTGGGAAAGGTGCGTTCAGACGACGCGCAAGTAAATCGTGCAACGGGACAGGCCCGTGCGGGCTTTGACGGTGAGGAAGGCGAAGAATCGCAGGTAGCCATGTTTGCGCCATCCTTGGAAGC
Source organism: uncultured Gammaproteobacteria bacterium (assembly GCA_963695315.1). Classification (GTDB taxonomy): domain Bacteria; phylum Pseudomonadota; class Gammaproteobacteria; order Steroidobacterales; family Steroidobacteraceae; genus PALSA-1196. The sequence continues at coordinate 2,716,752 of OY968773.1, forward strand.
GGACGTTGAATCGTGGCTACGGATTCTTATTGCACGAGTCCAGCGGTGCACCTATACGGTATGACGAGAAACTTCCACATGCTTCCGCATACGCGGTCAGCGCCCTTTCACAATGTCCCGAATCCTCCTGTCGGAGAGCAAACGCCGCCGCCGGGCACAGTACGACTTGTATACTCTTTCACGTAGTTTCGCGTCGTTCGCCAGTTCGGCGTACTTCGCCTTGTATTGGCTTCATCCCGGCTGCAATGCCGCAGGCATGCCCTGCGCAAGGTCGGTCGGGACCGGACATTCCAGCGCCAGAGGCCAGACGCGGCCACGCGGTTACCTTCTCGAAAAAGGGTGCGCACTAGCGTCAGCCGGCTCAGCTCCACCGAGATTCGACCGTAGTCTTCGGGCATCATACGCAAGTAATAAGTAAGAGCCAGCAAGCGGACTGCCCATCAGTGCGGTCTCGAACGTGGACGGGCTTGATGCAGTTGCGCTCGCATCCGTCGCACTCGATCATCGCGCGCCGGCGGCATAGGCGCTCAATAGACCCGCCGCCGTCAAGGCGGCATGTGCCGCGTCCGGCCACTCGCGAACCTCGTCGGCGCTGAAGTCGGCCGCGCCGGCGGCACTGCGGCTCAGGATGTGCTCGATCAGCTCCGCGTGGGTCATGCGGCTTTCTCAGCCTTGGCCGGCTCCCGCGAGCTCGATGCCGGAGTCCGCGGAGCATCTTTCGGATGATGAGATCGCGCCGTCGTGCCGCAGCGAGCAGGAGTTTGGCACACGAGATGTCGAACGCGCGCACGGGCTGTCGGCGCGCGCCCGGTAGTATGCATGAACGTGACCTTGATTCCCACTTGGGTCAGCGCCATCTGCGCAAGCGGGAGACCTTTCAGTCATCCTTGTCCAAGAGATCAAAGATCGCTTGCCGCTTGTAGAGTCGAAGATCGCAGCTTCCAGAGACGATCCGCCTCTTCTTTCCGACGACGGTGAACATCTCAGCCGACACACGGTAATCTATATCCACGGATCCCGCGACTCCGGCGACGTAGACATTATAACTGGGAAATTCCGCAACCGCGATTGGGATTGAGGTCATACACACGCTCAGTCTTTTTCGTCCGCCCCCAGCTTGCTCTTTATATTGCCTGCGCGAAGATCGCTTGCAGGTCTGGCGCTGCTTTCGGTCGCCGGCCAAATAAACATCCTAGACGTCCCGTCGGCCTGCGAGTAGACGAAAATGATCTCGAACGCCGGGTGATGCACGCGGCGCGTGAATTTCTTGCCGGCCGACTCCACGCTCGCTTGCGCGTAATCCTCCGGGACGCAAAAAAGTAGTCGTGGTCGTCACGCCGGTAGCACTCCACTTTGCAGTTCGGCCGCGCCCTTGCGTGGTGTGAAAGTAGCCCCGCAGCTTCTCTTCGAGCTAGTTGCACTTCAGCGCTTTTCTGATCGTAGTTCGCCGACTGGCGCGGCATGTTCTTGCGCCTGCGCCAGTAGGAGTACGGCACCGAATCGGCACGATGGAAGTAGACGGCACCCAGCCAGTATTTCGGGCGTTCCAGCTAGCGTCCACATGGCCCGCTCGTGGAAGTCGTCGAGCTGCGCGAACTGCTCGGTCAGGTCTTCGCCGAAGAACCGCGCCTCATCCCGAATTGCCTTGTTCCCGCCCTCCGGTTGCGAGGTCGTGAACCTCGCGAAAATCCCGCTCCATGTCGTTGCGCACTTCGTCGGGCAACTTCAGCCACGACTCTTGCGACGGGCTCAACCTTGGTCTCCGTCAGCTTGGTGAAATCCACCTCAGACAGGACGTTCTTGCAAGAGGCGGTTAGAAGATTATTAAGAGATTACAATCGAAATGCCATCGGTGCTCCCAGAAGCCGGCGCGCCCACGAAGCCGGCGTTGTCGCGATAAATTCGGCATACAAAGAGAACCGAGCGAGGCCAGTGACATCCGATTTCAAGTAGGCAGCTACAAAAACGAGAGCCGCGGCCCGTCAACACCACCGTGCGGCGCAGCATGGACGCTGTGCGTGGCCAGTGGTCTGAATCAGTTATTGTGGCGGTGGGTTCGCCAAGCAGATACGGCAGGCCGCCGTTGATGCTCGGCCTATGGCTCCATACAGCCGGATCGAAGCCAGCGGGCAGAGCCGATTGCAGTTGCGTGGTAGTCAGGCCGGTGATGCCGGGATCGTTTGGCATGTTACCGGCGCCTTGGCTGGGATCTGTGATTCCACTCGTTGTCGTATCCCAATAGGCATTTGCGATGCCGGACTGAGGAGAGTCGTATCCGACGAAGCCACCAATTCTGCTACCTGCAGCCGCAGTCACAGCTCCCGTCGAGTACGAGCTGGATATGGGCATGGAATTTGCCCCAACGAGTCCACCTACATCAATTTGCGATCCGGCACCCTGCACAGCACCGGTCGCGTAGCAGTTACTGATCGAACCCGAATCTCCCGTATAACCAATCAGACCGCCACCTGCAGTCACATAGCCGATGGTTCCTACTGCTCCAGAAGCGTAAGATGTCTCGATAACGCCAGTGTTAACGCCCACGAGCCCGCCTGCTACGTGAAAGTCGCCGATATCACTCACTGTCGCTGTGGAATACGAAAGGACGATGGTCCCCAGTTAACTCCGGCCAACCCGCCCATGGACAAATCGCCGCCGATGACTTGGCTGCTCGTAAAGTCGCCGGACAGAGTCCCGTCATTTTCCCCGACCAGCCCACCAATACTGCGTCGCCAACCTCTTCAGACATAGACGTTGGTCAATCCCAGTGATCGAACCTGTCCAGTCGTGCCGATTCAGGCAAAAAAGCCAAGGTTGTAAGAAGTGGAGGGAGCGCTCAGGTCTTCGATAGTCAAATTCCGGATGATGTTTCCCAACCCTTCAAAACTTCCGTTAAACGTTGTGTCGATGGGGAAGCACTATAAGTTCCATCGTTCTTTGCGTCATAGTCGCTCGCCAACGCAAAATCACCTGTGGGATTCGCTGCAATCGCAGCAGCGAGCGTCGCAATGTCGCCCACCAGCGTGTAAGTTGCTCCATTGATGGTTAAAGTGCTCGCGAGATTCGTAAAGCTCGCGCGTCCCGTGGTGCCGAAAGACAGCTCGCCCCCGGTGCCACCGTCATTTGTAATAAATGACAGACCGCCCGTTCCAACAGAGATGGACTTGCTGACCGTAATCGAATGATAGGCGTCGAGCGTCAGGGTGCTCGCGCTCGCCCATGTGAGTGGCGAAACGATGTCAATATCGCTTGTCCTCGGTGCCAACGCGCCGGACCCCGTTGTCACACTCACGTTGCCGGAGGCAAGTAAAGCTTCCAGATCGGTCACATTAAGGACCGCGCCTTGGTGTGTTGGCGTGCAGACCCCCGCCGAGCACACCATGTTCCTCGTCGCGGGCCGCCAAGATCGTCACGGCCGCCTGTGCACCGATTGAGGCGAGCACTGCCGTTGCAGTGAGCAGCAGTACCTGCGGCTTCTTTGACCGCAAGATCATGGCGGCGGGTTCGCCAGCAAGTAAGGCAGGCCGCCGTTGATTGAGGGGCTCTCGCGACATGCAGACGGATCGAAACCTGCGGGTAAGCCTGATTGCAGCTGAGTAATGGTGAGGCCCGCAATACCCCGCGTCGTTGCTTCGATTGCCAGTGCCTTGGCTCGGGTTGGTAATTCCACTGGTTGTCGTGTCCCAATAAGAATTGTTGATGTTATCAGGCGCCGACACGTTGATAGTCAGACGCCTACCAAGCCCTATCGCACCTCCGGCAGCGCCGGTTACGGTTCCCGTTGAGTACGAGCTCGAAATAAGCGTGCCAACGTGTTGTTGTTCTCGCCACGAGGCCTCCCAGCGTTTGTTGCTTGATCCTGCCCCTGCACAGCGCCGGTTGCATAGCAGTTACTAATTGACTCCTTGAGTTACGCCTACAAGGCCACCACTATCCGGCCGAGTATTGGTTCTCCCTGGTGACACTGTCCTTAAGGCGTACGATGTCTTCACGGTACCGTAGTTATATCCGGCCAAGCCTCCTGGGTTATCTAAAAGCAAACCACCACATCGGACATGTAGCTGCCGAATGTGAAAAGGGAAATGGTGCCGCTGTTGTTACCGACTAGGCCGCCTGTTGATCGCCGAGGCACCTGAAAACCTCTCCGGTTATTGAAATCGCTAACAAAGTTCCTCTGATTATGGCCTGCAAGCGCTCCAATTTACCGTTATCACCTACCGCTCTTTACATAGACACTAGTCAAACTCAAGCGACTGGATTGCTTTCCCGAGGCACCTCATCTCCGAGAATAACCCCACGTAATTAGTGATTCGACCGCTCGTCTCTAATAACAGTAAGGTTCTTGATCCTGTTACCGAGACCCTTCAAACATCCCGTTGAACGTCGTGCGGAATGGGCGAAGACGTATAGGTTCCGTCGCTTGTCGCGTTGTAGCTGAAGCCGCCAGCGCGAAATTACCGCTGGCATTGGCCGCGATGTCGCTGGCAAGCGTTGCGATATTGCCGACGAGTGTATAAGCCGCTCCATTGATCGTCAGGCTGCTCGTCAGATTCGAGAAACTGATGTTGCCCGTTCGCCCCGAAGCTCAGCGCGCCGCCCGTGCCACCGTCATCCGTGACGCAGCGCAACTCCGCCAACACCCGTGACCGACAATGGATTTGTTGAATCGTCACGGACTGGTAGGCGTCCAAGCGTCAATGAGCTGTTGCCGCTCAACGCACGTGACCGCACCTTCACGATAGATATCGCAGAGTCTTGCGCTGCCAGCGAACCCGCCCCCGTCGTCACCGTCACATTGGATGTTGCGAGCAGGTTTTGCAGATCGCCTGCGTTCAGCACGGCGCTCTTGTGCGTTGGCGTGCAGACGCCCGCCGAGCACACCATGTTCTTCGTCGCGCCCGCCGAGATCGTCACGGCGGCTTGTACGACGGCAGACGCGAACAGCGCCGTTGCGGCGACCAGCAGAACCTGCGGCTTCTGTGCGTGCAAGATCATTGGCGGCGGGTTCGCGAACAGATACGGCAAGCCGCCGTTGATCGAAGGGCTCTGACCCCATACCGCACGTGTCGAAGCCTGTGGGCAGAGCCTGACTGCAGCTGGGTCATGCTGAGGCCGGTGATGCCCGCATCGTTGCTTCGATTTCCAGCGCCCTGACTACAGGCTAGTCACTCCGCTTGTTGTCGTGTCCCAATAGGCGTTCGCGATACTGCCGGACGACGAGTTGTCGACTCCGATGAGGCCTCCGATGTCGGCGCTTCATAAACCTCCAGTCACAGCTCCTGTCGAGTAAGAACTTGAAATGGCTAGAGAGCTTTCGCCTAAATTTGGATTTTCTCCGACAAGCCCACCTACGACGACTAGGGTTGGCTCTCGCCGTGCACCGCACCGGTTGCGTAGCAGTTAATGTAACCTCCTAAACCAGCACCAACTAGGCCGCCAAGCGTAGCTCCTATCCTTTTTACATTATTACGCTGTCACGCTTCCTGTGGCGTAGGACATCTCTATCAAGCCACCATCACCAGCCAACCAGGCCTCCAGCTCCGTTAGCGTGCACTGATAACCGTCGGAATGCGAAAGAGTGATTGTCCCGCCGTCGTTCTCGCCGACGAGCGCCGCCCGTGAATTCGCGTCACCCCCAAAGACTCTTCCAGTCGTCCAAGTCCCCCGATAGATTTCCCGTGACACTCAACACCGACTAGACCGCCCGTTGGATTCTGGCGGATCCCCTTACATAGACATTGAGCTACACCTAGATCCCGATACCTCGCCCGGATCAAAAAGCTCACCGAATAAACCGACATTGTCCGCAGCGAAAAGCATTAGTGTGAACGATAGTCAGATTCTCGATGGTATTCCCAAGACCTTCGAAATTGCCGCTAAATGTCGTGCCTATGGGCGATGCAGCGTAGGTCCCATCGCCTTTTGCGTCGTAGCTCCTCGCCAATGCAAAGTCGCCAGAGGGATTCGTTGCGATGTCACTTGCCAGCGTGGCGATGTTTCCAACGAGCGTATAGGTCGCCCCGTTTATTGCGAGACTGCTCGTGAGACTCGAAAAATTGACATGGCCGTTCGCGCTAAAACTGAGACTCCCCCCGGTGCCCCCATCATTGGTGACAAACGAGACACCGCCTGTACCGCTCACGGAAACAGCTTTGCCAATCGTGATTGAGTGATAGGCGTCGAGCGTCAGCACACTGGTGCTGCCCCAGGTGAACGGAGTCGTGACGACAATGTCACTCGTCAGCGCAGCGAGAGAGCCCGAGCCGGTTGTCACCTGCACGTTGGAAGCGGCGAGTAGGTTCTCAAGGTCGGTGACATTTAGAACCGCGCCCTTGTGCGTCGGCGTGCACACACCGGCGGCGCACACCATATTTCTAGTTGGGGCTGTCCGAGATCGTCACGGCGGCCTGTGCGCCGATTGACGCGAACACCGCCGTTGCGGCGAGCAGCAATGCCTGCGGCTTTTTTGAGCGCCCCATCATGGCGGCGGATTCGCGAGCAGATAAGGCAAGCCGCCGTTGATCGGCGGACTCTGGCCCCACACCGCTGGGTCAAACCCCGCCGGCAGACCCGATTGCAGTTGTGAAGTTGTGAGGCCGGTGATGCCAGGCGCGTTGGCTTCGTTTCCTGCGCCCTGACTGGGGCTCGTGATACCGCTGGTCGTCAGTGTCCCAGTAGGCGTCGGTGATTGCCTGTCCGAACTTCCATCGCCAATCAGCCCCCCAACGAAGCCTGCTCGATCCCGTCCGGTCACGCTCGCCTGTGGAATAAGAACTGCTGATCGACTTTCCCTCGCCGTAACCCACCAAACCCCCGAGCCTGCTTGACAACTAGAGATTGATCGCACCGGTTGCGTAGCTATGTTGTGATCGTGCCCTGGTTTTCACTCACTAGTCCGCCCACGTAACAACCATTACCCGATACCGGCTCCTGTCGCAAATGATGAATCGATGGAGACCCATGTTATCGGTTACGACCTGCCTCCAGTGGCAGTCCCAGTGGCGTAAGAACTCGCTAATCGAACCCCTACTCAATCCAACGAGTCCAGCACCGCCCATCGCAGCGTTGGTCTGTGCGAAGTCGGAACGCTCGAATTGATGCCGTTATTGGTGCCCACAAGGCCGCCAACCGCCAATGTTCAATGCTGCGAACCGTGCTAACGAGATCTGTCCCGCTCACCGAGTCATTCACGAGCAAGCGCCACCGCGTTCTCCTGCTAGGCCACGCCACCGCTGTGCCTATGTGGACACGGAGATAGTCGATGTTCGTCAAATGGCGCAAATCTGCAACGACAGCATGGTGGGATTCTACGACAGCTGAAAGAGCCCGAGTCTCTCGCGGCCTTCAATGAACCGTCTTGGCTATCAACGAAAAATTGGATATCGTATTACCAAGACCCTCGTAAACGTCCCGCTAAAGCTCGGTCTGAATCAGGTGCGATTTGTATACGTCACCATCAGCCCGTTGCGTCGTAGTTGAGCGGTCAAGCGCGAAATTGCCAGCTCGGGTTCGCGGCGATGTCACTCGCCAATGTGGCAATGTCTGTCCGACCAGCGTGTAAGCCGCGCCGTTAATCGTGAGATTGCTAGTCAGACTCGTGCAAAGTGACATCACCTTTTGGGCCGAAGGACAGCACACCGCCCGTACCACCGTCGTCAGTCAGGAGCGACATACCGCCTGAACCGGAGTGAGATCGAAACGGACTTGTTGATCGTCACTGCCTGGTATGCGTCGAGCTTTAATATGCTTGGCGGTCGCCCACGTCAACGCGCCCAGCCACGATGATGTTGCTCGTCTGCGCGCGCCAACGATGCCTGACCCCGTCGTCACCGTTACGCTGCCGGTGGCGAGCAAATTTTGCAGATCGTCGTGATGTTCAGCACGGCGCTCTTGTGCGTCGGGGTGCACACGCCGCTCGTGCATACCATGTTCTTCGTCGCACCCGCCGAGATCGTCACGGCGGCTTGTGCGCCGACTGAGGCGAGCACCGCCGTCGCAGCGAGCAGCAATACCTGCGGCATCTTTGCGCGCTTCATCGTGGTGGGTTCGCAAGCAGATACGGCAGGCCGCCGTTGATCGCAGGGTTCAGGCCCCACACCGAACTGTCGAACCCTGCGGGTAATGCCGATTGCAACTGCGCGGTCGTCAGGCCGGTGATGCCGGGATCGTTTGGCATGTTGCCCGCGCCTTGACTTAAATTTGAGACTCCGCTCGTTGTCGTGTCCCAATAGGTGTCTACGATGGCGCCGGGGAAAGTTCCATCCTGTCCAACAAGGCCGCCGATGGAGCTACCAACCGGCGCGCTTAACGCGCCTTTAGCATAAGAATCGCTGATTGTTACTCCGGAGGTATTGGAGCCATAGACATTGACCCCAACAAGCCCACCGACTTGGACATTGGAGTTTGTGTTCTGCTCGCGCACGCTGCCAGTAGCATAAGAGTTGCTGACCGAAGCAGCGTAGTTCACGCCAACCAGTGCCCCAGCTGCCCCGGACCGAGCCAGCGTCACCGTGCCAGTCGAGTAGGACGAATCAATGCTGCCACCTTCATTGCAACCGACAAGACCGCCGACCGTGCCGGGGCTACTACTCCCCGTGCCGGCATGCACCGCAGCGGCTGAGTGCACCGCCTCAATCGTTCCAAGATTACAACCAACCAAGCCGCCGATTGTCGAGCCTTGCCCGGCCGAGACTTTACCGGTCGAATAGTCGCCATACAGCAGGCCGTCGTTCTCGCCAACAAGGCCGCCAATCGTGGCGTGTGCATGCGCTTGCACGCTTAGTTCAATCAATCCGAGGTATCGAATTTCCGCACTTGGCCCCAATTCAGCGAATAGCCCAATGTTAGAAACAGCATTGCTCTCATCTTCGATTGCTAAGTTGCTGATCGTATTTCCAAGACCTTCGAAATCTCCATTGAAGGTCGTGGTTATGGGCGAGGCTGGGTAGGTCCCATCAGGCGCGGCGTTGTAGTTGGCGGCAAGCGCGTAATCGCCGCTCGCATTGGCGGCGATGTCGCTTGCCAGCGTCGCAATGTCACCAACGAGCGTAAAAGCCGCGCCGTTGATTGTCAGACTGCTCGCCAGATTCGAGAAATTGATGTTGCCCTTCGGTGCGAAACTCAGCGCACCCCCTGTACCGCCGTCGTTGGTAACGAGCGAGACGCCGCCCGTGCCCGTGACAGAAATGGACTTGTTGATTGTCACGGAGTCGTAGGCGTCAAGCTTCAAGGTGCTGCCGCTCGACCACGCGACTGCACCATTCACGATGATGTCGAGGGCTTGCGCGGAGCCCGTTCCGGTCGTCACCGTCACACTGGACGTTGCCAGCAAATTCTGTAGGTCCGTGATGTTTAGCACGGCATTCTTATGATTCGGGCTGCACACGCCGCTCGTGCACACCATGTCCCTAGTTGCAGCCCCCGAGATTGTCACGGCTGCTTGAGCCGTTATGGGCGAGAGGACCGCCAAAGAGGCAGCGAGTACGCCGGGCGTAAGAAAGAAAGGCTGACGGCGCGTTCTCATGGGGAAATCCCTATTTGTTCGGTTTAACTTAATCTGAGCCGCTGAGTCGGCAGGTCCACTGCCGTCCGCGAGTCCCCTGCGGTTCTTGTACGCCGTTGCGAGCGCGAGTCAATGGTGCCGATTCATTACTCGTTGCGGGCCGCAGAATGACGACGAGCGGCTGTGGCCGGAGGGCATCTACGATGCGTGCTGAGCGGCCAGTTTTAATTAGGCTACAGAAGCGCGCTGCCCAAAATTACCAAGGATGACCCGCTTTTCATTCATCTCCATTTCGTCTATCAGATCGGCCCAGCCTTGAAGCATTTTTCGCCGATCTTCGAGATAAATGGCGTGGTTATACGACGCACGACTTCGCTTGCGCTCCTCATGGGCCAACTGCTTTTCAATCCAGTCGCCCCGGTAGCCTAATTCGTTGAGCGCGGTGCTCGCCGTGGATCGGAATCCATGTGGGGTAACTTTCCGTGAGTAACCTAAAGCACGCAGCGCTTGCCGTAGCGCACTATCCGTCATTGGCTTTTTTCTTTGATCACGGTGCGGGAAAAGGTAAGGGTAGTCACCAGTAAGAAACTTCAAACCCCTCAGGAGGTTTACCGCTTGCCTCGGTAGCGGTATTAAATGCTCTTCTCCCATTTTCATACGTTGCGCCGGTATTCGCCAAAGACCCGCATCTAGATCAAATTCAGCCCAGGCCGCGCCTAGCAACTCGCAGGGGCGGGGAAAAAGCAGGAGTAGCAGCTTGAGTGCAGTTGCAGTTTCCCGCCGCCCAGAATAGCTGCCAAGCGCCGCGAGGAATGCGGGTATCTCCTCGCGCTTGAGCGACGGATGATGCTCGTGTTCAGGCATACGAACAGCGCCACGCAATGAGGCCGCCAGATCGCTATCAGCTCGGAGAGTCGCCACGGCGTAGCGCCAAATCTCGGACGATAGAAAACGGGCCTTAGCCGCAACAGTGCGAGCACCACGCCTTTCTATATCTCTAAGCGCCGCCAGCAGGTGCGCCGCCTTGATTTGGCGCATGGGCAGATTACCGAAAGCGGGAAATAGGTCACTTTCAAGAATCCGTTTCACACCTTGGCGGTAGGACTCTGACCATCGAGCTTCAACGGCTCGATTCTCAGCCCATTCCAACGCCACGGCTTCAAAGGTTTCGCGCGATGCGTAAGTGGCCTTGAGCCGGTCGAGCTTACGTTGATCGGCGGGGTTGATCCCCTGCTTCACTAACCCTTTGGCCTCGTCCCGAGCCTCGCGAGCATTAGCAAGAGAAACCGCCGGGTACTCACCCAAAGCAAAGACATTTTCTTTGCCGTGCAGACGGAACCTAAACCGCCATAGCTTGCTGCCGGTCGGCCGCACCTCCATATGCAGCCCCCCACCGTCGGCGAGCTTTACGGGCCTCTCCTGAGGCTTGGCGGCCCGAATGCGGGTATCAGTTAGGGCCATCTGCGGGTATCGCTTGCGGTCGTGTGCCTAGATACCCATAACGATACCCGCACCGTTGTCGGCTTGCAATAGACTTCAATGGAAGCTATAGATATGTATCTAATTAATTCTTATCGCTTTACTGCGATCCAGAGGAATGTGCTGGACCTCGTCGGATCAGAAATCGGATTCAGACGTTGAATCGAAAATGCATGACGTCGCCCTCGTGCACGACGTATTCCTTGCCTTCGAGACGCAGCTTGCCCGCATCGCGCGCCCCCGCCTCCCCTTTGCCGGCGATGTAATCGGCAAAAGAGATCACCTCCGCGCGAATGAAGCCGCGCTCGAAATCCGTATGAATGACGCCCGCCGCCTGCGGCGCGGTGCTTCCGCAGCGAACTGTCCAGGCGCGAACTTCCTTCGGGCCCGCGGTGAAATAACGTCTGCAGGCCAAGGAGCCTGATAGGCCGCGCGGATGACGCGATCTAAGCCGGGCGCGCTAAGGCCTAGTTCGGCGAGGAATGCCGCGCGGTCAGCCTCATCAAGCTGCGCGATCTCCGCTTCGATCGCAGCGCAGACCGCGACTGCAACGGTGCCTTCATCTGCCGCGCGCCGCTCGATCGCGTCGAGGTACGGATTGTTGCTGAAGCCGTTCTCGGCGACATTCGCGACGTACATGACGGGCTTCGCCGTTAGCAGGTGCAATTCGCGCAGTTCGCGTCGCTCCTCGTCGCGTGAGGCTCATGGCGCGCACCGGCCGGCCGGCATTCAAATGCTCGTTGACGCGCTCGAAGAGGATCTTCTTGCGCAGTGCGTCCTTGTCGCCGCTCTTCGCGGCCTTCGCCGCGCGATCGAGCGCCTTGTCAGCGTGGCGAGATCGGCGAGCGCAAGCTCGGTGTCGATGATTTCGATATCGGAGAGCGGATCGACGATGCCGGTCACGTGAACGATATCGGCGCTGTCGAATGCCCGCACGACGTGCGCGATGGCATCCACTTCGCGGATATGCGACAGGAACTGGTTTCCGAGCCCCTCGCCCTGCGATGCGCCGGCGACAAGTCCGGCAATGTCAACGAACTCAACGGTGGTCGGCAGGATTTTCTCCGGTTTGGCGATGCTGGCGAGCTGCTCGAGACGCGGATCCGGCACCGGCACGACCCCTACGTTGGGATCGATCGTGCAGAACGGGATAGTTCTCCGCAGCGATCTGCGCCCGTGTAAGCGCATTGAAGAGCGTGGACTTGCCGACATTGGGCAAGCCGACGATCCCGCATTTGATGGCCATCAGTCGCTCTCGCGGCCCGTGTGCAGTCGATGCATGGCCTGCTGGGGCCCGTCGTGCAAGCAGTACTGGCATCGATGTCGGCGGCGGCAGTCGATGCTTTGACGAATCCGCACAATGTCGTCCGCAGTGGCGGCCGAGCTGAGCACGTAGCCCAAGACCTTATCGCGCTCGCCCGGATGCCCGATGCCCAATCGCAGCCGCCAGAAGTCCGCACCGAGCTGCGCAATCACGTCGCGCATGCCGTTGTGGCCGCCCGCGCCGCCGCCCTCGCGCAGCCTTGCCACGCCTGCCGGCAAGTCAAGGTCATCATAGGCGACCAGCACCTCCGACAGCGGCGCCTTGTAAAAAGCGGCAACACTTTGCGCAGCACCGCCGCTGCGATTCATGAATGTCATGGGCTTCAGCAACCACAGCTCCGCGGCGCCGATCTTGATGCGTGCAAGTTCGCCCTGATGGCGCGACTCGAAGTGAAACGCGCCGCCGTAGCGGCGCGCCAGCTCGTCGACAAACCCAAACCCCGCGTTATGCCGCGTGCGCGCGTACTCCTCGCCGGGATTGCCGAGGCCAACAATGAGCTTGAGCGACAGGCCCGGCATGATAGAGCCGCCGCGCTACTTCTTGCCGCCCTCCTTCTTGGCAGGTGCAGCTTCTTTCTTCTCCTCCTTCTTTGCCTCGGCTTTGCCCTCGGCTGCAGCAGGCGCTGCACCGGCGACGGCCGGTCAGCGGCAGCGCCCTCGGCGCCCGGAGCCACGGCAGCGGCGGCCTCGGCGGCTACCGGCTCGGGCTCGGCAGCACGCGGGCTATGGATTGAAACCACCGGGGCATTCCTTCCATGTCCGAGCTCAGGAACCACAACGCCCCGGGGGCAGGGGTATATCGGACAGGAACAGCGTGTCGTTCAAATTCATGGCGGACAGATCGAGCTCCAGAAACTCTGGCAGGTCCTTCGGCAGGCAGGTCACCTCGACGTCCGCGCGCATGTGCGAAACGATACCGCCCTGCGATTTGACGCCCGGCGATGCGGCCTCGCCCTTGAAGTGGATGGGCAACCGCAGCCGAATCTTCTCGTTCTCGACTACGCGCTGCAGATCGACATGCACGACCGCATGGCGCGAAGGATGCATCTGCACATCCTTGATGATGGCTTCTTGCGGTCTTGCCATCGACATTAACGCGCACGATCGAGGAGTAAAATTTTTCGCTCTCGATCATGGTCAGCAGATTCTGCTGATCGAGCACGAGCGCCTGCGGCCCCGAGGGACCGCCGTAGAGAATAGCCGGAACCTTGCCGGCGTGACGCAGGCGGCGGCTCGCACCTTTGCCTTGCGTCCCGCGCGGATCCGCGCCGAAGGTAAATGAAACACGCATGATCTTCTCCAATCTAAATGTTACAAATTTGACGCCACCCCGCGACCAAGGGGCGTCACCCAGAAAACTCAATCTACGTAGAGTGAACTCACCGATTCTTCATCGCGGATTCGCCGGATGGTCTCAGCGAGCAGCGCGGCAACCGAGAGCTGACGGATGCGGCCGCACTGTTTGGCGGCGTCCGACAGCGGGATCGTGTCCGTGACGACGAGCTCATCGAGCGCCGAGTCGATAATCCTGCCAACGGCGTCGCCCGAGAGCACCGGGTGGGTGATATAGGCGATCACGCGCGTTGCGCCCTCGTCTTTCAGAGCCTCCGCCGCGCGCACCAGCGTGCCCGCAGTATCAACCATGTCGTCAACCAGCACGCAGATCTTGCCGCTCACTTCGCCGATGATGTTCATGACCTTCGACTCGTTGGGCCGCGGTCGGCGCTTGTCGATGATGGCGAGTTCGGCATCGTCGAGGCGTTTGGCGAACGCGCGCGCGCGCACCACGCCGCCGACGTCGGGTGACACGATGACGACGTTCTTGTATCCCTGCTTCCAGGCGTCGCCGAGCAGCACCGGCGAGGCGTAAACGTTGTCGACCGGAATATCAAAAAATCCCTGGATCTGGTCGGCGTGCAGATCGATGGTCAGCAGGCGATTCACGCCTGCGCTGGAGATCATGTTGGCGACGAGCTTGGCGGTGATCGCCGAACGCGTCGCGCGCGGCCGGCGGTCCTGCCGGCCATAGCCAAAGTACGGCACGACCGCGGTGATGCGCGCCGCGGAGGCGCGACGGCAGGCATCCACCATGACGAGCAGCTCCATCAGGCTGTCATTGGCGGGCGGGCAGGTCGGCTGCACGATGAAGACGTCGCGCTCGCGCACGTTTTCCATGAGCTCGATGTTGACCTCGCCGTCGCTGAAGCGGCCCACCGAGGCGCGCCCCAGCGGCGTCGTCAAATAACGAGCGATGTCATGCGCCAAGCGCCGGATTGGCGTTGCCCGCAAAGATTGCAAGTGTGTCGCTTGCCTTCACCGCCTCATCTCTCCGTGGGTGCACAGCGCACCCATTGTTGCATCATGGCTGGGGTGGAAGGATTCGAACCTCCGTATGGCGGGATCAAAACCCGCTGCCTTACCACTTGGCGACACCCCAGCAAAGTCGCTCGTGCATCGGCGAAGCATTCAACCCTCGCGCGACGAATCCCGTCCAGCGCTGCGGCACGCGCGCCGCCACCTCCCGGGCAGCGGCCGCGTCTGCAAATGCCGCGAACACGCACGCGCCCGTGCCGGTGAGCTGCGCCGGTGCCGATTGTGCGAGCCACTCAAGCGCCGCGCGAACCTCGGGGTAACGCGCGCATCACCACGGGCTCGCAATCGTTGTGACCACCCGATTCGAAAAAGCCGCGTATTGTGATAAGCGGGGAATTTCGTGTCAATTCAGGGGCCTGGAAGATCTCTGCGGTACTCGACTGACACCCCCGGACAAATCACGAGATACCAGCGTACCGCAAGCTCGACGGGCGTGAGCTTCTCGCCGCGCCCCTCCGCCCAAGCCGATGAACCGGCGAGGAAAACCGGCACATCAGCGCCGAGCCGGATCCCCAGTTCCGCAAGCTTGGCAGGCGGCAGGGCGCACTTCCAGAGCCGGTTCAGCGCCAGCAGGGTCGTCGCCGCATCCGAGCTGCCGCCCCCGAGACCCGCTCCCATGGGGATCCGTTTGACAATGCGCAGCGAGGCGCCCAGAGAGGTTGCGCTCGCCTGCTGGAGCGCACGCGCCGCGCGCACCACGAGATCATCCTCCGGCGCGACCTCCTCAGCGCCGCCGCTACGGATCGATCTGACCATCCGAGCGCAGCGTGATGCCAATGCTGTCGCACAGGTCGATGAGCTGAAAAAGCGTCTGCAGCTCATGGTAGCCATCAGGGCGACGAGCCGGTGACGTGGAGAAACAGATTGAGCTTTGCAGGCGCCGGCCAGAGCGTTTCAACCGACGCGTCAAGCATGCGCGGCTCAGGAACTCAAAGAATCCCAGTGATCGACGATGAGACGCACGCGCACATCGGCGCGCCGCAGTGTCATGCGGCCCGGCAGCCATTCGCCTTTCACGGCGACGTAGTCGGCGTATTCGATCTGCCAGTCATCCTGCTGCAGGCCCGTGAGCCGCTGCTCCACATCGACGACCTCCACGGCGGGGCTGGCAGGATCAGGCACGCCAAGAATCCAAAAGCGCAGACTGGCAAGGGGTGCATCGAACCCAAGATGCGTTCTCAGATCAGCGCTTGCGGCCTCGTTGTCGAGCCGCTCGCCGCGAGCGTTGACGACACTCAGCGCCGCGCCATCGGCGATCACGCGCAGTCCGCCGACCCCGAGCGGGCCATCGAGTGCGAGGCGCGACTGCGTACCGGCCTGCACCCAGTGCAGCTGCGCCGTAAAGCCCTCCTGACCGGCCGCAACCGCCACTCGGCCGCTGATCTGGAAATGCTCGCGCGCTTGAAGTTGTGCGCGCCGCTGCCTGCCATGACAGCGCCGGCGCGGTGCTCGGCGCGCGGCAGCGTGCGGCAAGCGCACACCAGTGCGCTCAGTGCGAAGAGCGCGATGAGCGCGATGAGCGCGCGGTAACTCATGACTTTGTCTGCGGCAGAAGGCGCGCCATGGTGCTCTTCACGAGTGCCGGAATCTGGATCGCGCGCGAGCGCCGCGGCCCACAGCTTGCGCGCCTCGGATTCCTCGCCGCTGCGCCAGAGCACCTCGCCCAGATGGGCAGCGATATCGCCATCCTGGCCGAGCGCATAGGCGTGCTCGAGAATTGGCGTCGCGCCGCGCGCATCGCCGCGCCGGAAGCGCACCCAGCCCAAACTGTCGAGCACCGCGGGATTGTCGGGCGAGGAGATGAGCGCGCGGCGGATGAGCTTTTCGGCGCGCTGCAGCTGCTCGTCATGATCTGCGAGCGTATAGCCGAGCGCATTCAGCAACGTCGGATCGTCGGGCCGCTCGCCGAGCAGGTGATCGAGCGCGGCGATTGACTCCCTCACTTCGCCCGCGCGCTCGAGCAGCACGGCGCGCTCGTACTGCAGTGCGGGGTGGTCGGGATGGCGTTCGAGCGCCGCCTGCAGTAACGCCAGTCCTGCATCCATTTCGCCGTGATCGGCGAGCAGATGCACCTTGGTGAGCGTGAGCTCGAAGCCCTGTTCCGGATGCGCCACCGCGTAGTTATCGAGGAGTGCAAACGCCGCAGCCCGATTGTCCGGCAGCAGTATGGATGCCGCGCGCGTGCGTGCCGTGACGGCAAGCTGTGAGTTCTCCAGCTGCCGGTAGCCGGCGAGGGCGGTTGCGGTATCGCCGCGGCGAGCCGCGATATCGGCGAGAAAAAGAATGACGCCCTCCCCCACCTCGCCATGCGCAACAAGCTCCGCAAAGCGCCGCTGCGCCTCGGGCAGATCGCCTTCCTGAAAAGCGAGCAGCGCGAGGCGCTGCTCGATCTCGTTGGCCGGCGCGGCTTTCGCGGCGCGCAGCCGCTCAAGTTCCTGCCGCGCCTCCGCGCGCTGATCGAGAGCCACAAGGATGTCCGCAAGCTCGAACTTGTAGTTCTTGGGGTCACTCGTCATGACCTCGGTCGCAGTCGCGATGGCCTGGCTCGCATCCGCGCGCATGACGTACACGCGCGCAAGGATCTGCTTGGCCGCTGTCAGCCCGGGGGCCTCGCCGAGCGCCAGGCGGGCATAGTGCTCGGCGCGCTCCGGATCGTAGGACTGCAGGGAAAGCTGCGCGAGCAGCGCCAGCACTTCCGGCGAGCTCTTCTCACCCACGGCGGAGCTCATCACCGCAAGCACCGCCGGCGCCTCCGCCTCTTCAAGGAGCGTGCTGGCAAGCTGACCGATGCGCGCATCCGGATCGCCGCCGCCCACCTGCACGACGACCTTTGCCGCAGCGCTTGCTGCCGGGATCTTGTAGAGCTTGATCGCCACGGCCGCGTAAGTAGTAGCCGCTTCGACGTCCGTTGGCGCAAGCGCGCGCCAGCGTTGTACGGCCTGCCAGGCCGAGGGCAGGTTATCGCACCCAAGACCCACGTCGCTGGCGCGGTGTGCAATGGCGGCGGGACTTTGCAAGGCTGCAGCCGCGTAGTCCTCGGCGGCCGCGCGGCAGTCACCGCGCTCCAGGGCGACCTCGGCCAAGAGCGTGAGCGTATTCGGGTCCCGACTGACCTCCGTCACCATCGCTTCCGGACGTGGCGAGGAACAACCGGCGATCGCCAGCAGCGCGGCCGCCTGCATGACTGTGCCCACATTGATCCCATGCCGACTCATGGAAGTCACTATAAAGTGTCCAGTCGAGGCGCGCACCGCAGGCTGCCTCGTGTACACATATGAAGGAATCAATTCGTCAGCGCATTGAAAGGTTGACCGACCGCTTCGAGGAGGTCGGGCGGCTGCTTGCCGCGCCCGAGGTTGGTGGCGGTTCGCAGCAGTTCCGCGACTTATCGATGGAATACGCGCGCCTACAGCCGCTGGCGGAGCGCTATCGGCGCTTTCTTGGCCTCGAGCGTGAATTGGGCGCGGCACGGGAGCTGCTGGGCGACGCGGATGCATCGATGCGCGCCCTCGCCGAGGAGGAAGTGCGCACCCACGAGCGGGGGCTTGCCGCGGAGGAGCCCGGCCTGCTGCAGCTTCTCATTCCGGTTGATCCGCGCGACGAGCACAACATCTTCCTCGAGATCCGCGCCGGCACCGGGGGCGATGAGGCGGCGCTCTTTGCCGGCGACCTTCTGCGCATGTACGCCCGCTATGCCGAGTCGAAGGGCTTCGCCGTTGAGGTTCTGAGCGAGAGCGCCGGCGAGCACGGCGGCTACAAGGAGGTGGTGAGCCGCATTGCAGGCCGGGGGGTGTTCGCGCTCTTCAAGTTCGAGTCCGGCACCCATCGCGTGCAGCGTGTTCCGGCCACCGAGGCACAGGGCCGCATCCACACTTCCGCCTGCACGGTGGCGATCCTGCCCGAGCTCGAGGAGGTCGAAGAAATCCAGATCAATCCGGCGGATCTGCGGGTGGATACCTATCGGGCTTCAGGCGCCGGCGGCCAGCACGTCAACAAGACCGACTCCGCAGTGCGCATCACGCACGTGCCGAGCGGGATCGTCGTCGAGTGCCAGGATGAGCGCTCGCAGCACAAGAACCGCTCGCGCGCCCTGTCGCTGCTGAAGGCGCGCCTGCTCGCCGCCGAGCAGGCCAAGCAGGACAGCGAGCGCGCGCAGAGCCGGCGTCTGCAGATCGGCAGCGGGGATCGCTCCGAACGCATCAGGACCTACAACTTTCCGCAGGGGCGCGTCACGGACCATCGCATCAACCTGACGCTCTACAAGCTCGCGGACATCATGAACGGCGCGCTCGATGAACTCATCGGCGCACTGCAGCGCGAGCATCGGGCGGAGGAGCTCGCGGCGACCGAATGAGTCTGCTCGTCGATAGCGTAAGCGGCGTCGACGTGGCGCTCGCCGTTGCCGGCCCCGGCGCACGCGCCTTTGCCTTCCTCACTGACTTCGTGTTTCGCACGATTCTCGGCGATTGCCTGGTATGTGGTAGCGGCACCCATCTATAACCAGCACCTAACGCTCAAACCTCCAGTTGAGGCCGGGGCGATCTGGTTCACTTTCGTGGTCGGCCCGGCTTTGGCAATCTTTTTTCTCTACCACATCGTGCTCGAGGTCCTGATGCGCGGCCGCACGCCCGGCAAGCGCCTGGCTTCGGTAGTCATCGTTGCGCGTGATGGCGCAACGGCGAGTACGGGTGCGCTCGTCGTGCGCAACCTATTTCGTGTGGTGGACAGCCTGCCTCTCATGTACGGCGTCGGCCTTCTAACCGCAATATTCAGCGCCGATCACGTGCGCATCGGCGACCTTGCGGCCGGTACGCTGCTCGTTTACGACGATCGCGACGCACAGCTGCCCACCCATCCCGGCGAGCGCGCTACGCTGTGGGCGGCAGCGGACGAGCGTGCACGTCGTCTGGGGCGCAGTCGCGCGCTCGATGCGGCCGACGCCAACCAGATCGTCGATGACTATCGTCTGCTCGCGCATGATCTCGCGCGCGCGCGCCGCCGAGCTCCCGGGAGCGGGCAGCGCGAGTATCTCGAGGGCGCGTACGCACGCGCGCATGCCACCCTGTATCACGGCAGCTGGAACGCCGCGGCCGCGTTCGTCAGTTTCTTTCGCGATCAGCTGCCCGAGGTCGTTCGCTGGTTGCAGCCATACATCCTCTGGGTCGCACTCCTCTTCGTCCTCAGTGTGCTGACCGGGGGCTGGATGGTCCACTCCTACCCGGCGCTCATTCGCTTGTTTGCCTCACCGGAATTGATCGCGACGGTGGAGCGTGGGGAGCTGTGGACGCACAGCCTGCTCAATGTTGTGCCCTCATCGGTACTGTCCCTGCAAATCCTGACGAATAACATCGTCGTCAGCGTGTTCGCCTATTGCGCCGGGTTTTTATTCGGCCTTGGAACGTTCTACATCGTCGGGCTGAATGGCCTCACGCTCGGAGCGGTCTTCGCGTTTACGGCGCAGCACGGGCTTGATGGGGAACTCTTCGGATTTGTGATGGCGCATGGCTGTGTCGAGATCTCGGCCCTGTGTCTGTCGGGAGCCGCCGGCGCAGCGGTAGGCGATGCGCTCATCCGGCCCGATACGCCGCGGCGCGCCGATGCCTTTCGCGCCGCGGCGCTGCGCTCAGGAAAGTTGCTCTTCGCCTGTGCGCTGCTGCTCGTCGGGACGGGTCTCATCGAAGGCTATATCTCGCCTAATCCGCGCTTCAACTTCCTGATGCGCGTCTGCATCGGCGTCGGCTATTGGATCTTCATGGTAGCGCTGCTGCGCGGCTGGTTCTTCAGGGGCACGCGCCGCGGCATCCCCGTCACGAGCTAGAATTCAGACACGCCGCCTGCGCCGCAGCCGTCTCGTACGCGCTGAATACGGCTTCCTGCAGCGCGTGCTCGGCGGTGGCGATCACCGGCGTGCCGAGCTGCGCCAGCTGCAGGCGGCGTGACTCGGAGCGCCTCTCATGCTCGAGCGCCGCGAGCGCCACCCAGGGATCGCGCCAGTCGTGCGCGCTCTGGCGCGCAAGGTGCGCGATCTCGGGGCTCTGCACCGCAGCGACAACCACGAGATGCGGGGGCGAGAGCAGCGCCAGCGCGCGCGCGAGCGGCGCGTCCGCCGCGGCGTCGTCAAGATCGGTGAGCATGATGATAAGAGTGCGGTGCTTGAGGATGCGCGCGCATGTGCAGCGCGACGGCGACCGGATCGGATTCGCCGGGGTGGACGTAAAGTCCTGCAAGCGTGTCATGCAAGCGCGCCACCGCCCGCAGGCCGCGCTCGGGTGCGCATACCGCCGAGGGGTCGCTCGGCATACACGATGAGCCCCACGCGGTCATCGTTCGGGGTAGCGACATGCGCAGAAGCGTGCGGCGATATTGGCGTACAGGCCGAGCCGGTCAAGGCGTCCGGCGCGCACGCGACTCGAGCGACCCGCGTCGAGCGCAATGAGAATGTCCAGATGCTGGTCCTCGTTGTACTCGCGTGTAACGAGCGCGCCGCTGCGCGCGGTTGCCTTCCAGTCGATGCAGCGCGAGCGGGTCCCCGGGCGCATAGGCGCGCAGCTGGTAGAGCTCCGAGCCTGCGCCGAGCGCGCGCCGCGAGCGCAGCCCCATGCGATGGCCGAAGGGCCGGGCGCGCATGAAGCGTCATGGAGTCGGGGGCGACGCGGATGATGCGCTGCACGCTCAATTCGCGCGTCCACCAGGCAAGTCCTGCGGCACCGAGGCAACGCACCGGCAATGCCGGCCAACGCTGCGGCCCGAGCCGCACCGCGCTCAGCGCAAACGGGTCGCGGGCCGTGCCGTTGGCAGGTAGCGTGAGCGCACGCACGCACGGCAGCGGCTCAAATCCCGGGGGCATCGCCGGCGCATACTCGATGCGTACGCGGCGGCTCGAGGCATTGCGAAATTCGAACGCCGCCTCTTGCGAGCGCCCGAGCAGCGCGCGTGTCGACGCTGCCACATCGGCGCTTAGCACAAGGCGCCGCATCAGCAGCCCCTCGCCGGCAAGACCGGCGAGCAGCACCGCTGCGGGCCAGCACCACAGGAGCGCAACTGCGGATCGTGCGACCAGAGGCCGGCGATGGCCGAGCACTGCGGCTGCGACGATCAGGACGTGTGAACGCTCCGATAGATGCATGCGCCCCTCAACGCGGCACAGCCGTTTCGGCAAGTAGGCGCGCGGACGACGTCGGCGTCGGACTGACCCTCGAGCACGGCCTCGGGACTTAAAACCAGGCGGTGCGCCATCACCTGCACCGCGACCTCCTTGACGTCATCCGGCGTGACGAAGTCTGCGCCGCGCATGCCTGCGGCAATGCGCGCTGCACGCAGCAGCGCGAGCGCTCCGCGCGTTGAGAGGCCGAGCAGCAGCCGTGCGTGCTCGCGCGAGCGCTTGCGCAAGGATCGAGCACGTACTCGTAGAGCGCCGCGGCAACATGGATCTGTCGCAGAGCTGCGCGCGCGCATCCGCAAGCAGCTGCCCGATCGACGCGCGCGAGTGCGCTGAACGGCGGCGCCGCAGGCTCGCCGCCGCCGTAGCGCTGCAGCACCTCGGTCTCCGCCGACGCGCGCGGGATAGTCGACATCAATGCGCAGCATGAAACGGTCGAGTTGCGACTCCGGCAGTGGATAGGTGCCCTCGAACTCGCGCGGATTTTGCGTCGCCAGCACCAGGAAATCCGCAGGCAGCTCGAACACCGACGCGCTCAACGCTCACCTGCCGCTCACCCATCGCCTCGAGCAACGCCGCCTGGGTCTTGGGCCCGGCGCGATTGATCTCATCGACCAGCACGACGTCGGCAAAGAGCGGACCCGGGCGAAAAGTAAAGCCGCGCTCGCGTTCGTCAAAGATATGCACGCCGATGATGTCGCTCGGCATGAGATCGGGCGTTCCCTGAATGCGCTTGAACTCCCCGCCGAGCACATGGGCGAGCGTCTTCGCGAGCAGCGTCTTGCCCAGACCCGGCACGCCCTGCACCAGCACGTGGCCGCGGGCAATGAGTGCGATGACTGAGAGCGCGTACCGCGGCATCCGCGCCCACCACGACGCGGCCGAGCTCGCGCGCGAGTTCCGAATGAAATTGTTGGATGGGGCCACTCATGGCAGCTGTCCCTCGATGCGGCGGATGAGATTGTAGAGGGGCACGAGCGGCACGCGCGCCCCGGTGAAGTTCTGCGCGTGCCAGCGGGCAAGCTGCGCAACTTGCGCATCGCTGACATGCGGCAGCGCGCGCAGCTGCTCCCAGGGGTCGCGCATGCGCAAGCGTCGGTGCGCGCGCCGATGCGCCGGAAAAAATGCTCAAACAGGCGCTGCACCGCCAGATCGCGCGGCAGCACGCGCGCGAGGAATGCGCCATGCGCGCGCACCAGGTCCGCCTCGCGCGGCGCCGCGAAGCGCGCAATGGGCACGCGCAGACGCGTCGCGCCGAGCACCCAAACGAGCCATACGAGGAGGAGCACGAGCAGCGTCAAATGCAGCCGTGGGTCGGCGTAGAATTTCTCGGGATCATACGCCGAAGTCAAGCCCTGATGATAATCGTCAAAGATCACGACGCCTGTGCGCCCGAGGCTCGCGCCGGTGATATTGGACAGCAGCCGCGCATTATCGGCACGGCCGAGGGCGCCGTCCGTGAAGAGCGCGCCCAAGGCGCACACCACGATGCGCCCCTCCCCAAAGGAGCGTGTCCACATGAGCGTCTGGGTGCTCTGCTCCTCATGCGCCAGCGCCAAGAGATAGCCATCGTAGGGTATGCGCGCCGTCCACAGCCGCGACGCGGGCGGCGCGATGGCAAGCGCCCGCTGCACGAGCGCGAAGTACGCGTGGCTGCGATTGGGAACCAATGCCACGGCGGGCTCGGCCGGGCCCGCGCCCCGTTCGCGCGGGTCGAAATCTATTCCCGACAGTAGCTTCAGATCACCAACGCTCGCGCCGCCTGCGACCCGTGACCAGTCCGGGATTGTCCGCGAGTGCAGCCAAGATGAGGAGCGTATTGCCGTTGCGCACCCAGCTTTGCAGTGCCCGGGCTTCGGCGAGTTTGTAGGTGTCGGTGCCGGGCAGCGTGACCACGAGCATGTTACCCCTGACCGGCAGATACACGCGCGCCGACAGGGTGTCGATGCGCTCGCGCAAAGACTCAACGCGTACCTCAGCGGCGCGCAGCCACGCGGCCGCCGCGTAGTAGCCGCTATCGCGCGACTCATCTGTGGTCGGCCGGGGCACGCTGCTGCGCACGTCAAAGCCGCTCTGCGGCTGCACGAAGAGAATTACAAAGAGCAGGAGCGCGCCGAGCGCGCAGGCAAGTGTAATGAGCCGCTCGCTCATGCTCCTTGCCGGCAGGGTGCGGAATCCGCGAGCGGCGCGCCCAGGTTCTCGAGCAACTCGCGGCCCCGCGCAAGCGCGCGTGCCACGCTCGCGGTGCTCGGCGCGTCCATGGCAAAGCTCTGCCGCTCGGCCGTAAATGCCACATCCGCGAGTCTCTCGCGGTCCGCCGCATCGGCAAACTCGGCCGCGCGCGCAAGCTGCCGCACGGTGAGCGCACTTGCAGCTGGCAAGCGCCGCGCGGCCATCAGGCGCTCGACGATCAGCGCGAGCAGCATCCGCAGCTGCTCCTCGGGCGCAGCGCGCTCGATGTCGCGCCAGCTCACATCGCGCCCGCTCCTTGCCAACCGCGGCGTTCCCCAATCGCCGTGGGCGCTGCCGCCGCGCGGCAGGCGCGCAGCGCGCCACTCGGCAAAGACGATCCAGCCGGCCAGTATCACGACGAGTGCGAGCGTCGCGTAGGCCATCGACCGCAGCAGCACTTCGGGAAGCTGGGCGTGGCCGATGAGCCGGTCGTACCAGTGAGCTTCAGCCGCGCCTGCAGGCGCGGGCGCGGCAAGCCCTCGCAACCAGCTGCGCAGCCGCTGCCACCATGTGTGCGGCTGCTGCTCCTTGCGGCTTGCGAGATCCGCGAGGATCGGGCGCACGAGCGCAACCTGCGGCGCGCCCGCCGGCGTGCGCAGCGCAAGCTCGCGCGCTACGCCCACGCGCAGCGAAGCCAGGCTGCGCGCCGACAGATCCTCATACTGATCCTGCCAGCCGGGCGGCAGCCATGCAGCCCAGGCGCTTGCCTGCAGAGTCTTCGCAAGCTCCGGGCAGCGCACGGCAACGCGATCCGCGCCCTGCAGATGCTCCGTGCAGGCATCGATAGCCGCGAGCGCATCGGCAGAGGCGGCTGCGGGCACCCCGAGTACGGCCAATCCGACGACCCACAGCGCGGCGAGGCGGGAGGGCATGCGTGTCAGGCCTGCGGATTTGTCACGGCTGCCTGGCGCGCTTGCAGATCGCCAAACACAGCGAGCACGGTTGCACCGATGAAGGGGAAGCTGAACACGCTCAACGTGCTGACGAGAACCACGGCCGTCGCACCCACGATCGCGACATCCGCGCGCCGCGTAAACTGGTAAAGGATCCCCAAGATTACAATTGCGAGCACGTAAAACACGAATACGATGACCATCGCGACCACAAAGATAAGGACTGTCCGCCACCACGAACCCCGCACGAGCTGCACGCTGAACTTCAGCGCGTCGAGCGGCCTGCGGCCTTCGAGCACGAGCGCCGGCTGCGCCATCGCAAACGCGCCCCCCAGATACACGCCCGGCAGGACCAGGCAGAGCATACCGCCCGCGACCGCAAGCAGAGCGAGCGCGAGCATGCCGAACAGCGCGGGCAGCCGGCGCAGCGCGAGCGTGAGCTCGGTGCGCATGGAGCTGTGCTCGTCCTGCGCAACCGCACGCTGGCGCAGCAGCAGCGCCGCCCATAAGAGCAGCTGCAGCACGACGCTGAGCAGGTAGAGGAGCCACCACTGCAGATCATGGCGCGCAAGGCGCCCGATGCCGCGTCCGCTCGCCAGGTTATAGAGGTCGGCAAGCCGTGCGCTGAGCGCAAGTAAAATGCCATACGGCAGCACCCGCAGCAGCGAGACGCCAAAGATCTGAAACGCCGTATCGAGCGTTGCGCCGATCGATTGTGGGCGTGCGGGCGGGTACAGGCGCTGCGGCATGGGAGAATATTACGGTCTATGCCGTCGAAACTCGCAATCCGGCAGCTGCTGCAAGCCGCGGCGCGCGCTCTGGCAAGCGTATCGCAATCGCCGCGGCTCGATGCCGAGATATTGCTTGCGCACACGCTCGGGGTGCGCCGCGCGCACCTGCGAGCGCACGCCGAGGAGGAGCGCAGCGTGGCAGAGCGCAGCGCCTACCAAGCGCTCGTCGAGCGCGGCGCGCGCGGCGAGCCGGTCGCCTACCTCATCGGCAGCAAGGAGTTCTGGTCGCTTGAGCTTGCCGTGAATCCCGCGGTGCTCGTGCCGCGACCGGAAACCGAGCTGCTGGTCGAGCGGGCACTGAGTCTTGCGGACACGGCGCTGATGCGGGTGCTTGATCTTGGCACCGGCTCAGGAGCCATTGCGCTGGCGCTCGCGCACGAGCGCCCGCAGTGGCAGATCACGGCCACCGATGTCAGTGCGGCAGCGCTGGCGCTGGCACGCGAGAACGCCCGCCGCGCGGCTTTGACGCAGGTGGAGTTCCTCTCGGGCTCGTGGTTCGAGCCCATCGCGCAGCGCCTCTTCAACCTCATCCTCGCCAATCCGCCCTACGTTGCCGCGGATGATCCGCTGCTGCAGAAACCGCCGCTCTGCGTACGAGCCGCGCCTTGCCCTGAGTCCCAACGGGGATGCGCTGCGCGATCTGCGGCACATCATCCGCGGATCACCCGAGCATCTTGCGGATGGCGGCTGGCTCTTGCTCGAGCATGGCGCGACCCAGGCGCAGGAGGTGGCGCGTGAGCTTGTCGGGCGCGGCTTCCGTCGCGTACGCTCGCGGCGCGATCTTGCCGGGCATGAGCGCATGGTCGAAGCCCAATGGGGCGATTCCTTATCACCTACCGCCTGAGGCATCAATGGTCCGTTTCAGCACTACGCTTGGCGACTTTACTGTCGAACTTTTTGCCAAGGACGCGCCGATTTCCGCCGAGAATTTTCTGCGCTACGTCGATGATCAGCATTTTGACGGCACGATCTTTCACCGCGTGGTCCCGGGATTCGTCATTCAGGGCGGGGGACTCACGGCGGGCATGCAGCCCAAGAAGACCCGCGCGCCGATCGCCAACGAGGCCACGAACGGTGTGAAGAACACGCGCGGCACGCTCTCCATGGCGCGCACCAACGACGTCAACAGTGCAACCTCGCAGTTCTTCGTGAACTTGAAGGACAACGCGTTTCTCGATCATTCGAAGGCGCAATTCGGCTACGCGGTGTTCGGCCGCGTGGTCGACGGCCTGGACGTCATCGAGAAGATCGCGGCGGTGCGCACCGGCACGCGCCAGCAGTATCAGGATGCGCCGCTCGAGGATGTGACCATCGTGTCCGCGCGTCGCGTCGATGAGGCATAGCACTGCGCCGACTCTGCAAGTGGCTGGGAACGGTGGTTTTCGCGGCGCTCGGGCTGTCGGCGCTTGCGGTGCTGCTGCTGCGCGTGTGGCCGCCCGCGACGAGCGCCTTCATGCTGGAGGAGAAGCTCGCCGCGGCCAATGACCGGCACTATCAGACGCACTACGAGTGGGTCGATTACGCGCACATCGTCCCATCCGCGGCGCTTGCCGTCATGGCCTCCGAGGATCAGCGCTTTCCCTTTCACCACGGCTTCGACGTCAACTCGATCCGCGCCGCGGAGATCAACAACGAGGAAGGCGGGCGGCTGCATGGCGCGAGCACGATCTCGCAGCAGCTGGCAAAGAACCTCTTTCTCTGGCCCGGCCGCAGCTATTTTCGCAAGGCGGTCGAGGCATGGTTCACCTTGCTCCTCGAAACATTGTGGCCGAAGCAGCGCATCCTCGAGACCTACCTCAATGTCGTGCAGTTCGGTCCGGGGATCTTCGGCGTGCAGGCGGCCGCGCACGCGTTTTTCCACGTTTCCGCGGCACAGCTGACGGCGAGCGACGCCGCACTACTGGCCGCGGTCCTGCCCAATCCCGAGCGCCTGCATGCCGATCGACCCTCGCGCTACCTCCTCGAGCGGCGCGACTGGATCCTGGGGCAGATGCGCACGCTCGCGGAAGCCAATTACCTCAGTTTGGTCGCGCGCGAAGTGCGGCCGCCACCACCACCTGAGCCACCGCGTCATAGTCGCCATTGAAGTGATGCCCGCCCGCGAGCTTCACGATCTTCAGGCGACCCAGGTCCTGCAGATGCGGACAAACGCTGTCCGCATCATCATCGCCGTAGATACACAAGGCGGGCACCGCGAGCCGCGCCGCTTCGGCACGCACCGGCAATCCGGTCGCGCCGTTCACCACCCAGCTTGAGAGATGAAACTCGAAATCTGCCCGCTCATCGAGCCCGAGCAGCGCGCCGAGCACCACGCGTCGCCGCGTAAGTGGTGGCAGGCGATTGATGGCAAAGGGCAGCACATCCGCCCCCTGCGAGTAGCCGATGAGGAGCGCGCGCGGCTTTTGCCAGTGAAAGGCGTAGTAGCGCAGCATGCGATCGAGGTCGACCGCCAGTCCCTGCGGCGTGCGCGCCGTCCAGAAATAGCGCAGCGAATCGAGGCCCGCGACCGGGATGCCGCGCGCCACGAGCGCCGCGGCGATATTCTTGTCGATGCCGGCCCACCCGCCATCGCCCGACAGGAATACGGCAAATAAGTCACCGGAACCGTGGGCCTGCTCCTCGATGAGAGGCAAATCGGCAAGGCTTGCGGGCGGCGGCGTCTCGGCAACGCGCTGCGCCGCAATCTCGCGGTAGGCGCCGAGGAGCTCGGGCAGCCACGTGGCGCTCGCGCGCCACGCATATCGGGCTTGCGGCAGCAGCCGCTCCTCGGCATGCGGAACGGCGCTGACAAAATCACGCGTTAGCGGTGCGGCGCAAGTCTCATCAGCCTCGATCTGCACGGCAACCCAGGGCACCTGCAGGTGCGTTGCGGGGGAGACCTCGACGCCATGCCCATCGGCGCGCGGCACCGCCTTGAGCTGCGTGCCGGCACAGAGCGGCCGGCGCAGCGGCAGCGTGCGACAGAAGCGCAGCGAAACAGCACCCGCGAAGAGATCGGCAGGTGCCTGCGCGAGCATCGCGTAGGCAAGGGTCGCACCCGCGGCATAGCCGACGAGAATCGGAGTCATGTAGGTCGGCAGGCGGTAATAGGCCTGGATGTAGCGGCTTAAGTTCTCCAAATCCCCATCGGGAGAGGTGCAGCTTGCGCCGTCCGCCTCCAGACTCGCGAACAGCTCGGGCGTTTTGAGGCTCGCCACCATCGCCCCGTCCTCAGTGAGGGCGAGCGCCGCCGCACTCAGATCAGCGCGATCCGCCTCGCTCCCCGAGAGCAGCAGGACGAACTGCTTGACCTCGTGCGCCGGACGATAGACGGCGACTTGGGCGAAGCGGCCGTGCGCAAGAAGCTCAGGCGCGTTCGCCGCAACGGCATCCGCGCCCAGGGCCAGAGCAAACAGCCAGCCCGCGCAACGTCTCACGGGCCGGGCTCATAGCCCAGAATTGGCGACAGCCAGCGCTCGGCATCACCCAGCGTCATGCCCGCGCGGCGCGCATAGTCGGCGATCTGATCGCGGTCCACCTTGCCGACGCCGAAGTAATGCGACTGCGGATGCGCGAAGTACCAGCCGCTCACCGCCGCAGCCGGATACATGGCGAACGATTCGGTGAGGCGGATGCCGGCATTGTTCTCGACATCGAGGAGGCTCCAGAGTTTCGCCTTCTCGGTGTGATCAGGGCAGGCGGGATAGCCCGGCGCCGGGCGAATTCCCTGATACTTCTCGTGGATCAGCTGCTCGTTGTTCAAAGTCTCGGCGGCTGCATAGCCCCACAGCTCGCGCCGCACGCGCAGGTGAAAGCGCTCCGCGCATGCCTCGGCGAGGCGATCCGCGAGCGCTTTCAGCACGATGCTCGAGTAGTCATCGTGCGTGCGCTCGAAGCGTGCGAGGTGCTCTTCGATGCCGCTGCCGGCGCTCACGGCAAACGCGCCGATGTAGTCGGGCACGCCGCTCTCGCGCGGCGCGATGTAATCGGCAAGGCACTCGTGCGGCAGTCCGGGCGCCTTGTTCTTCTGCTGGCGCAGGAAGCACAGCGTGGTCGCAATGCGATCGCGCCGCTCATCCGTGTACACCTCGACGTCATCGCCGCGCGAGTTTGCCGGAAAGAGTCCCACTACCGCGCGCACGCGCAGCCAGCGCTCGGCAACGATACGCTTTAGCATCTCGCGCGCATCGGCGTAGAGGTTGCTCGCCGCCTCCCCCACGACGGGGTCGGTGAGCAGCGCCGGAAAGCGCCCGGTAAACTCCCAGGCGTTGAAGAAAGGCATCCAGTCGATGTACGCCAGCAGATCGCTCAGCGGATAGTGATCGAAGCAATGCACTCCCGGCGCCACGGGCGCCACGGGCGGCTGCACGGCCCAATCGATGCGGCGGCGATTGGCGCGCGCCTGCACGAGGGTGAGTTCCGGCGCCTTTACTTTCTTGCCGGCATGCTGCTCGCGCCGGCGCTCATGATCGGCATCGTTTTGCGTGAGGAAGGCCTCGCGCTGCGCAGGCGTGATGAGCGCCTGACACACGCCCACGGCACGCGAGGCGTCTTTGACGTACACGACCGCAGATTTGTAATGCGGCGCGATCTTCACCGAAGTATGCGTGGGGGATGTCGTGGCACCGCCGATCAGCAGCGGTATCGTGAATCCCTGGCGCTGCATCTCACGCGAGATATTCACCATCTCATCGAGCGAGGGTGTGATGAGGCCGGAGAGGCCGATGAAGTCGACTTCTTCACGGCGCGCGGTCTCCAGTATCTTGTCGTATGGGACCATCACGCCAAGATCGATAACTTCGAAGTTATTGCATTGCAGGACGACGCCCACGATGTTCTTGCCGATGTCGTGCACATCACCCTTCACCGTGGCGATCACCATGCGCCCGTTGGCGCGCGATGCGCCGACCTTCGACTTCTCGATGAAGGGCAACAGATACGCCACCGCGCGTTTCATGACGCGCGCGCTCTTTACCACCTGCGGCAGAAACATCTTGCCGGAACCAAACAGATCGCCGACGACGTTCATGCCGTCCATCAGCGGGCCTTCGATGACGTGCAGCGGCTCCGGATACGCGAGGCGCGCCTCCTCGGTATCCTCGTTGATGTAATCGTCGATTCCCTTGACGAGCGCGTGCGAGAGCCGCGCCGCCACGGGGAGGCTGCGCCACGCAAGGTCGGTCTGGCGCTTGGTGCCGCCCTCGTCCTTGTAGCGCGCGGCGATCTCAAGCAGCCGCTCGGTGGCATCCTCGCGACGGTTGAGGACGACATCCTCGACCGCGGTGCGCAGCTCCGCGCCGATATCCTCATAGATTGCCAGCTGCCCCGCATTGACGATGCCCATGTCCATGCCGGCGCGGATCGCGTGATAGAGGAACGCCGAATGCATCGCCTCGCGCACCGCATCATTACCGCGGAATGAGAACGACACGTTGCTGACGCCGCCGCTCACGAGCGTGTGCGGCAAGGTCTGCTTGATCTGCCGAGTCGCCTCGATGAAGGCGACTGCATAGCCGTTGTGCTCCTCCATGCCGGTCGCAATCGCAAAGATGTTGGGATCGAAGACGACGTCCTCGGCCGCAAAGCCGACGACCTCGGTCAGCAATTTGTAGGTGCGCGTACAGATCGCAACCTTACGCTCGACGCTGTCCGCCTGGCCGCTCTCATCGAAGGCCATGACGACGACGGCGGCGCCGTAGCGACGTACCTCGCGCGCGCGGGCGATGAACGCCTCTTCGCCCTCCTTCAGGCTGATGGAATTGACGACCGGCTTGCCCTGCACGCATTTCAGGCCCGCTTCAATGACCGTCCATTTGGAGGAGTCAATCATGAGCGGCACGCGCGCGATATCGGGCTCCGAGGCGATCAAGTGCAGGAAGCGCGTCATGGCGGCTTCCGAATCGAGCATGCCCTCGTCCATGTTGACGTCGACCATTTGCGCGCCGCCGGCGACCTGCTGGCGCGCAATGTCGAGCGCGCTGGAATAGTCGCCCGCCTCGATGAGCTTGCGGAATTTGGCGGAGCCCGTGACGTTGGTGCGCTCGCCGACGTTCACGAACAGCGAACCCTCACCGATATTGAGCGCCTCCAGACCCGCCAGGCGGCACTTGACGGGCAGCACCGGCACCTTGCGCCGCGGATGCGCGAGCACCGCGGCACGCAGCAAGCGAATGTGCTCAGGCGTCGTGCCGCAGCAGCCGCCGACGATATTGACGAGCCCGGCGGCGGCGAACTCATTCAAGATGGTCGCGGTCTCCTCGGGCGTCTCGTCGTACTCGCCGAAGGCATTCGGCAGGCCGGCGTTCGGATAGGCGCAGACATAGGTGTCCGCAACGCGCGCCAGCTCCTGCACGTAGGGTCGCAGCTGCGAGGCGCCCAGAGCGCAATTCAGGCCGACGGCAAGCGGCGCGGCATGGCGGATCGAATTCCAGAATGCCTCGGTGGTCTGTCCCGAGAGCGTGCGTCCGGAGGCATCGGTGATCGTGCCGGAGATGATGAGCGGCAGATCGCAGCCAAGCTCATCGAGCACGCCGCGCACACCGTAGAGGGCGGCCTTGGCATTCAGGGTGTCAAACACCGTCTCGATGATGAGCAGATCGACACCGCCCAGCACGAGCGCGCGCGCCGCCTCAGAGTACACCGCGACAAGCTCATCGAAGCTGACGCTGCGAAAGGCGGGATCGTTGACGTTGGGCGATAGCGACGCCATGCGGCTCGTCGGGCCAAGCGCGCCCGCGACGAGCGCCACCCGCCCTGCCTTGGCGAACTCGTCAGCCACGCCGCGCGCGAGCGCGGCCGCGCGATGATTAAGCTCCGGCACCAGTGCCTCGGTGCCGTAATCGGCCTGCGAGATCGCGGTCGAATTGAACGTGTTGGTCTCGATGATGTCGGCGCCGGCCTCGAAGTAGGCACGGTGAATGCCCGCAATGATTTGCGGGCGCGTCAGCGTCAAAAGATCGTTGTTGCCCTTAAGATCGCGGCCAAAGTCACGAAAGCGCTCGCCGCGGTATCCGTCCTCATCGAGCTTGTGATTCTGAATCATCGTGCCCATGGCGCCATCGAGGAGCACGATGCGCTCCTCGAGCACTCGCTTCAGGCGCTCGATGCGCTCGGCGCGCGCGACCGCGTCGACGGGCGCGACCGCATAAGGCACGGCGAGCGCCCGGGCGATGGCAGTCTGATCGCCGTGCTCAAGTGCACGGGCAGCCTGGCAGTCCTCGCGGCTCATCCGGTTGCACTCTTCCGAGGCTGCGCTGTGGGTGCATCACCCGCGGGGCGCACGCCAAGCGCATGGCATATGGCGAAAGTGAGTTCGGCACGGTTCAGGGTGTAGAAGTGAAACTCGTGCACGCCGTGACGCACGAGGTTCTCCACCTGCTCGATCGCGACCGCGGCGGCAATCATGCGGCGCGTCTCGGCATCGTCGTCGAGCCCGGCGAAGCGCTCTTTCAGCCACTCCGGGATGCTCGCGCCACAGCGCGCCGCGAAGGTGCACACCTGCGGGAAGCGTGTGATCGGCAGCACGCCGGGCACGATGGTGGCGCTGATACCGGCGGCGGCGCAGGCATCGCGAAAACGCAGGAACACGTCCCGATCGTAGAAGAACTGCGTGATGGCGCGGGTAGCACCCGCGTCGATCTTGCGGCGCAGGTTATCCAGATCAAACGCCGCGGAGCGCGCCTCCGGATGCACTTCCGGATAGGCGGCCACGGAGATGTCAAAGTCCGCGACCTTTTTCAGCCCCGCAACCAGATCCGCCGCGTAGGCAAAGCCGCGCGGATGAGGCACGTAGGCGTGCGCCTCACGCGGCGGGTCGCCGCGCAGCGCCACGATGTGGCGGACGCCCTCGTCCCAATACTGCCGAGCGATATCGAGGATCTCCTCCCGCGGGGCGCCGATGCACGTCAAATGCGGGGCGCCGGTCAGGCGCGTTTCGCGCTGGATGCGGGTGATCACGCGGTGGGTACGCTCACGCGTGGAGCCGTCCGCGCCGTAGGTCACCGATACGAAACGTGGCGCAAGCGGGCCGAGCCGCTCGACCGAGCGCCACAAGGTTGCCTCCATCGAGGCATCGTTCGGCGGGAAAAACTCGAAGGAAACGCTGATCATGATCAGGCAACGCTCGCGGCCCGCACCAGCGAGGCGCGCACGGCCACCGCCGCCAGCACCACTTCGCGACCGGCGTGGATCGGGCTCAGGCGCTCGCAGGCAAAGCCCGCCGCGTCCAGAACCTGGCGCAGCCGCGCGAGCGCCGCCGTGGCGGGAGCTTGCGCTGGGATCCGCGTTGAGTCCTGACGTTCAAAGAGCCACAGCCGCCCCTCCGGGGCGAGCAGCGGCCGCGCGGCAGCGAGCCAGGCATCGAGGGAGGCGCTGTGGGGGGTGGCGCGATTCAGCACGAGCACCTCGAAGCGGCTGGGCGCGTGCGTCACCTCCGGAGCGATCGGCTCTGCGGCGCTCGCGGTGATGAGCCGGCAGCGCAGGTTCTCATGCCGCAGGAACGCGCCTGCGGCACGGGATGCGCGCTGCGAGTGGGCGATCGCGGTGCAATCGGATGAGACGCGGATGGCGCTTGCAAGCAGCGCATGCTGCTGCGCGCCGACGACGAGTGAGCTGCCGCGGCGCGCTCCGCCGCTCGCGCTGCTCGCCGAGATAAACGATGCCAGAGCCTGGTCCAAGTGTGCACGGGCGTGCGGATCTGGCGCCGGGCCCGCCACGCGCGCGCGCGTGCGATCGGGAGCGAGCAGCGGGTCGGAGGGGTCAAGATCCGCAACCAGGGAGCTCAGAAATCGCGCAGCCTGCGCCTCCTGCGTCAGGCGGTAGTGCACCCATTGCCCGTGGCGCAGGCGCGCGAGCAGACCCGAGGCGCACAAGATCTTCAAGTGCCGGGAAGTGCGCGGACCGCTTTGCCCCACTGCGAGGGCGAGCTCCGACACACTGAACTCACGCGCGGCACACAGCGCCAGCAGCCGCAGCCGCGTCGGCTCGCCGGCCGCGCGCAGCCAGGCAACGAGATCCGCAGCATTAGCCATAATAATTTGCGCACTTGCACATATCTTTAAGTATGAGCGTAACAGACACCTCGAGCCCGTAACAGTAACCGGTCGAGGTTTTGGAAAACCCGCCTTGGGGTCAGCCGGCGAGCTTCGCCTTCAGGAGCTTATTGAGCTCGGCGGGATTGGCCTTGCCGCCGGTGGCTTTCATGACCTGGCCGACGAAGAACCCCAAGAGCTTCTCCTTTCCCGCCCGGTAGTCGGCGAGCTGGGTGGGGTTCTTCGCCATCACCTCATCGATAACGCGCTCGATGGCCGCCGTATCGGTGATCTGCCGCAGCCCACGCTGCGCGATGATGGCGTCGGGCTCCCTGCCGCCGCCCCACATGGCTTCGAAGACCTCTTTGGCGATCTTGCCGGAGATCGTCTGGTCGACGATCCGGCGCAGCAACGCCGCAAGCGTCGCGGCGGGGATGGGGCTTGCCGTGATCTCAAGTCCGTCGCGGTTGAGGCAGGCGGCCAGATCCCCCATGACCCAGTTCGCCGCAAGCTTCGCCTCCCCCGGCAGCGCGTGCGCCACCTCTTCGTAATAGCCGGCAAGCTCGCGGCTCGCCGTCAGAACCAGCGCGTCGTACGGCGACAGGCCGTACTCGAGGGCAAAGCGGGTGGCCTTCTGGTCGGGCAGCTCGGGCAGGGCGCCCCGCACCTCCTCGATGAAGGCGTCCGTGAGGACCACCGGCAAGAGGTCGGGGTCCGGAAAGTAGCGATAATCGTTCGCCTCCTCCTTGGTGCGCATCGAGCGCGTCTCGCCCTTGTCGGCATCGTAGAGGCGCGTCTCCTGCACCACGCGGCCGCCCGACTCGAGGACCTCGATTTGCCGGGTCACCTCGTACAGGATGGCCTTCTCGACATAGCGGAAAGAGTTGAGATTCTTGATCTCCGCGCGTGTGCCGAAAGCATCGGTCCCCGCCCTGCGCACCGACACGTTGGCATCACAGCGGAAGTTGCCCTCCTGCATGTTGCCGTCGCAGATCTCCAGGTAGCGCACGAGCGTGTGCACCTTTTTCATGTACGCGACCGCCTCTTTCGCCGAACGCATATGCGGCTCCGAGACGATCTCCACGAGCGGGGTGCCCGCGCGGTTGAGATCGATCCCGGTAACTCCGGGCAATCCCTCGTGCAGCGACTTGCCTGCGTCCTCCTCGAGATGCGCGCGCGTGATGCCGATCCTCTTGCGGCTGCCGTCGTCGAGCACAATCTCGAGGGCGCCATTTGCGACGACTGGCAGCTCGTACTGGCTGATCTGATAGCCTTTCGGCAGATCCGGATAGAAGTAATTCTTGCGCGCGAACACCGAGGTGCGCGCGATATGCGCGCCGATGGCAAGACCGAGCTTCACCGCCATACGCACGGCCTCGGCATTCAGCACCGGCAACACGCCCGGGTAGCCAAGGTCAACGAGGTTGGCATGCGCGTTGGGGCTTGCGCCGTAGCCGCTCGCCGACCCGGAGAAGATCTTCGAGCGCGTCGAGAGCTGCGCGTGGATCTCAAGCCCAATGACGGTTTCCCACTGCGCGGCGCTCATGCGTAGCCCTGCGGCATCTCGCCGGTGCCAGTCGGTCTCGCGCTGATAGGCATGGGCCGCGTTCAGAATCGTGCCTTCCGCGAAGTGCGGCCCCACGAGCTGCAAGCCCACCGGCAGCGCGCGCACGAAGCCGCACGGAATGGAAATCGCGGGCAATCCGGCCAGATTCGCCCCGATCGTGTAGATGTCATTCAAATACATCGTGATCGGGTCGTTCATCTTCGCGCCGATTTCGAAGGCCGGCGTCGGCGTCGTCGGCGCGATCAGCATATCCACCTGTGCAAAGGCGTCACGAAAATCCTTTGCGATGAGCTGCCGCACCTTCTGCGCCTTCAGGTAATAGGCGTCGAAGTAGCCCGCCGAGAGCACGTAGGTGCCGGTCATGACGCGCCGCTTGACCTCGGCGCCGAAGCCCTCGCCCCGCGAGCGGCGGTACAGATCCTGAAGATCGCGCGGCTCCTTGCAGCGATGACCGAAGCGCACGCCGTCGTAGCGCGCAAGATTCGACGAGCATTCAGCCGGCGCAACGACGTAATACGTCGGCACCGAGAGCGGCAGATTCGGCAGGCTCACATCCTGCAGCGTCACCCCCAGTCGTGCGAAGAGCCCGAGCGCATCCTGCACGCAGCGAGCATTGTCGGCGTCGAGTCCCGCATCGAAGAACTCCTTCACAATACCGATGCGCACGCCGGTGAGGGACTTGCCGAGCAGCGCCGCATAGTCGGGAACGGCGACATCGACACTCGTGGAATCGAGCGGATCAAAGCCCGCCATGGCAGCGAGCACCAGCGCCGCATCCTCAGCGCTCGTCGCAAGCACACCCGCCTGATCAAGGCTGGAGGCAAAGGCGATCATCCCGTAACGCGAAACGCGCCCATACGTGGGCTTGAGCCCCGTGATGCCGCAAAGCGCTGCGGGCTGCCGTATGGAACCGCCCGTGTCGGTGCCGCTCGCCGCGGGAACCAGGCGTGCCGCAACCGCGGCGGCCGAGCCGCCCGAGGATCCGCCGGGCACGAGCCTGGTGTTCCAGGGATTCTTCACCGGTCCGTAGTAGCTGGTCTCGCTCGAGGAGCCCATCGCAAACTCATCCATGTTGGTCTTGCCGAGGAGCACCGTGCCCGCCGCCTTGAGCTTCGCGACCACGGTGGCGTCATAGGGCGAGACAAACTGATCGAGCATGCG
Source organism: uncultured Gammaproteobacteria bacterium (assembly GCA_963695315.1). Classification (GTDB taxonomy): domain Bacteria; phylum Pseudomonadota; class Gammaproteobacteria; order Steroidobacterales; family Steroidobacteraceae; genus PALSA-1196. Next base: position 2,754,240 of record OY968773.1, read on the forward strand.
CGAGCCGCAGGTGGTGCGCAGCCCCGCGGTGCAGAAGATGTCCTTGTGGGCGAGCGGTATCCCGGTGAGCGCACCGCCACGGCCAGCGGCGAGCGCCGCATCGGCGGTGCGCGCGCTCGCAAGCGCCTCCTCGTGCGCGACCGTGACGAAGGCATTGAGCGCATCGCCGTGGGCGGCGATGCGCGCCAGGCACTGCTGCGTCAGCTCGGCGCTCGAGAACTTGTGCGCGCGCAGTCCCGCGGCAAGCTCCGCGAGCGTCAGGGTGTGCAGGCTCACTCGATCACCTTTGGCACGAGATAGAGCCCGGCCGCAACCTGCGGCGCGTTCTGCTGATAGCGCTCACGCGCGTCCTCCTCGGTCACCACGTCCGCGCGCAAGCGCTGCGACAGCCCCGCCAGGGGATGCGCCATTGGTGTGACGTCGTTCGTAGCGGCGCGCTCCAATTCGCCGACAAAATCGAGGATGCTGCTCAGGCTGCTCTGGTAGACGGGTATCTCGGCCTCGTTGAGCTCGAGGCGCGCCAGATGCGCGATGCTTTCGATCGCGGCGCGGGTGAGGGCCATGTGCGTTCGGAAAAGTGCGAAAAACAGCTCAAAATCATACAGCTTGCCTTGCTGAATGTCCTGTCGGTTGCTAGATTACGCGCCACTTTTGGCATCTCCCGCCAGTCCAAATAGTCTTCATGTTCAAACGCCTCCGCGGCTATTTCTCCAGTGACCTGTCCATTGATTTGGGCACGGCCAACACGCTGATCTATGTCCGCGACAAGGGCATCGTGCTGAATGAGCCCTCGGTGGTTGCCGTGCAGGACGAGCCCACACGTGGCGGCAAGATCATTGTCGCGGTGGGGTCCGAGGCAAAGAACATGCTCGGCCGCACCCCCGGCCATATCAACGCCGTGCGCCCGATGAAAGACGGCGTCATTGCCGACTTCACGTACACGGAGAAGATGCTCCAATACTTCATCAACAAGGTGCACGGCAACCGCATGCTGAAGCCCTCGCCGCGCGTGCTGGTGTGCGTGCCCTTCGGCTCAACCCAAGTTGAGCGCCGCGCAATCCGCGAATCCGCCGAGGGCGCCGGTGCGCGCAACGTCGGCATCGTGAGCGAGCCGATGGCTGCGGCCGTGGGCGCCGGACTGCCGGTGCACGAGCCGCGCGGCTCCATGGTCCTGGATATCGGCGGCGGCACCTCCGAGGTGGCCGTGCTGTCGCTGAATGGCATCGTCTATGCGAACTCCGCGCGCATCGGCGGGGATCGCTTCGACGAGGCCATCATGAATTACGTGCGCCGCAACTACGGCATCCTGATCGGCGAGGCCACCGCCGAGCGCATCAAGATCGAGATCGGCTCGGCGTACCCCGGCCAGCAGGTGCGCGAGCTCTCGGTCAAGGGGCGCAATCTCTCCGAGGGAGTGCCGCGCAGCTTCACGCTCAATAGCAACGAGATCCTCGAAGCTCTGCAAGAGCCCCTGCAGAGCATCGTGAGCGCCGTCAAGCAGGCGCTCGAGCAAACCCCGCCGGAGCTCGGAGCGGACGTCGCCGACCGCGGCATCGTACTCACCGGCGGCGGCGCGCTGCTGCGCGACATCGACAAGCTCCTTACCGAAGAGACGGGCTTGCCGGTCGTGGTGGCGGACGATCCACTCACCTGCGTCGCGCGCGGCGGCGGCCGGATTCTCGAGTTGATGGACGCCATGGGTCCCGGTCACTTCGGACTCGAGTAGTCCCCGCACGGCGTGGCCGCATACGGAGCAGGAGCGACCAACCGGCGGCTGACCGGGCACGGCTCATCGCCCGGGTTGCGCTTCAGCGTATATGCCATCCTCTCGATCGTCGTCATGGTGCTCGATCAGCGCGGCGGCTGGCTGAACGAGATTCGCTTTCTGCTGCAGGCCGTGGCCTACCCGCTGCAGCTCGCGGTGAGCTCCCCGACGACCGCCTGGGCGTGGATCAAGGAGAGCGTCGAGACGCGCGAGCAGCTGCGCGCCGAGAATGAACGGCTGCGGGTGCGCGAAAGCGGGCTCGCCCTGCGCGCCCTTAACTACGAGGGACTCGCTCGCGAGAACGCCCAGTTGCGCGGACTTGCCCACGCACTGCCGCCGATCGCCGAGCGGTGGCTGGCGGGCGAAATCATCAGCACGGAGTTGACCACGCTGCGGCAACGCATGCTCATCAACCGCGGCACGAGAAACGGGGTTTTTGCAGGCCAGGCGGTGCTCGATGACGCGGGGCTGCTGGGGCAGACGATTCACATCGGACCGTGGAGCACAGAGGTGATCCTGATCACCGACCCCGAGCACGCGGTGCCGGTGCAGATCGAGCGCACCGGGTTGCGCACGATCGCCGTCGGCGACGGCAACGAGTCTGCGCTCGCGCTGCCCTACCTGCCCGCGAATGCCGATGTCAAACCCGGCGATCTGCTCATCACTTCAGGCTTGGGCGGCGTGTTCCCGGCCGGCTACCCCGTGGCGCGCGTCGCCGAGGTGCATCGCGACGCCATCCAGCCGCTCGCGCAAGTGCGCGCCGTTCCGCTGGCACGCATCGAGAGCGATCGCGAAGTCGCGCTCGTCTGGTTCAACGATGAGCGCGCCAAGAACGCGGCGCTGCAGCCGCAGCCGGCGCCGAATCCACCCACACCCGCCCCTGCCGGTGCTGCCTCCATGCCGGCCTCGGCAGCGGCAGCTCCGGTGGCAACGACCGCCCCAGCGCCCGCTAAACCCAAGAACGCGCCGAAGCCGCCTGCCAAATCCGAGCCGCCGGATGATGCCGCGGACGCCGTCGAATGAACGCCCGGGCGCGTGAGCCGCGCGCGCGGCTGTTGTTCACCATTATGCTCGCGCTCTTTCTGTCGGTCGTGCCGCTGCCGGCGAACCTCGATGCCGTGCGGCCGGCGTTTCTTGTGCTGACGGTGATCTACTGGTCGGTCGCCGCGCCGCGCGCCGGCGGCATCGCGCTCGGCTGGTTCAGCGGGCTCGCCCTCGATGTCTTTCAGGGCTCGCTCCTCGGCGAGCACGCGCTTGCGCTGTCGCTCGTCACCTACATCGCGGTGCGCGAGCATCAGAAGGTGCGCGCGAAGCACGTGTTCCAGCAATCTTTGATGGTGCTCGGCGCGCTGCTGATTTATGAGTGCGTGCTGTTTGCAATCGACGGCTGGACCGGGCACACCCTCTTCGGTCCGCTGCACTGGTTGCAGATCGTGACGGGCGCGCTTCTCTGGCCCGTCGCCGCCGCGCTCCTCACCCGCAGCCATGCGCCGCGTTGGCAGAGCTAGCGATGAGAGCTGAGGTGCATCGCTGATGCTGCAGGCCGTGCGCATCAAGGACCACGGGAAAGAGCAGCGCCTCTTTGAGCGGCGCGTGCTCGTCGCCGGCTGCATCATCGTGGTGCTCACGCTTGCGCTCATTGGCCGTCTCTACCTGCTGCAGGTGACGCGCCACGCGTATTACGCGGAACTCTCGCAAGGCAATCGCGTCCGCACGGAACCTATTCCCGCCGCGCGCGGCCTGATACTCGACCGCAACGGCAATCTGCTCGCCGGCAATCAGCCGGCGTATCAGCTGGAGCTGGTCCCCGAGGAAGTACCCAACTTGAACGGCGCGTTACAGGGGCTCGTAAAGCTCGGGCTCATCGAGGCGGACTCGGTCGACGAGCTGCGCCGCACGATCCGCTCGCGCCGTCCGTTCGACAGCGTGCCGGTGCGTCTTGCGCATGTCCGATGAGGATGTGGCGCGCTTTGCGGTGCGGCGCTTTGACTTCCCGGGCCTGGACATCAAGACGCGCCAGACGCGTTTCTATCCCGAGGGTCAGCTCGGCGTGCACGCTCTTGGCTACGTCGGCGCCATCAGCGAGGCCGACCTTGAGCATATCGATCGCGCCGCCTACTCGGGCACTGCGCTCATCGGCAAGCTTGGCGTGGAGAGCGCCTATGAGAAGCCGCTGCATGGCGGCAACGGCTATCGCGAGGTGCTCGTCAATGCGCTCGGCCGCTCGGTGCAGGGCCTGGGCGAGCTGGCACCCGATCTGCGCACGCATGCGCCTGCGGCCGGCAAGGATCTGGTGCTGTCGCTCGACACCAAAGTGCAGCGCGTAGCCGAGCAAGCGCTCGGCGAGCACCGCGGTGCGGTCGTCGCGCTGAACCCGCAACAACGGCGATGTGCTCGCCCTGGCGAGCATGCCGGAATTTGATCCTTCGCTCTTCGCGCGCGGCATCACGCGCACCGAATATGCGCAACTCACCGACAACATCGACAAGCCGCTGTTGAATCGCGCGCTGCGCGGCGCCTATCCGTCCGGGTCGACCATCAAGCCGGTGGTGGCGCTTGCGGGACTTACGTATCACATCCTGAATCCCGACAAGACCGAGTTCTGCGCCGGCGTGTTTCACCTGCCCGGCAGCACGCGCCTGTTTCGCGAAGGCAAAGGTGGCAAACACGGTTCGGTTGCGCTGCAGGATGCCATCGCAAAGTCCTGCGACGTGTACTTCTACGGCCTCGCCGAGACTCTCGGCGTCAATCGGATCGCGGCGTTTCTCGGCCCCTTCGGCTACGGGCAGCTGACCGGCATCGACATCAGCGGCGAGAAGCCGGGTCTGTTGCCGACGCCGGAATGGAAGAAGCTCGCGTTCAAGCGGCCCGCCGACCAGATCTGGTTTCCCGGCGAGACCATCAACTTTGGCGTCGGCCAGGGGTATCTGCTCGTGACGCCGCTGCAGCTGGCGCATGTCGCGGGCGTTATTGCCGGCCGCGGCGTCAATTTCCGCCCGCGCCTGGTCACCGGCCTGCGCGATGCCAATGGCAACGTGAAGCCGATTGCCCCGGTCGCCGGCAAACGCATCGAGGGCGTCGCCGATGCCGACTGGGATCGCGTCATCAACGGCATGGTGGGCGCGGTTACCTACGGCACCGCGCACGTGAGCGGCAAAGGCGCCGCCTACTCGATTGCCGGCAAGACCGGCACCGCGCAGGTATTCACCGTCGCCCAGAACGCCAAATACAACGAGAACACGGTCGAAGAGCGTTTGCGTGACCATGCCTGGTTCATTGCCTTCGCACCGGTCGAGCAGCCGCGCATTGCCGTTGCGGTGCTGGTGGAAAACGGCGGCTTCGGCGCCACCGCCGCCGCGCCCATCGCACGGCAGGTGCTCGATGCCTACCTGCTCGATGCCAACGGCAAGCTGAAGGCGCCATAAGTGTACGAGGAAGTCACCTCCGGCTCGCGCGCCCGCCGCACGCTCACGGGTACGGCGCGCATGCTCTTGGCGCTGAAACTCGACGGCGCGCTCGTCATTGGACTTGCGCTCGTCGCCGCCTACGGGCTCGTGGTGCTCTACAGCGCCTCCGGCCAGAGTCTCGGCACGGTGATCCGCGCCGCCGCGCACATCGGCATGGGTGTCGTCGCGATGCTGCTGCTGGCGCAGGTGAGTCCTAATTTTCTGCGGCGCATGTCGCCGTGGCTCTATCTGCTCGGCATCGTGCTGCTGCTGGTGGTCGATGGGATCGGCCACATCGGCATGGGCGCGCAGCGCTGGCTCGATCTCGGATTGCTGCGCTTCCAGCCCTCCGAGATCATGAAACTTGCCGTGCCGATGATGTGTGCGTGGTATCTGCACGAGCGGGCGTTGCCGCCTTCCATGGGCTCGCTTGCCATACTGATGGCGCTCATCATGGTGCCGGTGGGCCTGGTCGTGCTGCAGCCGGACCTGGGCACTGCCGCGCTGATCGCGATCGCCGGCAGCCTCGTCATTCTCATGGCCGGTCTGCAGCTGCGCATCATCGCCAGCGTCGCGGTGCTCGGCGGACTCGGCGCCTGGTTTGGCTGGGCGTTCATGCACGATTACCAGAAAAGGCGCGTGCTCACGTTCCTCGACCCGAGCACCGACCGCCTCGGCGCGGGCTACCACATCATCCAATCGCAGATTGCGATCGGCTCGGGCGGAGTCTTTGGCAAGGGGTGGATGCACGGCTCGCAGGCACAGCTGCAGTTCCTGCCGGAGCGGTCCACGGATTTCATCTTTGCCGTGATCGGCGAGGAGTTCGGATTCTTGGGGTTGGCGCTGCTGCTGCTCCTGTATGCCTACGTCGTCACCCGCGCGCTCTTCATGGCGGTGCAGACGCAAGACACCTATGCGCGACTGCTGGGCGGCTGCCTTGCGCTGACGTTCTTTGTGTACGTCTTTATCAACGCCGGCATGGTGAGTGGGCTGCTGCCCGTAGTCGGCGTGCCGCTGCCGCTGGTGAGCTACGGCGGCAGCTCCATGGTCACGCTGCTCGCCGGATTTGGGATTCTGATGTCGCTGTATTCGCACCGCAAACTGGTCGGCTCCTAGGCGTGCGCACCAAACCACCGCGCACCCTCTGGCGCCTGCTCGCACTCGCCGCACTCCTGCAGCTCACCGTCGCGGATGCTGATACCGCCCTGCCGAGCGCGACGCACTTTGATTTGAACCGCTCCGACATCCGCGAATTCATCAGCGAGGTCGCCGTCCGCGACGCTCTGCCGCCGCGCACGCTGCGCGCGCTGCTGCGCCACGCGGTTCCGCAGGCGCGCGTCATCGAGCGCACCGAACAGCCGGCCGAGCGAGTCCTTGCCTGGTGGGAGTACCGCGCGCACTTCGTCACGGAGAAGCGCATCCAGGCGGGAGTGGACTTCTGGCTCGAGCATCGTGCCGAGCTCGACCGTGTCGCCGCCGAGCGCGGCGTCGGGCCCGAATACCTCGTGGCGATTCTCGGCTGCGAGACCTTCTACGGCCGCATGACCGGCCATGACCGCGTGCTCGATTCGCTCATGACGCTCGCCTTCGCTCAGCCTGTGCCGAGCAAACTTGCGCGCAGCGAGCTTGAGCAGTTCATTCTGCTCACGCGCGAGGAGCGCATCGATCCGTTGACCGTTATGGGCTCGTACGCAGGCGCCATGGGAGCCCCGCAGTTCATGCCCTCGAGCTACCGGCGCTTCGCGGTTGACGCGGACGGCGACCGGCGGCGCGACCTGTGGAATGACTGGCCGGACATCTTTGCCAGCATCGCCAATTTTCTGCGCGAGCATGGTTGGGAACCCGCGACCCCGGTGATGGGCAACGCGATCATCGATCCCGGATCTGCGTTTCACATTGACCTCAGAAATCTGGAGCTCACGACGACGCTTGGCGAGCTGAGCGCCGAGGGTGTGGAGAGTGAGCTTGCCGCGGCCGCGACGACGCCGGTGCTCCTGGTGAGTGCCGAGGAGCGCGACGGACCGGCGTATCGGATCGGCTTCAAGAATTTCGAGGTCATCACGCGCTACAACCGCAGCGCCCGCTACGCCATGGCGGTGCACGATCTGGCGGGCGCCATCGCCGCGCGGATGCCGGCGGCCGTCCCGTGATGCGCACGCCCACCGCGCTCGCGGTGCTGTTGGCCGCAGCGCTCCTCGGGGCGTGCGCCGGCACGCCGCGGCACAAGGCTCCGGCGGCGCAACCCGCGGAGGTGCCGCCGCCCGCAGGCGCTGCACCCGGCGTGCCGCCCAACGTTGCGGCGATTCCCGATGCGGTGCCGCGCTTCGAATTGCGCAGCAAGCACGGCAATCCGCCCTTCTATGACGTGCAGGGCAAGCGCTACTTCGTGCTCGCAACCGCCGACGGTTACGTGGAGCGCGGCGTTGCCTCCTGGTATGGCCCCACGTTTCACGGCGTCAGCACCTCCATGGGCGAGCCGTACGACATGTATGGCATGAGCGCCGCCCACAAGACTCTGCCGCTGCCGGCGTATGCGCGCGTCACCAATCTCAAGAACGGCAGGAGCTGCGTGGTGCGCATCAATGACCGCGGCCCGTTCGTCGCGAACCGCATCATTGATCTGTCCTATAGCGCCGCCGCCAAGCTTGATATGCTGCGCGAGGGCACGACACTGGTTGAAGTGCGCGCCATCACGCCCGCAGCTCCCGACACACTGACGCGCAGCGCCGAATCACCGCCGCCCGAACTGTGGATGCAGGCGGGCGCGTTCGCCGAGGCGGCCAACGCGCAACGACTGAGTGCTAGATTACGCAGCGCCGGACTGCCGGGGGTGAGCGTGCTCTCGCCCATCGCCGGCGAGCAGCACTTGTATCGGGTGCGTGTCGGGCCGGTCGCCAGCGTCGCGCAGTTCGATGAGCTCTCCGAGCGGCTGCGCGCACTCGGCGTGCCAAGTGCGCGACTCGCGCCGGACTAGAGGGCGCGCACAATCTCGTTGGGCTCGTTCCGCTAGAATCCATTGCAGGTCGGTTTCAGCAAACATCGTGGGGTACTAAAGGAATGTCGCGCTCCTCATTGCTCTTCTCCTGGCTCATGCTTGCCTCGCTGCCGCTCCTGGCGGCGCCCCCGCCGCCCGCTGCGCCCGGCCCGGTTGCACCGCCGCCCGCCGCGGCAGCCGCAAGCCCGATTCCCCAGCCGCCCACGGTCGACGCACGCGCCTATATCCTCATTGACTACGACAGTGGCCGGGTGCTCGCCGAAGCACACGCCGACGATCGCAACGAGCCCGCGAGCCTGACCAAAGTCATGACGAGCTATGCGGTGTTTGCCGCCCTCAAAGACGGACGGCTCAAGCTTGCCGACATGGTGCCGATCAGCGAGCACGCCTGGCGCGCCGAGGGTTCGCGCACCTTTGTCCAGGTCGGCACGCAGATTCCGGCCGAGGTGCTCATCAAAGGCATGCTGGTGCAATCGGGCAACGATGCCACGATCGCGCTCGCCGAGAAGGTCGGCGGAACCGAGAGCGCGTTTGCCCAGCTGATGAACATCTACGCCAAGCGCATCGGCCTTAAGGCCACAAATTTCGTTAACAGCGACGGGCTGCCCGATCCAAATCACTTCACCACCGCGCGCGACATGGCAATGCTCTCGCGGGCGGTGGTGCACGACTTTCCGCAGTACTACCAGTGGTACGGCATACGCGAATTCACCTGGAACAACATCAAGCAGGAAAATCGCAACGGCCTGCTGATGCGCGACCCAACGGTTGATGGCATCAAGACCGGGCACACCGACACGGCCGGCTTCTGCCTGATCACTTCCTCCAAGCGCAACGGCATGCGCCTCATCTCGGTCGTGATGGGCTCGCCATCGATCAAGGCGCGCGAGGATGCAAGCTCGGCGCTGCTGAACTACGGCTTCACGTTCTTCGAGACCGGCAAAGTGAAATCCCGCGGCGAGCTTATCCTGAAGCCGCACGTCTACAAGGGCGCGACCGACACGATCGCCGCGGGCTCGCCCGCGGACCTTTGGGTGACGGTCGGCAAAGGGCAGCTTGCAAACCTGCACACCAGCGTCAACGTCAAACAGCCGCTCATCGCCCCGCTTGCCGCCGGCGCAGTGCTCGGCGATTTCACGGTGACCGCGCCTGCGGGCGAGCTCATCGCGCACGCCCCGCTCGTCGCCCTCGCCGCCGATCCGCCCGGCGGCATCTGGACGCGCATGGTCGACAGCATCCAGCTGTGGTTCAAATAGCCGCAGCCCACCCAAGCGCGCGTGGCCGAACCGCTGCCCATTTGTTATTTGAACGGCGAATTCCTGCCGTTCGACGCGGCGCGCATCTCGCCCTTTGACCGTGGCTTCCTGTTTGGCGATGGCGCCTACGAGCTGATGCCCGTCTATGCCGGCCGGCCGTTCCGCATGGCGGCCCACTGCGCGCGCCTGACGCGCAGCCTTGCCGCGTTGCGCATGGAAAACCCGCACAACGCCGCCGAATGGCGCGCGCTCTTTGCGGCGCTCATCGGCAAGAACGGCGGCGGCGATCAGGCGCTCTACTGGCAGGTCACGCGCGGCGCCGAACGCGGCCGCAATCATGCGCCGCTGCCGCACATCACGCGCACGGTATTCATGTTCAGCTCAGCACTTGCGCTGCCGGCGGCGAGCGCGCGCGAGCACGGCATCACCTGCGTCAGCGCCGAGGACACGCGCTGGGCGCGCTGCGACATCAAATCGATCGCGCTCCTCGCGAACGTGCTGCTGCGCGAACTTGCCGCCGAAGCAGGCGCAGCCGAGACCATTCTGCTGCGCAGCGGCCATCTCACCGAAGGCTCATCCTCCGCGGTGCACATCGTCAGCGCGGGCGAAGTGCACACGCCGCCGCCGTCGAGCGAGATTCTTCCGGGCACAACGCGCAGCGTCGTCGAGGAGCTGGCGGCGCGCAGCGGCGTCGTGCATCGCGCCGCGCACGTCACCGAGGCGCAGCTGCGCGGCGCGGATGAGATCTGGATCTCCTCCGCCGCCCGCGAGATCGTGCCCGTGACGACGCTCGATGGCAAAAGCGTCGGCAGCGGTCGCCCCGGGCCGGCTGTGGCGGCGCATCTACGCGGCGCTGCAGGATTACAAGCGCGAACTGGCGGATCAGCCGTGGTAGACGCGCCGCCGCTGCTCATCTTTCCGACCGATTACCCAATCAAGGTGATTGGCCGCCCAAGTCCCGAGTTTCGTGCGCGCATCCACGCCATCGTCCTGCGCCATGTGCCCGCGCTCGAGGCAAGCCACGTCACGGAACATTTGAGCAAGAACGGCAACTACCTTTCGATCTCCTACGCGCTGCGCGCCGACAGCCGCGAGCAGATGAGCGCGCTCGCGGAAGATCTCAAGGCCTGCGCGGAGGTGCTGCTCGTAATTTGACAGAAGCGGCAAGTGTGCGACCGCAGGCGCAATCTCGCACTTTATAACCGTTCTGTTACCGCGCTCGAATGACATCGCGGGCCGCTGCCCGGTAGCATGAGCGCCGCCGTCGCGTGCATTCCAACAAAGTCAGCGCATGTCGATCACTCTCGACCAAGTTACCAAGCGATATCAGGGCGTTCCGGTCGTCAACGATGTCTCCATCGACATCGGCGATGGCGAGTTCTTCGTGCTCCTCGGACCGAGCGGCAGCGGCAAGAGCACGCTCTTGCGCGCGGTGGCGGGGTTGACCGGCGTCGACCACGGACGCATCTCGCTGCACGGCCGTGATGTCACCCACGTGCCCGCGCAAAAGCGCGACGTCGGCCTGGTGTTTCAGAACTACGCGCTCTTTCGTCACATGACGATCGCCGACAACATCGAGTTTGCGCTGCGCGTGCGGCGCATGCGCGCCCACGCCCGGCGCGAGCGGCGCCGCGAGCTGCTGCGCCTGGTTGCGCTCGAGGGCATGGACGAGCGGCTGCCGGCGCAGCTCTCCGGCGGCCAGCAGCAGCGCGTCGCGGTGGCGCGAGCTCTTGCGCACAAACCCGAAGTGCTGCTCCTCGATGAGCCCTTCGGCGCTCTCGATGCCAAGATCCGCGAGGAGCTGCGTCGCACGATCCGTCAAGTGCAGCGCGAACTCGGCATTACCACGGTGCTCGTCACCCACGACCAGGAAGAGGCGTTCGCGCTCGCCGACCGTATCGGCGTCATGAACTTCGGGCGGCTGCTGGAGGTGGGCAGGCCCGATGAGCTCTACACGCGCCCCGCGACGCGCTTCGTCGCCACGTTTCTCGGCGCGGCCAACCTGCTGCTCGGCCGCCAGACCAAGAGCGGCGTGCGCTTCGGTGCGAGCGAGGCGGACGGCGCGGGCATGGACGCGCAGGCGCAGCGCGAGCACGAAGTCGTCGCCGTCATCCGCCCCGAGGAAATAGAGCTTGCGCCGCAAAAACGGGCGCTAGCGTGCAATTACCTCGCGGGCGGCACGGTTGAAGAGGTCGCCTTCACCGGTGCGCTTGAGCGACTGCGCATTCGCCTCGCCGATGGGGCCTGCGATGCACAGTTGTCGCGCGCGCCGAACGGCAATGGCGATGCGCTGCTCGAGGTGACCCGCAGCCAGCATGAGCAGCGCGCGTTTGGCGTCGCACCCGGACAGACGGTTGCCATCGGCGTGCGGCGCATTCATGTGCTGCCGACGCCGCTGTCGAGTTTCACCGCCTACGCAACCAACTCCGCACAGGCGACGCACCTAAGCCAGCACCCGTTGCTGGTGAAACTCGCTGCGCGCATGCACACGCGGGTGTCGGTCCGCGTGACCGAGGAGAATGCCGCAGTCAGCGGCGCCGCGGTCGTCGCCGCCGAACCCGACGCGGTGGCGCGCATCGAATGGCTGCTGAAGAGGGGTGCGGAGGCGGTGCTCGTGCTGCCCGACGAGGCCGGCACGCCGCAGCGTGTGCTCATCCATTGGGCCGATGAGCCGGCGCGCGCGGCAACCCTTGCCGTCGCGGCAAGCCTGCTGCGTCACGTCGCGGCCGAAGGCGTTTACGTCGGCATTCTGCCGACCAGCACGCCCGACGGGCAGCGCCCGCATAGCATGCGGGCGCTGCTGGATGCGCGCTCGGAGGCGCAGGCGGTGCACGGGCTTGAGATGCGCACCGAGCTGCACTTCGGCAATGTCGCCGAAGGATTGGCGGGCCGCCTCGGCGAGATGCCCGACCAGATCTTGATTCTGGGCATCTCGCAGATCACCGGACTTGCGGCGCGCTTCGAGGCGCTGTTCCGCGCTCAGGCGCGTGCGCCGCTGCTCTTCGTGTATGGCAGCCGGGATCCGCGCGCATGAGGCCCTGGCGCCAGCCGAGCGTCCTGCCCGGCTTCGGGCTCACGTTTGGTTTCACGACGTTGTTTCTTTCCGGCATCGTGCTGCTGCCGCTCGCGGCACTCGTGCTCGAGACCGCCTCGATGTCGTGGGGCGAGTTCCTGCGCGTGATCACCAATCCGCGCGCGATCGGCTCGTATCGCCTCTCCTTTGGCGCTTCGCTGCTCGCAGCGTCGATCAACGCGGTATTCGGCTTCATCATTGCGTGGACTTTAGTGCGCTACGAGTTCCCCGGCCGCAAGATGATCGATGCGCTGATCGACATGCCATTTGCGCTGCCGACGGCCGTATCCGGCATCGCGCTCACGAGCGTATTCGCCAGCAACGGCTGGATCGGGCGCTACCTTGAGCCGCTTGGCATCAAAGTGGCGTACACGTGGATCGGTGTCACGGTCGCCCTCACGCTCATCGGCATGCCCTTCGTGGTGCGCTCGGTGCAGCCGGCGCTGCAGGAAGTGCAGCGCGATCTTGAGGATGCGGCCGAGACCCTGGGCGCGGGCCGCTTCTACATCTTCCGGCGCATCATCCTGCCGACCGTGCTGCCGGCACTGCTCACCGGCTTCACGCTCGCCTTTGCGCGCGCCGTGGGCGAATACGGCTCGGTGATTTTTATCTCCGGCAACCTGCCGATGCGCACCGAGATCACACCGCTGCTCATCGTCATCCGCCTCGAGGAGTTTGACTATCGCGGCGCGGCGGCGCTCGGCTTCGTGATGCTGGTCATCTCGTTCGTCATGCTGCTCACAATCAATCTGCTGCAGGCGTGGGGTCGGCGGCGGCACGTCGCCATGGGACACTGATGGCAAGCCCCGCTTACTCGATGCTCGATGAGGCGGGCACGCGCCCGGGCCGCGACACGCTGCTCGGCGCCGTAGTGCGCTGGACCTTCATCACGGCATCGTTGCTGTTCCTCGCGGCGCTCTTGTTTGCGCCGCTTGCGACCGTCATCGCGATGGCGCTCTCGAAGGGCATCGGCGCCTATCTTGCGACCTTCTTTGATCCCGACACGCGCGCCGCCATTCGCCTTACGCTCACCACCGCGCTGGTCGTGGTTCCGGTCAACACCATCTTCGGGTTTGCCGCCGGCTGGGCGATCGCCAAATTTGAGTTCCGCGGCAAGAGCTTTCTGATCACGCTTATCGATCTGCCGCTGGCGGTCTCGCCGGTGATCTCCGGCATGATCTACGTGCTGCTCTTTGGCCTGCAGGGCTGGTTCGGGCGCTTCCTGCAGGATCATGACATCAGCATCATCTTTGCCCTGCCCGGCATCATTCTCGCCACCATGTTCGTGACCTTTCCGTACGTCGCCCGCGAGCTCATTCCCCTCATGCAGCAGCTCGGCAACGACGAGGAAGAAGCGGCAATCACGCTCGGCGCCGGCGGCTGGATCACCTTCTTCCGTGTGACGCTGCCGAAAGTGCGCTGGGGCCTGCTGTACGGCATCATCCTCAGCAATGCGCGCGCCATGGGCGAGTTCGGCGCCGTGTCCGTTGTTTCGGGCCACATCCGGGGACTTACCAACACGATGCCCCTGCACATCGAGATTCTCTATAACGAGTACAACTACGTCGGCGCGTTCGCAGTCGCATCCTTGCTGATGATGCTCGCCATCGCCACCTTGATTGTGAAGACTCTCGTTGAACGAACCGGCTACCGGCGGCGTTAACCGCATGCTCGAGCGTGCCCATCAGCTCTCGCAACGGCTGAGGATCGATCCTGCAAAGACCGGATTGGGCTGGTGGCTTGCGGCCATCAATGTGGTCATCGTGCTGCTCGTGGTCGGCGGCATTTCCTTCTCGGCCATCGGCATGCTGCGCGACCTTGCCGATGAACAGGGCAAGGCGCGCGTCCAGCTCGCCGGCGCCATGGCGCGTGAGGACTTAAGGCGCGTCAGCGAAGACGCTGTTACCGCAGCGCACGTGCTCGCCGACCGTCCGACACTGCAGCGCCTGGTGACGCAGGAGGATCCGGAGGCGCTCGGCCTTTTCCTGCGGCGCTTCTGCCAAACCGAGGCCATCAGTGCCTGCGCGGTGTTCCAGGGTGAAACGTTACTGGCGCAGGCAGGCGAGACGCTGCCGTGGAATGAGATCGTCACGGCGAGCGCCGAACAGGGCGAGAGCTTTCTTGCCGCCCCGACCGGCAGCGCCAACGCAGCGCTCGGCGCCGTGGCAAGCTTTGGCGAGGCCAAGGGCGAGCGCGTCTATATCGTGCGCGACCTCGACGTGGCGCTCGCCCGCACGTTGAGCCAGCACGTCGGACTTGAGATTCGCCTGCTCAACTATCGAAACTTTGCGACCGCCCCGGTCGATGTCCTGACGGGGCTGCATTCCTCGGGCCTTGCCGACGGCCACTCGGCCGTGCAGCGTATCTCTTCGCTCGGCGTTTATGCCTCGAGCGTGCCGATCTTCGCCTCGACCGGCGAGGCGATTGCGCTCATCGAGACGCGCCTGCCGGCGGCGGCGATCGATCAGGCCGCAAGCCGTCTCGCGCGGCACCTGCAAGTGACCGCGGTGGTGCTTGCCATCCTCGCCGTTGTCGCCGGCATTTTGTTAGGCCAGCTGGTCGCAGCGCCGCTGCAGGCACTCACGGCGGCGGCGGTGCGCTTGGGCCAGGGCGATTTCTCGACGTCGATTCCGCCGGGCGGCGCCGCTGAGGTGGGCACGCTCGCACGTACGATGGAAGACATGCGCGGCAATCTCGTGGAGCTCACCGGCACGCTGCGCCGGCGCGACGCCGAGGCGCGCGCGGTGCTCTCCGGAATCGTCGAAGGCGTCTACGCCGTCGACAAGAACCGCACCATCCGTTATTTGAACCCGCAGGCCGCACGGCTGCTCAATATCGAGCCGGAGGCGGCCGTGGGCCGCTTCTGCGGCGATGTCCTCAAGCCCTGCGACATCAACGGCCATCGTCCCTGCGAGCAGGAATGCCCGATCCTGCAGGCGCGCGCCGCCGGCAGTGCGCAACTCGTGGAGCGGCTGCAGGCAAGCCCCGGTGCAGCGCGCACCACGGTGATTTCAAGCTCGACCATGGTGGATGGATTGCAGGTGCAGGTAATTCGCGATGAAACCGAGCTTGAGGCCGTGCGCCGCGCGCGCGACACGGTGCTCGCCAACATCTCGCACGAGTTTCGCACGCCGCTCGCCGCGCAGCTCGCCTCCATCGAGCTGCTGCGCGAGGGGCTCGACAGCCTGCCGCCGCAAGCGCTTGCGGAGCTTGTGCTGTCACTTGAGCGCGGCACGGTGCGCCTCACGCAGCTCATCGATAACCTCCTCGAGAGCACGCGCATCGAGTCGGGGCAGCTGTCGATCCGCCACCAGAGCGTATCGCTGGAGGAGGCCCTCGAGGATGCACGCACGCTCATCGGCGCGCTCCTCGCGCAGCGCGGCCAGAGGCTCGAGGTCGCATTTCCGGGTGACCTGCCGCGCGTCGACGGCGATGCCATGCGCTTGACGCAGGTGTTCGTCAATCTGCTCGCGAACGCGAGCAAGTTTGCACCCGAAGGCAGCGTGGTGCGCGCCGGCGCGCGCGCGACCGCGGACGGTCAAGTTGTAGCATGGGTTGAGGATGAGGGCGCGGGCCTGCTCGCGCAGGCGGCCGGCTCGATCTTCGAGCGCTTCCGCAGAAGCGCGGACGAGGTGGAGCCCGAGCCAGGCGGTCTCGGCTTGGGATTATCGATCGTCAAGTCCATCATCGACCGTCATGGCGGCGCAATCGCCGCCGAGCGCACCAGTGAAAACCGCACGCGCTTCAGTATCAGTTTGCCCCAGGATCAGCCTGCATGAAGATTTTGATTGCTGATGACGATCGCGACCTCTTATCCCTCATCGCCTTTGCGCTGATGCAGGCAGGCTACCTCGTGGTGCGCGCGAACGATGGCCCGAGCGCGATACGCGCTTTCGAGACCGAGTCGCCGGACCTCGTCGTCCTCGATATCAACATGCCGGGAGCGAGCGGCTTTCAGGTCTGCGAGGCGATCCGCCTGAAGTCGCGCGTGCCCATCATGATGCTCACGGTGCGCGGCGAGGAGGAGGATCTGGTGCGCGCGCTCGAACTCGGTGCCGATGACTATCTCAACAAGCCCTTCAGCCCGCGCACACTGCTCGCGCGCACCAAGGCGCTCTTGCGGCGCGCAGGCGTGGAAACCTCAGCGGCACCGATCGCCGCCGGACTCGTCAGCCTCGATCTTGAAGAGCACACGGTGCGCGTCGCCACGGGCGCTGCGGTGCGCCTCACGAAGCTCGAATTGCGACTGCTGCAGATGCTGCTCGCCAATGCCGGCCGCACCGTGAACTCCGACCGGCTGCTGGTGCAGGTGTGGGGACATCGCAATTCGGGCGACCGCCAGCTCCTGAAGCAACTCGTGCACCGGCTGCGGCAAAAGATCGAGGCGGATCCGGCCAATCCCGCGCTGCTGCAGACGGCCGCGGGCTCAGGCTACAAACTCATCGTCGAATAAGCGCGCGAACTTAGCGCGCGTAGATCTGATCAAAAACACCGCCGTCGGCAAAGTGCTCCTGCTGCACTTTCGTCCAACCGCCAAAATCCGCGATCGTCACGAGCTTCAGCTGCGGATAGGCGCCAGCGTATTTGGCGGCCACCGTCGGATCACGCGGGCGATAGAAGTTGCGCGCAACGATCTCCTGCCCTTCGGGGCTGTAGAGATATTCCAGATACGCCTGCGCCACCTCGCGCGTACCGCGCCGCAGCACCACCTTGTCCACCACCGCGACCGACGGCTCGGCGAGGATGCTGACCGACGGCGTGATGATCTCGAGCTTGTGGGCGCCGACTTCCTTCAGCGCCAGATGCGCCTCATTCTCCCACGCGATCAGCACATCGCCGATCTCGCGCTGCACGAATGTGGTCGTCGCGCCGCGCGCGCCCGTATCGAGCACCGGAACATTCTTGTAGAGCCGGTGCACGAAGTCCTTGGCGCTCGCCTCGCTCGCGCCGGGCTGTGAGCGCGCCCACGCCCAGGCGGCGAGATAGTTCCAGCGCGCGCCGCCTGAGGTTTTCGGGTTTGGCGTGATGACGGCGACGCCGGGCTTGATGAGATCGCCCCAATCGTGGATGTCCTTGGGGTTGCCGGTGCGCACCAGAAACACGACCGTCGAGGTATAGGGGGCGCTGTTGTCGGGCAGGCGGCTCTGCCAGTTAAGCGGCAGCAGCTTGCCGCGGGTTGCAATGCCATCGACGTCGCCGGCAAGGCCCAGCGTGACCACGTCTGCGGCGAGCCCGTCGATCACCGAGCGCGCCTGTTTGCTCGAACCGCCGTGCGATTGATTGATGAAGACCTTTTGCCCGGACTTGGCCTGCCAGTACTTGGCAAACGCCGCGTTGTAGTCCACGTACAGCTCGCGTGTCGGATCGTACGAGCACGTTCAGAATCGTCACCTGCGCAGCATTCGGCGCGACGACATCACCGGATGACTGGCGCGCACCGCAGCCGGCGAGAGCGAGCGTGGCGGTGAGCGCCAAGAGCTTGCACTGATCTGTGATCCGCATGTCGTGCCCGCCGTTGTACTTGTTGCAGTGCGCACGCACGCGCATCCGTCACTGCATGCTAGGAGATAAAGGGTTATGAATTCAGTCGCCGCCCAGTTACAGAGCGGTTAGCACCCAGAAAGTCGTCAACTATATGTCAAGGTCAGTGCGCCGGCGGCAGGCTCGGAATGATCTGCGGGACAACGTATTGCTGCACCACCACGAGGAGCGCGAGCAGTACGGTAAACACGATACTGTGAATAAAGGTGCGTGCGAGCACCGCGCCCTCACGGCCGCGCAGGTCCGTGACCGCGACGCCCGTGGCTATATTTTGCGGAGAAATCATCTTGCCCATGACGCCACCCGAGGAGTTGGTGGCGGCAAAGAGCACCGGGCTTATGTTAAGTTGATTGGCCGCAACAACCTGCAGGTTACCGAAAAGCGCATTGCCGGAAGTGTCGCTGCCGGAGAGAAACACGGCGACCCAGCCCAGGAAGGGCGAGAGCAGCACGAACAGATGTCCGGCGGAGGCCACTGCCTTGCCGAGCGTGTAGGCGAGGCCGGAATAGTTCATGAGATAGGCAAGGCCGACAATGAACATCACGGTGACGATCGCGAGCCACGCCTGACGAAAGGTCTGCGCGACGCAGCTGAAGCATTCGGCAGGCCGCAAACGCACGCAGAACGCGGTAATGATCGTCGCGAGCAGGATTGCCGTGCCCGTCGCGAGGGGCTGGAACGTCCAGATCGCCGCGTACGGCTTGTTGTTATAGAGCGTGATTGAAACCGCGTTGTGCAGGCCGGGCCAGGGAATCTTCTGCTGTGCGATCTCGAAGATCTTGGCCGAGTTCCAGATGATGACGACCACAGAGACGATGACCCACGGCAGCCAGCCCTGCCAGCGCGGCACCGCCTGCGCGGATTCTTCTATGACCACCGTGTGGCGGATCGCAAATTGCGGGTCCGGGGCCGGCTTCCACACCCGCAGCAGCACGAAAGTTGCCGCCAGCGAGCCGAGTGACGCGAGCACGTCGGTGAGCGTGTAGTCGATCGAGTTGGATGCCAGGAACTGGCACAGCGCAAAGCTGCCGCCGGCGACCAGCAGCAGCGGCCAGAGCGCGCGGATCGAGCGCAGACCGCCATAGAGCGCGATCACGTAGAACGGCAGGATGAGCGCAATGAACGGCAGCTGCCGCCCCACCATCGCCGCCAGCGTCGTCGCCGGCAGGCCAGTCACCGCGCCGAGCACCGTGATCGGCACACCGAGCGCACCGAAGGCGACCGGCGCCGTGTTGAAGATCAGCACGAAGACGAGCGCTTCCAGCGCCGGAAAACCGATCAGGATCAAAAGCGAGCTGGTGATGGCGACCGGCACGCCGAAGCCCGCGACGCCCTCCAGCAGGCACCCGAAGCAGTAGCCGATGACCACCAGCACGACGCGCCGGTCGTTCGGCAGATGCACGAGGAGCCAGTTCCGAAACGCATCGAAGCGCCCGGAGCGCACGGCAATGTTGTAGAGCACGAGCGCGTTGAAGACGATCCACATGACCGGCCAGACGGCAAACACCATGCCGTTGACGACCGAGTCGAGCGCAAGATTCAGCGGCAGCTGCCAGCCCCCCACCGCAACGATGAGGCCGACGATGAGGCCCGCGAGCGCCGCCTGCCAGGCGGGCCGGCGCATGATCCCGAGCAGCACGAGCACGGTAACGACGGGAAGTATCGCCACGATGAAAGACAGGCCGAGACTGCCTGCCATCGGAGTCAATAGCTGCTGGAACATCGCGTTTCCCCTCTGTGCGGGTTCTAGTTCTTTTGGCGCGTTGCGTGCGGCGCGAGCACGTTATCCCTGCGGATCGACTTGATATCAGTGTACCCCATAAGCGCCAAGTCGCGCCGCAGTTCCTCGGCGAGGATCGAAATGGCGCGCGCGACGCCGCGCTCCCCAGCCGCTGCCAGACCGTAGAGATAGGCGCGGCCAATGCCGACCGCCCGCGCACCCAGCGCCAGAGCTTTCACGATATCTGTGCCGCGGCGGATGCCGCCATCGAGTATGACTTGCGCCCGGTCGCCCACCGCCTGAACAATCGGCTCGAGCGTGTCAATGCTCGCCGCGGCCGTGTCGAGCTGGCGCCCACCATGATTGGACACCCACACCGCGGTTGCGCCGATGTCGACGCAGCGCCGCGCATCCGCCGCAGTGCTGATGCCCTTGATGGCAAATTCTCCCGCCCAGCCGTCGATCAGCCAGACGATGTCATCCCAGGTCAGGGTGTGATCGAGCTGGCGATTCAGGAACTCGATGATGCCGCCGTCGATCGCCGGCATCGCATCCTCGACGATCCGCGGGCGCAGCCTGCGCGTGCTCCAGAGCCGGTATAGGTAGCCCGGCCGGGCGAGCGCCTGCAGCGCGGCGCGCGGCGTTACGCGCGGCGGAATCGTGAAATCATTGTAGAGATCGCGTTCGCGATTGCCCGCAACCGGCACATCCACGGTCAGGATCGCTGCGCTGAAGCCAGCGGCCTTGGCGCGCGTCAGCATCTCGCGCAGCAGTCCACGATCCTTCCAGGCGTAGATCTGGAACCACTTGGGACCCGGATTCGCCGCGGCGATGTCCTCGAAGCTTGTAGTCGACAGTGCCGAGCAGCAGTAGATGATGCCCGCCTCGTGCGCGGCGCGCGCGACTGCGCGCTCGCCGCTCTGCGGGTCAAACAGGCGCGAGGTTGCCGTGGGACAGATCAGGAAGGGCAGCTTAGTCGGGCTGCCGAGCACGGTGGTCGCGGTATCGAGCACCGCAATGTTGCGCAGTACGTTCCACGTGAGCTCGTAGCTGCGAAAGCGCTGCACGTTGGCGCGCAGCGTGCATTCATCATCCGCGCCGCCGTCGATGTAGTCGAACACCATGCGCGGCAGCCGTCTGCGCGCGCGACGGCGCAAGTCGCCAATATTAAAGGCGCGCAAGCGCACCGTTATCCTCGCGCGAACAGAGTGCGCAGTAGATGCGGGGCAAGACCCTCGGCTGCCGCAGCTACAGAAGAGGGGCCGCCGAGGTCTGCAAGCTGCGTCATCTGCAAGCCGGGATAACCGCACGGGTCGATACGGCTGAACGGCTCCAGATCCATCTGCACATTGAGCGCGAGGCCATGATAGGAGGCGCCCCTGCGGATGCGGATGCCGACGCTTGCAAGCTTGCATGCGCCGACGTACACACCGGGAGCCTTCGGACGGCTCTGCGCTTGAATGCCAAATTCGGCCGCATACGCAATCACGGCGTCCTCGAGCGCGCTCACGAGGTCGCGCACCGACAGGCGCGCGCGCTGCAAATCGATGAGCGGATAGACCACGAGTTGTCCGGGACCGTGGTACGTCACCTGCCCGCCCCGATCGATCTGCAGCACCGGAATGGCGCCCGGCGCGATGACATGCGCGCGCCGTGCGCTCATTCCGAGCGTGAAGATTGGCGCATGCTCGAGAAACCAGATTTCATCGGGGCTTGCGCCGCTGCGCTCATCCGTCCGGCGCTGCATGGCGCGCCAAGTGGGCTCGTAATCGACGCGGCCGAGATGACGGAGGAGCGGCTCGGGGCGCGACGCTGCCGCGACGGTGCTCACGCCAAGCGGGGCAGCGTCGAGGGCCGCGTTCATTGTTGAGCGTCCGCGCGCTGATTGTTGAGCCCCGCATTGTTGCGATTGAGCGCCTGCTCGGCGCGGTAGCTGGAGCGCACCAGCGGCCCTGCGACGCATTCCAGAAAGCCGCGCTCGAGCGCCCACTGGCGATAGGCATCAAATTCCGACGGCGCCACGAAGCGCTCGACCGGGAGGTGATGCACGGTGGGCCGCAGGTATTGCCCGAGCGTGACAATGTCGACCCCGGCGGCACGCAGATCATCGAGAGTCTGCGCAATCTCCGCATCGCTCTCGCCGAGCCCGAGCATGATGCTGCTCTTGGTGAGGATGCCTGCACTCGCCGCTTTGGAATATTCAAGGACCCGCAGAGTCTGCTCGTAGCCGGCGCGCGGATCGCGCACCGGATGAGTAAGGCGCGCGCACGGTCTCGATATTCTGCGCGAAGACGTCGACCCCGGCTGCGAGCACCGTGCGCACCGCGTGCAGGTCTCCCTGGAAGTCGGGCGTGAGCGCCTCGACGGCGGTGCCGGGGTTATCCGCCTTGATGGCGCGAATGCAGGCGGCGAAGTGGCCTGCGCCACCGTCCGGCAGATCATCCCGGTTGACGGACGTGAGAACGACGTAGCGCAACTTCATGAGCGCGACGCTGCGCGCGACGTTGCGGGGTTCCTCAGCATCCAGCCAGCCCCTGGGATTGCCGGTATCCACCGCGCAGAAGCGGCAGGCACGCGTGCATACCGCCCCCATGAGCATGATCGTGGCCGTGCCGGCGTTCCAGCACTCGCCGATGTTCGGGCACTTGGCCTCCTCGCACACGGTCGCCAGACGATGCGCGCGCACAACCGACTGCACCGCGCCGTACCCGGGGCCTGCGGGCGCGCGGGCGCGCAGCCAGGCGGGCTTGCCGCCCAGGCTCACGCGCTCGGGGTGTGCACGCGCCTTCACGCCGTCGCGAATGGCGGCGAAGCCCTGGGGCGTCAGGTACTTCTCGCCGCTGCCGACGCGCACGGGCGGCTCGCGGGCCTGGGCAGTTTTGTCGCTCTCAGACATGGGCCCATTGTACGGCGAAAGGCGCAGCGGGCCGAAGTCAGGGCCGCGCGCTGCGTGTCGCGAGGCGTGTGCGCAGCCAGATGTCAAGGTCTTGCAGGCGATCGGAGGTTCCGACGTCCCACCACTCGCCCCGGTAATGCTCGCCGAGCAGTTTGCCGGCGGCGATAGCAGCGCTCGAGTAGCGGCTTTAGCGGAAACTTGCCCGGCTGCGAGCCCGCAAAGAGCTCGGGACGATAGATGCCGATACCCGAATAGGTGAGCCGCGCCGTGGCGCGCTCGACGATGCGATCGCCCTCGAGGCCGAAGTCCCCGTGTCGATGGTGCGCGGGATTCTCGACCAGCACCAGCCGCGCCAGTGCCGCGCCATCGACCTCAGGATCGAGGGTCAGCGTGCGAAAATCAAAATCGCTCCAGGTATCGCCATTGACGACGAGAAAAGCCTCGCGCCCGAGCAGCGGCAGGGCGTTGCGGATACCGCCGCCGGTCTCGAGTGCCTGCGCGCCCTCATCCGAGTAGGCGATGCGCACGCCGTAGCGTGCGCCGTCGCCGAGCGCTGCGCGAATGCGCTCGCCGAGCCAGGAAACATTGATGACGACGTCGCGCACGCCCGCGCGCGCGAGGGCGTCCAGGTGATAGGCGATCAGCGGGCGCCCGGCGACCGGCAGCAGCGGCTTCGGCACCCTGTCGGTGAGCGGCCGCATGCGCTCGCCGCGGCCCGCCGCGAGCACTAGCGCCTTCATGCACGCTCCGCGACGGCGGCCACACGCGCATTCGCCCGCGGCAGCTCGCCGACGACGCGGCGCTCGAGAAAATCTGCGAGCTTGGCAAGCTCGGCGTAGCGCGCGCAGCTGTCGCGCACATAGTCGAGCACGCGCGGCAGGTCGAGCAGATATCCCGGCTTGCCGTCGCGATGCCACAGGCGTGCGAATATGCCGAGCACCTTGAGGTGGCGCTGCACGCCGATGAGATCAAAGTCCCGCAGGAATTGCCGCTCCGGCGCCGCCGGATAGCCGCGCGCCACGAGCTCGGCGCGATAGCCGCTCACCCAATTTTCCACGCGTGCGCGCGGCCAGCCGATGTAGCAGTCCTTGAGGAGCGACACGAGGTCATAGCCGATCGGGCCGCGCAGCGCGTCCTGGAAATCGATGATGCCAGGATTGCGCGCGGCGACCACCATGAGATTGCGCGAGTGATAGTCGCGATGCACGAAGACTGTCGGTTGCGCCAGCGCCGCGGCGATCAGGAATTCAAATGCCTCATCGAGGATCTGCTGGTCGGCTTCCGAGGGCTCAAGCCCCAGGTGCTTGCGGCAAAACCAAGCGGGCATGAGGGCAAGCTCGCGCGCGAGCGCCGCGCGGTCGTAGGGATCAAGCTCGCGCGCCTGCGCTGCGCCGCGCGCCTGAATGTCGGCGAACACGCGCAGCGCATCCGCATAGAGCGCATCGGGATCACCGCCAGCCTCAAGGCGCTGCAGATACGCGACCGTGCCGAGATCCTCGAGCAGCAGTAGTCCGCGCGGCGCATCGATTTCATGTACCTGCGGCACGTGCGCGCCGAGCGCCGCCAGCAGCGCGCTCACTTTGAGGTACGGCCGTACGTCCTCCTTGCCGGGCGGCGCATCCATGACGATGAAACTGCCGCGCGCGCTGACGACGCGAAAGTAGCGGCGAAAGCTTGCATCGCTCGATGCGGGGACGAGCCTCTCATGCGGCAGGCGCAGATCGCGCGACAGCCATTCGCGAATGAGCGCGAGACGCGCGTCGGTTTGAGCCATGCCGAGATTATAATGTGCACCTCATGCCGCGTTTGGGCTCATCGTCGCGCTGGTACCGGGCCCTGTTGTGCGCGGTCCTGCCGCTCATACTCGCCGTCGCGGCACGCGCCGGCGAACCCGTGGTCTGCCCGTCCTCGACGATCGCCCTGACGCACCCGGCAAGCTCGCCGGTTGGCGAAGCGCGCATCGGCGCGAACGCACCTTTCAACATCACGAGCGACAGCGCCACGCTCGGCGAAGGCGGTGAGACGACGGTGGAGGGTAACGTGCAGGTGTTGCAGGGGGATCGCGAGCTGCGCGCCAACCACGCGCACTACGATCCCAAGAACAACACGCTCGACGTCGAAGGCGGCGTCGAGTACTCCGACCCGCTGGTACACGTGACCGGCGGCGCTGGCAGCTATACACAGAACGTCGGCGCGGAATTCAACGGCGCACAGTTCGAGCTGCATCAGCCCCCCGCACGCGGCTCGGCCGACGTCATGCACCTCACGCCGGATGGCAAGATTCGCCTCGAGCACGTGCGCTTCACGACCTGCCCGAAGGAAGACCCTGTGTGGCAGCTGCGCGCCAACGAGATCATCCTCGATACGCACGCGCGGGTGGGCACCGCCAAGCAGACCAAGGTCGACTTCAAGAACGTAACGGTTCTCTACCTGCCGTATCTGTCTTTTCCCTTGAGCAGCGACAGGAAGAGCGGCTTTCTCTTTCCGACGATCGGCAACTCATCGACCAATGGAGTGCAGGTGGCGATTCCGTACTACTGGAATATCGCCCCCAACCTGGATGCCACCATCGAGCCGATGGAGTACCAAAAGCGCGGTTTGGATCTGGGCGCCGAGTTGCGCTATCTCACCGGCTCGCAGCACGGCGATCTGGCCTTCGATTTTCTCCCCGATGATCGGCTCGACAATGGGCAGGACCGCGCGCACGTGAGACTGCAGCACGTCAGCGATCTGCCGGATGACTGGCGGCTGACGATCAACGCCGAGAGCGTGAGCGATCAGGAGTACTTCCAGGATTTCTCGCAGGGCACCGCCGGCACCAGCACCGCCTTTCTGGAGCGCACCGCAGTCTTGAGCTATCGGGATGAGAATTGGCGTCTGGCTGGTGAGCTGCAGCAATTCCAGACTCTGGTGCCGACGTACTTTCTGCCCTACACCGACCGGCCGTACGCCGAAGCGCCGCGCCTCATTGCCGATGGCCACTTTGCGCTCGGTCCGGCCGAGCAACTGCAGTACGGCTTTGACTCCGAGCTTGTCGATTTCACCCGGCCCGTCGGCGTCAAAGGCTGGCGCTTTGACATGCTGCCGCAGCTGTCGCTGAACCTGAGCGCACCCGGCTACTTCATTCGACCCGGCGTAAACTGGCGTTTCACGCAGTACGCCCTGCAGGATACCGCGCCCGGACAGGACAACGCGCCGACGCGCGAATTGCCCACGGCAAGCTTTGACACCGGGCTCATCTTCGAGCGCGAGTCGGGTGCGGGCGGCTCGCGCCTGCTCACCCTCGAGCCGCGCATCCTGTACGTCTATACGCCTTACCGGCCGCAGGATGAGCTGCCGCTCTTTGATACCGCGCTGCCTGACCTCAACATGGTGGAGCTCTTTCGCACCAACCGTTACGTCGGCGCCGATCGCATCGGCGATGCGGACCAGGTCAGTGTCGGAGCGACCAGCCGCTTGCTGGATGCGAAGGATGGCACGCAGTTCCTCGCCGCCTCGCTCGGACAGATCTACTACTTCAAGACGCCGCGGGTGCTGCTGCCCGACGAAGAGCCCGTCAGTGGCAGCTCGGACATGGTCGCACAGCTTGCGCTCACGGCCTACAAGCACTGGAGCTCAAACATCGACGTCGAATGGGATCCGCGCACCTTTGCCGGCGAGCGCGCCGAGCTGAGCGTGCAGTACCATCCCGCGCCCGAGCAAGTGCTGAACCTGACCTATCGCATGCAGCGCGACCGCTTGAAACAGGTCGAGAGCTCCGGTGCGTGGCCCATCGGCCATAACTGGAACCTGTATGGTCGCGTGGTGTACTCGCTCCTCGATGAGAAAATGCTCGACCGCTTCGCCGGCTTTGAATACGGTGCCTGTTGCTGGAAGATTCGCCTGGTGGGCCGCCGTTATCTGAACACCCCCACCGGCAATCAGGAGACCGGGGTCTACGTGCAGCTGGAACTCACGGGGCTTGCCAGTGTCGGATCTGCGGCGGATGCTCTGCTCACCGAGGCTATTCCGGGATTCAAGCCCACGCAGGTATCGCATTGATTTATAAGGTAATAATGATCATGCAGTGCATCCTTACCGTGCTCGTCGCCGCCCTGCTCGTGCCCTGTGTGGCGAGCGCCCAGACGCGCGAGCTCGCCACACAGGGCGAGCTGCTCGATCGGGTGGCGGCGATCGTGAATGACGGCGTCGTGCTCACGAGCGAGCTTGATGAGCAGATCGGCGCCGTTTCAGAGCGGCTGCGTGTGCAGCACCTGGAACTGCCGGCGCAGAACGTGCTGCGCCAGCAGGTGCTCGACCGGCTGATACTCGAGCAGATCGAAATGCAGCGCGCCGACAAGGCGGGCATGAAGGTGCCCGACGAGGCGCTCAACAATGCGCTGCAGGAAGTGGCGCAGCAAAATCACATCGAGCTTGCGAAGTTGCCAGAGGCGCTCGCCTCGCAGGGCGTCGACTACGCCTCTTACCGCGCCAGCATGCGCAAGGAGCTCACCTTGAGCCTGCTGCGCCAGCGCGACGTCCTGCAAAGGATCAGCATCACGCCGCGCGAGGTCGATCAATACCTCGAGAAGCAAAGAAGCCGCCCCCTCGGAGGCAAACGAGTACAACGTATCGCATATTTTGATCGCCGTACCGCAGGCGGCGAGCGCGGGTGATCTTGACGCGGCCGGCAAAAAGGCGGACGACGTCTACCAGCGCGCCAAGAACGGCGAGGACTTCGCCAAGCTCGCGGTTGCTAATTCGAACAGTCAGGACGCCCTCGACGGTGGCGCGCTCAACTGGCGCAAGGGCACCGAGCTGCCAACCTTTCTCACGGACGTGGTGCTGAAGATGAAGCCCGGCGACGTTGGCGCGCCGCTGCGCACGCCGACGGGATTTCACATCGTCAAATTGAACGACATGCGCGTCGCGAACCAGAAAGTCATCGTCAGCCAGGTGCACGTGCGCCACATCCTGATGAAGACCAACGAGCTTGCCGATGATGCAACCGTGCGCCAGAAATTGACTGAGCTGCGCGCGCGCATCTTGAAGGGCGAGGACTTCGCCGGGCTGGCGCACACGACATCGGAGGATTCGGGGTCGGCTGCCGAGGGGGGCGACCTTGGATGGACCGGGCCGGGCGCCTTCGTCCCCGAATTCGAGCAGATCATCGCCGGACTCAAGGAAAACGAGCTCAGCGAGCCCTTCAAGACACAATACGGCTGGCATATCGTGCAGCTTCTAGGCAGGCGCGAGTACGATAACACCGATGAGTTGAAGCGCAGGCACGCGGCGGAGGAGATTCGCGCGAGCAAAGCTGACGAAGAGACGGAGCTGTGGCAGCGACGTCTGCGCGATGAAGCCTACGTCGACATCAAAGCCTGAAATTCCCCGCATCGCGCTCACCTGCGGCGAACCGGCCGGCGTAGGTCCGGAGCTGTGCCTCGCGGTCGCCCGCGCGGCGTTTGCCTGCGAGCTTGTGTGTCTGGGTGACATGCAGCTGCTCAGCGAGCGCGCCCGCGGCAGCGCTTCGGCGGTGAGCTTGCAGCGCTACGATCCGCGCGCGCGCGCGCCGCATACGCCGGGCACACTGCGCGTCGCTCATTATCCGCTCGCCGTGCCGAGCCGCGCCGGCGTGCTCGATGCACGCAACGTGCCGTACGTGCTGCAGCTGCTCGATCGCGCGGTGGACGGCGCGCTAGCGCACGAGTTTGCCGCCATCGTGACCGCGCCGGTGCAGAAGTCGCTCATTAATGAGGCCGGGATAGCCTTCAGCGGCCACACCGAGTACCTCGCGCAGCGCACGCATGCGCCACGTGCGGTGATGATGCTCACGACCGGCAAGCTGCGCGTCGCGCTGGCGACGACGCACTTGCCGCTGCGGGAGGTGAGCGGTGCGCTCAGCATCGAACTCCTGGGCGAAGTCCTTGAGGTGCTGCATCGCGCGCTGGTGCAGCGCTGGGGGCTTGCCGCGCCGCGCATCGCGGTATGCGGCGTGAATCCGCATGCGGGCGAGAACGGCCATCTGGGCGATGAGGAAATCCGCGTGATCGCGCCTGCGGTCGCGCGGGCGCAGGCGCGCGGCATGGCGGTGCGCGGCCCACTGCCGGCGGATACAGTATTCGTGCCGCGTATTCTTGCAAACTACGACGCGGTGCTCGCCATGTATCACGATCAGGGTCTGCCGATCGTCAAACATCTCGGCTTCGAGAGCGCGGTCAATGTGACGCTCGGACTGCCCATCGTGCGCACCTCGGTCGACCACGGCACGGCGCTCGAGCTTGCGGGCACGGGGCGCGCGGATCCGGGCAGTTTCATCGCCGCGGTGCATGCGGCGCTGGAGCTGTCCTGCCGGCAAGCCGCCAGTGCCTGAGCGGCGCCTACGCGCGCGCAAGCGCTTCGGGCAGCATTTTCTACACGACCCCGCCGTCATCCGCCGCATCATTGCGGCCGTCTCTGCACGCGCCGCCGGAGCGCTCGTAGAGATTGGCCCGGGTCGCGGCGCGCTCACGCAGCTGCTGCTCGAGTTAACTGGGTCGCTGGATGCGATCGAAATCGATCGCGATCTTGCGACGCTGCTGCGCGAGAGATTTGCTGCTGCGCCGCGGTTCGTGCTGCACGAAGCCGACGCACTGGAATTTGATTTTGCGGCGCTCGCCCGCGCGCGCGGCGCGCGGCTGCGAATCGTTGCCAATCTCCCCTACAACATCTCCACGCCGCTGCTTTTCCATCTGCTCGGCGATTGTGCGGCGATTCTGGATATGCACCTCATGCTGCAGCGCGAAGTCGTCGAGCGGCTGATCGCCCCTCCGGGCGGCGGGGATTACGGCAGGCTCACGGTGATGCTCGCGCCATGGGTGCAGGTGGAGCGGCTGTTCGACATTGGGCCGGGGGCCTTCGTACCTGCGCCGCGCGTGTGGTCGGCCATGGTACGCATCAGTGTGCGCGCGACACCCGCTTTCAGCGTCAGTCCGCATTTTTCGCGGGTCGTCGCAGCCGCCTTCGGCCACCGCCGCAAGACGCTGCGCAATGCGCTGAAGGGGCTCATAACGGCACAGCAGATCGCGGCGTGCGCGCTCGACGGTGGTGCCCGACCCGAGACGCTTCCTCCGGAGGCGTTCAACGCATTGGCGCGAACTTTGGATGCGTGCGCCGAATCCTAAGCTAAGGTAGGCTTTACCTCCGCCCAACGAGCGCTATATGTCGGTCTATCGTCGCATCCTCGTTATTGCCGATCTCAATGACGACAGCTTGGCGATTGGTCGCAGAGCACAGGCCATCGCCGCCCTGTGCAACGCGGAGCTCGAGTTCCTGCACATCGTTGAGCTCGTGCCGCTCGAACCGGTGGGCGAGACTCTCATGCCCGCGGTGCAGATTGAAGATGCGATGATCGATCGGGCGCGCAAGCGCCTCGCAGCGTTCGCCGCAGAGCTCGGTCAGCCGCAGGCGTACTGCCAAGTCGAAGTCGGCAACGTCAAGTCCGACATCGTTCGAATTGCGCGCGAGCGCAACGTCGATCTCATCGTGCTCGGCAGCCGCGAGCGCCATGGACTGTCGATTCTCGTCAATTTCACCGCCGACACTGTGCTGCATGCAGCGCCGTGTGATGTACTGGCAGTACGCGTCGGCGGCACGGGGAAATGATATGAGCGAGCCGGTAGTTCACAGAATCCGCGTCGACGTCGAATCGAGCTATCTCGACGAGCAGTCCGAGCCGCGCGAAGGTCGCTACGTGTTCTCCTACACGATCACCATCCAAAACGAAGGGCAGATGCCGGCACGGCTGCTCACGCGCCACTGGCTGATCACCGACGCCAACGGCAAGGTGCAGGAAGTGCGTGGCGACGGCGTTGTCGGAGAGCAGCCGTACTTGAAGCCGGGCCAGGGTTTTCGTTACTCGAGCGGTGCGGTCATCGCAACCCCGGTAGGCGCCATGCAGGGCAGCTACCAGATGCTAAGCGATGATGGTCAGCGCTTCGATGCGGCGATCCCGCCATTCCGGCTCGCGATGCCGGGTGTGGTGCAGTAGAGAATCTTGGCGCGCTACGCGATCGGCGACATCCAAGGCTGCCATGCCGAGTTGCGCGCGCTCCTCGGACGGCTGAACTTCGCAACTGACCGGGATCAGCTATGGCTGGTCGGCGATCTTGTCAATCGCGGCCCGCAGTCGCTCGAAGTCCTGCGCTACGTGCGCGCACTCGGCGCCAACGCAATCGTCGTACTCGGCAATCACGACCTGCATCTGCTCGCGCTCGCCCACGGCCGCCACAAGCGCCGCGCAAGCGACACGCTCGATGCCGTACTCGACGCGCCGGACCGTGACGCGATCCTCGAGTGGCTGCTGGGTCGGCCGCTCGCGCACTATCGATGTCGCGCGCGGTGATCTGCTGGTGCACGCCGGTGTCATACCGCAATGGACTGCGGCGCAAACCGTCGCGCTCGCCGGCGAGGTGTGTGCGGCGCTGGCGCGCGATGCGCGACAAATTCTTCGACCGCATGTATGGCGATTGCCCCGAGCGCTGGAGCGAGGAGCTGCGGGGCATGGATCGTCTGCGCTTCGCCGTCAACTCGCTCACGCGCATGCGCGTGTGCACCGCCGATGGACGCATCGATGTGAAGATGAAGGGGCCGCCGGATGAAGCGCGGCTCCCCTATCGTCCATGGTTCGAGCATGAGGCGCGCAAGACTCGCGAGGTACGCGTCATCTTCGGCCACTGGTCCGCGTTGGGCCTGATCCAGGCGCACGGCGTGATCGGCCTCGATACGGGCTGCGTATGGGGAGGCGCACTCACCGCGCTCAATCTCGACGATGTGCACGCAAAGCCCATCGCCGAGGCCTGCAGCGGCAGTCTTAGCGTGGGCTCCAGTGAACCATGAGATGCGGCGTCGTCGCCTTGTAGACGTCCGGAGGAAGCTCAAGGTCGATCGGCGCACCGTTGCCCGTGGCGACCGGCAGGAGGATGCGCTCCTCGCCGCGCACCTCCAGGACTGCGATTGATCCGGGCGTCACCCGGAATGCGACCCGCACGGGCCACTGCGTGCCGCTGCGCGGCTGCAGCACCACACCGCCCTCGGGAGGGATCCCGCGCAAATCGACGAGCAGCGTATTGCGCTTCCAGTACTGCGGATAGTCGGCTGCCGCGCCGGTTTCGGCGGTTTCGGTGAGCTCATTCACCGCTGCCGGCGCTGGTGGCGGCTGGTGGCTCCACGGCCAGTGACTACACCCGCCGAGGAGCGCTGCAGCGGCCACAAGGCCGCCGCAACCCGCTCGCCCGCGCTGATTGATCCGCGCCATAACCGCAACTCTCCCGCTCTTGCGTACCATACGCCCATCAGCATCCGGACACACGCCATGTCGTTCACACAACCTTTCAATCTGCACCGCTGGATCGATGAGAACCGCGCGCTGCTGAGGCCACCCGTGGGCAACAAGCGCATCTACCACGACAGCGAGTTCATCATCATGGTGGTCGGCGGTCCGAATGCACGCGCCGACTACCACGTCGATCCGGCCGAGGAATTCTTCTATCAGCTGCAAGGAGACATGCTGCTGAAGACCATGGACGGCGGGCGCACGCTCGATGTGTCGATCCGCGAGGGCGAGATCCTGCTGCTGCCGCCGCGCGTGCCGCATTCACCGCAGCGCGGCGCCGACACGGTCGGACTCGTGATCGAGCGCGAGCGGCGCGCCGGCGAGCTCGATGGCTTCCAGTGGTACTGCGAGAACTGCAATCAGCTTCTCTACGAGGAGTTTCTCGCGCTCACGGACATTGAAAAGGAGCTTGCCACCCCTGTTCGAGCGCTTCTACTCGAGCGAGGCGCGGCGCACTTGTCCGCGCTGCCATGCCGTCATGCAGCGGCCCGCACGCGCTCAGTAGCACGACGCATGAGCTTCGAGGCGCGGCTCGAGTACGCACGACGCCTGGATAAGGCAGACGTGCTCGCGGACTTTCGCACGCGCTTCGAGCTGCCGCAGGACGCGCGCGGCAAGACGCTCACCTACCTGTGCGGGCACTCGCTCGGCCTCTTGCCGCGCGCCGCCCGCACGCTCATCACCGAAGAGCTCGACGATTGGGGTGCGCTCGGAGTGCTGGGGCACGAGTCGGCACGGCGGCCGTGGATCCCGTATCACGAAAACCTGACTGCGGGGCTTGGCGGAGCTTACGGGCGCAGCGCGCCACGAAGTGATCGCGATGAATTCGCTCACGATCAATCTGCATCTGATGCTCGCGGCGTTCTACCGGCCGCGTGGCAAGCGCAGGAAAATCCTCATCGAGGCGGGAGCGTTCCCCTCCGACCGCCATGCCGTCGTCTCGCAGCTCGAATGGCGTGGCATCGATCCGCAGCACGCCCTGATCGAGCTTGCGCCGGCGGCGATGGAGGATGCCGTATCGGAGGAGGAGATCGAAGGCACGCTGCGCCAGCTCGGCGGCGAGATTGCACTCGTGCTCTGGCCGGGCGTGCAGTACCGCACCGGACAGCTCTTCGATATGTCGCGCATCGCACGCGCCGCGCACCGCGCACGCTGCGTTATCGGCATTCGATCTGGCGCATGCAATCGGCAACACGGAACTCGCGCTCTCGGGCAGCAACGCCGATTTTGCCGTGTGGTGCAACTACAAGTACTTGAATGCCGGTCCGGGAGCGATCGGCGGATGCTTCGTCCACGAGCGGCATCTGGGCCTGCCGCCGCGGCCCCATCTCGCCGGTTGGTGGGGCGAGGATGCCGCGACGCGCTTTCTCATGCGGCCGGAGTTTCACGCCGCAGCGGGCGCAGCGGGCTGGCAGATCAGCAATCCTTCGGTCCTCTCGGCAGCGCCGCTGATCGCCTCGTTGGCGATCTTCAGCGAAGCGCGGATGCCGCGCCTGCGCGCCAAGTCGATCATGTTGACAGGCTTTCTGGAATTCCTGCTCGAGCGCCACGCGCCCGCCGTGCGCATCATCACGCCGCGCGATCCCGCCGACCGCGGCTGCCAGCTGTCCTTGCGCATTGCCGACGGCCGGCGCGTCTTCGAGCGCCTCATCGCAGCGGGCTTTATCTGCGATTGGCGCGAGCCCGATACGCTGCGCGTCGCGCCGGTGCCGCTTTACAACCGCTTCGAGGAGGTCTGGAGGTTCAGCGAGTATCTGGGACAGCTTTTGAGAAGCACCGCTTGAGCGCAATGCGCGCGCAAGCGGTGAGCATCGTCGGCGCCGGTCTTGCCGGTTCGCTGCTCGCCCTGCTCCTGGCGCGGCGCGGTTTTGCGGTCAAGCTCTACGACCGGCGCGCCGATCCGCGCAGCGCGCCGCGCACGGGCGGCCGTTCCATCAATCTTGCGCTCGCGGCGCGCGGCATTCGCGCACTCGAGCGTGCGCGCGCCATGCCCGTCATCGAACCTCTGCTCATCGCCATGCGCGGCCGGCTGCTGCACGAGCTCGATGGACGCTGTGAACTGCAGCTCTATGGGCGCAGCGCGCACGAGGTCATCTATTCGGTGGATCGTGCCGCGCTCAACGCTGTGCTGCTTGACGAGGTGACGCGTCATCCCAAGGTCGAACTTCACTTTCGAGCAGGCGTGCCTCGGCGCAGAGCTGCAACGCGATCACTTGTCATTTCGCGATGCCGCCTCGGACCAGACCTACCAGAGGCCCTTAACGCCGACGATCGCCACCGATGGGGCGGGTTCGGCCGTGCGCGCAAGCCTGGCCGCCGCGCAGGCAATCAGCGTGCACGAAGAGCCGCTCGGCCATGATTACAAGGAGCTCACGATTCCGGCGCGCGACGGGCGACACGCGCTCGACGCCGCGGCGCTGCACATCTGGCCGCGCGGCGGATTCATGCTCATCGCCCTGCCGAACGTCGGCGGCAGTTTCACAGCGACGCTGTTTCTGCCGCGCGCCGGCGCGACGAGCTTCGCGGCCCTGAGCACGCGGGAGCGCATCGCAGAGTTCTGTGCGCGCGAATTTCCCGACGTCGTGGCGCTCATGCCCGATCTCATCCAGGAATTCATGCAGCACCCGCTGGGGTACCTCGGCACCGTGCACAGCGCCCCATGGCACGTCGCCGGGCGGGTGCTGCTGATGGGCGATGCCGCCCATGCCATCTTTCCGTTTCACGGCCAGGGCATGAATGCGGCCTTCGAGGATTGTCTGGCTCTGGATGAGCTGCTGGAGGAGTGTGCCGACTGGCAGTCGCTGTTCGCCCGCTTCGAAGAACGGCGCCGGCCAAACGCCGAGGCAATCGCGCAGATGTCACTTGAAAACTATCAGGAGATGCGCGCCACCGTGCTCGATCCGGCGTTCAAACGCCAGCAGGAGCTCTCCTTCGAACTCGAGGAGCGTTTCCCGGATCGCTTCATCCGCCGCTACTCCATGGTCATGTTCCACCCGGAGATCTCCTACGCCGAAGCGCTGCGGCGCGGTCAGGTACAGAACGAGATCATCGCGCAGATCGCCCGGCATCCCGGGTG
This sequence comes from uncultured Gammaproteobacteria bacterium, assembly GCA_963695315.1. GTDB lineage: Bacteria > Pseudomonadota > Gammaproteobacteria > Steroidobacterales > Steroidobacteraceae > PALSA-1196. The sequence continues at coordinate 2,789,360 of OY968773.1, forward strand.
CGCCGCAAGCGCTCATCGAGACGCGGCTGCCGCCAATCCTCTAAAGCGCGCGCTAGCTGCGCGCGCGTCGCGCGAGCGTGCGGAAGGTCATGGCGTGCGCATGGTCGGCGTCGGCCGCGTGTGCGCTCTGCTCCAACTCGTGCCATTCATCGACCGCGAGCTCGGGAAAGTGCGTGTCGCCGGGTATGGCCGCGTGGATGTCCGTGAGATAGATGCGCTCGGCGAGCGGCAGGAAAAGCTTGAAAAGGTCCGCGCCGCCGATGACAACGAGCTCCGCAGCGTCGCCCGCCTGCGCCAACGCGTCCTTCAGATCGTGCACCACCGTAGCGCCCGGCAGCCCGCCAGCAGGGATTGCGTGTCAGCACGAGGTTCATGCGGCCGGGCAGCGCGCGCCCGATCGACTCAAACGTCCGCCGGCCCATCAGCATCGGCTTACCCAGCGTCAGCGCCTTGAAGCGCCGCAGGTCTGCGGGCAAACGCCACGGCAATGCGTTGTCGCGGCCGATGACGCCATTGCTGGCACGCGCGACCAGCAAACTGATCGCTGGGCGATGCGCGGCGCCCACGGCCTCTCAGACCTCGACGTCGGTCGTCAAAATGACCAGACCGCGCGCGGGCATGCGGAAAAACTCCGCGGCCTGCGTGCTGCGGCGCTGCATGCGCGCGAACAGCCGCCGTTCGATGCCCGGCAGCCCCGGACGCGGCCGCGCGCGCACCACGTGCTGGCCGACGAAGAATGAGGAGTCTTCCGCAAACACGCGCAAGCCGCGCGTACGGCAGGTCTTCAGCGCCTCGCCCACCGCTGGCGTCTCCATGAATCCAAAGACTGCCGTGATGGCGTACACGTTGGGCAAGAGCTCCTCGATGCGCACGCGGTCGGCGGGATCTTGGCGCGGCGTGCGCGTGATCTCGATATTCAGGATCAGGATGCGCTCATGCGCGACGTGGTTGTGCTCGAGATTGCGCACCAGCGCTGAGGGCATGATGTTGGCGTCGCTCGCCAGGAACACGCCCGTTCCCGGCACGCGATACACATCCTTCAGCAGCTTCGGCAACGCCGTGCGCGGTATCGCCATGCGCGCCAGCGCCGCACGCAGATGTGTGCGGCCGTTGCGCCAGATGGAGAACACGCCGAACAACATGGCGCCGAGCGTCAGCGGGATCCATCCGCCGTGGTCGATCTTCGTGAGATTGCCGGCCATGAAGATGCAATCCATGGCGAGCAGAACGCCAAAGAGCGCAACCACCGTCCAGCGCGGCCAGCCCCATTGCTTCATCGCGACGAACGCGCCGAGCACGGTAGTGACGATCATGGTGCCGACGACCGCGACGCCATAGGCGTTGGCGAGCGCGTCCGAGGAGCCGAAGCCGACGACGAATGCCATCACGGCGATCGCCAGCAGACCGTTCACCACCGGCACATAGATCTGCCCCAGCTCGTGCGCCGAGGTCTGCAGCACGCGCATCCGCGGCAGCAGGTCAAGCTGCACCGCCTGGCGGGTCACAGAAAACGCACCAGAGATGACCGCCTGCGAGGCGATGACGGTGGCGGCCGTGGCGAGAATCAGCATGAACGGCAGCATCGCAGTGGGCACGAGCAGGTACAGCGGATGCTCGATGAGTTTGCTGGCGGCGAGGGCGCGCGCCCCCTGGCCGTAATAGTTGAGCAGCAGTGCCGGCAGCACCAGAAAGAACCAGGCGATGCGCACCGGTTTGCGCGCCGAAATGCCCCATATCCGCGTACAAAGCCTCGCCACCGGTCAGCGCCAGAAACACCGATCCCAGAATCGCGAGCGCAACTGCGGGGCGAGTGCACGAGCAAGGCAATGCCGTAGCGCGGGTCGACCGCGACCAGCACTTCAGGGCGCAGAGCGATCGCGGCCGCACCGGAGATCGCCAGCACCAGGAACCACAGGATCATGACCGGGCCCGAAGAGCCGTGCCACCCGTTCCGTGCCGCGCCGCTGCAGCGCGAACAGCAGCGCGAGCACGATCAGCGTGATGGGCACGGTCATGTGCGCGAGATCCGGATTGATAAGCTCAAGACCTTCGATCGCGCTCAGCACCGATACGGCGGGCGTGATCAGCGCATCGCAGAAGAAGAGCGCGGTGCCGGCAAGCGCAAGTCCGATCAGCACCTGCGAGCTGCGCGCGGCCGGAACAAGGCGGCGCTGCGCCAGAGCGAGCAGCGCCAGGATGCCGCCTTCGCCATCATTGTCGGCGCGCATCATGACGACCACGTACTTCAATGTCACCGAGATGGCGAGCGCCCAGAAGATCAGCGACAGCACGCCTAACACCGCCTCGGGTCCATGCGAGCCGGTGGCCTTCAGCGACAGCTCGAATGCGTAGATCGGGCTCGTGCCGATATCGCCGTAGACGATGCCGGTCACGCCGATGACCGCAGGCAAGCGTGCTGCGTCTTGATTCGCTGGTCATGCCGTGGGCGCGCGCACGCGCGCTCTTGGAGCGCGCGGCACGCTTTATCAGCTTGGGAGGCGCTGCGCGGGCCAGAGCATCGTGCCGCGGCAGCCGGCGGCGCCGCACTGGCAGGCGAACATTTCGTCGGCGTTGTCAGGATCATCAGGGTCGCGCTGAATCTGGTAGTCGTAGGCGAGTTCCTCGCCCGCGGCGATGTCGCGGATCGCCTCGATGAACACGCGCCGATGCGTCGATAACCGACTCGCAATTGGGATCGCAGGAGTGATTGATGAAGCGCGCGTCATTGCCGTCGACGCCGGCATCGATCACGGTGCGGCGATCGACGATGAAAAGAAGCGTGTGGTTGTCGTCGGCATTCTTGTCTTCGTAGCGGCGGTCGGCTTCGCGCGTGCGTCACGCGCTCGCCGATGATACTCGATAATCCGCCTGCCTTTCTCGATCGGTCGCGCTGCGAACACTCCCGTGCCATGCACCTTGGACCTGCGCAATTCCACGGAGCGGCTGTCTCGCGCTTTTGCGTATCGCCATGGCTAGACCGCCACCGGCGCCGCAATGGCCGGATGATGCTGATAGTTCACGAATTCAAAATCCTCATACTCGTAAGTCAGCGATGCTCGCTGGGCGCCGGCGCAGCACGAGCTGCGGCGGCGGATACGGCGAGCGTGCCAGCTGCGCGCGTGCCTGCCCGAGATGATTGACATACAGATGGCAATCGCCGCCGGTCCAGATGAGCTCTCCGGGCATAAAATCGCATTGCTGCGCAAACATGTGCGTGAGCAACGCATAGGAGGCGATGTTGAACGGCACGCCGAGAAACAGATCCGCGCTTCTCTGGTAGAGCTGGCACGACAGCCGGCCGTCGGCCACGTAAAACTGAAACAGCACGTGGCAGGGCATGAGCGCCATGCGCGCAAGCTCGCCAACGTTCCAGGCACTTATCATGATGCGCCGCGAGTTCGGATCGCGCCGCAACGTGTGCACCGCCTGCTCAATCTGGTCGATCGTCGTGCCATCGGGTGCGAGCCACGCACGCCATTGCTTGCCATAAACCGGACCCAAGTCGCCGTGCGCATCCGCCCATTCGTCCCAGATCGTGACGCCGTGCTCGCTGCAGATAGGCGACGTTGGTGTCGCCGCGCAGCAGCCACAGCAGCTCGTAGATGACCGAGCGCACGTGAACCTTCTTGGTGGTGACGAGCGGAAAGCCGGGCGCGAGATCAAAGCGCAGCTGCCGGCCAAAGACCGACAGCGTCCCCGTACCGGTGCGATCACCCTTGCGGGCGCCCGCAGCGCATACCTCGCGCAGCAGTTCCAGATACGCGCGCATCAGGCGGTCGGCGAGGTTGCCGGAAGGGATGCGCCGCTGGTAGGCGAGGATGAGCAGGATGATGCCCGCCATAATCATCGGAAGCGAGAGGATCTGGCCCATGGTGACCCAGCCGAGCGGCGAGATAACCGAGGTGCTCATCGGGCACGCGCACGAACTCGATGCAGAAAGCGCGCGGTTCCATAGATCACCAGGAACAGCTCCCGAGGGGGCCAGGCGCGGGCGCGGCCGCGACGTGAACCACCACAGCACGACGAACAGCACGAGGCCTTCGAGGAACGCCTCATAGAGCTGCGAAGCATGGCGCACCTGGCCGTCAACTTTGAATCCCCAGGGCCGCGTCGTGGGCTTGCCCCAAAGCTCGCCATTGATGAAGTTGCCGATCCGGCCCGCCATGATGCCCAATGCCTGGCAGCGGCGCGCCGAAATCAAAAACGTCGGCGATGTTGCGACCCTGGCGGCGGGCAAAGATGGCAATCGCCAGCAGCACGCCGAGAAAGCCGCCGTGAAAGGACATGCCGCCCTCCCAGATCTTCAGCGGATACCACGGATCGTTCTCCCAGTAGCTCAGGCCATAAAAAAGCACGTAGCCGATGCGGCCGCCGAGTATCACGCCCATCATCGCGTAAAACACGAAATCATCGACGTCGCTCGCCTTCCAGGTCGAGCGCGGTTGAGCCGCGCGCCGTCTCGCCAGCCACCACCCGGCTGCGAACCCGATGAGGTACATGATCCCGTACCAGTGCACCTTCACCGGCCCGATCTCGAAGGCGATCGGGTTAAAGCCGTGGTATTCGAGCATAGGGTGAAAGTTTAGCGGTTTCGCGCCGCGCCGGGCACGCTTCCGCCGCCAGGGCACGCGCGCCGTTTAACCCTTGAATATCCTTGCAATGGGCGTCAGGAACAGGTAGCCGACGGCCAGTGTGAACCAGGCAACACACAGCACCGCATGCACGCGCCGGTTCTTCGTGAGCAGCCCCGTCAGGCTGATCGCGATTATCGACGGTGCCAGGAACACGTACGGCGCCGGCACAGGGCGCAGGTGCAGGGCAGCCTTTCCCAGGGTCTCCGGAACATCCATCAGAAACACCACGGTTTGAATGCCAAAGAACCAGCGCCGGTTGTAATAAAAGTACTTCTCAAAGTCAAAGCCGGGCGGGTACTCGGGCGGATACAGCATCGCGGCCCACAGGAAGAGCGCGATCGCATAGGCGGCGATGAAGTAAAACCAGAGGGCAGTCCAGTCCTGTAACTCGCGCCACCAAAACATGCCTCACCAGATCGCCAGCACAAAGAACGCGCAGTTGATCGTCCACACGATGTGCACCCAGTAGGGATGCACATCGTGGCGCATTTGAATGAGTCGCACGGCGCCGCCTTAGCAGATGGATCAGGGCAAGCCCCATGATCACGGAAACCAGTACGCCGAAGTAATCGAACATCTTGCGCTCCCGGCCGCCACGACCGTCATGCGGGTGAAGTGCGCCCGCTGCTCAGCGCAAGTGGACTCGCCCCCGCCGAGAAATATACCCGCTTGAACCGCAGTGCGTCTACCGCCGCGTGGCACGGCTACTCGGCAATTCGGGTCACGCGGCAGAACAGCGCCTTCAAGATAGCGCGTCTCGGCAATCGCCGGATGGACCGGATGATCGGCGGATTGCCCTCCGGACTCCAGAATCTGCACGAAGCGGCGGCTATGGCGCGCTGCGGCCTGGATCGTGGTCACAAGCTCATCCTGCGCGAGATGATACGAACACGAGCAGGATACGAGCAGGCCGTCGCTTCGATGAGATTGAGCGCCAGCTGATTTAGCTTGCGATAGGCCGCGATGCCCTGCGGGATGTCCTTCTTGCGCTTGATGAAGGCCGGCGGGTCCAAGATCACGACGTCAAAGCGCTCGCCCGCCTCGCGCAGTTGCCGCAGCGCCTCGAAGGCATCGGCGCGCAGGATCTCAAGCTGCACCGCGTTCGCGCGCGCATTGCGCGCCGCAAAGTCGAGCGCCAAGGCGGAAGAGTCGACGCAACGTGCCGCCGCGGCGCCGTGCCGCAGCGCCGTAATCGCCCACGCGCCGACGTAGCTGCACACGTCGAGCACCCGCGCGCCCGGCGGAAGATAGTGCGTCAGACGGCGGCGATTGCCGCTCTGATCGTAAAACCAGCCGCTTTTCTGGCCCTCGCGCAGCGGGGCGCGAACCGCAGGCCTGCCTCCGCGATCCGACTTCCTCGGGACAGCGCGCCGTAGGCGCCGCCACGTATTCGCTGAATTGCTCAAGATCGCGCGCGCCGGAATCATTCTTCCAAACGATGGCGGTCGGATTTACGACTCGCGCACCGGCCGCGACAATCTCCTTGCGCGCTGCTCCATGCCGGCGGTGGAGATCTGGCCGACGATGACGTCGCCGTAGCGGTCGAGGACGAGGCCTGGCAGCAGGTCTGACTCGCCGAACACCAGGCGCCCAAAGCTGCTGCGCGCCGAGACGCTCGCGCAGCGCACAGGCGACGCGCAATCGCTCGATGACAAGCTGCCGATCGAGTTGATTGCGCCGGGTCGGCGCCGACAATTCGCGCGCAGATCAGCGCATGCGGATTGACATACGCGAGTCCCAGAAACTGATCGCTGTGCGAGCGCACGTGCACAACCGCGCCGGCATTGAAGCGCGCGAGCGGGGTCGCCTCGTTGTCGACCTCGTTACTGAAGATCCACAGATGTCCGGCGCGGATCCGGCGCTCTTCGCCACGTTTGAGCCGCAGAACTGGCCAGACGGCGGGTGTTGAAGGGCTCATCGATGGGGGCGCGCAGCGATATGCCATGTCGGCGGCCAAAGTATACAGAAACCGCTTGCCGGGCCTGCCGGCGCGGCATCCGCGCAATGCGCGGGCAGCTCGCGGCGAGGCTCACTTGGCGTTGCAGCAAGCCGCTATAATTGCGGCGCAATTTCCCCGGAGTAAGAGCGTTTGGCGCTGCCGCGATGAAAACTCAGGATACCGGCGCCCGTGGCACGCCACAGCACACCAACCGGCTCGCCGCCGAGACGAGTCCCTACTTGCAGGACCACGCACACAATCCCGGTGGACTGGTATCCATGGGGTGCGGAGGCATTCAAACGCGCGCAAGCGGAGCACAAACCGATTCACTTAAGCGTAGGCTACGCCGCGTGCCACTGGTGCCACGTACTCGCGCACGAGAGCTTCGAGGACGAAGAGACGGCGAAGCTTCTCAATGAGCACTTCATCAACATCAAAGTGGACCGCGAAGAGCGCCCCGATGTGGATCGCATCTATCAGATCGCGCAGCAAATGCTCACGCAGCGCTCGGGCGGCTGGCCGCTGACGATGTTCCTCACGCCCGGATGATCAGCGGCCCTTCTTTGGCGGCACGTATTTTCCCAACACGCCGCGCTATGGCTTGCCCTCGTTCCGCCAGGTGCTGGAGCGCGTCGCACGAGTACTACGCGGAGCACGAGGCCGTGTTGCGCGAGCAGGGCGCGGCGGTGGCGCGTGCATTCGAGGAGCTGAATCCGCCGCCGGCGCCGCTTGACGTCGTTCTGTCGGCTGCGCCGATTGAGCTCACGCGCCGCCGGCTCGCCGCGAGCTTTGACGCCGCGTTCGGCGGCTTCGGCGGCGCGCCGAAGTTTCCGCACGCCGCTTTCATCGAGCGCCTGCTGCGCGACTGGCACGCGAGCGCCGGCACCGATGAGCCTGACCTGCAGGCACTGTACATGGCAACATCAAACGCTGCGCCGCATGGGCGAAGGTGGCATCTACGATCAGCTCGGGCGGCGGCTTCTCGCGCTACAGCGTCGATGCGCAATGGGAGATCCCGCACTTCGAGAAAATGCTCTACGACAACGGCGCGCTGCTCGCAACCTACGCGCAGGCGGCGCTCGCCACCGGCGAGGCGTTTTATCGCGATATTGCCATCGGCATCGCCGAGTGGGCCATGCGCGAGATGCAATCGCCCGAAGGCGGCTTCTACTCAAGCTTTGATGCGGACTCGGAAGGCCACGAGGGCAAGTTCTACGTCTGGGAGCGTGCATGAGGTTGAGGCAGGCGCTGAGCTGCCGCGGAGTGCGCGTGTTCGCGCCGCGATTTCGGCCTCGACCGGCGCGCCAAATTTCGAGGGCCTATGGCACCTGCGCGTCCGTGCAATCGAACGGCGGAGATCGCCGCCAGCGCGCGGCGTCGCCGAGCGAAGTGAGGCATCGCCTGGCAGCGCGCTGTGCGGCAAGCTCCTTGCAATCCGCGCAACAGCGCGTCTGGCCGGCGCGCGATGAGAAGATCCTGGTGTCCTGGAATGCGCTCATGATCCGCGGCCTGGCGATCGCGGCGCGTGCATTCGGACGCGAGGACTTTGCCACAGCCGCACACGCGCGCCCTCGGCAATTCATCCGCGAGCCACATGTGGCGCGATGGCCGGCTCTTCGCGACCTACAAGGACGGCCGGGCGCATCTGAACGCGTACCTGGATGACTACGCTTATCTCGCCGATGCGGTTCTCGAGCTTCTGCAGGTGCGCTTCGCGGCCGATGAGCTCGTCTTTGCGCGCGAGCTCTCTCGACGTCGCTGCTCGAACATTTCGAGGATCGCAAGGCGGCGGCTTCTTCTTCACCTCCGATGATCATGAAGCGCTCATGCACCGCTCGAAAATCTCTGAGCGACGATGCGACCCCGGCCGGCAATGGCGTTGCCGCGTTTGCGCTCGCTGCGCATGGGTTACCTGCTCGGCGAGACGCGCTATCTTGACGCCGCGCGAGCGCACACTGCGCAGCGCCTGGGCTGCGCTTGCAGCGCTATCCCGAGTCGCATGCGAGCCTGTTGCTCGCGCTCGAGGAGATCGTTGAACCCGACCGAGATCGTGATCCTGCGCGGCGCGCCCGCGGCCACTCAAGGCGTGGCAAAGCAGCGACTTGCCGAAGTTGTACGCGCCGCGCCGTCTGGTATTTGCGATACCCGCCGAGCGCCGCCGCACTGCCCGCGGCGCTCGCGGACAAGGTGCCGCGCGGCGCCGCGATTGCCTACGTCTGCCGCGGCACGATCTGCTCGGCGCCGCTCGATTCGCTAGGCGGCCCTTGCCGAGCACCTGGGCGAGCGCGTGCGCGACGTAGGCGATGTTGCCGGCGCGTAGCCCTGCAATATTGATGCGGCTGTCGTCGGTCATGTAGACGTGATGCTCGGTGCGCATCGCCTGCACCTGCGCGGCAGTGATCCCAAGCAGCGAGAACATGCCGCGCTGGCGCGTGATGAAGCCGAAGTCGCGCTGTGGACAGGCCGCGCGCAACTGCTCGACGAAATCCTCGCGCAGCCTCGTCATGCGCGCGCGCATCGACGCCGACCTCCTCGAGCCACGCGGCACGCAGCGCGGCATCTGCCAGCAGCTCCGCGACGATCGCTGCGCCGTGATCCGGCGGCATCGAATAGATACTGCGCGCGATGCGCGCGAGGTGGCTCAGCGCCGCCTCGGCGGCCGCGGCGGAGAGTTGCGACGACGTGCAGCGTACCGGCGCGCTCGCGATAGAGCCCAAAATTTTTCGAGCACGACACGGCGATCAGCAGCTCGGGCAACTCCGCGGCAAACAGGCGGATGCCGTATGCATCCTCCGCGATGCCCGCGTCCCAGTCCCTGATAGGCCATGTCGATGAACGGCAGCAGCGCGCCGCGCTTGAACACCGGCAGCAGCTCGCGCCATTGCTGCCTCGGTAAGATCGGCGCCCGTCGGATTGTGGCAGCAGGCGTGCAGCAGTACCACGCTGCCTGCGGGCAGCGTCCGCAAGGCGCCAGCATGCGCGTCGAAATCGATGCCGCCGCGCGCGCTGTCGTAGTACGGATAGTTCGCAAGCCGAGCCCGGCACCCCCGAGAGCGGGGCGTGATTCGCCCAGGTCGGTGTACTCACGTAGACGATCGTCGTGCGGTGCGGCGGCCTTGATGAGCTCCGCGCCAAGGCGCAGCGCACCGCACCCGCCGGGCGACTGGATGGTGCACACGCGACCCGCCGCGAGCGCCGCATGTGGATCGCCGAGGACCAGCGACTCGAACGCCGGTTGAATGCCGGGTTGCCGACGGAGCCGACGTAGGCCTTCGTCTGCTGGCGCGCAAGCATGGCCGCCTCGGCGCGCTTCACCGCAGCGGGAATCGGCGTCGCGCCGTGATCGTCGCGATACACGCCGATGCCAAGATCGACTTTGGCCGGATCGGTATCGGCGCGATACGCCGCGAAGGAAGCGAGAATCGGGTCGGCTGGCAGACGCTCGAGAACTTCGAACATGATCGACTCGGGCGGGCTGAGGGAAGCCCGTAAGTTTACCTGTTCGTGCGGGCTTTTCGAGCGCGCGCGAGGCCCCGGCGCGCAAGTCTTCTAGTAGAGCCGATCGGAGCCGAGGGTATAGCGCACGGAAAGCTGCGCCTGGGTCTCGCGGGCGTACTGCGGCTCATCGAGCTCGAGGTAGCGGTTGACCACATTGCTCGTCACATGCACCCACTCGAGCGCGAAGCGCCAGTGCGAGCTCTGATCGAACATGTAGGCGACGCGTCCAGGCGTGGCCGTCTTCGGCACCGAAGTTGTAGTCGGCAGTTGCTCTCGACGCTGAACACGTCATAGCGCGCGCTGAGCGTGTGGCGGCCCCACTGCCGCGAGAGCAGCGCGAACTTGCGCGTAGAACGGCCACGAATAGAAGTCATCCGTCCGGGAGCGGTGGCGGTCGTGCCCGTCGAGCCACTGCACGATCGCGGTCCAGCCGGTGCCCAACTCCACGCGCAGCCCGGCGGCATTGAAGCGCGTATTCCAGCCGTATTCGTAGGTGCCTTCGATTCCGGCCGACGGGTCGGCGCGATTGTCGTAGTGCGTGACGAGCAGCGTCGCGCGATCGAGATAGCGCGCCTCGCGCACTGAAATAAAAGCCGGCGCGATTATCATACTGGCGAAACAGCGGATTTTCGGAGAACGCTGACCGAGTTGCGTCCGCCGATGTAGCCCCCGAGCGGGGTCTGAAAATCATTGATGGAGAAGCCGCCGGTTGCGACTACCACACCAGCCGGCTCATTCCAGCCAAAGACTCCGCCGCTCGCCGCGAAATCAAAGTCGTGACCCAAGGCGGGTGCCGAGCCATTCGAGCTGCGCATCGAGCCCGACGGTGCGGATCTCCTCGCCGATCCAGGAATTCAGCGCGGAATTCGATATCGTGTACGGCGAGGACCAGCCCGCCGCCGTATCCTCCAGCGACACCGGCGGATAGTCGGCACCGAGGCGCACCCGCGCCTTCCAGCCGTCGATCGGATAGGGGCGGTACTCAAGGTAGCCTTCGGTCAAGGCGAACGGATGCGCGGCATCCTGTCCCCAGTAGGAGGCGTCGAGCTTGACAGCAAACACATCGCCCAGCGGCTGGGTGAGCGCGGCGCGCAGCCGGCCTACCTGCAGCCCCGTCATGATCGCTGTCATAGCGCAGTGCGCCAAAGCCGCCGTCAAACAAAGACGTGCTGCCCGTCGGAATCGACCAGGCGCAGGTCCGCGGACAAGGTCCCAGTCCGTGCTCCACGCAGGATGTGCCGTCGCGGCGCACACCGCCGCAGCAGCAAGACAAATGCGCGCACGCGCTTTCAATATTGATCCCTGGAACGCGCGGTCGCCTGCAGTGGCGCCGGCCGCAGCGCCTGCGCGAGCTGCACGGTGACGGCGGCGGGCTCATCGCGCGCTGACCGACACGTCGCGATCGAGCGATGCGGGCGGCTCGCGCAGCAGCGGATGCCACAGGCTGACGTGGTAGGTGCCGCGCGGCACGTTCGCAACGGTCCAGACACCGTGCGCATCGGTGCGCCCGAAATACGTGGCGTCGGTTACGTAGATGTAGCCCACCATCCGGTCGTGAATGTTGCAGCCCAGAGTGACGATGCCCGCCTGATCAAAATGCACCGGCGGATAGGGCTTGCCGTGATAGAGCGGCAGCTGGAAGCGTTTGGTGGGTGAGAACGAATAGATCTGATGACTCACCGAGTCGCTGTTGGGAAATTCAACCGTCGAGCCGACCGGAATGACGATGAGGTCCGGCACGAACGTGAGATTGATCTGATCGAGGATGGCGGCGACCGGCGCGGCGCTGCATGAGCTCGCTCGCCATGCACGGTGATGACGGCGCCGGCAAAGGTCTGCATGGTTCGCAAGATTGGCCTGCACCGTGAGGCTTCCCGCCAGCGCCGGTGCGGTACTGCAGAGGGCCAGCAGCAGTGGCGCAGATCCTGGCGCTCATTCGCGACATGATGGCAATGCACACGTGCGCAATATCTCAGTCCAGTGGTGCCACGCTCGCACGCGTCACGCGGCGGCGCATAGTATCGACCGCCGCATTTGAGCCCAGATTATGGGAAGCTTCCGCAACCGACTTCTCGTGGTGATCATCGGATTGGTCTGCGTCACGCAAACTGTGACGCTGATCGCAGTGCTGGCGCGCACCGAGCATTCCGTCATCGATCGCGCCTCGCGGCAGCTCGTCGCCGGCAGCACTTTCGTCCAGCAGCTCGTGCAATTTCGCGCTTCGCAGCTGGCGAGCGGCGTCTCCGTCTTAGCCGCGGACTTCGGATTTCGCGAGGCGGTCGCCTCCGGCGACGGGCCGACCATGCTCTCGGCCGCCCAGAACGACGTGCAGAGAATCGGCGCCGATCTCATGGTGCTGCTCGATGACCACGGCCACGTGCTCGCCTCTACCGCACGCGTGCCCGAGCCTGCGCTGCATCGGCTCGCGAGCGCCGCCGACTATCGCCGGCGACAGCCCGCACGTGATGGTGCTCGGCAAGCGCGCCTACCAGTTCTTTCTTGCCCCGGTGCGCGCACCGGACGTCATCGGCTGGGTGGCGATGGGATTCGCCATCGACGATAGTCTCGCGCGCCGCATGAGCGAGCTTGCCGGCACCCCGATCAGCTTCGTGACCCGCGATGAGACGGGCGCGACCTACGTGGCATCCACCTTGAGCGGCGAATGCGCGCCAGGCGCTCGTGGCGCTGCACGGTGTCGCGCGTCACCGCGGCGAGTGCCTGGCCACTGCGCCTCGGCCATGAGGAATATCTGACCGTCACGCGGCGCCTCGCGGACAAACCCGGATTCGGTCGACGTCTGGGTGCACCAGCCGATGCACGAAGTGCTCGCGCCGTATCGCGACCTGCGCGATGCCATGCTCCTGATCGGCACCGTCGCACTGCTCCTCGCCGCGCGGCATCGGCATGCTGGCGGGCAACAGCGCCTCGCGTCCGATCGCCGAACTCGTGCAGGCGGCGCGGCGCATCGAGGAAGGCCGCTACGGCCGGCCGGTCGTGCCGCGCGGCGCCAAAGATTTCCGCCAGCTCGCCTCGACCTTCAATACCATGCAGCAGGGCATCGCGGTGCGCGAGACGCGCATTACGCAGCTCGCCTATCACGACGCGCTGACGGGACTGCCGAACCGCGCGTTTGCGGAGAACCACATCGATCAGCAGGATGCGCGACGATGCCGCCGCGTCCTTTGCGCTGATCCTCATCGACCTGCGCAACCTTTCGGACATCAACGCCTCACTCGGTCATCATGTCGGCGACGAGGCACTGAGCGAGGCGGCGCGGCGCCTGCGGCAGAATGTCGCGCCGAACGATCTCGTCGCGCGCCTTTCCGCCCAGCAGTTCCTCGTCATGGCCTCGCCCTGCTCGCTGCAGCGCGCGCCGCTGCATCGCCGAGCAGCTGACCGGAATCATCGCTGCCAACTTCATCGTCGCCGGTGCTGGCCTCGAACTGCATCCGATCGCCGGCATCTCGCGTGTATCCGGAGCATGGGCAGAGCGCGCGCGAGCTGCTGCGCTGCGCGCAGATGGCGCTGCACGATGCGCAGGATGCGCGCACTCCGGTTGCGCATCTATCGCGCCGGCCGCGACGAGCAGCACCGCCGGCGCCTCGATGCTGGTGACCGAGCTGCGCCGCGCGCTCGAGCAGAACGTGGGGCTGCAAGCTCGTCTACCAGCCCAAGGTCGAGATGGCGACACGCACACTGAAGAGCCTCGAAGCGCTCGCCCGCTGGACGCATGCGCAGCTCGGAGCAGGTCTCCCCCGCGGAGTTCGTGCCGCTCGCGGAGCAGACCGGCAACACCCGCCGCCTCACGAGCTGGGTCGTCGGCGAGGCGATCCGGCAGATGGCCGAATGGCGCGCGCTCTGGCTTGGAGATCGATGTCGCGGTCAATCTGTCGGCCTCCGACATTCTCGATCCGCAGCTCGGCGATGAGGTGCTGCGCGTGCCTCGAGCAGCACGGCATATCGCCGACCAAGCTCGTGCTCGAAATCACCGAGAGCGCGGTCATGCGCGACCCGGTGCTGGCCGCGCGCCACATGCAATTGCTGCGCGTGGCGGGCGTGCGCTTCGCCATGGACGACTTCGGCACCGGCTACTCCTCGCTCGCGCAGCTCTCGCGCCTGCCGGTCGATGAGCTCAAGATCGACCGCTCCCTGATCGCACACGCGCACGCACGTCCCGATGACGCCATGATCGTGACCTCGACGATCGAGCTTGCGCACAGCATGGGGCTGCGCGTCGTCGCCGAGGGCGTTGAGAATGTCGAGGCCTGGAATCTGCTGCGCCGGCTCGGCTGCGATTTTGCGCAAGGCTATCTCATCAGCAAGCCCCTGCCGGCGCGCAGGACGTCACGCCCTTCATTCGCGAGGCGAATCAGCTGCTGCAGGATTCCGACTCGACGCAGCTGCAGATGCGCGCGCTCGAGCAGCTCTCCGGCATCTCCCGCGGATGACGCTCGAGTTTGGCGCGCCCTGGAGCCGCTCGCTGAAGAGGGCATCGACAGTGTCCACCTGCCTGCTCGCACTCATCGCCGTGGTAGGCACGTTCGGCCTGCCGGCACGGCTCTGGCCGACACGCGCGTTGCTGATCGCACTGCCGGTGTTGGTGCTCGCGATCGCCTTGGTGAACATGGTTTCCGGCTACGCGCTAAGTTCTACTGAACTTGAGGTGCGCCGCCCGCTCTGGAGCAATTCGTTTCCACTCGCCGAGCTTCAAGCGGTGAATGCAGATCCGCTCGCCTTCAAGGGCGCACTGCGCCTCTTCGGCAACGGCGGACTGTTCGCGTTCACGGGATACTTCTGGATCACGCCGGCTCGGCTTGTATCGCGCGTTCGCAACCGATCCGGCGCGCGCGGTGGTTCTGCAGTTTGCCAGGCGCACCATCCTCATCACGCCAGATGATCCGCTGCACTTCATCGTGCGCGCGCGTACGCACCTGGCGAATCGCAACATGCCCTAGCTCGCGCCGCGCGGCGCCCGTCAGATATTCAGGAGCACCTTGCCGGTCGTCTCGCGGCTCTCAAGTGCGCGGTGCGCCTCGGCGACATCCTTCAGCGGAACCTCGCGATCGATGCGTACCGAGAGCTTGCCATCGCGCAGCCAGCCAAAGAGCTCGTTCGCACGGCTCAGCAATTCGTCTCGCGTCGCGGCATAGTGCGCGAGCGTCGGGCGTGTCAGATAGAGAGAGCCTTTCTGATTGAGCAGCTGCGGGCTCAGCGGCGGCACCGGGCCGCTCGATTGCCCGAAGAGCGCGAGCAGGCCGCGTGGCCGCAGACTATTGAGACTGCCGTCGAAGGTCGTCAGGCCGACGGAGTCGTAGACAACATTGACGCCGCGGTTTTCGGTCAGACGCTTGGTTTCCGCCACGAAATCCTGCTGGGTGTACAGGATCACGTGATCGGCTCCCGCGCCGCGGGCGAGCTTTGCCTTGTTCTCGGTGGATACGGTGCCAATGACGCGCGCGCCGCGCAGTTTGGCGATCTGGCACAGCAGCAGGCCCACGCCGCCGGCCGCGGCGTGCACGAGCGCGGTATCGCCCGCTTTTAGCGCATAGGTTGACGTCGCCAGGTAGTGCGCGGTCAATCCCTGCAGCATGAGCGCGGCTGCGATGCGGGTCGTCACGGCGTCGGGCAGTTTGATGAGTCGCTCGGCGGGCACGACGGCGCGCTCTGCATAGGCGCCCTGCACGCCCTGATAGGCGACGCGGTCGCCCTCGCGAAACTCACTCACCTCAGCTCCGACGGTGGCCACGCGCCCGGCCGCCTCGGTACCGAGTGTGCACGGCAGCGCGACCGGATACAGGCCCATGCGCTGATAGACATCGTAGAAGTTGACGCCTGCGTACTCGAGCGCCACGAGCACCTGGCCGCGCTCGGGCTGCGGGTCCGGCACGTCGCGATACTGCAGGACCTCGCGCCCGCCGGGCTTCTCAACACGGATCGCTTTCATGCCGCCCTCTTCCCAAAATTGACCGCCGTCGTATTGCCGCCGCAAAGGAGCACGCCGACACGTTCGCCCGGGCGCACCGCGTACAGCCCGGAGAGCAGTGCCGCACAGGCCGCCGCACCGCCGGGTTCAGTGACGATGCGCAGCACGTCCCAGAGCTTCTGCTGTGCCGCCTCAATCGCCGCGTCGGGCACCAGGATCACCCGCTCGATGTAGCGCTGGGCGATGGGAAACATGAGCGCGCCGACTCTTTTGGGCGCGAGCGAATCGGCGGCGATGCCGCCGGCATCAGCATCCACCGGTTTGCCCGCGGCGAGCGCGCGCTCGAGCGTCGGCGCCATCTCCGGCTCAACGCCGACGATACGTGTGCCGCCGCCGTACCATGCGGCGA
This sequence comes from uncultured Gammaproteobacteria bacterium, assembly GCA_963695315.1. Lineage (GTDB taxonomy): Bacteria > Pseudomonadota > Gammaproteobacteria > Steroidobacterales > Steroidobacteraceae > PALSA-1196. Next base: position 2,805,763 of record OY968773.1, read on the forward strand.
TCCCGCCGATGAGCCCCCCGCCGCCGACTGCGACCAGCAGCGCATCGAGTCTTGGCGCCTGCTCGTCGTACTCAAGCCCGACGCTGCCCTGGCCGAGCAGGGTTTCGGGCTGGTCAAAGGCATGCACCGGCATAGCCCCCGAGGTGCGCACCCACTCCTCGCTCGCCGCCAGCGCATCCTGGTAGCGCTCGCCCGCCACCACGAGCTCGGCGCCACATTCGCGAATGCGTGCCATCTTCACGGGCGAAGCCACATTGGGCACGAAGATGCGCGCCGGCTTCTTAAGGCGCATCGCGGCGTAGGCCACGGCGATGCCATGGTTGCCGCCCGATGCCGCCGCGACGCCGGCCGGCGGGACCTCGCGCAACAGCAGATTGGCGAATGCGCCGCGTGCCTTGAAAGAACCCGCATGCTGCAAGAGCTCGAGCTTGAAGAGCACTTGCACGCCCGGGATTCCCAAGTCAGCACCATCGACCTCGATGACGGGCGTGCGGCGCACGAACGGCCGAATGTGGCGATACGTCTCAGCAATTGCAGCGCGGTCAATCACGGGGGTCGTCATGTCGTACGGCGCGATATCTGGCGATACATCAATTGGGAAAATTGAGCTTGCGCTCGATCTCCTGGAAGCGGGGCTCTTTGCGCAGTGGATCGATCAGGTTATCTACTTTCGACGTGCTGATGCCCGGATCCGGAAGATGGTATGCCGTGTCGAGCCACCGCAGCGCATGCGGCACATCACCCCATTGCGCATAGATCTCCGCATACTGATAGGAGGCACCCTCTCCCAGCTCTTTCTGCATCGCCGCGAGCTCTGCCTCGGCATCCGGGTGATGGTGCAGCTTGTCGTCCACAATCGCCATGCACAGCTTGCCGATCCAGGTTCGGTTTGCCATGCCGCAATCTTTTTGCGCGGCGTCAAGCTGGCCGAGCGCAAGCTCGTCGAGGCCGCGGCTATTGATCATCCCCAAGTCCTCCGGGTTGATCTGCAGAGCGCGATTCGCCGCCTCGATGGATTCCTGAAAGCGCCGCGCATTGCCGAGCGCAACGGCAAGACGCGCAAAGCCGCCAGGATTGAGCTGATCGAGCAAGATCGCCTTGCGCACATCGGCAATCCCGGTGCCGGTCTTGCCCATATTGACCAGAAAGACACCCGCGCGCTGCAGCACATCGACGTCGTTCGGCGCAAGCGCCAGGGCGCGCTCGTACTCGGACTGCGCACGCGCGAAATCCAGCGACCCGCGCTCGAGCACTTGGGCGAGCGCGGCATGCGCCGTCCCGAGCTCAGGAGCAAGCGCCACCGCCTTCTCGGCATTCTCGCGCGCGCGTCGGAAGTAGGAGCGCTCCTCATCGCCCCCCGGGGCATAGTTGTTGGCGTAACTGTTCAGCGCATTCGCCGCCCCCACGTAGGCCTTGGCATACTTCGGATCGAGCCGGATGGCCTCCAGGTAGGCCGCGATTTGCTCCAGCATGTGCTGCTTGTCGTACCACAAGCGATCCAGATTCATACCGCGCAGGTAGGCATCGAACGCGGCCGGATTCTGTGTACCGCCGAGCTCGATGCTGGCCGCCACATCGGTCATTAAGGTCGCCTGCAAGGCTTTGGTCACCGCGGTGGCGATCTCCGTCTGCAGCGCAAGCACGTTCCTCAGATCCCGATCGTAGGTGTGCGACCAGAGGTGAAAGCCCGTCAATGCGTTGATGAGCTGCGCGGTGATGCGCACTTCGTTGCCGTCCTTGCGCACGCTGCCCTCGAGTACCGCGCCGACATTGAGCTTGTGGCCGATGTCGGCGACATCGGTATTTTTGCCCTTGAAGCTGAATGAGGAGGTGCGCGCGGCAACCTGCAGATCGGGAATGGCAGCGAGCGAGTTCAGGAGTTCCTCCGAGAGGCCATCGGAGAAGTAATCCTGCTTGGGGTCGCCGCTCATGTTGACGAACGGCAGTACGGCGATCGAGTGTGCCGGCGGGCCCGCCTGTTTGACTGCCGCCGGCACGGCGGCTGCACCGGCCGGACTCGGCGGCGCGACCGCGGCCACTTGCGGCGCGCGGCTTCTCGAGACCCAGTACACCCCTGCCGCGATCACAACAACGGCCGCCGCAACGCCTGCAATGATCAGCGCACGTTGCGTGCGCGCGCTTGCTTTGGCAGGCCGGCCGGATGGCGCTGCGACGGCAGCGTCTGCTCGTACTCCCGCTGGCGAGGCAATGAGGCGCCGTACGGCGTCAGTGAGCTTGGCGGAAGCAGCCTCCATGCCTTCGGCGCCGGCATCGATCCACTGCGATTCGGAGAGAAAATATTCGAGCGCCGTCGTCAGTGGCGTTGCGTCGGTGCGCACCGCGATGATGGGTCGATGCTTCGATGAGGCGCGCTCAATCTCCTTACTGACGTGTGAGGAGGACACCGAGTTTTGCGACAGCACGAGAACGAGAACCTTGGCCCCGTTGATCGCGCGGATGATGAGATCGGCGTAGAGCGCGCCTGGCGTGACATCGCGGGGTGCGATCCAGCAGCGCAATCCATGCCGCTCGAGCGCCGCGACGATCGCATTCGCAACCGCGCCGTCTTGCGAGGCATAGCTCACAAACACATCGTGCAACCCCGGGCCTGGCACGCCGGGCTCGCCGCTGCCGGATTGTGGGGGTGGCAAAATCGATGGGGCGCCGCTCTCGGGCATTGAAGAATCCTGGCTAGGCGGCGGCATGTTGGCGAATGCTGTTGGCGATGGCAACACGCTCACCGTGCGCGCTGCGGCTGAACTTAGGCAAGATCGGCAAGAGCGGCGGGCACGTGGCGACGCAGCAGAAGGTTCTGTGCTTCCCAGGCTTCCTTGGCGTCAAGCTCCTGCAGGAAAGTAACCTCCCCGCCGCAAAACACGGCGACGGGCAGGCCGTCGCGATAGAGCAGCCGATTGCCGGTAAGCGCAGGCAGGCGCGCGCCGGGCGTGACGATGCCGATGAGATTCAACGGATCGGCCGCCGAGAGCGACAACCACTGGGCATCGCCGCCCTTGCGGCGAATGTCGCGCAGCAGCCCTACGGCATCGAGGGTGGCATATTGCTCGCCCGAGAAGCCGGCGACGAAGCGCCCGCCGCGTATCTCGCCGCGCGCCTCGAGGCGGCGGCAGCAGCGCAGCAGGTCGCGCCACGGCGGCAACCAGTCCGCTTCGCGCGCCAGCACGCTCCAGAAGAGCACTCCCCAGCGACGCAGCAGCGTGCGCACGATGTGCTCCACCGCATCGTTATCGGCAGCGGGCGCTCCTTGCACAGGGCTCGCGCGGCGCACGAGCGCCCAGCGTCCGGCATCGGCCATCCCAAAGAGCGCCCGGCGGCGGCGCCGCGATGAGCCGCGGCCGGCGCGTCGTTCAGCCGGCACGAGCAGCGCACGCAGCCCGCCGAAGCTATCCGAATTGACAAGCCCCAAGGCGACAAGCTCGGCCAGCGCCGCCTCGACCTGCGTGGGCAGAAGATGGGTGGCTTCGACAATGTCGTCAAAGAACAAAGCACCGTCGCTGCGCAAACAGTCCGCAAGCGCGCGCGCGTTGGCGGTGAGCTGCTCGTTCGGCAGCGCCGTGGTGAACGCCGACCAGGCCTTGAGACTACGCCGCGCGATCAGCGCGATGGGTGTTGCGCGCACCGGCGCAGCGCCGCGCTGCGGATCGGCCGCGCGTGCCGCCAGGCGCGTCCACACGAAGCGTCCCGACAGGCAGTGCTCATCAAGCCACGCCGGTTCGTACTCGGTGATGCGGGCGGGAAGGATCTCCGTCTCCCATGCGCCCGCGGGAGCCTCCGTCCCCTCGAGCTGCCCGAGCACGGCGGCCACGGCATCGGGCCCCTGCATGCGCGAGTGCTGCGCAACGCGCTGCCACTCGAACAGGAAGCGCATGAAATCGCGCGGCGCCACGGGCTCAATCTCCGCGCGCAGCCGATTGACGGTGTAGCGATGAATGCGCGCGAGGAGGCGCCGGTCGCACCATTCATCGACTGCGACCTCGGGCGTGAAGCGCCCGCGCATCGCAAAGCCTTCCGCCTGCAGCGCAAGCAGCGCCTGATTGATCTCCCCTTGCGGCACAGCAAGCGAGGCGGCGATCTGCGCGGCCGAGACGGGACCCAAGCCCTCGAGCCGCCCGCGCACGATCTCGATGAGCGCCGCCGCGCGCTGCTCGCTCGTCCCCAGCGCTTGGAAAAGATCCTGACGCTCGGCGGCCGTCCAAAGCCCGGCGCCCTCACCCATCGTGACGGGCACGACGCGCCGCGCCGCTTCAAGCTGCGCGATGAGCGGCGGCCAGAGCGGATTCGCCGCGACCTCGCCGCGCGTCATGAACGTGAGCCACAGGAGCGCATCGTGCAGTTCATCCGCCGTCGGCGCATCGGGCCACGCCTGCTCGCGCACGCGCTGCACCGCCGCGGCATCAAGCCGCCCGATGTCGGCTGCGCTGTCAGGATCGAGCCAGCGACGGCCCATGACCGCCTGGGTGCGGCGCTCCTCGAGCGGGGCATCATCAAGATAGGCGTAGGGGCGCGCAGCGAGTACTTCGAGTGCGAGCGGCGATGGCTCGGTGAGGTCGCGCGCCACGACGCGAATGCTGCCGCTCTCGAGCCGGCGCAAGAGCTCCTCGAGCGCATCGATATCCATCGCCTCTTCGAGGCAGTCGCACACCGTCTGATTGACGAGCGGATGATCGGGAACCTCAAGCTCGCCCGTGAGATTCTCGGCACAGGCCACCTGGTCGGGGAAGATCGACGCGAGCAGATCCTCTGCCTGCATGCGCGCGATCTGCGGCGGCACCTTCTTGCCGCCGCGAAAGCGCGGCAGCGCGAGCGCGACGCCCGCTACCCAGCGCCAGCGTACGCCAAACATCGGCGCGGCACACAACGCCTGCACCAGCAGCGGCCGCACGCTCGCCGAGTGCAGATAGCGCGCCGCGTCCGCAAGGTCGAAGCTGTGCGCACTAGTGAGCGACAGGATGAGGTTGTCCTCGGTCGCCGCCGCCTGCAGCTCGAAGTTGAACTTGCGGCAGAAGCGCTTGCGCAGCGCGAGCCCCCAGGCACGATTCACGCGGCTGCCGAAGGGCGTATGAATCACGAACTGCATGCCGCCCGACTCATCAAAGAAGCGCTCGAACACGATCGTGTCCTGCGTCGGCAGGCAGCCGAGCGCCGCGCGCGCGCTCCCCAAATACGCCGCGAGCTGCTGCGCTGCGGGGACGGCAATCCCCAGGCTCGTGGTGAGGTACTCGGCGGCCGCGCCCTCCCCGCCATCAAGCTCGGTGGTGAGCCTCGCGCGCAGGCGCGACACCGCGCGCGAGAGCTCATCGCTCCTGCCGGGCGCCTCACCCAACCAGAAGGGAATCGTCGGCGGCTGCCCGTGCGCATCCTCAACGCGCACCGTGCCGCGCTCGACGCGGCGGATGCGATACGAGGCATTGCCGAGCTGGAAGACATCCCCCGCGAGGCTCTCGACCGCAAAATCCTCGTGCACCGTGCCGACGATGTGCGCTTCGGGCTCGAGGAGCACGGCGTAGTCCGCGGTGTCCGGGATCGTGCCGCCGCTGGTGAGGGCCGTGAGGCGCGCGCCGCGGCGCGGGCGCAACACGTGGTTGACGGCGTCGTGATGAATGAGCGCGCCGTGGCGGCCGCGGCTCGTGCTGTAGCCCTGGGCGAGCATCGCGAGCACGGCGTCAAATGTCTTGCGCTCGAGAGCTCGATACGGATAGGCGCGCCGCACGAGCTCAAAGAGCGCCTCCTCCGGCCACTCCTGTGCGGCAACCTCGGCGGTGATCTGCTGTGCGAGCACGTCGAGTGCCTCGGCGGGAACGCGCAGCTGGTCAAGCTCCCCGCGGCGCACTGCATCGATGAGCGCCGCGCACTCCACAAGATCGTCGCGCGAGAGCGGAAAAAGCCGCCCCTTGGAGGTGCCGCCGACCGCGTGGCCCGCGCGCCCCACGCGCTGCAGGAAGGCGTTGATGGAGTGCGGCGAGCTTAATTGACATACGAGGTCGACATCACCAATGTCGATGCCGAGTTCGAGCGACGCCGTTGCAACGAGCGCCTTCAACTCCCCGCGCTTCAAGCGCTGCTCGGCGTGGTGTCGCCGCTCCTTGGAGAGGCTGCCGTGATGAGCGGCCACGTGCTCCTCGCCAAGCCGTTCGGACAGATGGCGCGCGACGCGCTCGACGAGGCGCCGCGTATTCACGAATACGAGCGTCGTGCGATGTTCGCGGATGAGCTCGGCCAGGCGCTCGTAGATCTCCGTCCACACCTCGCCCGACATCACCGCTTCAAGAGGTGAGCGCGGCACTTCGATCGCAAGATCGCGCGCGCGCGCATGACCCATGTCGACGATCGTGCAGGCCGCATCGACATCGGTAGCCTCACCGCCCACCAGCAGCCGTGCAACCTCGGCCAGCGGTTTCTGCGTGGCCGACAGGCCGATGCGCGTGAGCGTGCCGCCCACCAGCGCGCGCAGCCGCTCAAGGGACAGCGCCAGGTGCGCGCCGCGCTTGCTGCCAGCGAGCGCGTGTATCTCATCCACAATCACGGTGCGCGTTGTCAAGAGCGTCTTGCGGCCCGATTCGGAGCCGAGCAGGACGTAGAGCGATTCGGGGGTCGTGACAATGATATGCGGCGGCCGCCGCCGCATACTTGCCCGCTCGCTCTGCGGGGTGTCGCCGGTGCGCACGAGCGTGCGGATCTCAACATCGGGCAGGCCGCGCGCGCGCAGCTCCTCGCGAATGCCCGCCAGCGGCACCTCAAGGTTGCGCTGGATGTCGTTGGAGAGCGCCTTCAGCGGCGAGACGTACACAAGCTGCGTCTCATCCGCCAACCCCGTCGCAAGCCCCACGCGCAGCAGCTCATCGATGGCGGTCAGGAACGCTGCGAAAGTCTTGCCCGATCCCGTCGGCGCGGCGACGAGCACGTGGCGGGCGGCGCGGATCGCAGGCCAGGCCTGCTCCTGAGCCGGTGTGGGCGCATCAAAACTGCGCCGAAACCAGGCCGCAACCGCCGGGTGAAATGACTCCAAGGCGCTTATGGTCAGCCCCGATGCCCGCTAAAGGATGATCAGGGCATCCTAACCGAATCCGCCGGCGGCACGAGAGCGACGGCGGCGGGGGCGACCTGCGCGAGCGGCTCAATGGAGCTGCGCAGGCCAAGGGAGACCGAAGAGGCTGGCCCCATGCGCAGCGGCGCAGGCGCCGGTACCCTCGTGGTGGGCTCGGGCGCCCCGTCTAACATGAGTGTGCGCCCGCAGTGCACGGCCGCCAGCTCCCGCGGCATCTGCGTCTCCTCCGGCGTCAAGAGCAGCCCCCAGCGGCGCAGCAGCGGCCCAAGCTTGGGACCCGACGTCCAGACCGCCAGAGGCACCGACAACAGCAGGCCGGCAAGCACCGGCATGATCCACCAGAAAAAGCTCGGCGCGCACTTCAGGATCACGGCGCCCCAGACGAGGCCGAGCGCCATGTGCAGCGCGTGGCGCCGCAGGGCCTCGCGATAAGAGAGTCCGCGATTCGAGCGCGGCTGCGCATCCCAGCGGACGTTCTTGCCGGCCAGCGTGCTGACGACGAAGAGACTGTGGAAAATCATCATCACCGGAGCGAGCAGCATGCTGAACACCTGCTCGATGAGGAGGCTTGGCAGAAGGCCGCGCAGCCCGCCGAAGCCGCGCCGCAGCGAACGGTTCACAATGGCCAAAGTCGCGCCCAGCAGCTTCGGCAAGAGCAGCACGACGATCGTCATCACCAGCAGCACCGCGATCTCGTGCGGGCGCGATATGGGCCAGTCCGGAAACAGCGAATGTACGCCCGGCTGGAAATACACCGGCTCGTGCATGGCAAGCATGCACGTCAGGATCGAGCTCACGACCAGAATGGAAAACCACATGGGCGAGGTGAGGTAGGAGAGGATCCCCGTCAGCATGTGCAGACGGCTCAGCCACGGAATTCCCTTCATCGGCAGCACGCGGCAGTGCTGCAGATTGCCCTGGGTCCAGCGCCGGTCGCGCGCCGCAAAATCCACCACGTTCGTGGGTAGCTCTTCCCAGTTGCCACCCAGATCAGGGACCAGCCACACCTCGCAACCCGCGCGGCGCATAAAAGCTGCTTCGACAAAGTCGTGGCTCAGGATCTCGCCCCCAAAGGGCGGCTTTCCCGACAGCTTCGGCAGGGCGCAGAAGTTTGCAAAGTAGCGGGTGCGCAGGATGGCGTTGTGCCCCCAGTAGTTGCCGCCCTCGAGCTGCCAGAACGCAAGCCCGCTCGCCAGCATCGGCCCGTTGAGTCGCGCCGCAAATTGGATCATGCGCGCGAACAGCGTATCGCGGCCCGCAGGCAGCGGCAGCCCCTGGATGATGCCGGCATGCGGATGGGCCTGCATCAAGCGCGCCAGGGTGACGACGGTGTCGCCCGTCATCACACTGTCGGCGTCCAGCACCACGAAGCACTCGTAGGCCGCGCCCCAGGTGGTGATGAAATCCGCAATGTTGCCGGACTTGCGGGCGATGTTTTGCGCACGGCGCCGATAGAACATGCGCCCGTCGGCGTGATGCTTTGCGACGAGCGCGCGCCAGGCGTGCTCCTCCTGCGCCGCAATTTCGGCGGAGCGTGTATCGGAGAGGATGAAGAAATCGAACGCCGCGGCGTCGGACTGTTCCTGCACTGACGCCCAGATCGCATCGATGCCGGCGCTCACCCGGGCGACATCCTCGTTGTAGATCGGCATGACGATCGCGATGCGCATCGTGAGCGGTCGCGCCGCAACTTCGCTTGCATTGAGCACCGCCGGGTCGCGACCGGCGATCTTGACCAGAAACCCTGCGATCGCCGTCCAGAAGGACGCCGCGATCCAGGTGAAGAGCACCGAGAAGAGCACGAGCGCCACGGTCTCGAGCGCGTGCAGGCCGTTCGCCCCCAGAATGCTCAGCATGAGGCTGGTGGCGAACGCCGCCGTGCACAGCGTCAGGCCGAAAAAAAGCGTGCGCCTGAGAAATGCCTCGCGGCGGTGCGCGCCGCTGCGGGTAAAGCTCAAGGGTTCCACAGGTACGTCCACGTCTCGGTCAACGACTCCCCGTATAGTGTTAAGTAACAATGCAGATCGGCCGGCCGAGTGCCATCGGGCGTATAACGAAATGCTACTCGCCAAGCTCCCGTCTCAAGGATCCTCTCCACTGTCACGTTGTCAATCTGCCCGCGGTTGGCCGATACCGCCGCCGTCACCGCCTGCGACGGATTCATATCAGCCAGTGACCCGCCTGCAAAATCGATCACGAACCGCCGCCGGCTATTCGCCTTGCTGCTGGCTCCCGGGATGCTGGCGGTGCCGGTGCGCGTCGCAATTACCTTGCCCGCCGGGGGCCAGAGCGGCGATTCGGAATAGGCCGACAGCACATAGGAGTACTTGAGTGTCTGATGCGCCTTCACCGGCGCGCTCGGCACCCAGTAGGTCACGATGTTGTCGTTCGTCTCCTCATCGCTCGGGATCTCCACGAGCTCCACGCCGCCGTCGCCCCATTCCCCGCGCGGCTCGATCCAGTAACTCGGACGTGCCTGGAAACGCGACTCGGCGTCCTGATAGTGATCGAAACTGCGATCGCGCTGGATGAGGCCGAAGCCGCGCGGGTTGCGGTCCATCAGGCGGCTGACGCGCAGCTCTTTGGGATTCGACAGTGGCCGCCACAGCCATTCGCCCTTGCCGGTCTGCTCCATCAGCCCGTCGCTGTCGTGCACTTCGGGGCGAAAGTCTTCGAAATGCCGGCCCGCGTGGTCTTCGCCAAAAAGGAACATCGACGTCAGCGGGGCGATGCCCACTTTTTCGATGTCCTTGCGAGGGTAGATTTCGGCCGTGACGTCGACCTGGGTCATCGAATCCGGGTGCAGGTCGAAGCGATAGGCGCCGGTAACACTTTCGCTGTCGAGGAGCGCGTAAATCGTCAGCACCCGTTGCGTCTTCTCGGGACGCACCAGCCAGAAATCCGTGAACGCCGGAAACTCCTCGCCGCCGACCGTTGCGGTATTCACCGCAAGGCCGCGCGCGGAGAGTCCATAGCCCTGGCGCCGGCCCAGCACTTTGAAATACGAAGCCCCTAGAAACACCGCAAGCTCATCCTTATAGAGCGGCGTGTGCAGCGGGTAATGCACGCGAAAACCGGCGAAACCGATGCGCTGTGGCAGATCCTTGATCGTCATCGCCGTCAAATGCCCGAATGTAAAGAGCGTCGGACTGTAGAGAATCGGGCGGCTGACACCTGCGGCGTTCACCTCATTGATGTTGACCTGGCGCGCGAAGGTGAAGCCGCGATGAAAGAACTGCACTTCGAACAGCGACTGATCGTGCCACAGCGCCATCTGTCCCTTGTAGCGGATGTCGCGGAACTGGTCGTAGCTCAGCTTCGCAAGCCGCGTCGGCAGCGGCGAGGAGCGATCGCGGTAATCCTCCTGCGAGCGTTGCTGCGCCAGATGCTCGACGCTTGCGAAAGTGAAGGGCTCAACGTGTGCCGCCGCCGGATGCGGCACTGCGGCAGAAGCGGGCGCGGCAGCGGCGGGCGGTGGGCCTGGGGACGTCGTGGGGGCAGGCGGCGGCGCGGCTACTGCTGTACCGGCAATGAGTAAAGTGGCAATGAGCGCCACGGGCTGTGCGCGAAGGGGAAACACCGCTGACTCCTCGAGCGAAGTCGCTGATATGGCCCCACTTGTCTCCGTGCACAAGTGCGATTTATGTCGCCTGCCTGCGACGGCCGAGCCTGCTCATCGACCGTGCTAGTGTGTCAGTGCTGACGCGCCGCTGCCACTACAAAATGCTGTTGGGCGCCGAGCTGTTACTTATCGTCAAGCCCCTCGTTACTGTGGCGCGCGATACCGTGCCGGTACATCTTGCGATAGATCGTGCGGCGGCTTAAGCGCAGTCGCACCGCGGTTGCGCTGATGTTCCAGCGGCACGCTTCCAGAGTGCGCCGCAGTGCATCGCATTCGGCGTTGCCGAGAACGTCGCCGGCTTCAGGTTCGGCGCGCGGCAGCGTTGCAGCAGCGTCCGTCGCGGGCGGCGGCGCACGCAGGCTCGGGCCTGCGAGCACCGGCACTGTCGCTGCAGCGCCCGCGTTGAGCGTGCTGCGCCGCGCCGACTCCGCCGGCGCCTGCACGGCGGCGAACCAGCGCTGCGGCCCGAAACGCGACGGCAGAGCCTCGGGGCGGAATCCATGGCGCCACGACAGGTGGATCAGCGCTTCAACGGAGGTGTCGAGTACCGTCTCGACACGCTGGCCGCAAAGCGCCTCGTGCGTGCGGTACCCGAGCAGCTTCAACGCCGCGCGATTGGCGCCGCGGATCGTGCCTGCTTCATCAAAGGCCAGCACCCCCTCGCCGGGCGTGCTCACGAATTCGGGGCAGCGGTGAAAGCGCAGCACCCCGAGCTTCCTGCAGGCCTCGAGCAGCGCGCGGTTCTCGATGTTTTGTGCAGCGAAATCGACGAGCGCGAGCGTGTGTGTTTGCGCGCGCGAGGTGGCGCCGGAGATGTCGAGGGTCGCGAGCAGCTTGCCCTGCATGTCAAATATCGGGGCGGCCGAGCAAGTGAGCTGCGTGTTCTGCACGAGGAAGTGATCGCGGCGGTGAATGACGATGGGCCGCTGCGTGACAAGACACGTCCCCATGCCGTTGGTGCCGAGTTCGCGCTCGCTCCAGATGACGCCCTCGCGAAAGCCGCTGCGGCGCGCGGTCGCCGCAAACCCCGGATCACCCGCATAGCTGACAATGACGCCGTCCCAGTCGGTAAGCATGATGCCGAAGTGCGAGTGCTGCATGAGCCGCCCGAGATTGGCGATCTCGATGCGCGCGATGGACAGCAACGAGCCCAGGCGCTCCTTGCGTGCGCGCAGATCGCTCTGCTCGACGGTGGTTGGCTTCTTCGCCTGCCGTGCATCGAGGGCGTAGCTCGTAAGACAGCGATCCCACGAGCAGCGCACGGCCTCATCGACGTGATGGCCGGTCAAATATCCGCGCACTGCAGATTGCACCAGCTCTGCGTGCGCTCGGCTCTCAAGTCCCAGTCGCATCAGCCCCCTCGCCGGCCCGGTCGCTGGTGCGCGTCGGCCGCAAGCGGCAACGCCAACAAATCAACCCGTGCCTAATCGCCTCGTCGGATCAGAGTAGCGCTAATGGCAGTGCGCGCAAAGCGCTGAATTCCTTTAATTGCGAGCCCTCAAGACCCCGCTGGTGGCGGTGCCTCTTCCGGGCAGCCGTATTTGCACTTCGGCGCGCCGTTGTAATTGGAGCGGATGAACGTAATGACCTTCCATAAGTCATCCGCCGTCGGGATGATTGCACCCATTGGGGGCATCGGGCCCACGACGTGTTCCATTCCTGTACGCATGTAGCCCTTGGCCTGCAAGGCGTCCGAGCCGAGCGTCACCAGCCGGAAGAGCGTGTCGTCATCGCCGCCGTAGACCCAGACGTCGTTGATCAGCGGCGGGCACATGCCGCCGCCGCCGCCGCCGCCGTGGCAGCCGTTGCAGCCTGAGCCTAAGAACACGGTCCTACCGGCCGCGACGATCGCAGCGTCCGTGTCCTTGTAGGGATTCTTCAGCTGCCCCTTGGGGGTTTTGTCGACGAGCGCCTGCGGCGTCATGCTGCCGCCAGCCGCCGCTGCGCCGGCGGGGGCGGCGCCCGTCGCTGCTCCTGCGGGCGGGGTGGTGGCCGCGGCGGGCGCCCGGGAGGAGCTCTGGCCGTGTGCAGCGGAGCCGATGATCGTGGCCGCCGCCAGACAGCCGAACCAAATTCTGATCGACACTGTTCTACTCCTCGAGGCCTTTTCGACTCTTCGTTATCTAGCTGCCGGTGCTGCCTTGGTTGGAAACGGCAGAAACGGCGGGTTGTTCCAGCACCTTGAGCACGGCCTGGCGGTCGTGCTGCCGCGCAATGCTGAGCGCGGTTTCGCCATTGTCGTTGCGCGCCCCAACATCGGCGCCCGCCTTCACCAGCAGGTTGGCGAGGCTCGCCTGGTCCTGGAAGGCGGCAATCATGAGTGCCGTCACGCCACCGGAGTTCTTGGCGTTCACATTCGCCCCGTGGCTAAGCAGCGCCTGCGTCGTCGCCGTCGACTGGTCGGCGACCGCGAGCATGAGCGGTGTGTAACCTGCGCCGATCGGCTGATTGGCATCGGCATGGCCATTGATGAGCGCTACAGCGGCAACGTCCTTGCCGTTCTGCGAAGCAATCGCAAGCGGAGTCATGCCGTTGGCGCCGGCCGCGTCCGGTTTCGCCCTGTGGTCGACGAGGTACTGAATGATCTGCCCCTGATCAAGCCACGCTGCCAGCATCAGCGGCGTCCAGCCGTCGCGATCCGCAAGATTGACGTCGGCACCGTGGTCGACGAGATATTTGACGAGCGGCAGCGCCGTGCGGTGCACGGCATTGCCGAGCGGCGTCTCGCCTTGCAGGTCGACCGCATTGATGTCGGCGTGCTTCTTCTCGAGCAGGTAGGAGACGCGCTTCAGGTCATCGGCGATGACGGCATGATTGAGTTCGTCGTTGACGCTCGCCCCGTGCGCGAGCCAGGCATCAAGCTGCGCGATGCTCACGTTCGAGGGCGCAGGATTTGATTTCGGCTTCGCCTCCTTGTAGGGGCCGTGTGAAGGCAGATCGCCGCTGACGAGGCAGTCGTCGCACTTCACCATCGGCACGCCGTACTCGGTGAGAATCGCGCGGATGCCGTCGCGCTCCTTGTTGAGCGCCTTGTCGAGCTGTTCGCGCAGCGGCTTGTCGCTCGTGCGCACCGCGATCGCCATGTCAAATTCCAGCGGCACGCTGTCTTCCATCAGGTTGGCCGGCGTGAGGGTGAGCGGCTCGTGCTTGGTCACCTTGTAATAGCCGGCGAACGGGCCCCACACGGCGGCGATGTCGAGCTTGCCGTCGATCACCTCCTGCACCTGGTAGGAGGGCTGATCCTCGGGCACGAGATCCGAATCGTGCGTGAGGTAGTGGATGACGACGTTGTCGTTATAGACGTCGTGCGCGAAGAGTGCCTCGCGCATCGCTGAAGTCTGGTAGACGCCGATCTTGAGCTTCTTCAGGCGCGGGTCATCGAGGCTCTTGACGTCGAGGTGCTTGTCCGTGCGCGATGCGAGCACAAACGTGCTGCGATACAGCGCCACCGTGGTGAGGACACGCTCGGTGTCGAGCGGCATGTCCATCATCAGGTCACACTCTTCGGCGTAGAGCGTGGAGCGGGTGAGACCGCGCTCGATGGTCGGACGGTAGTAATACTGCACGCGTCATGCCCATCGACTTGGCGAGCAGCTCGGCGATCTTGTTCTCAAATCCCTCGCCGCGGTTGTTCGACAGGGGCATGTTGCCGGGGTCGGCGCAGATACGCAGCGAAGCTGCCTGTGCGGCTGCGCTCAGGGCCGCCAATGCGACCAATGAAACTGCCCCTGCCAACCACCTCTTCATACCGTGCCTCAAATTCCGCAGTGCAAAAAAAAGCGTCCGGTGCCTATTAGACACCGGACGCTGTTAGCTGACTACCAGATACAACCTTCCGCTTATTCGACCCGGAAGGTGTACAGCGTTCCGCCCATCGGGATCTTGTCGAGGTTGGCAGCCTTGGTCATGGCCGTGGCGCCGATCGCGCCGAACTTGTCGGACAGATCCAAACCCGCCGTCACTGGCAGGCCGATCCAGCCGCCGATGCCGCTCCAGATGGAAACGTACTGCTTGCCCGCCACCCGGTAGGTGATCGGGTTGCCGATGATTCCCGAGCCGAGGCGACGCTGCCAGAGCACCTTGCCGGAGCTGCGGTCAACCGCGAAGAAGTCTCCGTTCAAGGCACCGAAGAAGGCAAGGCCTCCGTCGGTCACGAGCGCACCACCCCAGGTCGGATACGGATTCGGGATTTCCCACACCGTCTCACCCGTCAGGAAGTTGAACTTCTTGAACTTGCCGGTAGTGCCGGGCTTCTCGGGATACATGTACACGTTGGCGAACACGTACACCGTGCCCTGTTGCGTGTGTGAACGAGCCTGCGGCTCATCCTCCATGCACCAGTTGTTGGTCGGGCAATACGCAATGCCGGGCTCGCCCGGATCGATCGCGCAGGGCTGCTGGTCCTTGCCACCCATCGCTGACGGGCAGGCCTGGGTGTTGCCATTGACTTCCAACGGGGAGTGCGCGGGGACCTTGATCGGCCGACCGGTCTTCATGTCGATCTTCTCGGCCCAGTTCACCGTCACATAGTTGTGAGCGCGCAGCAGCGTGCCATCCGTGCGATCAAGCACATAGGCAAAGCCGTTACGATCGAAGTGAATGAGGACCTTGCGAGCCTTGCCGTCGACGGTGAGGTCTTCGAGCATGTTCTCGTTGATGCCGTCATAGTCCCACTGGTCGAACGGAGTCATCTGGTAGGCCCAGACGACCTCGCCCGTGTCGACGTTGCGGGCAAAAATGGTCATCGACCACTTGTTGTCCCACTTGCCGCTGTTGCACTCGGCCTGGGTCTTCTGCGCCGCAACGATAGGACGGGCTCCACAGCCCCGGGTTGCCGGTGGAGGTGTAGACAAGCTTCAGCTCCGGATCGTAGCTGAAGAAGCCCCACTGAGCCCCGCCGCCACGCTTCCACTCATCCCCCGGATAGCGTATGGATGCCAAGGTCGCTGCCGGCCTTGCCGTATTCCGGATGCTTCTTGTTGGTGGCCGCGGTCAGGCCCACCTCCTTATCGGTGCCCGTGCTCCAGAACTCCCACACCTTCTTGCCGGTGCCGAGGTCATAGGCCGTCGAGGCGCCCGCGCGCGGCGAATTCATCGCCACCGAAGCCCTCGATGACCTTGCCTTCGGCAATGAGGGGTGCGCCGGTGATCGTCTCACCCTTGGCAGGGTAAGCATGCTTGACCACCCACACTTCCTTGCCGGTCTTGGCATCGAGGGCGATGATGAAGCCGTCGAGGGTGCCAAATACCAGCTTGCCGTCCGCATAGGACATGCCACGGTTCACCGTGTCGCAGCAGGCGCGCGGCACCGCCGAGTGCGTCGCGGTCGGTGGACTTGGTGTAGTTCCAGAGCTCCTTCGGATGATCAGGGTCCGTCAGGTCAAGCGCCTGAATGATGTTGGGCCAGCCGCTCTCCATGTACATCATCGGCGTGCCGCCAACGTCGACCACCAGGGGCTGTCCCTCATGGCCGCGCAACGTGCCGCTCGACTGCGACCAGACCATCTGCAGTGAGTGAACGTTCTGAGTATTAATATTTTTTAATGAGCTGTGGCGCGTCAGCGCTTGGTCGCCACCTGGATCAGCCCAAAGGTCTGGGTTCTTGGCCCGGTCGGTGACCTCATCGCTACTTGCTACGCCCCAACAGCCCCCGAGTGCCAGTACGGCACATAGCATCCGGAGCCGTCGCTGTGTTTCAGATTGCATACAGGTTTTCTCCTCAATACTCGCGTTTTATCTCGTTTTACTCGCACCGCCGTCCCCGATCTAAGCCGGCGCGGAGGGTGCGGATATAGGCGCCGTCTAAAGGTGGCGAGCGTGTGTCCCTTAATCGGGCAGGCACGCGCCAGGAAAACTGACCGTCAGACCTTTCCCTTATAAATTTAGGACATTTTCCTATTCCGTATATATCAGTTCGGTTAACAGCGAACAACTCTGATCCACGGCTCGCGGCCGCGTTCGCAACGGTTCTGTGCCGAAAATGGCACATTGCACTGCGGCGCGTTCACGTCATCGCTTGACGCTCAGGCGCAAGCTCTCTCAGGATCAGCGCCCCGTCGCTCGTCGTAACGAGGCGTGCCGTGCAACGATCCGCTGCAAGTGTGCTCTTGGGCTG
This sequence comes from uncultured Gammaproteobacteria bacterium, assembly GCA_963695315.1. Classification (GTDB taxonomy): domain Bacteria; phylum Pseudomonadota; class Gammaproteobacteria; order Steroidobacterales; family Steroidobacteraceae; genus PALSA-1196. Next base: position 2,822,563 of record OY968773.1, read on the forward strand.
TCGTCTCTCTTGCCGCGGCCCGGCGGCGCACGCCGAAAGTGCCTACGTGCCGAACGAAGGCTCCGGCACAGTCACCGTCATTGATACCGCGACCGATGAGCCGAGCGCGCTGATCCCCAAACAAGGCAGCATGGGCAAGAAGTTGCGCGGCGTCGCGCTCGACTGCCTCGGGGCGAACGCTCTTTGTCGTCGATGCCGATCGGCAATGTGGTGCTCGTCGTCGACACCGCGCAAGGCGCAGTCAAGAAAACCCTCACCAATATCAACTCCGCCGAAGGCATCCAGCTCTCGCCCGGATGGCAAGATGCGTGACCGCGTGCGCCGAGACGCAGAATCAGGCGGTGTTCATTGATGTTGCCACGCGCGCTGAAGCGTTCCGCGTCAAGATCCAGGGCAACAATCCCGAGCATTGCGTCTGGAGTCCCGACGGCAAGTGGCTGCTCACGAGCAACGAGAACAGTCACAGCGTCGATGTGATCGATGTGGCGGCGCGCAAGTCGGTGCGCGAGCATCAAGACCGCGGGCGCGCCGCGCGGCATGGGCTTCCTGCCCGATGGCAGCGCCGTCTACGTCGCCGATGAGACCGCCGGCACTGTCGATGTGGTCGCGACCTCCTCCTGGAGCATCGTCGAAGTCCATACCGATCGGCGTGCGCCCCGCAGGCATCATCGTGCGCCCGGACGGCAAGCGCGTGTATGCGACCGCTGGCGGCAGCGGCACGGTGTCCGTGATCGATCCGCACTCGAACGCCATCATGGCCACGGTGAGCGTCGGCGAGCGGCCCTGGAACATGGCCCTCACTCGTGATGGCGCGAAGCTCTACGTCGCCAACGGTCGCACCAATAATGTGTCGGTGATCGACACCAGCACGAACGGGTCGTGCGCACAATCCCGGTCGGCGAGCGGCCGTGGGGAGTCGCGATTCGCTAGTCCCTAGGAGCTGCGCGTGCCTGAGCCAGCGCGCGGCAAGCGGCGGCACCAGCAGCAAACTTACGAGCGTCGATGAGACGAGGCCCCCCAGGATCACGACCGCCATGGGACCTTCGATCTCGTGGCCTGGCTGATGCATCTGGATCGCCACCGGCAGCAGCGCAAGCCCCGTGAGCAGCGCAGTCAGCAGCACCGGCGTCAGCCGCTCCTCCGCGCCGCGCAGCGCCGTGGCAAGATTCCACTGATCGCCTTCCGCGCTTACCAGATGATCGTAGTGCGACATGAGCAGAATCGTGTTGCGCGCCGCCATGCCAAATAGCGCCACGAAGCCCACCATGGCGCCGAGCGACAGGCTGCCGCCGCTGACGGCCACCGCCACAACGCCGCCAATCAAGGTCGAGGGCAGTGCCACGAGCACCAGCACGACGTGGCGCGTGTAGCCAAAGCCGAGCGCCAGCAGCAGCACGATGAGCACGAGCGCCGCCGCGGAGTGCAGCAGCAGCTCGCGCGCCGCCGCCGACTGCGCCTCAGCAGAGCCGCCGAAGCGCAGATACACATCGGCGGGCAGGTGCACCTGCGTGGCGATCGCGCGCTTGGCGGCCGCGGCATAGCCGGACTGGTCCGCGGTCTTGGGATTGGTGATGACGACCTGGCGGCGCAGCCCATCCTCATGATCGATGAGGCTGCGCGCCGAGATCACGTCAAGATTGGCGACGGCGCTCAACGGCACGAGCGCGCCTTCGCGCGCGCGCAGCAGCAGCCTGCCCACCGCCGCCGGAGTCGCGGCGCTGTCGGCAATGCGCACGGCAATCGGCACGCTGCGATCGGACTCGCTAAGCTGCGCCACCACCGTGCCATGATAGGCGGCGTTCACCGTGTGCAGCACGTCCGCCGCCTGCAGCCCATAAAGCGCGAGCGCCCCGGCACGCAGTTCGAGTTTGATCTCCGGTTGGCGCGGCGGCACCTTCAGACGCACGGCGCCGCTGTCGGGCAGCTTCTCGAGCACCGCGGCAATCTCGCCCGCGACCGCATCGTCGCGGTCAAGATCAGGCCCGAACACGCTGACGAAGAATGACGCCGATTCACCCGCGAGAGTCTCGCCGATGCGCTCGGCGAGCACGGAGTAGATCTCGACCAGCTGATTGGGGAAGTTGTCAAACACCTTGCGGATGGCCGCTTCGATCTGCTCGGCGGTTGCGCCCTGCGCAGGATCAATCTGCACCTCAAACTCGCTCTTGTTAGGCGCATCCGGGTCCTGGCCGTTCTCCGCACGGCCGATCTGCTCGGCGACACTCTTCACGCCGGCGATGGCTGCGAGCTGCGCAGCGATGCGTTTGCCGACGCGCGCCGTCTCGGTGAGCGCAATGCCGGGGCGCAGCGAGGCGTGCGCAATCAAGTAGTCCTCGCGAAAATCCGGCAGCAGCCGCGCGCCCAACAGCGGCAACAGCACGATACCCGCGGCGCCCGTAATGAGAAGAATCGCCAGCACCCAGGAGGGGTGCGGGTGCAGGCGCTCGATGATGCGCCGCTGGATGCGCTTCAAGCGGGTGAGCCAAGCGGCTTCCGCGCGCGGCGTGTGGGCGCCCATGACGAGCGCGCACAGCGCAGGCGTTGCGCTCATTGCCACGAGCAGCGAAAGGCCGACCGCCAGCAGGAACGCGATCGACAGGGGCCGGAAGAACGCGCCCTGCAGCCCCGAGAGCATCAGGATCGGCAGGAACGCGACCGCCACCGCAGCGGTTGCGTAGAAGACCGGCCGGCGCACCTCGAGCGAGGCGGCCACAATCAGCGCGCGGATGTCGACGCCCGCGGCGCGCCATGCGCCGCCGGCGCATGATGTTCTCGACATCAATGACCGCATCGTCGACCACGACGCCGAGCGCCACGACGAGACCGCCGAGCGTCATGGTGTTCAGGGAAATGCCCAGCGCGGACAGGATCCACACGGTTGCCAGCAGCGCCACCGGGATGGAGCTGAAGGAGACCAGAGCCGCACGCCAGTCGCGCAGCGTCAGCAGCAGCAGGAGCACCACCAGCGCCGCGCCGGTCAGCAGGGAGTTGCGCAGCTTCGCGATGGCCGCCTCGATGAAGCTTGCCGGACGCAGCAGTGCCGGGTGGTACTGCACGCCGCGCCGCGCGAGCGTGGGTGCGAGCGCATCAAGACGTCGCTCGAGTGCGCTGGTGACATCGAGCGTATTGGCGCCGTACTGAGTGGAGGTCTCCACGAGGATGCCGGGGCGCCCCCCGATCATGGCCTCACCGAAGCTCGGCTCTGCGCCGTCGCGCACGCTGGCGACGTCACCGATGCGCACGCCCACGCCAGCGCGAGTGCCGATCACCGCCTGGGCGAGCGCATCCGCAGTGGCGCCGGCGGCCTGCGCCTGCAGCACCATGCGTTGCGTGGGAGTTTCGATGTAGCCGCCGCCGATGAGCTCGGTGCCACGCCGTGCCGCCTCAGCGACATCCTCGAGCGTCAAGCCTGCCGCGATCAGCTTGACCGGATCGACCAGGATCTGCCGCTCGCGCGATTCGCCACCGAAGATCTGCGCCTGCGCCACACCCGGCACGCCGAGGATTTGTGGCTTGATCACCCAGCGCACCAGATCCCGCAGCTCAATCGGCGAGAGTCGATCGCTCGTGAAGCCAAAGTGCACGAGGTACTCCATCGAAGAGGACAGCGGCGAGAGCAGCGGCGGGCCTGCGCCCGGGGGGAGCAGGCCCGCCGACTCGGCGAGGCGCTCGGTTACCACCTGTCGCTGTCGGTACGGATCGCCGCTGCGGTCGAAGACCACCTGAATGGCCGAGAGCCCCTGGCTTGAGGTCGAGCGCACGGATTCAACGTTCTCCGTGCCGGCGAGCAGTCCTTCGAGCGGACGCGTCACCAGCGCCTCGACCTGCGTCGCATCGAGACCCGGCGCTTCCGCCTGCACCAGCACGTGCGGCGGCGCAAAGTCCGGAAACACATCGAGCCTGCGCGCTCAGCAGTGCGCCGACGCCGAGCGCGGCGATGAGGACGGAGAGCGCAGTAATGATGCGCGGGTGCGCGAGCGAGGCGCGGACGATGGCTCCGAGCATGGCGCTTTAGTCGTGTTCCTCTTCGGCAGCCGAAAAGCTGCCGAGGCCCTGCAGCGACCAGAGCACTCCGGCGCCGTGCACGACGATCGTGTCGGCGCCGCCGAGCCCGTCGACGAGCCAGCCATCCCCTTCGGGCGCAAGCAGCCTGACGTTCGCGGGCGCGTATTGGAATTTGCCATCGGCGCTCTGCGCGCCTGCCTGCGCGATAGACGTAAGCGCCCGCATCCCCGTAGAGAAGCGCCGCGCTCGGCACGAGTAGCCCGGCGACTGCGGCCCCCGCGAGCACGACCCGCACGCGCGCACCGGGCCCAAGGCCTGTGGGCGCATGCTCCACCTCGAGTAGCCAGCCCGCGCTTTGCAGATCAGGCGCGGTACGCGGCAGGGGTCCGAGCACGCGCGCCGCAACCGCGATGCCATCCACAGACAGCAGCGCCTTCGCCGGCATCGTGCCGAGCAGGTGTTGCCCCGGCACATCGGCGCGCACCAGCAGGCTCTTGCCACTGCTCAAGGAGGCGATGAGCGCCGTGCGCTCGGTGTCGGAGAGCGAGGCGACCGGGCCCCATTGCAGCGCGAAGGTGGTGGCCGCAGCTTGTAGCTGCGCCTGCGACTCCACCTGCGCAGCCGCGCTCGCCTGCACGGCCTTCAGCGACGCATTCGCATTGTTCTGATAGAGCCCTGCGACGCGCCGCGCGTCAGCGAGCGCATTGCGCGCGCCGGCGCGGCTGCTCGCCAGTCGCCCGACATCGGCGACGAGCTCCGCGGGGTCGAGCACCGTGCCGACGGCGGCGATCTCTTTAGGTACGGCAGCCTTCAGCGGATGCGCGACCTGGATGCCGACCGCCTGCTGCTGCGCGGGACTCAGCGCGAGGGCTGCGGCAGCGGCGGGGGCGCGCGGCCGCTGCTCGTCATCGTCGCCGCCGGCGGCGCGGCTGCTGCCGGCAAGCAAGACGAGCGCGCAAGCGATCGCCGCTGTCAAACAAGAAGGCTTCATGAGCGTGCCTCGGCGAGGCGCTCTGGCGTGTCCAGCGGCCGCCGGTAGGCGTTCTCGAGCGCCGCGAATGCTACCCGGGCGTCATACGCGGCCTCGAGACTCGACAGCTGCGCCTCGGTCGCCGCGAGCTGCGTCGCAAGCAAGGTCGAACGGTCCGAGGAGCCGGCGGCAAACGCGCGCTCCTCGGCATCATGCTGGCGCTGCGCAACGGCGCCTCCGCCCGCGGCGCTCCGCCACGCCTGCTGCGCCTGCGGCCAGGCCCGCTCCGCGCGCTCGATCTGCTCGAAGATATCCGCCTGCACCACCTGCAGGTGCTTGCCCGCAAGGTCGCGCCGCGCGAACGCCTCGCCGATCGGTCCCTGGTGCTGATTGAAGATCGGTACCTCAAAGCTCACGCCGAGCTCGTTGTCGTGCAATGTTTCATGCAATGCATCGTCGAGCTCCTGTTGATGCAAGCCGCTCTCGTCCCAGGAATAGCCCGGCGTCACGTGAAACTGCGGCCAGCGCTTGGCGACCTCGCTCTGCAGGGCCACATCCGCGACATCGTATTCGCGCAGCGCGCGGATGAGCTTCGGCTGCCCGATGAGCGCGGCCGCGCGCCAGGTGCTCGCGGGCGCAACCGCGAGCGTGCCGATGTCGGCCCAGCCCTGCCAGCGCACGGGAATGCCATCGAGCGCCGCGACCGATACGCCGACCGCGCCGGCGAGGCGCACCTGCGCATCGGTGGCGAGGGCCTGCGAGCGCACCAGGCGCTGCCGGGCGCGCGCAAGCTCGAGCATCCTGTATCAAGGTCTCGGAGCTTGCGATCTCGCCCGCCTGTGCGAGCGTGCGGTTCGCCGCGCGGAGCGCCTCGCGATCCGCCACCAGGCTCTTCAGCAGCGCCGTCGTGTCATTGGCGTAGGCCGCATCGAGGAGCGCCTGCTGTACCTGCGAGCGCACCTGCCAGAGCGTCTCGGCGACATCCGACTCGGCGGCCTGGGTCTGCAGCGCCGCGCGCGCGCGCGCGCGCGCGCGCACGCCCGGTTGTGGCAGCAGAAATTCCATTGACAGTCCGTAGAGCCAAGCGGCGCTTTGCGCCGCAGCAGTAACATATTCCCCGAAGAGGTTCAGCGTCGGGTTCGGCCGTTCGGCCGCGGTGAGCTCAGCCGCCGCGGCAGCGCGCGCCGCGGCACGCGCCTCGGCAAGCTCCGGATTGAGCGCGAGCGCCGCGCGGAACCACTGCTCGGCATTCCAGCCGCCTTGCGGTGGCGGCAGATCCGGCAGCGCATCGAGGCGCCGCGCGGCGAAATCCTGGGCGAGATGCGTGGGATCCGAGCGGCGCGGGCGGTGGCAGCGAGATGCAGGCCGTGCCGAGTGCCGTCAGCAGCAGCGCAGCGATGCGGTAGCAGCGCATCCCCCCCGCAGGCGCTGTATCGGGAAATTGCCTGCATCGGCCGGGAGTATACGGATGTGCGAACGTGCATCGCTTCTGCTACGGGCGGTGTGTCAGAAGTGACACACCGTATCGCCCGCGACCGACCCGACGGCGCGCCGGGCGCATCTGACCGCCAAGCTAGGGAACGACGTCGAATTTCAGGTCATCGAAGCTATAGCGCGGCACCTGGATGTAGCTGCCGTCGGCCTGCTTCTCCGGCACCTTGTGCAGGCGCACCTCATCGACCTTCATCTTGCCGTCCTTCTCATTCACCCAGAAGTCGACATCGTAGAACTGGTCCTTGGTGCCCGCTTTGCGAAAGTCGGTGCACGCGAAGAACCGTCCGTCCTGCTGCAGCCGCCGCACCGGCTGATGCGTGCCGACGAATTCGAGCTTCAGGTCCTCGCCGGTCTTCGCATCTTTGAGTTTGAAGATGCCGTTGTCCTTGGCGCGCTCTTTGACGATGTCATCCTCGACCGCCGACATCACTTCCCAGCCGCGCGCCTGCTCGGTCTGCGCCCGGATGCTCGGAGGCGGGGATCCACCACCACGGCATGCGGCTGGCGCGCCGCAACGTCCAGCCCGTGCCTTCCTGGCGCGGCGCCTTATAGATGCGCGTCGTCAAACACGACGAGCTTGTCGCCCTCGGGCTTCACCCAGAAGTCGATGAGATAGGTCTTCGCCGGGATGTCCTGCGCGTGAAACACGACGTCGGGAAAAAAGCCGTAGCCGTGCAGCGTGCGCACGAAGTCGATCTTGTCAAATACGAGCTTGAGCTGCGTGCCATCCAACGGATCGGTGAACGCGAACACGCCGCCGTTCGCCGCCGCCTTCTGTGTGATGTACTTGCTGACGAAATCCGTGTACATCCTCGCTCTTGTAAGTGGTCCATGCTCTTGCCGGTCGCCTCGACATCGTTCACCGCGACGTATTCGCGCGCGCGCTCGAGGTTGCCTTGCGGATCCTTCAGAAATTTCTTCTTCGCCTCCTCATCGCCGAAGCAATAGGTCTTGCCGTCCGGGCGCCGTCCATTTGACCGAGCAGTCGGTGGCGACCTGTGCCCTTCGGCGAGACTCATGGCGCATTGGCCGCCAAATTCGGGCTCGGATTGAGCGGCATTCGCGGCGCGCGGCAGCGAGCGCGGCCGGCGCAGCAACGCTGAGCGCGATTGAAATTACGACGACGCGCGCAGCGCGGCAGATAAAGCGTTTGGCAACATGGCGGTGACCTTTGCGCGGCGCGCTGACGCAGCGCTGCAAAACAGTGCAATTCTTAAGTCGAGCGCACGATTTATACGCCGTGGCCCCTAGGGCCACAAGCAACCTTGAGGCGCGCGCCCGCGCGCCTCAGCTCTCGATGATCCAGCCGCGCTCGCGCGCCACGTCGAGAAACGCACGCACGTCCACCGCAAGATCCGCCTCGTGCGCGCGCGGCGTTATGTGCTCAATGATCTCCTCGCGCGTGCGCGTGCCATCGCAGAGCGCCAGGATCGCCGCGGCGCATTCGTTGAGCTGCACCATGCCGGTGGGATAGAGAAGCACGTGGCAGTCGCGCGGTTTCTCGGCGTGCACATGGCGCCCCGGGGCGAGGCGAATTCGACATTGTTGGCTGCTTGCCCGGGCGCTCATGCCCGAAGCTTTTGCAAGCTCCGGGCCAAGCCTAGCCGTGCGGCGGGATGATCTCGTGGCGCTTGAGCTTTCTGTACAAGGTCGTGCGGCTCATGCCGAGGAGCTCCGCGGTACGCGTCATATTGCCGCGGCAGTTCTCGATCATGGACAGGAGCGTGGCGCGCTCGGCGGCCTGCAGCGGATTCGACGGCGCGGCGCTCGGCACGGGGGCCGCCGCAGGCGCTGCGAGCAGCGCCGGCGCCACCGGGCTTGCCGCCGCATGCTCGCGGATTTCACGCGGCAGGTCGAGCTGGCGCACCACCCCGCCCTCGCAGATGGCAAGCGCGGTGCGGATGACGTTGCGCAGCTCGCGGATGTTGCCCGGCCAGGGGTAGGCGACCAGGCGCTCCAGGGCGTCCATCTCGATGGCCGCTGGACGGCCGTCGGTGGTCTCGGCGCCAAGTACCCGATGGATCACGCGCTCGCGGTCCGCGCGCTGCGCGAGCGCCGGCAGTTCGAGGGTGATGCCATTCAGGCGGTAGTACAGATCCTCGCGGAAGGCGCCGCGCGCGATCATCTCGCGCAGATTGTGGTGCGATGCGGCGATCACGTGCAGCTGCATCGCCAGTCCCGTTTCACTGCCGAGGGGCACGATCTGTTGCTCCTCGAGCACGCGCAGCAGGCGCGTCTGCAAGGCCAGCGGCATGTCGCCGATCTCATCGAGAAAGAGCGTGCCGCCCGAGGACTGCAGGATCTTGCCCTTCATGCCCTCCTTGCGAGCCCCGGTGAAGGCGCCTGCCTTGTAGCCGAAGAGCTCGCTCTCGATGAGGTTCTCCGGAATCGCCGCGCAGTTGACGGCGACAAAGGGCCGCTCGGCGCGGCGGCTCACGAGGTGCATCGCGTGCGCGAACGCCTCCTTGCCGGAGCCCGTCGGCCCCTGGATCAGCACGGATACGCCCGAGTCGGCGATGCGGTGGGCGCTGCGCACGTTGCGCAGCATCTGCGGGTCCTCGCCCGCGAGCTCCTCGAGGGTGAGCGCATGGGTGCGCGGGCTGGAGGCCACCTGCACGACGGTCGGCCGCACGAAGGCAGCGGCCACGCCTGGGTGCGCATGCGATCCGCCGTGCACGCTGGCGAATAAACGCTGGCCGCGACGCAGATCGCGCACCGGCCACAGCGTCGGCGAGCGCATGAGGGCAAGCGCCACGAAGTCCTCGGCGCCGGCATCGAAGAGGTCGCGCACCGAGCGGCCGAGCAGCTGATAACGATCATCCGCGCCCAAGAGCTCCTCGGCGGCGCGATCGGCGCCGATCACGGTGCCATCCGGCGCGAGGGCGAGCGCGCCGTCGTGCAACAGATCGACGAGCTCGGCGCGCGGATGAAAGCGCACGACCACATGCTGCTGGTGGTGGCGCAGAAACAGGCATTTTTCGATGAGCTGGGCCACATGCGTGACGAGCGCCATCATGTGCAAATGGCTGGCGCGCGTTGCCGCGGCCGGCGCGCACGCCGCATCGAGGAGCGCGATCACCTCCTGCCCGGCGCCGCGGATGGCAACGCCCGGGCCCATGCGCTCGCGCGGCACGCCCGGTGTGCTGCTGTCGACCTTCTCATAGAGCAGCGCGCCCGCAGGGTCGGTGAGCAGCACGGCGTAGCCCGAACCGCGAATCTGCTCGCCGAGGCGCTCGATCTCGGCCTGCGCGATCAAGATGAGCTCGGCGAAGCGCGCGCGCCGGTTCTCCTGCGGCTCGCCCTCGTGGGCGCCCAGGGTGTTGAAACCGATCCGCGCGCTCATGTCGGCCGGACGGTCTGCCCCAGCTGCCTGTGTCATCGTCATACTCCCGGCGACGAACTCAAGAGGTGCGCGCGTCCTTGCTGTTGTGTGCAAGCATCGATTGTGACGATGCCCGAGTCCTTATTGTAACTGCACCGTCCCAATTCCGGCGCGACAATGTGGCAATAGAGAAACACGTCCAGGGGCGTATCGCAAGCGCCCCGCCTTCGGGACTGCAAGGGCGGAACAGCCTCGAAAGTCGCCTGCGGTCGGGCGGGTCGTGACACGGATGTAACGCTTCGTTGCATCAATGTAACAGTTCTGTGCCGATCCAACGGGTGACCGAGACCTCCTAACCGCCGTAACACACCCAAAATGAGCGTGAATGATGCGCCCAAGCAACACATCCGCATTGGCATGGCGGTTGCACCAACACGCCAGCCCGAGCCGCGAAAATTGACTTGGGGCGGCACGTATAGCGGCGCGGACTATGACGAGCGCGGCCCCGCAAACGAACCTTTGGAGAACGCTCTCATGAGATATCAACGACTAGGCTTGGCTCTGGCAGTTGCGGTGGCCGCGGCGCTCGCGCCGACGGCGCCTCAGGCTGTCGAAGTACAGGCAGGCGCGTGGAAATTCACGCTCGATGGCAACGTGAATGCCGACTACATTCACTCAAGCTGCGAATCCACCCCCGCGGTGATCGCTGGCGGCCTCGCCTGCACCTCAATTGACGGCAACTCGACCGCATCGTCGGTCAGCAACGGCCTGCTGCCCGCAGCGTTTGTCTTCGGTGTGTCGACGACGCAGAACGGCATCGACATCGCGGCAAACCTCGGCGTCTATCCGGGCACCAGCACCAACGATGGCGGCAGCCCGAACCTGCAGGATGCGGGCGGCGCACCCTCGCACAACACGGCTCTCGGCAGCGCGAGCCTCGATGTGCGCCAGGTCTACATGACCTTCGGCAATGCCAGCATGGGTACCTTCACCGTCGGCCGTAACATTGGCCTGTTCCAGCAGGATGCGATTCTGAATGACATGACGCTGCCGGGCGTCGGTGGACCGGGTGGCACAGCGACGGGATCGCCCGCCAACACGACCCTGGGCGGCATCGGCTTGGGCTACATCTACACGGACTGGCTCTCGCAGATCGACTACACGACCCCGGACCTGGGCGGCACCAAGATCACCTTCGGTATCTTCGACCCGCTAAATCCGGTCGGTGCGGCCGATGAGCCGAAGAGCGCGCCGGGCTTCCACGCCAAGATCGCCTACACCATGGGAGGCCTCTACCTGTCCGCCTCGGGCTTGTATCAGAAACAGACCGCGGTGCCAGGTGCGACTCCGACCACGGGCGTTGCCGGGTACGACAGCCACGGCTTTGATGTCGGCGGCAAGTACAAGATCGGCGGCCTTGAGGTCATGGGCTGGTACTACAACGCCTCGGGCATCGGCACCACCGCGCTCTTCCTGAATGGCGCGGATGCGTCGGGCAATTCGCGTGACTCCAACGGCTTCATCGCGCAGCTCACCTACACGGTCGGGCCGACGAAGTTCGGCATCAACTATGGCCAGAGCCGTCTGCAGACGACGGACCAGGAAATGGCGGCCGATCCGATCCTCGCCGGTGAACTCGTGGAGAACAACAAGAAGTGGACCGGTGGCATCTACCACAAGCTCACGGACAATCTGACGATCCTCGGCGAGTACTCGCGCGTCAGCTCGATTGCGCAGAATGGCAACGAGAACTCGGCCAATACCTTCAATATTGGCGCATTCATGTCCTTCTAACACCGCAAGCCTAGGGAGCGCGGCGTCGATGAAAATCGACGTCGCGCTTTTTTTTGCCCGTCATAAAAGGCCGCGCACGAGCCTTGCAGGGCGGCGTTTCGCCCCCAGCCTAGGGGGGACAGGGGCCCCCGCCGGGTACGTACAGACCGCAAGCGCGATACAGGTCACCCACCCCCCCGGCCAAACGTGGTAATTTACGCACTTAACTAAAGGTGACTGAAATCAAGACCCTGTCACAGCCGGATGCTCCCGAGGCGCTACCACCGATCAACTGGGTGACCACCCTGATGTTCGCCCTGACGACGCTCGGCGCGGTGGTGCTCGTACCCTGGTATGGCCTTGCACACGGCTTCAAGCTCGCCTCCTTTGGCGTGGGCTTCTTCTTCCTCATCGCCTGCGGCATGTGCGTTACCGCGGGCTATCATCGGCTCTGGGCGCACCGCGCGTACGACGCGCACCCGCTCGTCAAGGTGATCTATCTCATCTTCGGCTCGATGGCGCTGCAGAACAGCGCGCTCGTGTGGTGCAGCGGCCACCGCGTCCACCATCTGCACGTCGACGACAACGAGCGTGATCCGTACTCGGCGGGCCGCGGTTTCTGGTTCTCCCATATCGGCTGGATGCTGCGCTACTACCCCAGCGGCAATCCGGATTTCGCCAACGTGCGCGACCTCGAGCGCGATCCGCTGCTCGCCTTCCAGCACCGCTACTACATTCCCATCGCGCTCGCCGCAAATTTCGGCCTGACGTTCGGCGCCGGCTTGATCATCGGCGATGTCTGGGGCACGTTCATCCTCGCGGGTCTGCTGCGCGTGGTGCTCTGCGCATCACTTCACCTTCTTCATCAACTCGTTCGCGCACATGTGGGGCGAGCGCCCGTACTCGGATCAGAGCAGCGCGCGCGACAACCCGGTGCTGGCGTTCCTCACCTACGGCGAGGGCTATCACAACTTCCACCACAGCTTCGCGCACGACTACCGCAACGGCGTGCGCTGGTGGCAGTGGGATCCGACCAAGTGGATGGTCGCGGCGCTGCGCTCTGTCGGCCTCGCGCGGCGCCTGCGGCGCACGCCTGCGTTCCAGATACAGCGGGCGTTGCTCGCGATGCAGTTCCAGCGCGCGCAGGAGAAGCTTGCGCGCGCGCCCTGGCATGAGCGCGGGCGGGCGCAACATCGATGCGCTGCGCGAGCGCATTGCGCAGGAGTACGAGTCGTTCTTGAGCGCCGTCAGCCGAATGGGCGCGCGTCAAGGAAGTCTGGTACGCCGAGAAGAAGCGCAGCGTGCTCGAGCACTGGGAGCAGGCAAGCTTCCAGAAGCAGCTGCGCGAGATCGAGTACGCGCTGAAGATGCAGCGCCGCCGGCTGCGCGTGCTCGCCGCGCAACTCGCCTAGCACGCCCCCCAGGATGACCTCGGCTTGCGGTCCGCGCGAGCGCGTGGCACCGTTTTCCCATGGGACGCATCTTCGAAGTCCGCAAGGCACACGATGTTCGCGCGCTGGAACCGCATGGCGAAGCAGTTCGCCCGCATCGCCAAGGACATCACCATGGCGATCAAGGCGGGCGGCGCCGGATCCCGGCGTCAAATCCCACATTACGGCGCTTCATTCAGAACGCGCGCGCGGTCAACATGCCCAAGGACAAGGTCGAGGCGGCCATCAAGCGCGCCTCGGGTCGCGACGCCGCCCACTACCAGCAGGTCCTCTACGAGGGCTATGCGCCGCACGGCGTCGCGCTGCTGGTTGAGACCGCGACTGACAACCCGACGCGCACCGTCGCTGGCGTGCGCAATCTCATCACGAAGAACGGCGGCAATTTGGCCACCAACGGCAGCGTGAGCTTTCTCTTCAAGAAGATGGGTGTGTTTCGGCTCATCGCCGGCCGGCATCGATCAGGATGATCTCGAGCTCTACCTCATTGACCACGGTCTTGAAGAGATGGGCGAGAGCAGCGACGAGAAAGGCGAGCCGCAACTGCTGATCCGCTGCGCGTTTGCCGACTTCGGCAAGCTGCAGGAGGCACTCGAGGCGCGCGGCATCGCGCCGCTCTCGGCCGAGCATGAATACATCTGCGCGCAGCCGCTGGAGCTGCCCGAAGCGGCACGCGACCGATGTCCTCACCCTGATCGACAAGCTCGAGCAGGACGAGGACGTGCAGCGCGTCTATCACACGCTCGGCTGAGGCAAGCCGCGGCTGCGCATGCTTCTTGCACGCGCGGCCGTGCCGCGCTCGTGCGCGCGCAAAGGCTGCGGTATCCTCGGCGCGTGAGGAATTGTCGACTGCAGCTGGCGCGCATCAATGCCGCGAGCGAGCTTGCGCAGATGTCGCGCGAGCTCATTGAGGCAGGCCTTGCGCACACCTGGACCGCGCTGCGCATCGCGCGCCACATCCAGCATCCTGACAGCGTCGTCTTGAGCGCGCAGCTCGAGCGCACCTGTGCAGGCTTTGCGGTGATGCAGTTCGGCGAGGAATCGGCGCACCTGAATCTACTGGCAGTGCGGCCGCCGTTTCAGCGCCGCGGCATCGCGCGCCAGATGCTCAACTGGCTGCACGAGAGCGCGATCACTGCCGGCACGTTCGTCATCCGCTTGGAGTTGCGCGCCACGAGCGCCGCGGCGCACGCCTTCTATCGCGCGCTCGGCTATCGCGACGCGGGCCGCAGCGCCGCCTACTACCAGGGCGTGGAGGATGCGATCTGCATGGTGCGCGATCTGCGCGTCAACGACGGGGTGCTGCGCGAGCCGAACGGCTGATGAGCTCACCCGCGCGCGTGCGCGGCGCTAGTCGGGCATGGGCGTCAGGCGATTGAGCAGCACGTCCTCGAAGCCAAAATCCTGCAGATCGCGGATGCGCTGCGGGTAGAGAATGCCGTCGAGGTGGTCCACTTCGTGCTGCACGACGCGCGCATGAAACCCCTCTACGCTGCGATCGATGCGGCGCACCGGAAAGATCAAAGCCCCGATAGCGCACGCGGCGCGCGCGCGGCACGAGTCCGCGCATCCCGGGCACTGACAGACACCCCTCCCAGCCCTCCTCCTCGGTGGCATCGAGTACCGTGATCTCGGGGTTGATGAGCACCGTGTAGGGTATCGGCGTCACGTGCGGATAGCGCGGGTTCTCGGTCACTTCAAAGATCACGACGCGCAGGCTCACGCCAATCTGCGGTGCCGCGATGCCCGCGCCACTCTGCGCCCGCATGGTCTCGTCGAGGTCGGCGACCAGCTGCCGCAGCTGCGCGCCGTGAAAATCGGCGACCGGCACGGCCACCTGCCGCAGGATCGGATGGCCCATCTTCAATACCGGTTGCACGGCCATAAAACAGCGGGCAGCGCTAGCGACTCAGAGCGGACGCCTCAGTGCTTTGCCTGAGCTTTCTCGTACTCGAGAAGGGCTGCGCGCAGCTCGCGCAGCTTCGCCTTGATGACCGCCTCGTTGGCGCGGACCCATGCGCATCAGCAGCTTCTGCCCTGAGGAGCGCGCTTCAAGCTCCGGTCCTTGTACTCGTAGAAGACGCGCGGCTGCACAAGCTCGATCGGGCCTGTGACTCGGGCGCCTTCAGCATGTCGTCGATCACCTCGATCAGCCGGTCATTGAAGTACTGCTGACGGGTAGCCGAGGTTCTCGTAGGCCTGCTGAAAGAGCGGATAGAAATGAAAATAGATGCGCGCGACCTGCTTGGTGTCGGCAGCGCGCACCGCCTGCACGAGGGGCGCATAGCGCTGCAAAGTTGTCGGCGCGAGAGCACCAGCGAGTCCTCGGAGCCGCTCGCCAGCCGTCTTGCCCGGCGTCGGCTTCACGGGCCGCAGTTCCACCGCGACCTTCTTGCGCGGCAGATTGTCGAGCGTGACGACGATGTGGCGGATGACGTCCTTGGGAACGAGAAACGCGCTCACCGTCTTGTCGCCCAAGACTGCCGAGCAGCGCGGTACGCATCGGCACGTCGCTGTCCTCGAGCGCGGGCGGCGCCACATTGTGCCCGGTATCCGGCGGGGAGCGGATGCTGCACGGCGCCTTCGGCAGGTGCCGGGGTCGGCAGCGGCCCTTGGGCAACCGGCGGCGATGGCGGCGGTGCGGCGTTGATGCGTGCGGTAGTAGTAGATACCAGCCCGCCACGATGACCACGACGACCACCGCCGCGGCGACCCACCAGAACGCCTTGTCCATAAAGGTTCTTCGCCTTGCATTGCCTTGCGCCTCGTCCTTAAAATCGCGCTACTTTACTGCGCGGCGCTTGGTTCCCGCCACGCGGAAAGCTTACCGCCCGGCGCCGCGCGTCATCGCCCAGTCGAGAAGGCGACTGGCGAGACCGCCGCCGAGGCTCGACACCGGTCACATCATCCAGAGCGTACGGCGTGCCGTGCAGGATCGACTGCGCGGCGCGCATACCGCTCCTCACGGCAGGCCCGATGCCCTCGGCCATGTCGCGCGTCGCAAGCCCCGCCGCATCCCCGGTCAGGAATGCATCGCTCGATGCGCGGCACCGCGACGCGGCCGCGCAGGTAGTAGCTGTAGCCGGCAGGATCGTACTGCGGCGCGCGGCGCAAGCTTGCGATCGAGCGCGCGCGTGAAGCGCGTCCAGTGGTATTTGATGTCGTGGCCGCTGTTCTTCATGCGCTCGGCCATGCCGCCGATGCCGACGTTGAGCCAGCCGTTCGCCTTCGGCACATACCAGGCGTAGCCGGGCAAGCTTCTCCTCGAAGAACCACAGGTGGCAGTCCGGGTCGTGCCAGTCGTAGGGGATCTCATGCTCGAGGGTGACGGTCTGCAGGCCGCTCGCGCGCGGATTGGCTGCGCGAAACAGCGTCGCGATACACCGGGCAGCGCGTGCCGCCGGCGCCAATGAGGTAGCGGCAGGAAAACTCGTCGTCGATGACGTAGACGCCACCCTCGTGGCGAATGTTGCGCACCGCGTGCTTCGCCACCGGCGCGCCGCGAGCGCTCCAGGAGCCAGGCGTCAAACTCGAAGCGCCGGATCGAGTGCTGCACGGCGGGCACGCGCAGGTGCAGGCCCTTCAGGTGCACGTGCAGGCGATTGAAGGTCAGAAAGCGATGCGGATAGGTGGCGACATCGATCTCAAGATCGTGCACCACTTCGGGCGTGATCCAGCCCGCGCAGAGCTTCAGGCGCGGAAAATCCTCCTGGTCGAGGACGCGCACGTCCGCGCCGCCGCGGCGCAGCTCCCAGGCCGCCGAGGAGCCCGCGGGGCCGCCGCCCACGATCAGGACGTCGCAGCAGCGCATGTGCTCGCGCCCCGTTCAGTCCTGATAGAGGTATGCGCGGGTGAGCGGAATGTCGTTGTTGTCCCGCGGCGCAAACACGACCTGGAACAGCTGCAGCGTGCCGGTGGTGAATCCGGCAACCGAGCCTGCAAGATACAGCCGCCACATGCGCACGAATTTCTCATCGAACATGCTCTTCACGCGCTCGCTCGCGGCCTCGTACAGCGCCGAGCCAGTGCCGCAGCGTCTGCGCGTAGTGCAGGCGCAGGTTCTCGACATCGAGCACCGAGAAATCCCAGGGTTCGAAGACCTGCATCATCTCCGCGAGCGTCGGCGGATAGCGCGCCCGGGAAGATGCGCCGCTCGATCCACGGATGCAGCGGCGCGGGGCGATTGCGGCCGATCGAGTGAATGAGGCCGCGCCCGTGGCGCGGCAGACATTGATTGGCGATGCGGCCGAGCTCCGGGTAGTTCTCGCGGCCCACATGCTCGAGCATGCCGACCGAAACGAACGCGTCGTAGCGCCCGGAGATGTTGCGGTAATCATCCTCGACGTACTCGACCATCGAGTCGAGGCCCTCGGCGCTGCGCGCGTTCGCGCGCGTACACGATCTGCTCGTGGGAGATGTTGAAGGCGCGCACCTTGACGCCGTAGTGGCGCGCCATGTGCAGAGCCGAGCGCGCCCCAGCCGCAGCCCGCCTCGACCACGGTCTCGGCCGGCCGCAGCCGCAGCTTGCGACACACGTGGTGCATCTTCGCGACCTGCGCCTCATCAAGCGTGGCGGCGGCGCTCGGATAGTAGGCGCACGTGTAGGCCATCGTGCTGCCGAGCCAGAGCGAGTAGAACTCGTTGCCGATGTCGTAGTGGCGGTGAATGTTTTCGCGCGAGCCCGCGAGCGTGTTGGCGCTCTGCGCACGCCGCGTGATCAGGCGCTGGAAGAGCGTGCCGACGCCGCGGCTCTGCGGCGTCGCCTGATAGGTCGCTTCCAGAAACGCGACCAGATCGCCCGTCACGGTAACGCGGCCCTCACTGTAGGCATCGCCAAAGCCGAATTTCGGATCGGTAATGAGCTTTATCAGGGTCGAGCGATCGGCGATCTGCACTTCATGGGCGACTTCGGCGCCCTGGGCACGGATCCGCTCACCCGTCCAGAGCACGAACTCAAACGGCGGGTTGCCTGCGTGCGACAGGAAACGCTCGACGAGCCGCCCCTCGAGCGAGCGTTCCGGGCGCTGCGGCGCGACCGTTCCGACGCCCGCGCGCTCATCAGCGCTCACCTCACGTTCCACCGCGCTCATATGTCTCCCCCTCACTGCTTCGAGATGCCCGGATTGTGATGCGATGCTACACGGGCAGAATACGGGGCGCGATGGCCCTCAGGCACCCGGAACGACGATAGCTGTCGCGCATAGGCCACAACCAAGCGTAAGCTTTGCTGATGACCCTGCGCCGCTAGCCGGACGGGGCTGCATAACCCACGAGCTCCACATAGCCCTCTCCGGCGGTGGGCTGCTGGCCGCGCGATCCGCTGACCTCCACAGCACCCTCCCAGTAGCGCGGCCGCCCCTCGAGCTCCTGGTCCGCCACCGCGGGCCGCAGATCCACCGCCAGGCCGATCGAGGCAACCTCCAGGTGCCAGCGCGCCGGGTAGCGGCCGCCGCGCGGGCTTTGCCAGCTCTCGAGCACGCTGATCCTGACATCCTGGTTCGCCAGCGGCCGCGGCTCTCCGTCCGGCCCCACCCAGGTGCCGGCGCTGTGAGCTTCGCGTGTCGCCGTCGCGCCGCCGCAGCGCGTAAAACATGAGCGCGCTGCCATCGTTGAGCTGCAGCGCGAACCAGTCCCAGCCCGCCTCATCCGCGGAGAGGCCGCCGCTGCCCCATTCGCGGTCGAGCCACGCCGTGCCGCGCAGCGCAAGCGGCTCGGCCGCGCGCGTCAGGCGTCCCTCGACCGTGAGGCGCGGTATGGAGTAGTAGTAGCTGGCATCGGCCGGATTGCCCGATTTCTGGCTCAAGCCCGCAGCGCCATTCAGCACCGGCGCGTGCGCGGGCGTCAGGGCAAGCTCCAGTGCGTAGCCGGGCTGCCGCGCCTGCAACTGCCATCGGCTGCCGGAAAGCTCGAGCGACCAGTCATCGAGCCAGACGCGCAGCGGATCCGCCTGCGCGCCCGCGAGCGCAAGCGCCGCACGCGCATAGCGCTCTGCAGAATGAAACTGCTGCCGATCAATGTCGGTCAGCGCGAAATGCGCGACCAACATCTGCCGCGTGCGCCAGTGCGATGCGCCGGGCGCCGGTGGCGCTGCTGCGCCCTCGAGGCCCAGGCGAAAGAAGGTAAGCTCAAATCCGAAGCGCGCGCCGCTGGCATCCTGCAGGTGTCCCGTCAGATACCACCACTCGTGGGCAAAACTCGGGTGCGGGCCGTGATCGCGCGGAAACACAAATTCGTGCGGTGCGCGCGCCTGCTCAAAGCCGCCGTCGGCGGCGTCCCAGGGAAGCACGCCCGCAGGACCCGCAAGTGCACTCGCAACCGCGGCGCCGAAGAGCGCATTCGCAATGGCAGCAAATCGCATCATTCCTCGCGGATCGCGTGCGCGAGGCCGGCGCGCGCGCTCTTCCAGGCGGGATAGCAGCCAGCCGCAAGGGCGGCCGTCAGCGCAACAGCAAGCGCCGCGACGAACGGCTGCAGATGCACATGCAGGTCAATCTGCCAGCCGAAAGCGCGGCGGTTGACGACGTCGATCAGCATGAGTGCGGTCAGCACGCCTGCGGGCAGCGCGGTCAGCAACGCGACCAAACCGATGAAGCCCGTCTGCGCCTCGATGAGCAGCGCCATGCCGCGCAGGCGTCAAGCCGAGCGCACGCAACAGCGCCAGCTCGCGCGCGCGCTCAAGCTCCCAGGCAACAAGCGCGCTCACCAGACTCAAGCGCCGCCACCCCTGCGGTGAGCCAGTAGAGCACGCGCGTGATCACAAACGTGCGCTCGAAGACGTCCATCGAGTAGGCGCGCAGGTCGGCGTTCGAGCGGATGAGCAGCGCCTGGCGGCCCGCCGCCGCCGCCTTCAGCGCAGCGGCGACGCGCGCGCCCGGCACGCCGGGTGCAAGATAGAGCCCGAGCCCCGTCAGCGCATCATCCTGCCACCATGCGGCGTACACCGCGCGCGCGAGCAGCGCCGTGCCGCTGTCATTGCCGTACTCGCGATAGATCCCGGCGACCGCAAAAGCGTGCGCGCCGCGCGCGGTGTGGAGCGTCAGCTGATCGCCAACCTTGAGATGCAATCGCCAGGCGAGCGGCTCGGAGATCACCAGTGCGCCGCGTGCAAAGGCGTTCCATGCGCGCGCCGCATCGCCCGCCACGAGCTCAAAACCCGCGGCGCTCTGCGGGCGCGAGCGCGAGCGCATCGAGCGACACATCGCCAAAATCAGAGCCCACCCGCACGCGGCGGCTTTCGCTGTGCGCGACTGATGCCGGGCACCGCGAGCAGCGCCGCCACGACTTGCGGATCGATCTGGCGCTCGGGCCGCGCAAAGCCCGGCCCCGGCGCGCTCACGTAACAGATCCGCACGCAGCGTGTGCGCCAGCCAGTCGCGCAGCGACTCGCGGAAGCTGTCAACCATGAGCGCAACGCCAATCATCGCGCACACCGCAAGACTCAAGGCGGCCACCGCAACGCCGGTGCGGCTCAGCGAGGCGGCAATGTCATGCAAGGCAACGCGCAGCAGCGGATTGGCGCCGCCGGCGAGGCGCGCACCCGCCCGCGCCAGCGCCCGCAGCGCGCTCGGCGCGAGCGCCGCAACCGCGAGCAGCAGGCAGAAGAGCCCGACGAACCCGGCGGCGAGGCTGCGCGCGAAGCCGAGCACGATCGCAAGCGCGCCGGCGGCCAGAAGCGCGCTTGCGATGAGCAGCCAGTGCGCTGCTGCACTCGCGCGCGCCTCGAGAACCGAGCGCTGCAAAGCGAGCTGCGGCTGCGCGCGTGCCGCTTCGCTTGCCGGCACGGCGGCTGCGATGAGGGCAACGGCGATACCCGCGGCGAGCGCCTTCAACAGCGCGCCCGGCGGCAACGTCACGCGCTCGACCGCCACCACGAAGTAGAGATCATTGATCGTGCCGGCAACGAGTCCTACCAGCGCCTGGCCGATGAGCGCTCCGAGCAGCACCCCGAGGAGCGCGCCGGCTGTGCCAATGACGGCGGCCTCCGCGAGCAGCAGCGCAAGCACGCCGCGGGGTGTTGCGCCGAGCGCGCGCAGCACGCCGATGAGGCCACGGCGCTGCACCACCGCAAAGCTCACCGCGCTGTAGATGAGAAAGAAACCCACAAGAAGCGCAAGCAGACTCATCACCTGCAAATTGGTGGTGAACGCTGCGGTCAGATCGAGATTCGCGCGCGTGCGGCTGCCAATCGCGCGTATTTCAACGCCGGCGGGCAGGCGCTGCCGCAGCCGCGCCAGGGCGGCTCGCCGGCGGCGCCGGCAGCCACACGCAGATCGATGCGCGACAGCCGTCCCGACCAGTTGCAGCCATTCCTGCGCCTGCGCGATGTCGGTCAGGAGCAGCGACTCATCGCCGGGTCGCGACGTCGCCAGCGGCGCAAGGTAGCGGGCGCTGCGCGTGTGCCCGCGACGTCGAGTGACAACGCTTGCCCGGGGACAAGTTGCAGCTCGCGCGCGGTGCTCGCCGCCATCAGCACCGCGCCGCCGGGCGCGAACCAGCGCGCAAGCTCGGCGAGGCGGCCGTCAAACTGCGGCGTTGCGCGCTCCGCAGCACCGTCATCAAACTGCGGGCTTGCGAACGGATCGATGCCGACGAGCTCGACCGTGCGCTCGCCGATCGCGGCATAACCCTCGACGATCGGCGCAAGGCTCATCGGGCAGCGCCGCGCGGCGCAGCGCGCCGTACAAAGTCTCGTCGATGCCGGCGGGTCCTGCGACGATCTCGTGGGTCGCGGCGCCGTTGACGGCGCTCGATCGAAAGCGCAAATGCCGTGCGCGCACTGGCGGTCGCCATATCGACCGCGGCGATGGTGGCAACGCCGATCGCAAGCCCGCTGAGCGCCAGCAGCAGCTGCAGCGGATGGCGCCACCAGATGGCGCAGCAGCGCCTGCCCCGGCAGGCGCATCCTAGGGCCGCCCTTGCTGCACGCCGGCAGGCTCAAGGCGCCCGTCGATGAGCTCAAGCGTGCGGTCGGCATCGCGGGCGAGCGCCGCGTCGTGCGTTGCGATGACGAGCGCGGCGCGGCGGCGCCGCGCAAGGTGACGCAGCAGCGGCAGAATCTCGCGCGCGCTGTGCTCATCGAGGTTGCCGGTGGGCTCATCGGCGAGCAGCAGTGCGGGCTCATGCACCAGAGCGCGCGCGATCGCGACGCGCTGTTGCTCGCCACCCGAGAGCACATCGACGGGGCTGTGCAGGCGCGCGCCGAGCCCCACTTCGGCAAGCAGCGCCGCGCTGCGCGCGCGCGCCTGCCCGCCGTGCACGCCGTTCAATTCGAGCACCAGCCGCACGTTCTCCTCAACGTCGAGCGTCGGCAGGAGGTTGAAGAGCTGATAGACAAAGCCCACGTGCCGGCGGCGAAACAACGTGCGCTCGGGCTCGGCAAGCGCGCTCACCACGCGGCCGTCGAATTCGATGCGGCCGCTGTCGGCGCGATCGATGCCGCTGATGAGGTTGAGGAGCGTTGATTTGCCCGAGCCGCTGCGGCCGAGGATGCGCCACAATCTCCCCGGCGGCGACTTGCGCGTTCACGCGTGATCGAGCACGCGGTGCACGCGCGCACCTTCATGAAAGCTGCGCGACAATCGCAGATCTTGAGCACGACGCTAGCGTGCGCCGCGGCGCGAAAGTTCGCCGCGCAATGCCGCGGCAAGAGCGCCACAGCTGCCAGGATCAAACGGCGGCGCCGCATTCCAGTCGTACGCCCAAGGATGCTGCGTGCGCAGGGCGGCCGGCTCATCCGCGTAGCGCGGCACAATGTGTGCGTGCAGCGCAGGCTCAAGATTGCCGAAGATCGCATAGTTGATGCGCACCGCGGCGGTCACGGCAAGCAGCGCATCGCCAATGCGGGCCATGTCGTTGAGAAACTGCGCGCGTGCGTGGGCCGTCGAGGCTGTTGAGGTCGGGCACCGACCGGATCGGGCAGCAGCAGCACGTAGCCCGGCACGAACTGCCGATCGCCAAACACGGCCCAGCCCGACGGCGAGCGTGGCGATGACCGCGGCGTCGCCGCGCGCGTGCCGCGGCCACGAGCGCATCAATGGCCGTGCGGTGCGCGCGCCGCCGCCTCGCTCATACGCTGCCCGTATCGCCGGCATGCGCATTGACGCGTCACCACGGTTGCCTTGGGAAAAAAGTTGAACTCCGAAGCGCTCGCCCAGGTATAGGCACCCATGGCGCGCCCGACGATGAGATCCCCGGTGCGCAGCGGCGGCAGCAGCGCATTCTCGGCGATGACGTCGATGCTGTCGCAGGTCGGGCCGGCAAGCACGCACGGCTCGCGCGCCACGCCGTTGCGCAGCGCCTCGAGCGGATAGCGGGCATGATCGTAGAGCTGGCCGCTGTAGGAGCTGTAGAGCCCGTCGTCCAGGTAATACCACCAGAGCCCCTCGCGCCGCGCGCGTCCGATGACCGCGGCAACACCGATCGCCGCGGGCCCGACGATGAAGCGTCCGGGCTCGGCGAGGATGCGCAGGCGCCGCGGCAGCCGCGCGAGCGCAGCGCGGATCGGCGCGCAGAAGCGGCCAATCTGCGGAGCCTGCTCGCCGTAGGGGATCGGAAAGCCGCCGCCGATATCAAGCGTGTCGAGCGCGCCCAGCTGCTCGCGCCGCCCCTGCGCCAGCAGCCGCGCGCATGCCTCGATCGCCTCGACGTGCTTGCCAGGATCGGCCGCCTGCGAGCCCACGTGGAACGACAGGCCGCGCACCGCGATGCCACTTTGCGCCGCGCGCCGCGCAAGCCCGAGCACCTCCTCGGATCGTACAGCCGAACTTGCGCGACAGATCGCACACGGCGCTCGGGCTGCGAAAGCCGATGCGCAGCAGGAGCTCCGCAGCGCTCGGCTGAAGGGCGCGAACTTCTGCACCTCATCGGGGTTGTCGGCGACGAAGGTGCGCACGCCAAAGTGCAGCGCATTTCTGATGTCGCGCTCCGTCTTGATCGGATGCGTGTGGATGCAGCGCTGCGGCGCGACACCCAGCGCGCGCGGCGAGCTGCACCTCGCCGGTCGTGGCAAGATCAAGGTAGCCGCCCGCCTCGAGCACGCGTGCGCACCGCCGCGGCGTGCGGCAGCGGCTTGAGCGCGTAGTGCAGCGCGACGCCCGGCAGCGCGCGCGCAAGCTTGCGGTACTGCGCGCGGATGCGCTCGCAGTCGACGATCAGCAGCGGCGAGCCAAACTCACGCACCAGGCGGCGGATGTGCGCCGGCTCGAAGGGATCGATGAATCGCTTGACGGCGCGCCATGCGCAACTACGCTTACGGCAGCACTGCCACGGCGCCGGTGCTCGCGATCTCGATGCTCCCGCTGTCGCTCGCGGCGCGCGTCAGCCGATCGCGAACGGCATCCCAGCGCTCATCGGCAGGCACCTCCTGCACGAGAATGCGCCGACAGCCGGCCTTATCGAGCGCGCGCAGATTGCGTATAGAGCGCGTGGCCATACTGATCCGGACGGCGCCCGGCGTTGACCCAGGTGACATAGGTATGCGCTCTCAGGGGCAGGCGCTGCGCGAGCACCGCGATGCGCCGGCCGCCGGCGGAGAGCGCGGCGGCCTGGGTGTCGATCTGGCCCGTGGGCACGATCGAGAGCGGCGTCTGCGGCGCATAGTGCGTGGAGCGCGCTGCCCGGCACGCGCGGCGAGTCGCGATCCGCGCCCGAGGAGGAGTTCGCCGACCACCTCGCGGATCTGACCGCGGTGATGGCGCCCGGGCGCAGCAGGCGCACCTGTGCGCGCCGTCGAAGGCGACGATGGTCGACTCGAGCCCGATCTGGCATTCCCCGCCATCGAGGATGACCCGCACCGCATCGCCGAGCTCTTCGCGCACATGCTCCGCACGCGTCGGCGAGAGGCGGCCATAGCGATTGGCCGAAGGCGCCGCGATGCCGCCACCAAAAGCGGTGAGCAGCTGCTGCGCCATCGGCGTGCGCGGGCACGCGCACGGCAACCGTGTCCTGGCCGCCCGTGAGGATGTCGTGCACGTTGTGCGCGCGCGGCAGCACCATCGTCAGCGGGCCGGGCCAGAAGCGCTCGGCGAGCCGCGCCGCAGCCTCGGGAACTTCGCGCACCCAGCGATGCAGGAAGCGCGCGCTGTCGAGGTGCACGATCACCGGATGCGTCATCGGCCGGCCCTTGGCCTCAAATATTTTGCGCACTGCGGTCGGGCTCTGCGCATTGGCGCCGAGCCCGTAGACGGTTTCGGTTGGAAAAGCGACGAGCTCGCCGTCGCGCAGCGCCTGCACGGCGGTCTCGATCTCCACCTGAGTCGCTCTGACGACTCGACCATGGAAAGACAGATTCTACCAAGGCATGGCGGCCGCGCCCTGCGAGCTGCCACGGCGAAGCTGGTAAGGCTTGAGCCATCGCGCTTTTTTTCTTATCGCGCCAAAGAGTTGACAATACACCGTGCGCCAGGCGCACGCTGCACTTGACTATTCGAGCGCGTGGCGCTCCCAGCCGCTCGCGCTGCGCCGCAGCTCATACGCCGGCCAGTAATGTTTGTCGAGCTTCAGCGTGATCACCTCCGGCGCATTGTTCCAGGTGATGGTGCGCAGGCGCAGCGAGGAGCGATCGGGCCGTCCGGTGACGACGCCGAGAAAGGCATCAAGATCCGGCGTCGGTATGCCGTCGACTTCGACGATGCGCCGCCCGGGAAAGAGTCCATAGCGCGTCGCCGGCGAGCCGTACGCGAAATACGCCGACATAGACGCCGACCGGCGGGATGCCGCGCTGCTCGCTCATCGCGCGATGCGGCGCCTGCAGCGTAGCGCCCGCCCACTGCACGATCCGGTCGATGTCTGCGCCGGGCAGCTCAACCGTATCGACGTTGAGCGTCTGCTCGCTGTGGCCGCGCCACACGGTCACCGCCACCTGCTTCTTGTCGCCGACGGCGCGCTCCACTTCGCGAAAGCGCGTGACGACTGCGCCATCGATGGCGAGCAGCAGATCGCCCTGCTGCAGCACTTTGCTCGCCGGCGAGCCGCCCACCACGCGCTCGACGGCGAGCACCTGGCGGCGCGATACGCCGTGCGCAGCGAGCTTCATCGCCCACTCGTCCGATAAGCCAAAGTCGCGCGCGCTTGCGATCGGCTGCGCCGCGAACTCCGCCTCGAGCGAATGCAGCGGGCCGCTCATTGCGCACGCGCTCGAGCATCTCGCTCACCAGATCGATCGAGACGCCGCGATTGTCCTGCGCAATCTCGCGGCCGTTCTCATAGGCAAAGCTCGACCACAGGCCGAGCACGCGCTCGTCCTTGTCGAGCAGCACGCCGTCGTAATCGGTCGGCGGATTGACGAGCTGCGCCACCTCGATATTGCTGTCGCGAAAACGCATGGTGCGCGACAGCGGCAGCTCGAGCGGTTCGATGTCGGCGATCTGCGTGCGTGCGCGCGCGGATCTCGCTGTCGGCGGCGAGCCCCACGATGCGCACGCTCTCGCCGGCGTGCAGCTCGCGCGTCGGCAAGCTTCGCAGCCTTCACCGGCGTTGCGCCGATGAGCTTCGGATCGTAGGCGACGAGCGCAAGGTTATGCAGCGGATGGATGTAGACCACGCGGCCGGGCACCTGCACCGTGCCTGCAAAGGTGATGCTGACGTCGCCGACCGAGGCCGGCACGGTGTTGCGGTCCACGACGATGAGGCCGCGCTCGGCGTCGAGCACGAGCCCGGTGCCGTGGTAGTTGCGCTCGGTGATGCCGGAGACCGAATACGGCATGTCGAAACGTCACCTGCACGAGCGACGGCACGATCTTGGAGAGCTCCGAATCCTTGAAGGTCGGATAGCCGGTGCTGACACGGCCTTTTCGGGCTTGCGGCTCAGGGCCCGCCGCAAGGTCCTGGCAGCGCCACAGGTCCGCTGCGTGTCATCGCGCGTGCAGTGATGCGCCGGGAACCACTTGCGATCCATGCGGAAGGAGCGCAGTTGCTGCCGTTCGGATCATCGATGGTGAAGAAGCGCACGACGCCGCGATCGCCGTCGCCCAAATTTGCCAGCGCCGCCTCAAACTCATCGATGTTGTCGGTCTTCTTCGAATCGAGCGTGGTGATTACGGCGCCGCGCGGAATGCCGGCGGCGGAGAACACGTAGCCCGGCGTTGGCGACATACACGCCGCGGACCGGCACGTTGAAATGCCGCGCCTGCTGATAGGAGAGCGTGTTGACGACCGCATCGCCGAACTCGACGATAGGCGCTGGGCGTGATGCTGTTGAGATCGACGACCGGCAGCTTCGCCGCCATCGGCTTGCCGCCGCGCTCGAACTCGAGATTGACGCGTGCCGCCGACCGAGGCATCGAGCACCTCCTCGAGCGGCTTCGAACTGGGTGATGTAGCGGCCGTTCAGGCGCACCAGGATGTCGCCCGCCTGCAGCACGCCGATAGCTCGGCGACCCCGGGCAGCACCTCGCTCACGACGAGCATGCCGGTGTTGAGCGGAAAGGTCTTGCGCACTGCGGCTTCCGTCGTCGGGATCAAGACCCAGGCGCTTGAGCTCATCGTAGGGCACGTAGACGAAGATGCGTCGTCGAGCGTGCCGCGGCGTCACGGGCTTGCCCTGCTGGATCAGCTCCAGCGCGCGCCGCACGCGCCCGAGCGGCAGATAGAAGCTCGACGCCGCGCCGTTCGCGCCGCCGGCGTTGAGGCCGACGACGCGCCCGCGGATGTCGACGACCGGCGAGCCGGAGGAGCCGCCCGAGGTGCCCGAGGCGGCCTGCAGATAGAAGGTATTGAAGTCGTTGTACTTGCCGATGCCGTACTCGGGCGCATCGCGATCGAGGCGCGCCAGGGTGCCGGCGAGAATCGACAGCTGCTCGCCGGCGTTGTTGCCGACCACGCGGATCTCGCGGCCGATCTGCGCGCCTTCCGGGATACAGCGGCAGCGCCTTGGGCTTGATGAAGTGCAGCTTGGTCGGATCGTAGTGATAGAGGCCGAAGTCGTGCACCGGATCGCGATAGATCGGATAGAGCTGCACTTCCTCGCGGTTGAGGAAGGTCGCGGTCGCGGTGACCGGTCCGGGCGTGACGACGTGGCGATTGGTCAGGATCAGGCCGCGCTCGGCATCGACGACGAAGCCGGTGGCCTGCGCGGAGGTGTTCCACTCGGTATCGAAGGCGCGCGTGGCATCAACTTCGATGGAGACGACGCTGCTGGCGATGCGCTCGAGCGTGACTGCCCAGTCGGGGCTCTCCTCGACGGCGGCGGCCTGCTGCGCGAGCTGCGCCGCCTGCTGGCTTTGCCAGTGAGCGGGGCCGGTTGGCAACCGGCAGCTGCGGCGCGCCGCGTCGCGGCCGAGGGTGGTGGCGGCGGCTCGGGCGGCTGCGCCGCGGCCACGGAGTGCGCCGAGCACGCCCAGCAGCAAAATCGTCGCACGTCGCATAGCTCTCCTAGGCGCTAGCGGCCAAACAGCACCAGCAGCCACACGCCGCCGAGCAGCAGGAACGACATGAATACCGCCGCCGATCCCAAGTCCTTCGCCAGTCCCGCGAGCGTGTGGCGCTCGTAGCCGATGCGATCGACGGTCGCCTCGATGGCGCTGTTGAGAAGCTCAACGATGAGGATGAGCAACACCGGCCCGACGAGCAGCGCGCGCTCGACGCCATTGTGTCCGAGCCACAAGCCCAAAGGTATGACGAGCGCGCGCGAAGGCGAGTTCCTGACGAAACGCCGCCTCGTCGCGGTAGGCGCCCGCAAAGCCCCGCGCGCTTGCGCCAAAAGCGCGCCACGAGCCGCACGAAGCCGCGCGGCTTGTAGCGGTCTATGCGCTCCTCCTTCGGCGTCCATGTCAGATCGAGTTGCTTGGCCGCGCGCACATCATCGAGGCGGCGCACCGGCAGCGTGTGCGGCGCGCCCTTCACATATTCGGGCTCCTCGCGCGCCTCGCGCTCGATGTGAATCATGGCGTCGGCGAACGCATCGAGCACCTCGCGGCTTTCGGTTTCGGTGGGCTCGATCAGCAGGCATTCGGGCACGATGAGCGGAAAGTAGGTCGTCGGCGCGTGAAAGCCATGATCGAGCAGCCGCTTGGCAAAATCCATCGCGTTGACGTCAAGCTCGCGCGCCTCGCGCTTCAGGGTAATGATGAATTCGTGGCTCGCGCGGCGCTGCGGATAGGCCGCCTCGAAGCCCGCCTGCTTCAAGCGCGCGAGCAGATAGTTGGCGTTCAAGGTTGCGTAGTCGCCGACCTCGCTCATGCCGGTGCGCCCGAGCATGCGCATGTAGATGTAGGCACGCAGCAGCACTCCCGCATTGCCCATGAACGCCGACAGCCGCCCGATCGACTGCGGCAGGTCAGCTTCGTCAACCAGCGGTAGCGCTCGCCATCGCGGCCCACGATCGGTATCGGCAGAAACGGCAGCAGGCGCGCGCTCACGCCGACCGCGCCCGCCCCCGGGCCGCCGCCGCCGTGCGGGGTGGAGAACGTCTTGTGCAGGTTCATGTGGATGGCGTCAAAGCCCATGTCGCCGGGGCGCACCTTGCCGAGGATCGCATTCAGATTCGCGCCGTCGTAGTAGAGAAGCCCACCCGCGGCGTGCACGATGCGGGCAACCTCCTCGATGCGGCGCTCAAAGATGCCGAGCGTGGAAGGATTGGTCAGCATGATGCCCGCGGTCTGCGGGCCGACCGCGCGCCTCGAGCGCCGCGACATCGATGTCGCCGTCGGCACCAACGCGGATCTCGCGCACCGTGCAGCCGCACATCATGGCGGTCGCCGGATTCGTGCCGTGCGCCGCCTCGGGCACGATGATCTCGGTGCGCGCCAGATCGGCGCGCGCGCGGTGATAGGCGCGGATCATGGCGACGCCTGCGAACTCGCCCTGCGCCCCGGCCATGGGGCTGAGCGAGACGCCCTGCATGCCGGTCACTTCCTTCAGCATCTCCTGCAGCTCGAACATGCAGGCGAGAAAGCCCTGGCCGTGCGACTCGGGCGCGAGCGGATGGCGCGCCGAGAAACTCCGGCAGCATCGCGTACTCGATTGCAGGCCTTGCGGGTTGTACTTCATCGTGCACGAGCCCAACGGGTAGAAATGCGTATCGATTGAGAAGTTGAGCTGCGATAGGCGCGTGAAGTGCCGCACCGCCTCAAGCTCGCTCACTTCGGGCAAGTCGCGGCGCCGCGCGGCGCTTGAGGTGCTCAGGAATCTTGGAGCTGTGCGCGACCTCTTCGGGCCATTGATCGCGGCTGCCGCGCCCGGGACGCGAGTATTCGAAGATCACCTTTTCCCGCAGAGCTGACATAGTCGCAATGATTCCGTGTGGCGCAGCATCAGGCGGCGCGCGCCGCCTTCATGATCTCAGTCGAGCGCGCCCGCATAGCGCTCGATGTCCGCGCTCGTCTTGGTCTCCGTGGCGCAAACCAGCAACGCATGGCCGAGCTCCGGATAGTGCTCGGACAGATCGAAGCCGCCGAGAATGCCACGATCCGCGAGCCGCTGCAGCACCGGCGCCACCGGGCCGGTCGAGCGCAAGCGCCGCCTCGTGAAAGTAGGCGGCCGAGAACAAGCCTGCGCACGCCGGGTACGCGTGTGAGCGCAGCGACGAGCTCGGCCGTGCGCGCGTGCGAGGCTGACGCGACGCGCGCCAGGCCCTGCGGCCCCATGAGCGACATATAGATCGTCGCGGCAGTCACCAGCAGTCCCTGATTGGTGCAGATGTTGGAGGTTGCGCGCGCGCGCCGGATGTGCTGCTCGCGCGCCTGCAGCGTGAGCGTGAAGCCATCGCGGCCGCTCACATCGACCGTGCGCCCGACGATGCGTCCCGGCATTTGGCGCACATGCGCCATGCGCGTCGTCATGAAGCCGAAGTACGGCCCGCCCGAGGAGAGCGGCACGCCCAGCGGCTGGCCTTCGCCGACGACGATGTCGGCGCCGCCCGTGTCCCACTCGCCCGGCGGCTTCAGCAGCGCAAGCGAGGTGGGATTGACGACGGCGATGACGAAGATGCCGCGCGCGCGCGCCCAGCGCGGTGAGCGCATCGACATCCTCGAGCACGCCAAAGAAATTCGGCTGCTGAATGACGAGCGCGCTGATGTCCTCGCCGTCGATAGCGCGCGAGCGCCGCCGGCAAGCGTGCGCCCTTCCGCCGGGCTGTAGGGCAGCTCCTCGAAGCGCACGCGCCTGGTTGCCCGCGGTGGCGCTCGCCACTTTGCGATAGTGCGGATGCACGCTTTTCGGCATCGAGCACGCGCTGCGACTTGGACTTGCGATTGGCGCGCACCGCCATGAGGCAGGCTTCGGCGAGCGCCGAGGCGCCGTCATAAAGCGAGGCGTTCGCAACCTCCATCCCCGTCAGGCTCGCGATCATCGTCTGATATTCGTAGATCAGCTGCAGCGTGCCCTGGCTCGCCTCCGCCTGGTAGGGCGTGTAGGCGCTGTAGAACTCGCCGCGCGTCGTGACCGCCCAGACCGCCGCGGGAATGTGGTGCTCGTAGGCGCCGGCGCCGATGAAGCACAGCGGCCGGCCGTCGGCTTGGGCGCGCTCGCTCATGAGGCGGCCAATCTGCATGCTCGTTCAGCGCCGCGGGAATACCGGCCAGCGAGCGCACCCGCAGCGATGCGGGGATCTCATCGAACAGCTCATCGATGCTCTCGACGCCGATCGAGCGCGAGCATCTCGGCGACATCCGCTTCGGTGTGGGGAATGAATGCCATCAGGAACCCTCCGCACGCAAATGCTCCTCGTACTCGTGCGCCGATAGCAGGGCGTTGCCGCTGCCGCCCTGCGGCCGCAGGCGCAGTAGCCAGCCGCGGCCGTAAGGATCCTGGTTGATGAGCTCCGGCGCCGCGGCAAGATCCGGATTGCCGAGCGTGACATCGCCCGCGAGCGGCGCGTACACATCCGAGGCCGCCTTCACCGACTCGACCACCGCGCACGGCTCGCCCGCGCCGAGCGTGCGGCCCTTCTCGGGCACCTCCACAAACACGAGGTCGCCGAGCGCCTCTTGGGCGTGATCCGTAATGCCGATCTCGCAGGTGCCGTCGGTCAGGTTTCTGCACCCACTCGTGACTCTTGGTATAGCGCAGATCCGCAGGAACTTGGCTCATGAGAGTTCTTCCATCGCTGTGGCAGGGTATGGGGTCATCTACAGGACGCCGACGAGCGGCTTGCCGAAGCGCACGAACGGCGGCTTTGACGATGCGCGCCGCGAGCGCTTTGCCGCGGATGTCGACGCTCACACGGGCGACGGCGCCGCTCGGGAATGCGCGCGAAGCGCGATCGAGCGTTCAAGCGTCGGTGAGAACGTGCCGCTCGTGACCTCGCCGCTGCCGCCGCCGGGCACGCTCACTTTCTGATGGCTGCGCAGCACGCCGCGATCCTCGAGCACGAGCCCAACGAGTTGGCGTGCGCTGCCCGCCGCCTGCACGCGCTCGAGCGCCTCGCGGCCAATGAAGGCCGCTCGCGCGGCGCGAGCGCAACCGTCCAGCCGAGACCCGACTCGAACGGATGCGTCGTTTCGTCCATATCATTGCCGTAGAGATTCATGCCCGCCTCAAGGCGTAGCGTGTCGCGCGCGCCCAAGCCGCAGGAGACGACGCCACGCGCATTCAGCGCCTGCCAGGTCTGCACTGCCTGCGCCGCCGGCAGCATGACCTCGAATCCATCCTCACCCGTGTAGCCGGTGCGCGCGATGAACCAAGCCGTCCGACTTCGCAGCCGACAAACACCGGCAGCGCAAGCGCGCGCGCGCGCGCCTCCTCGGGCAGCAGCGTCGCGGTCGTCGCGCGCGCCTCGGGTCCCTGCACGGCGAGCATCGCCAGATCCGCGCGCTCGCGTACCTCGACGCCAAAGTCCTGCGCGTGGCGCCGGATCCAGGCGAGATCCTTGTCGCGCGTGCCGGCGTTGACGACCAGGCGAAACCACGACTCATCGAGATAATAGGCGATGAGATCGTCGAGCACGCCGCCCGCGGCGATTGAGCATGCAGCTGTAGAGCGCCTGGCCCGTGCGCGTCGAGCTTGGCAACGTCGTTGGCGAGCAGGTAGCGCAGGAAGTCGCGCGTGCGCGCGCCCGCTGACATCGACGACGCACATGTGCGAGACGTCAAATACGCCCGCCGCGCGGCGTACGGCGTGGTGCTCCTCGATCTGCGAGGCGTACTGCACCGGCATGTCCCAGCCGCCAAAATCGACGAGGCGCGCGCCTTGGCTGCGATGCAGCTCATAGAGTGGTGTGTGTCGTCCCACAGGTCCTCCGGTTGCAGCACGCACCCGCAAGCGAACAGCAGCGGCAAGTGCTCGCAATGCCGATGCGATCTGCCGCCCCTCTGTCCTGTTACCTGAGAGATCAGGCGCCGCAGCGCCGCACCCCTTCGGTGGATGGCATCTCGCAAGAGGCGCCACCACTCTCCAGAACTCGCCGTAGCGCGGCGCCTCGAACAGGCCGCGCTGAAGGTCTGCCGTTGCTGTTGCCTGAGCGTTTCCGGGCGGGACTTGCGCCTTCGGCGATCCGGCAGCCGGGCGGCCGGACTCTCTCTGAACGGACCTGTTGCGAGCGAGCGGCGCGGATCATAGCAGCACTGGCCCGAGTGCCCAAGGGCGGCGCAGAATGAGCCGCGCTCGCGTAGCATCCGCAAGGCATCTACATGATTCGGCACGTCCGTAGTACGCTCATCCTCGGCAGCCTTGCGCTCGGCGGTTTCGGCTGCTCGGGCTTTTCAGCGCCGCTGGCGGACATCGAGTCGGTGGAGCGCGCGCGCTTTGCCGCGATGTCGCACCAGGACATCAAAGCCCTGCAGCCGATGCTGGCGGACGATCTGATTTATTGTCACTCAAATGGCCGTTGTGAAACTAAGGCGCAACTGTTGGAGTCCATCCGCAGCGGGCGGATCCGCTACCGCTCGGTCGACATTCTGTCGCTGCGGCCGCGCACGGCGGCGGGCGCTGTGATCGTGAACGGCTCAATCGCCGTGGACGGCGTCATGGACGGCGAGCCTATCAAGATGCAGATGGTTTACATGGCGGTGTACGTGCGGCGCGACGGACCAGTGGCGTCTGGCCGCCTGGCAGGCGGCGCGTCTGCCGGTGGTGCATTAGCCATGGCACGCGCGCGCCGCCAGAGCGTCGTGGTGCAGATCGGCAAGGTGCGCGTGGGCGGCGCGCACCCGATTGTCGTGCAGTCGATGACGAACACCGACACGGAGGACGCCGAGGCGACCGCGCAGCAGGTGAAGTCGCTCGCGCGCGCGGGCTCGGAACTCGTGCGCATCACCGTGAATACGAGCGCCGCCGCCGCCGCCGTCGCGACGATTCGTGCCCGGCTTGACGCAGCTCGGCGTCGACGTGCCGCTCATCGGTGATTTTCATTTCAACGGCCATAAGCTCCTGCGCGAGCATCCGGAGTGCGCCGCGGCGCTCGCCAAATACCGCATCAATCCGGGCAATGTCGGCCGCGGCAGCAAGCGCGATCCGCAGTTCTCGGAAATGATCGAGACCGCCTGCCGCTACGGCAAGCCGGTGCGCATCGGCGTCAACTGGGGCAGTCTCGACCAGGACCTTCTCACGCGCCTGATGGACGAGAACAATGCGCAGCCGGAGCCACTGACGGCGCAGGAGGTGACGCGGCGCGCGGTGGTGCTGCTCGGCGCTGCAGAGCGCGCGCGCGCGCCGAGGAGCTCGGCCTGCCGCACGATCGCATCATTCTGAGCGCCAAGGTGAGCGGCGTGCAGGATCTCATCGCCATCTACCGCGATCTTGCCGCGCGCTGCGACTATCCGCTGCACCTCGGGACTGACCGAAGCGGGCATGGGATCGAAGGGCATCGTCGCCTCGACCGCCGGCATGGCCGTGCTGCTGCAGGAGGGCATCGGCGACACGCTGCGCGTGTCGCTCACGCCCGAGCCGGGCGGCGATCGCACGCAGGAGGTGATCGTCGCGCAGGAGATCCTGCAGACGCTCGGCCTGCGCTCCTTCACGCCGATGGTGGTCGCCTGCCCGGGCTGCGGGCGCACCACCAGCAGCTACTTCCAGGAGCTCGCGCAGAGCATCCAGTCGCACCTGCGCCACCGCATGCCCGAATGGCGCAAGCCAGTACGTGGGCGTCGAGGAGATGACGGTCGCGGTCATGGGTTGCGTCGTCAATGGCCCCGGCGAGAGCAAGCACGCCAACATCGGCGTCAGCCTGCCCGGCACCGGCGAGCGTCCGGTGGCGCCGGTCTATGAGGATGGCGAGAAAACGGTGACGTTGAAGGGCGAGCGCATCGCCGAGGAATTCCAGGAGCTGGTGGAGGCCTACGTCGCGCGCAACTTCGAGCGCAAGGAAGCCGCTCGAATGAGCGCTCTCGCCGAGCAGCGCTGCAAACCCTGCGAAGGCGGCGTTGCGCCGCTTGACGCGCGCGCAGGCGCAGGCAGCTGCATGCGCGAGCTCGTGCGGCGAGTGGCAGCTCGCCGCCGATGCACGCTCGCTGCGCCGCGAATTCAGTTTCGGGATTTCTACCGCACGATGAGCTTCGTCAATGCGCTCGCGCACATCGCGAACATCGAAGATCATCATCCGGATATCGAGGTGGGCTACAACTACTGCCGCGTGCTCTATACGACGCACGCCATCGGCGGACTGTCCGAGAACGACTTCATCTGTGCAGCGAAGGTCGATCGGATCGCGCTGCCCGTGCCGCCTGCGGCAGCTCCCCGCTGAGTCCGAGCGCGCGCGCCATAAAGAAGCGCTTGAGCTCAGCGCTGTCGTTGACCCAGCCGAGACCGCGCTGCGCGATCTGCGCCAGCGGCCCCGTGCCATGCGCCAGCAGCCGGTCGAAGGCATCGACGGCGACGCGCATGATGCGGTCTCGCTCTTGCGCCAGCGCTCGTAGCGACGCAGCACGCGCAGCGCGCCCGGGTCCTCGCCCGCCGCGCGCGCGCCTGCACGAGCTCGGCGAGCGCCGCGGCATCGAGGAGGCCAAGATTCATGCCCTGCCCGGCGAGCGGGTGGATGACATGCGCCGCATCGCCGATGAGCGCACAGCGCTCGCTGACGTAGCGCTCGGCGGCGAGACCCCTGCAGCGGAAACGACACGCGCTCGCTGACGAGACGCGTCGGCGCCGAGCGCACGATCGGCAGGCGCGCATCAAGCTCGCGCGCTGAAATCCTCCGCGCGTGCGCGGCGAGCAGCCCGCGCGCGCGCTCCGTATCCGCCGACCAGACGATCGAGCTCGTGCCGTCGGCGAGCGGCAGGAATGCGAGCGTGCCATCGCGCAGGAAGCGCTGCCAGGCGGTGCTGCTCGTGCGGCCGCTCGGTGGCGACATCGGCGACGATGGCGATCTGCACCGTAGTCCGCACACGCTCGCACTGAGGCCGGCCGCCGCGCGCAGCGGTGAGCGCGCGCCGTCGGCGCCGATCACGAGTCGCGCGCTGAGCTCGCCCTGCGCTGTCGCAATGATGCGCGCGCTCGCCCGACATGCGCGAGGGCTGACGAATTCGCGCTGCGAAGATTTGCGCCCCGGCCGCGCGCGCCGCATCGAGCAGCGCCGCCTGCACCAGGCGCGCCTCGATGATGTAGCCGAGATTGGGCTCGCCGACCTCGGCGGCATCGAAGACGAGCGCCGCGCGCGCCCGCCGGCACGCTCTCATGCCAGATGCGCATGCGCTCATAGGGGCTGATGCGCGTGGCGCGCGATCGCAGGCCAGGCGCCCGCAGCGCTCGAGAATGCGCTCGCTCGCGCGCGAAAACGCCGCCACGCGCAGATCAATCGGCGGCATCGCGCGCGGGCAAGCGCCGGCGGCTCGCGCTCGAGCACCGCCACCGTCAAGCGCTGCGCCCGCTGCCGCGCAGCGCGCTGCCAGCAGCGCCGCCGCGCAGGCGCCGACCGGGCCGCCGCCGACCACGACGACGTCAAATTCCTCAGCCACCGCGTGCGCAGCCCGCGCAGGCCAAGCCCGCGCGCCAGCCGCGGCGTCGGTCCGCCAAAGCCCGCGCTCACGCGCGCAAGCGCGCTCTTCGCCGGCGGCAGCAGATCAAACAGCAGCAGCCCGAGGTTGCGCAGCACGCCAACGCCGCGCCGCCCGTCGCCGAAGAGTTTGACGAGACCGTCGGTAAAGCGAATGACGCCGCGGCGATCGCGCGCGCGCCAGTCGGAGAACTGCCGCAGCAGCGCTGCGCCGCCGGCATCCTCGCAGTCGGCGGCGATGAGCTCCGCCAGCATGGCGCCATCGCGCAGCCCGAGGTTGAAGCCCTGGCCGGCCACCGGATGCAGCGCCTGCGCGGCATTGCCGATGAGCGCACTGCGCTCGCCAATGCTCGCCACGGCGCGGGTGAGCGCGAGGTCATAGGAGGCGCGGCGTCCCGCGCGCACGAAACCTCCCGCGCGCCAGCCGAACGAGCGCTGCAGCTCGGCGAGAAAGGCGGCGTCCGGCAACGCCGAGCAGCTGCCGCGCGCGCTCCGGCTGCACCGACCACACGACGGTGAACGCGCCATCCTGCAGCGGCAGCACGGCGAGCGGGCCGCCCGCGGTGAAGCGCTCGAAGGCGCGCCCCGTCGTGCGGCCGATCCGCCGCGACGTTGACCACCAGCGCGCGCTGGCCGTAGTCCTCGACGCGCGCATCGATGCCGGCCGCGCTGCGCACGCAGCGACTGCGCGCCATCGGCGCCGACGACGAGGCGTGCCCTGAGGCGCTCATCGCTTGCCGCTCGCGGCGGCAATCGTCAGGGTGACCGCGTCGCTTGGCGATCTCCACGGCTTGCGGCCGCGCTGGCACGCGCAGCGTGATATTCGGACGCGCCCCGCAAGCCCTCCCAGAGCGCGGCGCCGATCAGGCGGTTGGCGACGACGTAGCCAAACGCATCGATGCCTTGAGCATCGGCTTCGAGGCGGGCAAAGCCGAAGCGCCCGGCCGGACGATACATGGATGGAGCGGATGGCCGCTGCCTGCGCGCGCAGGCGATTCCATACGCCCAGGCCCTCGAAGATGCGCCGGCTGGCATTGCCGAGCGCGGTCGTGCGCTCATCGAAGCTCGGCTGCGCGCGTCGAGTCGTGCGCGATCGCCTCAATCAGCACCACCGAGCGCTCGGTGCCGGCAAGCGCCAGCGCGCAGCTGGCCCCGACCATGCCGCCGCCGACGATTGCGACGTCAAATTCCTGCGCGGCCGCCACCTAGGCGCCCGCCATCACCGCTTCGATCTCGTCGACTTGCTTCGGCGCCTGCGCGGTCAGCACCTCCGCGCCGCGCTTCGTCACCACGACATCATCCTCGATGCGTATGCCGATGTTGGCAAAGCGGCGCGGCACGCCGCGCAGGCTCGCCGGGATATAGATACCCGGCTCGATGGTGAGCACCATGCCGGGCTCGAACACCCGCCACTCGCCGCCGACTTTGTAGTCGCCCGACGTCGTGCACATCCATGCCGAGCCAGTGCCCGGTGCGGTGCATGAAAAAGCGTCGATAGGCGCCCGCAGCGCTGCAGCGCAGAAGCGCGCCCCTTCAGTAGACCGAGCTTCACCAGTCCCTGCGTCACGACGCGCACCGCCGCATCGTGCGGATCGTTCCAATGATTGCCCGGGCGCACCTTGGCGATGGCCGCAAGGTTTGCCTCGAGCACGACCTCGTACACGGCGCGCTGCTCGGGGCTGAAGCGGCCGTTGACCGGAAAGGTGCGCGTGATGTCCGAGGCGTAGCACTGGTACTCGCAGCCGGCATCAATCAGCAGCAGATCGCCATCGTTGAGCGCCTGATCGTTCTCGCGGTAATGCAGGATGCAGGAGTTCGCGCCGCCGCCGACGATCGGCTGGTAGGAGGTATCCGCATTGGCACGCCGGAACTCGTGGATGAGCTCGGCCATGATTTCAAACTCGCTCAAGCCCGGCCGGCAGCGGCGCATGGCGCGCACGTGCGCGCGCGCGGCGATGCGCGCCGATTCGCGCATGAGGTCAAGCTCGGCGCTCGATTTGAACAGCCGCATGTCGTGCAGCACATGCTCGAGCGCAACGATCTCGTGCGGCGAGTGGCCGCCCTGGCGCACCTGGGCGCGCAGGCCGTTCACCCAGCCGATCAGGCGCTGATCGAACTCGGCGTTTACTCCCATCGTGTAGTACACCTGGGCGCGGCTCTCGATGAGGCCCGGCAGGATGTCGTCCATGTCGGCCATCGGAAAGGCATCGTCCGCGCCGTATTGGCGCGTTGCCCCTTCGGGACCGGCGCGCCGGCCATCCCAGGTCTCCCGCGCCGGATCGCGATCGCGCACAAACAGGATGTACTCGGCCGGCTCACGCCCCGGCATCAGGACCGCGACCGCCTCGGGCTCGCCAAATCCGGTGAGGTAGAAGAAGTCGCTGTCCTGGCGGTAGGCGTACTCGACGTCGTTGTTGCGCATCTGCACCGGCGCTGCCGGTACGATCGCGATCGCATCGCGCCCCATGATGCGCGCGAGCTGCCGCCGGCGGCGCGCGAATTCGTCCCTGGGTACGCTTTTACGCCGCTTGGCTGCCATGGGCCCTGCGTGCTGCTCCGCTAATGCACCGAGCCGTCGGCGAGGCCGGAATGTCCGCGCACCGGCTCAAGCTCAGCAAACACGAGTTGTACTCCCACACGCACGAATTCGACAAGCTCGGTGAAGGCGCTCTCGTTGCTCTCGGCGTCATCGGCGTCATCAACGGCGGCGCGTGTGATCTCGCTCAGGTCGCGCACCACCTCGCCCGCATCCCCGGTCAGGCGGCTCACATCCTGTATGGCGCGCGATCCGAGCCCGTAAAGAAATCCCTGGCACCACTGCGCAAGCGCGGCCGTGCGTGCATCGATCGGCTGCTCCTCCTCGGGCAGCAGCAGGTCAAAGGCGGCGTCGACGCCCACCAGCGCCTGCGCGGTCTGCGCATACACTTCCTGCAGGGTTGCGGTGGTGGCGGGGGCCTGCGCATAGCCCGCGGGCAGAATCTCCGAAAGCCAGTCCTCGAAGCGGTAGGTGACGGCGGTGCACAGCGATCCTGCGAGCGTACCGTGCGCCTCCGCGGGCTCGCTCAGCGAGTGCTCCTCGTGCAGGACCTGCTGGATCTCCGCATAGCTTGTCATGTGCATTCGCACGGTATTATGCCCCAAGCGGCGGCGCATGCTGCTCATTGACCGCACAAAGAGCGCCGCTCTATAGTCATCCCCTATGAGCGAAACAACAAAAACACCGCTCGACCTGGAGCTCGCCAGGCTCGGCAAATGCGTCGAAGATCTGGCCGCCACGGTCGAGCAGCTGCACGAGGAGAATCGCGCTCTGCGTCAACGGCACGCGACGCTCGCGAGCGAGCGCTCAGCTGCTGCTGCACAAGAACGAGCAGGTGCGCACGCGCGTCGAGGGCATCATCGGGCGGCTGAAAACGATGGAGCACGGCGCATGAGCGCGCAGGACTCCGCACGCGTCAGCGTGCGCATCCTCGAGAAGGAATATTTCGTCGCCTGCCCGCATGAGGAGCGCTCCGAGCTGCTCGATGCCGCGGAGTTTCTCAACGCCCGCATGCGCGAAATTCGCGACAGCGGCAAGGTGGTGGGGCTCGATCGCATCGCGGTCATGGTCGCGCTGAATCTCGCCAGCGAGTATCTGAAGCAGAAATCGCGCGATGTAAAGCTCGAGGGGGAGGTCGGCGGCCGCGTTAAGGTACTGCGCGAGCGCGCCGAGCGCGCGCTTGCGAAGGGCAAACAGCTCGAACTGTGAGACGTCTGTCTCCCGCCGCTCATTTATCCTGGTGTAGAGTGTTCCTGGGCGTCGCCTGCGGTGTTCGACAGCGTGCCGGGTTACTTCTCGACCCTAATTTAAACACCCAGGGGACATATGGACTTGCTGGCAGCATTGTGCATGTCCGCTTGGCGCGGAAAGCCTTACCTGCCACAGTTCGTCCCACCTGTTGCTCGGGTTCGAGAGCAGCGGACCGCAACGGCATATGCGGGTGACGCCTTCTGATTCTGTTGCCGCGGCGCGCGTGCGCCTGCGCGCCGAGTTGCGCGCCAGACGGCGCGCCCTCACGCCCGCCGAGCGGCTGCATGCCGCACACCTCGTAGCGCGCAACATCGACCGCAAGCTTGGCTTGCGCGTCGGCGCTCGCGTGGCGCTCTACTGCAGCATGCGCGACGAACTCGACAGCACACCCCTCTTCGCACTCGCGCGCCGCCGTGGCTGGCGCATCTATCTGCCGCGCATCGAGCGCGCGCGCTTGAGCCGCAAGATGCGCTTCGTCGCAGCCGCGGGCGAGGAGCGCGTGAACCGCCTCGGCATCCGCGAACCACAGGGCACGAGCACGCTCGCCGCTCGCTGGCTCGATGTCGTGTTCGTGCCGCTCGTCGGTTTCGATGCGCACGGCATGCGCCTTGGCATGGGTGCCGGGTTTTACGATCGCGCCTTCGCCTATCGGCGTTGGCGCCTCGCCTGGCACAAACCGCGACTCATAGGCATTGCTTATGCCTTGCAACAGGTAGCGCACATCGTGCCCGCCGCGCACGACGTGCGCCTCGATGCCGTCGTTACCGAACAGGGGGTGCTCAAGTGCAGTACTGGCTCTTAAAGAGTGAACCGACGAGCTTCGGCATTGATGCTCTGGCGCGCGCGCCCAAGCGCACCACGTCGTGGGATGGCGTGCGCAATTACCAGGCGCGCAACATGATCCGCGATGACATGCGGCGCGGCGACCAAGCCTTCTTTTACCATTCGAGCTGCGAAGTACCGGGAATTGCAGGGATTGTTGAGGTCACCAAAGAAGGCTACCCCGACCCCACCGCCTTCGACCGCCGCCATCCGCACTACGACCCCGACAGTGCGCGCTCCACACCCCGCTGGTTCATGATGGATCTACACCTGCTGCGCAAGTTCGAACGCATCATCACGCTTGAAGAGCTGCGTGCGCATGCCGCCAAAGAACTCAAGGGCCTGGTGTTGCTGCGTCCCGGCAATCGCCTATCTGTGATGCCGGTCACGCCTGCTCATTGGAAGTTCGTCTGCTCACTGGCGTGAATCGCTGCATCAACTCGAACGCGTGTAACCGTGTGTACTTGCTTGTAATTTGGATTCGCGTGCGTATACTCCAACTCGGACTAACCCGACAACTGGAGAGCCAACATGGCTAAAGCGAAAAAGAAGGGCAAGAAAAAAGCTTCCAAGAAGAAGTAGACCCTTGAAATCGACGAGCGCGGAATATGGTTCCGCGCTCGTTGAATCGAACAAAGACTGTGCCCGCGAAAGCGGGCACAGTCGTTTCTGGAAGGCACCCACGGTGTCGAGCACCGACGATAACAAGCGCCGCGCCGCGCAATCCGCACTGCCCTACGTGCGTGGCGCGCGCTGCGTGGGGAT
Organism: uncultured Gammaproteobacteria bacterium; assembly: GCA_963695315.1. GTDB lineage: Bacteria > Pseudomonadota > Gammaproteobacteria > Steroidobacterales > Steroidobacteraceae > PALSA-1196. The sequence goes on from OY968773.1 coordinate 2,864,812, forward strand.
AGGCACCGGCACGACGGTGAACTTTTTTATCGCGGCGCTTGCGGCCGAGCGCGGTCTCGTGCGCGCCGCCGTGTCGAGCTCAAATGCCACCAGCACGCGGTTGCGCGCCGCCGGCATCGAGATCATCGATCTCAATGATGCGGGGCCGCTCGATGTGTACGTCGATGGCGCGGATGAGGCCACGCGCGAGCGGCAGCTCATCAAGGGCGGCGGTGGCGCGCTCACCCGCGAGAAGATCCTCGCCGCTGCCGCGCAGCGTTTCATCTGCATCGTCGATGAAGCCAAGATGGTGCGGGTGCTGGGGAGCTTTCCCCTGCCGGTCGAGGTGATCGGGATGGCGCGCTGCTACGTCGCCGCCGAACTGGCGCGCATCGGCGGCCGCGCCCTCGAGCGCGCCGGCTTCGTCACCGACAACGGCAATATCATTCTCGACGTGCACGATCTGCGGATCGACGATCCGGTCGGGCTCGAGCGCCGCATAAACGACATCGCGGGTGTGGTGACGGTGGGACTCTTTGCGGTGCGCCGCGCCGATGTACTCCTCATCGGCACTGCCCAGGGCGTGCATACCCTGTCATAAGCACGGCCCGCATCCCGCGCGCGCGAGGATGGCTGGGGGACTAGGATTCGAACCTAGGTTGGCGGAGTCAGAGTCCGCAGTCCTACCGCTAGACGATCCCCCAAGAGCCTATCGCTTGGAGTACTGCGGACCCCTGCGCGCCTTGCGGCGTCCGACCTTCTTGCGCTCGACCTCGCGGGCGTCGCGTGTGACGAAGCCCGCCGTGCGCAACGGCCGGCGCAGCGCCTCGTCGTACTCCATGAGCGCACGGGTAATGCCGTGGCGGATCGCGCCGGCCTGCCCGGTGATGCCTCCGCCGCGCACCTGCACCGTGATATCGAAGCGGCTCAACAACTGTGCAACCTCGAGCGGCTGCCGCACGATCATGCGACCCGTCTCGCGGCCAAAAAATTCATCCAGCGCGCGCTCGTTGACGGTGATCTGGCCCGTTCCGGGCTTCAGGCGCACCCGGGCGGTCGCGGTCTTGCGGCGCCCCGTACCGTAGTGCTGCTGCGTGGCGGCTGGCATCGGTTACTTTCCTCCAAATTCAAGCGGCTGCGGTTGCTGCGCTGTATGCGGGTGCTTGGCGCCGGCAAATACATGCAGTTTTCTCAGCATGCTGCGGCCCAGGGTGGTCTTGGGCAACATGCCCTTCACGGCAAACTGCAGTGCCCGCTCCGGGTGCTCATCCAGAAGTTTGTCGAGCGCGATCGAGCGAATGCCGCCGATGTGCCCCGTGTGATGGTAGTAGATCTTGTCGGTGAGCTTTCTGCCGGTGACGCGGATCTTCTCGGCGTGCACGACCACGATGTGATCGCCCATATCGACGTGGGGACTATAGTCAGGCTTATGCTTGCCCTTCAGGCGGTTGGCAATCTGGGAGGCAAGGCGGCCGAGCGTCTTACCGCTCGCGTCGACCACGAACCAATCACTGCGCACCGCGCCTGGCTTTGCGAACTGCGTTGCCATCGAGAAACCCTGCCGAAAAAGGCCGCAAAGTGTACTTAAAAAGACCTCGGCAATGCAAAGCGCGTCGAGGCGACCCGGTTAGGCCCTGTATAATGAGGCTATGGAGTCGGACCGGCTGCTCGACCCGTTCATCGGCGCGCTCGACCGCGCCCTGCGGGCCGTTTTCGCCCCCGCATATTCCGAGCGTCCCGTCCCGGGCAACCCCGGCCCCACCGAGCTTTCCGAACCCGAGCGCCGCCATGCCGCCGCGCTGATGCGCGTTAATCACGCGGGCGAGGTGGCCGCGCAGGCGCTCTATCACGGCCAGGCGTTCGCGGCGCGCGCGGGCGCCACGCACGATCTGCTGGAGACGGCGGCCCGTGAGGAAGGCGATCACCTCGCGTGGTGCGAGACGCGCTTGCGCGAGCTCGGAGCGCGCCCGAGCCTGCTGAATCCCCTGTGGTACCTGGGATCATTTGCGATCGGCGTGCTCGCCGGATCCTTGGGCGATCGGGCGAGCCTCGGGTTCGTCGCGGAGACGGAGCGTCAGGTGGAAGGCCACCTCGATGAGCATCTGGCACGTCTGCCGGCTGCCGATATGCGCAGCCGCGCCATCGTTGCCGCCATGCAGGCCGATGAGGTGGCGCACGGCGAGCGAGCGCTTGGCGCGGGTGGCGCCTCTTTGCCGACACCGCTGCGCACGCTCATGCGCTATGCCTCCGGGGTGATGACCGGCACGGCCTACTGGGTTTGATGTGCCACTTTTGTCCGTGGGGAACACGGAAGCGCTTGCAGTTCTAGGGACTTATGTATAAAAAACGCTCCGTCGCGGCACACGCGACGTGCAGGGGACGCCGGTATGGATGAGAACATCAAGCCACTCAGCGACATTCCGGCGATCAACCGGTTCTTGAGCTACTGCCGCATCCGCGCAGTGCCCTCGAAAACCGTTGTGATCCATGCGGGCGATCTGCCCGATGTTCTCTACTACATCATCAGCGGCTCGGTCGAAGTCATGATCGAGGACGAGGAAGGCAACGAGATGGTGCTCGCCTACCTCAACCGCGGCCAGTTCTTCGGGGAAATGGGTCTGTTCTACGAGCAGCCCACCCGCAGCGCCTGGGTGCGCACGCGCAATCAGTGCGAGCTTGCGGAGATGACCTATCCGCGCTTCCGGCAGATCGCCGCGGAGAGCCCGGGGCTCATCTTTGAACTGGCGACGCAGCTGGCGACGCGCCTGGATCGCACCAACCGCAAGCTCGGCGATCTCGCCTTCGTCGACGTCACGGGCCGCGTCGCGCACGCGATCATGGACCTTTGCAATGAGCCCGACGCGATGACGCATCCGGAAGGCATGCAGATCAAGGTGAGCCGCCAGGAGCTCTCGCGCCTCGTCGGCTGTTCGCGCGAGATGGCGGGCCGCGTGTTGAAGGTGCTCGAAGAGCAGGGGCTGCTGCGCGCCACGGGCAAGACCATCGTGGTGTTCAACGCCCGGCCGAAGATGAAGACGCGGCCGGTCATTGTCCCCACCAAGCCCGCCGCGCAACGCGTGGCACGCCCGGACGACGACGAGGACGACGACGACGAGGATTAGCCTGCGATGCGCGCGCGCATGGCGCGAATCGTGGCGGCGTAGTCCTGACTGCCGAAGATCGCCGATCCGGCGACGAAGGTATCCGCGCCGGCGCGCGCGATCGCGCCGATATTGTCAACTTTCACCCCGCCATCGATCTGCAGGCGCACCGCGCGCCCGGACGCATCGATGCGGCGGCGCGCCGCGCTGAGCTTAGCGAGCGCGCCGTCGATGAACTGCTGCCCGCCGAAGCCGGGATTCACCGACATCAGCAGCACCAGGTCGAGCTTCTCGAGCGTGTAGTCGAGATACGCCAGCGGCGTTGCCGGATTGAACACCAGCCCCGGCTTGCAACCGTGCTCGCGGATGAGCTCGATGGTGCGGTCGACGTGATAGGTGGCCTCCGGATGAAAGGAGATATAGGTGGCCCCGGCTGCGGCGAAATCGGGCACGATACGATCTACCGGCTCGATCATCAGATGCACGTCGATCGGCGCCTGCACCCCGTGTTTGCGCAGCGCCGCGCACACCATCGGGCCGATGGTGAGGTTTGGCACGTAGTGGTTGTCCATGACGTCAAAGTGCACAAGGTCCGCGCCGGCGGCGAGCACGGCGTCGACCTCTTCACCCAGGCGGGCGAAATCGGCGGACAGAATCGAGGCGGCAATCCAGGGCGGCTGCAAGTGCGCTCTCTCCAATGGCTCACTCATGCTCGGGTCAGGCGCGCCAGAGCCTCGCGGTATTTCTCGCTCGTGCGCGCGATGATCTGCGGCGGCAAGCACGGGCCCGGCGCCTGCTTGTTCCACGGCAAGCTCTCCAGATAATCACGCACAAACTGCTTGTCGTAGCTCGGCGGACTTGCGCCCGGCACATAACTGTCCGCGGGCCAGAAGCGCGAGGAGTCCGGCGTCAGCACTTCATCCATCAGCGTAAGCGTGCCCGCGGCATCGATGCCAAACTCGAACTTGGTGTCGGCTATGATGATGCCACGCGCGCGCGCGTGCGCCACTGCCATCTGGTAGATCGCCAGCGCCGTGGCGCGCACTTGCCGCGCCAGCTCCCGACCGAGCAGGCGCTCAACTTCAGCAAAGGGGATGTTTTCATCGTGCTTGCCGGAGGCCGCCTTGGTAGCGGGCGTGAAGAGCGGCTGCGGGCAGCGCCTCGGCGAGCCTTAACCCCGGCGGCAATTCGATGCCGCATACACTACCCGTGCGCTGGTAGTCCTTCCAGCCCGAACCAATGAGGTAGCCGCGCACCACCGCCTCAAGCGGCAGCGCCTCAAGCTTGTGGACAATGACCGCCCGACCCTCGAGCAGCGCCGCCTCCTCGGGATCGCGCACGGCGCTTGCAAGCGGCCGGCCGGTGAGGTGGTTGGGCACCAGCGCGCGGGTCTTGTCGAACCAGAAATTTGAGATCGTATTGAGAACGCGGCCCTTGTCGGGAATCGGATCGGGCAGCACGACGTCAAATGCGGAGAGCCGATCGGTCGCCACGATCAGCAGGTGCTGCGCATCGAGGCGGTACAGGTCGCGCACCTTACCCTCGTAGATCTTCTCAAGACCGTGCAGGTCGGTCCGGTGGATCGTTGGCGTCGGCATGGAGGGTGACGGTGCCCGCGAGAGTGACTGCTACTATAGCAAGCATGCAGCGCTGGACGGGCAAAGTCGTCGGTGGGGTGCTCGGCTTGGTCGCTCTCGGGCCATTCGGCGCGCTGCTCGGCCTGCTGCTCGGCCATCAGCTCGACACTTCTCAGGAGGAGCCCCCGGCGCTCTCGCCCGCAGACACCGGCGAGCAGTTCTTCCACATCACGTTCCGCGTCATGGGCCATCTGGCCAAGGCCGACGGTCGGGTATCGGAGCGGGAGATTGCCGCGGCGCGCGCCGTCATGAGCGACCTGAATCTGGGGCCTACGCAGGTGCGTACCGCGATCGAGTGCTTCACGGCGGGCAAGGATCCCGGTTTCGACCTCGATGCGGATCTGGCACAGCTACGCCGCGCGTGCACGGGCAGGCCGGATCTGCTGCACGTCTTCCTGGAGCTGCAGGTGCGCGCGGCGCTCGCCGGCAATGATCTTGGCGACCCGGTGAGCGCGCTGCTGGTGCGCGTCGCCTCTCAGCTTGGCATCTCACGCTTCGAGCTGACGCACATTGAGGCCGTGATGCGCATCCGCCGCAACAGCTTCGCGCGCGCGCCAAGCCGCGATACCGGGCAGCAGCTCATGGAAGCCTACCGCGTGCTGGAAGCCTCCACATCCGCCAGCAACGAGGAGGTGATCAAGGCGTATCGGCGGCAGCTGAGCCGCCATCATCCGGACAAGCTCAAGGCCAACGGCCTGCCGGATTCCATGATCGAGCACGCCAAACAGCGCACCCAGCAGATCATCGAGGCGTACGAACTGATCCGGGAGCGGCGCGGACTTTAGTGCGGCGCGCGCGCCCACTCGGCGATCAGCTGCTGCAGAGCTCGTACGCCCTCAGTCAGTGCCGCCGGTCCCGGCTGCAGGATGATCGCGGACTTGATCTCGCGCACGAATCCGCTGCGCACCGCGGGGATCTCGCTCCAGCCGGCACGCGCGGCCACGGCCTCGGGGCGAAACTTCTTGCCGCACCAGGAGCCCAGGATGATGTCCGGGGCGCGCCGCGGCACTTCCAGCGGATCAGCGATGATGCGGTTCTTGCCAAGCGCCTCGCGCGCAAGCTCAGGAAAGCAGTCCTCGCCGCCGGCGATGCCGATGAGCTCGGAGACCCAGGCGATGGCGCTGATCTGCGGTGTATCCCACTCCTCGAAGTACACGCGCGGGCGGCGCGGCAGGCAGGCGGCGCGCGCTGCGACTGCCGCCAGGCCCGCGCCAAGCTCGGCAACGAGCGCGGCTGCTTTTTGCTCGCAGCCGAGCATGCCGCCCAGCATGGCGATCATGCGCAGGATCTCCCTCACCGTGCGCTGATTGAACACGTGGACTTCGATGCCGGTGCGCACCAGGGTTGCGGCGATGTCGGCTTGCAGGTCGGAGAAGCCGAGCACCAGATCCGGACGCAGCGCCACAATGCGCTCGATCTTAGCGCTGGTGAAGGCCGAGACCCGCGGCTTCTCGCGCCGCGCGCGCGCGGGTCGCACGGTGAACCCGGAAATGCCGACGATGCGCTGATCCTCGCCCAGCAAATAGAGCGTTTCGGTCGTCTCTTCGGTGAGGCAGACGATGCGCTCGGGATAGGCGCTGCTCGCAGGCATGACAAACAACGGCGATTTAGCTTCCAGCGGGCAATTCGGGGATCATGATGCCATGTGGGTGCGCGCGTGGAATATATTCGATCGGCTCTTCTTCGGGCCGCCATCACAAGGCGATGGCTGGGGCGGCGCCGCGATGCGCGTGCTGCGCTATCCCTATGCGGTGATACGCGATCTGCTTGGCGGCGAGATCAACCTGCGCGCGATGGGCCTCGTCTACACGACGCTGCTGTCGCTCATCCCGTTGCTCGCGATCAGCTTTGCCATTCTTGCCGCCTTTGGCGTCAGTCACGATCTCACCGCCATCGTCTACGAATTCTTCCGCCCGATGGGCGACCCGGGTGCGCAGGAGATTACCCAGCGGATGATGCACTTCGTCGGACGCGTGAGTTCGCGCATCGTCGGCACGGTGGGCGTCGTGCTGCTGCTGTGGACGCTCGTCGGTACGATCAAGAAAGTCGAGGACAGCTTCAATTTCGTGTGGCGCGTGGAGCAGCCGCGCAGCCTTGCGCGGCGCCTCGCAGAATACGTAAGCCTCCTCATCCTCGGGCCCATCCTGATGGTGGGCTTCATTGCGCTCGTGCACTTCGCCTTCAACAGCATGCCGGTGCGCGACGTCGTCGACCTTGCGCCCGTGCAGCGCCTGCGCGACACGGCGATCGATGTCGCGCCATTTGCCATGGTCACGGTGTTTTTCGTGGTGCTCTACATGATCATCCCGAATACGCGCGTGCGCCTTGGGCCCGCGATCATCGGCGCGCTCGCCGCCGGAGTGCTGTGGGCGGCGGTCGGCAGGGTATTCACCCAGTTCGTCGTCATCTCCACGCGCTTGACGATCGTCTACGCAGGCTTCGCGTTCATCGTCGCGGCGCTGCTGTGGACGTACTTCGGCTGGCTCATCTTGCTCGCCGGCGCGCAGTTGTCGTTCTACGTCCAAAATCCGAGCTACCTGCGCTTGGGGCTGCGGGAGCTGCGCCTCTCGAATGCCGAGATCGAGCACCTCACCCTGAAGATCATGTATCGCGTCGCGCAGGCGCGGCGCCACTCAGGCGCACCTTGGAGCGTGCAGCGCCTCGCTGATCAGTTTGGCCTGCCGGGCATCGCCGTGGCGCGCCTCGCCTGCGCACTCGAGGCGGGCGGGCTGCTGCAACTGACCGCGCAAGATCAATGCCTCCTCACGCGCGATCCGGCGCTGATCAGCCTCGTGGAGATTCTCACGGTCGCACGCAATCAAAGAAGCGGCGAGTTCACGCCGCAGGATTCAAGCGTGCCCGCCGTGGATGCGCTCGGCGAGCGCCTCGAAGAGCGCGTGGCACGCAGCGTGCGCCAATGGGACTTTGCAGGATCTGCTGCAGGAGCCCGCGCCGCCCGCCGCCTCAGTCTCCGGCAATCGTCATGTCTTCAATCAGCACGGACCCCGTGTGTAGGCCGCCGCGCCGGTCGACGTCGGCGCCGAGCGCGAGGATCTGCCGGTACATCGTGCGCAGATTGCCGGCCACCGTAATCTCGTGCACCGGATAGGCGAGCGCGCCCTCCTCGATCCAGAAGCCGCTCGCACCGCGCGAATAGTCGCCGGTTACCCCGTTGACGCCCTGGCCCATGAGCTCGGTGACGAGCAGCCCGGTGCGCATGCGCGCGAGCAGTTCGCTCGAAGCGGCAGCGCCGGCTGATCTCGAGGCGACGATGAGATTGTGCACGCCGCCGGCGTTGCCCGTCGTCTTAAGGCCGAGCTTGCGCGCCGAGTAGCTGCCGAGCACATAGCCCTGCAGCACTCCGGCGCTCACCAGCTCGCGATCGTGCGTCGCCACGCCCTCGTCATCGAAGGGACTGCTGGCGAGCGCCTTGTGAATGTGCGGCCGCTCGTGCATGTCGAGGAAATCCGGAAACACCGCGGTGCCCGGCGGCGTCGAGCAGGAACGAGGATTTGCGATATTGGCTCGCGCCGCGGATCGCGCCCAGGAAGTGCGCGAACAGCCCGCGCGCCATCTCCGGCGCGAACACCACCGGCGCATGGCGCGTGGCGAGCTTGCGCGCGTTCAAGCGTGCAACCGCGCGCTCACCGGCGCGGCGGCCGATGGACTCGACGTCTTCGAGGTCCTCGCGAGCCCGCGCGCGTCGAATACCAGTAGTCGCGCTGCATGTCGCCGTCGTGCTCGGCGAGCAGCACGCAGCTCACGCTGTGGCTGGTGCTGCCGTAGCCGGCGAGAAAGCCGAGCGAGTTGCCGTGCACGCGCAGATCGCGCTGGCTGGTGACGCTGGCGCCTTCGGAGTTGGTCAGCCGCGCATCAACCGCCAGGCCCGCAGCCTCGCAGCGCAGCGCAAGCTCGATGGCGCGCTCCGGCGTCAGCGCCCAGGGATGATCCAGATCAAGATCGGGAATGTCGCGCGCCAGAGCGTCGCGGTCGGGCAGCCCCGCGCACTCATCCGCAGCCGTGTAGCGCGCGACCGAGCAGGCCTTCTCCACCATGGCGCGCACCGCGCGCGCTCGCCAAGATCCGCGGTGCTGGCCGAGCCTTTTTGCTTGCCGAAGTACACCGTGATCCCCAGACCGCGATCGCGCTGATACTCGATGCGTCTCGACCTCGCCGAGTCGCACGCTGGCGCTGATGCCCTGATTCAAACTCGCATCCACCGCGCACTCGGAGGCACCGCGCCGCTGCGCCTCGGCGAGCGCGAGGCGCACCACCGCTTCAAGCTCGGGAATGCGTGATTCGTCGACGACGGCCTGCATGGTGCAGAATTGTAGCAGTCGCAACCTGCGATAACCGGCACGCGCGCCATGCAATCGCCGCCCGAGGATCGACCGAGCAAGAGCGCGCGCAAGCGCGCCGCGCATCGCCATGCAGAAGCTCGGCGAGGAGCTCGTGCTGCTCGAAGATGCGGAACTGCGCGCCCTCGACCTGCCCGAGGCTCTGACGGCGGCGATCGAGGAGGCGCGGCGCTTGCGCAGCCGCGCCGCGCTCGCGCGCCAGCGCCAGTACATTGGCAAGCTGATGCGCACGATTGACGCCACGGCGATTGCTGGCGCGCTCGCCGCGCGCGCCCAGAGGCGCGCCGCAAGCGCCGGCCGCTACGCAGCGCGGCCGAAGCCGAAGGGCTACAATACCTCGATGAAAGCGCTGGTCGGCATCATCATGGGGTCGGCATCCGACTGGGAGACGATGCAGCCGGCCGCAACGACGCTCGACACATTGTCGATCGCCTATGAGGTGCGCGTCGTCTCCGCGCACCGCACGCCGGACCTGCTGTTCGAGTACGCCGCCACGGCGCGCGCCCGCGGCCTCGAAGTCATCATCGCCGGCGCGGGCGGGGCTGCGCACCTGCCGGGCATGACCGCCGCCAAGACCTCCTTGCCGGTGCTCGGCGTGCCGGTGCAGTCGAAGACCTTGAGCGGCCTTGATTCGCTGCTGTCGATCGTGCAGATGCCCGCCGGCGTGCCGGTCGCCACATTTGCGATCGGCGCCGCCGGCGCCACCAACGCCGCGCTCGCCGCCGCTGCCATCCTCGCCAACAAGCACCCCGCCATCAAAGAGGCGCTCGAGGACTACCGCGCGCGCCAGACCGCGAGCGTGCTCGAGAACCCCGATCCGCGCGCGCACGAGCCGCGCATGACCGTCGGCATCGTCGGTGCCGGCCAGTTGGGCCGCATGCTCGCATTGGCGGGCTATTCCCTCGGTGAGCGACTTCCTGTTCCTCGATCCCGGCGCCAGGCCGCCGGCCGCCGCAGCTGGCAGCCGCACCTGCACGGCGCATTTGATGATCGCCGGCTGCTTGGGGCAGCTCGCGCGGCGCAGCGAGGTCGTCACCTTTGATTGGGAGAATGTCTCGGTCGATGCGCTGCGCGCGCTGCAAAGGCAAGACGCGCATCTGCCCGCCGCTCGCGGCGCTCGCCGCCTCACAGGATCGCGTCGAGCGAGAAGCGCCTGTTTGAGCGCCTGCGGATTCCCACCACGCGCTGGCGCGCGGTGAACTCGCTGCGCGAGCTCGAGCGCGCGGTGCGCAGCATCGGCCTGCCGGGGTGCTGAAGACGCGCCGCCTCGGCTACGACGGCAAGGGCCAGGCGGTGCTCGCTGCGCGGCGCCGATGTCGAGCGCGCCTGGCGCGCGCTCGGCGCGGCGCCGCTGCTCTACGAGGAGCGCATCGATTTCTCGCACGAGGTGTCGATCATCGGCGCGCGCAGCGCACGCGGGCGAGATCGCCGTCTATCCGCTGAACGGCAACGTGCACGCGCAGGGCATCCTGCGCCTGACGCGCGCGCCCTACGGTCCCAGCGCTTGGCAGCGCGCACGCGCGCGCGCTATCTGGCGCGCGTGCTTGAGCATTTCCGCTACGTCGGCATGCTCGACCATCGAGTTTTTCGTGCGTCGCGGGCGCCTGATCGCCAACGAGATGGCGCCGCGCGTCCATAACTCGGGTCACTGGACGATCGAGGGCGCGGTGACGAGCCAGTTCGAGAATCACCTGCGCGCGATCCTGGGTCTGCCGCTCGGCTCGACGCGCCCGCTCGGCCATGCGGCGCATGATCAATCTCATCGGCCGCATGCCGCCGCGCGCGCGAACTGCTCGCCTGCGCCGGGCTGCACCTGCACGACTATGCAAAGTCGCCGCGTCCGGGCCGCAAACTCGGACATTGCACGCTGATTGCGCGCACGCCGGGCGAGCGCGATCGCTGGGCACGCGCCTTGCTCGCCAGATTGGCCCCCACCACGCGCATCCCTTAAGATTGAGCCGCAGGGAGACGCCTGCGCATCATACGCCCCGCAACGCGGGTGTCGCCGGTATGGCCGTCGTACCCGGAACAATAGACACCGGCACATGTATCTTGATCTATTCAAACTGAAGGAGCTGCCGTTCCGCCTAAGTCCGGACCCGCAGTTCCTGTACCTGAGCAAGCAGCATGCGCGCGCCAAGGCGTACATGGAGTCGACGATCTGGTTCACGGACGGCTTCGTCGTGATCACCGGCGAGATCGGCTCGGGCAAGACCACGCTCATCGAGTCGTTCCTGCGCGAGGTCGAGGCCGACATCGTCGTCGCGCAGATCAACCAGACCCAGGTCTCGGCGGTCGACTTCCTGCAGGCGGTGCTGGTGCAGTTCGGCTTCGCGCCCTTCAAGATGAAGAAGGGCGAGCTCATCGCGACCCTGAATCAATTCCTGGTGGAGCAGTACGCCGCCGGCCGCAAGGTGCTGCTGATCGTCGATGAGGCGCAGAACCTGTCGCTGCGCGTGCTCGAGGAGGTGCGCCTGCTCTCGGGCGTCGAGACCACGAAGGACAAGGTGCTGCGCATCATCCTCGCCGGTCAGCCGGAGCTCAATGACAAGCTCGATGCGCCCGAGCTGGTGCAGCTCGCGCAGCGCATCCGCCTGCGCTTTCATCTCGGGACGCTCTCCATCGAGGATATGCGCGCCTACATCCAGCACCGCCTGGAGGTCGCCGGCGGCGCCGATCGCGAGATCTTCGCCGCAGATACCTTCGACGAGATCTACCGCTACACCGGCGGCGTGCCGCGACTCATCAACACGCTGTGCGACACCGCCATGCTGGCGGCCTACAACGCCGACCGCGACTACGTGTCGATGTCGAGGACATCATCACGGCGGTCGAGGAGCTGCGCTGGGTGGAATTTGCCGCGCGCAACGTGCACGCCTGCGCGCGCAGAGGCCCGAGGAGGCGGCCGCCGCCGGCGCCGTCGCTCGATGGCGCGGCGTCACGTGGTCGCGCGCGCTGCTGGTCTCAACCGAGGGGCGCACGGTGCAGGAGCTGCCGCTGCACGTCGGCCGCATCATCGTCGGCCGCACCGCCGACAACGATCTGCAGATCGACAGCCGCTTCGTGAGCCGCCATCACTGTCAGCTCATCGTGAGCGCGCAGGCCTGCGTGATCGAGGATCTCAACAGCACCAACGGCATCTACGTCAAAGTCCAAGCGCGTGCGCCGCCAGCACCTGAACGACGGCGATGTCGTCGTCATCGGCAAGCACGAGCTGATCTACGTCGACGAGCGCGCGCGCGGCGGCGGCCGCACCGCACTTCACCGACACGCTGCCGGGCAGCGCGCCCGGATGAGGAATGAGGCAGGCGCGCTAGCGGCGCTTGGGCCGCAGGAGCTGCGGCGACGCGCCCGAGGAGCGACGGCTTCCAGCCCTCGACCTCGAGATTCCGCGGCCGCAGCGCCAGCGTGCGGTTTCACCGCGGCGAGCAGCTCCGGCGGTATTCATTGATCTGTGGTCTCTTGCGGCTGGCGCGACTCAGCAGGCATCATGCGATATCCTTGTCGGGTCACTGGGGGCGGACGCGCACGCTGCGCCCCGCGCGCCGAGCGTGACCGCATCACGCAGCACGGCGTCTGCCCGTGTTGAATCACCCCGGTGTTGAAGAACGTGTCCGCGCGCAGGCTTAGCCGGTGCCGCCGACGGTCAGAGCCGTCGATGCGCAGCGTCGGCTGGCCGACGCCCACCGGCACGCTCTGGCCTTCCTTGCCGCACGTGCCGACGCCATCGTCGAGCTTCAGATCATTGCCGACCATCGTGACGCGCGTCAGCACATCCGGGCCGTTGCCGATCAGGGTCGCACCTTTCAAAGGGCGCGCCGAGCCGGCCGTTCTCGATCGCGTACGCCTCGCTCGCCGAGAACACGAATTTTCCGGAGGTGATGTCGACCTGGCCGCCGCCGAAGTTGACCGCATAGATGCCGCGCTCCACGGAGCGCAGGATCTCCTCGGGCGCGTACGCACCGGGGCGCATGTAGGTGTTGGTCATGCGCGGCAGCGTCATGTGCGCGAACGATTCGCGCCGCCCATTGCCGGTGGAGCGCGCACCCATCAGGCGCGCGTTCATCTGGTCCTGCAGATAGCCGCACAGCATGCCGTCCTCGATCAGGGTCGTGCACTGCGTGGCCGTGCCCTCATCGTCGATGTTGAGCGAGCCGCGGCGCCTCGAGAGCGTGCCATCGTCGACCACCGTGCAGCCCGGGATTGGCCACGCGCTCGCCGATGCGGTTCGCGAATGCCGAGGTGCCCTTGCGATTGAAGTCGCCTTCGAGGCCGTGACCGATCGCCTCGTGCAGCAGCACGCCCGGCCATCCCGGGCCGAGCACGACGGTCATCGATCCCGCAGGCGCCGGCACCGCCTCGAGATTCACCAGTGCCTGGCGCACAGCCTCGCGCCCCAGCGCGAGCGGCCGATCGGCCGCGACGAGATCCGTCAGAGCAGAAGCGCCCGCCGGCGCCCGCATAGCCCTGCTCGCGCCGCCCGTTCTGCTCGACGATGACCGAGACGTTGAAGCGCACCAGCGGGCGGATATCCGCGCCGAGATCGCCGTCGCTGGTGGCGACCAGCACCACCTCGTGCACGGTGGCGATGCTCGCCATCACCTGCACGATGCGCGGATCGATGCGCCGCGTCTCGCGGTCCACGCGCTCGAGCCACGCGACTTTTTCCTCATCGACGAGCGCCGCGCGCACGGATCGATCGGCAGATACAGCCGATGCCCGGCCTGCGTGTGCCACGCCTGCACCGGCCGGTCGCCGCCCTGCAGCGCGATCGCGCGCGCCGCGCGCGCAGGCCTCCTCGAGCGCCGGCAGCACGATCTCATCGGAATAGGCAAAGCCGGTCTTCTCGCCCGCGAGCGCCCGCACGCCGACGCCCTGCTCGATGCTGGCGCTGCCATCTTTGACGATGCCGTCCTCGAGCGCCCAGGACTCCTCGCGCGCGATCTGGAAATACAGATCGGCGAAATCCACGCGATGGCGCAGCACCGCGCCGAACACCTGCTCGAGGCGCGTATCATCGAGACCGCCCGGACGCAGGATGAGCTCGCGCGCCATGCCAAGCGCGTCGGTCGCGACCGGGGTGTCACTCATCGGCTATTCCTGTGGGCAAGAAGCGCAATTTACAACACACGGTGCTCGAGCGCCGGGAAGCTCTTGCGCACCTCAGCCTGGCGCTTAAGGTCGACCTCGGCGCTCACGACAGCCGCGCCCGCGCGGGCAGGCGTGCCAGCACGCGCCCCCAGTAATCGACGATCATGCTGTCGCCGTAGGTCTCGCGGCCGTTGGGATGGAAGCCCGACTGCGCCGGGCGCGATCACGTAGCAGAGATTCTCGATGGCGCGGGCGCGCAGCAGCGTCTCCCAGTGCGCCCGCCCGGTCGGCGCGGTGAAGGCCGAAGGCAGCGCGAAGCAGCTGCGCGCCCGCGGCGCTCAGCTTGCGGAAAAGCTCCGGAAAGCGCATGTCGTAGCACACCGCAAGGCCCACGCGGCCGACCGGCGTGTCGACCACCTGCGGCGTATTGCCCGGCGCCATGTTGGCCGACTCGCGATAGCTCTCCGCGCGATCGGGAACATCAACGTCAAACAGATGGATCTTGTCGTAGCGCGCTACGCGCACGCCGCGCTCGTCGTAGACGAGCGAGGCGGCGGCGACCCGCGCATCGCCCGCCACACGAATCGGCGCGGTGCCGGCGATCACCCAGAGCCCCAGCCGCCGCGCAGTCGCGGCAAGAAAATCCTGGATCGCTGCCCGTGCCCTCAGCCTCGCCAACCGCGCGCTTGTCGGCATCGCGCCATGCCCATGAACGCGAAGTTCTCCGGCAGCACCGCCAGGGCCGCGCCCGCGGCGCGCGCCTCCTCGAGCAGGAGCGCGCGCCTGCGCGAGATTCGCGCTCACGTCTGCGGCCCCGAGGTCATCTGCAATGGCGGCGACCTTCATGTGCCGGGCCGGCTCGCCGCAAGCGGCTCGATCGTGCAGATCGAGCGGCGCGCGCGCGCGCGCCTGCACGCGCAGGTTGGCGTCCGCATACACGTTGCCGGCGCAGAGCAGTTCGCTCACGAACACCGCGCCGCTCACGCGCGGCAGCAAGAGATCCTCCCGCTCGGCGCGATTCCACGCGGCGACGTACGGCAGCGGATCAAGGCGCGCAGAGCGCCGGAGAGGATGACCGCAGCGCTCGGCCGCTGAGCGTCACCGGTCCGGTGCCGCCGAAGCGCACGCTGCCGCGCTCGACGCGCCAGGCATCGTCGCCGGCGGCGGCGATCTCAAAGACGCTGTGCAGGCGGTCGGCGAGCGCGAGGTGCAGTTCGGCGCGCGCGCTCGTGCCGGTGACATCGACGTGCAGCGGCGCGCGACGCCGGCAGCTTTCGTCAGCGGCTCGGGCAGGCGGCTCGTGACGCCGGTGAGCGTGGCATCAAGACGCGCCTGCCAGCTGCGCCGGATGCACGGGCGTCTCCGGCTCGAGTAGAAAATCGCCGCTCCATTCGGCATCGCCGTCGAGCGGCCGTGGGATCAGCCACCGTTCCCAAGCGCGGCAAGCTGCGCGCACATCCATGAGCCCCTGCGCCTTGACCGCGAACGCGCGTGCGCGCTGGTCGCGCGCGCTCGGACAGGCGCAGCGCCACCGGGCCGCCGAGCCAGCGACCGGTCAGCAGCGAGCGCTGCAGGTGCCCGCCGTCAAATGTGAGCGCGCCGCGCACCGACTTGCAGCGCCGGCACGCCCGGACCGGTCACAACCGTCGCCGCATCGAGCGCGACGGCAACGTGCGCGCGCGCGCAGCTGCGGCGCGGCGCGCGCGCAGCGCGCGCGCCTCGCTGGGCAGCGCCATGTCAAAGTCAAAGAGCGCATCACCGCGCGCGGCGACTCCGCGCACCTCGGGAACGTAGTCGCGCAGCTGCTCGTGATCGCGGATCCACTGCAGCGTGCTCTCGAGCCGACCGCTCGCCCGGCCTGCGACCTCGAGCGCCCCTTTGCCATCGGCGCGCCAGGCGAGCTGCATCGGCCCAAGCTCGAGCGGACCCGCCTGCCCGCGATCCACGGCCGCGCGCACGATGCCCCGTCGTTCCAGGCGATGCGCGCATCGATGTTTGCCGCATCAAGCCCCGCGCCGTCCGCGACGCGCGCATCGGCAAGCTGCAGCGACCCCGTGAATGAGCCCGCCTCGTTCAGCACGAAATGCGCATCGCTGATGTGACCTGAGCGCACGTGGGAGGCGGCGGCGCCAAAGCGCGCCTGCAGCTCCGCGCCCCAGAGCGCCTGCAGCTGCGCGACCTCAGCATCGCTCGAGCGAGCCGCGCAACTCTACGCGCGGTGCCGGGTCCGCCCGCGCGCGACCCACGCTGCCGCTCACGCGCAGCCGCGTAGCGCCATGCTCGACATTGAGCGCGTCGCTCGCAACGCGCCAGCCGGCGCCGCTCAGCGCCACGGCAAGATGCGACGCGACGCGCAAATTGCTGAGCGCTGCGCGCGCCCGCGGCAGCTCGAAGTGCGCGTCGCCACCCGCAAGCGTCGACGCTCCAGGCGCGCTCATCGCCCGACACCCGGGCGCCAAGCCCGACACCGCGAAAGCGTGCGAAGCGGGCGCAAGGGCTATCTCCTCGAGGCGCGCCTGCGCATAAAGGCGCGCGCCGGGCGCGCGCGCGGCGTCCCAGTCGACAACGACGTCGCGCGCCGTGCCGCCGATCTGCACGCTGCCCGCGTCCAGCTGCGGCGCTGCCCAGAAAACCAGTGCCGCAAGCGACTCGAGCGGCAGCCGCGTCGCCTGCGGCGTGCAGGTGCGCGCCCTGACAGTCAAAGCTCAGTGCGCCGGAGTCTGCCGCATCGCTTTGTGAGCGCCCGAGCTGCAAGCGCGTCGATCGCCCGCGTGCCAGGCGGATCCGGCGCGCCGCAGGCGCCAGTCGCCGCGCACCCGATCGAGGAGCAGCGCATGATTGAGACGGCGCTGGAGTCGGCAAACTCGACGCCGCCCGCGCGCACCGTGCCATCGGCAAGCTCAAGCGCGCCGGCGGCGAAGTCGCGCATGGATGCTGACGTCGCCGCCGCCGGCTGCGGGCAGGTAGCGCACGAGCTGCGGGTAGCCGCGCAGCACATTGCGCCAGCCGGCAAAGACCAGGCGCACGCCCTCGAGGCGCACGCTGCCCGCAAGGCTCGCCGCCTCGCGACAGCGTCGCCCGCGCAGCGCAGATCCAAATGCGCGCTCGTGCCGAGGCGCTCCGGCAGCAATACGAACGCCTGCGCGCGCCATTGATCGTTCGCGCGATACAGCGACGCGCGCCGGAGCGCGAGCGCCCAGCTCTCGGCGTTGCCGTTCGGGTCGGCGATGTGCAGCGTGCCGCCCTCAAAATCGACGCGCCCGCCGCGCCAGCGCTGCAGAATCGTCGCGCGCGCCTGGCGATGCGGTCGTCGCAGCGCGGGCGCGGCTGCCGCGCGGCGCTATACCGGGGCAGGTCGATGTCCGGTGCGACGAGGGTGATGCGGCCGGCCTGCAGCCGTGCCCGGTCTGCAGCGTGCGCCAAGCGTCGAAGCTCGACGATGAGTTCGGGGGCGCGCAGCAGGACGCGCGCGCTCGCGGGCTCGCCGAACTCGACGCGACGAGAATACCGCCTCCGGGCCGTACCAGCCCCAGCGCACGCTGAGCTCGGCGAAACGCAGGTCGAGGCCTGTCTGCGCCCGCACCAGACGCTCGAGGGCTGCGCGCTGCTCGGGCACGCGCGCGGCGGCAAGCTCGTAAGTCGAGCGCCATGAAAGCCGACGAGCGAGTGCCAGGGCGAGGCTTGCGAGGCCGGCGCCGCCCAGGACTCGCGCGCAGCGATTGTGACCTAGCGTTGAGAGCCAGCGCGGCACATCCCACCTCCTGCGGGCTATATCAGCACCACATCGTACTGATCCACGCCGTAAAGCGCCTCGGCTTGCAGCCGGATGGGCCGGCCGATCTGAGACTCGAGCTCTGCCATCGCGGCCGATTCTTCATCGAGAGGCAATCCACGACGTCCTGATGCGCCAGTATCAGCAGCTCGCGGCTCGCAAACTGCCTGCTCTGTCGCACTATCTCGCGAAAGATCTCGTAGCTCACCGTGAGCGCGGTCTTGGTAAAGCCGCGCCCCTGGCAGGTACGGCAGGGCTCGCACAGCAGGTGCTCCAGGCTCTCGCGCGTGCGCTTGCGCGTCATCTCCACGACGCCGAGCGGCGAGAGACTCACGATCTGTGTTGCGACCCGATCAGCGCCGAGCGCGCGCTCGAGCGCGGCCAGCACCGCGCGGCGGTGCGGCTCATCCGCCATGTCGATGAAATCGATGATGATGATGCCGCCGAGGTTGCGCAGGCGCAGCTGCCGCGCGATCGACACCGCCGCTTCGAGGTTGGTGCGGTAGATGGTTTCCTCAAGGTTGCGATGCCCGACGTAGGCGCCGGTATTGACGTCGATGGTCGTCATCGCCTCGGTCTGGTCGATCATCAAATGACCGCCGGACTTCAGGACTACTTTCTGCTGCAGGGCAAGGCCGATTTCCTCCTCAATGCCGTGCAGATCGAAAATCGGCCGCGGACCTGGGTAGAGCTCGATGCAGCGCAGCGCTGCCGGGATGAAATTCTGCGCGAACTGCAGCATGCGCGCGTGCTCGGCCGCGGAGTCGATCAACACGCGCGCCACGCCGCGCGAGAGCTCGTCGCGCAGGATGCGCAGGGTGAGCGGCAGATCCTCGTGCACGATTGCGCCTGCGCGCATCTCGGCGCCCTGCGCGCGCACGTGCTGCCAGAGCTTGTGCAGATACGCCATATCCTCGCGCAAGTGCTCGGCGGAGGCCGCCTGCGCCGCGGTGCGCACGATGTAGGCGCCATTCTCCGCCGGCGGCTGCATCGCGCTCACGAGCGTCTTCAAACGCAGCCGCTCCGCCTCCTCGGCGATGCGGCTCGAGATGCCGATGCCCGTGCCGTGCGGCATGTAGACGAGATACCTCGAGGGGAAGGAGACGAAGGTCGTGAGGCGCGCCCCCTTCGTGCCCATGGGATCCTTGATGACCTGCACGAGTATGTCGTCGCCTTCGGCGAGCAGGCGGCGGATGTCATCGAGGCGCGGCAGGCTGACGATGGTTGCCTCGGGATGCTCGAGGACGATGTCGGCGGCGTGCAGGAACGCCGTGCGCTCAAGCCCGATCTCGATAAAGGCCGCCTGCATGCCCGGCAGCACGCGCGACACGCGTCCCTTGTACACATTGCCGACGAGGCCGCGGCGGCTCGGGCGCTCCAGATAAAGCTCCTGCAGCGCGCCGTTTTCCAGCAGCGCGGCGCGCGTCTCGCGCGGCGCCACGTTGATGAAGAACTCAATGCTCATGGCGCCAGCGGCAAACCAAAGGGCACGCCGGCGGCGCGCAGCAGCTCGGCGGTTTCAAACAACGGCAGGCCCATGACGCCCGAGTAGCTGCCGTGCAGCGATTCGATGAACGCCGCGGCAAGGCCCTGGATGGCATACGCTCCGGCCTTGTCATGCGGCTCGCCGCTGTCCCAATAGGCGCGGCATTCCGCCGCGCTGAGCGTGCGAAATCGCACCGCACTCAAACTCAGCGCGAGCGCGATGCCGCGATCGGTCGGCGAGCGCGACGGCGCTCAATACCTCGTGCACGCGCCCTGACAGGCTTGCGAGCATCGTGAGGCCCTCGTGCCTGCCTGCGGGCTTGCCAAACATGACGCCATCAACGACGACGGTCGTGTCGGCACCGAGCACCGGCAGCGCCGCATCGGCGCTCCACACGGCACGCGCCTTCGCGGCGGCGACGCGTGCCACGTAGTCGCGCGGCGCCTCGCGCGCGCGCGGCGCTCTCGTCGATATGGGTCGCCTGTACGCGATGCGCAACGCCGAGCTGCTGCAGCAGCTGGCGGCGGCGCGGCGAGGTTGAGGCAAGACAGAGCACGAGCGGCGCAGTCATGGGGCGCAGAGTTACTCGCGATGATAGGGGTGATGATCGAGCAGGCTCTTCGCGCGATAGAGCTGCTCCATCAGCAGCACGCGCGCGAGCGCATGCGGCAATGTGAGACGCGACAGCGACAGTTTGAAGTGCGCTCGTTCAAGCACCGCCTCGTCCAGGCCATCCGCGCCGCCGATGAGGAACGCAAGGTCGCGCCCGGAGTCCTGCCGCGCGCTAAGCCACGCCGCGAACTCGCGCGTCGCCAACTGCTCGCCGTGCTCATCGAGCGCCACCACAAACTCCTTGGGTGTGAGCTGAGCGAGCAGCCGCGCCGCCTCGGCGCGCAGCGCCCGCCGCGGATTCTTCTCGCCGCCGCGCACGCCGGCCGACAGCTCGACGAGCTCGACCTTCAGCCGCCCGCGCAGCCGCGTGGCGTAGTCGGTGCAATTCTCACGAACCCAGCTCGGGGTGCGCGATCCCACTGCGATCACGCGGATACGCATCAGGATGCCTCGTCAGCGCGCGCGCTTGGCCTCGCCCGGCGCCGCATCCCACAATTGTTCCAGACCATAGAACTCGCGCACCCGCGGCAGCATGACATGCACCAGTATGTCCTGCAGGTCGACCAGCACCCACTCGCCGTCGCGCGCGCC
Organism: uncultured Gammaproteobacteria bacterium; assembly: GCA_963695315.1. Lineage (GTDB taxonomy): Bacteria > Pseudomonadota > Gammaproteobacteria > Steroidobacterales > Steroidobacteraceae > PALSA-1196. The sequence goes on from OY968773.1 coordinate 2,885,439, forward strand.
CTCGACACCGAGCGGGCGATAGCCCGCAGCCTTCGCTTCTTCAACAACGCGCTCGGCAATCGAGCGCACGTGCCGGTCGGAATTTCCCGAGGCGATCATCATGGTATCGGCGATATCGGTGAGGCCCCTGACGTCGAGCTTCTTGATGTTGACGGCCTTCATGGCTTCGAGCGCGGCAGACACGATGCGCTGCAATGCAGGTGCGCGTCGCGGGGCGCGGCGCGAACGGCTACGGCTCTTCATGTTCAGCTTGACACTCTCCGCGCTCGCTCAACGCTGTTTGGCAGCATAGCACCTCGTCTCGCGAATGATCCGGCGAACTTCCTCCGGGACGATGTAGCGCGGATCGCGTCCCTGGGCAATGAGCTGCCGCAGCTCGGTCGAGGAGATCTCAAGCTGCGTGACCGCGTGCACATAGATGCGACCGGCGCTGTGCTGGTGCAGATCGCGCACGTTGCCGGTGCCGCGGTCGACCATGATCTCGCCGAGCGGTCCCATGGTGGGCGCGCGCCAGCCCGGGCGATGCGCGACGACGATATGCCCAAGGTCAAGTAGATCGCGCCAGCGATGCCAGTTGGGCAAGCCGAGGAATGCATCCATGCCGAGCAGCAGACATAACGAGCGCTGCGGATACTCGGCGCGCAGCTCCGTGAGCGTATCAACCGAGTACGACACGCCCGTGCGCCGCACCTCGCGGTCGTCGATCACGAATGCGGGCTGATCCGCGATCGCCGCCTTGACCATCGCCAGGCGCAGATGTGCCGGCGCGAGCGGCGGCTCGCGGTGCGGCGGACTGCCGGTGGGCATGAAGCGCACCTCAGCCAGCTGCAGCGCCTGCCAGAGCTCAAATGCCGTGCGCAGGTGGCCGTAGTGCAACGGGTCGAATGTGCCGCCGAACAGACCGATCGGCTGCATCAGCGCAACCTGTTTGAGAGCGCCGCGAGCGCCAGCAGCGGCCGGCTGCAGAACTCGGCGGTGAGCAGCGCAAGCTCATCCCACGCATCCCCGGCGAGCCGCCCCTTCGCCATGCGGTCGGCGCGCTCGGCGCGTTGCGTGACGCGCGCGAACGGCACGGTGCGCGCGCGGCGCAGGCCCTGCGCGAGCGCCGCGGCATTTCTCTGCCATTTCGGCGGCGGCGCCGCCCCGGCGGCAGCGGCATGCCACAAATCACGCACCGCTTTATTGAGCGCCCAGAGCGCCAGCGTCGGCTCGACGCCTTCGGAGCGCAGCCCCGCGAGCACCTGCAAGCGCGCGCGCGGTATCGCCGGCGAGCGCCGCCGCGCCGAGCTGCGCGACGTCATAACGTGCACTGTCGCCGACGCTTGCGAGCACCTGCTGCGCCGTGATCGTCGCATCGTCAAACAAGAGTCGCAGCTTCTCGAGCTCCTGCTGCGCGGCGAGGAGATTGCCTTCGGTGCGCGCGGCGAGCAGCTCGAGCGCCTCATCATCAAGATTGAGCCCGAGCCGCCGCGCGCGCGCGCCGAGGAAAGCGACGAGATCCTGCGCGCCGACCGGCCAGATGGCGAGCCACGCGCCAGCGGATTGCAGCGCCTGCACCCACGGCGCGTTTTGCGCCTCGCGATCGAGGCGTGGTGAGATCACGAGCACGAGTACATCCGCAGCGCGCATCTGCGCGAGCTGCGTCAGGGTGGCCGCGCCGCTCACGCCGGGGCGGCAGCTCGCGAGGCGAATCTCGATAATGCGCCGCTCGGCAAAGAGCGAGCGATTGCTCGCCGCCGCGGCGATCGCATTCCAGTCGGCGCTGCGCTCGGCGCCGCGCTCGAGCACATAGCTCTCGCGCTCGGTGAAGCCGGCGCGCGCGCGCGCGCGCACGAATCGCAGCGGCCGCCTCCGCCACCAGCAGCGGCTCATCTCCCGAGATGAGGTACGCGGGCAGCAGGTGCTGCGCAAGATGGGCTGCGAGCGAGTCGCTGTTGAGCTTCAAGGGCGGCAAGGTGCGCTGTGGCTGTGAGATCTCGATTATCCTTGAGTTGCCCGCCTCTCGGCCACCGGCTAGGCTTGCGCTCGCCGCATGGACAGTCTTTTTCAGCGCATCATCGCGGGCGAGCTTCCCGCCGACATCGTCTATCGTGACGAGCTGGTGACGGCCTTTCGCGACATCCGGCCGCGCGCGCCGACCCACATTCTGATCGTTCCCAATAAATTCATCGCCACCGTCAACGACATCAGCAATGACGATGAGGCGCTGATCGGGCACCTGTTCACCGTGGCGCGCGATCTTGCCAAGCGCGAGGGCATCGCTCAGGAGGGCTATCGGCTGATTATCAACTGCAACAGCCACGGGGGGCAGGAGGTCTACCATCTGCACATGCATCTCTTGGGTGGCCGGCCGCTCGGCCCGATGCTGAGCCCGCTGGCGTGAAACGGCGCGCGCCGCCGAAGAAGGAACCCGCGCAAAAGAGCTCACTCCGTGAGCTCTACCCGCCGCTCTCGCCCTACAAGAGCGGCTTGCTGCGCGTCAGCGACGTGCATGAGATCTATTACGAGGAGAGTGGCAACCCCGACGGCAAGCCCGCTGTTTTTCTGCACGGCGGCCCGGGCGGCGGCACCGAAGGCAAGATGCGCCGCTTCTTCGACCCCAAGCGTTACCGCATCGTGCTCTTCGACCAGCGTGGCTGCGGCAAGAGCCGCCCGCATGCCTGCCTCATCGAGAACACCACCTGGGATCTGGTGAGCGATATCGAGCGTCTGCGCGTGCACCTCGGCATCGAGAGCTGGCTGGTGTTTGGCGGCTCGTGGGGCTCGACCCTGGCGCTCGCCTATGCGCAAACTCATCCGCAGCAGGTGACGCAGCTGGTACTGCGCGGGATATTTCTGTTGCGTCGCTGGGAGCTCGAGTGGTTTTACCAGGACCCGGGCGGCGCCGGCGCGCTCTATCCGGATCTGTGGGAGCACTACGTCGAGCCCATTCCGCCGGAGGAGCGCTCCGACATGATGGGCGCCTATTACCGGCGACTCACGAGCGCCGACCCCGCGGTGTTGTCGCGTGCGGCGAAGGCCTGGGCGCTGTGGGAGGCGGGCACGAGCTTTCTGCGCAGGAATGCGCTCTACACCAGCAAGCTCGGGCAGGAGACGCATTCAGAGGCGTTTTCGCGCATCGAGTGCCACTACTTCGTCAATGCCGGTTTTCTCGCAACCCCGAATCAGCTCATCGAGAACACCGACCGCATCCGCCACATCCCGGGCGTGATCGTGCAGGGCCGTTACGATGTCGTGTGTCCCATGAAGAGCGCCTGGGAGCTGCATCGCGCCTGGCCCGAGGCGGAGCTGCACATCGTGCCCGACGCCGGGCATTCGGCCTTCGAGGCCGGCAACACGCACGAGCTCATCAAGGCGACCGACCGCTTCGCGTCACGCTGTCGATAAAGGCGATGATGTCCTCGTAGGCGGGCGAGGTGCCGCGCGCGATAAGCGCAAACGGCGCGAGCGTGCCGTCGTGCCCGCCGTGCCGATACAGATGCGTCTCGACGCGCACCTGATTGCCCTCGAGCGCCGCGTGCAACGCCACGCTCTCGGCAGGCGCGACGTCCCGGTCGTTCATGCCGTGCAAGAGCAGTGTCGCCGGCGAATCCGCATCGACGAAGTCGATCGGCTGCCAGTCGCCTTCCACGTACGGCGGCGGAAACATCGCGCGCAGCTCGCGCGTGTCCGGCACCAGCACGTACGGCCCCGAGAGTCCGACGAAGCCGACGACGGCGCGTGGATCCGCGCCTGCCTGGCGGTCGAACTCGTGGTTGTAGGCCACGAAGGCGGCAATGTGCGCACCTGCCGAGTGGCCCATGAGGACGATGCGCTGCGGATCGCCGCCATATTCGCCGATGTGCGCTTCGACCCAGGCGAGCGCGCGCGCGCCATCCTCGCAGAATGCCGGAAAGTGCACCGCCGGGTAGAGCCGGTAATCGGCCACCACCGCGACCAAACCGCGCGCGGCGAGCGCCGCGCCGACGAAGCGATAATTTGCCTTGTCGCCCGACTTCCAGGTGCCGCCGTGCCAGAAGATGACGACCGGCAGGTGCTGCGCGTTGGGCGGCGCGTAGATGTCAACGCGCTGGCGGCGCGCGGCGCCATAGGCAAGATCGGCATGCCGCGTGTAGGAGCCGAACAGCGTCGGCGCGTTCGCAAGGGCATAGATGCCGGATTGGCACGCACTCAGCAGCGCGGCAAGCCAAGCTAGCGTGGCCACCGCAAGGAGCGCAAGGATTCGCGGCGCAGTGCGCACTACCTAGGCCTCAGCTATGAGAGCGCACTATGCGGCAAGCACGCGCACGCGCTCAAGCGTGGCAGCGCGCGCGCTCCTTCAGCAGCGCACCGCGCCCGTGGGCCGGCCGTGCGCATCGATGAGCTGGTGCTGCCGCAGCCACGCACGGGCATCCTCGGCATCACCCTCGAACCAGGCGCGCGTCGTGCCGAGCCTGAAGCTGTACCCCCATTCGTTCGTTGCCTTTTTGCGAAATCTGCCTTTACGCCTGGTTGCTCGCCGTCCAAGCCTTTTTGACGCCCCGCCGCAAACAGTCGGTGAACATATCAAGCGAGCCCGACTCAGCAGACGGCTGACGCAGGCCGAAGCAGGGAAGATAATGAGTGTCAGCGAGAGCACCGTGCTTAATTGGGAGAAGAACCGCCGCGAGCCTCCGGTTCTCCTGATGCCCTCCGTAAATCGATTCTTGGGCTACGATCCCTACCCTCCGCCATTCGGCTATCCCGCGAGGCTCTTGGCGAAGCGTCGCACCGAAGGTTGGACAATCCAGGACGCGGCCAGACAGCTCGGAATCAACGCCACGACTTGGGGACTTTACGAAGCCGGCCGAACGGTTCCGAGGGGCAGGCTAAAGACTGCTATTGAGATCTTGCTTAGGGGCGAGGTGAGAGCTGTCTCTGGGCGCCCGCGGCGACCACTGCGCATCCGAGGACCCCGCCGCCGACGACCCGGGTGCGCATAATCATCTCTGCGTTATGTTTCAGTGCCCGCCCAAAGCCCCCTTCCAGGGGGCTGGGGGGCCGTGGCTACGGCATCCGTCGCTCCGCAGGATGGCTGAGCGCGTGCACTTCCTTGAGCTTGGCGATCGAGACGTCGGGGTTGATCTCGGTGGTGGTGAGCTGGGCGTGGCCCAAGATCGCCCGGATGAAGCGGATGTCGGCGCCGTTGGTGCTGTGCTCTGTCCATTCCGATCGGACCCGACCACGCTGGGCACAGAGCACGGCTAAAGGAAGGCCACGAGATAAAACACTGCACCGGCCAACACTCCAGCCAGGGTGCCAACAAGTACGCCTTCAATTTTCAGACCGATGATGGACAGGAGTCCGGAACCCATAAGACCTATAACCCCTGCTGCTGCTGCGTACGACCATAGTCCTGCGTGTCCGCTTCTTCTAAGCAGCCAGAATACCGGTATGCCAAGCACCAGAGCGAACAGGTAAGCGTACAGGACCATAGTTCAGCAAGGTCCCAACCAACTCCGACACGCCGTAATTTCGCCCCGTTACCGCAGCAAAAAGAAAGTATGCGAGAGGAACGATCAGGGGCGCGATCACATATCCAAGAATGAGCCGCGGCCACACAATCTTCGCCAACATTGCGTCCATTATCTAATTTCCGAATGGTGCAACACCGGGGAATCGCCACGCCCAGCGCCGCACTTCGTATAGCACGTCTTGTGATAATCATTGATGACGTCGTTGCTCAAGCAATTGCCATTTGCGCAGGAAGTGTTTGAGTTGTTTTTCTGCGCTTTCTTGTCTTCCGAAATTAGACACGTGCGAATGCAGTTGATTTGCGAACTCGCCACTCCCACCCACAGTGATGGAATCATGTCCGGGTTTCGGCAGAGAAACGGCGCCGTCTTGCAGTAATAGTTGTACTTGCCACCTGTGCGTTGACACACGTCATCGTAGTAGCTGCAGATCTGCGTGACGTCCGGATCGCCGATTCGGCGCCGACCAATCAAGCCGTCCGGGTCGAAAGAATCAATCGGATCGTCGCCGACGTAGGCATAGGTGTTGATTCCGCCCTTCAGGCCGATTGGAAATTCGAGGTAGCCCCAAGAAGAAAAATGCGGTAGTACGGCGCGCCAACTCCAGATCTTCGCGCGAGGCGAACCACTCAGTCCGATGGGATCGCTCTCAACGTACCTACCGACCGCCGGATCATAATCCTGGTTCCAGTTCTGCTGCAGCCCCGCCTGTGGCCGGGGGAACGCATGTTCTAGATGACTAAATTGCGCTGATGCTGCGCAATGAGACGCAGCATCAGTAAAGAGCGGGCACAACCCCGGTGAAAGATACTAGCCCTGCTTCTTGACCAAAAGACGTATTGTGCGAAGAAACCGCTCTACCGATTGCTTTTTCGGTTCGCCTTCAATGGCGCCAGTCGCAGCTTGGCCATTGCTGGTCCGGACGACGGCCCGATAACCATGCGCTAGAGGAAAGCAAGTGTTCTTCGTCACCAGAAATACCAAGTACTCGCCGCGAATTTTCCCTAAATCAGGCCACTCAGAGTTCCCGGAGGGATTGCAGAGTGGAAGCTCCCCTCGTCCTGCCAGGTCTTTTCCCTTTAGAACAGCGTCTGGTTGAAAGAGTACTGTATCGCCGCGCCCTTCAGTCGATGCGTCGTTGCGCGCGAGCACATGGCCAATGGCAATGACCTCGGACTCCTTGACCAACTCCTCCAAAGTGACAATCATCATCATCGCCGACGTCAGCACCGGAGATAGACTAATCAGCGCAGCTGTCAGCATCCATCTGCCGCGTTGGAATGTATTAAGAGTCATCGTGCTATTTCTGCCGTTAGGGACGTCGGCACAAGTTTCCGATGCATTTGTTCTCAAGTGTGTCTGGATCGTTCGGCGAACCATCGTGCATTAGGCCACTGTTGTGAAGCAACTCGTGGTAGACGACAGCTGCTAAGCAGCCGCAACCTTTCTCGGTAAAAGACTTCGATGAAAGCCAAACATTATAGCCCCAAATGTTAGCTTGGCCGCATACGTTTGAGGGCAAGTTAGGGTCGATTGAAACTATCGAACTATCAAGTCGGCTTAACATTGGCTCGAGTATGTCACATGGGATGCAGCTTCCCGCACTGCCGATCGCATGACATGAACAGCTCTTCCCGAGTTCTTGGCGAATTCTTGTCTCGGCCTGTTGCACTGTCTGCCAATTTTGGTCGGTCAAACCGCCGCCACGTCTTAGAAGCCCGGTGGGATCAGCATCGTCCACTGGATCGGTCCCGACGTAGGCATACGTATTGACGCCCGCGTGTAGACCAATCGGATCGCTCTCGACATACCTACCGATGGTCGGGTCATAGTCTCGGTTCCAGTTCTGATGAAGCCCGGCCTGGCTATCATAGGTCTGCCCGGGAAATCGCAAGTTGTACTTAAAGGTCCCCGCGCCTGCTGGATTGCTGTTCGCAGCGGTAGTTCCAAAGGGATCGGAGAACCACGTCCACATCTGCGTGTTGTCAGTGGCCCGAGTCACCTGGCGCGGTGTGTTCAATTGATCCGCCCTTCGACCTCTTGCGGTCGAGAGAACTATCCTATCCCCATTTGAAGAACGAAGGGCACAAACGGCGGGACCTTTGTCTGAACACCCCTATAGGACTTTTGAAAGCATCGAGCCTTGGCATTGTCGATGTTTGAGAGGACCCGCTGGATTACCGCAAACTCACCGTCTTCCGGGTGCGTGATAACCAGCATCAAATCTACCGCCCCAGAGCCTATGGCATAGCAGCCATGCTTCTCGTCAAGATGGAAGTGATTGTTGAACTGGACAAACTCCGCTGCGTATCTTTGATACTCCACGGTTTCGCGGCTTTTTAACCATAGGGCTTTGGCGTCCGCGTAAGACAGAGGAGTGTCGGCAGCAGAGATCCCACTGGAGAAGACGAGCGTCAGCACCGCTGCAATTCTAACTCTCATATAGGTATCTTTGGCTGGTCGATGCCAGTTGCCTGGCGTCCCTGCCTCCAGATGAGCCAAAAACCGAGTGCCGAGACCATCCCCGTACCAGCCATAAACAAGACCAGGGATGCAGTTGGCGAGTGTGGCGATTCGACCACGAAGGCACTAACACCCCCAATGATTAGCCCGACTAATAGCGCCGTCCACCACCGAACAAGGCCGAAACGGAGCAGGACAAAGAAGGTCGGTAGGCCGACGATAAGGGCAACCGCTGTGCAGTAGAAATAGAAAACAGGTAGCAAACCCAGTTTGCCCACAAGATCAAGTCGATCAACAAGTGGGGTTGTCGCCGATAGCATCACCGCAGAGATCATCGGGGCAACTGCAAACGCCAACACGCCGGCGGTGACTCTACGCAATGGTCGAGCCCTAATGCCTACAACCGCACGTAGCCTGCGCCTGCGCTATCAGCCTGCTCATTTGCCGGCCCCACACGTACTCGTTCGCAAGATCCTGCAGCCATTGAGCACTCGCTGCTGGCGACTGCCACGCGTTGAGTCCTTCGCCGTAGCTATGGGCAATCCCGTCTACGACTTCTCGTGCGACGTACCCAGGATTAAACGCGCTGTTGGGTCCAGTGATATTGACGACGAGCGGCAGTCCGGTGTTTAAGTCCGTGGTCAAGTACGAAGAAACGGGGTTGTTACTGAAAAGTAGGGCGGGAGCGTTGTTTGGTGTCCCGCCCTGTGTTGCTGGGCTTGGCGTGCCTGGCGTTGGATTGTTAATCAGCGCCTGCATGACGTCCTGGGGTTTTGCGCAACCAATGGCGCGTTGTACGTCGTACTTGTGATAGAGGACCCGATAGCTCGCGTTGATGTCGGGGAATCCTTGAACTGGAAGTGTGAAAGCTGGGCCGCCCGGATAGCTGCACGACACCGACTGCCCCGTAGAAACGCAATACAACCCCAGCGGGTCCTGGCCAGATACTGGATTCTGGATCGCATAACTGTACGAGTTAACTCCGCCAGCAAGCCCGATCGGATCGCTCTCCACGTACCTACCGACTGCCGGATCGTAATCTCTGAAGTAATTCTGCTGAAGCCCGGCCTGGCTATCATAGGTCTGCCCGGGAAATCGCAAGTTGTACTTAAAGGTCCCCGCGCCTGCTGGATTGCTGTTCGCAGCGGTAGTTCCAAAGGGATCGGAGAACCACGTCCACATCTGCGTGTTGTCAGTGGCCCGAGTCACCTGGCGCGGTGTGTTCAATTGATCCGCCTCAACATAATATATGGCAATCGATGAACCGCTCGGCCGGAGCGTCGCCACCGGCAGGTCCCCAAGCCACACCGTCTCCTCCACCAACGCCCCGGTTGACGAGTACTCACCGAGCAAATGGCCGGCTTCATCGTACATGTAGAGCACCGTCCCTGCCGCACCGCCGCTAGTCTTCATCATCTGGCCCAGGGCGTTGTAGAGAAGCGTCTCAGTCTTGGAATTGTTGTTTACCGTGCTGAGCCGTCCGCGATCGTTATATGTCGCGGTGACCGTCGAGTAGGTCAGGACGTGGCCGGCGGCATCGTAAGTGTAAGTGCGCAATAGTGCTCCGGTGATGGAGCTGATTTGGTTGTTCGCGGGCGAGATCGTGTAAGTGGATTGGGCGGAACCGGTCTCGGTGAGCCGATTGCCATTGGCATCGTAAGCGCTCGTTATCCCAGCGCGGTGGAATTCTTTTGTGTCCGAGCGCCGTCAGTCTGCGTCGAGCTTCCTGCTTGTAAGAACAAGGGTCTTTGAGGAACGAGCAAAGAATCAATCAGCTGGCAGTTTTATTGAATTCAAAATCGCCGATCACTTTAATTCAACGTCGCATGAATCAATCCAGTCGTGGATCGCTGCCAGCAGATGGAATGTCGAACTCACGTGGTCAAGGGGCCGCCGAGGCCCCTCGATCATCCCTACCCTCCGCCATCTGCCTATCACGAAACGCTCCTGTGGAAGCGTCGTGTCGAGGGTAGACAATCGAGGAAGCGGCCGGACAACTCGAAATCAATGCCGCGACTTGGAAACTTTACGAGGCCGGCCGAACCGTTCCCAGGGGCAAGCTAAGGATTGCCGTTGAAACCTACCTCAGGGCCAGCCGGCAGATGCCTCCTGAGACGACGATTAACCCTCGACTCAAAAGCCATTCGCGCGCATCCCCGGCATCCGCCTCGAACCAGGCGCGCGCGCTGCCGAGCCTGAAGCTATAGCCCCACGCATCCATGTCGGCGCAGAGCCGCTCGCGGCCGACACCGGCGAGTTGTTCGGCGAGCAGCACCTGCAGGTAGCACACGGCCGCCTCCTCGGGATCATCGCCGCCGGCATCGCGGTCAAGACCCGCGCGCCGCTCCGGCGTCATGCAGATGTAGTGGCTTGCCTCGTGAAGGATCGAGTGCAGCGGGGTGTCGAGGCGCGCATACAGGCGGTTGCCCTGCAGACCCGCCTCGGCCTCTCCCCAGTACGATCCTGGAATGAGTTCCTGCGGCGCCGTCAGTACGAGATCAAGGCCGTAACGGTTGAGCAGCAGCGCCACGGCAAGCCGGTCGGCGCTCGCCAGGCACAGCACCTGTGGCGGGGACGTCAAAGATTGGCGAGGCGCCGCATGACGACGTCGGCGAGATCGTGGGCGAGCGCCTCGCGCAGAATGGCCTCTTCATTGTTCTTCGCCAGCAGAATCGTCTCATCGAAGGTGTAGTCGCGCGCCGCCGAGACCTCCTGCGCGGGCAGCACCTCCTTGTCGCCGAAGTCGACCGCGAAGCGCACCGTGTAGGTGATCTCGTACTCGGCCGGCTGATCGGTGATGGACACCGAGAGCACGCGGCGCTCGAAACTGTCGGCGAGGATGCGCACCACGGCGCTGGCATCCGCGCGGCGCGTCGTCAGCCGCGCGCCCGAGGTCAGCAGCTCCTTGCGCAGATCCTGCACGAAATCGCTCTGCCGGTCGGCGGCCTGCACGTAGCTCACGCGCAGCTGCGCGGGCAGCGCCTTGTGCCCCTGCAGGTGAAAGCCGCAGGCGCCGCAGAGCAGCGCACCGGCCGCCACGCCCAGCGCTGCGCGCCGCGGCCTCATACGACGAGATTCAGCAGCTTGCCCGGCACAAAGATGATCTTGCGCAACGGCTTGTCGCCGACGAACTTCCTGATGTGCGCATCCGCCAGCGCCGCCTCGCGCGCCGCGCTCGCATCGGCGCTCACCGCGATGTTGACGCGGCCGCGCAGCTTGCCATTCACCTGCACGACGATCTGCAGCGTGTCCTGCTCGAGAGCTTGCGGGTCGACCGCCGGCCACGGCGCCACCAGCAGCTCGCCGCAGGCAGCGCGATAGCCGAGCTGCTCCCACAGCACCTGCGTGATGTGGGGAATGATGGGATAGAGCACGCGCAGCAGGATGCTGAGCGCCTCGCGGCGCGCAGCGCCCGCGGCCGCCTCTGCCGCGTCAGGCGAATCGGCAGCCTCGAGCGCGTTCAGCATCTTCATGCCGGCGGAGGCGACCGTGTTGTACTGCAAACGCTTGTAGTCGAAGTCCGCCTGCTGCAGCGACAGATGGATCTGGCGGCGCAGTTGCTTGTCGGCGGCTGCGAAGCCATTGAGCTCCTGCCCGGGCTTGAGCGCGAGAATCTCACGGTGCGTGTAGCAGTAGGCCCACAGGCGCCGCAGGAAGCGGTACGCACCCTCAACGCCGCTCTCGGAATACACCGCGCTCTGCTCGGGCGGACCTGCGAACATGGAGAAGAAGCGCACCGTGTCCGCGCCATAGCGCACCACCACCTCGCGCGGCTCGACGACATTGTTCTTTGACTTCGACATCTTCTCGATGCCGCCGAGCAGCACCGGCGCGCCATCGCTTCGCGCGACGGCGCCGATCGGCTTGCCGCGCTCGTCGTACTGCACCTCAACTTCACTCGGATAGAACCAGCGCGTGCGCCCGGAGTCCTCCGCGCGATAGAAGCACTCATTCAGCAGCATGCCCTGCGTGAAAAGCCGCGTGAACGGCTCATCGAATTTGACGAGCCCCAGATCGCGCATCGCCTTCGATCCAGAAGCGCGCGTACAGCAGATGCAGCACCGCGTGCTCGATGCCGCCGATGTACTGATCCATCGGCATCCAGTAGTCGTTGCGCGCATCGACCATGGCAGTGTCGTTGTCGTGCGAGCAGTAGCGCATGTAGTACCAGGAGGAGTCGACGAAGGTATCCATCGTGTCGGTCTCGCGCCGCGCGGGCGCGCCGCACTGCGGGCAATCGACTCTCAGGAAGCGCTCATCCTTGGCGAGCGGATTGCCCGAGCCGTCGGGCACCAGATCCTCGGGCAGCATCACCGGCAGATCCGCGTACGGCACCGGCACCGCGCCGCACGCCGCGCAATGAATGATGGGGATCGGCGTGCCCCAGTAGCGCTGGCGGCTGATGCCCCAGTCGCGCAGGCGATAGCTCGTCTGCGGCTCGCCGAGCCCGAGTGCCGCAAGATCCGCGCAATCGCGGCGATCGCCTGCTCCGAGGTCATGCCGTCGTACTTGCCGGAATTGACGAGATAGCCGTCGCGCGCATCCGCGTACCAGCTCTGCCACGCATCGCTCGAGTGCTGCAAGCCCGGCACCGCGATCACCTGTTTGACGGGCAGCCCATAGCGCTTGGCGAATGCAAAATCGCGCTCGTCGTGCCCGGGCACGCCCATTACCGCGCCCTCGCCGTACGCCATGACGACGTAGTTGCCGACCCACACTTCGATCGGCGCACGCGTGAGCGGGTGCGTGACGCAGAACCCCGTCGGCATGCCCTGCTTCTCGGCCGTCGCCATGGCCGCCTCCGACACGCGCGCCGCGCTGGCACGCCGCGATGAACGCGGCGAGCTTCCGGATTGCTCCTGGCGCAGTGCGCGGCGAGCGGATGCTCGGGCGCGATCGCGCAGAAGGTAACGCCCATGATGGTGTCGGCACGCGTGGTAAAGACGCGCAGCAGGCGCTGCTCGGCGCCGATCGAATAGGGAAAGCCGAAATTGACGCCGCTGCTCTTGCCGATCCAGTTGGCCTGCATCACGCGCACGCGCTCGGGCCAGCCGTCGAGCTTGTTGAGGACGCCGTCGAGCAGCTCCTCGGCGTAGTCGGTGATGCGCAGGTAGTAGCCGGGAATCTCGCGTTTCTCAATGAGCGCGCCCGAGCGCCAGCCGCGGCCGTCAATCACCTGCTCATTGGCGAGCACGGTGTTGTCGACCGGATCCCAGTTGACGATCTGCGTCTTGCGATAGGCGATGCCGCGCTCGAGCATCTTCAGGAAGAACCACTGATTCCATTTGTAGTAGCTCGGATCACAGGTGGCGATTTCCCGCGACCAGTCGATCGCCAGGCCGAGGGGCTGCATCTGCGCCTTCATGTCGTCGATGTTGCGGCGCGTCCAGAGCGCCGGCGCTATGCGCTGCTCGATGGCGGCGTTCTCGGCCGGCAGGCCGAAAGCATCCCAGCCCATCGGCATCAGGACATTGAAGCCGCGCATGCGCATGTAGCGGCTCATCACATCATTGATGGTGTAGTTGCGCACATGGCCCATGTGCAGCTTGCCGGAAGGGTACGGCAGCATCGAGCAGGCGTAGAACTTCGCCGCCGCCGGATTCGACGACGCGATAGGCGTTAGCAGCGTGCCAGTGAGATTGTGCGGCGGCCTCTACGGCCGCCGCGTCATAGCGTTCTTGCAGCATGGAAACATCATAGAGGATGTTCCCGGTTGACTCAGCTCAATCGCAGCGGCACGAAGATCTGCGCATTTTCGCGCTGGATCAGCAGCGCGACGTTTTTGCCGACGCCCTTGGTTGCGCTCTGCAGCTCCTCGACCGACTTCACGCGTTTGCCGTTCACGCCGAGGATAATGTCGCCGGGCTGCACACCCGCCGCCGCCGCCGGACCGCTCACGTGCTCGACGACGAGATTGCCGTCGGTCTCAGCCTGCTGCTTCTCCTGCGGCGCGAGCGGCCGCACGGCAAGCCCAAGCTGACTCGCCTCATCGCTGCGGTGGCCGTTGTGGAACGCGGTCTTCACCTGCTGCTCATCAAGCAGCGCGACCTTGACGTCGACCTTCTGCTGCCTTGCCGGCACGCCAGATGTCAAGCTCCGTATCGGTGCCGGGCTTGATGCGCGCGATCACCGAAGGCAGCTCGGAGGAGCGCTCGATCGGATGTGGCCATTGACGCCGAGCACGACGTCGCCGGGCTTCAGGCCTGCCTTCTCGCCGGGGCTGCCGGGCTGCACGGAGCTCACGAGCGCGCCGTGCGGCCGGTCGAGTCCAAAGGATTCAGCAAGCTGTGCGTTGACGTCCTGAATGGTGACGCCGATGCGGCCCGCGCGTGACGTGGCCGGTCTTCACCAGCTGCTCACGCACGTCCATCGCAACATCGATCGGAATGGCGAACGACAGACCCATGTAACCGCCGGTGCGGCTGAAGATCTGCGAATTGATGCCCACCACTTCGCCTTGCATGTTGAAGAGCGGGCCGCCGGAGTTGCCCGGGTTCACGGGCACGTCGGTCTGAATGAAGGGCACGTAGCCGTTGCCGTCCTCGCCTGGCAGCGAGCGATCGATGGCGCTCACGATGCCGGCGGTCGCGCTGTTCTCAAATCCAAACGGCGAGCCGATGGCGAGCACCCACTCGCCGGGCTTGAGCGTGTTGGGATTGCCGATGCGCACGATGGGCAGGGAGCTGTTGGTGGTGATCTTGATGACCGCGACATCCGAGCGCTGGTCGATGCCGATCACTTTGGCGGTGAACTCGCGCCGGTCGGTCAAACGCACCGTCACGGTGTCCGCCTCGGCGACCACGTGCGCGTTGGTGAGAATGTAGCCGTCGGGCGTTACGATGAAGCCCGAGCCCTCGCCGTGAGTCGGGGCCTGATTGCCGCCGCGCGGACCGAACTGCGGGGCGGGAATGCCAAAGCGGCGGAAGAAATCCTGGAACGGATCCTCCTCGCCCTGCGCGCCGCTGTTGTTCTCGACGCTCTGCGCACGCTCGGTCACCTGGATGTTCACGACGGCCGGCCCGTAGCGCTCAACGAGGGGAGCGAAATCAGGCAGCGCAAAATGCGCTTGCGCGGTGACGGGGGCGGTCGGGATGGCGGGGGCGCCTTTGACGACCGGGGGACTGGCAGGCTGGGCGGCGACCGACGCCGCAGGCCGTCAGCATGACGGCAACCAGACCCGCGTAAACGGCTCTCAAAGCCGGGGAAAACAGACTCATGGGTGCTCCAAACAGGTCAGCTCAGGGGGCCCTGCGGCCATGCCGAATAGACTCCCCAGCATTGTAGAGGTTCCACCGGCAGCGGGGGTACGCATATGCCGGAGTTATGACCGGGGGCGGCGCATTTCAAGCCCGGCCAGGGCGCATTGCGGCGCAGAGCGCGGCGGCCGCCCCCGCCAGGGCGAGCAGCAGCACCGGGTAGTTGCCGAGGTGCGCATAGGGTGGCAGGCCCGCGCGGGCGACGATCGCGCCGCGCAGCACGTAGGGCTTGAACTCCGGAGCGCGTGCGATGACTTCGCCGTGCGGGCCGATAATGGCGGATATGCCGTCGTTCGCGGCGCGCACCAGATAGCGCCGTGCCTCCATGGCGCGCATGCGCGCAATCTGGAAATGCTGGTGGCGCGCGCTCGAATGGCCGAACCACGCGTCATTGGTGACGTTGACGAGCGCGTCCGCCTACGCCAAGCACCGGCAGCTGCGTGCTGCCGTAAGCGTCCTCGTAGCAGATGTTGGTCGCCAGGCGCAGCCCCGCCGCCGGCAGCGGCGGCTGCACCGGCGCGCCGCGGGTGAAATCCTCATAGGGCAGATTGCGCAGCCGAAGCCAGGAGCGCACGAAGCCGGGCACCGGGAAGAACTCGGCGAACGGCACAAGATGACTCTTGTCATACCAGTGCGTGCCTTGCGCATCGAGCGCGAGCACGGAGTTGAAGTACTGCTCGCCATCGTCCGAAGCACGCACCACGCCGAGCACGAGCGCGGAGCCATGGCCGCTCGTCATGCGATACAGCGTGCCCAGATAATCGACGAGATTATTGGCAAGATCGGGCGGGGCGGCTTCCGGCCACACAATGAGCGGCGTGCCGAGCGCCTGCACCGTAAGATCGCGATACAGGCGCAGCGTCGCGTCGTGATTGGCGTCCTGCCATTTCTGGTCCTGCGGCACCGCGCCTTGGATGACGGCGACGCCGAGTGGCGCGCCGAGCGCATGCGTCCACTCAACTCTCTCAAGCGCTAATCCCAGCGGCCAGGGCAGCAGCGAGCACGAGCGCGGCGGCGCTGCGCGCGCCGCGGCCGCCTTCAAAGCAGCGTGACGATGGCGCCGGCACCAACCAGCACCAGTGCGCTCAAGCCGTACACGCCCACCACCGGCGCAAAGCCGGCAAGCCAGGTGTCGCTCAGGCTAGTACCCGAGCGACAGCCACGCAAAGCCGCTCAGAAACCAGCCGCGCCACCACTCGACGAGCAGCCAAAGGCGCCGGCATGCCGATCAGCGTGCGCAGCATGCCGGTGCGCGGCAGAAAGCGCGCCACGCACCAGCCGACGAGCGCCTGGTAGAGCGCCATGATGGCGACGAGCGCCAGCATCAAGCCGACGGCAACCCAGATCGGGGCCTCGCCAAAGATGTGAATGCTCGTGTAGAGCCAGTACGTGCCCGCGGCAAACGTGCCGGCGCTGAAGCAGAATCCGAGCTGCGCCGCCGCGCGCGGCGTCGCGCCGCGCCACAGTGCCATGAGCACCGCCGGGCACAGCCACGCGAGCGGCCAGCAGCCGAGCGGTGCAAACGCACCCGCCAGCAGCGCCCCGCAGGCAAACGCACCGAAGCAGGCGCAGGCGCCGCGCGCGCGCGAGCGCGCTTGCGCGCGCGGCGTCGGTCACGCGGAGCGTTCCTCGGGAGGTGCGATGTCGCGCGGCGCGAGCACACGCAGGCTGTCGACGCGCCGCCGATCCGCGCGCGCCACGCGAAACTCGAAGCCGTCAATCGTTACCGACTCGCCGCGGCGCGGCAGCCGCCCGAGATGCTTCATGACGAGGCCCGCGATGGTATCGAAGCCTTCCTCGGCAAAGGCGGTGCCGAAGTACTCATTGAACTCTTGCATGCGCGTCACGCCGCGCACGCTGAAGTGCCGCTTATCCTCCGGGCGGATGTTGTGATCGTCCTCGACGTCGAACTCATCGTCGATCTCACCGACGATCTGCTCGATGACATCCTCGATTGTGACGAGCCCGCTCACCCCGCCATATTCATCGACGACGATTGCCATGTGATTGCGATTGCGACGAAATTCCTTCAACAGCACGTTGAGGCGCTTCGCTTCCGGAACGAAGACGGCGGGGCGCATGTATTCGCGGATGTCAAACTTGCGCGCGCGCCCCGGCCGCAAAGTGCCGCAGCAGATCCTTGGCGAGCAGAATGCCGACGATGTCGTCGCGATCGGCATCCATCACCGGAAAGCGCGAGTGGCCGGACTCAATGACGGCCGGCAGGATGTGGGTGGGCGGATCGTCGCGCCGCACCGACACCATCTGCACGCGCGGCACCATGATGTCGCGCACCTGCAGGTCGGCGACCGCAAGCACGCCCTCGAGCATCTCGAGCGCATCGGCATCCACCAGACCGCGCGCCGCGGTCTCGCGCAGCAGCTTCAGGAGCTCGGCGCGATCCTGCGGCTCTGCGGAGAGGCTCTGCGTGAGCTTCTTCAGCCAGAAGCGCCCCGTTGAGCCCGTATCCTTCGACATCACGCGCTCCGGTAGGGGTTGGCGAAGCCGAGTCGCTTCAGCACCGTGATCTCGCGCCGCTCCATGCGGCGCGCATCGCGCGCGCGTTCGTGGTCGTAGCCGATCAGGTGCAGCGCGCCGTGCACGATGAGGTGCGCCCAGTGAGCGCGCAGGCTCTTGCCCTGTGCACGCGCCTCATGGCGCAAGAGGCGCGCGCAGATCACAAGATCGCCGAGCGGCCGCGGCCCCGCCGCGGGCAGCGCGGGCAGCGCAGGGGCCGGAAATGACAGCACATTGGTCGGCTTGTCCTTGCCGCGATAGCGCGCGTTCAGGCGGCGGCTCTCCGCGGTGCCGACCACGCGCAGGCCGAGCTGCGCACCGCGCGCGCGCCGGCCCGAGCGCGGCGCTGCGCCCACGCTTCCAGGTCGCGCGCGCGGCGGCGACCAGGTGCGCGCGCGGCGCGTCACGTCGAACTGCGCGCTGTGGCTCATGTCGGCTCACCGTGCGCCTCGTAGGCGCGCACGATGCGCTGCACGAGCGGATGGCGCACCACGTCCTGGGCGTCAAAGAAGGTGAAGGCGACCCCTTCGACGCCGCGCAGCACGTCCACGACGTGCCGCAGGCCGGACTGGCGGCCGGCCGGCAGGTCGGTCTGCGTCACATCCCCCGTCACCACCGCGCGCGAGCCGAAGCCGATGCGCGTCAGGAACATTTTCATCTGCTCGATGCGTGGTGTTCTGCGCTTCATCGAGGATGATGAAGGAGTCATTGAGCGAGCGGCCGCGCATGAACGCGAGCGGCGCCACTTCAATCACGTTGCGCTCGATGAAACGCGCCACGCGGTCAAAGCCCATCATTTCGTAGAGCGCGTCGTACATCGGGCGCAGGTACGGATCGATCTTCTGCGACATATCGCCGGGCAAAAAGCCCAGGCGCTCACCCGCCTCGACCGCCGGACGCACGAGCACGATGCGCCGCACGCGATCAGCTGCAGCGCCTCGACCGCGCAGGCAACCGCCAGATAGGTCTTGCCGGTGCCCGCCGGACCGACTGCCGAAGGTCAGATCACGCGCGCGAATCTGCGCAAGATAGGCGCGCTGGTGCGCGCCGCGCGCGCGGATCGCGCCGCTGCGGCAGGCGCACGGTGTGTTCATCCGCCGGACCGCCCGGCTGCGGCACTCCCAGCTCGTGCTCGCGCAGCGTGAGGTGCACGCGCTCCGGGGTAACGGCTTCGGCGGCGGTGAGGTCGAAGAGCGCGCGCAGCGTCTCCTCGGCGCTGCTCGCGCGCTCGCCGCTGATGCGGAAGTTGTCGCCGCGCCGGCGGATCTGCACGTCGAGGCGTGACTTCGAGCAGGCGCAGATTCTCATCGAGCGGCCCGCACAGATTCGCAAGCCGCGCATTGTCGGCAGGCTCGAGCAGAAATTCGCGCAGGTGGCTAGCGGCGTGCGAGCAGCCACGAGACTTACGCAGCACCCGCGGCCGCGAAGCACCCGGCCGCGCAGCGTGTGGCGCGCGACGCCGGTGATCACGACGTCGGTGAAGCGGTTTATGAGCGTTGCGCGGCCCGGCAAAATTCACCCAGCGGTTGTTGGCCGTGCGGCCGGACAGCTCCGCCTGATTGCGTTTGGCGGGCGCCTCGACGAGCACGCGCTGCACGCTGCCCACCATGTTGCGGCTGATCGCCAGTGCCTGCTCTTCAAGCTGCGCCTGCAGGCGCGCCAGCCGCTCAAGTTTGACCTCGTGCGGGACCTCATCCGGCAGCGCTGCAGCCGGCGTGCCGGGGCGGCGGCTGTAGATGAAGCTGAAGGACTGATCGAAGCCGACCGTCGCGCACAAGCTCGAGCGTCGCCTCGAAAATCGCGCTCGGTCTCGCCCGGAAAGCCGATGATGAAGTCCGAAGAGACGCTGACATCGGGGCGCGCTTGCGCGCAGCCGCCGGATCTTCTCCTTGTACTCAAGCGCGGTGTAGCCGCGCTTCATGAGCGCCAGAATCCGATCCGAGCCGCTCTGCACCGGCAGATGCAGATGGTTGGCGAGCTTCGGCACGCTGGCGAACGCCTCGATCAGGCTCGGCGTGAACTCCAGCGGATGCGAGGTCGTGAAGCGGATGCGCTCGATCGCCGGCAGTTGCGCGATGTAGTGAATCAGGGTGGCAAGATCGGCGGTCACGCCGTCTGCGCGTCGCGGCCGGCATAGGCGTTGACGTTCTGCCCGAGGAGCGTCACTTCGCGCGACGCCCTGCGCGGCCAGCGCGCGCACCTCCGCGAGCACCGCGTCAAACGGGCGGCTCACCTCATCGCCGCGCGTGTACGGCACGATGCAGAAGCTGCAGTACTTGCTGCAGCCCTCCATGATCGACACAAAGGCGCTCGCGCCCTGCGCGCGCGGCGCGGGCAGGTGATCAAACTTCTCGATCTCCGGAAAGCTGACGTCGACGACGGCGCGTCCGGTGCGCTTGAGCTCAGCGATCATCTGCGGCAGGCGGTGCAGGGTCTGCGGGCCAAACACCAGATCGACAAAGGGCGCGCGCTCGCTGATCGCGTGCCCCTCCTGGCTTGCCACGCAGCCGCCGACGCCGATCATCACCTCGGGGCGGCGCTGCTTGAGCTCGCGCCATTGCCCGAGCAGCGAGAAGACCTTCTCCTGCGCCTTCTCGCGCACCGAGCAGGTATTCATCAGCAGAAGATCGGCTTGCGCTGGGTCCTGCCGTCGGCACCAGGCCGCACGATTCACTGAGCACGTCCGCGATCCGCGCGGAGTCGTACTCGTTCATCTGGCAGCCGAAAGTCTTGATGAAGAAGCGGCCGGGCATGGGGGGCATCGATGCCCTGCGCGAGACTAGAAAGGGAATGTCGTCGTCGAAGTCGTTGCCACCTCGGCTCGCCGGCTCGCCGCGCTCAGCCGTCTCGGCCATGTCGGGACGGTCGCGCATCTCCGGTACAGCCCCGCCTATGCTTGCGCCAGCGCTGGCGCTCTTGCCGCCCAGCATCAGCATCTCGTTGCCGACGATCTCGGTCGTGTAGCGGTCGTTGCCCTGCTTGTCCTGCCACTTGCGGGTGCGCAGTCGGCCTTCGATATAGACCTGCGAGCCCTTGCGCAGGTACTCGGCGGCGACCTCGCCCAGACGGCCGAAGAGCGCGACGTTGTGCCACTCGGTGCGCTCCTGCTGCTCGCCCGACTGCTTGTCGCGCCAGCTCTCGCTCGTGGCGATGCGCAGGTTCGCGACCGTCATGCCCGAGGGCATGGCGCGCGTCTCCGGATCGGCGCCCAGATTGCCGATCAGAATGACCTTGTTGAGTCCCCTCGCCATAGAGCCCTCTGCCCATCGAAATTAAGGTGAGTCGGGCCCCATTGTAGTCGCTCGGGGTAGGTCGCGCGAACCGGCCGAAAGCATGCGTAATCGTGCAGTTTTGAGCCGAGCCCGAGCTGGCAGCGTAGACTGATTGGTTTTCCTCCGAGATCAGACGGTCAAGACGCAACATGCAGAACATTCGCGTCCGCGGCGCGCGCACGCACAACCTGAAGAACATCGACGTCGATCTGCCGCGCAACCGCCTCATCGTGCTGACGGGCCTGTCGGGCTCGGGCAAGTCCTCCCTCGCCTTCGACACGCTGTATGCCGAAGGCCAGCGCCGCTACGTCGAGTCGCTGTCGGCCTATGCGCGCCAGTTCCTCTCGATGATGGACAAGCCGGACGTCGATCGCATCGAGGGCTTATCGCCCGCGATCGCCATCGAGCAGAAGGCGAGCTCCCACAATCCGCGCTCCACCGTCGGCACGGTCACCGAGATCTACGACTATCTGCGCCTGCTGTTTGCGCGCGCCGGGGTGCCGCGCTGTCCCGAGCACGGCATCGATCTTGCCGCGCAGACGGTGAGCCAGATGGTCGACCAGGTGTTGCAGCTGCCCGAGGGCACCGCCGCGGTGCTGCTCGCCCCCCTCGTCGATGCGCGCAAAGGCGAGCATGCGGCGGAGCTCCAGGGGCTCGCCGCCCAGGGCTTCGTGCGCGTGCGCATCGACGGACGCATCCATGAGCTCGATGCGCTGCCGAAGCTCGATCCCAAGAAAAAACACACCATCGAGGCGGTCATCGACCGCTTCCGCGTCCGCGCGGATGTCGGCCAGCGCCTCGCCGAGTCCTTCGAGACCGCGCTGCGCGTGGCCGATGGCACCGCCCGGCTCGGCTTTCTCGACGATGACAAGCGCGAAGAGCTCGCTGTTCTCAAGCCGTCACGCCTGCCCGCTGTGCGGCTACAGCGTGCCGCCGCTCGAGCCCAAGCTCTTCTCCTTCAATAATCCGGCCGGCGCCTGCCCCGCCTGCGATGGACTGGGCTGCCAGGAATTCTTCGACCGCGAGCGCGTGGTCGTCGCATCCGCACCTGTCGCTCGCCGGCGGCGCGGTCCGCGGCTGGGACCGCGCAATGCCTACTACTTTCCAGCTGATCCAAGTCGCTCGCGCGGCACTACGAATTTGATATCGAGACGCCGTGGGAGCGAGCTGCCGCAGAAGATCCAGGACGTGCTGCTCTATGGCAGCGGCGATGAGCTCATCGAGATTTCGCTACGCCGAAGGCGCGGGCCGCGACGCACAAGCGCCGGCATCGTTTCGAGGGCATCTTGCCGAACCTCGAGCGCCGCTACCGCGAGACCGACTCGCCGACGGTGCGCGAGGAGCTCGCCAAATATTTGGGCATGCGCACCTGTACCGAGTGCGGCGGCGCGCGCCTGAATCGCGCCGCGCGCTTCGTGTTCGTCGCGGAGCGCACGCTGCCGCAGATTGCGCAGCCTGACGATCGGCGAGCGCGCTCGCTTTCTTCCGCTCGCTGCAGCTGCCCGGCTGGCGCGGCGAGGTCGCCGCCAAGATCGTCCAGGAGGTGCAGGAGCGGCTGCGCTTCCTGGTCGACGTCGGGCTTGAATATCTGACGCTCGAACGCCGCGCCGAATCGCTCTCCGGCGGCGAGGCGCAGCGCATCCGCCTGGCAAGCCAGGTGGGCTCGGGCCTGACGGGCGTCATGTACATCCTCGATGAGCCCTCGATCGGACTGCACCAGCGCGACAACCAGCGCCTGCTCGCAACGCTTGCTGCGCTGCGCGATCTCGGCAACACGCTGATCGTCGTCGAGCACGATGCCGAGGCGATCCGCGCGCCGACTCACGTCGTCGATCTGGGACCGGGCGCCGGCGTCGCCGGCGGCCATGTGGTAGCGCAAGGCACGCCGAGCCGAGATCGAAGCCTCCGCAAGCTCGCTCACCGGCCAGTACTTGAGCGGCCGGCGCAAGATTCCCGTGCCGCTGCTGCGCACGCGGCGCGAGCGCCGGGCAACGAGATCCGCATCCGCGGGGCAAGCGGCAACAATCTCAGAGAATCTCGACATCGATATCCCGCTCGGGCTCTTCACCTGCGTGACCGGCGTCTCCGGCTCCGGCAAGTCGACGCTCATCATCGACACGCTCTTGCCGTACGCGATGTCGCGCCTCCACGATGGCTTGAAACTCCGCAGCGACCTGCGCGCGCATCGAGGGACTCGAGAACATCGATCGCGTGATTGACATCGATCAGAGCCCGATCGGCCGCACGCCGCGCTCGAACCCCGCAACCTATACCGGGCTGTTCGCGCCGCTGCGCGAGCTGTTCGCGGCGGTGCCCGAGGCGCGCGCGCGCGGCTACGACAGCGGCCGCTTCAGCTTCAACGTCAAGGGCGGCCGCTGCGAGGCCTGCCAGGGCGATGGGGTGCTGCGGGTCGAGATGCACTTTCTCGCCGATGTCTACGTGCCCTGCGATGTGTGCCGCGGGCAGCGCTACAACCGCGAGACGCTCGAGATCCGCTACCGCGGCAAGAACATCCACGAGGTGCTGCAGATGACGGTTGAGGATGCGCTGCGCTTTTTCCAGGCGATTCCGGCGGTGGCCGGCAAACTGCAGACGCTCGTCGATGTGGGCCTCGCCTACCTGCAGCTCGGCCAGAACGCGACTACGCTCTCGGGCGGTGAAGCGCAGCGCGTGAAGCTGGCGCGCGAACTTGCCAAGCGTGCCACGGGACGCACGCTCTACATCCTCGATGAGCCCACCACCGGACTGCACTTTCACGATATCGCGCAGCTGCTGGAGGTGCTGCTGCGGCTGCGCGATGCCGGCAACACCGTGATCGTCATCGAGCACAACCTCGACGTCATCAAGAGCGCGGACTGGGTCATCGACCTCGGGCCCTGACGGGGGCGCGGGCGGCGGGCAGCTCGTCGCCTTCGGAACGCCTGAGGCGGTGGCCGGCGCCGAAGAATCCTATACCGGTCAGTATCTTAAGCCCATCCTGAACCTGCCGAGCTCACGCCGGCGCTCAGCCGCGTTATGACAAATCTAGACGCTCCTCACAGACCCGAGCGGTCGAATTGCAAATGCGAACCGTTCTCAATCATACTTGCGTCATGGATGCATTTGCCGCACCCGGCGGACTTACCCTTGCCCCTGGTTCCTTCAGCCTGAGCGCGCTGCCGCGCGGGCGCTGCCGGCACCGTCATTGGCGTCGGCCATGCGGAGCAATACGGCGCTGGAGCGGCGCCTGATGGAGCTTGGCTTCGTCGCCGGCGAGCGCATCGAAATCCTGACCGAAGCTTGGCCGGGCCGAGATCCGTTCGTGGTGCGCATCGGCACGACCAC
Organism: uncultured Gammaproteobacteria bacterium; assembly: GCA_963695315.1. Lineage (GTDB taxonomy): Bacteria > Pseudomonadota > Gammaproteobacteria > Steroidobacterales > Steroidobacteraceae > PALSA-1196. The sequence goes on from OY968773.1 coordinate 2,909,763, forward strand.
CTTTGCGCTGCGCCGGCAGGAAGTTGAAACCGTCTGGGTCGAACTGGCGCATCCGAGTAAGCACGAAGTGAACGCCGAGGCCGCGGCGCGCGGCCCGAGCCTTTCGCTGATCGGTGTCCCCAACTGCGGCAAGACCGCGCTCTTCAATCGTCTGACCGGCAGTCGCCAGAAAGTGGCGAACTATCCGGGCGTCACCGTCGAGCGCAAGGAAGGACGCTTCGTCGGGCCCCAAAGCGGCCGCGTGTATCGGGTGCTCGATCTGCCTGGCGCCTACAGCCTCGAGGCCACGAGCCTCGATGAGGCCATTGCCCGCGACGTGGTCCTCGGCCGCCACGCGACCGAGCCTGCGCCCGATCTGCTGGTGTGCGTGGTCGACGCCACCAATCTGCGTTTGAACCTGCGCCTCGTGCTTGATCTGAAGCGCCTGCAGCGTCCGCTCATTGTGGCGCTCAACATGAGCGATCTTGCCAAGGAGCGCGGCTACCGCGTCAATCGCGCCGCGCTCGAGGCAGCCATCGGCGTGCCCGTGATCGAGACGGTGGCGGTGCGCGCCGGCGGCGAGCGCGCCCTGATTGAAGCGATCGACCGCTGCCACTTCGTGCCGCAATTTACCGCCGCAAACCTCGCGGCGCTTGCGATAACGGACATTGAAGCGACGCAGCGCGAAGTGCGGCGCATCCTGCAGCAGATCGATTACCACGTGCCGATGCGGCTGAAGCTCCTCGAGCGCATCGATGCCCTGGTACTGCACCCGATCGCCGGCCCGCTGCTGCTGGCGGCGGTGCTGTTCTTCATGTTCCAGGCGGTGTTCAGCTGGGCGGCCGTGCCCATGCAGGCGATCGGCAACGGCGTGCACGCGCTCGGCCAGTATCTTGCCCAGGCCCTGCCGGCCGGGCCGCTGCACAGCCTGCTCATCGATGGCGTCTTCGCCGGCGTCGGCAGCGTGCTCGTGTTCCTGCCGCAGATACTCATCCTGTTTGCCTTCATCCTGGCGCTCGAGGATTCCGGCTACCTGCCGCGCGCCGCGTTTCTGCTCGACCGCATCATGGGTCGGGTGGGCCTTTCGGGTCGCGCGTTCATTCCGCTGCTTTCCAGCTTTGCGTGCGCCATTCCCGGGATCATGGCCGCGCGCACCATACCCTCGGCGCGCGATCGGCTGGCAACCATCATGATCGCGCCGCTCATGACCTGCTCGGCACGCTTGCCGGTGTACGCGCTGCTGATTGCCGCGTTCATTCCCCACCGCACGCTCGGGATCGTCAACCTGCAGGGCCTGGTGCTGTTCCTGCTCTACGCCGCCGGCGTGCTCGCGGCGATGCTCGTCGCGCTCGTACTCAAGCACACGATGATGCGCGGTGCGTACCGGCCGTTACTGCTGGAGTTGCCCGAGTATCGCTGGCCGAATCCACGCAATCTGGTACTCGGACTTTGGGAACGCGCCCGCATCTTTCTCGGCCGTATCGGCACGGTCATTCTGACGCTCATGGTGGTGCTGTGGTTTCTCGCCAGTTTCCCCGCGCCGCCGCCCGGTGCGCCCGAGCCTGCGATCTACTACAGTCTCGCGGGCATGATCGGCCGCGGCCTTGCGGTCATCTTTCATCCGATCGGCTTTAACTGGCAGATCTCCATGGCGCTCGTGCCCGGCCTTGCCGCGCGGGAGGTTGCGGTGAGCGCGCTCGGCACCGTGTATGCCATGTCCGCGACCAACACCGCCGATGTCGCCGGTGCGCTCACGCCCGTCATCGCATCGAGCTGGAGCATCGCGACGGGGCTTGCGCTACTGGCCTGGTATGTGTTCGCACCGCAGTGCTTATCGACGCTCGCCGTCGTCAAGCGCGAGACCAATTCGTGGCGCTACCCGCTCATCATGGCGGCCTATCTGCTTGCGATGGCGTACGGCGGCGCGTTCCTGACGTATCGCGCGGCGCTTTTCTTTGGAGCCGCCTGAGGTGGCGCTCGTGCAGGACATCCTGGTCGCCGCGCTCGTCGCAGCAAGCCTCATCCTGAGCGCGTGGTGGCTGACACCGCCGCGCCAGAGGCTCTGGGTGCTGGATCATTTGACGGCTGCGGGCGCAACGCGCGGCCCGCTCGCGCGACTGCGGCGCACGCTCCTCGGGCGCGCGCAGCTCGGCTGTCAGGCGTGTGCCGCAAACCCTAGCGCGAGCGCGCCAGGCTCGACTGAAAAAGGTGCCGCACCTCGCCGTTGACGATGCGTTCCTCGTAGTCCCCACCGGTATATGCGCCGACCACGCGGCGCCAGAAATTCACGGCGACCGGATTGCGCAGGTATTCGTTGATCTCCCAGCGCCCGGCGAAGCGATTGAGAATGATCGGCACGGCGCTCTGGCCGATGCCGCGGCGGCGTTGCGAGCGCTCAATGAAAAATTCGGCCATGCGATAGTCGACTTCGCGGCGGCCGGCGAGTGCGGCAACGCGCGCCACCATCGCAAAACCCACGGCGGCGGCGGACTTGACGATAATGAACGGATAGGCGCTCGAGTCGGCGAACCAGCGCGAAATCTGATCGTGGCCGCGATGTCCCACCTCGCCGAGGATGGGAAAGATCCCGGTGTTGAGCGGCGCGAGGTCATCGAGATAGTCGCGATAGATGTTCTCGATCCAGTGTCGGTCGTTCACCGAGGCGCGCGCATCTCGTACACTGACAGTCACTATTCACCCACATCAAAACAAACGGCCCGGACAGGGCTTTCCGCGCCTGACCGGGCCGCCGCTCAGACCTTGCGGGCCTGAGCAGTATCGCTTGACCGTTTTACTTCTTGTCAGCCGGAGGCGGCGTCTGACCCGCAGGCGGGCTCGACATTTCCGCCGGCGGCGGCGCAGCAGCCCCGGCAGCCGCGGCGGCGTCCTGGGCCTGTCCGGCAGCATTCTGAGCAGCATCAGCAGCGCTGTTGGCGGAATTGGCAGAAGCGGCAGCCGAGTCCGCAGCAGCGCCGGAAGCCGGAGTGGCCTCGGTCGTTGCGGGCGCGGGTTCAGTGCTCGCGGTTTCCTGCTTCGCGCAGGCTGTGAGCATCAGCGCTGCGATAAGAGCGCTAAGAGCAAGTTTAGTGTTCATCGATCAATACCCCGAGAGAAGCAAGAGTGGAGAGGAGCGCAACAAAAAAGCTTTTTTGTCTGCGGTATGCACGCGCGTACCGCAGGCGCCGGATTCTATAGAGTCGCCGCGCGATTGGAAATATGTGTCGGCTTCGGACGACAACGCCGCCGGCGCCCGCCCGGGCACTACCTATCGACAAATCCGATCTCGCAGCGCACTCGCTGCATGTTAAATCACTGCGCGGTCACGACTGATGCGCACGGGCCACAGGGGATGCTGCGATGCAATGCCGCGCTCACAAGCGCCGACTGGCGCCCGCTGGCGTGCGCCCTGACGGTGCGTCAACGCGCATTCAGATCGTGGGGGCACCGCTAAAGCCATATCCTTTAGCACGGATTTAAGCCCGTGGTTCAGCGCATCGGAAGCCTCGCTTTGCGCGCCAACACAACCGGACCCTGAGCCGGTTCGAACCCATGAAGCCCCAGCGCAGGCGCGCCCGACGAGCCGATTGCAAGCTGCGGCGAGCGTCTAGAATGCATAGCCAGTCATTGAGGATTGCCAGCGATGAATGACCCAGCCGTGAGTAGCGTCGCGCTCTATGCCGAGTACCACCGCAGTATTCGCGACCGTCATGCCCGCGCGCTCGATGCCGAGAGGTTTGCCGCGGTGCTCATTCATGCCGGCTCGCCGCCGCCCGTGTTTGCGGACGATCAGACCTACCCCTTCCGCGCCAATGCCGCCTTCAAGAGCTGGGCGCCGCTCACCGATGTGCCGGATTGCTTCATCTATTTCGAGCCGGGCAGGCCACCGCTCCTGCTCTTCAGCAGCCCCGTCGACTACTGGTACAAGTCAGCGCCGCTACCGCAGGATGAGTGGACAGGGCACTTTGATCTGCGCGCGGTCGCCGATCGCGGCGCCACGCGCGCGCTCCTGCCCGCGGACCTCGCGCGCACGGCCTTCATCGGCAGCGCCGATCCCGAAATCGCCTCCTGGGGCCTCGGTGCCGTCAATCCGCCCGGGCTCGTGGCGCGCCTGGATTTCGCGCGCGCCGCCAAGAGCGCCTACGAGCTTGCCTGCCTGCGCGAGGCAAGCCGCCTGGGGGCGCTCGGCCACAACGCCGCCGCGCACGCATTTGCCGCCGGGGCGACTGAATTTGAGATTCAGCAGGCGTACATCGATGCGTGCGGGCTGCGCGAGCAGGAACTGCCCTACAACAACATCATCGCCTTCAATCAATCCGCCGCCGTGCTGCACTACCAGATGCTCGGCCGGCGTGTTCCGCCGCAACGGCATTCGCTGCTGATCGATGCCGGCGCCGAGTATGCCGGCTACGCCAGCGACATCACTCGCACCTACTCCTACGAGGATGCCGACTTTGCCGAGCTCATCGGCCACATGGACGAGCTGCAGCAGTCGCTGTGCTCGAGCGTGCGCGCCGGCACGGACTGGCGCGACATTCATCTGTCGGCGCATCAGCTGACGGCGGAGCTGCTGCACGAGGCGGACATTACGCTCTGCGATGCGGACGAGGCGGTCGACACCGGCCTCTCGAGCGTGTTTCTGCCGCACGGCATCGGCCATTTGCTCGGATTGCAGGTGCACGATGTGGGCGGCTGGATGCGCTCCGAGGAAGGCGGCGAGATTCCACGGCCGCCCGGGCATCCGTATCTGCGCCTCACGCGCGTGCTCGAGCCCGGTTTCGTCGTCACCATGGAACCGGGTATCTACTTCATCGAGCAGCTCTTGCAGCAAGCGCGCGAGGATTCACGCGGCCCGAAAATCAACTGGGCGCGGGTTGAGCAGCTGCGGCCCTTCGGCGGCATCCGCGTCGAGGACGACCTTGCCGTCACGGCGGATGGCTGCGAGAACCTGACGCGCGCTGCGTTCAGCGCTTTGCGAGCTGATCCCGAATTTCCTGGAGCAGCATCTCAGTCTTTGTCGGCGGCATCGGCAGCGCCGCGCTCGGGCGTTTCAGGCGGTTGATCGCCTTGATGAGCACGAACAACGCGAGGGCCACGATCAGGAACTCGAACATTGTTTGGATGAACATGCCGTACTTGAAGAGCACCGGCTGCCCCTTGGGATTGGTGCCGATCTGCACGGCCAGATCCGTGAAGTTGACGCCGCCGATGACAAGCCCCAAGGGCGGCATGATGATGTCTGCGACGAGGGAGTTGACGATCTTGCCGAACGAGGCGCCGATGACCACGCCGACGGCAAGATCGATCACGTTGCCCTTCATCGCGAATTCTTTGAATTCCGATGCCAAACTCATATTGGTCTCCCCCCCTGCAAACGACGGCTCGTTGTTTAAGCTGCTCTAGGCGCTCGCTTTCTTCTTGCGCTTGGGCTTCGGTGCATCATTTTCCGCCTTTTTCTTCTTCGCCGGAGTCTTCTTGGCGGCGGCGGCCTTCTTCGCTGGCGCAGCCCGCTCCTTGGCCGGCTTGTCGGGCGAGCGCTTGGCGCGGCGCGACGGGCCGGGCGCGGGCGGCTCGGTGCCGGATGCGCCTTGCGTCGCCGGGCCGTCGACGAGCTGCATGAGCGCCATCGGCGCCGCATCCCCGGGTCGCGGCTGCATGCGCAGGATGCGCGTATAGCCGCCGGGACGTGCGCGAAAACGCGGCCCCAGGTCTGCAAACAGCTTCTGCACGATCGCGCCATCACGCAACCGGGAAAATGCGATGCGCCGATGCGAGTCGCTGTCGGTCTTGCCGAGGGTGATCAACGGCTCGACCACGCGGCGCAATTCCTTCGCCTTCGGCATCGTGGTGCGGATCGTCTCGTGGCGCAGCAGCGATACGCTCATGTTGCGCAGCATCGCATGGCGATGCGGACTGCTGCGCGAGAGCTGCCGGCCGGTCAGTTGATGGCGCATGGTGCTTTACATCACTTCGCGTTCTTCGTCGTGCTTCAAGCCCGCGGGCGGCCAGCCCTCCAGACGCATGCCGAGCATGAGACCGTGGCTCTGCAGCACCTCTTTGATCTCGGTGAGCGACTTCTTGCCGAGATTTGGCGTGCGCAGCAGCTCCACCTCGGTGCGCTGCACGAGATCGCCGATGTAATGGATGTTCTCGGCCTTCAGGCAATTGGCGCTGCGCACGGTGAGCTCGAGCTCATCCACGGGGCGCAGCAGGATCGGGTCGAACTGCATCTCGGAGACCTTGGTCGAGGCCTCCTCCTCGCCCTGCAGATCGACAAACACCGACAGCTGGTCCTTGAGGATGCTGCCGGCGCGACGGATGGCCTCCTCCGCGTCGATGGTGCCGTTGGTCTCGATGTCGATGATGAGCTTGTCGAGGTCGGTGCGCTGCTCCACGCGCGCGGCATCGACCGAGTAGGTCACGCGACGCACGGGCGAGAACGACGCATCGAGCTGCAGGCGGCCGATGGGGCGCGTCTGCTCCTCGAAAGCCGCGCGCTGCGCAGCCGGGCGATAGCCACGGCCGCGCTCGACGCGCAGCGTCATGTTGAGCTCGCCCGCCTTGGTGAGGTTTGCGATCACGAGCTCCGGGTTCACGACCTCGATGTCGTGATCGGTCTGGATGTCGCCGGCGGTGACCGGGCCCGGGCCTTTCTTGTGCAGGCGCAGCTCGGCGTTGTCGCGCGTGTGCATGCGCAGCGCCACGGTCTTCAGGTTGAGGAGGATGTCGACCACATCTTCCTGCACGCCCTCGATGCTCGTGTATTCGTGCAGCACGCCGTCGATCTCGACCTCGGTGATGGCACTGCCGGGCATGGATGACAGGAGCACACGGCGCAGCGCGTTGCCGAGGGTATGCCCGAAGCCGCGCTCGAAGGGCTCGATGACCACACGCGCCTGGCGCGGTGCCAGCGGCTGCACCTTCACCACGCGCGGCTTTAAGAATTCAGCTACAAAGGGCTGCTGCATTTTGAGATTCACCTTCCGGCACCTGCGGTGCCGATCTTGAGGACTAATGACTACTTCGAGTAAAGCTCGACCACCAAGTTCTCGTTGATGTCCGGCAGGACATCCTCGCGCGCCGGGATGGTCTTGAATACGCCGCGCATTTCCTTGTCGTTCACTTCGACCCACTCCGGAAAACCCACCTGCTGGGCGACCGCCAGCGCACCGGAGATGCGCAGCTGCTTCTTCGCTTTCTCGCGTATCTGCACCACATCGCCCGCCTTGCACTGGTAGGAGGCGATGCTCACGACCTTGTCGTTGACGCTCAGCGCCTTGTGGCTCACGAGCTGCCGCGCCTCGGCACGCGTTGCGGCAAAGCCCATGCGATAGACGACATTGTCGAGGCGGCATTCCAGAAGCTTCAAGAGATTCTCGCCGGTGGCGCCGCTCTTGCGCGCCGCCTCCTCGTAATAGTTGCCGAACTGCCGCTCGAGCACGCCGTACATGCGCCGCAGCTTCTGCTTCTCGCGCAGCTGCATGCCATAGTCCGACAGGCGCGTGCGCCGCTCGCCCTTGATGCCACCCGGGGGCACCGTGAACTTGCACTTGCTCTCGATCGGCTTAACGCCGCTCTTTAGGAAAAGGTCCGTGCCTTCGCGCCGAGCGAGTTTGCACTTGGGGCCTACATAACGCGCCATGCTGTTGTTCGCTCCTCTTTAGACTCGCCGCTTCTTCGGCGGGCGGCAGCCGTTGTGCGGAATCGGGGTCACATCCGCGATGCTCGTGACCTTCAGGCCGCAGGTGTTAAGCGCGCGCACCGCCGACTCGCGTCCCGGGCCGGGCCCACCGACGCGCACCTCGACGTTCTTCACGCCGTGCTCCTGCGCGGCCGTGCCGGCCTTCTCCGCCGCGACCTGGGCGGCGAACGGCGTGCTCTTGCGCGAGCCGCGAAAGCCGCAACCGCCGGCCGTCGCCCACGAGAGCGTATTGCCCTGGCGGTCGGTGATCGTGATGATCGTGTTGTTGAAGGAGGCGTGCACGTGCGCGATGGCATCGAGCACGTTCTTACGCGCCTTCTTCGGCTTCTTTGCCGCCGCCGCGCCGGCGCTTGCCGCCGCGGCCTGCTGGGATTTCTGTTCAGCCATTGATATACCTCAAACCTTACCCGGCGGTGCGTTCAACTTCACCGCCTGTTTGCGCGGACCCTTGCGGGTGCGTGCGTTGGTGCGCGTGCGCTGGCCGCGCACCGGCAAGCCCGCGCCGGTGGCGGATGCCGCGATGCGTGCCGAGGTCCATCAGACGCTTGATGTTCATCGACACCTCGCGGCGCAGATCGCCCTCGACCGCGTACTTGGCGACCTGCGAGCGCAGCGCATTCACTTCGATCTCGGTGAGATCCTTCACCTTGGTCTGCGGACTGACGTTCGCCGCGGCGCACGCCTTCAAGGCGCGCGAGCGGCCGACGCCGTAGATCTGGGTGAGCCCGATCCACACGTGCTTGTTCATCGGAATGTTGATGCCGGCTATGCGTGCCATCTTTACCTACCCTTGCCGCTGCTTGTGGCGCGGATCCGTGCAGATCACATAGACCACGCGCTTGCGGCGCACGATCTTGCAGTTCTTGCAGATTTTCTTGACCGACGGTCGTACTTTCATAAGGTCCTCGCGCGCGCCGCTGCTAGTTCGCCGAGCCGCCGCGGCCATAACCCAGCAGATTCGCCTTCTTCAGAAGCCCCGGATAGTGGTGCGACATCATGTGCGCCTGCAGCTGCGCCATGAAATCCATCACCACGACCACGACGATCAGCAGCGACGTGCCGCCAAACTGGAACGGCACGCCCTGCGAGGAAATCAGGATCTCGGGCAGCACGCACACCGCCATCACGTAGAGCGCGCCCCAGAGCGTCAGCCGCGTCAGCACCCGATCGATGTACTCAGCGGTCTGCTGTCCCGGCCGGATGCCGGGAATGAAGGCGCCGGATTTCTTCAGGTTCTCCGCCGTATCGCGCGCGTTGAAGACCAGCGCCGTGTAGAAAAAGCAGAAGAACAGATGAGCAGCGCATAGATCACCAGGTGCAGCGGCTGCCCGTAGCCCAGGGCCTGCGCGATGTTCTGCATCACCCCGCCGACGGCGCTGTCGTTGCCGGTGCCGAAGAAGTTGGCGATCGTCGCCGGAAAGAGCAACAGGCTCGAGGCAAAGATCGGCGGAATGACGCCCGACATGTTGAGCTTGAACGGCAGATGGCTGCTCTGGCCCGCGTACATGCGCCGCCCGACCTGGCGCTTTGCATAGTTGACAGCGATGCGGCGCTGCGCGCGCTCGACGAAGACCACGAAGGCCGTGACGCCGAGCACGATGAGCACCATGAGCAGCGCAAACGGACCCTGCATTTCGCCGGAATTCACCTGCTCGACGGTGCGCCCGACGGCGCCCGGCAGCCCGGCAAGGATGCCGGAGAGGATGATCATCGAGATGCCGTTGCCGATGCCGCGCTCGGTGATCTGCTCGCCAAGCCACATGAGAAAGAGCGTGCCGGTGGTCATGGTGATGGTGGCCGTGAATAGCCAGGCGAAGCCTCCCTGCATCACCAGCCCGCCGTTCTGCAGCGCCACCGCGGCAGCAAACGACTGGAACGCCGCGAGCCCCACCGTGAGATAGCGCGTCATCTCAGTGAGCTTACGGCGTCCCGACTCGCCCTCCTTGCGGTACTCCATCAGCGAGGGCACGCACCATCGACATCATCTGGATGATGATCGAGGCGGAGATGTAGGGCATCACGCCCATCGCGAAGATCGACAGGCGCGAAAGTCCGCCGCCCGAGAACATGTTGACGATGCCGAGGATGGTGTTCGACTGATCGTTGAAGAAGCGCGCGACCTCGGCCGGATTGATGCCCGGGCACCGGAATGTAGGTGCCCAGGCGGAACACGACGAGCGCGCCCAGCAGGAACAACAGGCGGCTGCGGATCTCGCCGAAGCGCGCCGCATCGCCTAACGATGCCGACCGGATTGGTGAGTGAGGAGGTTGCCACGCTCTAGCTCTTCGAACTTGCCGCCCGCCGCTTCGATCGCCGCGCGCGCGCCCTTGGTCGCGGCGACGCCCTTCAGGGTGACGGCCTTCTTGATTTCGCCGGAGAGGATGACTTTGGCACGCTCGGTGAACATGGGGACGAGTTCGGCCGCCTTCAATGCGTCGAGATCGATGACCCCGCCGGCAACCTTCTCGAGCTCGTGCAGGCGCACTTCGGCGCGCGTCGCCTTGATCTTGGAGCGAAAGCCGAACTTCGGCAGCACGCCGGTCGAGCGGGGTCTGGCCGCCCTCGAAGCCCACCTTGTGATAGCCGCCCTTGCGCGCGCGCTGGCCCTTGACGCCGCGGCCGCAGGTCTTGCCCTGGCCGGCGGAGGCGCCGCGGCCGACGCGCAGCCGCGCACGCTTCGCGCCTGCGCCCGGCTTTAAGGTATTCAGTCTCATGAGTTCGCCTTCTCCACTTTGAGCAGGTGCCCGGCGGTGCGTCGCCATGCCGCGATTCTCGCGGCGTGTCGCTCACCGTCACGCTCTGGTGGCGCCGGCGCAGCCCAAGACCGCGCACGGACTGTGCGATGTTCGCCAGCTGCCCGTGGATGCTCCTCAGGAGCGTGATCTTCAGCTGCCGTTGCTTGCCATCGGCCGTTACGCCCGTGACTTCCTCGAGGCTCTTGCCGCGCTTGGCGGCGATCTCCTCGGGCGAGCGCACGCGCGTCAGCGCCGCGATCGTGGCACGCACGACATTGATCGGGATTGCGCGAGCCATAGCTCTTCGCGAGCACGTTGCGCACGCCCACGCACTCGAGCACCGCGCGCATGCCGCCGCCGGCGATGACGCCGGTACCGTCTGAGGCGGGCTGCATGTACACGCGCGTCGCGCCCTGGCGGCACTGCACCGCGTAGTGCAGCGTGTCGTTGCGCAGGCTTACGTTCACCATGTTCTTGCGCGCCTGCGCCATGGCCTTGGAAATCGCCACCGGCACCTCGCGCGCCTTGCCGAAGCCGTAGCCGACGCGTCCGGCGCCATCGCCGACCACGGTGAGCGCGGTGAAGCCGAACTGCCGGCCGCCCTTGACCACCTTGGCGGTGCGGTTGACGGCCACGAGCTTCTCGACGAACTCATCCGCCGACTGTCCTTTTTCCATTCTCGCCATGTGTCGTTATCCTCGCCGGCCTGCGTCAAAACTTGAGCCCGGCTTCGCGCGCCGCCTCGGCCAGCGCCTTGACTCGGCCGTGGTACTGAAAGCCGGAGCGGTCAAATGCCACTTCCGTCACGCCCGCAGCGCGCGCCCGCTCGCCGATGGCGCGGCCGACCGCGCGCGCCGCCTCGATATTGCCCGTGGTCTTGAGTCCCGCGCGCACCTCCGCCTGCACGCGTGGAGGCGCTCGCGATGACCTTCGCGCCGCTCGCATCGGTGAGCTGCGCATAGATGTGCTGCGGGGTGCGATGCACGGTCAGGCGTGCATGGCCGCCGCTGCGGATGTGCGCGCGGGTCTTCACGGCGCGGCGCAGGCGCTGCTCCTTCTTGAACATCATTTCTTCTTACCTTCCTTCAGCGTGATCTGCTCGTTCTGATAGCGCACGCCCTTGCCCTTGTAGGGCTCGGGCGGACGAACGTCGCGGATCTCGGCGGCCACCTGGCCGACTTTCTGCCGGTCGATGCCCTTGATCAGGATCTCCGTGGGGCTCGGCGTCTCGATGGCGATGCCCTCGGGGATGATGAACTGCACGGGATGCGAGAAGCCGAGCGTCAGATGCAGGCTCTTGCCCTGCACTTGCGCGCGAAAGCCGACGCCGACGAGCTCCAGACGCTTCTCGTAGCCCTTGGTGACGCCCGAGCACCATGTTCGCCAGGTGCGCGCGGGTTGCGCCGGCGCGCACGCGTACCGCGCCCTCGCCCTCGAATTGCACGGCGAGTTTCTTGTTCTCCTGGTGCACGGCAAGGCCGGCCGTGAGCGGCAGCGTCAACGAGCCCTTCGCGCCCTTGATGGTGACGAGCTCGGGCGTCACGGTCGCCGTCACGCCCTGCGGCAGATCAACGGGTGACTTTGGCAACTCTACTCATGATTCATCACGCCACGATGCACAGCACTTCGCCGCCCTGGCCGATGGAGCGCGCCTGCCGATCGGTCATGACGCCCTTGGGCGTCGAGACGATGACGGTACCCATGCCGCCGAGGATCTTCGGCAGCTCATCCTTGCCGCGATAGATCCGCAGCCCCGGGCGACTCACGCGCTCGATGCGGTCGATCACCGGCTTGCCTTCGAAATATTTGAGGTCGACCGTCAAGGTCTCATGCCCTGCCTCCGGAGACCGGGTGAAAGTCGGCGATGTAGCCCTCGTCCTTCAGAACCTTGAGAACGGCCTTCTTCAGCTTCGAGGAGGCGAGACTCACCTCGGGCTTGCCCGCGGACTGGCCGTTGCGGATGCGCGTCAGGAGATCGGCGATCGGATCGGTCATGCTCATGCGGTGTTCCTCACCAGCTCGCCTTGGACAAGGCCTGGGATTTCCCCGCGGTTCGCGACCTCGCGGATCTTCACGCGCGACAGGCCAAACTTGCGGTATACGCCGCGCGAGCGGCCGGTGATCGCGCAGCGGTTGCGATGCCGCGTCGGGCTCGCATCGCGCGGCATCGCCTGCAGCTTCGCCTGCGCCGCCTGCCGGTCCTCGTGCGCGGTCTTCGGGCTGCGGATGAGCTCCTTCAGCTCCGCACGTCGCTGCGCGTACTTCTTCACGATTTTTGCGCGATGCTTTTCGCGCTCGACCATGCTGGTTTTCGCCATAACCCTAGGAGGTCCTCATTACTTGCGGAATGGGAAGCTGAACGCCTCAAGCAGCGCCCGGCCCTGTTTGTTGTCGCGCGCCGTGGTCGTGATCGTGATGTCCATGCCACGCAGCTGATCGACCTGGTCGTACTGGATCTCGGGAAAAATGATCTGCTCTTTGACGCCCAGGCTGTAGTTGCCGCGGCCGTCGAAGGAGCGCGGCGAGACGCCGCGAAAATCGCGGATGCGCGGCATCGCGATGCTAATCAGGCGGTCAAGGAACTCGTACATGCGCGCGCCGCGCAGCGTCACCTTGCAGCCGATCGCAAGACCCTCGCGCAGCTTGAAGGACGCGATCGACTTCTTCGATTTGCACAGCAGCGGCTTCTGCCCCGTGATCTTGGTGAGATCTGCCAGCGCCGCATCCATGACCTTCTTGTCGGCCACGGCCTCGCCCACGCCCATGTTGATCGTGATCTTGGTCGATGCGCGGCACCTCCATGGGGTTCTTCAGTCCGAGCTCCTGGGTCAAGCGCGGCACGACCTTGTCGCGATAGAACTGCTGCAGCCTCTGCTCATGGCATTTCGATGCCGACGCTCACGCGTCGATCATTTCTCCGTTTGATTTGAAAAAGCGCACCTTGCGCCCGTCGGGCAGCGAGCGCACGCCGATGCGGTCGCGCCTGCTTGCCGGATGGATTCCAGATCGCAACCTTGGAGGCGCGGATCGGCATGGCCTTCTCCACGATGCCGCCGGCCTGGCCCGCCTGCGGATTGCCGCGCTGATGCTTCTTCACGAGATTGATGCCCTCGATGAGCAGCATGCCCGCGCCGCGCACTTCGAGCACGGCGCCGCGGCGGCCCTTGTCCCGGCCGGACAGCACCACGACCTGGTCGCCTTTTCTGATCTTCCTCATATCACTTCCGGTGCGAGCGAGATGATCTTCATGAACTGCACGTTGCGCAGCTCGCGCGTCACGGGCCCGAAGATGCGCGTGCCGATCGGCTCGAGCTTGTTGGTCAGCAGCACCGCCGCGTTGCCATCGAAACGGATGAGCGAGCCATCCGGGCGGCGCACGCCGAATTTGGTGCGCACCACGACCGCGTCGTAGACCTCGCCCTTCTTGACCTTGCCGCGCGGGATCGCATCCTTGACGCTCACCTTGATGACATCACCCACGGTGGCGTAGCGGCGGCGCGTGCCGCCGAGCACCTTGATGCACATCAGGGTGCGCGCGCCGCTGTTATCGGCGGCATTCAACATGGTGCGCATCTGAATCATGGTGCATCTGTCTGCCGGATTACTCCGCAGCCTTGTCAACTATCTTGAGCAGCCGCCACGACTTGTGGCGCGAGAGCGGGCGGCACGGGCGTGATCGTCACGGTGTCGCCCTCGCGTGATTCGCCCTTCTCATCGTGCGCCAGCAGCTTGGTCGTGCGGCGCACGTACTTGCCGTACTGCGGATGCTTGACGAGCCGCTCGATCTCCACCGCGATCGTCTTGTGCATCTTGTTGCTGACGACGCGCCCGGTGAGGGTGCGCGCCTTACGCTCGTGCTGTGCAGGGGCCTCGGTACTCACTTGTTCTCTCCAGCGGAGCGCGCGCGCGCCTCGCGCATGACGGTCTTCAGGCGCGCGATATTGCGGCGCACCTTGCTGAACTGGTCGGGCTTGGGCATCTGACCGGTCGCGCGTTGCAGGCGCAGCGCGAACTGTTCCTTGCGCAGCTTCACGAGTTCATCGGCAAGCTCGGCGAGGCTCTTCTTGCGCAACTCTGTTGCGTCCATCTAGCGCACCTGCCGCTTCACAAACATCGTCGACACGGAAAGCTTGGAGCCGGCGAGGCGAAATGCCTCGCGCGCCGTGGGCTCATCGACGCCTTCCATCTCAAAGAGCACCTTGCCGGGCTGCACGCGCGCGATCCAGTACTCGATGTTGCCCTTGCCGCTGCCCATGCGCACCTCGAGCGGCTTCTTGGAGATCGGCACATCCGGAAACACGCGGATCCAGATCTGGCCGCCGCGCTTGACGTAGTGCGCCATGGCGCGGCGCGCCGCTTCGATCTCGCGCGCGGTCATGCGGGCGCGGCTGGTCGCCTTGAGGCCAAATTCGCCGAACGCCACGCTGCTGCCGCGCAGCGCAAAGCCGGCATTGCGGCCCTTGAACTGTTTGCGATATTTGGTGCGCTTGGGCTGCAACATGCTCGTCTACTCAGGCGCTCGGCTGCTCGACGGCGGCCGCGGCGGCCGCGGGCACAGCCGGGCTGGTCGCTGCGGGGGCGGCGGCTGCCGCCGGGGCGGTGGCCTCAGCCTCGGCGGGCTCCTCGACCTTTTCCTTCTCGAACACTTCACCCTTGAAGATCCACACCTTGACGCCGATCACGCCGTAGGTGGTGCGCGCCTCGGCCAGACCATAGTCGATGTCGGCGCGGAACGTGTGCAGCGGAATTCGCCCCTCGCGGTACCACTCGGTGCGGGCGATCTCGGCGCCATTCAGGCGACCCGAGACGCGCACCTTCACGCCGAGCGCACCACTGCGCATGGTGCTCATCACCGCGCGCTTCATGGCGCGGCGGAACATCACGCGCTTTTCGATCTGCTGCGCAATGCTGTCGGCGACCAGCTTGGCATCAAGCTCGGGCTTGCGGATCTCGGCAATGTTCAGGCGCACATCGTTGACCGCCATGCCGAGCAGCTTCGCCGTCTCCTGGCGCAGCTTCTCGATGTCCTCGCCCTTCTTGCCAATGACGATGCCGGGACGCGCGGTCTGGATCGTGATGTTGACCTTCTTCGCCGCGCGCTCCAGATGGATGCGGCTCGTAGAGGCATCGGCGAGGCGCTTGCCGAGAAACTCGCGCACGCGATAATCGGTGTGCACGTGCTGCGGGAACTGCTTCTTGCTCGCATACCACTTCGACACCCAGTCGCGGGTAATTCCCAGGCGGATACCAATCGGATTGACCTTCTGGCCCATGCGTTAGTCCTGCTTGCCGTCGCTGACGGCAACCGTAATGTGGCTGTTGCGTTTGATGATGCGCGTGCCACGCCCCTTGGCGCGCGCGGCAAAGCGCTTGAGCTGCGGTGCCGCATCAACGAGCACGCGCGAGACTTTGAGCTCGTCGATGTCGACGCCGTGGTTGTGCTCGGCATTGGCAACTGCCGAGGCGAGCACCTTGCGCACGAGATGCGCGCCTTTCTTTGGCATGAACTTGAGCACGTTCAACGCGCTGCCCACCGGCGCACCACGCACGGCATCGGCGACAAGGCGGCACTTCTGCGGCGAGATGCGCGCATATCTGAGTTTCGCCGAGACTTCCATGTCAGGTCGCCGCCACGACTTTCTTGTCGCCCGAGTGCGCCTTGAAGGTGCGCGTCGGCGCAAACTCGCCGAGCTTGTGCCCCACCATGTTCTCGGTCATGAGCACCGGCACATGCTGGCGGCCGTTATGCACCGCGATCGTGAGCCCCACCATCTCGGGTATGACCATCGAGCGGCGCGACCAGGTCTTGATCGGCTTGCGATCGTTCTTCGCCTGCGCCACCTGCACCTTCTTGGCGAGGTGCAGATCCACGTACGGCCCTTTCTTCAATGAACGCGGCATATCAACGTACCTTGTTCTTGCGACGTTGCAGGATCATCCGGTCGGTGCGCTTGTTGTGGCGCGTCTTCAACCCCTTGGTGTTCTGGCCCCACGGCGAAACCGGATGCGGATTGCCCTGTCCGGACTTGCCCTCGCCGCCGCCGTGCGGGTGATCGACCGGGTTCATCGCAAGGCCGCGCACCGTGGGACGGATGCCGCGCCAGCGCTTGGCGCCCGCCTTGCCGTAGCTGCGCAGGTTGTGTTCGTCGTGGCCGAGTTCGCCGACGGTGGCGCGACAGTCGACGTGCACGCGGCGCGTCTCGGTCGATTTCAAGCGCAGCGAGGCGTACGTGCCCTCGCGCGCGGTGTACTGCGCCGAGCCGCCGGCGCTGCGCGCGATCTGGCCGCCCTTGCCGGGCTTCAGCTCCACGTTGTGCACCACCGAGCCCACCGGGATGTGGCGCAGCGCCATGGCGTTGCCGGGCTTGATGGGCGCCTCCGCACCGGAGCGGATCTCATCGCCGGGCGCAACGCCCTTGGGCGCGAGAATGTAGCGGCGCTCGCCATCCGCGTAGCAGATGAGCGCAATGTGGCAGGTGCGATTCGGATCGTATTCGATGCGCTCGACGATGCCGGCGATGCCGTCCTTGTCGCGCTTGAAGTCGATGATGCGGTACTTCTGGCGCGAGCCGCCGCCATGATGGCGCGTGGTCATGCGCCCGGAGTGGTTGCGCGCGCCGGTCTTGCTCTGCGACGCGGTCAGCGCCTCGTAGGGGCCACCCTTGTAGAGGTGCGAGCGGTTGACCTTGATCACCGCGCGCGTGCCGGGCGAAGTCGGCTTGTATTTGATGAGGCTCATGCCTTCGCCCTCGCCTCGTAGTCGATGGCCTGCCCCGCGGCGATGCTCACGTAGGCCTTCTTCGAGTCCTGCGTGCGGCCGCTGCGGCCGCCAAAGCGGCGCGTCTTGCCAGGCTCGTTCACGATCTGCACGGCGCGCACCTTGACGTCAAACATGAGCTGCACGGCCCTCTTCACATCGAGCTTGGTCGCGTCGCGGCGCACGCGGAACGTGTACTGATTGTGGTTCTGCATCGCCAGAGAGCTCTTCTCGGTGACGTGCGGCGCGATCAGCACCGTCATGAGCTCCTCGCGGTTCACTGCAGGCGCTCCTCGATGAGTTTCACCGCCGCAGTCGTCATCAGCACCTTGTCGTGGCTGACGAGCGCGAGCGGATTCAACTTGCCGACCTCGAGCACCTGCACGCGGTGCAGGTTGCGCGCCGCGAGAAACAGCTTCTCCTCGAGCGCCTCGACGATGATGAGCACGTTCTCGAGTTTCCAGTCACGCAGCCGATTGACAAGCAGGCGCGTCTTTGGCGACTCGAGCGCAAGCTCGTCGGCAACGTACAGCCGCTCCTGGCGTACCAGCTCCGAGAGCATCGAGCGCATGGCGCCCTGATACATCTTGCGGTTCACCTTTTGGCTAAAGTCACGCGGCTTCGCGGCAAAGGTGCGCCCGCCGCCCACCCAGATGGGCGAACGGTTGGAGCCGGCGCGCGCTTGGCCCGTGCCTTTTTGCGCGTACGGCTTGCGGCCACCGCCGCGCACTTCGGCACGCGTCTTCTGCGCCTTGGTGCCGGCGCGGCCGCCCGCGCGATAGGCGTTCACGACCTGGTGCACCAGCGCCTCGTTGAATTCGCGGCCAAAGGCCGCATCGGAGACTTCCAGCTCCGCTTTGCCGTTCAATACCTTGAGCTTCATGAGGCGGCTTTCTTCGCTGCCGGGGCGGCTGCGGAGGCCGGCGCACTCTTCACCGGCGTCAGTCGCTTGCGCGCCGCGCGCCGCGCCGCCTTCAGCGACGGCCGCACGATGACGTTGCCGCCCTCGGCGCCGGGCACGGCGCCACGGATCAAAATGAGGTTGCGCTCGGCATCGACCTCAACCACTTTCAGGTTCTCCGTGGTACGACGGATCGCGCCCATGTGGCCTGACATGCGCTTGCCCAGAAACACGCGCCCTGGGGTTTGGCGCTGGCCGATGGAGCCTGGCGCGCGGTGCGACAGCGAGTTGCCGTGCGAGGCCATGCCGCCGGCGAAGTTGTGGCGCTTCATCGTGCCGGCAAAGCCCTTGCCGATGGTGGTGCCGGTGACATCCACCGCATCGCCTGCCTTGAAGAGATCCACCTTGACCTCGGAGCCGGCGGCGAGGTCTGCGCCCTCGTTCGCGCCGAGCCGAAACTCCATGAGTGCGCGGCCGGGCGCGGCTTTGGCCTTGGCGTAGTGACCGGCGAGCGCCTTCGACAGCAGCTGCGGCCGCTTCGCGCCAAAGCTCACCTGCACGGCACGATAGCCATCCGTGTCGGCGCTCTTCACTTGAGTGACGCGGTTCGGCAGCACTTCAATCACGGTCACGGGCACGGTCACACCGGCCTCGGTGAACACGCGCGTCATGCCGCACTTGCGGCCCAAAAGACCCATTGGCATCGATGACTTCCTCTCAGGCGAGGCGCCGGTTGGCGCTTCGCGTGCGCACGACATGGGAGGAGGGAACAACCCCGGAGAGGCGGCAACCGATAAGGTGTCGCTGGTCTCGAGTGGTCTTGGAGCGCATCGGCTCCAACCTCGCCCGATGCCGCAATGCGCGGCCCGCCCCCTAAATCTTACCGTGCCCGGGGGCCAAGCAGCCGCGCAGTATACGCAGCGTCTAAACTCAGTTCAACTTGATCTGGACGTCCACGCCCGCCGGCAGGTCAAGCTTCATGAGCGCATCGACGGTCTTATCCGTCGGATTCAGGATGTCCATGAGGCGCTTGTGGGTGCGCAGCTCGAACTGGTCGCGCGCGTCCTTGTCGCCGTGCGGGGAGACGAGCAGCGTGAAGCGCTCCATCTTGGTCGGCAGCGGTACCGGGCCGCGCACGGTTGCGCCGGTGCGCTTGGCCGTCTCGACGATCTCACGCGCAGAGGAGTCGATCAGGCGATGATCGAAAGCCTTCAGGCGGATGCGGATATTTTGGTTCGCCATGACAGTGCCTTATTTTAGGATTTTCGACACGACGCCTGCGCCGACGGTTTTGCCGCCCTCGCGGATCGCAAAGCGCAGGCCTTCCTCCATCGCTATCGGGCTGATCAGCTCCACCGCCATCTTGATGTTGTCCCCGGGCATGACCATCTCGGTGCCCTCGGGCAGCTGGATCATCCCGGTGACATCGGTGGTGCGAAAATAAAACTGCGGCCGATAGCCCTTGAAGAACGGCGTGTGCCGCCCGCCCTCCTCCTTGGTGAGCACGTACACCTCGCACTCAAAGTTGGTGTGCGGCGTGATGCTGCCGGGCTTGGCGAGCACCTGCCCGCGCTCAACCTCCTCGCGCTTGGTGCCGCGCAAGAGCACCCCGACGTTGTCGCCCGCCTGGCCCTCATCCAGCAGCTTTCTGAACATCTCCACCCCAGTGCAGATCGTCTTCGTCGTCGGCTTCAAGCCAATGATCTCCACCTCCTCGTTCACCCTCACCACACCGCGCTCGATCCTGCCCGTCACCACCGTGCCGCGCCCCGAAATCGAAAACACATCCTCCACCGGCATGAGGTAGGGCTTGTCCACCTCGCGCTTCGGCACCGGAATGTACTTGTCCATCTCCTCCACCAGCTTCACCACGCTCTTCACGCCAATGTCGCTCGAATCCCCCTCCAGCGCCTTCAACGCCGAGCCAATCACAATCGGCGTCTTGTCCCCCGGAAACTTGTACACCGACAACAGCTCCCGCACCTCCATCTCCACAAGCTCGAGCAACTCCTTGTCGTCCACCATGTCCGCCTTGTTCATGTACACCACGATGTACGGCACGCCCACCTGGCGGGCGAGCAAAATGTGCTCGCGCGTCTGCGGCATCGGTCCATCCGCCGCTGACACCACCAGCACCGCACCGTCCATCTGCGCAGCACCCGTGATCATGTTCTTCACATAGTCCGCATGCCCCGGACAATCCACATGCGCGTAGTGACGGTTGGCGCTCTGATACTCCACGTGCGCGGTGGAGATCGTAATGCCGCGCGCCTTCTCCTCCGGCGCCTTGTCAATCTGGTCATACGCCATAAAAGTGCCGCCGTAGGTCTCGGCCATCACCTTCGTCAACGCCGCCGTCAACGTCGTCTTGCCATGGTCCACATGACCAATCGTCCCAACGTTCACGTGCGGCTTGGTGCGCTCAAACTTTGCCTTTGACATGCTCTCTCACGGGCCGGCCCGGCCCGCTCCTCACTGGTTTACTTCTTGATGATTCCGTCTGCAATGCCCGGCGGCACTTCAGCGTACTTGCCGAATTCCATGGTGAACGTCGCGCGTCCCTGGCTCATCGAACGCACGGTGGTCGCGTAGCCAAACATCTCCGACAGCGGCACTTCCGAGGCGATCGCCTTGCCGGAGGGCCCTTCCTCCATGCCCAGTATTTGACCGCGGCGGCGGCTCAAATCCCCGATGATGTCGCCGGAGTACTCCTCCGGCGTCACCACTTCCACCTTCATGATGGGCTCGAGCAGCACCGGATGCGCCCTCTTGAAGCCTTCCTTAAAGCCCATCGAGCCTGCGATCTTGAACGCCATCTCCGAGGAGTCGACATCGTGGTAGGAACCATCGGTCAAGGTGATTTTGATATCGACGACCGGATAGCCGGCGATGACGCCGGTCTCGCAGGCCTCGCGGATGCCCTTGTCCACCGCCGGCACGTACTCGCGCGGCACGGTACCGCCGACGATGCCGTTCACGAACTCATAGCCCTTGCCCGCGGGCTGCGGCTCGATGTGCAGGAAGACGTGACCGTACTGACCGCGCCCGCCCGACTGGCGCACGAATTTGCCTTCCGAGTCGACGCTGCTGCGAATGGTTTCGCGGTACGCGACCTGCGGCTTGCCGACATTGGCCTCGACCTTGAACTCGCGCTTCATGCGATCGACGATGATCTCGAGGTGCAGCTCGCCCATCCCCGAGATGATGGTCTGTCCGGATTCCTCGTCGGTATGCACGCGGAACGAGGGGTCCTCGCGCGCCAGACGCTGCAGCGCGACGCCCATCTTCTCCTGGTCAGCCTTGGTCTTCGGTTCCACCGCGACCGAGATCACGGGGTTCGGGAACACCATCTTCTCAAGCGTGATGCTCTTGTCGAGGTCGCAGAGCGTATCGCCGGTGAGCACGTCCTTAAGACCCACGGCGGCGGCAATGTCGCCGGCGCGCACTTCTTTGATCTCCGTGCGATCACTCGCGTGCATCTGCAGCAGCCGTCCGATGCGCTCTTTTCTGCCCTTGGTCGGCACAATCACCGTGTCACCCGAGTTCAGCGTGCCGGAGTAGACGCGGAAGAAGGTGAGATTGCCGACGAAGGGATCATTCAGGATCTTGAAGGCGAGCGCGGAGAATGGCGAGTCGTCGGAGGCGGTGCGCGTCGCCGGCTCGCCGTCTTCGTCGATGCCCTTCACCGGCGGCATCTCCACCGGCGAGGGCATGAAGTCGATGATGGCATCGAGCAGCGCCTGCACGCCCTTGTTCTTGAAGGCCGAGCCGCACATGGTGAGCACGATCTCGTTCTTGATCGCGCGCGCGCGCAAGCCGACGCGGATCTCCTCTTCCGTGAGCGCCTCGCCTTCGAGGTACTTGTGCAAGAGCTCCTCGTTGCCCTCGGCGGCCGCCTCGATCATTTTCGCGCGCTGCGCTTCAGCCTCTGCCTTGAGATTTGCCGGCACCTCGCGGTACTCGAACTTCATCCCCTGGGTCTCGTTGTCCCAATAGATGGCCTTCATGCGTACCAGATCGATGACGCCCTCGAAGTTGTCTTCGGCGCCAATGGGCAGCTGGATCGGCACCGGATTGCCGCGCAGTCGTGTGCGAATCTGCTCGATGCAGCGGGTGAAGCTTGCGCCGGCGCGGTCCATCTTGTTGACGAACGCGATACGCGGCACCTGGTACTTGTTCATCTGCCGCCACACCGTCTCGGATTGCGGCTGCACGCCGGAGACGGCGCAGAAGAGCGCGACGGCGCTGTCGAGCACGCGCAGCGAGCGCTCCACTTCGATCGTAAAGTCGACGTGACCGGGGGTGTCGATGATGTTGATGCGATGCTCGGGAAAGGTCTTGTCCATGCCTTTCCAGAAGCAGGTGGTCGCCGCGGAGGTGATCGTGATGCCCCGCTCCTGCTCCTGCTCCATGTAATCCATGATCGCGGCGCCGTCGTGCACTTCGCCGATCTTGTGAGAAACGCCCGTATAGAAAAGGATGCGCTCAGTCGCGGTCGTCTTCCCGGCGTCAATGTGAGCCGAGATGCCGATGTTGCGATAACGCTCGATGGGCGTAGCGCGTGCCACGATGAGTCTTGCTCCGGTGATGTGAAGTGACCCGCTGTTACCAGCGGTAGTGTGCGAAGGCCTTATTGGCCTCCGCCATGCGATGCGTGTCTTCGCGCTTGCGCACCGCGGCGCCGCGGTTCTCCGCAGCATCCATCAGCTCGTGCGCCAGGCGAAATGCCATGGACTTCTCGCTGCGCTCGCGCGCGGCATCAAGAACCCAGCGCATTGCCAGTGTTTGGCGGCGGGTAGCACGAACTTCAACGGGTACCTGATAAGTCGCGCCCCCGACGCGGCGCGACTTCACCTCGACCGTGGGCTTGACGTTATCAAGTGCGGCGCTCAGCACGGTAATGGCCTCCGCGCCGGGGCGGTTGGTCTTCTCGGCGATGCGATCAAGAGCGCCGTAGATGATGCGTTCGGCGGCCGATTTCTTGCCGCTCTGCATGACCACGTTCATGAACTTGGCCAGCATATCGTTATGAAACTTCGGATCCGGAAGGATGATGCGAACAGGAGCTTGGGCACGGCGTGACATAGTGACTTCCTACTTCTTCGGCCGCTTGGCGCCGTACTTGGAGCGGCTTTGCTTGCGCTCGGCGACCCCGGCGCAGTCGAGTGTGCCGCGCACCGTATGGTAGCGAACGCCCGGCAGGTCCTTGACGCGGCCGCCGCGGATCAGCACCACCGAGTGCTCCTGCAGGTTGTGGCCCTCGCCGCCGATGTAGCTCGTCACCTCGTAGCCGTTCGTCAGGCGCACCCGGCACACCTTGCGCAGCGCGGAGTTCGGCTTCTTCGGCGTCGTCGTATACACGCGCGTACACACGCCGCGCTTCTGCGGGGAAGCGCCCAGGGCCGGCACTTTTGTTTTTTCATCCGGCGTGCGCCGCGGTTGCCGGATCAGTTGAGCAGTTGAGCCCATGCGTCGGTCTCCTCAAGCTTCCTGCAATCGAGGCCTGCAAGAAGACCGGGCCGCCTTCATGAGGCGGCCCGGTGATTGAAATTCACTGTTTTGCGCGTCCAGCAAGCTGTAAGGGCCGGAGCGACAAAGGCCGGCGATTCTAGGTAGGCCCCGGACGGGTGTCAACCGGATGCTGCGCTGCAGCACGGCGACCCCGACTCCTTATTATTACGAGGGTAGCCCAAGAGGATACCGGGCTGAGCTCAAAGAGGCGCGCGCCGCTGCCAAAATAGCTGCGCCGCCGGGCCCGCAGGCGCGGCGGCGCAGCGTTTCACGCCCCGAAGAGCGATGGCTAGGTCGCGGTACTCTCCTCCTCTCCCACGCTCGTCTCTTCCGTATCCGGAATTCCGCCGCCCACATCCATGAAGCTGCGCCCCGGGCCCGGCCCGGCCTTGCGGCGCCGGTGCGCATGTGCGGCGAAGCCGGTGCCGGCAGGGATCAAACGGCCGACGATGACGTTCTCCTTCAAACCACGCAGATCATCTTTCAAGCCGCGCACTGCAGCTTCGGTCAGCACGCGGGTCGTCTCCTGGAAGGAGGCGGCGGAGATGAAGGACTCGGTCGCCAGGGAGGCCTTGGTGATGCCGAGCAGCACCGGCTGCAGCGTGGCGACATTCTTACCCTCGTGCTGAATGCGATCGTTGACATCGAGCGCACGGGAGCGATCGAGCTGCTCGCCGCGCAGGAGGCCGGTCTCGCCTGCGGTGGAGACTTCGGTCTTGCGCAGCATCTGCCGGATGATGACCTCGATGTGCTTGTCGTTGATCTTCACGCCCTGCAGACGGTAGACGTCCTGGATCTCGCGCACGAGGTAGTTCGCCAGAGCTTCGACGCCCTGCAGACGCAGGATGTCATGCGGGTTTGGCTCACCGTCGGCGATGACTTCGCCGCGTTCCACGGTCTCGCCCTCGAAGACGTTCAGCTGCCGCCACTTCGGAATGAGCTCCTCGTACTTCTCGCCATCATCGCTCGTGATGATGAGGCGCCGCTTGCCCTTGGTCTCCTTGCCAAAGCTGACCGTACCGGTCGTCTCGGCAAGAATTGCCGGATCTTTCGGCTTGCGAGCCTCAAATAGATCGGCCACGCGCGGCAAACCGCCCGTGATGTCGCGCGTCTTGGAGGACTCCTGCGGAATGCGCGCGATGACGTCACCGACCGACACCTTCGCGCCGTCGGAAAGATTGACGAACGCGCCGGGCGGCAGCGTATAGACCGCCGGGATCTCGGTGTTCGCAAAGGTCACTTCCTTGCCCTTGGCGTTCACGAGCTTCATGGTGGGCCGCAGGTCCTTGCCGCCGCGCTGCTTCAAATCAAGCACCACGGTGCTGGAGAGGCCGGTCACCTCATCGACTTGGGTGGTGATCGTGAGACCGTCGACGAAGTCCTGGAATTTCAGGAACCCGGCGACCTCGGTGACCACCGGGTGCGTGTGCGGATCCCAGGTTGCAACCACCTGACCACCGTTCACCGTCTCGCCTTCTTTGGCGCTGATGACCGCGCCGTAGGGAATCTTGTAGCGCTCGCGCTCGCGACCGAAGTCATCGACGAGGCCGATCTCCCCGGAGCGGGATACGGCAACGAGATGGCCCTTCTCGTGCTGCACGGTCTTGATGTGATGGAAGCGCACTACGCCGCGGTTTCGTACCTCAACGCTGCTCGCCGCCGCGGCACGCGAGGCCGCACCGCCGATGTGGAACGTGCGCATCGTGAGCTGCGTTCCCGGCTCACCGATCGACTGCGCGGCGATGACGCCCACCGCCTCGCCGATGCTGATGGAGCGGCCGCGCGCCAGATCGCGCCCGTAGCAGCTCGAGCACACCCCGTAGCGTGTCTGGCACGTGATCGGCGAGCGCACATTGATCTGATCCACGCCTTCGTGCTCCATGCGCCGCACATGCTGCTCATCGAGCAACGTGTTCTTCGCGATGAGCACCTCGGCGCTGCCCGGCTTCAGGATGTCCTGCGCCGGCACGCGTCCCAGCACGCGCTCGCCCAAGGCCTCGACGACATCACCGCCCTCGACGAGGGGCGACATCGAAATGCCGTTCGACGTGCCGCAGTCGACCTCGGTGACGACCAGGTCCTGCGCCACATCGACCAGGCGCCGCGTGAGATAGCCCGAGTTTGCGGTCTTCAACGCCGTGTCGGCCAGACCCTTGCGGGCGCCGTGCGTGGAGATGAAGTACTGCAGAACGTTCAGGCCCTCGCGAAAGTTGGCCGTGATCGGCGTTTCGATGATCGAGCCGTCGGGCTTGGCCATGAGGCCGCGCATGCCCGCGAGCTGGCGGATTTGCGCGGCCGAACCGCGCGCGCCCGAATCGGCCATCATGAAGATGGAATTGAAGGACTTCTGCTTGGTCTTGTGACCTTTCAGGTCAGTCGCCTCCTCGCTGCCGAGCTTCTCCATCATGGCCTTGGCGACCTGATCGTTGGCCCGCGACCAGATGTCGACGACCTTGTTGTAGCGCTCGCCGTTGGTCACGAGGCCCGAAGCGTACTGATCCTGGATCTCCTTAACCTCAACGTCCGCCGCGCTGACGATGCGGGTCTTCTGCTCCGGAATCACGATGTCATCGATGCCGAACGAGACCCCTGAGCGGGTCGCGTAGTGAAAGCCCGTGTACATGAGCTGATCGGCAAAAACCACGGTCTCCTTGAGCCCGAGCGCGCGATAGCAGGCGTTGATGGTTGCGGAGATCGACTTCTTGGTCATGTCCTGATTGATGAGATCGAAGGACAGCCCCTTCGGCAGGATCTCAAACAGGAGCGCACGCCCGACGGTCGTATGCACGTGGCGGATACGCTCCTGCGTGCCGCCGCCCGCCTGCAGCAGATGCTCGCGCAGGCGCACGCGCACCTTGGCCTGCAGGTCAACGTTTCTGCTCTCGTAGGCGCGGTGTACTTCTTGCGAATCGGCGAACGCCATGCCCTCGCCCTTCGCACCGACACGCTCGCGCGTCATGTAGTAGAGCCCGAGCACCACGTCCTGTGAGGGCACGATGATCGGATCGCCGTTTGCGGGCGAGAGAATGTTGTTCGAGGACATCATGAGCGCGCGCGCTTCGAGCTGCGCCTCGAGCGACAGCGGCACGTGCACGGCCATCTGGTCGCCGTCGAAGTCGGCGTTGAAGGCCGTGCAGACGAGCGGATGCAACTGAATGGCCTTGCCCTCGATGAGCACCGGCTCGAAAGCCTGGATGCCTAAGCGATGCAGCGTCGGCGCGCGGTTCAGCAGCACGGGATGCTCGCGGATGACCTCCTCGAGGATGTCCCACACTTCCGGGCCTTCGCGCTCGACCAGGCGCTTGGCGGCCTTGATGGTCGAGGCTTCGCCGCGCAGCTGCAGTTTCTGGAATATGAAGGGCTTGAAGAGTTCGAGCGCCATCTTCTTCGGCAGCCCGCACTGATGCAGGCGCAGCGTCGGGCCGACGACGATGACCGAGCGGCCCGAGTAGTCGACACGCTTGCCGAGCAGATTCTGGCGGAAGCGGCCCTGCTTGCCCTTGATCATGTCGGCGAGCGACTTCAGCGGGCGCTTGTTGGTGCCGGTGATGGCGCGGCCGCGGCGGCCGTTGTCGAGCAGCGCATCCACCGCTTCCTGCAGCATGCGCTTCTCGTTGCGCACGATAATGTCGGGCGCGTTCAACTCGAGGAGCCGGCGCAGGCGGTTGTTGCGATTGATGACACGCCGATAGAGGTCGTTCAGATCCGAAGTGGCGAAGCGGCCGCCATCGAGCGGCACGAGCGGCCGCAGGTCAGGCGGCAGCACCGGCAGCACGGTGAGCACCATCCATTCGGGCTTGTTGCCCGACTCGATGAACGACTCGACGAGCTTCAGGCGCTTGGAGAGTCTCTTCAGCTTCGTCTCGGAGGAGGTCGCGCCCATGTCGGTGCGGATCTTGGCGAGCTCCGCCGGCAGCTCAATGGTGCGCAGCAGCTCAAACACGGCCTCCGCGCCCATGCGCGCGTCGAACTCATCGCCGTGCTCTTCGATCGCCTCGAGATACAGCTCATCGGTCAGCAGTTGTCCGCGCTGCATCGGCGTCATGCCCGGATCGATGACCACGAACGCCTCGAAGTAGAGCACGCGCTCGATCTCGCGCAGCGTCATGTCGAGCATGAGCCCGATGCGCGAGGGCAGCGACTTCAGGAACCAGATGTGCGCGGTCGGGCTCGCAAGCTCGATGTGCCCCATGCGCTCGCGGCGCACCTTCGACTGCGTGACCTCGACACCGCACTTCTCGCACACCACGCCGCGGTGCTTCAGGCGCTTGTACTTGCCGCACAGGCACTCGTAGTCCTTCACCGGTCCGAAGATCTTCGCGCAGAAGAGACCATCGCGCTCCGGCTTGAAGGTGCGGTAGTTGATCGTCTCCGGCTTCTTCACTTCGCCGTAGGACCACGCACGGATCATCTCGGGCGATGCCAGCCCGATCTTGATCGAGTCAAAGTGCTCGACCGGGGAGTGCTGCTTGAAAAGTTTCAGTAGATCTTTCATGAGCTAGTCCTGTTCGAGTTCCATGTTGATGCCGAGCGAGCGGATTTCCTTCACGAGTACGTTGAAGGATTCCGGCATGCCGGCATCCATCTGGTGGTTGCCATCGACGATGTTCTTGTACATCTTCGTACGTCCGTTCACGTCGTCGGACTTCACCGTCAACATTTCCTGCAGCGTGTACGCCGCGCCGTAAGCCTCGAGCGCCCACACTTCCATCTCACCGAAGCGCTGGCCGCCGAACTGCGCCTTGCCGCCGAGCGGCTGCTGCGTGACGAGACTGTACGGGCCGGTCGAGCGCGCGTGCATCTTGTCGTCGACCAGGTGATTGAGTTTCAGCATGTACATGTAGCCCACGGTGACGAGACGCTCGAAGCGCTCGCCGGTGCGGCCGTCAAAAAGATGCGTCTGGCCGTTCACCGGCAGATCGGCAAGCTTCAGCAGGTGCTTGATCTCCTCCTCGCTCGCGCCGTCGAACACCGGCGTTGCCATCGGCACGCCGTTCGAGAGGTTCTTCGCAAGCTCAACGAGCTCAAGGTCGTTCAGGCTAGCCAAATCCTCGTGCTGCCCGCCGGTCTCGTTGTAGATCTGGTTGATGAACCCGCGCAGCTCGGCGGTCGCCGCCTGCGCCTGCAGCATGCGCCCGATCTTCAGTCCCACACCCTTCGCCGCCCAGCCAAGATGCGTCTCCAGCACCTGGCCGACGTTCATGCGCGAGGGCACGCCCAACGGATTCAGCACGATGTCGACCGGAGTGCCGTCGGCAAGATAAGGCATGTCCTCGACCGGAACGATGGTCGAGATCACGCCCTTGTT
This sequence comes from uncultured Gammaproteobacteria bacterium, assembly GCA_963695315.1. Lineage (GTDB taxonomy): Bacteria > Pseudomonadota > Gammaproteobacteria > Steroidobacterales > Steroidobacteraceae > PALSA-1196. The sequence continues at coordinate 2,938,654 of OY968773.1, forward strand.
GCCGTGGCGTCCCGCCATCTTGTCGCCGGGCTGCACGCGGCGCTTCACCGCGAGGTACACCTTCACCATCTTCAGCACACCCGGGGCAAGATCATCGCCCGCGGTGATCTTCGCCTTCTTGTCGTCGAGGCGCTTCTCGAAGGCCTTGCGCTGCACCTTCAGGCGCTCCGAGGACGCCTCGAGCTGCGAGTTCGCATCCTCATCCTCGAGGCGAATCTCGAACCACTCCTCGCGCGGCACGGCATCGAGGTACTCGTCGTTGATCTTGCGTGCCGGCTTTAAGCTTCTGCGGACCGCCCGCGGCGGCGGTGCCGATCAGCATGCCGCGCACCCGCTGGAAAAGGTCATCCTCGAGAATGCGCTGCTGATCGGCGAAGTCCTTGCGCACCCGTTCGATCTCCGCCTTCTCGATGGACAGTGCCCGCGAGTCCTTCTCGACGCCGTCGCGCGTGAATACGCGCACGTCGATAACCGTGCCGTCCATGCCGGGCGGCACGCGCAAGCGAGGTGTCCTTCACGTCCGAGGCCTTCTCGCCAAAGATCGCGCGCAGCAGCTTCTCTTCCGGCGTCAGCTGCGTCTCGCCCTTGGGCGTGACCTTGCCCACCAGAATGTCGCCGGCGCGCACCTCGGCGCCGATGAAGGCGATGCCCGCCTCATCGAGCTTCGCGAGCGCCGCATCGCCCACGTTCGGGATGTCGGCGGTGATCTCCTCGGGGCCCAACTTCGTGTCGCGCGCCACGCAGGCGAGCTCTTCGATATGGATGGTCGTGAAGCGATCCTCCTCCACGACACGCTCGGAGATCAGGATCGAGTCCTCGAAGTTGTAGCCGTTCCACGGCATGAACGCGACCAGCAGGTTCTGCCCAAGCGCCAGCTCGCCAAGATGAGTCGACGGACCGTCCGCGAGCACATCCCCGCGCGCGATCTTGTCGCCGCCATTGACGAGCGGGCGCTGATTGATGCAGGTGTTCTGGTTCGAGCGCGTGTACTTCGTGAGGTTATAGATGTCGACGCCGGGCTCACCCGCGGTCGTCTCCTCGTCATTCACGCGCACCACGATGCGCGAGGCATCGACCGAGTCGACGCTGCCGCCGCGGCGCGCCACCACGGTGACGCCCGAGTCGATCGCGACCGGGCGCTCCATGCCGGTGCCGACGAGCGGCGTTTCCGAGCGCAGCGTCGGCACCGCCTGGCGCTGCATGTTCGAGCCCATGAGCGCGCGGTTCGCATCGTCATGCTCGAGGAACGGAATGAGCGAGGCGGCCACCGAGACGATCTGCTTCGGCGAGACGTCCATGTAGTTGATGCGCTCGCGCGGCACGAGGGTGAACTCGTTCTGCAGGCGGCAGGAAACGAGCTCGTCCTGACATCTCGCCGCGCGGCGTCAAGCGTGCGTTCGCCTGCGCGATCGCAAACTCTCCCTCTTCGATCGCCGAGAGATAATCGATCTGATCGGAAACGACGCCGTGCTCGACGCGCCGGTACGGGGTCTCGAGGAACCCGTACTGGTTGGTGCGCGCGTACACGGAGAGCGAATTGATGAGCCCGATGTTCGGACCTTCCGGTGTTTCGATCGGGCAGACCCGCCCGTAGTGCGTCGGATGCACGTCGCGCACTTCAAATCCCGCGCGCTCGCGCGTGAGGCCGCCCGGCCCCAGGGCCGAGACACGGCGCTTGTGCGTGACCTCGGAGAGCGGATTGTTCTGGTCCATGAACTGCGAGAGCTGCGAGGAGCCGAAGAACTCCTTCACCGCCGCCGCCACCGGCTTCGCGTTGATCATCTCCTGCGGCATGAGCGGCTCGGTCTCCGCGATCGTCAGCCGCTCCTTCACGGCGCGCTCCACGCGCACCAGGCCCACACGGAAGGCGTTCTCGGCCATCTCGCCCACACTGCGCACGCGCCGATTGCCGAGGTGGTCGATGTCATCCACCGTGCCGTTGCCGTTGCGGATGTCGATCAGCACCTTCAGCACATCGATGATGTCCTCGCGGGAGAGCACCCCGGTGCCGGCACCCGACTCGCGGCGCACACGGCGGTTGAACTTCATGCGGCCGACGCCCGAGAGGTCGTAGCGCTCGGAATTGAAGAACAGATTGTTGAAGAGATTCTCGGCCGCATCCTTGGTCGGCGGCTCGCCGGGACGCATCATGCGGTAGATCTCTACCAGCGCCTCGAGACGATTCTTGGTCGGATCCACGCGCAGCGTGTCCGAGATGTACGGGCCGCGATCAAGATCATTGGTGTACAGGGTCTGCATCTCGGTGATGCCCGCCTCGATCAGCTTCTCGACCGACAGCGCGGTCAACACCTCGTTGGCCTTCGCCAGGATCTCGCCGGTCTCGGTATTGACGACGTCGTGCGCCAGCACCTTGCCGTAGACATATTCGCGCGGCACGCGCAGGCGCTTCACCCCGGCCTCTTCGAGCTGGCGCACGTGGCGCGCGGTGATGCGGCGGCCTTCCTCGACGATCACCTGATCGCCGATGCGCAGTTCAAACGTAGCGGTCTCGCCGCGCAGACGCTGCGGCACGAGCTGCAGCGCGGTCTCATCCTTGGACAGATAGAAGGTGTTCTTGTCGAAGAAGGTATCGAGGATCTCGGTCTCGCTCATGCCGAGCGCGCGCAGGATGATGGTGACGGGGAGTTTCCTCCGCCGGTCGATGCGCGCGAACACGCAGTCCTTCGGGTCGAATTCGAAATCGAGCCAGGAGCCGCGGTAGGGAATGATGCGCGCGGAGAACAGCAGCTTCCCCGAGGAGTGCGTCTTGCCGCGGTCGTGGTCGAAGAACACGCCGGGGCTGCGATGCAGCTGGGAAACGATGACCCGCTCGGTACCGTTGATGACGAAGGTGCCGTTGTCGGTCATGAGCGGCAGCTCGCCCAAATACACTTCCTGCTCGCGAACGTCCTTCACCGGCTTCTTCGCACCCGCCGCCTCCTTGTCGAGGACGATGAGCCGCACTTTCGTGCGCAGCGGCGCCGCGTAGGTGAGGCCGCGCAGCTGGCACTCCTTGACGTCGAATACCGGCTCGCCGAGGCGATAGCTCACGTACTCAAGGGTTGCATTGCCCGAATAGCTCGAAATCGGAAACACGCTCTTGAAGGCCGCGTGCAGACCGATATCGGCGCGCGCCTCCTCGGCCACTGCCGCCTGCAGGAACGAGCGGTAGGAGTCGAGCTGAATCGCCAGCAAGTAGGGCACCTGCAAAATGCCCGGCTGCTTGCCGAAGTTCTTGCGAATGCGCTTCTTTTCGGTGAAGGAATAAGCCATCAGATCACCTCTATACAAAAGCAGTGGGACCGCCGGTGGGGCTCGCGTCCTGCGCACCCCGGGCTAGCGGATACCACTGGCAACAACGGTCGGGACAACTACTTGATCTCGACCTTCGCACCGGCGTCTTCGAGCTTCTTCTTCATCGTCTCTGAATCGGCCTTGGCCACACCTTCTTTCACCAGCGAGGGCGCGCCCTCGACCAGGTCCTTCGCTTCCTTCAGACCGAGCCCGGTGAGCTCGCGGATCACCTTGATCACCGTGACCTTCTTGTCGGCCGGATACTCCTTCAGAGTGACGGTGAATTCCGTCTGCTCCTCCGCCGGTGCGGCGGCAGCCGCGCCCGCGGCGCCTGGACCGGCGGCCACGGCAACCGGGGCCGCGGCGGTAACGCCGAACTTCTTCTCCATGTCGGAGATGAGCTCGACGACCTCCATCACGGTCATTTTCGAGATTGAATCGAGGATTTCGTCTTTGCTGACAGCCATGTTGGGTCTCCTAAAAGAGTTTCAAGACGTCAGGCGCCGGCGGCAGCTTTGTGCTGCCGAACGGCTTCCAACGTGCGTACCAGTTTCGTGTGCGGAGCGGCGAGCTGGCGCACCAGCTTCTCGATCGGCCCCTTCATGACGCCGAGCAGCTGCGCTAGCGCCTGCTCCCGCGTCGGCAGACTTGCGACCTTGTCAAGGTCCTTGGCCGAGAGAATCGGACCGCCGAGGCTGATGAGGGTCGCGATGAGCTTCTCATTGCCCTTCGCAAACTCCTTCACCACGCGCGCGGCCGCGCCCGGATCATTCTTCGAGAAGGCGAGCACGAGCGGGCCCTTCAATTTGGGTCCGATCGACTCAAAGGCCGTGCCGGAGATCGCCTTGCGCGCCAGCGTGTTCTTAACGACACGCATGTACACACCCTGCGCCCGCGCCTTGCTGCGCAACTCCGTCATCTGCGAGACGGTCAAACCGCGATATTCCGCGGCGATGACCGACTGCGCCTTGGCGGCGACTGCGCTCACCTCCGCCACCAGCGACTGCTTGTCTTCTAGCTTAAGTGGCATTGCTCATCTCCTCGCCTGCAGAGCACACTTGCAATGGAGCAAGCCTTCCGGATCAGGCTGCTCCGCCTTCGACGGTGTGCTCCACGCCCGAGGCCATCCTCGATTGCGTAGAGCGGTCCCATCATCTGCGCTGGCAATCATTAAGAGCCCGATGGCTCGCCGGCGGTCTTCGATGTCGTCCGCTGCGCGCGGACCCGCATCAAATTCAATATCGTCCCGCACTAAATGCCGAGACTGCCTTGATCAATCGTCACGCCCGGTCCCATCGTCGAGGACAGCGTGACCTTCTTCAGATAAACGCCCTTGGACGCCGGCGGCTTCGCTTTCTGCAAATCCGCAATCAGCGCCAAGAGATTCGCCTTCAATGCATCGACCTCGAAACTCGCCTTGCCGATGGTGCAATGGACGATGCCCGCCTTGTCGACGCGATAGCGCACCTGGCCGGCCTTGGCGTTCTTCACCGCCGTCGCCACATCCGGCGTCACGGTGCCCACCTTGGGGTTCGGCATGAGCCCGCGCGGACCGAGGATCTGGCCGAGCTGGCCGACAACTCGCATCGCATCGGGGCTTGCGACGACGACATCAAAGTCGAGCTCGCCGGCTTTGACCTTGGCCGCCAGATCATCGAGTCCGACGATGTCGGCGCCCGCCGCGCGCGCGGCGTCCTGGTTCTTGCCGGAGGTGAACACGGCGACGCGCACGCTCTTGCCGATGCCATTCGGCATGACGGTCGAGCCACGCACCTGCTGGTCGGACTTGCTCGCGTCAATGCCGAGATTGACCGCCGCATCGACACCCTCGACGAACTTGGAAGTGGCGAGCTCCTTCACGAGCTTCAGCGCCTCATCCACCGGGTAGTGCTTGCCGGGGGTCACTTTGGCCTTTGCGGCCTTCACACGCTTGGCGACGAATGGCATGCGCTAAATTCCTTCCACTTCCACGCCCATGCTGCGGGCGCTGCCGGCGATGGTGCGCACCGCGGCCTCAAGGTCAGCGGCGGTAAGATCCGGCTGCTTCAGCTTCGCGATCTCCTCAAGCTGCTTGCGGCTGATCTTGCCGACCTTGTTGGTATTCGGCGTGCCGCTGCCTTTTTCGATGCCGATCGCCTTGCGGATGAGGACCGATGCCGGAGGCGTCTTCATCACAAACGTGAAGCTGCGATCCGAGTACACGGTGATCACGACCGGAATCGGCAGGCCCTTCTCCATCTTCTGGGTCTGCGCGTTGAACTGCTTGCAGAACTCCATGATGTTGACGCCCTGCTGACCGAGCGCCGGACCAATCGGCGGGGAGGGATTTGCGGCGCCCGCCGGCACCTGCAGTTTGACGTAACCGTTGACTTTCTTGGCCATGGCCTTGTTGTTCCTTACGCCTTCTCAACCTGCGAGAAATCAAGCTCGACCGGCGTCGAACGCCCGAGGATCTGCACGGCGACGTGCAGGCGGTTCTTCTCGTAATTCACGCTCTCGACCACGCCGTTGAAATCGTTGAACGGCCCATCGGTGACGCGCACCACCTCGCCCGGCTCGAACAGCACCTTCGGCCGCGGCTTATCCACGCCTTCCTCGACGCGGCGCAGGATCTGATTGGCCTCCTTGTCGGTGATGGCGGCCGGCTTCTCTGGCGTGCCGCCGATGAAGCCGAGGACCTTCGGCACGTCGCGCACCAGGTGCCAGGTCTCCTCATCCATCTCCATCTGCACGAGCACGTAGCCGGGATAGAACTTGCGCTCGCTCTTGCGCTTCTGGCCATCGCGCATTTCGACGACCTCTTCGGTCGGCACCAGAATCTCGCCGAACTTTGGCTCAAGCCCGGCACGCTTGATGCGCTCCTTCAGCGACTCGGACACCCGATGCTCGAAGTTCGAGTAGGCATGCACCACGTACCATCGCAGCGGCATGGTCAGCCTCCTCCCTGTCCGGTAAGAGCGCGCGTCGCCCAGGCGAGCACCATGTCGAGCGCCCAGAAAAACACGCCGGCAACGACGACAAACACGAACACCACCAGCGTCATCTTTCCGGTGTCCTCACGGTTCGGCCAGACGACCTTGCGCAGCTCGATGCGCGAATCGAGCATGAACTGCCAAAAATTGCGGCCCTGCCGGGAGCTGGCGAAGATCGCAAGGCCGAGCACGATTCCAGCGGCCACCGCGACCCAGCGCATCCACGCGGCCTGACCCGACAGCAGGTAGTAGGCGGCAATACCGCCGATCACGAAAAGAATCGTGACGGTGATTTTTGCCTTGTCCGCGACGCTGCTGTCTGGGACGGTTGTGTGGTCGTTCATATGAGTCCGGTGGCAGGCCAGGAGGGAATCGAACCCCCAACCTGCGGTTTTGGAGACCGCCGCTCTGCCAATTGAGCTACTGGCCTACGTAAGTACAGAACAGTTGCTACTTCAGGATTTTCGACACGACGCCTGCGCCGACGGTTTTGCCGCCCTCGCGGATCGCAAAGCGCAGGCCTTCCTCCATCGCTATCGGGCTGATCAGCTCCACCGCCATCTTGATGTTGTCCCCGGGCATGACCATCTCGGTGCCCTCGGGCAGCTGGATCATCCCGGTGACATCGGTGGTGCGAAAATAAAACTGCGGCCGATAGCCCTTGAAGAACGGCGTGTGCCGCCCGCCCTCCTCCTTGGTGAGCACGTACACCTCGCACTCAAAGTTGGTGTGCGGCGTGATGCTGCCGGGCTTGGCGAGCACCTGCCCGCGCTCAACCTCCTCGCGCTTGGTGCCGCGCAAGAGCACCCCGACGTTGTCGCCCGCCTGGCCCTCATCCAGCAGCTTTCTGAACATCTCCACCCCAGTGCAGATCGTCTTCGTCGTCGGCTTCAAGCCAATGATCTCCACCTCCTCGTTCACCCGCACCACACCGCGCTCGATCCTGCCCGTCACCACCGTGCCGCGCCCCGAAATCGAAAACACATCCTCCACCGGCATGAGGTAGGGCTTGTCCACCTCGCGCTTCGGCACCGGAATGTACTTGTCCATCTCCTCCACCAGCTTCACCACGCTCTTCACGCCAATGTCGCTCGAATCCCCCTCCAGCGCCTTCAACGCCGAACCAATCACAATCGGCGTCTTGTCCCCCGGAAACTTGTACACCGACAACAGCTCCCGCACCTCCATCTCCACAAGCTCGAGCAACTCCTTGTCGTCCACCATGTCCGCCTTGTTCATGTACACCACGATGTACGGCACGCCCACCTGGCGGGCGAGCAAAATGTGCTCGCGCGTCTGCGGCATCGGTCCATCCGCCGCTGACACCACCAGCACCGCACCGTCCATCTGCGCAGCACCCGTGATCATGTTCTTCACATAGTCCGCATGCCCCGGACAATCCACATGCGCGTAGTGACGGTTGGCGCTCTGATACTCCACGTGCGCGGTGGAGATCGTAATGCCGCGCGCCTTCTCCTCCGGCGCCTTGTCAATCTGGTCATACGCCATAAAAGTGCCGCCGTAGGTCTCGGCCATCACCTTCGTCAACGCCGCCGTCAACGTCGTCTTGCCATGGTCCACATGACCAATCGTCCCAACGTTCACGTGCGGCTTGGTGCGCTCAAACTTTGCCTTTGACATCGCCAGATCCCCATCGAATGGCGGCGCGCCGCGGCGCGCCGAAAAAAACTGCTTCCCGCCGAGCCCGCTTGAGGTGGAGCCCACGACCGGAATCGAACCGGTGACCTCGTCCTTACCAAGGACGTGCTCTACCGACTGAGCTACGTGGGCAGACACACGCTGGAGCGGGTGGTGGGAATCGAACCCACACCATCAGCTTGGAAGGCTGAGGTTCTACCATTGAACTACACCCGCTAACCCCCCAATCCCGCTCTCAGAATCAAGGGGTTAAAACGGCAGAACCACTCCCAAGTTTATTGAGCCCAACTTGCCCACGAATAGCCGACGCAAGCCGGCCCCCCTACCCGGGAGGCAGTCGGCTTGTGAACCACGTAATGTTACGTATTTTTCGGCCCCGTGCAAGACCGATGCCACGTGGCATGAAGCTTCGTAGTGTAGCGCAAAATTGCGCACTGGAGTGTATTCCCGTACAGCCTAGCCCAGGCTGATACTGTGTACCGCGAGCGCCCAAAACCGCGTGGAGGCCCTACTCGCAGTGGGCTTGCTCAGTAGAGCACGCGCGGGAAGCTGACTCGGCGCGCTCGTGAACCTGCGGGATCAGGCGCTCCACAGGAGCGGAAAGAGCGGATGCTCCAGCGGCACACCCGGCGGCAGCGTCGCGGCGAGCTCGGGAAAATCCGGCGAGGTCTTCCAGGCGCGCGGCGCATGCACGATGTCATCCCCGAGGAAGCGCACCGAGAACACCCGGCGGCGCTGCGGCCCGTCAACACCCGCGGCCGCATGCAGCGTAAGCATGTGGAAGCACACGAGGTCCCCGGGCTCGATCGGCCAGCCGAGAATGCGATAGCGCCCGCGCGCGGCATCAACATCCGGCAAATCCGCGAGCGCTCCTTCCGGAAACCACTTCGCCTGTTTTTCCATGAAGCTGCGCGGCATCAGCCACGGGCCGCGATGCGAGCCCGCCACAAGCTCGAGCGTTGCAGCACGGCTCACCGGGTCGACCGGGATCCAGAAGCTCACGTTCTGCCGCCCCTCGATGTTGTAGTAGGGCTGGTCCTGATGCCACGGGGTGCGCTGCCGCGTGCCCGGCTCCTTGGTCAGCATGTGGTCGTGATACAGACGCGCCGTGCGGCTGCGCATGAGGGCGCCTGCAACCGCCGCCACTCCGGATTCGAAAATGAAACGCCGGTAGTGTTCGTTCTGCTGCCAGTTGCAGAAATCCTCAATGAAGTATCCCGGATCATCCGGGTGGCTTGCGATCTTGGCGCGCGGCACTGGGCTGGGCGAGGTTAGCGTCAATTCCGGCGCGCAACAGCGCAATGTCGCCAGCGCCCAGTAGCTGTCGCAGGCATATGGCGCCGTCACGCTGAAAGGCTTCAACGTCGCTCGCTGCAACTTTCACACACTGCCCGCCTTCACCAGCACCATCTTTGCAGGATCGATGTGCCGCTTGATCGCGCGGTTGACCTCATCGAGCGTCAGCGCCTCGATCGCGTGCGGGTACTCGTCGAGCCAGGAGACCGGATAGCCGCGCAGGAGCGCCTGCTGCAATGCCGCCGCAAGTCCCGCAGTGCTCGCCAGACTTACCTGGTACACGCCGACGATATCGGTCTTGCGCGCCGCCAGCTCCTGCGCCGTCACGCCATCGCGCGCCCATGCGGGCAAGCTCGCGCTGCGTGGAGGCGATGCCCTTGGCAAGCAGCGAGGGGGCAAAGGTGGCATTGATGCGCCAGTAGCCATCGGTCAGTGCATCCTCGGCGAGGCCGGCGCCGATGTCGTAGGTCAAGCCTTCCTTGTCACGCACGCTGCCCACCAGCCGACTCGTGAAGCCGCTGCCGAATATCGCCGTGCCGACGCGCAACGCCAGAGCGTCCGGATCGCGATACTGCAGGCCGGTCGCCTCCCCGAGAATGACCGAGATGCTCGCTTTGCCCGGCACGCTCATCGATTCCTCGCGTGCCGCGCCGGCGACCGCCGCGGCACTGGCGTGCAGAATAGTCGCTGCCGCCCGCCCATCCGGAGAAGCCCTGGGCGACGTCCGCCTGCAGGTGCGGCACATCAACGTCACCCACGACGATCAGCATCAGATGCGCCGGGCCGTAATGCTCGCGGTGAAAGCGCTGCAGATCCTCGAGCTTCGCGCTCTTGACGGCCGCGATCATCTGCTCGGTCGCGGCCGGCCGGTTCGGGTGCCCCTGCGGAAAGATCGCGCGCGCGAATGCCTCGCTGGCACGCGCGCTCGTCTCCTGCAGCGCCTGCTGCAGCTCCCCCACCGCGGCCTGCTGCGCCTTGGCGAACTCTGCAGGCGCAAACGCCGGCGTGCGCAGCTGCTCGGCGATGCAGGCGGATCACGAGCGGCAGATCCTTCTTCAGGCACTTCGCGTGGATCTCCACAAGCTGGATGCCGACTTCAAAGTTGATCTCGGCGCCGACGCTCCTCGAGCTGCTGCGCGATCTTGAACTGATCCGCGCGCTGTGGTGCCGCGGTCGAGCATCATGCCGACGAGCGTCGGCACCGCCGCGTTGCCTGAGCCTGCGAACGCATCGCCCGCGGGCAGCGAGCCTACGAGGGTGACGACGTCCTTCACCGCGGTCGGATAGGCGATGAGATCAATGCCTGCGGTCTTGGTGCGCACAACGTGCGGCGCAATCTGCGCCTGGTGATCCGCTGCGGACGCGGCGAGCGCCGCGCTCGTGACCCAGGACAGCCCCAGCGCAAGTACTTTCAAGCCATTCATTTCCTCACCACCGGCACGAACCAGCCAGTCGTGCTCTGTTCATGCGCCAGATACTTCTGCGCCACACGCTGCACATCCGCGGCAGTCACTTTGGATACTTTGTCCGCGTAGCGCGCGTAGAGCGTCCAGTCACCGACCGCGATCCATTCATTGAGCGCGCTTGCAACATTCGCCGTGCCATCGCGTGCGTAGGCATCCGAGGCAGATACTGGCGCACCGCGCGCGCAACCTCGGCCTGGGTGACCCCGGCGTTCTTGATTTTTTCGATCTCGGCGAGCGCGATTCTTCTCCACCTCCTCGTGGGTTGCCTTCGGCGCGAGCGCAACATCCACGATGAACATGCCGGGGTCGTGCATCCGATAGGCACCGGCCTCGGTGCCGAGCGCCAGGCTCTTATCGACGAGCGCCGGATACAGGCGGCTGCTCTTGCCGTCCGAAAGGATCGACCCCATGACTTCAAGCGCCGGCAAGTCTGCAGCGCGCGCATCCGGAACCTTGTAGGCAATGACGATGTTGCCGAGCTGTCCGGGCCGCTCGCAGCGTGACGCGGCGCGCTCCGGTCTGCGGCGGCTCCTCCGTGTACACCAGCGGAATCGGCTGCGGCGCCCGCGGGATCTTGCCGTAGTAGTTGTCGATGAGCTTCAAAGCCTGCGCCGGATCGAGGTCTCCGACTAGCGTGACCGTCGCATTGTTCGGCCAGTAAAAGGTGTCGTAGAAGCCGCGCAGCTTCTCGATCGGCACGTGCTCAATGTCGCTGCGCCAGCCGATCGTCGGGTGGTGATAGGGATGCGCAATGAACACCAGTGCCTGCACTTCCTTCATCAGCGCGGACTCGGGATTGTTCTCGCCGCGCTCGAACTCGTTGCGCACCACCGTCATCTCGGCTTGCCGATCCGACTCGTGCAGCCACAGGCGGCGCATGCGATCCGCCTCGATCGCGATGTAGCCTTCGAGGTGATCGCGTCCGAGCGTCGCAAAATAATTGGTGCGGTCGAACGAGGTCGTCGCATTGAAGCCCGCGCCCACCGACTCCAGGTATTGCTTGATGCTGTTGCCCTTGGGATCGTTATAGCCCTCGCTGCCCTTGAACATCATGTGCTCAAGAAGATGCGTTGCGCCCGTGCTGCCGGTCACCTCGTTGCGCGAGCCCACGTGATAGGTCACCTGGAAGGTGATGACGGGCGCGGAATGATCGGGCTTCAGGAGCACCTGCAGTCCATTGGCATCGAGCGTGTATTCATCGATGCCCTCGAGCGACTTCACGTAACTGAACCCCGGCACCGTGACGAGCGCGGCGTGTGCATGCGCGCTTGCGAACAACGAGCCTGCGAGCGCCGCACAGGCCATCAATGCGCCGCGAACTGCCGGCCGTCGGAAATGCTGCATCGTTGATCCTGTGATTGTGGTGAGAAGTCAGGCGTTAAGAGCGCGCGTCAGGCGCCGCTCTCAGCGGGCAAGCTAGAGACTGTTGCGAAGACAAAAAGTTTGCGGGTGTGTAACTTGGACTCGGCATTTGTTCTGCTCGGGGGCCGGGGGCTCTCGCTTGCGCTCAAAGATGGTGGAGGGGGTAGGATTCGAACCTACGAAGGCGTAAGCCGGCAGATTTACAGTCTGCTCCCGTTGGCCGCTTGGGTACCCCTCCGCGAGCGAGGCGGGGATTCTGGTTTTTGTACCTGCAACTGTCAATTTGGCATCCCGCAGCGGCGAAAATCGCTTGACCGCGGGCGGGCGCCCTTGCCGGCTGCCCGCAAAGACCCCTAGAGCGCCCCGCGCACGATTTCGCCCGCGCGCACCACCGCCCGACGGGGATTAAACCCCGCCCAATATCCGAGCTCTTCAATCGACTCGATATCCCAGATCACAAAATCAGCCGCGCGCCCCGCAGCAAGCGTGCCCTGCTCACCGGCAAGCCCCACGGCGCGCGCCGCATGGCGCGTCACGCCCGCCAATGCCTCCTGCTGCGTGAGCGCAAAGAGCCGTGTTGCCATCGACATCGCCAGCTGCAAGGAGGCGCCCGGCGCCGAGCCAGGGTTGCAATCCGTGGCGATGGCGATCGCCGTAGCGGCGGCGCGCAGCGCGCTGATCGGCGGCCGGCGCGTATCGGCAAGACCGTAGAAAGCAACCGGCAGCAGCACCGCCACCGTACCGGCCGAGGCCATCGCGCGCGCCTCATCCTCCCCGGCATACTCCAGATGATCGCAGGAGAGCGCGCCACGGCTCGCCGCGAGGCGCGTGCCGCCGATGTTGCTCAGCTGTTCCGCGTGCATCTTGATCGGCAGGCCGATAGCGAGCGCCGCGTCAAACAGACGCTCGGCCTGCTGCACGCTAAAGGCGATCTTCTCGCAAAAGACATCGACCGCATCGACGAGGCCTTCGGCATGCAGTGCCGGCAGCCACTCGCGCGCGATGATGTCGATATACTCGTTAGGGCGGCCGGCGAACTCGGGCGGTAAGGTATGCGCCGCCAGCAACGTCGTCCTCACGGTAACGGGGAAGCGCTGCGCAAGCGCGCGCGCCGCACGCAGCATCTTCGCCTCATCCTGCAATGTCAGTCCGTAGCCGGACTTGATCTCAATCGTCGTCACGCCCTCGGCAAGGAGCGATTCCAGGCGCGGCGCGGCCGACTCGACCAACTCCTCCAGGCTTGCGCGCCGCGTCGCGCGCATCGTGGTGAGAATTCCGCCACCGCGGGCAGCAATTTCGGCGTAGCTCGCGCCGCGCAATCGCTCCGCATATTCGCCGGCACGCGTTCCTGCGAAGACAAGATGCGTGTGACAGTCGATGAGGCCGGGCGTGAGCCAGGCGCCACGCAGGTCATGGCGCTTGACCGCGGGCGCACGAAACTCGGGCGGCTCCTCGCCGTCGCCACCCACCCACTGGATGCGCCCGTCGCGCACCGCGAGCGCTCCGGCCTCGATCCGGCGCATGTGCTCATCGCAGGTCGCGATATGCACGTTGTGCCATAAGCTGATGCTGTTTGAATTCAACGTTTTGGACACGATCCGGCGATACTAGCAGTGCTGTTGGCGAAGCAAGGCTCGTGTCGCATACTGTTGGGCCGCGAGCGCCGACGGCGAAAGAAAAAAAGGGCAGGCACCCATGATCTACGACAGCATTCTGGGCACGATCGGCCGCACCCCCATCGTACGCATACATCGGCTCGCGCCCAAGAACGTGACGATGTACGTGAAGTGCGAGTTCTTCAACCCGGCAAGCTCGGTGAAGGACCGCCTGGCCATCGCAATTATCGAGGACGCGGAAAAAACGGGAAAGCTGAAACCCGGGCAGACGGTGGTCGAAGCGACCTCGGGCAACACCGGCATTGCGCTTGCCATGGTGTGCGCGGCCAAGGGCTATCCGTTCGTTGCGACCATGGCGGAGAGCTTCTCTGTCGAGCGGCGCAAGATCATGCGCATGTTCGGCGCCAAGGTGATCCTGACGCCCGCCGCGGAACGCGGCACCGGCATGGTGAAGAAGGCCGCGGAACTTGCCAAGAAGCACGGCTGGTTCCTCGCAAGCCAGTTCGAGAACCCCGCCAACCCCGCCTACCACCGCAATACGACCGGACCGGAGATCCTGAGCGACTTTGCCGACCGTCGCCTCGACTTCTTCGTCACCGGATGGGGCACGGGCGGCACCCTGACTGGGGTCGGGGAGGTGATGAAGGTCGCGCGGCCCCAGGTGAAGGTCATCGTGGCGGAGCCGGCGGGCGCAGCGCTGCTCTCGGGCAAGCCCTTCACGCCGCACAAGATCCAGGGCTGGACTCCCGACTTCGTGCCGGCGGTGCTGAATCGAGCCGTCGCCGACCGCATCCTCACCATCACCGATGCCGAAGCGATCGAGGCATCGCGGGCGCTCGCCAAGAGCGAGGGCATCTTCTGCGGCATCTCCTCCGGTGCGACATTTGCCGCCGCGCAGCAAATTGCCGCCGAAGCTCCCGAAGGGGCGGTCATTCTCGCCATGCTGCCCGACACCGCCGAGCGCTATCTCTCGACCGCGCTCTTCGAGGGCATCGCCGACGGCAGCGATCCGGAGTTCTAAGGTCATCGCCAGGCAGCGCGGGGCGGCGCCAAACCTTATGGACGCACGGCGCTTCGCGGCGCTTCCCGATCCATTCCCGATGTGGCGCGGCGGCAGCCTGCACGGCGCGCACATCGCCTACGAGACCTGGGGGGAGCTGAGCCCGCAGCGCGATAACGCCGTGCTGCTCTTCACGGGGCTCTCACCGCCGGCGCACGCCGCCTCATCGCCAACGGATGCGTCCGAGGGCTGGTGGGAAGGCATGCTGGGGCCGGGGCTTGCCATTGATTCGAATCGATTTTTCATCGTCTGCGTGAATTCGCTCGGCAGCTGCTTCGGCTCGACGGGGCCCGCCTCGTTGAATCCGGCCACGCAGATGCCGTACCGCATGGATTTTCCGGACCTGTCGATCGAGGACATGGCGCGGGCGGGATTCGAGACGCTGCGCTCACTCGGCATCGAGCGGGCCGATACCATCATCGGCCCCTCGCTCGGGGGCATGGTGGTGCTTGCGTATGCGGCGCAGTTTCCGCAGGCGACGCGACGCCTCATCAGCATCTCCGGCACCGCCGCCGCCTCACCCTTCGCGATCGCGCTGCGTTCGATTCAGCGCGAAGCCATCCTGCGCGATCCCGAGTGGCGAAACGGCGCCTA
Organism: uncultured Gammaproteobacteria bacterium; assembly: GCA_963695315.1. Classification (GTDB taxonomy): domain Bacteria; phylum Pseudomonadota; class Gammaproteobacteria; order Steroidobacterales; family Steroidobacteraceae; genus PALSA-1196. Next base: position 2,953,973 of record OY968773.1, read on the forward strand.
CACGGACGACCGGCCACCCGCCACCGGCATGCGCATCGCCCGCAAGCTCGGCATGATGACGTATCGTTCCGCCGCCGAATGGGTGCAGCGCTTCGGACGCGCACCGGTGGCGGATGAGATGCGCGAAAACGCGCCGTTCTCCCCGGAGTTCGCCATTCAGGGTTACCTTGAAACGCATGCGCGGCGGTTCGTGCGGGCGTTCGATCCCAACTGCTATCTTTACATCTCGCGCGCCATGGACCGCTTCGATCTCGCCGCGCACGCGGACTCGAACCGCGCGGCGCTCGCGCGCGCCGCCATCGAGCAGGCGCTCGTGATCGGCGTCGAGTCGGACATGCTTTTCGCGATCGCCGAGCAGCGCGCACTCGCCGCCGACTTTACCGACGCGGGCATAACGACGCGCTTCGCGCCTTTACCATGCATCGAGGGACATGACTCATTTCTGATTGATTTGAAAAGCTTTGGCAGGGAAATTCGCGAGTTCCTTGCGTTGTCATAACCGGCGGCGCATTGCGCAGCACGCGACGCGAAATCCGTGTCGGCGATCACATTAATTAAGTCGCGTCCACTCCCGCCAGCGGGTCAACTCGGGGCATACTAGGGCCGTTCGTATAGAAGAACTAACTAGAACCGAATGGACAAGGGGTGGATCGTGGAACGTCGTCTGCATACGAGGCATCGAGCCCGTACAACCGTCTACATCACCGTGCCGCAGGGCCAGCGACGGCTTTGCAAGGCTGTCAATTTGAGCGCCACCGGCGTCTTCATCGAGACCACCAACCTGGGTTTGCGCAAAGGCGAGCAGGTCGTCCTGTCGTTTGCCATCGATCTTGGAGCGGTAACGAAAGTGCACCGTCGTACCGCGATCGTCGCGCACGTATCGCGGGGCGGCACGGGGTTGCTGATGGAAGCCTACAGCGCTCGCTCCGGCTGAAGCAGCGCGCCGCTTTCCTCCACAATGTCCTCCGTGCAAGCTGACGCCGGCATGGTCACGCGCACGGGCGGCTGCCATTGCGGCCGGGTCCGCTTCGAAGTCAAGACGCGAGCGAAGCTGCAGGTCACCGACTGCAACTGCTCCGTCTGTGCCAAAGTCGGGTTCCTGCACGTCATCGTGCCGAAGCCGCACTTCAAGCTGCTGTCGGGCGAAGCTCATCTCACCAACTACCAGTTCAATACGCGCACGGCGCAGCACCTTTTCTGTGCGGTGTGCGGCGTCAAATCCTTTTACGTGCCGCGATCCCATCCCGACGGCTACAGCGTCAACGCGCGCTGTCTCGATGATGTCGAGGTGGCGAGCCTCAGCATCGTGCCGTTTGACGGCCAGCATTGGGAGGAGCAGTTCCGGCAAGGCCATAGCGCGACGCGCGACGATTGCTAGAATGCGCGCATGCAAGTCCGGGCATGCACGCTCGCCGACCTCGAAGCGGTGCAGTCGATCTACGCGCACTACGTGCACACCGGCCTTGCAAGCTTTGAAGAGGAGGCGCCGCCGGTTGCGGAAATGCAGCGGCGCTTCACGGCGCTGGTCGCCGCTGGTTTTCCGTTCCTCGTCATGCAGATCGATGCGCGCGTAGCAGGCTATGCCTACGCTAGCCCGTTCCGGCCCCGCTCGGCTTATCGCTACACCTGTGAATCATCCGTCTACGTCGCCCCGCAGATGCAGCGTCGCGGCATTGCGCGCGCGCTCATGCTGCAACTGATCGAGGATTGTCAGCGCTGCGGCAAACGCCAAATGCTTGCCGTGATCGGTGACTCGGCCAATATTGCCTCGATCGCTCTGCACGCGGCGCTCGGCTTTGAGCACGTGGGCACGTTCAAGAGCATTGGATTCAAATTCCGGCGCTGGGTTGATGTGGTGCTGATGCAGCGCGCGCTCCAATGGGAGTGAACCTTAAGGATGCGCGCGTGCGCGACAGCGTTGCGCTCATCGATGTGAGCGCGCTCTTCGGGCCGCCGTGCGCCGCGCGCGACGCGACCGATGCCGCGATCCTTGCGGCGGCCGGCAATATCGGTTTTCTCAGCGTGGTCGGCTTACCGGCAAGCGTACCGAAAGGTTCCGCTGCGCGCGCCGACTTGCTGCGCATCTTTCGCCTCTCACCACAGGAGCTGCAAAAACTGTGGCGGCGTAAATTTGCGCCGCACAACCCAAACCTTTACCGCGGCTGGTTTCCATTACAGCCCGGTAACCTCACGAGCAAAGAGGGCATCGACATGGGCGGCGATGTCGCGTACGGCACGAGCGTCATCGATGCGAGCGACCCGCTGCGCGAGCCTACCCCGCTGCCGCCGGAGCTGGCATTGCCGGGTTGGCGCACCACGGCCGCGGCGTATTACCAAGCCATGGACCACGTGAGCGCCGTGCTCATGCGCTCGATCGCGCGCAGCCTGGGTCTTAACGAGCAATACTTTGACGGCGCGTTTCACCGTGGACTCTCGACGCTGCGCCTGCTGCGCTATCCGGTGCGCGACGCCGCAGAGCTCGCGCTTTGCAAGGACCTCGATCTGTGGGTGTCACATCGCGGCGCGCGCCACTACGTGGTGGGTGCCGCGCACACGGATTCAGGGTTCATGACGTTGCTGGCACAGGATGGCGTCGCGGGGTTGCAGGCGCGCGCGCGCGCTGGCTCCTGGGCCGACGTGCCCCCGCACGAGCATGCGCTCGCCGTCAATTTTGGCCAGGTACTCGAGCGCTGGAGCGGCGGGCGCATCAAGGCGACCGAACACCGCGTGCTTGGCACGGGCCAGGAGCGATTTTCGATCCCCTTTTTCTACGAAGCACGCGCGGACGCCGAGATCTGCCCGCTGCCACTCGATGATCCCAGGAGTTTCGAGCCGTTTCTTTACGGCGACTTTCTCTGGGCGCGCATCGTCAGTTTCGTGGAGTTTCGCGGCATGCAAGCCTTGCGCGCGCCGCGCCGCGGCGCCGTCAATCCAGAAAGAAATCCGGAATGAGATCCGCTGTACCCGGAGTCATCGCGTAGCGGTCAAGATCGTGCACGCCGTGCTCGGCGAGCACGGCATCGTCGATAAAGAAATTGCCGCTGGTGGCGCGCGCATCACTGGTCAGAATCATCCAGGCCGCATCCGCGACAATATCAGGCTTGCGGCATTTGCCAGGATCGATGCCCGGAATGAGCTGCAGCGCCGCGGTCGCGATGGCGGTGCGCGGCCAGAGGCTATTTACGGCGATACCGTACTGCTGGAATTCGGCGGAGTGCCCGAGCGTGCACATGCTCATTCCGTACTTGGCCATCGTGTAGGCCACGTGCGCGGCAAACCAGTGCGGTTTTAGCGAGAGCGGCGGCGACAGATTAAGAATGTGCGGATTGCGCCCGGCTTTAGCGCTCTTGATGAGCTCGCCAAGACAAGCCTGCGTACAAGCGTAGGTGCCGCGCACGTTCACGCCGAACATGAGATCGAAGCGCTTCATCGGCGTCGCGGCGGTTGCCGTCAAGCTGATCGCGCTTGCGTTGTTGACGAGAATGTCGATGCCATCGAAGCGTTTGACCGCAGCCTCAACCGCCTCTGCCACCGCGGCATCGTCGCGAATGTCGCAGGGCACGGCGAGCGCCTGGCCGCCCGCTGCCTTGACCTCGCCGGCCGCGCTATAAAGAGTTCCAGGCAGCTTCGGATTCGGCACCGTCGTTTTCGCCACGAGCACGACGTTGGCGCCGTCGCGCGCCGCACGCAGCGCGATGGCAAGGCCAATGCCGCGCGAGGCACCGGTAATGAAGAGGGTCTTTGCTTTGAGAGTTGCATCCGGGGCGCGCTGCATTCTTTGATTCTCCGGCCGGGGCGGGCTTACGGTGCCTGCTGCTTCAGAACTTACTGAAATCGGGCTTGCGTTTGGCGAAAAACGCCGCAAAGGCTTCTTTGGCTTCCGCGCTTGCAAGCCGCTCCAGGAATACCACCGCTTCATCCCGCAGCGCCGCATCAATGCCGCGCCGCCAACCCGCGCGCATCAGTCGCTTGGTCGCCCGCACCGCCTCGGGCGGCAAGAGATTAAAGCGCTCGGCCATGTGGCGCGCGTGCGCAACCACTTCCGCCGGCGGCAGCACGGCGGTCGCGATGCCGCAGGCTGCCGCTTGTGCCGCCGTCAAGGGCTCGCCGAGCAAGAGCTTCTCGGCAGCCCTCGCGTGACCCATGATCTGCGGCAATAGCAGGCTTGAGGCGAACTCCGGCACCAGGCCCAGACGTACGAAAGGCATGCTGAAATGCGCGTCCGTGCTGACGTAGACCAGATCGCAATGCAGCAGCATGGTCGTGCCGATGCCGACCGCCGCCCCGTTGACGGCGGCCACCACCGGCTTTTCAAAAGAGGCGAGGCGGCGCATGAAGCGGTACACCGGCGCATCCTCGTTCGCTGGCGGACGCTGCATGAAATCCTCCAGGTCGTTGCCAGCGGTGAAAACGCCCGGTTGTCCAACAATCAGCAGTGCGCGCACGCCGCCATCTGCCTCGGCAGCGCTCAGCGCGGCGGTCATGGCCTCGTACATCGCATGGGTGAGCGCGTTTTTCTTCAGCGGCCGCGCCATCTCGAGGGTCGCAACGCCCGCCGCAGTGCCCGTATTGATGGTCATTGTCGAGGCTCAGGTGTTCATTCGGTAATCTATTACACCGCTCTTTGAGGTGTGCATTAAATTTATGGCCGCAGATACCAGGAATCCTGTGCCGCAATCCCCAACGATTGCCTCCATCCATGCTCCCACGGCCCGACCCGTTCGCAGTCGCGCCGCCAAGGAGCGCATCGCGCTCTCCTGGAGCGGCGGCAAGGACAGCGCGATGGCCGCGTACCAGCTGCTGGCGTCGCAGAAATACGAGATCGCGGCGCTTCTGACCACGGTGACCGAGGAGTTCGAGCGCATCAGCATGCACGGCGTGCGCCGCGAGCTGCTCGAGCGGCAGGCGAGGTCTTTGGGTATTGCGCTGCGCACCGTGATGATCCCCAAGGAGTGCACCAACGAGGTCTATGAAGCGCGCATGCGCGAGGCGCTCGAACACTTCAGGGCGCAGGGAATCGCAAAGGTTGCATTTGGCGACCTGTTTCTCGCGGATGTGAAGCAGTATCGCGACGCGCACCTGGCGCAGCTGGGAATGAGCGGTCTTTACCCGATTTGGATGCGCGATACCGAAGAACTCGTGCGTACCTTCATCGGCCTCGGCTTCAAGGCGTTACTCTCCTGCGTGGATACGCAGGCCATCGATGCAGCGTTTGCCGGCAGAGAAATCGATCAGCAGTTACTCGAGGATCTGCCGCAAAGCGCAGATCCCTGCGGCGAATACGGCGAATACCATTCGTTCGTCTACGCCGGTCCCATCTTTGCTCAGCCGATCGCCTGCCGGGCGGGCGAGCTTGTCAGACGCACACCGCGCTTTAACTACTGTGACATCCTACCGGTGTGATGCGCGACGGCTATGCCTCCATGAGCGCACCTCGATGCCCGCCATCCGCCGGCCCATTACATGATGCGTGCCAAATGAACACGCGACGCTGGATGCTCATCACAATGTTGCTCGCGTGCGGCACCGTGCAGGCATCGAGTTGGGTCTCGCTCGGCACGTGGGGTGACCGAAAGGGTGAGGTTTTAATTGATGAATCGAGCATCCGAGTCGCGGGCGCAATTCGGCGCGCGTGGTTCAAGGTCGCCTTGCCATCACATATAGGCAGCGAAAGCGCGAGACAGAAGTGGCAGACGTTCCTATTGATACGCATCGCATTCAATTGCAGCGAAGCAACCTCGCGCGATGAAGCCCAGAACCGGTACTACAGCGATGGGTCCATGGAGACGGTGCCCGCAGAAAACTTTTCCGAGCGTTGGTATCCGGTCGCACCGGGAACCTTGGGGAACAAGGAGATGCAGGTCATATGCGCAAGGTAACCCGATGCGCCCGAATAGCTGCCAGCGTTGGGCCCAAAACGGCCTTTGCACTACTGCTAAGTTGACGTTATAAGCGCTTGATTGAAATTGAGATTGCCGGCTGAGGGATTCGAACCCCCGACCTACGGTTTACAAAACCGTTGCACTACCTCTGTGCTAAGCCGGCAGATCAATGACTATGTGATCAAGACAATTTGCAAGTCAGCGCTAGTGTCAGCAGCAATACACGCATTAGCGGCGTACTGACGCCGAGCCCGTGCCCATTTTGGAGGCCTGCTTTCTAATCGGCAAGCAAGGTCCGCGAACCTATGAATCCTTCGCAGAAGCTGTTTGCACGGGCTCTGGCTGGGTACGCGCTAGGAGCCGCGTTCGCTTTCGTACTGCCCCGACTGCTGCACTGATCGGGAGTTCCAGCGGCGCCCGGCTGCCGCCGATCTTGCACGGGGACAGGTTATGCCGACTGGCTAATGCCGCCCTTGCAATTCGCCGTGATTCACATGGTCAGGGCCCGTGCTCGCGTCCGGACCATGATCCACGAGTTGCGCATCAAACCACCTGTGAATGGCATCGATTATTTGCGGGCTGCTCGACGAATACTCGATTTCGGCGCCTAACTCGATGTCGCGATAGCGTGTTAGGAGTGCGCCATGTGGGGCTGCTCGTAGCTCCGCAAGGCCGGGCATGGCCGCACCGTGCACGTGAGCCGGTTCGTCGAAATCTCCGCGACTGAATTTCTCGGCAATATTCCTGAGATGCGCACGGATTAGTCCGACCTGCTGCGTGTCGCCGGTAGTTCGTGCGATCACCCGCTGGATGCCGCCGGATTCAGTCTTCGTGAATAAGTGCTTTGTCGCCTTAAGGTCGAAGGGCATGACGTCGGCGCCGCGATCCCGTATCGCCTCTTCGCGCGATGGGTCAATCGCCCGACAAAGTGACGGCGCAGTGGCCGTCCACGCGGCAAACACCATGATCGCGATGAGGCATTTCATAGGGCATGCGTCCTGTGGCGTCGAGCCCTAGTGGGACTCAGATGGCGCGCCTCAGTTCCCGGGCGCCAGGCCGCCCGCGAGGAAGAAGCTGGTGGTATCCGGCATAATCCTCTTCACTTTCACCAGTCAGTTACGCATGGATTTCGCGTTCATGGCGCTATTCAAGTATGCGTGAGGGGTCCGCGCTCGAGGTATTTCTCGCCTTTCTCAAGCTGGGACTTACATCGTTTGGCGGTCCGATCGCACACATCGGATATTTCCGTGAAGAGATCGTTGTTCGCCGCCGTTGGGTCGACGATGCCATTTACACGGATCTCGTAGCGCTCTGTCAGTTTCTGCCTGGACCGGCCAGCAGTCAGGTCGGATTTTCTCTCGGGTTGATTCGAGCTCGGTATTGGGGCGCTCTGGCGGCCTGGACCGGCTTTACGCTCCCCTCCGCCGTACTCATGACTGCATTCGCTTATGGCGCCGGCGAACTCGGTAGTCCGATGGGCTTAGGTGTCCTACACGGACTGAAGCTGGTAGCAGTCGCGATCGTCGCACAAGCCGTGTGGGGGATGGCGGGCACGCTTTGCCCGGACCGCGGGCGCGCGTCGATTGCTTGCGTGGCGGCCGTCATCGTCCTATTTGGCAACTCCTCGATTGCTCAAATCGGCGTCATTCTCTTGGGCGGCATCGCGGGCTTCTGGCTCTGCCGCGCTTCGGACCGCACGGTGGAACGGCCGCTAGGGATACCCGTCTCGCGCCGCGTGGGCAGCGTTGCTCTCGCGGCGTTCTTTGTCCCGCTCGCGGTACTTCCGCTGCTGAGCACGCGATCCCAAGAGCTCGAACTCTTTGACGCCTTCTACCGGTCCGGCGCACTGGTATTTGGCGGTGGCCACGTCGTACTGCCGTTGTTAAGCAAGGCATTCGTGACGCCCGGCTGGGTGAGTCAGGATTCCTTTCTTGCAGGTTACGGCGCCGCGCAGGCGCTGCCCGGGCCTTTGTTTTCGTTCGCGGCGTATCTTGGTGCTGCAGGCAAATCCTCGCCTCATGGAATTGCCGGCGCAGCACTTGGAATCATCGGGATCTTCCTGCCAGGTGTTCTGATCCTCTTGGGTACGTTGCCGTTCTGGGACACGTTCCGGCAGTGCCTCGGCGCTCAAGCCGTCATGCGAGGAGTCAACGCCGCCGTCGTTGGACTGCTCGGTGCAGCGCTGTACAGTCTATTGTGGGTCAACTCCGTTGGATCGACCGGCGATTTTGCGCTCGCACTCATAGGATTCGTATTGCTGACCGCGTGGCGCACTCCACCGCTCTTTGTTGTGATCCTGGGCGCGCTTGGTGGAATTGCGTTGGCCCGATACGTTTAGCCTCCGACTCGAAAAGCCCTCTGCCTGCCTCTCCGTTACCTGAACGGGCAGTAGGCTGCGGGGCTTCCGGCAGCGCGCTTATTGCTCCCGAAAACCGTGCCGAAGAGCGCGCCCGATGTCCATTCAATACAAGGTGCGTCACGCGAATGGGCGTTAACTTTCAGCAGCACCGCCGTGCATGTCCTGATTGACGCGCACGGGCCTCGCGCACAGCTTTGCAGCGCCCCGTTTGGTTTCAACAACATTTATTTGAGCTGCACTGCGGCTGGACGCTGGATTTTAGCCAGACTGAATAGCGGCGCATCTCACTCTAATCACGCGCCTCCAAGCGATTGACTTTCACAGCTGCCGCGTGCAGCTTTGCTCGCAGTGACGATGAGCGGCAGCGGCATTCGCACGCAGGGAATGGCAGATGATTAGAACAATTCGCCTTGTCGGACTTGCACTGATTCTCGCGAGCCCGGCAGCCTGGTCGCAAGGCGCCTTCTACCTCGCCCGCAATGTCGTCATTTCACAGGTCGCACCGGTGGCGAATGACAGCATCGCGTTTTCGGTGACTGTGGCCGCGCTGCCCGGCAGCAGCGGTTATTGCACGCCGGGCGGCACCGGCGGCGCCGGCATTACGTTTTATCTATCGTCGATGCCGAGTAGCGATGCCAACTCCTTGCAACGCATGTATGCGACCGTGCTGCTCGCTTTTTCGACCGGCTTGCCCGTGGATATTGCCAGCTATACGAGCGGCACTAACTGCGCAAGTGCCGGATTTGTGCAAATTACCAACGCCACGTAGCGCCAAGGTCCGCAGGCGCGGCAGCTTTTTGAACCTCGGTAATTGAAGTGGCAGGCATGCAGCACGCCAAGTCCCCGCCGTTGGCCCCCGCTAGCGGGCGGCATCGAGCTGCGCGCGGCGCTCGTTGGCTGCGCGCGCTGGCGCCGATCATCCTTGCAAGCGGCGCGTCCGACCCATCGGCTGCAACGGGGCCCGTCAACATTCGCACGCAGACGCATGCCGTTTTCTACAACGATGTCTGGTCGAGTCTCGATGGCGTGAACTGGACGAAGCATGCCGCGCCGCCCTGGTCGACGGGCCCGTGTAACGCGGGGCCGCTCGCTCGGGGAATCATCGTCGGCTCGGCGGTCTTCCAGGGGAAACTCTGGGTCATCGGTGGGGGCAGCTATGCAACCAACAATCCCGATTGTGCCAACGTCGGCTCCAACCAGGTGTGGAGCTGGGACGGCATCGACGGTCACGAGTGGATCGAGCAGACTCCGGCCGCGCCGTGGCTGCCACGGATCTATCACAACGTTTTCGTGTTCAACAGTCAGCTATGGGTGATGGCCGGGCTGCAGAACGAGGAACTTGGCGAGGGCCGGCTGTGCGATGTCTGGAGTTCACCCGATGGCATCAACTGGACGGCCGTTGCCAATCCCGCTCCCTGGCCGGGTCGTCACGCGGCCAGCGTCTGGGTGTACAACGGCGCGGTCTACATGGAAGGCGGCACGGGACAAATGTATCCGAGCGGGCCCTGCCCGAACGCAGCGGGCAGCCCGATTCCCATCAACGATGTCTGGAAGTATTCGCGCCAGTCGACCGGCGCATACGCATGGTCGCAACTGCTCAAACAAGGCGAGCCGCCGTTCGGAGCGCACGATGCCGCCGGAGCGCTCGTCTATAACAACCTGATGTGGCTCATCGGCGGATGGAACCCGAAACTGCTCGCTCCGATGATCGCCACCAACGAGGTGTGGAATTCAGCCGACGGCGTGCACTGGACCCAGGTCAAGCCCAACACGTTCATCCCCGGCGTCTTCAATCCGCGCTCGGACTGGGAAGGCCGGCACATGGCCGGATGGGTTGTGTTCAACAACAAGATGTGGATCGTGGGCGGCGATAACAACTCGGGCCATTATCAACGCGACATCTGGAACTCGACCGATGGCGCACACTGGAGCCTGGTCACAGACACTCCACAATGGGCGCTGCCCTCAGCCGGCGGCGGCCCGCGCGTACTGCATTACACGGTGGTGTTCGACAATGGGATCAACACGCAGATCTACGTGATCGGCGGACAAACCCTGCCTGAGACGATTGGTTACAACGTGCACGCGATCATCGATAGCCTGCTGCTGCACTAGGCTGCGGCTGCGCAAGCGATCGCAAGTCAATCCCCTACGGGCAGGCACGCGGCTGCGCCTTCACCGCCTCGTTCGCGGGCGCAAGCCCCTCGGTCGGCACGGCCGCATCACTGGTGCCCAGATCCAGATCCACCCAGTAGACGGTGCCCGATTTGTGGCGATCAACGATGTCGGGGGAGAAGCCTAGGTGTTCCACGGCGCGCGCGCGCCGCTCGGCGCCCGGCCGTTCGATGAACAGGCCGACGGACACGCGCCTGCCATCCTCGGTGGGTGCGACGGCATGCGCATCGCCGACCCCTGCGTCCTGCAAGGTGCGCAGTACCCGCGCCTCGTCCGCGGCGCTCTTGATACCGGCCACATACACCCAGTAGCCGTCCCGGACCTCGCCAGATTCGCTGCGCTGCTGGGGTGTGAGGCCGCGCTCCTGGAGCAGGTTTGCCGCGCGTGTCTCCTCGGCAAGATCGTTGAAGGGCCCGACGGTGACGCAACGCCGCCCCGGCGGTGGCGCCGCGGCTGCAGACGGCTCAGCGCCGGAGCCGCTCGCCTCGGGGGCCGGCACGGCGGCGGCGGTCTTGGCAGCAGGCCGTGCCGGCGCCTCGCTTGCAAGCATCAGCCTCGGCAGATGCGCATCTGCCTCGCTTACCGGCGGCTCGGCGCGGACATCGATCCAGCGTGTCCACGCCATGAATACCAGATTCACGAGGACCAGAATCAGAATGGCGTTGCGCACCGGCACATTCTGATATGGAACGACCGGCCAAGTACACCTCGGCGGCCGTGCGTCCCGGATCTGCTGTCGCGCGCACTTGCTGCAGCCGTGCGCAGTTTCTCGGCACGCTTGCTGACTAGAGCAGCGCGACCAGGCCGCGCAGCACCAGATCAGGCACCAGCGTGTGTGCGCTTTGAATGAGCGGCTGGATCGCCTCGGCCGCGCCGCCGGTTAACAGCACGAGCGGCGCGGCCCCGAATGCCTGGCGCGCCTCGGCCACCGCGTGATCGACGGCAGCCGCCACGGCAAAATCAGCGCCCTGCTCGATCGCGGCGCGCGTGTCGCGGGCAAACAGACTGCGGCTGCGGATCTTGCCGCCGGAGCGGTGGCGAATCCCGCTCGTGCTCTTCAGCAGACTCTCGACCATGAGCTGCGGCCCCGGAATGATGCTGCCGCCCAAGTGCTGCCCCGTCGCATCGACGAGGTCGATAGTCATCGCCGTGCCGATGTCGATGACGCACACCGCACGGCGCGGCACTCGGTGGTGAGCGCCAATGACGGCGACAAACCGATCCACACCGAGCCGCCACGGCTGCGCATATGCGGTGCTCACGCCCGCCAGATGGCGCCGCGTCGAGACAAACTTCGGTGTCACCCCGAGCACGCGGCGTGCGGCCGCCGCGAAGGCTCTATTCAGCTGCGCGCCTGCAACACTCGCAACCAGGATTCGTTCGATCCCGCGTGCGGGCCGCAGCAGATGCTTTTCAAAGTCCTGCGATCGCCAGCCGGCGTGTACCGCGGCGTGCTGCCTTTGCAAGCGAGCATTTGCGAAGCGCGCCCACTTCACGCGGGTATTGCCGATGTCCACCACCAGGGCACTCATGCGGAGGGCCTCACGCTCACCTCACCGGTGACAAACTTGCGCACGCCCTGTGGATTCTCGATGAGGAGAGCGCCGGTGAGATCAACCCCGCGAGCAAGGCCGCGCGTGCGTTCATCACCGCTTGCGACGGTAACCGTGCGCCCGCGCAGCGCATCGACGCGCCGCCACTCCTCCATGAACGCTCGCAGTCCCTGCTGCTCGAACTCCAGAAGTCCGCCGATGCACGACTCGATGAGCTTTGCGGCAATGGCGTTGCGCGCCGGTCGCGCCGCGCCCGCGGCGCTCAGATCGGCGACCGCAACTCCCGCGGCGGCGAACTGCGCGACCAATGCTGCGCCGAGCGCAACGTTGAGGCCGATGCCGATGACGACGCTGGCAGGGCCCGCAGCCTCAGCGCGCAGCTCAATGAGGATGCCGCCGAGCTTGGCATCGCCGAGAAGAACATCGTTGGGCCACTTCAGCTGCAACGAGGTAATACCGAGCTGCTGCAGCGCGCGCAGCACACAGACGCCGATCGCAAGACTCAGCGATCCCACATCCCGCGGCATTTGCATGAACGTCCAGCTCAACGACAGGCACACCGCACCACCCGGCGGTGCGAGCCAGCTTCTGCCGCGCCGGCCGCGACCCGCGCTCTGAAACTCCGCGAGCGCCGCCTCCATCTCGCCCGGGGCGGGCGGCGGGCGCTCGAGCAGCACGGTATTCGTGGAACCTACGATCCACGCAACCTCAGCATGGCGCACGCGCGCGCGCGCGCCGCGCGCGAGCGCATCGCGAATCACTTGAGCATCGAGTGGCTCCCCGGCTGCCGATAAACGGTAGCCGCGATTGCGCACCGCGTGCACCGTCGCGCCCAAATCGCGCAACGTGTTCGCGGCTTTCCAGACGGCACTGCGGCTTACTTGCAAGCGCTGCGCGAGCTCCTCGCCGGAGTGAAACTGCCCGTCCGCAAGCGCGCGAAACACGCGCTCGGTGAGATTGCGGGATTCGTGCCGGCGCGTCACGCGACGAATACCTCCGCGAGCATGCAGCGCACGCTGCCGCCGCCCAACCGCTCGATCGTAGGCACCGGCACAGCGAGTGTCGCGTCAGTGCATGCGTTGAGGCGCGCCAGCGTCGTCGGGCGCGAGCGCCGCGCGCGCCTGCGCTGACATCACGAGCACATGCGAATCGCCGAGCGCTTCGTCCCAGGTCGCAAGCTCCAGCATGTTGCCCGCGAAGTGCTCGATTTCGGCGGGCTCGAGTTCGATGATGTCGCGACCGCTCGCGCCGAGATGCTCGAGCACCCGGGCGCGATCGGCAGGCACGATGGCCTGTGAACCCACGATGGCAGCGCGCGCGCCGATGCAGAGCAGCACATTCGTGTGATAGAGCGGCGCACCGCTTGCGCCGCGAGTCTCAAAGAGCAGCGCCTCGTAGCCCATCTCGCGCGCCCACTCATCGACCAGCTGCGGATCGGTGCGCGCGGACAACGCGGCGTAGGCGACGCGGTTGACGTGATCGAGCACCAAGGAACCCGTGCCCTCGAGAAATCGGCCGGCGCTCTCGTGGTGCGACAGATCGAGCATGCGGCGCACGCTGAATCCGAGCTCCGCAAGCGCCGCGGCGAGCATCTCGGGACGGCGCTCGGCGCGTCGCGCCGGCGCCTGCATGGGATACAGCACCACGGTGCCGTCGGCATGAAAACTCACCCAGTTGTTGGGAAACACGGCATCGGGCTTGACGGGCGCCGCGCTGTCCTCGACCACGCTTACCGCGATGCCTTCGCTCTGCAAGGCGCGCACCAGCATGGCGAACTCCTCGCGCGCGCGTTCGCGCGCGTGCGCCGCATCTTCCCCGCCGCGCCTTTGCAGATGATTGCTGGCGGCGGTCTCCGGGTTAAAGCCGAAGGCCGCCGGCCTCACCATCAGTACGGCGCCCGCACACTGTTGCCGCGGCATCTCACGACCCCCCATCCGCGGCTCACATTCTCTCATGTCCGGCCGCGAGGGCCTTGAATACGCGCTGCATGGCGTAGACACGCGCAAGATAACCGCGTACCTCATGATCCCCGCAGCGCTCCGCGTCGAGGAGCTTCCAGCCGCGCGCCGCGTAGGCGTTGCCGGCGCCCGCGCCACAAAGATGAATTACCGCCGCAAGCTCCTGCGCCTGCTGCAGCGTCGCAACGCGAATCCCCTGCCGCTGCAGAACGCCGGCCACCGTGTAATCCAGATACGCCGCCGTGAGCTCAACGGCATGCGCCGGTATGACGCGCGTGTAGAGCGCGTTGAACCAGCACGCGTGCCAGTCATTCCAGGCCTCCTTCCTGAGCTACCGTGTGATCGTGGATGCAGTAGCGGCGCGCTTCTGCAAAGTTGCCGTCGGTAATCTGATACATGCCGACGGCGCTCGAGGCAGGCCGGTAGAGCTCGAACGGGCGAAAACTCCACGACCAGCGCCAGTAGGTGCGCACAACGGGATTGCCCGACGCCTCGACCTGCGCAAGCGCGGCGAGAAAATCCGGCGTCATGATGCGCGTCGAATCGCTCTCAAATAGCGGCGCGTACTGGCGCCAGGTTTCCGCGGGCGTCTTATAGAGCGTGCCGCTGACCGGGAAGAAGAGCTCCGAGGGCTTGCGGATGACCTGATAGATCCAGTTGAAGAACAGCCATAGCAGCAGCGCGGTGCTAAGGCCGAGCAGGATCTGCGCCGGCAGCGGTGCACGCTCAAGCGCTCGCCACAAGCGGCGGCGTGCGGCTCTACCGAGCCAGAGGCGCCGCAGTCGTGTGGGACGCTTGCGCCGCGGCGCCCGGGGCGCCTCGTTTCGAAGCGTGGCCGAGCGCGCCACTAGGGCCCCTTGGGAGCGCGCCGCAGTTTTAGGTATCCTTCACTCATTCAATGCCTTACAACTCATCAAGCGCGGCGCGGATCCCGTGCGCCGCCCGGCCGCCGCCGCCAGCAGTCTATCCTCGCGCCGTTGCATGCACCGGTGAGATCGCGTGAGTGAGGATTGCGAGCCTCTGGTCAGCGTCACGCCGCGCGGCCTGTACTGCCCGCGCGGCGATTTCTTCATCGATCCGTGGCAGCCGGTGCAATACGCCGTCATTACCCATGCCCATGGGGATCATCTGCGCGCCGGCAGCGCCCACTACCTTGTTGCGCGCGCGGGCGAGACTCTAGCGCGTCATCGACTGGGCTCCGGTCATAGCGTGAGCGCGCTTGACTATGGCGCGCGTCGCAGCTTCGGGGCGACCACCGTGTCGCTGCATCCGGCGGGACACGTGCTCGGCTCCGCGCAGGTGCGCATCGAGCACGGCAGCTGCGTGTGGGTGGTCTCGGGCGACTACAAGCGGCAGAGCGATCCCACCTGCGCTGCGTTCGAACCACTCGAGTGCACGGTGTTCGTGAGCGAGGCGACCTTTGGGCTGCCCGTGTACCGCTGGCCGGCAACCGCCGAGGTCATCGCCGACATTTGGCAGTGGTGGCAGGCGAACCGCGAGCGCGGTCTCTCATCGATCCTCTTCTGCTATGCGCTCGGCAAGGCACAGCGCGTGCTCGCCGAACTCACCGCGTTCACCCAGGAAGCCGTTTACGTTCACGGCGCGGTCGGCGCTCTTGCGGACCTGTACCGCAAGAGCGGGATCGCGCTGCTGCCGACGTTGGCGGCAACCACCGAGCGGCCGCGTGACTATCGCGGCGCGCTCATCATCGCGCCGCCCGGCGCCGCCGGGACGCCGTGGATGCGCCGCTTCGGCGAGTACTCCACCGGTTTCTGTTCGGGATGGATGCGCGTGCGCGGCGATCGGCGCCGCCGCGGCTACGATCGCGGCTTCGTCCTCTCGGATCATGCGGATTGGCCGGCTCTCATTGAGACCTGTCTCGCCACGCGTGCGCAGCGCGTGCTGCTGACGCACGGCCGCACCGATGCGCTTACCGGCTACCTGAGAGCACAAGGCGTCGAGGCGCAGGCACTCGAGACCGCCTATGGAGCAGATGATTAGGAGCGGTTGCGCTGCGTCTAATGGGATACCCTTGCGCGCGCGGGACCGGGCCCGCGCTGAACTGGGGTCGTGATAACAATGAAGAACTACGCCGCGCTTCTGCTTGCCTCGAATCTGCTCGCTGCTAGCTGTTACGCCGATACCGTGGTCGTCACGGCCGATCGCATGATCGATGTGATTACCGGGCGCGTGGTCGCGCATCCGCAGGTCATAATCTCCGAGGGGCGCATTACGAGCGTTGGTGCGCAGAACGCGCCGCCTCCGGCCGGTGCACGCCGCATCGATCTTGCAGGCCTGACGTTGTTGCCAGGGCTCATCGACATGCACGTGCATCTCACGAGCGATCCGCGCTACAACGGCTACCGCTTCCTCGAGTTTACCGACAGTTTCTGGACGGTCGTCGGCGTGGCCAATGCCAAGCGCACTCTCGAGGCGGGATTCACCACGGTGCGCAATGTGGGTTCGCAGAATTTCGACGACGTCGCCTTGAAGCAGGGGATCGAGCAGGGCTTCATCGTGGGGCCGCGGATCGTGCCGGCAACCTACGCCATTGGCGCAACTGGCGGACATTGCGACATGACGGGCTTCCCCCCTTCCATCACGACACCGACGGCCCAAATAGCGGACAGTCCGGACGCGCTGCGCGCCATGGTGCGCAAGCTCCACAAATACGGCGCGGAGGTCATCAAATTCTGCGGCACCGGGGGGGTGTTTTCGAAGACGGATGCAGTGGGTGCCCAGCAGTACAGCTTGGCCGAGATGAAGGCCATCGTTGACGAGGCGCACTTGCTTGGCCTGCGGGTCGCGGTGCACGCCCACGGCACAGATGGCATCAAGGATGCAATCCGCGCCGGCGTCAACACCATCGAGCACGCGAGCCTTGCGGACGAGGAGGCCTTCGCGCTCGCGAAGCAGCACGGCGCCTACTTCGACATGGATATCTACGACGATGACTACATCTTGGCCGAGGGCGGCAAGAACGGCACGTTCAAGGAGTCCCTGGAAAAGGAGCGCATGATCGGCCGCAAGCAGCGCGAAACTTTTCGCGCCGCGGTCAAGGCGGGCGTGAAGATGATTTTCGGCACCGACGGCGGCGTCTACCCCAACGGCGACAATGCCAAGCAGTTCGTGACGATGGTGACCTGGGGCATGACGCCGATGCAGGCGATCCAGGCAGCGACCGTCACCGCGGCGGAGGCGCTCGGCCGTTCAGAGGATGTGGGAGCGATTGCTCCCGGACGCTTCGGCGATCTCATCGCGGTCGCCGGCGATCCCCTGACCGATGTCAGTACCCTGCAGTCGGTCGCCTTCGTGATGAAGGGCGGCGAGGTCATCAAGCAGAGCGGGCGCGCGCAGCAATAACGCTCGACAATCAGGCATTTGCAGCAGCATGGGCGGCACGCTTGAGCGGCGCATCTTGCAAGCCGCGACGCACGCGCGCACTCTCATCGTAGATAAGGTTCAAGGATCTCACCGTGAAAACCCTGCTGCTCTTCGTCGCCTTGTGCATTCTCTTTGTACTCTCGTGGCCGGTGGCGCTGCTCGCGGTGTTGCTGCTACCCATCGTGTGGCTGCTGGCGCTGCCGCTGCGCCTCATCGGAATTACGGTAGATGCGGCGTTGGCGCTACTGAAGGCGATCCTTTTTCTGCCGGCGCGGGTACTCGGTCGCCGCGTCTAATGATCAATGCGGGTGGTACTCGCGCTCGGTGTGACCCTGCAGCTGCTCAGGATAGAAGTAGACCTCGCGCAGCGCTCCGTTCGCATAACGCGCCGCCTGATCAAAAAAATGCGGCGAGGCTGGATCGCCACTCTCGCCTCCCGTGGATACGGCGCGCGCCACGACCTTGTCTCCGAACTCGACGATCGCGACGAAGCTATTGCCGCTTGACCCGTAGTACCTGTGGGTTCCCTCATAGCGCCGAGCGCCGAATGAGGCGAGCGAGCCCCAGCGCGCCGACGGAAAACCTACCGGCAGGCTCGGCGCGGCGTCATTGAATGTCGGAGCGATGGCGTCGTTCAGGCGCTGAAAGCGGTTGATGTCGCCCCAGGCAATCCGCCAGCTGCCAAAATCCTGCACCAACCGCTCGGAGATGCTCTGCAGCGCGGCGAGCTTCTGCTCGGCGGGCACCTGCTCGGCGAGGTAGTCGTAGGTTGCGATTTTCGCAGCCTTGGCGGATTTTTCCGCCTCGTCCCAGAGCGCATCGCCCCACAGACACGCAAGCGTTGTCGCGACTGAATCCACCGACCAGCGCTCATCCCAGTGCCGCAGCACCTCGATCTGCCCGGCGAGCGTGCCCTTCAGCGGCTGCGCCGCACCGAGCGCATCGTAGGCCTGAATGAGCAACGGAATCTGGCGCGCGAAGGCCGGCAGATACGCATCGTAGGCGGCAGCGTTGAGCGAATCGGGCGTGAAGTCTGTGCGCGCCTGCAGCACGAGGGCGGCGTGAATGCCGCGCGGGTTCTCCCCGGCAGTGTCCATGTAGCGCGGGTAATGCGCGCGCTGTGGACTTCGCTCGCCCGCAGCCGAGTACGGCCAGTCATTGGTGTTCATGATCCAGCCGTTCGAAGGGTTTAGCAGTTGCGGCAGCTCAGACAGCGCATGCAGTCCCTGCCAGTCGGTCGCCGGGTCGGCGCCGTCGACCGGCTGCGTGTAGTCAAAACGATCGTCGCGCCGCGGGATGAACTGTGGGTGCAGGTACGCAATGTCACCGTCTGCATCAGCAAAGATCGTGTTGTTTGAGGAATTGGCACGCAGCTGCATGACCTGCATGAAGGATGCGTAGTCATGGGCCTTGGTCAGCAGGAAGGACTGAGTCAAAGCCTCCACCGGCTTGTGCATGAGTGCGACCGCAAGCCATCTGCCGTCGCGCTCGGCGATGATAGGACCGTGATGCGTGCGGTATACGGTGAAGTCCTGACGCTGCATGCGGCCGTCGCGATCGCGGAACGGCACGCTGATCTGCGACTCCATGAGCGGGCGCAGTGCTGCGCCGTACCGGTAGTACAGGCGGCGATCTTTGCGGATCACAGTCTCGGCAAAGAAATCCACCGCATCGGCGCCGCTCGAGGTGTGCATCCAACCGACGTGCTCGTTGAAACCCTGATAGACGAACATCTGGCCCCAGGTGACGGCGCCATAGGCGTTCAGCCCCGCGTCGCTCGTGACCTGCAGCTCGGAGCGGAAGTAGAACGACGTGTGTGGATTGATTAGGAGCAGCGCACGGTGATGCAGCGTGTTTGCCGGCGCGATCGCAAAGCCGTTGGAACCTTTCGGCTCCTCAAGGCGCTCGCTGAGCTCGTGGGTTAGCGCGCGCGGCGCGCCTTGGCCATAAAAGGCTTGCAGTGGCTCAAGCGCAACCCGCTCGATGTCGCCGCCGATGCTGCCTTCGCTGAAAGCCAGAGCCATCCAGGGCTCAAAGCGGCGGATGACACGCGGCGTCACCTGCGGATGGGTGTGCAGATAGAAATTCAGCCCATCGGCCCAGGCGTTCATCAGCTGCTTCAGCCACGCCGGACTTGCTAAGTAGCGCCGCTTGAGGTCTGCCGGATCGATGAAGAGCTTCATGCGCAGATCCTGATAGAGCGCGCTGCTGCCCTCGGCTTCCGCCAGGCGCCCGAGCGCATTGATATAGTTCGTCTCAACCCGCTGGAAATCATCTTCAGCCTGCGCGTAGGCCATGCCGAAGATCGCATCCGCGTCGCTCTTGCCGTGGATGTGAGCGATGCCCCAATCATCGCGCACGATGGTGGTAGCGCGCGCCTCGCCGCGCCAGCGCTCCAGGGCGACACGCGGCTCGCCTTGCGCCACGGCAAGCGCTGCCGAGCCCTGCAGGGTGATGAGCAGCGCGGCAAGCGCCGTGAATCTTAGTCTCGCCCTCTTAAGCACGCAGCGTGCTGGCGCGCCCGATGGCCTCATCATCCTTGCTCGCAATGCTGAGGAGCGCGCGCTTCGGCTTCCGCCGCGGCCTTGAGGTTGCGCAGGCTCGCCTCGAAATGCGCGCCCATCATCCGATCCATGTTCACGAACACGCTCCTGATCTTGGCCATGTACACGTTCGTGCCGTGCATCACCCAGACAACACGCGTACCCGCGCCCTCAGGCGCAAACGAAAACTCATTGACGTTGTGCGCCTCGAACGGCCTTGCAAAATCGACCTGTACGCTGATCCTGCTGGGCGGCACCGCCGCCGTGATCCGCATGCGTCCCTGGCCCGCACTGCCAGTGCTCGCCCAGTCCGAAATGGCGCCGACGCCGGCGGCGGCACCGCTGTAGCTGCGCTGCATCTTCGGGTCCGACTGATCCTGCGGCGCCCATTGTCTCCAGTGATGAAAATCGTTGACGAGCGCAAAGAGCGCCTGCGGCTCGGCATCGACGTGCGTCGAGCGCTCAACGGTGAGGCGCTCGGGCTTCAAGGCTGCCAGCCAGAGCACTCCGGCGATAAAGGCGACGCCGAGCGCGAGTGCAATGACCATAATTCGCCGCCCTTGTGGCACGTTCGGATCGTACGACACCTCGCTGGCGCGAACCAGGCGAGCGGCCATGCCCGCGGGCGCGCCACGGGGCGCAGCGTGCTAAATTCGCCTGCGCTGCCGAGGGTCGCCCCGGCACCGGTGCAGCAGCAAGGGAGACTCGGCCGATGCAGACACTAACCGGATTCGCAGCCGCGCTGCTGCTGCTCGCCAGCGCGGCTGCCGCCGCGGCAGACCCGCCGCAATTGAAGGAAGGGCTCTGGTCGATTCGCAGCCAGAGCATCACCAATCCGGGAAACAAGGCGTCCGATCACACGGCTACCATTTGCCGCAGCCATGCCTTCGATCAGAAGGTGCGACAGGCTCAGAAATCCATGCCGGGGTGCAAGACGGTCAGCGAGACCCTGCAGGGAAACGAGTATTCGGTGCGCACCCAGTGCACGGTGCGCGGGACCGAAATCGATAGTCTCTCAACGGTGATCTTCAACGGCGACAGCAGCGCTCACTCGGAGAATCATGCGACCTACAAACCGGCCCTCGATGGTGTCGTTGAGATGACGCTGACTCAGGACCAGAAATATATCGGCGCCTGTCCCGCGGGTGCCCAACCCGGCGACATCACACAGCCGGATGGCACGGTCATACACGGCGCGACGCATTAACCCCGATCGCGCCAAGGTTGCGGCCCGCAGTATCGAGCGTTGCATTGCGAGATCTGCCGGATGCGCCGCCTTGCAGAACCTTCCTCACGGCGCTCGTGGCGCGCGCCGCGAATCTGCAATACTTTGACCGTTAGCGTACCCGCAGCGCTAAGCCTCGCGGCGCAGCGCACGCCCCATTGCGTCGCTGGCAAGACGAGCGACTGGTCGTGATCCGAATGCCCGGGAAAGTGCAGCTCGCCGTGCTGCTGGCCCTCGCCGGCGGCGCAGTGCTTATCGCTATCGCAGCGCGTTCGCAAAGCCGCGACGCGCTGCGCTACATCGTCCAGGAGCAGTGCGTGCCGCACTGGCAGCAAGACAAAGATCCATCTCCCTGCGCCAGCGTTGCTGTGACCGAGATGCCGCGCGAGTACGACGGCTACGCGGTATTGCCTGACATCAGAGGGGGTGCGCACTTGCTGCTGATTCCCGTCAAGACGATCTCCGGCATTGAAAGTCCGGAGCTGCTTGCGCCGCAGGCCATCAACTATTTTGCGCTCGCCTGGCAGGCGCGCGAGCGCCTGCCAGCGCTGCTCGGGCACGCCGCGCCCCGCGGCGCTATCGGCCTTGCAGTCAACTCCCGGCAGCACCGCTCACAGGATCAGCTGCACATTCACATCGAGTGTCTCTCGCCGCATACCTACGCCGAGCTGCAGCAGGCGGCGGCGCGCCTGAGCGATCAGGAGTGGACGGCCGTCAAGATTGCGCAATCGCAGTATTTCGCGCTGCGCATCATGGGTGAGGACTTGGCGAGCACCAATCCGTTCGTGCTCCTGGCTGAGAGTGTGCCCGGCGCTCGGCAGGACATGGGCAGCTTCACACTGCTGCTGGCCGGCATGCAATTCAAGAGCGGCCCGGGATTTGTCATGGTTACCGGCAAGGATGTCCCCGGGGCCGAAAGTTTGCTCGATTCCGCCTGCCTCATCAGCAAGCAGAGCGCCGCGCACTAAGGGCTACGGATTGGAACGCACGTGCGCGCCTTCAGCGAGCTCTTCGAGGAACTTGATACCACGACGGCGACCAATCTCAAGGTCGCGGCAATGGTGCGCTATTTTCGGGCGGCGACGCCCGCGGATGCGGCTTGGGCGACCTACATTCTCTCGGGCCGGCGCCTCAAACGCTTCATCGGACCGACGCAGCTTTATCGCTGGCTCATCGAGGCGGCGGCGTTGCCCGAGTGGCTGATCGAGGAATCCATCGCTGCGGTCGGCGATCTTGCTGAAGCCATCGCGCTGCTGCTCGAGAACAGAGCGAATGCTGCCGCGACCTCCGACGTTGCGCTCGCCGAATGGATCGAGGGGCGATTGTTGCCACTGCGGGGCGCTGCTGCGCAACAGCAGCACAGCGCGATCCTCACCTGGTGGCGAACGCTCCCCTACCGTGAGTGCTTCCTGCTGAACAAACTCCTGACCGGTGAGCTGCGGGTTGGAGTATCGACGCTGCTCGTCACTCGTGCGATTGCCGAAACGGTCGGCATGACCCGCGCGGACATTGCACGGCGCCTGATGGGCGAATGGCAGCCGAGCAAAGCGTTCTGGGCGGGGCTCGTTGCGCGCGACGCGTCCGCCATCTCCTCCTCCACGCCCTATCCTTTTTTTCTCGCCGCACCGCTCGAGGGCGATCCTGCCGCGCTCGGCGAGCCCGCGAACTGGCAGATCGAATGGAAATGGGACGGCATTCGCGCGCAGCTCATTCGGCGCGGCGCCGAGTGTTTCATCTGGTCGCGCGGCGAGGAGCTCATCAGCGAGCGCTTCCCGGAGGTGCTGGCGGCGGCAGCGGCGCTGCCCGCGGGCACGGTGCTCGATGGCGAGCTCGTCGCGTGGCGCGACGGCGCGGTGCAGCCATTTGCCTTGCTGCAGCAGCGCATCGGGCGCAAGAAGCTCACGCCTGCGATCCTCAAGGACATTCCGGTGCGCTTTCTCGCCTACGATCTGCTCGAGGAGCATGCGCTCGACGTGCGCGCTCTGTCATTGCGCGAGCGGCGCCGCCGGCTCGAGGCGCAGCTCGCCGGCGCGGCGAATGTGCTGCAGCTCTCGCCGCTCGTAGCCGCGAGCGCAAGCTGGCAGGACATCGCGCTGCTGCGCGCCCAGTCGCGCGCGCGCGGCGTCGAAGGGCTCATGCTGAAATCGCTGGAGTCGCGCTACGGTACCGGACGCGAACGCGGCGCGTGGTGGAAATGGAAGATCGAGCCATACACCTTCGATGCCGTCATGCTGTACGCGCATCCGGGGCACGGCCGGCGCTCAAACCAGTACACCGATTACACCTTTGGCGTGTGGCGCGATGCAGAACTCGTGCCGATTGCCAAGGCCTACTCGGGGCTCAGCAATGCGGAGATTACCGAGCTTGATCGCTGGATCCGCGCGCACACGCTCGAGAAGTTCGGTCCGAACCGCGCCGTGGAGCAGACGCAGGTGTTTGAGCTTGCCTATGAGGGGATCGCGGCATCGAAGCGCCACAAGTCGGGTATCGCATTGCGCTTCCCGCGCATCGTGCGGCGCCGCCCGGACAAGCCTGCCGCCGAGGCCGACACGCTCGCTGATCTGCAGCGCGTGCTCGACGCGTGCCGCGCTGAGGCTACGCGCTCATCCGCGTGACGCAGCTGGCGCCGCGCATGAGCGCAAGCCCGAACCCGGCGTCGATCACCGCATTCTCGCCGAACGCCACGCCGAGCAAGGCGCGGTCAAAGCGGAACTTGCGCAGCACCGGCAGCGGATTCATCGCGCGCTCGCCGGTAAGCTGATCAGTGGCGGCGATGACGCAACGCGTACAGGGCTTCACCAGGCGCAACGTGATTGCGCCGATCTGCAGCGCCTCGATCCGGTCCTCCGCGAACGCCTCAAGTCCCGTGAGGACGATGCTCGGGCGGAAGCGATTCATCGGGATCGGTGCCGGCAGGCGTCCATTGAGGTCGGCAAGGGATGCCTGGTTGCACACGAGCAGCGGATAGCCGTCCACAAAAGATACGTGCGCTGGATCTTGCCCGGCGTATTGGGGGTTCGCGAACCGGTCGAGGGTCGGCGCCTGGCGCACGAGCCGCAGCGCATCGCCAACCGCCGCGCTCACCCACTCGGCCGCCTCCTCACCCTGATCAAGTGCGGTGCAGCGATCGCGCCAGACTTCTACCGCTACGCTCTCGCCGCACGACTCGAGCGGCAAACGCAGGGGCGGCAGCTCCGGAGCCGTGAGCACCAGCGCATCAGCAGTGATTTCCGGGGTGATCCGCGCAAGCCGCGGATGGGTGCGTTGCGAGACGAAAGTGCCGAGCGCATCGATCGCCATCCAGTGCCGATCCCACTCCAGCCCCGTGCGGCCGATACGGGCGCTGCTCTGCGCAATGCCGCGCGCCGACTTTACCGGGTAGATGAACAGCTCATGAATGACTGCCATGCGGGGCGCTTTTGAGACACTTCAGCGCAGGCTACCACTGCAGCGGGTAGGTTTGCTCGGCGACCTCGGCGCGCCGGCAACGCCGCCGGCCTCATGCGCCATTCTTCTTCGGCGCATCCTGCGCAATCCAGTCATCGACCACCTTCTGCAAAACTGTCAGCGGCAAGGCGCCGTTTTCCAAAATCACGGCGTGGAACTCCTTGATCGAGAACTTATCGCCAAAGGCGGCCTTGGCTTTGTCGCGCAGCTCCAGGATCTTAAGCTCACCGACCTTGTAGGCGCAGGCCTGGCCGGGCAGCGACATGTAACGCTCCACTTCGGTTGTGGCTTCACTCTCCGAGATGCCGGTGTTCTCGACCATGTAGCGGATACTCTGCTCGCGCGACCAGCCCTTGGCATGAATGCCCGAATCCAGAACCAGGCGCACCGCGCGCAGCATCTCCGCCTGCAGGCGACCCAGATCACCCAGCGGATCATCCTTGTACATGCCGATTTCAGCTGCAAAACGCTCCGCGTAGAGCGCCCAGCCTTCCGCATAGGCGGAGTAGATTGGCTCTTGCCGGATGACGGGCAGGCCCTTCAGGGTTTGCGCGACGGATATCTGGAAATGGTGCCCCGGAACGCCCTCGTGATAGGCCGTGGTCTTCATGGCCCAGAGCGGCGTCTCGGTCAGGTCGCGCTCATTGACCTCAAAGATGCCGGGTCGGGAACCATCGAGCGCCGCCGCCTGATACTGAGCGGCTGCGGCGCCGGCTTCCAACGCTTCGGGCAAGCGCTCGACCGCCGGGATCGCTTTCGGCATCAGCCGAAAGTATTCGGGCATGCGCGCATACACCTCGGTCAGCATCTGCCGATAACGATCCAGGAGCTGCGCACGCCCCTCGGGGGTATTGGGGAGTTGATATTTGGGGTCATCATGCAGTTGCTGCATGCGCGCCGCGATGGTGTCGCCCTTGATGCCCTGGGCATCGAGCAGCGTTTGCATCTCCTTGCCGATGCGCGCGACTTCGGACAGGCCAAGCTCATGGATCTGCTCAGCCGTGTAGTCTGACGTGGTCATCTGCTGCAGCATGAGCTGGTAATAAGCCGCGCCATCTGGCAAGCGACTGACCCCCGCGGCCTGCGTGGCCGCCGCCGGCCGCAGCGCAATGAGCGCGGCGCGCATGCGCCCATACGCCGGATACACCTGCTCCTTGACCGCGCTCACCGCTTTGGCCTTGAGTTCGTCCTTACGATTGGCGTCGAGGCTCTTGACCGCATCCATGCGCGTAACAAACGTCGTCACGAGGCCGCTCTGCTCCGGCGCCGGTTTGACGGCGGCATCCACTACCGTGATGGATTTTTCCAGCAGACTTGCAGGCAGCACGACTCCGAGCGTGGCCTGATGCTGCATTTCAGCCGTCACGGCATCGAGCTTCGGGCCCATGGCGATGAGGCGCGCCACGTAGTTGCGCGCGGTCTTGTCGTTCGTCACGGCATGCGTCGACTGCATGAAGTCCAGCAGTTGCGCCTCGGTCCCGAACATCGGGACTAACCGGATAAAGGCCCTCGGATGAAAGCCAGTCGAATTTGCGCGCCGCCACCTGCGCTCCCCAGAAATCGAGCAGTACGTCGTAGGTGATGCGGTCCTGTCCTTGAAGGTTATTGCGGTCGAATTGGCGTACCTCGTCGATGTCTTTCTGGAACTCCGCGTAGTCGCTGTCGCGCTTGGCATTGCCGACGGCGGTGAGCTTGCCGGAGTGAAAGTCGAATACGCTGCCGTCGGCGATGCCGACCTGTGTGAAGACTTCGGGGTTTCCAATCAGGAAATTCAGGGCCTGCCGATTCGCGAGCTGATTGATCGTAAAGGGGTGTCCCCATACGATGCGATACGCCGCGTAAACGACCACGACCAGGGCCACGAGGCCGATCCATTTAGCGATACGCCAACCTTTCTTCATTGTTCTCTCCGCAGCTGAGATTTACGCAGGCGCAGGCACCTTGCGCCCTGCGGCGCAAGTTACCATTCGCCTTTGCTCTTAAGACCATGCATACCATGAAACTCCAACGTATGCTCGCCGCCACGCTTGCCGCTGCGATCAGCTGTGGGGCGAGCGCGGTAAATGCCATGACCCCGAATCCTCTTGCCACCCTTGCCGAGCGCTCCGCTTACACGCGCACCGGGCGCTATGAGGAAGTTGAGCGGCTCTGCCGTGCCTACGCCGCGCGCTGGCCGCAGGCGGTGCGTTGCTTTGAATTCGGGCGCACGCCGGAGGGGCGTCCGATGTTGGCATTGGCGGTCTCGCGTGCACCGGCGCTGACTGCGCAGGATGCGGCGGCGCACGCGCTGCCCGTGCTGCTCATCCAGGGCGGTATCCACTCGGGGGAGATCGATGGCAAGGATGCGGGCTTTCTCGCGCTGCGCGAGTTTCTGGAAAACACGGCCGCGGCCGGCGCCCTTGAGCGGATCGTCATCGTGTTCGTGCCGGTGTTCAACATTGATGGCCACGAGCGCTTCGGCCGATGGCATCGACCGAATCAGGTCGGACCCGAAGAGATGGGCTGGCGAGTCACGGCGCAGAACCTGAATCTCAATCGCGACTACATGAAAGCCGATGCGCCGGAGATGGTCGCGATGCTGCGGCTGCTCAACGCCTGGGATCCGATCGTGTACGCGGATCTGCACGTCACCGACGGCGGAGAATTCCAGTACGAAGTATCCAA
The DNA here is from genome assembly GCA_963695315.1 of uncultured Gammaproteobacteria bacterium. Lineage (GTDB taxonomy): Bacteria > Pseudomonadota > Gammaproteobacteria > Steroidobacterales > Steroidobacteraceae > PALSA-1196. Next base: position 2,981,163 of record OY968773.1, read on the forward strand.
TCTCGTCGAGCCCTTCCGCGACGGCGATCCGCAGCTAAAGCCCCTCGGGCAGTCACTGATGGATGAGCTCAACGAGCGCATCACCGCTGCCGGCGACAAGCCGGTGCCGTTTTATTTCTACCCATCGCTGCGCGACGGCAACGATCCCGCATCGGGTTTTGCCGCAACCCCGTTCACGCCGCGGTTTTCCACCGGCTACTGGGCGCAGCGCAATCGCTTCGCACTGCTGGTAGAGACGCATGCGTGGAAGGACTACCGCACTCGTGTGCGCGTCACCCACGACATCATCGTCGCCCTGACTGAACTTGCCGCACGCGATGGCCACGCCTGGCTGCAGGCCGCGCACGCCAGCGATGCGAAGGCGCGCGCACTCGGCGGCACGCCGGTGGCGCTCGCCTTCAAGGTGACCGAGCACTCGCACAGCATCGATTTCAAGGGCTATGCCTACACGCGCGCGCCCTCGGCTGCATCGGGTGCGCTGGCGCTGCGCTACGACACCCAGCAACCGCAGCTCTGGCACGTCCCGCTTTACGATGACATCGTCGCCTCGGTCGAGGAGATCGCGCCGACCGGCGGCTACGTCGTGCCGCCCGCGCACGCTGCCTGGGTGGCCGAGCGCCTTGCCTTGCACGGCATCGAGGCGCGCCTGATCGATAAGGATCTGGGGGAAAACGCGTGGAGGAATTCCATGCCGAGAAGGCGGAATTCGAACCCAAGCCCTTCGAAGGGCACATGCTGGCCTCATTCGTGGGCCAGTGGGCCAGCGCGGAGCGGCCTATTGCCAAAGGCTCGCTGTTTGTTCCCATCGCGCAACCCAAGGCGCGGCTCGTCATGAATCTGCTCGAGCCGCGCGCGCCGGACTCGTTCGCCGCGTGGGGATTTTTCAACGCGCACTTCGAGCGCAAGGAATACATGGAAGCTTACGTGGCCGAAGCGGTCGCGCACGACATGCTCGTCAAAGATCCCAAGATCGCCGCTGAGTTTGCGGAGCGCCTCGCGAAGGATCCGAAATTTGCGCAGGATCCGGGCGCGCGGCTCGAGTTCTTCGCGCGCCATCATCCCTCATGGGACGAGCGGTTCAACCTCTACCCGGTGATGCGCGTGGCGCGCGGGGTCGTCGACTAGCTGCTAGCCGCGCGCGGGGACTTCGTCAAGTTCGGTCAGCAGCACGCTCAGGCGATCGAAGTCCAAAGGCTTCACCAGGTGCACATCGCAGCCAGCCTCTTTGGAGCGCTTGCGGTCGGCCTCCTGGCCCCAGCCGGTGAGCGCCACAATCACCGGCGCGGCACCCCACGCCTTGGAGCGAATTTGCGTCGTCGCTTGCAGTCCATCCACTTTGGGCATGCCGACGTCCATCAGGATCAAATCGGGCCGAAACTGCTCCGCCTGCTCCACTGCCTGCATGCCATCGTGAGCGGCGCGCACCTCGTGCCCCATCATGGTGAGAAGCATGGCGAGGGATTCGGCGGCATCAAGGTTATCGTCCGCGACCAGCACACGCCGGCGCACCGCCGCAGGCGCAGTCTCAGGGATCCGCGCAAGAACATTCTCATCCTCGGACGCCGGTAATGCGGGCAAGCGCACCGTGAAAATACTGCCCGTGCCAACGCCTGCGCTTTGCGCACTCACGGCGCCGCCGTGCATTTCGGTGAGCGCGCTCACGAGCGCCAGCCCGATGCCCAGCCCCGGAGAGAGGCCGCGCGCGCGGTTCGCCTGCGCAAACATCTCAAACACATTCGGTAACGCCTCCGCGGCGATGCCCACCCCCGTGTCACGCACCTCAATCACTGCCTGATCATTCGCAGCAGTCGCGCTCAACGTGATGCGCCCGCCGGGCGGGGTGTATTTGGCGGCGTTGTTCAGAAGGTTCGAGAAGATCTGCGCGAGTCGCGTCATATCACCCAGCACGTAGATCGGAGCGGCGGGCAGTTTGACGATGAGTTCGTGGTGGGCCGCATCGATCAGCGGCCGGCTTGCCTCGAGCGCGGCCTGCAGGGCGTCTGCGAGGGAGAGTTTTTCGCGCCGCAGTTCAAGCTTGCCGCGCGTGATGCGGCTGACGTCCATGAGGTCATCGACGAGGTGCACGAGATGGGTGAGCTGCCGCTCCATGACGGCGCGTGCCCGTTGCGTGACGTCGGGATTGCCGCCGGCAACGCGCATGATCTCAAGCTCATGGCGAATGGGAGCGAGCGGGTTCCTGATTTCGTGGGCGAGCGTTGCGAGAAACTCATCCTTGCGCCGATCCGCTTCGCGCAGCGCATCGAGCGTATGCATGCGCTCAGTCACATCGCGGTCGGCTTCAACGATGGTGCGTCGTCCGGTACCCTCGTGGATGAGGCGCATGCGGCTTTCCACGCGCACGTGGCGACCGTCAGAGCGACGGTGGGTCAGCTCTCCCGACCATTGCCCGGTGAGCAGCAGCGCGGACTTGATGTCCTCGAACATGGCGCGATTCTCAGCACCCAGCAATGGATGGCTGATGTGCTGCTCGGCCGCAGCCGCGCGGTCGAACCCGTAGAGCTCGTCCGCGCCGCGGTTCCAGTAGAGAACCGGCCCGTCGAGATTCCAGGCGAAGATGGCATCGTGCGCTTCGTCGCAGAAGCGCGCCTGACGCTGCGCTTCGCGGCGATAGCGATGCAGCTGATCGCACAGCGCGCTGATCATGACGCCAATCACGGCGTAGAAAAGCAGGGTAACGATCCCCCGCTGGGCGAGGATCGCGCCCTCGCCGATGCGCTGGCTGATGCCGAAGAATGCAAAGATCACACCCACGACTGTGGCGAGCAGTCCCGGATTCATGCCGCCGACGCCTGCGGAGAGCACGGTGGCCATGACGAACGGCAGCGTCGGCAGTGGCGGCCCCACCCAGACGTCCGCCGCAAGCGACATGAGCCACGCCAAGAAGCACATGAGTCCTGCGAAGAGATAGCCCTGCAGCGGCGGCAGGGGCAGCGAAGGCACGGCAGCAGTCATGCGGCGAATGAGCATGCGCGTGGTTCAGATATTCCGTGCAGGCAACATCGGAAAGATCATTATGCGCGCCGCAAGTTCTACCAGAACCCGAAATGCGCACCCCAGCTGCAACTTTAGCTTGGGCTGATCGAGCCTGCAAAGCAAAAGCCCCTCAGGGTTTGTCGATCCCTGAGGGGCGTTGCATTTGGGAGCCTGGCAGTGACCTACTCTGGCATGGCTTGCGGCCACACTACCATCGGCGCAGAGCGTTTTCACTTCCGAGTTCGGAAAGGGATCGGGTGGTTCCCGCTCGCTATAGCCGCCAGGCAAACTGTCTCGATGACCGGGCCGCCACTCGGCGGCCCATCACCGCAATCCGGAAGTTTCTCGTTCTGACGCTGTCGCGTTCGCGATGAATCACTCCATCGCTTGCATCAATCCTCTCAAGCCAAACTGCTTGAGGTTATATGGTCAAGTCTCACGGGCAATTAGTACTGGTTAGCTGAAGTCATTACTGACCTTACACACCCAGCCTATCAACCAAGTGGTCTACTTGGGCCCTTTAGGGGAATCGAGTTCCCAGGGAGATCTAGTCTTGGGGGGGGCTTCCCGCTTAGATGCTTTCAGCGGTTATCCCGTCCGCACATAGCTACCCGGCAGTGCCACTGGCGTGACAACCGGAACACCAGAGGTGCGTCCATCCCGGTCCTCTCGTACTAAGGACAGCTCACCCTCAAATCTCCAACGGCTACGGCAGATAGGGACCAAACTGTCTCACGCATGTCAATCCACCATTTCTGGTGGCATGGACTATACCTTCATCCTCCGCTTGCACAGAGGCGATTGGCGTCTTAGCCGCTGTGGTGTCCAGCGACTCTCTCCATAATGGATCAGTCTCTACAGGGGCAAGGCAACCATGTGATCTCAACTATTTGAGATCGGCGGTGTGCCAACCAAGAACGCAAGGGTTGTCGCACCCATCATTACCCGCCTTCCCTCGGTATTACCCTTTGAAGCAGTTTGTCACTTCAGGAGGGCTCCACCGATATGAGCCAGTTAAATTTTTCCAGGAATTACTTCCTGGCAACGCAGTGTTATCTACGTTTTGAACCCAGCTCGCGTACCACTTTAATCGGCGAACAGCCGAACCCTTGGGACCTGCTACAGCCCCAGGATGTGATGAGCCGACATCGAGGTGCCAAACTCCTCCGTCGATGTGGACTCTTGGGAGGAATAAGCCTGTTATCCCCGGAGTACCTTTTATCCGTTGAGCGATGGCCCTTCCATACAGAACCACCGGATCACTATGACCTGCTTTCGCACCTGCTCGACTTGTCAGTCTCGCAGTCAAGCACCCTTATGCCATTGCACTCTATGCGCGATGACCGACCGCGCTGAGGGTACCTTTGCACTCCTCCGTTACTCTTTAGGAGGAGACCGCCCCAGTCAAACTACCCACCATACATTGTCCCCAACCCGGATTACGGGCCAAGGTTAGAACTCCGACATTATCAGGGTGGTATTTCAACGTTGCCTCCACAAGAGCTAGCGCCCTCGCTTCAAAGGCTCCCACCTATCCTACACAGACAAGGTCAAAGTTCAGTGTAAAGCTGTAGTAAAGGTTCACGGGGTCTTTCCGTCTTGCCGCAGCTACGCCGCATCTTCACAGCGATTTCAACTTCACTGAGTCTCGGGTCGAGACAGTGTGGCCAGCGTTACGCCATTCGTGCAGGTCGGAACTTCATGTGAATCCGCAGTTTCCTGCGGCATAGACTATACGTTCACCTGATCGCAGCGATTCGAGTGATCTTCGTCTGCTTATTTGAGATCAGGGCCGGCGTGTTATGGCGCTGTCGCCATCCAGGGATCTCATCCCCTGAGTCGTTACGGGATCCAAACTCGCGTTTGGTCTTACCCTCGGTATTACCCGTGATGCACCTGCTGAAGTCATCGTTGGGGTTTCACCGATTTGAGCCGGTTGTACAAACGGAATCGCTTCCGTTCTGGGCAATGTTACTTACCCGACAAGGAATTTCGCTCGGAGCTAAGTCTTTGATTTAGAAAGAGTTTCTCTTCTACTAAATCCGATGGGCATCTTCGCTCATCCTGCATGTCGCCATGCAGACGGGACTATATCTTCACCGACTGAGGGGTCGGTGTTTGGCATGTAGTCTCTGAGGATTCTGATCATTTCAGTACGTGGCTTGCAGTGGTTCATCGTTTGTGTGAGTTCAGCGATCTTGAGCAACCCACGCGGAGTCAGATGCACATTCCGCTCGATCATCTTCATGCACCTCACGAACTTCTCGAAGTCATGCTTCTTCGAAGTGCGCAATGGATACTGTTGAAAGAATGGAATGATCGAATTGAGAAGATCGCTTCGCTTCGAAACGACGAACTGACATAAATCTTCCTTGTGGTTGTCGAACCTTCGGTTGATGAAGATTCGGCCAACTCCAAAGAATCTCTTGAGCATGTGCAGGCACTCGGCACTTCTTGCGCCTTGTGTCACGACAAACCCATGAGCCACTTGGAAGCCAGTCTTGTAGCCCTTGCGATTCTCTCGCGTGGGCTGACGGACAAAATGGATTGAAAAACAACCCTCTCCGTCCACAAAACCGACGATCCAACCGATTTTGATCAGCCTTTCCTGCTGATTGTCCGCAGCTGACGATTTTTCACTGCTGCTACGCCCGCTGTGTTCGGTTCACGCACACAGTCGTCGTTATACAACGAGTATCGCAGCATTCACGGAGATTCCAGCATATAGCCAAATTTTACTAAGGCAGCGATTCCACCTTAGGCATTTTTGTTAACTTGGTGTCGCCATCAAGATCGGACTATATCTTCACTAGCGCAAGCGCCGGTGTTTGGCGTGTAGTCTCTGAGGATTCTGATGCATGCATCAGTCTTTCCTGCTGATTGGCTGCACCGGTCGGATTATCACCGCTCCCCTGTTCGAGGATCGGTACCTCCGGATACTCAGCTGTTCCAGCATATAGCCAAATTTTAGAACGGCCGTTCAGAGGTAGCGATATTGCATTTGTGCTGCAATTACCTACTTATTCAACCGTTCTTTGCGTTCATCAATACCAGATTGCGTATTGACGGAGTCATGCATTGCGCATCACTCCTGCATGTCGCCATGCAGCTCGGACTATCTCATCTCTCCGAAAAGAGAGCCTGGCGTATAGTCTCTGAGGATTCCGGATGACTCCGGTCTTTCCTGCTGATTGTCCGCACCTCTTAGATTTTCACTGCCGCTTGCGTGGCGAGTACTAGAGGATGCTCGGAGTTTCCAGCATATAGCCAAGTTTATTTACGTAACTACAACTTTGGTCCTGTGGATCACTCTGCAATACTACTACTAACTGTTTCTATCTCTATAGTTACGGCCGCCGTTTACCGGGGCTTCGATCAAGAGCTTCGCCTTGCGGCTGACCCCATCAATTAACCTTCCGGCACCGGGCAGGCGTCAGACCCTATACATCCACTTACGTGTTCGCAGAGTCCTGTGTTTTTGGTAAACAGTCGCAGCCACCGATTACCTGTGACCTCTATGAGCTTCTGGAGCAAGTCCGGTCACCCAAGGAGGCATACCTTCTCCCGAAGTTACGGTATCAATTTGCAGAGTTCCTTAACCCGAGTTCTCTCAAGCGCCTTAGGAGATTATCTCCTCACCCACCAGTGTCGGTTTACGGTACGGTCAATGTCTACCTGAAGCTTAGAGGCTTTTCCCGGAAGCGTGGCATCAATCACTTCGGGTTCTTTTTACGGAACCTTCGTACTCGGATCTCGGGGATAGCGTATCTCCGGATTTTCCAGGAGATACCCCCTACGACCTTGAACGGCACTGCTGCCGCTGATCTAGCCTTCTCCGTCACCCCATCGCAGTAGACATCGGTGCAGGAATGTTAACCTGCTTTCCATCGACTACACCTTTCGGTCTCGCCTTAGGAACCGACTCACCCTCAGCCGATTAACGTGGCTCAGGAAACCTTGGGTTTTCGGCGAGCGGGTTTTTCACCCGCTTTAACGTTACTCATGTCAGCATTCGCACTTCCGATACCTCCAGCATGCCTCGCAGCACACCTTCGCAGGCTTACGGAACGCTCCCCTACCACTTGATGACTTGCGTCACCAAATCCATAGCTTCGGTGCTCGGCTTAGCCCCGTTAAATCTTCCGCGCGAGCCGACTAGACCAGTGAGCTATTACGCTTTCTTTAAAGGATGGCTGCTTCTAAGCCAACCTCCTGGCTGTCTATGCCTTCTCACATCGTTTACCACTTAGCCGAAACTTGGGGACCTTAGCTGATGGTCTGGGTTTTTTCCCTTTTCACGACGGACGTTAGCACCCGCCGTGTGTCTCCCGAGCTGTACTTCAGGGTATTCGGAGTTTGCATGGAGTCGGTAGGCCGAGATGGCCCCCTTCTCCAAACAGTGCTCTACCCCCCTGAGTAATCACTCGAGGCACTACCTAAATAGCTTTCGGGGAGAACCAGCTATCGCCAGCCTTGATTAGCCTTTCACTCCTATCCACACCTCATCGACGCACTATTGCAACAGTGGTTCGTTCGGACCTCCAGCCAGTGTTACCTGGCCTTCATCCTGGACATGGATAGATCGACTGGCTTCGGGTCTATTCCCAGCGACTGTAGCGCCCGTTTAAGACTCGGTTTCCCTACGGCTCCCCTATGCGGTTAGCCTCGCCACTGAAAATAACTCGCTGACCCATTATACAAAAGGTACGCCGTCACCCTCCTTGCGGAAGGCTCCGACTGCTTGTACGCATACGGTTTCAGGTTCTATTTCACTCCCCTCACGGGGGTTCTTTTCGCCTTTCCCTCACGGTACTGGTTCACTATCGGTCGGTAGAGAGTATTTAGCCTTCGAGGATGGTCCCCCGATGTTCAGACAAGATTGCACGTGTCTCGTCCTACTCTTCGTTGCTCACGGGCTTGTGTTTTCGTCTACAGGGCTATCACCTTCTATGGCCAGACTTTCCAGACTGTTCCACTAACACTTACCCGATTACCACAACTGGGCTGGTCCCCGTTCGCTCGCCACTACTAGGGGAATCTCGGTTGATTTCTTTTCCTCCGGTTACTGAGATGTTTCAATTCACCGGGTTCGCTTCTCACGCCTATTTATTCAGCGTGAAATACCGTTCGAAAACGGTGGGTTTCCCCATTCGGAAATCGCCGGGTCGAAGCTTGTTTGCCAGCTCGCCGACGCTTATCGCAGGCTACCACGTCCTTCATCGCCTTCTACCGCCAAGGCATCCGCCATATGCGCTTATTCACTTGACCATATAACCCCAAGGAGTTTGGAGATATGGAGCTGATTCATCGATATTTGCGAACGCGACATTTCCAATCGAAAAATTACATTTCGCTTGAAAATGGGCGTCAAAACAAAAAACTTTCCGGATTGTTAAAGAGCAGCACGTCGCGATCTTCGCAGCGCGCGATCACACGAGATCAGGTTCTCAAATCAACCGTGAGCTCGGGTCATCGCGCATGTTCGACGTGCAAATTTGGTGGGCGGCAAGTAGTGGCTGGTGGAGCCAACCGGGATCGAACCGGTGACCTCCTGCTTGCAAAGCAGGCGCTCTCCCAGCTGAGCTATGGCCCCGTACCCGTAAGATATGTTTGGTGGGTCTGGGAGGAGTTGCACCCCCGACCTCACCCTTATCAGGGGTGCGCTCTAACTAACTGAGCTACAGACCCAAACTTCTGCAGCCCGATCATTTAGAGCTTGCGGGCCGCCGCTTCACTCAGGCAGGTAATTTGTGCTGGGAACTCGCGCCTTTACTGTTGGCGCGTTTCTCTTGAAAGGAGGTGATCCAGCCGCACGTTCCCGTACGGCTACCTTGTTACGACTTC